>CP121335.1:0-815000 GCA_043513715.1 Rhizobiaceae bacterium
GGGAATGTGCAGTTAGTACCGACTGAGGTGTGAAATGGCAATTTTGATGATCAAAAGGGGATGCAATGATTTTCGTTTCCCCGAGTGCTCCGGACGGTAAAAATTACTTTGAAAATCTAGTCGAAATTAAAACATGTCATTCTACAGTCTGGATTGTCACCACTTACTGACATTTCCTTGGATGTGCGGCTTCCTTGAGTTCCAGTTATTTGGCAGAAACTTCCGAAGGACATAGTATTAGACACCCTGCTCAAAAAGCAAAAATCTCTGGTTGTGCTATTATTACGGTTGACTGTTATAACGCTGTTGATGCTTCCGCCGCCGCCCCCAGCGTCGTCTGTCCCGTCCGCAAAGCCAGCCGGAATACCGCTCAGCTCAGACCAATCGACACCGTCTTTCACAGAGGCTGGAACCGTTGGATCGGCTTCACTGCCACTTCCTGAGATCATCGCCTGCCATGTGCTTCCGTCGCAGATGATGACAACGTCTTGACGGTCATTGTTGGTATCACCCGTTAGCATAGTCGCGCCTTGGGGAACTGCGGCACAGCTATCGCCCACTTGCGGTTGGGGGCCCTGCAATTGCGCATATGCGGGGGCAGCAAACGCCAAACCCGCCAAAGTCAGAAATAAAAATCCGAATTTCCTCATAAATAACCTCAAATATAATCATAGAAAAACATCGTTAATAAATTAATAAAAATACGCTTCAATCATTGTACTACATAAACAATATTAAATAAATCGCCTTCGCAAGATGCGTTTATATTGCCAATCCATCTTGGCAAGAGGACTCGCTGCGCATCAAAGAATGCCGCCTTAAGCGGCGACCTTCTCGGTTTGTGTTGCGATATTGGTAATGTACTCGGCAGCGCGCTGCGCATGCGCGGCGGCTGCAAACACGGCTTTCTTGTCGTTCTTGAGCACTTGCAGCCAGCTCGCAATGTAGGCCGCATGGTCCCCACGATCTTCAAGAGTTAATCCTAGATCAGCGCATAAAAACGCCGCACCGAGTTCTGCAACAAGCTCTTCTCTTGCATAGCCAGAATCTCCCCAACGCTCGCGCCCAAAATCACGGTTGAGCCGCTTGGGATGGCGGGTCCAGTGTGTGAGTTCATGAGCAAGCGTTGCGTAGTAGCTATGAGCATCGCGGAAGGTCTCAAAGTGAGGCATCTGGATGCGGTCCAGGGCGGGCGTATAGTGCGCGCTGTTCCCGCCGTGTCTGATCTCGGCACCTGATGCTGCAAACAGGGCTTCTGCCTTTTGGATGCGCTGCTTGGAATTGTTCGTCTGCGTTGCCTGGGCATAAAAATGATCTGGCAGACCATCGATTTGTTCGATGTTAAAGACGGTATAGCCTTTCATAAACGGGATGGCTCTTTCGGATTGCTGGCCAGTTTTGTCATCAATCTCTTCACGCGTCAGCGTATTGGCATAAACAACAGGCGCGCCTTTTTCCCCTTTGCGGACAGCTCCGCCAAGCTCTTTTGCCTGCCGGAAGGTCATCCAAATGGGCGCTGCATAGCGGCGCTCATTTGCTGTTGCCCATAAAGTTATGACGTTTATGCCGCTATACGACTGACCGTTAAAACGCAGTGGTTTGCTAATCGGTCCTGCCGCGTGTTCAGCATGCCAGGGCTGTGTCCATGGCTTTACACCTCGTTCGAGACTGGTCACGATTTCATTCGTGATGCGGGTATAGATATCAGGCTTGGTGCCGGATCGGTTTGATTTGGTCTTGTGTGTCATGGTCGCTCTCCTTTCGCGCTTGGTTTTTCAAGACGCGGAGAACGACGACGGGCGGCGCAACGCCGCTGATCACCTTTAGGGGAACGGCCAACACGGCCATGAAATGGTGTGGTGCGGGCAGGCCGTTGATCTGCGGCAGCCGCCTGTCAGGAACCGCTACTGGATTGAAAACCACCGCGAAGGAGACGCGCGCCAGGTTAAGCCCCAAAACCAAATCAAACCGGCTGGTCGATCAAGGCTCGGCATGGCCCGCGTTCAGAACTGTCTAGATCATGTCCTGTTCGGGCGCGGTTGCCACTGCCATGTTGCGCTTCATCGAATTGAGGAGTGAACGGTGATGGCAATTAAACCAAAAGCAGATGCCAAAAGCGATTTGAACCAAGCGGCAAAAGCTATGCCCTCGGTCAAAAGTGAGAGCGCGGACAGCACGATCAAGACAGAGACGCTTAAACCGGCGCTCAAGCCGAGTGGCTCGTGGGCAAACCGTGCGGCCGCTATTGATCGGAAAGTGAAAGAAGAACAACAAGCAAAAAAAGCCAAACACGCTCGTCAAAACAAGGCAGACCAGGAGAAAAAGTAATGGACATCATCGTTGCGAAGCTCGTTCAACCGCACGCGACGATAAGGTCGCAAGCCAAGCAGACCGATGGTTTCGAAGTATATTTGTGGCAAATTGTGGCAAATCGGGTAAAAACCCGCTTTTTGTTCAATTTGATCAATCAAATACAGAGCCAGAAACCGCATAAAACAAGCGATTCGAAGTGACTGGGCGGCGGTTGTTTTTGCCACAAATTTGCCACAACGCCACAATGCTTAGAAAATACAATGGCGGATCTCTGCGGGTTACAGAGGACTGTTTCAGGCAAGAAAAAAGGGCTCAAGGAGCCCTATTTTTACTGCAAAATGACCGCTAAGTCATTGATTTTAAATGGCGCGAGAGACGGGACTTGAACCCGCGACCTCCGGCGTGACAGGCTAGGCTTTAAGCCTTAGTGAGAGCTGGTTAGCGAGGACTCGCCACAGATTTGCCACAACGAATATTAGGAATTAACACCTATTTCCGAAGTATAGCACATTGCTGGCTATATTTCATCTTTTTATGCATCCATGAAATCTAACATCATGATGCGATCCTGGTCTTTTTGTTCGGCTTGATTAAGTAGGTGGCCATAGACATTGAGAGTCGTCTTGATGTCCTCGTGTCCCATGAGCAACTGAATGCGTTTCAGATTGACCCGCTTCTCAATTAACATCGATGCGTAAAAGTGGCGAAGATCATAAGGGCTGTAGCGCGACTTGGTCAGCACACGCCCTTTAGAGTCGAGCCTGTTGTCGACCAGACCGGCTTCAATGCACGCTTTGTAAAAGCCCCTCTTTCGCCAGTTGTCGGTATCTTGCCAGCGGCCATTGGCGGTGGGGAAGATCAAATCATAGTCATTTGGAGCGGCGTGGTTTTCGGCATAGTCCTTTATCAGGGCATAGGTCTTCGGGCTCAGATCAATAAAGCGCCTACCCGCCTTTGTTTTTGTCACCGATATTTTGTAACCGCCGCGCTCAAGCGCACGATCAACGAAGATACCGCCGTCGTAGAGATTGGATCGGGCCGCGACGAGATACTCTTGTGGTCGCATCCCCGTGTCAGCGGCCAGGTACAGCATTGGCCGATAGCGCTGCCACGTGCGTGCGGTTTGCTTGTTGGATGATTCAGCAAGCCGGTCAGCGGCTTGTAAAAGGCGTTTGACGTGGTCAGTCGTGGGAATGGTGACGGCTTCATCGTAGCGAGATTCTGCCCGAATGGTCACATCTGCGGCCGGATTGATCGGAATATGGCCACGCATGGCCATTTCTTTGAGGACGCCATGAAGCGAACTCATCACCCGGCGCGCCAGATCGCGGCTATGCTCTCGCAGAAGCCAAGATCGAAACGCGACGATGTCGGGGGTTTGAAGCTCTGAAATACTCTTATCCCATGGATAGGACTTCATGATTTCAGCGCGCCTGAGATAACCCTTCAGGGTATATCCGGTCACCGGATCACGCCCATCCCGTCCTTCGCGCTCACAAATGTTGATCCATGCATCAACAGCGTCGTCCATAGCTTGAATAGCCGGATCGAGTGGACCGATATACCGCCGACCACGCTCTGCATCGCGAAAAGCACGCGCTTCTTTCATTGTCGTGAATGTCTTGTAAGCATAGCCCGACTTCGTCGCCTGGGATGGGTATCGGACTTGATAGGTTGTGCCTTTTTCGCCTGTTCTTTTTCTTATATCTGACATTCGTTCATTCTAGCGGAGCGAAAATACCGCGTGAATCGCTCCTTCACTCAAATTGATTACTTATCCCTAACAATATTGCGCTCCGCTTCGACTTGCGCTTTTTGATAGATGCGCAGCAAGGCACCCTTCTCAATTTTGAGCCGTCCATCTATGGGGTCAATGAAGAACGGCAGTTTGCGCCTCCCATGCGGATCGGGATCGGCTGCGCGCTTCATTTGCCGCTCGTTGAGCTCAATGCCAAGCTCAGCCAGAAATTGGCGAGATTGTTCGAGATTCAAAAAATGCGGCAGTCGATCATCCATATAAGTATCTGATATTATTATAATTCATAGTCTTTGCAGGCTGGCCGATAGTGATGCGTATCGATACGCAAAACCCGCCCGCCTTCCGGTTTTGTAACCGTGACGTCTTCTCCATATTCATTTGTCGGGAAAATTCTCAGGATCGTGCCTGTCACATAGCTGATGCCGTACTGGTCATGCAGCGCATTCAGATCAGCGATGATGGCTTGCTTGAGCTCATCCAGAGCAATGGTTCCAAGGCGGCGATATTCAATAACGAGGCCGCGAACGTTAAATTCAGACTTCATAGTAATAACAACAATTATATTACGATTATTATATCAAAAATTTCCTTAATTTAGAATTAACGAATAATACATGACCGTTAGCCAGCAACGCTTGGCGGCATCCTAATCAAGCTGATTTTTTTCCGCTGCGCTGACCGAGTGTGACGCTGCTTGATGGAATTCTCAGCCCTTCTTTGTGTTCAAACCCGCTCTCTTTGGGCCTTACCCAGCGAGGATGATTGGGGGGGTCTATAAGGCCCCGGCGGTCGGGGCTTGAACCACAAAGAAAGGAGACGTCCATGTCTGCAATCTTCACAATGGCAGCCCTCTCAGGAAAATCAGTGCCGCAACTGCAAGCGTTGTTTCGCAAAGAAACTCAAGCGCTGACGCAAAGCGCGCCAATGACCGATCAGAGGCGTGTTGCGCTATCAAACCTTGAAGTTATCGAGCGCGCGCTTGCAGCGCGTTACGCTTCAGGCCCTTGCCCATAAGCATGCCGCCAGGTCGACAAACTCGGCCTGGTGACTGGCTGTCCAGCTTGTGTCCTCCTCTTTTGACGAACGTTTCCTCATACCTAATCGTATGACCAGGAAAGCTGACATCTTGCCCTCTTCACTCGCGCCGCGCGGTCTCTCGCGCGCTGAAGCGGCGGCCTATGTCGGTATCTCGGCGTCACTGTTTGATCAGCTTGTCAGCGATGGGCGCATGCCAGAAGCCAAGCAGATCAACAGCCGCAAAGTCTGGGACCGAATAAGACTTGACCAGGCGTTCGAGATGATTCCTGATGGGGACCAAAGCATGAACAATCCGTGGGATGATGACTAGGGTCGCTAGCGATGCCAACATTTAAGATGCGCGATGGAACAGGTGAGTTTCGTCTAAAACACCTCATTGAAGACACCGACCGGCACGGCAATGTGCGCGTTTATTTGCGCAAGCCGGGCGCTAAGAAAGTCCGGCTTCGCAGCACGCCGGGAACGCAAGACTTCCTGGATGAATACCGTACCGCGCTTGCCGGTGGGCAAGTCGCACAACGAAAAACCGTCTCACGCAGAGGCGAAAAAGGAAGCTTCAAATGGCTTTGCGAGCAGTATTTTGCGTCCGCTGAATTCAAGCAGCTGAGCCCGCGCACGCAGTATGTACGGCGACGTGTCTTGGATGGTATCTGTAAAACGGATGGCTCCAAACCTTTTGCCCTGATGGAGCCAAGGCATGTCCGTAAGCGGCGTGATGAAAAGGCAAATACGCCAGAGGCGGCAAATGGTCTGATCAAAGCGCTGCGGCAGGTCTTCAACTACGCACTTGAGAGCGACTTGAGCAACCGCAACCCCGCGCGCGATGTCCCTTATCTCAAGACAGGCAGTGAGGGCTTCCATAGCTGGACAATGGAAGAAGTTCGGCAGTTTGAAGCGTGCCATCCGGTAGGCAGCAAAGCCCGGCTTGCTTTGGCGCTTCTACTCTATACGGGGCAGCGCCGCTCGGACATCGTGAAGCTCGGTCCGCAGCATATCAAGGATGGCTGGCTGACCATCACGCAGGAAAAGAACAAAAGCCGGAAGCCTATTACGCTCTCGATTCCAGTTTTGTCAGAGCTACAAGCAGTCATCGATGCGACGCCCACCGGCAATCTGGCCTTTCTGGTCACGGCCTTTGGCAAACCGTTCACATCCAATGGCTTCGGCAACTGGTTCCGCAAACAATGCGATGCTGCTGCACTGAACCATTGCTCAGCACACGGACTCCGAAAAGCAGGGGCTGCTGTCGCTGCTGAGAACGGCGCAACGGAGCGGCAGCTTATGGCGATCTTCGGTTGGACGACCATGAAAGAAGCCGCCCGCTACACCCGCGCGGCAAACCAAAAAGTGCTGGCTGCTTCGGGCATGAAACTCATGTCCCGTGGCCATGAAAGGTAGGATCAATGAAGGTTCTGTTCGTTTGTAGCGCCAACAAGTTGAGCAGCCCAACCGCCGGGACACTGTTCAAGACCATGAACGGGATTGATGCGCTATCAGCCGGAACGGACCAAAACTCCACGCGGCCGCTGACCAAAGAGCTGGTCGTGTGGGCTTATGTGATTGTCGCGATGGAAAGCCATCACCGCGAACGTATCCGCAGGAAATTCAAACAGCGCCCTGCGGACAATTGGATCATCATGCTCAACATACCGGATGAGTATGAGCGGGATGATCCGGCGCCAATCGCGCTCCTGAAGGAGAAAGCATGGTCGCGACTGGAGCTGATCCGAGATCACCTGTAGGGGGCATTTCGTCGGCCATCACCGGTTCAAGTCACGTTGAAGTGCTGGTACGTTCAAAAATCATCATTTCAATGCAGCGTATACGCGACGGCGTATATGAGTATTTTTTGCTCACTGCGCCTTGCATGGCTTCGATCCATTGAAATTCTTCGCGAGCGAGAGTGTGCATAAAGTGGATATATTGAATGTAAACATCACGCCGATTGAACTGAAAATGGTGTTTCATCCCGAATTGGATAGCAATCCGACTATCCCATATCGGAAAATGATCGACGTTCAAAAAATGCAGGAGCTTGCTGGTGCCGATCCAAGAGCCGTTTACTGGAGCGTGGGCAGAAAACTGATCCAATATCTTTTTGGCCTCTGGGCTGGAAGAGACAGACCTCAAAGTTCGTATCGGTTCGCTCAAACTGCTATTTGACCAGGCAAATGACTTCAAGATCGTCGGCATCCAGCCGTACGCTGCGCATGCCAAGGCTAGGAGATTGTCGTGCTTTGGGTCGTCTTCAATCTCAGCCGCAAGAGCAATGAGCGCTCTGTATGATGTCATGTACAGGCTATCTGAGATGCGAGAAATTGCGCCCTGATCTGTCAGCAGCGATAGGTCTTCAATTATTTCTTGCTCATATTGCATCCCGTTGCCCCTGTAATTGCCAAACCCACTCAATTCACAAAGTGCTCTGTGCTCATTGGCAGAGATAGCATCCCAAATGCGCTCAGCGATGATCGCTCGGGATTTTCCGCAGGGAGCGCCAAAACGGCTCTTACTGCCTTGTATCAAAATGAATAGCCAAAAGCATTCTTGGCGGGCTGTGATCGATTCTCAGCTTCGAGACCTAGCTTGTGTATCTGCTGCGGATGCCAGAAATTTCCGCAAGCTGTCCGCCGTCCATGTCTTGCCAGTGGCCGAAAGAATGTCTCTCTCGTTCATCATCACAGCTATCTCACGAAAGGTAAGCCCTTTGCGGCGCAAGTGAGTTGCCATGCCACGGGCTTGGTACTTACGGCTCTCCTTTTGGCGCGTATGCTCTTCCTGGATCGCTTTCCAATTCCGAAAATGTCCATAAATATCGAAGGCGCCGGACGCCGTGCGTATTGTCTCGGCGGGTAAACACAACGCTTCTACGTTTGCGTCTTCGATACACCATCTCAAATGTGAGTGTGACCGAGTGCCGAACCTACCGCTGAAATTGACGTACAAAAAAAATGCATCACTCTTTTCGCACGCTGCAAATATTTTTCTTAGTGGGCCTTCAATTTCTGGCGATCCTCTATCTGGGCGGACATCCATAAATAATTCTTCAGATAGAAGTTTGATGTTCTCATTTCGGCAAAATCTTCGAGTGATTTCGCGTTGATACCAGATCGTTGTGCTTGCTTTGGCCGCTTCGTCAACGCCGTTGGGAAGGCTCGTAAACTGAGCCCAATACACAGGTAGCGTCCAATACAGAGCAATCGCGCGATCCATCTCCTTGGATATACAGCTGCAATACAAAGCGGAAAATCCCGAGTGTTACGCATAGGCTTCCGCCAACCAGTTATGCTCCTGAGAGCAACAATGATCATTACGCGGCCACGTGCCCAGATCATCATCGACGGAGGAGCAATGCTATGTATGCCAAACACGACACCCCCCATTGGTTCCTTTCGGCATTGGCAAGGCTTGATCGCTTGGCGCCGGGCCTGTTGAGCGAAACCATAGAAACGGGAGCGCCGCGCCGACAGACAATCGCAGCAGCATGTGCGTTACTTAATGACGAAGCGTTCCAAAGCGCTGATGTCGCTCAGGCGATCAAGACCATGAAGAAAGGGCGGCTGTTTCGTGCGCTGCGGATTTCAGTTCCAGGAGCGTTCGCGCAGCTGGTCGCCAATCCCCGGTTCGGAATCTTGGATCGGGAGCTCTACAGATTTCTTGTTCACTGGCTGGAAGGCGATCCGGGGGAGAATGTAATCCACGCCTTGCGTCACGGCCCAAAATTATCCGTTGGCATTCTGGCTGTCGCTGATTCACTCGATCCATTGGCGCTGAGCCCCAGAGCGTTGGAGGTGGTGCCTGATATCGCATCGGCGCACGGCATCAACAAGCAGATCAAGCTTGTTCGACGCTTGGTCGACGACCTGAAAGAACAAGAGCTCAGGACTACCATCGACGCGTTCATGCGTGATGCACACGAGTTTCTGAAAGCGGTCTTGAACGGTGATGATTATTTAGAAGAGCCGCAAAGTCTGATCCAACGCTTTTTGGATCGTTGCCGGTTTCCGGAGGCACCGCTAGAGCCGCAACCCCGATTGTGGCCGCTGCGGAATGCGGAAGACATGCGCCGTGCGGGCAGTCAGCTCCGAAACTGTGCCGGAGAGCTTGTCGATGCTGTCGCACTGGATGACTGCTACTTTTATGTCTGGCACCCGGAAGCTGGGGGGCCGCCGAAGGCACTCGTCCGACTGCGCCGCACCGGGCTGTTGTGGCGCCACGAAGAACATCGCGCCGCGCGTAACGCGGAGCTCAGCGATTCAGAACAGCTGCTAATGCTTCAAGACCTTGAGAGTGCCGGCGCCGTGGATGGCGAAGATTGGCCACCGACACCGTGGGTCGGTCTGTGTCGGTACAACATGGATGAATTTCGCAAGGACTGGTTGGTCGCGACCAATAAAGTGGAGAAATGCTATGTTTGATGCCCATACCGCTGAGCTCGTTGGCCACTATGTGTATCGGCTTATCGATCCGCGAAACGGTGAAACCTTTTATGTTGGACAAGGAAAAAATAACCGCGTCTTCCATCATGCAAGACTGGAGTTGCAGCTTCCCGAAGACGCACCAGAAGATGACTTGTCCCTCAAGCTGACCCGGATTCGCGAGATTCGATCCAGCAAGCTGGAAGTTGGGTACGTCATACACCGGCATGGCATTTCACCGGAAAGCATCGACGAGGTGGAGGCCGCCGTTATAGACGCTTACCCGGGGCTCACGAACATCCAGGGCGGTCATGGAAGTGCGGATCGCGGCCCCGTGTCTCCAAAACAGATCATGGCGCTTTATGACCTCACCGAAGTGGATCTCCGGGACGATGACAGAATTATCTTCCTAAGTGTTGGAAGGATTGAGGACACGTCGTCACTAGAGGCAGTTTATGCGTCCAGTGCGGTCGCCTGGAAACTGAATGTGAACAGGGCGCGTCAGGCCGATTACGTTGTTCCTGTAAAACAGGGACGAACGCTCGCCGTTTTCAAGCCAACTGAATGGTTGGCGGCTACACACGCTAATTTCCCGCAGATCGTTGCGAAAACAAATCAACGTCCCGACAAATGGGGCTTCAAACAAAGCCCAGTCGAAGAGAGCGTCCGCGAGCGTCTTGTCGGAGAGAACGGCAAACGCCTTCCAAAGGAACTGCCATTCGGAAGCGGTCAGCCTATACGCTACTACAATATATAATCGGCCACGCTGACAAAGTTCTGCTGCGCGCGCCGGGGATCGCGAAGCGGCAACTGTTCAGACCTTCGTTAATGCGCCGAAGGCACGCGCGAATCGGCAAGCAGATCAGATACGGAACAAAAAGTCCCACTTTTACCCACAAAATGATGCGGTGGGACAAAAACACTGTTTAAGTAATTGAAAAATTTGAAGAAAAATATGCTATGGTGCCCAGGGGCGGGTTCGAACCACCGACACCGCGATTTTCAATCGCGTGCTCTACCAACTGAGCTACCTGGGCATCGTTCTGCCAAATGGGCCTTCCACCCGGCATCACGAAGCGGCGTTATAAGCAAGGAGTATGAGCAGCGCAAGCGCCTAGATGGGCAAAGAAATGCCGCCGCACCCCAAAGGATGCGACGGCTGTGTTATTCGCAAAAGGCGTGGTGTTTAGGCAGCGCGCACGGTACGCAAAAAGCCTGCCACACCTTCACGCAAGCGCTCGGCTTCGCCCGCAAGCTGGGACGATGCTGTGAGAACCTCACTGGCAGCCTGGCCGGTCTCTTGCACGGCAGACGAAACCTCGGTGATGTTGGAGGAAACCTCACGTGTGCCATCAGCGGCCTGCGCTGTGTTGCGAGCAATTTCTTGCGTGGCAGAATGCTGCTCTTCCACCGCCGCCGCGATCGAGGACGATGTACCGTTAAGCTCGGTAATCATGCCGCCAATTTTTTCAATTGCCTGCACCACCGCATCGGTTTCGCCTTGCATGCCGGTGATCTGTGCGGAAATTTCCTCGGTTGCCTTGGCCGTTTGGTTCGCCAGGCTTTTCACCTCGCTGGCCACCACCGCGAAACCCTTGCCAGCCTCGCCAGCGCGCGCCGCCTCGATGGTTGCGTTGAGCGCCAACAGGTTCGTCTGCTCGGCAATATCAGAGATCATGGAGATCACATCGCCAATCGTCTGCGCACTGGTGGACAATCTGCTCACCGTTGCGGTGGTCTGTTCTGCGCCGCGTGCGGCTTCATCAGTCATGGTGGCTGACTGGCCAACACGCTGGGAAACCTCCGCAATTGAGTTGGTCATTTCCTCTGAGGCTGCGGCCACAGTCTCAACGTTGGTGGATGCTTCCTCAGAGGCCGCAGCCACTGCGGTTGAGCGTTCACCGGCGCGCTCTGCCGATTGGGTAAGCAGTTGCGTCAGACCAACCATCTGTTCGGCAGCGCTGGACACGCCCGCAACCACTTCATTGACACTGGCCTCAAAGCCATCGGCCATTTCGTTCATCGTGCGCCGCTTTTCGGCCTCAGCCTGTTCTGCGACTTGCTCCTGCTCAGCCTGAAGGCGCACCTTTTCACGCCCATTTTCCTGGAACACCAACAAGGCACGGGCCATGTCACCAAGTTCATCCTTGCGGTCGCTGCCCTTGATATCGATGTCCAGATTGCCCGCAGCGAGATCTTTCATGCGGGCAACGACGTCGCCGATAGCACCAGCGATGAGCCGTCCAATAAAGAACGCGGCAACAAGACCAAGCGCAATCGCGACAAGACCCAGCACCATTGTAGAGCGGGAGATGCTGGCAACTTCAGCTGCCGCACGCGGACCAACTGTGTTTTGGACGTCCACAACATCCCCAAGCAGCGCTGCGTAACCACCTGCAACCTGGGGGCCCAACACATCCAGCCGCTCGTCCAACAGGGCATTGCGCGCCATAATCAAATCGGCAATTTCCTGAAACAGTGCTTCGAAATTGTCGACATTTTCTTGGTAACTGGCAAAGTTTGATGCCAATGCGCCCGTGCGCACGAAGCGAGACAGCAAGTCGGCTGTTTCTTCGGCTGTCCGCAATTCCTGCAGGGTCCGTGCTCGGTCCGACTCGGCGTTTTCGAGCAAAAACTTTTCAGCATAATATCGCGCCAGCATAAGATGCTGCTGGACGACCCCGCCAAGATAGGCCGCATCACCGTTATCCGCGCCGTACGCATCCGCCATGATGTCGCTGACCACCGAGCGGGCGTCGCGACCAGCTTCGTTCATCTGCGGAACAAGCACGTTGCGCTGATTTTGTATGTCGACAATAGCCGCAAACGTTGTCTTATAATCGTCTACGTACCCACGGAGCTCTTCTATGCGCTCACCTTTGCTTGGGTCTGTTACGAAATCGATTAGCTCGTCTTTCAGTTCTGCCAGACGGGTAATTTGATCGCGAACATTTTGCGCTGTCTCGTCGGAGTTTGCGACGCGGTACTGCATAACGGCCAACCGCGCCTGCAGCAGCGTGGCATTGGCGTCGTTGACCAGCAGACTTTCGCGCGCCGCCTGACGGTATTCGGTGAAATCATGTCCGATGGTGTTGGTGCCGCGAAGCGACACGGCTGCCAAAGTCATCAGCAGCACGAGTACCAGGCCAAAGCCTGAAAATATCATTTGTTTCAGTGAGAGTGTCTTAACTATAGCGATCCCCAGTGTACCGCAGATTTTCTGGTGCAATGCAACATGCAAAATACAACCTATGCGAGTATCGTGGGGACTATGCTTATATCGCCCTAACCAACGGTTAACGCGATTGTTCCAATAGCTGACTAATGCTTTGTTTTTGGGGATTTCGGCCAAAAATCGTCATGTTTTGACGTAGAGGCAAGTTCGGGCACCGCTTCGCTGTCATCACCTGATTGGTTACCAGGAATATAGTAGCCCCCTGACAACCACCGGTTGAGGTCGACATCTTTGCATCGTGCAGAGCAAAATGGGGCAAATTTGCTCGCAGGGCTCGAGGGCAGGCTTTGATCGCAGATCGGGCAAGTCGCTTTGCGAGTGGCTTTCCGGCTCATGGTCGAGCGTACCCTTTACGCTGATTGTGCTTCTGGTGCGGTTTCCTGCCACGCATCAATGACGGAAAGTCCATTGCCGCTGAGCAATTGGGTGGTCTCATACAGCGGCAGCCCCATCACCCCACTGTAGGACCCCACCAGTTGCACCACAAAAGCCCCTGCGCTGCCCTGAATGGCATAGCCTCCAGCTTTGCCGTCCCACTCCATGGTGGTCAGGTAAGCTGCAATTTCAGCGCGAGATAATCGCTTAAAGCGTACCCGTGACTCCACAAGTTTGCTGTGCAGCTTCTCATCAGAGCCGACGATCGCGATGCCCGTATACACACGATGCGCCCTGCCAGACAGAAGTTCGAGGCAGCGCTGCGCCTGCTCACGGGTTTCTGCCTTGGGCAATATACGCCGGCCAACCGCCACGACAGTGTCAGCAGCCAGTACAATCGCCCCACGAAAATCACCTTCGACCGCTATGCGGCGTTGCGATGTCAGCGCTTTGGTGCGCGCAAGACGCACAGCCAGATTGCGCGGCAACTCAAGCCTTTGCGGCGATTCATCCACATAGGCAGGTTCGAGCCGGTCGGGCACAAGACCGATTTGCTCCAGCAGCGACAAGCGACGCGGCGAAGCAGAGGCCAACACCAGTTTGGCGCGTTCGGGTTGCGATGACGACAGCAGCACGGTGGCAATCCTGATGGCAGCGGTTCACATGGGGTAAACATGGCGACCGCGAGAACAATGCGAGCGCGTGCAGCATGCAGAAGACCGCATGTCGGCGCGCTTACAGCTTACTTGTAGCGATAGGTAATGCGACCCTTGGTCAGATCGTAAGGTGTCATTTCCACAAGCACCTTGTCCCCAGCCAGCACGCGAATGCGGTTCTTGCGCATACGCCCTGCCGTGTGGGCAACAATTTCATGTTCGTTTTCAAGCTTAACGCGAAATGTCGCGTTGGGCAGGAGTTCGGTGACGACACCTGGAAACTCCAAAACTTCTTCTTTGGTCATACGGTTCCTGTTTGTGAGGGCTGCCGAAACGCAGCCGCAGTGGGCGGCGTTTAGCTGAAATACGCCGATAAGTGAAGGCTTTGGCCTTGTGTGATGCTCCGCGCCAGACAGATTTGCCTAGCCCGCACCAAAGCGCGTGCTAATCCGCGCGGCCAAACCGTCACGCATCGCGCGGTATGCGCTTAAGATATGCTCTCGCGAGCCCTGCACAAGGGTCGGGTCGGCCGTTGGCCAATACTCGACCTCAACCGCCTGGTCACGGGTTAGCTCCATGGCTCTGTGGTGGGCCTCAGGTGCCAGCGTGATGATAAGGTCAAAGAAGCTATCTTCAATGTCTTCAAAAGTGCGCGGGCGATGCTTGGCCAGATCAAGACCCATCTCATCCATGATAGCCACAGTGAAGGGGTCCGCCTCACCGGCACGCACGCCTGCAGACTGGATATAGAATTTGCCAGGCACCAGGTGCTTGGCCAACAACTCAGCAACCGGCGAGCGCACCGCATTCATGGAGCAGGCAAACAGCACAGCACCTGGCGAGGGCGAAACATTGGGATTGGTTGCATCCAGAGGATCAACCGTGCTGCCCGCCTCAGCCACGCTCGCGCCTCAGCCCTTCCAATGCAGCACGCAAACCAGCGTGAACAGCCGACGGGCAGTTTCAAAATCAATCTCGATCTTGCCCTCCAAACGCTCCATCAGCAGCGTGGAACCATCATTGTGCAGGCCGCGCCTGCCCATATCGATGGCCTCAATCTGGCTCGGGCTGGCCGTCTTGATCGCCTCGTAATAGCTGTCGCAAATCAAGTGATAGTCCTTCACCGCACGGCGCAGCGGTGAAAGCGACAGCATATGGGCTGTAATGTGGGTCTGGTTGGTCTCATCGCGCACATCAAATACCAGCCGGCGCTCGACCACCGCCAGATTGAGAACGTAGGGGCCAGCATCCTGCGCAGGCAAGGCAAAGCTATTGTCTTCCAACAAATCATGGATCGCCACCTGCCGCTCATGGTCGATGGCTGGACTTGAGCGACCGATAGACACTTCGTCAATCACGACGGCCACAAGGCGATTGGGCGACATGTTTTTGGGCGCATCGCTGCTCGAAGGAGGGTTGGAATCAGGCAGCATGGTCGCTTTTTGAACCGAGGGACTAGATCAGGTTTGGTTGGAGCGTATCGCAACGGAACGCGCATGCCCCGTCAACCCCTCCGTCTGCGCCAGTTTGATCGCCGCTGGGCCAAGCTTGGCCAACGCGCCCGGCGTGCACGACAGCACAGACGTGCGTTTGATAAAGTCCATCACTGACAAGCCGGAGGAAAAACGCGCCGAGCGGGCGGTGGGCAACACATGGTTGGATCCACCCACATAATCACCAATCGTCTCGGGCGTGTGGTGTCCCATAAAGACTGCGCCTGCGTGGCGAATGCCTTCCAGCATGGCCTGCGGATCAGCAACGGCCAACTCCAAATGCTCAGCGGCAACACGGTTTGCAAGGTCAAGCGCTTCTTCCTTGCTTTGCACATGGATGATCGCGCCATAATCGCGCCAACTCGCACTGGCAATGTCGCGCCGCTCGAGCTGTTCAAGCTGGCCTTCGACGGCGTTTTCCACTGCATCACCTAACGCTTCATCCAGCGTGATGAGAATCGATTGCGCAGCCTGATCATGTTCGGCTTGGGCCAGCAAGTCGGCAGCCACCCAGTCTGGATTGGCCGTATCATCGGCTATAATGAGCACCTCAGATGGCCCGGCGATCATATCAATGCCAACGGTGCCAAACACTGCCCGCTTGGCGGCTGCCACATAGGCGTTGCCTGGACCAACGATCTTGGCAACCGGCGAAATTGTGGCGGTGCCATAGGCCAGCGCGCCAACGGCTTGCGCGCCGCCGATGCGGTAAATCTCATCAACCCCTGCGCGCTGCGCGGCAGCAAGAACGGCCGGGTTGGTGACGCCAAGGGGTGTCGGCACCACCATCACAACGCGCTCAACGCCAGCGACCTTGGCCGGTATGGCATTCATAAGCACTGAGGATGGATAGCTTGCCGTCCCACCCGGCACATAAAGGCCAACAGCATCGAGCGGGCTCCAGCGCGAGGCAAGCGTCACACCAAGGGAATCGGTGTACTGGTCGTCCTTGGGCATCTGGCGCTGGTGGTGGGCCTCGATGCGCTGAGCTGCCAGATCAAGCGCGGCACGGATATCAACGCTGACATCACCGCAGGCTTGTTCTATTTCATGCTCGCCGACGCGCATGGTTTCTGGGGTGATGGGCAACTTGTCCAATTCAGCCGTCAGCTCGCACACGGCCTCGTCGCCACGCGCGCGCACATCGGCTAAAATGCCGTCCACCACCTCACGAACGTCGGCGGCCTCCTCGCGTTTGGCCGCGAGCAGGGCCGCAAAGTCGTTCTCAAAGGTATCGGCGCGCGTATCCAGACGCATAGGCATGGCGAACTCTCTGTTTATCAGACGTTGGTTGGGCGCTGGTCTGGCGCGAGCTTATGCATCATCGCCCAGATGTTTGGGCATCGCGTTGGTGATCCATGCCCCGCCAAGGTCGGACATGGCAAGCTCCAGGCACTCAACATGAAGTCGCACCGTGGCACCGCCTGCAAAGGCAAGCGTTACTCTGCCTGCCGGCGCATCCAAGACGTGAAAGGTGATGGAAAGAAGGTCGAGCACATCATCTTTGCGCTGCAGGTTTAAGCCAGCCAATTCGGCTTTGGTGACACGGTTGATCTGAAGACCTGTGCGGCGACGCTCATAGGGCGGCTTGTCGCGGTCCGCATTCACCTCCCAGGCAAAGCGGTTGCCAACCAACGCAAAGCGTTGCTCAGCGCGCAGATATGTCATCTCGCCGGTCTTGATAATCGCATCCTGCATAGCGGCTGACACAACGGCCAAATCATCGCCATCCAAGGCTGCAAGCTTAAGCAGGTTGGGTGTTTCGCTCATGCTGGACCCTTTACCCAGCCATACGCTCGATCTGCGCGCCGCAGGCCGAGAGCTTTTCTTCTAGATTCTCAAAACCGCGATCGAGGTGATAGACGCGGCCCACGGTCGTTTCACCGTCGGCAACAAGGCCCGCAATGACCAGCGACACTGAGGCGCGCAAGTCGGTCGCCATCACTTCAGCACCGGTGAGCGATGGCTGTCCGTCGATATAGGCGTTCTGGCCATCCAGGCGGATGTGCGCGCCAAGACGTGCAAGTTCGGCAACGTGCATGAAACGGTTCTCAAAGATCGTTTCTTTGATCGTAGAGGTCCCCTGGGCCCGTGTCATCAGCGCCATCAACTGGGCCTGTAGATCGGTAGGAAAGCCCGGAAAAGGTTCGGTGGTCACATTGACCGGCGTCAGGCCATTACCATTGCGCGCAACAGTAATGCTGTCTTCGCCGCGTTCCACCGAAACGCCTGCAGCTTCCAGCGTATCAAGTGCCACACCCAAGTTCTGCGCGCAGGTGCCGGTCAGCGTCACCTTACCGCCAGTCATGGCAACGGCCATGGCGTAGGTGCCGGTTTCAATGCGGTCTGGAACCACTGAGTGCTCAGCACCGTGCAGCACATCCACGCCCTGCACATGGATTGTACGGGTACCGGCCCCTTCAATCTTTGCACCCATGGCGTTCAAGCAATCAGCTACGTCAACCACTTCAGGTTCACTGGCAGCGTTTTCAATCACGCTTTCGCCACGCGCCAGCGCGGCTGCCATCATCGCCACATGGGTCGCGCCGACGGTGACGCGTGGAAAGGTAATACGGTTCCCGACAAGGCCCTTGCTGGCCTGCGCGTTCACATAGCCCTGCTCAATATCAATATCGGCACCAAGCGCGGCCAGCGCATCGAGGAAAAAGTCCACAGGACGTGTGCCAATGGCGCAGCCCCCAGGTAAGGACACGCGTGCTTGGCCCATACGCGCCAAAAGAGGCCCAATAACCCAGAAGCTTGCGCGCATGCGGCGCACCAGATCATAGGGGGCTGTGGTGTCGACAATTTCCTTGGCGGTTAAGTTGACCGTTGAACCGTTGGTACGGGTAACGCCTGCGCGCCGCCCGGCCACAGCGTAGTCGACACCATGATTGCCTAAAATACGCGACAGCGTCACCACATCCTGCAGGCCAGGCACATTGTGCAAGGTCAGCGTTTCGGCGGTGCCAAGACTTGCAATCATCAGCGGCAGGGTGGCGTTCTTTGCGCCGGAGATGGGGATCGTGCCGTTGAGAGCATTGCCGCCAATGATGCGGATCTTATCCATGAGCTATCTCTTTTGAGGGTGCGATGCGCGGATGTAAGGCCTATCGCAGCATGACACAAGCGCAGCACCGACAAAGCCGGGCAACCATTGCTGTTAGGGTAAAGCGCACCGCGGGGGACAGTTGGCTAATCTTCGCTCTTGTCTCGGCTTTTGTTTTGGTTTGGCTTGTGATCGTTCAGCGTATCGAAAACCGAGGCTTCGGTCTTTGCGACCGCCTTACCACTGCGCCGAGCGCCGGCCTGCTGCTTGCGCCTGGCAAGGTTGGCCCGCAGCGCCGCTGCGCGCGGATCATCCTGCACGGCAGGCCCTTTGGCCGGGTTTGATGGTTTATCGCTTTGAGACATTGCGCTTTGGTCTTTGCGGTGAATGCGCCATCGCTTACCATAGGGCAGTGCAACAGTGCAAAGCTGACGTCGCGCGCTGAACCCAATCAATAGCGAGCGAACGTGTGCTTGGTCCAACTTTCCCTTGACCAATGGCGGCGCTGCCCCGTATGGCCTTCTGCGTCCGCTTGAGGGCTTTTCGTTTGCATCAGGCTTAGGACACCGTGCTGCCGTAGCTCAGGGGTAGAGCACTCCCTTGGTAAGGGAGAGGCCGAGAGTTCAAATCTCTCCGGCAGCACCATTAAAATCAATGACTTAGCCGGGCTCTCTGTCAAATTTTACAAACATCCCGCCCCGCATGGGGCGGGCGGCGAAGCAAAACCCCGCACAAGTCTCTGAAATATCAAGGGAAACGCCCGCCCCGTATGGGGCACGCTCCAGTAAATTTCGGTCAAATAGAGGCGAATTTCGCACATTAGCGATTAGCCATTTTCAAGTTCAGTCCAACTGGTTTTTTGCTCGTCCCCACGCCCCCGCGTCCCCGCGTCCCAAATTTTTAGTCCCGGACGGAACGGGACCTGCCGTGTTAGTTTTTGATGAATTAATCGTCCGGTGCGAGTTCAGAGCCTGCGCAGTTCACTTCCATATCGCGTTCGCTTTCCAGTCGTCTGGGAAACCAGCCGATGAGAGCTGAAGGTGATCGGAACTAGGAAACGAGTTTATCTGACGAATAAAACGGTCGCGCCAACTTGTTCGTGGGTTTACGTGTCGAAGCATGAACTGAATGATGCATGCAGCAGCATATAAACGTGTATTGGTTCCTGGCACTGTTCGGAGGTGTGCGAGTTCGTCCGGCGCGCTCGAGCTGTGAAGGCTTGGCTGGCTAATGAGGGGCTTATTCCATAGGCGCGAATGATGGGCGCAAACATTGCGAGTGAACGACAACGTCCTGACCCAATTCCCCAGATGCTCGGGCGGTACCCCTGGATAGTCAGCGCAGATGACCTTCTTGTCTTTAAATCTCAGCCCATTGATGAGGTATGAGAGCGGCCCAAAATCGAGCAATTCTACCGCTATCCAGACTGGCATATGATCATTCGGATATTTGGTGCGAAAATGCTCAGCGAACTTGTCTTTTGATGATTGTGCTCGTTCATCGAGCTTGGCTAGCCACTTCTGATGGTTGCTCTTCGATTGGCCGGTAGATGCCGTTGTGAACTTGCCATCAAGGTAGGCTTTCTTGCGATGAGCCAACGGGTCATGCCGTCCTAGCGCAAGGGCGACTTGGGTTCTCAGAGAAACTTCTAATCGCTCCAGCGCGTCTAGAACAATGAGTCGAAGACGGCCATCAAAAGTGTAGAGATCCGTAACGGCCTCAAACGCCGAGCCATCCACAAAATCATCGAGTACAATGCCGCTCTGAGAGTCGCGTTTGCGCAGTGGATGCCAGTAGGCACTGAGACGGTAGTACCCAATACGGCGAAGGTATTCAGATGCCCGGTCATGATCGCCAACAACCAGACCCCTACTTTCGAGAAGGGCGACCTGGTCGGGTATTTCTAGAAAAGGCTTTTGGTACATAAAAAGACCGACCCTTAACGCAAAATAGCGACAGAGGGGCCGGCCATATTGGCTGTGACTATAAGGCCCCAACCGCTAGATATTCAATACGCCGACGCTAAAGTATCTGGGGTGTGGCATTTGTGCCCGTCTTTTTGCCGTCCCGATCATCACCCCCGGATAACCAGTTTGCGCAACCCTTGACTGACTATTGTCAATTTAGACAACACTGTCCTACCCTTGGTAAGGGAGAGGCCGAGAGTTCAAATCTCTCCGGCAGCACCATTAAAAATCCAAAAAAATCAGTTAGCCCGTTATCTCGCGGAGTGGTCGAGTATCCAGCCGAGACGTCGCATACCGAACGGTGCTTGTGATCTGGAAAATCGAGCTTCCTTGTAATGTCAAAATGAAGACGCAGACGGACAAGGGTTCAGGATGCCTCTGCGCAATCGGTTCTGCACAGGGTTAGAGCGGCAGCTCGGTGGTGTCCTTAATGTCTTCCATCACAAAGCTGGCTGACACATCCGATATAGGCACGCGCTCTATAAGCTCCTGATAGAAAGCGTCATAGGCGCGTACACTGGCGACACGTACACGCAATATGTAATCCAAGTCGCCGGATAGGCGATGTGCGCCGACGATCTGCGGCATGTCCTGCACCGCTTTGTGAAACGCTTTTAGCCAGTCACCATCGTGCCGGTTCGTGCGCACCAGAACAAAGGTTAGAAGGTCCAAGTCCACTGCCTGGGCGTCGACCAGCGCAACGCGACCACGCAGCACGCCGGCGTCCTCCATAGCCTTGATGCGGCGCCAGATTGCATTGCGTGACAGGTGCACGATGTCAGCCACCGCATCCATGCTGATCGAGCAATCGCGCTGCAACAAACGTAAGATATGACGGTCTATTTTATCGATATTATGGCCCATATTGGGATGATCTCCCATAAATTGCATATTTCAAAAAAAATTTGGGATAATTTCTACCTCGATACGTGCCAGTTTACGAGCATCATTCGAGCGAGGGCCATCTCATGTCAGACACAGTGAACACACAACGGCGTAATCGTTTTTGGAGCGGCTTTGTCGATCATCCAGCAAGTGTCGGCGAGACCTATTTCCAGCATATGCGCTTTGCTGCCTCGTTTGCCCTTTTGTTGTTTGCAGCGGGCGGTGCAGCGCTGGTTCATGCGATCATCCCACCTCTGTTTGAAACAACCGCCAGCCGATTGATCGCCAGGTTGCACGCACGCATGCAAGCACGGCACTAGTGGCTACAAACAGCGTTCAGGATGGGCGGTACCCGCACGGCGTTGCTGTCTGCGCCCAGCATGATTTTGGGGGCAAGCCTTTGTGATTCATGCGCGTGCCATGTGCTGGACAAACACTACCCGCAACCAAACGGTTCTGAGACTGCAAGCCCTCTAGCCGAGTGTGCTGATCAGCACATTTTTACCCTTCACATCGAAACGCAGGGTATCCAACTAAGCGGCTTGGCCCTCTTCAAGAGGTCTCATACATCGCGCCAACAGAGCGAAACACGGACAGCGCGTCGGTCAAATCTCTGGTCGAATTTACGCCAACCTTTTGGTGGACCGCTTGGATTTGATTTCGGATTGTTTTCTCAGAGCGAGACATGTCCTGGGCCAGCTCTGAGGGTTTCAAACCAGATAACAGGCCACGACAGACTTGGGCTTCGCGCTCGGTCAACCCAAAAGCATCCTGCATAAGCTTCAAGCTAATAGATCCCGTTGGTCGCGCACCGATAAGTACGGCAAACAGATGCTGGCCTTCGAACAACCGCTTATCCACGTCCGATGCAAATGCCAGGGCTGGCCTATAGGGACACACGCAAACTGCAATTGCAGCGTCTTCGGCGTCGATCTGGAAGGCATGGGGCCCGCTGTCCTGCTCTGCTAGCGCGATTGCGTTTGCTAAAGCCTTAGTATTGGCAGTGCTCGCGATCACCACATGGCCTGGGCCACTTGAGCGCAGAATTTGCCCAGCATCCAACACCCTTTGCCCCAGGGTGTTGGCCATCTGCAGCTGACCATCTTTAGCAATAACGATCATCGGCAGAGCTATAGCGTCAATAAACCCGGAGTAGGTCTGCGCAGCATCGCGCGCCATACTTAAGGCTCTGGCAAACCGCGCTGCTCGGATCATGTGAGGAGCGATGAGCGTAACCAGATATTCGCAAAGTTCACGGTCTTTTGGCGCTGGGTCAAAATCGTTTTCCACCAACATGATCGCCGCACGACGTTCCTGGGTTATGGAAAAATGAGCGCCCGTCCAATGGCCAGCACCGATGGGCGCCATGGTCGCCTTATAGCCATCGAATGCTCTGAATTCCTGGTCAGAAAAAATGCGGTGCGTGGCATAGAGCGTTCCCAGCGCCAAAGGCTGCCGCGAGAACAAAGCATCGTTAAGGTCGTTTGGCTGCTCAACCTTTCCGGCGTGAACATCATCAGTCAGTGCCTGGATGCGCTCGCCCTGTTCGGTATCAGGCAGCGTAGGAACATGCGAAGACTTCCAACGTGCATCCTCAAAAGTGACAACTGCGGCGACATGGCCAGGGCAGAGATCACCAAGCCTCTTTGTGAGACTTTGCCACTGTGTTTTTTCCAGCGCGGCATCATAGACCAACCCAATCATCGCGCTGGCTTCGTCCATCTTCAAGAAGTCTTTGTGCATGCAGCCCCCGCTCCGGCCAAAGGTTAGGTCGCCGCTATTGCAGGGTCAATGCGGTGGAACGGCGCTAAAACACACGCTTAGCGCTTAGGTGATTTTGCCCTTGCCCTGCTCCTCGCCACGCTAAAAGTGTGGCCAAGACAAGTGGAGGGGTCATGCTTGACCGCATACAATCAGAAACGCGTGATTCCGTTGCATCGCTTGATGGTCAAACCTTTGACTTGGTGGTCATTGGCGCCGGTGTTGCAGGCCTGAACGCGCTTAGCTCTGCATCAGACTATTTGGCAAAAGGCGCACGGGTTCTTCTTCTTGATCAGAAGACCAAGCCCGGCGGGATGTGGAACTCCGCCTATGATTATGTGCGGCTACATCAGCCTCACCCCATGTTCACCGTCGGCAATCAAAAATGGAATTGGAAAAAGCCGCCACACTACCTTGCTGCCCGCGATGAGGTTCAGTCTCACCTTGCAAATTGCCTAGCTCACACCGCAGAGGGCCTGGCTTTAGAAACGTGTTTTGAGACCACCGTAACGTCCTGCCATGAAGTCGATACATCCGGCGAACCGCGGGCGCAGATCGCCTTTCGCCATAATGATGACCCTGGCGACGCAGCGACGGTCACCGCTCTCCAGGTGATCGAGGCAGAAGGGTACAACGTGGCATCGCCCGTTCGGCTGAACCTCTCCTCATCAGCGGTTGTGTCCATCACGCCAGATTCGCTACGCGAGACCTTGGCGGCCAACCCCAACGCCCCGGTTTACATTGTTGGTGGCGGCAAGACGGGGATGGACACAGCTATCGAAGTTATGAACCAAAATCCTGAGCGACAGGTGGGTATGCTGGTGGGCAGGGGAACGAGCTTCTTCAACCGCAGCAAAAACTTGCCAACAGGGCTCGGCAGGTGGACCAGTGGCACACCGGCTTCGCGCGTGTTTTACGACACGGCATCGCGCTTTGATGGCCAGAATGAAGGCGAGGTAATGGCCCATTTCAGCGCCACATACGCCACCGAGCAGAATGCAGCCAACGGGAATTTTCTCTATGGACTGCTGTCCCAGGAAGAGCTTGAACGCATCAACTCCGGTCTAGCATGGCGCAAATTCGACTACCTTGAGGACGTAACCGATACACCAGGGGGCCCACAAATGTCCCTGAGGAGTGGTTCGACCCAGCCAATTCCCACAGGAAGTATCATCGCGGCCTGTACCGGTACGTTGTTTCGCGAGCACGGGCATACAACGCAGAAGCCTTGCCTTTCGGCCCACGGCACAATCCTCTCGATTAACGTGCGCGACTCGATCCATTTCTTGACCAGTGTGAGTGGATATTTCTTGCCGCACCTGCATTATCGTGGCCTGCTCAAAGACAGCGGGTTTTACACCATGGACATGCAAGCGCTGTTCGCACAGGAGTGCATGGTGTGGGCAGCAGCTACCTCTGCAAAGGCCTATCTAACGCAGGCATTGTCGGTGCAGAACCTACCCTTATCGGTCCTTGACCGCTGTGGCTTGGACCTCGACCGATGGTTTCCGCTACCGCGAAGGATGCTGGCGTTGGCAAAAATGAAGTCCGGAATGTCCAAGGATATCCAGCATTGCCAGAGCGTCCTGGACCGTGTCGCGCAACGCTTCGACATCAAATGCGGGCCGCTCGTACCTGGCGAAAGAAGCTGTTGATGAGCGGTGATGACCCGTAAAGGGCCAGGATGAAGCCTGTCTTGCTGCTCTGTTCGTTGAGAGCCAGCATACCTACCAGCGCGTTGAAGGTCATGCAGAGCGCTGCTCAAACAATCAAACAGACACGTTTATCAAGAAGAACATGGAAGCAGTGCGATGCTAGAAGTCGGGGCGAAAGTAACCAACCAACGCTCAGGTACACAATTCGATCTTTTGGAGGTCGATCCCGCTGGCTTTGTCATGCGGTACACCATGAACGACAAAACGCCTGTTCCAGACTTTGCCGAGCACTTTCATGTCGGCTGGCATGAGGAGTTCAGCGTGCTGTCAGGTGAAGGCACTTACGTTCTGGATGGAAAACAGGGGCGCGTTAAAGCTGGTGAAACTGTCTCGATGCCAGAGCAGATCAAGCACATTCACCCCATGAACGCGCTTGCTGAGCCGATGGTCATGGAGCAGCACAGTAAGGTGACTGGCCACGGCCCGATGGCTGTTCAAGATACGCTGGGCTTCCTTTTCACGATGTTTGAGTGGGAAGCTGAGGGCAAAATCGTCCTCGACAAACTGGGACTGCCAAAAAACCCAATAAAATTTGCCGCCGCCGGGCGGATCTTAGGCAGGTCCGGGAGCTATGACGCGCGGCTTCCAAAGGGCGCAGCCGACTTTGCAGGCGCTACATTTGGGAGACTGGCTGAGATGATGGGCGTGTCTGTCATTGATCCCAAATGGCGGTAAAGACTGGCGATCATTGGCAGTGTTCGCTTTTGGGTTTCAGAATGGGCGCGATTAACCGTAGAGGCTGACCTGCCGCAGCAGCACCTTTGTTTGCACCGCGTTTTTGGCGCAAGAACAGTGCCGCTGCAGCCCCACACCCTGCGTACTATTTGCTTGCCCGCGACAACAGTATCGGGAAGAGAACCGTCAGCAGCGCCAGCCGGAACACATGATGGGCCGCAACAAACGCCGGCTCCAGATTGGCCTCCACGGCGAGCGCTGCCATAACCTCCACGCCTCCTGGTGCAAAAGCGAGCAATAACGCAGCAATGGGCACGTCCACGAAGCTGCTGGCAGCAAGCGCGGCCAGGACAGCCAAGATGCAAGCAACAATCGTCGCCAGTACGCCTGCCCCCAGGGCATTGCGGAATTCGGATCGGCTGATGCCGTTAAAACGCGTGCCAATCAGGCACCCCATCGCAACAAACGTTGCGATCAGCAAACAGGGTGGCAGATTGCCCGGCGTGATGTCGGTACCATGACCAAGAGCCGAGACAACGATGCCGCCAATCAGAAAAGGTGCAGGTACCTGCACGCGCTTAAACAGCGCCCCTGCACCGATGGATAAAACAAACACAAGCGCAATAAGCAGCGCCGCCATGGCGGCGGGCGCCTGAGCGGGCTCCACACCGGGTGCAAACCAGATGCTGACAAGCAACGGCACCAGGAGTGTTAGCAACAACACCCGCACCGACTGGACCAAAGCCACCATGGGCACGTTGGCCTTGACCTGGGTCGATAGTCCCAGAACGTAGCTTAGGTGTCCTGGCGTGGAGGCGAGGAGCGCGGTTATGGTGTCCATCGCAAAAACCCGCTGCATCATCCAACGGACCAACCACATGGAAGCCATGAGGCTAACGCCCAGCAGGACAAGGCTCAAAGGCCAGGCGCGCATGGTCGCCAGAACTTCTGGGGTGACCGTGCTTCCAATGCTCATGCCAAGCAGCAGAAAACAGGTGTCACGCAGCAGGTTTGGAATGTGGGTTTTAAGCCCCAGAACCGTGGCCAAAGAGACCGCAGCCGCCGGGCCGGTCAGCGGTGCTGCAGGAAAACCGATCAACCAAAAAAGCGCAGCGCCACTGCCCCCAACACCAAGGGTCAGCACAGCGCTGTAAAGGCCCTTAGTGCGTGTCTGAGCCGTCATAGGTCCATCGATAGCCTGGCGGAGTAGGGCCTTTGTTGCGGCCACCCTGTTCAGTTTGCTCCCATGCATGGGCCAAAATACCCACGCTGCGCGACAGGCCAAAGAAGCCGCGCGCCAAAGGCGGTGGGCAGCCAAGCTCGGCGTAGATCACAGCGGTGGCGCCATCAATGTTCATCGGCACCGGCTTGCCACGCTCGGCAGCCAGATGCGCTTCTATGGCGCGGCCAACTTTGGCGAAATCACCCGAGACAGCACCTGCGCTTGCCGCTTCATCGACCAACGCCAAAAGCCGAGGTGCGCGCGGGTCGGTTGGTTTGTGAAAGCGATGGCCAAAGCCCGGGAGGTAACGGCCATGCTCGGCGCGCCAATCATCGAGCGTTTCGGCAAGCGCGGCGGGGCCGGCCTTGTTCGCGAGGTGATACAACGCCACTGCCTGCTCGCCCGCACCTCCATGCACATCGCCCAGCATGTTGAGGCCCGTAGCCATGGCGCCCTGCAAGCCAATGCCGCAGGTGGCAGCCATGCGTGCAGCGGCGATGGAAGGTGCCTGCGGGCCGTGATCAACAGCGGACACCAAGGCCGCTTCAAAAAGGCTCGCTCGCGGACCTTCAATGGCCTGCCCCATCACGGTGAGCCAAATCATCTGCGCAAAGCCAGTGTTACCGATCAGATTTTCAATCGGCTTGCCACGAATGGCGATCCGACCGGGTTCCATGTCAATGATCTTGGTGCGCCACCAATCGGAGACGTCATTGCTGTCACTCATACCACGCCCTCATTACGCAGCTTCTTGATCTGCGGTGTGGTGTACCCGAGAGAGGCAAGGACGTCATCGGTATCCTGCCCAAGGGCAGGCGGAGGAGCATCCACGCTGGGGCGCTCCCCATCCACACGGCCGCCCATGCGCAGCAACTCGATAGGGTTATCAATGCCCGGCACCTTATCAAAGGTTCCTAAGAGACCACGTTCACGGATTTGCGGGTGGGCCAAAACCTCTGGCACCGAGAGTACAGCCCCCGATGGTACGCCAAGCTGGTTCAGCTCGCGTGCCCAGTCGCGTGCAGGCCGCGTGACCAAGACCGTTTCCAGCTCCGCTTTGAGACGCAGGCGGTTGGCTTTGCGATCCTCGCGGGTGGCAAAGTCTGGGTTGTCCAGTAGATCGCCTCTGCCCACGTGGTGGGCCAGCACCTGCCACTGCTCATCCTTGTTGGCAGCGATGTTGATGAGGCCATCAGAACACTGAAACGCTCCCGATGGCGCTGAGGTTGGGTTTTCATTGCCGTGAGCGGCGGGGGTCACGCCGGCCACAAGGTAGTTTGAGACCACCCAACCCATGGTCGCCAAAACCGAGTCGAGCATCGATACATCAATCACACAGCCGCGTTTTGGCGCATTCAGCGCGGCACTGATCATCATGGCTGCCGTCAGGCCACCTACGGTGTCGGCCAGCGGATAGCCCACGCGCAACGGTGCACTTTCCGCATCGCCGGTAACCGACATGACACCAGAAGCGCCCTGCACAATCTGGTCATAGGCTGGACGGCTCGCCCATGGGCCGTCTTGCCCAAAACCAGAAATCGCGCAGTAGATGAGCTTGGGGTTTTCGGCGCGCAGAATATCAGAGCCAAGGCCCAGCCGGTCCATTACGCCGGGGCGAAAATTCTCTACCAGCACGTCGGCCGACCGCACCAAACGCTTCAAGACTTGTTTGCCTGCGTCAGATTTCAAGTTGAGCGTCATGGACCGCTTGCCAGCATTTTGCGCCAGAAAGCTGACCCCCATGCCCTTGGCTGACAGGTCTGGATCTGCACCAAGGTTGCGAGCCAGGTCACCCCGGCCAACAGCCTCTATTTTGAGGACATCTGCGCCCATATGGGCAAGCTGATGACACGCAAAAGGCCCCGCAAGAACGTTGGTCAGGTCAAGAACCTGCACGCCAGCAAGTGGGATTGCTGCCCCTTCACTTTCCGCCATCAGTCGCCGTCTGCAACGCCTTGCGCGCGTTTGCGCGCTATACGTGCACGAATGCTGGGCAGCAGCACAAGCAGAACTGCAATCACCAGAAGGCCCAAAGTCATCGGCCGCTCAAGAATGAAATCCAGCCCGCGATAAAGCTGCATGGAGCGGGCAAAATTATCCTCCAGCATCGTGCCGAGGATGAAGCCGATCAGCAGCGGCGCCAAGGGATAATCGGCAAAGCGCAAGATTGTCGCCACCACGCCGAGACCAACAAGCATCAGCAGTTCAGTTGCGTTGTTCTGACCGATATACGCCCCCATGAGCGTAAAGAAGAAGATGAAGGGGATCAGATAGTTGCGCGGAATTGCCAGGATCTTCGCGATGTAGGGGATCAACGGCAGGTTAAGGATCAAGAGCACCAGATTGCCAATGAACATGGAGATAATGACCGCCCAGAAAATTTCAGGCGTATCGGTCATCAGCCGCGGACCGGGCGTTACGTTGAGCGCAATCAGCGCGCCCAGCAAAATAGCCGTTGTGCCGGACCCAGGAATGCCCAGTGTTAGCAATGGCACAAACGAACCGGTGCAAGCCGCGTTGTTGGCCGTTTCAGGTGCGGCAAGGCCTTTAACCGAGCCTTTGCCAAATTCTTCCTGCTCTTTACCTTTGGCAAGGTTGCGCTCAACCGCATAGCCAAGGAACGAAGCAATCGTTGCCCCGGCACCGGGCAGCACGCCGATGAAAAAGCCCTGGATAGATTGCCGCCCAATGACCGGCACCATGGCTTTGCCCTCTTGGCGCGAAAAGCGCAGGCCAGTGATCTTGTTGCTTGCCCCCTCGCCGCTACCGGCGCCACGATTTGGATTGAGCACCAGGAACAGTGCCTCAGGCAGGGCAAACATAGCCATCGCCAGCGTGATGAAGCTGATGCCGGACTGCAGGTCCATCATTCCCATGGTGAAGCGTGGCATGTTGAACAGCGCACCCTCGCCCACAGTGGCCAGTATCAAGCCCAGCAACGTCATCATCAGCGCCTTGCCAACTTGCCCAGTGCCCGCAAACGCCGCGATGGCCGACAGGCCCACCACCATCAGCGCGAAATACTCAGCCGAGTGGAACAGCAAAGCGACTGAGGAAAGCGCAGGCGCAAAAATCATCAACAAAATAGCGCCGATGGTGCCGCCTGCAAAGCTGGACACAGCGGCAATGGTCAGCGCTTTACCCGCCATGCCCTTGCGGGCCATGGGATAGCCATCAAAACTGGTGGCCACCGTCCCGGCAACCCCCGGCGCGTTCAGCAGAATAGAGGATGTAGAGCCGCCGAAAATCGCGCCGTAATAAACCCCTGCCAGCAAAATGAGGGCGGCAGCAGGATCACCCAACGTAATCGCAACAGGGATCATGATCGCGATGATCGACATGGGGCCAAGGCCCGGCAGCATGCCGATGAACGTGCCAATCAAACAGCCCGCGATGACCATAAGCAGGTTCTGGAAGGAGAAGGCCGCTTGCAGACCGATCAGGATACCTTCAAGCATGCCGTTACACTCCTAAAAAGAACGGAAAGGGGCGCAGGAAGATGCCAAGCACCTGCTGCACCAAATACCAGACAAAGCCTGTCGCGAGCACCGCCACGGTTGCCATGACAAGGTATTTGCGCTCGCCCAAAATGAAGCTGCCCAGGAAGAGAAAAAGCGTTGTTGCCAGCAGAAAGCCGATCGGGCGCAGCAGCAGCGCGTAAGCCACCATGAGCGCCAGCAGCGCCAACGCCTGGCCCAGCTTGTACTCATGAAGGCGCTTGTAATTGATGTCCGTGGCGCTTGGTTCGTCTTTCTTGGTGTCGGACTTTTCCAGCCCAAGCAGAACAACCAGGCCTACAATGATACCCAAGACAGACAAAATTTTTGGAAAGGTCGATGGCCATACAGGATTTCGCTGCATGAAGGGTGGCAGCAACTGATCCATCGTGAAGAATGCCGCATAGCCATAGACGCAGCAAAACAGCACGAAAATCAGCGCGATCCAGCGATCCAGCGCCATTGTATTGCCCTCCCCCAATGTCGATTGTGGGCCAGTGGTGACCCAACGAAAAACCGCCGCGCTTTGGGTGCGCGGCGGTCGTTGTTTTAGCAAAGCTTAGAGAAAGCCCAGCGTGCGCATGAGGTCGCCGATCACCTGCTCCTGGTCTTCCAAGAAGGCTCGGAATTCGTCACCATTGTTGTGGATGTTCACCCAACCGTTGCGGGCACGAACGTCTTCCCACGCTTCGGTTTCGTACATCGCCGTCAGCGCTTCCTGGAAACCAGCCAGCTGCGCATCATCAATGCCCGGTGCAGCAAAGAAACCGCGCCAGTTGACAAACGTGGTGTCAAGGCCCTGCTCCATCATCGTTGGGGCATCGGCAAAGGCATCCACGCGCTCATCGGATGTGACACCAAGAATGCGAACTTCACCCTGCTGGGCCAAGGCCACAGCCTCAGAGAAGCCGGTGGAAAGCGCCTGAATTTCACCAGATAGAAGGCCGGCCATCGCTGCGCCGCCAGCATCGTAAGGAATGTAATTGAAGGCGGTTGGGTCTTCGCCAGCAGCCTGCATCACCATAGCCGCAACAAGGTGGTCCATGCCGCCAGGCACCGAGCCGCCGCCGATGGCAAAGCCCATGCCGTCTTCACGGTAGGCACTGAGCAGATCATCCATGCCTTCAATGTCGCTGTCGGTGTTCACCACCAGCGCTGCATAGTCACCGATGGTGCCAGCAACCAGTGTCAGGTCGCGGAAGCTCTGCGGAAAAACACCCGTAAGCGAGCGAATGACAATCGGCGTCGAGTTCACCATCATGGTGTTGCCGAGCGAATCCGCGTTTTCGATCATGTGGGCAATCGCCACACCACCGCCACCGCCGGACATGTTCTCGTAGCTTGCTGTACCAACAAGCCCGCTTTCGGTCAGCGCTTCACCTGTGCCGCGTGCTGTACCATCCCAGCCGCCACCAGCGCCGCCGGGAATCACGAAATGAACTTCTTCAAGCACCTGATGGTCGTCAGCATGTGCAACGCCAGCCAATGCAAGCGTTGTAGTTGCTGCAGCGACGAACGTGCCGCGCAGCCATGTGTGGATTGTCATAAGTTGGTCTCCCAGTTGATGAGCGGTCTTTGCCGCTTTCATGAACAATATCTAATAATCGCAAAAGGCCCGGTCCGGTCAATGCCAATGGTCAGGTTTGGCCCTGTCCGATGGTGGTAGTTTCAGGGGCGCTAAAGCATCATCCCAACGCGGCTGGTGGATGCGTATTGGGCCGGTCGTTTGCGTCTGCGGCAGGGCTTATTGCGGCAGGGGTACAGCCACGCGGGTCTCGTTGACAGGCGCGCTGGACGCCGATGTTTGCACTGGTCTTGAAGCCTGGCTTGGGGCAGCCGGCAGGCGCGAGGCAGCGGAGCCGGGCGCCGGCACAACAACAGCGTTTTGGACGACCGGAACATCAGGGCGCGCAGTGGGGGCGAGCGCCGCCACCGGAGTACCAACAGCACTTAAGCGCTCAGGTGCGCGCGTGCTGCGAGCCGTTCGCGTTGCTGTCGGCGTCGGCGCTGGAGCATCCAGTGATGCGAGCGACCCGGCATCGATAAGGGGCGCTTCATTGCTGGGCGCCGACGCAAGAGGCGCATAAAGCGGGTCACTGAAGGCACCAAGCGTTAGGCCCTGCGCAAACGCTATCGCGTGATCCTGCGTTAAGCGCTCACGACACAGCCGCACTCGCGCCGTCCACACCCCAGCATCATGCGCAAACGGGCGTTGATCGGTGGCCTGAACATCGCTTTGGCTGACCTCTTGCCAGATGTAGGCACACTGACCCTGGCCGGAGATGGGGCCAAATGCCAGGCCAACCGGGCCGTGTTCATTGGAAAGTATGTAGTTGTAAAGCGGCAGCGCCTGCCCGCCAAACGTTGACACCATTTCAGTGTGCAATTGATGGTGGGAGGGGGCCTCAACCATACGGCTATTGCGCACACCAACTTTGATCCAGTTTTCACCGGTTGCCAGCGGATCACCAGATAGCACGATGTGTTGCTGAAGGCCGTCTTGGCTGCGTTGTTCACGCACACTTAACACGCGTCCAGCCTGGCGCGGCAGAGCGGCCAGCGCGGTTGTGGGTGCTGCTTGGTTTACGGTTCCGGTGACCAGAAAGTCGTCGCGCTCTTGGGCGGACACCAAGCCTTGCAAACCCTGAGCACACCCTGAAAGCGTCAATGCGACTGAAACCAAGGCGGCTCCCGTGATGCCGCGGCTCTGGTGTAAGGGATTGGTCATGCTGATGATCGCCTTGCTCTAACGGTTACCGAACAGCGGCGTGCCGAACGATTGGGGAAGCGCTGCCAGCCCGCGCTGCGTTTGGCGGGTCGAAAGCTGTTGGTCGAGGGCAAGAAAAAGGTTTCGTGCTTCCTGCACCGCGTTAAGCCGCAGAAGAGACCAAGCCCGCAGCAGTGCCAGGTCGCGCGGCTCAGCGGCAAAACGCTGACGCCGATCCAGCGCCGCGAGCGCGTCACCATAGTGACCCGCATTGAACGCCTGATTGGCCTGATCTGCCAGGGCGCTGCGGGCGATGATGGCGCGCTGGCCTTCACTGAGGTCGCTTGCTCGGGCGATGGTCAGCGCATCAAACGTGCGGCCCTGCCGCAGCATGGCCAGCGCCTGGCCGTATCCCGCGTCGCGTTGAGTGTTGCCAGAAGCGCTTTGCACCACGCTGGAAAACGCTTCAGCGGCTTCGTGGCTGCGGCCAAGATCAAGCAGACACCAGCCACGGATCAGCGCGGCCTGCGCGCTCGCGGGTGCCGACTGCAAAATGCTCAGGCATCGACGTGGATTACCGGAGCGTTGCGCTTGCGAGGCATTGGCCAATGCACTGCTTTGTGCAGGCGAAGAGCGGGAGGCTCTAGCAGCTGTCTGTGCAGCTGTCTGTGCGGCTGGTTGGCGCGATGCCTCTAGCTCTGTGCCAAGTGCGGCAATAGCGGGGAAGCGGGCGCCATAGCGTTCGATTAGCGAGCGTGCACTGGCCCGCTCGCCCTGTCGCCAGGTGCTGCGTGCAAGACCTTCCACCGCTGAGGCACTGGGACGCCATTCCAAAGATTTCTCAAACCAGGCAGACGCTGGCGTAAGTTGCTCGCTGCGATAGGCGTACCAGCCCAGCGCCTCTGCGCCGGATGCACTTTCCAGCAGGCTGACATAGTGTGTGTGCCTGGCAACACGCTGCGGGTCGAGGGTAATGGCGTCTTCCAGTCCATAAAGCGCATTGCTTAGCAGCTCAATGTAAAGCGCCATGGGGCGATCATCATTACCGGCCGTCAATGGCGAACCAACTGACGGACCTGACGGATCAGGTAAGCCTGCGGCCAGAAGGTTGAGCGCGCCTGCGGCATTGCCCAAATCACGCATCGAAAGCGCAGCGCCGTAGCGCGCAGCGGTGCCTTCGCGCAGCATATGAGCGGAGCCAAGCGCGCGCTGAAAAAGCTCTAACGCAGCTCGAGGCTCTCCCTTGGCATAGTGCGCCCAGCCAACCAGTTCATAGTCGCCGGACAGATCAGCAGGAGTATTGTAACTGGCACCATTGCCTGCCCAATTGGCGGTCAGGGCAGCAATGGAGCTCTCACTAAACGCGTGCGCGCGATCAGGGTTCACACGCCAAATTTCAAGTTCGGCGCCCAGCTGGTCTCGGTGTAGATCCAGCTGAAACTGATTGAACACCGGCACATAGTCAGGGTCGATACCATACAAGGCCTGGCCGGTGGAAAGCAGGGAAGCAACATCGCCCACTGGCAGTGCATCGCGCGCATTGTACAGCGTGCCACGCAGCTCATCGGGGCTATCGACGGCACGCATGGCAACGTCAAAAATCTGAGTGGCAGTGGTGCGTCGCTCTTCTTTGGCATAGGCAGAACCGGCCACCCACAACACTTCAAGATCATCGCCATCAAGCAGCGCAGGTTCGTTTTCCAGCGTGGCAATTACGCTATGGCTGTGCCCTGTTTCAAAAGCGCTTAGCAACCGCCGGCGCGTCTCCACCCGGTCCAATGCCTGCACAAGCTCCAAGGGCGGCTGCCAGCCAGGCTCCTGTGCAGAGCGGCGGGCAATTTCTTCATGAATGGCGGTGATTTCCTGCGCCGCAAACATGTCCCAAAGGCCCTGATCTTGGTTGTAACCACCACCATGGTAGAGGTCTGCAGGCGGGTTCCAGCCAGGATGCAAAGTGCGCAGGCGGCGCACTTCGGCCTCCACGCGCTCATGCTGGTTATTTTGTGCGTAATAATAGAGGGCACTCTCATCCACGCGTACGGTGGCATCAGGCGCTTGAACCGGCTGGGCGGGCAAGACCAAACGCGCTGTTTCCGGCAATGCCATCTGAGCGGCGGCAGTACCGCTCAACAGCAGTGCAGCAACAAAAGTTGTGGCAAGTGTACTGGCGAGCCGCTTGGATTTCATGGTCAGCATGTGAGCCCCCGCTCGTGAAACGCCCGCAAGGAAAGCAGGTGCAATGTTGCTGGGTAATAGTGCTCATCAAGCGATGCACGCAGCGCTGATGTATCGGCTTGCCCGTCCATGGCGCAGGCTGTCAGCTGGGCAATGGCGCGGTATCCGCCCCCGGGCAGGGGCTCGGTTAAACCCGAGACCAGATGCACCTGCGCAACCGATGCGTTGGCGACATCAAGACTTTCACTGGGCCAGTGCGCCACAAAGGGTGCAAGGTGCACGCGCGCGCCCGCGCCTGCCCAAACAAGATAAAGTGGAATACGAATGGCGTTGTAGCCAAACACAGGGTCAAACCCATCGGCCAAATGTGCGGCATCGCCATGCAGTGCCAGCCAGTCGGGTGGCAAATTATCTTGCCCGAAGCGCGCCTCCATCAACAGTTCAAGGCCGGACTGCTCCAGTGTTTCAACCGTTGCTGGCCCAATGAGTGGGGCCAAGTCGCGCAGTGCCGGGAATACCCAATACGATAGGTTGAATACTGCGCCATTGCTGCGCTCCTGGCTTGAAAAGCCATCCACGCCGGGCACAATCAGTCGGCCATAACGATTATGATGGGCAGTGCCATGGGCAAGAATCGCATCAGATATCGCACGTGCGGCATGCAGATGCGCTGGCAGTCCCCAAGCGGTGTGCGCGCGGTGTAAAGCCCACGCAATCAGCAGATCTCCGTCGGTGGCATTGTTGAGGTCGCGGATGCCGGCAAGCTGCGGGTCATATACCCAGGCAAACAGATCATCATTGCGCACACCCAATATGGTGCGGGTCCATGACCACACTCGATCAAACGTGTTGCGATCATTGGCTGCTACAGCAAGCAGCATTGCATAGCCTTGCCCCTCAGAGTGGCTGATCGCGCCATTGGCGGTGTCCAGCACACGTCCATCCTCGTCGATGAAACGGGTTTTGAAATCTGGCCATAACCGCTCAAATTGCGCGTGCGCCTCATCAGCGGAGTAAGCAGATGCAGGCAGCACATGTGTGACGGCCATGATGAAGGCCGCAACGATGAAGACGACACTACGCATGTGCGGCCTCTTGCTCGCCTTGGCCCTCAACCTGGCCAGAGCGTCCAATGGCGCGGCCGCACACGATGCCTAAGCCCGGTGCAATGAGCAGTATGGCGAGCGTGTAAAGAATGGGGTTGTTGGAATAGTAGCCAGCCAAAACAAGCCGCCAGTTACTGATGGAAGCAGGCTGGGTGATCACATAGTGCGTGTCAGCTAGACCCATGGAAACGTCGAGCCCTGAGGTTTGGCTGAACACGGCCCGCGAGCCGTCAAGCGCCTGCCAATGCTGCGGCTGGGTTACCGCCTGCATGGCGGCTTCCAGACGCGCTGGCTCGGATGCTGTGATCAACGTCAACGGGCTATCAGACCAGGCAGATGAGGCCATCTGCTGGATCACCAGATCAGCGTCCATTGATATTTCAGGCACGTGCTGACGTGTGCGAACCAGGTCTACCAGATAGACTTGCAAACGCTGACCAAACTCGCCAGCGGACCGCATAAACTGCGGTTGATCGCTGACTGTCTGTTCCCAGCGTTGGCGCAACATATCTGCATCGTCAGTACGGCTGGTCGGGCGTGGTGGTAACGCCTGTGGACGATCGCGAAGGGCCACGGTGTTGGCGCCAATTGAAGCGGTGGTCAGTGTTGAAGGCGCTGAGCGCTCCTGGCGCAGAACAGCAAGACGCTGCTCAACAGGGTTGCTGGACCATGCCGCGGGTGCCGATTGCACAACCACGCCCAGTGACTGCGGCAAGGGCTGGGCAACAGGCAGTACCGTTCGCGGCGCGTTACCTGGAATGCTGGCGGTCATGATCGGGTCTACACCAGGGATAACCGGCAGCGCATCCGGTGCAATCCAAGCAAGCTCTATATCCTGAAGCAGGTCTTGCAGCGAACCTTGCAGCAGGTCTCGACCGTCCAATTCAGCCTGGCTGGTCAGTGTGGTCGACAGATCGCCGAGCGCTGCCACAACAATAGCGTTGTGTCCCTGGCCAGCCTCGTCGTGCGGCGTATCAAAACGCAGGGAAACGCCGCTGGCGGTCTCCAGGTCAAGCGCGAGCTGCACACGCAGGGCGGTCGCCGCGCTGATGCTCTCAATATCGGGGTGCGGCACATAAATGTGTGTCTGCGAGCGCGCGCCCAAAATATCTTGCGCAAGGCCCGGTGCGAGCCTTGGCAGCTGACCAAGCCGTGCAAACTTGGGAAATGAGATCGACGTTTCATCAAGCAACAGAAAACGCGGCTCTGCGCTGGTCAGCGTAGCCACATCACACGAGGCATCGTCCTGATGGGTTACGTCCGCAAGGATCGCGACCTCGTTGTGGCCTGGGCGAAAATGACCAAGGTCGATGTACACCGCGCGATCGGAGAACACTTCACCTCGGCGCGCATCAAGGGGAATAGACGCAGCCAACGCCCCGTTCACCTGCACTGAAAGCTCAGCCTGGTCTGACAAGCCCTCGGCATAACCACCGGCAAGCCGAATTTCGGCACGGCCAACGTCGGCGGGCAAAAAATCAGTTGGTAGGCTGAGCGAGAAACGCTGCTCAAAATGACGCCCAGAAAATTCCTGCGATGGCAGCCCTAGATCAGCGAGCGTAAACCTGTATGATCCGTCCAGCGTCAGATGACCTGCACCGGGCTTGTCGGCGGTATAGGTACGCAGTGCCTGAGCCAGATCAGTGGCGGCATCGTTCCAGTGTGATGGCGTTGCCCCGCCCAGCGTGATGATGAAACCGGTGCCATCACCAGCTGCGTCACGGGCAAGGCTGTATGTTCCCAGTGCCACAGCACCTGCATCGTCAAGGCGTACATTGATCGCACCGGGTTTTGCGTCCTGGCCGACCGAAACCACCGGGGCATCAGCATCCAGTGCAAGAGCAAGCAGTGCCAAAGCATCGCTTATGGCTTGGGCTCGTGCCTGATCTGCCCCCGCTGGCAAAACACCGTGCATGGGCAAACGTCCATTGGCATCCAGTGCCATGGCAGGCAGATCCGCCAATGACAACGGTGCACCCGAGCTACCGGTGACAACGAACCCTGTGGAAGCAGCTGACAGATCGGTCCAAAGCTCAAACGTTGCCGGGTAGGAGCAATCAACGCGGTGACGCTGATCGACCGAAAGGTTCACGGTGTTCCAGCCTGCCTGCAGCATTTGCGGGCCAATGGGGCGCTGTAGAGCCGTTGTTGACCTGTCTGTGCCAAGCCGGATCGGCGAGAGGGCTGTCCCGTTCACCTCCACGTGCATCCACGAAGCTTCCAGCATCACCGAGATGGCCGATGTAGGGGCAAGCTGGAAGGCTATGGGCTGGGTGAGCGACGACGGCGCAAGATAAACCTGATAGCTGGCCTGCGCAATTTCACCAGCAAAGCGCACGACCTGCTGGCCAAAGGGTAGCGGCTGCACACGCGCATCATCGGCAGTTGCCACATCTGCTAGCCCGGCCAATGTGCACAGCGCAACACTGGTGCACAGCGCTGTACGGCTGACCAAAAAGGCTACGGATTTGGGAAGCTGAAAAGGCAGCTTGTTGGGCATTGAGGCTACTTCCGACTACAGATGAAAAAGACAAACAGCAGAGATTTTCGCAGCTAAGTCGGCTGAGGCTTGGGGGGTGGGTCATTGGCTAGAAAGTCTGCAAGCCCTTCAGGCTGTGCGCTCTGGTCACCCTGTGGTGGCACCTCACGCAGTCCCAGCTTTTTCGACAGGTCGGCAAAGGGAGATGCTGCATAGCTGGCAACCGGCGCAGGGCCCGCTTCCAAAACCTTGCTTGGCTGCGCTACAGCAACCTCGGGACCGGTCTTGGGGCGCTTTTTGGAGACGCCAAGCAACCGAAGCGGATGCTGAACCAAAAACAGATGCGCAGCACGCACAGGCTCACGAAGCGCCCAGCGGAACAGGTTAAACGTACCGCCGAAAATGCTCTTGCCGCTGCGGCGTCGCTCAAGAAATGCCTTAAGCGGCTCTGCGCTTCCGTACATGAGGTAGGCAACGGAAATGAAGTGAGGCGCTTCCAGGTTCACAAACTCCGCACCAATCTCCACGCCGTCTTCGCCATTGTCCACGCGGCGCAGCACCACCGACAGGCGCTCAACGGGCGGTATGCCGTCCGCATGGGCCTGCGTGCCCGCGGTTGGGTTACGAATGAAGGCGATGGTGCCAAGCTGGTTGCTGGATTGCAGGCCAAGCCGCGCAGAACCGATGGGGCGCATGGACAGCCCGCCAATCGACACATCATCGATCATCACCGGCACATGGCGCGAGCCGACCGAAAGAATGGCCTTGTGCGGGTTGGCGATGCGGTGCGTGCGGCGCAAGGTTTTGCGCTCGGTAACGGCACCAAGCGCAACCGCAGCCAGACTGAGGTTAAAGGCATTCCAGCCAGCAACAACATACAGCAGATCATTGTTGGTGGTGTCGTCCATGATCTGGAAGATTACCAAAGCCATGGCCGCCAGGAGCACCCCAAAGATCACCACAAAGGGTGTCGCAAAGGAGGAAAAATGATCCTCCGTCATGGTGGTGCTTTTGGCCGTTACATTGAAGGTTGGTTTGCGCGGATTGATGAAAACCGACAGGATGGCGCGTGCTAGGAACGGCGACTGCAAAAACTCGTAAAGCTCCGACACCCAAGGCCAGCGCACGCGGCTGAACAGGTAGTTTTGCAGCATCAGTGCGACAAGCAGGTAGTTCAGCGTGTAAGCGAAGAAATCGAACGTGGTTGCCACATAGACGCGCATTTCAAAAAGGATGAAGAACAGCGGGGCGATGGTGAAAATGAGCCGCGGAAACGGAAATGCCCAAAACAAGGACGATGACAAATAGCCAATGCGTTGGGGCAGTGAGAGGCCCTTTTTCAGCAGCGGGTTCTTCAGCAGCAAGATCTGCATCATGCCGCGACACCAGCGCGAACGCTGCCCGATAAAGTCGCCAAAGCTTTCTGGCTGCAGGCCACCAATCAGGGGCTTATCGACGTAAAGCGAGTGCCAGCCGCGCGAATGCAGCTCCAGTGCAGTTTCACAATCCTCGGTGATGGTGATGCCGGAGAAGCCCCCCACCTCATCCAATGCCTCACGGCGCAGCACGGCAGCCGATCCACAGAAGAAAGCAGCGTTCCAGCGATCAAGGCCGCATTGGACGACGGAATAGAACTGTTCATTTTCCGACGGCATGTGCGACCAGGTGCCGAGGTTTTTCTCTACCGGATCGGGGTTGAGGAAAACATGGGGTGTCTGAACGAGGAACAGTTTGGGGTCTTTGGCGAAGTAGCCGACTGTCTCACGCAGGAATTCGCGCACCGGTGCATGGTCTGCATCAAAAACAACCACCAAGTCGCTGTTGGACACAGCCATCCCGGCGTTGAGATTGCCCGCTTTGGCGTGCACGTTCCGCTCACGCGCGACATAGTGCACGTTAAGCTGCGCGCACAATTGAGTCAGTTCACGGCGACGATTTTGCGCATCAACGGCTTTTTGTGGGTCTGCTTGCGTGCACTTCTCATCGGTACCGCCATCATCAAGCAGAAAAACGTTCAGCTTTTGAGCGGGGTAATCCAGCGCCTTGGCTGCCGATAGTGTGGAAGCCAACAGCACGCTGTCTTCGTTGTAAGATGGCACGAACACATCAACACTGGGCAAATCGCCTTCGGCTTGAACCGGCGCATCTGGCCGCTTGAGCGGGTCAACGACGATAAACAGGTTGATAAAGAAAAGCCCGATGCAAAAAATCTCTGCCAACAGCAGCACAAAGCCCGCAGAAAAGTCTGCCGTGTCGCTGATCGATGGCAATGTTTGTGAGGAGCGCCAATAAAGGTAGCGCAACACGATAACGCTGCCGAGTGCGAGAAAAACATAGCGTGTGACGCGATGCCGGCGGAACGGCCAGGCAATAAGCATGGCCAAAATAGCACCAGCAGACAGCACCATCTGAGCCTGCGAACTCACCGGGAAGGTGAGAATAATGAGCAGTCCAACAACCGCTAGGGCGATCATAGGTCCGCGAAAAAATGCGGCCATGCGCCCCAACTCCGTATCGAACACGGTTAAACTGCATAGTTAATTGACGCGTGGCAATTTACTTCAAATGCGATGCTAAAGAGGAGGTTAACGCCCGCTGCCGCTTGCTTTTCTGCGTTACGCTTTGACGGCTAATTTTCCTGATTCAACGCCGGGTTATTTCGCTGGCTTTGCAAGCACTTGGCCTAAAATGGACCCCGCACGCGTGACGACACAGAAGAGCGATGACGCCGACGCGAAGAGACCGCAAAATTATGTGAGTACTTCTCCAGATACGTCTGGTTTTGCGCCACACAGGACAAAATATGCAGCAGCGTCAGGCGCACCCAGGCTGTGGGTGCACCCCGCGCTCAGCGACCCCATGGCAACATCTGCCAACTGGTCTTGAACGGCGGCTGGCCATCGCCATATCCGGGTCAAATCAACTCCTTACGAGGCCTACTACCATGCTGAACTCCAAAGCCCTTCTTGACCAGTTTCTTGGCCAGGTGGATCTATCCAGCATTACCGGCCAGGGTGGACAAACCGGTGGGCAGCATGATGCACAGCAAGGGGCTAGCGACCAGCAAGCCACGCAGATCGGCGGCGTCGACCTTAATAGTCTTCTGTCAGGTAAAGGCGGCCTTGCCACCGGCGCCGTTGCCGGCGGGCTTGTTGGCCTCCTGATGGGTGGCAAGAAGCCGAAAAAAATCGCCAAAGGCGCACTGAAAATGGGCGGTGCGGCACTTATTGGTGGCCTCGCCTACAAGGCATGGAAAGACTACCAGGCTGGCCAAACGCCGGGAAGTGCGCCGTCATCTGCACCAGCTGCCCCTGCTGGTGGTGGGTCCGCTGCACCCCTGCCACTTGAGGATGCCTCTGGCACTGCCTTCATGCCAACGCAAAGCAACGAGCAAGAAGCGCTTAGCCAATCGCTCATTGCGGCCATGATTGGCGCAGCCAAAGCTGATGGACATGTGAGTGATGATGAGCGCCAACGCATTTCTGCGGCGCTGGAAAAGCTCGATATTGCCGGTGATCAGCGCAGCTTTATCGCCGAGGAGTTGGCCAAACCGCTGGATGTGGGCGCAATCGCGGATACAGCCACGTGCGAAGAACACAAGGTGGAAATCTATGCCGCCTCGCTCATTGCCGTAGACCCCGAAGGACCAGCTGAAAAAGGCTATTTGGCCATGCTGGCTGCCCGGCTTGGCCTTGACCCGCAGCTTGTGGCGCATCTGCACGCCAATGCCGACCAGCTTCTGCGTCCTGCATAACCGAACCGATCAGAAACCAATAAGCTGCTCTCAGGCGGGCCTTGCTACTATCGCCTGGACGTGGAAACAACAGCGGGTAGCGTTTTTGCAAGGCCCCCTATGGAACTCCTCACCCTCGTAGCGCAGACGGTGCTCGTCGGCCTGTTGGCCGGATGGCTGATCACTGGCGCCTACGAGAACATTCGTGCGCCGCAAGTTAACCTTGAGCTGGTGCGCGACGTGTTTTCCATGCGGCTCATGGAAGAGGAGTGGCCAGCTATCTATGCGCTGGTGAAACGCAACCGCATGACATCGCACGGCCTGCAAACCGGCCTGTTCCGCCTGATCATCGCGTTTGAAACGCTGGTTGCGGCAGGCTTGGCGCTGGGCACTTTAATGCTGGGGCTTTCGGTGTTTGACCTTGTTAGCGCCGCCTATGCGCAGCTGTTTGCGGGCTGGGCAGTTCTTGGCTTTATCCTGATCTGGGGACTGTTTCTGGTGGGCGGTAATTGGTTCCACTACTGGGTGACGCATAAGGGTACCCAACACACGCACTACTTCATGACGATCTGGGGCATTGTTACACTGGCAATTCTGTTGTGAGAGCTGCCCTGACTTTGCTGATTGTTCTCTTGGCGCTACCGGTCAGCGCTCAAGAATGGCAAGTGCGCACCTTTGGAGCCGTGTCCACATCAGCTTTTGACGAGCCGTGTCGTCGTGCATCAGGTGGCCTACCAGATGGTTGTGTTGCCCGTGGATCTGGCGATGTTCGCCAAGCCTGGTACACACTGCCGACCACCCGCTATGCGCACGCCATTTTGGGCGATGCCATTGAAGCAGGCGGCCTGCAGGTACGCCTTGCCAACGGAGCGCAGGCGACCCTGACGCTGCCAGACAATTTGGTGTTTGAAGATCGTACACCGCGCCTTGCTGACCTTGATGGTGACGGCCGCACCGAGATCATCACCCTGCGCGCTTCCAACCGGCGGGGCGGGCAAATTGCGGTTTATGGCATTCGCGGGCAATCGATCACCGAGCTTGGCGCAACGCCTTTTATCGGGCGTGCCAATCGCTGGTTGAATGTCGCCGGTATTGCCGACTTTCTGGGCCGGGGCGACAGCCAAGTGGCGTTCGTGGAAACCCCGCACATTGGCGGCACGTTGAAACTTGCAACCTTCAGTGGGTCATCCATGCAGGTTGTGGCCTCAGCACGGGGCTTTTCCAACCATGAAATCCGCTCGCGCGAACAGCGCCTGTCCGCTGTGGTGGATGTGAACGGCGATGGCACGGTTGATCTTGCTCTGCCCGACGCGCGGCGCACATCGCTCCAGATCGTGTCGTTTGCCGGCGGACGCATTCAGCGACTTGCCTCCATCCCCCTGCCCTCGCCGGTGCGCCGAGCGATCTTGAGCGAGGGAAGCGCTGGATCAACCCGTTTTGTGACGGGCCTGGCCAATGGCAGCGTGGTCAATATTGGTCGCTGAACCCTACGCTTCACAGCTTGGCGCAATGCGTGTACCAAGCGGTCAAAAATCGGGAGCCAAAAAAGGCTTCAGGTAACCTGGAGTAGCATCATGGAAACGATCCACCACTATATTGCAGGCGCGCGCACAGAAGGCTCCGCGAGCAATCACCAGCCGGTTTTCAACCCAGCAACTGGAGAAACACCGAGCCGGGTCGTGCTCGGCGATGCGGCCGATGTGCAGGCTGCCGTGGACGCTGCCAAGGCTGCTCTTCCAACGTGGGCTGGCATGCCTACGCTGCGCCGCGCGCGCATCCTGGACCGCTTCAAGAGCATACTTTGGGAGCGCGGCGATGAGCTGGCGCGCGCCATTTCTGCTGAGCACGGCAAAACACACGAGGATGCACTGGGCGAGGTCACTCGCGGGCTGGAAGTGGTGGAGTTTGCTGTTGGCGCCCCGCACTTGATGAAGGGCGAGTTTTCCGAAGCTGTGGGCACGGGCGTCGACAGCTATGGTATCCGCCAGCCGCTGGGCGTGGTGGCGGGCATTACGCCGTTCAACTTCCCGGCCATGGTGCCGATGTGGATGTTCCCCATCGCGCTGGTCACCGGCAACACGTTTATTTTGAAACCCTCCGAGCGCGACCCGTCAGCGTCGCTGCTTCTGGCTGACTGGCTGAAAGAGGCTGGCCTGCCCGATGGCGTGTTCAATGTGGTGCATGGCGGTAAGACGGTTGTGGATGCGATCCTAGAGCACCGCGACATCAAGGCTGTGTCCTTTGTCGGCTCCACGCCAATCGCCCAGTATATTTACACCCAAGGCACCGCAAACGGGAAACGCGTGCAGGCGCTGGGCGGGGCCAAAAACCACATGGTCATCATGCCAGACGCAGACCTTGATATGGCTGCCTCTGCGCTCATGGGCGCGGCCTTTGGTTCGGCTGGCGAGCGCTGCATGGCGATCTCGGTTGCTGTGCCAGTCACAGACGCTGTGGCCGATGCGCTGATTGAAAAGTTGGCGCCAAAAATTGCCGAGCTCAAAATTGGCCCCTCTACCGATACCACCGCCGAAATGGGGCCGCTGGTGACCGCTGAACATCTGGCGAAGGTAAAAAATTACGTCGATCAGGGCGAGAAAGAAGGCGCGAAGATCGTCGTGGACGGACGCGGCTTTTCTCAAGGCAAGCAAGGGTATGAAAACGGCTTCTACATGGGCGGAACGCTGATTGATAATGTCACGCCCGACATGAGCATCTGGAAAGAAGAGATTTTCGGCCCCGTGCTTTCGGTGGCGCGGCGCAAAACCTACCAGGATGCGGTCGACCTCATCCACGCCCATGACTATGCCAATGGCACCGCCGTTTTCACCCGCGATGGTGACGTGGCGCGCAGCTTTGCGCAGGACATTGAAGTGGGCATGGTCGGCGTCAATGTGCCGATCCCGGTGCCGATGGCCTTCCACTCGTTCGGCGGCTGGAAAGCATCAGTGTTCGGCGACCATGGGATGTACGGTATGGAAGGCTTCCGGTTCTACACGCGGCTTAAAACCGTGACCGCCCGCTGGCCCACTGGCATGCGCAGTGACCCTGAATTTACTATGCCCACTCTGGGTTGATTTTGGGGCTAACGCCCCGCCCTGGCCCACTCTCGGTTAAGCCCCCTATTCCAGTTGCGTATTCATGACCTCACCGACCGTTTCTGATCTCATCCTCACCATCTCCTGCGAAGACCGAAAGGGCATTGTGGGCGCGGTGGGCAATTCCATCACGGCGCAGGACTGCAACATTGTCGAGAGCGCGCAGTTCTTCGACGCCAAGTCCGGCGGGTTCTTCATGCGCGTGCGGCTCACTCCGCCTGAAGGCAAAGGCGCACAGTCTTTCTCCGATGGTTTTGAGCCGGTTGCGACCGCCTACAATATGAGCTTTCAAGCCACCGAAGTCGCCGCAAAGCCACGCGTCATCATCATGGTATCAAAAACCGGGCATTGCCTCAACGACCTGCTCTATCGCTGGCAGGTTGGCCAACTGCCTATGGAATTGGTGGCGGTTGTTTCCAACCACGAAACCTGGCGCAAGCGGGTCGAAAGCGAGGGCCTAACCTTCGTGCACCTGCCCGTCGACAAAGACAACAAAGCCCCGCAGGAAGCTGAACTGGAAGCGCTCATTAAGCGCGAGCAAGTCGATCTGGTTGTGCTGGCCCGCTACATGCAGATCCTGTCAGATGGCCTCTCGCGGCGACTGGAAGGCCGGGTGATCAACATTCATCACTCGTTCCTGCCAAGCTTCAAAGGCGCGCGCCCTTATCACCGCGCTCATGATCGCGGTGTGAAGCTCATCGGCGCAACCGCACACTATGTGACGCCGGAGTTGGACGAAGGTCCCATCATCGAACAGGATGTTATCCGGGTGAACCATGCCCTCAGCTCAGACCAGCTGGTAGCAGCCGGACGGGACGTGGAAAGCCAGGTGCTGGCACGCGCAGTGCTTTATCATCTGGAACGGCGCATTTTGATCAATGGACACAAGACGGTGGTCTTCAACTGACCAGACGATCGGCACGCCACAGAAATTGCTTATCTTTTTTAGATGCAGTAGACAGCGATTGCTGCGCTTGCGTAAAAACTGCTAAAAATTGCGATCAAATTGTGCGTTGCAGCAATGCTTCTGATCTAGGTCATAGGCAGCTGTTTCGATTTGCGACAAGCAGGCTCAGGAAACCGGTTTGGCTATCCCGCTTGACCGGATCCATCAAGAAAGTTGGTCCTATGAACACCCCTAAGGTGGACATTCGCAAGGTGACAGACAGTTTCGCCGTAAGTCCTCAAATTCAGCCCGGGGATGTCGACGCGCTGAAGGAAGCTGGCTACACCACGCTGGTTTGCAACCGCCCTGACAATGAAGACGCAGGACAACCCGTTTTTGATAGCATTGCCGAGCGTGCCCGGGCGCTTGGCATGGATGTGCATCATATTCCCATCACCGCGGGCATGCTGGGTCCACACCATATTGAACAGACGGCTGCAGTAATCGACGGCGCTGAAGGCAAAGTCTTTGCCTATTGCCGCTCTGGTACGCGATCTGTGATGCTGTGGGCGTTTCAGGAAGTGACCAAACGGCCCCGTGATGAGGTTATCGCGCTGGCAGCCGCGGCGGGATACGATTTATCCCAGCAGCTTTAGGCTCCTTTGATGAGGCACAAAGCGCTGCGAGCTTGGCATTGTGGACTGCGATATCGCGCAGGAAGACGCCATACCCATCGGGAAGTGGCTCGGCGCTAAGAAGAGGTGCCCTCAAAGCTGTGCGCACTTCCTCGCTCACAGCAATTGCCCGCAATGTGCACAGCGTACTATCGCGCGAGGGATTTACTGTTTGGCAGGCTGTCAGCGCGAAACTACAGCCGATCAAGCACAGCACCAAGATCACTTTCACCGGCAATCTCCTTGTCGATTTTTGCGTTCACGTGCTGCACAGCCTGCAACCTTTCCAAGGCCGCATGACGAGCGCCCATTTCGTTCGCGCGGCGCACTGTGTGCCAGGCGGTCAGCCTGTCAAAAAGCACACCGAGCAACGCCGCCAGAAGGCTTGCTGCCAGCTCTATCATCAGCTTTTGGTGCTCTTGGTTGGTGCAGGCGAGGGCTGCGTTGTTGCTTCAGCCCAGTGAAAAATGTCGGGGCCAAAATGGGCACGGATCATGCGGTCCAGCGCCTCATCATTGAGGCTAAAATGGTTGAGCGCATCAGGCATCAGCTTTTCAACATAGATCGCGGTTTCGGCGATGAGCATGCTTTCAACGTCTATGCTTGCGCGGCTTTTAAGCTCGGTGCGCACCAGTGAAACGGCATGGCGCACACCGCGCGCGATAGCACCGTGCAGCGCCTCGGCATGGTCACGCTCAATTTCAAGGCCAATCCAGCGGCCAAGGCGCGACATGACCCACCCCATAAGTGCTGCGGCGAGAGCGATAAGGCCTGTTTCCAAATAGGGCACAGCCAGATCAACCATCCAGCCAAGGTCAAGTGTTGCCGCTTCTACAGAGGTGGGAACAGTGAGGGCAGCAGCAGCTGGCGGGAGCGCAAAGAGGATTTTCTCATGCATGGCAGAACCTTTTTAGAAATAGGAGAACATGTGCGTTTGATGAGCATTGGCCTGCGCTTACTGACCGGATGGCCAACGCAGGCCCAGCAACTTGGAGCGCGGGTAACGCGCCTTTGTCACAGCATTGGATTGGTTGCCGCCCAGCAGCGTTATGTGCGTGGCGTCGGCTGACAGAACCAATCCCACATGGCCTTGCCAGGTGGAGCGACCACGGCGAAACACGGCCACCGCCCCGCGTTTTGGTGCGTTGATGGATGTGCCCCATTTTAAAAAAGAGCGGGCAGTAAGCTTGCCAGTGACCGGCAGCTTGCAGGCCGCCATGACGGCATTGATAAACGCTGCGCACCAGGGCGTTTCGTCATCGCGAATGCCCGAAAAGCCTGCTTTGGCAAAGAAACGCACAACGGCTGGATTATGCTGACGGCCCGGCCACTCTTTGGTGCCCAGATGGCGCTGCGCCTCGCGCAGCCAGATAGGATCGGCCACGTTTGTGCCTCCCGCATTGCTGATGCAAGCACCGGAATGGCACCTGACGAAGCGGGAAGTAGTGAGAGGTCTTGAGACGGTGGGGAAAGCGCAGGCGGTTATCCCCGCCCGGCCTGTGTCAGACGTTAAAGAATGTTAGAGGCATTATCCACATCAAAGGCATCCGGTTCGCCCGTCTCGGGAGATGATTGGTCCGACGTTGAATGAGCCGATGCGACAACTGATGGGCGAGAAAGTGGGTCAGTTGCATTGCTGTCCACGCGCGGCTTGGGACCAAAATAGTTTTGCGTTCGCACAAACGGGCGCGGCCGGATGACGGCATCATAAATGCGGTCATAAATCGCCTTGGGTGAAAACGGCTTGCTGAGCACATCATTGATGCCAAGCGACAAGGCATCATTGGTTCGCCGGTAGGTGGAGTGCCCGGTGATCATAATGATGGGCACATAGGCCAGAGGATGCTCGGGCTTGCGGATCAGACGTACGAGATCGGGTCCATCCAGAACCGGCATTTCCCAGTCAACAATCAGGATGTCATAATGGGTTTGGTCAATGCGCTCAAGCGCCTCTGCACCATCATGCGCATCGGTTACCTGACGCAGGCCGAACCCACCCAGCATTGCGCGCACAAGCCGGCACATGTGGATGTTGTCATCCACCACCAACACACGCAGACCGGACATGTCGTAGCTTGCCATACGCAACCCAGCTTCGCCTCAAACCTAACTTGGACGTAACGTAACCGCCGAGCGTTGAACAAAGCGTTAGGATGCAGGTTAAAAAAGCGTTTCAACCGCAAAATTCCGCCTGGGGAAACTTTTACCCTTGCCAACCGGTTTGCCAAAAACAACCAACGTTGATCCCCATCAAGACCAAAGTCAGGCGAAGCTGACACAAGAACGGGCAGAGAAACCAACACGCTGGCAAATCCTGCGTGTTCTTGAGAGGCGAAAGAAGCCCATGACCGTTCACAACATCGGGCGCTATGCGAGCATTACCGTGCCACGCTACACGTCTTACCCGACGGCACCGCATTTTAGCGATGGCGTGCAGGGCCAGACCTACGCAGGTTGGCTGGATAGCACCTCGCTAAAAGATGCTGCCTCTTTGTATTTTCATGTGCCCTATTGCCGTTCGATCTGCGCCTATTGCGGTTGTTTTACCAAAGCCAGTCGTAAAGATGGCCCTGTCCTTGCCTACGGCAAGACGATGGCAAGCGAAGTAGATTTGGTGGCCGACCACCTGCCAGGAAAGCTTCGCGTGACACACATCCACTGGGGTGGTGGCACGCCAGGGCTTATGCCGCGCGAAGGTTTCAAAGCTATTTTAGGCCGGGTGAATGCGCGCTTTGATCTTTCCAACCTGGTTGAGCACGCCATTGAACTTGATCCACGCGGGATGGATGATCAGCTCGCCAATGACTTGAAGTCCTATGGCGTGACCCGTGTCAGCCTGGGCGTGCAGGATTTGAATGCGCGGGTTCAACAGGCCATTGGCCGCGTGCAACCGCTGGAGGTGGTTGAAAATGCTGTAAAAAATCTTCGCAACGCAGGCCTTCCTTCCATCAATATGGACGTCATGTACGGCTTGCCTCACCAGTCATTGGAAGATGTGGTGCGCTCGGTTGTGGCCTGCGCGCATATGGGGGCAGACCGCATTGCCTTGTTTGGCTACGCCCATGTGCCTTGGATGAAGAAGCACCAAAGGCTGATCAATGAGGCTGATTTGCCCAGCACAGGCGCGCGACTTGAACAGATGCGCGCAGCGCATAAAGCGCTGGAGCATTTGGGTTATGTAAGCATCGGGTTTGACCATTTTGCGCGCGAAGATGACTCCATGGTTCAAGCCCTGCAGGCTGGTCGTTTACGCCGCAATTTTCAGGGCTACACCACTGACAATGCCTCTACACTGCTTGGCTTTGGCGCGTCTTCCATCGGCAAAATGCAGCAGGGCTACATTCAGAATGCACCCGATATTGCTGGCTGGGCGCGCAGCGTTGAAGCAGGCGAACTGCCAATCGCGCGCGGCTATGCCATGGACGATGATGATCGACTGCGCGGCTCGATCATCGAAGACATCCTGACCGGGTTTTCCACCGACCTTTCAGAAGCACGCATGGGCATGCGGCCTGCCCAATCATGGATCAATGAGCAGCTTATTGCGCTTGATGATTTGGCCGAAGATGGTCTGTGTGAAATTGTTGGCTCACGGGTAAGCGTTCCCCATGATGCGCGTTTTCTGGCGCGATTGGTCGCCGCGCGCTTCGATGCGTTTGCTGAAAAGAGCCGCGCACGCCACTCGGTCGCGGTATAGAACTCATTTCAGATTTCAAGCAGACGTAAAAAAGGGGCCTGTAAGGCCCCTTTTGCATTCTGGGTCGCTCGACTATGGAGCGCTCTTTTCTTTAAAGTGCCTGCGATCAGTCCGCGTGGGTTCCGGTCAACTGGCACAGCGAGCACACCTTGTTGATGATGACCGTATCGTGCTTTTCCAGCCGGATAACGCCCTTGCGCTTCATATCGGATATGACACGGCTCACCGTTTCAATGGTCAGGCCCAGATAGTCAGCCATCTCCTGGCGGGTCATGTTCAGCTTCACCATGCTCTCATCCTTGGAGGCGTCTTCGGGCCCTTGGCAGGTGAATGAACCGCGATCGGGCACAAAGCGCATCAGGAAGCTTGCCACACGCTCATAGGCCGACTTACGGCCCAGCAGAACCGCATGGTCGTGCATCGCATACACCTGTTGCAGGGCACAGCGTGTGAGATGCGACTGGGCAGCGCTTGATGCCTCAACATCGCGGCGGTTGAAGATGACCGCAGTGGTCGAGACCAAGGTCTCTGCAGAACAATCATGGTAGGCATCCATGTCAAAACCGAACAGATCGCCCGGCCCGAGAACTTCCACAACCTGGCGACGACCATCGGGCAGCAGCTTGTAAAGCATGGCTGCGCCGGACTCGATTTCGTAGAGGTTTTTAGCGTCATCGCCCTCAAAATAGATCACATCATGGGCGGCATACGTCTGACGACGTGTACCGTGCGCGGTGCGCAACGTTTCCCAAGCATCATTTTGTGGTGGTGCGGCGCGCGTACCTTCGGTGGAACTTTCACCGCGTGTTTTCAGACCCGTCGCGTATTCAGAATTGGGCATTCTTTTCCCTCCAGAACCGGGCTGAAGGCCATCAAGCGACCAACAACCACGCTTGATCAGCCCTGGGAGCGGCCTTTCCGGCTGCTTCATCTGATTTGGCAGGTCTAAATGACCACCTCACCGGAGCTGATGGAGAAAGCCTAGTTGCGCTTTTGATATAAATCACGTCCGCCTGTTTCCCTTCGGTGAAAGTACGTAAAGGCAGGCAGACCAATTTGCTGGCGGTTTAGCGGCTAAAGATGCCCTGCCAACTGCGTTGCTGACAGTGGCTTGCGCAGCAATTGAATTGCTGGCTGTCCCTGCAGGAAGTCACGGATCATGGTCTGGGACTGACCGGTAATGGCCAGCACGCGGGGCGCATCGGCTAGCGCATTCACCCAGCTCACCACCTTTGTGCCGTCGATCCCCGGCAGGCCAATGTCGACAATTACAATATCATCACCGGAGGGCACCCCGGCGGCAAAGAACGTCTCAGCATCACCATAGGTGCGCACAGTATGTCCCATCTGCTCCACAAATGTGGACAGTGCGTCACAAACAGCCAGATCGTCTTCCAGAATGTGAACGGTCAAGCGGGGCCTCTACCCAAACAGCACCGGGGCCCAATGCCCATGGCAATTATGCTGGGTTTCCAGAGCTTATATGCAGCAGCTGGGCTTTTCGTACCATAAGCACCAGCGCGTAGCGGTTGGCCCCTAAGGTGAGGACCCGATGGGAAAGGGCGCACCCCAAGGTGCGCCACAATCCCGTTTATGGCCTTATTTGGCCTAGCGCGCGTCCATCTGATCGGGACCCGAAAGCACGATGCGCACCAGATCTGCAGCGTTCTTGGCACCGAGCTTTTCCATAATGCGGGCGCGGTGCACCTCGATGGTGCGCGGAGAGATACCAAGCGTGCGACCGGCTTCCTTGTTGGAAGCACCGGCAGTGATCTGTTCAAGCACTTCGCGCTCGCGCGGCGTAAGCAGTTGCAAATCGGGGTGGTCCACCTGTCCAGCCTCGTCTGCGGCCAGACGACGCTCAACCGTGGCGATACCCTCACGCACACGTGCGACGACGGTTTCGGCATCAAAAGGCTTTTCGATAAAATCGAAAGCTCCCGCTTTCACTGCCGCCACGGCCATGGGGATGTCACCCTGACCGGAAATGACAAAAATTGGCGCGGGATAGGATGTCGGTTCCAGGATCTTGAGCGTCTCCATGCCGGAACGCCCCGGCATGTGCACATCCAGCAGCACACAAGCACGCGGGAGGTTGGGCATAGCAGCAATGAATGCATCGCCGTTTTCAAAGGTTTCAACATCAAAGCCTTCGAGTGAGAAAACCACCGACAGCGCGTCGCGCACGGCAGGATCATCATCGACGATGAATATAGCTTTCTGCGGGTTCATTGATCGGGCCATCATTGGCGGCCTCCTTCATCATGGTCCTCAGTTGGACTCTTCTGGCTGGGTTTTGCGCGCACGGTAATGGGCTGGCTGCCCATATCCTCTGCACGATCTTGCATTGATTGCTTGCCAAGATTTTGGTTCGGCTCTTGGATCGGCAGGCTTGGTGCATGAGGCGCGCTGCGTGGCAGCGTCAGCATGAAAGTGGCACCTTTGCCATTGCCGCCTGGATCGACGGTCAGATCACCGCCATGGTTTTGCGCGATTGACCGGCTGATCGACAGGCCCAAGCCCATGCCCGTGCGCTTGGAGGTGGAGAACGCCTTGAACAGGCGCTCATGCACTTCCTTGGGAATGCCTGGGCCAGAGTCTTCAATACTAATGGTCACAAAGCTTTGGGTCTGCTCAGCACTGATGTGAACAACCGGCTCAGTGCTGCCGCGCACTGCCTCAAACGCGTTGCGCAGCAGGTTCACCAGAATCTGTTGCACCTGAACCGGATCAGCCTCAATCGGGGCCAAGCTCTTTGGCAGATGAAGATGGGTCGCAATGCCCTCGGCGTTGGTGCCAACACGGGTCAATTCCACCGTGTCATCGACCAAAGGTCTCAGCTGAACCGAACGGCGATCGGGCTCGCGCTTCTCTACAAAGTGGCGCATGCGCTGAATGATGTTGCCAGCGCGTTCAGCCTCACGCTTGGCCTTGTCGATTGTCTCAACGATCATCGGGTCTTTGGGGCCATCGCCATTCATGGCGGTGATGCGGCGCGACACGGCTTGCAGGTAAAGCATAACCGCCGTCAGAGGCTGATTAAGCTCGTGCGCAACCGCAGATCCCATTTCGTCCATCGCCGACACGCGTGCCAAATGCACAAGTTCGGCCTGCAATTGATTGAGCCGACGCTCCACCGCTTTGCGTGGACGCAAATCGCGCACGATGCCGACAAACTGACGACCAGCGGGCGTTAGCGCTTCCCCAACCGACAGCTCCAAAGGGAAATCACTGCCATCGCGGTGCTTGCCACGCACCTCGCGGCCAATGCCGATAATGCGGCGCTCACCGGTATCCATGTAGTGATTGACGTAGCCATCATGCTCGTAGGCGTAATCCTGCGGCATCAGCATAGCGATGTTCTCGCCCAGCACATCATCGGCCTCATAGCCGAACAATTGCTCACAGGCAGAATTAAACACAAGGATGCGCATAGCGTCGTCAATGAGGATGATCCCATCGACGGCAGTGTTCAACAGACTATCAAGCCTGACGTCTGAAACTGTCTTTGCAGCTAGCTTGGGCATCGTGCCCTTTCCACGTTTGATGTGTGGAAAATGGCATATTCAAACCGGTTTGAAAACACTGAGTTAGGGAGAAACCGCTAAGCACTTGTGCTGATCCAACGTGCAATGCGGGTTGCCACGTCGGCAATATTGTCGGGGTGCCGTGCGAAACACATGCGTAAAAAGCTCTCGCCGCCCGGGCCAAATGCAGTACCTGGAGCAAGGCCGACACCGACCTCGTCAACCAGTTTACGAGCAAGGGCACGGGTGTCAGACTCCCCGGAAACCTTAAGAAACAGATAAAAAGCGCCATCCGGAGCGCTTACCTGCAAGCGATTGTGGGGCGCGAAGGTTTCGACCAAAAGATCGCGATTTTTTGTCACGCGCTCAATTTGCTCATCAATAAAGGCATCGCCGTCGTTAAGTGCGACAATTGCAGCACGCTGCATAAAGGCCGCAACGCCAGATGTTGAGTACTGAATGAGGTTTTCCACCGTCTGCGCAAGCTCTACCGGAGCTTCTAGCCAGCCGATTCGCCAACCGGTCATGGCCCAGTTTTTCGACATGGTGTTGACGTAAAGCACGCGCGGGGAAAACGGATCAACGTCCTTAAACGAGGGGGCGCGTTTGGGGTTCGATCCAGGAAGCGCCGCATCGCCAAACACGAAACGGGCGTAGATTTCGTCAGCAATAATCCAAAGATCATGGCGCTCGGCAAGTTCGTGCACAGCGCGCAAGGTCGCCAGGTCAGCCACCCAGCCAGTAGGATTAGACGGCGAATTGATGAAAATTGCCCGCGTTTTTGGGTCTTTGGCCTGCTCCTCAATGGCCTGCATATCCAGCGTGAAGCGCCCATCAACAAACGGCATCGCGATCTCATGCACATCGGCCTGGCGGATGCCGGAGGCAGCCACAATGTTGGGCCATGCCGGTGAAGGCACGATGATGCCGTCGCCTGGGTCAAGCGCGATCTGCAAGGCAATCTGGATCGACTGCATGCCTGAGCCAGTGACAAAGAACCGCTCGGCGTCCAGGTCCTGCCCGGTCAACCGCTTGGTATAGGCAGCCAACGCTTCACGCAGTTCAGGCAGGCCGCGCTGCCAGGTGTAAAAGGTCTCGCCCTGCGCCAGGCTTTCGTTGGCCGCATAGGCAATGAACTGGGGTGTGGAAAGATCCCCCTCACCGGCCCACAGCGGCACCACACCGCCACGCTTGCGCCCATAGTTCATGATGTCGACAATGCCACTCTCTGGCGCGCTCTGCGCGATGTGGGATGGCGTGGGAGGGGCACTTTTGAGCATGATCTTAGCAATCCAGAATTGTGATATTCGACAGCGCACTCATACGCCCAGCGCTACGCTTTGGCGAGGTAGTGCTTGCGCGAAATAGCGCCAAATCGCAGCGCTGGGCGCATAAAAAAGGGCAGGCCCAAAGGCCCGCCCCAACACCAAACTTGGTGGGAAACTTCCGGTCCTATTTGACCTGCTTGGCCAAAAGGTCGCGGATTTCTTCCAGCAGCGCTTCCTGTTTTGGCGGTGCCGCCAGCTCAGCTGGGGCTTCTTCTTCCTTGCGCTTCATGTTGTTCACCCCTTTGACAACGAGGAACAAGACAAAAGCGATAATGGCAAAGTTTACCACGGCTGTCAGGAAAGAGCCGTAGGCCAAAACAGCACCCTGCTCACGCGCTGCTTCTAGCGTGCTGGCATCGACAGCCGATGACAGGCCAACAAAGTAGTTGGTGAAGTCCAGGCCGCCAAAAATGGCACCAACAATCGGCATGATAACGTCGTTCACCATGGAAGAAACAATGGTGCCAAAGGCGCCACCAATGATCACACCAATGGCCAAATCAAGAACATTGCCCTTCATGGCAAACTCTTTAAATTCTTTCAGCACTGAAACGTCCCTCCTGAAGGCATACCGACCGCGCCCTATCAGCACAGCCAAACAACAAAACGCAGCCCCGGCTGTGTGCGCAGCCGCTGATGCATTAAGTGGTTGTTTACCGCGTGAAAAGCCCTGAATTATGGCGGATGCGCTGCAACGTGGGCGATAGAGGCGGTCAATGCCAACGCCTCTTTGCCGCCCTAAGCGCGTTGCGGCGCTTGCAGTTAAGGGGTCGGCAGCGCTAGCGTCCGCGGCATTGGTTTTCTGGCCTGCTTTGCCGGACTTTGGTCGCGTTGGCGCAAGGAGCATACCTGCCGTGGTACCCAGTTGGCTCGCCCTTGGAGCAGCACTCGCTTACATCACCGGCCTGTTCTGGATCGCCAGCTATGGTGACCGGCGCGCATTGGCCATGCCTGCACGTCAGCCACGCCCAACACTTTATGCGCTCGCCCTTGCGATTTACTGCACCAGCTGGACCTTCTTTGGCTCGGTGGGTTTGGCAGCGGCCAGCGGCCTGGATTTTCTTACCATTTATATCGGACCCATCCTCATCCTGACGCTGGGCGCGCCGCTGCTACGCCATATAATTGCGCTTTCCAAGGCTGAACGCATTACCTCCATCGCCGACTTTTTGTCCGCGCGTTACGGAAAGAGTGGCGCCGTAGCCGCACTGGCCTCGTTGATCGCGGTCATTGGCGTGGTGCCCTACATCGCATTGCAGCTCAAAGCGGTGTCGACATCGGTCGGGCTCTTCTTTGATGTGCCGGCGGTTCCGCTCAACCCGACTTTTGTTTCTGATATTGCCTTCCTTATCGCCATGGCGATGGCAGCCTTCGCGGTGCTTTTTGGAACACGCACGGTGGACACCAGCGAACACCAGGACGGGCTGATGCTCGCGGTGGCCGCAGAGTCGGTGGTCAAGCTGGTGGCGTTTATAATCGTCGGTAGTTTTGTCACCTTTTTCATGTTTGACGGATTTGGAGACCTGTTTTCGCAGGCTGTGGCCATTGGAGCGGTCGATGCCATTACTGATGGCATCAATGGTGGCACGTTCATCGCCATGACTTTGCTGTCGACCTTCGCCGTGATTTTGCTGCCTCGGCAGTTTCATATTCTGGTGGTGGAGAACAACCATTCCAGCGAACTGACACGTGCGCGCTGGTTGTTTCCGGCCTACCTGTTGGCCATCAATGTTTTTGTGGTGCCCATCGCCCTTGCAGGCCAGGTGCTGCTGGGCGGCCAGGTGGAACCTGACACCTACGTGCTAAACCTGCCAATGAGCGTGGATGCGTCTCTTGTGACCTTGATCGGGTTCATCGGTGGCCTATCGGCTGCGACGGCCATGGTCATTGTGGCCAGCGTCGCGCTTTCGATCATGATTTCCAACGACCTGGTGATGCCCTTTGTGGTGCGTCGGCGTGCAAAAAACACCGGCCTGAATGATGGAACCCAAGAACAGCTTGGCCCGCTGGTGCTGAACATTCGCCGCGTGGCTATTTTTGCCATCCTGGTTCTATCCTATGTCTACTACCGAGCGGCTGCAGGCACAGCCGCCCTGGCCGAAATTGGCCTGCTATCCTTTGCCGCCATTGCCCAAATGGCACCGGCCTTTTTTATTGGTCTGGTTTGGAAACGCGGCACGGCACGTGGCGCAGTTGCGGGCATGCTGGCCGGCATCGGCATGTGGGCCTACACGCTGCTCATCCCAAACCTTATCGCCTCCGGTGCGCTGCCCGCTGATCTGTTGGCCAATGGTCCCTTTGGGCTGGCGCTGCTGCAACCCCAGCGCCTGTTTGGTCTGGCTTTTGATCCGCTCACACACGGCGTGTTTTGGAGCCTTGTGGCCAATGTTGCGGCTTATTTTATTGTGTCCATTGCGCGCCAACCCGAAGCCATTGAGCGCCTTCAAGCCCAGGTGTTTGTGCCCAGTGACCTCACGCCGACCCCAGCTTTGCGGGCCTCTCGCACCCGCGTAACCTTTACCGAATTGCAAAGCACAGCGGCACGTTATCTGGGAGAGCAACGCACCGAGAGATCGTTCCAGCGGTTTGCCCGCGAGCGTGGTGCGCCGATTGAGCCACACAAGGAAGCCGATATTCACGCCTTGCGCTTTGCCGAACAATTGCTGGCAAGCGCTATTGGCGCGGCATCCTCGCGCTTGGTCATGACGCTGATGTTGCGACGCCACCAAACCTCATCGCGCGAAGCCATGAAGCTCCTGGATGAAGCCAGCTCGGCCATCCAGTACAACCGCGATCTGCTGCAAACAGCGCTCGATCAGGTGCGTCAGGGCATCAGCGTGTTCGACCGCGACCTCAACCTTATCTGTTGGAACCGGCAGTTCCGCGACCTGTTGAACTTGCCTGCCGAGTTCGGTCAGGTTGGCACCTCACTGCACACTATCTTGCGGCACAATGCTGAGCATGGCGCCTTTGGCAAAGGCAGTCCCTCGCAGCAAGTGGGTGAACGTGTGGAGGCCATGGTGGTGGACATGTCGACCTTCACCGAGACGCTGTACCCCTCGGGGCTTGTTTTGGAGGTAAGGACCAACCCGATGCCTGATGGCGGGATTGTGACCACCTACACCGACATCACCGACCGGGAGCGCGCCGCCAGTGAGCTGGCGCAGATCAATGAAGAGCTTGAACAACGTGTACGCGACCGCACCGAAGAGCTGACCCGCGTGAACCAAGAACTGGAACTGGCGCGCCAGGTTGCCGAAAGCGCCAACCTCTCCAAAACGCGCTTTCTGGCCGCCGCAAGCCACGACATTTTGCAGCCGCTCAACGCTGCGCGTCTTTACGCCTCGACGCTCAACGAGACCGAGATGCCTCCAGATGCAACCAAGTTTGCCGCCAACATCGACCGATCGCTGGAAGCTGTTGAAGATATTTTGGGCGCGCTGTTGGATATTTCACGCCTCGATGCAGGCGCGCTCAAGGCAGAGCCAAGCGTGTTTGCGCTGCAGGATATGTTCGAACAACTGGCCGTGGAGTTTGGCCCTGCAGCTCAGGAACGCGACCTGGAATTACGGTTTGTGAAAACAAGCCTTGCGGTTCGCACCGACCGCAAGCTGCTAAAGCGCCTGCTGCAAAACCTTGTGTCCAATGCGGTAAAGTACACCCGCACAGGCGGCGTGTTGGTCGGGGTGCGCCGAAAAGGGCAGGGTTTCACGGTAGGGGTGTACGACACCGGTATCGGTATGGGGCAAAAAGAGCAGCGTCAGGTGTTTGATGAGTTCAAGCGCTTGGATGATGGTGCTCGTACCGCCAGCGGTCTTGGCCTTGGTCTTTCCATTGTGGAACGCATTGCAACTGTCCTGGAGCTTGATGTGGGCCTAAGCTCGCAGCCTGGCTCAGGCTCTTGTTTTAATGTCAGTGTGCCTGCTGCACCTCACGCCGTGGCGGATACTGAGACTGCCAGCCCACGCATGAGATCTGCCAGCGCCGGGCGTGCCCATCAAAGCGATCTGACAGGCGTCATCATTTGCTGCATCGACAATGAACCAACAATTCTGGAGGGGATGAGCGGACTTCTCTCACGCTGGGGTGCCATTGCGGTCACCGGCGCGACAGCCGCCGAAATTGGCCAAAAGCTGCACGAAGGCAATCTGGAGCCAGAGCTTGTTCTGGCCGACTACCATCTGGATGACGGCACGGGCATTGATGCTGTTAAAGAGCTGCGGTCGAAACTTGGCAACGCGTTGCCTGCGGTGCTTGTTACCGCTGACCGTTCACCGGAGATGCAGGAGCGCGCCAAACAACATGGCATCGCCATCCTCAATAAGCCGGTGAAACCCGCCGCCCTGCGTGCGATGATTGCTCAGTTCCGCAAGCTGCCAACCGCTGCGGAGTGAATGCAAGCACAAAAAACCCGCACCAAGATCAGTGCGGGTTTTGCTTTATTCTCAAAGAAGGTGGCTGTTAGTGCGCCAACTCGGCGACCGCTTCCTGCCAGTTGCCCATCTCAATGCGCGAGGCGGCGATGACCGCCTGGGTGCGGCTTTCCACGTTCAACTTCTGCAAGATGGCCGACACGTGGGCCTTAACAGTAGCCTCGGAAACACCAAGCTCATAAGCGATTTGCTTGTTCAGCAGACCCTGGCTGAGCATCATCAGCACGCGCACCTGCTGCGGTGTGAGCGACGACAGGCGCTTTGCCAGAGCAGCAGCTTCATCATCATCAGGCGCATTGGCCAGATCAATGTCTGCTGGCGTCCAGATGTCGCCATCCAGAATTGCCTCGATGCCAGCGGTGATGTCATCGACACCCAGCGACTTGGGCATAAAGCCAGCCGCACCGAAGTCCAGTGCACGACGAATGATCGCCTGATCTTCTGTCGCTGAAACAATGCACACTGGCACACCAGGATACTGTGCCCGCAGGTACATCAGGCCCGAGAAGCCACGCACGCCTGGCATGTTGAGATCGAGCAGAACCAGATCAACATCGGCATCGGACTGAAGCTGCGCGGTAACGGCGTCAATGTCGCCGGCTTCCGAGATACGTGCATTTTCAAAGCGCGAACCAACAATGGTTTTCAATGCGTCGCGAAAAAGCGGATGGTCGTCCGCGATGATAAAGTGGTGAACGTTAGCCATCAGTGTCCTGCCCTTTTTTACAGCTACGCGCCTTTTTTCTGGGCGCTGCATTGCTGAATTTACGAAACCGTTATGGACAAGGGAGCGGATTATGACATTTTTTGCAAGTCACTTACGCCGTTGGTAGGATTAGTCCGTAGGAAAACTGACCGCTCATTGATGCCTTTACCTAACGGCAATGCTGAAAAAGAAGGCATGTGGTGCGTTTGTTTAGCTTTGCAAACGCGCCGCCAGCATCGGCAAGCGCAGCACCAGCCACACAATCGCAAGAACATTGCCGAGCACCATTAGGGCTGCAACCCACGCAAAGCTGATCGGCTTCACACCATCGACCAAAAACAAGAACGCGCCGAAAATAAAGAAGCCAAGATAGAGATCGGCCATAGCAACCGCGCCCCATGGGTCGGCGACAATGTCACCAAAGCTTTGCGCAATATCTGCGCTGAATGAAGCCCAAATGATCATGGCACCCAAGCCGAAGCCCAGAACGCCAAAGATGACACGCCAGAGAGTGAGAGTGGATTGAGACATCGACATTGGGGACCCTTTTCGATCAAGTCTGAGTTGCATACACAGCGCACTGCCATCCTTTACGGGTCAGCACGCGTTTGGTTTCGATAGACCGCTTGCGCAGCATCGGCAGCCCGCTTACCACGCTGAGCATGATCGAAATGACCAAGACACCGTTCAGCACAGCCCATGTGGCAAGCCATGGCCCGCAAGCGGCCATCAACCCCTTTGACCCGGCTTTGGTGAGCGAGGAAACACAGGGCTTTAATGCCCAGCTGCTCGCCACCCTATCGGCCCTACCCGATGCTTGGTCGGTGCCTGCCGATACGGTGCGGCGAAAAAGAGCGACTGGCGAAGGCCCTTTTCCCTTCGAGCCAAAAAGCGAACGCGCCAAATGGCACGAGCATGAAGGGGTGCCTCTGCGCATTATCGAACCTGAAAGCGGCGGTGCACGTGGCGTGTTCCTGCACATTCATGGCGGCGGCTGGACCTACGGGCAGGCCGATTTTCAAGACCCCATGCTGGAGCGGATCACCGAGGCAACAGGCCTGGCTGCAGTGAGCGTCGACTATCGCCTTGCGCCTGAGCATCCCTTTCCTGCCGGACCCAGCGACTGTCTGGCGGCAGCCAGCTGGGCCTACGCACAAGGTGGATCGCTTTTCATTGGCGGCGAATCCGCAGGTGCGCACCTATCCTTGCTGACCGCGCTTTCACTGCGCGATGCGGGCATAGATGTTGCGGGGCTGGTGCTAACCGCAGGCTGCTTTGACCTTTCGCTTACGCCATCAGCGCGCAACTGGGGATCGGACAAGCTGGTGTTAAACACCCGCGACTTGGAAAAGTTCGTCCAAGGCTGCGTTCCCACCTTTATGGACACGCGCGCGCCCACTATCTCGCCGCTCTATGCGCAGCTGGATGGCCTGCCGCCTTGCTTTCTTTCGGTTGGCACGATGGACCCGCTGCTGGACGACAGCCTGTATTTGCACCAGCGCGTGGTTGCGGCAGGCGTTGACAGTGAGTTGGCAGTCGCGCCCGGCGGTTGCCACGTGTTCCATTCGTTTGATCTGGAAATCGCTCGCGAAGCTGAGGCCGCAACTCATGCTTACCTCAATCGCGTGCTTGAGGCACCCCAACCATGATCGGTCCGCTGGAAACCATTCGCGACACGGCCAACAGTTGGGAGTGCGATGAGAACGACCACATCAACGTGCAGTCCTATGCCTGGCGCTTTGATACTGCCACACGCATGTTTTTGGTCGAGGCCGGTTGGCAGGTGCCGCATCGCGTTGGGCGCGTGATCCGGTATCATGCGGAGTTGCGCGGCGGCGAGCCCGTGCACGGCACCACCGGCATGGTGAGCCTGCCAGATGGGCGTGTGGCCTTGGAACACCTCCTGTATGCAAGCCAACGCAGCAGCGCCGATGGAGGGGGTCCTTCCCTTTCCGCCACGGCGCTGGATGTGCTGCCTGATGTCTCGCGCGAGGACCTCTCCGCTTTCGATTTACCCGCTGCCAGCGTCGATGCCCTGCCAAAGACCAGCAATGTTGGGCAAGTTGTTTTTCCAACGGTTGGCGCGCTTGATGATCTTGCGATCACCTATCGCGGCGTTGTTCCACCTTCAGCTTTTGGCGCGGCGGCCGAAAGCGCCAATGGAGCGATGCTGACCGATCGCTATCTGGTGGCCATCATATCTGATGCAGCGACGCATGCCTGGGACCTTGCTGGCGCTGATGATGCGTGGCTGCGCGCGCGCAATTGGGGGCGTGCTGCTGTGCAGCTCAATCTCACCTATGGTGCGCGACCCAACGCTGGCGATGTGATCGCCACCCGCACCGCGCTGCGGGCACGCTCGGCAAAAACTATCAGTTACCGCCATCATATTGTGAACGTCATGACGCAGGAGCTGATCGCGGTTGGAGAGATTACCAGCCTTATGCTGAACCTAGACACCCGCCGCGCCATGCCGTGGCCAGATGAAAAACTGGCAAATCTGGATGCGCAGATCGCAGCCTTTCAGGCCGTTGGTTAAGGGTTACTGGCCGCGCAGCGCCTCGTTTTCACGGCGCAGGTTTTCCACCATCCCCATGAAACGGCGCATGGCCTCTTCGGCAGTGTTCATGACAGCGTCCAGTTCATCATTGGTGGGCAGGCCCATGCGCTCACGTGCGTCCTGCGCGCCCTCTTCTGGTGCGATGGGCAATTCACGCTCATCCAGCGCGGCGCGCGCATTGGCAAGCGCCTCGCTCAACCGGTTGATCTCTGCTTCATAGGCTGTGCGATCATCAGCAGCCAGGCGGCAAACAAGACCAGAGGCTTCTTCGCGACACTCACTCACTTCACCGGTTTGCCGGTCAATGCGCATCACACCATCGGCCAGTTCCACAATGTGATAGCGGTCCTCATCGACCAGCGATGGACTTGTCTGCGCAAGCGACAGTGCAGGTAGAAAAGCAATAGCGCAAACAGCAAGCAGGGGTGCGCGCATAGCAGCAGGCTCCTCAGGGTTGGTTGATCGCCCTTTACTTTCATACCGTGAGGCCAAAAGTAAGGCCATCACCCCTTATGGAAGACGCTTTTGAACGTTCAGCCAAACCTACCCTCGCCTGATCTTCCAGCGGTTTTCACCGATTGGTTTGTCGCCAAAGGTTGGGAGCCGCGAGCCCACCAATTGGCGCTGCTGGCACGAGCTGAGGCCAAGCGTGATGCACTGCTGATAGCGCCCACGGGTGCAGGCAAGACGCTGGCGGGGTTCCTGCCATCTTTGGTAGATTTGGCGGACCGCCCAGCCCAAAAAGGAATGCGCAAACCTGGGCTTCACACGCTCTATATCTCGCCACTGAAAGCGCTCGCTGTTGATGTGGCGCGGAACCTTACCAACCCTGCCGAGGAGATGGGGCTGGATGTGCGCATTGAGACACGCACTGGCGACACCCCCGCTGCGCGCCGACAACGGCAGAAGCGCAACCCGCCAGACATTTTGCTGACCACGCCAGAACAGCTTGCACTGCTCTTGTCGCATGTGGATGCGGACCGGTTTTTTGGCGGCGTTAAGCGCGTCATCTTTGATGAACTGCACGCGTTGGTCACTTCCAAGCGCGGCGATCTTCTGGCGCTTGGGCTGGCCCGATTGCGCAAGCTTGCGCCTGACCTGGTAACAACCGGGCTATCTGCCACAGTCGCCGACCCTGATGCCTTGGCGGGCTGGCTCAGTCCTCAAAACAGCCAGCAGGCAACTGCCGCTGACATTGCGACGGTAACAGGCGGAGCCGCGCCGGACATCAGCATTCTTGAGAGCGAGGAGCGCCTGCCTTGGGCCGGGCACATGGCGCGCTACGCCTTCCCCGAGGTGCTGGAGGCTATCGCTGCCCACGGTACCACGCTGGTGTTCGTTAACACCCGTGCGCAAGCCGAACTGGTCTTCCGGGAATTGTGGGAGCTGAATGAAGACAATCTACCCATAGCCCTTCACCACGGCTCGCTGGATGTTGGCCAACGCCGAAAGGTGGAGGACGCCATGTCACGCAACGCCCTGCGCGCTGTTGTTGCCACCTCGACGCTCGACCTTGGCATCGACTGGGGTGATGTGGACCTCGTGGTGCATGTCGGCGCCCCGAAAGGAGCAAGCCGCTTGGCGCAGCGTATTGGTCGATCCAATCATCGCATGGATGAACCCTCCAAGGCTCTACTGGTGCCCGCCAACCGTTTCGAAGTGCTTGAGTGCCGCGCGGCGCTGAAGGCCAATGTGGAGCGTGCGCAGGACACACCACCCATTCGCGATGGCGCGCTGGATGTGCTGGCCCAGCACATTCTTGGCATGGCCTGCAGCGACGCGTTTGCCGTGGATGATCTCTACACCGAGGTTCACAGCGCCTACCCTTACCGGTTGCTGACCCGTGAGGCTTTTGGGCGGGTTGTGCAGTTTGTGGCCACTGGCGGCTATGCGCTGAAAACCTATGAACGCTATGCCCGCATTCGTCAGCGCAAGGATGGGCTGTGGCGCGTCGCCAACCCCGACATTGCGCAGCAGTACAGGCTCAATGTGGGAACCATCATCGAGATGCCGGTGCTGACGGTGAAGCTCGTCTCCGCCAAACAAGCGGCCAATCGCTCCAAAAGCGCCCTGCGCGGTGGGCGCATTCTGGGTCAGGTGGAGGAGTATTTTCTGGAGACGCTGGCGCCTGGTGATAGCTTTCTGTTCGGCGGTGAAGTGGTGAAGTTTGAAGGCATCCATGAAACCGATGCACTGGTCTCGCGCTCGCCCAGCACTGAGCCAAAGATACCCTCCTACGCTGGCGGTAAGTTTCCATTGTCCACCTATCTGGCCGATGAGGTGCGCGCCATGCTCGCCGATCCCCAAAGCTGGCAACATCTGCCCACTCAAGTGGCGCAGTGGCTGAGGCTTCAAGCTGAAAAATCTGCGCTGCCGGGGCGCGACGGGCTGTTGGTGGAAACCTTTCCACGCGGCGCGCGGCATTACATGATCTGCTACCCGTTTGAGGGACGGCTGGCCCACCAGACACTCGGCATGCTGCTCACCCGCCGCATGGAGCGTGCACGCGCTAAGCCGCTGGGGTTTGTGGCAACCGACTACGCGCTGGGTGTGTGGGGCCTGTCAGACTTTGGCGCGAAGGTTGACGATGGCTCTATGCCGCTTGATGAGTTGTTTGCCCAATCTATGCTGGGTGATGATCTAGAAGAATGGATGGATGAAAGTTACCTCCTCAAGCGCACCTTCCGCGCCTGCGCACTGATTGCCGGGCTGGTTGATCGCCGGCACATCGGAGCAGAAAAATCTGGCCGTCAGGTGACGGTATCAACCGACCTGATCTATGACGTGCTACGCCAACACGAACCGGACCATATTTTGCTGCAGGCCACATGGGCGGATGCGGCGTCCGGGCTTCTCGACATCGCCCGCATCGGGTCTATGCTTGAACGCATTGACGGGCGAGTCGCGCATCAACGCCTAGATCGCATCTCGCCTTTGGCTGTTCCCATCATGCTGGAGGTGGGCAAAGAACCAGTGTTCGGCGAGGCACGCGACCAAGTGCTGGAAGATGCTGAGAGCATGATAGACGAGATTATGAGCAACTGATGTCAGCCTGGCTGAACCAAACTGCGCCTGCACAAAACCAAGATACCAGTGCCCCTATTTTGCTGGCCGGTGAAACTCTGGTGGCAGATCGCTGCGGCGCGCTCTATTGGCCCGATGAGGCCACACTGGTGGTGGCCGACCTTCACCTGGAAAAAGGCTCATCATTCGCCCGCTTTCGCAACCATCTGCCGCCCTATGACACAGCTGCGACGCTGCGCCAGCTGGGCCAGGTGATCGCTGATCATCGGCCACATCGTGTCATCGCACTGGGTGACAGCGTGCATGATCGCAAGGGGTGGGACCGGCTGGAACCCAGCGACAGAGAGACCCTAGAAGCGCTCTGCGGCCAGGTCGATGATTGGGTTTGGATTGCTGGCAACCATGACCCTGAACCACCCACCGGTGTGCCTGGGCGAAGCGCTGATGAACTGGCTTTGGGCAACCTCATCCTGCGACACGAGCCCGGCGGTGACGTGTCAACGGGACAAGGCGAAGTGGCTGGTCATTTACACCCGGCAGCACGGGTCACTGGCAAGGGCGGATCGGCAAGACGGCCAGCCTTTGCCCATGATGGCAGGCGGCTGATCCTTCCTGCTTTTGGAGCCTATGCTGGCGGTCTGTGCCTGTCGGCCGCACCCTTCAAGCCCCTGTTTGTGAAGTCGACTTTACGGGCATCGGTTTGCGGGCGTACCCGCGTGTTTACCGTTCCGGCAAGCAGGATAAGTGGCTGGCGCTAATTGCCCCCTCAAACGATGGTCAACACTGCCATCACGCTCATAAGCGAGCACACCAATGCGGTCAGCAACAAGCGCAAATGTGGGAACCAATGCGGCGCGCCATCATCTTCCGCGTCGCCAACATCCCACGCACCCTGCGCGGCAAACGCCAGTGCCAGAAGCACCATGGCGGGAAACGCAGGCATAAGCACAGCGACCCACCCCAACAGCGATGGCACAACGGAAAGCGCAAATCGCGCATCACGCTTTTCTGGATTGTCCAAAAGCAGGCCAAGGCCCCAGCGTACCCCACCAAGAAATGACAGAATGACAGCCCCATAGGCCACGGTTGAACGCAAAGCCAAGTCGGCAGATATGGCAGGTATGCCGCCCAGTGCAAAAATGATCAGCCCCAGAGCGAACGGTAAAACACCGGACAGGCCAAGCCACAAGGGCGCCTTTGGCACGGTGTTGAGCGCTTCAAAAACTCGCATTTGCTATCCTGATCCCAGCCATCATGACCGGCGGAAAACCACCGAGCCCAACCATCCTGTGAATAGGGCGATGAGCACAGCGATCAAGCCATACATAAGCTGATCGCGCTGCGACATGCGGAAGATGAACTGCTCAAAGCCGGTCTTGCGCACCAAAATACCAACCTCTTCCTGCGCCAGCATAACACCGCCAGAAAAGAGGTAGACGTTCACCTCAAACACGCCAAGCGGCACATCAGCGGGAAACGTGGCGCGGGCGCGAAACAATGTGTTGTCGATGATCGTCACCGCATCAGAGGCTTCCTGGTAGACTTGGCTGTCTCGTTGCAGACGCAGGAAAGCCCGCTCAAAGATTGCGTCCTGCGGATCAGGTTCAGGTGCTTCAACGCCCTGTGCTGGCGCCTCGCCAGCAAGCAGATGGTCGATGCCAATTTGCAGGCGGCGCAGCAGCGCCGGGTGCGCGATATCTTCCACCGGCCGATTGGAAAGGGCCGTGTAGGCACTTGGTACATCGTTAAACGTGCGGGCCTCGCGGTTAACCCAAACACCAAAGGTGCGGTCCTTCAAACGGGTTACCTGATCAGCTCTTGGACCCACGACGGTTACCACCACATCATAGTCTGAAGCGCGCGGCACGGTGGATGCATCGCGGCGAACCGCACCGAATACGGTTATGGATGAGCCTGTGAAATTGGAGGTGATGTCGACGGTGCGGTCAGACAGGGTGACGATGAGCGCCTCGGCCTGCGCGGCCAAGGGCAGAAAGACTAGCAGCAGCACAAGGGCAAGGCGTGGATACATCGCTTAGACCCCCGCCACGGAGAACAGTTCGGCAGGCTCGATTGCCAGATCAAACATGAACCGCGCGCCCACCGCCAAAATGAGCAGCGCCAACAAAAAACGCAGCTGCTCGCCGCGCATCTTTTGGCCAGCAGATGCGCCAAACTGTGCGCCCAGCACACCGCCCACCATCAGCATAAGACCAAGAATAATATCCACTGAGCCAGTGGTCAGGGCATGCAGAACCGTGGCCACCGACATGGTGACAAGGATTTGCAGAAGTGACGTTCCAATGACCACATTGCCGGGAACACGCAGAAGATAGATGAGCGCAGGCACCATGATGAAGCCGCCGCCGATGCCCAGAATTGCGCCGACAAAGCCAATGGCAAAACCGAGCACGATGATGGGAATAACCGAAATATAAAGGCGGGACTTCTTGAACGAAACCTTGAAGGGCAGTCCGTGCGCCCATGTGTGCTGACCAGGCTTGCGAGTAGAGGCGGCCCCACCGTGGCTTGTGCGCCAAAGTGTGCGCAGGCTTTCCCACAGCATCAAACCGCCAACAGTGCCCAAAAACAGCATGTAGGACACGGAGATGATGAGATCGAGTTGGCCAAGCGCGCGCAAAAGCGAGAACAACCATACCCCGACACTGGAGCCGACCACACCGCCGCACAGCAACACGCCAGCCAGCTTAAAATCGACACCACCCTTGCGCCAGTAACTCAGCACGCCTGACGTGGAAGAGGCCACGACCTGGCTGGTGACGGTGGCCACTGCAACGGAAGGCGGGATACCAGAAAAGATCAAAAGAGGCGTGAGTAGAAAGCCACCGCCGACGCCAAACAGGCCCGACACAAAACCCACCGCAGCGCCCATGCCCAAGATCAGGAACATGTTGACGGCCATTTCGGCGATGGGCAGATAAATCTGCATTCTCTAACGACGACTTTCGCGCGCTGCAGCGGTGGTGGTTCGGCTGGTTCAGGCTGCAAAATGGTGTTGGTGGACCGGTGCAGGCCTACCCTGATCTATGACCCCCGCGCGGGCTGAGGGTCAATTGACGCGGGGCGAGAAGTGGCCAACCCTAGACCAAAGATGCAGTCAATTGCTCGGCGCGACGCCTTTTAGGGCCTAGAGACTGGTGCCCGCGCGCAATGCGTTAAGCAAGGCCTGGTCAATGGAGGCACCTTCATCCAGCCCGGCGGACTGGCGGAAAGCACGTACTGCATCAGTGGTGCGTGGACCAATCAAACCATCGGCTGGGCCAGGATCATAGCCACGTTGCGAGAGCAAAGTCTGGGCTTCAGCGACTTGCGCTTGTGTAGGTCCAGCGCTGTTTCCAGCCTGCACGGGTGCATCATCCCAGCCACCCTCTGGTGCTGGCATGGAAACGGCCAATGTTTCCACAGGCACGGGCAACCAATTGTCCACGCGGGCATTGGCAAGCGCCAAGGCCTGTTCGCCCAAAACGCCTGCCACTTCATCGCGGCGCGCAACAGCTTCGTTGTCACCTGCATTGGCAGCCAGCGAGAACCATTTGTAAGATTCCATCAGGTCACGTTCGACGCCCATGCCGCGGGCAAACAAAACGGCAAGATTGAACTGGCTATCGGCCAGGCCGCGATTGGCTGCCGGAATGAACCACCCGGCGGCTCGGGCAAAGTCTGGCGCACTGCCTTGCGTGCCTTCGGCAGCCATAACAGCCAGATTGTGCATGGCACGTGGATTGCCGCCAAGGGCAGCGCGCTCATACCAGGCGATCGCAGCATCACGGTCTCGGTCTACACCGCGACCCTGCTCATAAAAGCTACCAATACGATAAGCTGCGGGAACCACGCCTTGATCGGCTGCACGGCCATACCAATGGGCAGCCGCTGCAAGATCCTGCGGTACAAACCTGCCTTCCATGAACCGCGTGGCCACCTCAAACTGTGCAGCTGGATCACCACCAGCGGCGGCAACGCGTAAGCGCGGCGCACCGATGGCTTCGGGCAAAGCGTCAGCGGTTGCCTGAGGAAGCGGTGGAATTGGCAAGTTCAGGAGTGGCCCAAGATCATTGGCCGGTGGGGGAAGTTGCGAAGCAACGACCTGTGTTTCGGTATTGGGTTGTGGTGTTTGCGCCATCACTGGGCCGCGATCACGTTCAAAACCCGTGCCCACTGCACTATCAGCTACACCATCATCAAGGACCGGTTGTTCCAGGGCACTTTGCTCAACTGGGAGGTCCTGCGGCGCACCATCCTGGACGGCTGCGGAGACACCGACCTCTGGTCCAACCGCGCGGACATCATCAGTAGGGGCCGTTGCAACGCCTTCGTCGTCAGTCGTCACATCCGCGACAGGGTCTTGCGTTGCCAATGGGGCAATGACCGTGTCTGGACCGCGATCATTGGGCAGGATGAGGTTGACCACGAACAGGCCAATACCGACGGTAAACAGAACCAGTGCCACGAGCATCGCTCGAGAAAGAACCTTCTGGCGTTTTTCTTCTTTTGTCTTTTTCTCAGCCTGTTCCTGACGGGCAGTCTTTGCGGTCTCGCCCAACACCTGGATGGGCGTTTCAGGATACTGGGCCTGTTCGCTTTCGTCGCTGCTGCTGGAGGATCCAGTGGCGTCGGCGTTTGGCTGGTTCTGCGCAAAGGGATCCTGCACGCCCTGCAAGTACGACTTGTTGGCCGATGTGCCGGCCAGAACTTCGGCCACCGTTGGCTCAACACGATCATTGTCATCGGTCGGGCCTTGAGGGCCAGAGCGATTTGCCGATGTGGCCGGCGACTTGCCACCACTGGCTTTGCCACCACTGGCTTGCAGCGCGGCAGCCTGAGCGGCGCGCCGTGCGGCGGCAATAAAGTTTGCCCGCTGGCTTGCAGCTTCTACCGCAACTTGAGGGTCACTTGTAGGCGATGTGGCCCGAGCCTGCGCACGGCGTGTTGCCCGCGCGGTTCGCGGCGGCAGCGAAGTTGCGGCAGGGTCTGCAAGACGGTCCATGCCGACAGGAGGCACGCCAAAAGCGGATGCCTGGTCGCTAGCAGGCGGGGGCGGGCTGGCTGCATCCAGGGCACCCGACAGCTGGCGCAGCAATGTCTGCGCATCACCGGCCTCTGGTCCAGTTTCTGGCTCGGCTTCAAGGCCCGCTTCCAGGCCGGCCTGGGCATCAAGCGGCTCATCGTTCTGCGACTTGCCGGCAAAATCAGAAGACCCTGCCAGTGCAGCGGATGCGGAAAGCGGCGTCTGGTCTGCAGGTTCGTCTTCCGGGTTTGGTGCGTCGGGCACCAGATCCGCCGTGGGAATTGGCTCCGGCAGGCGTCGCGACGTCGCCAAGGCCTGCTGCACCTGCTGCAAGCTTGATGGCATTCCACCATTATCCGCCAGGCTTTGCTCAGCCAGCTTTGCAGCGACCTTGTCATCTGCTTCCAGCACATTGATGCGGCGGATCACCGTTTCCAGTGCTGTCTGCACGCTTTCCAACGTGCTGTGCATGCGCTGATCTTGGTCGCTTGCGCTTTCGCGCAGAGACACCAGCTCACTCTGCAGAAGATCTACATCCGACCCCGCCATGGCAGGAGCGGCCGTGGGTACATCCTGCTCAAACAGGCCAAGCGACTGAACGCGCCCTGCGAGCCCTTCAATCTGAACCTCGATTTCAGGCAAGAGGCTCGCATCACCGGAGACGCGTGCAGTGTCAAAGCGATCAGCCAAATGGCGAACCTGATCCACGATGGCGCGCTGCAAGTCGCGGTTCGAGCCAAGTTCAACGCTGGCGCGGGCACGTGTGAGTTCGTTGTTGAGGCGCAGCACATCCTCACGCGACACCATGCCAGCATTGCTATAGCGCGCGGCAAGCTCTTCCAGCTGCTTTTCCAGCGATGAAATCGCTTCGTCAGCCACGGGTGTTGGCATGGCCGCAATGAGGCCTTCCAAGCGTTGTGACATTTTTTCGATCAGCGGTGCATCATCATCACTGATGGCTTTTTGAATGCTATCAAGGCGCGCATCGACAGTATCAAGGCGGCTCATCATCGGTTCAACGACGCCAACAAAGCGACCGTCGATTTTCTCTTCGACAGCCTGAACGATGGCTTCGGTGCGCGGAATGCTTTTCAGGCAGGATTCCACACGCTCGCCCAGTTCACGCACTGCAAGCCCCAGGCGCTCAGCGCTGGTGTCTTCCTGCAGCGCGACCACGCGACCGGTCAAATCAAGCAGCGTTTGCTCAATCTCATGAACAGGCAAAGTGCTTTTAAACATGCCCATCTGCTGAGAGAGTGAGGCGACTTCGCGAGCGATCTCGCCCTGGTTGGCAAGTGCGCCGTCCAGTCCATTGAGACGCTCGGAAAGCGCGGCAACCTGTGTGGCGTAACCGCCAGTCATCTGTTCTATGCGATCAAGCGCGGAGAAGCGCTCATCCATGCTGGACAAATCAACAGTCGGCGAGGCGGTGCGCATTTCATCGCGAATGGCGTCCAGTGCGCTGGTCATACCGCGCGCTTCTTCCTGGAAGGTCGAAAGGCGAGCCATTTCAGACTGGATCGCGTCCAAGCGCTGTGTCACGTGGCTATCATCAGCACCGCTTGCCAGCGCTTCAATGCGCGCTTCCAGCGCAACCAAACGCTCGACCACTGCGCCAATGGCCTCATTGATGAAGGCTGGGTCCTGGCCCGCTGCCATAGCTTTTACGGCCTCAAGCGCTTCAGTGATGCGATCAGCACCACCGTTCGCATCGCCATCCATGCCATCGGGTGGATTACTCTCCAGGCGAGCAATCATGGCGCGCATCTCATCCACCATGGTGGATGGATTGCCTTGGTCCAGCCCATCTAGCAGATGGCGCAGGCCACTGACTTCCGCGTAAAGCGCGTCAATCTTATCGTTGGGTGTGCCGTCGGTTTTCAGTTCATCCAGACGCGTGAGAACATGGTTGTAGCCCTCTTCCAGTGACTGGATCGCCTCAGGCTTGGGCATCGCGCCGATAGCATCCTGCACGGCGCGGATTTGACCGCTAAGATCATCAAGGCTTGGCCCAGTTGGGTTGTGTGCAGGCAAGCTGGCCGATGGATCTTCTATGCGGGCTTGAAGGTCTGCCACAGTCTCGCGCAAGTCGGCCTGTTCACTGGCGCTGGTTTGCGCGATGTGGCGCACATCACCGAGCGCATCGGCAAGGCGCGCAAACTGTTCGTCCAGTTTGGAGGTCAGCGCATCAAGCCCAACCGGTGTTTGGGCGCCTTGATGCGCAGGATCAGCTGGCAGCGAGTCTGCAGGCGCAGACGCATAAGCGGGGCTTTCAGCCTGGGGCGCTGGTGCCGCTTCGCCCCGGTCCAAAGCCATCTTGCGACGACGCAGCGCATCCAGCGGATCGGTGTCATTAGGGGGTGTCGCTGACACTTCAGGCGCAGCAGCGGCTGAAGCTGCCTGTTGCACGGGTGCACCGCCGACGACTTTTGACTCCAGCGTTTCAATGTTGCGGGCAATGGCTGCCAAACGGGACTGAAGATCTGCTGCAGGTGCGGCTGGCGCTTGTGGCTGGGCCTGTTGATGAGGCGGTGCAGTTGCGTGGGGCTGGTTTTCCAGCTGCCCGGCAGTTGTAGCTGACCCGGACTTGCCCAGCACGTCCTGCATCCAGTCGGCCACACTCGGAGTGCTCTGGCCACTTTGCGATTCAGGCTGCGGCTGCCACGAATTTGGAGACTGTTGAGTCATCCTTACCTAACCAACTCTGGGTGCGTACGCGCAACGGATCCGGCGCACCCCGGCCCTTTGCTCGCTCCCACATTGGACTAAACATGGTAAACGAGCCGTAAAGAACACCGGTAGAGAGGTGTAGCGTTATGGGGGGCGGCAACTTTTATGCTCAATTCGAGCTGTATTCTTTTGCGTGTGTAAAATATTTATACAACTTTAAATTGTTATTTCGTTGCCGTAAGGTTAGGTTTCTAACGTAGACGCCGCTGCGTGATTCGCACGGCATGTAAAACTCGAACGGCACCGCAGGATCGGAGAGCAAGGCGTGACCTTGGACAGCAACACCCGCGAAACAGAATACAGCATTGGTGAGCTTGCTCGCGAGTACGACCTAACGCTGCGCACACTACGCTTTTATGAAGATCGCGGACTATTGCGTCCGCGCCGTGTTGGTATGCAGCGCATTTATTCGCGCCGTGACCGGGCTCGGCTGAAACTCATCGTGATGGGCAAAAGGGTTGGCTTTTCGTTGCAAGACATTGGCGAGATGCTGGACCTCTATGATTTAAAAGACGGCCAAGCCGGACAACTCAGCGTAGCGCGCGAACGCTTCCTGGAACAGATCGCAGTGCTGAAGTCACAAAAAAGTGACATCGAGCAGGCCATCGGTGAGCTGGAGCGCACAGTGGAAGTGGTGACCGGCATGCTGAAAGAGAAAGAAGGCGAGAACGACGACCAAGTAGAAGTTCAGCTGAACGCGGCTGAATAGCCCTTCACAATGTTGCGATAGCGCGTGTGGCATGTTTGTGGGCCGAGCGCTTGCGCAGGGGGGTCCATGCGCTTAGGTCAGTTTCCTTTGATGCAATCAAAACTGCATCTACCGCTTGCAAAGGACGCTGCCCAATATGGCCCGCACGATCGACTACTACTTCACGCTTATTTCGCCTTTCTCCTACATGGGTCACACCGCCCTGACCGATGTTGCCGCTAAAAATGGCGCAACAATCGCTTACAAGCCGATAAACCTGTTTGACGTGTTCAAGACATCTGGTGCGGTTCCAGTACCAGAGCGCCCCGCTTCACGTCAGGCCTATCGTTTTATCGAGCTGCAGCGCATCGCGCATTTCCGCGACGTTCCTTTGACCCTCAAGCCCAAACATTGGCCGACCAACCCAGCGCTTGCCAACGGTGCCGTTGTGGCCATCAAGAATGCTGGCGGCGACCCAAGCAGCTTTATGATGGCTGCCTACCAGGCCTGCTGGGTCAATGAGCAGGACATTTCTGATGCGGATACGGTGCGCGCCCTGCTCACTGCCACCGGCCATGATGCCAGCGCTGTTTTGGCGGCTGCCTCCGGCGAGAATATCCTGGCTGAAATGGCAGCAAACACCGAGGCTGCTATCGTCGCTGGCGTCGTTGGTGCACCAGGCTATGTGCTTGATGGTGAGCCGTTCTGGGGTCAAGATCGTGTTGAATATCTAGACCACGCGCTTGCCACTGGCCGGGGCGCTTTTGCGCCCGTTTAGTCGGCAACTGAGCCAATCAGCGCATCCCAGCGTATAACCGACAAGCAACCTGCAGCGGGTCTTCCCCCATGTTCCACTCGTTTTTTCCCAAGCCCAAACAGTTTTTCCTGTCGTTCGCGATCTATTCCATCGCGATGGTCCTTGTTTGGTATGCGGTTGGCGACCGGCTGCAGGTCTTGTCGCTCGCACCATTGTTCGGCTTGGAAAGCACCGTTGAGGCGGTGGCCGAACCCGGCATTGCGCCAGATGTGCAAGCCAATGTCCAAGTTCCTGGTGGCGGCGTAGACACGGCAGAAGCGGTGGACCAAGGCTGGGCAGACCCAGAAACGTTCTGGTTCTACCAGTACATGCTAGCGGCCATGGCGTTGTTCGTGGGATTTTGGATGTGGTACGCGCCACACCCCTGGCAGCTCTGGTCGGTTGCCGGGTCAGCGGTGATTTTTTTCACCAATTGGTTCCTCGTCCAGCTGGACGTGATGATCAATGAGTGGTTCGGCGGCTTTTACGATCTGATCCAGCAAGCTTTATCTGAGCCGGGCTCCATTGATGGGCGCGACTATTATCTGGGGATCGCCACCTTCCTCCAGATTGCGCTGGTGTATGTGTTTGTTGCGGTGATGTTCCGCTTCTTTGTCAGCCACTATGTCTTCCGCTGGCGCACGGCGATGAACAATTATTACACCGGGATGTGGAAGCGGGTGCGGCACATTGAGGGCGCCTCGCAGCGTGTGCAGGAAGACTCCATGCGCTTTGCCGCCATCACCGAAGGTTTGGGCGTTGCCCTGCTTGATAGTGTGATGACGCTTATTGCGTTTCTGCCACTGCTTTGGGGCCTGTCGGCTGCCGTGACCGAGCTGCCCCTTATTGGTGAAGTAAGCCAGGGCCTGGTGTTTGTGGCCATTGTCTGGTCCATCATCGGCACCGCCCTGCTAGCGCTGGTCGGCATCAAATTGCCAGGTCTGGAGTTTAACAACCAGAAGGTAGAGGCGGCCTATCGCAAGGAACTTGTGATGGGTGAGGACTACACCGAGCGGGCGCAACCACAATCACTGGTTGATCTGTTCAGCGATGTTCGCCGAAATTATTTCCGGCTGTACTTCAACTATCTGTACTTCAACGTGGTTCGGATTTTCTATCTTCAGATCGGCAATCTGGTGCCGTTTATCGCGCTGGGTCCAACCATTATTGCCGGCACAATTACGCTGGGCACCATGCAGCAGATCATGCGTGCGTTTAACCGGGTTGAGGGTTCGTTCCAGTATCTGGTGAACTCCTGGACGACGATTGTTGAACTGATGTCGGTCTACAAGCGTCTCAATGCCTTTGAGAAGGCGGCCCTTGCCTCGCCGGAATCAGGGCAAGGCACAAAAGCGCCGGCACCGGCTGAGTAAACGCTGGCGCTCCAAGCTTGGAAAACGGGTCAATGCGCATAGATAGACCGCATGCGCGCTGACCAGTTCATGACCATTCGGCCTGAGGGCCTTTACTGCATCCCTGGCGATTTTTACATCGATCCGGTGCGGCCAGTGGACCGTGCCATCATCACCCATGGCCATGCTGATCATGCCCGTGCCGGTCATGGCTCTGTGCTCGCAACTGCGCAGACGTTGATGATCATGGCCATTCGCTATGGCGCCAACTTTGCCGGGCGCACGCAGACCGCAGAACTGGGCGAGGTGCTAAGCCTTGGTGACACCCAGGTGAGCTTGCATCCAGCAGGCCATGTGCTGGGCTCAGCGCAGGTGCTGGTGCAGCATAGTGGGCCGCAGGGCACGCACAAGCTTGTGGCGTCAGGCGACTATAAGCGCCACGCCGACCCGACCGTCACCCCGTTTGAGGTGGTGCCCTGCGACACCTTCATCACCGAGGCGACGTTTGGGCTTCCTGTCTTTCGCCACCCACCGGGTGCTGACGAGGTGGCCAAGCTTTTGGCATCGCTTCAGACCTTTCCTGAGAAACCGCATTTGGTGGGCGCGTACTCGCTGGGCAAAGCGCAACGGGTGATTGCAGAGATACGAGGTGCTGGCTACGACGCGCCGATCTATCTTCATGGCGCGATGGAAAGGCTGTGCGCGTTCTATTCTGCCCAAGGCATCGACCTTGGTGCGCTGAAGCCTGTTGCAGGACTGAAAGCTAAGGATGTGACTGGGCAAATTATTCTCTGCCCGCCGGGTTCCATGGCTGACCGCTGGTCGCAAAAGTTCGGCGAAACCATCACCTGCTTCGCCTCAGGCTGGATGCGGGTGCGCGCCCGTGCTCGCCAGCGCGGTGTCGAACTACCCCTGGTGATGTCAGATCATGCGGACTGGGATGATCTGTGTTCGACAATCCTTGATACTGGCGCATCGGAGATTTGGGTCACCCACGGCCAAGAAGATGGGCTTGTGCACTGGTGCGGTACCAAGGGTATCAGCGCCCGCCCGCTCAACATGATCGGTTATGGCGATGAAGAACCAGAGGGTACAGAGACAAAGCCTGAGGCCACCACGTGAAGGCCTTCGCTGAGCTTTTAGACAGGCTGGCCTATGAGCCACGGCGCAATGGCAAAATCACGCTGCTGGTTGAGTATTTTCGCATCACGCCGGATCCAGAACGCGGTATCGCGCTGGCGGCGATTACTGGAGGGCTGGACTTTAAGAACGCCAAGCCTGCGCTCATTCGGGGATTGGTGGAAGAGCGCACCGATCCGGTTTTGTTCAGGCTTTCCTATGATTATGTGGGCGACATGTCGGAGACAGTGGCGTTGATCTGGCCCGCAGAGCACGGCATCAATACACCACCGCCAACCTTACCTGAGGTGGTCGACACGCTCGCCACCACCGGCAAGGCAGAACTTCCCGCGCTTATCACCGGCTGGCTCGACACGCTGGATGAAACTGGCCGATGGGCTCTGCTGAAGCTGATCACAGGTGGGTTGCGCATTGGTGTATCGGCGCGTCTTGCCAAGACCGCCATTGCTGGTTTGGGCGATCTGGCACCCAATGACATTGAGGAAGTCTGGCATGGGCTGCTGCCGCCCTATGCCAGCCTGTTTGCCTGGGCTGAGGGCAAAGCGGATCGCCCAGAAAATGATGATCCTGCCCCATTCTCGCCCGCCATGCTCGCCCACCCCATTGAGGAGGGTGACTTTGAAAAGCTCGATGCATCGCACTTCCTGGCTGAATGGAAATGGGATGGCATTCGCGTGCAGGGTGCCAGCGGCACAGGCAAGGACGGCGAGGTGGTGCGACGGCTCTACTCGCGTACTGGCGATGACATCTCCCGCGCCTTCCCTGATCTGGTGGATACGTTGCCAAACAACACGACGCTGGATGGCGAGCTTCTGGTGCTGATCGATGGGCGGGTGCAGACCTTCAACACACTGCAACAGCGCCTTAACCGCAAGACTGTTTCCAAAAAGCTGCTGGAAAGCCACCCCGCCCACATGCGGGTCTATGATGTGCTGCGGCTGGATGGAGAAGACATGCGCGCCCTGCCCTTTGTGGAGCGCCGTGCCAAACTGGAAGGGCTTGTGGCAGCGCATAACCATCCCCGGCTCGATATCTCTCCGATGGTGGATTTTGAAAGCTGGGATGCGCTTACGCAAGCCCGTGCAGAGCCAGCCACCCATGGCGCAGGCGCGGATGCTGACGCTGTGGAAGGCGTCATGGTCAAGCACACCGAGAGTGCTTATGTGCCCGGTCGTCCCAAAGGCCCGTGGTGGAAGTGGAAGCGCGATCCCATGCTGATCGATGCGGTGTTGATGTACGCCCAGCGCGGGCACGGCAAACGCTCCAGCCTCTATTCGGACTACACATTCGGTGTCTGGACGCAAGAGCGTGCCTTGGTGCCAGTGGGTAAGGCCTATTTTGGCTTCACGGATGCAGAGCTAAAACAAATTGACAGCTTTGTGCGCAAGAACACGCTGAACCGCTTTGGGCCGGTGCGTGAGGTGGTGCACAGCGGTGAGGCTGGCATGGTGTTTGAAGTGGCTTTTGAGGGGCTACAACGCTCCACCCGGCATAAAAGCGGTGTTGCGATGCGGTTCCCGCGCATATCGCGTCTGCGCTGGGACAAGCCACCGGGTGAAGCGGATACGTTGGAAACAGTGCTAAAGCTGCTTCCGCAAAGTGAGCAGTAATCACAGGTATCGGGCCAAAGGGTACAGGCTTGGCAGCCGACTATCGGGGACATGCATTGGAGCGGGCAAATCCATATCCCGGTCCATGCGGGCCATACCTCCTGATTGCCGGAAGACAACGCCTGAAGCGGGGGCTGATCACATTCTGCTGAGGCCCACTGGTACCCAACGCAGGCGCGACCTATGTCAGCCTCACCGACGCCGGGCGCAAGGCTTGGCACCACAAACCGAAAAGACACGTTTTATGACTGATCTATCCGATTTCGCGATCACCCAACGCTGGAAACCACAAAACCCCGACATTCTGCAGCTCTTCTCCTTCCCAACGCCCAATGGCATGAAGGTGTCGATAGCGCTTGAGGAAATGGGTCTGGAGTATGAAGCCCACAAAGTGACGCTCTCCGATGCTGACGTAAAAAGCGCGGAGTTTCTCTCGCTTAATCCCAACAACAAAATTCCAGCCATCATCGACCCCAACGGTCCAGACGGCACGCCAGTCGGGCTCTTCGAAAGTGGGGCCATCTTGCTTTATCTGGCTGATAAGTCCGGCAAGCTTGGCGGCTCAAATGCCACAGAGCGCGCGCACATTACGCAGTGGCTGATGTGGCAAATGGGCGGCCTTGGCCCAATGTTTGGCCAGATGGGTTTCTTTGTGAAGTTTGCAGGTAGCCAGATCGAGGACCCACGCCCACGTGAGCGTTATGTTGCTGAAGGCAGGCGCCTGCTTGCAGTGCTGGATGGGCACTTGGAAGGACGCGAGTGGGTCGCCGGCGACTTTTCAATTGCCGACATTGCTATAGCACCTTGGCTTGGTGCTTTGGAGTTTTATGGCGTCAAAGAACTCGTTGGATATGAAAGCTTTAAAAATGTAACCGCCTATTATGACCGCTTCGCTGCCCGCCCAGCTGTTCAGCGTGGCCGCAACATTCCGCCACGCGACTAAGCGATAAAATTGGTGATGCGGCGTAGGGTCTTGGCTTTTCGGCTTTAGGCTCGGCGCCGCCACCATGCCACGCCGACGATTATCACGAGCACGGCAGCCAAACCGTACCAGGTTACGGCATATTCCAGGTGCCGATTGGAAAAGGTGAACTTGGTTTCGCCTGCTTGCGGCAGAGCATCTGCAACCATGCTGGTGGGCATATCAATGGTGATTGGCAGGGCGACGCTCACGCCTGTCGCCTGCATCAATTGTGGCACAGATCGGCGGTAGAGCAGACCATCATCATAGTCTGGGTCGGGGGTGAAGTAGTCCGGCAGATCGTCGGGACGTACCAGCCCTTCAAAGCTGATGGTACCCACTGGGGCATCGCGCACCGACACGTCTAGCGGCAGATCAAACGGGATGAAGCCACGGTTGATGAAAACGACATGACTGTTCGTTTGGAAGCCCTGCATGATCCAATAGCCGGGCCCTTCCAGCGGACCGTTTGCATCCGACAGTGTCGTGAACACCCGCACAGGCTGGCCAAAAAACTCACCGGTAAGACTAGCGCGGCGGTAGGCAAGGTCGCCTAAGGCTTGCGCGAGATCGTCGTCACCATAGGAGCCCAAAATGGGCTGCAAGCCGCTCTCATCGACCAGCTGGTCAAGCGGCATGGCTGGCAAGTTCGGCCGCTGGGTCGCCTGTGCAATAAGGCTTTCTTTCCAGGCAAGGCGCTGCACCTGCCAGGTACCAAGCGCGATGAGTGTACAGAACGCGCCAAATATAAGCGCGATGGTCAGCGAGCGTTTGAGCATTTAGCGCCTTGTACCACCGCTTACATTTTCATTGATGACCTCGGTCGCGTCCATTTGGTACTGCCGCGCGATGAGCCAGCCCTTCAGCGGGCGCAGGGGCACAAGGCAAGTGACAAGAATGATCGGCAGCGATACCGCCGCATGGACCCAATAAGGTGGCTGGTAGGCAATTTCCAACCAAAGCGCTGCACCGACTGCAATGAAGCCCGCGAAGAAGGTAATGAACACCGCGGGACCATCGCCGCTATCGGCAAAGTCATAGTCCAGGTCGCACACTTGGCACTGTTCGCGCAGCGTGATCCATCCATTGAACATTTTGCCCTGCCCACAACGCGGGCACTTGCCACGGAAACCGGCGGCAAGAGGTTGGTTGGTGTGATGGCTCTTCATGATCAACCTCTAGGAAATGCGAAACGGGCGATCCGATGGACCGCCCGCTTGGAAATGCAGTGCGTGTGGCACGGACGTGGGTTGAGACCCTAAAAGTTGCCGCCGCCGCCATAGCCCCAAACGTAGATCGCAACGAACAGGAACAGCCATACAACGTCAACAAAGTGCCAGTACCAGGCAGCAGCTTCGAAGCCAAAATGCTTCTCTTTGCTCATCTGGCCTTTCAACACGCGGAACAGGCAAACTGCCAAGAACACAGTGCCGACAAACACGTGGAAGCCGTGGAAGCCGGTCGCCATGAAGAAGGTGGCGCCATAGATATGGCCGGAGAAGTCGAAGTGGGCGTGGGTGTATTCGTAGATCTGGAAGCCCGTGAAGAGCGCGCCCAAAGCAACAGTGAGGATAAGGCCGTTTTTGAAACCTTCGCGGTCACCATGAATAATGGCATGGTGCGCCCACGTTACCGTGGTGCCTGATGTCAGCAGAATGATGGTATTGAGCAATGGCAGGTGCCACGGATCAAACGTCTCGATGCCCTGGGGTGGCCAAACGCCGCCCAAAAGTTCAGCGCGCATGGGTTGCTCGGCCGGACCGGGGAAAAAGCCTGCATCAAAATAGGCCCAGAACCACGCCACGAAGAACATAACTTCTGATGCGATGAACAGGATCATTCCGTAACGCAGGTGTAGTGAAACAACCGGTGTGTGATCTCCGGCAATGCTTTCGCGGATCACATCGCGCCACCACATGATCATCGTGTAGAGCACACCGAGCATGCCCAACGCGAAGAAGATCCATGTGCCACCGTGGAACCAGTTGACGGTGCCAATGGCCAGAACAAGCGCTGACACCGAGCCAACAAACGGCCACGGGCTTGGTGGGATAATGTGATAATCGTGATCTGTTGCGTGACCTGAGGCCATCGATGATCTCCTAGATATGCGGTGCACCGGCTAGAGACCGGCGCGTCCCCCTAATTCGAATTCTGTATCATGTTGACCGCCACTTCATCCTCTTGGGACGTACCCTCTGGAGGGTCGGCTGCAAACATGGTGTAGCTCAGTGTAATGGTGTCGATGCGTGCATTGTCCGGGTCGTCCAGGATCTCTGGATCAACGAAAAAGACAACGCCCATCTCGACGCCCTGGCCGGGCTCAAGATGCTGCATCTCAAAACAGAAGCAGTGCATTTTGTGAAAATAGATGCCTGCCTGCGGTGGCGAGACGTTGAATGTTGCCGTGCCATAGGTGTCGGCGTCGGTGAGGTTTTGTGCGGTGTAAAACACCTCGGTCACCTGGCCGATCGGCACTTCGATAACGTTGGTGCCTGGCTCCAGGTCCCATGGCAGACCGCTGGCAACATTGCCTGCAAAGCGCACTTTGATTGTCTGGTCAGACACGGTGTCCGGCGCAACATCAGCAACCTGAGTGGTGCCGCCAAAACCTGTCACACGGCAAAACAGCTCGTACAGCGGCACAGCAGCGTAGGCCACGCCCACCATGCAGCCGACAAACACGCTGAGCGCCATGGCAGTTTTGAGTGGACGCGACAGCGCAGATGACATGTCGTGCGCCATCAATAGGGCCTCGCCAAAATACCAGGCCCTTGAATGAGGCTCACCGCGTAGAACACGACGACCACTGCAGCCAAGCCCAGGGCCATCGCGATAGAACGTGAACGACGCTGCTTGGAGTAGAAGTCGTGGTCCTCAGATGACATCTTGACCTCTTGGGTGGATGTCTGAACGGGCTTGGGCACGTCTGGTGCGGTTCTGGGCATGGCTTAAACTCCCCCAACAAAGGTGAGCGCTGACGGCATGGCCAACGCAAAACCAGTGACACGCTCGACGATATCTTCGCCAAGCATCACGGCAAACACCGCAAAGAGATAGAGAATGGAGAAACCGAACAGCTTGCCAGCGGCCTTGTTGCGCGCCTTAATGCCACTTTCGCCATAGGGCGCTTTGCAAAGCTGCACCGCCTTCTGAACAAAACCCACGCCCAGCACCAAGGCGACAATTGCATAAACCAAACCGGCATGGCCAAGAATGGAAGGCAGCACGGCAAGCGGTGCAAGCAGCACTGAATAGAGCAGGATCTGCTGGCGGGTGACTTTATCGCCAGCCACATTGGGCAACATCGGCACGCCCGCACGGCCGTAGTCCTCTTCTTTCAGGATCGCCAGCGCCCAAAAATGGGGAGGCGTCCACATGAAGATAATAAGCACCATCAGGATCGGTTCAAAGGTCAGTGACCCCGTGACAGCGAGCCAGCCGATCGCCGGCGGAAACGCCCCTGCAAGACCGCCGATGACGATGTTCTGCGGGGTCCAACGCTTCAGCCACATTGTGTAAACGTTGACATAAAAAACAATGGTGAAGCCAAGCAGCGCGGCACTTTGCCAATTCACCAACAGGCCCAGTGCACCGACGGAGCCGACTGAAAGCAAGATGCCAAAGCCTAGCGCCTGACGCGGTGTAACGGCGCCCGATGGAATGGGACGCAAAGCGGTACGCCCCATAACAGCATCAATGTCGGCGTCATACCACATGTTCAGTGCGCCCGAGGCGCCCGCACCAATGGCGATACACAAGATAGCGGTAAGGCCAACAAACGGATGAATATCGCCCGGTGCTGCCAACATGCCGGTAAGCGCGGTGAACACTACCAGCGACATAACCCGTGGCTTGAGCAGGTTGATATAGTCCTTGGCCGATGCCGTGGACAGACCTGCGGCGCGCAAGGATGCGACCGGGTTGGGTGTTTCAGGTGAGGTGTCAGTAACGCTCATCAAAGATCCGTTTTGCGAAGAAGCGCGACGATCACAACAACCGCCGCGCTTGAAAATCTAGTGCTTGTCGAATGTGACGCGCGGCAGTTTTTCGAACTGGTGGAACGGTGGTGGGGACGACAGGGTCCACTCCAGCGTTGTGGCACCCTCACCCCAGGGATTGTCGCCCGCTTTGCGCTTGGCAGCAAAGGCATGAAATACACCCACGAGGAAGATGATGACGCCCACAGCAGAGATGTACGAGCCGATAGAGGACACATAGTTCCAGCCAGCAAACGCATCGGGATAATCAGCGTAGCGACGTGGCATGCCGTTCAGGCCAAGGAAATGCTGTGGGAAGAACAGCACGTTCACACCAACAAAAGTGACCCAGAAGTGCAGCTTGCCGATGAACTCGGAGTACATGTAGCCGAACATTTTGGGGAACCAGTAGTACCAGCCCGCAAAGATGCCGAACACCGCGCCCAGCGACAGCACATAGTGGAAGTGCGCAACCACGTAATAGGTGTCGTGGAAGGCACGGTCGAGGCCAGCATTGGCCAGCTGCACGCCCGTCACACCGCCAACGGTGAACAGGAAAATGAAGCCCAGTGACCAGATCATTGGCGTAGAGAACGTTATAGACCCGCCCCACATGGTGGCGATCCAGGAGAAGATCTTCACACCTGTTGGCACCGCGATCACCATGGTGGCGAACACAAAGTAAGCCTGCGTTTCAACCGAGAGACCCACAGTATACATGTGGTGCGCCCACACGATGAAGCCGACCACACCGATGGCCACCATGGCGTAGGCCATGCCCAGATAGCCGAAGATTGGCTTTTTGGAGAAGGTGGAGATGATGTGGCTGACAATGCCAAAGGCCGGCAAAATCATGATGTAGACTTCAGGGTGGCCGAAGAACCAGAAGAGGTGCTGGAACAAGATCGGGTCACCGCCACCTGCCGGATCGAAGAAGGTGGTGCCAAAATTACGGTCGGTCAGCAGCATGGTGATCGCGCCAGCCAACACTGGAAGCGCAAGCAGCAGCAGGAAGCCGGTCACCAGAATGGCCCAGGCAAACAAAGGCATCTTGTGCAGCGTCATGCCAGGAGCACGCATGTTGAAGATGGTGGTGATGAAGTTGATCGCGCCCAAAATGGAGGATGCACCGGCAATGTGCAGCGACAGAATGGCGAAATCGACCGCAGGACCAGGGTGCCCCATGGTGGAGAGCGGCGGGTAGATGGTCCAACCACCACCCACGCCAAGGCCGCCAGGAGGGCCCTCAACGAACATGGAAATGATCAGCAGGATCAGCGCTGGCGGCAACAACCAGAACGAGATGTTGTTCATGCGCGGGAACGCCATATCTGGCGAGCCGATCATGATCGGGATCATATAGTTGGCAAAACCACCAATTAGCGCCGGCATGACCACGAAAAACACCATGATCAGACCGTGGCCCGTAACGAACACGTTGTAGGCGTGACCATCGGCAAAGATCTGCATGCCCGGCTCTTGCAGCTCGAGGCGGATGCCGATGGAGAGTGCAGCACCGATGATCCCAGCAATGATCGCAAAGATCAGGTAGAGGATGCCAATGTCTTTGTGGTTGGTCGAGTAGAACCAGCGTGTCCAAAACTTAGGGACATCATCATGGGCTGTTGCGTCAGCGTAGCTAGCCATGTTGCCTCAATTCCTTCAGTCAGTATTTGTGTTGGCCGCCCTGAAGACGACCGAAAAGCTTATTCGTTGGATGCAAGCTCGGTGCTATCCACATCATCGCGGATCATTTGCGCCAGCATGTCATTGGCCCCGGCCAGATCATCACCCGCCAGCGCGGCCCAAGCATCAAACTGACCCTGGCTTACCACGCGGATCGCAATGGGCATGAAGGCGTGGTCCGTGCCGCAAAGCTCTGAGCACTGTCCGTAATAGATGCCCTCACGCTCGGCGCGGAACCAAGTTTCGTTCAGACGACCCGGCACAGCGTCCATTTTCACACCAAAGGCTGGCATGGCGAAGGCGTGCAGCACGTCAGCAGCAGTGATCTGCAGGCGGATCGTGGCATCAACCGGCACGACCAAATCATTGTCCACGGCGAGCAGACGCGGAAAATCGAACTCGGTGCCACCGGTTTCTTCCATCCGCGCCAGACGCTCTTCATCGTCCAGCATAAACTGCAACATATCGATGTCGCCATTGTCTGGGTACTCATAGCCCCAGTACCACTGATAGCCGGTGGCCTTGATGGTCATGTCGGCAGGCGGGACTACAGCCTCTTCGTACAGCAAGCGGAACGAGGGCACGGCGATCACAACCAAAATGATGATCGGAACAACCGTCCATGCCACTTCCAGCATCGCATGGTGGGTGGTCTTTGACGGTGTTGGGTTGTTCTTTGCAGAAAAGCGCAAGCACACGTAAATCATCAACGCCAACACGAAAATCACGATGGCGGTGATGATGATAAGTGTGAAAGTCTCAAACCAGTGGATGTGCTCCATCACAACTGTGGCAGCATCCTGAAAGCCGGTGGCCCAGGGCGTTGGCTGAGATGCCAAAGCTGGCGCGGCGAAACCAACCAGCGCGGCAAACAGTGTGATAAGAGATGTGGCGAAGCGCTTTGCTGTCGTCATGCTCAATTCAGTCTCCAAACGATGAAGGCTCGAGCGCGGTTACAGAGGTATCTAACGCCGGTTTACACAACCGGTTTGAGACGGGTCCCCCGACGCTCACACGCCTACTTCTTCCATAGGACCCGTCACTATCCGACTGGCCTCTGGATGGGAAGAGCGCAGCGGGTTGCAAAATGCGTCATATTAGCGCCCGCGCAGTTATCCCTTGGTCGCATAGCGCCCTGTTTTCCCGCACTTTGAGCGCCCTGACGTAACAGATTGGTAACCCACGGCGGGTCTGTGAGCCTCTCTGCGGGAGGCCTCGCCACATGGCCGCCCCATTGGTAGAGTTTGGCCAAAGCCCGACGCGAATCAACGGCCAACTCATCTCATGACATCTTCTGTGCGCAACCATCTGTTTCACCCGCCCAAGGCACTTCTTCTGGCTTTGGCTGGCTTGTTGGGCCTCACCTTGTTTGCGGCAGCCGCCTCCGCCCAACCGGTGGTTCGCGACAGCTTTCAAGCCTGGCAAATCCAGTGTGAAACACCGACAGGCGCGCCAGCAGAGCTGTGTGCACTGGTGCAAAATGTAGCCGCCGTTGACCGCCCCAATGTCGAGTTACGGGTAACCATTGTGCGCACGCTGGACGGTGGTGCACATATTTTACGGGTGGCGGTTCCGCTTGGCGTTTTGCTGGATGGTGGCCTGGGTCTGCGTATTGATGACACAGATATTGGCACGGCTGACTTTGCGCGGTGCCTACCTTCGGGCTGCTATGTGGAAATGATCATGGATGAGACCCTGGTGCAGACCCTCTCCACTGGTCAAACGGCCTGGTTTGTGATCTTCCAGACGCCGGACGAGGGCATCGGCATCCCGATTGAACTGGCAGGCTTTGGTGAAGGCTTCGCCGCGCTGAACTAGTCGCAAAAGGGCTTGTGGTTGACGACTGGTGCTGCCCGGTCCACTTGGACTGGATGGACGCCCAAACGCTCACTCTTCTGGCAACCTCTGACGCTGCAGATCCGGTGGGCGCACACCCGCTGGTGCTGGTGCTGATTTTGCTGGGCGCAGCGATTGTCGCGGTCCCTCTTTTTCAACGGTTCAAACTGGGCGCGGTACTCGGATATCTGGCAGCTGGGCTGGTTATTGGTCCGGCAACGGGGTTGGTGTCTGACATTGAGTCCGTTGCAACCGTCGCCGAGTTTGGCGTGGTGTTGTTCCTTTTCATCATCGGACTGGAACTCAAACCCACCACCCTATGGAGCCTGCGCAAAAGCATCTTTGGCTCCGGTAGTGGCCAGATGCTGGGGTCCACATTGCTTCTGTCAGGGGCGGCGATGCAGCTTGGTTTCGGCTGGCAGGCAGCGCTGATTACCGGCTGGGCCTTGTCGCTCTCCTCCACAGCCATTGCTCTTGCCATTCTTGATGAGCGCCATGAGCGCGAAACGGCTCACGGCAAGGCCAGTTTTGGCATTTTGCTGTTTCAGGATCTCACGGTTGTACCGCTTTTGGCGCTTGCCTCCATTCTTGCGCCAAGGGGCGAAGGTGGCATGGGCTTGTCTGAGGTCGGGATCGGTCTGAGCGCGGTTGTGGCGCTGGTGATCATCGGGCGGTTCCTGCTCAACCCGCTGTTTCATATTCTGGCCAAAACAGGCGTGCGCGAGGTGATGACCGCTGGCGCGCTGATGATCGTGCTGGGCGCGGCTTTTATAATGGAAGAGGCTCACCTTTCCACGGCACTTGGCGCGCTGATCGCCGGCGTGATGCTCTCAGAAAGTGATTTTCGCCACCAACTTGAGGCCGACATTGAGCCGTTTCGTGGCCTGCTGATGGGGCTGTTTTTCCTGGCGGTTGGTCTCTCCATAGACCTTGGCGTGCTCACAGATCAGTTCCTCGTCATCGTCGCTATCACGCTGGCGGGCCTGGTTATTAAGCTGGTCGTTACTTACGCAGTCATGCGCGCGATGGGCGAGGATCATGCTGCTGGCGTCAAAACGACGGCCTATGTTTGCCAGTTTGGTGAGTTCGGTTTTGTTGTGTTTGGCGTTGCACTGGCAGGAGGGCTGCTCACCGGCCCAGCACAGAGCATTCTGGCTTGTGCTGTCGCGCTGTCTATGGCGCTGACACCCGTCATCATCAATGCGGCGTACGCGCTGACTGCCAAGCGTGGCCATAAGACCATGGAGGAAGATTTTTCCTCCGCTGAAGGCCGGGTGCTGATTATTGGCTTTGGTCGCTTTGGTCAGTTTGTCAGCCAGACCCTGCAAGCTGGTGGCGAACGGGTAACGGTAATCGACACAGACGCAGATCGTATTCGCGATGCAAAGCGCTTCAAGGCACGCATCTATTACGGCGACGGCACCCGGCTGGATATATTGGCTGCCGCCGGCATTGCCCGCGCAGACGCACTGGCCGTTTGTACCGATGGCCGCGCGACGACCACGCGCATTGTTGAGGCGGTGCGCGAAGCTCACCCCGACTTGCCCATTTACGCGCGCGCCTATGATCGTGGCCACGCGCTAGAACTGCTGAAACTGGGTGCCACGATTGCCACCCGTGAGACGTTTCACTCCTCCATCGAAATGGGTCGCCAGATGCTGATCGGTCTTGGCATTGATGAGGATGAGGCTGACTTTCGCGTTGCTGATGTGCGCGCACGCGATGAGAAGCGCTTTGCCATGCAATCCGAGGACGGCATCTTGGCTGGGGTCGAGCTGATTTATCCAACGGGTCAAGCTGTGCCCAAACCCAAGCCCATGAAAGGGCATATGTTCGAACCGGTGCCCGAGCCACTCATCGAGACCGATGAGGAAGCCGAAGCGCTGTCGCCGGAGACCGAAGAAATAACACGAGATCCGAGCTAATGGCGCCCTCACAACCTGCTGACGTCAAAGCCGATCAAGACACCACACCACGGTTTGTCACTGGCTCAACCATGCGCCACACGGTGGTGATGACCGCCACCGGTTCGATTGGCCTGGTGGCCATTTTCATCGTTGATTTTGCCAATCTGTTCTACATCTCGCAGCTGGGCCAGACCGAGCTGGCCGCCGCAATTGGCTATGCCGGAACGCTGATGTTTTTCGTGACGTCGGCTGCCATCGGCACGACCATCGGCATTACCGCGCTGGTCTCACGGGCGCTGGGGTCCGGCGATAAACACCGTGCCAAGCAGATCGCTGGCACAGGGCTGGTTTTCATCTTTGCACTTATCAGCGCGATCAGCCTTGTGACGTGGCTGTTTCTGGAAACGTTTCTGGCAGGCCTTGGCGCCACTGGGCGCACGCTAGAGGTGGCGATCGGCTTCCTACAGATCGTGATCCCCTCCATGCCGCTGCTCGCGTTGGGCATGGCAATGTCTGGCCTGTTACGCGCGGTGGGAGATGCAAAACGGGCCATGTACGTAACACTGGGCGCAGGTGTTGCCGCAGCAATCATGGATCCGTTGTTCATTTTCGTCCTCGATATGGGTGTCAATGGTGCAGCTGTAGCCACCACCATTTCCCGTTTTGCGCTGCTGGGCATGGGCATTTACGGCGCGATGAAAGTGCACGATCTGGTGAGCCTGCCGAGCACCGACGTGCTGCGCGCCAATATAGCAGCGCTCACAGCCATCGCCCTGCCAGCAATCCTAACCAACGTGGCAACACCGGTGGGCAACGCTATTGTGACGCGCGCCATCGCCCCCTTTGGTGATGATGCCGTGGCGGGTTGGGCAATTGTAGGCCGGATCATTCCGGTCGCTTTTGGGGCTATTTTTGCGCTCTCAGGCGCCATCGGGCCGATCCTGGGCCAAAATTACGGCGCAGGGCGCATTGATAGGGTTCAGCGGGCGTTCCTGGACGCGCTTGCCGTCATTCTTGTTTACACAGCTGTGGTCTGGGCTGTCCTTTTTGCCGCCCGCGACCCCATTGTGGCGCTGTTCGCTGCGCAAGGGGATGCCGCCAGCCTGGTCATTTTGTTCTGCACCTATGTGGCGGCCAGCTTCATCTTTAACGGCGCACTTTTTGTGGCCAATGCCTCGTTCAACAACTTGGGCTACGCGACGTACTCCACGGTGTTCAACTGGGGCAAAGCAACCGTTGGCACGCTACCGTTTGTTTGGGTCGGAGCCACCTATGGCGGCGCAGCGGGCGTGTTGATTGGTCAAGCCTTGGGATCGGTGGTGTTTGGTCTTGCGGCAGTCATCACCGCCTACATCACCATGCAAAAGCTTGAACCGCCGCAAAGGGGAGATCTGGGTGACAGCCCTACAGTGACGCACCGGCCAGAACCAGCCCCTTTTGCCTCTGGCAAAGCTGCAAGTTAAGCGTCCTGAGGCTAAGCGCCTTTGTTGACAGGTCGGCGCCTGCCACCGCCGAGCACCAACACATTGCCCACAAGCGCCAACCCAACCCCAACCAAGGCAAAGACCGTCCATTCATAACCCTCAAAAAGGGTGGAAGATGCCAGCGCGATAAGCGGAAAAATGACCGTGGCATAGGACGCCCTCGCCCCGCCAATGCGCCCAAGCAAGGTGAGATAGCTCCAAAACGCGATAACGCTGGAAAACACGGCAAGCCAGAGCAGAGAGCCGATGTAACGGCCGGTTGTCTCAATGGCAAAATCATGTCCCTGCGCCAGCGCCAAAACCAGCAACCACACCACTCCATAAACCATGCCCCAGGCATTGGTGGCCAAAATTGGCAGTCCACGTTTTTGCGCGCGCGCCGACAACACATTGCCAACGCAAAAGCACAGGGTGCCGCCAATACAAAATGCAAGACCTATCAATGCTTCGCGGTTGAACGTCGTACCGGCAATCTCGGGCCAGAACAGGAAGCCAATTCCTGCCGCGCCCAGTGCCGCTCCCCCAATGCGGCGTGGCTCTGGCCGAAGACCCATGAACACGATGCCAATAAGGAAGTTGAAAACAGAGGCCAACGAAAAGACCACCGCAAGCAGGCCTGCGGTGATCTCCAGCCCGCCATAATAAAACAGGGTGAAGTTGGTGGAGAATAGAAACACACCCATCGTTGCAAACAGGGCGTGATCGCGCGCGCCAAACCACAGCCGCTGCCCCACAAGGGCTGCCCACGCAAACACGATGAGGCCCGCCAACGCGAAACGCCAAATCAGGGACACCTCTGGGGCAATAACGCCGAGCTGCATTCGCAATGCCAGCCAGCTGGTGCCCCATACGAAGCAGATGATCGCATAAAGCGCATAGTCGCTGCGAACCAGCGGTTCATCATGGGTCTGCGAGGTTGATTTTGTTTGCTGTGCGCTTTGCGATGACACGAAACTGAACCACATAGGAGTGCAAGAGGTGCCCTCCTTTCACGAAAGCTGATCGATGACCATTGGTGATGTCACCACATTCAAACAATCGGACGTGCCGGCGGCCGACTTGCCCAAACTTGGCCTGGCGCTGGGCGGTGGCGGCGCGCGCGGACTGGCCCACATCACCGTGATGGAAGTGGTGGAAGAGCTGAAATTGCCCGTCGCTTGCCTTGCTGGCACGTCCATCGGTTCGATTATTGGCTGGGGTATCGCCTCGGGCTTTTCGGGCAAGCAGATGCGCGAGATTGCACTGAAAACATTTCTTGATAGCCGGGAGGTGGCGTCACGCGCTTGGAAAATGCGCCCAAAGCGCTGGCAAGGGTTGATGAGCATGGGCACCCAACTGGATGCCAATGCGGCGCTATCGGCATTCATGCCCGATGGGCTGGCAACCACCTTTGACCAGCTCATGATACCGCTCAGCGTCATAACCACCGATTATTATGGTTGGACGTCACACAGCGTAACGGCGGGAGACATTCGCCCCGCAGTTGCTGCCTCCATCGCCATTCCCTTCGTGTTCAAACCAACGCTGCTCAATGGTCGGGTGCATGTGGATGGTGGTGTGGTGAACCCATTGCCCACCGGAGCGCTGGGCGCGTGCGACCTGGTGGTGGGCGTGGATGTAATCGGTGGACCGGAACCACAAGGTGAAAATGCGGGCAAGCGCGCCGACGAACCTCCCAGCCAGATGGAGAGCATTCTGGGAGCCACGCAGCTTTGCATGCAGACCATCACCAAGGCGCATTTGGCGCAGCATCCGCCAGACGTGCTGATAACGCCGCCGATTGCCAATTTCCCGGCATTGAATTTTCTCAAGGCACGCGAAGTGCTGCAAGCAGCAGATGCCGAGCGCGACCTCATTAAACGCCAGCTAAGTGAAGGCGTTGAGCAGTGGTTACGCCGGTAAGACACATGCGGCTCGTGTGGTTTTCAACATGTTGAACTTCGGTGTAAGCTTGCCGCAACGGCAAGCGTCAACAGCATCGCACAGGCAACCTCTATGAGCATGAGCAACACGCAACAGGGTTATGGCGCGCTCACCAAGTGGTTTCACTGGCTGATCGTGCTGCTGTTTGCGTTTCAGTACATTGGCGGTAACATCATGACCGGCATGGGCGGTGGCGACACAGTACTCGGCCAGTCGCAAGGCTTCTTCTACAATTGGCACAAATCGCTCGGGCTGCTGGCGCTGGTGATTGCAATACCGCGGCTCATCAACCGCCATACTGGCGGCTTGCCCGACTGGGCACCCACGCTTTCCAAGGCGGAGCAGAACTTCATCCACCGCGCCGAGCAGGTGCTCTATGTGGCGATGTTTGTGATGCCTGTCTCCGGCTATCTCTACGTGATGGCGGGTGACTTTGGCGTGAACCTGTTTGGTGTGTGGCGCATGCCCAACCCCATCGGCAAGGTGGAGAGCCTCGCCCTTGCCGCCAAGTGGACGCACATCGTTTCGGGCTGGGTGCTGCTGGCGGCGATTGTCGGCCACCTGTTTGTGGTGCTGCGCCATCAATTCATCGTGAAAGACGGGCTCATCAAGCGCATGCTGCCCACACACCGTCATTGATGCGACCGTTTGAGGTTAGTCTACCAACCCCAATTGCCGTGCGATGGTGGCGCTGTCGTAATAGTCGCGCCCCTCTACCACCATGCCATCCTTAACACGCATGACCGAACAGTAGCGCACTTCTGATCGCTTTCCGGTGGGTGGAAAATCGCCAAGGCTGGAACGCAAAACCCCAGAATGCTTGCCAGTGTTGCGAAACTCCACCGTCGCCCATTCTCCGCATTGGCTGACGATCACATTCTCAACCTTGCACAGGCCATCTGGAAACGCTTCGCGCCAGCGATAATAATCGGCCTTATAGGCTTCCTTGCCAGGCAGCGCTTCGCCTCGCGCAATGTCTTCAAACTTGCAATCAGCAGCGATTACCTCGGCGCCCCTTTCGGGGTCACGCATGTCCCAGGATTCATGGAACTGCCGCACGATCTTCTCGGTTGGATGCATGGGTGCTCCTCAGCAAGACACTCTACTTCGTACCAAACATCCTGTCTCCTGCATCGCCCAGGCCCGGTACGATGTAGCCATGGTCGTTGAGGCGCTCATCAATAGCCGCCGTAACCACCGGCACATCAGGGTGATTGGTGGTGAACTTTTCAACGCCTTCAGGGGCCGCCAGCAAACACACAAAGCGGATGTTGTGCGCACCGCGCTCTTTCAGCTTGGTCACAGCCGCTGACACCGAATTGGACGTCGCGAGCATCGGATCGAGAACAATCACCAGCCTGTCGGACAAGTCTTCAGGGGCTTTGAAATAATATTCCACCGGCTGCAGCGTTTCAGGATCGCGGTAAAGGCCGATATGCGCAACGCGGGCTGCTGGCACCAGATCCAGCATGCCTTCCAGCAGGCCATCGCCAGCGCGCAAAACCGAGGCAAACACCAGTTTTTTGCCGGAGAGCTTAGGGGCTTGCATCGTCTGGATCGGTGTTTCGATCTCGACCTCTTCTGTTCCAAGATCGCGCGTTGTTTCATAGCAAAGCAGGTGTGAGATTTCGAACAAGAGCCTCCGGAACGAGGCCGTCGAGGTGTTCTTGTCCCGCATCAAGGTGAGTTTGTGCTGGATCAGTGGGTGATCGACAACGGTGACGCCTTGCATGGGGGGCTCCTTCTTGGCACGGACGCTCTTTTCATGCCCAAGGGGCTAGCCGCTGGCAAGCGCCACATCCAGTTTGGCCACCAGTTTTTGCCGTGTTGGCTCATCAAGGAAGGCGGCAGCCAATGCATTGCGGGTCAACATGGCGCGCGTTTGTGCGCGATTGCCACCCAGCAAGCGCCACATCGCGACATAATCCTCGGCCAAACTTGTGTGGAAGTGCGGCGGATCATCTGAATTAGCGGTGAGCTTGATGCCTGCGTTCTGCAGCACCTTGGCCGGGTGATCTGCTTCGCTTTCCACCGCCTTGAGCACGATGTTGGAAACGGGGCAGACCTCGAGCGTGATGGCTTTGTCGGCGAGTTCTGCCATCAAGTCAGTGTCTTCAGCAGCGCGTATCCCATGTCCGATACGCGTCACGCCAAGCGCCAGAGCATCACGTATGGTGCTTGGCCCAGTCCATTCACCGGCATGGGCCGTGAGGCCAAGGCCCGCCGCTCTACAACGCTCAAAAGCAGGTTTGGCATCCAGCAGACTGCCCGCAACCTCGCTGCCCGCAATACCGAACCCGGTGATGAATGGATTGGTTTTGGCGGCATCGATGGCAATGCTAGCGGCGCGGTTGATGGCGTCTGTGCCGAAGTGGCGAACCCCAGTGGGAATGATGCGACTGACGACGCCATGGTCGGCCTGCGCCCGTTTTACGCCATCGGTGAGCGCATCAAGGTAGGCCAGCGGGTCGACCCCGGCGTTTTGGGCGTGATCAGTGGAGGCGAAGGTTTCCGAATAGATCGCTCCCTGTGCCGCCAGATCGCTGGCATAGGCGTAGGCAAGATTGCTGTAGTCCTGCGCCTGAGTAAACACGCTGGCGACTTTGTCGTAAGCCCCTAAAAATTCCTCGAAATCAGACCAGACGTAACCACCACCTGCATCAATGAGGCCTGTGATATTCTGTCCATTGCGGTGGGCAAGCTCGCGCACCAGGTCCGTCGGAGCCGCGCCTTCGATATGGCAGTGCAGTTCGGCGAGCGGGATAGTGGTCACAGTATGCTGGCCCCGTAAGGTCCAGATGGCAGATCCAGCCACTTGGCCGCCGTCTCGGCCATGTCGGCAAAGGTGGTGCACACGCCTGCTGAGCCCGGTTCCAAGCTGTGCGCCAGCATCAGCACCGGCACGCGCTCACGGGTGTGGTCGGTGCCCACCCATGTCGGGTCGTTGCCATGGTCTGCAGTCAGGATCAGCAGGTCACCCTCCTGCATGGCATGGGTAAAACGCGGCAACAGTCGGTCGAACCGTTCCAGGGCATCGGCATAGCCAGCCACATTGCGGCGGTGGCCAAACTCGCTGTCAAACTCGACGAAATTGGCGAACACAAGATCGCCATTCTGGGCTGCTTGCTGACCTTTCAGCGTGCCCATCAGCACCTCAAACAGCGCTTCAATGCCGGGCATTTTGCGCACCTCAGAAATGCCGTGCATGGCAAAGATATCGCCTAGCTTGCCAAGCGCGATGACCCGACCTCCTGCATCCTGCACGCGGTTGAGCACCGTGGGTTCAGGCGGCGGGATGGCGTAGTCTTTGCGGTTGCTGGTGCGCTTGAAAGTCTCAACGCTCTCGCCAACAAAAGGCCTGGCAATGACACGGCCAATCATCAGCGGGTCGATCAGTTTGCGCGCGACCTCGCAAATCTCATAGAGGCGATCCAGGCCAAAATGCTGCTCGTGCGCGGCGATCTGGAACACTGAATCTGCCGAGGTGTAGCAGATGGGTTTGCCGCTTTCGATGTGCTCCATCCCATGGTCTGCAATCACCACCGTGCCGGAGCCATGCAGGTTGCAAAGCGTGCCGGGCAGGTTTGCTTCGCGCACGAAATCAGCCATCAAATCATCGGGGAACGCAGGGTTGGTATCGGGGAAGTACCCCCATTCAAAGGGCACTGGCACACCGGCAATCTCCCAATGGCCCGATGGCGTGTCCTTGCCCCTGGAGACTTCCGTCGCCGCTGCGTAGCGACCAGTAATGGTGTGCGCGTCGAGGTTTGGGGGCTCCATACCACTGGCCAGTTCAGCGGCTTTGCCAAGGCCCAGCTTTGCAAGGTTGGGCAACACCAATGCACCGGCGCGCAGGCCACCCTCATCGGCTTTGCCTGCTGCGCAATGGTCCGCGATATGGCCGACCGTGTTTGCGCCGGTATCCGGGTGGTCGCCATTGAAAAAGTCACCCGCATCCGGCGCGCCGCCAATGCCGACGCTATCAAGCACTACAAGAAAGACGCGGGGCACTAGCTGCCTCCAGTTGGCGCCAGTCGGCGGTAGATGCTGGGGTTGATATCCGGTTCACTGCCGAGCGTTATGGCTGCAGTGACACGGCGGGCAGCCTCCTGCGCGGTGGCTTCATCGCGCGCCAACACGCGGGCCAGCGGCTCGCCTTTTTTGAGCGTCATGCCCACATCGACAATATGCGTGAGGCCCACAGCATGGTCGATCGGGTCGGCGGGATTGGTGCGCCCGCCACCCAGCGCCACCACGGCATTGCCAATGGCACGGGTGTCCATGCTGGTCACAATGCCAGCCAGTGGCGCGGGCACGTCAAACGTGATGGGCGCGCTGGGCAGATGGTCGGGGTAGCGCTCGACAAAGTCGCTGGGTCCACCAAGCAGACTGACCATGTGCTGGAACTTTTCTGCTGCCGCGCCGCTATCGAGCGCGTTTGCCACCATGGCATGGCTTTCCGCTTCAGTTGCCAGCCCACCGAGCACCAGCATATCGGCGCACAGCGCCAGCGTTATTTCCCGCACCCGTGGGTCCTGGGCGGTACCTGTCAGGAACTCCACGGCTGTGGCCACCTCTACTGCGTTTCCAGCGGCGTGGCCGAGCACTTCGTTCATATCGGTCAGAAGGGCAGAGGTTTTGGTGCCCGCGCCATTTGCCACCGCGACCAGGCTTTCGGCCAAGGCTTCGGATTCTTCATGGGTGGGCATAAATGCGCCAGACCCAGACTTTACATCCAGCACCAGCCCATCAAGGCCGGCGGCAAGCTTTTTGGACAGGATGGACGCGGTGATGAGGTCGATGCTTTCCACCGTCGCCGTCACATCGCGGATGCCGTAGAAGCGCTTGTCGGCGGGGGCGAGGCTTGCTGTCTGGCCGATGATGGCGCAGCCACACGCTTCGGTCACCCGCCGAAAGGTCTCATTGTCGGGCTGCGTGGTGTAGCCGAGAATGGAGTCCATTTTGTCCAGTGTGCCACCAGTGTGGCCGAGCCCGCGTCCTGAAATCATCGGCACATAGCCGCCACAAGCTGCCACAATGGGGGCGAGCATGAGCGAGAGATTATCGCCAACGCCGCCGGTGGAGTGCTTATCGAGCGCCGGGCCATCCAGATGCGACCAGTCGAGAACATCGCCGCTGTCACGCATGGCAAGGGTCAGCGCGACGCGCTCATCCATGCTCATGCCCTGAAAATAGACGGCCATGGCGAACGCCGAAATCTGCGCATCGGTGATCGACTGATCCGATATCCCTTGCGCAAAGAACGCAACTTCATCCGTGCTCAGCGTTCCGCCATTGCGCTTCTTGGCGATGATCTCTTGCGGTAACCAGGCCATCTATTTGGTCGCCAGTTCAGCGACGAGCGCACGCAACAGCGTGGTGAGTTTGGGCACGATGGTCGCGCCGACATCTTTGGTTTCATGATGCGAGAGGGCATCACCCGTCATGCCTGCGCCAAGGTTGGTGATGGAAGAAATGGCGAGCACCTTCAGCCCATGAAAGCGGGCAAGGATTGTTTCGGGTACGGTCGACATGCCCACCGCATCCATGCCCAGCGTACGGGCCATTTTGATCTCGGCAGGCGTCTCGAAGCTTGGGCCCAGGAACCAACCATAGACGCCTTCATGCAGGGTCAGGCTTTCGCGGCTTGCCACGGCCTTGGCCGTTTCGCGCCAGGCCGGATCATAAGCATCGACCATATTGGAGAAGCGGCCATCGCCGTCCACACCAATCAGCGGGTTGCGGCCCGAAATATTGATGTGATCGGAAATCAGCATCAGCGCGCCAGGGGGCATCGTCTCGTGAAGGCTGCCTGCCGCGTTTGTAAGGATGATGCCCCGCACGCCCAAGCCCTTGAGCGTGGCCAGCGGCACGGCCATGGCGTCGGCCTCGCCGGTCTCGTACGCGTGCACGCGCCCTGCCAGCACGGCGACCTCCACGCCGGCCAGCGTGCCGATCACCAGTTCGGCAGCGTGCGAAGACACCGTGGAATGGGGAAAGTGCGGCAGCTCGGTGTACGGGAAGCGCGTGGCGTTCTCGATCTCATCAACCAGCCCGCCAAGGCCGGAGCCGAGCACCAGACCAAGCTTGGGCGCAGCATCGGGCAGGCGCGCGCGGATGACGGTAACTGCATCAGACATATGTTAATCTACCAGATTGAAGGCGTGCGGGAAAAGCTCGCCGATCGTGCTTTCCAGCATCACAGAGTCTGGCGAGGCGATGATGATGGGCGTCGCTGACCCTTGGGCAAACTCGGCAATGCGCTGACGGCAACCGCCGCAGGGCGAGCACAGGTCCCAGGGGTCAGATGCGGGTTGCAGGTCGGATTTTCCGCCAGCCACCGCGACAGCAACGATCTTACGTGCACCGGCAAGGGCCATCGCAGCGATGGCACCAGCCTCGGCGCAGGTGCCCTGCGGGTAGGCGGCGTTTTCCACGTTGCAGCCGGGGTAGATGACCCCATCCTCGCACAGCAGCGCCGCGCCCACGCGGTAGTTGGAATATTTGGCATAGGCCGTTTCCCGCGCTGTGCGGGCAGCGTCCACCAGCCTGTCTTTGTCGGCAGCGTTTAACATCAGCGCTCTTTCACATAGGGCACGCCGCCAGCCTTCGGCGGATCGGCGCGGCCAATAAAGCCAGCCAGAAGAACGACGGTGAGAATATAAGGCAGCGCCTGAATAATCTGCACAGGCACCTCCCCGATCATGGGGAACTCATAACCCTGCAACCGGATGCCTAGCGCATCGAGGAAGCCGAAAAGCAGGCAGGCGTAAAGCACCGGAACAGGCTTCCATTTGGCGAAGATGAGGGCAGCCAGCGCGATGAAGCCCTTGCCCGCCGACATGTTGGGCACAAAGCTGGCCGACTGCGCGGTGGACAGATACGCGCCCGCAAGGCCGCAGAGCACGCCGCAAATGATGACGGCCTGATAGCGCATCAACGTGACTGAAATGCCTGCGGTATCCACCGCTGCGGGGTTCTCACCCACTGCGCGCAGACGCAGGCCAAAGCGCGTGCGGAAGATGACATACCAGGTAACGGCAACCATTGCGAAACCGACATACACCAGCAGATTGTGGCCAGAGATCAACTCCTCATAGAGGGGGCCAAGATAGGGCACATCGGCCAGCGCCTCTGCGCCCGGCCAGTTGATCGGCAGGAAGCGCGCCTCGGCCTCAAGGCGCGGTGTGCGCCCGCCCTGGCTAAAGTAAGCGTGGCCGATAAGCGCGGTTAGACCCGCCGCAAGGAAGTTGATGGCAACGCCGGAGACGATCTGGTTGCCGCGCGCGGTGATGCAGGCAAAACCGTGCACCAGCGCCAGAAACACTGAAATGCCGATGCCCGCCAAAAGCCCCAGCCACAAATTGCCAGACAGGGCCCCAATGGCAGCAGCTGCAAAGGCAGCAGCCAGCATCTTGCCCTCAAGGCCAATGTCGAAAATGCCCGAGCGCTCGGAATAAAGCCCGGCGAGCGCGGCGAACAGAAGCGGCATGGAAAGCCGGACAGTTGAATCCAGCAGCAGGATAAAGCTTTCAAACGTTCCCACAGCGCGCGCCTCTATTCCGCCGGTTGCGAGGCATTTGCCTCGCGGGCGCGACGACGATCGTACAGCGCGTTGAAGAAGCCAACGATGGCCGGGCGAAACAGCCCTTCCAGCGCGCCAGCAAACAGGATCACAAGGCCCTGAATGGCGATGATCATGTCGCGGGTAATCGATGGCATGGAGAAGGCAAGCTCTGCGCCGCCTTGGTAAAGCGCGCCGAACAAGAGCGCGGCGAGCACAATGCCCACCGGGTGCGCGCGGCCCATCAGCGCCACGGCGATGCCAACAAAGCCTGCCCCGCCTGCAAACTCCAAAATCAGGCGACCATGCACACCCATAATCTCGTTGATCGCCATCATGCCGGCCAGACCACCGGAGATGGCCATCGCGATCATGATCAGTTTGGGTGGCTTCATGCCTGCATAAACGGCGGCGGTTGGGTTCTGCCCCAGCGTGCGCAACCTATATCCCAAGCGCGTACGCCAGATGAGCACCCACACGGCGAATGCCATAATGAGCGCCAGGAACAGGGAAATGTTGGTCTGCGCGCCGCCAAGGTTTGCGCCAAACCAGTCGAACAGCCAGTCGATCCGCGGAATGCGGCCACCTTCTTCAAAGGTGCGCGATTCCGGCGCCATAGCGCCGGGCTGGCGGAATACGTTGACCAGCATGTAGGTCATAAGCGCCGCGCCAATGAAGTTGAACATGATGGTGGTGATCACGATATGGCTGCCGCGCTTGGCCTGTAGATAGCCGGGTATGAACGCCCAGACGGCCCCGAACGCTGCGCCCGCCACCAACGCGAAGGGCGCAGTGATCCACCATGGCACGAACTGGTCCATCGCAAGGCAGACAATGGTGACGCCAAGGCCCGCCACATAGGCCTGCCCCTCGCCGCCAATGTTGAACAGTCCGGCATGGAACGCGACCGCCACGGCAAGGCCGGTGAAAATGAAGTTGGTCGCATAATAGAGCGTGAAGCCCAGCCCCTCGCCGTAGCCAAACGCGCCAAACAGCATGAGCTCAACGGCTTCCAGCGGATTTTCACCGATGGCGAGCACCACCAAGCCAGCGACCAGGAACGCCGCGGCCAGATTGAGCAACGGGATCAACCCGTAATCCACCCATTTGGGAAGTTCCCCGCGTGACAGGCTCATGACACACCCCTCATTGGGCAACCTCCACCGGTGCGTCCTGGCGTGGCAGATCCTGCTGGTCAGCACCGTCAATGCCCGCCATCATCAGGCCAACCTCGTTTTCGTCGGTCTCGTGCGGCAGGCGTTCGCCGACGATCTCACCGCCGCACATCACCAAGATACGGTCGGACAGGCCGAAGATTTCATCCAGTTCTACCGAGACCAGCAACACCGCCTTACCAGCGTCACGCATAGCGATGAGCTGCTTGTGGATGAACTCAATCGCGCCGATATCAACACCGCGCGTTGGCTGGCCGACAAGCAAAATATCGGGGTCTTCTTCCATCTCGCGAGCGATCACGATTTTCTGCTGATTGCCACCAGAGAAATTGGCCGTCTTCAGGCGGCAATTGGGCGGGCGAATGTCGTACTTCTCGATCTGCGCCTTGGCGTGGTTGCGCACGGCATCCACGTCCAGCACCACTTTGCCGCCAATATCATCCTGCTCATGATACCCAAGGACAGAATTCTCGCTTTCTTCAAAGCTTTTGACCAAGCCCATGCGCAAACGATCTTCGGGCACATGGCCCATGCCAAGACGGCGCGCTTCGCCAGGATCGCCGGAGTGGGATAGCATCGTGCCATTGATCACGACCAAACCGCTTGATGGCGGCAGAATACCAGACACAGCTTCCAACAATTCTGACTGGCCGTTGCCGGAAACGCCCGCCACGCCAACGATCTCGCCCTTGCGCACGGTGAAGGAGACATTCTTTACGCGGTCCACACCGAACTTGTCGGTAACGGTAAGGTTTTTCACCTCAAGCACTGGCTGGGTTGGGTTGGGTGCGCCCTTGTCCACTTCTAGCAGCACGCGACGGCCCACCATCTGCTCGGCGATTTCCGCCGGACTGGTGTTGGCGGTTTGCAAAGTGGCGACCATTGCGCCGCGCCGCATGACCGACACCTCATCGGTCACGGCCATGATCTCGCGCAGTTTGTGGGTGATCAGCAAAATGGTTTTGCCCTGGTTACGCAACTGGCGCAAAATCTTGAACAGATTATCGGCTTCCTCAGGGGTCAGCACGCCGGTCGGCTCGTCGAGGATCAGAATATCCGCCCCGCGGTAGAGCGCTTTCAAAATCTCAACGCGCTGTTGCAAACCGACCGAAAGCTCGGAAACAATGGCATCAGGGTCAACCGTCAGGCCGTAGCTTTCGCTCAGCTCCTTAAGGTCTTTGCGCACCTTGGCGCGGCCAGCTGCAAGTGTAGCGGCACCCTCAGCGCCAAGCATCACATTTTCGATGACCGTGAAATTATCAACCAGCATAAAGTGCTGGTGCACCATGCCAATGCCGTACGCGATTGCATCGTTGGAGGTTCGAATTCTCACCTGTTTGCCGCCGACCAAAATGTCGCCCTCATCGGCCTCGTAGAAGCCGTAGAGAATGGACATGAGCGTGGACTTGCCCGCGCCATTTTCACCCACAATGCCGTGGATCGATTGGCGAGCAACTTTCAGGTCGATGTATTTGTTAGCGTGGACCGCACCAAAACGCTTGTCGATGCCGCGCAGCTCAATAGCAAGCGGCTGACTGGTTGCGGCAGCAGTGGGAGCGTCCGTCACGGGTGTAAAACCTGCGCCAAAAGGAAAATAGCCGGCTCCAGTCTGGAGCCGGCCATCATCACATCTTAGGAGTCAGTTGCGGGGCACGTGTTGTCGGACATGTAATCATGCACAACAACATCGCCAGCAATGATGGCTGCCTTGGCTTCTTCAACAGCAGCACGCATCTCGTCGGTGATCAGCGCATCATTGTTGTCGTCCAGCGCCCAGTCCACGCCACCTTCTGCAAGGCCGAGCACTTCAAAGCCGTTTGTCCAGGCATCGTTCTGCGCATCAGTGAAGGCATCGGCCACGGCAACGTCCACGCGCTTAAGCATGGAGGTCAGCACTGAACCTGGCTGCAAACCGTTCTGATTGGAGTCAACGCCAATACCCAAAATACCGGCATCGGCAGCTGCCTGCAGCACACCAATGCCGGTGCCGCCTGCAGCATGGAAGACAACATCAGCACCAGCAGAAACATGGCTCTGGGTGATTTCGCCGCCGCGCACTGGATCATTCCAGGCAGCGCCAGTTGTACCGGTCATCGCGGTAAGCACGTCAGCGTCGCCGGAAACCGACAACACGCCTTCAGCATAACCGCAGGCAAAGCGACGGATGAGCGGAATGTCCATGCCGCCAACAAAGCCGACCGTGTCGGACTCAGAAGCCATCGCAGCAAGCACGCCTACAAGGTAGGAGCCTTCATGCTCTTTGAAAACGATGGAGCGCACGTTTGGCTGATCAACAACCATGTCGACGATCGCAAAGCGTGTGTCAGGAAATTCCTGGCTTACCGTTTCAACAGCGGAACCATGCGAGAAGCCGATAGCAATGATCGGGTCATGGCCGCGACGGGCAAAGTTGCGCAACGCCTGCTCGCGCTGGCTGTCGTTCTGGATTTCGAAATCGGCAAATTCGATGCCGGTTTCTTCCTGGAACGCCTGGGCACCCGTGTAAGCTGCCTGGTTGAAGCTTTCATCAAAGCGGCCACCAAGGTCATACACAACTGCTGGGTTGATGTCCTGCGCGATAGCCGTGCCGGTGAGCAACGCGCCCAGCGCCGCAGTGGCGAACAATTGTTTGATCATGTGAATAACACCTCCGTTACGGCCCCTTCTGAGGCCTGCCCTTGTGCACAGTGGAAAAACCGAGATGTGCGGGCTTTTGATACCTGTTTAGCTTCCACCTGGCGCGCATGTGCGCGCCAAATGAGGTTAAGCTGGGGATGGACCCTAAGCCATTGGTCGCGCAGAGCAAGAGGGTTGCGTGTGCGCTGCACGCTTTTGTTTGCCTAAAGGATGGGCTGCACGATTAGCCTGCGGGGATAGGCGATAATAGACTTCGCTGCTAAGGCACCGCCATGAAAAGACCGACCGACCCTGTACTGACCCTCGCCTTCGTGGCCCATGATGCCAAAAAAGAAGCGATGGTAGATTTTGCCTCCCGCCATGCCGAGCGTTTGCGCGGCCATCGCATTGTTGCAACGGGCACGACCGGAGGGCGAGTAAAGCAAGCTGCTCCACACCTACCGGTCCGCCTGCTCAAGAGCGGCCCACTGGGCGGGGACCAGCAAATTGGGGCTTTGATTGCCGAAAATGGTATTGATGCTCTGTTTTTCTTTGTCGACCCTATGTCGCCAATGCCCCATGATGTCGATGTGAAGGCGCTGATGCGCTTGGCGCTTGTGTATGATGTACCAATGGCGCTTAACCCAGCGACTGCGGAAGCGCTTTTGACCGACCTTGTCGCCACCGTCCCGGATCGTTAAAGCGATCTCAATCCAGCGATTTTATTGCGGGCCTGTTTGTCGCAGTGCTTAAAGTGTCCCATCGCCCAACTCCTATTTGTGAAGGCTAATGCCATGCCAACGCGTCGCCGCCTCGAGCTTGCTATCCCGTTTCCGGTGCTGATCGCTGATGTCGGCGGCACACATGCGCGCTTTGCCATGGTAAGCGATGCCCACGCGCAAGAGCAAGGCTTTGCCCAAGTGCGCACACGCGAACATGCAGATATTGAGACCGCTATTCAGGTTGGTGTGCTGGACCAAACCTCCCGCATTCCGCGCACCGCGATTTTGGCCGTTGCCGGACCAATTATCGGTGATGCCTTCAGCTTGACCAATGCCGATTGGACCATCGATCCCAAGCGCATCATTGAGAAGCTGGGTTTTGAGTGTGTGATCGCTATCAATGACTTTGAAGCGCAGGCCCTGGCTCTGCCGGATTTGGACAATAACGACCTGCACGTGATTGGCGAAAAGATGCCACCGCAGCGCGGTACCAAGCTGGTCTTGGGTCCAGGCACTGGCCTTGGCGCATCGACCCTGGTCGACTCCATGGGCATGTGGATCACGGTACCAGGCGAAGGGGGTCATGTGGCGATCCCGCCAGAAACCGAAGATGATGATCGCCTGTTTGCGCACCTGACCAAGGGCGCTCAGCGCCGCTTGGGCGGCGAGCAGCTGGTATCTGGCGAGGGGCTGGAGCGGCTGTATCGCGGCCTTGGTGCTATAGATGGCGCGGATGCGCCGCTCGAGAAAGCCGCCGACATTACCGAGGCGGCGCTTGCCGGCGATGCGTTGGCCGTGAAAGCCGTGGAACGCTTTGTGGTGTATCTGGCACGTGTTGCACGCGAGTTGGCTTTGGCTGTTATGCCATCAGGGGGCGTGTTTATTGCCGGCGGCATTCCGCCGAAGATCCTGCCTTTCATTGATCGCTCCAACTTCCGCGAAATTTTCCAGGCAGGCTACCCACACGAAGACCAGCTGAAAGACTTTGCCACGGTTGTGGTGACCCATGGGCGCCCGGCGCTGGCTGGTCTTGGAAGCTTTGCCCGCACGCCCACTCGCTTCATGGTGGATGTGGGTGACCGCATGTGGCTGCGCGACTAGGCTTTGCCTCTGGTCGGGCCCTTCCACGGCTCTTCTGGCCAATCATGTTTGGGGTAGCGCGCGCGCATATCCTTGCGCACATCAACCCATCCGGCCCGCCAAAAGGCCGGTAAGTCGGCCGTTAGCGCAATGGGACGCTGAGCCGGCGATAGGAGCTCAATGAGCACCGGCTGTTTGTCTGGCCCGAAAGTCGGGTGGGCATCCAGCCCGTACAGGTCGCGCGGGCGCACGGATATGGCTGGCCCTGCGGGATGATCATAGAGCATGCGCGCGCGCTGCTCGCCGCGCAGCAGCACTGACTTTGGCCATTGCTGGTCAAATGCCTGCGCCTCGTCCCACACAAGAGCAGTCCGCAAAGCGTTTTGCAGTGTCTCAGCTGAGAACGGCGGTTGTGGAGCAGCCTCCAGAAGGGTCGGCAACCATTGCTCCAGCCGATCCAAAAGCGTTTCGGGCGCACCTCGCGCTTCATGGAACGCCAGATGACGTGAAAGCACCGCCTTGGCCTTCTTTTCGGCAAGCGGCAGCCCATCGAGCCCGCGCTTTTGAACATGGTCAATGATGGAGGCGAGCGCTTCAAGCCCTGCACGCCTTGGCTGCGCCTTCTCAGAAAGCACCATCTGTCCAAGCTTGCTTTGCCGGCGCACCTTCTCGCTCCACTTGTCCTTGTCGAACTGTACGGCCTCGACTGTACTGATCAGATGACCGAGAGCATCGCGCACCACGGCTTCATCCACCGGCAGGGCCAAGCGCATATCCGGCACGCGGGCCGCACTGGCTCCCAAGCCGGATTTGCGGCCACCACCGACATCCAACACTATCAATAGGTCATGCTGGGCAAGTGGCAGATGGGCTTCCACCACCGCTTGCATGCCTTGCGCAAGCTTATAGGTCGCCCTCGCGCCATCATCTTTTTGGCACTTGGCGACACGATCGGGATAGGCCCGCAACAGGTGCTTGGCCAGCGTGGCAGCATCGGGTGGAGCGGCACATTTTTCTGCCCCCAAGAACCTGCCTTGCAGCGCTTTGAGTGGTTTGGCGAGGTGAGGCGTTGCCAGCGCCTGTTTAAGCCTTTCGCTGGCGTCAAGAGGGCCACGTTCGGGCAGTTCACCGGCAACCACCGCTGCCCACGCCGCATCACTCTTTTCACTCAGGCGCGCCCTTTCAAGCATGGCGGCAAGGCGTGGATGGGTGGGGCGGGCTGCCATCGTCTTACCAAGCGCTGTGGCGCGGCCCTCGCCATCAATCGCGCCCAAGCTTTGAAGCAGTCGCCCAGCTTCATCCCAGGCACGTTGCGGTGGGGGATCAAGAAACGGCAGGCTTTGGCGTTCAAGGCTACCCCAAACGGCCATTTCCAAGCGCAAGCTTGCCAAGTCAGCATCAAGAATTTCTGGTCGATCCTGCGCGGGTCGCCCACCCTCTTCTTCCTTGCGCCAAAGCCGCATACAGTCGCCCGGTGCCGTGCGCCCAGCACGGCCACGGCGCTGGTCTATGCTGGCACGGCTGGCAGCCTTTGTTTCCAGACGGGTAATACCACGCGCCGGATCGTAGATTGGCCTGCGCGCCAAGCCGCTATCAATGACAAAGCGCACGCCAGGAATTGTCAGGCTTGTCTCAGCAATTGCGCTGGCAACGATCAGTTTGCGACGACCTTCGGCGTCGGGCGCCAGAGCCACAGCCTGCGCCTTTCGCGAGACCGCGCCATAAAGCACATGGACAGCAACGCTATGGCCCAAAGCTTGGCGCAAGCGCGTCGCTGCATCCTCAATCTCGCGCTGACCAGGCAGGAAGATCAGACCATCGCCATCAAATCGATCAAGCGCCTGGTGTGCAGCATCAGCCACGGTCTGTGGCGTTACAGCGCTCACGGGCTCATGATGGGTCGCCACAGGAAACATTGCGCCATCACTGGCTATTGTTTTGACCGGCAGATATTGCCCCAGCACTGTTTCAAAGGCCTGCCCATCCACGGTGGCGGACATGGCAGCGATGCGCAGATCTGGTCGCAGCGCGCCCTGGGCTTCCAGTGCCAGGGCCATGCCAAAGTCTGCTGCCAAAGCACGCTCGTGCACCTCGTCAAACAGGACCAGCCGAACATCGCCGAGTTCTGGATCATGCGCGATCATGCGCGTAAAAACCCCCGCGGTCACAACCTCCAACCGCGTGGCTGCACTGACCTTGGTGTGAAAGCGAACGCGGTGGCCGATTGTCTGACCCACATCCTCGCTACGCTCATCAGCCATTCGGCGTGCTGCGCCCAATGCGGCCAGCCGCCGTGGCACGACCAGTATGATTTTCGCACCGTCCAGCCATGCATCATCAAGCAGGGCCAGCGGCAACCGGGTCGACTTGCCCGCGCCAGGCGGCGCGATCAAAACAAGATTGGCACCGCCTTCAAAGGTGGTGCGAACCGGCCCAACGCAGGCATCAATGGGCAAGGGTGTGGGGTGCACGGGCAGGGGCAATCCTTATGCTTTACCATACGTTAAGCAGGGCACACTAGTTTCACTGCTTTCAGGTATGCGTTGCGTGGAGTTGTGATGATGGTTGGACCAGCAAGCAAGCCTGTTCGGGCATCAACATCTTTGCGCACCCGCTGGCAGGGCAAAATGGCGGCTGCAAAGCCGATGATGGTGCGGGCAGGCCTGGCTGGTATGTGCCTTGGTATCGCAATTATCGGCCTGCTTGAAAACACCGGCCGTTTCTCTGATCCCGGCGCGATCTACACAGATGCGCGGTTGGAAGCCGGTCAGATTGGACAGGTTGGGCAGGGGCAAAACGATGGTTTTGCTCGCACAGACCGTCTCACAGCGCTTCTTCCTTAGCCCAGCCGGCCGACTCACCAACCGCTGAGATGCAACGCTGTCCTGCAAGCACCCCCACGCCTTGCGGGTTTTTGCGTGCGCAGTTGCCCTAGAATCCACCCGAAAAGGACGCTGGCACCCTGATTTGCCACCGCTTTTGCCATCCCGATCCGCCGCTCTGGGTAGTAACCCTCACATCCCGGCAATAATCTTGTAGTTTGTTTCCGTAAATGCGATAGTCGCGGCAGGAGTTTTGCTATGACGCGCATATCAGGCAAGCCAGTTGGGTCCATTGTTCCCAATATGAGCACGCCGACTGCCACAACGACCAACGGCACTAACCCGGTCGATCTTAAAGCACTTGCGCAACATTTGGGCCTTTCAAAAGGCACCATTTCACGGGCGCTAAACGGCTATCCTGAGATTGCCGAGCGCACGCGAACGCGCGTTTTGGCTGCCGCTGCCGAACTTGGGTACAAACCCAACCGCGCAGCACGCCGCCTTGCCACTGGCCGCAACGATCTGATTTCCTACATTGGGGTTGGCGCGGATTGGATGACCGTGGAGCGCTCGTTCCTGAGCACGCTTTCGGCCACCCTGTCGGCGCGCGGCTATGGTTTGATGGTTTCGCTTGCTGATACGATGGAGCACGCCGAGGAAACCATGGCTCAGCTGATCGAAGACAAGCGCGTGGATGGCTTTGTTTTCAGTGCGCCATTCCCTGGTGACAAACGGGTAGAGCTTGCAGCAAGCCACGGCATTCCCGGCGCGGTCATTGGTGGGCCAACAGCGCACACATCAACCACCGGATCGCTGCCTGTAATTGGCATCGATGACAGTGCCGTTATGGACGGGCTGGTCGACTATTTGCAATCACTTGGTCACACCAGCTTTGCCTATTTTGGCTGCGATGCGCCGCAGGCCATTCAGCGTCTGCACAGCGAAACGCTGCTCGCATCCTGCACCAATCGTGATGCCTCCTTTGTGCGTGATATTCGCTCTGACAGTGAAGCTCATGAAGATATTGGCTCAGCCCAGTTTGAGGCCGAAACAGCCCAGTCGCTGGCCAGCCGTGCCAACGCGGTTCTGGACATGAAACCAGATCATCCCACCGCCGTGTTTTGTGGCTGTGAGCGCACGGTTGTTGCGCTCTATATGACCGCGCGTGAACGTGGACTGTCGGTACCAGATGAACTTTCCATCATCGGCATTGGCTCAAGCCAGTTGGCATCCTGGCTTTCAGGCGGACTTTCAACAGTAAGCTGGTCACTGGGCGAAGCCGGTCGCCTTGCCGCAGACTGTGTGCTGGCGCAGGTTGAAGGTACCGAAGCACCCAATTTGGATGCAGGTATATCGGCGGAGTTTGTTGCCCGTTCCAGCCATGGCCCCGCCCCGCGCCGGGCACGTGCCACATAGGGCCTGACCGCCTGCCTTTGACTCATTTCTCTCGTCAACCAAATGTGATGTGCACGTGTAGCCTCGTGTGTGCATGTGTAGCTGCGTGTGCACTTGACCCTGCCAACGCGTGGACAGAGGCGCTTTTGCGTGCACCTGACCACCATGACTGATCCCTAGTGAGAGCCGCCGACCATGATTGCTTGCCTTCGCACCTTAACGCTTGCCACCCTCTTAGCCGCACCGCTGGCCCCATCGTTTGCTGCTGCAGACAGCCTGTCCGATTTTGATGGCTTGATTGAGCGGGCGAGTGGGCAAACCGTGTTCTTCCATGCCTGGTCTGGCGACCCCACCATTAACGCCTACATTGAATGGGCTGGCGATGAGATTGAAGCCCGATACGGCATCGAGCTGGAGCACGTGCGGGTAACAGATACGGCCGATGTGGTGGGCATTGTTCTGGCTGAGACCGCCGCAGGACGCCAGAGCGGTGGCTCGGTTGATCTGGTTTGGATCAATGGCGAAAACTTCATCGCACTGAAAAACGCCGATCTTCTCTACATGCCCGACGGCGCTGGCTGGGCCGATCGTCTGCCAAATTTTCAGGTGGTCGATGTCGCGGGCAACCCGTCACTCACCACTGACTTCACAGTGCCAGTTGAAGGATTGCAGGCGCCTTGGGGTACCGTACAGTTCTCGTTCTATTACGACACTGAGGCAGTGACTGAGACACCCGCCAACCCTGCAGAACTGCTGGCATGGGTGCAGGAAAACCCAGGTCGCTTCACCTACCCGCAGCCGCCCAACTTTCTGGGCTCTACCTTTTTGAAAAACCTGCTCGCCTACACTGTGGACGACCGCACTATTCTGTCGGCGCCTTTGGCCGAAGCAGATGCGCAGACAGCCCTTGCGCCTCTGTTTGATTATCTCGATGCACTGCATCCGCATCTTTGGCGCTCTGGCCGCACGTTCCCGGCCAATCAGGCAGCTTTGCGCCAGCTTTATGGTGATGGAGAAATCGTTATTGGCTTTGCCAACAACCCGGCCGAAGCCTCTGGCGCGATTGCCCGCGATGAGTTCCCGCCCTCGACACGCTCTTTTGTGTTTGATGATGGCATGCTGGCCAACTCACACTTCGTGGCCATCCCCGCCAATGCCAATGCGCCTGAAGCCGCATTGGTGGTTGCAAACTTTTTGATGTCACCCACCGCGCAGCTGCGCAAACAGGACCCGGCGGTCTGGGGTGATTTTACTGTGCTGAACGTTTCTGCCCTTGATCAGAACATTCAAGATGGTTTTGCTGCGCTGGACCTTGGCCCAGCCACCCTGAATTCGACCGATCTTGGTCCAGCTATCGCCGAACCACACACCAGCTGGCTTACAGCTATTGAGCGCATGTGGGCCGCCCGCTACCAGGGCGGCTAATCCGCGGAGACGGAGTACCGACAATGCCGGGCTGGTTGCGCCTTGCGCCTGGGCTGACGATTGCCTTGCTGCTGGTGCCGGTCGGCGCAGGGCTGGTGGCGGCTTTGCTGCCAGCCTTTGGCTACTTTCCCCCGCTTGGTGGCATGGGGTTTTCTCTGGATGCTTTCGGGGCAGTGCTTGATGCGCCCGGCATTGGCCGCTCGGTTTTTCTAGCGGCCTTTGCGGGGCTTGCCTCCCCGTTTATTGCGCTGGCGCTCACGTTTATTCTGCTGGCATGCGTTTGGGACACCAAGGGCCTTGCCGCTGTTCGACGGATCGTCGCGCCACTGCTCTCCGTGCCACACGCTGCCGCCGCTGTCGGCCTTGCTTTTCTCATCGCCCCGTCAGGCTTCATCTTCAGGCTTCTCTCACCAGAAATTACCGGTTGGGAACGACCGCCAGATCTGTTGATCGTCAATGACCTGTGGGGTCTTTCGATGATTGCAGGGCTAGTGGCCAAAGAAATGCCCTTCCTGCTCTTGATGGCACTGGCTGCCCTGCCCGCGCTCGACGGATCGCGACGCCGCATGGTGATGGCCTCAATGGGCTACAGCCGAGGGATGGGGTTTTTTATTGCTGTTGCACCACAGCTTTATCGGCTCATACGTCTGCCGGTGTTTGCTGTAATTGCCTATGCATCATCGGTGGCCGATGTGGCGATTGTGCTTGGCCCCACAACGCCTGCCCCCCTGTCAGTGCGCATTTTGGCGTGGGCCTCTGACCCCGATCTTTCCACCCGCTTTCAGGCTGCAGCAGGGGCACTTGTGCAAGTCGCCATAACGCTCAGCCTGCTGGGCCTTTGGATGGTCGGTGAGAAACTGACGGCGCTGATATGGCAACGTTTCACAACATCAGGCCTTCGCTCTGGCGGCGGACCCGTGCCCCGTGCCCTCGGGCTTATCGCCTCACTGCTTCCCATGCTTGCCATAGCAGTTGGGCTTGGGCTTCTGATTGTGTGGTCTTTTGTGGGCCGTTGGCGCTTCCCAGATGCATTGCCTGCCAGTTGGACCCTGCGCGCCTGGGACCAGTTGGGCGCGGGCGCACTGGAACTGGCCAGTACATCGCTGCTGGTCGCCATCGTACCAACGCTGATCGCCGCGGCGCTGATTGTTGGCTGCCTTGAAGTGGAAAATGCTACTGGCAAATCAGGCGGAAGCCGCTCGCTGCTTATTCTTTATATTCCCCTGCTGGTACCGCAGGTCACATTTCTTTTTGGCCTGCAATTTTTGGGCATTGTTTTGCGTGTGGACGGCATGGTGATGTCCGTCATGTTCGCCCATCTGGTGTTTATTCTGCCCTATATGTTTCTGTCACTCGCAGAACCCTATCGCCGGTTCGATCCAAGGCTTCTGCAGGTTGCTTCTGGTCTGGGCCTTGGCTTTTGGCGCAGACTTTTCCAGGTGCGCCTTCCGATGATGGTCGGGCCACTGCTCACGGCGCTTGCTATCGGCATTGCTGTTTCGATCGGCCAGTATCTGCCAACGCTGCTGATCGGCGCTGGTCGCGTTCCAACACTGACGACTGAGGCTGTGGCGCTGTCAGCCGGTGGTGACCGGCGGGCGCTGGCCGTGGCCGCAACCTTGCAAGCGGTGCTACCCTTTGCGGCTTTCTGGATCGCGCTTGCGTTGCCATCCTTCCTTGCGCGCAGGCGAAGAGGCATGCAAATCCGATGAAGATGGATGCAAGCCCCAACCCACCACTTACCCTTGATGACGTGGAGATCAGCCTGGATGGCCGCACGCTGATTAAAGTGTCTGCGCGTGTTGCCCCTGGCCAAGTGTTGACCGTCATGGGGCCATCTGGGTCCGGCAAGTCGACGCTGCTGCACGCTTTGGCTGGCTCGCTGGCGCCTGTGTTTAGGCTTTCTGGCAGCGTGCATATGGGCGAAACCGACATTCTCGCCCTCCCAGCTGAGACCCGACGCATGGGGCTTTTGTTTCAGGATCCGTTGCTGTTTCCGCATCTTTCGGTGTGTGGCAACGTTATGCTAGCCATCCCGCGCACAGTGTCCAGGGTACGTACTGAGCGGCAAAAGCTTGCCGAGGAGGCGCTTTCTGCCATTGGCCTTGCAGGCTATGGCCCGCGCGATCCGGCAACGCTGTCTGGTGGGCAGGCTGCGCGCGTTGCCCTGCAACGCACACTGCTGTCACAGCCCCGTGCGCTGCTGCTGGATGAACCGTTTTCTAAGTTGGATGCAGCGCTACGCCAAGATATGCGCGCCCTTGTGTTTGACCATGCCCGTGCCCGCAACCTGCCTGTTGTGCTGGTGACGCATGACCCGGCAGATGCAGAAGCTGCGGGCGGTGAGGTCTTTACGCTAAAGTAGCGGGCCTCTGCTCTGGCCGGGAAGAGCATCGAGCACCCGCACCAGCGCGTCTAAATCTTCATCGCGCGACAGGCGATGATCGCCATCTTTGATGAGCGTCATAACCACATCTTCGCCCGCCAGACTATCCAGCAGCTTGAGTGCGTGGGTATAGGGCACGTCGGGGTCGGCAACGCCTTGAAGGATGCGCACCGGGCAGGCTGTCTCGATCAGATCATCCAAAATCAGATGGTTTTTGCCATCTTCGATCAGCTTTTTGGTGATGATCGTTGGTTCGGGATCGTAAGGGCTGGGTTCAACCAACCGGCCTTCGCTAAGAATGGTCTGTTGCTGCTCCTGCGTAAACTTCGGCCACATGAGCTTTTGCGTAAAATCGGGTGCAGGCGCGATCAGCACCAGCGCTTTGACCCGGCTCTTGCGCTTGTCTTTTTTGGCAAGCTTGGCCTCTTCAATCGCCAGAAGAAGCGCAATCCACCCGCCCATGGACGAACCGATCAGGATCACATCTCCTGACGCCTGATCAGCAATCATCGCGCGCGCATCATCGCGCCAATCGCCAATACTGCCATCAATGAAGGCGCCGGTGGACGCGCCATGGCCGGCGTAATCAAACCGCAAGCATGCTTGCCCGCGCTCCCTAGCGTAATCCTCCACGCGCATTGCCTTGGAGCCTGTCATGTCAGAGCGAAAGCCACCCAGCCACACAAGCGTTGGGCCGCTGCCTTCCACTTTTTCGTAAGCCAGTTTGTGCGTGCCGCGATCAAGAAACTGAGGAGCCATGAAACAGTGCCATTTTGCGTTTGCGATCACAGGGGTATAGCAAGCGCTGGAAACCTTGAAAGCCTCTGCATTGCGCATCCTGCAAATCATTCCTGAACTTGAAACCGGTGGCGCAGAGCTGACCACAGTCGACATAGCCCATGCGCTGGTGGATGCCGGACATGAGGCTTTCATCGTGAGCCAGGGTGGGCGCATGGTGGCGGACCTGCCAAGCGCTGCAACGCATATTACCCTGCCTGTCGCCTCGAAAAACCCGGCTACGATTCTGGCCAATAGCAGGCGTATCTCTGCGCTTTGCAGACAGCAAAGCATCGACCTGATCCATGCGCGTAGCCGTGCCCCTGCCTGGTCCGGCCTTGTGGCTGCACGGCGCACAAAGATTCCCTTTGTGACGACGTATCATGGCGCCTACAAAGGCAGCCGCGGCCCCAAGCTCTGGTACAATTCGGTGATGGCGCGCGGCGATGCGGTGATTGCCAACTCGCAGTTCACCGCCCAGAGCATCGCAGCCCAGTTTCCCTTTGCGCGCGAACGTCTGGTGGTTGTCCACCGCGGCACCGACTTTTCGCTGTTTGATGGATCGGCAGAACCCTATGACTGGCGCCATACGTGCCCTTTGCCAAAGGGTGCTCGTGTGGTGGTGCAAATTGCGCGGCTCACTGACTGGAAAGGGCAAAGCGTTTCCATTGGCGCGATGGCTGGCCTGCCAGACGATGTGCACCTTGTTCTGGCCGGTGATGATCAGGGCCGCACGGAGTATCGCGAAAGCCTATTGAGGCTTGCTGAACGCGCGGAAGTTTCCCACCGCGTGCATATGGTCGGCCATGTGAATGCAGCCCGGGCGCTGGCCAGCGCTGATGTCGCCATTATCCCATCGACCCTGCCTGAAGCCTTTGGCCGGGCAGCTGTGGAAGCCCAAGCTGCCGGCGTGCCCGTGGTGGTGTCCAAGCTGGGCGCCGTGCCTGAAACCGTGCTCGCCCCGCCCTTGGTGGGAGAGGACGCGCGCACTGGCTGGCACGTAAAACCCGGCGACCCGATGGCACTTGCCAAGGGTATACGCGCGGCGCTCACCCTTGAAGGCGCAGGGCGTAGCGCCCACATTGACAGAGCGCGAGCGCATGTGCACGCCCACTTTTCGCTGAGGTCCATGTGTGAAAACACATTGGCCATTTACCGCAAACTTGTGCCTTGATCGGGCTCCTATGCGGAAAATCATGCCTTTTTGCGCTTAAACAGGGCGTTCTAACGCATGCTCAACTTGCCAGAAGGCCAGGCATGCGGCACAACTGCGCACCCAATCACGAACCCCTTTTCGAAACGTCCTAGGAGACATCGCCATTCGCCGTCCACACCGTTCGCAAGCCGTCGTCAAAGAAGGCCCCCGCATCAATGACAAAATCCGCACTCCCACCGTTCAGCTGATCGACGCTGAAGGCGATAACCGCGGAGAGACCGACACAACAGAAGCGCTTGAGCTTGCCCAATCTGCCGGGCTGGATCTTGTTGAGATCTCGCCCAACGCCAAGCCGCCGGTCTGCAAGATTATGGATTATGGGCGCTTCAAATATCAGCAGCAGAAAAAAGCTGCCGAAGCGAAGAAGAAGCAGAAAACGGTCGAGGTGAAGGAGGTGAAGATGCGCCCCAACATCGACGTGCACGACTATGATGTGAAAATGCGCAATGCGCGTCGCTTCTTCAATTCTGGTGACAAGGTGAAATTCACCCTGCGCTTCCGTGGCCGCGAAATGGCCCACCAAAACCTTGGCATGGATGTGCTGATGAAGGTGAAGGCGGAAACCGAAGGCTATGCCAAGGTGGAGGCCCACCCGAAAATGGAAGGCCGCCAGATGATGATGGTGCTTGGTCCTATCCCGCAAATGGTGGGCAAGATTGACGTCAAAGGCGAAGTTGAGCCTGAAAATGACGGGCCGGATGACGGCGAGGACTAGAGGCTAGTTTTAAAGCGCATAAGAAACCCCGCCATTGAGCGGGGTTTTTTTGGTCGGGGAATGTCAGCTTCGAGCTTATTCCGTTGAAAAACTCCGCTTGTTTCTGGGGCTGATGGCTGATTCAATTTTCCCATTGATTTGGGAGGTTGATCGTCATGATGGGACCTAGGCGCGAAGCGCAGGCGGCGTTGTTCTACGAGTTCTCGTTGGAAGATCATGTGCCACAAGATCACCTGCTACGAGGGATCGACCGGTTCGTTGACTTGTCTGACGTCCGCAGACACCTTGCGCCTTTCTATAGCTCCACCGGTCGTCCTTCCATCGACCCTGAGCTGATGATCCGAATGCTGCTTGTCGGTTATGTCATGGGCATTCGTTCTGAACGTCGGTTGTGCGAAGAGTTCCATTTGAACCTTGCCTATCGTTGGTTCTGTCGACTGGACCTGTCCGATAGGATCCCCGATCATTCTACCTTCTCCAAGAACAGGCACGGTCGCTTTCGGGACAGTGATCTGTTGCGCCACCTGTTCGAGACAGTCGTTGCGCGCTGCCTAGAGGAAGGGCTGGCCAGCGGGCAGCGGTTTGCTGCGGACGCCAGCCTCATCCAGGCAGACGCCAACCGTCAGAACTCAACCCCGCAGCAAGAATGGAACACTGAGACGATAGATGCGTGCGAAGCACCGCGCGCGGTTAAGGAGTATCTTGAGACATTGGATGATGCCGCCTTTGGAGCGGCCAGTCCGGTGAAGCCAAAGTTCACATCGCACAGCGATCCAGCCTCGCAATGGACTGGTGCACGAGGTGGCCCTGCCTTCTTCGCCTATTCGGCAAACTATCTGATCGACACCGATAACGGTGTGATCCTGGATGTTGAAGCGACCCGGCCCATACGACAGGCTGAGGTTGGCTCAGTTCGCACCATGGTGGATCGTGTGGCCGACATCTTCGATCTGAAGCCCGAACGTCTGATCGCCGATACTGCCTATGGAACCGGGGAGATGCTTGACTGGCTGGTGCAAGGGCGCGGCATCGCTCCTCATATCCCCGTCGTGGACAAGTCCGGGCGCAAGGATGGCACTTTCGAGCGCGCTGACTTCATCTATGACACCGCGAACGATGCATACATCTGTCCAGGCGGAAAGGAACTCAAGCAGTACCGCCGCGCCTTCACCACACCCAGACAGGCCAAACCGAACAAGGACGGTGTTCTGCGCTACCGAGCCCGCAAGGCTGACTGCGACACGTGTGCTTTGAAGAGCCGATGCTGCCCTAAGGAACCACGGCGCAAAGTGACACGCTCAATCTATGAACCCTCCCGCGATGTTGCCCGCGCCATCGCCAAGACCACGCAATATGCAATCTCTTGCAAGCTTCGCAAAAAGGTTGAGATGCTGTTCGCCCATCTAAAGCGCATTCTTGGCCTTGGAAGGCTCCGACTACGAGGACCATGCGGTGCAAAGGACGAGTTCCACTTGGCAGCAACCGCCCAAAACCTCCGAAAACTAGCAAAGCTCATCCAGCCAACACCAAAAGCCGGGACAGCGCAATAGAGGCAGCTTCCGGACGAACTCAAGCCCGCCTCAGAACGCCGAAAACCAACGACTTTTTCAACGGAATAAGCCCAGGGCGGACCTTGCCTTAAGGTCATCGACTCTATTCAACTGGTCGACAGTAAAGAATGGCTGGGGAGCCGCTTCAATGTCGAGTTATCATGTTTCTGTGTTTGGTGGTGGCTCAGTAGGTCTTTGCTTGGCAGCTCACTTTGCGAAAGCTGGTGCGCAGGTCACCCTTTTGGTTCGCGACAGTTCTATTGCAGCGCTTAGGGGACAGCCTCTCGATGTATCTGGGCTTCTTGGCGACCACTCTATAAGCGCTGGTGCGTTCTCATTGTGTGATGCGGCCGCGCCAACGCAGGAAGTTTTGAGCAGTGACATGCTCATACTCACCACAAAAGCGTATGACGTTGAGGCGGCGCTAAGACCCTTCGCCAATCAATCGCCCTGCCCGCCCGTCCTGCTGCTTCAAAACGGCATGGGTTCAGCTGAAGTTGCGCGCGAGGTTTTAGGCCCTGCTGTTCCGGTGTTTTCCACGGCCATGATGATTGGCATGGTACGTCGAAACCCGGCCGAAGTTGGCGTAACAGCGCAATCGAGCCCCATATTGTGCGGCCCACTTCTCGGTGACGATACGGTTGCGCTAGAGAAAATGCTGGAGGTTGCTGAACAAGGGTTCGTGCCCATGGTTCACGACAAAACAATTCGCGACACCATCGCCTTCAAGTTGCTGTTCAACAGTTGCATGAACCCAACTGGTGCTATCACTGAACAGAGCTATGGCGAGTTGCTCGAAAACCCTCACTCACGAGAGTTCATAACTGGCTTGGCTGATGAAACATTGGCTGCGTTTGCAAGCGCATATGACTACAAGCCCGCCGAAAACGGAGCGCACTACGTGGACGAGGTCTTGAGCCCTATCATTTTTCCGCGCTCGCAAGGCCATCGCTCGTCGATGCTCCAAGACCTTCAAGCTGGCAGGAAAACTGAAATTGATTTCCTCAATGGTGCAATTGTCAGACTATCCAATCGTGAAGGCTTAAGCGCTGTGCGTCACGAGAGCACCATTCAGCTGGTCAAGGCATGTGAAGCCGTCATCTCGCCCAAGCTTCAACCTTAAAGACCCAGGCGCTTGGTGTTGCTTTGTCCGCATCGCTGACTCTGCCCCACCCCCTTGCCGACTTCACCCTTTAGCGTTATAGCCCAGCCTTCATTAGCGAGCCGGCCAGTGTTGGGCTGCCGTGTTTGCTGTGTCGCTCACGCCAGATTTTACATCAGGCCCGCGTAACTTGCCCGCGCAAGCACCTATCTGTGTGTCGCGCGAGCCAATAGAGAGAAGAGCAAAATGCCCAAAATGAAGACCAATTCGGGCGCGAAAAAGCGCTTCAAACTGACAGGTTCAGGGAAGGTAAAAGCCTCCCAGGCCGGTAAACAGCACGGCATGATCAAGCGGTCGAACAAGTTCATCCGCCAGGCCCGTGGGACCATGGTGATGGCCGAACCCGACGCACGGGTGATCCGCCGCCATTTCCTGCCTAACGGGTAACACCCGCCCCTTTATTTTCAGTTTGGAGACATCGCTATGTCACGCGTTTCCCGGGGCGTTACAAATCACGCCCGCCACAAAAAAGTAATCAAGCAAGCCAAAGGCTATTATGGCCGCCGCAAGAACACCATCCGCGTTGCGATGCAGGCGGTGGAGAAGGCGAACCAGTACGCCTATCGCGATCGCCGCGTTAAAAAGCGCACCTTCCGCTCACTCTGGATCCAGCGCATCAATGCGGCTGTTCGCGAGCAGGGCATGACCTATGGTTCGTTCATCAATGGTCTGACCAAGGCTGGCGTAGAAGTCGACCGTAAGGTGCTGTCTGATCTGGCGATCAATGAACCTGCAGCATTTTCCGCGCTGGTGGACCAGGCCAAAGGCGCACTCGCTTAACGTTAGCGATTTATGGGTCATCGACCTATGCTGCCGCCTCACTAACATTCAGGCCCCGTCAGCGTCCGTTGGCGGGGCTTTTTTGTTCTGCTTGCCAAACCCACTGCTGTCGCTACAAAGCGGCCAACCCCATTTTGCCCGGATACGATACCATGACCGACCTGTCCCAAATTGAGTCTCTCGAGGCACAGATTACTTCCGCCATCGGCGACGCCGCCGACGAGGCGGCACTGGAGGCAGTGCGCGTGGGCGCATTGGGCAAAAAAGGGTCAGTCTCCGAGCAGATGAAGACGCTGGGTAAAATGACGCCGGATGAGCGGCAGGTGATGGGACCTGCGCTCAATGGCCTCAAAGCCAGGCTGACCGAGACCATCAACGCACGCAAAACAGCGCTGGAAGATGCAGCGCTCGATGCCCGCCTTGCCACTGAGACCATCGACATCACCAAGCCCGTGCTAGTTGGCCCAACCGCCGAGGGCCGCATTCACCCCGTCACGCAGGTGACCGATGAGATCACCGCCATCTTTGGTGATATGGGCTTTGCGGTTGCCGAAGGGCCGGACATTGAAACCGATGAGTTAAACTTCACCGCGCTCAACTTCCCTGAAGGCCACCCGGCGCGTGAAATGCACGATACGTTCTTCTTTAACCCGAAAGACGATGGTGAGCGCATGCTGCTGCGCACGCACACCTCGCCGGTGCAAATCCGCACGATGCGCAACCAGGAGCCGCCGATCCGCGTGATTATCCCAGGGCGCACCTATCGCTGCGACAGCGACCAAACGCACACGCCCATGTTCCACCAGGTCGAAGGTCTGGTGATCGACAAGCACAGCCATATCGGGCACCTGAAATGGATTTTGGAGGAGTTCTGCAAGAGCTTCTTCGAGGTGCCAAGCGTCAAGATGCGCTTCCGCCCGTCCTATTTCCCGTTCACCGAACCAAGCATGGAAGTGGACATTGGCTGTGACCGCTCCGGCAACGAGGTGAAGCTGGGCGAGGGCGATGATTGGATGGAGATTTTGGGCTGCGGCATGGTCCACCCCAATGTCCTGCGCAATTGCGGCCTAGACCCGGACATCTACCAGGGCTTTGCCTGGGGCATCGGCATTGATCGCCTCGCCATGCTCAAATACGGCATGCCAGACCTGCGCGCCTTTTTCGAGGCCGATGTGCGCTGGATGAAGCATTATGGCTTCCGTCCGCTGGACATGCCGAGCCTTGTGGGCGGGTTGAGCCGTTAAAGTTTTATCGTTCGCCTGCACCGCGCGCCAATTCAGCTTTGTTAGGGTCCAAGTTTGAATAGGCAGGATCCTGCGGAGCGTACCACCAATGCAACTGCGGCTTTTTTCGATGCTCGCAACAAGCCTTGTGCTTGGCTATGGCGCGGCCATTTTCACTTGGTCTGACGTCTACAGCCGCATCTATGCCTGGCAAAATGCTGGCGATCCGAGCTTTGAGCAGGCGCGGGCGCGATCTATCGAACGCTATGTGCAGCACCGCATCGAAACCGCGCCAGCCCCTGCCCCCTCTATGGGCGGCGCCGATGAGCGCTTGCGCGTTGATGCGCGTGGGCATGTGGAAACCTACGTTGAAGCCGATGGCGCGGATATGCGCGTGCTGGTTGATACCGGTGCATCACGGGTCATCCTGCGCGAAAGCGATGCGCGCCGCGCCGGATACCGCATTTCATCGAGCGACTACACGGTCCGTGTGAGCACTGCCAATGGCATTACCTATGCCGCACCCATCACCCTGCGTTCGGTTGAACTGGGCTCCATACGCGTTCGCAATGTGCCAGCGCTGGTTCAACACGATGATCAGTTGAGCGTGAACCTGCTGGGCATGTCGTTTCTCAATCGGCTGCGAGCCTTCCAGTTCGAAAACGGCTACCTGCTGTTGGAAAACTAGGCTGGCCCCGCTACAGCATGGGCAGCGTTATTTGGAAGGCCGCCCACATGATTTTCCCCCAGCCCGTCGCTGATCTTGAACCCAACACCGATGCGTTTGAGATAACGCCGCTGGTCAAGCCGACAGGCTTTCGCGAGTATGATGCGCGCTGGTGGTTTGGCCATCCAGGCAGTGATATTCCCCCTGAGCTGAACCTTATGGGTGTTCAAGCGCTTGGCGCTGGGCTGGGAACGCTGATCCATGAGCAGGGCGTGAAGCCCGAAATTGTCGTGGGGCATGATTTTCGCGGCTATTCGGCCAGCATCAAATATGCGTTGATCACTGGCCTCATGACAGCCGGAATAAAGGTGCACGATATCGGCATGGCGCTTTCGCCAATGGCCTATTTTGCCCAGTTCGCGCTGGACGTGCCCTGCGTTGCCATGGTCACCGCCTCACACAACAACAATGGCTGGACCGGTGTGAAAATGGGCACACAGCGCCCTGTTACCTTTGGTCCAGACGAGATGGGCCGCTTGCGCGATATCGTCTTGGAAAACACAAGCAAAGCGCGTGATGGCGGCGGCTACACCTTCGTGCCAGGCTTTGCCGAAGTGTATCTTGATGATCTGTCGCGCGGGGTGATGCTGGAACGTCCGCTCAAGGTCATTTGTGCCTGCGGCAATGGCACGGCGGGCGCGTTTGCGCCGCACCTGCTTAAGCGCATTGGTTGCGAGGTGGTGCCGTTGGATGTAGAGTTGGACCACACCTTCCCGCGCTACAACCCCAATCCAGAAGATATGGAAATGCTGCACGCCATGGCCGAAGCGGTGCGCGAGCATGGCGCGGATGTGGCGCTCGGCTTTGATGGCGATGGTGATCGTTGCGGCGTGGTGGACAATGAGGGCAATGAGATTTTTGCCGACAAGATCGGTGTCATGCTCGCCCGTGATCTTTCCAGCCAGCACCCCAATGCCACCTTCGTCGCGGATGTAAAATCCACGGGGCTCTTCCTCACTGATCCGGTGCTGCAAGCCAATGGCGCGCGCGCGGATTATTGGAAAACCGGCCACAGCTATATCAAGCGCCGGGTGGCCGAAACGGGTGCTTTGGCGGGCTTTGAAAAGTCCGGACACTTCTTCTTCAATGAGCCCATTGGCCGCGGCTATGATGATGGCTTGGTCACCGCTTTGGCGGTCTGCCGCATGCTGGAAAACAACCGCGATAAATCAATGGCGGACCTTTACCGCGACCTGCCCCAAACGTGGGGATCGCCGACCATGAGCCCCAAATGCGCCGATGAAACAAAATATGACGTCGTCGACAAAGTTGTGCTGCGTTTCAAAGACATGGAAGCCAATGGCGTGGAGGTCGCTGGCCAACCAATCCGCGAGCTGATCACTGTCAACGGTGTTCGCGTGGTCACGCAGGATGGCACCTGGGGGCTTGTTCGAGCCTCTTCCAATAAGCCTGAGCTGGTGGTTGTGGTGGAAAGCCCGGTGAGCGAGGCGCGCATGCGCGAGATGTTTGCCGCTGTCGACGGCGTTCTGCGCGAGAACCCCGAAGTGGGCGCGTACAACCAGACGATTTAAGCAAACATGAACCTGCTTACCGTCTTCTCAGCCGACCACGCCAAGCACGATCCGCAGGTGGAGATGGCCGATGGCGCATTGGTGCCCGCGGTGGAAATCCCATCTCGGGCGCAGATGGTGCTGGACGCGCTGAAGGATGCTGCGCTCGGAGAAATCATCGCGCCCGACCCGCTAGACCGGGCGCTGGTGGAAGAGGTTCACGACCCGGCCTATGTGGCGTTTCTAGAGAGCTTCTGGCAGCGCTGGCTGGACGCTGGCCGCGACCCTGACGTCACCGACACTTTCCCTTTTGTTTGGCCTACAGCCGGCTTGCGCAAGATCGAGCCCCGCCATTTGGACGGGCTGATGGGGCGCTATTCCTTTGATGCGGGCACCCCCATGGGGCCAGGCACCTGGGCGGCAGCTTCCTCTAGCGCTGCGACGGCGCAAACAGCGGCACAAAAGGTCGCGGATGGGTTGCCGCAAGCTTTCGCGCTGTGCCGCCCGCCCGGGCATCACGCCATGCCGGACGCCTATGGCGGTTACTGCTTCTTGAACAATGGCGCCATTGCAGCGCAAGGGTTGCGCAATGCAGGTGCGGCGCGCGTTGCTGTGTTGGATGTCGACTATCACCATGGCAATGGCGGTCAGGCGATTTTCTACGAGCGCTCAGATGTCTTTTTCGCCTCGATCCACGCCGATCCAATGGACGAGTACCCCTATTTTTTAGGCCATGCTGATGAGACCGGACGCGGCGCGGGCGAAGGTTTCAATCTCAACATTCCCCTGCCCTTTGGTACTGACTGGGCGGCCTATAGCCAGGCCCTTTGCCATGCGATCGCACAGATCGAAACCGTTGGCGCGCAGGCGCTGGTCATCTCACTGGGGCTTGATACGTTTGAGCGCGACCCGATCTCGCAATTCTCCTTGGAGAGCGAAGATTTCAACCAGCTGGGGGAGATGCTGGGTAAACTCAAATTGCCCACCGTCATTGTGTTTGAGGGTGGCTACGCGGTTGACGATTTGGCCACCAATGCGCGCAACACGCTAACCAGCTTCTTGGATGCTCGCGCCACCGGGTAGGTCATACATGCGCAATGCCGCGCGCAGACCAGAAGGGCCTGTGAAATGGTGTGCGTGCATGCCAACGGCCTTTGCACCTTCCACGTTCTTTGGGCTGTCGTCGATGAACAGCGTGCGCTGCGGCTCTAGTCCGGTTCGCTCCAGCAGAATGTGGTAGATCGCCGGATCAGGCTTCACCAACTTCTCTTCACCCGAAACTACCGTAACGCCAAAGCGCCGCAAAAACGCAAAGCGCGATGCCTCGCCAGGATATTTCTGCGCCGAGAAATTGGTAATCGCATGGATGGGCACACCTTGATCCACCAGGCTCTCCAAAACATCCACCGTGCCTTGAATGGGTCCGACAATGGAGTCCATCCAGTGCGTGTCATAGCGCTGCAAAAGAGGCAGGTCCTCAGGACATTCACGGGCTTTGACGTCAATACCCTCAGCAAAAGTGCGGCCCCGGTCCTGTTCAAGATTCCAATCAAAAAAGCCAACCCGCTCAAAAAAGGCCGCAATTTCATCGTCGCTCATACCAAGTGGGCGGTACACGCGCGCCGCGTCCCATTCGAGCAGCACGTTGCCAATGTCAAAAACAACTGCATCCAAACTGGGTTTATCAGAACTCATGAAAACACTCCGATGGGAACGAGTAGCAATGCCCATCTACGCTTTGTTCAGCAACGTGTGGGATTTTTTCACAAATGGCTGCGCGCCGGGCGTCTGCTTGAAGGGGTTTGATGAACGTATCGTGACACAGCTTAAAACCCTTGCGGTCACTCTTTTTTGCACCGGCCTGCTGCTGTGCGGGGGCACCGTGGCTTTTGCGCAGTCATCCGCCCCACCAGCGGCTGGTCTTACACTTAACCTTGAAACCGGCAGCGCGCCGCAAGGCGAGGTGTTCCGCGTTGGTTTCCTGGCGGACAGCGCACCTGGCCACCAGCGCATCGTGCTGCGCCCGTTCCGTGATCATTTGGAACGCAGCATCGAGCGCACTGTTGAGCTTGTGGCCTACCGCGATGCGCGTGCACTCATCCAGGCCATGCGTCGCGGCAGGGTGGACTATGCCATGGCACCTGGCGCGGTGTTCGCAGCCAGTTACCGCGCATGCACCTGCGTGGTTCCGCTCGCAAGCCAACCTAACCGAGATGGATCTGATGGGCTTTTCAGCGCTGTGCTGGCAAGCCGTACCGGTTCAATTGATGCTTTGGATGACCTGGATCGTGCGCGCATTGCCGTTGTTGGCCAAGGCAGCGTTGTCGCTCACCATGTTGGCCTTGCCGAGCTGTGGCGCGCTGAGGTTGCGCTGGACGATGAACGCCTGCAGTTTGTCGCCTCTTTGCATGAAGGGCAGGCTTTGCTGGCGCGCGGTGACGTTGATGCGCTGTTGGCCTGGACCCGGCAGGCAGAGGGAAAGGTTGTGTTTGATGCTGCGCCGCTGAACACGCTGCCTCAAGAGGCTCGCGACACACTGTCGTTTGTGTGGCGATCAAGGCCTATTCCGACCTACACTCATTTTGTTCACAGCGATGTCTCAGCACAGTTGCAAAACACTTTGAGAGCACTGCTGGTGGGGCTGACCGGGCGAAGTGGCGATGCCTTTGAGGCCGTAGACAGCGGCAGTGGCCGCGCATTTCTCGCACGCACCGTGGATGATTATGCGCCCTATCTTGATGCTTACAGCTATTGGGATCAATCAAGCCGCTAGGCGGACGACCTGATCAGGCACTTTTTGGCAAGGCGAAGGAAGGCACTTCGAACTCGCCAAATTCTGCAGCTTTGAGCGAGAACATAACTGTGGTTGCACGTTCCTGGCTTGCGCCATCAGCGGCCGCCACATACTCACCACCGACTTGACCAAGGGCATGCAGCAATGCTGCCTGCGGCAGGGTTGGATCGACGCTTTTTTTGCGCCTTGGCCCACCGCGTGCACCGCGATCCTTACTGATATCGAAGATAGAGAAGGCAACGCGGTCGCCTTCCAGCACGGCGTCGACTTTCAGCACAGGTCGCGCCGATGGTGCATAGGCATAGGCCAGCAGCATGGCCTGCCGCAGCACTTTACGGATAGCAACACGGTTGCCCGAAAGCGATGGCAGCAAGCCGTGCTCCAGCTCACCGGTCACAAGCCCATCGCTGGTCGCTTCAGCGTACCAACCGTTCAAAATCCGGTCGGGTAAAAAGCTGTACTCGTAGTTTTCCGCGTCATTTGCGGCAGGCTCCATGAGACAGAGGCAGGACTCCAACAGGCGACGCATTTCCTGCGCTTCGACCTTGGCTGCCTTCATCGAGGCCTTTGCTTTTTGACCGTCCACCAAGGCATTGCGAGACTCCTGCAGGAGCGTGTCCATCTCCATCACCGCAACAAACCGATGCATCACAGAGCCATCAACGCGCTTCACGCTGGCGCAGTAGGCCATGGCGGTGAAAAAGCCGCCATCGGTGTGAAGCGTGAGAAGCATTGGCTCGCTGTTATCGCCGAGCACATCGACAATGGGCCGGGGTTTGGCACCTTTGCGAGCGAGCGGTTGAGCAAAATTGCGATTCATTTTGCGCAGAGCACCAAAAGACTTTTGGCCAAACTGCTCCAATGCGTGAGGGTTGGCCGCCACCAACCGATCACTGTGATCATATTGCAGAATGCCGAACCCAAAGCTTTCGATTGCCCGCCTCATCGAGGCAAGCTCATCTTGGTAAACAACCGAGACCGACGTCAGAAGCATATTCAGAGAGTTTGAAATCTGGCCGATCTCGTCCTGTCGGTGCATGTGCAGTTGGTAGCGATCGGCAAAATCGGGGTTTTCAACGGCGTTACGCAAAGCCGTGTTGATGGCGCGCAGCGGACGAATGACCAGCAGCATGGATGCCCCGATGAACAGAAGGGCTGTCAGACCGGCAATGAACAATACACTGAGCGCGAAATTGCGCAGCTCGTTGTAGGTTGCCTGTTGGATCGGCGCCGTTGGCAGGCGCAAAATCAGGTCATGGGCAAGGTTGGTTGCCTCTTGCTCAAAGTGCACGTCCAGCGCCTCCGTGTTGGGGCTTGGCTGCGTGTTTATGCCCGATAGACGTGCAATGTTGAGGTCCAAAGTGGGGCGCTCCCCAAACACCGTCAGCACTTCACCTGCACTGTTGTAGACCACACCACCCAGCACCAGCCCATCGGCAATCATGCGCTGGCCAATGCGACGCTTATGCTCAGGGGTCAGAAAAGCGGCAGGGTCAGAGGTGTGATACCAGGCAAGGCGAACCTGCTCGATAGCCTCGCGCTCGTTAGACTTGTGCCAAACATACGCCGCCGGGATCAGAAAAATCATCTCGGTGATAAGCACGGCAGTGCAAACAGCCACCCCGAAACCCAAGGTAAGCCGCTTGGGCCACAACCTGGCGATCCAAGACTCTTTTGCGTATTCCGGCGACACGACCTAACGGCCCTCACTCAACTAGCCTAGCCTCACCGTGACCGGGTTTGGTTAACAAAGGCTTGCATTGAGCCAGAAGCGTTCGCCAAAACGCTCATCTTATCAGGGCTTTAGCATCGCATACCGTAGGGGCAATCGGCAAGAATTGCTTACGGGGTGTAGGTTATTTCCATCGAGCGACGTGGGCGCAGGAAAAAGTCATCTTCCAAACTTATGAGGCCGGTAACGGCCGCGGATGTGGCCGGGGTATAGGCATAGGCGAGGTTGGCCACTACCAAAAAGCTGTTGGGTTCCAACAGGGGTTCAGGGATTTCGTAGGTGCCTCCAACTGGCGGCGGTGCCGTGTTGCGACCCTCTGACCACATAACCTCGGTGTTGCCGTCATCATCAATGGCGATGCCGGCAACTTGAATGGTCAAATTGCCCACATCGAAGGGCAACATGATGGCCTGTGTTGCATCCATGATGTCGTCCAGTTCAGCTGCCGTAACGTTGGTTTGTTGCGTCACCAGATCGGCCAAAGCACTGGCTGCGTGCGAAACCTTGCGATCAGCGCTCACACCTTGGCTAAGCTCCAACGCGCCAAGCCACAGGGCAATCATGAACGGTGCAATCAAAGCAAACTCCGTCGCAGCGACACCGCGCTTGGATTTGCCGAAGCCTGCGATCCGACGCGCAACGCGAAGAACGCCAAACCGATCGGGGCTCTGAGCTTCTTTTTCTGATTCATGCATCATGATTTTGCTTATTAGAAAGGTTCGTTTCGGAACGCTGTGGTCGCTGCCAGCAGCCATTGTTGGCCTGCAATATCGGAAGCACCAAGCCCGAAGACGTTGAACAGCACCGGCCAACGATAAAAGGCCCGAACGATGACGGTTTCACTGCCCGCCCCTGGCTGAAAATCGAATGTGCCAGTAAACTCACCATCATCATTGACGGGAGGGGGCGTAAGGTCCGCTGCATCAAAGGTGGTCGATCGCTGCACATCAACGGCAAGACGCGCATCGCAATTGAACATGACGCCGATCTCATCGCACACAAGGGTTCGAAAGGCATCGGCATCCATGCCTTGGGCTTGCACTTGCCCGGTACGGATCATTCTGCCGGCATCGGACACGCCAGTTTCCAGCATCTGACCCGCCCAAAAAACCAGCGCAGTTTCGATGATTGCCATTTTCAGGAAGAAGAACGGTACAGCGACCAGTCCAAACTCTACCGCTGTTGCGCCCGATGGCTGTTTGGCAAAGCGACGCGCCAAAACGCCGACACTGCGAACGCGGTCTCCCATTGCCTGGATCATTGACTTATCCCTCTTCATCCAGCGCATCGCGAAGCGACCACACTGCGGCGGTCAGCTTTTTTGCACCTTGTAGGGAGGGATAGTAGACAGAGAAAAGTAAAGTCTTGGCTCAAGGAAAAGGTAAACACCGCGTTCCAGCGACCACCAATAGAGTGTTAAAACACCTTAATATTTGCCTGGTCGTGAAGCCTGTGATTTGAACCGTATACATTATACTATGCGCATGTGCGCGTGTGGGGCGCTTGCCGACTGGCTGCATCTGCGAATCGGAATGACCTTACGCTTGTATTTGACGCTGGCGTCTACTGCGTGGTTGCCCCGAGTGCAGCCTGATTACGCGCCTGGAAGGCATTTATGCCAGCGCTTACCGCTTCCGGTGCATCGCCGGGTGTCGGGCGAATTTCACATGTCGGCGAACAACTCAGCGTTGTGCGCTGAACGCCGCGATACACCGACACCAAGCTTTGTCCACGCACAGTGACACGCAGGGTCTGTTCAGCGACGATTGCGCCGCTGCTATCAAGCATAACCATGTTGGTTTCACCGTAGCTCTTGCCTGTCAGCACTATTGTGCTGGGGTCTGGCATGGAGGCGTCGGCAATAAACGGGTTGCCAATGATGATGGTCGCCACATCGCCCACCACGCGCATAACACGCGCATGATCAAGTGCCAAAATGATGCCGCCGGGATCACTGGCATCGCCGGCGACGCTTGTGGTGGTTGCCATGGTGAGGCGAGGTTCGGCCATCGCAGGGTCTGCAGAGGCCAGGCCTGCAGCGGCAAGGTCAGCCGTCATAGTGGGAGAAACCTCGGCATCCGTATCGCTCTGCAGGACGACGTCCTGCCCCAGATCGCCCGCAGGCTCGGCTTTCGACCCGCTCATCTCGTCCATGAGAACAGCCTCTGGTGTCCGTGGCAAAATCTGACGCGGTGCGTCTTGAGTTGCCATATCGGCTGGCATGTCGGGCATTTGTGTCTGGGTGGGCGCATCGGTGCCAACCCTGTCCGTTGTGCCCGTGACGATTGGGTCAACCGCCATGCTGGTGTCCATCGCCAGCTCGCTTGCTCTCATGCGGTCGTTGGCCACTGTGGGCAGCACCGCCGCTACACCCAAGGCGAGCAGCGAAACACCAGCAATCATTACCCGCAAAGGGACCTTATGGGAGCCAAAACGCACGGAACTTCCTCCAAAAACATGTTGCTCGCACGATGCATTGTTTTGGTGAACAGCCGGTTAAACAGCACCTACACAGCGATTTTATGGAGAAAAATACCGTTTTTTCAGCGTCTTGGTTGGCTAACATTCAGTTTCCAACGGACCCGAAAACGCGCATCTTGCAAGGTGTAAACGGATTTCAACCAAATCTGCAGCAACCCGAAAACGACCTTTTAAGAGGTTGGAAGTAGCTTCAGTTTCGTTCCCGCCGCAAAGAGCAGGGACAGAAACAAAACACAGTGTGTATGGAGTCTGGACATGAAAAAATTTCTCGCAAAGTTTGCTGAAGACGAATCTGGCGCAACTGCAATTGAGTACGGTCTGATCGCCGCCGGTATCGCCGTTGTGATCGTTACCGCCGTGCAGTTGGCTGGTACCAACCTGAACGACACTTGGAACGCAATTGCTGTTGAACTGGCACCACCTGCTGCTGGCTAATGGCTGAATAGCGACAAGATAGAGCAGCGCACCGTGCACGCGGTGCGCTGCTTTTTTGTTTGGGTGACGGAAAAAAGGGGTGTGGCACCATGGAAACGCTGGTCTTGCAAATTCTTATCCTGGGTGTTTTCCCCGGCTTGGTGCTTTTGGCAGCCACAATGGACATGTTCACCATGACCATTCCAAACAAGCTCTGCCTGGCGTTGATCGCGGCGTTTTTCATTGCCGTTCCCTTTACGGGCCTGTCGCTTGCCGCTGTGGGTTGGCACACGCTGACGGCATTGATCGCGCTAGGTGTCACGTTTGTGCTGTTCGCCGGCGGCGTCTTCGGGGGCGGTGATGCAAAGTTCACCACTGCAATTGCGTTGTGGTTGGGGCCTGCTTTTGCCATTGATTTTGCAATTCTTGCCGCGCTTTTGGGTGGCGGTCTAACGGTGTTGATCCTTGTTCTGCGAGCAATGCCTGCTTTCACCGCGGCTATGAACAGCCCTTGGGCGGTCAGGTTGATGTCACCCACTGTAGGCATCCCCTACGGTATTGCCCTGTCAGCTGCCGCAATGTTTGTGTTTGCCCAAAGCCCCTGGATGGCCATTGCCATCGCGCCGTAGATCCGCTCCCAACCCTTCTGGAACGGTCGGCACAGACCGATAGGACAGAGCGTCGTTAAACACGCTCACCTTCGGTTAACCTTACCTATACCTTTACAGCCGATAGTGGAGCGCGAGTATAGCGCGTCACCTGTCGGCTGTCCGACAGCTTTGCAGGCCTTTGGACATGTCTTGGTACATGTCCTGAGACATGCCCGGGTACATGACGCGCCCTTGCGTTGAAGGGATAGCGTAATGAAGTCCTCGCGAGTAATCGTGTTTGGTGTTGCCGCCGCTGCAGGCGGTCTAGCGTGGATCATGGCCAGCAACATGGCCGCCCCGCCACCACCACAACAAGTGGTCAGCGCAGAACCTGTTATCGAGAGCACACGCGTTCTGGTCGCGCGCTACGATTTGACGATCGGCGAACGGCTGACCCCCTCGGCGATGGAATGGCAAGACTGGCCAGCCAGCAATGTTGCGCAGGCCTTCATCTCTGAGACAACCAACCCTGATGCGCTGCGCGAATATGACCAGGGCATCGTTACCGCTCCCATATATGCGGGCGAGCCACTGCGAGCACCCGTGATTGCAACGGCCGGACGCGGGTTCATGTCGGCGATCCTTCCGTCGGGCCGCCGTGCAGTATCAGTGCGTGTTGAGGCAGAGGCCCGCGCCGCTGGGTTTATTCTGCCCAATGACCGCATTGACGTGATTTTGACCCGCATCGAGCGTGGTGGCTCCAACGATGGTGGCGATCTGTTCACCTCTGAGACCATCCTGACCAATGTGCGGGTCCTGGCCATTGATCAAACCTTTGAAGAGCGTGACGGCGAGCAGTTCGTCTCTGGCGAAATTGCGACGCTGGAACTGTCACCAGGCGAGGTCGAGCTGGTCGCACTTGCTGACCAGATGGGTCAGCTTTCTCTTTCGCTACGCTCAATTGCCGACATTGATGGTGGCGCGGCCGAAACCAACGAAGATGTTGCCCGCCGCTTACGCGGTGGTGGCGGCCAGGGTGGCGCAGTGCGGATGATCCGCTTCGGCGTTGAAGGGGGCTAAGTCCATGTTTTTCCAAAGCGTCTCACCCTCCTCACCGTATTTAAAGGACAGTCCAATGCGCACGATCATGCTCTTTGCGCTTGCGCTCTGCGTTGCTGCGGTTACTGCGCTGGCGATGCCATTGCAAAAGGCGCACGCGACTGGTTCAGATGCATTGACGATCGCATCGTTTGGCGAAAACCGGACGATCTCGCTGGGTATCAACAAATCCATGATCGTTGAGTTGCCCGCTGACGTTCGTGACGTTCTGGTGTCCAACCCTGCCATCGCCGATGCGGTTGTGCGCACCGCGCGGCGCGTTTTTGTTATCGGCGTTGGGCCTGGTGACACCAATATATTCTTGTTCGATGGGGCCGACCGCCAGATTGCGGTGCTGAACCTGACCGTTCAGCGCGATGTCACCGGCATTCAGGCCACATTGGCCGATCTCATGCCCGATGCAGCCGTGATCGTGGAGCCGGTTAATGATGGTGTTGTTCTGCGCGGCGTTGTTGCGAGCGCGGCGCAGGCCCAAACCGCAATGGACGTGGCGACCCGCTTTGTTGGCGATGCCACCCGCGTTGTAAACGCGCTCCAAATTGCAGGCGGAGAGCAAGTGCAGCTGCGCGTAACGGTCGCTGAAGTGCAGCGAGGCACGCTGCGCCAGTTGGGTGTAAACCTTGGTGACTTCGTCAACGGTCAGCCGCTGACAACAACAATTGGCGACTTGGTTCTTTCAGGCGCCACGTCAAACCCGTTTTCCATTACCGGATCGACGATTGCCACGTCCGCGCTGGACGTCAGCATCAGAGGTTTTGCGGCACGGGTGCGTGCACTGGAGCAAGATGGGCTGGTGCGGACATTGGCGGAACCGAACTTGAGCGCGATTTCAGGTGAATCTGCCAGTTTCCTGGCAGGTGGCGAGTTCCCCGTGCCAATCAGCCAGGATGAAGATGGCAACGTGGCCGTTGAGTACAAACCCTTCGGTGTGGGCCTTGGCTTCACCCCCGTTGTGCTCGCTGGCGACCGTATCTCAATCCAGATTGAAACCGAGGTTTCTGAACTGACCGGCGAAGGCGCATTTACGCTCGCAGGCGGTGATGGCCGCACGCTCTCAATTCCCGGCTTGAGCGTGCGACGTGCATCCACAACGGTCGAGTTGCCTTCCGGCGGGACAATTGTGATGGCGGGCCTAATCGACCAGCGTCTTCGTCAAAGTGTGGACGGTATTCCCGGCCTGATGAATTTGCCGATCATTGGCCAGCTTTTCCGCTCCAACGATTTCCAGCGCTCTGAAACAGAACTGGCGATCTTTATCACCCCTTATCTCACGCGGGCTGTGTCTCGGCAGGAGATGGCGCGCCCAGACCAGAACCTGCGGCCTGCCCATGACCTTTCAACCCTGTTCTTTAACCAGCTGATCGAGCGTTACGGGGTGCAGGGCCAAGCCCCTCGCGGCCCTTACCACGGCCATGCTGGCTTTATTGTTCACTAAGCCGCTGAGCGTTCAAGAAAGTGTGCGTAATGACCAAGACACCCCACAACACAGCTAAACGCGCCATAGGGCAACGTGCGGCAAAACTTGGCCTGCTGGGCGCAGCAGTGCTGGTGCTTGGCGCTTGCCAGCATAGCTCATCAAGCACGGGCACGCACGATCCACGCCTTTTGAACTACGATCAGCGCCATGCGCTGACACTGGAACAGCGTGAAGAAACACTGCCGCTGTTGGTGGGTGCAAATGCAAGCCATCTCACCAGTGGTGATCGCACAGCGCTCTCAGGCTTCATGCAGTCCTACACGGCACAAGGCGAAGGCCCGCTTCGCATTCGGTTGCCCGAAGGATCGGCCAATGCTCACGCAGCGACCCGCGTTTTGGCTGATGTACACGACATCGTTGCTGATTTTGGTGGCAACCCAAGCGCCGTCTTGGTTGAGCGCTACCATGTGGGCGATCCTGGGGCCCACGCTCCGGTTGTTATGGCCTTTGACCGTGTTCAGGCCGTAACCAACCAGTGCGGAAACTGGCGCGACCCCTTTAACCCGACCTTTGAGCAAAGCGACTATTACAATTTTGGGTGCTCGACGCAGGCCAACTTTGGCGTCGCTCTTGCCGATCCACGCGATCTGGTGCGCCCACGTGGCGTTGGCTACGCCGATGCCGGCCGCCGCGCTGAAGTGCTCGCACGGTACCGCCGCGGTGAAGCGACCGCAGCACAAACACAGGCAGATGCCTCTGTGGCCGAGGTGAACTAACCATGCACAACGATGATCCAAACGGGTACTCAGCAGCGTTCCCACCGCCGTTTCCAGCAGAGCTGCAAACCGGGCATTCAGCCGGGCAGCCCGCGACCCACGAGACAGCCGCGATCTCACCGGTTCCGCGTATTTCCATCCAAGCGTTTTGCGAAAGCCCTGCGCTGCTCGAAGCCGTGCAGGAAGCCTCGCGTGACCGGCGTATGGCCAAGGCGCATGTGCGCGCGCACCCCGGCGGCATTCCAGCTGCGCTTGAATTTTATGCCTCCTCACCAACGCCAAATCTGCTGATCCTGGAAAATCAGGCACCTGCGCCGCAGCTCATTGAGCAGTTGACGCGATTGGCCGATATTTGCGATCCGGGCACCGAGGTTGTGGTGATCGGTCACGTCAATGACGTGCTGCTTTACCGCGAACTTACCCGCCAAGGTGTGCGCGATTACGCGGTTGCCCCTTTGAGCGCGATGGACGTGGTGAAGCTTGTCTCCGAGCTCTACGCATCCAACAGCGAAAAAGCGATTGGCCAGACCTACGCGTTCATCGGAGCGCGTGGCGGCTGCGGCTCCTCAACCGTTGCACACAATGTGGCCTGGACCTTCGCCGATGCGCTGCAAACCAACACCGTTATTGCTGACTTTGATTTGCCCTTTGGCACTGCAAACCTTGATTTCAATCAGGATCCCCCAACCGGCATTGGCGACGTTGTGAATGCACCGGACCGTGTGGACGAGACTTTTGTCGATCGTCTGCTGGCCAAATGCACCGACCGCTTAAGCCTGCTGGCGGCCCCATCGACGCTGGACAAAACCACCGACTTTCCAGACCATCAGTTTGAGCAGGTTATTGATCTGCTGCGTGGCTCGGTACCGGCCACTGTGTTTGACCTTCCCCATCATTGGTCGGGCTGGGTCCGCAAATCTCTGATCGATGCCGATGAGCTGGTTATCGTGGCTGCGCCCGATCTGGCATCGCTGCGCAACGCAAAAAATCTCATTGATGCGGTTAAACAGGCGCGTCCCAATGATGGCCCGCCCCGCCTGGTGTTGAACCAAGCAGGCATGCCCAAGCGCCCGGAGATAGATGCCAAGGATTTTGCAAGCGCGCTGTCACTGGAACCGCTGGCAGTTGTCCCTTTTGACGCTGAAGTGTTCGGCAATGCTGCAAACTCTGGCCACATGATCGCGGAGATTGCCCCCAAGCATGAGGCTGTGGCTGCCTTCCAGACAATCGCCGCTGCCATCAGTGGGCGTGATGCTGGACGAATGCAGAAAAAATCAGGCTTGCCGCCCTTCATGCAAAAACTGCTCCACCGCAAGAAGGCATCATAGCTTATGTTTGGGCGTCGCGGCGTAACAGGATCAAACCCGGCATCACCGGCTTCAGGGGAGAGCAAGTCTCCTTCACCGATGGGCGTGACGAGTGCGCCTTCCCCTGCGCCTGCAGCCCCGGCGCCTGCGCCCGCAGCGCCGGAACCTGTAAAAAGCACACCCACCGTGCCCAACGACGCTGGTGCGACCAGACAACGGCGCTCCGACTATTACGATATTAAGGCTGATGTCTTTTCCGCCATGATCGATACGATTGATCTGGCTCAGCTGACGCGTATGGACAATGATTCAGCGCGTGAGGAAATTCGCGACGTTGTCACCGAGATCATCGCGCTGAAGAACCTGGCGATGTCGATTGCAGACCAGGAAATGATCCTGGAAGATATCTGCAATGATGTGATGGGTTTTGGCCCGCTGGAGCCGCTGCTCTCGCGCGATGACATCGCTGACATCATGGTCAATGGCGCCGACAACACCTTCATTGAGGTGGATGGCAAGGTGCAACTGACCTCGGTCAAATTCCGCGATAATCAGCAGCTGATGAACATCTGTCAGCGCATTGTAAGCCAGGTCGGCCGCCGCGTTGATGAAAGCTCGCCGATCTGTGATGCGCGCTTGCTCGATGGCTCGCGTGTCAATGTCATTGCGCCGCCATTGGCCATTGACGGCCCAACACTGACCATCCGTAAGTTTAAGAAAGACAAGCTGACGCTCGCGCAGCTGACCAAATTCGGTTCCATCACACCCGAGGGTGCGACGGTTCTGGAAATCATCGGCAAGTCCCGCTGTAACGTGGTGATCTCCGGCGGTACCGGTTCGGGTAAAACCACGCTGCTCAACTGTCTTACGGCCTTTATTGAACCCGATGAGCGCATCATCACCTGCGAAGATGCTGCCGAGCTTCAGTTGCAGCAGCCACATGTTGTGCGCCTTGAAACCCGCCCGCCCAATCTCGAAGGCGAAGGCACAGTGACGATGCGTGACCTGGTCAAAAACTGTCTGCGTATGCGTCCAGAGCGTATCATCGTGGGTGAGGTGCGTGGCCCTGAAGCCTTTGATCTTTTGCAGGCCATGAATACCGGCCATGATGGCTCAATGGGCACGCTGCACGCCAACTCGCCGCGTGAGGCGCTCAGCCGCATGGAATCCATGATCACCATGGGCGGCTTCTCGCTGCCATCACGCACCATTCGCGACATGATCACCTCGTCGGTGGACATCATTGTTCAGGCATCCCGCCTGCGTGATGGCTCGCGCCGCATCACCCACATCACCGAGGTGCTGGGTATGGAGGGCGACGTGATCATCACCCAGGACCTTTTTGTCTACGACATGGTCGGCGAAGACGCGAACGGCAAGATTATTGGTCGCCACAAATCAACCGGCATCGGCCGCCCCAAATTCTGGGATCGTGCGCGCTACTACAATGAAGAAAACCGGCTTGCTGCCGCTCTCGACGCTTCGGCCGTTGATGATGACCGCGTGTCGGCGTAACAAAGGAGCGCGTCGATGTTTGATCCGCATACGGTAACAGTGGCTGTCAGTATTCTGGCAGCGCTTTCCATTGCCGGGCTCGCCTACGCGCTCTTGTCACCGCTTATTGAGCAAGAGGACAAGAAGGAGCGGATCGGCAAGGTCGCGACCCTCGACCGTCGCGCTGCTCGGGCTGACAAACTGTCGGCAATGGACGCCGAAAGCCGTCGCAAGAACATTGCAAGCAAGCTCAAGACACAGCAGCAAATCATCGATGAAAAGGCCAAGAAGTCTGGCAGCAGCAAGGCGCCACTGGATGTGCGAATCCAGCGTGCTGGCTTAGCCTGGAACAAACGTACCTTTATCATCTTTAGTATCATCTGCGGGCTTTGCCTTTACGGGGCAATGATGGCCGCTGGCGCTCCAACGTTTGCCTGCCTGTCGCTGGGTGTGGCAGGCGCTTTTGGCCTTCCCAACTGGTATGTGAACTTCAAAGGCAACCGCCGCATGAAGAAGTTCTTGGCTGAATACCCCAACGCTATCGACGTGATCGTGCGTGGCATGAAAGCCGGTCTGCCGCTCAATGATTGTATGCTGATCATTTCACGCGAGGCGGCAGAGCCGGTGCGCAGTGAGTTTAAGCAGATCGTTGAACAGCAACAGCTGGGCATGCAGCTGCACGAGGCCGTCGGCAAAATGTATGTGCGTGTTCCACTACCTGAAGTGAACTTTCTGGCCATTATGATGGCCATCCAGGGTCAGTCAGGCGGCAATCTGTCGGAGCCATTGGGCAACTTGTCTCGTGTTGTGCGCGACCGCAAAAAGATGAAAGCAAAAATCGAGGCGATGTCGATGGAAGCCAAGTCGTCTGCGGGCATCATCGCATGTTTGCCCGTCGCGGTTATCGTTCTGCTTTATATGTCATCGCCTGATTACATCACGCTGCTGTTCACCGAGAGGCTGGGCAACATTCTTCTGGGCGCTTGCGGCCTGTTGATGTTCACCGGGGTGATGGTGATGCGCAAAATGATCAACTTCGACTTCTAGTGGGTACGGGACGCGACCATCATGGATGAGCTTCTCTATACGCTCACGAACTCACAATTCTTATTTGCGCTGTTCAGTGCAATTGCAGTTGCTGCGACCGTGTTCACCATCGCAGTTCCACTGCTTGCCAAGAACGATATGGACGCACGCAAAAAGCGCATGGCGGTCGAGCGCAGCTCCATCCGTGCACGTGAGCGTGCCGCGCTTGCACGCGAAGCGCAAAACGGCCCTCGCACGAGCCTGCGCGCACATCCCAAACAATACATGCAGGATGTTGTTGACCGCTTCGACCTGAAGCAAAAACTTCTTGCTGATGGCACGCGCGACAAGCTGGCCCAGGCGGGTGAGCGCGGCGAAACGGCTGTCGTGCGCTACGTGTTCTCGCGGCTGGTAATGCCGGTTGTGCTGTTTTTTGCAGCATTGGTGTATTTGTTCTTCATTGGCAATTTCGAGCAACCGGCCGTTGTGCGCCTCATGATTGCGGTGGGCATCGGCGTGGTGGGCACCTACGCGCCAAACGTGATGCTGAAAAACAAGATACAGAAGCGTCAGCTCTCCATTCGCCGTGCTTGGCCAGATGCATTGGATTTGATGCTGATCTGCGTTGAATCGGGCATGTCGATTGAGCAGGCCTTCAAAAAAGTTGCCGATGAGATCGCTGTGCAGTCAATCCCGCTGGCCGAAGAGCTGGCACTGGTGAACGCTGAACTCGCCTACCTCAATGATCGCCGCAAAGCCTATGAAAATCTGGGCCGCCGCACCGGGCTGGAACAAGTTAAAGCCGTGATGACGTCGCTCATCCAGGCTGACAGCTACGGCACGCCAGTGGGTCAGGCGCTGCGCGTTCTGGCGCAGGAAAGCCGCGATATGCGTATGGCAGAAGCGGAGAAAAAAGCCGCAGGTCTGCCTCCAAAGCTGACCGTGCCGATGATCATATTCTTCCTGCCATGCTTGTTCATCGTGATCATTGGCCCAGCGGCAATCCAGGTGATGGGCATCGACTGATTTTTTGCCGCAGGCGCTCTGTTCCTACCAGAACAACCGCTTGTCCATCCGCTCTGTTCCTGCCCGAACAACCGCTTTGTGCGCTGTTTCACTCTCGACTCAAACAAAACAAAGCCCGCTCAGAGCAAGCTGAGCGGGCTTTTTGTGTGCGTTTAAGAGCGGAGAACCAATTTTATTCGACGGCTGCGACCTGGCCCCAGCGATCAGCCTCAGACAGCATCTGCCTTAGGTAACTGATATTGGCCTGCGCCGCTTCGGGAGGCAGGTCCTGTTGGGCGATTTGCATGGCTTCATCGAAACGCCCCTGAAGGCCGACCACCAAAGCAAGGTTGCCACGCACGCGCGGATCGACCCTTGGAGCCATCGATACAGCCTGGCGCAGCGTACGCTCTGCTTCCACCAAGTTGCCCTCCAACACGTACGACATGCCCAGATTGCTCAGCACCGTTGGTTCGTCCGGCACAATGCGCAATGCTCTGGCATACGCTGCCCGGGCATCGTGATGGCGGCCAAGCTGATCAAGAATCGTGCCCTGCGCCGAGAGAAGCCGCCAATCGGGACGGGCCTCAGAATGCGACTGGCTGATAGCATCCAGCGCTTCTTCAAAGCGGCCAGCCGAGGTGAGCGCCTTGGCATAGGCTGACTGCACATCACGATCACCCTGATGGGCGATAACAGCCCGGCGCAAAACGGCAACAGCCTGGTTGTGGCGGTCAAGAGCGCGCAACGCTGCCGCAAAATTGATGGCAGCATCTTTGTTGCTCGGGTCGCGCTCGTAGCGCCGCTCCCAGTGGCTTGCCGCCTGACGCAATTGGCCCTGCGACATCAGTTCGGCGCCGCCTTCAACAGCGGTCCCTCGTGACCCATGGGTGCCGACCGAGGATGTGCCGCACCCGGCAACAACCAGCGCAGTACCAACAAGGGCAAGGCTGGCCAGCTTACGCAGGCGGTTGGATCGGATAGGTTGGCTCATCTCATGCTCATCGGCGTTCTGCCCAAAAAAGGTGCCAAGCAAAGCGCAGAACAAGCCTGCCGCCCTTGCTAAATACGATAAGCCAGCAATACTCCGTTAACCCTAATGAACCCTTAAACCGCCGGTCTTGATAGGCTTGGCACCCTCTCCCAAACGCTCCATTACGAGGCCCCCTTTGGTTGTAGCTCTGCCCGACCGCGATGCGCTGGCTGCATTGCTCCCCTCCTCTAACAGTCTGCCTGCGGACACCCCAGCGATCCCGCTCCACTGCGTGAGCGGTATGGAAGCGGCAATGGCTTGTCTGCCCGCTCATGAAACGGCCCTGGCCAATTGGGCTAAAGCGCAGGGCTTTGAGGCCAAGCCCGGTCAGGTGTTGGTGCTGCCCAACGGCGATGGGGAAATTTTAGCGGCTCTTGTTGGCTCACCAACCCAAGGCGACCTTCCCGACCCTGGGTTCCTGCTCGGCAGCCTTACAAGCACCCTACCTGCAGGCACCTACGCGCTGCAAAGCGAGCTTGCTCGGCCGGATCTGGCTTTGTGTGCATTTCTGTTGGGCACCTACAGCTACACCGCCTTCAAACCCTCAAAACGCGGTGAGGTAAAACTTGCCACACAAAGCCAAGCGCGCGACCGCGCGATACTTCTGGCACGCGGAGTGATCTTTGGCCGGGAACTGATCAACACACCTGCCAACCTGCTTGGGCCGCAAGCGCTAGGTGAAAGCGCAAAGACTTTGGCCGATGCCTTTGGTGCGGATTTTGCGCTGACTGTGGGAGAGGATTTGCTTGATCCCGACAATCCCTTCCCCATGATCCACACGGTGGGTGCAGCGGCCAAAGATGCTCCGCGCCTTATCGATATCAGTTGGTCGGGCAATGAAGACGGACCAAGGCTTACCCTGGTCGGCAAGGGCGTTTGCTTTGACAGCGGGGGGCTTAACATCAAGCCCGGCGGGTCTATGGCCCTGATGAAAAAAGATATGGGTGGGGCGGCCGCCGTGCTGGGTCTTGCCAGCATGATCATGGACGCGAAACTTCCAGTGCGGCTGCGTGTTTTGGTGCCCGCGGTGGAAAACGCCATTGCAAGTGAGGCTTTCCGCCCCAGTGATGTGCTGACCAGCCGCAAGGGCTTGAGCGTGGAAATCGGCAACACCGATGCCGAGGGTCGCCTGGTGCTGGCTGATGCATTGGCGCTTGGCGACGAAGACGCTCCAGACCTTATGATCGACATGGCTACGCTGACCGGCGCTGCCCGCGTGGCGCTTGGCCCCGACCTGCCGCCCTTTTTCACCGATGATGACGAGCTCGCGCGCGACATTGAAGAGGCAAGCAAGGCGAATGACGATCCCGTTTGGCGCATGCCACTTTGGGACCGCTACGACGGCGCGATTGTTGGCAAGGTGGGGGACATTTCCAACACCGGCAACATGCCTTTTGCTGGCGCGATCACGGCAGCCCTGTTCCTGCGGCGGTTTGTCGAGAACGCCAAATCGTGGGTCCATGTTGACATTTTTGGATGGACCCCAAGCCCGTTACCGGGCCGCCCGGAAGGCGGTGAAACGCAGGCGATCCGCGCGCTTTTTAACCTTGTTGCCAAACGCTATCCGCCCGCGGATTGATTAAGCGCGCCTAAACCATAATAATTGCGCATCCGAAACAATGGAGAGCGCTACGATCGTGGCTCTTGGTGGATACGCCCCTACGCGTCCAGGCTCTCGCTCTGGTCTTACGCCCCTGCGCTCCCTTCGGCTGTGGCACGACGTGGCACTTTCGCGCGTGCGCGGCAAAACCGGGGACCTGACAGAACGGCAGATGCTGATCCTGCTGACAATCTACTTGGAAAGCCCGCCGCATACCGTGCGCGGTCTGGCCGCCAAGCTGGATGTGACCAAGCCTGTTATTACACGCGCATTGGATACGATGGGCGCAATGGGCCTTGTAAGCCGCAAGCGTGATGAGGCTGATAAGCGCAATGTGATTATCCAGCGCACGGTCGATGGCGCGCTTTACGTAGAGGCGCTCGCTGAAACGATCCTCGAGAATGCGGAAGATCTCAAGTGACAGCCGATCCATCGCGCCTTGATAAGCGCCTACACCCTCACAAGGCCGATATCGCGGCCAAATATCTGGAGGGCCAGGTGGAAGCAGAACGCTTTGCTGAAGGCGCACTGCACCGCGTGATCGAGCCCGTCTGCGATATGCTGGACACGCCAGACGCCAATGCGCGCTCCACACAAGCGCTCTATGGCGAAGCCTTTATGGTCTACCAAACGCAGGGTTACTGGGCCTGGGGTCAGTTGCTCACGGACAAGTATGTGGGCTGGATACATGCCCACGCGCTGGTCGCCCATGATGGACGTAGCGTGCCAACACATCTGGTGCGCACACCGCTCACACGCGCCTGCGACAACACGATCAAGGTCCTTGGTACCGATGGTCTTTCCATGGGGGCGCAGCTGCGCGTCACAGATGCTGCGATTAAGGTTGGCGGATCGTCCGCCCCATTTGCACAATGCGATGCGGGTACAATTCCAAGCGCTCACATTCAGCCCATCGACAAGCCGGTTGAGGATTGGGTGAGTATGGCGCAGCTTTTCGCCCACACGCCCTATTCTTGGGGCGGTCGAAGTGGGGTGGGTATTGACTGTTCTGCGCTGGTGCAAATTGCCTTGCAACAGGCTGGTGTTGCCTGCCCGCGAGACAGCGATATGCAGGAAGCCGCACTGGGCACCACCATCGACCGGCAAGAGGGCCTGCGCCGTGGCGATCTGGTATTCTGGCCTGGGCATGTGGGTATCATGCAGGACGAGGCCACGCTGTTTCACGCAAACGCCTTCGCCATGTTGACGGTGCCTGAAGCGTTGAGTGTGGTGGAAAGGCGCGCAGGCGCTGCGCGCACTGTCAAGCGGCTTTAGCCGATGCGCATCCGTGACCGCATCAGGGACTGCCTTGCCTAATATCCGGCTTGGCGATCGACCAGAACATCCACCGGTTCACCGCGCTCAAAGGCGCGCAAATTTGCTATCATGTTATCCACCAACGCCTGCGGCTCGCTGACCCCGGCTGTATGCGGTGTGATGAGGATGTTGGGTGCACTCCACAGCGGACTATCGCTGGGCAGCGGCTCCTGTTGAAACACATCGATGGACGCGCCTTTGAGCGTGCCGTTGTGTAACGCCGCCAGAAGATCGGCTTCGTTCTGGTGGCCACCGCGCCCGCCATTGATGACGAAGGGTCCTGTTACGCCATCTTGCGGCAATTTGGCGAAGGTTTCAGCATTGAGTATTTCGCGGGTCTGCGGTGTCAGAGGCAGCAGGCAGATCAAAATGTCGGTGCCACTGAGAAACGTATCAAGCTCATCCATACCGGCGTAAAGCGGAATGCTTGCCTGCCGCTTGGTGCGCGCCCAAGCAGAAAGCTGGTAGCCCAGCGGCTGCAAGGCATTGGCCACAGACTGGCCAAGCGCGCCAAAGCCCATAATTCCGACCCGAACATCCGGCGCTGAGGATTGCGGCAAGGCCTGCCAGCTGGCAGCTTTTTGGCTTTCCAGATAACCAAGCGCTTGCCGGTGATGGGCAATCACGTTCATCACAGTCCACGCCGTCACCCGGCCCGTAAGGTCGGGGTCGACAACGCGCAAAATCGGAATATCGGCGGGCAAGTCGGTGCGGTGAACCAAATGGTCAACGCCAGCACCGGTCGAAAGCGCAGCCTTGAGATTGGGAAACTGGCTGAAATACCCCTCTGGGGTATGCCATGCGACAACATATTTCACCTGGTCCACAATGGCCGGGTCCGGCGGGGCTTTGCCATCGGTGGGGATGATATCATCGGCGGGCAGATGATCTTTCAACCGCTCCAGCCAACCCTCCGGCGACCAATCACCAACCGTCAGAATAATCTTGCCCAGATCCAAATCCTGCATACCCTAAACTCCAGGTGACGGGCGCAACGCCCGGTTTTCTTCAGGCTCCAAAATGTAAGCCCGGTACGGGTGCGCAGCGAACGTGCCAAGGATGCGCAGCTCGGCAGAAAAGAACTCCAGCTCCTCCATGGCAAGCTGCACATGCTTATCTTCTGGATGTCCGTCAATTTCGGCATAAAACTGCGAAGCAAAGAACTGCCCGCCGGTTTGGTAACTTTCCAGCTTTGTCATGTTCACCGAGTTGGTGGCAAAACCTGACAGCGCCTTAAAGAGGGCGGCCGACACGTTACGCACCCTAAAAATGAACGCGGTCACCACCGGACCGTTGCCTGGCTCTACCCGGACTGGATCGCGCGCAAGCGTGATGAAGCGTGTCGTGTTGTGGTCTTCATCTTCAATATTTTTGGCCAACACATCCAACCCGTACACCTGCGCGGCCAGCGAAGAAGCGATGGCAGCTTGTGCCGGGTCACCGCGCATTGCGATCTGGTTGGCGGAGCCCGCGGTGTCAGCACCGATCACCGCTTCAAGCTTATGCTCACGCAAAAACTTGCGGCATTGCCCCAGCGCCATAACGTGGCTCTGGGCACTTTTGACCTCATCAAGCTTTGTGCCCGGCAGACCCACAAGTTGGTGATGGATCGGCAGAAAATGCTCGCCGGTGATGTGCAATGGCGAGGTGGGTAGCAGGTGGTGAATGTCGGCCACACGGCCAGCCACGGAATTCTCAATCGGGATCATGCCCAGATCTGCCGCACCGTCCTCGATATGGGCGAACGCGTCTTCAAACGTCGGACATGGAATGGGCTGGGCGTCTGGGTAGGCCTCTTTGCAAGCGATGTGGGAATTGGCGCCGGCCTCACCTTGGAAAACGATTTTCATTGGATTTTCTTTGTTGGCGCAAGGCGCTCTGTTTTTCGGCGCAAGGCGCTCTGTGCGTTCCGCACAACCGCTTCGTTGCGCTGTTTCTTAATTGTCGCTGATAATCTGTCTGCGGGCTTCTTCCAAATGCTCGGGCGTATCCACGCCCAAGGGTACACCATCGACAATTGCAACATCAATGCGCATGCCCGCTTCCAGGGCACGCAACTGTTCCAAGCTCTCGCGCTGCTCCAGCGGTGATGGTGGTAAAGCCACAAAACGCTCCAATGCCGCACGCCGGTAAACATACAGCCCGATATGATGGAACAAAGGCCCCTCACCATGCGGTGCCGTGGCGCGCGTGAAGTAAAGCGCTCGCAAATGATCGGGCCCCAGTGGGGTACCCACCACTTTCACAACATTGGGGTCGCTCTTTTCGTGATCGAGCGCGATAGGCGTGGTGAGCGTGGCAATGTCCACCGCATCATCATCCAGCAGCGCATTGGCGCGCGAAATAATGGCTGGATTCAGCGTTGGAAGGTCGCCCTGTACATTCACAATGCGCTCCACCTGGCCGTCTGGGTCAAAAGTCTCCAGCGCTTCAAAGATGCGATCTGAGCCGGAGGGATGGTCGGCGCGGGTCATAACGGCTTTGCTGCCATGATCGCGCACAACCTGTGCAACGCGCTCATCATCTGTGGCCACCACCGGCTCGCCAAGGTTGGCGGCGCGGGCGCGCTCCACAACATGCACGATCATCGGCTTGTCGCCGATCACCGCCAGTGGTTTGCCCGGCAGACGCGTGGACGCCATGCGCGCGGGGATCAGAATGAGTGAGGTGTGCGTCATCGATCTTCAGGGCAGTTTGGTTTTTCTTGGCAGGTAAGCCCGGACTGCCGGGCAAAAGGTCGCAAGCCCCCCGTGTCATCCCTAAGCCCTTATTGCAAGGTTTGAGGGTTTAAGGTTATCACCTGCGCAAATGCGCGCTACCGTCGCGCTGTAGGTTGTTTTTCGTTTTCGATTGGGAAATTTGAACATGGATGGATTTGAGCTCAACAAGATCTTGGGCGCCGTACTTGGCTCCGTTCTGGTCGTGATGCTCGTCAGTTTTGTGGGAGAGATTATCTTCCACAAGGATGCACCAGAGGTCGCTGGCTACTCGGTCGACATTCCAGAGGTCGTCGCCGACGCTGGCGAGGAAGCTGAGGAAATGGTCTCGGTGCTTGATCTGCTTGCAACCGCTGACGTTGCCTCCGGCGAAGCGGCTGTGCGGGCCTGTTCATCTTGCCATGCCTTTGAAGAAGGTGGTGCCGACGGTATCGGACCGCACATGTGGGGCGTGGTGAACCGGCCAAAGGGTAGCGTGGATGGTTTCAACTATTCTGATGCGATGGCAGCGGTTGGTGACGCAGGCGAAGTGTGGGGCTTTGAAGAGCTGAATGGCTTCTTGGAAAATCCCCGTGGCTATTTGAGCGGCACAAGCATGGGCTTTGCCGGCGTTCGTGACATCGAAGATCGGGCCAACATTCTTGCCTATCTCAACAGCCTTCAGGCTGAGCCGATTGATCTGTCGACGGTTGCTGCCACGCAGTAACGTTCAACCAGAAAAGCACTCCATTGTAGCGCCGGGCACAGTCGAAAGATTTGCCTGGCGCTTTTTGTTTCTGCGCTCACTTATTGCAGATCTACACCGTGTGAAGACGCTGCACCCCTCGCCGCACCGCCGCATCTGCGCCATATTCACAACGATGTCTGGTTTGCGAATCAACCTATCAAGGGTCCGCTGGTGCAATCACCGCCTTTCCACCTGCCTGTGAGTAATTTCCTGAGTGCCGTTTTGGTTTTTGGCGGGGTGCTTGTGGGCTTGTCTGCTGGCCTGCCTGTTGGCCAGGCATACGCACAAGATCAGACACCCGTTGAAGCGGCCACAGACACCGAAGACGCCCGCATCTGGCGGCACGCCACCAGCCTGAAAGAAGATCTACCGCGCTACCAGGAAGACTTTGCTCACTTCGATTATGTAAACCCCCAGGCGCCCAAAGGCGGAGCCGTACGCCTGTCGGGTTTTGGCTCTTTCGACAGCCTCAATTTCGTGCCGCCACGCGGAGAAACGCCGCTCGGGCTGAGGCTCATCTACGACACGCTGATGACTCCCTCGCAGGACGAGCTTTCCACCATGTACGGCCTGCTGGCCGAAGCCATGACCTACCCGGATGATTTTTCGTCGGTCACTTTCCGCCTTCGCCAAGGCGCACGCTGGCACGATGGCGTAGCGATTACACCGGCTGATGTGGTTTACTCCTTCAACGCACTGGTCGAGCACAACCCACAGCAGGCCGCCTACTATTCCAACGTCAGCACCGCGACCATCACTGGCGAGCGCGAGGTAACGTTCACCTTCGACCAAACAGGCAACCGTGAGCTTCCGCACATTATGGGCCAGCTTATTGTAATGCCTGCGCATTGGTGGGCAGACCGCGACGCTGATGGCAACCAACGCGATATTTCACGTGGCACGCTGGAAGCTCCACTTGGTTCAGGTCCTTACCGCTTTGGCCAAGTCATTCCTGGGCGCTCGATCGTCTATGAACGGGTAGAGGACTATTGGGCCGCAGATCTTAACGTGAATGTCGGCAAGCACAATTTTGATCGCGTGGAGTATGACTATTACCGCGATTTGGATGTGGCGTTTGAAGCTTTTAAGGCCGACGAGTTTGACTACCGGCTGGAAAACCGCGCCCGCAACTGGGCCACGGGCTACTACATGGCAGCGGTGGAAGCTGGCCATATTGTACGCGAAGAGTTTGAAGAACCTTACCGGCGTCGTGGCTTGATGGTTGGCTTTGTAATGAACAGTGCCCGCACCATTTTTGCCGACCTTAATATCCGCCGGGCCATGAGCTATATGCTCGACTTTCAACAGCTGAACCGCTCACTGTTTTTCGGCAGCTACCGCCAGTATGACAGCTACTTTACCGGACTTTCAGCGTTGGCAAGTTCTGGGATACCGCAAGGCGCTGAGCTTGCACTGCTGGAAGAGGTACAAGCCGAGGTGGAAGCGCAAGGCCACGCCATTCCTGATGAGATTTTCACCACGCCCTTTTTCAACCCGGTCAACGGCGATGCGGAGCGCAGGCGCGAAAACATCCGCACCGCACTGGAGCTTTTTGAGGCCGGTGGTTGGACGGTGCGCAAAGAGGTAGACCCCGAGCAGGCCGGTGACGGGTTTGCCCATCGGCTACTGGTAAGCATTGGCCTTCGCTCAGACCCGACACGCCGCGTGATGCGCGATGCTTCCGGCGCGCGGGTGACCGTCGAGCTTCTGTTGAACGGCGCCACGCATGAGCCTGCCGCCGGGCAGTTGGCACAGTCGCTGGAACTGGTGGGTATTGAAATGATCATCCGCCCGGTCGACAGCTCGCAATACACCAACCGGCTTCGCGCGCGCGACTACGATATGATCTATTCTGGGTGGGTGCAGAGCACCTCTCCAGGCAATGAGCAGCGCGACTACTTCAGCTCCGCGTCTGCCCTGGTAGAGGGCACACGGAACCATGCGGCCATCCAAAACCCAGCAGTTGATGCGCTCATTGAGCGGATTGTTTTTGCACCCGACAGGCAAGCCCTCGAAGTGGCGACACGAGCGATGGACCGGGTGTTGCTGTGGAACCATTATGTGGTGCCCGGATGGGGTATAACGGCTGCGCGCACCGCACGTTGGGACCGTTTTGGACGGCCTGAAACCCTCCCAACCTATGCGATCGGGTTCCCGACCATTTGGTGGTACGACGAAACGCGCGCGGCTGCCCTTGATGGGGTGGGCCAGTGAACGAGGTAACGCAATGAGCCTGAAAACACCCAACCTGAATGTACGCCATGTGACCCGCCGCACCATGCTGAAAGTTGCAGGGGGCGCAGCTGCGCTTGGCACAATGCCCCTTTCAGCATTTGCGCAAGGCTCAGCGACACCAAGTCTAACCCGCAGTCATGGGCTGGCCGCCTTCAGCACGCTGGCTTTACCTGCGGACTACAGCAACTTTCCCCATGTGAATGTGAATGCGCCAAAGGGCGGGGCTCTGATTTACAGGCCGCGCACGCGCGCTTTCAACCAAAGCTTTGAGACCGTAAACACGCTCAACGGCTATGTGCTGCAGGGTGATGGGCCGGTGCGCGTTGAGCTGACATTTGATACCCTGATGAGTGCGACCGGCGATGAGGTCGACGCGGTTTACGGCTTGCTGGCAGAGTGGGTGGAATTCACCGATGATGGCCTGCAATATGACTACAAGTTGCGTCCGCAAGCCCGTTTTCATGATGGCAGCCCGCTGACTGCGGGCGATGTGGTCTGGTCGTTCAACACGCTGATGGAAGAAGGGCACCCTTCGCACGCGCAATCCTCATTGCGCTTCGTGGAAAGCGTTGAGGCCCTGGATGATCATCTGGTGCGCTTCAGGTTCTCTCCAGAACGTTCACGCACAGCTCATTTGGCCCCCACTTCACTGCCCGTCTTCAGCGAAGCGTTTTGGCAGGGCAGAGAGTTTGCCGCCAGCATACAGGAGCCTATTCTGGGCTCTGGGCCTTACCGCCTTGCCGATTATGAGCAGAACCGTTTTCTTTCTTACCAGCGGGTGGAGGACTATTGGGCTGCCGATCTGCCGTTTGCGCGGGGGCTTTTCAACTTCGACACCATCCGCATCAATTTTTACCGCGACCGCGATGTTGCCTTTGAAGCCTTTAAGGCGGGCGATATGAATTTGCGTTTTGAAAACTCCTCGCGCATCTGGGGATCAGGCTATGATTTCCCACGTGTGCAAAGCGGCGAGGTTGTTCAGTCGACGATTACCAATGAGGCGCCTGGCGGCGCGCAGGGCATGTTTTTCAACACAAGGCGCGAGAAGTTTTCCGACTGGCGTGTGCGCAAAGCCATTGGCCTGACCTACAATTTTGAGTGGACGAACCAGAACTTACAGTTCGGCCTGTTCACCCGCACCCGCTCCATGTTCCAGAATGCGCCCTATATGGTCGAGGGGCTGCCAACGCCTGAAGAGCTGGCCATATTGGAGCCATTTCGCGACCAGCTGTTGCCGCAAGTCTTTGAAGAGCCATTTGTGCCGCCCCTGAGCGATGCCAGGAGCCAAGCCGACCGTGGGAACCTGAGAGAGGCAGCGCGTTTGCTGCGTGAAGCCGGATGGACACGCCAAGATGGCCGCCTGATCAACGCCAATGGTGAACAGTTGACCATCGAGTTCTTGTTTCTGTCTTCGGCCTTTGAACGCATTTTTCTGCCGCACGCCCAAAACCTTCAACTGCTTGGCATTGATGCGGTAACCCGCGGCGTTGACCCAGCGCAGCTGTCAGCACGCGTGCTGGAATTTGACTATGATGTAATGATCCAAAATCTGCCACCCAGCCTTGTTCCTGGCAGCGCCCTTCGCACCTTTTTGGGATCTGAGTCGGCCAACACCTCAGGCACGCGTAATCTGGCGGGCATCGCCCATCCTGTTATCGATGAGCTGATAGCAAGGGTGGAGCGAGCAGACACGCTGGAAGAAAACTACACCCTGATGCGCGCACTGGATCGTGTGTTGCGCCCCTATCATTTCTGGATTGAACAGTGGCATGCACCCGGCGACTGGGTTGCCCATGAGGCCACGCTCAAGCGGCCAGACACGCAGCCACGCTACGTGCTGCCGGTTGAATCGCACTGGTGGAAGGAAGCGTGATCCTGTTCATCTCTTCAAAGAGGTCATCCACCACGCCAAGAGCGCGCCGGGATGACAGCCAGAGCGGAGCTTCCTAGTGCTCGCCTATATTATCCGCCGTATCCTTCTGATGGTGCCGACGATTTTGGGCATCATGGCGCTGTCGTTTGCCGTGGTGCAGTTTGCACCAGGTGGGCCGATTGAGCGGGTGATCGCGCAGCTTCAGGGTACCGATGTCAGCGCCACCGAACGCTTTACAGGCGGGGGAAGTGACTTTGGCAGCCAAGATCAGGACCTTGGCGGCGGCGGCGCAGAAGGCGCTGTGTACCGTGGTGCGCAAGGACTTGACCCAGAGTTCATTGCCGAGCTTGAGCGCCAGTTTGGCTTTGACAAGCCACCGCTCGAACGCTTCGGCCTGATGATCTGGAACTACGCACAGTTTGATTTTGGAGAAAGCTACTTCCGCGATGTTGCGGTGATTGACCTGATTATCGAAAAGCTCCCAGTTTCCATATCGCTTGGCCTTTGGATGACGCTGCTTTCCTATGGCATTTCCATCCCACTTGGCATCCGCAAGGCCGTTAAGGATGGCACCCGCTTTGATGTGTGGACTAGCGGTGTTGTGATCATTGGGTACGCGATTCCTGGGTTTCTTTTTGCGATCCTGCTTATCGTGCTCTTTGCCGGCGGCTCGTTCTGGGACCTCTTCCCCCTTTCTGGCCTGACATCAGAAAACTGGGATGAGCTCAACTGGTGGCAGAAGATCCTGGATTATTTCTGGCACCTTACCCTGCCGCTTATCGCTATGGCTGTGGGCGCCTTTGCAACCACAACGCTGCTGACGAAGAACTCCTTCCTCGATGAAATTCGCAAGCAGTACGTCACCACCGCGCGCGCCAAGGGCTTGGATGAGCGCACAGTGCTTTACGGCCATGTGTTCCGCAACGCGATGCTGATCATCATTGCAGGCTTCCCCGGCGCGTTTATCTCGGCGTTTTTTACCGGTGCCCTGCTGATCGAAACGATCTTCTCGCTTGATGGGTTGGGGCTTTTAGGCTTTGAGGCTATTTTTGGCCGCGACTACCCAGTTGTGTTCGGCACGCTCTACATCTTCTCGCTGATGGGCCTGGTGGTCGCGTTGCTCTCGGACCTTGTTTACATGTGGGTCGACCCACGCATCGACTTTGAAGCGCGGCGAACCTGATGGACGCAACCACGCCAAAAACCCTTGTTGATGAGCCCCCGGTGCAGATGAAGCGCAAGGGCCTGTCGCCGCTCAACGTGCGCCGCTTGAACAATTTCAAAGCAAACAAGCGTGGCTGGTGGAGCCTTTGGATTTTTCTGGTTCTCTTCATTTTTACGCTGGGCGCAGAACTTGTTGCCAATGAGCGCCCACTGATCGTCTCCTATAAGGGTGAGCTTCTGTTCCCGGTTCTGGTTGATTACCCAGAGGAAAAGTTCGGGGGCTTCTACGCCATCACCCGCTACTATGACCCGTTTATTCGAGAGGAAATCGAGGCCAATGGCTGGATGGTCCACGCGCCAATCCGCTACGATCACACCACCCGGTCCTATGCCTCGCAAATGCCTTACCCGATCGCGCCAACCTGGGCGCTAGAACGCGATGTTGCCTGCGCCAACCTTCCAGAGACAACCGATGATGCGTTTTGCGGGCTCGGTGGCTACCATTGGCTGGGCACAGATGATCAGGGCCGCGATGTGGCTGCGCGGCTCATTTACGGCTTCCGTCTGTCGGTGGTTTTCGGCCTGACGCTAACGCTCATCTCCTCGGTCATCGGCATCGCGGCGGGGGCCGTGCAGGGCTATTTCGGCGGTTGGACCGACCTTCTGTTCCAGCGCTTTATTGAGATCTGGACCTCTATCCCTTCGCTTTATTTGCTGCTGATCTTTTCGGCCTTTTTCGTGCCGGGCTTCTGGACGCTGCTTTTCATTCTGCTGCTCTTCAGCTGGGTGGCGCTGGTGGGGCTGGTGCGTGCGGAATTTTTGCGCGGGCGCAACCTTGAATATGTGCGCGCGGCCCGCGCGCTGGGCCTTTCCGATGTGCGGATCATGTTCCGGCACATCCTGCCCAACGCGATGGTGGCCACGGTCACCTTCCTGCCGTTCATCCTGTCCGGCTCCATCACCACGCTGACCGCGCTCGACTTTTTGGGGCTGGGCCTACAGGGCGATGCCCCCTCCCTGGGTGAGCTGCTGGCGCAGGGCAAGGAGAACCGCAACGCGCCCTGGCTGGGGCTGACCGGATTCCTCACCATTTCCATCATGCTTTCGCTTTTGATCTTCATTGGCGAGGCGGTGCGCGATGCGTTCGACCCGCGAAAGGTTGAAGGATGAGCACGCCGCTCCTGCAAGTCAAAGACCTCTGCGTCGCCTTCCGTTCGGGCAACACCGTCAACCAAGTGGTGAACGGGGTTTCGTTTGATGTGAACGCTGGCGAGACGGTGGCGCTGGTGGGCGAGTCGGGTTCTGGCAAATCCGTGTCTGCGCTCTCAGTGCTGCAACTGCTGCCTTACCCCGCCGCCTCGCACCCATCCGGCTCCATTCAGTTCAACGGCGATGAGTATCTGGGCGCAGACGACAAAAAGCTTCGTAGCGTGCGTGGCAATGACATCTCTATGATCTTTCAAGAACCGATGTCGTCACTTAATCCGCTTCACACGGTGGAGCGGCAAATCGGCGAGGTGTTGCAAGTTCACCAGGGCATGCGCGAGGAAGCGGCCCGCGCCCGCACCCTGGAATTGATGGAACGCGTTGGCATTCGCGACGCGCAAAGCCGCCTCAAAAGTTATCCGCATCAGCTATCGGGCGGACAGCGCCAGCGTGTAATGATCGCTATGGCGCTTGCCAACACGCCCAAGCTGTTGATTGCCGATGAGCCAACCACCGCGCTCGATGTGACCGTTCAGGCGCAGATCCTGCGGCTGCTTGTCGAGCTGCAACAAGAGCTTGGCATGGCGATGCTGTTCATCACCCACGATCTGGGCATCGTGCGACGGCTCGCATCGCGCGTGAACGTGATGCAACAAGGCCAGGTGGTCGAGCATGGACCCGTGGGCGAGGTGTTCGCCAACCCGCAGCACGCCTACACCAAAATGCTGATTTCCACCGAGCCCTCCGGTGCGCCACTTGCTAAACCAGATGGCGATGTGACACTGGCCGCCGATGATCTGAAAGTCTGGTTCCCGGTGAAGAAAGGCGTTCTGCGCCGCAAAGTCGATCACATCAAAGCGGTAGACGGGGTAGACCTTTCCATCCGCCAAGGCGAGACGTTGGGCATTGTGGGCGAATCTGGGTCTGGAAAAACGACCCTGGGTCTAGCGCTGCTGCGTCTTACTGAGTCCAAAGGCGCAATCCGCTTCAAGGACATGGACATCACTGGCCACAGCGTAAAGCAGATGCGCCCGCTGCGCAGTGAACTTCAAGTGGTGTTCCAAGATCCGTTTGGCTCGCTTTCCCCGCGCATGTCAGTATCCGATATCATCGAAGAGGGCCTGCTGATCCATCATCCCAAAATGGGCTATGAAGAGCGGGACCACGAAATTATTGCCGCGCTGGAAGAGGTGGGCCTGGATCCTGAAACCCGCTTTCGGTATCCGCACGAATTTTCCGGCGGGCAGCGCCAACGCATTTCCATTGCCCGTGCTTTGGTGCTCAAGCCACGGGTGATCCTGCTGGATGAGCCGACCTCAGCGCTGGACATGAGCGTGCAAGCCCAAGTGGTGGAGCTGCTGCGCGACATTCAGGCGAAGCATAATCTTGCCTACCTTTTCATTTCGCACGACCTCAAAGTGGTGCGCGCGCTATCCCATCGCATTCTGGTGATGCGCGAGGGCAAGGTGGTGGAAAGCGGTACGCGCGAGGACATCTTCGAGGCGCCCAAGCAGGACTACACCCGCGAGCTTATTGCCGCCGCCTTTGACGAGACGATGTTAGCAGGGCAGAGCGACTGACGGAGCAAGCTGCTCTACGGCGTGCCGTCCTGCTTCTCATCAGACCCTAAGCCTCTGGCAACGCATCCAAGCGAACGCACAAAGTCATCGCGCTCATCGTGCGGCAAAGCATCGAGCATGGCCTGCGCATTGCGACGATCCTGCCGCTCAATCGCCGCAAGAACATCCTCTCCCGCCGGGGTCAACTGAATGACCATCGCACGCCCGTCGCTGGGATCTTTTGAGCCTACCAAAAGATCACGCCCCTGCAGGGCTTTCAGCGCTGTCGAAATCGTGGTCCGCGAAACGCCCAAACTGTCGGCCAAGTGGGACGGGCGGCAGCCCTGCATGCGGGCAACTGTACGCAGCATATGGAAATAAAGCGGATTGAACGGAAGCAGTCCTTCAGCTGGTTGACCCTGCCTCCCGGCGACCAACAGCGCACCGATGATCTGGCTGATGGAGCGCGCAAGTGCGTCAATTTGTTCGCTGTCTCGCTCATGCATGAGTTTCAAAACCCTGGACTTGATACGTATGTCGCACTATTTGATGCGTTATCCGTACTAAATAATCAGGATATCGCATTATGTCGACCTCCCACCGTCTGCCAATGGCCGCCCTGCTGGGCCTATCCCTTACCCTTGCTGCCTGCAGTGGTCCCGCCGTGCCGGATGAACCGCCAGCGCTCAGCGAAGCGCCGATGGTGGCGAGCGATGGTTTCCTTACCGCCTATGTGGAAGAAACCATACCACTTGAGCTGGAAGAATTGCGCGCCTTTATGGACGAGAACCCGTTGATCACGTTTTTGCAGCCAACCGAAAACATTTCCAACCCGGTGGCTAGCCAGGTGGTTGAGGGGGAATGGCCGCAACCAGGCGCCGTGCGGTGGCTGCGCCTTGCCGATGGCCATTACGTGATTGAGCGGGTTTTGGACAATACGCCTGACTTTTTCAAATATCAGGTGTTTGTGTTCACCAACGCGACTGGTCGTGGCGTGGAGCAAATTGTTGGCGAGCAGCGCTTTATTAAAACCGACAACGGCACACGCTTTGAGTGGACCTACAATGTGAAGCCTACGAACGCTGTGACACGGTTTTTTGTGAGCCGTAACATGCCAGAAGTTGAGGCCTACATCGGCGGTGGTTTGCGCGGCCTTGTGCGGGCTGCCAGCGGCTCTCAGCGTTAGCGCCGCCCGCCCTACCGCCTTCACCCGGCCCGTTTACCAAACCGCTCCATTCCCTTTGCGCTGTACCGTGAAAGGGAATACGTTGCTCACATGAGCACACAGCACCCTCCCAGCATTCACCCTGGCATCCTCCTTCTGGAGGAATTTCTTAAACCTCTTGGCATCAGCCAGAACCGCTTGGCGCGTGATATTGATGTGCCGGTAAGCCGTATTGCGGCGATTGTTGCCGGTGATCGCGCCATAACGGCTGACACGGCTATGCGGCTATCGACCTATTTTGATACCAAGCCAGAACTGTGGATGAAGCTGCAGGCAGCCTATGAACTGGGTCAGCTGCGCGAGGGTGACTGGCCGCGCATCGAAGCGCGCATTCGCCCTTATGAGCCGGTGGAAAGCCCCGCGCCCAAGGTGGAAACGCCTGGCGTTGATGATTTGGATGCGATGCGGTCCAAAGCCGCGAGCTAACACAGCCCAGCGCTTACTCAGCCGGCTAAAGCGGCCTTCTCGCGCAGCTTTGCAGCTTTTTTGAACTTGGTTTCCACCCGTGATCGCTTGAGCATCGAGAGATAGTCGATGAACAGCTTGCCATCCAGGTGGTCAACCTCGTGCTGAATGCAGGTTGAAAGCAAGCCGGTCGCCTCAATCTCATGGCGCTGACCCTCAAGGTCCATATAGCGCACGCGGGCGGTTCCAGGGCGCACCACTTCTTCATAGTAGTCAGGGATCGAAAGACACCCCTCCTCATAGGGTGTGTCTTCGCCTGACAGTTCCAAGATTTCCGGGTTAATCAAGGTAAGCGGCTCAGCCTCTTCCTCGCGGGCGCAGCAATCGACAGTTACAACGCGAAGTGGCACGCCGATCTGGATAGCCGCAAGACCAATGCCCGGCGCGTCGTACATGGTTTCAAACATATCGTCGACAAGCTCGCGCACCTCATCGGTGATCTCGCTCACCGGTTTTGAGACCGCGCGCAAGCGTTTGTCGGGTATCACCAATATTTCGCGTAATGCCATGAGGCGGATTTAGGATGTCAGTTGGGTCGGGTCAAGATCAACGCGCGCGCAACGCTTAAAGCGGTCCCGGCGTGGTCTTTGTTCGCGCTTTGATCTAATATTGTAACGGACCCGATTCGATGGAAGATCCCCGCTTTGGACCTCACTTTTCAGTCCGTACTTTTTACCCTGCAGGGAACGCCTGTTACGCTGGCGATGCTGCTGGGGTCGCTTGGCGCATTGGTGGCGCTGATCCTGGCGTGGTCATGGTCTGCCACCAACCGGCTCAAGCGGCGCACCGCACAAATCGAGGCCAAAGCAGAGGCAGAAAAAGCACAGCTTACGCAACAGCTTAGCACCATGGCTGGCGCCCAAGCTGAACTGACAGGCCGCGTGCAAAGCATGACGCAAATGCTAGGTGACCGGCAAGCCGAGCTGGCCAAGGTCATGAGTGAGCGCATGGACGGGCTGGGACACAGGCTCGGCCAGTCGATGAGCCAGCAGAGCAACCAAACGCATGAGACCCTGCGCACGCTGCACGAGCGGCTGGCGGCCATTGATACCGCGCAGAAAAACATCACCGAGCTTTCTCAAGGCGTGGTCGAGCTTCAGTCCATTCTTGCCGACAAGCAGACCCGCGGAGCCTATGGCCAAGGCCGGATGGAAGCCATCGTGCAGGATGCGTTGCCGCGCGGGGCCTACTCGTTTCAGCACACGCTGAGCAATGCCAAGCGGCCCGACTGCGTGATCTACTTGCCCGGTGACGCGCCCAGCCTGGTGATTGATGCCAAGTTCCCCATGGAGGGATGGAACGCCTTTCGCGATGCGCCCGATGACAGGATGGCCCAACAGGCTGCGCAGCGTTTTCGCGTGGATGTGAACAAGCATGTGCAGGACATTGCAGCGAGATATTTTATCCCGGGGGAAACGCATGAAACCGCCTTCATGTTTGTGCCATCGGAGAGCATTTTTGCTGACCTGCATGAAAAGTTCGAGGACGTGGTGCAGAAGGCAGCGCGGCAACGCGTTGTGATCGTTTCGCCCTCACTGCTCACGCTGTCCATTCAGGTGGTACAGGCTGTGCTGCGTGATGCACGCCTGCGCGAACAAGCACACCTGATACAAGATGAAGTGGGCCGCCTGGTGGATGATATTGTGCGGCTCGACGATCGCGTCGCCAAGCTCGCCACCCACTTTGGCCAGGCTCAGCGCGACATTGAACAAATTCAAACCTCCACCGGCAAAATCGCCAAACGGGGAGACCGCATCGGCAACCTCGACGTTTCGCAGCCACCGGGCCCGGACGCCGGGCAGCCAGAGACGGGTGCAGTAGAACGCGAAGAACCGAGGCTTCCACTGGCAGGAGAATAGACCAAAGATGCGCACGCATCGCAGATATGCTTTTGGTCCATTGCAAGGCTTCGCACTTTGGCGCGGGCCTGCCGCTTATCGCCCTTGCTGCACTCGTTAGCGCCCCTCCTACACTAGGACGTCTATCAGCTGATAAGCCGCCATACGCTTTTGGCTTTCACAGTTGTCCCTGTTGACCTATGGTTTGGTTGCGTAAACCGCACCACACCGCCTTTCTGCTCAGCTGGATAATAGGTCGATATGCCTCAGATATTACAAGTCGCGGTTATCGCATTGGCCACCGTTGGTTCGGGTGCAGCGACACTCACGGTGTTCAATGAAGACATTCCCGATCTTGCCGTTCCAACAGGTGAATGGGCACCAGGCAGCGAACTGGATGGTCTGTCGTTTGAGATCATCGGCACCGATAACGACAGTGGAGCAGTGCTGGAAGACAGGATCGTCTTTCGGGACGGGACATTCCAATCCGTTGACTGCCAACAATACTGCGATTTTGGTTGGTCCGATTACCAGACCAAAATGATTGACGATGTGACCCATTTCACGGTTCGCACGATCTGTCCCTCTGCCCCGCATACGGTTGTCTGGTACGGCACCATCACCGATGACGTGGTCGATGTGGACGTGACTTGGACAACCCGCCGTTGGTACTGGACCAACCAGATTGCGATCACGGCTTCGGGCGCACGAGTTCCCAACACCGAAGAAACATCCAGGCTCTAGGAGTCGTGTTTTGAACACGACCAGCGCGAAACTTGGCCCACTCCTTTTAAAATTCGTGCTTCTTGTCGCCGTGCTCATCATCGCAACTTGGGGCGCGCACGCGATACGTGATGCGTTGAACCTGCAAATCCGACCGTCCAACGAACAACAGATCCATCAGGTCATCATGTTTGGGATGGTGGCCTATGTTGGCCTTCTTGCGTTGCCGTTTGTGCCTGGAGCCGAGATTGGTCTGGCCATGCTGGCAGCTTTTGGCCCCAGTATCGCGCCTTTGATTTACGTTGCCACCGTCGCGTCTATGATGCTGGCTTACATGGTGGGCCGGTTTCTTCCCATTAAGTCACTGCAGCGACTGCTCAGCCTCTTGCGGCTGCGGCGGGCAGCCGCGCTGGTGGAAAAGGTCAACCCATTGTCCGGTGAGGAGCGGCTGGAGATCCTTTTGGGTGGCCAGCCAAAGCGCTCAGTTAGCCTTGCGCTGCGCTTCCGCTACATCGCTCTTGCACTGGCGGTGAACACTCCTGGTAACTCGCTCATTGGCGGCGGCGGCGGCATCATGATGATAGCTGGGCTGAGCGGGATCTTCTCACCATTGCTAACCTTCGCAACGGTTGCACTTGCAGTTTCGCCCGTTCCACTGGCCATGATGTATCTCGGCTTGCAGATTTAACCCGGCAGATCAATTTTGGATCGACTGTCGCGGTTCCGGGCCAAGCGATGCCCGGCCTAGCTTGGGCGCCGGTTGAAATCATCCAAGTCAATAGAGGGGTTGATGTGCCCTGCATTGCTACCGGCACGCTGGATGGTGCTTCGTTTGGATTGCCCCAGCAACTGCCAACAGCTTTGCGGTTCTGTCGATCAACATGATGCCACCCTTGTTGGTTCAGTCGCTTTAAACCACATGGTGTGATTGCGGCGGCCGCTCTCCGGGGCGAACGAGGTCCGGTATGTTGGCCTCATGGATTATACGCCGTGAGGAGAACGACCATGAAGTATTATGCCGGTTTGGATGTATCGCTGAAAGAGGTTTCGGTCTGCGTCATCGATGAGGATGGCAAGATCGTCGCCAAGGGGATTTGCCCTGCTGATCCAGAAGGGGTTGCAGGCTGGCTGCGCAATCGCAGACTGGAACCCTGTAGGATCGTCCACGAAAGTGGAATGCTGTCGATCTGGCTGCAACGCGGACTGGCCCGTCTTGGACTACCTGCAACCTGTATTGATGCCCGCAAGGCACATAAGAGCCTGTCAGCTCGGCTCAACAAGTCAGATGCTGCCGATGCGGAAGGACTGGCCCAGCTTGCCCGCACGGGTTGGTACACGCCTGTCCATATCCGCAGTGAAGACGCAGATCGGCTGCGCAGCCTGATTGGAGCGCGGGAACGGTTGATCCGCCTGCGTAAAGACCTCGAAGGCCACATCCGAGGTGTGCTGAAGACTTTCGGCATTCGCATGACGGGCATGGGTCTGGGGGCACAGCGTCAAGCTTTCCGTGATCAACTCGCAGCCGCGGGCGCGCGTGACCCTGTGTTGAGCGTTATCGCCGATGGCTTCATCGCTGCACATAGCACCCTGTGTCAGGCTGCAGCCGATCTCGACAGGGCCGTGAAGAGCCAGGCTAAGAACCATCCTGTGGCTCGCCGTCTCATGACGATCCCCGGTGTTGGTCCGATCAATGCGCTCAGCTTCATTGCCCTGGTCGATGATCCCAATCGGTTCAGCCGAACGGCCGATGTCGGCGCCTTCCTTGGGCTGACCCTCAAACGCCATCAATCCGGTGAGGTAGACTGGTCGGGCCGTGTATCCAAATGCGGTGATGCAGCCATGCGCAGCTTACTGTTTGAGGCTGCATCGTGTGTCATCCGGCACGTGAAGCGGTTCTCGCCGTTAAAGTCCTGGGCGGTGCGTCTTGCTGGACGGCGCGGCTTCCGCAAGGCAGCCGTTGCAACCGCACGCAAGATTGCCGTGCTCATGCTGACGCTTTGGAAGAGTGGAGCCGACTATCAATGGACGCAGGAGGCCGCTGCCTGATCTCAAATTCCCGCTGGAGACAGCGGGTAGCCTTGTCCTAACGGGACGGAGGTTGGTCGATCTCGCAAAAACGGTTGGGGTGCAGGTTATCTGCTTAACCCGCAAACCACATTGGAGACGATCCACCACCGAACACCATCATGAGGCGCAACCAGGCGACCTCGAAGAGAACCATGACCCCGGACGGACCATGGCTTACCCGCTTGACAAAGCCGCAATCAGAGAACCGTTCTTGCCTTCATGGCGGCGGCTAACGTTCCCTCGTCCAGATAATCCAACTCGCCGCCCACCGGTACGCCATGGGCAAGGCGGGTGATGGAGACATTGCAGGCGTCCAGTCTGTCGGTAAGATAATAGGCCGTGCTCTGGCCCTCGACCGTGGCGTTGATCGCCAAAATGACCTCGCGCACATGCGATGCCGTGGCACGCTCCACCAGACTTTCAATCGAAAGATCATCCGGGCCCACGCCATCAAGCGGCGATAGCACGCCGCCCAACACATGGTAGCGACCACGCGATGCTTTGGCGCGCTCTAGGGCCCAGAGGTCTGCCACATCTTCCACCACCACCAGCACGCCGTCTTCGCGGCGCGGGTCTGTGCAGACCGTGCAGGGGCTGACAGTGTCGATGTTGCCGCAGCGGGCGCACTCCATCACAGTATCACGCGCAACCGCCATTGCCTCAGCCAGCGGTCCAAGCAACTGATCCTTGCGCTTGACCAGATGCAGCGAGGCCCGGCGTGCCGAACGCGGCCCCAAGCCCGGTAATTTTGCCAGCAGTTGAATAAGCCGCTCAATTTCAGGGCCCACAGTATGGTCGCTCATTGACAGCTATCCAAAGCATCAGCCCGCCCGGCTGACGCCTCTTTGTTTGACGTGATGCTGCGCGCGTAAAAGCCAGCAGCTTTTGCCGGCATGGCTTACATGCCAGGCAGTTTCATGCCCGCAGGCAACCCCATGCCAGCCATCATTTCCTGGCTCTTTTCTGCCATTAGCTGGTCGCCCTTCATCTTGGCGTCGGCATGAGCTGCAATCAGCAAATCTTCCAGAATTTCAACATCATCAGGCACCATCAGCGAGGGATCAATTTTCATACCCTTCAGCTCGCCCTTGCCAGACAAAGTGACGCTGACCATGCCACCGCCAGCAGTGCCCTCGACCACTTCATCGGCCATTTCGGCCTGCATGGTCTGCATCTTATCCTGCATGTCCTTGGCTTGTTTCATCATTTTCATGATGTCCATGGCGGCTCATCCTTGTCTTCTGGAGTATCTAACGTATCGGTTTCATCAATATCGGGTTCTATCATCGCGTCTTCAACCGCAGCGCCCTCAAGCATCTGATCTTCAGCTTTGGTGCTGCGCACGCTGGTAATCGTCGCACCGGGAAAGGCCTCCATAATGGCCTTCACCGTAGGATGCTGGGTTGCATCGGCCTTGCGTGCCACTTCACGTTCGGCTGCCAGCTCATTGAGGGTTTGGCTATCAGCACGTGGATCAACCGAGATCATCCAGCGGCTGCCGGTCCAGCTCTTCAACGCCTCTGCCAAGTCGCCAGCAAACGTTTTTGGCGCGCCGTCAGCAAGGCCAACCTCCATCTGATTTTCACCAAAGGAAACAGGGCGGACATAAGCGCGGATCATGGGCGGCAACGCGCGGTTGTTGTTTTTTTCAGCCAGCGCGATCAGCGCATCCAAGTCGCGAACGGCCACTGGCTGTGCACGCGCGGCAGGCGAAGGGCTTGGGTTGGGTTTAGGTGCGGGAGGCTCGCTCTGCGGGGCCAATGCCAGAGAGGCGCGCGCACCGCCGCCACCTGAAGGCGCGCCGTTGCCCATCGACGCTGAAGGGCTGCCCACTGAGGGTGCGTTTCCAGACCCCTCTGCAAGCGCCTTGATGGCTTCATCTGGGGTTGGCAGATCGGCCACATAGCACAACCGCACCACTATCATTTCAGCAGCAATCAGCGGCTTGGGCGCGCGGATAAGCTCATCGAGCCCTTTAAGCAGCATTTGCCAGGCGCGCGACAGCACTTTGACGGACAGCCCCTTGGCCATCTCAACCAGCCGAACCTGATTCTCACCGGTTAGCGCATCAGAGGGCTGATCGGGCATAACCTTGGCGCGGGTGGCCGCGTGCACCATTTCTGCCAAATCAGCAATGAAACCGGCAGGGTCAGTCCCGCGAGCATAAGCTTGCGCAAGCTGTTCAAGCGCTGCGCGGGTGTCGCCTTTCATCACCGCCTCAAACAGGCTGAGCGTTGCGCTTTGATCTGCCAGATTGAGCAGTTCGTGAAGGGCCTCTGCTGTCACCGGCGTATCAGCACTTGCGCCAGTGTGGGCAATTGCCTGATCCAGCAAAGAAAGTGCATCGCGCACCGAGCCCTCCGAGGCACGCGCGATCAAACGCAGTGCGTCTTCATCGGCACTTGCACCTTCGCCATCAACCACCTTTTGCAGTTGACCCATCATCATCGGCACGTCCACCCGGCGCAAATCGAACCGCTGGCAGCGCGAAAGGATCGTCACCGGTACTTTGCCAATCTCGGTGGTGGCAAAAATGAACTTCACATGGTCTGGCGGCTCTTCGAGGGTTTTAAGCAAGGCGTTGAACGCCGGCTTGGAGAGCATGTGCACCTCATCGAGCAGGTACACTTTGAAGCGAGCAGACACGGGTGAATACCGCGCTGCATCGGTGATCTCGCGAATATCATCAACGCCATTGTGGCTGGCGGCATCCATCTCGATCACATCGACATGGCGGCCTTCCATGATCGCCTGACAGTGCAGGCCCATTAGATCACCCATTTTGGGCAGATCCACGGTGGGCGCGCCATCGCCAGCCTCAGTTTCGTAATTCAGCCCGCGCGCCAGAATACGCGCCGTTGTGGTTTTACCAACGCCGCGCACGCCCGTGAGCATGAACGCCTGCGCGATGCGCCCGATTTGGAAGGCGTTGCGCAATGTCTGCACCATCGGCTCCTGGCCGATAAGGTCATCGAATGTGGCGGGGCGGTATTTGCGAGCAAGGACGCGGTAGCCGGTATCCGTCTGTTCGGATGATGGTGTCTCGGCCATGCATGCCCGGGCGTCTTGAGTGGATCGGTCGAAAACTGAACAAGGTGGAAGACTGAACGGTGACCCGAACCGGAAAACTCGTTGGGGCTGCTTCCTTCCGGATCTGACCCGATTGGCGAGCGGCTCGTCCGCCGCCAGCCTTCCAGCCCCTATATCGAGGTTACGTGCGCCCTTGTCCAGCGCTTTACCGGACGCACGAACCTGTTACAGAGCGGCCATGACAAGTTTTACCCTCGATACCCGGCTTGCCGCCGATAGCCTGGCGCTCTGTCAGAGCGATATTAGCCTGCTGCGTGTGGCGCGTGATGTGCGTTTTGCCTGGCTGATACTTATCCCTCGGCAACCGGGTTTGGCCGACCTTGTGGATCTGTCTCCCGCTGATGAGGCCAAAGTGATGGCGGATGTACGCGCTGCCTCACTGGCGCTGAAACAGGCGACCGGCTGCCACAAGCTCAATGTGGCGAACCTTGGTAACATGGTGCGGCAGCTGCATATTCATATCGTGGCACGCTTTGAACACGATGCCGCCTGGCCCGGCCCGATTTGGGGTGTGGGCAAGGCAGAGCCTATGGAGAGTGTGCCAGCATGGGCAAACACCGTAACCAAGCAGCTGGGCTGGGATCATGAGTAGAATAGCCACACTTTTCGCCAGCCTGCCACGGCCCGAACTTTCCGCGCAGACCGGCTTTTCCGGTGGGCGAACCAACCGAGATGGCGATCGCCGCGACGATGAAGCCTATCTGGCTGACCAGGAAGCCAACGCACGCTTCGTGCTGTTTGATGGAGCCGCACTGGTTGAGGGTGACCATGGGCCGGGTGAAATGTACCACGCCCGCCTGCGCGATGACGTTGACCCACAAACCCGCGTCTATTGCGGGCAAGATGGCGATGGGCCTATTTTTGGCTATGCCATCGCATCGCGCGAAAGCACAGCCGATGTGGGCGGTCTTGCAACCACGCCGCCAGCCCAACAACCGCTGCGCCCCTTTGCCGAAACCTTCCCTATTTTAGACCATCATCTGGGCTTACTGGCTGAGGCGGCCTCGCTCACCGGCTGGCATCGGCGGCATCTGTTTTGCGCCAAGTGCGGTGGCACAACGCTCAATGAGCAGGCCGGGTGGCGGCGCCGCTGCACAGCGTGCGGGGCTATGCACTTCCCACGCACCGACCCGGTCGTGATCATGAATGTGATCGACCCTGCAACCGGTGATGTGCTGATGGGTCGGCAGGAACGCTTCCCACCGGGTATGTTCTCTTGTCTGGCTGGTTTTGTCGAACCGGGCGAAACGCTGGAAGATGCGGTGCGCCGCGAGGTGCTGGAAGAGGCTGGCATCTCGCTGGGTCGCGTAACCTACAAGTGCTCGCAGCCCTGGCCATTCCCATCAACACTTATGATGGGTTTTGAGGGCGAGGCTCTGGGCCGGGATTTGACACTAGATGAGGCAGAGCTTGCCGAAGCACGCTGGTTCACGCATGAGGAACTTCGGGCCATCGCGCCGATTGAACGCTCAGCAGAAACTGAAGCTTCAGGCCAACACACCATTCCGCCGAAATTGGCCATCGCGCGGACATTGCTGGATGATTATCTTGGGCTTTGAGAGGTGTCATCCCGGAAACGCAAAGCGTTATCCGGGATCTCCAACATCACGTTGGTATCAGATCCCGGCTCAAGGCCGGGATGACACAGAGATCTAATCACCAAACATATCTTCCTGCTTTGGGGTAGGTCGCGCATCCACCACGCGTTTGGGTTTTGCTGGTTTGGGTGTCGGCGCTCCGCTTCCAACGCTTGCATCGCGCTTGCCATCAGCCAACTCGATCTGCACAGAACCTGCCTTTTCCAGCGCAGCAACCGTGCGTAGCGGTGCGCCTGCGGCGTCGCGGATCACCGCAAATCCACGGTCCAGCACACGGCGGTAATTGAATGCGTCTAGCAACTTGGCACGCTGGGCGATCCGGTCGCGTCTGGCAGTATGATCTTTGCTGATGGCGCGCATCATCGCGCCATCGAGCCGAGCCAAATCTTTGCGGCCCTCGCCCACCAAACGCTCCACGGCCCGCGGTGAAACGCGATCGCCCAGATTTTCCAACCTGTCGCGGTGCCGCTGGCGGCGCTGGTTCCAACTGCTGGCCAGCCGGTCGTTCTGTACCTTCACTGCACGCTTGCGCTCATTGAGGCCTACAGTGATCGTGCGCGGGGTGAGCCGCACCTTTGCGTTCTCCAACCGCGCGCGCTGCTTCATTGTGCCTTGTGACAAGGCCTGGCTGAGGCGCAACGTGGCCTGGTCGAGCCGCTGGCGCGGTGTGGTCAGCAAGCTGTCGGCCGACGGCAATGCGCGCGCCAATGCACGCATGTCGCGCCTGCGGGTCTCAACGCCACGCAAGGTGGATGCGGTGAGACGGCGGGCCAAATCATCCACACCCAACACCAGATCGGCCTTCACCGGCACCACCATTTCGGCAGCGCCAGTGGGCGTGGGCGCACGAACATCAGCGGCGTAATCAATCAAGGTCCAGTCGGTTTCATGGCCGACGGCAGAGACCAGTGGGATCATGCTTTCGGCGGCAGCACGGGCGACAATTTCCTCGTTGAAACCCCAAAGATCCTCCAGCGACCCACCACCGCGTGCGACGATGATTACGTCAGGCCGCGGTAAATCTCCGCCGTCGTCCAGCGCGTTAAACCCATGAATGGCCAAAGCAACTTCCTTGGCGCTCGTTTCGCCCTGCACCCGCACTGGCCACACCAAAACATGGGCGGGTGTGCGATCGGCAAGGCGGTGCAAAATATCGCGGATCACAGCACCGCTCGGCGAGGTTACCACGCCAATCACGCGCGGCATAAAGGGCAAAAGCTGCTTGCGGGCCTCGTCAAACAAGCCTTCGGCAGCCAGCTTGCGGCGGCGCTCCTCCAGCAGTTTCATCAACGCGCCGACCCCGGCGGGCTCGATACGGTCGATCACCAGTTGGTAACGTGACTGCCCAGGGAAGGTTGTCATGCGACCGGTGGCAATCACCTCCAGCCCCTCTTCGGGCTTGAAGGTGAGCTTTTGTGCGGTGCCCTTCCACATAACGGAGGACAAGACAGCACGATCATCTTTGAGATCAGTATAAATGTGCCCAGATGCCGGACGGCTCACGCGACCCAGTTCACCACGCACACGCACATAGCCGAAGGCATCTTCGACCGTGCGCTTGACGGCAGACGAAATCTCGCTGACGGAGTATTCCGGCGTGTTGGAGGCGGCTTCTTCACTCATGATGATACACTGAACCGCCCGCCGATTCGGAGCAAGTGATCCAAGCCAGATGCACGCCACATGCCACCAAGAATAGACTTTAAGAGCCAGCGCATTTTCGTCGATCACGACTTGCGCGAGAGCTTACGGGCACCCTTAAGTGATGACCATGCGCATTATCTGCTGACCGTGCTCCGTATGGAAACCGGCGCGACGCTGCTGGCCTTCAACAGCCGCGATGGCGAGTGGCGGGTTGAAGTGGAACGCACAAGCAAGCGTGCCGGCAGCCTGACAGTTCTTTCGCAAACCCGCGCGCAGACGCCGCTGAACGATCTGACGTTTCTGTTTGCCCCGATTAAAAAAGAACGCATGGACTGGATGGTCCAAAAAGCGGCGGAAATGGGTGCAGGCCGCATTGGCCCAGTGATCACCGAGCATACGCAAAACCAGAAACTACGTCCCGACAAGCTTCGGGCCAACATTGTTGAGGCGGCAGAACAGTGCGGTGTTCTGGCTGTTCCCAGCCTGTTGCCAAGCCAAAACCTGAGCATGTTACTAACCAGCTGGGATGAAAGCCGGACGCTAATTTGGTGTGACGAGCACGCTAATGTGGACGACCCTGCCAAAGCGATGGCCGATCTCAAGGGCAAACCACTGGCTGTGTTGATCGGTCCAGAAGGGGGTTTTAGCCCGGCAGAGCGAGCGCATATTGCCGCTTTACCTTACGCCCGCAGCATCTCTTTGGGGCCGCGTGTACTGCGCGCAGACACCGCCGCGGTTGCCAGTCTCACAGCGGTACAATTGTGCGTTGGCGACTGGGTTGTTTGATTAACCACCGGTCGCGTTAGCTTGTGCCTGTTAGTCTGTTTTAACGCTCCAGAGGCGACAGTGGGGGTCGCGACTGGCAAAGACAGATGATCACCCATGGCCCATTTCACACAGCATAGCTCGGCCTCTGCCCAACCTCAGAGCATAGGCGTTGTGCGCTCCATTGAGGGCACAACCGCGCAATTGGTTATGCTTACGGGCGCTGTACCACCGCCGCTTGGTGGCATGTTGACCATTGATACCGGCCACGGGCTGACCATCACCCAGGTTACAGGCATGCACATGCCCAGCGTCGCGGGAACGCAGGGCGCACACCCTGGCTTGATCGACATTGAAATTGTGGGTGAGCTACCTCGCGCTGAAGATGGTTCATCTCAAAATTTCCGCCGCGGTGTATCGGTTACTCCACGCCTTGGCGATGAAGCCCAGCTCATCGAACACGATGTGCTGACCGCTGTTTGCATAGATGGCAGCTCCAATGCTGTTTGCCTTGGCCGCCTGCATCAGGATCCCACTGTTCCAGCCTATGTGGAAACCGACGAAATGCTCGGCAAGCACTTTGCCATTGTGGGCTCAACCGGTACCGGCAAATCCTGCACAGTGGCGCTGGTTCTGCGCCAGGTGCTGGCACAACATCCGCAGGCCCATATTGTGCTGATGGACCCGCACAATGAATATCACACCTGCTTTGGGGACCGGGCGGAAAGAATTCCACTCGAAAAGCTCAACCTGCCCTACTGGTGCCTGACCTTTGAGGAGTTCATTGAGGTGGTGCTGGGACGCAAACACCAGGACAGCGAAGAAGCTGAACTGCTGCGTGAGTTCATCCCCGAAGCCAAGCGTCAGTTTGCGATAGCGCGTCATGAAGGCAGCGCCCTGCGCCTATCAACCGCCCGCGGACAGGGCGAGCGCTACAGTGTGGATGTGCCTATCCCCTATCGATTAACCGACGTCATCGAGATGATTGATGAGGCGACAGGCAAGCTGGAACGGCTGCGCGATCTGGACGTGTACAAGCGGCTCAAGGGGCGCCTGCAAACGGTGATCCAGGACCCCCGCTTTGCGTTCATGTTCGGTGGCTTTGCGGTAAATGACTCGCTCAAGTCCATGCTGAAGCGCATCTTTCGCATTCCAGTGCAGGGCAAGCCGATCACCATTATCAGTCTTATGGGGCTGCCAAGCGAGATCATTAACGTGCTGGTGTCAGTGCTGGCGCGTTTGGCTTTTGATCTGGCAATTTACAGCAATGGTCGCATCCCCATCACATTTGTTTGTGAGGAAGCGCACCGCTATGTGCCCGCACAAACCGACCAGGGCTTTGAGCCAACCAAACGCTCCATCGCACGCATTGCCAAAGAGGGCCGTAAATATGGCGCATCGCTTTGCATCGTGAGCCAGCGACCTGCCGATCTGGACGCAACCATTCTGTCCCAGTGCTCGACCGTGTTTGCCATGCGCCTTACCAATGACCACGATCAGGCCATCATCGCGTCGGCCATGGCGGATGCCAGCGGCCCCTTGCTGCGCGCGCTGCCTCTTCTTGGTACAGGTGAGGCTCTGGTGTTCGGCGAAGCGGTCAACATGCCCTCGCGCATCATTCTTGACCGGCTGCCTGAAAATGCGCTGCCCAATGGCGGTGCTGCGCACTTCAGTGATCAATGGTCACGCGAATATGATAATGATGGCATGCTGGACAGCATTATTGGCCAGTGGCGCACCAGCGTAAGCGGCACCACGCAGCGCATGGCGGACGCGGTGGAAAAACTGCACGAGCAGCGCGATGAGGAGGCTGAGGCCTTGGGGGTTGCGCCGCTGCCACAAGACAGACCGCCGGGCTATGGAATTTCCTACAGCGGCTTGAACGCCCCACCGGCGTTTGTGCAGCAGCCCAGCGGCACTTATGCTGTGCCAAACGGGTCAGGGCGAGCACCTGACCGGAGAGAGGTTCGCTCACTGGCACCAAACGCAAGCTTTGTTAAAAAGTGGCGGCCCTAGGCGCTTCCAAAAGTCGCCTTCATTCGCTTGGGCAGAATTACCCCAAGAGTGATACCGCGCAGGCTTAAGAAGACCAGCAGGCTGATCCATAAACCTGTGTTGCCCATAACCGGTGTCAGCGTGTAGGCCAACGCCAAAAAGAGCGCCAGCGACAGAAGCATCATGTTGCGCATATCGCGCGACCATGTGGCCCCAATATACACCCCATCCATCAGGAAAGCCGCCGCCCCGGCGATTGGCGTGAGCGCTGCAAAAATCAGAAATGCGTGACCCATATCGCGCACCTGCGGCGCGGTGGTCATGGCGTTGATAATAGGCCCGCCTGCCGCAAAGAAGAACAGTGTGGCGAACCCTGCAAGCACAGCTGACCAGAAGCCTGATAGTTTGACCGCGCGCACGAACGGCTTAGCCCGCATGGCGCCCACCGCGCGACCAACCAGCTGCTCGGCAGCGGTTGCCATGCCATCTAGAAAGTAGCCGGCCAGCAGAAAGAACTTCTGCAAAATAGCATTGGCCGCCAGCACCACCTCGCCCTGCTGCGCTGACAGCCGGGTGAAGGTGGCAAAGGCAAAGAGCAACGCAAAGGAGCGGATCATGATGTCGCGGTTGACTGCCATCATGCGGACAAGCTCGGTGTGGTCCAGTATTTCCGCACGCGTTGGCCAAGGCGCTTTGCGCAGGCGCTGCCAGACCAGTGCCAGACCCACCAGCAGGGCAACAAGCTCTGCAAGCACGCTGGCCGCCGCAACACCTTCCACACCCCAGCCAAGACCAAGCACAAACCAGATGTTGAGGCTGATATTGGTCAGGTTCAGCACCGTTTGCAGCGCAAGGCCGGTCATCGCCTCGCCGCGACCCAAAAAATATCCCAGCACAGAGTAGTTGGACAATGTCAGCGGAGCAGCGAGCACACGGACGGTGAAATAGACGATCACCACCTCCTGCACTCGCTCCGATCCGCCTATGAACCAGAGGCTTGCTTGGAGGAGAGGGGTTTGCAGAAGGATCGCCACCACACCAATGCCCAGTGCCAGAAGCAGAGCGCGGGTCAGGATTGCCGCTTCCTCGCGCACACGGCCCGCGCCAAACGCCTGCGCAACCAGCCCGGTGGTGCCTGAGCGCAGGAAATTCATGGTGGTGAACAGAATATCGAAGATGATGCCGCCAACGGCAATCGCCCCGATCAGCGCCGCATCGCCCAACTGACCGATTGTCCATGTATCGGCCAGTCCCACCAAAGGGGTGGAAATAAACGCAAGCGTCATGGGCACTGCAATGGCGAACACTGAGGCGTGCGTAACAGGAAAGTCTTTGCCAGGTGAGGCAGTATGTGGCGGTGCGCTCATTGGCCTGCCCTACGCTTATTTGCGCGAACCGTGAAGGGGGTTATAGCGCGGACCATGACGCGTGTTCTGCCCATTGTTCATCACCCAGGCTATGTGGCCGCAATGCCCAATGGCCATCGTTTTCCGATGGCTAAATTTGGCGCTTTGGCGCAGCATTTGCGTGCGGAAGGGCTAGCGCCTGATGGCTTTCATGAGCCACGCGAGGCCCCTGATGGCTGGCTACGCCTGGCCCACAGCCCCGCCTATGTGGATGGTGTGAACAATGCATCCCTGCCCCGCCACATCGAGAAAGACATCGGTCTTCCCATGACCCACGATGTGGGGCGGCGCGGACGATTGGCCACTGCAGGCACGGTTCTGGTGGGACGGTTGGCGCTGGACCATGGCATGGCGGCCAACACGGCGGGCGGGTCGCACCATGCCCGCTACGAACAGGGCGCGGGCTTTTGTGTCTTCAATGATGTCGCGGTGGCGGTGCGTGTCTTGCAGGCAGACGGACTGATCGGCCGGGCGCTTATCATCGACCTTGATGTACACCAAGGCGATGGGACCGCCCATATCTTTGCCGGCGATGACAGCGTCATGACCTTGTCGGTTCATGCAGCGGCCAATTACCCAAGCGAAAAAGCGGTAAGCGATGTGGACATCGCGCTTGATGATGGCACTGGTGATGCTGGCTACATGGATGTTGTCCGCGCGGCAATACCGCGCGCACTTGATGTCTTTCACCCTGACATCGTGTTCTACAATGCGGGCGTTGACCCGCACACTGAAGATAAGTTGGGGCGGCTAGCGCTCTCGACGCAAGGGCTGATGGCGCGCGACTGGTTCGTGATTGATGAAGTGCGCAAGCGTGACCTGCCGCTAGCCGCTGTGATTGGTGGTGGCTATGGACCTGACCACGCAGCGGTGGGCGTGCGGCACGCGACAATCCATAAGGTGATGGATCGCTACCTTCGCGTAAGCTAGGGTCAGGGCCCATCTATCTACGTGGCATGGTTGGAGGGCATTGGTTTGGGTGGAAGGCGCAAGGCCGCAGGAAACCATGCGGTTTTCAAGGTTTTGCAACGCACCAGGCAAGCCAATGGACCCAATCGCCGTTGCGAGGCGATTTTAGCGTTGATCTGCTTTGTCAAAGGGTTTGACCGGGATAGATACCCAATCTGCACGCTTTTCCTTGCAGCTCTTTGCCAAAACGCACGCCATGCCGAACAGATGAATGCGACCTGAACCTAGCGCCCGGATCGATCCAGAAGCCGCATCACAAACCACACTGGTATCACCAGCGTTGCACCCAGCACGACCCAGTGGCCAAACTGCCCCAGGGCATCAAAACCCAGGTTCCAGATGCGGGCAAAGAAGTCGACCACAAAATCCACCAAGCTCATCGGTGTGAGGCCCAGCGCAGAGAGAACCACGCCGACAAACAACGAAATCAGCAGCAGCCGAATGGCCACGCCAAGTGGAGAACCTCCAAGGAAGCGGTTGACGGCGTTCGACATGTTTGGTCTCCCATCTGGCACAGGATGCGCTCACTGGATGTGGCAAGAGGCGCGGCAAGTTACAAGTGACAAGGCGAAAGCAGCATGCGTGTTTTGGTGATCGGTAGCGGTGGGCGCGAGCATGCGCTGGTTTGGGCATTGCAGCGTTCACCAAGCGTGGATGAGGTGTGGTGCGCGCCGGGCAATGGCGGCATCGATTGCTCTGTCAACATTGACATCAACGACTTTGAGGCGGTGACTGACTTCTGCGCCATTGAGGCAGTGGATCTTGTGGTGGTTGGACCCGAAGCGCCTTTGGTTGCCGGACTGGTAGACGATCTGGAGGGCAGCGGCACCGCCGCCTTTGGTCCCAGCATGGAAGCTGCCCAGCTGGAAGGCTCCAAGGCTTTCACCAAGGCCTTGTGCGATGAAATGGGCATTCCTACCGCCGCCTATGCGCATTTCACCGATGAGGCTGAAGCGCTCGCCTATCTGGACAAGCAAAGCGCTCCCATTGTTATCAAGGCTGATGGGCTGGCCGCTGGTAAGGGCGTGACAGTTGCCGAGACATTAGAGCAGGCACGCGCGGCAGTGAGCGCATGTTTTGACGGCGTGTTTGGGCAAGCCGGAGCAAGCTTGGTGATTGAGGAGTGCTTGATCGGCGAAGAGGCGAGCCTTTTTGCGCTGTGTGATGGTGAGACAGCTGTGTTGTTCGGTTCGGCACAAGACCACAAACGGGTTGGTGAAGGTGATACTGGGCCAAACACCGGCGGCATGGGCGCCTATGCGCCAGCGCCGGTGATGAGTGAAGCAATGAGCCAGCGCGCGATGGCTGAAATTGTCCAACCCGCTGTGGCGGGCATGGCCGCTCGCGGCACGCCTTTTAAAGGGGTGTTGTTTGCTGGGCTCATGATAACCGAAGACGGCCCCAAGCTGATTGAGTTTAACACCCGCTTTGGTGATCCTGAGTGCCAGGTGCTGATGATGCAGTTCCAGGGCGATCTAGCAGAAGTGCTGATGGCCTGCGCCAATGGCGAGGTTGGCCAGGCGTCCTTTAGCTTCAGCGATGACCCGGTTATGACGGTGGTCATGGCAGCAAAAGGCTATCCCGGCGGCTATGACAAGGGAACAGTGATCACGATACCTGCAACGACAGATCCCGATGTAGTGGTGTTCCACGCCGGCACCAGCGGCGATGAGGATGGCAGCGTGCGCGCCACCGGTGGTCGTGTGCTTGGCGTGACAGCTAAGGGTGAAACGCTACAAAAAGCCCGTGACAAAGCCTACGCCGTGGTCGATGCCATCGACTGGCCAGAAGGCTTTTGCCGCCGTGACATCGGCTGGCGGGCTTTTTAAGTAACCCGGCACCGTCAGGCACAGGTCCCGGTCTTGTTGGCGCTAATAGGCCAACTCTTTGAACAGGCGATCCAAGTCTGCCCCCCAGACACCATGATAGCGCTCCAGGAGAATATCGGCTGGACTGCGGCCCGTTTCCACCACTTCCTCAAGGGTGGACAGGAAAATCGTTTCATCATTGCCCGATGGGTTGAGGTTGGCACGCGCTGCAAGGCCCTTTTTAGCCAGCGCCACCATCTGGCGGGCCAAATCGCGCACCGTACCATCACGGAAGGGCGCCTTCAGGCCAAGTTGCGGCACTTGGCTGCGGATCGACGCGCGCTCATCAACCGTCATGTCCAGCGCCAGCGCTTCTGCTTGCTTCAAGGTTGCCTCATCATACAGCAAACCCACCCAGAGTGCAGGGAGCGCACAGATGCGTGCCCACGGGCCACCATCGGCGCCGCGCATCTCGATGAAACGCTTCAGCCGCACATCTGGAAAGAGCGTGGAGAGGTGATTGGTCCAGTCAGACAGGGTTGCCTTTTCACCCGGCAACGCGGCGTGCGTGCCTGCCATCAGATCGCGGAACGAGGAGCCCGTCACATCGTGATAGGTGTCACCGCGCTTGATGAAATACATCGGGACATCCAGCGCCCAGTCCACATAAGCCTGGTAACCAAAGCTATCCTCAAAAGCCTGCGGAAGTGCACCGGCGCGGTTGTTGTCAGTGTCCAACCAGATGTTGGCACGCTCTGACTGCATGCCATTGAGGTTGCCGTCATGAAACGGCGAGTTGGCAAACAGCGCCGTGGCCACCGGTTGCAATGCAAGACCAACGCGCATTTTGGCCACCATGTCGGCTTCGCTTTGGAAATCTAGGTTCACCTGAATGGTGCAAGTGCGGAACATCATGTCCAGTCCGCGCGTTCCGACCTTGGGCATGTAGCCGGCCATGATGCCGTAGCGCGATTTGGGCATAACTGGGGTTTCGTCCAGCGACCATGTGGGCGACATGCCCGTGCCCAAAAAGCCAATGCCCAGCGGCGTTGCGACCTGACGCACCTGCGCCAAATGCGCATGCACCTCGCTGCAGGTCTGGTGCAGGTTTTGAAGCGGCGCGCCGGACAGCTCAAACTGGCCACCGGGCTCCAAGCTTATCGCGCCGCCACCAGTGGCGTCGGCCAGACCAATAATCTTGCCTTCATCCAGAATGGGCTCCCAGCCCAGCAGGCCTTCCATACCCTTCAAAAGCTGCTCAATACCCCCAGCGCCCTCGTAGGGGACCGGGTGGTGACCGTTCAGCGTGAAGGGAAATTTTTCGTGCTCGGTGCCGATGCGAAAGGCATCAGGCGATTTCTCGCCACCTGCCAAATACTCCACCAGCGCATCGCGTCCACCCAGTGGGGTCGCGTCGTCGCTATCGCGTGCCAATGTTTGCTGCCTCTTGGGCGATTTCTACAGTTGCGGCAGGCTTAGGCCGCTTTCCCGCCTCTGTCGAGACCATCCAGAATGTCGCCGACCAACCCCGGGCCTTGGTACACATAGCCGGTGTAAAGTTGCACCAGATCAGCGCCCGCATCCAACTTGGCCTGCGCCGTCGCAGCACTGTCTACCCCGCCAACGCCAATCAGCGCTTTGGTGTCACCCAAAGCGGCTTTGACAGTGCGCAGCATGGCGGTGGAGGGTTCAAACAAAGGCTTGCCGGAGAGCCCCCCCTTTTCCATTTTTGCCTTACCGCGCAAACTCTGTGGCCGGGCATTGGTTGTGTTGGAGACGATCACCCCTTCGACAGGGCTGGCGGCAATGACCTCCAACGTGTCCGCCAAACCCTCATCATCCAAGTCCGGTGCGATTTTCACAAACACCGGACAGGTTTCGCCTCCAGCTAGCTTGCCCTCGCGGGCATCGAGCGCCTCAGACAGAAGACGCGTCAAGGCGTCTTTGCCCTGAAGATCGCGCAGGCCCGGCGTGTTGGGTGAGGAAATGTTGATGGTGATATAGTCGCCCAGCTCGGCAAACCGGCGCACGCCCATCACATAATCGGCAACCCGGTCCTCAGCATCCTTGTTGGCCCCAATATTCACGCCGAGAATGCCGCCACGCTGCCCCTTTGCAGGCAACGCTTCCAGCCGGGCAGCCATGGCATCATGGCCTTCATTGTTGAAGCCTAGCCGGTTGATCAGCGCCTCATCCTCCACCAACCGAAAGACCCGCGGCTTGGGGTTGCCCGCCTGTGGTTTCGGTGTGGTGGTTCCGACCTCCGTGAAGCCAAAGCCTTGAGCAAGAATGGCCATCGGTACATCGGCATTCTTGTCAAAACCTGCGGCAATGCCCACGGGGTTCCTGAAGGTTAAGCCCACCAGGGTTCGAGCAAGCCAAGGGCGCGCTTTCAAAGCCTTTTGCGAGGGCGGCACCAGCCCGGCATTTAACCCTTTGAGGGCAAGATCATGGGCCTCTTCAGGTGGCCGAGCGAACACCAGCTTGCGGGCAATTTTCCAAGGCGTCACCATTCGGTCTCAATACCCCAATCAACAAAACCGGAGAGATCATGATCGTCGGGAATGGGGCGGGTATCGGCTACTGCATCAATGGCCAGATGCGCATAAAGGTGCGGGAACAGGGCACCGGCACGCGAAACCTCCCAGTGCAGATCGCTGCCAAGTTTGGCTGCATCCACCGCGATCAACAGCAATCCCCTGCGCCCAGCAAAGTGCTTACCAAGCGTGCCTGCAACCTGATCGGCAGCGGAAAAATGGATGAAACCATCGGTAACATCCACAGGTGCCCCGGTATAGACACCGACGGCTTGCGCAGCCTGCCAAACATCGGCGCTTTCGATCTTGAAAATCAGTTGGCTCATGTCTCAACCGCCTAGGCGGGCGAGGAAGCTGGGTCAATGGCACAACAACATCCGAGCCGAAACGCGAGCCCAGGTGGTGTCGTCACGGGACGAAATGAGCTGAAATCTGTGACAAAAAAGAACGTGGGGTGAACATTTGTAGGCGAACTCGAAACTGCGACTCGCTATGGTTGTATTCCTAAAGCGTGCAATCCTAGCGATGTAGACAGGACGATATGCCCAGATTACGCAAAAATAGGCCAACTTTCCTAGCAAAAGACGGAATCGACATGTCGCACACCCAGATTTGGAGCGCAATTGATGCGCTGGCTAATCGCCATGCGCTTTCCGTGTCAGCGCTGGCACGTCAGGCGGGGCTGGATGCCACCGCCTTTAACCGCTCCAAGCGCTTTGCCAATGATGGTCGCCCGCGTTGGCCGTCAACCGAATCACTGTTTAAAGTGCTGGACGCAACCGGGGAAAACTTTGACAGCTTTGCCCGCCTGATGAGCGGAGGGCTTGAAACCAAGAGCCGTCAGCACAATCGGGTCAGCGATGTGGTCCCCGTGATCGGCTTTGCGCAAGCAGGCGATGGCGGCTACTTTGACGATGCAGGTTTTCCCGCCGGTCATGGATGGGATGCTATCCAGGTGCCCGATCTGGAGGACGATCAGTCCTACGCGCTAGAGGTATCGGGCGATTCCATGCTGCCACTGTACCGCGATGGAGATATCATTGTCATCTCGCCCGATGCGCAGTTGCGTCGCCACGACCGTGTGGTCGTGCGCACCAAATCCGGTGAAGTTCTCGCCAAGATTTTAGCCCGCAAGACCAACAGTCATGTGGAGCTGCACTCGCTGAATGTTGAGCATGCTGATCGCAAGATTGCCCTATCGGACATTGACTGGATGGCACGCATTGTTTGGGCCAGCCAATAGGCAAGAGGCCGGCCGCGCCCAGCGGCATTGGCTCGCTGCGCTGCCAATCATGATGTGTCTGGTCCTTGCTGCTTGCTCGCCGGAGAGCCAAGAGGCACAGGGGAGCCAGGATGAGGTTAACCCAGGTGAACTGCTTGCCGATGAAGCTGACACCTCGGAGACGGTTGCTGAAGTTCTGCCGCAGACCCGCCAGGTCATCCCTGGTCGGGAGGTAAATGTGCCCCAAGCTGGCGAAATTGTGGAACGTTTGCCAACGCCGCCTGTCGCACCGCCTCCACCGCGCGCGGTGAACCTTGGCATTGTGGTGGTTGAGCAGGCCAATCGGCTTTCTACACGTCGTGGCCGCGTTGTTTTGGAAGGCACGCAAGGGGTGGATGAGGATGCTGTTTGCGCGCTTCGTGACGGTCGAACGCCGCTGTGTGCTGTGCTTGCACGCACGGCTATGCGTCGCCTCATCGCACAACGCAGCATATCCTGCACGCTGACCTTGCGAGACAATGCAGGCGACGATCACACTGCGCCCTGCACCCTTGGCGAAACAGACCTCTCACTTTGGGTAGTGGCACAAGGCTGGGCGTTTGCAAGCCAAAGCGCCAGCAGCACTTTGCAGGCAGCGCAGGCCACCGCGCGGGCGCAACAGCGCGGGCTTTGGCCGCACTTGAGTGATAGCAGATGAGTGAAGCACCATGGCCCTAATCCGCGTAACGAACAGCATTTCACTGTTTGATGACGAGCTTACCGAGACCTTTGTGCGCGCCAGCGGCCCGGGCGGGCAAAACGTCAACAAAGTCTCCAGCGCGGTGCAACTGCGCTTCGATGTGCGCACTTCGCCCAATCTGCCGGAGAGGGTGCGGACAAAAATTCTGACCTCGGGCGATAGCCGCCTGACCAAGGATGGTGTTCTGGTGATCCTTGCCGAACGACATCGCACGCAGGAGATGAACCGCAAGGATGCCCAGCAACGCCTGTTTGATGTGATCCGAAAAGCAGCTTTTGTGCCCAAGCGGCGCATCGCCACTCGGCCAACGCTGGGCTCTAAAAAGCGACGTCTGGAAGCCAAGTCAAAGCGCGGCGCTATCAAGAAAGGGCGCAGCGGTAAGGTTGATCTGGACTAGCGCCCCTGACCCTAGGCAGACAAGCGCAGCGCGTGTTCCTCTGCCGAAGCGGCAAGCCGATCTTCCATCGAACGCAACGTTTCGCCCAGCTCGTACGGGCCGACCGGTCGTGCAAAATAATAGCCCTGGACAGACCCCACACCGAGCTTTTCAACCAGCGCGACCTCATCAGCCTCTTCAGCACCTTCAGCTACAATGGCCATACCCAGACCTTGGCCCAGGGCAACGATAGCGCGCAGCAGTTTCTCGCTCTGATCGTCACCGGGAGCGTTGCGCACGAAGGTTCGGTCAATCTTCAACTGATCAAATGGAAGCTTGTTGAGATAGCCAAGCGAGGAGTAGCCCGAACCAAAGTCATCCAGCGAGAGCATGACACCCAGCGCCCGAAGTTTTTCCATCAGCGTGACCATGCAGTCGCCTTCATGATCAGCGAACACGCTCTCCGTAACCTCGATGCACACATGCTTGCCTTGTAAGTTGTGGCGATCAAGCGCCGCCTCCACCGTGCTGGCAAAGTCGGGCCGCCATAGCTGAACCGCCGAGACGTTCACCGCGACATGCCCAAAGGCAAAGCCTTCATCCAGCCAACTGCGCGCCTGCCGGCAGGCTTCATTGAGCGCCCAATCACCCAGATCCACAATCAGACCAGAGCGCTCGGCAACACCGATGAATTCGGCCGGTGAAATGGAGCCCTCGGTTGGATGCGTCCAGCGCGCCAGCGCTTCCAGACCCTCCAGGTGATGCGTCGTGGGATTGATCTGTGGCTGATAATGCAGCGTCAATTCACCCCGTGAAATCGCCTTGCGCAGGTCCCGCTCCATTTGCAATTCGCGATGTGTGTTGTCGCTGTAATCAGGGGAATAAACACATGTGCGACCCAGGTCGCCTTGCACGGCTGCCTTCAACGCCAGGTTGGTTCGGGCAATTGCCGTTTCAACATCGTCAGCCTGGCTCGGCAGCAGGCACACGCCCACCGCCGCATCCACTTGCACATCGCCCAGCGGCATCTGCACCGGTTCACTCAGCGTGCTGACCAATGCCTGCGCGGCAGCTTGCGCAGCAAGCGCCGAAACTACACCTTCCAAAATCACAGCGAATTTGTCGTCGCCCTGACGCGCGACCGGAACTTGCGGGCCAAAATGATCCTGAATCCTCTGGCCAATATCGCGCAAAACCTGATCGCCCATCGCTGTGCCATAGGCTGCGTTGACACGCGAGAATCGCACCAAATCAATGTGAAGCAAGGCAAACTGCTTGCCTGACTTTGAAGCCTCGATTGCTTCTTCCAGGCTTTTCATCGAGCGCGCCCGATTGCCAAGCCCTGTCATAATGTCGGTATAGGCAAGGTCTTCCAGCTCATCTTGCAGGCGTGCAACCCGTGCCAAGCCATGTGCCAGGGCACCAACCTCATCGCGCCGCGCCATATAGGGCACCTCGGCGCTGTCATTGCCGGCTGCAACATCGTTAGCAAATTGCGCCAACGTTCGCAGCGGCTTCAAAGCCCGGCGCATAAAGTAAACCCCGAACCCGGCCACCAGCAGCAGCACCATGGCCGCATACCCAAACAGGGTTGAGCGCAGCTCATTGCTTGCAAGCCTGAGATCATCAACCCAGCCAACATCAACGGCCAGTGCACCAGCCAGCGCACCTTGCGCATCCAAAATCGGCGTCAGGTAAGCCAAGCGCATGCGGCCCATCACCGGCACCTCGCCCACAAACGGCTCAGAGGCCGCAAGTGATGCATAGGCCGGATGCCCCTGCGTAATTGACATTGGCGGCGGCATAGAGCCATCGGGGCGGCGAGATATTGTTGCAAAACGGTCAAAAGCCAGTGTTGTCCTATTGAGTGCGAACAGGTTCGCCGCACCCTGGTTGTTGCCGCCTATCTCTGCCAACAGCGCATCGAAGAAGGGTGTGAACACCAACGCACTCTCATCGGATTCATCCGTGAGCTGCAACGCCAGCGGCCGGAGGTTTTCATCGCGCAATGCGGTAAACTGGCCCTGCGTTGCCTGTTCCATCATACTGGCTGCGGCCTTGGCCGCACGGTCTATACGCACGTTGGCGTTTTGCGTGGTCAAATCTGACACGCGCATGAAGCTCAGGCTGGCCATTACCAGAACGCCAAGGGCGACCAACGTGAACGCAAGCGCTGTTAGCCGAACGGGCAATGACGCAAAAAGTGTCTTTGATACTTTGTCAGCAGGCATGAATTTCAAACTGATTTTTTCGAGTTTTGCATGCTGACCAGATTGAATTAGCTCGGTAAAACAGTCCTTTACGGATTTGCAAAGCATCTGGCTTGGTGAATGCCGGTGAACTGGGCAAACGACCAACCTGTTGCAATGTGAAACAGTGATGCGCGCAACCTTTCCATTCCGTAGGGTAAGCTAATGCAGCAGAACTTCGTAAAGCAGTTTCAAAGACACCAAAGCCAAGGCGGCCTCAATGAGGAAGAAAAACACTTTTTCCGGTAGCCACTTGCTGACCTGCGCCCCAAACCACGCACCCGCCAGCGCAAAAGGGGCTAGCCAGAGCGATTGCCCCACGCTCTGCCAATCCATCTGGCCTGTGTAGATATAGGCTGGCACCTTCATCCAGTTGATGCAGGCAAAGACGATTGCCGTGGTGCCCAGATAGGTCATTTTTTGGAGCTTTTGCGGCAGCACATAAGCTTGGTAAGGCGGCCCGCCGGAATGGGCAATGTAGCTGGTGATCCCCGCAAGCGTGCCCCAGAAAACACCGCGCGGTATATCGGCTGGCTTAGGCTGAACTGCGCCCTGGCTTAAGCGTTTGCGCATCGCATTTGCGATGTAGGACAGGCAGATGCCTGCCAGAAGCAGCTTGATCGCGTCGGGCGGCACTGCAGAAACGGTGAACGTGGCGATAACCAGGCCAACGCCCGTTGCCGGGATCAGAATTTTGAGGTTGCGTACGCTGAACGCCTTGCGAAACAGGTAGAGCGCATAGCAGTCGGCAATCAGGTACAGCGGCAGCAAAAGGCCTGCCGCAAGCGTTGGATCCATAACCAGTGAAAGCAGCGGCACCGATAGAATGGCAACCACAGGCATGCCGCCCTTGGAGACACCTAGAACAAAGGCGGCAAGGCCGGCCAATATCCAGAAGGTCATGTGGCCTTTGTCGGCTTGGTGCGCGTTTTCTTGGTGCGCGTTTTCGCCAGATCCATCTGACTTTGGCGTTGGCGAAAGCGTGCACGCGCAGCCTCGGTGTACTCATTCACGCAGTGCTGGCACTGCACGCCCTTTTCGTAGTCAGGGTGCGCCCGCTCGTTCTCACTCAACGGTCGCCCGCAGGCCCGGCATAACGAATGGGGACCCTCGACCAGACCGTGACCGACCGACACACGCTCATCGAACACAAAGCAATCACCACGCCACAGGCTCTCATCTGCTGACACCGTCTCAAGATATTTAAGGATGCCGCCCTTGAGGTGGTAGACCTCGCCCACGCCCTGGCCCATCAGGTAGCCTGTGGACTTTTCACAGCGGATGCCACCGGTGCAAAACATGGCAATTTTCTTGCCCTCAAACTGCTTGGCATTCTCTGCCCACCAGTCGGGAAATTGGCCAAAAGCATCGGTTTTGGGGTCAATCGCGCCCTCGAAGGTGCCGATCGATATTTCGTAAGCATTGCGGGTATCAATCACCGCCACATCCGGGTCACTGATCAAGGCGTTCCAGTCCGCCGGTTCCACATAGCGACCCACCGCACAAGTTGGGTCCACATCCGGCTGACCCATGGTGACGATCTCACGCTTAAGGCGCACCTTCATGCGTTTGAACGGTGGCTCGCTGGCCGCGCTTTCCTTCCATTCAAGACCTGCAAAGCCCGGCAGCGCCTTGATGTGTTCCAGCACGGCATCCACCCCTTCCCGGGGACCTGCAATCGTGCCGTTGATGCCCTCAGGGGCCAGCAACAGTGAACCCATGACATGCTTGGCATGGCACAGCCGCTTCAGCGGTGCCTGCAAGGCCTGCGGATCCGGCACCTTGGCAAAATGGTAGAGGGCGGCAACGGTATGCATGTTTCGGTTCGATCAGGTACGAAAGGTGATGTTGGCTATCTTGTCATCGCGAAACTGGAATTCAGCTGCGCCCGGAAGCGTGATGTCCTGACCAGCAACCCATCCGCTCGACAGATCTTTGCCAACACGCGCGTCAAACTGGGTCGTCAACACCGTACTCCCGAGCATCGTCATTGACGTTTTGACTGTATGGGTACGTTGCGTGAAAGCTGAAACATCTTCGCGCATTGCGGCTTCGAAGGCCACCTTGTCTTCGGCCTTGAACAACACCCCGGCATCGCAATAGTGCCGGAACATAACGTCATTGGTTACATCGGCCAGCATGCCGTCGACATTTTTGGCGTTATAGGCATCCAGAAAGTCCACCACCATGGGTGGCAGCCTGGGGCCTTTGCGCAGCTTGGGCAGTTTGATCAGCGGCATAGGCCTAGCCCGCCAGTTCGCCGGATAGCCCTTTGGCGATAAGGGCTCGGGTTTCTGGAACACCGTAAAGCTCAATAAATGAGCCAAAGCGCGGACCTTTTTCCTCGCCCAACAAAATTTGATAAAGCGCTGAGAACCAAGTGACCGATACGCCGGGCGTGCCGTCCTTGTTGGGTTTGTTATGATCTGGGAAATGCGTGCGCCCAACCTCATACACCACGCCCTGCAATTCCTGGCCGTCTTTGCCGTCCATGCCATCAAGCTTGGTCGCCAGATCAGTGAGCGCAGCGCGTTCTTCCTCACTGGGCGCGCGATAAGTTTTGTGCGGCTTAACACGGTCGTTAAAGTAACGCACGGCCGATGAAATCAGTGCATCGAAGGTCGGATTGTCGCCTGGCGAGAGACCATCTGCGTACCGCCCAATAAAACCCCACAGCACAGCTTCATCGTCTGCATTCGCCGCGCTGGCCAGATTGAGCAGCATGGAGAAGTTTACCGGCAGTTCAACAGGATGAACATCGCCGGAATGGATATGATAGGCAGGGTTGCCCAATTTGCCACTTACGTCCTGACGGTCGAAAGCGCCGGTGTGCTGGAAATACTCGTCGACTGCACGTGGGATGACATCAAAATAAAGCCGTTTGGCCGTGCGCGGCTTTTGGAACATGAACAGTGACAGGCTTTCGGCCGAGGCATAGTCCAGCCACTCATCAATGGTGATACCATTGCCTTTGGTCTTGGATATTTTCTCGCCTTTGTCATCCAGGAACAACTCGTAAACATAGTGCTCCGGCGGCTTGCCCCCCAGCGCCTTACAAATACGATCGTAGACGACAGAATTGTTTTGGTGATCTTTGCCAAACATTTCGAAGTCCACGTCGAGCGCCGCCCAACGCATGCCAAAATCCGGCTTCCATTGTAGCTTGGCATTACCGCAGCGCACATCCAGCGTAACGTCACGGCCATCCTCGTCTTCAAACGTCACGGTCGCGTCGGCTGGGTTCACCTCTTTCATTGGCACATAAAGCACCCGCCCTGTGGTCGGTGAGATCGGCAGGATAGGCGCATAGGTCGCCTGGCGCTCCGCGCCCAGGGTGGGCAGCATGATTTCCATGATTTTCTGATAGCGCTCCAGCGTGCGCACCAGCATCGCATCAAACTTACCTTGGACGTAATAGTCGGTGGCTGAGGCGAACTCGTAGTCGAAGCCAAAGCGATCCAGGAATTCGCGCAGCTTGGCATTGTTGTGGTGCGCAAAACTGGGTGCATCACCATCGCTGCCCTCTGCAAACGGGTTGGGCACGACGGTTAGCGGCTTGCCGAGATTATCTTCCAGCATGGCCTGGTTTGGTACATTGCCTGGAATTTTCCGCATCCCGTCCATGTCATCTGAAAAGGCAAGCAGGCGTGTTTCAACCTTGCCGCCGGTCAGCACATGAAAGGCGTGCCGCACCATGGTTGTGCGTGCCACCTCGCCAAACGTGCCAATATGCGGCAGCCCGGAGGGGCCGTAGCCCGTTTCGAACAGCACAGGGTCGGTTTTGCCGGATTTTTCGATGCGCTTAACAAGCTTGCGGGCCTCTTCAAACGGCCAAGCTTTGGCGCGCGTCGCCGTGTCCAGCGTTTCAGAATCCAAGTCAAAGGGCAGCAGGTTTGGCATATCCGAGCTTTCAGAAGGTGTTAGGGCCTACCTTGCGCGCAGGCCCGAGCGTTCCTAGCTTGAGGTGGAACCAATTACAAACATCCAGATGGAAACCTCATGTCCGACCTCACCGCCCAAGATGCCCTCATTATGCTGATGGTCATGATCTCCGCGTCCGACCGGGCCATGCGTGATGAAGAACTTTCCAAGATCGGTGAGATCGTTTCCACCTTTCCAGTGTTTGACGGCTACTCGCACGAGCGGCTGGTTGCGACATCAGAAACAGCCAGCCTTGCGCTGTCCGAAGAGGGCGGGTTGCAGTCGGTCTTGAATGCAGCGGGCCAAGCGATCCCTGAGCGCCTGGCAGATACAGCCTATGCTTGCGCCGTAGAGGTGGCCGCCGCTGATTTGCACCTCAAGCAGGAAGAGCTTCGCGTGCTTCAACTCGTCCGTGATGCGCTGAATTTAGATAAGCTGACTGTTGCCGCCATCGAACGGAGCGCCATCGCGCGGTACAAAGGCATGTAGCTGGGTACGCCAACTCATCAGAAATACTGAATGCTTTACGCGCCATCATCTGCTAGGGCCGGACCACCAAGATTTTGACACCTGCCTTTTGAGCGTGCGGCATTGGCATCCAGCCAGCCCGGTCCGCTTATGCAAGACGAGACCGCGTTTATGCTCGATAGACCCACCACCGCCCAGCCCTTAGAGGCATCCAGTGACCTAAGCGGTGACGCGCGCGACTGGGTGAAAATCCTTTCGGCCTATCGCGAACCCAGTACCCGTCAGAGCCTGTTTGAATTGGCTGTGACGCTTGGGCCTTTTGTTGCGCTGTGGGCGCTGGCGTGGTGGGCAATGTCTGTCAGTGTTTGGCTAAGTGTCGGCATCGCTGCGCTCAACGCTGGTTTCTTGCTGCGGCTGTTTTGCATCCAGCATGATTGCGGACATGGCTCGTTCTTCAACAACAAGACCCTGGAAAACTGGGTTGGCCGCGCCATCAGCGTGCTCACCATGACGCCCTATGATGTGTGGAAGCGCAGCCACGCCATCCACCATGGCGCATCGGGCAATCTGGGGCGGCGAGGTCTGGGTGATATCAACACGCTGACAGTGGACGAGTACCGCGCACGCGGGCCAATGGGCCGCCTCGCCTATCGGCTTTATCGCCACCCGCTGGTGCTGTTTGGCATTGGGCCGGCTTACATGTTCCTGCTGGAGTATCGTCTGCCGATGGGCCTAACCGACCAAAGCAAATATTGGGTCAGTGCGATGGCAACAAACGCTGCCATTTTGGGCGCGCTTGGGCTTGTTTATTGGGCTGGCGGCTGGGCACCTATTGTGTTCATCTTCCTGCCAACCACAGTGCTGGCTGCTATTGCGGGCGTGTGGATGTTTTACGTTCAGCACCAATTTGAGGCCACGCACTGGGAGCAGAACGAAGACTGGCAGTTGCACGAGGCCGCCCTGCACGGAAGCTCGCACTATGTGCTGCCCAAGCCGCTTCAGTGGCTCACGGCTAATATCGGCATCCATCATGTGCACCACCTCTACAGCCGCATTCCATTTTACAGGTTACCGCAAGTGCTGCGCGCCCACCCCGAGTTGGCCGATCACAACCGCCTGACGTTTTGGCAGAGCCTTGCCACGGTAAAACTTCAGGTGTGGGATGAGCGCAGCAAACGCCTGTTAAGCTTTTCTCAGGCGCGCGCGCTCTCAGCCTAGTGCCCCGCAGGGGCCAGTCTAAGCTGCTAAAAGGGCGCAATGAGTCGCCCTACGAAGCCTCTTTTGGAAACAGACCTCTACCCGCCGATCAAAGCGTATCTGGAAAAGCAGGGCTATGAGGTGAAGGCCGAAGTGGCCTCAGCCGATATTGTAGCGTGCCGCACAGGCGCGAACGCTGATGATGACCCGGTGATTGTCGAGTTGAAGACAGCTTTTTCGCTGTCACTTTTCCACCAGGGTGTGGCACGCCAAGCGATTACTGACAGTGTGTATGTGGCAGTGGCACGCGGGGCGGGGCGCAGGTTCTTGGGCGCACTGAAGAAGAATATGACCCTTGCCCGAAGACTTGGTCTAGGGTTGATCACAGTGCGGCTGCCCGATGGCTTTGTGGAGGTTCATCTGGACCCTGTCCCCTACACGCCGCGCAGGTCCAAGCCACGCAAAACACGCCTTCTGCGCGAGTTTGCCCGGCGCGTTGGTGACCCCAATACCGGCGGCTCCGCGCGCACCACCATCGTGACCGCCTACCGGCAGGATGCAATGCTCTGTGCATTGCACTTGAAAACAAATGGTCCCACCAAGGGGTCACATGTCGCCAAAGCAACGGGCGTGGGGCGCGCCACCACCATAATGGCAAGCGACCATTATGGCTGGTTTGAGCGCGTGGAACGCGGGGTCTACGCGCTGACGCCCAAGGGCGTTGAGAGCATTGAGGGGCTTGAGGAGATTGGCTGATCAGTCGCTCACAGCCGTGTCCTCATCTGACCATTTGGCATCATAGTGCGAGCCATCGCAGAAGGGCTTGTTTTTCGACAAGCCACACCGGCACAGCGAGTATTTGGCCCGGCTCGCGCCTACGCCGTTGAACTCAGCCTCCAGCGCCACATTGCTCACATGGTAAGGGCCGTTCTTTTCTATGGCGATGGCCACCTCACCGGTGGTCATGTGCTGCTCAGGCCTGTCACCCACGGCAACACGCAGCGCGCCGGATGGGCACGCGGCGATCACGTCCAAAATCTCTTCCAGCTTGCCACCCTCGGGTTGAATCCAGGGCTTTTGCTTGGGGTTGAACACCGAAATGGCCCGCGCCTGACACTGAGCGGCATGAGTGCAAAGCACCGGGGTGTAGCTGATTGTGACATCCACCCCATCGGCCTTACCGGTGTACGTCACCGCCGCGTTGCGCAGCTTGCTATGGTCCGGCGCACTGGAAAAACCCGCAGCGCCATGGCTGCCATCGCAAAATGGTTTGTTGGCGGACGCCCCGCAGCGGCATAGCGCAATCATGGGCTTTGGGTCGGCGGTTACGCCGTCTGCACCTGTGAGGCCGGGACCATTGGCAACCAGCAGAGGGCCATCCTCTTTCATCGAGATTTTAGGGGCTTGCGCCATGGTGCTTCTCCGCTTCGGGTTTCTCTATTCAACATTCTTGGACCAAGTAGACCACCTTCTCGGCACGCTGAGAAGGACAGCTGAAGCCTCTGGGCGAAAACGCCGTCCAAGCCATGTAGGAAGCCATCCAGGAAGCCGTGACGAAGGTGCTTGGTGAAGTCCTCGACCCGCTGTGCGCCAACGACCAAGAAGCGCTGCGCACGCTGCTGCCCCGGTTGCAGCGCCGACAGCATGCGACCTCACGCCGGTTTGAGGAGACTGTGAGCGGGCACTATTCTATAACGTAAGCCTACCCACTCAACCACGAGGTTCGTGTGCCTGAATTTTCCGAAGCCACCGTACGCCTGTCTGCCTTTGTCGGCATTTTCACCGCCATGGCGGTATTTGAGCAGCTCTTACCGCGCCGCGAGCGGTTTCCTGCGCGCGGGCGTCGCTGGCTGACCAACTGGGGTATGCTGATCGTGGATTCAGCGGTACTGCGCATCATCTTTCCCGCCGCTGCTGTCGGTGTTGCGCTTTGGGCCGAGCAGGCAGGCTTTGGACTTTTCAACTGGATTGAGGTGCCGCTGATTTTCGCGGTGATCTTTGTGATCATCTTCATGGATTTTGCGGTTTGGCTGGAGCATGTTGTCTCGCACCACTGGCCCTGGCTTTGGCGCATCCACAAGGTGCACCATGCTGATGTGGACTTGGATGTGACCAGCGCGCTGCGCTTTCATCCGCTGGAAATCATCGTCTCCATGGTCTGGAAAGGCGCGCTTGTGGCGCTGCTGGGTGCGCCCGCCCTTGCGGTGCTCATTTTTGAGATCATCCTCAACGGCATGGCGATGTTCAACCATTCCAACGTTAAGCTGCCGCTGTGGCTGGATCGTATCCTGCGCCCGGCGATCGTAACGCCGGACATGCACCGCATTCACCACTCGATCATCGAGCGGGAAACCAACACCAATTACGGCTTTAACCTGTCGCTGTGGGACCGCCTGTTTGGGGTTTACACACAGGACCCCATTATGGGGCAACACGGTATGACCATTGGACTGGCCGAGCATCAAGATCGCGCCCCAACTGGCTTGCTGTGGAGCCTTATCCTGCCGTTTCGCACCTATCAAAAAGTGAATGCGCCCGATCCGCTAGAAAAAAACGAGCGACCTACGGACCAAGCGGGTCAAGCGGAAAGGACGTCAGCATAAGACGCTCCAGGTCGCCGGAGCTTTCCAGTCGCGACAGAGCAGCGTTGAGCGCTTGAACAAGCCTTGGTTGACCACGCGGCACTGCAAAGGTGAGCCCTTCGCCAAAAAAGGCGCGCGAGAAAACCGGGGCACCGGCAAAAGCGCAGCACGCATCCGATGCACGGCCACCAAGCCAGATGGCCATATCAACACCATCACCGAACGCATGGGTCACCTCGCCCCGTCGCAGGGCGTCAAGCATGGCATCGGCATCGTTGAACAGTTCTACGCGCTCTTGGCCATAGGCTTGCAGAAGAAACGCCGCATGTGCAGTGCCTCGAACCACACCGACCAGCGCCGCTTCAATCCAGTCGTCAGGCAACGCACTTTGTTCGGTGTCCCCGGCGACAATGAAGCGAGCGGCAAAGCGATAATAGGGCAATGAAAAGGCAAGCTGCTCGGCATTGTCTTGGTTGACCGATAGACCGGCCACCAGAACCAAATTGCTGGGATCTTCATCGACCGCGGCAAGCACCTGATCAAACCGGCGAGCCTGCAGCGTGCATGGTAAATCAAGGGTTGCGCACACACTGCGCACCAGATCGATATGCAGCCCGGCAAGGCGGCCCGACCCGTCTATAAATGCAAAGGGTGGAAAATCATCAGCAACCACAAAGCGCAGCACCGGGCCGGGCATCGGCTCGGGCAAGGCAATGCGATCACCGGGATTGATGAAACGCAGCGTTTGCAAACCCAGAGACCCAGCCGCCTGGGTGGTCGAGCTTTGCCCGGATGTCTGGCCTGATAGCTCGCCTCTTACCTGCTCTGCATCCTGCCCCAAAACAGGCAGGGGCAAAGCAGCAAACATCAAGGCCAGAAGGCAGGGAAGAGAGCGGTGCACAGCGGTCCTTGGTTTAACGGTAGGTCAGCGTGAGGCAGAGAGCAGGCTGACTGGGGTAGTAGAGCGTTTCTTCCTATAGCGCTGCGCGCGCCAAGCACAAACAGAAGAGTGTGCCACGCACTCGATGACTCATTGAGGGGTGCGCCCAGTGGCCGATCAGCCATTAGCATTGGCACGCATAGCGTGTAATCTTAAAGCGATACACGCTAAGGGACGCTGCTTCTCAAGGAGGGCCCGGCGATGTTCCCTACCCAGGTACCAAGCGAACGCTTTGTTTCCCGTCCAGCAGGTTGGCAGGGATCTCTGCAACGGGGCGAACAAGCCGTCGAATTTGCGCCCCAACCATGTGCTGCACCGGACAATGATTTCGCCCCCACTTTTGATCACACGGACTGGCAGCCCTACCTTCAGCAAGGCCTTATCGGTCTAGATGGCCTGCGAACCACGGCGCGCTTCATCTTGGTGCGCAACGCCCAAGGCAAGCGTGGTGCGGTCTATGAGGATACACCGAACGCACGTGCAAAAGTTGCGCAGCTTTATGCCGCGCACCCGGTCGCTCTTGGCCGGATATTTGTTGCGCCGCGCAGCTGTCTGCAAGCCCTATGGGCACAGGCAATGGCGGGGCGTTTGACGGCTTACGCCCAAAACCATTTGAACCGCACACAACCATCGGTGCGGCGCGCTTCTATGCGGTCTTTTCACCACCAGTGGATGAAGAAAACACGCACCTGCACCAGCCCCGCGCTGCTGATGACTTGCTGCCACTCTACTCCATCATGATCCCGCTATACGATGAAGCTGCGGTCATTCCCCAGCTTGTCGCATCCCTTAAGGCTCTGGATTATCCAGCGGACAAGCTGGACATTCTGATTTTGTTGGAGGGTGATGATGTCTCCAGCCAGAACGCGCTTGCGCAGCAGGATCTGCCAGATCACATGGCGGTCATTGTTGTCCCGCCCTCCAAGCCACGCACCAAACCCAAAGCGCTTATGTTCGCTTTGCCGCTCACACGTGGAACATTTGTGACGGTCTATGATGCCGAAGATCGCCCCGAGCCAAACCAGTTGCGCAAGGCGGTGGCGGCCTTTGCGACCGGCAGCTCCCACCATCGCGACGCACTGGGCTGCGTACAAGCCTCGCTCAACATCACCAATGGGCAAAACAGTTTTCTTACCCGGCATTTTGCATTGGAATATATGGCATTGTTTGATGCCCTCTTGCCTGCATTGACCAAGCTTGGGCTACCCATTCCACTGGGGGGAACGTCCAATCACTTCCGGCGCGATGCGTTGGTGCGTTCAGGCGGCTGGGACCCTTACAATGTGACCGAGGATGCAGACCTTGGCATCCGCTTGGCTCGGCTTGGCTACGCCACCAAGATGATCGCATCAACAACGTATGAAAATGCGCCAACCCAGTTTCGGCCCTGGATCAAGCAACGCTCGCGTTGGTTCAAAGGCTGGTGGCAGACCTGGCTGGTGCATATGCGCGCGCCTTTGCGGTTGCTGAGTGATCTTGGGCTAGTGGGATTTCTTGCCTTTCAAATCATCATGCTGGGCGTCCTTGTTTCGGTGCTCATCCACCCTGTGTTTTTATTGGCCGCCCTTGGTGTTCTCAGCGGCCTGATTGGACCGTTTTATGGCGGTGCACCAGCCAGCGAACAGGTGTTCATGACGCTCAACCTGACCAACCTAACGCTTGGCTATCTGGCCGCTATTGCGCTGGCGATGGTTGGTGCAGAACGGCGCAACACACGCGTTGGCTTTGGGGTTTTGTGCACCATACCAGCCTATTGGATCTGCCTGTCAGCCGCAGGCATTTTGGCGCTGTGGGAGCTTATCTGCCGCCCGCACCATTGGCACAAAACGCCACACACGGCCGCCCAAAGTACAGAACCCGACTGAGCCTGACCAAGCTGAGCGAGGCTTTACCGCCTTGGATCGGGCCGCACCAGTTGAAAACAAGGGCTGCCTTGAACGTTTCGCTGAGGGCTATTGCCGCTTTTCTCCAAGCCTGCTGATGGAGTGTTTGATCATCGAATCTTTTTGCAAGAACGGCCGAAGTGAGCGCATGGATTCAGCGGCAATAGCTGACAAGCACGTTGTGGCCGACCTTTGGAACAAGGAAGCCTCGCATGGCACATCGTGATTGCGACCTCGCCCTGCGGGCCAATGCTTTGGAGACAGCGCAAAACGTTAGGGCGAACGCAAACCCGTATCTGGCTGGACTTTACGAGCAGGCATCACAATTGGTGCGGCGCTAGGGTCAGGACCCCAGGGCTGGCCAGGCAGCTCTTCAGCGCCAACTGGGCTTGGTCAGTACCTCGGTCAGTACCTCGGTCAGTGTCTTGGCAGTTAACAATGGAGCGGGTGAAGGGAATCGAACCCTCGTCGTCAGCTTGGGAAGCTGCTGCTCTACCATTGAGCTACACCCGCATGCACGTCGCGCGCACATCGCAGATATTGCCGTTTTACAGAGCCAGTCTCCTGGCGCAAGCCAAAGCGCTTACGACAAGCCAAGATCCATCAGTTCTTTGATCTGCGCTTCTGACGTGCCCGCAACAATGCGGCCCAGTTCAGCATCACCGCGCAGCACAAGCAATGTGGAACGCCGCGGGATCGATCTGCTTGTAGTCACCTCGTGGCGGCCCCATTGATCCCAGTCGACACGGATAAACGTCATCGCGTTGTTATAGGCAGGGTTTGCTTCGCGCAGAGAGGTGATCACGCGCTCCTGCCGGGCACAGGTGCCGCACCAGCGCGCTGAGTAATCAACAAACAAGGTTTCTCCGCGAGCCAGCGCTGCATCAATGGCGCCGGGGGTGTAGTCCACCACGCCAGCGGCGCTCACAGAGCGCGCCATCAGTGGCAGAACTGCAAGAGCTGCGGCAGATTTGAGAAGATCACGACGGTTCATAAACGGTCTCCTTGAGGGTTCAAAGCGATACGGACAGGTCCTGCAGCCAGATCGGCATGATCTGCAGCGCGAACCCTTCAATGATGTGGTGCACACCGAAAAACAGCATGAGGCCCACGGCGATAAAGGCGACACCCAAGATGGGTTTTGAACGCTCGGCCAGTGCGCGCAAATTGTCGGTGCGAGCACGCATGCTGCTGCCCAAGCCGTACCCGATGGCGAGGATCAGCGTTGAGACGCCGGCGGCAAAAAACACCATGATCGCCGTAACCCATCCCAAACTCTGCCCCTGGGAAGCCAGCGCAATGGCCGCGCCAAGCGTCGGGCCGATGCAGGGCGACCAGACCATGCCAAGCAGCGCCCCGCCCAAAAACTGGCCGCGCAATCCATCGCTTTGGGTTTGTGCCAGCTGGATGCCGGCTCCTGCCGCAGCGCCAGCGGTGGCCAGCTCAAACCGGCGCGAGAAAGCCGGCACCAACAGCACCGTCCCAAACACGATCATCAGCACCGCACCGATCTGGGCAAGCAGATCCTGGCTTAGCCCAATGGCGCTACCAAACGCTGTGACAGTGACGCCAAAGATCACAAACGAAACGCTCATACCCGTAGCAAGGGCCATCGGGCCGTAACGGCTGCCGGACAAGGCGCTGGCCAGCACAATCGGCAACACCGGCAGCACGCACGGGTTGATGAGCGTCAGCAGGCCGGCAAGGTAAGCGAAAATCAGTTCCATCACCCTTGATGGCAAAGCAGGGGTGGTGTTGCCAAGATGGCGTTGGTCACGATCGCTTGAGGTGATCACTTGAAGCCAAAGCAGCAGCTACCCATAAGCATGGGGAGCGAATCCTTTCCGCCGGAGCCCCAGTGCATGTCCGCCACGCCCACACCCCAGATGCCAACCTCGCCAAAACCAGCATTCACCGGCCTTCGTGGCCAGGTTGAGGCCCTCATCACCAGCCGACGGTTTGAGCTTGCGGTGACAGTGCTGATTATCCTCAACGCCATTACGCTGGGGCTTGAAACATCCGACGCAGTGATGGCGCGCTTTGGGGTGCTGATCAGCCTGTTTGACCGGGCAGTGTTGTGGGTCTTCGTTGTGGAGTTGGCGCTGCGCTTTTTCGTGTATCGCACGAAATTCTTCCACGACCCGTGGCGCATTTTTGACTTTGTGATCGTCTCTATCGCGTTGATGCCGACCACTGGCAGCCTTTCAGTGCTGCGGGCGCTGCGTATTTTGCGTGTCCTGCGGCTGGTATCCATGGTGCCGTCGCTACGCCGCGTGGTTGGAGGTCTTATTGCAGCGCTACCGGGCATGGGATCAATCACGGTTCTGCTGACGCTGATTTTTTACGTGTTCTCGGTTATCGCCACCAAACTCTACGGCACCGGCACCGGGGCCTGCGAAGCGGTGGCCGGGCGCTGCGACCAGTTGGTGGAATGGTTCGGTACGCTGCCTGCTTCGGCCTATTCGCTGTTCCAGATTATGACACTGGAAAGCTGGTCCATGGGCATTGTGCGGCCGGTTATGGAAGTCCACGCGTTTGCATGGACGTTCTTCATTCCGTTCATCCTGTGCACCACATTTACGGTGTTGAACCTCTTCATCGGCATCATCGTGTCGGCCATGCAGGCTGAGCATGAAGAAGCCGCAGAGCTAGAACGCGCTGATCTGGGCGATCAGCAGAAACTGATCCTAGAAGAGGTGAAGGCGATGCGCGCGGAGATGGCTGAGTTGAAGAAGGCGAGCTAACGTCATGTCAGCCCGGGCGAGGAACGTGACCCTGGATCTGCCAATGACGTGGTTATAGTAGATCCTGGATCGCCACAAGAAACGTGGCTTCCGGGATGGCAGCCCTCGCAGTTGGGCCGAACGCCCAGAGCTACAAACCCGCGGTTGGGCCGAAGGCCCAGAGCGATAAAAACGACTACTTGAAGTGTTTAGACAGCTTCAGACCCTGGGCCTGATAGTTGGAAACACCGGCTGCGCCGTAAAGGTTGGTGGGGCGCTGGCGCATGGGTTCAAACACCAAGCGCCCAATCATCTGGCCATGCTCCACCAAAAACGGCACCTCGCGTGAACGCACTTCCAGCACCGCGCGGGCACCAACGCCGCCCGCCTCTGGAGCGCCAAACCCGGGATCAAAGAAGCCAGCATAATGAACGCGGAATTCGCCAACCAGCGGATCAAAAGGCACCATCTCAGCGGCATAGTCGGCGGGCACGTGCACCGCTTCCTGGCTCACCAAAATGTAAAACGCGGCTGGATCGAAAATGAGAGATTTTGAGCTATCGGCGTAAAGCGGCTCCCAATAATCCTCGCGGTTGAGCGCTGCTTTCTCATCAACCCGCACCAGCCCACCCGGCCGTTTGGCGCGATAGCCGATCAGACCGTCCTCACCGCCTTTCAAGTCTATGGACACCGCCAAGCCATTCTGGAACTGCCCCGGCGAGCCGGACACCAGCCCAAGCCGCTGATCAAGACTCTTGAGCTCTTTGTCGGACAGCACATCATGCCCGCAGCGAAAGCGTATTTGCGAAAGGCGCGAGCCGGGCTTGACCAAAATGGGGAAGCTCTGGGGCGCAATTTCCAAATACAGCTTGCCCGCATACCCGGCCGGTATCTGGTCAAACACAGCGCCGCCATCGGTGATGACGCGGGTGAAGATGTCCAAACGACCGGTGGAGCTTTTCGGGTTCGTGGCAGCGCTAACCTCTGGTGGCAGGGCCAGCGCCTCGTTGAGTTCCACCAGATAAATGCAGCCGGTTTCCAGCACCGCGCCACCATCGGGGGATGCCTGATCCAGTGCCATCTGATGCAGGGCAATCTCGTCCAGCCGCTGGGCCACCGTGCGATTTGCGCCGGGTAGGAAACTGGCCTTGATGCGATAGGCTGTCTGGCCCAGTCGCAGATCAAGACTGGCTGGCTGCACCTGGTCATCATCCAGCGGCGTGGCATGGCTAATCGCACCCGCCTTGACCATCGCCAAGATGTCGTGGTCCGGCAGAATGCCATCATGGGGGCCGAATGCGGGCAGTTTGGTGCTCATATGATGAGCCTTTTCTCAAACTGCAGCGCGAGTCCATGCGTGCCTGCGTGCCATACACAGCTGGATTACGCACCGTTCTTTAAAACGGACGATCGTTCGTCTTGACGAACGACCCAACTGTGTTAGTCGAGGGGCAGTTCATAGAAAGTGATGCCATGACCGACCCAAAAAGCCAAAATCTGCGCCCCGAAACCAACCTTGTGCATGGTGGTACCGTGCGTTCAGGCTTTGGTGAGACCTCCGAAGCGATGTTCCTGACCCAGAGCTTTGTCTATGGCAGTGCAGAAGAGGCAGAGGCTCGCTTTAAGGGCGAGGAACCGGGTTTTATCTACTCGCGCTTTTCCAACCCGACTGTCAAAATGCTGGAAGATCGGCTGTGTCTGCTCGAGGGAGCCGAAAGTTGCCGCGTAACGGCCTCAGGCATGGCGGCAGTGACGGCGGCGATGCTATGCTCGCTTTCGGCCGGCGACCATGTGGTGGCTGCACGTGCGCTGTTCGGCTCCTGCCGGTATGTGGTGGAAGACCTGCTGCCGCGCTTTGGCATCGAAACGACGCTTATTGATGGGCGCGATTTGAAAGCCTGGAAAGCTGCGACCCGGCCCAACACCAAAGTGTTTTTCCTTGAAACGCCCTCCAACCCGACGCTGGAAGTGATTGACCTTCAAGCGGTGGCCGACCTTGCGCACGAGGCTGGCGCCAAGCTGTACGTAGACAATGTTTTTTCAACCCCGCTTTACCAGCGCCCGATGGAATTTGGCGCCGATGTTGTAATCTATTCGGCCACCAAACACATGGATGGGCAGGGCCGGTGCTTGGCCGGTGCAGTGCTGGCTGACGCCGAGTGGATTGACACCTATCTGCATAACTTCTTGCGGCAAACAGGGCCAAGCCTGTCACCGTTTAACGCCTGGGTGGTGCTCAAAAGCCTTGAGACCTTTGCGCTACGGGTGAACCAGCAGACGGACAACGCCACCGCGCTTGCCGACCGGTTGGCAAACCATAAAAGCGTAACACGGGTGCTTTACCCGCATCACACCGACCACCCCGACTACGCGGTGGCATCCAAACAAATGACACGCGGTGGAACGCTCATTGCCTTTGAGGTTGCAGGTGGGAAAGCAGAAGCCTTCGCGTTCCTCAACGCGCTCAACATTGTAAAGATTTCCAACAATCTGGGTGATGCCAAAAGCCTGATTACCCACCCCTCAACCACCACCCACCAGCGGCTGGACGAGGATGCGCGGCTGGAGCTGGGCATCAATCCAAACCTGCTTCGCCTGTCTGTTGGACTAGAGCATGTGGATGATCTTTGGGACGATTTGGATCGCGCGCTTGGATAATTATGGCTTGAACGTCTGCCAAGCCATGATGATGCGCGAGATCGCCGTCGCCATCACTATGGCGGCGAAGCCATAAGCAAGCCACACGAACCAAGCGGGGAACAAAGCGGCCAGCACAAACACTGCAATGGTCTCGGTGCCTTCGGCCAGACCGCCGGTAAAGTAGAGCGACTTGGAGCCGCGCCGATCGGTGGAGAGCCCATGCTTTTCCGCCAGCACCGCATAGCCCAAAAATGAGCCACCATTGATATAGAACGAGAACAACAGCACGCAGGCTGCAACCGCGTTGGTGGACGGGTCTGCGACGGCAAAACCCAACGGTACAGCGGCGTAAAAGCCGTAGTCGCACACAATATCAAGATACCCGCCACGGTCGGTTTTTTGCGTGGCGCGGGCAACCGCACCATCCAGCCCGTCAGCCAGACGGCTGGCCACAATCAACACTAACCCAAGCCAAAAGGCTTGCAGGGCAATGGCAGCACCAGCACCAAGCCCCAAAACCAAACCGATCAGCGTCACACCATCGGCGCTCAAGCCTGCGCGCGCCAGCCCGGCCCCCAGCGCGTTCAGCGGGGGATCAATGAGCGTGCGCATGTGGCCATCAAACATAAGGCAGACCTTCTTGGTTTTCGTTGTGCCCGGTTAAGCCGAGCCATCCTTGCGTGCAAGCGGGCTGTGCCAAGGCTCCGCGCCTTGTGAACTGGTGTGTTAAGCGGTGTGCGATGGCGCGTGACAGACTCAGACGCCTGTGGGAGACTGCGCTAGCAAACAAGGAAGCCCAAAACGCCATGTATCAGGCGCTCACGCAGAACATTCAGGTGACGGTTGAACCGCAATTCCTGCCCGATGAGTCGGACGCGGATGGCGGGCATTTCTTTTTTGCCTATTCAGTGGAGATCGCCAATCTTGGCCGCGCCATCGTGCAGGTGCGCAGCCGCCATTGGCGCATCACCGACGGGTTAGGGCGTGTGCAGGAGGTGAAGGGCGATGGCATTGTGGGTGAAGAGCCCATTTTGCACCCTGGAGAAACGTTTCGTTACACATCAGGCTGCCCACTGGAAACGCCGACGGGTATTATGGTGGGCCATTATGGTGTGGAAACGCTGGACGGTAAGCGCTTTAAGGTGGACATCCCGGCCTTTTCACTGGATGCGCCGTTCTACGAGCGCACGCTGAACTAAGCGGCATGATGCACACAATGCCTGCGTCCTAACATGTTCAACCCCGGCCCGATATTTCTGATCATTGGCGCGCTGCTGGCGACGCTTGGCGTGGCGATGATGATCCCTGCGCTGGTCGATCTTGGCCATGGCAGCCCCGATTGGGTGGTGTTTGCGGCAAGTTCGCTTGTAACAACGCTTGTCGGCCTGGGGCTTGCGCAAACCGGGCGCGGGCGGCCGGCGATCCTCTCCTCCCGGCAGGCTGTGCTGATGACTGTTGGTGCCTGGACTGTGCTGCCTGCCTTTGCCGCGCTGCCGCTGCTTTGGTCTGGTGCAACGGCCACCTACACCGATGCGTTTTTTGAGGCGATGAGCGGTATAACCACCACCGGTGCAACGGTGATTACCGGCCTTGATGATCAGCCGCCAGGGGTCCTCATGTGGCGCTCCATGCTGCAATGGCTGGGCGGACTGGGTGTGGTTGTGATGGCCGTATCCATTCTGCCGATGCTGCGTGTTGGTGGTATGCAGCTGTTTAAGACGGAAGCCTTTGACACCCCCGACAAAATTCTACCGCGCGCCACTCAGATTTCTGGCTCGCTGATTGCCGTCTTCACGGTGTTCACGCTGTTCTGCACCATGGCCTATACGGCAGCAGGCATGACGTTTTTTGATGCGGTCAACCACGCCATGACAACCGTGGCAACTGGCGGTTACTCCACCCACGACGCGTCTATCGGTCACTTCCAATCCGGCTCCATAGAGCTGATTGGCATTGTGTTCATGATCCTGGGCTCGCTGCCTTTTTTGCTTTACGTGCAGGCGTTGCAGGGCCGCCCAATGAGCCTGGTAAAGGACAGCCAGGTGCACGTGTTCCTTGTTCTGCTGGTCGCCTTCTCGATCGCGGTCGCGCTGTCGATCGATCCTTTAACAGCTGAACGTGGCACGCTTGCCGATCTGCGCGTGGCAACGTTCAACGTGGTCTCGATCATGACCGGCACCGGCTATGCCTCGGAAGATTACGGCGTGTGGGGCGCCATGCCGGTAACGATCTTTCTGGTGCTTACCCTGATCGGCGGGTGCGCCGGGTCCACTGCCTGCGGCATGAAAATCTTTCGTGTGCAGGTGGCGCTGAAAACCGTCAGCCAGCATGTGCGCCGACTGGCATACCCGCACGGCGTGTTTGTGATGCGCTACAATGGCAGGCCCATTGACGGCTCTGTGGTGAGCGCCGTCATGAGCTTCATTTTTCTTTATTTCCTGCTGATCGGGCTGTTGGCCGTGGCGCTGATGGCCATGGACCTGGACCCACTCACAGCCTTTTCCGGTGCGGCAACGGCCATCGCCAATGTCGGCCCGGGTCTGGGCGACATTATTGGCCCTGCAGGCAATTTCGGCAGCCTGCCCGACCTTGCCAAATGGCTGATGGCGCTTGCAATGCTCATCGGACGGCTGGAGCTTTTCACCGTACTGGTGCTCATCCTGCCCCGTTTCTGGCAACGCTAAGCGTTCGCAGCAAAAGTTGCAGACTTTTGCATCCGTCGAACGCGTCAAAAAAAGACAGCGACCCGCTGTAGGGGAAGTTGGGGCCAGTCTTAGCTGAAACAGGCAAGGCCAAACGGCCGATAAGGCTATTCGGCAGGTGTCAGCGCACGGCTGTCGCTCTCAGGATCGTTAGCAAGTTTGCGCCCAAAAAACGTGCGCAGCACAATCGCGATATCATCGCCTACCTTCAGCAGCGATGGGATCAGCACCATCACAAACACCGTAGCCGTGCCCAGGCCAAAAGTGATGGTAATCGCCATTGGCAGTAGGAACTGTGCCTGAAGCGAGGTTTCAAACAGCAATGGCGAAAGGCCACCGACAGTGGTCAGCGAGGTAAGCAAAATGGCACGGAAGCGGTCCTGCGTTGCCTGCACCGCGGCGTCGAACACGCTGAGGCCTTCCTTGATCCAATCATCAAAACGAGAGACCAAGATAATGGAGTTGTTGACCAGAATACCGGCCAGCCCCAGCAGGCCAATCATCGATAAGATGGTGAGCTGGAAGCCCATGATCCAGTGGCCAGTAATCGCGCCAACAATGCCAAAGGGAATGATCATCATCACCGCAATGGGCCGCCAATAGCTGGCAAACACCCAGGCCAGAATGATGTAGATGATGCCAAGCGCCAAAATGCCGCCCAAACCCAGATCGGCGAAGGCTTCCTGGCGCTCTTCAGCGCGGCCAGAGAACGAAAATTCAACACCATACTGATCGGCGATTGCCTGGAGATCACCAGCGCGCAAAGCTGCTTCCACCTCGCTGTTGGTGGTGATTTCAATGTCCACGTCAGCAGTCACCGAAATGGTCGTGCGGCCATCGCGGCGCTGAATGACGGAGAAACCCTGCCGGTCTGCAAGATTCACAACCTCGGTGAGCGGAACATAAACGCCAGATGGCGAGCGCAGCTCCAGCGCGCGCAGAGCGCCTGTGCCGCCATTGCCAAGGTCCTGGCGCACGATGATGGAAATTTCCTCATCAGGAAACGGCAGGCTGCGCGCAGTGCGTCCACCCACAGCATCGCGAATTTGTGCACCGACACCGTCCAAGGTGAATCCAAGCGCCTCGCCACGTGGGGTCAGCGTCATGATGATTTCCGGCTTGCCATAGGGCAGATCATCATCCACGCCAGACACGCCCGGGAACACCGACAGCGCATCCTGAAGGTCATTGGCAGCGGCTTTCAGCGTGGCGGCATTGTCGCCCAGCAAGCGGATATCGAGGTCACGGCCGGGAGGTCCACCGCGCCGCTCAGAGATCGACACGCGCTCCACACCGGGCAGTTCCGGTAAGGCCCGACGCCAGGCGCGCACCACATCAGGGGTACGGATGGAGCGGGTTTCAGAGGAGGTAAGCTCCACATCAATACGGGCGAAGTTATCACCACGGTTGCGGCCTGACGCGCCGTAGACCGAGTAGGAAGACAGGACCAGCGTGTCCTCGTTTTCCAGATCAGTGGTCAGCTGCTCATCGCTGGCGCGCAGAGCGGCATCAACCCGGGCAAGTGTCGCAAGCGCGTAGTCTTCCGACACACCGGGGGTAAAGGTCAGCGAGGCCGTGATGTTTTCAGCTTCCGGTGAGGGAAAGAACACAAAACCCACATGGTTGCCGCGAACAACGCCAACAATCATGATCAGCGCGGCCACGCAGATCGCTAGTGTCACATAGCGCCAGGCGACAGCGGTGCGCACAAGGAGACGGAAAGGGTTGTCGCGCACCCATTCAAAGCCGGTGTCAAAACCTCGGCGGAACCAACCTTTTGCGTTTACCCGGGCAGCCGCTCCAGCATCGCCGCGCGCGCGCTCACCGCGCAGACGAAACAGCTCAATGAGGCCAGCCAGCAGAAAGGCGGCAAGCGCAATACCAACCGCCAGAGCAGGTGTTTGTGCCAGCGGGTGCGCATTAATGGCGGCAGAAACATCGCCAAGGCCAACAGCCCCTGCCAAAGGTGCCTGATAGATCACCAGCACCATTGGAGCGGCGAGCAGCACAGCGGTCAGGATAAGCCGCGTCCAGTTGGTGCCACGACGGGCAGGCGCACCAATGGAATGGGCCAAATGGCCCGGCAGAACGAAGAACACTTCGATAAGACTAGCAATAAGCACTGCAACCACGACAACCGGCAGGACGCCCATGATCTGGCCAATGGTGGAACCCACCAGCAAGATCGGCCCGAATGCTGCGGTGGTGGTAAGCATGGCGGCAATGACGGGCATCATCATACGTGTTGCGCCGTTTTCAGCGGCCTCATAAGGCCCATCGCCCATATCAAGCCGGGTTGCGGTGTGTTCACCCACCACAATGGCGTCGTCCACGATGATACCAAGCGTCATGATGAGCGCGAACAGCGAGATCATGTTGATGCTTTCGCCAAACACAAACATCAGCCCCAACGTGGCCATGACAGCGGTGGGTATGCCCACGGCCACCCAAAACGCGATGCGCATATTGAGGAAAACAAACAAGATCGTGACAACAACCAGCAGGCCGGAAAGCCCATTGGTGACCAGAAGTGCGATGCGCTGCTCCACCGCGGTGGAGCGCAGATCATAGATCGCAAGGCCCAGCGACTGGGGGTACTCCAGCTGCGCCTGTTCGACTGTGGCGACCATCGCATTGGCCACGTCCAGCACATCTTGGGAGAACGAGCGGGAAACATCCATACGGATTGCGCGGTCTGTACCCACAAAGCCCTGGCTGGCGCTACTGTCATAGACCTGGCGAATGTCGGCAATATCGCGCAGCTCGATGCGTTCGCCGGAGGCCTGCCCACGCACCACGATATGGCCAAGGGACTCCAGACTGTCGGCGCTGGACAATGTACGGATCTGGCGCTCAAGATCGCCATCGAGATTGCCGGAAGGCAGGTCGCGGCTGTTACCGGCTATGCTGGTCGCGACATCAGCCACTGACAAATCCAAGCGACGTAGCGTGGCCGGGTCCACCGACACCTCATATTCGGTGTCGCGCATGCCATCAAAGCTGACCAGATCAATGCCGTTGTCGATCAACCTGTCGCGTAGGTCACGGGCATAGCTTTTCAGTGCCGCCTCATCGAACGGGCCAGAGATAGCAATGCGGCCCACGCGGTCAGCGAAATTACTTGTGGTAATGACCGGTGTTTCCGCCCCATCGGGCAAAAGTGACAGGCCATTTACAGCCTGTTCCACATCACCGCGCGCCTCAATCATATCGGTGTCATCGGTGAAATCGAGCACCACCGAACCTGAGCCCTCGCGCGCATAAGAGACGATCTCTTCCACGCCATCGATGAAGCGCACTTCCGGCTCGACAACGGTGAGAATGTTGCTCTCCACATCCTCCGCGCTGGCACCGGACCAGGCAATGGAAATGGTGACGGAGTTGGTCTGGATATCAGGAAAAAACTGCGTGTTGAGGTTGGCAAGTCCGTAAATGCCAAACAGCACCATAAGCGCCATCACCAGATTTGCGGCGTTGGGGTGACGCACAAAAAGGCTGATTACACCACGCGCACCACGCGGGCCTTCGTTCATGCGCGCTGAAGCATCAACGATTGTAGGGCGCAGTGTTGCAGGCGACAAGCGGGTGGAAAGTGGCTTTTTGCTCATGGCACGTTCCTTGTGACTTAGCCCCTATTCAACCGGCTGGACACGGCGCACAGCCACACCATCGCCAGCATCGGTGAGCCGAGAGGTAACCACTTCGGCACCTGCCAACACATCATCGCCAACAGGGCGGACCAGCGCGTGGCTGCCATCCCATGCGACAAACTCCACATCGCGCCGCGCCAACCGGTCGTCGGATACGGTGAACACATGGTCAGTGTTGTAGAGCGCAGTCTCGGGGATGCGGATGGTGTTTTCAAAGGCTTGGTCGGACAACGACACCCCCACAAACGCCCCGGGGCGCAAATTGGTGATCATCTGACCATCACTGATGCGTCCGAACAGCGCCACACCACCGGAGGAGGCCATGATGTCGGCGTCCAGACGATCGATGGTGCCGGCAAATTCCAAGTCCTCACCCCCGGTGGACCAGGTCACGGTAATCGGGCGGCCAACAAGTGGTTCAGGCTCACCGGCCAGACGACCAAACTGGCTGTCAGACAGGGTGAACCGCACATTGAGCGCGGTATCGTCATAAAGGGTCGCGACCACATCATTGACCGAAATAAGCCGCCCCACCTCCACGCTTTCAGCGCGGATGATACCGGTGAAAGGAGCCTCTAGAATGGTTCGCTCCAGATCACGCTCTGCTTGGGAAAGGCGCCATTCGAGCCGCTCAATGCCAGCAAGCTGCTGCTGCAGGCGGGCCTGCTCTATGTTCAAATTGGCTTGGCGCTGCTCCACGGCCTGTTGGCGCTGGGACACGGTAAGGCGGCGGGTATCCAGATCGCGGTCGGTCAGCGCACCCGTCTCGGCAAGGCTGGCGGCGCGTTCAAAATCGCGCTGGGCCAATTCCACCTGTTCCTGCGCACGGACAAGCTGATCGCGTTCCAAAATGAGGCGGGCACGGGATTCTTCAAGGCCAGCACGCGCTTCAGCAAGGTTGGCCTGCGCTTCGATCACCGCGCCCTCATAGGCAAAGCGATCAATTTCCACCAGAGCTGCGCCTTCGCTGATCTGCCGACCAGCCTCAAGATTAGGATGGATGGCCGTAATCTCACCGGCCACAGCGGCACGAAGATCCACCAAACGGCTGGCCACCACCTCGCCAAACACTTCAATGGTCGGGCTGTGCGAGGCAAGCTGGACGGTTTGGGTCAGCACGGGTACCTGGCGCTCAATGGCGGGGCGTTGCGGCGCTTCGGGCCGCGCAGCAATAAGCCCATGCATCACGGTCACCGCCCCTGCGATAATCGCCACCGCGAGAACCGAAGAAATGAGGGTTTTGCCCGCCACCCACCAAGGCGAGACGCGATGCTGCGCCTGCGTTTCAGCCACGATTTGCACATCATCCTGCGTGGCCAGATCGGTTTTGGCGTTTTCAGGGTTGGGGTCTGGGTTCAGCATAAGGGGCGCGCATCTGTTGAAGGGGGATTGCAGCTGTTACGGATCAAATGATCGCACAGATGGGTTTGGGCACAGAGTTAAAGATTGGTCATGTTGCCTGAACTGGCCCTGAACAGGTGGCGATCAACCCAAAACAAAAGGGCCAGCACATCCTATGATGGCTGGCCCTCTTGGTGCGCTTACACAGGCTCGTATGTCGTAGGGTCGAACCTGTATCCCTTGGAGCAGAAGTCGCAGGTGACCTCGATTGCGCCGTTTTTGATCATGTCGGCATCAGGCTCATCACCAAAGGTGCGCACCGTTGCCTGCACCCGCTCAACCGAGCACGTGCATTGCTCGCGCACGGGCATGCCTTCAAAAACGCGGACACCGCGCTCGTGGAACAGCCGGTAGAGCAGCTGGTCAGAGGCCACCTGCGGGTCAACCAGTTCGGCAGCCTCAATGGTGCCAATAAGCGCCTCGGCTTCACGCCAATGGTCGGGCTGCTCCACCGTCACATCATCCGATGCGTTGGGGTCATCACCGGGATGCAAGTCACGCGTCGGCAGCTTGCTTGAGTCCCGCGGCAGATACTGCGCAAGAAACCCGCCAGCCCGCCACTTGGCCTTGCCGCCATCGCCACGATCCACGCTTTGGGCAACGGCCAAACGAACGAGCGTTGGGATCTGCTCGGACTGCAAGAAGTAAGCCTGCGCCATTTCTTCCAGGCTTTCACCCTGCATGGCCACAACGCCCTGGTAGCGGTTCATATGCGTGCCCGGGTCGACGGTGAGTGCCAGATGGCCCTTGCCGAGGAGTTGGGCAGGTTCGCCCTGGCCTGCTGCGACAGCCTCATCCAGGCGACCCTGGTCGAAGCGAGCCATGGCACGCACCGCATCAGGCGTTTGAAAGTCGACCACCAGCAGAGACACTGGGCCATCACCTTGTGCCTGCACGATAAAGCGGCCGTCGAATTTCAGTGCTGTGCCCAAAAGGAGCGTCAACGCCACCATTTCGGCCAACAAGCGCGCCACTGGCTCTGGGTAATCATGGCGAGCAAGCAAGTCATCGACAGCGCTGCCCATGCGGATCACACGGCCACGCACATCCAGGTCTTCCACAGCAAACGGCATGACGTGATCATCATCGGTTGCATGGAAGCTGGCAGGCGCACGTGAGGTGGGCTGCGGTGTGGTGGTGCCGGCAATTGGGGTAGGCCCGCCGGGCAAACGAGGGGTGGGGGTCATGGCGGTTCTCACATGTCTTTGGGGGGAGCGCTATATGCTCAGCGCTGTTGGCCTCAGATGTAGGTGCTTGCGCCGAGAATCCAAGCTTTGGTGGCTCTACCTGCTCATTCGCCGTTTAGCCGGTTTCGCCAAAGCACCAGGCGAGCACACCTTTTTGCGCGTGTAGGCGGTTTTCAGCCTCGTCAAACACCACCGATTGGGGGCCGTCTATAACGCTGGACGTGACCTCTTCCTCACGATGTGCAGGCAGGCAATGCATGAACAAGGCATCGCGATTAGCGCGCGCCATCAGGCGATCATTCACCTGATAGGGGCCAAGTAAATTGTGGCGGCGTTGCGCCTGATCATCACCCATGGAAACCCATGTGTCAGTGATGATGAGATCTGCGCCTTCTGCGGCCGCATCAGGATCGGTGGTCACTTCAAGCTTTGCACCAGCGGCGTTGGCTGCAGCAACCACGGCCTCATCCAGCGCCATCTCAGGCGGGGTGGCCACCACAATTGTCATGTCGATATGGCGCGCCGCATCAATCCAGCTTTTCAGCACGTTGTTGGTGTCACCAGCCCACATGACACGCTTACCTGCAAGCGTGCCGCGATGCTCTTCATAGGTCATGATGTCGGCCATCACCTGGCAGGGATGGGACATCTTGGTCAGGCCGTTGATAACGGGCACGGTGGCATGCTCGGCAAGCCCGGTGAGAAGCTCATGGTCGAGTGTGCGGATCATAATGCCATCAACCATCCGCGAAAGCACTTTGGCGGTGTCGTGCACACTCTCGCGCTTGCCCAACTCAATCTCTGCGCCCGTGACCATGAGCGTCTGGCCGCCAAGCTGGCGCATGCCAACATCGAACGACACACGCGTGCGCAAAGATGGCTGCTCGAACACCAGTGCCAGAACCTTACCGTCCAGCGGCTTGTCCGCAGTACCAGCCTTTTGGGCCTTCTTGCGCGCGTGGCCATCATCCAGAATTGTCCGAAAAGTGGCGGCGTTCAGAAGATCAAGGTCAAGAAAATGTCTGGTCATCATGCAGATTCCGAAGATGAGGGTTCAAGCGTGCGTGCGGCATCTTCCAATGCATCCATGGCGAAGGCGATGTCCTCTCGCGTCACAATCAGTGGCGGCAGAAGGCGCACGACATTGTCGCCAGCGCCAACGAGCAAGAGACCCTTTTCACGGGCAGCTTTTACCACATCGGCAACGGGCACCACGCATTTAAGGCCAGTGAGTAGCCCTTCCCCGCGCACATCGCTGAACACGTCAGGGTGCAACGCAATCAACGCACCAAGGCTTTGCTTAAGGTCGCGGCCACGGTCCTGCACGCTCTCCAGAAAGCCCTCGCCCAGCACCACATCCAGCACGGCATTGCCCACGGCCATGGCCAGCGGGTTACCGCCATAGGTGGTACCATGGGTGCCCGGCACCATGCTCGCAGCAAACTTGGCGCGGGCAAGGCATGCGCCCAGCGGGAAACCGCCGCCAATGCCTTTGGCCACAGCCATAATATCTGGCTCGATGCCCAACCGCTGATGCGCAAATAGATGACCGGTGCGGCCCATGCCGGTTTGCACTTCGTCCAAGATCAAGAGCACGCCATGCTTGTCGCACGCTTCGCGCAGGCCACGCAGACACTGATCAGGGACCGAGCGCACACCCCCCTCGCCCTGCAATGGCTCAATAAGCACCGCAGCACAGTCTTCGCGCGCCATGGCTGCTGCCAGCGCGTCATGATCGCCAAAGGGAAGGTTCTCAAAGCCCGGCGCGGCCGGGCCGAACCCTTCAAGATAGTTTGGGTTGCCGCCAGCTGCGATGGTGGCCAATGTGCGCCCGTGAAACGCGCCTTCAAAAGTGATGATGTTGACCCGCTCCGGATTGCCCTGAGCATAATGATAGCGCCGGGCCGTTTTGATGGCACATTCCAGTGCTTCAGCGCCAGAATTCACAAAGAACACCTTGTCGGCAAAGGTTGCCTCGCACAGGCGGCTCGCAAGCGTAGCGCCGCCGTCAATCTGAAAGAGGTTGGAGGTATGCCAGAGCTTTTCGGCTTGGGCCTTTACAGCGTCCACAAGATGCGGGTGCGCGTGACCCAGAGCATTGACCGCAATGCCAGAGACAAAATCCATGTAACGGCGATCATCAGCATCAAAAAGCCAAACGCCCTGACCACGCACAAAGGTCTGTGGCGCGCGGGCGTAAGTGCCGAAAAGGTGATCATCATCACCGGTGGAAACGGGAAGCGCTTGTGCCATCAAAGCACCTGTTTTGCTCGATTAAAAGAAGATGGGGTGGCCAGAGAAGCGGCCCAGCAGAGCGCGCCGCAAACAACAAACGGCCCTTGATGGGCCGCAAGATGCGTTCCTAGCATTTTTTTTGATTACGCTGTCAATTTTCCTGTCAGGCTTAAGCCCTTCAAACGACTCAGGAAACGCGTTTCTATCCCCGATACCAGCAAACTTGTTCACCTTTTTTTAACCTGCGACTCTTGTCACCGATTCAAGCGCTAGTGTAGCAATACGTATGTTAGCCACCAGATATGGTGGAAAAAACCCTTTCGTTGTCATCGGTTAGCGGGCTCTCCTGCAATACCTAACGTGCGCTTGCGTGCGAACGGGCAAACTTTGCCTGAACAAAGGGAAAAAATTTGAGGCTTAGGCGACCGCACGCAGCAATCTGCGGCGGTGCGCATGCGGAGGAGGCAAGTGCGATGGCTTGGACGGATGAACGTGTAGAAGTGCTAAAAACCATGTGGCTGGGTGGATCGAGTGCAAGCCAGATAGCGGCCGTTCTTGGCGATGTAACGCGCAACGCAGTGATCGGCAAAGTACACCGCCTGGGCCTTTCTGGCCGCGGCAAACCAACCGCCACGGCGACACCGCGTGCCCGCAAGCCACGAACACCGTCAGCTGGTGGCAGTAGGCCTCGGCGCACAACAGCGCGGCCCACCGGAAATGCAGTTTCCTTGGGCGCCACAGCCCTGAAAAATGATGAAGTGGCAGTCGCCGAGCTCGATCAGGCACCTGTCGCACGCGGACGGGTTGATCTAGTGCTGGTGGGTGAAAGCCCCAAATTGTCTATTCAAGAATTGAAAGAAGACACGTGCCGCTGGCCGGTTGGCGATCCGCTGACGGACGATTTCCACTTCTGTGGTCGTAGCGCGCTGGAGAACCAGCCATACTGTGAATATCACTGCGGCGTTGCGTTCCAGGCACCCAATGAGCGGCGGCGTGAGCGCAGCCGGTAAGCGGAACAGGCTGAACAGCTAACGCCCGCCATCACATGCACTGGCGTGCGCCTGCATCCATAAGACAATCATCGAACGCATAGCCGGCGCCGCGCATTATACTTGCTGTGTGCGGGCGCTTGGGCATCCCGCCAACTGGCGCGTACCTGCATCCATAAAGCGGTCATCGAACGCATAGCCAGCGCCGCGCACTGTCCGTATCGGATCTTTGGCGCGGCCCTTGTTAATTGCTTTGCGCAAGCGGCCAATGTGCACATCAACGGTGCGATCATCGACATAAACATCATGGCCCCACACGCCGTTGAGCAATTGCTCGCGCGAGTACACGCGACCGGGCGTGCGCATCAAAAACTCAAGCAAGCGAAACTCGGTTGGCCCCAGATGAATTTCGCGCTCCTGCCGCCTTACACGGTGGGTTTCACGATCAAGCTCAATATCGCCGACGGCAAGAATGTTCGAAATGAGTTGCGGGCTGCTTCGTCGCAAAAGCGCGGTAATGCGCGCGCTTAACTCTGGGATTGAGAAGGGTTTGACCACATAATCATCGGCCCCAGTTGAAAGGCCGCGCACGCGCTCGCCTTCCTCGCCGCGGGCCGTAAGCATAATGATGGGCGTCGTGCTGGTCTGCTCGCGAGAGCGCAACCGACGGCACAGCTCAATGCCAGAAATACCAGGCAGCATCCAGTCGAGCAGAATAAGATCAAAGCTGCGTTCCTGAAGGCGAGTCTCTGCCTCATCGCCCCGCATCACCACATCCACTGTGTAGCCGGATGCTTCCAGATTGTACTTCAGAAGCTCAACGAGCGGAGCTTCATCTTCAACGATCAATACGCTTGGTTGCACGGCTCAACGTCGCTCTATCATCAATGTCCAGCTTTCGGCTCTTCGCCCGGTGCCGGCATGTGCATGCTTAATTCGTCTTGCTTGGGGCGATCATCGGGCATCATCTCACCGGTGCGTGTGTAGACTGCTCGCTCGGCAATGTTGGTGGCATGATCGCCAATACGCTCAAGATTTTTGGCGCAGAAAAGCAGGTGTGTGCAGGGCGAAATATTGCGCGGGTCTTCCATCATATAGGTCAGAAGCTCCCGAAACAGCGATGTGTAGAGCGCATCAACCTCTTGATCGTGCTGCCACACCTCACGGGCCTTGGCGGTATCACGCTCGATGAAGGCCTCGATGGAACGCTTGATCTGGCCCAAGACAAGCCGCGAGAGACTATCGACCCCATGGGCCAGCTGACGCTGCTGAAAATTGCCGTCAATCACAAGCGCGCGCTTGGCGATGTTCTTGGCCAAATCGCCAACGCGTTCCAGATCCTGGCTAACGCGCATTGAGGACACAATGACCCGCAAGTCATCGCCCATTGGCTGACGGCGGGCGATCAAAAGCACCGCATCGCTTTCTATTTTGCGGTCACACTCATCAATATCGTCGTCATCAGCAATGACGCGTTCAGCATCTTCGCGTGAACCGGTGACCAGCGCGCTCATCGATAGCTCGACGGAGCGCTCTACCCGTCCGGCCATCTGCGCAAGCGTCAGCAGCAGGTCACGAAGATCGGTATCGAAGGCGGTTACAATATGTTTTGTCATTGGCTTTCTCTCTCAGGGCGCACGCGCTCCTGTGAACCTCACCCTTATCCAAAGCGCCCGGTGATATAATCACGGGTGCGGCTGTCGCGCGGGTTGGTAAAAATCTGGTCCGTCGCACCCACTTCCACCAAAATGCCCAGATGGAAAAACGCGGTGCGCTGAGACACGCGGGCGGCCTGTTGCATGGAGTGCGTCACGATAACGATGGTGTAGTTTTCGCGCAGCTCGTCGATTAGCTCTTCCACTTTGGCCGTTGCGATCGGATCAAGTGCCGAACACGGCTCATCCATCAACAGCACCTCCGGCGAAGTCGCGATGGCGCGTGCAATACACAGGCGCTGCTGTTGGCCACCCGACAGGCCCGTTCCTGGCGCATCCAGGCGGTCTTTAACCTCATCAAACAAGCCAGCGCGCGTCAGCGCGTTGACCACGATTTCATCAAGGTCAGTGCGGTTGTCGGCCAACCCGTGAATGCGTGGACCATAGGCAATGTTTTCAAAAATCGACTTGGGAAACGGGTTCGGCTTCTGAAACACCATGCCAACGCGCGCGCGCAGTTCCACCACGTCGATGGAGGGATCATAAATGTCTTGCTCACCAAGTGTGATCTGACCGTCCATACGACAAATATCGATTGTATCGTTCATCCGGTTCAAGCAGCGCAGGAAGGTGGATTTACCGCACCCCGAAGGCCCGATGAGCGAGGTGACCTGGCGCTCTCCAACATCAAGATTGATATCAAAAAGAGCCTGCTTGTCGCCGTAGAAAACGTTGACGTCGGTGCCGCGCATTTTCACCACCTCAGGCGGCGCATCGGTGATGGTCGTGCCCCCTGGCGCAACGTCAGTTGCTGCAGCGGCACCTGTGGCAGCCAAAGCTTGCGCTGAAAGGTCTTCAGCAGCGCTGGTGGTCTGTGAGGTTGCCATGTCAATTTCTCCTTGGACTGCAGTCAGTGCAGTCGTTCTAGGCGGTCGCTGGGTTTTCTACCAGCGGCGCTCGAAGCGCTTGCGCAGGATGACGGCAATCGCATTCATGGTGATGAGGAAGGCCAGCAGAACCAAAATGGCCGCTGAGGTTTTTTGGCGGAAAAGAACTTCTGGAAAGTCTGCCCACATGAAGATCTGCACCGGCATAACCGTGGATGGATCCAGTGGAGTGGCGGGGATATCGACAATGAACGCGACCATACCGATCATCAGCAGCGGCGCGGTTTCGCCCAGAGCCTGGGCCATACCGATGATCGTTCCAGTAAGGATGCCAGGCATTGCTAGCGGCAGCACATGGTGCAGGACCGTTTGCAGTTTGGACGCACCAACGCCCAACGCGCCCTCGCGGATCGAAGGTGGAACAGCGCGAAGCGCAGCGCGTGAAGCAATGATGATGGTGGGCAGCGTCATGAGAGCAAGCACCATGCCGCCAACCACAGGAGCAGAGCGGGGCATACCAAACACGTTGAGGAACACCGCAAGACCCAACAGGCCGAACACGATGGACGGCACAGCGGCGAGATTGTTGATGTTCACCTCGATAAGTTGGGTGAAGCGGTTCTTCGGCGCGAACTCTTCCAAATAGATTGCCGCGGCCACGCCTAGCGGGAAGGCCAGCGCAAGCGTCACGACCATGGTGAAGAACGAGCCCACAACCGCGCCCCAGATACCTGCAAGTTCAGCTTCACGGCTGGCACCTGAAGAGAAGAACACCGAGTTGAATGTGCGTTCCACGCGGTCCTGCTGCTGCAGCTGGTCAAGGTAGATCAGCGAGCGGTCATCGAGTTTACGGTTGCGCTCTGGCAGCAGAATTTCGCGAATGGACCAGTCATTGGCCGCTGCTTCGGCGGCGCTGTCCAATGGAATGATGGCTTCACCGGAAATGCCATTGGCGCTCAAACTCGAGGCTTTGATCACGCCGCCATTGATTTCCACCAAAATGGAGGGAAGCTGCGCGCTTAGCTCTTCTTCAGCGTCGATTGCAGCGGCGCGGGCGCGCAGCGCTGCAAGCTCGGCAGTCAAGTTTTCAATATCGCGACCAAGCGAAACAACACCGCGCTCCAGAATCTGGATTTGCTCTTCGACAAAGGTGCGGCGGCTTTCCGCAATATCAGGCAAACGCTCCTGGAACGAGGCCAGATCGGTGGTCGCGCGCTCCAGCGAGCGCTCTTTGCTGCCAAGCTCACGATTAACAGCGTCAGCTTGCTCACCGATGAAGCGCTTTACATCATCAAGCAGTTGGCGAAAATCGTCGGTGGAAGAGGTAACTTGGACGATGCCTGTTGTACCGCTTGGCGTGGCGGCGCCTTCTGTTTCAACGCGCCGCTCGCCCGACACCTGCCCTTTGAAATAGAGGTCAGCAACATCATCGAGCGGGACGGTAAAACTGGTCGCACCAAACATCCCATCGGGATCAGCCAACACAGCTTCACGCACGCGCACCGCCGAACCGGTGGAAACAAGCCCAGACACGGTGCGCTGATCGGCACGGGTTTCGGCAAAGGGATAGAGGCTGCGGATGCCATTGCGCACCACGGCGTCGTAATTGGCACGCCGCAAGGCGTCCTCTCCCTGGTTATCCGGGTCCAGGCTTTGACGGCTCAGATCGACCGGGATGCTCACCTGGTGCGAGGTGAACGCCGGAACCGCTTGCCCCACAATCGTGGAGAGCAGCAGCACCAAGAAAAACCCAGCGGTGAGCACGGCGGCCATGCCTGCCATTTTGAAGCGGAACTCGGAGGCATAGCGCGCCTTCAGGCGCTTGCGTGCGGCATCAGAGGTGTGCAGATCGGCGGATGGCCCACCGGAGGTGGCGATATCAGTCATACTGTTCCCGGTAGCGTTGGACCACGCGCAGCGCGATAAAGTTAAGCGTTAGGGTGACACAGAAAAGCAGGAGGCCCAGCGCAAATGCAGCAAGCGTTTTGGCGGTATCAAACTCTTGGTCGCCCACCAGAAGTGTTACAATCTGCACGGTCACCGTGGTGACAGCTTCTAGCGGATTGATGGTGAGGTTGGCGGCAAGACCTGCGGCCATCACCACAATCATGGTTTCACCGATGGCGCGCGAAATGGCCAAAATCATCGCCGATACAATGCCCGGCAAGGCGGCGGGCAAGACCACGCGGCGAATGGTTTCCGATTTGGTGGAGCCCAGTGCCAGCGAGCCATCGCGCAAACTTTGGGGCACAGCGTTGATCACATCATCAGACAGCGAGGAGACAAATGGAATGATCATGATGCCCATGACCACACCTGCAGCCAACGCTGACTCCGATGACACATCCAGCCCGAAGCCTTGCCCGGTGTCGCGGATGAACGGAGCAACGGTAAGCGCGGCGAAAAAGCCATAGACAACCGTTGGCACGCCGGCGAGAATTTCCAGCACCGGCTTTGCCACTGCGCGCACGCTGTTGGAGGCATAGTCAGACAAGTAAATGGCGGCGAACAGTCCCACGGGACCGGCAACGGAAATCGCAATGAATGTGATGAAAAGCGTGCCAACAATCAGCGGCACCGCACCAAAGACCAGCGGATTGGCATCCACCACCTCCCCGGCACCGGCAAAGGCAGACTGCGGCGACCAGTGCAGACCGAACAGGAAGTTATGGATGGGGATCATCGTGAAGAAACGGATGCTCTCGAAAATGAGGGAGAGCACGATGCCAACGGTGGTGAAAATGGCCACCACAGAGCAAGCGATCAGCAAAACCATTACCGCGCGCTCGACGAAATGGCGTGTGCGGCGCTGCGGGGCGATGTTGGCGTAGGCCGCGCGAAAGCCAACAACAGCCAAACCTGCCATCACGACCATCATGGCGATCTGAGAGATTTGGTAGAGATTGGCGTAATTCTGCGCCGCTGCCTCTTTCAGCTCGTCGGTGAAGCTAACAATGCCACCGAAGGCGATGGCGCGGGCGTCGCGTAAAAAGGCTTCCTGCTGGGGCAGAGAAAGCGCGGCAAATTGGTCGGTAAACTGGCCAACCACCATGCGGTCGATCAGCGGTCCTTGAAGCACAGACCAGGCGATTAACACACCCAGTGCCGGTAAGGTGGCCATAATGGCCAGGTACCCGCCATGATAGCTTGGACGTGAGTGCAAAACACTGGTGCTTGCCCCGGCAATCTGTCGTGAGCGCTGTGCGCCCAGATAGAGCGAGGCAGCAAACAGGGCGAAAAGCCCAAGCAAGAGAAGCCAAAACAACACGAAAACGCTACCCGACCTGCAAGAGAACCGATGTGGGGGAGGCCCAAAATGTTCGGGCCGTCATGAAGAAAAACAGCGCGGGCCGGAATAGGGTGGCCGGTCCGCGCTGACCATCAGATATTGAGAAGGATTACATCGCTGTGAAAGGTGTCAGCGAACGCGCTTCTTCGGCAGCCTGTGCACGTGCGTCAGCAGGCAGCGGGATGAGGCCGCGCTCGGCCAGGTAACCTTCGTCACCCCAAGCAGCTTCTGAGGTGTACTCGGCGATGAACTCTTCCATGCCAGCGATAACGCCAACATGCTCAGCTTTCACGTACACATACAGCGAGCGCGAGACCGGGTACTCGCCCGATGCGATGGCGTCGAACGTTGGGTCAACGCCATCAATGCGTGCGCCTTTGACCACATTGGTGTTCTCGGCCAGGAAGGAGTACCCGAAGATGCCGACAGCATCTGGGTTGGCCTGCAGGCGCTGAACGATCAAATTGTCGTTTTCACCAGCGTCCACATAGGCACCGTCTTCGCGCAGGGTCTCAAAAATCGCTTCGCAGGCATCGCCTTCAAAGCCAGCTTCTTCACAGCCAGGCTCCATGACTAGCTCAAGGAACGCATCGCGCGTGCCGGACGTTGGTGGTGGGCCAAGCACTTCAATGTCAGCGTTGGGTAGGCCTGGGTCAATGTCGGCCCATGCCATATTGGGATTGTCCCTCAGCGTGCCGTCTTCGCCAGGGATCTGCTTGGCGAGGGCCAGGAACAGCTGCGCACGGGTCAGGTCCAGTGTTGGGCCTTCAATGGCGTCGGCAATCACGATGCCGTCAAACCCAACACGCATTTCAACAGGCGTTACGCCGTTGGCGGAGCAGTTTTCCAGCTCGGTTGTTTTCATGGCGCGCGAGGCGTTGGTGAAATCGGGCGTGTCAGCGCCAACACCAGCACAGAACAAACGCATGCCGCCGCCTGTGCCGGTCGACTCGACAACTGGTGTGCCGAAATCTGTCTGCTGGCCAAAACGCTCTGCCACAGCTGTGGTGAACGGGAACACGGTTGACGAGCCGACAACTTGGATCTGGTCACGGGCCTGGGCGGGTGCAGCAACCATGGCACCGGCCATGGCAAGCGCCGCAACGCTTGAAAGGGTTGCAAATTTCACGATTCATTCTCCCTGAAGGGTTCTAGAGGATCCGAAACGCGTGTTGGGCTCTGTATGAGCTGACATGAACTTCACGCGCTGCGGCAACTTCAAAACTTGTTGAGTGCGGCTGGAACCTAGTCCGGCGACGTGAGGGTTCTATGACAGTTTTATCTCAGTCTTGTGACAGTTTAACTGACTGATTTTGAAGGCTATTATTTTCTGGCACTGCATTATATTTGTCAGCGTTCTTAAACGGCACACGGATACTGAAACTTGCGCCCTCGCCCGGCGCGCTGTCCACCAAAAGGCGTCCGCGATGGCGCGCCATGATGTGTTTAACGATGGCCAAGCCCAGGCCGGTGCCGCTGGCCAGCGGGTTGCTGTCTTCATGGGCCCGGTAAAAACGCTCGGTCAAGCGGGGCAGATGTTCGGCGGCAATGCCAGGGCCATAGTCGCGCACCTGCAATTCCACCATTCGTACACCGCCCTCCAGCGCATCGCGCAGCGACACATCAACCCGGCCACCGGCTGCACCGTACTTCACCGCGTTCTGCAACAGATTGGCCACGACCTGACGCAGTTCACCGGCATCACCGCGCACTGTGGCAGGCGTTGTGGGCGCCTGCAATGCGATCACTACACCTGCCTTATCGGCCGCCGGGCGCGCCAGATCGATGGCCTGCGAAACAGTTGCGGCCAGGTCAACACTATCCTGCGGCACGCGATGTGCCCGCATCTCAATCCGGTTGAGTGACAGCAAATCATCAATGAGGGCGGTCATACGCTCGCCCTGTTGGCTCATGATGGCCAGAAAGCGAGCCTGACCCTCGGGATCGTTGCGCGCAGGACCTTGCAGCGTCTCAATGCAGCCGGTGATGGAGGCGAGCGGCGTGCGCAGCTCATGGCTGGCATTGGCCACAAAGTCTGATCGCATGCGTTCGGTGCGGTAGGAGGCGGTTTCATCCTCGATGACAATAAGAACAAACCGCGCCGGTCCACCCTCACGATGCTCAGCGGTTTCGGGCAGATCGGAGGTGCCATTGTAGGAAAACGGCCGGATATGCATGCGCAGGCGCCGCTCCGACGGCACCTTTTCCAACAGTGTCTGGGCGCTTGCTTCACCTTTGCTCAAGGCCGCATCAACCCCGGCAATGATATCTGGATCCCGCATCCGGAACGACAGCGGGTCACCGGCCTTGCGAATATCCATCAGGTCAGACGCTGCGCTGTTGATGATGCGGATGATGAGATTTTCATCCACCAGAATAACCGGCTGCGGCCACGCGGTAATCAACTGCTCAAAGCTCGGCCGACCGGGGACCCGGCGCACCACACGACCGCTGATCAGCGGTGAGCGCCGTGCCACCAGCGTGCTGGTGATGAACGAGGTCAGAGCAAGAAAAAAGAACGTAAAAGCTGCCTCAGGCAAGTTGATACGGCCAGAAACCAACAGAACACACACCACAACCAAAATGGCGATCATCATCCAGCGCTCGCGGCGCATCTGTGCGATGAAGCGTTCAAACACACTGATTGGAAGATCAAGCGACTCCGACCCATCATCGCCATCACTTGGGGGGCGGTGTGAGCTGCCTTGCGAAGACTGGTTGGATACGCTGACCATGGTCTGCGAGTGCCTGCTGGTTTGCGAGTTTGCTGGCGCATCGGTCACGAATCGTGGGCCGATCCGCCAATGCGGTTGGTTAGCTTTTAGGTGGTGACAGCACGATGACGCAAATGTGGCGTTTTAGCTGCAGCTCATGGTGCGGGCTTGCAACACCCTTGCGCGCAGGGCACGTTGGCATCTGTTTGTTGCTGATCGGATCATATCGCCTATGGATTTTCCCAAGCCTGTTGCCCAAGCTCTCGACGATTTTGACTTGGAAAACCCAACCTTCCCGCAAGCTTTAGAAGACTACCAGATGGCCGACGGCGGCTACCCCTATGCCAAGAAGCTGAAACGCAAAAAATATGAAGCGCGGCTGGAAGATTTGCAAATTGAGCTGGTTAAGCTTCAGCATCACATGCGCGAAAAGGGACAGCGTCTGGTTGCTGTGTTTGAAGGGCGCGATGCTGCGGGCAAAGGTGGCTCGATTTTCAATTTTCGTCGCTATCTCAATCCCCGGCACACCCATGTGGCCGCGCTGGCAAAACCCACTGAAACCGAGCAGGGCCAGTGGTACTTCCAACGCTACACCGCTCACCTGCCAACCGAAGGCAATATGACGCTGTTTGACCGATCTTGGTACAACCGAGCAGGCGTGGAGCCGGTGATGGGCTTTTGCACCGATGAACAGCATGAGCAGTTTTTGGCTGAAGCGCCTGCGTTTGAAAAAGCGCTTGTGCGTGATGGCATGGTTTTTGTGAAGTTTTGGCTCAATATTGGCCGCACCACACAAGCCAAGCGGTTTCATGACCGCCGCCATGATCCGCTCAAAGTGTGGAAGCTATCACCGATTGATCTCAAAGCGCTCTCCAAGTGGGATGATTACACCAGGGCGCGCAACCTGATGCTGGAACGCACGTCCACATCGGCAGCGCCATGGACGATTGTGCGAATGAACGACAAACGCCGCGGGCGGCTGGAGATCATTCGCCATGTGCTTACCCAGTTTGACTATGACGGCCGCGATGATGCCGTGCTGGGCGGCGCCGACCCTGCCATTATCGGGCTGGAACCGTCTGACCTGATAAAGGCCTAGGGCTCATGGTCCCATGCGCAATCTGGATGCTGGTTTGGGGCTCGTAAAACGGATGGTCTGCAATAACGTGATTACAGGGCACCGGCTCGCAAGGCACCCGATTGGATCAGCAGCGCCAACCATGTCGCATATCCTTAAACACCAGATGGTTTCTTGCGGTTTCCCCCGTGTCGGAGCACAAATACCCTCTCACCATAACGCCCTCCTGACTGAGTATGGACCCTAACTCAATGACATTTCGTGCTGGCCTTGTTGGCTATGGTTCTGGTGGACGCATTTTCCACGCGCCACTTCTTCCCGCTGCAGGCATTCACCTGGCGGCGATCGCGTCCAGCCGCGCAGACGAGATCGCGCGCAATCATCCTGAAGCAACGGCCTACCCCAACCCGCAGGCCTTGTTTGCCGATGATACACTCGATGTTGTTATTATCACCACGCCCTCACCCACCCATGGCGCGCTGGCGATTGAGGCGCTGGAAGCTGGGCACAATGTTGTGGTCGACAAACCTTTTGCCGCCTCGGTGGATGAAGCAAATCGGGTGATCAAGGCGGCCAAACGCGCCGGCAAGCTGGTAAGCTGCTTCCAGAACCGCCGCTGGGATAGCGATTTCCTGACACTGAAAGACTTGATGGCCCGCGACGTGCTCGGCGACATCACCCATGTGCAGTCCACTTTCTCGTTTTATAAACCCGATGCGCCTAGCAGCTGGCACAACCAGGCCTTGCCCGCAGTGGGCGTTCACTTTGACCTTGGAACGCATCTGCTGGACCAGTTGGTGCAGCTTTTCGGCATGCCCCACTGGGTGGAGGGAGAGGTACTGACCCGCCGCCCCACCAGCGCCATTGCTGACCGCATGCACGCCCGCCTTGGCTACGCAAATGGTAGCGAAAATGGTCTGCGTATTCTTGCTGAAGCTGACATGTTCTCACCTGAATATGCCCCCCGCTTCGTGGTGCAGGGCACCAAAGCCGGCTGGCGCAAAGATCATATGGATGGACAGGAAGCGCAGCTGAAAAGCGGCATGAAGCCTGGCGACCCGGGCTTTGGTGCTGAAGACAAGGCCAACTGGGGCACGCTAACCAGCTATGAAGGTGGGGCACAAAAGGTTGAGCGCATCCCGTTGATCAATGGCGAGCACCACACCTATTACCGGCTGGTGCGCGAGGCGATTGAAAACAACACCCCGCCACCTGTGAAAGGTGAAGAGGTGCGCGACGTTCTGAAGGTTATTGAGGCCGTTGTGGCGTCGGGCGAAACAGGGCGCAGGATCACGCTCTAACTTGCGCCCGTGCTGGTTTGCGCTAAACGAAGCCCATGACAGACAAACAATCCCCATTCGCTGATGAAATCAGCGCACGGCGCACGTTTGCGATCATCTCGCACCCTGATGCCGGTAAAACCACGCTAACCGAGAAGATGCTGTTTTTTGGTGGCGCGATCCAGCTGGCTGGTGAGGTAAAGGCCAAAGGTGACCGCCGCCGAACTCGCTCTGACTGGATGGACATTGAAAAGCAGCGCGGCATCTCGGTGATGACCTCGGTAATGACGTTCCGCTATCAGGACACGATTTACAATCTGCTCGACACGCCAGGGCACGAAGACTTTTCCGAGGATACCTACCGCACGCTATCTGCCGTCGATAGCGCGATCATGGTGATTGATGCCGCCAAGGGTATTGAGGCACGCACACGTAAGCTGTTTGAGGTGTGCCGCCTGCGCGACATCCCCATCATCACGTTCATCAACAAGATGGACAGGGAAAGTCTGCACCCGTTCGAGCTGCTTGAGGACATTGAAAACACCCTTGCTCTCGACCTCACGCCCTTCAACTGGCCAATCGGGCAGGGTAAAAGCTTTGCCGGGCTTTATGACATGCGCCAGAGCGCGATCCGCCGGATCGACAACCCTGCTGGCGAGCTTGAAAAGGTCAACGGGCCGGAAGACCCTAAGATCGCTGAACTGTTCAACGAGAACGACCGTGAGGCAGGCGTTGAGGATTTGATGCTCGCGCAGGAGGCCTCCAAACCCTTTGATGCGGATGCCTTCAACGAAGGCCATCTGTCACCGGTGCTGTTTGGATCTGCGCTGCGCGAGTTTGGCGTCAAAGACCTCATCGACACGCTGGGCGACATTGCGCCGACCCCACAAGGACTGGAAGCTGACCTGCGTGAGGTGCGGCCCAGTGAGCCAAAAATGACTGGGTTCGTTTTTAAGATTCAGGCCAATATGGATCCCAATCACCGCGACCGCATCGCGTTTATGCGGGTGTGTTCAGGCAAGCTGGCGCGCGGCATGAAGGCCCGCCTTTCGCGCACCGGCAAGATGATTGGCCTGCACACGCCGCAGTTCTTTTTTGCCCAGGATCGCGCGCTGGCCGAAGAAGCTTTTGCTGGCGATGTGGTGGGCATACCCAACCATGGTACGCTTCGCATCGGCGATACGCTGACCGAGGGCGAAGTGCTGGCTTTTCGCGGGGTACCGAGCTTTGCGCCTGAAATCCTGCGCCGTGTGCGTCTGGAAGACCCGATGAAAGCTAAAAAGCTGAAAGAGGCACTGCAACAACTTGCCGAGGAGGGTGTGACGCAGGTGTTTACACCAATAGACGGATCACCGGCACTGGTGGGCGTTGTCGGCGCGCTTCAATTGGATGTGCTCAAAGATCGGCTGATGGCAGAATACAAGCTTCCGGTTGATTTTGAGATGGCTCGTTTTTCTCTTGCGCGGTGGGTTGTGTGCGAGGACAAGACGGAACTGTCCAAATTTGAAACACGCCATCGTGCATCATTGGCCACCGATTTGGATGGTGCGCTGGTCTTTCTGGCCGCCTCGGAGTTTGACCTAACCTACGAGGGAGAACGTTTCCCTAGCATCACCTTTGTCGATGTGAAGGATTATCAGCGCGAAGGCGTCGCAGCTTAGCCTTTTACAAGGTTCGACTTTTGGTGTGAGCCTCGTTTAACGCTTTTGGAACACGCAATACGCTATGTTGCCGCCTCGTAAGTTAGTTGTATTTGCGTTGGTTGCCTATGTCGGCCGTCTACCCGCCCCTTGACGATATTGTTGACCCCGAGGCGTTGGCCGACGCTCGCTGCCGGGCGCTGGACAGCCATTCCATCATTTCAATCAGCGATACGAACGGCCGGATAACCTATGCCAACGCACACTTTTGCGACCTCATGGGCTACAGCGCCGAGGAGCTGATTGGGCAAACCTACGGCCTCATCAACAGCAAACACCATCCGCCGGAGTTTTTTCAAGGCCTGTGGGAGCAGGTCAACAAAGGCGAAAGCTGGGTTGGCGAGGTGTGCAACCGCGCCAGAACTGGTGAATTTCTGTGGTTCGACAACATTGTTGTGCCGCTGTTCGGCAAAGATGGTGTGGTGACCGGCCACTTCAGTGTGCGCAAGAACATCACAAAGCGCAAAGAAGCTGAAGCACGGCTGACCAAGAGCGAAAACTTCCTCAATGATGTTTCCTACCTCGCCGAAGTGGGCGGATGGTCGTTGGACCTGCGCGAGGGCAGGCTGTTTTGGTCTAATCAAACCAAACGTATCCACGACGTGCCTGAGGATTATGTGCCAGCGCTCGAGAAAGCGATCGAATTTTATGCACCCGAAGCGCGCTCAGCAATAACCCACGCGGTCGAAGCGTCTATGAGCACAGGCGAATCTTGGGACCTGGAACTCCCCATGATCACCGCAACTGGGCGCTCCATCTGGGTGCGTGCCGTTGGCCATGCGATGTTCGAAAATGGCGATGCGGTGAGTATTGTTGGTGCCTTCCAAGACATCACCAAGCGAAAGCTTGCCGAAGACATATTGCGCGAGGAGGTCTCCAACCGCCATTCAGCCGAGCAGTTGCTGCGCGATATTTTGGAGACGCTGCCCGATGCTGTAGCCGCCTATGACCACAATGACGAACTGATTGTCTGCAACTCAGCCTACCTTGAGACCTACGCAATTTCGGCAGATGCAATCGTGCCTGGCGCAAGCTTTGAGAGTATTTTGCGGTGTGGCCTGGCACGTGGTCAGTACGAAAATGCTGGCGACACACCAGAAGAGCATGAGGCCTGGCTGCAAGAGCGGCTACGCCAACACTATGATCCCCCTGAGCACTTAACCCAACGCCTTTTGGATGGGACCTGGCTGCAAGTGCGTGAGCATCGCTCGCCAACCGGCACGACCGTTGGCGTGCGCACAAATATCACAGGCCTAAAGCGCGCTGAAAGTGAGCTTCGAAAACTGGCCGAGACCGATCAGATGACCGGGCTGCTTAACCGACGGAGCTTCTGCCAGCGCCTTGATACAATGGTTGAAAACGCAACGGAAGGACCGGCATCAAACGGCTGCCTGGCTTTGTTTGATATCGACCACTTCAAGCCGATCAACGATGCCTACGGCCATGATGTGGGCGATGAGGTGCTAATTGAGGTCGGGCAGAGGCTGCGCGGCATTTTGGGTCCAGATGATTTTGCAGCACGCCTTGGCGGTGATGAATATGTTTTTGTGCTGGCTGGCCGTTCTTCCCGTGTTGAACATGAAGAGCTGCTGGAGACGTTTTTTCAGCGCATGCGCGCGCCCATCGATACACGCGCCAGCAGCGTTCGCATCGGAATTTCATTGGGTGCCGTTGAGATCGAGAACGCGCAGACCCCAAGTCGTCTGCTGCTGAAGTTCGCAGATCTGGCTCAGTACCGCTCCAAACAGGAGGGCCGTGGCAACTGGCGCTGGTTCTCGCGTACGGATGCAACCAACCTGAAGCACGAGAGTAAAGTGGTGCGTGCATTGGAGGCTGATATCCGCAATGGCGAAGGTCTCTCCTATGCGCTCGTACCAATCGTTGGCGCACATGACGCCGAACCTGCTGGCTTTGCGGGTGAAACACGCTGGTGCTTTGAGGGCAAGACCTACACCACATCGGCCTTGCATGAGCTTGCGCAGAAATGCGGGCAGATTGCCAAGCTTTGCCACCGCTCAATGGAAACCGCCATTGCCGCCATGGGCCGGGCGCAGGAAATGGGCGCGCAAACCGGTCAATTGTGGCTGACGGCAAGCGCGGATCATATGCGCCTGGACGGATTTGTGGAGACGCTGGAAACAGCCCGCAAAGCGCATGGCTTGGAGGCGCAGGACATTACCATTGCGACCGAAGAACCCTCACTGATTGACCGTTCTGCATCTGCAATTGAAAGCGCTTTTGAAACCCTCACCGCGCTTGGCTACCGGGTCGCTGTTGATGATTTTGGCCGCTCAGCGATTTCGCTGTCTGCGCTGCAAAAGCTTGGTGTTCATGCCGTTCGTCTGCACCATAGCCTGACCGACCCCCTGGCCTCACGCGCCAGCACACCGGGCGCCGAGGACGAAACGCACGACCAGCTTTTGCGGGGGCTTATTGCCATGGCTGATGCGTTGGACATTGAGGTTATCGGCTTCAATGTCACAAGCCCCACGCAGGCTGCTTTGCTGGCGCAGCTGGGCTGCGATGCCATGCAGGGGCCACTGATCGGCGCGGCAGTGGATGCCGATGAGCTTCCCGGATATCTTGCAGAGCGGGCCCGCCGACAGCTCGCCAACATACTGGAGACAGAGCGCCCAGCCTCACCCAACAAGGCTTCGGACGTCGCCTAGGCGCCTGCTGCTTTCATGCGGGCTTCAGCAGCTTTAAGCGTGTTGCCCATCAGCATGGCTATCGTCATGGGGCCAACCCCTCCGGGCACCGGTGTCAGCGCCCCTGCAACGGGCAATACCGCCTCATAGTCCACATCACCAACCAGCGCGCTGGTGCCAAGGTTTGGATCTTCGATGCGGTTAATACCGACGTCAATCACCGTTGCGCCCGGTTTCACCCAAGCGCTGTCGACCATCTGTGGGCGACCGACGGCGGCGACCAATATATCCGCTGTGCGTGCAAGATCAGCGATGTCTTTGGTCCGACTGTGGGCAACAGTCACCGTGGCATTGGCCGCCAACAACAAATGACTGATTGGACGACCAACAATGGTGGATCGGCCAAGCACAACAGCGTTCAAACCGGACAGATCGGTGCCATGCAATGTGCGGATCATATGCATGATGCCCGCAGGCGTGCAGGGGATGAGAGGATTATCCACATCACCGCAGGCAAGGCGGCCAGCATTGACGGGATGGAACCCGTCGACATCCTTGGCCGGGTCAATAGCATTTAAAACAACATCACTGTCGATGTGACCGGGCAACGGCAACTGCACCAAAATGCCGTCAATACTGCGATCTGCATTAAGCTCGTGCACCTTCGCCAGAAGATCGGTTTGCGACAGATCAGCGGGTTGGCGCACGGTAACCGAGTGAAAACCGCATTTGGCCGCCATGCGCCCCTTGGATCGCACATAGACCTGGCTGGCAGCGTCTTCGCCCACCAGCATCACCGCGAGGCCGGGCGCGCGACCATAGTCTTGCGCAAACTTGGCCGATATGTCGGCAACCGCATCTGTCACGCTTTTGGCCAGTGCCTTGCCATCTATCAGGGTTGCTTGGCTCATGAGTCGCCTTTCAGGGCTTTGATAAGCCCTCGGGTGGAAGGGTCAAATGTGGCTGCAAGAGCTGCGCTGGCTGGACTGGCAGGACCGGCTGCATCATCCAGAGCTGGCGTGATTTGTTTGGCAAGTTGTTTGCCCAGCTCCACGCCCCATTGATCAAAAGCGTTGATGTCCCACATCACGCTCTCCACAAAAACCTTGTGCTCATAAAGCGCAATCAGCTTGCCCAGTGTTGCAGGGTCCAGAGCGTCGTAAAGGATTGTCGTTGAAGGCCGGTCGCCAGGGAACGTGCGGTGCGGCGCCAGCCGGTCAATCTCGGCGGCGCTCATCCCATCGGCCTGCATTTCATCGCGTGTTTCTTGCTCGGTTCGGCCAATGGCCAGCGCGCGGGTTTGGGCCAACGCATTGGCCGTAAGATGCTTATGATGCTCGCCGCCTCGGCCCTTTACCGCCTCACCCACAACTTGTCGGCCCAGCAAAACATCCAGCGCCACCACATCGCTGCCCTGATGGAACAGTTGAAAGAACGAGTGCTGAGCGTTGGTGCCAGGTTCGCCAAAAACCAGCATGCCTGTTGCCCCTTGGCATGGCAAACCATTGGCCTGCACGCGCTTGCCGTTGGATTCCATATCAAGCTGCTGCAAATAAGCTGCAAAACGCGAAAGGCGCTCCTCATAGGGGATCACCGCGTGCGCAGTGAGACCCAGCCCATTGCGCTGCCAGATACCGATAAGCGCCAGAACAACGGGTAGATTTTTGCTCAATGGGGCCTGCGCAAAATGGCGGTCGAGCTCATGCGCACCGGCCAGAAACATCTCAAAGCGCACCGATCCAATTGCCAATGCCAGCGGCAGGCCAATTGCTGACCAAATGGAGTAGCGCCCACCCACATAATCCCAAAAGCCAAACACTTGGCGCGCGTTGATGCCAAAATCTCTGGTTGCCTGCGCATTGGTCGAAAGGGCTGCCAGATGGCCACCCACAGCGTGCTCGCCCAGCGCCTCCACCAACCAAGCGCGCACGGTGCGCGCATTTGTGAGGGTTTCCAGCGTGGTAAAGGTTTTTGAAGCGACCAAAACCAGCGTTCGAGCCGGGTCTAACGAGCGCAGCACATCACTGGCATGCGCACCGTCCACATTGGAAATGAAATGCACCTGCGGCCCGTCGCAAAACGGAGCCAATGCGCGCACCGCCATCGCCGGGCCAAGATCTGACCCACCAATGCCAATGTTCACCACATCGGTGAAAGCTTCACCATCACTGGCAACGATTTTGCCACTGCGCACATCATCGGCAAAAGCCAGAAAACGGGCTTTTTCCTTGGCAATGTCCTCGCGTGCAGATGCAGGGGCCCAGTCGCCGCCACGCAAAGCGGTGTGCAGCACTGCACGGCCTTCGGTGGCATTGATGATATCGCCGCGCAACATGGCATCACGCGCGGTCTCAACGCCACGCTTCTGCGCCAATTCGAGCAAATCCTGCCATGCAGCCTCATCGATTTTTTGCTTCGACCAGTCGACCAGTAAACCGCAAGCGGCATGGCTAAAGCGGGAAAAGCGCTCATCGCCCTCGTTAAAAAGGTCGCGAAGATGATGCGCACGTAAACGCTCAGCGTGAGGCGCAAGTGCATGAGAAAGCAGGTTGGAGGCAGACATGATTGGCCAATCGGGAACAGAGATTGCGCGGCCCGTTTGCCATGCACGCGCAACCGCAGCAAGCAGCAATACCAACAGCCTTGCCATTTCGCTGACAGGTCGCAGTCGGCCCAACATGGGGTGTCACAAGGCAAATACCGTTACGTAAACCCATGAAATTACGCAATATTTCGTCGTACTGTTCACCAGTTTCTAAGACATTTGACGCAACGTGCCCGCCTGTGAGGAGGGGCAGTGACAAAAACGCTGTTGTCATTAATGCGGCCATTGGGCCCAAGAGACCATTTGCGATACCCGCAACTGGAACGCATCAGTGCGTCGCTTGAGAGCCTCAAAGCAGGCCCAGCGCCATCACTGACGCAACTTCTGGAAGCACTCGGCGATCAAGCTGAACAGATCACTTTATCGTGCCAACAGGGCGATGGTGGCTTCCTCTACGCCCATTTTGGCAGCAAGCTGGTGGAAGATGCCGGGTTCGATATGACCGGCAAATCCACGTCGGACTTTGAGAATTCCACCCGTCAACACATTGAGGTTAGCTTTCGCGCGTGCCTGGAAAATGGCGCACCTGTTACCACCATCATGCCCGGTTCACCTGGCTCGACGGTTTCCAACTGGCAGAGGGTTGTTTACCCCGTCGACTTGGACAGCGGCCCTCATATCCTCTCGCTCGTCAAACCTTTGCGCAGTGGCGCCGAAACCATCCACGCCCGTCCATCTGGTGTTTGCATCGGGGTGCTTCCGCTAAGCGCCAAGGATGATGGACCCGGCTTTGTCCTCAGCACGACTGCGCCGTTGAACGCGTACCTTGCAGGTGCTGATACCGCTCCGATCGAGAGCTTTGTGGACACCTTGGTATTGCCTGATGAACAGCCAGAGCCGGGTACGCTTTTGGCCGCACGCACCTTCGAGCTAAACACGCCTGACGGCTCTCACCTCTCGCTGGTTGTGGATGTGGTGTTCGGGTTCTCTGCGCCTTATCTGGTCGTGGCAAACGTTACTGGATCTGCCACAACCCAAGAAAATCTTGAATCGACCTCCCATCTTTTGCAGGCTAGTTTTGAGCTTGGGCGGTTGGGTTCCTGGACCAACACCGACCGTGAAAACAAACGCTTCTATCTGGGACCAGAGCTGGTTGACATGTTCGGCCTCTCACTTGGGCCAGATGGCTTGGTTGCAATGGAGCAGGCGCGCAACCTTTACGAGCCGAAATTGCGCGAAGCCAGCATTCGTTCGGTCGCGCAGTGTTGGGAAACGGGCCAGAGCTATGTCAACGAAGGGCTGGTCACGCGGCCTGATGGCCGGCAGCTTTATGTTCGCATTTCTGGCAGCGCGATGCGCGATCAGGCAGGCCGCATCATTTCGCTGTTTGGCTTGGTACAAGACATCACCGATGTTTATCAGACACGCCGCGCCCTGCAGGATAGCGAAGAGCGCTTTCGTGACTTCGCATCAACGGCTGGCGACTGGTGTTGGGAGACGGACGCCGAGCACAGGTTCGTTCTTTTCACTGAAGGCAATGATGATGGCAGCCGCAACCTTCAAAAGCTGTTCACCGGTAAGACCCGCCGCGACATGCCCGTGCTGGACGAAGATCGCCCGATCATCGAGGCACATTTCGAAGATCTGCGCGCCCACCGTCCCTTCACCAACCTGGTCTACCGGGTGCAAGACAGTAACGGCGACGTGCGCAGCATCCAGGTTGCTGGCCAACCGAAATTTGCTGGCAACGGCACCTTCATCGGCTATCGTGGAACCGCGCGTAACATCACCGACAGTGTGGTCGCGGCCGAGGAAAAACTTGAAAACCAGCTGGCCATTGAAAGTGCGCAAGCAATTGCCAAGCTTGGCCACTGGCTAACCGATCTGACGACCGGGCGTACCCGTTGGTCGCAAGGCCTGATGGCACTGGTGGGCGCCCCAGATATGCACACAGGCGAAGAGGAAGACCCTGAAAGCGAAAAACCTTGGTGGTATTCCATGCTGACCAGGGTGCATGTCAAAGACCGCAGAACAATGGTGCGAGCGCTGCGTGCTGGCGCGGCAGGCGAGCGAATTGAACCCTTTGACATTCGCTATTTTCCGCAAAACCAACGCGAGCCGCAGCATTTGCGCATCATGCTGCGCCTCAAAGAAAGCTCAGCGGCTCAAGGAGCGCAGTTGCTTGGTGTGGCGCAGGATGTCAGCGCACTGAAACGCACCCAAGGTGAGCTGGAACAACGCAGCGCCACCCTGATTGAAGCTCAAGAAATGGGCGGCATCGGTGATTGGCAGTACGATCTTGCCAGCGGTGTGGTGAGCTGGTCGCGCAACCTTTACACCATTTTGGGCGTGGCGCCCGAGCACTTTACACCCTCGGCCAAAGCCATCTTTGCGCTGTGTAGTACCGAGGATGCCGAGCTGATCAGCAACGAGCAAACCGCTGTGCTTGGCGGAAAGCCTGTTTCCAGCATCGATGTGCAGGCCCGCCGTGGTGACGGTACATTTGGCTACTACACCATGATGACCAAGCCCAAATTTGATGATCGTGGCGTGATCAGCGGGCTGTTTGGCACAGTACAAGACATCACCGAGCGCAAGCACGCCGAGAAACAGCTGCGCTCGCTTGCGTTCTTCGATCCGCTTACTGGCCTAGCCAACAGGGCGCTCTTTTCGCGCGAGCTCACCGACGCGCTCAATACGGTCCGTCAACATGGCGGATCCGCTGCTTTGTTCCTGCTGGATCTGGATCACTTTAAAGAAGTGAACGATTCGCTGGGCCATGCGGCAGGCGATGAATTGCTGCGCCGCGTCGCCCGCACTTTAAAAGAAACGCTGAACGAAAAAGGGTTTGTAGCACGCTTGGGCGGCGATGAATTCGCTGTTGTTGTGCGCAACTATGCAAGCGTGTCCTGCTTGGAAGCCTTTGCCAACAAAATTGTCGAAAAGCTAACTGGCATGCTGCGTCTTGATCGCGGCGAAGTCATGATCGGCACCAGCCTTGGTATTGCGCTTATCCCGCAAGATGGTGGCACGGCTGAAGAAGCCCTGCGCAACGCCGATATGGCTCTTTATACGGCCAAAGATGAAGGGCGTGGTCGCAGCCTGTTCTTTACCCCAAAAATGAGCCGTTCTGTGCAGGCGCGCCTCAACATGGCCCGCGACCTGCGCTTCGCCATTGAGAACGACAATCTGGAAACCCGGTTCCAAGGCCAGGTGGGCCTAACCAGCGGCAAGGTGGAAGGCTTTGAAACGCTGGTGCGCTGGAAGCACCCTGAAAAGGGCTATATCTCGCCCGCCGAATTTATTCCGGTTGCCGAAAGCTCCGCCTTGATCTGCGAAATCGGCTTGTGGGTTCTGCGTGATGCCTGCCGTAAGGGGCGTGCCTGGTTGGATGCCGGTGAACCAGAGCGCATGATCTCGGTGAACGTGTCGGCTGCGCAAATCTGGCAAAGCGACTTTGAAGATGACATGCTGAACATCGTCGCCGAAACCGGCTACCCACCACATCTGTTGTGTTTGGAGCTTACAGAAAGTGTGTTTGCCGACCATGGCGAAGGCCGGGTGCGCAAGGCGCTGTCACGCTTCAAAGAGGCAGGAATTCACCTGGCGGTAGACGACTTTGGGACAGGCTATTCCTCGCTGGGGTATCTCAACGACCTGCCGTTCGATGAGCTCAAGATTGATCGGTGCTTCGTCGCCGGCGCGCACCAAGCACCGGAAAAAGCGCGGTTACTCAATGGCATAATCGCGCTGGGCCGCGGTCTTGGTATGAACGTGGTCGCTGAAGGCGCTGAAGAGGATGGCGAGTTGGCCCTGCTGCGCGCGTATGGCTGCGATATGGTTCAGGGCTTCGTGTACATGCGCCCCGAAAAGGCCGAGGACGCGCTGCGCAAAGCCGATGAACTGGAATTCAAATTGGCCGAAGCCAAAGCCAGTTTGCCGTCAGTTCCCGAAAATGCGCTTAAAAAGACGGGGTGATATCGCCTGGGCCAAGTCATCAGCTTGCGGGATGACCGGGCCACGCTGAGCGCAAATGGTGGCGGCGACAGCAACGGCCGCCTCCGCAATGTCCACCAGGGCGGCTAGAGGTATCGTCCGCGCGCGCAAGCGTGCAGCGTTCTGCGGCTGGCTTGCCCAAGCGATCAATGCGCATTGGAACGAGTCGCCCGCGCCAACCGTGTCGACCACGTCGACCTGGGGAGCTGCCACCTCTTGCACGCCATCCTTGCCAACAACGCACACGCCCTCTTGGCCGCGTGTCAGAAAAACTGGCGCTTCTGACAGCGCGTGAAGGCGCTTTGCAAAGTCCAAAACATCCTGTTGTGGCGCCAGGAAGGCAATGTCCTCGTCGGAAAGCTTGATAATATCCGCGCGGGCATAAAGCGGCTCAAGGCGAGCCTTCCAGACCTCAACATCAGGCTCCACCATGGGGCGCACATTGGGGTCCAACGTCAGCAAGCTGGAGTCTGGCAAGCGCGCCACCAAGTTTGCCAGCGTATCTGCAATGGGCGCAGTAACAAGGCTGTAAGAGCCAAGGTGCAAGAGGCTGGGCGCGTTTGGCAGGACAGCAAGATCTGCTTCCTGGATGTCTACATCGGCGGTCGACTGACCATAATAGCTGTAGGTGGGCTGGCCATCTTCGGCCAGCGCGATGATCATCAACGGCACCAGATTGGCCTTGCGGATAATGGCGTCAGGTCGCACGCCTGCATCGGCCAAAATCTGCGCTTGTCGGTCGCCCAGTTGGCCCTGTGCCAATCCGCCGAAAAACAACGGCGCGAGCCCGAGGCGGCCGAGGCCACATGCCACGTTGAAAGGCGAGCCACCGGTAACAGCGTCCAGGCCGATCTGGCTTGCACTATCTTCGCCCATCACTGGGAACACATCGTAAAGGGCCTCGCCAGCAACAACGATCATAGGTTTCTCTTTAAGTTTGGCTCTGCAGCCTTGGTTGTGCCGCGCTTTCTAGCGCTTGGGTGTCACAACGCAATCCTTGCGCGGTGATGCGCTGGGCTTTTGCGTACGGCACGTTTAGTGTCTGACCAACTTTCCCCAAGGAGCGGTTCCTTTGCACACCCTTTCAATTGTTTCTGATTTCGTCTGCCCCTGGTGCTTTATTGGCAAGGCCCGGCTAGATACCGCGCTTGCCCAAATGCCAGAAGATCAACGTCCGGCGCTGCGTTTCCTACCCTTCAAACTCAACCCGGATATGCCTGCAGAGGGCATGATGCGTACTGACTATCGCGAAAAAAAGTTCGGTAGTTTGGAAAAATCAGCCGAATTAGACGCGCAAGTACGCCAAGCCGCAGAAGAAAGCGGCATAGCGATCCACCATGATAAAATGATGCGCACGCCCAACACCGTTAAAGCGCACATGCTGATGGCTATGGCCGCCAGCCTCAAGAGCGAGGATGGAAGCGATGCCTCACAGGGGTTGGCCAATGATCTGTTTGCCGCCTATTTTGTGGAAGGCAAAGATATTGGCCAAGTCGATGTGTTGTTGGACATTGCAGGCAACAATCAACTGCCCATCGACGTTGCTACGGCGGCTCTGGCCGATGATGAACTGGCCAACGCCACGCATAATCTTGCGGATGGATTGGCAAGTCAGGGCGTGAACGGCGTGCCGACGCTGCTGCTTGACCAGCATTTTCTGATTTCTGGCGCTGTGCCTGCCGATGATCTGCTGCGGATCATTCCAGAGGCGATTGGCATTCTGGAAAAGGCAAAAGAAGAAGCGTAGGGCGCTTGCCGATGTGGCCCCGCGAACCCACATCGGTTGAAAGCAGCCGCTGGGCAAACACCCCTAAAGCTGCACCAAGAGTTCTAACATGGGTAACACTATGAGCACTGAGCCAAGCACCAACCCGTTTCTGCAGGACTGGGACACGCCTTTTCAGGTACCGCCCTTCGGCGACATTGCCCCTGAGCATATCAGCCCGGCGATTGAGCAAGCCTTCAGTGACCATCTGGCCGAGGTAGAGGCGATTGCCGCCAACCGCGAGCCAGTGACATTTGAAAACACGATCGACGCACTGGAGCTTGCAGGGTCTCTGCTGCGTAAAACGGCTGCCGTGTTTTACAATCTGGCGGGCTCGGACACCAACGAGGCCTTGCAGGCGCTGGAACGCGATCTTGCGCCGAAAATGGCCAAGCACAGTCAATCGGTAAGCCTGCATGAGGGGCTGTTTGCGCGTATTGAAGCGCTGTGGGCGATCAAAGCTGATCTGAACATGACTGCCGAACAGGCCCGCGTGCTGGATCTGACCCGAAAGGGGTTCGTGCGCTCTGGTGCCTTGCTAGAGGGGGCAGATCGCGAACGGATCAAAGACATCGGCCAGCGGCTTGCCGTACTGGCCACACAATTTTCCCAAAACGTGCTGGCCGATGAGCAGGTCGAAGCGCTGCACATTACACAGAGCGAAGATCTGGCCGGCCTTGCCCCTTCCTTGGTTGCCGCCGCGGCCCAAGCCGCCAAAGACCGCAATAAGGATGGTTGGGTGATCACGCTTTCGCGCTCCCTTATCGAACCGTTCCTTATTCAATCAACACGGCGAGACCTTCGCGAAGCGGCCTTCAAACAGTGGACATCGCGTGGGGAACGCGGCGGCGAAACGGACAACCGAGCCATTGCACAGGAAACGCTAGCGCTACGACAGGAGCGCGCCAAGCTCTTGGGCTACCAGACTTACGCCCACTACAAGCTGGAAAATGAAATGGCCAAAGCTCCAGCTGCGGTGCGTAAGCTGCTGGAAGACGTGTGGAAACCAGCACGTGCTGTGGCGCTGGCCGATCAGGAAAAACTGGAACAGCTTGCTGCAAGCGAAGGCGCCAATATCCAGTTAGAAGCTTGGGACTGGCGTCACTACAGCGAAAAACGCCGCCAGAGTGAGTTTGCGATTTCCGATGACGAGGTGAAACCCTACTTCACCCTGGATGCCATGATCAAAGCATCCTTTGCCACGGCGCATCGACTTTTTGGCTTGTCGTTCCAGCAGCGCACCGACATTCCAGTCTATCATGACGACGTTCGAGCCTATGATGTGCTGGGCCCCACTGGCGAGCATGTGGCGGTGTTCCTGGGCGACTATTATGGCCGCATGTCCAAGCGTTCTGGCGCGTGGATGAGTGCTTTTCGCGGCCAAAGTAAGCTTAGACTTGGCAAACTGGGCGGCGATGTGCGCCCGATCATTGTGAATGTGATGAACTTTGCCAAGCCACCGGCAGGCGAGACGGCGCTTCTGACGTTGGATGATGTGCGCACGCTGTTTCATGAATTTGGCCACGCGCTGCACGGCATGCTGTCAGACGTCACTTACCCTTCTGTTGCCGGAACATCGGTGGCGCGCGACTTTGTAGAACTACCCTCGCAGCTTTACGAGCACTGGTTGATGGTGCCGGAGATTTTGCGTGAACATGCCCGCCATGCCGAAACTGGCCAGCCCATCCCCGATGATCTGATTGAGCGGCTCACCGCTGCTGCCAAATACGATCAGGGTTTTGGCACGGTTGAATATGTTGCCAGCGCCTTGGTCGACCTTGATATGCATGATGGCACGACCGACGGGACCAGTGATCTGCTGGCCGCTGAGGCTGAAACTCTGGAGCGTATCGGCATGCCGCGCGCCATCACCATGCGGCACAGAAGCCCGCATTTTCAGCACATCTTTTCCGGCGGGAGCTATGCCAGCGGCTATTACAGCTACCTCTGGTCTGAGGTGATGGACGCGGATGCCTTTGCCGCCTTTATGGAAGCCGGGTCGGCCTTTGATGAAAGTGTGGCGGATAAGCTGAAAACACACATCTATTCAGCCGGTGGAGCGGTCGATCCAGCGCAGCTTTACACCGCTTTCCGGGGACGCATGCCAACGGTGGATGCGCTGCTTGCCAAGCGTGGTCTCGACAAAGCCGCCTAAGGCGGGATCGGCTTGAAGCTGGACGCGCTTAAAACAAGTGCGGCCAGGCGATAAACCATCCGGTGACAGTGGCTGCTGAGACGACCGTCCCCAGCGTCACAATCTGCGCCATCAGCGGAGCATTGCCGCCGAGCTGGCGGGCCAAAATATAGGATGACGTCGCGCCCGGCACGATCGTCGCAATGAGGCCAAGGGCTTTCAATTCCACAGACAGGCCCACAAACGTCGCCAGCGCCAAGAACAGGGCAGGTAGGGCGATCAACTTGATCGCACTGGAAGAGGCAATGGCAAACAGGGACCCCTTGCCAGACACCGGCCGCAGCCCTGCGCCCACGGCAAACAAGCCAAGGGCGATGGCGGCGGTCCCAAACCAGCCAAATGCGGTGTCGACCGGACCTGGCCAGTCGATTTGCAAAGGGTTCACCGCCAGCCCTGCCGCGCAGGAGAGAATCAACGGGTTGGTGACCAGCGCCTTCCAAATGGGTGGTGGCTCTACGCCCTCTTCTGCCTGACCATGTTTTGCCAGCATCAACACGCAAAGAATGTTGATGGTGATGATCATGGTTGCCAATGGCACGGTGATCGTCTGCACGCCCATGGGGCCATAGACAGCAAACGCCAACGCAAAAACGATGTAGCTGTTAAAACGGTTGGCGCCCTGAAACGCGCTGGTCGCTGAGGGCCCATCCAAGCTGGAGCGGGTATAGAAAACCCATGTCATCAGCCCGACCATCAGATGCGTGCCGGCCAACAGCAGCGCCAGCGTCCACACCGATGGATCATCAAAGCTGGCAGTCGAGAGGTTGGAGAAAAGCAGCGTGGGGAAAAACACCACATAGGCAACCCGCTCAACACCGGCCACGTGCGTGTCATTCACCAGTCCAACGCGCCGAACCAAATAGGCAAGCACGATCACCAGGATAATAGGAAAGAGCGCCGAACCGACGATAGAGGCAGACATGAAACTGCCCTATCTGATGCGCTTCAACAGGTCCATCATTCTTGCCTCGATGGCGCAGGCGGGTTTGGGCGTTGTTAGCAACAGCATAGCTTTGCCCTGCGCTGCCAGCGCCTTGGCGGTTTGAGTGGAGAGCTCCACGCCAACAGCGCTTTGGGCATACGTCCAGTAGGGCAGATCCGCATCATCACACCCGGCGAAGATGAAGCCTTGAGGGTACTGCTCGGCCAACTCCGCGCCCCAGGCGGGCAAAGCAGCGGTATCACACGCAAAGCCCAATTGCCGTGAGATGCGGAACGCTGCAACTTCATCTGTGTCGCACAGCACGACAATCTGTCGACCACGTGCAGCCTGCTGCGCCATAGCCGCATGCATGCTGGCATGTGGGGTGGCATGAGGGGTATCGTTCGCTACCGGCTCTCCACTGGCCCGCTCTCCACTGGCCGGCTCACGCAGACCCAGCATCTGCATACATTTGGCACGCCATTTGGCCGCTCGCGTCGGTGAAGGCGCTTTGACCAAGGCATCAAAGCGCACAAGCAAAGGCTGCCGAATTGGCGCAGTGTCCAGCACCTGGTGTGCAACCGCTTCGTCCAGCACATCGTTTGCAGCGGCAAACCGCGCGGGGATAAGGGTGAGGTCGGCCATGGAGGGGGCAGTCCGTTTGCAATGCTTCGGGAGCGCTGTTCTGCCCGGCAAACCACCACCATCTCGCAAGCAAGCAGCCTTAACATCCGCCTAACTCTTCTCATGGTTTGCTGGCAGTGGCCAAAACCGTTCAAAAGCAATGGATCTGCTGCCAATTCGGTGCAACCAAGTCGCGCGCAAGGGCCCTACCAAAGGTTAAGGCGAAGTCTTCGGAAGCGCTACCGAAACTCTTTGACAGACGATGCGTTTCGACGCACCTTTCGCGCCACCCTATGCAATGAGAGTGCGCCAAGCACCGTTCTTTTAGATTGGTAACGCCTATGTTCGTCTCGCCCCTTTCCTCCAGCGTGCACACGCGACGCCAGTTGGGCGGCGATCCTGACTGGTGGCGCGGCGGTGTGATCTATCAGATCTATCCACGCTCCTACCTTGATGTGAACGCCGATGGCATTGGTGACCTGTCCGGCATTACTTCCAGGCTTGATTACATTAAGAGCCTCAATGTCGACGCGATCTGGATTTCACCCTTTTTCGTCTCGCCGATGGATGATTTTGGCTACGACGTTGCCGACTATAAAAATGTCGACCCCATGTTCGGCTCGCTAGAGGATTTCGATGCGCTGCTGGATGCAGCACACGAGCGCGGCATCCGTGTGCTGATTGATCTGGTGATCTCGCACACCTCCGACCGGCACCCCTGGTTCCGTGAAAGCCGCGTCGACCACACCAACGCAAAGGCCGACTGGTATGTATGGGCCGATCCTAAACCTGACGGCACACCGCCCAACAACTGGCTGTCGATCTTCGGGGGCTCAGCCTGGGAATGGGATTCACGCCGCCGACAATACTATCTGCACAATTTCCTGACCTCGCAGCCGGATCTCAACTTTCACAATGAGATTGTGCAATCGGCTGTGCTGGATGCTGCCGGATTTTGGTTGGAGCGTGGTGTTGATGGCTTCCGCCTCGACACCGCCAACATGTATTTTCACGACGCCGAATTGCGCGACAACCCAGCTCTTGAACCGGGTATGAAGGTCAACGGCATTCCCGAGCAAAACCCGTATGGTTTGCAGCAGCCGATTTACAACATTACACGCCCAGAGAACCTGGTTTTCCTGGAAAAAATGCGCGCGTTGCTCGACCGCTACCCGGCCACCACCACGGTGGGTGAAGTGGGTGCGGTGCTTGATATGTACTCCACGCTGAAGGACTACACCGAAGAGGGCAAACGCCTGCACATGGCGTATTCGTTCGACTTCCTCGATCGGGATTTCTCTGCCAGCTTCATTCGCCAAGTTGCTGAAAAAATGGAAAGCAATCAGGGCAGTTGGGCCAGCTGGGCATTTTCCAACCATGACGTTGAACGCGTGATAAGCCGCTGGCAACTTGGCCACGAGCAGGACCGTGCGGCACCCTTGCTGACCGCACTGCTGACAAGTTTGCGCGGCACGCCGTGCATCTATCAAGGCGATGAACTGGGCCTTACCGAGGCTGTTGTGCCTTACGAGAAACTGCAAGACCCCTATGGCATCCGCTTCTGGCCGGAGTTCAAGGGCCGCGATGGATGCCGCACGCCCATGCCGTGGAACCCGGCTGCGGCCAATGGTGGCTTTAGCGAAGGCACACCCTGGCTGCCCGTACCACCAGAGCATGTGGCGCGTGCGGTGTCTGTGCAGGAGGCTGATGATCGCATGCCGCTGCGCCATGTGCGGCGCTTCCTGGGCTGGCGGAAGGACCATATGGCGCTGCTGCGTGGATCAATCAAATTCCACGACACGCATGCAGGCACCCAGAGCGATGTACTGGCCTTTACCCGCGACTATGAGGGAGAGCGCGTGCTGTGCGTGTTCAACCTTGGCGACCAACAGGGCAGCTTTGCCACAGGTGGTTTTGGGCCGATAAGCCCGCTGGGTGGCCATGGGTTCGGGGGCAAACTGGATGGCATGGGCGTGTCACTTGATCCGCTGGATGCGTTTTTTGCAACCTATGAATGATCGCTGACAGCTTCCCTTTTGTGCGCGCCAAACTGTAAGGCGTGCAGGTTGGCATAAAGGCCGCCTTTGGCGATCAGCTCATCATGGGTGCCCTGTTCAGCGGCACGGCCCTGATCCATGGCGATGATTTTGTCTGCCCCGCGCACGGTGGAAAGCCGGTGAGCAATGACCAGCGTTGTGCGCTTCTCTGAAAGGCGCGCCAGCGTCGCCTGAATGGTGTCTTCGGACTGGGCATCAAGGGCGGATGTTGGCTCGTCCAACAGTAAAATAGGGGCATTGCGCAGAAACGCGCGCGCAATCGCAATGCGCTGGCGCTGGCCACCGGAAAGCAGCGAGCCAAGCTCGCCAACCGGTGTGTCGTAACCCTGTGGCAAGGCAGATATAAACATGTGGGCCTCGGCACGCTCGGCGGCCTCTATGATGTCAGCATCGCCAACGTCCGCAAGGCCTGCGCGGATATTGTCGGCGACCGTGCCATCAAACAGATACGCGTCCTGGCCAACATAGGCCATCGTGGCGCGTACGGTGCCAGAAGAGAGCGTAGCCAGATCCTGGCCGTCAATGAGAATGCGCCCGGATGTCGGATCCCAGAAGCGCAGCACCATGGACATAACCGTGGACTTGCCCGCGCCTGATGCGCCCACGAGCGCGGTGGTTTTGCCAGCCTGCGCGGTGAAGCTTAAGCCCTGTAGGACCGGCGTGTTGGCGCTACCTTCATGCTCGGCGTGCGGGTCATAACTGAAGCTCACACCCTCAAAGGCAATCTCACCAGATTTGAAGGCATAGTTCGCACCAATGCCCGCCTCGCGCTTGGAGGGTTCACGATCCAAGAAGCCATACATCATGCGCACGCCCACCAGACCGGTTTCCAGCGGCACGCGCAGATTGGCAAGCTTGCGCGCGGGCTCATAGGCCAGAAGCAGCGCGGTGACGAAGGAGAAGAACTCGCCGGGCGACTGGCCCTGTTCGATCACGCGGAAGCCACCATAAAAAATGACCACCGCCACCGCGATGCCACCAATGGTTTCGACCAGCGGTACCGGACGGGCCTGATAGATGGCGATCTTGTCGGCGGTTTGGCGCAGCTCATCGATGGTGGTGCCTATCCGGCGGCCCAACTCATCTTCCATGCGAAACGCTTTGACGATGCGAAATCCTTGTGCGGTATCGCGCACATAATTGAGAAAATCGGCTGTCAGCGAGACCTGCCGCTTGGCGACCTTGCGCACGCGGCTCATCATCAGCTCGATCAGAAACGCCATAACCGGCAGACCCAAAATCATCGTCAGTGACATGACCGGGTCCTGGATGAACATCACGATGATGAGGCCAATAAGCGAGAGCACATCGCGCCCGGCACCGGTAACGATAAGGTGCAACACCTGGCGGGCTTGATCAGCATTGTTGCCGAAGACGGCGGCTATTTCACCCGATGGCTGGCCCTGCACAAAGCCCACATCTTCTTCCAACAAACGGCGGAACATGCGGTTTTGAACGTCTGCAACAATGGCGTTGCCGATGCGCGCCATGATGACCATCTGCATGTACATCGACCCGCCCTTGGCGATGTAAATCACCACCACCGCTGAGCCCAGGAACATGAGCCATTCGCGGGACTGGTTGATGAACACCTCGTTGATGAGGTCGCGCATCATATAGGCCGTCAGCGCTGTGGCTGCCGCTGCGATGGCCATAAAAAAGAAAGCCGCCGCATAGCGCCACGTATAGTTGCGACCAGTATCCAGCAGCAGGCGCTGCAGCACCTTCTGGCCATCTTCGCTGGCGACGGAGATGCGCTGTTTTCGTTGCGCGGGAGCTGGTGATGGCAATGGGGAACTCATAGGCACGGGCTTAAGCGTCGGCCAGCCCGTGCGCAAGTATCACGCGCGCCATGTGGCACATGCAACACCTATCACCAGTGATGATGTCCCTACTGGTAGAGGAAGCTCTCACCATCGGCATCAAACAGATGCATCTTGTCAGCCTTACCGGTCAGGCTGATGGCATCGCCGCGCTTTACATCAGCAATGCCAGGGATTTTGGCGATAATAGATGGCTGACCGGGCACATCAGGCTTCAGGTAGACGACTGTTACCTCACCCAGCTTCTCGGTAAACAGCGCTTCGCCAGTGTACATTACCGGCGCCTTGCCCTTGGCGAGAACAAAATCTTCCGGGCGGATACCAAACGACACTTTGTCGCCAGCCTTTGCCGTTGTGGCAATTGGCACCACAACCTCTTCGCCATGCTCAAGCTTGACGGTGGTTTGCTCGCCACTGCTCACAACGGTTGCGTCCATCAGGTTCATTTTTGGAGACCCGATGAACTGCGCCACGAATGTGTTCTTGGGCTTTTCATAAAGCTCAAGCGGGGTGCCAACCTGACCGATGGTGTGCGTGATGTTGTTGAGCACGACAATGCGTGTTGCCAGCGTCATCGCTTCCACCTGATCGTGCGTCACATAGATCATGGTGGAGTTGGGCATGTCTTCTTTGAGCTGGGCGATCTCGATGCGGGTGTCCACGCGCAACGCCGCGTCCAGGTTGGAAAGCGGCTCATCAAAGAGGTAAACCTTGGGGTCACGCACAATGGATCGACCAATGGCGACACGTTGGCGCTGACCCCCCGAAAGGGCTTTGGGCAAACGCTGCAGATAGTCGTCGAGCTGCAAAATCTTGGCAGCCTTTTGAACACGCTGATCAATCTCCGCCTTGTTCATCTTGGCGATCTTCAGCGAGAACGACATGTTGTCGTATACCGTCATGTGCGGATAGAGCGCGTAGGACTGGAAGACCATGGCGATGCCACGCTTGGAAGGCGGCACCTCGTTCATGCGCTCGCCGTCAATCTGGAAATCACCAGCTGTAATGCTCTCCAGACCCGCAATCATGCGCAGCAGGGTGGATTTGCCACAGCCTGACGGGCCGACGAACACAATCAGCTCGCCGGTCTTGATATCCAGGTCGATGTTCTTGAGAACCTCAACCTTGCCATAGGATTTGGCGACGTCTTTCAAAAGCAGTGATGCCATTGTCCTATCCCCCTTAGCTTTTCTTTTTCTTGGTTATGGGCGCGTGCACGATTTGCCTGAGCGGCCCGGTTATTTCACCGAGCCGGCAAGCAGGCCGCGCACGAGGTAGCGTTGCATTGCGAAGAACACGAGCAGTGGAACTGCAATCGACACAAAGGCCGAGGTTGCAAGGATCTCCCAATCCCCACCGCGTGTGCCCATCAGCTCTACGATCTGACGCGTCATGACCGTGGTTTCGCCACTGGCATCGATCAGGAACACCAGCGCCACCAGCAGATCGTTCCAGGTCCACAGGAATTGGAAGATCGCAAAACTGGCGAGTGCGGGGAACGAGAGCGGCAAAATGATCTTCACAAAAATCTGAAAATCGGTCGCCCCATCCACCTTGGCATTCTCGATGATGTCGCGTGGCAAGCCTACCATGTAATTGCGTAACAGGTAGATCGCCAGCGGCATGCCGAAGCCTGTATGGGCAAGCCAGACACCCAGATAGCCCTTCCCGATGCCGATATCATTGTGCAGCTGGAGCAGTGGTATGAGCGCAAGCTGCAACGGCACCACAAGCAACGCGACCACGAAGGCCACAAGCAAGGCCCGCCCGGGAAACTCCATCCACGCCAAGGCATAGGCGGCAAAGGCTGCGATCAAAATCGGGATGATCGTGGCCGGAATGGTCACCGTGAGGGTGTTGAAGAAGGCCTTCGCCATCCCCTCCCTGTTGGCGGGGTCAAAGAGCACATTTCGGTAATTGTTCAGGGTGAACTCTGGCGGACTTTCGGCGGTAGCGAACACCCTTTGCCCACGCCCGGACAGCTGATCGTCATTGCCCTCCCAGCGATAGTCACCATTGGCCCGCACGGTGATGGTCTCGCCATCGCCAAGGTCGGCCACGTCGCCTGGCACATAGATGTCGATGGCACGTGAGGATGTACCCCAAACGGAAATGACAGCCTGAACCTCATCGACATCTTCAACAGCGCCGGATTCCACATAGAGGTTTCCAGCCACCGCGAAGCGCCCGTCACCGATATCGAACCGGAAATCATCAGGATCAGCGGCGCGCAGCGTTTCGTTCTGGGTGGCAGGGAACATGGCCGCCCACCAGCCAGAGGATCGAATTTGATCGGTTGTGCGGAACGAGGAGACCAAAAGGCCCATCGTTGGGAAAACCCAAAGCAGCACAAGCGCGAAAACGGAGAGATGAACCGCCCAGGTGAGCGAGGACTTCTTGCCAGCGATAGCAGCCATCAGCGCATCTCCTTGCGAGCATTGTAGACGTTCCACACAAGGATGGGCGTCACCATGAGCATGATGATGATGGCGCTGGCTGAACCAACACCCCAATCATTGGCGCGGAAAAGCTTGTCATACATGTAGTTTGCAAGAACCTGCGTCTCCCATTGCCCGTTGGTCATGGCAAACACAATGTCGAAGACCTTGAGCACGACGATGGTGATCGTCGTCCACACCACCACGATGGTGGTCGCGATCTGCGGCATCTTGATTTTGAAGAACACCTGGAACGGATTAGCGCCATCAATGATGGCCGCCTCTATGGTTTCCTCAGGAATGCCGCGCAGGGCGGCCGACAGGATGACCATGGCAAAGCCGGTTTGGATCCACACCAGCACGATCATCAGGAAGAAGCTGTTCCAAAAAGGGACGGTAAGCCAGGTGATGGGGCTTTCGCCGCCAAGTTGCAGGTAGACCGCATTCATGACACCGATCTGCGCCACCTCTTCGGGGCGGGCATCGTAAATGAGCTTGAAGATCACCGCCGCGCCAACGAACGAGATGGCCATCGGCATAAAGATCAACGACTTGGCAATGTTGCCCCAGGAAATACGGTCGGTGAGCTGCGCAGCCAAAAGGCCAAAAGCTGTCGAGGCGGCAGGCACAACCAGCAGCCACAGCACATTGTTGCGCACAGCTTCCCAGAATTTGTCCTCGCCAAACATCTGGCGATAATTATCCAGGCCCACAAAGGCCCCGCCATTGCTTCGGTCAGTAAGCGAAAGACGCAGCGTTTCGACAACGGGATAGGCGAGGTAAACGCCCAGTGCGAACAGGGCAGGAAACAGGAAGAGCCACGGGCGAACAGCGTTGGCACGGGTGATGTTGCGCCCAGCGTTCGGCCCCGTTGCAGGGTAGATGAACTTGTCGAGTATCTGATTGGAAAAATAGAAGTAGCCGACACAGCCGCCGACACCCACGAATATCGTGATCAACCCTTGCACTGCAGGATTCATATCACCCTCCCCTGGTACAGACCCCCGTGCAGCAGTTTATTCCGCCGTCTTCTGGGGTAGGCGAACCCGGCCGATACAAACCGGCCGGGTTTAATTGGCGTGTTGGCTTCTAAAGCGAAGCCTTCAAGGCTGACGGCTTAGTCCAGCGCGTCCCAGCTTTCCTGAATGGAGGTGGCAACAGCTTCCGCGTCCGCCCCGCCAGCATAATCCACCATGCCGGTCCAGAAGGTGCCAGCGCCGATGGCACCAGGCATCAGATCGGATGCGTCGAAGCGGAAGGTGGTCGCGTTGAGCAGAATTTCACCTTGGCCAGCCTCAACATTGGTTGAGTAGGCATCCAGGTTCACACCGGAGTGTGGTGTCAGGAAACCGCCCTGCGCCATCATCACTTCATGTGCAAATGGTGTCTGCAGGAACTCCATGAACGCCATAGAAGCATCGTTCATGTCGGTGATTGCCATCAGCGTACCGCCGCCAAGAACAGGGTTGCCCAGGTCTTCACCTTCAAAGGATGGGAAGTAGAAGAAGTCGGCGTCTTCACCCACTTCGGTGCCGTCTGGGAAGAAGGCTGGGATGAACGATGCCTGACGGTGCATGTAGCAGCCTGGAGGCGATGCAAACATACCGGTTGGGCTGTCGCGGAAGTCGGTGGTTGCAACAGCACCAGCGCCGCCCTGAACCCAATCGTCATTGCGCGCAAACATGCCAAAGGTTTCGATGGCATTCACAACGCGCGGGTCGTTGAAGGGGATCTCGTTTGAAACCCAGCCATCATAGACTTCAGGGGCCTGCGTGCGCAGCATGATGTCTTCAACCCAGTCAGTTGCCGGCCAACCGGTGGCAGCGCCTGAACCCAGACCGATGCACCAGGGTGTTTCACCATCGGCAACAATTTGCTCGGACAGAGCAATCAGCTCTTCCATGGTTTCCGGCACGTCGTAGCCAGCATCTTCGAAGTTCTCAGGCACGTACCAAACCAGCGACTTCACGTTCACGTTGAAGAAAAAGCCGTAGAACTGGTCGTTGCCATCAGCGTCAGCATAGGTGCCAAGGTCCACCCAGGACTGGCCGGCGGCATAGTTTTCGCCAACCCAGGCGCCCATCTCATCGCCCAGTGGGGTCAGCAAACCGTTGCCTGCCATCACGGAGGCCAGACCAGGCTGCGGGAAAACGGCAATGTTAGGGGCAGAACCTGCTTCAGCGTCGATCACGACCTGCTGCTCAAAGCTATCAGAACCGGTGTAGACAGCGTCTGCGCCGGTGGCTTCAATGAAGTAGGCCAGCAAATTGTCGAAGCGATCTGCTTCCGGCGAAAGCCATGGGCCTGCGATGGTGACGGACTGGCCGCTGAGATCGTTAGCGGCGGCAAAAGCTTCGTAGCTTGCCCAGTTGAAGTCGCCTTCACCTTGCGCAAACAGCAGGTCCTGTGCCGATGCTGCGCTGGCGCCCATAACGGACAGGGCTACGCCTGCCAAAAGCAGTTTTTTCATTGGTCTCTCCCTTTGTGCTGGCTCTTTGACCAGCTCGATAAATGTTACTCGCGTAAAGAATGAAAGCGCTTCCGGCGCGAGTTCCGCGCACATTCGCCGTTCCTTTTGCATCCTGTCAAGCAATTTGCGCGGCACAAGCGTGCCGCCAGTGTGACCTTGAGCAACCGGCGCGTTCTTTCACCCCTAAAACCGCTTGCGTAATGCCTGCTTGGTACAGCTCATCAGCGCCGCCAAATGATGGGTTTTTGTTGCGTTGGTGAAGCCTGCCGCTTAAGGGCGAGGGATATCAACCACACCAGCCAAGCGTGCATCTTACCCATGAGCTTTCCCCACAAACGCGCTGACTTTCCCAAAGACTTTCTTTTTGCCACGGCCACCTCAGCCTACCAGATTGAGGGTCATAGCCAGGGCGGCGCAGGTCCAACGCACTGGGACACGTTTGCGGCAACACCTGGCAATGTGGTGCGCGGCGAAAACGGAGATCTGGCCTGCGATCACTATAATCGGTGGGAAGAAGACCTCGATCTTGTGGCCGGGGCTAACCTCGACGCCTATCGTTTTTCAACCAGTTGGGCACGGGTCATGCCCGATGGCGTAACCCCAAACCTCGAAGGCTTGGATTTCTACGACCGGCTGGTCGATGGCATGCTGGAGCGCGGCATTAAGCCGATGGCTACGCTCTATCATTGGGAACTGCCTTCACCGCTGGCCGATCTTGGAGGCTGGCGCAACCGCGACATCGCAGACAGGTTTGCAGATTTTGCCACCTGCATCATGAGCCGTATCGGCGACCGTATGCACATGACAGCACCCATCAATGAGCCATGGTGCGTGGCCTGGCTGTCGCACTTTTTAGGCCATCATGCGCCAGGCCTGCGCGACATTCGCGCCGCCACACGCGCCATGCACCATGTGCTGCTCGCGCACGGCAAGGCCACGCAGGCCATGCGCGCGCTGGGGATGGGCAATTTGGGCGCGGTGATGAACCTGGAGTACGCCCAACCTGTCGATGACAGTGCCCAGGCCAAACAGTTGGCAAGTTTGTACGATGGTATCTACAATCGCTGGTTCCTGGGCGGTATCTTCAATCGAGCCTACCCGCACGATGTGTTGGCCCATCTGGAGCCGCATATGCCCGATGGCTGGCAGGATGATTTTGCCACGATTGGCGAACCGCTCGATTGGGTGGGGGTGAACTACTACACGCGCAAACTGATCGGCCCGGATGGCAGTGACCAGTTCCCGTTTCTGGAAGAGCGCGAAGGCCCGCTGGAAAAGACCGCCATGGACTGGGAAATCTATCCCGATGGCTTGGCGCACTTTATCCGCCACACCGCCAGCTATACCAACCTGCCCATTTATGTGACCGAAAATGGCCTGGCTTCCTACGACACTTTGCAAGCCGGTGAAGTTCAGGATGACCAGCGCATCAATTACATCGCCTCTCATTTGCATGCAGTGAAACAGACACTTGCCGAAGGCCACAATGTGCGCGGCTACACGGTTTGGTCGTTGCTCGATAACTACGAGTGGGCTCTGGGCTACGAGAAACGCTTCGGTCTGGTGCATGTCGATTTTGACAATTTGAAACGCACGCCAAAGGCAAGCTGGCATGCGCTCAAAAATGCGTTGGGCAGGTCGCTAGCCGTCTGACTGGCTTTCACGTTCGCCCCAGCCAGAGCAGCGGATGGCGTTGCCATCTTCATCATGCTTTGGTGCGGCCTTGTCGAGCGCAAGGCTGCTGCGCGAGAACGTAATTGGCGTGCGCAAGCCCTGGGTCTCTTCTGGCTCAATCAGCATCCCGCGTGCAGCTATCTGCGGATCGCTGAGAACATCTTCCACAGTGTTGATCGGCGCGGCAGGCACGGTGGCTTTTTCCAACGCGTCAAGCAGTTCATCACGCCCCCAAGCCATCAAAGTCTTCTGCAGCTCGCCCACCAGCGCATCGCGATGCTCAACACGACTGCCGTTGGTGGCAAAGCGTGGATCAGAGGAAAGGTCGGTGCGCTCAATCAGCTCACACATGCGCCGGTACTGGCCATCATTTCCTGCCGCAATCACCAGCGCCCCATCGCGAACCTGAAACACCTGGTAGGGCACAATGTTGGGATGCGCATTGCCCAGCCGTGTGGGCGATGTGCCCGATGCCAAACAGTTCATTGCCTGGTTGGCAAGCATGGCGGTGGCGGACTCAAACAACGATAAGTCGACATGCTGGCCCACGCCGGAGCGATCACGCTCGGCCAAGGCAGCCTGAATGCCAACAACGGCATAGAGCCCTGTAAAAAGATCAGCGACCGCAACGCCCACCTTCTGCGGCTCGCCATGACGGTCGCCGGTTACAGACATGATGCCCGCCATTGCCTGGATCATATAATCGTACCCAGGCTTGTGCGCATACGGGCCGGTTTGCCCGAATCCGGAAATGGAAGCGTAGACAATGCAGGGATTGGCCTTGGCGAGGCTTGGATAATCCAGCCCAAAGCGGGCAAGCCCTCCGACCTTGAAATTCTCAATCACGACGTCGGCTTCCGCGGCCAACGCCTTGGCGAAGGCCAGATCATCGGCGTCTTTGAAATCAAGAGCAATCGACCGTTTACCGCGGTTACAGGCGTAGTAGTAGGCAGCAGAATTATCCGCGCCACGCTCTATAAACGGGGGACCCCATGAGCGGGTGTCATCGCCTTGGGGGCTTTCCACCTTGATCACAGTCGCGCCCAGATCAGCCAGGGTTTGCCCTGCCCATGGCCCGGCGAGAATGCGTGCGAGCTCAAGGACTTTGAGGCCTTTTAGGGGGGCAGTGGACATGGTGTTGGACCTGATGCTTATTGGTGGCGCGAAACCTGAGGCTTTGTTCTTCTAGGAGCTGCGCACAAAATGGAAGCCTGCCCGGTGCGAACAAAGCCATCAAGGACCATTGCTCGCACTTGTTTGCCGAAAAATGACACCTTGCCGCAGCAACGCCCAAGCCATCACGCCAATAACGGCGAAAGCGGCGAGCGCGGTGGCCAGCATCGTCAGGAATGCTAGCGGACCATCGCGAAGGCCTTTGCAGACACAACGCTGCCACCATCCAAAACCGTGAAGCCGGATCACAATCTCTGCCATTGAAAAATGGCGCACCGGGGTAGAGCTTGCGGCTCACCACTCTTGCTCACATCATGGGTGACTATCCGACAACAACCCCGCATCGACCTGCACCTCGAAGGCATTGTCCGCCTTGATGGGTATCGGCTAGGTTCGGAGCTTCCGGTTTCACCGAGACGATTACCGCCGGTGGATGCGCAATTTTTCTCGCTGCCGGTGCTGACAGCCCGGTTGAGCAGCCTGTGCGGGCGCACGGGTCGACCGGATCAGTAAGCGTCCCGGCGCGAGCCGAAGAGGTAGCCAACTGTCAACAAAAGGAGCTTAAGATCCGAAAGCGGCCCCCAACCGCGCACGTAATCTAGGTCCAGCGTCAGGCGCCGATCAAGCGTCGCAACGGCATCAATGGGGCCGCGCGCATTATTGATTTGTGCCAAACCTGTCAGGCCAGGCTTCACCAACAGCCTCAATGGATAGCGCGAATCCATCCCTTGCAACTGTTGGTCAAGCTCAAGTGGGTGCGGGCGTGGTCCCACAAGCGACATGTCTCCGCGCAAAACGTTCACCAATTGGGGAAGCTCATCGACACTGGTCTTGCGTAGCCAGCGCCCAAGCCGAGTGACGCGAGCATCATCAGCACCCTTGGTCTGTTCAAAGGTCGTTGCACAGGTTCTGTGGCGCATGGTGCGAAATTTATAGATCTGGAACACCTTGCCGTTGAGACCTGAGCGGTTCTGGACGAACAAGACTGGACCGTCACGTTGCGTTAGGAGAACCAGACAGATGACGGCCAGCAGGGGCGAAAGAGCGATCACCGCACCACCGGCAACGACAATATCAAGGGTCCGTTTTAACCGAGATTGCGCGCAGCGTTCTCCTTGCCGCAGCAAATCCGGGTCTGGCTTAACGAGCAAAGCAACCCCATTGAAATAACCGCTCGGCACATCTGGGTCAGCCAATGGGTTGGTAGAGGTTTCGAGGCTGTTATCACAAGGCATCGTATACCAGCAGGGTTTCCAGCTCCGTCTATTTTGACTGTAGCCACCAAGCATTTTCCCTGTCATATCATTTCGCACTCTGCAATTGCGCCTCGCAAATATGCTTTATGACCAAAGACGATCAGCCCCTGGTTAGCATCATTATACCGCTTTTTGATGCGCAGCTTTTTATCGCTCAGACGCTTCAGTCAGCCCGCGATCAGACCTATAAAACTCTCGAAATCATCGTCGTTGATGATGGCTCGACGGATGGCTCAGGCGCAATCGTTCGGGCTGTTGACGATCCACGGCTTACCTACATCCGCCAGGATAATGCCGGCGTGTCCGCGGCGCGCAATACTGGACTTAAAGCAGCGCGTGGTGAGATCATCGCGTTTCTGGATTCCGATGATCTGTGGGAACCGACGAAGATAGCGCGCCACGTCGATCACTTAATGAGCGACCCACACATAGGCGTGAGCTTCAGTGCATGCCGTTTCATCGACGAGCACGGCGCGCGCATGCAAGCGGGCTATCGGCCCAAAATGACCGATATCACCGTAGCTGATCTTTACCGGAGAAACCCGATAGCTGGCGGGTCAGCCGGCGTGTTCCGGCGCGCTGTTTTTGATACCATCGTCGAACCGGCATCGGGTGATGGCATCACAGAATGGTTCGATCGTAACGCCTCACCTGACGGTGGAAGCTACGCCGAAGACCATCAGTGTTGGTTGCGGATGGCCTTGCATTCGGCCCTTCGGTTCGAAGGGATCGACGAGGTGCTGCACTACTACCGCATTCACAATGGTGGACTTTCAGCGAAGATCGACAAGATGGATCGCGGGTGGCAAGGGATCGACGCCTATGTTGCCAAGCACGCACCAAAGGTTCACCGCGAGCACGGCAGATCCGCCAACGCGTATCAAATGCGCTACTTTGCGCGTCGTCTTGTTGCGATGGGCGAAGGTCGGCGTGCACTTGGCTATGTCAGACGGTCGCTCGGCTTCTCGCTGGCGCCGATTTACCAAGAGCCCAGAAAAACGCTCTCAACCCTCGCGGCAGCAATTGCATTGGTCGTGGCACCGGGTTTTGTGGCACGCCTGATTACGCAGTCGAAACCGAAGCTGGAGAACCCGTTATGAGCGTCGCCCTGGTAACTGGGTCTGGCGGCTTGATAGGCGCCGAAGCCTGCCTCTTCCTCGCCGAGCAAGGCTTGGAGGTTCACGGCATCGATAACAACATGCGCGCTTACTTTTTCGGGCCGTCCGCCTCTACCGATTGGCGGATCAAGGACCTGGAAGGCCGCAACATCAACTACCACCATCACCAACTCGACATCCGCGACCAAGAGGGCGTGGACACGCTGGTGGCCGAGCTTGGAAAGCGCATCACCTGTGTGATTCACGCGGCAGCGCAGCCGAGCCATGATTGGGCGGCGCGCGAACCCTTCACCGATTTTGGGATCAATGCTACTGGCACGCTCAACCTGCTCGAAGCGGTGCGCAAGCACGCGAGCGGCGCGGCGTTTGCTTATCTGTCCACCAACAAGGTCTATGGCGATAGGCCCAACACGTTGCCACTTGTCGAGCGGGAAACCCGCTGGGAGATCGACCCAGGCCATGTGTACAGCGAGCGCGGCATCGATGAAACGATGAGTATTGATGGCAGCACACATAGCCTGTTTGGCGCATCCAAGGCGGCCGCTGACCTGATGGTGCAAGAGTATGGTCGCTATTTCGGGATGAAGACGGCCTGTTTCCGAGGCGGCTGCCTAACCGGCTCGGGCCACTCGGGTGCCGAATTGCACGGCTTTCTTGCTTACTTAATGCAATGCACGATGACCGGCAGGCCATACACCGTGTTTGGCTACAAGGCCAAGCAGGTGCGTGACAACATTCACTCCAGTGATCTGGTGCGGGCGCTGTGGGCTTTTGTGCAGAACCCGATTTCCGCCGGCGTGTTCAATATTGGTGGCGGGCGCTCGGTCTCTTGCTCCATGCTCGAAGCGATCAGCGTATGCGAGGAGGTTGCCGGACGCGAACTGTCTTGGTCCTACAGCGATGAAAACCGGATCGGTGACCACATTTGGTGGATAAGCGATACCAAGCGGTTTGAGGATGCATACCCGGATTTCGCTCTGCAATATGACCTGAAAGCCATTGTCCAGGACCTGGCCGACAATGGCTCAGACCGCTGGAAGGCAATCCCCTCGTGATCGACCAGGGCCGCCATAGTGTGGCGGGTATTGGCGTCTGCGCCATTGATTATGCATTCGCAGTGGATCGCATCGTTGAGGCGGCACAGGTCCACGAACCCCTTTCTGTGTCGGCGCTTGCTGTTCATGGCGTGATGACCGGTGTGTTGGACCCCGAGCACAGCCAGCGATTGAACGCGCTGAACCTTGTGGTACCAGATGGGCAGCCCGTACGCTGGGCGCTGAACTTGCTGCATGGCACCTCGCTTTCCGAGCGGGTGTACGGGCCAGAACTGACGTTGCAAGTGTGTGAAGCCGCCGCCGCAAAAGACCTCAGCGTCTATTTTTACGGCAGCACGCCGGAGGTGTTGGAGCAACTTACAACACGCCTCAAGGAGCGGTTCGCGAGCCTCCAAATTGCCGGCCAACAGCCTTCCAGGTTTCGGCAACTCACAGCAGAAGAGAACGCGGATATGGTCGCCACCATCCGAGCGAGCGGGGCGGACATCGTGCTTGTGGGGCTTGGCTGCCCGCGCCAGGAAGTGTGGGCGTTTGAAAACACGCCAGCGCTTGGCCTGCCGGTGCTGGCCGTGGGAGCAGCGTTCGATTTTCACGCTGGCTTGCTTAGCCAGGCGCCTGCGTGGATGCAGAAACGCGGGCTGGAGTGGCTCTATCGCTTGGCGATGGAACCCAGGCGGTTATGGCGTCGCTACCTGTTCTTGAACCCGCTTTTTTGCTGGCATGTCGCGCGGCAATTTGTTTTCCGTTCGCAGCCAACGCAGAGCGCAGACACAGTGCCAAGCGCGCTGCACTACGGCTAAGCTTTTTACGCTCACCGGTCATGTTCTGGTCTGTCAAAGACCACATACAGCCACACAATATGGAAGATCATGATGACGTGTGGGCCAAAGAAGAACGACGTTTCCAGCAGATTGTGAAGGAGAGCGAACATCATGATTGCAAGAATCATGCTGCCTTCCCAAAATCGCGATTGGGCAAGCCGCCCAGCGGCATTTAAGCCTATCAAAACGATGGGTAGGAAGAACAGAAGAGCGATGACGCCCCCGTTCAAAAGGATATCAAGGTAGCCATTATGAACGTGGAGAGTGGTGGCGATAAAGCCGAAGCCCATGGATAGGCTTGGCGTGTCTGGCCCGATGTCCCAGAAGGACCGGAAACCGTAGCCCAGAAGCGGTCGCTGCACGACGTAATCCCAGGCAAAGGACCACAAGCCTGTGCGCCCAGTGAGGGTTGGATCGCCAACCAGGCGCTCGGTCACCTGCGCTGGGTTGAGCGCAAAGACTGCCTCTGCAACCAAAAGAACCATCGTTCCAACGATGCCTACCAGCAACAGTGATACCCAAGGCGCAATTCGCAGCCAGCGGACCAGAGCACCTGCGCCTAACCCAAATGCCAATGCTACTGGAAGAAAGCCTGTCGATGTTTTGGATTCGCTGGCAATGAGAAGGACCATAGCTAGCACTATCGTCGTGGCCCCTGCGAGCCGTGTCAGGAGGCTGCCCAACGGAACGACGAGTAAAGCCAATAGGAGGCTCGTGGCTGCGAACGCTCCGAGCATGTTCTTGTGAGCGAAGATGCCCTCATGCCCGATCGGGCCCGGTGGTCGCGAAACGATTTCCGCAAAGTTGGCGACCACACCAACAAAGAACACCCAAAACACCGCAACCAGGATGGAACGTCGTTGAGGGGTGGTCGCAAACGCAAGCACGAGGCTTGCCATCATGATGATTGAGAGGGCCAAGCGTGCAAGTGAGATCGATGGCGCCAAAGCCCAAGTCACACTGAGGCTGCTCCAGCCAAAGAACAGAACCCACCAAACAAGGGGGCCACGTGCAAGACCTGAGAAGCTCCGCGAAGCCATCAGGAACAGAACACCGGCAAACACCAAAATCGGTGGGAACCAAACGATGCGCAGCAAGCTTGCTGAGAACCCGCGTGAGGCCTCCGTCAAAGCGTCGCCTGCCGCAGCTGGAACTGCGTAGAGCAACGGCCAGATCAGCACAGGATCAAGCATGACAAGGACGGGAATGAGGATGGCGGCTGCCTGAGCGAGCGCACCAAGGTGCGAGCCGCCCACCTGCCTGAACGCATGTTCACGTGTGCCGCCATGGGTGAACATCTCAGACATGAACGTCCCCAATCGCCCGCTCGATGGTTGGCGCCGCCGCGCGCAATGTCGAGCGAACCCGTGCGCCCAGGCACAAAGCCATTACAACCTCCCCGATAAGCAAAGCGACAATGGCCCAGGAAAGATCAAGCTCGAGAAACATGCTCATTAAGAGTAAGCTGGACGTGGCGACGGAAACAGCGGTGATTGCTGTTAGCTCCCGGAAACGGTGCTGAGCCTGCAGGAAGATTGTCAGTGCAATCGTTGGAAGGCTGACTATTCCGAAGATCGCCCAAAGGAGCAGCAAAGTGCCGAAATCCTGGTTTGCGGTGGCAAAGATGTGGGGTTCAAGCCAAGGCCAAGCTGCAAACAGGGCCACGTAGTAGCCGATGGCGAAAACCATGAGCCCACCAAGGCCTTTGATGACGAAGCGAAACGCTGTTTGTGCTTCACCTTGGTCAAGGTGGGAGGCAACGACCGGTCGGATTGCCTTGCCCCAGGCGAATGCAGCCATGGTAATGGGGTTGATCATGACGCGCCCTGCGTGCAGCACGCCCAGAGCGGCGCTGCCACGCGCCAGTTCCACAACAAAGATGTAGAGCCGCAACTGCGCCTCTGTCAGCCCAGCGCCAACAAGCGCCCAGCGGCTCTTTTGCCAATAGCTGTTGTATCGTTTCAGCGCGCGCTGCAAGCGCAATGGCTGGCGGTGAAGTGCTGGCGATGCGGCAACCGAGGCCATCGCGCTGCCCAATGCCAAGGCAAAGACGGTAGCCTCGGCGGGGGCTGTAACATGCCACAACGCGGGCAGCGCGACCCAGGTTGCGCTGATGAAGATCAAATCAAGCACCAATAGGCGCCTGGGCTCCTGCCGGGTGATGAACACGGTGCGCGCAAGCTCCCGCGTTGAGAGTGTGATCACCAACAGACCGGCGCCCAGGCATAGAAGTGCCGACAGGCTAAAGAGCGCCGCAAGCCCAGCCACAAGAATGGCGGTGCTGACCACAAGTGCCAAATCTAGAGTGGAAAGCATGCGCAATGTGGCGTTCTGCCTGGCGTGGGATCGCCCAGCAAAAAGCACGCTCACCGGCAAGAGAACGAGCGCGTGCTGGGCACCAAAGGCAAGCAAGTACAGGCCAAAGACAAGAATAAAGTGGCCGTACGCGCCGGGAGTCGCCAGCCATATGAGCACAAGGTTGAGCCCAAACATGCTGCCACTGACAAGAAACTGATCGATGACGGAGGCAGTGATCGTCTTACGCATGCCGTTCCAATCTATTCAGAACATCTAGAACTGCGTAAAAAGCGGGTTTTGGGCGCAATGCATCATCAAACAAGGCTGGGCGGGGCGTCCCGCTTTCACGTTGGAACGGTGCATAACCCTTCACGATCCAATGCGCAGCATCGGTGAGACCCCAAAAGGTGAGCCGCGTTACGTTGGGCTCGGGCAGAACGGCTTGCAAGACATCGCGGTAAATGCCGGCGATCTCTGCATCGCGGGTCGGCACGTCCTCGGTCAAGCCGACATCGTTGACGTCCATCTCAGAGATGAAAACCTGCAAGCCTCGATCCCCGATGGCGCGCGCAAAGGCGACCAGATCGTCAACACTTGGCGGCCAGGTGGGCACGATATGTGCCTGAACACCAATCGCATCAATGGGTGTGCCGCGCGCCAGAAGCCGGTCGATGGTGGCAATCACGACGTCGCGTTTACGGGCGCAAAAGTCGTCGCCGCATGACAGGTTGTAGTCGTTGAGCACAAGTGTTGCGTTTGGAGCGTAGGTCCGCGCGGTGCGGAACAGGAAGTGCAAAAAGTCGTCACCAAATCGACGAAGCGGCGCTGAGTCCCGATACCCGACTCTCAGGTCTGAAAAAGGCTCGTTGATCACATCCCAGCTCACCACGTCATCATAACGCGATTGGGCGTACCGCAAAAAACGGCGATGCGCTCTGGTCAGCTCTGCCCAGGTCTCGCCCTCCAGCCAGGCGGGAAAGCTGTGGTGCCAATGCAGGGTGTGGCCGTGTATATCCAAACCCTCGCGTCTGCAAAAGCTGGCGATCGCATCCATCCTGTTCGGGTCTGCAAATGCAACGCCGTTGGGCACAATATTGCTGGCTTTGAGCGCATTCTCTGGTGTGATGACATCGCAATGATGACTAAGCAGCGCCTCGATATCGGTACGCCCACCATCATAGGCCGAGCCAATTGCGATGCCCTTGCCTGCAGCGGCTGCTTTTAACGAGGGCTCGGCACGGGCCATAGCATGAGGTACTGGCAGACAGGCCGCAGCTGCCCCGACCAGAACTGACCGCCGTGTCAGGCCCGACCCACGTGCGGCGTCTGCCATCGCTTCATTCTCCTGGTACGAAACGGGGCTCGTTGAGCAGAGAGCGATCTGACGCAAGCGCCAGACTGGTCTGGCCAGACATTTCAAGATCGAAGTAGCGGATTGTTCGAGCCAAACCTTCGGCAAGGCGAACCCTGGGGCGCCAGCCAAGCCGTTCGATGGCGCGATCGATGTCGGGCCGACGGATTTTCGGATCGTCGGCCGGCAGGTCCCTAAAGACCAAACGCGAGCGCGAGCCAGTCATGTCTTTGATCGTCTCGGCGAGTTCCAGGACGGTGTATTCGTTGGGGTTGCCTAGATTGCATGGCTCGTTCGCTTTATCAGCAGGGCAATTCATAAGGCGAATGAGCCCTTCAACAAGATCATCGACAAAACAGAAGGAGCGCGTCTGTGAGCCATTGCCGTAGATGGTAATGTCTTCGTTGCGCAGAGCCTGAACGATAAAGTTGGAAACCACGCGCCCATCATTCTCTGCCATGCGTGGACCATAAGTGTTGAAGATACGTGCGATACGGGCATCCACCCCAAAAAAGCTGCGATACGAGTAGAACAGAGCTTCAGCCGAGCGCTTGCCTTCGTCGTAACAGGCCCGTTCTCCGAAAGAGTTCACGTTGCCCCAATAGCTCTCTGGCTGAGGATGGATCAGCGGGTCTCCATAGACTTCCGATGTTGATGCTTGCAGCACAGTGGCATCACACGCCTTGGCAATTTCCAATGCGTGCATAGCCCCCATGAAGGAGGTCTGCATGGTACTCACAGGTTGCGACTGGTAGTGGCGCGGCGAGGCTGGGCAGGCCAGATTGTAGATCTGATCAGCCTGCGCCCAATAGGTCTGGGCAACATTTTGCTCACGCATAGAGAAACGCAATTCGTTGGCCAACGGTTGCACATTCTCAAGACGGCCCGTGCTGTAATTGTCAATGCCCACAACTTCATGGCCCTGGGCAAGCAAGCGATCACACAGATGGCTACCAAGGAAACCAGCGGCGCCGGTGACCAGAATGCGCTTATGGATGATGGGGTGCTGGTTCATTCTGCTGCCTCGGCGAGCCATGTAGGCCGCTGCTGTGTTGTATTGCGCACCGGTGTCCCGTTGAGAATGTGCAACAACCAAGCCACAGCAACACCCACCATGCCGCCGGCCATGAGACCCGCCAACATCACCAAGACCCCTTTGGGGTGCGACGGACGAGACGCGGGGTAGGCTTCTGAAATGACTCTTGTGAGATCGTTTTGCAGGCCGACCTGTTCGTTGACTTCCATCGACCGTTCAAGAAAGCGCTCGTACAGCTCACGACTGATTTCGGCTTCCCCTTCAAGTTCGCGCAGCCGGATCGCTTCACTGCCGGCTGACGCATTTTGTGACTGCAGTAGATCAATGCGCGCTGCCAAGTCCGTTACATTTTCTGATGCGATGTTGAACGCCGTTTCGAGGCGCGCAACTTCGCGTGCCAACTCGGCGCGCAGCGCGCGTTCCAGACCGAGGCGTTGCTCGCGCAACAACACCACGGTTGGGTGCTGCGGTAGATAGACGGTAAGCGCGGCGCGCTCCTGAGCAGCAGCATCAGCCAGACGCGACCGCAGATTGCTAGCAACGCTAGCGCCCTGCCCGCCGCCGGTCTGAGCCTCCAAGGGAGCGGAAAGCGAGAGTCGAGCCTGTTCGAGAGCCGCGCGCGTTTGTGCAACGTCGAGCTGAGCAGCGCTGAATTGGGTATTGGCGTCGCGCAGTTGCTGTTCGATGACGAGCAAATCCTCGGCGTCGATCAAGCCGCGCTCTGAGCGATACTCTTCAACGGCGTGTGCAGCCATCGTCCAGGAGACGCGCAAGTCTTCCAGGCGCTCATCAAATTGATCAGCAGCTGAAAGCGTGAGCGACTCAGCAAAGTCCTCGGTCGAGCCGAGGTAGAGCTCGGCCAGCGTGTTGGCGATCAAAGCAGCCTTGTTGGGATCTTCCGACCGGCTTTCAATACGGATCACATAGGTATTACCAACACGGCTGACGCTCAGCTCGCGACCAAGATTACGCCGAGCCTGGTCAAACGTGGAACGCTCAAAGGCCGCGGCATCGCCGTAAAGGATTGACCGAAAAGCGCCGCGTATCAAACCACCAATGCCGCCGCCGCTGCTGCTTGCAAACTCGGGATCGTTTTCCAGGTCAAGCCGATCGATCAACTCTCCGATCAACGATTCTGATTGCAGCAAGGAAACCTGGCTCTCGACCAGCGCCGTGTCGGCCCCGAGCGCCGATGTGCCAAGGCCGCCCGGCACCACGTCGTCTTCGGTCAGCGATTGTTCGCGCGGGTCGATCAGCAGTTCAGCGAAGGCGGTGTATTGCGGCGTGGCCGAGCGCGTATAGGCGAGCGCAGCCACAGCGAAGATCACGACGATCAGCACAATGAGCCATTTGCGATACCACAGCGCGGCAAACGCCAGACGCAGCTCATCACCAAGGCTCGTTTGGGGATCGGATAGGTATGGGCGTTGGTCGGCCGCGTACGCTGAGGCAAGCGACCGCGCACCCTCTCGTTGGTTCATTTCATGACCATTTTTGCACTGTCGTGAGAGCGGATTGCTCGCGCGTTTTCAGACCTGAAGATATTGCCCCATATCGGGAAAGAGAAGCCGCTAATTCATTAATGATTATTTAGGGTTAACCGATTTTTCACGTTCAGGAGCAACCTGTTCTGGAAGGCAAATTCAGGGCGTTGAGAGAGGTGAACGGTCCGTTACTGCGGGGCGTCGACCGCAAAGCGTGGCACGCGGGTACGCCGGGCGCGATTTTCAACGTGAACACGACGCGCATGCTCGTCCATAGCGACGACCTGAAAGCCGTGTTTGAGCAGTGTGATCACCTGGTCGACGAAGATACGCTTGCGCTCACTTGTCAGGCCCATACCTGGGAACGTCTTCAGCGTCGGAAGATCGTCACCGCCGATAAAATCAAGCGGGTGAAGCAAAAAGGATGGAGCAACCCCTGTTGCTTTGTGCGCCAGCAGCGCCGCGCGAAGATAGGTGAGCGCCAGGCCGGGCGAACGCTGCGCCAAGAAAGTCAGATAGGTCATGTGAACCGGCACACGAAGGCCCGGGAACGTCGTCACAGGGATTTCTAGCAGCCGCCGAGCGTCCAAGTCCCAGTGATAGGGCCGCAATGGCCTGAACCCATCTTGCATGGTGCCAAATATATGCTTGCGTTCCTCGCGTAGCGCCTTTGGCATGCGCGTTGTGGCCATGTGGTAGGAACGCGCCAGCGGCCCGAGCACGCTGGGGAAGGTCGAGGCATCATAGCGATAACCAAGGTCCGCGATCGCTTCTAAAAGCGCGGTCGACAGTGCGTAACTGGGCGCGCGGAAGCCGGTGGGGGCAACGCCTGTTGCCGAAGTGATGGCGTCATGCGCATGGGTCAACTCATCCAATGCTTCGGCCCGCGTCAGCGACGCAATGCCTGGTGCATGGTGGAAGGAGTGATTGGCGATATCATGCCCAGCCTCGGCAATGGACCGCAGTGCCGCACTGTTGTGCGGATCGGCGGCGTCGCGCCCAACGATGAAGACGCTGATACGAAGGTCAAGCCGCGCCAGGTGCTCCAGAATGACAGGCACAAGCTCGGGCAGATAGCCTTGATCGTTCTCCCAGCCCGGTAGGCCGTGGCCTTTCATGTAGCTCCAGTGATTGTCGAGATCGAGCGACAAGCTCGCCAGCGGTTTGACCAGTGGTTTGATAGGCTTGCTCACCTGGGCTGGCCGTCCTGCTTCGCAGTCTGCCCGATGGACGCCTCCTCCACTTCAGCCGGATCATCACCAGAGCGGTCGTTAATGAGCAGTACCAAGCCCGTCACAACAAGGCCAATGCTCAGCACTTTTTGCAATGATATGCCATCGCCCAAGATCCACGGCGACAGGGCAGTGATGCCGATCAGCGAGAGAGAAATGACGAAGGCATAAGACACCGTCAGCTCCAGCTCGCGCAGGGCCATCAGATAGCTGATCAACAACACGCCGCAGCAGGTCGCGCCAAGCCAGAGGTGCGGGGTGAGCAGAAACTTGAAGAGGCTCGCCGCATCCACGCTGCTCGGGAAGGCAACCATGGCAATCTTAAACGACATATTGGCGGCGACGTTGGCAATGACAGCGAGGCCGAGCAAAATCCAGGCCATCAGACGAGCTCCTCTTTGCGCTCAACCGTGGACGCACGAGGCTTGGCAGCCGTTGCTGTTGGATCGATCAACGCTAAGGCTGGAGCCGCCGTTGAGCCCTGCGGTTCGGCATCACGCTGCGCGGGCGCTGGCTTGGCTCTCAGGAAGGCGGCACCCTTTTCTGCAAGCTCAATGGTCTCATTGACGTTCAGATTGCCATTGATGATTTGCGAGGAGTTGACGAGGAAAAGCCCTGGCACGCTCGTCTCCATCGGTGGAACTTTTTGCGAGTAGTGCATTGTCTGCACCGCCAGCACGTTGCGGGCCCGTGACACGCGGAACGCCTCGATATCATCCTCACTGAAACCGTCATACATTTTCACCAGCGCTGCGACACAGCGGTCGCGAATGGCCTCATCTGAAAGCTCAAACAGCGGATCATCAGAGGGCACATAGGTGGGCAGATAGACGAGCGAGCGACCGTCGAAATCCTCACGCGGCACAACCGCCGTCATCTCGATGATGCCTGTGAACGGAACGCTCTCATCGGCCAAATAGGTGATGTAGCGCTCGCGCAGCGGTTTGCGCAGTAACAGCGAGGAGCACACCACGCCTTGGTAATGCATGGACGTCAGACGCTCGCGCTCATCGGCCGTTAGTTGTGGGCAGAGCTTAGCAGCGATAGGGTTGGCCGCCGTCACGACGACACGGTCGAAGTGTTCGCGCCTGCCACCAATGGCGATCTCAAGGCCAGTCTCGCCGCCCGTGATGGATTCAATCCGTGTATCCTTGCGCAGGGCAACTCCGCGGCTTTCCAGATCTTCGCACATTCGGCTGATGATGCGGTCATAACCGCCCTTCACAGTGCCGAACATTTCCTGCTTTAGGCCGGATCGGCGTGCCGCGTAGAACCGGTTGATCACCGACCAGATGAACGAGGCGGACGCAATGGTGTGATTGCTGCCAAGCTTGGCGCGCAACAGATGTTTCCAGATCTTCTCATACGTCGTGCGGCCGGACAATTTGGTCAGCCACTCCGTCACAGGAATGCTTTCCAGGCGTACGCCATTCTTCAGCTGTGAGGCATAAAGGATCGTGAAAGCGAGGCGCGCCTTGTCGATTAGGCCAATCGCCGGGAAATGCAGATAGTCGATCGCATTGTTGAGCGGATGGAATGCATCGCCGGTATAAAAATCGCTCTTGGTCGTCGTCCACCGCATCTCATCGTCGATTCCAAGCTCTTCCAGCAGCCTCATTAGATATCGGTCAGACATCAGCGCCACGTGGTAATGCCGATCCCAGGTCACCGGTCCCAGCGTCCATGCATCAGCCAGGCCGCCCATGCGGTCAGCAGCTTCGAGTACGGTGATGTGGCGGTCAGGCGACGCGAGCCGATGGGCAAGAGACAGGCCGAGCATGCCGCCACCCACAATGCACCAGCGCTCAGGCTTGTCCGCCGTTCGCGTGCTTGTTGTGATGGCAAGGCCAGTATCGCGGTTGCGTAGCGCGCGTTCACGCACGCTGCTGCCGTTAAAGAGGAGTGTCTTAAGCAAGCCCAGATGGTCGCCAATCACAGACAGCGTCTTCATTTTAGAGACACCAAGAAGGCGCGTTTCCAAAACTGCTGGGTACTCCACAATCTTCGCGCCGGCTTGATCAAGCAGGACAAAAATTTCCATGATGCCCATGAAGCCACCATCGTGCAGCTCCAGTCCAGCAACAGCTGAGCGGCGATAAACGCGGAAACAGGCCGTGTAGCTGAAAAAGCGATGGTTCAGAATGCGCCCGTAAAGGCGGGACAGGTTCTGTGACAACACCAATCGCCAGCCAGGCACGTTCATCACGCCACCTTTGGGGTGGTAGGGCGAGGCCTGCACCATATCCACATCATTGGTGAGCATCGGGATCATGGCTTTGAGCTCGTGCGGGTCAAAGCTGCAGTCGCAATCAATACTGGCGATGATATCGTCTTTCGCGGCACGGATACCGGTCATGGTCGCCGCGGCGATACCGCTGTTTACCTCATGCTTGATGAGAGTGACGTCGCCCCGGTTGCCAAACAGCGTGTGCAGCGTGGGCCAGGTCTCGTCGGTACTGCCATCGTCGACGAAGATGTAAGAAAGATCGAGCGTCTCCTCATTCTCCTCGGCAAACGCGGTCAGCGTCCGGTCGAGATAGGGGAGCGTCATCGCCTCGTTGTAGCACGGCACGACCAGCGTGACCCTGGTCTTCGGTTGGGCGGGCGTCGCTAAGGTTGTGATGCTGGGCGCTGCTGCCGCAGGTTTGCGAACCGTTGGTTTGGCTGGCTGTGCATCGAGGTCAAAAAATGTCTCAAGGCTGGTGAAGGCAAAGCGACTGACAAGATCTTCAATGCGTTCCGGCATCCGCTCCAGATTGCGATATTGGCGAATGTGGCCCAGCGTTGAAGTCGCCGTCACGCGCGGCTGTTCCGGATCCAACTCCCAGGTGTGGAAGTAGAAATGCCAAGGCTGGTTTGTGTGCCGGCGATAGCGCGCAAGACGCGCCTCGAAGACAGCCTTTGGTATCTGGCGTAGATAGTTGCCGCCGGTTATCGGCATCGGCATGCCAAGCAGCGTATCGGCGGAGAGTGGCACCTCGGTCAGCTCCCACCCCTCACCCGACAAGGTTTGCACCTCGCGCCACTTTGGCTTGCCAACAAAGGCAGGCCCGAAGGGGCGCATGCTAGAGTCATAGCGCATGCCATTGCGCGCAAGCCGCTCGAAGGCATCCATCCGGTCGCTTGGCAGCGAGCCTTCAGCAATACGGTAGCCAAGGGGTGCCTGGCCCGTGGCTGCGCCAATGGCATCGATGGAGCGCTTAAGATCATCTTCAAAGGTGTCCAGCGTCATCTGATCAAAGCGCTGGTGCAGATAACCTTTGCTCGCCACCGCATGACCGCGGCGGGTGATCTCGGCAACCAGGTCCGGGTGCTGTTCAGCGATCCAGCCAAGAACAAAAAACGTCGCCTGCCGCTCGTGGCGGTCCAGCAGGTCGAGCGTGCGCGCGGTGGTCTCTTCGATCCGCGTTGAAAAGCGCGACCAGTTGCGAGGTGGGATTAACTGACGCATCGGCGCGACCTGGAAATAATCTTCCAGATTGATGGAAAGCAATGTTGGCGAGGTCGTCATTGGCTGGCCCGCTCCCATGGCGCTTGGGTTTCTATCCCCATCAGCTCCAGCACACGGTAGAGATGGTGGTGAAATTGCCGATTGATGGCCTGGACCTTCGATTCAGGCGGCGGCTGATAATGACGGGGCACCGCTTCCACATATCGGTAGAGCGTGAAGCGATCGCCGAGTTCGGTTTGTGTGGCGATTTCTGTCAGGCTACCCTGCTCGCAATTGCGTGGGTCATTAGGTGCCGGCCCGCCAACACACGAGTACCAGCTGCGCAACGCCCAAGGTGTCGGGCTTCCCACAAAACTGTAGGGCGCCATCCAGGCGTGAGAAAAGTTCTCGACGAAATTGGTTTGCGTAATCGCGATGTCGTACCCTGCGGCCTTGGCAGCAAAGTAGAGCGGCTTGGATGTCCAGTGGTCGGTAGCGACAACTGTTATGCCGCGCTGATGAAGCTCGCGAGCAACCATCGAAAAATCATCGCGCATACGATCAGCGTTGGCGGTTTGGCCTGTCACCAAAATTGTCGCCACCAACACAAGCGGCAAAGCAAATCGCCGCCAATCGAAGTTGGGTGTTACGATCGGCGTTAGAGCCATCAGCATCGATATGGCGACCGGCACTGCATAGCGCTCATACATCAAACCGAGCGGTGTAGCGGCGAGCATCGCCACGCCGATAAGAAGAGCGAGCGGGCGAACGGCTTTTGCCCAATAGGCACAGGCAAAGAGCGCGAACCAGACGGGCAAGACGAACGCCAAATCAAAGAAAGCACGGCCAAAATCAGAGTAGAGAGCTGCGGCGGCGATGCCAAAACCAATCGCCATGGTGCGCACAATCATGCGGTTCTGATACCGGCCATCGAAAAGCAAAATTGCCAATGGCAGCACGGCCAGGATGTTGAAAAATGCCGCCAGAGCAAACGCTGCAGCATCTAAAAACCTGTTGCGTGAGGCCAACTGCACCAAGATGATCAACAGCGGCATGGTAAAATGGGTTGCAGAGTTGAGCGACGTGAAACCTGGCCAACCCATAAGCGCAGCGGCAATAAAAAATGCCGGCAATGGCTTGAACCACCCTATCGCAAGCAGCGTTGCACTGAACAAAGCCGCGCCAGCCACAATCTTCGCGGTGAGCGGATCTTCAATCCACGGCCCGATAAGCGCGTGCACGGCCACATCTGGGAACAAGCGGTTTGGTGGCGGTGGTCGGTAATCGAGAAGGCTGTGCCCGCCCATTTGCACCGGGTAGAGCGAGTCCCCTGTGAGGAGATTGGCAAGGTCGAGGGGGTAAGTGAAGCCTACGGCAATATAGATGGCCAAGACCAAGGCCATCGTGGCCCAAACGCGACCGCCTACCCAGGTAGCTGACTGCCTGCACAGGTGCACGAGCGTGTCATCAATCCGATCCATTAGAAGGCGGATCGGGGTAGCCCGCCACTTGAGGTGCTCGATCGCGCGCATCGTTCTCCACACACATAGGGATGCCGGCTCCACGCACCTGTTCGGGCGTACCGATCCTACAAACTATCCGCTGCATGGCTAAGCGTTGTCACGATGCAGCCTTAGACGCAGAAAATAGACCTGTCGGTGGGTCAAAAAGAGGCGGATTTGACGCCATCATCTCGGCCATGGACAGCGGATTAATGGCTGCCATGTACGCTGTTTTGAACAGAGCGCCTAGCGCGAGATAAATGAATGCTTAACGTTTTAGGTTAAGCCTTCCTATTGAAATTGATTAAAATTTTATCGACTGGGCCGTTACCGGTGAACGCAGTGGTCGTGCCAGTCGCAAGGGTTTGCGCAATGCGTTGCGCCGATTTCCCGTCACCGAACGGGTTGTGAACCACGCTCATGCGCTCATAGGCAGCACGGTCGGTCAAGACCGCCGAAATCGCGCTCAAAATGGTCTTGGCGTCGGTGCCAACAAGCTTAGCTGTCCCGGCCTGTACGGCCTCCGGGCGTTCGGTCACATCGCGCAAGACAAAGACAGGTTTGCCGAGCGTTGGTGCCTCTTCCTGAATGCCGCCGCTGTCGGTCAGGATCACATCGCTGCGCCGCATCAGATCAACAAACGCCACGTAATCAAGCGGCTCAATGAGATACACATGCGCGGTGCTCCCAAGCACCTCTTCGGCCACCTTTCGCACATTCGGGTTGGGATGCACGGGATAAACCACGGTTGCACCATGGTGCAGCGCGAGGTCACGGACCGCTTCACACAGGCCCACAAACTTAGGGCCAAAACTCTCACGGCGATGTGCTGTCACAAGAACGATGGGGCGGTCACCCTCAAGGTAGGCGAAGTGCTCATTGAGCCTTGCGGTGAGCTCCGGCCGTCTTTTCAGCCGCTCAAGTGTTTGCGTCAGCGCGTCGATGGCTGTGTTGCCAGTGACCACAATTGCTTCAGAGGGCACATGTTCGCGCTCAAGGTTCTGGCGGGCAGAGACGGTGGGCGCGAAGTATAGGGTGGACATCACGTCGGTGAAGCGGCGATTGGCCTCCTCTGGCCAAGGTTGGGAGAGGTCACCCGACCGTAACCCCGCCTCAACATGGGCAACAGGCACCTTGGCGTAAAAGCCTGCGAGCGCCGCCGCGAAGGTCGTGGTCGTATCGCCATGGACGAGGAGCCAATCGTAGCTATGGTCAGAAAGGATCTGCGAAACGCCGCCCAGGACAGCTTGGGTGACCTCGGTGAGCCCTTGCGCCTTGGTCATGACGTCCAGGTCGAAATCCGGCACAACATCGAACAAGGCAAGCATCGTATCGAGCAAATCGCGGTGCTGTGCTGTCACACAGACATCGACGTTGATCCCAGGTGTTGCCCGAAGCGCGTCTACGACGGGCAGCATTTTGATAGCTTCAGGACGTGTTCCAAAGACGACGAGTACAGATTGGCTCATGACAAACAATACCTTTTCGACCGCCGCCGTCGTGACCCTAACCTTTGCTCAGGACGCTCCGCTCAGACCTATGGCTGGCACGGTAGGCACCCGCAAGGATGCGGGCGCGCAAGACAGGTAAATCCATGGTGTATGGTTACTGGGAAAGCGTACACTCATGCGCCTTAATCTGCAGCATGGTGTAAGCTGCAGGTACTCGCGAGACACTTTCTGGCTTGATTATAGCTTTTCTCGAAGCGCCTCGTAAGGCGTTTTTCCGCGGAATGCGCCATGTGGTCTGCCGAAGTTGTAGAAGCGCTCCCACTCGTCGAGTTTGGCCTCCAGATCAACATCGCCTTTGTAGCTGAGCAGTTGGTAAAATTCCTGTTCGTCAGATCGGTGTGAGCGCTCGACTTTGCCGTTCAGCTGTGGCGTACCGCGCCGGATATAAGCGTGTCGAATACCTTGATCCTCAACATGCCAATGGAACTTCGCTTGGAACTCATGACCGTTGTCCGTTCGGATTTCTTTGATGCGGAACGGGAACTTCTCGATGATGTGGTCGACGAAGTCGATAGCGCTGGCCTGAGTGTGCTTCTCGTAGATCTTGAGCGCACGTACACGGGTTGCGTCGTCGATAGCTGTGAACTGAAAGCGCCGAACCTTCTTTCCATCTTCGCCTTTAAACATCAGAAACTTCACGTCCATTTGGATGTGGTGGCCAGGCACCTGCTTGTTGTAGCGTTTGGTGTGAACCTTCCGCAGGCGAGTTCCGCGAGGCAGGCGATTGACCCCATGCCGCTTGAGAATGCGCGAGACGGTTGCGTCTGATATCTTAATCTCGTGGTAGCGCTCCAGGTACCAGACGATCCGCATCGGGCCCAGGTGGTACTTCTTGCGTAGGTGAAGAACCTTCTCCTCAATCTCAATCGGCGTGCGGTTGGCATGCCATTTGGGGATCGGTGGTCGGTTTATAAGCCCCTGTTCACCATGCCTGCGGTAGGCAGCGCGCCATCGATAGAAACTGCTTCTACCAACGCCAAAGTAGCGGCAGGTCTTGTTGATATGCCCGGTCTCTTCAGCGTGGTGCAGAACACGCAGCTTGCGTTGAATCTCGCGGCGATCCTTGTCCATGAACATCTCCTTCATCCCAGAATTGGGAGTTAAACAGAGAGTGTCCCAAGAGTACCGACATTCCTACAATCTGGAGCCAAAGCAGCTGGTCGATTTGGTAAGGACGACTTCGACTATGACCCGTCGCAAAACGCCTATCGATGTCCAGCTGGCGAGATGCTTCCCTATCGCTTCACCAGTGTCGAAGCAGGACGTACGCTTCATGCCTATTGGACAACCAAGTGTGGAGGTTGCCGGTTGAAGACCAAGTGCACACCGGCCAAGGAACGACGGGTGAGGCGCTGGGAGCATGAGGGCATTATTGATGCGATGCTTCAGCGCCTGAACGATGCGCCCGACAGCATGAACATTCGACGACGAACGGTTGAACACCCCTTCGGTACCATCAAGAGTTGGATGGGAGCGACACACTTCCTGACGAAAGGCCTCAGGAACGTCGGAACAGAGATGAGCTTGAGCGTTCTAGCCTACAATCTGAAGCGGATGATCGCGATCATGGGCACAAAGCCACTGATCGAAGCAATCCAATCCTGAGCGACGGCACGCATCAGTGCCGATTGCTTACTTAGGCCAATTATCTCCGGACGCCGTTTCCACACAGCCTCTCCCCATTGCAGACTTTAGCCGGGCAGTCGGAGTTAAAAATCTAGTCCAACTGTTAGGTGCTGAAGCACCGGCTCTTGCAGCAACGTTGCAAACCATAACATCATGCTAAACGTTTCGGTGCGCTCCTTGCCTATAGCTCATGAGTTCAAAGTGCCGCCGATGAGCGAGACACCAGCGGGGAAACAATTCTACGAGCGCCAAAGGGCATTTTGTTCATGGCGAAGGATCGTGTCGGAAAGGGTCCCAAACTCGCGCGTTATAAACTGGGCAAAGCGTTTTACGGTTGGCCCAACCGGTTTACCAGCCTGGGTTAGAAGCCCTAAATCGCGTTCTGGATGGCCAATATTGATAGACAGGACAGACAGGGTTTTCTGCCGCCTCAGCGTGAACACCACCGAGTAGGGCAGCACGGTAAGCGCGTCTGAGCGTTCCAGTATATTGACGATCGAAGTCAGTGAGCCGCCTGAGAAACTGACCCGGAAATCCTGCATGCCAATGTCGTTCAGCACGCTACGCAGATCTTCATAAAGTGGGCTGTTGGTCGGTGGCGCTATCCACGGATAGGGCGCGATATCAGCCAAAGTTACTGCACTGCGATCGGCCACTGGGTGTGTGGCACCGCAGGCAATGACATTGCGGCCCGGCAAAATGCGCGTAAACGTAAACCCGTCGGGCACGGACTTTGGTTTCATAGGGCAGATCGCAATATCCAAAGCGCCAGCTTTCAAACGTTCCATCAACTCGCTGGCATAATCATAAGACTGATCGATGCGCACATCGGGGTGGGCCGTTTGGAACTCGGCAATCATGCCGGAGATGACACCGTCCATGAAGATTGGCGAGCCACCCACGCGCACCGCCCCGGAGCGCCCATCCAGATAGCGGCGGACGACATCTGAAGCTGATTGGTTGGCGGCCAGCACCTTACGGCCCTCAGCGGCGAGCGCCAAGCACAGTTCGGTTGGCTGAAGGGGCCTTTTGTTTTTCTCAAATAAGCGCGAGCCGACACGTGCTTCCAGCATGGAGAGCGTACGCGAGACGCTCGGTTGCGACTTACCCAACGCATCCGCGCCCTCCGTCAGGCCGCCATGATCTACGATAGCAGCGACAATTTCCAGGTGGCGCGGGTCAAACTTCATAACTCCAAGTTATATTAGCTGCCCAAAATTCGATCAAGTACCGCTTTTTGACATGTTAGCATTTCTCCAAGTTCAAGAGAGAACATGCCGCACAAGCGGTTACTGGGAGCTCGCGTGACGCATTTTCAAAGCCAGTTTGAAGCCAACTCAGCCGCCGTTCGCGTGCGGTTCTCAGCGGGTTTGCGTCACGATATCGAAGACGAGATTAAACGGCTGGGCTGTTCGCGCGCTTTGGTGCTTTCCACGCCGCCTCAGGCCGACAGCGCCATGGATATGGCAGCCAAACTGAATGGGCGTGCTGCAGGCGTTTACACCAAAGCGACCATGCACACGCCGGTCGATGTGACGGCTGATGCCATTGCCCACGCCAAAGCTATCGATGCCGATTGCCTGGTGGCACTGGGGGGCGGGTCCACTACCGGACTTGGCAAAGCTATCGCCTACCAAACTGACCTGCCGCAGATTGTGATCCCCACAACATACGCAGGCTCAGAAGCCACTGCGATTTTGGGCCAGACTGAAAACGGTGTGAAGACGACCGTAACCGACCCCAAGATCCAGCCCGAGGTTATCCTGTATGATGCGGAGCTGGTGGCGACGCTGCCTGTGCCCATGACCGTGACCAGCGCGCTGAACGCCATGGCCCACGCTGCGGAGGCACTGTACGCCACCAATCGAAACCCCGTTTCCACGATGTTGGCCATAGAGGGTTTGGCCGCCTTCAAAACCGCGCTGCCCAAGGTGATCGCCAACCCGGCGGACCTAGATGCACGCGGGCAGACCCTTTACGGAGCATGGCTATGCGGCACGGTGCTTGGCCAGGTTGGCATGGCGCTACACCACAAGCTTTGCCACACGCTGGGCGGCTCTTTTGACCTGCCACACGCTGAAACGCACGCAATCGTGCTGCCACACGCTATCGCGTACAATGCGCGCGCGGTAGGCGAGCAGCTTCGACCCATTTGCGAGATTTATGGTGCCACCAATGCGGGTAGCTCTTTGCACGCTTTTGCGAGCGAAGTCGGCGCTCCGATGGCCCTTCGCGACCTTGGCTTGAAAGAGAGCGACTTGGACAAAGCCGCCGAACTCGCAACCAGCAAACCCTATCCCAATCCACGGCCTGTGGAGCGTGATGCCATTCGCGCGCTTCTACAGGCCGCCTGGGCAGGCGAGCCGCCCGTTCTCTAATCGATAAAAACAACAACCAATCATCTGGGAGGATGACATGATTACACGCCGCACACTTCTTAAAGGCACTGCCGCAGCCGCTGCCGTTAGCGCGTTCCCGATGCCTGCCATTGCGCAGGGTGCCCGCATCAAGCTGGGTTACGTTAGCCCGCAGTCTGGTCCGCTGGCAGCATTCGCAGAGGCTGACAATTTCATCCTCTCCAACTTTGCGCAGTCTGCCGTGGCAGAGAATTTTGAGGTCATCGTCAAGGACAGCCAGTCCAACCCTAACCGCGCCGCTGACGTGGCGCAGGAACTCATCATCGATGATGAGGTCGACATGTTGCTGGTGGCCTCCACGCCGGAAACCACCAACCCTGTGGCCACAACGGCTGAGAGCGAGGGCGTGCCGGTCATCTCAACGGTCGCGCCATGGCAGCCATGGTTCATTGGCCAGCAGGGTAATCCGGGTAATCCCGATAGCTGGGAACCGTTTGACTACGCCTACCATTTCTTCTGGGGTCTGGAGGATGTGATCTCTGTGTTTACCGCTATGTGGACACAGCTGGAAACCAACAAGTCCGTTGGTGGCCTCTTCCCCAATGATGGCGACGGCAACGCCTGGGGCGACCCCAATGTTGGCTTCCCGCCGGTGCTCGATGCGCAGGGGTACACACTCACCGATCCGGGCCGCTATCAGAACCTGACAGACGATTTCACCGCGCAGATCAATGCCTTCAAACAGGGCAATGTGGAGATCGTGACCGGTGTGCCGATCCCACCAGATTTCACCACCTTCTGGAACCAGGCCAAGCAGCAGGGCTTCACGCCCAAGGCAGCATCCATCGGCAAGGCGATCTTGTTCCCGCAGGCCGTTGAGGCGCTGGGCGACACCGGCCATAACCTGTCATCTGAGGTTTGGTGGTCACCAAGCCATCCGTTCTCATCCTCCCTCAACGGCCTAAGCGCCGGGCAGGTGGCAGAGGCCTACACCGGCGAGACGGGCAGGCAGTGGACCCAGCCCATCGGCTTTGTGCACGCCCTCTTTGAGCTGGCTGTGGACGTGATGGGCCGCGTGGATGACAGCGGTGATGGTGATGCGGTGGCCGAAGCCATTGGTGCTTCCAACCTCAACACCATTGTTGGCCCGATTGCCTTCAATGGCGCTGGCCTGCCACCGTTTGCGGCGCGCAACATCGCGAAGACGCCGCTGGTCGGTGGCCAGTGGCGGCTAAATGATGGTGGCGGGTACGACCTCGTGATCGTCGACAATTCCGATCAGCCATCGATCCCAACCGGCGGCACGATGGAAGAGATTTCCTAAAGCCACCTGAACTTCGCCCGGGCCGGTAGCTGGCCCGGGCCATCCATTCCCCCAAGCCCTGCCTGTCATGCGCACGAAAGGTGCCGCAAATGAGCATGCTCGCCCTCAAAAACGTTTCCAAAAGCTTCGGCGCGCTGAAGGTCACCGATGATGTGTCCTTTGAGGTGCCAGAGGGTCAGGCGCTGGGCATTATCGGGCCCAATGGTGCGGGTAAATCCACGCTGTTCAACCTTATTACCGGCAACATTCCCGCTGACAAAGGCACGGTGCATTTTGAAGGGCGCGACGTAACCCGTGTGCCGGCCATGCAGCGTTGCGTTTCAGGTGTTGGGCGTTCCTTTCAAATTCCCCAGCCCTTCACGCACCTTACCGTTTACGAGAACCTGGTGGTTGCGGGGACGCACGGTCGGCAGCATTCTGAAAGCGAAGTGATGCGCGAATGCGCGGTCATTCTGGAGCGCACCGAGCTGATCCACCGTGCCAACCAAACATCCGGTTCCTTGTCCCTGCTTGAGCGCAAGCGACTTGAACTTGCCCGCGCGATGGCCACCCACCCAAAACTTCTTCTACTAGATGAGATTGCTGGCGGCCTGACGGAAGGTGAATGCCACGCACTGGTTGAAACCATCAAAGCCATCCACGCCGAGGGCGTGACCATCGTGTGGATTGAGCATGTGCTGCATGCGCTCACCTCCGTAGTGGAGCGGCTGCTCGTTCTGGACTTTGGCAAGGTGATTGGTATCGGCGAGCCCGATGCGATCATGGAGTCCCGCGAAGTCAAAGAAATCTATCTGGGGATCGACGTCTGATGGCTCTTCTCTCCACCCAAAACCTCACCGCCAATTATGGTGACTTCCAGGCTCTGTTTGGCGTGGATATCAGCCTTGAGGAAGGCGAGACCATCGCCATCATCGGGGCTAATGGTGCGGGCAAAACCACGCTTATGCGGTCCATTGCGGGTGTGCTGACCAACGCCCCTGCGGCCGTCACGTTCGATGGCGCGCCAATCGGCAATGCCGACGCTGATGCCATCATGGCCGGCGGGGTGGCGATGGTACCTGAAGGTCGGCGTCTCTTCCCCTCGCTGTCAGTGGAAGAGAACCTGTTGATCGGCACCTATGGCCGCAAAACCAGCGGGCACTGGAACCTAAACAGCGTCTACGACCTGTTCCCCATCCTAAAAGAACGCCGCAACAACCCCGGCACGGCCTTGTCAGGTGGCCAGCAGCAAATGGTTGCCATTGGCCGCGCGCTGATGAGCAATCCACGTGTGCTGCTCTGCGATGAAATCTCGCTCGGGCTCGCACCCGTGGTCATCCGAGACATCTACCAAGCCGTGCCAAAAATCAAAGAAGCCGGCGCATCGCTCATCGTTGTCGAGCAGGACATTGGCCAGGCCATGAAGGTCGCCGATCGCGTTTACTGCATGATGGAGGGCCGGGTCACGCTGTCGGGCACGCCGGATGAACTGTCACGCGAGGCCATCCACAACGCCTATTTTGGAGCAGCGGCATGATCTGGGTTGATACGGTCATTCAGGGCATTTTGCTGGGCGGCTTGTACGCTCTGTTTGCCGCAGGCTTGTCGCTGGTGTTCGGCATCATGCGGCTGGTGAACCTTGCCCATGGCGACCTCATTGTTATGGGCGCTTACCTCATTTTGCTGCTGGTCACTATGACGGGCCTTTCACCATTCATCGCCACCGCCATCGCAATTCCCTTCATGTTCATGCTGGGCTATGGCCTGCAAAAATACATGCTCAACCGGGTGCTGGGCGAAGACATTCTGCCGCCGTTGCTTGTTACATTCGGCCTATCGGTCGTGCTGCAAAATGGCCTGCTTGAAGGCTTCTCTGCCGATAGCCAGCGCCTGCCCACAGGCACATTGTCCACCGCTTCGGTGCAAGTGGCAGGTATCAATCTGGGCGTCCTACCGCTGCTCACGTTTGGTTCTGCAGTGCTGGTGATCGTGGGTCTCAATTGGCTGTTCTACCGCACAGAGCTTGGACGGGCCTTCCGCGCGACATCTGATGATGCAACCACGGCCAGCCTGATGGGCATCAAGCCCGCCAGCATTTTCGCCAAGGCGACTGGTATCGCCATGATCATCGTCACCATCGCCGCGCTTTACCTTGGCATGCGCTCCAACTTCGATCCGAACATTGGCCCGGCGCGCCTCATTTATGCGTTTGAGGCGGTCATCATTGGTGGTCTCGGCTCGCTGTGGGGCACGCTTCTTGGCGGCATCATCATCGGTGTCGCGCAGACCGTGGGCGCGGCAATCAACCCCGAATGGCAGATCCTGGCTGGCCATGTCGCCTTCCTTATCGTGCTCTTGATACGGCCTCGTGGGCTCTTCCCGCGGGCGGTGGATTAGGGAGCGAACCGATGAGCGATCACACAACCCCTTATGCCGTTCACACCGGCACCAACGCTTCGAAAATTGCAGGCATCGCCGCGCTGATCCTGGTGGTGGTGCTGGTTGCCCTGCCAGCCTTCGCTTCACGCAGCTTGATCCAGGATATGTTCTTCATCCTCACCATGTTGGTGCTGGCACAGTTCTGGAACCTGCTGGCTGGCTATGGCGGCTTGGTCTCTATCGGCCAGCAAGCCTTCGTCGGCATCGGCGCGTACGCCATGTTCGGCGTGGTTATTCTCACCGGGCTCGACCCGATACCCGCCATCTTGCTCGGCGGCGTCGTGGCCGTGCTGCTGGCCATCCCCACTGCATTCTTCGCATTTCGCCTGCAGGGCGCATACTTTGCCATCGGCACATGGGTGATTGCCGAGGTGGTGCGGCTTTTGGTTTCACAATGGAAAGCAGTGGGTGGCGGCACCGGTACCTCGCTGCCGCGCTCTGCCACCCGCGAGCTTTGGATGGCCGAAACCATCGAGAACCTGTTCGGTGTGCGCAGCGCTGCGGCGCGCGATATCCTTTCCTATTGGCTTGCGGTCATCCTGGCGGTCGCCACCATTGGCGGCATCTACTGGCTGTTGCGCACCAAGCGGGGGCTGGCTTTGGCAGCCGTGCGCGACAACATTGAAGCGGCAAAATCCGTTGGTGTGGATGCCGTGCGCATGAAGTGGACGGTATTTCTGGTCGCCGCTTTCGGCACCGGCCTCACGGGCGCGCTGATCTATCTGCAAAAGGCGCGCATTTCGCCCGATGCTGCCTTTTCGGTGCAGGACTGGACGGCCTACGTCATCTTCATTGTCGTCATTGGCGGCATTGGAACCATTGAAGGGCCGATCATCGGTGTGCTGGTGTTCTTCATCCTGCAGTCGCTACTTGCTGACTATGGCACCTGGTACCTGATGGTGCTTGGCGTCATCGGCATCATAATCATGCTGTTCGCGCCGAAGGGCCTTTGGGGGCTTATCTCCACGCGCATCAACATTGAACTTTTTCCCGTGCGCAGACGCCTGACAGGCGGCGCGCTGGACACGCAAAAATCAAAACAACAAAACACTGAGGAAGCAAAAAATGGCTGACATCACCCAAGCTGACATCACAACAGACGTTCTGATCATCGGCACAGGCCCTGCGGGCTCGGCAACCGCAGCCCTGCTTTCCAGCTATGGCATCGAGAACATGGCGGTGAATCGCTACCGCTGGCTGGCCAACACGCCGCGTGCGCACATTACCAACCAGCGTACGATGGAAGTGCTGCGCGACCTTGGCCAGGACGTGGAAGAAGAGGCCTACATGTTCGCCGCCGAACAAGAACTGATGGGCGAGAACGTCTTCTGCGAAAGCCTTGCAGGCGAAGAAATTGGCCGCATGAAAAGCTGGGGCAACCACCCCATGTCGAAGGCTGAGCATCTGCTTTCCTCGCCCACCTTTATGAACGATCTGCCGCAAACCATGATGGAGCCGCTGCTCTTCAAAACAGCCTGTTCACGAGGCACGCAGGCACGCATGTCCACCGAGTATCTAAGCCATGTGCAAGATGCTGAAGGCGTCACCACTACTTGCCTGGATCGCTTGTCAGGCAAGGAAATCACCATCCGCTCGCGCTATCTGGTGGGTGCCGATGGTGGCAACTCCAAAGTCGCTGAACTGGAGAACCTGCCTTTTGAAGGCGAAATGGGCGTTGGCGGCTCCATGAACATCATCTTTAAAGCGGACCTTTCCAATTTCGTCGCCCACCGCCCCTCAGTGCTCTACTGGGTGGTGCAGCCGGGCGCAGACGTTGGCGGTATCGGCATGGGTCTGGTGCGCATGGTGCGGCCCTGGAACGAGTGGCTGATTGTGTGGGGCTACGACATCAACCAGCCTGCGCCCGAAGTGACCGATGAATTCGCCACCAAAGTGGTGCGCGACCTGGTTGGCGACCAGACCATTGAGCCGGAAATCACCTCGGTCTCCACTTGGACAGTCAACAACATGTACGCCACGCACATGCAGTCTGGCCGCGTGTTCATTATGGGCGATGCAGCGCACCGCCACCCGCCATCTAACGGCCTTGGGTCCAACACATCCATTCAGGATTCCTTCAATCTGGCGTGGAAGCTAGCTGCCGTGATCAAGGGTGATGCCGACGAAAGCCTGCTCGACAGCTACAGCGAAGAGCGCGCGCCGGTTGCCAAGCAGATCGTGACCCGCGCCAACCAGTCGATTGGGGAATTTGGCCCAATTTTTGAGGCGTTGGGGCTTACAGAGTCTACCGATCCCGAAGTGATGCAGGCCAATATGGACAAGCGCTGCGATGCGAATATGGGAGCCGAACAACAGCGCGCGGCCATCCGCGAGGCGATTGCGTTCAAGAAGTACGAGTTTGACGCCCACGGCGTGGAGATGAACCAGCGCTATAAATCAAACGCCATCGTCACTGACGGGCAGATGGAACCGGCCTTTGAGCTGGATGCCGAACTGCACTACCAGCCCACCACTTGGCCTGGCGCGCGCATTCCACATGCCTGGGTTTATGATCAGGATGGCGGCAAACACTCTACCCTCGATCTTGTAGGGCAGGGCCAATTCACCATTCTCACCGGTATTAATGGTGAGCCATGGGCCGATGCTGCTGCCAAGGTTAGCCAGGCGCTGGGCATCGACATTCGCACGCACGTGATTGGCCCCCGTCGGAACATCATCGACCATCACGGCGATTGGGCCCGCGCGCGCGAGGTTGGCGAGGCCGGCTGTGTGCTGGTGCGCCCCGATCAGCATGTGGCTTGGCGTACCGATGACATGGCTGAGGACCCCGCAGCCGAACTTACCCGCGTGATGACCGCGCTTTTGCATCGCGCTAGCTAGGAGGATAACCCATGGCACTGTTCACCGAAGAAACATCAGAGAGCGCCGTCAACAGCCGTATGGGCGCGGAAATCAACCCGCGCTTGTCACAGGTAATGGCTTCATTGGTCACCCATCTGCATGCCTTTGTGAAGGATGTTGAGCTGACCCAGGATGAGTGGGGCATGGCGATCGACTTCCTCACCCGCACCGGTCATATGTGCGATGAAAACCGACAGGAATTTATCCTGCTGTCCGATACGCTGGGCGTGTCGATGCTGGTGGATGCGATCAACCATCGCCGCCCTTCCGGTGCGACGGAAAACACCGTGCTTGGGCCGTTCCACGTGGCCGATGCACCGAACTATCCTATGGGCGCGAACATCAGTTTGGACGGTAAAGGCGAAAGCTGCCTGTTTGAGGGGCGCGTGGTAGATGGTGCGGGCAACCCGATTGCTGGGGCAACCATCGATGTGTGGTGCGATAACGCTGACGGTTTCTACGATGTGCAGCAGCCTGATGTGCAGCCCAAATTCAACAATCGCGGTATCTTCACCACCGGCGCCGATGGCACCTACAGCTTTCGCGGCATCCGCCCGGTTGCTTACCCCATCCCCGATGATGGCCCTGTGGGTGAGATGCTCGCCGCTGCGCAGCGCCATCCCAACCGCCCTGCGCATATGCACTTTATAGTAAGCGCACCGGGTCATGAGAAGATCGTCACGCACACCTTTGTCGATGGCGATGAGTGGCTGACCTCGGATGCTGTATTTGGCGTGAAAGCTTCGTTGATCGCCTCAATGGAGCCGGGCGATGCCGGTGATACGCAATGGAAATCGACCTTTGACTTCGTGATGGTGGAGGTCTGATATGGCCGACCCCAAAGCAGACGCCAAACCCTGCATTATCTGCGTTGCGATAACGGGGTCGCTGCCGACCAAGGAGGACAATCCGGCTGTGCCGATTACGGTGGACGAGCAGGTGGAATCCACTCACGAGGCTTTTGAGGCCGGGGCCACTATCGTGCATGCCCATGTGCGCAACGATGATCAAACGCCCTCCAGCGATTCAGAAAAGTTCGCGCGCCTGAAGCAAGGCCTGGAGAAGCATTGTCCCGGCATGATCATCCAGTTCTCCACCGGTGGGCGCTCAGGTGCGGGCAAGGAGCGTGGCGGCATGCTTCCACTTTCACCAGACATGGCCTCGCTGTCGGTCGGCTCGAATAATTTTCCCAACAACAAGGTCTATCAGAACAGCCCGGAGCTCATCTCCTGGCTTGCCAGCGAAATGCGCGCGCACAATGTTAAGCCAGAAATTGAAGCGTTCGATTTGTCCCACATTTTGCAGGCCGTGCGGCTTTGGAAAGAGGGAGCGGTTACTGGCACGCCCTATATTCAGTTCGTGATGGGGGTAAAGAACGCCATGCCTGCCGACAAGCATGTGTTTGACTATTATGTGCAGACCGTTGAGCGCCTGGTGCCGGGCGGAGAATGGTGCGCCGCTGGCATTGGCCCGCATCAGCTGGAGCTCAACGAATGGTCCATCGCTGCTGGCGGCCATGCGCGTACGGGCCTAGAAGACAATGTGCGGCTTGACCGCACCACGCTGGCCCCATCCAACGCTGCGCTTGTGAAACGCACCGCGGACATCTGTGCGAAGCACGGCAGGCCAATAGCAACTTTCCAGCAAGCACGCTCGATGCTTGGCCTCAGATCATACCAATAAGCGCAGGCGCCGAATAACCGGAACGGTTTGTCAAACGGTCGGAGCGCCTGCTGAGTTGTTCGGCTGTTTTTATGGCCTTTAGTGGAAAGCCTAGGGTTGTTCCTGATGCCGGCCCTTTATTTGGCTGCGTTCTCATTCTAAGTGCCGCTTTGCCGCCAGTTGCGGCCGGAGTGTGAAGTCGGCGCTTCAAACGCCACGCCCCAATCGCTGCGATGTTGCAGGCGAGAGGGGAACTCCCGCCTGCTTGATTGCGTTGCGCATGCGTATCACGTTTCGTCAATTCAAGTTCGATTTACGCTAATGTGCCGGGCCTAGTTGTCGAAGCCGGTGAACATCCCATTGGTATTGGCCAGACCCTCCGTCGGTACCGGCTGGATCACATCCCAATGTTCAACAATCATGCCGTCATCCATCCGGAACAGATCATAGAAAGCGTGCGTCTGACCGCTCCACTGACCCTCGCTTACTGTCAGCACAAAATTGCCTTCACCCAGAACCGCGTGGATATCGGTGTAAACAAACATGTTGCCCTGCGCCGTCAGCTCCTCGACGGCTGTCAAGATCCCATCCAGCCCATCCGCGATCATCGGGTTGTGCTGGGCGTAGCTTTCGGCGCTGATATAGTCTGTGATACGGGAAGGATCTCGGCCCATAAGCACATCTTCGATCAACGCAACGGCCAAAGCTTTATTCTCTTCGGTCTTGTCCAAGTCGGTGACTTCGGTTGGGCCGTCGGTTTGTGTCCTGCCGCTGACGGTTTCATCGACTAGCGGCGTCAAGGCATCCCAATGCTCCGCAACTTTACCATTCTCGTCCAGCCGGATGATGTCGAACGACACCATCTCATCGGCCCCGAACGGGGCGGCATTGCGCCAAATGTTGTGCATAAAGACATAGTTGCCATCTTCAAACATTCGGATGTTTTCAGCTGTGGTTCCAGCTTCGGCCAGCACGGGTAGCAAATCGATGAACGGTTCAAGCCCGGTGGGGATGAAGGGGTTGTGTTGAATGTAGTCGGGGTTCGCCAGCTCACGCATCGTGTCGACATCTTGCTGCAAGACAGCGCCAAGAAAAGTGCCCACGATTTCTTTGTTGGACATGCCGTCAGCTCCAAATGCGCTGGTAGCAACCAAAGTGGCTGCAGTTGTGGCTAAAATGGTCTTGATCATGATCAGGTCCTTTGAGTTTGGATTGGATGATTTGGTGGTTTGTGGAAGCGATGGTGTTCAGGCGTCGGCCCAGCCGAGAACGATGTCGAGCTGCATCTCTTTCAGCAGCGTGTCCTGTCGTGGTTGGGTGAACGCGTTGACGTCATGGATGCCCCAGCCTCGGTTTCCCTGGCCTGTGAAGGCACGTACCGCTGCCGCGCCCAAGACGCTGCGGGCTTCTGTGATCACCACTGTTTTGGATGGTTCCATCATCGCTCAGTCTCCTGCTTGCACATTTCATTACCGATTGGTACAAATATCAGGAAGACTTCGTCAAGGTATAAAATACCTATCGGTACATAAATGAGCGCATCTGAACCAAAACCTGGCCGTGGCCGACCTCGGACAATGAGTGTGGAGAAGACACTCGATGTTGCGATGCGCGCGTATTGGCAAAGCGATCCCGCCGACGTGTCCGTCAACACGGTTTGCGAGATGGCCGGCATCTCCAAACCTTCGCTTTATCGAGAATTCGGCAGCGAGGACGGACTCAAGTGCGCGGTCCTAGACAGCTATGCTGATACGGTTCTCTCCGACATGTTCTTGATTCTTCAAGGCGGGAGGGGGTTGGAGGAAACGCTGAGCGCCCTGATTGATTTTGCGTCAGCCGACCCCCGCATGGAAACTGGCTGCCTTTTTTACAAAATGCGCGCAGGCAAGCACCGTCTTGGGCCTACGACTCGGGCGCGGGTGGAAGAAATCGATAGTGCGGCGCAGGCCGCTTACGGAGCGTTCCTACAATCCTGTCGCGACAAGGGTGAATTTACGACGGCGCTGTCGGTAGAGGCCGGCGCGACGTATCTGGGCGAGCAGCTTGCACTTGCGATCACGCAACGCGCGGCGGGCGAAGACCCCGCCCGTATCCGCCAGATGCTTACCCTAGTCCTCTCAGTTTTCACCAGAGCGTGACGAACCTTTGCCAGGTGCATGATGTGTTCGGTCAGTATAAACGGCAGAAAGCGCTCAGAGCTGTCGTTCGCTGTGCGGTGCTTTAAGGCGGGCTTTGCCGCCAGTCGCCGTCGAGTACGGTGGCACAGCTTCTTCCTAAAAGCCGCCTTTGGCGGCAGCTGGCACACGCCTGGATTGGTTTGAAAGCGGACATCCTACGCCCACTTTTGGCGCTGCGCGGCGGTCAGTCTGCAGGCTCAACGGCTAGAGCGAACCAGCTTCAGGCCGTCCAGCATCTCTGGCCGCTAAACGCTATCGAATAAACTATACATGAGACGCCAAAACTGGGATTTTAGACCGTGCCGCAACCTGATTGGATTGCATCGAGCGTCAGCGCACGACGTATACAGACATCGGGGCATGAGAGGCGACATTGCCTGCATTGGAGGATAAGAAGTGCTCCTTGAAGCCTGGAACGTGGCTTGCCATGACAATTAGATCACACTCCAAGTGCTTTGCCGACTTTATGATATCAGCGCCGACTTTCAAATGTAGGTCACTTGGCAACGCTATTTCAGCAATGGCCTCGATGCCATGCGCTTTGGCCTGGCTTTCTGCAAACTCCCGTAGCCTCACAGCCATTTTCTCACCTTCGGTTACTCGCGAAGTCGTCGGTACCGAGTCCACAACGTCAACATAGATAACTGTCGCCCCATGTTCCTTTCCGATTTGCCCAGCGCGTTGCACCGGGCGTAGTGGCACGGACTCGATGTGGGTTGAACTGACAGCTATGACCGTCCGACGGCATTGAAACCGGTTTGGGGCATTATGAGCGAGCAGCAGTCTATTCCGCCATGGTTTAACTTGGTTAAGTACACCCAGTCCGCCGACCAGATCCGCAGGGTGAAGGCCCAGTTCGATGAGTCAGCTGTGCGGTCTTTGGCAGCTGAAGCGCTCCACCGCGTTGTTGCCAGAGATGCAGGGCACGGCCTTACTTATCGGCAGCAGCTTGGTGCGCTTGATATTGATGAACTAACCCGCGCCCTGATTGATGAAGATTCTGATGCGGGTTTGGTCTTCGTAACCCAACTGCAAAACGCTGGCGTCACCGTTGAGCGCATCTATTTGACTTACCTGGCTGCAGCAGCGCGCAAGCTTGGTGCTTTGTGGGACGAGGATGAGATATCCCTGTTTGATGTCACCACCGGTACGGGGCGCATCTATGGGATCCTGAGGGCTTTGGACGATCAATTCAGTCCAAAAGCGAGCACACCAGGAAAGGCCGCGCTCTTTGCCTCTGTTCCCGGTGAGACGCACACGCTTGGTGTGCGAATGGCAGCTGATCTGTTTCAGAAAAATGGCTGGGGCATTGAGCTGGTCATGGGCGCATCCCATGATGAATTGATGGATAGGATTGTCGCCACTCAGACCGCCATCGTTGGACTATCAGCAGCCGGGGCTCATGCGTTGCCGCATCTTGCCCGCCTCATCTTGGCAGTCCGACTGCATCGACCAGCGGTCTCGATTGTTGTCAGCGGCCAAATCACCCTGGAGGCAAGAACTCAGATCAACGCTATGGAGCCCGACGGCGTGGCCAGCAGCGTTCCAGCGGCAATCACTATCCTGAATGGGTTAGTGCAGGCCCACACACGACACTAGCGAGCCGGTTACTGCACCAGATTGATTGATCTATCCGGTTCAGGCAGCCCTGCACGCGCCAACCTCTGATCCCGAAAAAGACCATTAGCACGCACTGATGCAGGTCAAAGACGACTGCGTGAGCACGCTCATAGTGATCAAAGCAACAGGGAGGCCGATGTTATGTACAAATCTATTCTCGTGCCCATTGCCTTGGATCACAGCGGACGCTCTGCTCCCGCGATCAACGCAGCGCGCGCACTTCGTTCTGACGAGGGAAGTATCACTTTGCTGCACGTGGTTGAGAGTATCCCAAATTACGCATCGAACTATATTCCTGAAAGTGTGTTTGATCAAAGCAAAGAGGAAGCTGAAACGCGATTGGCTGCGATGGCGCAGGAACTGGACGTTCCCACAGAAACCTCGGTTGTTTGGGGGCATGCAGCTTCGACGATTCTCAAGTACGCTGGCGACCACGATATTGACTGTATCGTCATTGCCTCGCACAGGCCCGGGCTGCAAGACTACTTCCTTGGGTCGACAGCGGCGCGCGTTGTTCGGCACGCAAAGTGCAATGTGCACGTGTTGCGATAGGGCTGAACAGTTGGCTAGGTAGGGGCTGGCCTAGGCACGCTTGAGCTGCACTTTACTGGCCAACTCTCTCGCCACGCGCTTGGAGATCCCGACGCAGGCGAGTGAAAGGACGAGGCACCAAACGCCCAGTCCGATACACTGCTCTGGGAATGTGATTCCGTGGTCAATAAGCAGGCCAGTGACGCCCGGACCAATAGCCGTCGAAACGACCATGATGGTAACTGCCATGGAGCGGATAGCACCCAAGTGCCTTGTTCCATAAAGGTGCGGAAACAGCACGCCTGATAGCGCATTGGCGATACCCTGGCTTATCCCTATCAAAGCCAATGCTGCGTACCAGCCCCACACGTATTGAGCCGGTCCCACCATGGCAATGCCGAGGCCCATAGGGAAAAGCAGAAAGGGGAGCAGCCGGTGCGCACCAAATCTGTCGCTGGCCCAACCGCTCAGAAAACTGAAGGCAACGCCGAAGACTGCGTAGAAGGTGTAGCCGGGTATCATGTCTGGCAATGTCCACCCCTTTTCGGTGGAGACGTGAACCTGATGAAAGAAGATGACGGTTCCAATGAACCCCGGCGTCAAGAGAACTGGAAACAGTGCTGGCAGCAGCCAATGACGCACGGCATCACGACGTCGCCAATGCCGGCCAGATAGTCCAGGCGTTTCCCTCTCCGTCACCTGGCTCTGTTGAGAGCGACTTTTGGAGAGTAAGGCCCAAAAGACGATTGGCATGGGAAGTGCCAGGAGCAACCCGATCGCCAGCCAAGTGAACTGCCAGCCAATCAAACCAATCATAGCAACTGCAAGAACCGGCAGTGTGAGCTCTGCGATCGGATACCCAAGGCTCGTGATGGCAACAGCCCGGCCGCGCCGTGCTGCAAACCATTTTCCCATGGCCGTCATGGCAATGTGACTGAACATGCCTTGCCCACAAAATCGCAGCCCAAAGACGGACAGGGCGAGAAGCCATACTGATGGACCGTAAGCAAAGCCAAGTGCTGCCAATGCAAAAGCAACTGCGATGATCGGCGCTAGGTGAGCAAGTGGCACGCTGTCGGCCCAGGACCCACGCCAGAACAGCAGGCCAGCAGAAGCTAATGTTGCGCCGGTGTAAAGGAGGCCCCAGCTTCCATCAGTGAGCCCGTGCTCAACCTTTATGAAACCGGCGAACAGGGAAATGAACCAGGTTTGCCCAAAACTGCTAGCAAAGGTGAGTAACAGGCCGGTACCCAGCCAGCGCCTATTATCTATGAAAAAGGAAAACATGATGGCCCGCGTCACAAAAGAAGCAGCGCCCGAGTTGGTCCAGCCATGGCGCAGAGTGCACCGCGCCCTAGCTTACAACACACAGAAGCGATAGTTGACGCCTGGCGGTTAGGGAAGAACAACCGCTAGGGGCGGGAAGCTGACATGCCCTTCAGTTTAGGCGATCGGCAGCTGAGCGAACAAAACAACCAGGCCGTCTCTTTTGCCCATCGCTGATCTGCGTCTCAAGCTGGAGGTCGTCTAAGCTACGAACAAATAGCTGCGTGTTCAGTTGAGCACCAGGTGAAGAACTCATTGAGCGACCACTCTGCAGCGGCTAGGCAGCGCGAACGATAAGCTGCTCGACACTGTTAATCGGCTGGTCAAATTCCACCCCAACGCCGTCGTCCGTATGGCGAACGACCTTGGCGATGACCTTATCGAAATTTGCCAATTCAAGCTCGATTTCCTGCCCAATCGGTAGTTGGTCGATGTTGGTTAGTCGTGCGCCGGTTTCGCTAATATCAACGAACTGAGCATTGGTTCGATGCCCAGCTGTCTCGATAATTACAACCTCACTAAGGGCCATGCGCAATGCATCGCGTCGCTGCGTAACGTCTTCAGTAATGCTCTCAATAAAGTGCTCGACCTCTTGCGCCATTTTCTTGGTGGCAGAAGATAGAACCCCGGCGGCATCGCGAACCGAATTGGCTTCGCCCGTCGTCGTATCGATTGAGCCGGAAACGGATTGAACGCTGGCCAAGACAGTTTCAGTGCCATTTGAAGCTGCGGCGACGGATTGAGCAATTTCCTGGGTCGCAGCTTGCTGCTGATCCACAGACCGCGCAATGGCCGAGGTTAACTCTTGGATATCAGCAACCGCAGTTGTGACCTCGCCAATCGAATTCACTGTCTGATTGGTCGACAATTGGATTTCAGATATCTGAGTTCCGATTTCTTCGGTTGCTTTAGCAGTCTGCGTTGCAAGCGCTTTGACTTCACTGGCAACAACGGCAAATCCTTTGCCAGCTTCCCCAGCGCGTGCGGCTTCGATTGTAGCATTGAGTGCAAGCAGATTGGTCTGTTCGGCGATCTCGCTGATGAGGTTCACAACTGCTCCAATGCGCTCCGCAGCAAGGTTAAGCTGGTTGACTTGTTCGTTGGAGGTCTCTGACCGCTTTGCAGCCTCGGCCATTCGATTCTGGGCCTGTTCCGTTTGGCGCGCAATTTCAGTGATCGAAGCAGATAGTTCTTCAGCTGCTGCCGCTACCGTCTGGACGTTTGAATTGGCATCACCAGTGGCGGTATCGGCCGTTGCCGCGTTGTTGGAAGCTTCATCCGCCAACGTATTGAGCTTTACGGATGTCTGAAGCAGCGCATTGGCTTGCTCGCTTACGTCTCCTGTTGAGCTCTCCAATGAACCGGTAAATTCCTGAATCAGGTTTTCCATATAGCTCTGGCGTTGACGTTCGCGATCACGCTCCTCTACTGCGCGTTTTTCAAGCTCAATGCGCTCTAGGGCGTTCGACTTGAAGACCTGGACGGCCCGAGCCATATCACCGATCTCATCGCGCCGCTTCTGACCATCAATCTCCACATGCGTATCACCGGAGGCCAGTGTGCGCATCAGGCCAGCAAGAGATGCCAAGCGGCCAGATACCTGAACTTGGCTGTAGTAAAGTTGCCCGCCGCAGATCAGCATCGCCAAGAAGAGTATGCCACCAAACGCCAGGAAACGGTTCCAGACATCGGCGCTATATTGGTCGATGAATGCACTGGTTTGCTCACCCGCTTGTATGGAAAGCGCCACTGCGAGATCCAAGGCCGCCGTTGATTCAGCGAAGAAATCTTGAAACGCAATTGGATAATTGCCGCTCTCCAAATCGTGCTGGAGAAGCCTTTCGCGCGTGCGTGAATACTCGCCAAAATAGCCGGTCTCCAGAGCAGCGATTTGATTGCGTATATTCGCGCCCAAACCTTCAAACTGACCAAGAGCAGCCAGCCGCTCCATTGAGGTCACGGCGCGGTTGTGCAGCTGGCCCATTTCTCCACGACGATTGGCCGAAATGGGTTCTCCACTTGCGGTTGCAATCGCCATGTATGTACGTTCCTGACCGCCAAACTCGCGAACCGCCCAGGCTTGGTTTTGGATTTCCAGCAATGTCTGCAATCGGCTGGAAACTCGCATGCCATCGCTGCGCAGCATGGACGGCACAGTGACCAGGCCCGTTATGGCTGCTTTAAGGGCTGTGGGAAGAGCCTCGACTGCAGCTGCATCCCGTTGATCTCGCGGCAAGGCAAGAAGCGCATCGGCTTCCCGCCGGATGTCGGTAATCTCGCTCTCGGCCTCAGCCAGTCGATCAAGAACACCATCGGCCACCGCAGGATCGATATCGATCTCTGCTAGCTGGGCGCGTGTTTGGCTCAGGCTTTCAGAGAAGATTGCCCGCTGCTGATCGATAACATCACGGAAAGGCTGGGCGATTGGATCAGGTAAGTTCAGCGTGACCTGCATGACTGAGCGTTCTAGCGAGAGCTCAATCGTACCTCGGTTCAAAATACTGCCTGTTTCAACAATAAGACCGGTGTTGAGTTGCTGTAGCTTCTCGGTGCGAAGGACCATCAGCTCATAGGCAACAACACCCACAAACATCATCGCCAAAGAAAGGGATGTCGCAAGGCTGGTCTGGCGAATGTTCATTTGAAACCTCAGCTGGAAAGTACGTCGAAACGGGCGATCACTATGGGCGCGATCCCCACTAGCAATGCTCAGTATTGGCTAATTTTACGTAAATACCTCTACGAAACGGAACATCGCTTCATGCCCCGGCAATGTCGTTACGCGGCCACATTTTGTCGTCGTCGGAGCATAGAAATTCATCTTCGATTACTGCTGCGACCTTTTTCAAAGTTCTAGTCACTGCTTAACCAAACACATGGAAAGCAGGCTTTCTTCGCGCAATTGCGCAGTTGCAGGACGCATCGTTTACCAACTCACAAGCAACTGCTGATTAAACGCCGGGGAGTTAATTGTCTCGGAGTTTGTCATGCTTGCGCACTCTCACTACCGCCTCGCTGCTGCAGTCGTTTGCCTCAGTGCGATTGCGTTCTTTGCAAAACTCTTCTGGTTGGATCACTACTCCAGAGCGACGATCGAGGTTCAAGCCGAAGCAAGCGCAGCCGATTGGATTGAAGGCCTCGAGCAAACAGTCCCCGATCTCGAGGCAATCCTACTTGGTGAGCCGGTACGCCAAGACCAGGGACAGATTATAGACGCAACGATGGTTGCCTCTGCCGTGTTTGCCGTTGAGATTTTCGACCCTGCTGGGCGTCTGCTTTTCGACAGCGCACTACCTGGTTATTCGTCCCCGCCTAACGAGGAGCTAAACGAGCGCGCCCAATGGGTGGCAATGACAGGCAGCAATGACTTGACGGTGGAAGAAGGTGACACCGCCGCCGATGAGCCGGAACACTTCGTCGAGGCGTACTTGCCGTTCTTTGCAGGACAGGAACAGCCAATTGGCGTTGTGGAGCTTTATATCGATGTCAGTGGCACAGCTGCGGCTTTGAACACCAAGTACGGCTGGGTTGGCCTCGTAGCTATTTTGATCACTGCATTGGTGTTTGTTGCACCTGGCGTTGCTCTCGTTCGACAGAATGAGCGCCTTAAAGAGCGCGATGGACAACTGAACAACATGGCGCGGAAAGATGGATTGACCGGTTTGTTGAACCGTCGTGGGGCAGATCAAGACCTCGCCAATGCAGAATCCAACCTAAAGCCGGATGATAACGCTTGGTTGTTTCAAATCGATCTAGATAAGTTCAAGCCGGTTAACGACGTTTTTGGTCATGCAGTTGGCGATGAGCTTTTGGTCAAACTGGCAGAAAGACTGAAGTCTTGGGCCGGTCCCGATGACATTGTTGCCCGACTTGGTGGTGACGAGTTTCTGATCTGCCGAATGACTAATGCTGATCAGTCGAAGATCAAAGGAGAAGCCGAGACGCTTAGGCAGGAGCTGATTAAGCCCGTTGAAGCACGTGGGCATCGCTGCCATGTCGGTGCAAGCATTGGCATCGCGTTGTGGGATAGCGAAGCTGGGCAAGATATAACCGAGGCAGTACGTTTGGCCGATGTGGCGCTCCAAACGGCAAAAGATGGTGGCCGAAATCAGGTCGTACTCTTCGAGCCGCACATGCAAAATGAGGTGTTGTCGCAGGCGCGCATTGCTGAGGAAGTCGCTGATGCACTTCTTGAGGAACAGTTCGTCGCCCATTATCAACCTATATTTGACGCGTGTACCGAAGACCTCATTGGTTTTGAAGCGTTGGCGCGTTGGTCACATCCAACCAAGGGGTTACTTCTTCCTGGCACGTTTTTGCCAGCTGCCAAGAAGGCTGGACTGGTCGATCAACTCGACAAGGTCGTCCTTGAAGACGCTCTTGAATTTGCAGAAACTCTTAAGGCGCTTGGGCGTGGAGACGTTCAAATCAGCTTGAACTTGGACGATACGCGCCTCAAGCAAAAAGGCGTCGCTGATGCATACAGCGCTGTCATCAACGCGCGTGGCTTATCTAACTCACAGTTCAGGATTGAGCTTTTGGAGTCCACGCTCCTCGATGAACGTTCAAACACCATTGTCGAAAACATTAAACGCCTTCACGAGGTAGGCTTTAAAATCGATTTGGATGATTTTGGGACCGGACATGCAGCCATTAGTAGTTTGCAGCGCTTCCCGGTTGACCGCATGAAGATTGATCGCAGCCTTTTGTCTGGTGTGAGCAAAAACCAAGAGTTGTCGATTCTTGCGAGCGCGATCGCCTCGCTTGGTCAACAGCTAAACATAGAAGTGGTTGCGGAAGGCATCGAAGAGCCGGACGACCTAAAAGCCGTTAAGGCGATGAAGGTCGATGCGATCCAGGGCTTTATCTTCGCAAAGGCGATGTCGCCAGAAGAGTGCGTAAACCTATTGCAGCGCTCCAACGAAGCGTTGTCAGCTTAGCTCATAGGCCCTACGTGAGGGCGATCTGCAGCGCTGCGACACCTACAACTTAACGTACGCTTTGCCGCCATAAGGCGGCCCCGCATGGCTGATCTACAAACGGCAGCTTTGGGCCGGAAACGGCCGGACTTAGAGCCCTTTAACGCCGCGCAAAGTCCAACTTAAAACTCTCCCAACCCGGGCTTATCGCATCGGCAACAAAACACGCCCGCTCGATCGGCGCTAGCGACTGCCAACACGACACTGATGTGCTGATCAGCACACTAGCGGCCCGGTCACGCTCGTGGTACCTGTGGTCTTGCATCAAGAGAGAAGCCGAGTGCTTCCACCAACCTGCCACGCCTGGCAAGGTGGTCGCCCGAGAGGGGATGCGGCCACATTGAGGCAACTATGGGCCGTTTCACTGGAGAGCGATGTACCTGCCGGTCCCACACCTTGGAGACCGACCATGACCACACGACGCGACTTTTTCAAACTCACCGCCACTGGAGCGCTAACCGGTAGTACACTGGCATCACCTGCCCTGGCAGGCAGGACCAAGCCCCTGCGTGTGCAACAGCGCAAGCGCAAGCTGTTCGTGATGTTTGAAGAGGAGCCCTACCCCACATGGCTCACGCTCTACAGCGATGCGCCCCTGCGCCCACGTCCCATCGTCAAGCAGGCTGTCCTTGAAGCTGCCTTCGGCACCGAAGCCTGTGAAGGCATCAGGCTTCCAGATCACTGGGAGATGATAGACCGAGGCTGGTTTGGTGGGGATGATTTACGACCCATCATCATGGAGGCACAAGCGTGCTTTGATGACCCTGCCTACTGGGAATGGGCCACCAACTACCATCCGCTGAATGAAGCCTCAGACCTGATTGCTGACGCCTTCGATCTGTTCATCAGCATGATGGTGTGCACGAGGCAGAAAGAGCTTGGCCTCATGATCATGGAGAGACCCTGCACACCGCGCCTCTGCAAAGCCCAAATAGCCCATATAGACGCGCTGGCGCCTCTCATGGCTGAACTGGCCAAGGTGGCACCCCACCTGGAGATCAATCCCAATATACGGGCTATGGGTGATGTGGACCGTAGCGGATAGTGAAGTTTGGACTAGCGCTTACGACGAACGAAGCTTTTTGGCGCTGTATGGAGATCGACCAGCCGCATAAGAGCTGTAGACGATGGTTGCTAGCTGGTTGCTAATCAATTTCGAGCAATCAAAATTACTCTCGCAAGTCATTGATTTCATTGGCGCACCCGACAGGATTCGAACCTGTGACCTCTGCCTTCGGAGGGCAGCGCTCTATCCAGCTGAGCTACGGGTGCCGTGCACCTGCCTTAGCTGATCCTGCCACGCCCATCAATGTTCCTTTCGGCCCGCGCAACACTGCGCTGAAACCAGACCCGTAAGCTTGCATTAACCCTGAAGTCAGCCTTGCAGCTTAGTGTGCGTCACAAGACGATCATTGGCACGGACCCAGTACAGATATGGCACGCACCAAAACCCAACAAACAGCTTCAAGTCTCGGCACATCTTCTGAAGGCTGCCCAGCGCATCAAGGCACCATGTCTGGCATGGCACCGGTGGAGCTGCCAGCCGAGCCAGCTGGCCACGCCCCTGCCTGCGGGCTGACGCTTTACCAAATTCACCCACGCGCTCCACAGATCAGACCAGCAAAAAGCCAACGGGACTGGATGGACGCGACACCGGATCGTTTCGCCTATCGCTGCCTGCCGCTCTCAATTGCCAACGCAACGGGTTGGGAAATGGTGCTGGAGGCGGACATGCGCGCCTTTTGGAACGGCGGCGATCAGGTGGACGACCTGAAAGTCGAAGCCACGAACAGCCAGGATGAAACCTACGTCAAGCACATGGCCGGTTCACACTTTGGATCCGGCGTGCTGACCTTTCACACCGGCTATATTATGCGCACATCACCGGGTTGGGGCATGTGGGCGCGTGGTGCACCCAACAGCATCAAAGACGGCATCGCTGCGCTGGATGGCTTGATCGAAACCGACTGGCTTCCCTTCCCTTTCACGATGAACTGGGTGTTCACCCGACCGGGCATGGTAGAGTTCAAGAAAGGCGAAGTGTTCTGCTTTGTCACACCAACGCCCCACCACAGCCTAGAAAATGTTCAGCCCAACATTGTGCCCCTGGACATGAACCAACCTTTGAAAGCCGACTATGAGGGCTGGAGCCAGGCCCGCAACGACTTCAACGCAGGGCTTGCAAAAGGCGATCCTGAAACAGTGAAGCAGGGCTGGCAGCGAACTTACATGCACGGCAAGACACTCGACGGCGAAAAGGTTGCGCTCAAGCACGCGTCCAAACGCAAAATGAAAGCGCCCAAGGGCCTTTAAGGCAAAGAAAATCCCGCCCGGATGATTGCCCGAGCGGGGTAGTTCTTGCACGAGGGCGCGTGCCTAACGCGTCAGACGTAGGCGACGAACGTCCGCGCCAATATCGTTGAAAGCCTCAATCAGGTCACCCTGATCGGTCGCTTCAAAGAACATGTCACTGTTGGTCGCGCAATCGCGATAGAGATTGCGCAGCGAGTTTGGAAGCCCGCCCTGAGGATCGAACATGACGGTGTAAACCAGGATCTCACGACCGCGCTCTTTCACCTCATCACAAACCTCCTCCAACTTGTCGTCCAACGCATCCTGAGCCTGACTGCGGGTGGTTCCCAGGCGTCCACGACGAACATAACCATAGGCGCCATAATCGGCCCTGTTGTAGCTGTTGCGCTGCTCAGTGACGTCATTGACACCATCGGTCATCAAAATGATGATCTTGCGTGTATCGTCGGGCGAGTAAGGCAACCCTTCGGTAAACGGCGCCCCCGGAGACAGCACCCGCCAGCCCCAAGCCATGCCAAGTGCTGAGTTGGTGCCCGATGCACCAACGGATTCCAGGTTACCAATAGCGGCATCCAATGCGGCCCGTGTTCCGGTTAGCGGCACAATAGGCTGGTTAGGACAGGCAGCATTGGGGCCCCGTTCGATGAACGATGAATAGTCGCTGTTGGGCGAATCATCATTGTACTTCCAAATCCAGGCCTGATGCTCCAATTGCTCACGCCAGTTACGGTTGTTGTTGCGCCAACCATCTCTGTTACCTCCACCGCGGCGGAGCCAACTGGGGATCTGCGGCGTCTCAAGATAGTCGTTACGCGAATGTGCAGACGGCACAGCCCCGTTCACGCCATCGCGCTCATCAGGCCACAAATAAGGAACCCAACGTGTATCGGCATTACCACCGGGGGGTGTGTCGTCGGTGTCAAAGGGTTCTGGCCGCGCTTCAACGCACCCGGCCCAGTCCTCGCCCATGGCATTAAACAGGGTGAAGTGGTTCACCTGCGCCGGAGTTGAGCGCGAGCAATCAATTGGGCTGCTGTTGGTGGGCGTGGGACCGTAAGGCCATACGCCGGAAGCGTGCGCCTGCGATGGCCCAATCGCTCCGGCAACAGCACCAAGCACGGCACGGCTACGGTCGATCACCATTTCCAGCATCACATTATCAGCGGCCTGACCGTCAGCACTTGCATCAGCATATATGCCGTCAAGAACCTCACCATCCAAGGCACCCCAATCGGAGCCGCCAGCCGGCGGTGGCGGCGGAGGAGGTGGCGGCGGCGGCCCCGGTGGTGGCGGCGGGGGCGGTGGCGGCGGCGGTGGCGGTGGCCCCGGCGGCGGCGGCGGCGGCGGAGGTGGCGGTGGTGGCCCCGGCGGTGGAGGAGGTGGTGGTGGTGGTGGCGGGGGCGGAGGTGGCAAGCAGCGGCGATCACCCATCGCCACGTCCTCAAAATTCACACCGTGAAAGCGCGCTTCACCGGTTGTATCCATCCAAGCCATTTGCGTAGGGCCGTTGCCGACGTTCACTGTGTAGCGATAGGGCACCAAGGCAATGCGTGCCTCATCCATTGTCGGCTGGCCATCGAAGATAATATCGACAAAATCGGCGGCGGCGGTGCGCAGCGCAGGCATGTGCGTGTTCATTGAACCGGTCACATCCAGCACCAACGCAATCTCGGTGAAGATCGAGTTGTTGGCAGCCTCGGATGAAATGGCCCAATCGATGTAGTCTTTTCCAACCACATCAAGGATTGTCGTTTCGGTTCGCCCTGCAACATCCACGCGAAGGCCAGTGCGATCGGCGTTAATCTCAAAGGTGAAATCGATCCCAACCAGTTCGTTGGGCAGGTTGGCATCCAAATAGTTGCGAATGACCTGTTCAACTTCTGCGTCTGTGCCGCGCAGAGCACGCACCCCCGCAAGGGCGGCACTATCGGCGGCAGCAAGCGTATGAGAGCGGTCTTGGGTGGCCCGCGAATAATCAAGCGCTGAGCCGGCAAGCCCAATAACGGGGATCATGACCAAGCCAAATATTATGGCGACCGCACCGGACTTTTCGCTTCCAAACGCCTGAAGTCGGCTCTTGGTCCCAGCCCATGAGGACTGGGTGATAGCGGTGGTTGCTTGTAGAAACGAGCGGATAGATGTCATGGCACAAAGCCCTTTGGTCCGATGGCGCACGGCACGCCTTTGCGTGCTGCACGTGAACCCAAAAGCTTCTAAAATCTTACCAATTTGCAGAACCGCTTGCCCTTTGCGTTACCAATTGGTTACCGCGAAAGAACAGAGAATGAATTTTGCGTGCGCGTGCCATGGCTTAGCACCTTGCGCCCATACAAACGCCGCCTCGGGCCTGGCCCGGGCGGCGCTTGAAAACTTATCTGATGGGAAGAAAAAGAGTTAAAGTGCGCTGGAAATCCAGCTCGAAAGGTCAGTTTTTGACCCCGCACCGACTTTTTGAGCCACCGGCTGGCCATCTTTGAAAGCAATCAGCGTCGGCATCGACATAATGCGTAGCGACTGCGGCACTTGGGCGTTGGAATCAACATCCATCTTCACGATCTTCACCTTGTCGCCCATCTCTTCAGAAATGGCTTCCAGGTGCGGGGCAATCATTTTGCAGGGACCGCACCATTCGGCCCAGAAGTCCACGATGACAGGGACGTCAGATTGCAGGACTTCAGCTTCGAAAGTGGCATCGGTAACGGCAGCAGTGGCCATGGGGTTTGTCTCCGGTTTTGGCCGCGACCGGCATTACCGGTGCGGAATCATGGTCGTCGTGGCCAGAACGTAAGAACGCGCCGTCAGGGCGTCAACCAGAAGTCCCATCACGCTTGTGCAATCCCCAGCTCGCTGAGGGCACCGGCAAGGTCTTCTGATTGCAGCAGGTCAAGCCGAGGCAGGCCTGTCCAAAGCAGGCAGCAGCGAACGGCTTTATCTGGGAAGATGGTCCCAAGCAGCTGCGCATAAAGGGCCATTTGCGCCAAATAGTCCGGCACCTCTTGGGTTAGCCTGTCGGCCTGCGGCGCGTTTGCATTGGTCTTAAAATCAACCGCCCAAACGGTATTCTCTTGCAAGACCAACCGGTCGATAGACCCGCTGACTGCGCGCAGGTTGCCCGCTCCATCACGAACCGTGCCGCGGATCGGCACTTCAGCGCGGGTATTGGCCCCAAACAGCACATCAGCTGCCTCCATGGCGTGCACGCCAGCTGCCTGCCCATGCGCCGCCTTAATCAAAGCCTCGTCAATCCTCGGGCCATAGGCCTTTGCAAGTCTGGCTGCATGGTCGAGCGAGGGAAGTTGCGGCGCTTCGAGAAAGCGATGGACAAGCGTGCCAAACAGCAGCGCCCGGGACGGTTCGATGTCTTTAAGGCTATGCACTGTGGCATCGTGGCGCTCGCTCTGCGCGGCTTTCAGCCAATCTGACGGCGCAAGCGAGCTGTCGTTGCGTGCCTTTGATGGGCGCAATGGTGCGATGCTGGCCAGCGTTTCCAGCGGCGCATTCAGCAACGCTTTCAACCGCGAAATATCGGCAGGTGCGCCGTGTTGGGAGGCGTGTGATCGTTCAGCCTGCCCGTCGCTTGGCCAAGGTGAGGATCGCCATACCCGCACTGGAGCACCGTCGGGCAGGCCTGCCAGATCACCCACATCGCGCGCATCGGGTCCCAGCGCCTGCTCCACCAGGTCGTACCAACACTTTGGTGGCACTGGCTTGTCGGAATTCATATGACCGGTGACGATAAGATGATCACGCGCCCGCGTCATCGCCACATAGAGCAAGCGGCGATACTCCTCCTGCTGGCGCTGTGTTCCAACCTCTTTGATGCGATCATAGGCCGGCGCGTGCGTATCGCCAGCCAGCAGCACCAGAGGCGGCATTGCTTGATCTGCGGTGCTTTCAGGCACGGTTTCGACAACGCCAGAGGGCGATCGCGGCAACTTGCATGTGTCCACCAAGAACACCGTCTTGGCCTCCAGGCCTTTGGAGCCGTGCACCGTCATGATGCGGACCTTGTCGGCACGCGCATCCATGTCGCGTTTGATGTCCAGCTTGATGCGCCGCAGCGTGTTCAAAAAGGCTTCCAAACTCGTCAAAGCTGATCCGGGGCGCGTTTCCTCGGCCCGCGCAAGGCGAAGCAACTCATCGAGCGGGTCGCGGGCATCCTCACCCAAGCGGGCCAACATACGCTTGCGCCCGCCGTCGCGACCAAGAACGGTGGCCAGGAACGTGAACGGCGATGCGTAGTCTGCCATTGCCCGCCAGTGGCGCAGATCCAACGCAGCCTGACGCAAAGCCGGATCATCGGTGGGCGCATTGAGCGCATCGATCAAAAGGCCGTGGCGGTTGGCCGCAAGCACTTCGAGTTGTTCATCGCTCAAGCCAACAAACGGCGAGGTCAGCAGCGCAGCAAGCGACAGATCATCTTCCGGCAGCAGCACCACCTGCATCAACGCCATCATGTCTTCGACGGCAATATGATCGGTGAGCAGGAGCCTATCGGTCCCGGCAACGGCAATGCTCCGCTCCTTCAGCGCCCGATTGATCGCATCGGCCATGGCACCACGCGTGCGCAGCAGGATGAGAATATCACCGGGGCTTTGGCCGGCCTTCATCAACGTTTCAATGCGCCCGGCAATCGCCTTGGCCAACTGCAAATGGGCCGATGGGAGCGCGTCTACCGGGGCCGTCCAGTCTTCTGGTTCGGTCGCTTTGGCGCTACGAAGCACCGGCCACAACTCCACTTGGCCAGGGTCAGCGCGGTGCGGCTCATGCACCAAGCCCTCATCGAGCGTCACGCCACCGCGCGCCTCGGCACGATCAAACACCTTGTCCACTGCGCGCAGTACATCGGGTGTAGAGCGGAAGGACAGCAGCAGCGAAACGTTGGCCTCAAAGGCGGCGTTGCCTCGTGTAGCCTTGGTTTCTAGCGCCCTGCGCGTGTCGTAAAAGTGGCGCGGATCAGCGCCCTGAAACGAGTAAATCGACTGTTTATCATCGCCCACCGCAAAGAAGGTTGGCACGCTGGTTTCGCGCGTTGCCTGTCCATCGAAAAAATCATCGGTTAGCGCGCGAATGATCGACCATTGCTGGGCGGATGTATCCTGGGCCTCATCGACCAGCACGTGATTGATGCGTTGGTCCATTTTGTAGCGCACCCAGGCCTGGGCATCGGACCGGGTGAGCAGCGCAGCAGTGCGGGCGATGAGGTCACCAAAATCCAGCGCGCCGCGACGACTTTTCAGCACCTCAAACCGATCAAGCACATGCAGTGCCATGCGCATAAGGTCGATAAAGGCTGCATGGGTCCGCAAGGTGAGCACGCGCTCTTGTTCGGCTTGCAGCCAGCCACCAACATCAGGGTGCTGCGTTCTTACCGCTTTTGCAAAATAGCTTTTTTCCACGGCTCGCGGCTTCCCGGCTGCTGTCAGGAAAGCCTCATTCCATAGCGCCAGGCCCTGCTGCGGGTCTTCTGCCTTCCACACAGCAAGCAAACCCTGCGCACGAAGGCTATCGCGGTCAGTTCCCACATCGCCTGCGGTTTCAACCAAAGCCTCTACGCGCGCACGCGACAAAAAAGGAGACGAGCTGATGGGGTTGGTCAACTGGTCCGCAAGATCATGACTGGATTTGTTTTCCAAACTCAGCATAGCTGCGTGTTGCTTGGCCACATGGTCAAGCCGTCCGGCCAAACTCTGCACGCCAGCCCCATCGAAGCTTCGAACCAAAGCGTGGCGAGCCTTCAGCATCGCATCAAGATGCGTGGTCAGCGCACTATCTGCAAAGCGAGCGAGCAGTCCGTCCAATGCTTGGGCCAGTTCAGGATCATCACCCTTGGCAGCCAACTCGATAGTTTGCGCCAATGCCTGCTGCAACAGTGTGTCGGCATCACGGTCGTCCAAAACAGTGAAAGAGGCTGCAACCCCCGCTTCCAACGGGAACTGGTGGAGCAGGCTTTCGCAGAAAGCATGGATAGTCTGAATTTTCAGCCCGCCAGGCGTCTCCAGCGCACGCGCGAACAGCCCGCGAGCATAGGCCAGGTCTTTGGCGCGCGCACGGCCTTGCAATGCTGTTAATTCGTCCGCCAGAACATCGTTGGTAAGCTGGGTCCAACGCGCCAGTTCATCAAAGACGCGGGTGGCCATTTCCGCCGCCGCCGCTTTTGTGAAGGTCAGGCACAGCAAACTTGCAGGGTCTTGCCCGTCCAAAAGCAAACGCAGCACGCGCCGTGTCAAAACATAGGTTTTTCCAGAGCCCGCATTGGCACTCACCCAGGCCGATCCATGGGGGTTGGTGGCTTTGTCCTGGGCAGCCCGCGTTGCAGCGGGAATGGGGCGGTTGTCGTTCATGCCTGGCTTGCCCCACCTGCATCACCGCTCTCGCCGTCATCGGCAACACGCCACTCTTTCACCCGGGCAAGCTGATGAAAAAGCCCTTGGGCACGCGCCTTTTCCGGCCGCACCAACGGCTCAAAGGGCGCCCCCAGCAAAAACTTCGCCCACAACGCAACCAACTGTTCGCGCGCATCCTTTGCAAGCTCACTTAACGCATCTACCTCTTCAAAGGCGGTCACTTTGAAGGGGATTTGGTTGCCACCAGCCAAGACATAACGTGCAGCACGCGCGGGCAGACCATCAACGCCAGCAAAAGCTCCATCGCGCAGCATGGCGACGGACAGGGGCAGCTGAGGTGCAAACGTTTCCACCTGCGCACGACTGGGCGGATTGCCCGTTTTGAAGTCTAAAATACTCGCCGTACCATCGGAGTAGATATCGATACGATCCGCCCGCCCGGTCAGCAGGCAGGCGTGCCCGGACACATCCAACTCAAGGCGGCCACTTACCTCTGGCGTGCGCTGAACGAGGCCGCTTTGCCAAATTTGTTCTGCCTCCAGATAAGGGGCCTGAACACGCTGCATACGCCGGGCCCAGAGGGCCTGAATGTCAGGGAAGGGCTCAAGGGCCGCCAGCAACGCATCGGCTTCTTCCTGCATGGCTTTGCGCCAGTCTTCTGGCGGCGCTGCATCAAGGCGAGGAGCAAGTCGTTCAAAAAGGGTATGAAACAGCGTGCCTCGCTCGCTCGGTCCAGGCGGCAGGCCCAGACCAGGCGCTTCCTCCAACTTCAGCACCCGACGGGCATAGACCGTGTAGGGATCGCGGATCAGTGTCTCCACCTCGGTGACAGAAAGGTTGGTCGGTGGCTTTGCCGGGCGCGGCTGGGGCCTTGGCCGATGCTGCACATGTGCCGGACTGTCCCAGCTTGTTGCCAGGGCCAAAAGTGGCGCGGCGCGGGCGCGCATCGCGGTGCCAGTATCTTGCGGCAGAAAGGCAAGCAGCCGCTGCAACCAGCGCGATGCGACGGTTGGCGTGCCATCCACCTTTTGCGCCCGCGTCAGCGTCACCTGTGGAATGCCAAGCGCCTGCTCAACATCATGGGCGGATAGGCCAATACGCCGCTCAGGGATCGCAAGCCCAATGCCTGCCATCATCGCGCGTGAAAGAAACGGGTTAGACGGCGGTAGGCTAGGCCATGCACTCTCGTTCAGCCCGCCTAAAATGATGTGATCTACCGATTGCAAGCGTGCTTCCAACGGGCCCCAAATGTTGGCTCTTGGGTCGGCACGACCATCTGGGCGCACTGCGATTTCGGCCAAAAGGGCCTCAAATAGATCTGCTGCTTCGGCGAGCGGGGTTACCAGTTCCACACTTTCAGCGGCGCGAATTTCAGTACGCAAATTGGCAAGCGCCTCTCCCGCCGGGCCAGCATAAAGTGGGTTGGGCGCATCAATATCGTCAGTTGCCGCAAGGATCTCGCAAGCAGAAAACAGCGCTTGGCTGAAGGCGACGAAATCACATTTGGCAGGCAAGGCAGACAGCACCGAAAAGGCTTTCTGCAAGCGATCCAACACGTCAAGTGCCTGTTGATCATCCTGCTCATCCAACCTTTTGCGCAGAGCTGGCGTTCGCATAGCAGGGTCGTCACGCTCCTTGGCACGCAGCGCAATTACAGCGCGCAGGGCATCAAGGCCGGGAGCCAACGCAATACCACGCAACGCTAGTCGCTCCAGCAAGCGCGCCCGTTCACGTGTGATGGCAGGCGATTGCCCGAGCGCGCACAGCGGGTGCTTAAGCAAGCCAAGCAAGGGGATCGCCGCAAAGCCTGTTTGGTGCGCCTGCGCGGCCAGCAGCATCAGCTTGGCAGGTGGCGTCTGGCGCAAAGAGGTGCCAGCGCTATCATCGCTGGTTAGGCCAAAGCGCTCCAACTCCAGCTGTACGCGGCGCGCCAGATTGCGATCAGGTGTGACCAAAGCAACGGTTTCATCGCTGGCCAAGCTGGCCTTCATAGCCATGGCAATGGCCAGGCTTTCATCGCCCTCACTGGCAGCTTCCACCAGCGTAACATCGTCAAAAGCGTCTGTGCTTGACGGGCGCTGCTGGGGCCAGCTTTGCGTGGCCGGCGCTGGTAACAGGGCGGTGGACACAAGCTGCTGGCGCGGCGGCGCCATTGTGCCAAGTGCGCGCACATCATCTCGCGTTGCCTGCATAGCGTCGAGCAGGTTGGCCAAACCGTGTTGCGGATGGCTGGCAGCTTCCGGTGTTTCCTCTCCAAGCTGCGCAAAGGCGCTGCCGGGCATGGCCAGATCAAGGCCGGGCAGCACGACCGCACCCTGGTTGGTGCGCGCAATCGCGGCGAGCAGACGGGCAGTTGCCGGGATGGAGCCTGTAGACCCAGCCGCAATGACCGGACCAGAATGGCGACCAGCCACAATGCGGGCGGTGCGCGCATCCAGCAGCAAACGGCGGCGGGTCGCTGGGTCCACCACACCTTCCTCGGCAAGAATGGCAGGCCAGTTCTGGGTGACCAAGGTGAGCAGGGTCAGCGTAAGCTGCCAATACGCGGCGTAATCATCGCGGACCAACTCAAATAGGGTTGACCAGTCGGTTTCTTCGGTCGCGACCTGATCAATCAAATCGGCCAGTGCTTTGGCAAGGTAGCCCGCCTCGCCAACCGATTGCGGAAAGATGGGTTGATTACCAACACCGGCAGACGCCATTGCCTTGGCCATCGCTTCGCCAGCGGCACCAATCAATCGGGTAAGGATCAAACGGCGCTTGAGAGCGGGCATGGTCTCCAGATTGGGCGGTTCCAGGGCTTCGGGCAAGGCGGTTATCTGCTGAGGGTCGATAGCTTCTGGACGCAAAAACTCGTCATCGTCAGCGTCAGCCAAGGTGCGGATTGTAGGCAGCAGTGCTGCGCCGCCAAGCTGCTTGCCAAGGGTATCGCCCAGGATGTCGGCAAAAGCGCGGGCCGCGCGACGGGTTGGCAGGTAAAACGTGGTGTCGATACGCACCAACGGATCATCAACGTTGCCAACGCCAAGTTCACCAGCCAGCCAGCTCTGCGCCAGTTGCGGCAGAAAAGCGCTGTGCGGACCAATGGAGAACAGGTTCATGGCTGTTATGTCGCGCGGTGCGCTCACGCGTATCCAGCCTCTTTGAGAGCTTGTTCCGCCACGCTGATAGCCTCCGGTGTGCCGACGGTCAGCCAAAGCCCATCCAGCACATGGCCATAAAGACGGCCCGCGGCGATGGCACGATCAAACAACACATTCAGCGAAAAGGCACCGGCCGGCAGATCCGTGAAGATGCCAGCACTCATGATCGCCGTCCCGGTGTAATTATAAGGGGCCTGATCGCGCGCACCGCGCCGGGCAAGCTGGCCGGATGGCTCAAGCAAAAAGTCGCCGCTATGCCCATCAAGCCCAACGCTTTTTTCACGCGGCGCGAGCAGCAACAGCATGTCCATGCGCGCCGGGTCATAGCGCGCCTGAAGGCCCGTGATGGCTTGAGGGTCACCCACCCAGAAGCTGTCGGCATTCGTGGTGAAAAATATTTCGCCAAGCAGCGGCAGCGCGCGGGCAATACCACCGCCGGTTTCAAGCCTTTCATCCACCTCAGGCGACAGCGCTATGGTGGGCGACGCGGAGCGCGCGTTGCAATGAGCTTCTATCTGTTCGGGTAGATGGTGGGTGTTGACCACTGCGTGATGGACCCCAGCATCGGCAAACGTGTCGAGCACCCGGTCCAGCATGGTTTGTCCGGCGACCGTGACCAGCGGCTTGGGCACGGTGTTGGTGATCGGGCGCATGCGTGTACCCAGCCCCGCAGCAAGCACCATAACCGGATACGTCACGAGATACCCTGCCCGCTGGACTGCGGCAGGAGCTGATCATAATACGGCTTCACACCGGCCAGCACGGGTTGGGCAAGAAGCTGCTGCATATACGCCTCAATGCGCGGCAAGTGCTTGAGATAACCCGGCTTGCCATCGCGGGCATTAAGGCGCGCAAAAATGCCCAATATCTTGGTGTTTCGCTGGGCCGCCATAATGGAAAAACGGGCCCTCAGTGTGTCTGCATCAGCTGCGGAGGCCGCGATGTAAGCTGACAGCAAATCTTCTTGCAGGCCAAGCGAAATGGTTACGCGCGCATCCTGAACCAGTGAGGCGATATCATAGGCCCGCGGACCAAGCAGGGCGTCCTGATAGTCGATCAAGCCGATGCGGTTTGTGCCGGTTTCAGCAGGCCGCCAGATGATGTTGGGCGAGTGATAATCGCGCAGCGTGAGCGTGGCTGGCTCTTCTTCCAGCGGCGCCAGAAGCCTTGCCCAAGCGGAAAAAAATCCATCGCGATCAAAGCTGGAAGCCTCAACGCCTCGATGGGCAACATACCAGTCCGGACAGAGCGCAATCTCGGTCAGGAACACTTGGCTGTCATAACGATGCACATGATGATGCTCGCCACCAGGAATTGGCAGTTCGTCTGGCCAGTTGGCCTTGTGGAGCGCTGCCAGAAGCTCCACCGCGGCACGGTAGCGATCCGAGTCGGGGGTGCCGTCATCGTGCAGGATCGTGTCGCTGCCCAAATCTTCGATCAACAGCAAACCGTCGTCCAGAGCGCTGGCGTGGATTGCCGGGGCAGCAAAGCCCTGCGATCGCAATGCCTCGCCAACGGCTGCAAAGGCGTGCACGCTTTCAGCCAAATGCACCAGTTGGCTGTAGGGCTTACCATCGCGCACCACCGGCCCATCCTGCATGCGCGGCGCGTCCATGATGATTATCGGCGCATCGGCCAGGCGCTCATATCTGCGGGTTGAGGCATCGCCCTGCAAGCGCTCGCGCAGCGCACCTTGTTGACCCGCGCCATCAAGCATCTGACGAATGTGCAATGAACGGGTGATCGCCCCAAGCGCTGCCTGCGGCCCGCTGATACGCGCCAAACGCGCAGCCTCACCATCGCTGGTGAACGACACGGTGATCGCATCGGGAAAAGCATCGGGCCCTGCATTGCCTGGCCACTCAACAAGGCGAATGGCCGGATCATCGGCATCATCCAGTCCAAGCTCAACCATTTCAGACGGGTCGCCCAGCCGATAGAGATCTGCATGCAAGACTACTGGTTTCACCTCATCATAGCGCTGCACCAGCGTGTAGGTTGGTGAGGGCACCTCAAAGGCTGGCTCTTTGGCAAGAGCGCGGATAAAGGCACGGGCGAACGTGGTCTTACCAGCACCCAGATCACCTTCCAGCCGGATCACCCAGCCAGGCATGGCCACCATGGCAAGGTCCTGCGCCAGAGCCTGTGTTGCCTGCTCGCCAATCAGCGTTAGGGGCCCAACCATAAGCGCCTACTCGGCTGCCTGATCGAGTGGCGAGGTCTCTTCAGGGTCCAACGGCAAGGTACACCGCACCACGGTGCCCAGCCCCTCGCGAGACCAAAGCCCCATGGTACCGCCGTGCAGTTCCACCAGCGCCCGCGATAGCGTGAGCCCAAGCCCAGCACCACTGCCGACCGAGTTTTGGCCGGTTTCAAAGGGCTCAAAAGCGGCCTTGGCCTGCGCCGTGCTCATGCCGCGTCCCTTGTCCACAACCCGCACTTCCACAGCTTGGCCGCCCTGCCGGTCCTCAACCAAGCGGGTGCGCACGCGCACAGCGCTGCCGTGGACCGATGAGGCCACAGCATTGGAGAGCAGATTGTACAGCACTTGCCGCATGCGCGTTTCATCCACCGTTAGGGTCGGCACTGCCGGATCAAACTTGCGGTCGATGGAAATTTTGGTGTCAAGCAAACGGTCGCGCAGGCCAACTTCTGCATCGTCCAATAGGTCGGTGGGAGCAATGGTATCGAGGCTCAGCGTCAGAATCCCAGCATCCACCGTGGTCAGATCAAGGATGGAGTCCACCAGCGCCACCAGAGACTGCGTGGATGACAGCACAAAATTCAGGTAATCGCGTTGACGCTCATTCAGCGGACCAGTTGCGGTATCATCCAGCAATTGGGCAAAACCGATGATGGAGGTGAGTGGCGAGCGCAACTCATAGGACACGTGCTTGATGAAGGTGGTTTTAATGCGCGCGGCTTCTTCCAGCGCAGCATTGCTTTCGCGCAAAGTGTCTTCGATGGCGACCGAGGCTGTCACATCATTGGCCGTCAGCATTGTTGCGCCACCCGGCAAAGGCGTTGCCACCAAGTCCACAACGCGTTCGTCCGTCAACGTCATACGGCTAATGATACCCTCACGGCGATGGCCAAGCGAGCCAACCAGCCCGACCAGCTGGTCAATCACGCGGCGGTCGCGGGCCAGATCGCGAATAGGCGCTGTAATGTCTTTCACATGCGCGCCAATTTTGACCTCATCATCGGAAAGCTGCCACAGCTGACCGAAGGCTGGATTGACCAGTTGCAGCCGCCCGTTTGAGCCAAACACTGCAACACCTTCTCGCAGGGCATCGAGCGTGGCGGCACGCACCTGGGTGAGGGCTGTAAAGCGGGACTTCAGCTCGTATTTTTCGGTCTCGTTCTCAAACAGCCAAATCGCGCCACCATCGGCGTTGGGCGCGGTGATAACACGCAAGAACCGGCCATCGTGCAGCTCCCAGTCATCGGTTTGTGGCTGGCTGGCAGCGTAGGCCGAGGTGAACTGCTCGCGCCAACCACGATGATTGCCGCTTTCAGGCATCTGGCGGGTGGACTTCAGGTAGGTCAGCACGGTGGATTCATGCGGGTGTTCATCAAGAACGCGGCGCTGGAAGCCAAACAGATCGGAAAAGGCGGCATTGTAAAACGCAACATGCCGTTCGGCGTTAAACACGCACACCGCCGTGTTGAGCGCGTTCAGCATGCGCGACTGCACATCATGCACATTGGCAAGCGCAACTTCGTAGCGCGCAGCGTCGCTGACAGGCATAGCGTAGCCAGCGGTGACCTGCGTGCCGCCTTTGGTGGCGGTGGCCAGATGCACCAACCGGTCACTGGTTTGACCATCGTCCTGATCGACTGGTGCTGGCGAACAGGTGGTAAGCGCCTCGCCGTTCGCGTGACCCTCATCAATAGTGGCCCACTGGGCTTTGCTGCCAACCACAGCTCGGGCGGTGACGATGCCATCACTGGCGCTTGCAACGCCGCGCTGTTTAAAGGCGCCGTTGGACCAGGACACAAGACCGCTCGCATCTGCTGTCCAGACCGGAAACTCAACCGCGTTCAAAAGCTCTTTGAGGTTGGCGCTTTCAGCTTCCAAACTGGCACAAAGATGCAGCGCATCGGCAAAGTCACGCTGCAAACGGGAAAGATCGCGCAGACGCACGATCAGCTGTGCACCGACGGGACGACCATGCACATTGATCAAGGTGCCGCCCTTGGTTCGCACATCCAGATCAAAGCGCTTGCCGGTATCGCGCAGGGTGTTGAGCGCAATGGAGAGCTCTGCGCTATCATCGGTCTCTATCCAGCGCTCAAAATGCGCCAGATCTGCAGCAGCATCGGGCATCGCGGATTGCTCGGTTGGACAGTGCAGAACAAGTGGCGTGCCACCCGCGCGCAACAACAACAACCCGTCGCCGGAGGTCTCCACCAGGCTTTGGGTCACGTCGGTTTGCGTGCGCAGATTGTCCAGCGCCAGCTCAGCCTCGTTTGCCCGAGCGCGCTGGCGGCGCATGCGGCCGTAGGTTATGCCCAACAAAATGCCTGCAAACAGCGTAACACCAATGAGCGCGGCTCCGCCCATGGCCAGAAGCGGGCCGTTGAGGGGGCCGGTGATGTCTGTGTTTAGGTTTTGGGCATAGGCCGAGGTCGGTGCCAATGCTCCTGCCAAGGTTACTGGCAAAATTCCTGCCAAGCTGGGAACCAAGACGGTTACCAAGCCAGAAGCCAGCCCAGCTGGAGCCACAAGAGCAGTGCTGGCGCGCCATTTGGCGCTCGCCTTGCCTTCCTTGCTCGCCTGCTTACCCGCCATGTCTGCCCAGTCTGTGCGCCCGCCAAGAGCTCAAGCCCTCGAATCAAGTGCTACGCTACAGGTACGCGGACTCCTATGGGGAGTGAACAAAACAAAAACAAAAAAATCCGCCGCCACAAAGTGACGGCGAATTCGTGTCATGCAGACTCAGAAGCCGGAAATAGCCGCTTTAGTAAGCGCTACACGCTGCGGTCCCAAAGCGGTTGGGCAGCACGCCCAGAGCCAACAATAAGGGACCGACCGCTTAGTAGCGGTATGCCTCACCCTTGAACGGGCCCTGCGGCGTCACGCCAATATACTCAGCCTGCTCATCGGTGAGCGTTGTGAGTTCGGCATTCAGCTTGGCCAGGTGCAGCATCGCAACCTTTTCGTCCAGGTGCTTGGGCAGCACATAGACTTCGTTTTTGTACTGGTCGCCGCGCGTCCAAAGCTCAATCTGCGCCAGCGTCTGGTTGGCGAAGCTGGCCGACATCACGAACGATGGGTGACCGGTGGCGTTGCCAAGGTTCACCAGACGACCTTCGGACAGCAGGATCATGCGGCTCTCATCAGGGAACTCGATGAGATCGACCTGCGGCTTCACGTTCTTCCACTTGAAGTTTTTCAGGCCTGCGACCTGAATTTCATTGTCGAAGTGACCAATGTTGCAAACGATCGCCATGTCTTTAAGCGCGCGCATGTGATCAACCGTCAGCACGTCTTTGTTGCCGGTGGCTGTCACCACGACATCAGCGCGTGGGGCGGCCTCTTCCATGGTCACCACTTCAAAGCCGTCCATTGCGGCCTGAAGCGCGCAGATCGGATCAACTTCGGTCACCAGAACGCGGGCACCAGCGCCGGCGAGCGACTGCGCAGAGCCTTTGCCCACATCGCCGTAACCACACACAATGGCGACCTTACCGGCCAGCATCACATCGGTGCCGCGACGGATCGCATCCACCAGGCTCTCACGACAGCCATATTTGTTGTCGAACTTCGACTTGGTGACACTGTCGTTCACGTTGATGGCAGGGAAAGGCAGCTCGCCTTTTTCCTGCAACTGATAGAGCCGCATCACACCGGTGGTTGTCTCTTCGGACACGCCCTGAATGTTGGCTTTACACTTGGAATAGAAGCCAGCCTCTTTGGCCAGGCGCTTTTTGATCTGCGCAAACAGATACTCTTCTTCTTCAGAGCCAGGATTATCAAGTACCGATGGATCGGTTTCAGCTTTGGAGCCCAAGAGCACCAGCATGGTGGCATCGCCACCATCATCGAGGATCATGTTGCATGTTTCACCATTGCCCCAGTCGAGGATGCGGTCTGCGTAGTCCCAATATTCTTCCAGCGTTTCGCCTTTCGTGGCGAACACAGGGATGCCCTTGGCCGCGATGGCAGCAGCGGCATGGTCTTGCGTTGAGAAGATGTTGCAGCTTGCCCAGCGCACTTCGGCGCCCAGCGCAACCAGCGTTTCAATCAACACAGCGGTCTGGATCGTCATGTGGAGCGAACCAGCAATGCGCGCGCCTTTAAGCGGCTGCGCAGCAGCATATTCCTCGCGGCAGGCCATCAGACCTGGCATTTCGGTTTCGGCGATGTCGAGCTCGGTGCGGCCCCAATCGGCCAAGGTGATGTCTTTGACGATGTAGTCAGTCATGAATAATCCTGAAGGTGGGAGGTGCGCATGGATGCGTAACTGGCCCGCGCGTCGGGCTGCTTGCGCCAGCGTGTAGCACCAAGGGCTGCAGGATGCAATGCGGATATAAACATGTCTTTATGTGCTAGGTTTACAAACCCTGACGATCCAGCGCCTGGCTAGCCCAGTACCGTCCGGCCTGGATGAGCGCCTTGGCCTGGTGAAAATCTTGGTTCTCACAAACATTGTGCGGAATATCGATCAGAATATCCGGCGGGTAGGATGCCAGCCGGTAGCGCCCGATACAGGCCTGCATGGTGTCGAATGTCGACAGCATGACGCCGGTGAGCGTGAGTTCATCCACCTTTTTGACCGGCTCTTTTTCCTCCAACCCCAGCACAGAGCGTGCCTGCGCCATGAACCCATCAATCGCTGTGCGGTAGGTATCCACCTGGTCCTTATCCTCAGTCGGTGGATTGGGTCCAAGCGGCGCGCTCACCTCGCGGCCATTGAGATTAACCGCCAGCGTAAGATCAGTATCGTTGGATGTTGCCGGCGCATTGGGCAGCGGGTTGAGCAGCCCACCATCGACCAGTGTCCGCCCATCGATCACCTTGGCGGTGAACACACCCGGCACGGCCATGGACGCACGCATGGCATCAAACAAATCGCCCTGCGACAGCCAAACCTCTTTCTTGGCCACCACATCGGTCGCAACAGCAGTGAACGGAATGTCGAGGTCTTCGATCTGGCGATCACCGAGAAGATCGCGCAGCTTGTCCATGATCAGATCGCCCTTCACCAACCCGTTGCTGAGGTCGAGCGAAATATCCATGAACCGCAGCACATCCCACTCGCTTAGGTTCACCACCCACTCTTCCAGGGTGTCCAGCTTGCCCGCGCAATACGCCCCACCGATTAGGGCACCTATGGAACAGCCAACAACGGCGCTAATGGTAATGTCGCGCTCTTCAAGCTCACGGATCACACCGATATGCGCCAAGCCGCGGGCACCGCCGCTGCCCAAAATCAAACTGACTGTCTTGCTCATCGCTACAACTCAAACCGCAAAGCGGTTACCCTACAAAACCTGTGCTTGATGTACCAAGCGCAGGAGGTTTCCATCCGCTGATTATGGCGTGGCTCTCTCCCACTCCACAAAAGCTGTAACCTGGCGCCCTTGAAACAGCGCGCCAGCAGCGCTGAGCGTCAGCTGATTGCCGGTTAGCGCAACCTCGCGGCGCTGCTGCGTACCCACCCAATTGGGGCAGGATGCGTGCGTGACGTGGTGGATCACATGGTCGCCGTGAAAGGTGTAGGGCCCAGCATAAGTGATTTGCGATTCTATCGCGGCTGAGTCTTCCGCCGGCGTGCCACCAAACGGGTCGTTGACGGCATAAAGCATCCTTGAAGCCGCCATAAGATGCACGAAAACAAAGCCATCATCGGAGTAGCTGATATAACCGGTGGCATCCTTGCCCAACGGGTAGACGCGGCTGCCATCGTCGGCCTGGTTGTTCCAAGCCAGCATCGACCATGTGCCCTGAAGCGGATTGATTGGCATATGTTATTCCTCGTCACCACGCACAGAAAACCCGTGCGCCATTTTGGGTGCACGGGTTGTGGATGTCGATCAAAATCCCGCCGCTTAGAGCGGGTGAAGCGTGCGGCTTAGCCCAGCCCGTCAAACAATGCGGTGGAAAGGTAGCGCTCGGCAAAGCTTGGAATAATCACCACGATGTTCTTGCCGGCGTTTTCAGGCTTCTGACCCTGACGGATAGCCGCCACCAGCGCAGCGCCTGAGGAGATGCCCACTGGCACACCTTCCAGACGGGCGACCAGGCGGGCAGTTTCCATGGCCTCGTCATTGGCCACAGTTTCCACCTCATCGTACACCTTGGTGTTCAAAACGCCGGGCACAAAGCCCGCGCCAATACCCTGTATTTTGTGGGGGCCAGGCTTGCCGCCAGACAACACTGGGGAGTCCGTGGGCTCCACCGCCACCACGTGCAAGTTCGGCAGACGGCTTTTGAGCACTTCAGACACGCCAGTGATCGTGCCACCAGTGCCAATTCCGGAGATGAAGATGTCGATCTCACCTTTGCTGTCGTTCCAGATTTCTTCGGCTGTCGTGTCGCGGTGAATCTGCGGATTGGCCGGGTTCTCGAACTGCTGCGGGATCAGCGCGCCAGGGATTTCAGCAGCGAGTTCATCAGCGCGCGCAATGGCGCCCTTCATGCCTTTGGCCGCTTCGGTCAGCTCCAACTCAGCGCCCAAGAGCGCGAGCATTTTACGACGCTCAATCGACATGCTTTCCGGCATCACCAAAATCAGCCGCACGCCGCGCTGTGCCGCCGCAAAGGCCAGCGCGATGCCGGTGTTGCCAGACGTGGGCTCAACCAGAACGGTGTCTTCGTTGATCTTGCCCTGCGCTGCCAGGCTATCGAGCATGGCAACGCCTATGCGGTCCTTCACTGAGGCAATCGGGTTAAAGAACTCCAGCTTGGCGATAATGTTGGCCACCACGCCGCTGTTCCTTGCCAGCTTATCAAGGCGCACCAGTGGCGTGTCGCCGATTGTATCGGTGATGGAATTGTAGATGCGACCACGGCCGGGTGTGGGCTGGGCGGCGCTGCCGGCGGTTTTCAGGGCTGTCACGCTCATGGCGATCTCCTCATTGATTGTTGCTCGCAACATACCACCGCGCAGACGCGCTCACGAGGATTGAACGTGTGCAGCGCCCCTTGCCAATGGAAGATCATGCTGTGAAAAATTGCAAAGATAGAACCAATTGGCGTGAAGTGCGCCTATTGCGTGCCAGTTGAGCCAAAACCGCCTTCGCCACGTTCGGTCTGGTGCAGCGACGTCTCGACCGTAAACGTGGCCTGCACCACGGGCGCGATCACCATTTGCGCGATGCGCATGCCGCGCGTCACCGTGAAGGGTGCGCTGCCATGGTTGATCAGAATGACGTGAATTTCGCCGCGGTAATCGGCATCAATCGTGCCCGGTGTGTTGAGCACGGTCACACTGTGTTTGGCGGCAAGACCAGAGCGTGGGCGCACCTGCGCTTCGTGCCCAGCGGGCAAGGCGATTTGTAGGCCCGTCGGTACCAGCGCTGTGTCACTGGCGGCAAGGATGACATCATCATCGATAGCGGCACGCAGGTCCGCGCCCGCCGCGCCAGCCGTTTCGTAAGCTGGCAGGTCGAGGCCTTGAGCATGAGGCAGTTGCAGGACTGAAACCCTAGGCGAAATCATCAGCGAGCCTTTGGATGAGTTTTTCGGCAACATCATGCTTGCTCATGGTCGGCCAGCGGTCCGCGCCTTGGGCCGTAAGCACAGTCACCGTGTTGGCATCCCCGCCCATCACACCACCGAGCGCCTTACCTGCGGGCGGGGCGACATTGTTGGCGACAATATAGTCCGCGCCCTTACGGGCAAGCTTTTGCTGACCGTGCTTTTCCATGTCGGCGGTTTCAGCAGCAAAGCCCATCACAAGCGCGGGCCGTTTTGCACCCGTGGCTATAGTTTTCAGGATGTCCGGGTTCTCCACGAGATTCAGCGTCGGAACAGCCTCTCCCGGGGCTTTCTTCATCTTACTCTCGCTGGCATCCGCGATGCCCCAGTCGGCGACGGCAGCGGCGAAAATGCCAATATCAGCTGGCAGGGCTGCTTGTGTCGCGGCAAGCATCTCATCGGCGGTTTGGACTTGGATTGCGTCCACGCCTTCAGGCGCGTCCAGCTGTGTGGGACCGGAAACCAGCGTCACGCGCGCACCGGCAGCGTAGGCAGCTTTGGCCAGCGCATAGCCCTGCTTGCCGCTGGAACGGTTGGCAATGTAGCGCACCGGGTCAATCGGCTCGTGCGTCGGTCCGGCAGTGATAAGCACATGCTTGCCAGCCAGCGGCCCCTTTGTGCGATCGGGCACAAAATGCGCTTCCACTGCGATAGCAATGTCCATCGGCTCAGCCATGCGACCCACGCCGCGCTCACCGGATTCAGCCATTTCTCCGGCCTGCGGGCCAACAAAGGCGATACCATCGCCACGGAGAGTTTGGGCATGGCGCTGCGTGGCTGCGTGGTCCCACATTTTGGGGTTCATGGCAGGCGCGATCAGCACATCGGCAGTGGTCGCCAGCAAGACGGTGGAGGCTAGGTCGTCAGCGATGCCATTTGCCATCTTGGCCATAAAGTCAGCCGTGGCTGGGGCGACGACAAGCAGGTCGGCTTCGCGCGCCAGACGGATGTGGCCAATATCGTGCTCAGCGTCCCTGTCCCAAAGCTGCGTGAACACCGGCCCGCCGGATACCGCGCCAAGCGTTAGCGGCGTGATGAACCCCTGCGCGCCCTTGGTCATGATCACGCGCACCCGCGCTCCGCGCTCGCGCATCCGGCGAACAAGGTCAGGTGTTTTATAGGCGGCAATCCCGCCGGTAATGATCAGCAGGATTGAGCGACCAGAGAGGGTTTGATCGATCAGCATGCTCGAGGTTTATCCGCATCCTTCCACACTGTCATCCAGCATTCCCTTTGGATTACGTTCTGTTCCTACGGAACAACCGCTTTAATCCAGGACCGCAACAACCGCAAAAGCGACAATCCCGATGGCCACAACAATCGGCCAGGGCGAGAAGCCCGTCTTCGCGTAGGCGCTGATTTTGGTCGGGTCTTCAGGGTCGAACGCCTTCACCACACGCTCAACCCGCGCCAAGACATCCGGCGCATCCACGGCGATACGTGCCAACGCATTGGCTGTCTTGGCCGCACGTTCGGCCTGACGCCGAGGCGACAAGTTGGAGCGTATCCAGCTGGACACCACAGGATCAGCGGTCTTCCATATATCAAGGCTGGGGTTCAGGTTTCGCGCCACGCCTTCCACCACAACCATGGTTTTTTGCAGCAGGATAAGCTGGGGCTGCGTGCGCATATCAAACAACTCGGTGACCTCAAAGAGTTGGGTCAGCAAGCGGCCCATGGAAATCTGCGAAGCGTTGCGACCGTGGATTGGTTCACCAACCGCCCGCAGTGCCTGGGCAAAGCTGTCCACATCATGGTGCGCAGGCACATAGCCTGCTTCAAAGTGGACTTCGGCTGTGCGCCGATAGTTGCGCGTAATGAAGCCATAGAGAATTTCGGCCAAAAACCGGCGTTCGGCCTCGCCCAAGCGACCGGTAATCCCAAGGTCCACCGCCACCAGCGTGCCATCAGGCTCCAGAAACATGTTCCCCGGGTGCATGTCAGCATGAAAAAAGCCATCGCGCATGGCATGGCGCAAAAATGCCTGCATCACGCGCTCGCCCAGCGCATCAAGGTCATGCCCATCAGCGCTTATGCCCTCAATATCGTTGAGCTTGCGCCCCTCGATCCATTCAATGGTCATAACCTGCGCACTGGAACGGTCCCAATCGACCGAGGGCACACGAAAACCCTCATCCTCGGCGGTGTTTTCGGCCATTTCTGCCAGCGCCGCCGCCTCCATGCGCAGGTCCATTTCAAGGCGCACAGAGTCCGCCAGCGTATCAACCACCGCCACAGGGCGCAGACGGCGCAAAGCTGGTGTGGTGCGTTCCAACAGCTTGGCCGCGGTATAAAAAGTGGAAAGATCACGCGCAAAACGTTGGGCGACGCCCTTGCGCAGCAGCTTCACCGCGACAGGTTTCAGCTCGCCGGTGTCCTCATCGCGGACCATGGCTTTGTGCACCTGTGCGATCGACGCGGCAGCCAGTGCAGGTTCGATGCTTTCATAAACATCATCCCACGGCGCGCCGAGACCTTCCTCAATGCGCAGCTTGGCTTGATCAAGTGGAATAGAGGGCAGCTGATCTTGCAACGTTTCAAGATCACGGGCCACTGCCATGCCAACCAGATCAGGGCGGGTCGCCAGGAATTGCCCCAATTTGATGTAAGATGGGCCAAGCTTTTCCAAGGCACTGGATATGCGACCGGCACGGGTGGAAGCCTGGTTCTTGCGCGCCAGCATATTTGCAATGCGCAGCGGCACATGCGCTGGGGGAGGCGTCAGTTCCACCTCCACGCCAGAAAAAACGCCCTCGCGCGCCATAACAAAGCCAGCGCGGGCAAGCCTATAAAGTGCTGCTGGGGTGCCGAGCATCGCTTAGAGCTTGACCCCGGTATGAAGCACGGCGATGCCGCCAGAGTAGGGCGTGGCATCGACACGCTCAAAGCCTGCATCTTCGATCATTTTGGCGAAACGCACCTTATTGGGGAATTGGCGGATCGACTCCACCAGATAGCGGTAGCTTTCTTCATCGCCAGACACCATGCCCCCGAGCTTGGGAATGACGTTGAAGGAAAACGCATCGTACACGGCATCAAAACCCGGCACATCGATTTTGCTGAACTCCAGACAGGCAAACTTTCCGCCAGGTTTGAGCACACGAAAAGCCTCGGCCAAGGCCGCATCAATGCGCGGCACATTCCGGATACCAAAAGCAATCGTGTAAAGATCGTAAGCGCCGCTGTCCTGGGTCAACGCTTCGGCGTTGCCCTCATTGAACGTAACATGGCTGTCCAGCCCACGCTTTTGGGCGCGCTCTCGTCCCACATCCAGCATGGACGCGTTGATATCCACCACATCTATGTGCGCATGGCGGCGTGATGCCTCGACCAAACGAAAGGCGATATCGCCGGTGCCACCGGCCACATCGATGCCGCGATAGGGCTTGCCGGATTTGCCAGATGACTTTCTTGGCCGCAGCTTGGCGACCATTGCATCTTTCCAAACCCGGTGAAGGCCAGCCGACATCAGATCGTTCATAAGATCGTAGCGGCCCGCCACCTTGTGGAACACCTCGTCCACCAGGGGCTGCTTTTCATCCACGTCGACACTGCGGGTGCCAAAGGTGTTGCCAATATCGCTCAACGGTTTCGTCCTGCTCTTTGCTTTGATGGTGCTATAGCGAAGCGCGTGGCTGCGCGCTATGCCTGCACGCGATCCTTCCTGTCGCATGCTAAATGGGGTGCAACCTTATATATGTCAGCCCGGCCAAGCGCAGCGCGAGCCGCGATCTGCAACCGGCCTGCAAAATTGGCGCCGTGGCAGATCCCGGTTAGCCTCAAAAGGCTTCCGGGCTGACAGTTTGAGAATGGAAAGCAATGCCCGAACTGCCCGAAGTTGAGACGGTCCGCAGGGGCCTTGCACCAGCACTGGAGGGTGCCACCATTATGGCCGCCGATGTACGGCGGCCTGACCTGCGCTTTCCTTTTCCCGAAGGGCTGCAAGCCCTGCTGGAGGGCGCACGCATTACCGCGCTAACGCGCCGGGCCAAATATCTGCTGATTGAACTGGATAAGGGCACAACGCTGATTGCGCATCTGGGCATGTCTGGGAGTTATAGGGTTCATTCTCTTTTGGATCAGCCGCTCCGTTCTTCTCGCGGTCGGCCCAGCAGCCCGCAGCCCGCTTCGAGCGAACGACCGCTTGCTGATCCGACGTCTTCAATTCCAGACGTCTTTCACCATGCCCGCTCAACGCTTGGCGTCCATGACCATCTGGTGTTGCAGGTGGACGGAGGGACGGCCGGCCCCTCGCAGATCGTTTATAATGACCCGCGCCGCTTCGGTTTTGTTCTCGCCGCACCCACCGCCAAACTCCACGAGCATCCCTTTCTTGCAGACCTTGGCCCTGAACCTTTGGGCAATGCGCTGACCCCACACCATTTGGCAGCGCGGTTCGCGGGCAAACGTTCTCCACTTAAATCTGCCCTGCTGGACCAGAAGAATATCGCAGGGCTTGGCAACATTTATGTTTGCGAGGCGCTGAGCCGTGCACGGCTTTCGCCGAAAAGACTGGCGCAGAGCCTTGTGAAAAAAACCGGCGCGCCCACTGCGCGACTGATCACGCTTGAGCGGATTATCCGCCAGGTGATTGGTGAAGCAATTGAAGCCGGTGGTTCATCTTTGCGCGATCACAAACAAACCGATGGCACCATGGGCTATTTCCAGCACAGTTTTGGGGTATATGACCGCGAACATGATGGCTGCCCCAATGAAGGATGCCGTGGCACGGTGAAACGGATTGTCCAGTCCGGGCGTTCCACCTTCTACTGCCCAACTTGCCAGCGATAAGAGAGATACCCATCCCATGGCCTATGACACCATTCTCGTCGACAAGCGCGACCATGTGCTGCTCATTACCCTCAACCGCACCGCTGCGCTCAATGCGCTGAATGCGCAAATGATGAGCGAGATCGCCGCCGCACTGCATGAGGCCGATTTGGACCCGCGCATCGGTGCGACCGTGATCACCGGCAGCGAGCGGGCCTTTGCTGCGGGTGCCGATATTAAAGAGATGGCCGAGCTGACCTTTCCGCAAAGCTTTGTGGAAGACTATGCGGCCAGCTATGAGGCGATCGCCAAGGCCCGCAAGCCGATCATCGCAGCGGTTGCTGGCTATGCGCTGGGCGGTGGCTGTGAGCTGGCCATGATGTGCGACATCATTATCGCCGCTGATACGGCCAAATTCGGCCAACCGGAAATCACGCTGGGCATTATACCAGGCATTGGCGGCACACAGCGGCTGGTGCACGCGGTCGGCAAAGCCAAGGCGATGGATCTGGTGCTCACCGGCCGTATGATGGAAGCTGCCGAGGCTGAAAGCAGCGGGCTGGTGGCGCGCGTGGTGCCGGTGGATGATCTGGTGGATACGGCACTGGATGCTGCCGATAAGATCGGTGAGATGTCCCACGCTGCGACCATGATGGCCAAGGAAGCGGTAAACCGCGCTTTCGAGGTGCCACTGTCAGAAGGCCTGCGCTTTGAGCGCCGCGCCTTCCAGAGCCTCTTTGCAACGCAAGACCAGAAAGAAGGCATGGAAGCCTTCATCGAAAAGCGCTCAGCTCAGTTCAAACAACGCTAAGCGTTGTTTGGACCATCTATCTCTGCCCTGGGCCGATGGCCCAACCGTGATGCTTGCTTGCTCTTGGCCTGCGGCCCAACCGCTCATCCCTCTCTGCTCTGGGCCGATGGCCCAACCGCTCACTCCTCTCTGCTCTGGGCCTGCGGCCCAACCGTGCTGCTTGACTTCCCGCCCTATTGGCCGTACGTGCCCGCATCCCCGCGCAAACCTGCCCGGGGGTCGCTGGACGCGCACCGAACACACGCGCGTCCCCCGCAATGGACAACAAGAGCCAGCCGGGATTTTCAGCGCAACACCGTGCCAAACACGAGGACATCATGGCCAATACAGTTTCCGCCAAAAAGGCGGTGCGCAAGATTGCGCGCAAAACCGAAATCAACCGCGACCGCAAAAGCGCTATGCGCACGCATATTCGTCGCGTGGACGAAGCTATCGCCGCTGGCGATGCAGCAGCTGCCCAAGCAGCTCTCAAAGATGCCCAGCCGCTGATCATGCGCGCAGCCAACCGTGGCATCGTTCACAAAAACGCCGCCTCGCGCAAAGTGTCTCGCCTTGCCAAAAAGGTCAAAGCGCTGAGCGCCTAAAGACAACCGTTGGCAAGTAAAAAAGGGGAGGCCATCAGCGTCCCGTTGAACCTGCCGCAACGTCATACGTGGTGCTGACTAAGGCACCTAAAAAAAAGGCTCTCCTTACGGGGAGCCTTTTTTGTTTCTCGACCGGCCACCACACTCAGCTAACGCCGTACGAAGGTTGTGTCCGGGCAACCATCATCTGTGGGTTTAAACGTATCGATGGTAAGCCGCCTACACATGTGCTGAGCAACGCAACCGGTTTCAAAATTGTCCTTTTTCTGCATTAATACAATTATATCAGATAGTTAGAATATAGACTAACTCTAGTAAATGCGCGTATTTTTACGTAGTAAGCTGATTTATTGATGAAATTCAGATTCTTTTTCACCCTTTGGTAGTGCTAGATCAGGGTCTTGAAACCGCGGTTTTAAAAAAAACGACGTAGAGTCAAAGCCTTTGCTTTTTAGCCTCCCAGACGTCCGTGCGGTGGAACGCCAGAGGCCCAGTGAGTCAAGCGAAAAGAGTCACTAAATCTGCTTGCGAGCAGGGCCATCCAATGGTTTATAAATCCCTATCGACGGCAGCCGCCGAAGATCATCCGCAGCCAAGCGCAGCGTTTGCCAGACTTCACCTGACAAGGTTGAAGCAAGGTTGATCTGTACGCTTTATTATACTCAACTTTTACCGCTAGAGGCGTGTAAGAGAACAGTATTTCTCGTCTTTTTGGCGGGCTGTAGATGGATACGATCCTTCGTGATCGACCACCTCACCGCAGGTGCCTTCGCAGGCTTGGTGGTTGGGTTTGCAGGTAAGCGCTTGGGGCAAGCGGTTCCTGCACAAGACGGTCGAAGAGCGTGGGGCAGCAGGGCTTTATCGGTAAAATCCGGTTGTGCCCTGATGGAATGAACGTGTTGGAGTGCACCTGTACGGTGAGGCTCCTTGAGGGACACACAAGCCATACCAGCAAGCCACAGTTTGAGGCGGCATAGCTGTATGGTTCACAAAAGGGCGGAAGCAGGGATGATCACATACAAACATATGCGTTCTGACGATAAGACGGACAGAACGCTCCCATCTCAGCCTACCGCGTGCGCCCATCAACCAGCTTATTCTCGGGCAACGACCAGCGGCTATTGTGCACTCGCCTCTGTCTGGCAAGCATCTGGCGCGCCACCAGCCAGCTAGGTTTATCTCATCCTGCACCCTGCCTTCATTTCAGCCAGGGCTCAGACTTCACATTGAACGTTTTGAACGGCTTCGCAGCGCAGCGCCAACAGCTTGGCGCCGTGTGGAGACGGACTTCTTTTGCCTGGATTGCTTTTACCGATGCCTGTTCCACCCGACACTGACGAGTTCGACGCCGCCCGCGCACCAGGCCACAAACCCGCAACACATCCGACCCACGCACCCAAGGACCATGCCGATATGCCTGCTGTTATGCCGACTGCTACCGACACTGCCTCCTCTGCCTCCAGCGCTGGGCTTCGTGCTGCACCTGGCGATCCTTCGCGTGCAACCTCAGGGGCAGAGACGTCCAGCGGAAAGTCCAGTGGGCAGGCTGACTGTGGCCAGCAGGACGAGCAGAGCAAGCGGCATTGGAAGCGTGTCCAGGCAAGGCTGCGTGCAGAGCTTGGCGAAGATGTCTATTCGTCCTGGTTTTCCAGCGCGATGCTGGAAAAGACTCATGATGGTCAGGTTCTGATTTCGGTGGCCACACGGTTTCTCAAGCACTGGATCGAGCACAATTTTGGCCCTCGGCTGCTTGAGTTATGGCAAATTGAAGATCAAAGCATTGAGCGCTACTGCATTGTGGTGCGCACCCATGCAGCACGCCGGGTGGCAACCTTTGGTGCAACTGGTACACAAGCGCACAACGCTTCCGGCAAGGCCAAACCGGCCAACACCAATCTGACAAGCTCGCCTGGTTTCGGCGTCGGCAAAACGCTCAACAAGCGGGCCGCCAATGATGGACTGAGCGGCGCCGGAAGCGCCAATAACGCGCCGCAGACGCGTGGATTGTCTGCGCCTTTGTCCAAATCGCGCAATCCATCAGCGGACAATAGCGGCACAGGCACCACCGGCGGGCCCAACGCTGGAGAAACAAGCGCCGCCAGCGGCACGCCTCTGGATGCTCGCTACACCTTCCAAGCGTTTGCAGTGGGCGAGAGCAATCAGTTTGCCTTCCGCGCCGCCCGTGAGCTTGCCCGCGAAGGTTCGGTGCTTGGCTGCAAGCTTCTGTTTGTGCGCGGCGGCGTTGGCCTTGGTAAAACACACCTCTGCCAGGCCGTGGCTCATGAGATGCAGGCTGCCGGGCAGCGTACGCTGTATTTAACAGCTGAACAATTTATGCGTGATTTCGTCATTTCTCTGCGGGCACGCTCAGCGGTGGAATACAAGGAAGCACTGGCTGCCATTGATGTTCTGGTGGTCGACGATATCCAGTTCCTTTCTGGCCCCGTGATTCAGGGTGAGTTTGGTCACGTCATCAACACGTTGATTGATAGCGGCAAAACCCTTGTGGTGGCTGCCGACCGCGCGCCGGCGTCACTGGATGCGGTGGACATGCGCATGCAGTCGCGGCTGTCCTCTGGATTGGTGGTGGAAATCGCTTCGATGGACCGCACCGTTCGCCGGGCTTTGCTGGAGCGCCGCCGGGCCGCCTATCAGACAGATGGTGGCAAGGCTGACGTGAGCGATGCAGTGCTGGACAAGGTGTCGGACCTGATCACCACCAATGGCCGCGATCTTGAGGGTGCGTTTAACCGTATCATTGCAGAGATCGGCCTCAACAATGCGCCGGTAACCGAGCAGAGCGTTGCAGGCTGCATCAGCTTTCTCCTGTCCAACACCGAAGCACCGCGGGTAAAAATCGAAGACATTCAGCGCGCCACAGCGATGCAGTTTGGCTTAACCAAAACCGACCTGCTCTCGCATCGGCGTACAAAACAGATCGTTGGCCCGCGTCAGATTGCGATGTACCTGTCCAAAACCATGACCGTGCGCTCTTTGCCTGATATTGGCCGCCGTTTTGGCGGGCGCGATCACACCACGGTGCTACACGCAGTGCGTAAAATCGAAAAAGAACTGCAGAATGATGCAAGCCTGCAGAAGACCGTGGAAGCGCTGAAAAACGCTATCTTGTCCCAGAGCTAAGCAAGGGCCATGCACGAGAGACATCCAAACGGAGTCTCTTGTGCATGACTGGCCAGTGCAACGGGCCGCTTGCCCGCTGCGCCTTGCAAAAGCAGCCTAAGCGAACCCATATAGGCACCAAAAGCCCTTCGCATGATCTGAGATGGCTCCCGTGGTGAGCTTTTCAGCCAGGCGAGGGGTTTGGTGTCTGAACATGGTATGATTGGGTACGGGTTATGAAGTTTTCTCTTGATCGCACACCGTTTTTGCGGGCCTTGGCGCGGGTTCACCGCGTGGTGGAACGCCGCAACACCATACCCATTCTTGCCAATGTGCTGCTGGATGCCGGCGATGGTGCATTGCGCCTGAAAGCCACTGACCTTGATCTAGAAGCCTCTGAAAGCCTGCCGGCAATGGTGGAGCAAGCCGGTGCCACCACTGTGCCAGCCCATATGCTCTATGACATTGTGCGCAAGCTGCCCGATGGGGCACAGGTTGAAGTGGATATGCGCGGCGAAGGTACGTTGCTGGTGGCTGCCGGGCGAGCACGCTTTGAGCTCCAGGCACTGCCTAAGTCTGACTTTCCAGATCTGACAGCAGGGCAGTTCACCCACGTCTTTCAAATCCCCTCCAGCGACTTGCGCCGCCTGATTGAGCGCACGCAGTTTGCCATCTCCACCGAAGAGACCCGCTACTACCTCAACGGTATTTTCATGCACGCGATGGATGTGGAAGGCGCACTGAAGTTACGCGCGGTTGCCACCGATGGTCACCGCTTGGCCAAGACAGAAACCACAGCGCCCGCCGGGGCAGATGGTATGCCTGGCGTGATCGTGCCGCGCAAAACAGTGGGCGAATTGCTGAAGCTGCTGGAAGGCCATGATGGCGAGGCCTCCGTTGAGCTATCGGACAGCAAGATCCGCGTCACCATTGATGCGGTGGTGCTGACGTCAAAACTCATCGACGGAACATTCCCCGATTATGCGCGGGTCATTCCGCAGACCAACGATAAGAGCCTGGACGTTGACCGCCCGGCTTTCTCGGCTGCCGTTGACCGGGTTTCAACAGTGGCCTCCGAGCGGGGCCGCGCGGTGAAGCTAGCGATGGCCGATGGCCGCCTGACGCTGACAGTCACAAATCCTGACTCTGGTTCAGCAACCGAGGAACTGATGGTCGACTATGCCGGTGATCCTCTGGAGATTGGGTTCAACGCACGCTACCTGATGGACATTGCAGGCCAACTGGAAACAGACAATGCGCGTTTCATGCTGGCTGATGCCGGCGCACCAACGCTGGTGCAGGATGCTGATGGCTCAGACACGCTTTATGTGCTGATGCCGATGCGCGTTTAAGCCCTGTGTTTGAAGGGCCGCGTGTCTCACGGCTCACGCTCACCACGTTCCGCAACCACGCCGCAACGTCCCTTAAGTTTGACGCTCAGCATATCGCGCTAACCGGTCCCAACGGTGCCGGTAAAACCAATATTCTGGAAGCGCTGAGCCTGCTCTCACCCGGGCGAGGCCTGCGCCGTGGCAAGTATGTGGATATGGCCGCCGCCAACGGAGGTGGCGGTTTTGCGGTCTCTGCCCACTTAATCCCGATGGATCATGACGCAGGTGATGATCCCATCACCATTGGCACGGGTCTTCCGGGCCTGGGAGCATCGGGGCGCGAGGTGCGCATCGACAAGGTGCCAACCCGGGGCGGGGATGCGCTCCTGGAACTTGCGACCCTGCTTTGGCTAACACCGGCCATGGATGGGCTTTTTACAGGCGGGGCCAGCGATCGGCGTCGGTTTTTCGATCGCATGGTGATGGCGCTTCATCCCGGCCACGGCCGCATGGCCGCGCGCTACGAGACAGCCATGAGATCGCGCAACAAGCTGCTGGATGAGAAGGTCAGCGACCCCGTTTGGTTTGAAGCGGTGGAACTGGATATGGCGCAAAGCGGCATGGCGCTGCACAGTGCGCGCCGGGCCGTTCTGGCCATGCTGCAAGAGGCTATAGCGGACGCGCGCGGTGCGGTTTCGGCCTTTCCGCACGCCCTGCTCGACCTTGCAGGTTTTGAAGGCTTTGAGGATGCGCAAAGCTACCGCGCGGCGCTAGCCGAAGGACGTTCGCGCGACCGGGCAGCGGGCCGCACCCTCACCGGACCGCATAGGGTGGACCTGTTGGTTCGCCACGGCCCCAAAGACATGGAGGCCCGGCTCGCCTCCACCGGAGAGCAAAAGGCGCTGCTGATCGGGCTGATCCTGGCGCAGGCGCGCCTTGTGAAGCAGGAAACCGGGCGCGCGGCCATTTTGTTGCTTGATGAAATCGCTGCCCATCTGGATGAAGGCCGCCGGGCCGCGCTCTACGCGCTTTGCGATGAATTGGGCGGGCAAACCTTTATGACCGGTACAGATGCCTCGCTGTTTGACGCGCTTCCCAATGGGGCCAACCATTTTGCCGTTGACGATGGACGGGTGGAGCGCCGACTGTGAGAGCGCATCAACACCAAAATGACACACCCACAAACGGTATTTTGCCCATGACCCGATTGACCGGAAAAACATGCATCGTCACAGGCGCCGCCAAGGGCATTGGCGCGGCCATTGCGACGGCCTACGCAGCCGAAGGTGCCGATGTTGTGGTCACCTACGTCAACAATGAGGTCGGCCAGGCCTTGGCCGAGGAGATTGGCGCAACGTTCTTTCATCTGGATGTGGCAGACGAGGAAGACTGGGCAGCGCTGGAAAAGACCTACCCGATCATCGACGTGCTGGTAAACAATGCCGGCATCACAGGCCATGAAAAGGAAGGTGCGGCCAACGACCCCGAACACACCCACCTGATGGACTGGCGGCAGGTGCATGCGGTGAACCTGGACGGCACTTTTCTAGGCTGCCGCTATGCCATCCGCGCCATGCGTAACAATGATGGCATGGGGTCGATCATCAACATGTCTTCGCGTTCCGGCATTGTGGGCATTCCTGGCGCTGCGGCCTACGCGTCCTCGAAAGCGGCGATCCGCAACCATACCAAAACGGTGGCGCTGTACTGTGCTGAACAAGGGCTGCAAATCCGCTGCAACTCGGTTCACCCGGCCGCTGTCTGGACCGATATCTGGGACACCATGATAGGCCATGGCGAGGATGCCGAAGCCAAAAAACAAAAGCTGGTTCAAGGCACACCCTTGCACCGGTTTGGCCGACCCGAAGAGGTGGCGGCGTTGTGCGTGCTCCTGGCATCAGATGAAGCGACCTTCATGACCGGCACCGAGCTGACCATAGACGGCGGCATTCTGGCCGGGTCTGCCTCGTCACCTGGGCAGTAGGGCGATCGTTCACGTTCATGCATCCCAACCCTGCATTCCGACACTCTGAAACCGCCCGCAATATCGCCTTCGCGCGGGCGCGCGCCTTTGGTGTTTTGAGCATCAATGGGGACAAGGGGCCGCTGATCAGCCACATCCCATTTCTTTTGAGCGAGGATGGCCGCCAAGCAGAACTGCATCTGGTGCGTTCCAACCCGATTGTTAGGGCTTTGGCAGACCCAAAAAAGGCCGTTATCGCGGTATCTGGCGGGGACGCTTACATTTCGCCCGATTGGTACCAGGTGCCCGATCAGGTCCCCACCTGGAATTACATTGCGGTGCATCTGCGCGGCACGTTGCGCAAGCTGGAAGCAGACCAGATGCACGGCATTTTGTGGCAGCTGTCCGCCCACCAGGAAGAACAATTGCGCCCGAAAAAGCCCTGGACGTCTGACAAGATGGACCAAGAGGTCTATGCAAAAATGCAGCGGCAGATTGTGCCCTTCATGCTGGATGTGAGCGATATTCAAGGCACCTGGAAACTGTCGCAGAACAAACCTGACGAGGTGCGCCTGCGCGCCGCTGATGGCGTCGAGCAACATAAGCTGGGCCTTGGCACCGAGATGCTGCACCCGTTGATGAGAAACCCTGATGAATAAGACTGTTGTGATCGTGGGTTCTGGCCCAGCAGGGCTGATGGCGGCAGATGCGCTGACCCAGAACGCCCTTAACGTGAAAATTATTATCTGCGAGGCCATGCCATCCGTGGGGCGCAAATTTTTGATGGCAGGCAAATCGGGCCTCAACATCACCAAGGACGAGCCAGATGCCGCCTTCCTGCGCGGTTTCTACGAGGCCTCGCCACAGATGATGCCTATGCTGGCAGCCATGGGGCCCAATGCGGTCAAACGCTTTGCCGAGGGGCTGGGGCAAGAGGTTTTCACCGGATCGTCTGGCCGGGTATTTCCTAAAGCCATGAAGGCCTCCCCCATGCTGCGCGCCTGGCTGGCGCGGCTTGGCGAAAAGGGTGTCGAGGTACGCACGCGCTGGCACTGGACGGGGTTCGGCGAGCCAAGCGGTCGTTCCGACAGGAACGCAGCAGGGGAGCAAACAGAGATGATGTTCGAGACCCCCAACGGCCCGCAGACCCTTCAAGCCGATGCCACCATTCTGGCGCTGGGCGGTGCCAGCTGGTCAAGGCTTGGATCGGACGGGACTTGGACAGGTCTGCTGGCTGAAAAAGGCATTGCGATGAACCCGTTCAAGCCAGCCAATATGGGCTTGGTCGTGGACTGGTCAGCGCACATGGAACCGCACTTTGGCAAGCCGGTGAAGGGTGTGCGCCTTGTTGCTGGTGATGCCAGCCATTTGGGTGAGTTCACGATCTCGCGCAATGGCTTGGAAGGCAGCGGCATTTATGAGGTATCGCGCGCTGTGCGCGAGGGGGCAGACCTGACGCTTGATCTGATCCCCAACACCAAACACGCACAGGCGGTTGAGCGGCTGACCAAGGGCCGTGGGAAGGACTCCTTGCCCAACCATCTGCGTAAAGCGCTCAAACTTTCTCCCGCCAAACGGGCACTGCTGATGGAATTTGGCAGGCCGTTACCCGATGAAGCAAGTCTTTTAGCGCGCCTAATCAAAGCCTTACCGGTTGCTCACAAAGGCCCGCGCCCGCTTGATGAAGCGATCTCGGTGGCTGGCGGCGTTGCCTGGGATTCCTTGGATGAGGGTCTCATGTTGCGTGATCTGCCAGGCGTGTTCTGCGCAGGGGAAATGCTGGATTGGGAGGCCCCAACGGGCGGCTATCTCATCACCGGGTGCCTGGCGAGTGGCCAATGGGCTGGAAAGCACGCTCTGCGTTGGATTGAGTCGCCTTAATCCCCAAATTAACGACGGTACGAGACCGGTCTTCCGGTTCGCCATTCTGTGCCGCTTCAGGTATAAAAACAGAAGTGATTCTGTGGGCTTAGGCCCTTTCTGCCTGCCCGTTTTGCAAAGGATGCCACTTTGAGCGATAGCCCAGAGATCGAAGCACAAGAGAGCTCAGCTGAAAACGCCGAGTATGGTGCGGATTCCATCAAGGTTCTCAAAGGCTTGGACGCGGTACGCAAACGCCCAGGCATGTATATTGGCGACACCGATGACGGCTCTGGCCTGCACCATATGGTCTATGAGGTGGTCGATAACGCCATCGATGAAGCCCTTGCCGGGCACGCCAGCGAAGTGACAGTGGCACTGAACGCCGATGGCTCGGTTACCGTGCGCGATGATGGGCGCGGCATCCCCACCGATATCCACACCGAAGAGGGCATTTCAGCCGCAGAAGTCATCATGACCCAGCTGCACGCCGGCGGCAAGTTTGACCAGAACAGCTACAAGGTGTCTGGCGGTTTGCACGGTGTGGGTGTGTCGGTGGTGAACGCGCTTTCCACCAAATTGGAACTGCGCATCTGGCGTGCGGGCAAAGAGCACTGGATGAGCTTTAGCCACGGCAATTCCGATGGCCCGCTGAAGGAAGTTGGCGAGGCAAATGGGCAGTCCGGCACGCAGGTGACCTTCACGCCATCGCCGGAGACCTTCACCAACATCGACTTCTCGTTCGACACGCTAGAGCACCGCCTGCGCGAGCTGGCGTTCCTGAACTCGGGCGTCAAAATCACGCTTAGCGATACCCGCGGTGTGGACGATAAATCGGTCACGTTGGAGTATGAGGGCGGCCTGAAAGAGTTTGTGTCCTTCCTCGATCGCAAGAAAAAGCCGGTGCTCGACGTACCGATTTTCGTGACAGCCGAAAAAGACGGCATCACCGTGGAAGTCGCCATGTGGTGGAACGACAGCTACCACGAGAACGTGCTGTGCTTCACCAACAACATTCCCCAGCGCGATGGTGGCACCCATTTGGCGGGCTTCCGCGCTGCACTGACACGGCAAGTTACAGGCTATGCAGACAAATCTGGCCTCACCAAGAAAGAAAAGGTGAGCCCTACCGGCGATGATTGCCGCGAGGGTCTAACGGCCGTGCTTTCTGTGAAAGTGCCGGACCCCAAATTCTCCAGCCAGACCAAAGACAAGCTGGTGTCGTCCGAAGTGCGCCCCGTGGTGGAAAATGTTCTGAATTCATCGCTGCAAATCTGGTTTGAAGAGAACCCGGCCCACGCCAAAAGCATTGTTTCCAAGGTGATTGAAGCGGCAGCCGCGCGCGAGGCTGCCCGCAAGGCTCGTGAACTTACCCGCCGCAAAGGCGCGCTGGATGTTGCCTCCCTGCCCGGCAAGCTTGCTGATTGTCAGGAGCGCGACCCGGCGAAATCTGAACTGTTCCTGGTTGAGGGCGATTCCGCTGGTGGTTCTGCCAAGCAGGGCCGCGTGCGTGAAACCCAAGCCGTGCTGCCGCTGCGCGGTAAAATTCTGAATGTCGAGCGCGCACGTTTTGACAAGATGCTCTCGTCGAATGAAATCGGCACACTGATCACCGCGCTAGGCACGGGCATTGGTACGGAGGAGTTTAATCCGGACAAGCTGCGCTATCACAAGATCATCATCATGACCGATGCTGATGTGGATGGCTCGCACATCCGCACGCTGCTGCTGACGTTTTTCTTCCGCCAGATGCGTGAGCTGATCGAACGCGGCCACCTCTATATTGCCCAGCCGCCGCTTTATAAGGTCAAGCGCGGGCAATCGGAGCAGTACCTGAAAGACGAGGACGCCATGCAGGACTATCTCCTGGATGGTGGTCTAGACGGGTCGAGCCTCACGCTAGCCTCTGGTGAGGTTCTCTCGGGACAAGACTTGCTGGCCACAGTGAAGGAAGCCCAACGTATTGGCGCCGTGCTCGATGGGCTGCACCACCGCTATAGCCGCGATGTCGTGGAGCAAGCGGCGATTGCAGGGGCACTGAATGCTGCCCTTTTATCAGACATCACTCAGGCCGAAGACGCTGCTGCCTATGTGGCGCGACGCATTGATATTCTGGCCGATGAATTTGAGAAAGGCTGGGAAGGCAAGCGCCTTGAAACCGGCGATTTGCGCTTCACCCGCACCATGCGCGGTGTGACCGATGTGGTAACCATCGATACGGCCCTGCTCGACAGCGCCGACGCACTGCGTCTAGACGGCTTTGCATCCCATCTGCAGGAAATTTACGGCAAAGCCGCCATACTGAAACGCAAAGATGCTGAGCTGCCCATTCGCGGGCCCCGTGCGCTTGTATCAGCCCTCATGGAAATGGGCCGAAAAGGCGTTTCCATCCAGCGCTATAAGGGCCTTGGCGAGATGAACCCTGATCAGCTTTGGGAAACAACACTCGACCCCAATGTGCGCACACTGTTGCAGGTGAAGATCAAAGAGGCCGACGAAGCCGACGGCATCTTCTCTGATCTGATGGGCGATGATGTGGACCCGCGTCGCGCGTTTATCCAAGACAACGCCCTGACCGTTGGTAATTTGGACATTTAAGGCCACACCCATGAAAACACGCAACCTTTGGCAAAACAACTTGGTCCGTGAGCGAAATAGGCTTTGGCGCCTGGGCCATTGGTGGCTCTTGGGGCAATGTTGATGACACACAAGCAAAAGCAGCGCTGCACGCAACGCTTGATGCTGGCGTCACTTTTCTGGACACTGCCGATGTGTACGGCGATGGGCACTCTGAGCGCCTGATCCGTGATGTTCTGGCCGAACGAGGCGGTGCCAAGCCCGTTGTGGCGACAAAAGCTGGCCGGCGGCTCGATCCGCATGTTGCATCCAGCTACACGATTGAAAACATTGAAGGCTTTATCGACCGAAGCCTCACCAACCTTGGCACTGATTGCTTGGACCTGGTGCAACTCCATTGCCCGCCAACTGAAGTGCTCTACACGCCGGAGCTGTTCGGTGGCCTTGATGAGCTGATCACCAAAGGCAAGCTGAAACACTACGGTGTTTCGGTGGAGACCGTGGAGCAGGGCCTCAAAGCCATTGAGTATCCTGGCGTTGTGTCCGTCCAGATCATTTACAATATGTTTCGCCAGCGCCCCGCCGAGCTGTTTTTCCGGCAGGCCCAAAAACGCGATGTCGCGATCATTGTGCGTGTGCCGCTCGCCAGCGGCATGCTGAGCGGAAAAATGACCGCTCAAACCCACTTCGAAGCCGATGACCACCGCGCCTTTAACCGCCATGGCGAGGCGTTTGATGTCGGCGAGACGTTTTCCGGCGTTCCCTATGATGTGGCGCTGGAGGCCGTCGAGGCAATACGCCCGCTGGTCTCAGATGATGCGAGCATGGCGCAGTTTGCGCTGCACTGGATCTTGATGGATGACGCCGTCAGCGTGGTTATTCCCGGTGCCCGCACGCCAGAACAGGCACGCGCCAATGCTGCTGCAAGCGCACTGCCTGCTTTGTCAGACGATGTGATGCAAGCAGCCCGTGCTATCTACCAGGAACGCATCGCCGCCCATGTCCACCAACGCTGGTAGAGCTCTAAAGCATATTGGGCCAAAAGATCGGCACCAGCGTCAGGATCAGCAAAAGAGCAGCAGTGATGTTGAACAGCTGCAAGCGTAGGGGGTCCTCGAAAAACAGCCGCAACCGGTCGCCAAGCGCTGTCCAGGTGAATGCAGTGCAGTTGCCCGACAGCGCAAACCCGCCAGCAACAATCAAGGTGCCCACAAACGGTGTACTCGTGGCAGGGGCATAGACGCTGAGTGCGGTTGTAACGATGAACCACGCTTTCGGGTTTACCCACTGAAAGGCCGCAGCCTGCCAGAGCGTCAGTGGCTTGCCAGAAACCTCAACCCCAACCCCACTCACCTTTGGGCGCGCTGTAGCGATGCGATAGGCCAAATAAAGCAGATACGCTGCACAGACATATTTCAGCGTCTCTTCCAGCCATGGCAGGGCGGCAAACGCCTGATTGAGACCAACCCCCACACCCAGAGCCATAACCGGCACCCCAAAAGCCACACCAAAAATGTGCGGCAATGAGCGGCGCAACCCGTAATTCATGCCCGATGCCATGAGCATGATGTTGTTGGGTCCCGGCGTGCCGGTGCCCAGAAAACAGAAGATGATGAGGGTGATAAGTGCGTCGATCATGATGCAGCAAGCCTAGGCGTGTTTTCACGCAAGTTGCTTTCTTTTGTTGCGCTTATAATACGAATCGTGCAAGAATTCATGCATGATCGATCGTATAGACCATGATATCTTGCGCGCACTGGAGTCTGATGGGCGCATCTCCAATGCTGCACTGGCACAGCGGGTTGGCCTGTCGCAATCAGCCTGTCTGCGGCGTGTTCAGGCGTTGGAGGATGCAGGCATCATCGCCGGCTACCGCGCAGTTATTGACCGCTCCAAACTGGATGGCGGACTGAAAGTGTACGTTGCGGTGGGGCTGGCCCGCCACTTGAAGGCCGATCAGGAGGCCTTTGAGCGCGCCATGGCCAGCGCTCGCCAAGTGCGCGAGTGCCACAATGTGTCGGGCACGATCGAGTATCTGCTGCTGGTGGAGGTGGCCGACCTTGCAGCCTACAAGCACTTTCACTCTGATGTGCTGGGCACCGTGCCGCAGGTTGCCACGCTGACCAGTTACTTTGTTATGGCAAGCCCCAAGGATTTACGCGGGTAGATGTTGACCAAGATGTCATCCCGAACGGCTTGCCGACCCGGGATGAAGCCTTGCTGGTGCCCCTAACCCTCAACCAGCGAGCGCACCAGCGTCCACCGCCAGTTGCCGCAGCGAAGTTTGCGGGCGCGGGCCCATCTGGGTGATCACATGGGCTGCCGCGATATGGCCCAGCTCAGCACAAGTGGCCAACGGCATGTCGCGCGCAAGACCGTACAAAAATCCGCCAGCGAACACGTCGCCAGCACCTGTCAGATCGATAATGTCGTCCACTTTCGGTGTGGCAACCTCAAACCGCTCGCCTTCACACAGTGTGATCGAGCCCCTTTCGCCCAAAGTCACCACCGCCAAAGGCGCATCGGCCACCACAGCATCAAGGGCGGTCGCAAGATCGGCGGTCTCATAGAGGGCTCTCAATTCATGCTCATTGGCGAACAATGTGTCCACCTGGCCGGAGCGCACAAGATAGAGAAACTCGTCGCGGAAACGATCTACGCAGAAGGAATCCGACAGGGTAAGTGCCACACGGCGGCCCGCACTCTTGGCAATCTTGGCAGCCAGACGAAAAGCCTCTTTGGCCTTGGCCGGATCCCAGAGATAGCCTTCCATGTATGTGATAGCGGCATCGCGGATAAGGTCCGGGTCTATATCGTTCTTGGTCAGCTCCTGGCAGGCGGCCAATGAAGTGTTCATTGTGCGCTCGCCGTCTGGTGTGACCAGAATGACGGACGTTGCAGTGTGAATGCCTTGCGAGCCGGGCAGAGGCGGCACATCAAAAAACACACCGATACCGCGCATATCGTGCGTATAGGCACGCCCATTGTCATCATCGGCGACCTTACCGATGTAGGCCGCCTTGCCGCCTAACGAGGCGATGGCCGCCGCGGTGTTGCCTGCCGAGCCGCCGGACATGCGCGTTGCCTGCCCCACACGGTTATAAAGGCGGGCTGACTCCGTTATGTCCACCAGCCGCATGGAGCCTTTGGCAAGCTCCTCACGCACCAGAAAATCATCTTCCACATGAGCCAGAATATCAAAAATGGCGTTGCCAATGGCAACCACATCATAACGTGGCGGCATGCTGGCATTGGGCGTGGAAACACTTTCGGTCATAGTATGCACAGTCCTTGAAAGGCGAAAACAGAAGGCTTGCGCACACCCTTGAACCATTGCGGGCGACCCTTCAACTGCCTATCTGAGGGTGGCCACCAAACCAAGAAATAGGCCACCCATGTTTGCCATTGCGCGCCAAGCGATCGCCGATGTTCTCTCGCCGCCCTTTCGCGGGGTGCTTTTCAAATCGCTTGGCATCACCATTCTGGCGCTTGTTGCCGCCTGGTTTGGGCTTGCCTGGATCATCGACAATTTTGTGACTTTGGAGCGCGGATGGCTGGATGATCTGGTGCAAATCATTTCCGGTTTGGCGTTGGTGGTGGGTGCGGTGTTCCTGGTGGTTCCAGTGACCGCCCTTGTTGCAAGTCTCTTCCTGGATGATATCGCTGAAGTGGTCGAAACCACCCACTATGCCAACGAACCGGCCGGGCAGCCCCTGCCGACCGTGCGCACGCTGAAGGAAGCCGTTGGCTTTACCGCACTTGTCATTTTGGTGAATCTGGGCGCGCTTGTGCTGTTGTTGGTGCCGGGTATCAACGCGATCATCTTTCTGGTGGCCAACGGCTATCTGCTGGGTCGCGAGTATTTCGAACTGGCCGCTCTACGTTTCCGCCCAAAAGCCGACGTCAAGGCGCTGCGGCGTGCCAATGGCGGACGGGTGTTTCTGGCGGGGCTGCTCATTGCAGGCTTTGTGGCCATCCCCATCGTGAACCTTTTGACGCCACTGTTTGCCACCGCATTGATGGTGCACCTGCACAAACATGTGTCGGCCAACACAGGTTAGCCGTCAGCCGGGTTGGGTGTCTTGTCCTTAAACTTGCAGATGTTGGCTACCGGGCAACGCCAGCACTCCGGCTTGCGTGCTTTGCACAGGTACCGGCCGTGCAAAATCAACCAATGATGGGCATGAAGACCAAACTGCTGCGGCACCACCCGGTCCAGAACCGCTTCCACAGCCTCCACGGTTTTACCCGGTGCAAGCCCGGTGCGGTTTGAAACGCGAAACACATGGGTGTCGACCGCATTGGTGTGGTGACCGAACGCCATGTTCATCACCACATTGGCTGTTTTGCGGCCAACACCGGGTAGGCTTTCCAGATAGTCCCTGTCTTCGGGGACATCGCCAGCTGGAATATCTGGCTGCTCGTCCAGCAAGCGCTGTGACAGCGCGATCACGTTTTTCGCTTTACCCTTGTAGAGGCCAATGGTTTTGACCTGCTCGCGCACGGCATCCTCGCCCAGATCCAGCATCTTTTGCGGGGTGTCAGCCAGCACAAACAGTCCGCGCGTTGCTTTGTTAACGCCTGCATCGGTGGCTTGCGCCGATAGCACCACGGCCACAAGCAGCGTGTAAGCGTTTACATGCTCCAGCTCGCCCTTGGGCTCAGGTTCGATGGCGTGAAATGCTGAGAAAAGCATCTCAATTTCCTCACGCTTAAGGCGGGTGCGACCCACTCTTGGCTTTGTGGACTTCTTCTTGGTCACGTTTTTAGAGGGGGCTTGGGCCATAACGCCTCAAATACTGGTTTGACTGTGTCTTGATGGCGCGTTCATCCGCGCGCTGACCTCTGGCATAATCTGCGCCATGGAGAACAACAACCCGATTGCGACCTCAGCACAGCAGGATGAAGACCGCACTCTTTTTGCGGCACGGCTTACACCGCATCGCTCGCTTCCTCAGCACGGCTTTTTGCTGCTGATGCTGCTTACCTGCGCCTTGGTTGGTTCATCTGCCATGATGTTTCTGGCCCTTGGCGCCTGGCCGGTTGTTGCGTTTTTGATGCTTGATATCGGCATTATCTGGCTGGCTTTCCACATTTCCTACCGCTCAGGGCGCCAATATGAAGATGTAACGGTCACAGCCCGCGCGTTGAACATTACGCGGGTCAGCCCATGGGGGCGCGTCACCCGTGAAACACTGCACCCGGTGTGGACACGGCTGAAAACCGCCTATGATCATGAAGAAGAAAGGGTGTTGGCGATCAAGCTGGAGAGCAAGGGGCGGCAGATCGCGGTTGGTAGCTTCATGAACCCCGATGACAAAGAGAGCTTTGCCAATGCGCTCGGCGATGCACTGGCGCAGGTCAAGCGCGGCGCTTGAGCTTAAGCCAGGCTTTGAGGTCCGCTTTCGGGTGTCACGATTGAGTTTGCGGCGCTAGAACACGCCCATGACCTTAGAGATCCAAACATCACCCGCCACATTAGCCCCGCCGGTTCCCTACAAGGAGCGCTGCGAGGCCTATGACAGCGTGCGCGCAGCGATTGCATACATATCAGAGCACTCGCTCGATCAGCCAGATATCGACACCATTGCCCATGCTGTGGGCGAGCATCCCACGATCCTGACGCGCAAGTTTCGCGCCTTTGCGGGTTTAACGCCCAAAGCTTTTTTGCAAGCGGTGACTTTAGACAGGGCCAAACGGCTTTTGGAGCAGGGCGAGCCGGTTTTGGACGCGGCGTTGGACACTGGCCTTTCGGGTCCGGGGCGACTGCACGATTTGTTCGTTACCCATCATGCGATGCCACCGGGCGCCTATCGTGCCAAAGGAACAGGCCTGCAAATCGATTATGGGTTCCATCACTCGCCCTTTGGCACCGCTTTGGTGATGGAAACTGAGCACGGTTTGGTGGGCTTGGCTTTTGGTGATGATGGCCAAGATACTGAAATATTTGATGATATGGCAGCGCGCTGGCCCAATGCACACTATGTAAGCGCGCCTGAAAAAACAGCATTGACTGCGCGGCGCATCTTCGATCCAGCGCACTGGCAAACGGAAACCCCGTTACGTATCACGCTTATCGGTACGGACTTTGAGGTGCAGGTTTGGGAGCAACTGCTCACTGTGCCACTGGGCGGCATCACCACCTATGGAACGCTGGCTGATTCTATCGGTCGCGGCAAGGCATCACGCGCCGTGGGGGCTGCGGTGGGCAAGAATCCAATATCGTTTGTGGTGCCTTGCCACCGCGCTGTCGGGTCCGCCGGAAAGCTCACCGGCTATCATTGGGGCCTAACGCGAAAGCGGGCCATGCTTGGCTGGGAAGCGGCAAGCACCGGCAAGGTGAGGCCGCACGCCACACCCGAGGCGCAGGCTGAGATGTTTGGGTAACGGCTCACGCCATGGCCGGGCTTGACCCGGCCACCCATCTCTATCCTGCACTTTCTCGTGCAAGCCTCGCCAAATGAGAATGGATCCTCGGATCAAGTCCGAGGATGACGGAGAGTTGAGGTGTCGTCCCGGCCTGGCACAGCTTGGCCGGAGCTTTTTCGAATTATTCCGCCAGATCGATCTTTTCGACAATGCCGCCCGCCTCATCAAGGCGATAAATAATCGGCGTTCCAGTGCCCAGTTCACGCTTCAGGATCTCGTCTGGCGACAGTCCTTCCAGTTGCATGATAAATGCGCGCAGCGAGTTGCCATGGGCAGACACCAAAATGCGTTTGCCAGACAGTACACGCGGAAGAATTTCAGTATCAAAGTAAGGCAGGACCCGCTCGGCTGTCATTTTCAGGCTTTCTCCACCTGGAGGGGGTACATCAAACGAGCGACGCCAGATGTGCACCTGCTCCTCGCCAAACTGCTTGCGCGCCTCATCCTTGTTCATGCCGGTGATGTCGCCATAGTCACGCTCATTGAGCGCCTGATTTTGCGTAATGGGCAGGTCGGTGCCCATCTCTTCCTGCATCAGGGCCAGCGTTTTCTGCGCGCGCATGAGGTCGGAGGTAAAGGCCTCGTCAAACTCCAGTTTCATTTCTTTGAGGGTCTGACCGGCCGTGCGCGCTTCTTTCACGCCCTGCTCGGTGAGGTCCGGGTTCTTCCAGCCGGTAAACAAGTTTTTCAGGTTCCACTCGCTTTGTCCGTGACGGACGAGCACAAGAAGGCGTTCCATGAGGCGTTTCCTTTGCCGAATAGGTTCTAAGTTTTTTCGCTCAGGCCGAGCACATCGCGCATTGTGTAGCGGCCAGGTTTTTGGCCCTGCCCGCCGTTAAAGCCCCAAAGGGCCGCTTTCATAGCGCCGCGAGCAAACAAGCTTCTGTCTTCAGCATGGTGAGACAGCGTAATGCGCTCCGCAGGCCCTGCAAACAACACCGAATGATCTCCCACAATCGACCCACCGCGCACGGTGGCAAAGCCAATGGAGCCATCCTCGCGTACGCCTGTGATGCCGTGGCGGGTAAAGACCCCTGCCTCATCAAGGTTCACAGCGCGTGCATCTGCAGCCGCTTCGCCCAACAAAAGCGCCGTGCCGGACGGGGCGTCAACCTTAGCCTTGTGGTGCATTTCCACCACTTCAATATCAAACTCTTCAGGGAGCGCTTTCGCAGCCTGTTCCACCAGAACGGCCAGCATATTCACGCCTAAGCTCATATTGCCGGACTTAATGATAACCGCGTGGCGAGCCGCAGCATCGAGCACTTTTTCGTCATCCGCGCTCATGCCGGTGGTGCCAATAACTTGGACAATGCGCGCTTGTGCAGCCAGTTCGGCATAACCGAGCGTCGCCTCGGGGGCTGTAAAATCAAGCACCGCATCACTGGCAGCAAGCACAGGCAGTGGGTCATCGGTGAGCGTGACACCAATGGCACTGTGACCAACCAGGCTTCCCGCATCAGTGCCCAGAACATCGGCATCGGGCCGATCAATTGCACCGGAAAGGACAGCGCCATCGGTTTCCAGAACAGCCTTGATCAGCGCTTTGCCCATGCGCCCGGATGCGCCGACAACTGCTACGCGCATGTCTGAAACATAACTGCCTGTCACTGAAAACCGCCCTCTTGTTTGCGCTGGCATCTAGCCCAGCACGGCTTTGGCGTGCAACCACCATGGGCGCATCACAACCGTTTCATGAGCACTTTGTGTCTATTTGCGACCGCCCCAAGCTCTGGAGGCAAACCGCCGGGATCAAGCCCAACAAATCCACGAGCCTCCAGCGCCGACTTTTGGGCAAAGGCAAGAAGGGTAACAGCAGGGGCATAACTCCACCGCGCATAGGCAACAGCATGGTCGATAAGAAGCAGCTTGGCTTGGCTTTGCCCCACCAGCGTATCCAGAAACACCGTGCCGTCGGCCAAATAAGCGGTCGCAGCGCCTAAGATGGTCCGGCCATCGGCAAGCACCCAACCCATGTCCTGCGCCATGGCACGCATGGCAATCGCTTCATCAAGGCCCATGTGGGACAAGGTAGCAAGATCGCTCGCAGCCAGCGCGCGAACATCAGGCTCTTTGCGCAAGACCGGCTTCTATCTCGTTGACCGCGCGGCGCGCGGCAGTTTTGGGATCGTCAGCACCGGTGATGGGTCGCCCGATCACCAGTATGTCGGCACCATCGGCAATGGCTTGTTGTGGGGTGACAACACGTTTCTGGTCGCCTGCATCACCACCGGCAAAGCGAATGCCCGGGGTCACCAGAAGCATGTCCGGCCCCAACGCCTTGCGCAGGCTTGCAGCCTCCTGCGCTGAGCACACCAGACCGGGCATACCAGCCTGCTTGGCCTGCATGGCGCGTGTCATGACCAGCGCCTGCGCCGGCACAGCGTAACCGGCCTCTTGAAGGTCTTCATCGTCCATAGAGGTCAACACCGTTACGCCCAGCAGGGTCAGCCCAGGGCTGGGACCCAGCGCCTCAACGGCGGCGCGCATCGCCTTGGGATAGGCGTGCAACGTTAAAAAGGTTGCGCCGGTCTGCGCCACGCTGCGCGCACCTTCTGCAACGGTCTGATCTATGTCGAGCAGTTTCAGATCAGCAAAAATGCTTTTGCCGCTGCTTGCCAGCTCTTCGATCAGGGAAAACCCGCCCGAATAGGCAAGCCTGTGGCCAATCTTGATGATTCCAACCTCATCACCCACAGCATCCAGCATCGCCAAGGCCGCATCACGCCCCGTGACATCAAGGGCGAGCGCCAACCGATCTTTGGGGTGATCGAGCTGCATGGGTCAGGCCTTCAGCTTGGCAGCCACACCAATCAACCGTTCCAGCTGCGCTTTGGCAAAGCCTGCAGAACGCTCATTGGCAAACGAGCCATCCTCGTTAAAGGCGCTCATCGCCCCGCCAACGGCCAGTTGTTCGGGCATAACGATGGCGTTAAGGCCGACAAGTGATGTGCGCACGGACACCAGCCCGCGTACCCCGCCCAAGGCACCAGGCGAAGCGCCGCCCAGGGAGAAGAGCGTTTCTTTAAAAGGGTGAGGTTTCAGGCGGCTCAACCAGTCGATCGTGTTTTTGAGCAGCGGCGTGGGTCCAGAGTTGTACTCCGGGCAAGCGATGAACGCTGCGTCGCAGTCAGTCATGAGCGCGCCAAGGTCTGTGATGGTCTGCGGGACGCCGTTTTCGCTCTCCCAGTCTGGATCAAACAGCGGAGCAGCGTAATCAGCCAACGAGATTTGGGTCACATCAGCACCCAGATCGGCACCAATGGCGGCTACAGCGTTAGCAAGCTTGGTGTTCACTGAGCCGGTGCGCGTGGAGCCGGAAAAGACGAGCAGTTTAACAGCAGACATGGAAGGTCCTTAGGCGACAGTTCAACGGGAGATTTTACGATAAACCCAAACGCGAGCGGGCGGCATGTTGTTCCATATCCAGCCGGTTTTGGTGAGCGAGAACAGCGATGGCTCTTCACGAACTGGCGGAACGAGCGAATATGAAAACTGGATAAAGGGCGCGCCTGGGGCAAGCCTGTCTAAGGCATCAATGATCAAGGCACGACGCTTATGACAGGGGCTGGAAAGCAGCGGCAGGCTGGAAACGATACCCGCCAGAGGCGCCTGATCGCCTAATGCTGCGCCCAGATCATACGCATCACCCTGACAGATTGAGACACCAGCAAAACGCTCATGCAGCAGGTGCACGAACCGTTTGCTGTACTCGATGCAAGTCAGCTTATCGGCCGCGATCCCCCGGGCCAAAATGGCCTTGGTCACAACACCCGTGCCGGGGCCCAGCTCCACCACCTGGCCCGTTAACTCGGGGTCCAAAAACGCGGCCATTGCACGAGCAAGGCCAGGACCTGATGGCGCAACGGCTCCCACGCCCATGGGGTTCTGCGCCCACTGGCGAATAAAATGCCCACTATCTTTCACGCGGGCAAGCGGTGTGGTGAGGGCAGGCTCGGTCGGGACACTGTCGGTCATCAGGGGAAAACTGCCACAAAGGTTCAGCGGAGAGAATCAACCGCTTAAGTGCGGATGACCATGTCTGCCATGTCCTACGCTGTGAAGCGACAAAGGGATGACGCAAACCAATCGCGGTGCGCAATCAGGGCCGCGATCAGGGCCGAATGGCTGTCAGGCTGAACGTGACTTCAACGCTGTGCGAAATCCACGCTTCGTCGGCAGCACCCACCGCACCGATGCCAAAATCGATGCGGTTCAAGCTCGCGCTGCCTTCAACCGTTGCAACGCCGTCCGTTTCAACAAACGTGAAAGCAAGCGGTGCAGCCACAGAGACCCCGCGCAAGGTGAGTGTGCCGTCTGCGGCGTACGTATTCTCGCCCAGGCTGGTAAACGCGGTGGCCGAGTAGGTGGCTGTTGGGTGGTTCGCCAGATCGAACCCATCACCGCCAGACGACTGTGCCTGAAGCGTGCTGTCTGTCAGCGCGATGCTCGCCATATCAATTGTTATGGTCGCGCTGGCTGCGCTCAGGTTTTGCTGATCAAAAACAATATCCCCGCTCCAGCCTTCGATGGTGCCGGTCACATCGTTTCCGGCAAAACCAAACGTGAAGCCTAGCGCTGAGGCCTCATGGTCAATCACCCAGGCCTCTTCAGATACCGGGCTGGCCTCTATATTGGCGCTGGTAGGCGCGCCATACTTGCCCGCCTGCTGTACCCCCCAGGCGATGCCGCCAATGAGGAATATCAACGTTGCAGCAGAAGCCCCGCCGACAACGCTTGCCTTGGCGATGCTATTGGGCGCAGTGCGTGCCGAAATCACCATGCGGGCAAACAGATTATCTCGGGCGATAAACTGATGTTTCAGTGCCGCTGCAATGTGCACCGCGATGAGCAGGCCCATGGCCAGCGAAAGGTTTTCGTGAACCGCTTTAAGGAAGCCTTCGGTGGTGTGCCGGTCAGTCAAATCCATGCTTCCAGGAAACGGCAAATGCGCGAACGGCAGGCTTTCCAGCAAGGCAAAGAAGGTCGGCACCCCGGTTGGTGACACCGAAGCCATGGCCCATCCAGACAAAGGAACCGCAATCAGGAAGCCATAGAAAGCAACATGCGTTGCGGTGGCCGCCAAACGCTCAAGCCCGGTCATACCGCTTGGTAAAGCGGGTGCCGGGTTGGCCACGCGCCAGATGATGCGCGCCAATGTCAGGGCGAGGATCGTCAGGCCCACACTCTTGTGGATCTGGAAAACGGTGAACACCGAGCCGGTGGCAGCTGCCCCGGCTGACACCATCCACTTGCCACCAGCCATCTGGAAGGCAATAGCCGCCGCGATCACCCAATGCAGGATGATCGCGACACTGGTGTAGCGCCGGGCAGAGGATTGGTTTTCTCCGGTATCAAGTGACACAGTCGCCATGATCGTCTGCCCGCGCTTAGATTTTAGGACTCGCTTGCCGTTGAGGCATCGCCAAGAAACTCAGCGTTGATCTCGATGGTCACCGCCGCGCCGATGTTTGGCGCAAACGTGGAGAAGCCGAAATCAGTGCGGTCGAAGGTGCCAATTGCTTTGATGCCAAAAGCCGCGCCGGGCGCAAACGGGTGCTTGCCCAATGTACCAATGAGCTGCGTGTCCAACGTGACGGGCAGTGTTTGACCCAGAAAAGTCAGGTCACCCGTGATCTCTGCGGTATCATCGCCAGTTTTGACGATTTGGGTCGAAACAAAAGTCGCCTGCGGAAACGCGCTGGTGTTCAACCAGTTTTCGCCCTCAAGTTCAGCATTGAAGTCTGTGTTTTCTGGGAACGGGAAATCTGTATCCACCGATGTCATGTCGATGGTTGCTGTCAGCGTCGACTGCGTGACATCCTCAGCATCCAGCTCAATGGTGGCCTCCACGCTGTTGAAGCGTGCCGTGTATTGCGACAACCCAAAATGGTTCACTGACCAGAACAGGGATGTGTGGGTTGGGTCCGTGGTGTAGGTACCAGAACCGATTGCAAGGTCCTGGGCGGACGCCGCACCAACAAGCGCGGTGGACACGGCCAGGCCGGCGAGAATTTTTGTGATGGTCATGCTGATGTCTCCAAAGGTGAGGGGTGTGCGGATGGAAGCCTTGGGCCAAGAGGTAAACCAAATTATGGCTTGGATCAGGCCCTGTTGTGCCAAACATGCTGTTCACAATGGGTGACCAATAGCTGTGGAACTGATGCAGAAACCGGTATCATTGAGCCAATCAGGCTGTGCGCTTTACCCCGGCTTTCTGGACCGCGATGCACAAGACGCGCTGGTTGGCCAGCTGCGGCAGGCGTTAAAGGCGGCCCCGTTGTTTCAGCCTGTTATGCCGCGCACTGGCAAGCCGCTTTCGGTGCGCATGAGCAATATGGGCTCGCTTGGTTGGGTCGCCGATAAAGCAGGATACCGCTATCAGCCGGCTCATCCCGTCACCGGCCAAGTTTGGCCGCCCTTACCGCAATACTTGCGCGCGCTATGGCAATGTGTGGCTCCCAATGCTCCTGAACCAGAAGCGTGCCTGATCAACTGGTACGCGCCAGATGCCAAGATGGGCCTGCACCAAGACCGCGATGAACAAACCTTTGATGCGCCGGTTGTTTCGATATCACTGGGCGATGATGCGCTGTTCAAGCTGGGCGGCACAGAGCGTGGCGGCACAACGCAAAGCGTTCGCCTAACCTCTGGCGATGTGCTGGTGATGGGTGGGGCTGGCCGCCTTGCCTTTCATGGTGTTACCCGCATCTACCCCGGCACATCCACGCTTCTGGACGCACCAGGTCGCATCAACCTCACGATGAGGCGGGTGAACCCCTAGCCCCGCACGGAACCTTACATCGGCTCGGAGGTCATCCAGCCAATCATTGCGCCATCGGGCTGTTGCAACATAGCGATGCGCCCGGTCTGCGGCACATCAAAGGCTGGCCTGGTCAACGTTGCGCCAGCCTTTACAGCCGCCTCAACCCGGGCATCCACATTGTCCACTTCAATGTAGGCAAACCAAGTGGCTGACACACCCTGGAACTGTGTCCCAGATATATCAAACATGCCGGCAACCATCGCATCACCTTGCATGGCGATGTGGTACATGCCGTCCGGCATGGGTACGCTCTGAAAATGCCAGCCCAGAGTCTGCGTGTAAAAGCGCTGTGCCGCGTCGACATCGCGGGTCATCAGCTCATTCCAGTTGAAATGGCCGTGTGGTGTCATGACAAATCTCCCCGTTCAGCGGCTACCCCCGAAAGGCGCATGAACGACCATCACAATACTGCGACATTCTGTCCAGTTCGGCAGACTTAGGAAGACTTAGGCAGACCGGTCGACGGTATCGCCCGGCTCACCATCCACGGTCGTTTCAGCAGCAGCATCTTCAGCTTTTGCTGCCTCAGGCTTAACGGCTTCGGGTTTGGGCCCACCGGCGCTCACACCAACCATGGCCGGACGCAGCACGCGCTCCCCGATCAAAAACCCTGGTGCCATCACGTGCAGCACAGTGCCAGCGGGCTTGCTGGGATCTGGAATCTGCGCAACCGCCTGGTGATGATTGGGGTCGAAGCGCTCGCCTTCCGGGTTGATCTTTTTCACGCCATTCTTGTCCAAAACGCTCAGAAGCTCGCGCTCGGTCATCTGCACGCCTTCCAGAAGGTTCTGCCAAACCTGACTGGCAGCAGCTTTTTCATCGTCGGTCACAACGCTCAGCGCGCGGGTGAGATTATCGGACACTGAAAGTAAGTCGCGGGCAAAAGATGAGACCGCAAATTTCTTGGCATCGGCCACTTCACGGGCCGTGCGGCGCCGCAAATTTTCCATTTCAGCGGTAGCACGAACGCGCTGGTCGCGGGCGGTTTCAAGTTCGTCCTGCAAGGCACCAATCACGGCAGCAAAGTCTGGCTCGCCTTCAGGTGGGGTTTCCCATGCGCTTGCCTCGGTGTTTGCATCAGCACTGGCCTCGGCGGCTTCTTCAGCAGCTTCAGCCTCAGCTTCAGCTCGGATAGCGGCGGCTGCATCTTCAGCAGCCATTTCTTCAGCACTCTTGCCAGCAGCGGACATGGGCGAACCTCTTTACGGACTATGCAGGGGGAAAATGTGTGAGCCGCATATCAGGGTGTTGCCGCCAAAAATCAAGGCTGTGACATGCATCCAGCGGCATCAAAAACACTAGCCGCGAGGCGAAATCAGTCGGCTGACGAGGCTGGCGGTGTAATCAACCACCGGCACAATACGCTGATAGTTAAGGCGTGTGGGGCCGATAACGCCCACAGCGCCGACAATCATTCCAGCTTCATCATGGTAAGGCGCAACAATCATAGAGGAGCCAGACAGCGAGAACAGCTTGTTCTCCGAACCGATAAATATGCGCACGCCTTCTGCTGTTTCGGTGGCCGAAAGCAACCGGGTCAGCTCTTTTTTGGAGTCCAGGTCCTCAAACAGCAGACGAATGCGCTCTAAATCTTCCAATGCCGAAACATCTTCCAGCAAATTGGCCCGTCCGCGCACAATAAGCTGGCGCGGCTTGCCCTCTTCAGCCCCCGCCCAACTGGCGATGCCAGCGTCCACCACCGCCTGGGTGAGCTTATCAAGCTCAGCGACCACAGCGCGTTCGCGCTGCGACAGTGCATCACGGGCCTCAGCAAGCGTTTTGCCGCGCAGATGGGCATTAAGGAAGTTGGCCGCCTCGGTCAGCGCAGAGGCAGGCAAGCCATCGGGCAGGTCAATGAGACGGTTTTCAACATTGCCGTCCTCGCCCACCAGCACCACGAGCCCTTTTGTGGGCTCCAGGCGAATGAACTCGATGTGTTTCAGGCGGGTGTCATTTTTGGAGGCCAGCACAAGTCCGGCACCAGCGGTGAGGCCAGAGAGAAGCGTCGAGGTTTCGGTGAGTGCATCCTCCACCGAGCTTTTTTTGCGGGCAGGGCCCAGACTGTCATCAAGCGCAGCACGCGCTTCAGCGGGTATGGCGCCAACCTCCATAAAGGCATCAACAAAGAACCGCAGCCCAAGCTCGGTCGGCAACCGGCCAGCAGAAACGTGCGGCGCAAACACCAGCCCCAACGCTTCCAGATCGCTCATCACATTGCGGATCGTCGCTGGGGAAAGAGATGCCATAGCGTTGGAGGCGGTGAGGTCGCGCGCCAACGAGCGCGAGCCAAGCGGCTCGCCAGAGGTAAGGTAGTGGTCAACAACCCGGCGAAAAATATCGCGCGAGCGTTCATCAAGCGCATCAGCAACCGGCGGTCGAGGAGGTGTGTTGGTCACGACATTCATGTGCTCAATCTAAAATCAGTTTGGTACGGTTTCCAGTCTTCTTTCTCCAGTGCGCTGAAAAGCCTAACGCGCGGACGGGTTGCATGCTGGTGGTGCCGGGCGTAACCAGTGCCAAATTGCACCCTGTTTGAAAGATACGCTCCATGCGCCCATCCGATCGCGCCCCCAACCAAATGCGCCCCGTAACACTTGAGCGCGGGTTTTCGCGCCACGCCGAAGGCTCATGCCTCATTTCGTTCGGCAACACCAAGGTGCTGTGCGCTGCCAGCGTGGAAGAACGCGTGCCGGGCTGGCTGCGTGGCCGTGGTTCAGGCTGGGTAACCGCCGAATACGCCATGCTACCGCGCTCCACCCATGAGCGCATGCGCCGCGAGGTCACCACCGGCAAACAGTCTGGCCGCACCCTTGAAATTCAACGGCTGATTGCACGCTCCTTACGTGCCGTTGTGGATCTCAAAGCCATTGGCGAAGTGATGATTACGGTCGATTGCGATGTTATCCAGGCTGATGGCGGTACCCGCACAGCCTCCATTACCGGCGCCTGGGTTGCGCTGTACGATGCGATCAAATGGATGGAAGGCCGCTCCATGCTCAAGGGTCCAGCCCTGAAGGACAAAGTGGCAGCTGTTTCCTGCGGCATCTACAAGGGCGAGCCAGTGCTGGACCTTGATTACCTGGAAGACTCCGCTGCCCAGACCGACGCAAACTTCGTGCTCACCGGCTCTGGCGGTATTGTGGAAGTTCAGGGCACGGCTGAGGGCGAGCCGTTTAGCGAGGAAGAGCTGTCCAAGCTGATGAGCCTTGCCAAGAAAGGCATAGGCGAGCTGCTGGAGCTGCAGGCAGGCGCAGTTGGGACATAACGGATGAAGCTGAAGGGCTTTGGAGACCGGCTGCTGATCGCTAGCCACAACCGCGGCAAGATCGACGAGCTGCGCGCGCTGCTTGAACCGGTTGGCATGCCGGTAACGTCGGCGGCCGATCTGGAACTAGATGTGCCAGAAGAAACCGGCACAACCTTTGAAGAAAACGCGCTGATCAAAGCGCGTGCCGGGCATGCTGCGACCGGGCTTGCCTCGCTGTCTGATGATAGTGGCCTGTGCGTGGATGCCTTGAACGGTGACCCCGGCGTCTACACCGCTGACTGGGCCGGGCCTGACCGCGATTTTGCTATGGCGATGCGCACGGTGGAAGAAAAGCTGCAATCTGCGGGCGCGAATGAACCCGTACACCGCAAAGCCCGGTTTGTGGCCGTGCTGGGGCTGATCCTAACCGATGGCAGCGAAGTGACCTATCGGGGGACAAGCGAAGGCACACTGGTCTGGCCACCACGCGGCGAGCAGGGCTTCGGCTATGATCCGATTTTCCAGCCCGATGGGCATGACATCACCTTTGGCGAAATGGATGCGGATGAAAAGCATGGCTGGGAGCCGGGTCAATCCACCGGACTTTCCCACCGTGCCCGCGCCTTTGAGCTGTTCTTCAATGCTATTGTATCGGCTGGTCCGGCTTGACCGATACCGTGAGCGATCATCGCTTCCGCCCGGTGACCAGTGACGCAGACGCTGGCTTTGGCATCTATGTGCATTGGCCGTTTTGCGCCAGCAAATGCCCCTATTGCGACTTTAATAGCCATGTGCGCAAAGCGACCGTCGATCAGCCACGCTTTGTCAAAGCCTTTCAGGGCGAAATCGCAGCTATGGCCGCACGAACGCCAGGCCGCACAGTGTCCAGCATCTTCTTTGGCGGCGGTACGCCGAGCCTCATGGACGCAGAAACCGTTAGCGGCATCCTGAGCGCTATCCATGAGCATTGGAATGTTGCGGAAAGCGCTGAGATATCGCTGGAAGCCAATCCTACGAGCGTGGAGGCCGACAAGTTTCGCGCATTCCGCAAAGCCGGCATCAATCGGGTATCGCTGGGTGTGCAGGCGATGAACGATACCGATTTGCAGGCGCTTGGGCGCACGCACAGCGTGGAGAATGCCCTAAAAGCAGTGGAGATCGCCCGCGATGCGTTTGAGCGTATCTCCTTTGATCTCATCTACGCGCGCCCGGGCCAAAGCGTTGCAGCCTGGGAGGATGAGCTGGGCCAAGCACTTGATTTCGCCGCTGATCATCTCTCGCTCTACCAGCTCACAATCGAGCCGGGCACCCAGTTTGAAATCCTGCACAAGGCGGGCAGGTTGCAGGTGCCGGACCCTGAAATTGCCGAAGGCATGTTTTTGGCGACGCAGGCCATGACCGGTGAACGTGGGCTATCGGCTTACGAAATCTCCAACCACGCCGCGCCCGACGCGCTGTGCCAACATAATCTGGTTTACTGGCGCTATGGCGAATATGTCGGGGTCGGCCCCGGCGCGCACGGTCGCCTGATCGATCAAACAAGCGCCTATGCCCAGCGCACCGCAACCAGCATGCAGCGCCACCCAGAAAAATGGCTGGAGGCGGTAGAAGCTGAAGGCCACGGTCTTGTGGCTGATGACCCGCTGACGCTGGAAGAAATGGGCGACGAATATCTTGTTATGGGTCTGCGCCTGCGCGAAGGCATATCGCGGGCCCGCTATGAAGCACTGTCCGGGCGCACCTTTGCCGACAAACAGGTGAACCTTATGGTGGAGCAAGGCTTCATCGAGACAGATGGCAGCGATGGCCTGCGGGCAACGCGCGAAGGCTCTTTCCTGCTGGATGCCGTGGTGGCCGATCTAGCTGCCTAACCCGCTGGGTTTAGAAAACACCCTGGAACGAACGCGGCGCAGCCGAGGCAACTTCGGTGCCTGAACCGGTGACCCGATAGACCGCAAGGCCGCGTTGCGAAACACCGTTGGACAGGAACCTGAAAATGCCATCAATGCCGGAAAAGCCGGACGTTGCAGTCAGCATATTGGGATCAATGCGCCCAGAACCGGCACGCGCCAACGCTGCGGCCAACGTCACCGCGTCATAGCAAAGCGAAGAAATGCGCACCGGCGCACTGCCATAACGGGCACTGTAACGGCTGACAAAGTCTTGATACTGCGCACGCGGTGGGGCCGGATAAACCGAATCACGAAGCTCGGTTGAGTTTTGCACGCGGCCATCTTCCCACTGGCCTGAGCCAAGGAAAAGCGTGTTCTGTGGGGTCAGCCCACCAGCCGCAAGGCCCTGGGCAATCGACACCATAACGTCACCAGCCTCGGGCACAAAAAGCGCGTTGAACTGGTCGCGTTGCTGGGCCAAATCATTTGCGGCGGCCTGAATAGCGATGGTGGTAAGGTCATAGCGCTGCACGATGGCCACTTGCATACCAGCGGTAGACGCTGCCTGGCGCATTTCGGCTTCCATAATTTGGCCATAAGCATTGTTGGGCAAAAGAGCACCCAACGTGGTGCGATTTTGCTGGCCAGCATAGGTCACAATGCGGCGCGCATCCGACGATGGCAGGAAGGAGAGCAGGTTCACACCCTGCCCACCGACGCCAGCATCGGAGGAAAAGGCGATGACCGGAACACCAACAGGCCGGGTGATGGACGCAACAGCGCGCACTTCAGCGGCAAAAATCGGCCCCAAAATCATCTGAGCGCCTTCCGAGAGCGCCTGCGAGGCCGCAGCAGCAGCACCTTGTGGGGTGCCGCCTGTGTCTTTCACGATCACACTAATGTCGGAGCCGCCCAGCGCAGCAACCGCCAGATCAGCGGCGTTTCGGAAGCTTGGACCGGCCTGCCCAGCGTTGCCCGTGGCTGACAGGGGTAGCAAAAGCGCCACACGAGCAGCGCCATTGCCAAGAACTTCGCCTTGCGGCTGAATGCCTGTTGTGGGTGTGGCAAATGTGGATGAACGGCCTGTTCCGCTCAGCGTGGTAAAACCTTGAGGCCCACACGCGGCAAGACCGAGCAAGCTGGTGACGCCCAAACCCTGGACCACGCGACGGCGCACGACGCCATCTGGGCCTTTGGCTTGACCCCTCGATTGGCCGAACTGGTCTGTCCCTTTGACCGTCTTCATCGCCTGCGACTCCCTCAACCTAACACGTCTGGCCCGCACAAAACCCGCCCTGGAGCCCTTACACGTGCTGTATGTACCGCCAATCGCGGCAAAAAAACAGATACAGCGCATCCAAGCGCCGAGATTCTTTGCTTTGAGCCAGTCTGCCGTGCCAGTGCTAAAAACATGGTTAACAAAAGCTTGCATGACACCAGTTTCGCCCTTGATGGCCATAGAATTCAGGCCCCGACGCTGGCGGGCGGCCTTTATGTTGTGGCAACGCCCATTGGCAATCTGGGCGATATTACCCTGCGGGCATTGCAAACGCTGGCCGCGAGCAACGTCATTGCGTGCGAAGACACCCGCACATCTGCCAAACTGATGCAGCGTTATGGCATCGGCACGCACATGATAGCCTACCACGACCACAATGGGCCGCAGGCGCGCCCGGCTCTTCTGGAAAGGCTGGCGGCTGGCCAAGCTGTGGCGCTCATATCGGATGCTGGAACACCGCTGATCGCTGACCCAGGTTACAAGCTTGTCGTGGCAGCACGTGAAGCAGGCCATGATGTGGTCAGCGTGCCCGGACCAAGCGCCGTGGTGGCTGCGCTGAGCATTGCCGGTCACCCGACCGACCAATTCACCTTTTCAGGCTTCTTGCCCTCCAAGGAAAAAGCCCGGGTCGATGCCATTGCACGGCTTGCGACACTATCCGGCAGCCTTTGCCTGTATGAGGCGCCATCACGTCTTGCGGCGACGTTGCAAGCATTGGCGCAGGGCCTGGGACGGGATCGGCAAGCAAGCGTTTGCCGGGAAATTACAAAGCGGCATGAAACCGTGCAATCAGGTACGCTGGAAACCTTGGCCACGCATTACAGCACCAGCGCCCAGGCGCGCGGTGAGATCGTGATCGTTATTGCGCCAGCGATGTCGCAAACCCTGTCACAGGAGGACGTGGATGCAGCGCTGCGCACGGCCTTGAAAAAGGAACGCGTGAAAGACGCTGTCAATTTGGTGGCAGATGCCCATGGCCTGCCAAGGCGCGCGCTTTACCAACGGGCGCTCGTGCTGGCACGCGATGATGGCTGACCGCACCAAAACCCGCCAGAAAGCCTACCAGCGCGGCGTGGACGCCGAAGACACTGCGGCCCTGTTCCTGCGGTCCATCGGTTTTGACATCATCGCTCAACGCGCCAAAATGGCAGGCGGCGAAATTGACCTGATTGGTGAGGATGCCGAAACGCTCATTTTCGTGGAGGTTAAGGCGCGTGACACGATCGACGAAGCCGTGCTGGCGGTCACGCCGCGCCAGCAAGCCCGCATCCGCGCCGGGCTGCGCGCTTGGCTTGCTGCCAATGATGGCGAAGGTGTGCGCCTTGCGACCAAGAGCGTGCGCTGCGATGTGGTGGTGGTTGCGCCTGGCCATGATCCGCTGCATATCCCCAACGCCTTTCCCGCCGCCCAAGATGGCGGATATGAGGGCGGTTTTTAGTTTTGCCTGCCGCCTGACAGGGCGGTCTTCAACCTTGGATAAAACCTCATGACCCTGCGCGTTGCCGTCCAGATGGACCCGATTGAAGCCATCAACATTGCTGGCGACAGCACCTTTGCCATGATGCTGGAAGCACAGGCGCGCGGGTTTGAGCTATCGGTTTACACCCCCCATACAATGGCAATGGAGCGTGGGCGCGTAACCGCCACTGTGCAGAGCGCACAGGTGCGCGATGTGGTTGGCGACCATGTCACGCTGGGCCAAGCAGAACGGCTGGATCTTGCAACCTTTGATGTCATCCTGCTGCGGCAGGATCCGCCTTTTGACATGGCCTACATCACATCCACGCATATGCTGGAGATGGTGGCAAACGCGCCTGGCAGCACAACGTTGGTGGTCAACGACCCAGCGGCCGTGCGCAACGCGCCAGAGAAAATCCTGGTCATGCAGTTTGCTGACCTTATGCCGCCCACACTGGTGACACAGGATGTGAGCGCCATTGAGACGTTCCGTGCCGAGCACAAGGATATCGTGCTGAAACCGCTCTATGGCCATGGCGGCAAGGGGGTGTTTCGCCTACGCGAAAACGACCAGAACCTCGGCTCCCTCACCGGCTTGTTCAGCGAGCTTTACCCCGAACCGTGGGTCGCACAGGCCTTTTTGCCCGATGTCGCCAAGGGCGATAAACGTATTCTGCTTGTCGAGGGCGAGCCTTTTGGCCTGATCAACCGGGTTCCAGCAGAGGGCGACCTTCGCTCGAACATGGTGGTTGGCGGGCGCGCAGAAGCCTCCGCACTGACACCGCGTGATCGCGAAATATGCGCCGCCATAGGCCCCACCCTGCGCGAACGTGGACTCTTGTTTGTGGGCATTGATGTGATCGGACCCTATATTACCGAGATCAATGTCACATCGCCCACAGGTATCCGCGCCCTTGAAAACCTTGGCGGCGGCAATGCTGCAGCAGCCATGTGGGACGCCATTGGCACGAAGCTTGGCTAGGGTTTCGACCCAATGTTCTTTTTATGTTCTTGCGTGTTCAGCGGTAATGTGCTTGCATCTTCTTCAGTGAAGAAAAGGTGCGAACATGGTCTCGCGTGTTACGACTGTTGCCTTTCAAGGTGTGGAAGCACGCCCGGTGGATGTGCAGGTTCACATTTCACCCGGCCTGGTTGGCTTTTCCATCGTTGGCCTACCAGACAAGGCCGTCGCTGAAAGCCGTGAACGGGTTCGCTCGGCGCTGGTTGCCTGCGGCATGGCACTGCCGGCCAAACGTATCACCGTCAATCTTGCCCCTGCTGATCTGCCCAAAGAGGGCAGCCATTTTGACCTGCCTATTGCGCTGGGCGTGATGGCAGCCATGGGGGCGATCAATGCCGATGATGTTGCCGGCAAGGTCGTGCTTGGCGAGTTATCGCTGGACGGCGAACTTGCCCCGGTGTCTGGCGTCCTGCCCGCAGCCATGATGGCTGTGGGGCGCGAAGAGGGCCTTATTTGTCCAAAACCATGTGGGCCGGAGGCTGCATGGGCAGGTGAGGGTTTGGAGGTGCTGGCTCCAAGCTCGCTGGTTGCCCTGACAAACCATTTTTCCGGGCGGCAAATGCTGGACCAACCGCGCCCGGCCATGGCGCTTAGCGGAAAAGGCCAGGTGCCAGACCTAGCCGATGTGCGTGGCCAGGAAAGCGCGAAACGTGCACTGGAAATCGCAGCGGCAGGTGGCCACAACCTGTTGCTGATCGGACCGCCAGGATCCGGCAAAAGCATGCTGGCGGCGCGCTTGCCATCGCTTCTTCCAGCCCTCACCCCGCGCGAAATGCTGGATCTTTCTGTTGTTTGTTCGCTCGCGGGCGAGCTGGAAGCTGGAGCCTTGTCAGACAAACGCCCCTTCCGTGCGCCACATCATAGCGCCTCGATGGCTGCTTTGGTGGGCGGTGGCATGCGGGCACGGCCAGGCGAGATTTCGCTGGCGCACAATGGCGTGCTTTTCTTGGACGAATTGCCTGAGTTCTCGCCCCAGGTTCTTGATGGGCTTCGTCAACCTTTGGAGACGGGCGTTTGCCATATTGCACGCGCCAATCATCATGTGAGCTATCCAGCGGCCTTTCAGCTGATCGCGGCCATGAACCCGTGTCGCTGTGGCCATGCTGGTGAGCCAGGCCACACCTGCCGCAGGGGACCGCGGTGCGCGGCAGATTATCAGGGCCGTGTCTCTGGGCCACTGCTTGACCGGATTGACCTGCGCATTGAAGTGCCTGCGGTGAGCGCGCGCGATTTGTCAGATCCGGCACCCCGTGAAACCAGCGCGCAGGTCGCAGCACGCGTGGCTATGGCGCGCAGCATCCAGCAGCTGCGCTATCAGGGCGATGCCCCGTCAACTGGGGTCGCGCCACTCAACGCCCGTGCAGGTCAGGCGGTTTTGGAAACACACAGCAGGCTGGATGCAGGTGCGACAACACTGATGGGTCAAGCCGCTGATCGCGCACAGCTTACCGCGCGTGGCTACTTCCGTGTGCTGCGTGTGGCGCGCACCATCGCAGATCTTGCAGCCAGCGAGGATATCCAGCATGTGCATCTGGCCGAGGCGCTCACCTACCGCGGTATGGATGCCGGTCGGTTGATGGCGGCCTAGCGAGGCAACCACAAACATTGGTGTCGTGCGATGCGCTTTGAGCGTATGTTAACGGCGCTTTGCTAGGCGTTGCGACATGAAAAACGCACACTCCCCGTTCAGCTCTGATTTGGCGCAACCCAGCGCGGGCATGCCCCTGGAAACCACAGTGCTTACCAGCCAAAGCTTAGATGCCCCGATCAGCAAAACCTCACCAGATGCGCTGGCGCTTATCGGCGCGGTAAGTCACGAAATGCGCAACCCGCTTAACGGTATTTTGGGCATGGCGCACTTGCTGGGCGAGTCGAAGCTGGACGCTGCCCAGCGCAGCTATCTCAATGCCATTGCGACCAGCGGCGACGTTCTGCTCGCACTGGTCAATGATTTGCTCGATCTCACCGCCCTACGCTCTGGAGCCATCACACCTGCGCCCGAGCCCACACACATTCCCGATCTGCTGAACCAATGCGTTGAACTGGCTGCCCCAACTGCGCACACCAAGGGATTGGGGTTGGGCAGTACGCTGGATACTGCGCTAGGTGCAGGCAATGGCGAACCGTTGCTGCTTGAAATTGATGGTGCGCGCGTGCGCCAAGTGGTCACCAATCTGCTGTCCAACGCCATCAAGTTCACCCGCACAGGCGGTGTGCGCCTGTCAGCTCGCCTCACAAATACGCGTGACGCCGCGCGCCTGGACATAGAGGTGGAAGACACAGGTCACGGTATTCCACACAAGGAACAAGCCCGTATTTTTGAGCCCTTTGGCCGCGCTGACCTTGCACGGGCAGCGGGCATTGAGGGAACTGGCCTGGGATTACCCCTTTCACGCGGACTGGCACAGGCACTGGGTGGATCCCTGGACTTGGTGCGTTCTGCACCGGGGAAAGGTACGGTGATGCGGTTTTCGCTGCCACTGGCTGATCAGCCCGCTATGTTGGCAACGCTGGCCACTGAATCGCTGCCCAAACCGCCACCTAAACCACTGGCTAACAAGTCGGTTCTGTTGGTGCTTGCACCGGAGCTTGCTGACACACCTGAAGCACAGGCGCTCTGTGAAACCCTTGAGCTGCTTGGCGCATCAGCCCGCGTGGTGTCGCAGGCTGATGCACTTACCGGCCCGCCCCGCAATGTTGATCACGTGCTGCTGGATGCCCGCTTCGACCACGCCATGCTGTGGGCGCGGCTTTGCCTGCCCGCTGCCGGCATCCGTCCAACCATTTTGCTGACGCCCGACAACCGCGCGGTGCTTAGCGGCCTGCAGGATACTGGATTTTCCGGCTACCTTATTCGCCCGGTTCGTCAATCTTCGCTTCAAGCCATGCTAACCCACCGCTTTGAAGGCAACACTCAGGATGGGTTCCTGCACGATCCCGCCGACGCAGCGGCTGCAAGGCATGCTGCCAATCCGCTCAATGTGCTGCTGGTGGATGACAATGCCATCAACGCGCTTATGGCCAAAACCGCCCTTCAGCGGGCCGGACACAACACAACCGTTGCCGATGACGGGCAGCAGGCGCTGGACGCAGTTAAAAAGGATCGTGACACCTTTGATGCGGTATTGCTGGATCTGTCGATGCCAGTTCTTGATGGTTTTCAGACCGCGCGCGCCATGCGCGATATTGGCTTTTCGGGCCGCATCATCGCCTACACGGCCAACACCGAGAAAAATCTGCAATCCGACATACGCCGTGCTGGGTTTGATGCCCTGGCGCAAAAACCGCTGAAACCGGACGCACTGATCGCTTTGGTGGAAGACGCCCACGCTTCAGACGGTTGATCGGCGGGCCTCTGACATCTATGTGCTGCTCACAGGCACTGCGCGCAATGTTGCAGGCAAATCGAGGGTGGCATGGCTGACCTAAAGGGCACTGCGCGCGCGAAACCGGCCGACAGCGCCCTTGCATCCCCAGCCAAAGCAAGTGCACCGGCTGCGCGTGTAGACACCCCACTTTTGGGTGGAGCTCTGCCCGGCACGCCACTTTACATGCCAAGTGAGACACAAACGCCAACGGCGGGCGACACCATCTTGGGCGCCATCGGTTCGTTGGAAGTGCGACTGGCAACCAAAAAATACGATGTTCAGCGGGCACAGCGTCTGCGCTATGATGTTTTTTACCGGGAAATGTCGGCCAAACCGTCACTTCTCAACCGTCTCAAGCGCAGCGATTTTGATCGCTACGATGGGTTTTGCGACCATCTTCTGGTGCTTGATCATGATGCGCCCAGCGACCCGCGCAGCGGCGGCCCGGCAATAGTGGGCACCTATCGGTTGCTGCATCAAAGTGTGGCCGATCAAAACGGCGGCTTTTATACGGTCGGCGAGTACCAAATCGACAGGCTAGTGCAGGCGCGGCCTGAGCTAACTTTTCTAGAACTTGGTCGTTCTTGCGTTCTGGCGCCCTACCGCACCAAGCGAACCGTGGAACTGCTCTGGCACGGCATCTGGAGCTATGTGGTTCAACGCAAGATTGACGTGCTGTTTGGGTGTGCAAGCCTTGAAGGCACTGATCCAGACCAACTGGCGCTGCCGCTATCTTTTTTGCACCATTTTGCAGGCGCTGAAGCTGCTTGGCAGGTGCCGGCCCTACCATCGCGCTACGCCTCAATGAACCGCATTGCCAAGGATGATGTGGACCAGAAGCAGGCGCTGCGGGCACTTCCCCCTCTCATTAAGGGCTACCTACGGTTGGGCGCGATGATCGGCGATGGCGCAGTTGTCGACCATCAGTTTGGCACCACCGATGTGCTGATTTTGCTTCCCGTTGAGAAAATTTCCAAGCGCTACATCAGCTATTACGGGGCCGATGCCTCGCGGATGGCAAGCTGATCAATCCACTGTTGCTCTTATGCTGCGCGATCCCTAAAGGTTCCATCTAATGGAGTGTTTTGGAAGGCCAGTGCAATGAACGAGATGACCATATCGGCTGCGGCGCAGGCTGCATCCCTGTCCGTCAAAACGGTGCGCTACTACGCCGATATCGGTTTGGTTGACGCATCAGGTCGCAAAGCCTCCGGCTATCGCACTTATGATGAGAGGGCTGTTCGCAAGCTGGTTTTTGTGCGCCGTGCGCGCGACTTTGGTTTCTCGGTCGACCAATGCCGCGAATTGCTCAGCCTTTACGGCAAAGAAGACCGCAGCAGTGCGGAGGTTAAGCGCATCGCGACGCAACGCTTGAATGAAATTGCCGAAAAGCGCCGTGAGCTGGAATTGCTGGAAAGCGAGCTTTCCATGCTGGTGCAGTCCTGCCGCGGCGACAGTCGACCCGACTGCCCGATCATCGACTATCTGGGCTAAGCGCTTTGCACATGCGCGCTGTTGCCTTAGGCGCTTGAGAACAATGCTCTCGACTGTTTTCGTCCCCTTTGTCGCTGGCTTTGGCCTGGGTGCCTCGCTGATCATCGCGATTGGCGCGCAGAACGCCTTTGTGCTGCGACAAGGTTTATTGCGTGCGCACGTGCTGCCCATTGTGCTCATCTGCTCGTTTAGCGATGCTGTGCTGATTGCCGCAGGTGTTGCTGGCTTTGCCGCGCTCACACAGGCTGCTCCGTGGATCGAACCGGCCTTTACCTATGGCGGGGCGGCGTTTTTGCTGTGGTATGCAGCGCGCAGCTTCTGGTCAGCATGGAAGGGCGGGGAGGCGCTGGAAGCGGCAGAAAACCGGAAGAGTTCGCTCAAGACCGCGATCCTAACCTGTCTGGCGCTGACGTTTCTGAACCCGCATGTGTATCTGGATACGCTGGTGCTGGTTGGCAGCATCAGCGCGCAATATGAGCGGCCCTGGGTGTTTGGCGCCGGTGTGACCGCGTCCAGCTTTTTCTTCTTCTTTCTTCTCGGCTATGGCGCGCGGCTTCTGGCGCCGCTGTTTGCCCGGGCTCGCAGCTGGCAGGTGCTCGATTTGATCATGGGGATTGTCATGACGGTCATCGCCGTGAAATTGCTGCTCGGTTGAGACTTGCTCTGGGCCTGCGGCCCAACCGCGGCAAGCTGGCAGGTGCTCGATTTGATCATGGGGATTGTCATGACGGTCATCGCCGCGAAGTTGCTGCTCGGTTGAGGCTTGCTCTGGGCCTGCGGCCCAACCCAAGCGTTTGCGCAACAAACGCGTTGGCCTGGCAGATGATTGCAATGCAATTGCCCAGAAGGCACATCAAAAAACCTTGCACCGACTCGCCTTGCAGGCCCGCAAGAGGCTTCTTATATAGCCCTCGATCGCAGAAGCGGCAGTGATGTTGCTTCGCACATGATTTTGAGTTCAACACCCCCCAAGGGGATCACTGCGCACTGTTTTCTGGCACGCTGTTTTCTGATAGCGTCTCGCGCTTCGCCGGTATGCCGAGCTATTCGGGTCCGGGTGATCTGCCGACAACATTAAGAGGTATCGTCCATGGCGAAAGTCATTGGTATTGATTTGGGAACCACCAATTCCTGCGTAGCCGTCATGGATGGCTCCACACCAAAAGTTATTGAGAACGCCGAAGGTGCGCGCACCACGCCGTCAATGGTCGCTTTTGCCGATGGCGGCGATCGACTGGTGGGTCAGCCAGCCAAACGTCAGGCTGTGACCAACCCTGAAGGCACACTGTTCGCTGTCAAACGCCTGATTGGTCGTCGTTTCGATGACCCAGCGGTGGAAAAAGACAAGAAGATGGTGCCGTTCGAAATCATCGAAGCGCCGGGCGGTGATGCCTGGGTTAAGGTTGAGGATACTGACTATTCTCCCTCACAAATTTCAGCGTTCATTTTGCAAAAGATGAAAGAAACCGCCGAAGCGTTTCTGGGTGAAAAAGTCGAGCAGGCTGTGATTACGGTTCCTGCCTACTTCAATGACGCGCAGCGCCAAGCGACAAAAGATGCCGGTAAAATTGCTGGTCTTGAAGTGCTGCGCATCATCAACGAGCCAACCGCCGCAGCATTGGCCTATGGCCTGGACAAGAACGACGGTCAGACCATCGCGGTTTACGATCTGGGTGGTGGCACGTTCGATGTTTCGGTGCTGGAAATCGGCGATGGCGTGTTCGAGGTGAAATCCACCAATGGTGACACGTTCCTGGGCGGTGAAGACTTTGACATGCGTCTTGTCAGCTATCTGGCAGATGAGTTCAAAAAAGAGCAGGGCATTGACCTTAAAGGCGACAAACTGGCCCTCCAGCGCCTGAAAGAAGCTGCCGAGAAAGCCAAGATTGAGCTTTCCTCATCGACACAGACCGAAATCAACCTGCCCTTCATCACCGCAGATGCGTCTGGCCCAAAACACCTGACCATGAAACTGACCCGCGCAAAATTTGAGTCGCTGGTCGACGATCTGGTCAAGCGTACGGTTGAGCCAATGAAGGCTGCTCTCAAGGACGCTGGCCTGAAAGCCGGTGACATTGATGAGGTTGTTCTGGTCGGCGGCATGACCCGCATGCCCAAAGTGCAGGAGACCGTGAAAGAGTTCTTCGGCAAGGAGCCAAACAAGGGCGTGAACCCGGACGAAGTGGTGGCCATTGGTGCTGCTGTTCAGGCTGGCGTGCTGCAGGGCGATGTTAAAGACGTGCTACTGCTGGACGTGACACCGTTGTCGTTGGGCATTGAGACCCTTGGCGGCGTGTTCACCCGCCTCATCGATCGCAACACGACCATCCCGACCAAGAAAAGCCAGGTGTTTTCGACCGCTGATGACAACCAGTCGGCTGTGACCATCCGGGTGTTCCAGGGCGAGCGTGAAATGGCGGCCGACAACAAAGTGCTTGGCCAGTTTGATCTGGTGGGCATTCCCCCAGCGCCGCGCGGCATGCCGCAAATTGAGGTGACCTTCGACATTGATGCCAACGGCATCGTGAATGTGTCGGCCAAGGACAAAGGCACCAACAAAGAGCAGCAGATCCGCATTCAGGCCTCTGGTGGCCTCAGCGATGATGACATCGAGCAGATGGTCAAAGACGCTGAAAGCCACGCCGACGAGGACAAGAAAAAGCGCGAAGTGGTGGAAGCCAAAAACCAGGGCGAAGCGCTGGTCCACTCCACTGAGAAAGCGGTTGCTGAGTATGGCGACAAGGTGTCAGACGACGATAAGGCCACCATTGAGGCTGCAATCGCTGACATGAAAGCGGCACTTGAAGGCGACGATAAAGAAGCCATCGACGAGAAGGCGCAGGCGCTGGCCACAGCTTCGATGAAGCTGGGCGAAGCGATGTACGCCGATGCATCTGACGGCGAAGAAGAGCCGCTGGACATGGGCGACGACGCTGAAGCCACGCAGGACGATGATGTGGTGGATGCCGACTTTGAAGATGTTGACGACGACGATCAGAAAAAGGCTTCGTAAGCCACGCCTCTTTTTCAGCCATGATACAAAGCCCGGTGGAAACACCGGGCTTTTTTGTTACCGGGATGTAGCCGCGCAAGTGTCATCAAACCGCAAACTGCACCGTTCATGGCTATCGCCCATGGCGGATGCTTCGATCCATGATTCGACCAACGCAAGGCCTGATGCCGGTTTTGGCACGCACGCTTTGGCCCCCTGGCGTGAGGCGCTGCGCAGCTTTGGTGCGCGGTTGATCCCCCGGCGCTATCGTCTGCTTGGCTCTATCGTGAACTGGCCGATCTGGCGCTTGTCGCTTGTTGGGCGGCCCGGCCCGGTCGATCTGGAGCCTTATCCGGGGTTCCGGTTGCGCCTTTATCCGCGCGAAAACCATGCTGACACCAAATGCTATGCGCGTCCTGCACTGGTGGAACACGGCGAAGAGGCGGCCATCGCGCGCTGTGCGGCAACAAGCCCGGACCACCACTTCATCATGGTGGATGTGGGTGCAAACACCGGAACCTATTCGGTTTTGGCGGCGAGCCTGGCCCGGCAAACTGGCAAAACCGGCCGGTTCGTTTGCATTGAAGCGAACCCAAAAACACAAAGGCGGCTTGCTGCCAACTTGCTTTTAATGGCCTGAAGGCCCAGGCTGATCTGGTGCCCTGTGCGGTCAGCGATGTGATCGGCAGCGTGATGCTGGCGCAATCGGCCTGGAATCTTGGCAGTGTGTCGGTCTGCGATGGCGCTGGCAAAAAGCGCAACCAGCTTACCCAAGTGCCTGCGCACACGTTGGACCATATCGTGAAGGACGCATGCCTGCCGCGCATCGACTTTCTAAAGATCGATATTGAGGGCCATGAAGTGCCCGCGTTGGAACCCTATCTTGGCAAAGCCGCACCGCAGCTCCTGCCACGCATGATTATGGCGGAGACCAAGCATGACCGGTATGGCCAGCTTAGCGCGTTGGTGTTGGGCTCGGGCTATCGCGTCACCCATAAGGGGCGCTCCGATAGGGTGTTCGAACGGACGGCCTAGAGCATGTCCAGCTTGAACCGGTCCACGAAACTCTGCCTCTGGCTGCCGCTCGAACGCGCTTCGTAACACTGTGTTGATGCGGCGTTTGCTGGGAATGACTCTCGCACTGTCACCCATCCGTATTTCGCCGCTTTTTATCCGCGCCCGCGTCGGTGATATGACCGGTGGATGCTTTACGATATTGCCAAATTCCTACACGTCACCGGTGTTGCCATGCTGATGGGCAACATCACAGTTACGGCGATCTGGAAGTTCTATGCCGACCGGGATGGAAGCCCGCAGGTTCTCAGCTTTGCCCAAAAGCTTGTCACCTACACCGACTGGTCGATGACCGTCTGGGGTGTGGTCCTGATCATGGGTGGCGGCTACTTTATGGTCGTTTCTGCAGGCTATCCGTTGTTTGAGGGATGGATGCTGTGGAGCCAGGTGCTGTTTGTGGCTGCTGGCCTGATTTGGCTGTTCGTCATCCTACCGATCCAGATGAAGCAAGCGCGGCTCGCCAAGGCGTTCGGTGACAGTTTGGATGATGTGGGCGATGAATACCGCGCGCTTTCCCGCAAATGGCTCACTTGGGGACTGATCAGCACCGTGCCCCTCGTGGCAGCAACATGGCTGATGGTGGTCAAACCGGTATAACGGGCAACTAGCTCAGCGTGTCGTGCAGAACGCGTGCCTCATCGGTGATGTAGTCACGGATCAGCGGAACGGCATCGCGCTCGCGGCTCAAAAGCAGCTGGAACACCATGTTCGACCCATCCACAAACCCAAGCTCTGCAGCAGAGAGATAAAACTCCCACATCCGGCAGAAGCGCTCATCATACAGCGCCTTGGCCTGCTCGCGATTAGCCGCAAAACGCACCCGCCAATCACGCAGCGTGTACGCATAATGCAGGCGCAGGATCTCCGTGTCGCACACCCAAAGGCCACAGCGCTCCAACGAAGCGAACGTCTCGGACAAAGCGGGCACATAGCCGCCCGGGAAGATGTATTTGCGGAAAAATGGCCCCGTGGTGCCTGGCTGCGTCATCCGCCCGATGGAGTGGATCATCGCAAAGCCCGTCTCAGTTAGCCGGTCGCGTACAGTGTTGAAATAATCATCAAAATTGAAAACGCCAACATGTTCCATCATGCCAACAGAGACAACGCGATCATACTGGCCCTGATGCTCGCGATAATCCTCGATGACAATCTCGACTTTGTCCTCCAGGCCGGCTTCGCTGACCCGCTGCCGGGCGATCTTCACCTGTTCGGGCGAGACGTTCAGCGAGGTGACCTGCGCGCCGGCCCGCGCCAACATGATGGCAAGTGAGCCCCAGCCGCCACCAATTTCCAGCACGCGCATGCCCGGCTCCAGCCTGAGCTTGGCCACGATATGGATAAGCTTGTTGGTCTGCGCTTGCTCCAGGCTTTCATGCTCATTGGTATAGAGCGCGCAGGAATAGTTCAGCCCCTTGTCGAGAAACAGTCGGTAAAGATCGGTTGAAAGATCATAATGGCTGCGCGCCTGAGCCTTGGCATTGCTGACCGAGTTGGCCTGCTGGCGGCGGCGAAAGGCCTTCCACAGCTGGCGCAACATTTTTTGGCTGCGATACTGGCCCAGCGGTGCGCGGTTCACTGAAAACAGCTTTAGGAACTGATGAACATCGGATCCGTCCTCAAAGGTCAGCGTGCCATCCATATAGGCTTCAGCAGCGGCAAGCTCGGGGTTGAGGAAGATGGCGCGCTCGGCCTTGGCGCTGTGAAAGCGCGCGGACACCTGTGGCCCCGGCGCTTTGCCGCCATAGGTGGTGGTCTGCCCATTGGCGTGGGTGACCTCAAGCGTACCCACCTGCACAAATGATTTTAAAAGTCCCGACAACATAGACCTGCTCCCCACGCAGTTCGCCCCACTTGCAGTGTGTAGCGCAGTATTGATGCGAAAGTCATGAGTTGCCGTTAGGACAATGCCAATTGACCCCTGGCAACACGGCAAACGGGTCACTACATGCGCTGAAGACGCAGTTGTTATGCCTGTTTTTGTCCCCTGGTTGACAGCCCGCAGGCAAGCTGCAACGCACAGTCCAACCATTGGTGTGCCGTCTGGCACACCGAACATATCACTCAGTACACTCTTCAACAAAGTCACCCGCGCATGGCAAAGCCCGACTTTTATGAGCTTCTCGGCGTCTCACGCGATGCCGATGAGAAAATGCTAAAAAGCGCCTTCCGCAAGAAGGCGATGCAGTATCACCCCGACCGCAACCCCGATGACGCGGAAGCCGAACAGAACTTCAAGGCCGTGAACGAGGCCTATGAAGTGCTGCGCGATGAACAAAAACGCGCGGCCTATGATCGCTTCGGCCACCAGGCCTTTGAGCAAGGCGGCATGGGTAGCCCCGGTGGCATGGGGGGCGGAATGGGTGGCGCCGGTATGGGCGACATCTTTGAAGAGATTTTCGGCGAGTTCATGGGCGGTGGACGGCGTCGCTCTGCAGGCGGCGCGGCGCGCGGCTCCGACATGCGCTACAATCTGGAAATTACGCTGGAAGAAGCCTTTGAAGGCAAAACAGTCGACCTTGTTTTGCCGACCTCTGTGGCTTGCGATACCTGCTCAGGCTCCGGCGCAAAACCCGGCACCAGTGCTTCCACCTGCGGCACATGCTCTGGCATGGGCAAAGTGCGGATGAGTCAGGGCTTTTTTGCCATGGAACGCACCTGCCCGACCTGCGGTGGGCGCGGCGAAGTGATCAAAGACCCATGCGATACCTGTTCTGGCGCAGGCCGGGTAACGCAGGAACGTACCCTATCGGTCAACATTCCCGCCGGTATTGATGATGGTAACCGCATACGGGTCGCTGGCGAAGGTGAGGCAGGCATGCGCGGCGCACCTGCTGGCGATCTCTATATTTTCGTGTCCATCAAACCGCATGAGCTGTTCCAGCGCGATGGGGCAGACCTGTTCTGCCGTGCGCCCATTTCAGTGGTCACAGCCGCACTGGGCGGTTCCTTCGAGGTGCCAACGCTTGATGGTGGTCGCACGCGGGTGAAAGTTCCTGACGGCACGCAAACCGGCAAGCAATTCCGCCTGCGCGGCAAGGGTATGCCCATTCTGCGCCAACGCGATTTTGGCGACATGTATGTTCAGGTCAGTGTGGAAACGCCGCAGAACCTGACCAAACGCCAACGTGAACTGCTGCAAGAGTTTGAATCTGAGGGCGGCGACCATAATCACCCAGAGATGTCCGGGTTTTTCAGTAAGGTCAAAGACTTCTTCGGCGGATGATGCGCGGGCTGCCTGGCTGATTAATCCTTGTTTGCGTGTCCTCGCACCTACGATGCTGCGGGCAACGCAGGGCACCCAGAAATGAGTGGGTTTTCAGTAAGGTCAAAGACTTCTTCGGCGGTTAGCGGGTCGGCAAGGCCGACAGCTGGAATTTGGTTTCGTGGGTAACCCCAAAGACCACCGTCATGGCCGGGCTTGAACCGGCCATCCATCTCGTGCGTTTGCCGCTTCCGCTTGGATCGGCGATATGAAGCTGGGTCCTGGGATCAAGTCCGAGGATGATGACTGTGAATGGCATCAACACGAGGCCGTCATCCCTGTGCGTATCACAGGGATCCATGCCTGAAGATGCAGAGCCGAACAAATCGCAAAGGCGTGGCCCCCCGCCACAAGGGCGAGGGTGACGATCGTGCAGGAGACGGAGCCTAGTTTACAGCGCCATTCACAACGGGGCGGCTTTCATCGGCAGCCCACTCGACCATGGAACCATCATACATGGCGACGTTTTCCTGGCCGGCGACTTCTGACAGGCCAAACCACACCACTGAGGCCCAGTGGCCTGTGTTGCAGAAGGTGATAGCTGGCTCGGCGGTATCCACACCAACTTCGGCGGCGATGGCTTCAATCAGATCGGCGCTGGCATAGGCTGCATCGTCAGTGCTGTAGAGGCGTGCCTGCTCCAGGTTGACGGCGCCAGGCAGCGTGCCTGCGCGGGCAACCACACCGCTTTTTTCAGCCCCGATGAACTGAGCCGCAGGGCGGCCGTCAACAAGGGTCAAGCCAGCATCAATAGCGCTGGCGACCTCATCAGAGGTGGCGAGCAGCTCATCGCGCAGAGCAACTTCAAATGTGCCCGGCTCAACGCTTGCTGCGTCGGTGGAAAGTGCGCCACCATCGCGGGTCCAGGCCGCGTAGCCGCCATCGAGGATGGATACATTGTCATGGCCAAGCACTTTAAACGTCCAGTAGACGCGCGTGGCCGCACCAAAATCACTGGATGATGCACCCACAGGGGCGATCACCACATGCTCGTCATTGTCCACACCCAGGCTTTCAATGAGGGCCTGGATATCATCAAGCTCTGGCAGCAGGCCGATTGTTCCGTCGATTTCAGTGCGCCAGCCGGCCTGATTGTAGGCAGCGGCGACCGAACCAGGGATGTGCCCTTGCACGAAAGGGTCTGCCTCGTCGGTGACGTTGCGGATATCGAGCACAACGACATTTTCGTTGGCAAGGTTCGTATTGAGCCAGCCGGTATCAACCAGCGGTGCGGCGTCTGAAGCGATGGCGGTAGAGGCCAACAGGCTGGCGCCAGCGGCGAGAACGATGGTGGAAAACGAACGAGGCATGGGAAACCCTTTTTTCTGAAGCTGAATTAGTACCTAGTTTAGCCTTACCGGCTGCAATGGTCTTGCGAGGGCGCTGCAAATTTTGGCTCCAAACGCTCATTCTGTTTTGAATTGCGACTTGCCAACGCAATTTCATTTCTGATCCACCTCGCCTGTAGCCTTCCTTTGACCATCATAGTACGGCACACAACGCCGCTATGGCCCTCATGTGACAATTGCTCATGCCTGCATTTTTCTTTCGCTTAGTCGCGTTGCTCTGTCTGTCTTTTGCTTTCCCAGCAACCGGGTTTGCGCAAACGTTGGATGCTACGCCGCCCAACCCCATTGCCCGCCCGCAGGTTGCGCAACCAACGGTCACACAAGGGGTCGCACAGTCTGCGATACAACCACACGCGCAAACCGGCTGCGCGCAAGCCCTCGCTGCTGCGGGGGCTGTTTTTCAGCAGCTTGGGCGCCATGAAGGAGCAGGCCAGTGCGGTATCGATGATGCGGTGACCTTGAATGCTATTGGAGCCGTGCGCCTGCAGCCTGAGGCCCTTCTGACCTGTCAAACGGCACTTGCCTTTAGCCAATTCATGACCAGCACCATCACCCCACAAGCCCGACATCACCTGCAAAGCGCGCCGCAGACGGTGTCCATCGCCGCATCTTACGCCTGCCGCGGCCGCAACAATGTCGCTGGTGCCCGGCTTAGTGAGCATAGCTATGGCCGCGCAGTGGATGTGCGCGCAATCACGCTTCAAAATGGCGAAAGCTGGCGTGTGCAGCCGCAGCCATCAGGTTCATCTGCACCTGATGCCCGCTTTCAGGCTGCCCTGCGCGAAGCGGCCTGCGGGCCGTTCACCACCGTGCTCGGCCCGGGCTCTGACGGTCACCACACCGACCACATTCACTTCGACAATGCCCCGCGTTCGAGCACCTATTGCCGCTAGCGCACCGCATTTTTTTGCAAAATGCAGTGTTAAACACTCACATTGTAGGCCGACAGCACCGCCATATTGACGATCTCTGTGTCACGGGCACCAAGGCGGGTGATCTGAATTGGTTTATCCAGTCCCACCAGAAGCGGTCCAATAACCGTTGAGCCGCCAAGCTCTTCAAGCATTTTGGTTGCAATCGATGCAGAGTGAAACGCTGGCATGACCAGCACGTTGGCCGGGCCCGTCAGGCGACAAAAAGGATACTGCTCCATCACGTCCATGTTGAGCGCCACGTCAGCGTTCATTTCGCCATCATACTCGAAGTCTACGCGCCGCTTGTCCAAAATGCGCACCGCCTCCTGTACGCGCTCAGAGCGCTCGCCAGACGGGTGCCCAAAGGTTGAGTAGGCAAGCATCGCAACCCGCGGTTCGTAGCCCAAACGGCGGGCAACACCAGCGGCCTCTTCAGCGATATCAGCCAGCTCTTCCGATGTGGGCATGTCGTGCACGGCGGTATCGGCGATCAGAACCGTGCGGCCTTTGCACAAGGCCAGCGAGGCACCAATGACTCGGTGGCCAGGCTTGGCATCGACCACACGGCGCACAGCCTGCAGCGCAACCGAATAGTTGCGCGTGGTGCCGGTGACCATGCAGTCGGCCTCACCCATAGCAACCATAGCCGCACCAAAATAGTTGCGGTCGGTGTTCACCATCCGCTGGCAATCACGGTACAGGAAGCCTTTGCGCTGCAGGCGCTGATACAGAAACTCAGCGTACGCCTCTTGCCGGTTCGAGGTGCGCGCATTTGCGATCGTGATGCCCTGCAGGTCTATGCCTACGTCGTCAGCAACGGCTTTGATCTCATCTTCGCGACCCACCAAAATAGGCTGTCCCAGGCCCTGGTTTGCGAACGAAACAGCCGCGCGCATCACCTGTTCTTCTTCGCCCTCAGCAAAAACAACACGCTTTTGCAGGCGTTTCACGCGCTCGTAAATGCGATTGAGAACACCGGCCACGGGGTCACGCCGGGCAGAAAGCTGGGCACGGTATTCTCCCTCGTCTACCACCGGACGGCGGGCAACACCGCTGTCGACAGCGGCCTTGGCAACGGCAGCAGGAATGGCAGAGATAAGGCGCGGGTCAAACGGCACCGGAATGATGTAATTGGGGCCATAACGCGGGCGGCTACCCTGATAGGCGCTGGCAACCTCGTCAGGCACATCTTCACGGGCGAGGGCTGCCAGCGCGTCAGCGGCGGCGATTTTCATCGCATCATTGATGCTGGTTGCGCGCACATCCAAAGCGCCACGGAAAATGTAGGGGAAGCCCAGAACGTTGTTCACCTGGTTGGGATAATCCGAACGCCCCGTCGCAACGATCGCATCATCGCGCACTTCGGCAACCTGTTCAGGCGTGATTTCCGGGTCAGGGTTCGCCATCGCGAAAATGATCGGATTATCGGCCATGGATTTCACCATGTCCTGTGTCAGTGCGCCTTTGACCGACAGGCCAAAGAACACGTCGGCGTCTTTCACGGCCTCTTCCAACGAGCGATCCTTGGTGGCAACCGCATGGGCGGCCTTCCACTGGTTCATGCCGGTTTCACGCCCCTGATAAATCACGCCCTTGGTGTCGCACAGCGTAATGTTTTCCGCTGGCATGCCGTAGGATTTGATAAGCTCGATGCAGGCGATGGCAGCAGAACCCGCGCCGTTGCACACCAGCTTGGTCTCTTTGATATCGCGATCGGTTAGGTCCAACGCGTTGATGAGACCGGCCATGGCGATAATCGCAGTGCCGTGCTGATCATCATGGAACACCGGAATGTCCATCTCTTCGCGCAGGCGCGACTCAATAATGAAACAGTCGGGTGCCTTGATGTCTTCCAGATTGATACCGCCGAAAGATGGCCCCAGATATTTCACCGCATTGATGAACTCGTCGGTGTCTTCGGTATCGATTTCCAGGTCGATGGAGTCCACGTCGGCAAAGCGCTTGAACAGCACTGCCTTGCCCTCCATCACCGGCTTGGATGCCAGAGCGCCCAAATTGCCCAATCCAAGGATGGCCGTACCGTTGGAGATAACCGCGACCATGTTGCCGCGCGCGGTGTAATCAAACGCGGCATCAGGGTTGGCGGCGATAGCCTCTACTGGCACCGCGACGCCGGGCGAATAGGCCAGCGAGAGATCGCGTTGTGTGGACATGGGCTTGGTGGGCACCACCTCCAGCTTGCCTGGACGGCCCTGGCTGTGAAAGTCCAGCGCGTCCTGATCGGTAATCGCCGGGCGATTGCCACCGAAAGTGTTGCGGGACATGTGCGGATCTTTGGTGGGTTTCTTGGCCATGTGGGCGCGCGTTCCAGCTTGTTTTTGTTGTTTTTTGACGGTCGTAATTGGGCGCGGACCATAGGGGCGCTTTTCACGATGCGAAAGTGCGGCGCAGCAAAAAACACTCAGCCTCGAACTTGGTCTTTCAGATAGCGCACTATCCAAGACTTTGGTGCCACATGCGCTGGTCTTTGAGCATGTGTTTGCTAGAAAAGAGCCCATGAACGCGCCGCTTCACCCCAAAACCGGAACTGCCATGGCCCCCACGGGGTCCGATACGACAGGGGCAACGCCTGTGATGGCGCAGTTTCTGGAGATCAAAGCGGCCAATGCAGACAGCCTGCTGTTTTTCCGAATGGGCGATTTTTACGAGCTGTTTTTTGAGGATGCGGCCATCGCTGCGCAGGTGCTGGGCATCGCGCTGACCAAGCGCGGCAAACACAATGGTACAGATATTCCAATGGCTGGTGTGCCGGTGCACGCCGCGCAGGACTATCTGCAACGCCTGATCGCAGCAGGCCACAAGGTGGCGGTTTGCGAGCAAATCGAGAACCCAGCAGAGGCCAAAAAACGCGGCTCCAAGGCGGTGGTGAAGCGTGATGTGGTGCGTCTTGTCACTCCCGGCACACTAACCGAAGACACGCTTTTGCCTGCCAAGGCGTCGAACTGGCTGGTTTCGCTGGCACCAGATGCTGGCGGCGACACGGTGGGGCTGGCCTGGCTTGATCTTTCCACGGGTGCATTTGCTTTAAGCGAGGTGCAGGCGGGCAAGGTTGAAGCCGAATTGGCGCGGCTGTCTCCGGCTGAAACGCTGTTTCCCGATACAATAGATCCTGACACGGCGATGATGGACGCGCTGAACCGGCTGGGCGGGGCATTGTCACCGCAACCCGCGGCGGTGTTTCATGGCGGGCAGGCCAGCGAGAAGGTCGCCAGCGCCTTTGGCGTTGCCTCCACCGACAGCTTTGGAGAGCTTACTCGGTCAGAATTGCGCGCTGCATCGGCATTGATCGGCTATGTGGAACGCACGCAACGCCAAGCCTTTGCCAGCCTGCAACCGCCCAGCCGCGAACGCGCTGGTGGCACGATGGCCATTGATGAAGCAACGCGGGCAAGCCTTGATCTGGTGCGTGGACGCTCAGGGAAAAACGCCGCAACATTGCTTTGGGCCATTGATGGGTGTGTGACAGCGGCTGGCACGCGCCGCTTGGCCGACCAGCTTTCCGCGCCATTGACCGATCTGGATGCAATCAAAGCCCGTCATGATGGTGTGGCCTGGTGCGTCGAAAACACGGGCACGCGCCGGGATATACGCGCTGCCCTTCAGGGCGCGCCGGATATCGCGCGGGCTCTGTCACGCATTATGCTTGGCCGTGCAGGCCCGCGCGATCTGGTGGCGCTGGGCGCTGCTCTTGATCAGGCAGGTCTGGTGGAAAAGGTGCTCGGCGATGATCTGCCGACACTGCTTGCAACAGCTAAAACCACTCTGGCCGCCCGGCCGAGCGATGTCGCCAAACGCCTTGTTGATGAACTTGTCGATAGCCCACCGTTGCTGGCCCGTGATGGTGGGTTTGTCGCTGCCGGTGTCGATGCCGACCTCGATGGCGCACGAGCCCTGCGCGATGATGCGCGCAAGGTGATCGCTGGGTTGCAATCCACCTACACCGAGCAAACGCAGGCCAAATCGCTGAAGATCAAGCACAATGGTGTGCTGGGCTATTTTATTGAGGTTCCGGCGCTGCAGGCTGGGCCACTACAAGAGGCTGCCGACACATTCTTTCACCGGCAAACCATGGCCAATGCCATGCGCTTTTCCACCAAAGAGCTGGCCGAGCTGGAAGCAAAAATTGCCAGTGCAGCTAGCCGGGCGGTGGCACTGGAAGTGGCCCGCTTTGAGGCGCTCTGTGAGGCGGTGAGATCGCAGCGCCTTGCTGTTCAGGGCGTGGCTGATGCGCTTTCGACGCTGGATGTGGCGATTGGGCTGGCCGAAACGGCCGTGCGGGACAATCACACCCGCCCGGTGATGCGTGATGATCTGGCTTTCGATATTGAGGGCGGTCGTCACCCAGTCGTGGAAAAGGTGATGCGGCGCGAGGGCCGCGATCAGTTTGTCGCCAATGACTGCGGCCTTGATGGTGGTGGCGTTCACCTTATCACCGGTCCCAATATGGGTGGTAAATCCACCTTTTTACGGCAAAACGCGTTGATTGCGATCCTGGCGCAGGCGGGTTGTTTTGTGCCCGCCACCGCAGCAAGCATTGGTATTGTGGATGCTCTTTTCAGCCGGGTCGGTGCAGCCGATGATTTGGCACGCGGTCGCTCCACCTTCATGGTCGAGATGGTGGAGACGGCTGCAATTTTGCACCAAGCCAGCCAGCAATCCCTGGTTATTCTGGATGAAATTGGACGCGGCACCGCCACCTATGATGGCCTATCGATTGCGTGGGCCTGTGTGGAACATCTGCATGACCAGAACCATTGCCGCGCGTTGTTTGCCACGCATTATCATGAGTTAACCGTGCTTGCCGACCGGCTAGAACGGGTGGAAAACCGCACGTTAAAGGTCAAAGGGTGGGACGGCGATGTCATTTTCCTGCACGAGGTGATGCCAGGAGCGGCCGACCGATCCTACGGGCTACAGGTTGCCAAGCTGGCTGGACTGCCAGCGCCAGTGGTGGCACGGGCGCGTTCGGTACTCGATCACCTGGAGACGCGGCAAGACCAGGAAAAACCGCAGAACGATGGTCTGTTTGAAGGCCTGCCGCTCTTTTCTGCCCCGGCACCTGCGGCACAAAGCAACCCGCCCAGCGATGAACAGATAGAGGCTGCCGCGCAGGCGAAACTTGAATCCATGCTGCAAGGCCATGACCCTGACCAAATGACCCCGCGCCAAGCGCTGGATTTCGTTTATGATCTGGCCAAACAGATCAAAGAGACGCGATAACAATGTCTGCAAGACGCCCCCGCAAACTGCCCAATCTAGTCCAGCGTGATGATGCCCCGCCATTGCTTGATGGCGATGCGCTCTACATGCAACTGCGCGACGCGATTGAGGACGCCGGTTCCTACGATGATGCCCAAGGCGCGCTGTTGCCGTTGGCCAAGGCGGCGCTGGTGGATGTTTTGCAGACGGCAGAAAAACTGCTTATTGAGGATCGCGGGGGTTTGGCATGCGCCCAACGGCTTTCGCTGGCGCAAGACACGCTGATTAAAACCCTATTTCGCATCACAACCGAGTACCGCTATCCGCTTTCCAATCCCAGCCAAGGCGAACGCATCGCGGTGTGCGCGCAAGGCGGCTACGGCCGCGGCACGCTGGGCCCACAGTCTGACATCGATTTGCTGTTTCTGCGCCCGGCCAAGCAAACCCCATGGGGCGAGCAGGTGGTGGAAAGCTTGCTCTATTTCCTTTGGGACTGCGGCTTCAAGGTGGGTCATGCCACCCGCACGGTGGCTGAATGTGTGAAACTTGCCAAGGAAGATATGACCATCCGCACAGCGCTGCTGGAAGCGCGGTTCATTCTGGGTGACGAGGACCTGTTCAAGACCTTTCACACAGCCTTTCAAGATCAGGTGGTCAGTGGGACTGGACCAGAATTTGTCACCGCCAAACTGAGCGAGCGCGATGCACGCCATGCCAAGGCCGGATCCTCACGCTATCTGGTGGAACCCAATGTTAAAGAGAGCAAGGGCGGGCTTCGAGACCTCAACACGTTGTTCTGGATCGGCAAATATGTCTACCAGGTCGATACCGAGGCTGAACTGGTCACCAAAGGCGTGTTTACCCGGCGCGAGTACAATGCCTTTGTGAAGGGCAGCGACTTTTTGTGGGCCACGCGGTGCCACATCCACTTCCTCATGCGCCGTCCTGATGATCGCTTATCCTTTGACCTGCAAGGCGATATCGCCCAGCGGCTTGGCTATGCCGATCGGCCTGGCTTGCAGCCGGTTGAACGCTTCATGAAACACTATTTTATCGTCGCCAAAGATGTTGGCGACTTGACGCGTATCCTGTGCGCCCGCCTGGAAGAAAATGAGGCCAAACCAACGCCGATCTTCGACCGCATGCTCGGACCCCTGCGGCGGCGAAACGTGAAGAAGCTGCCGGTCAACACTGATTTTCTGGTCGATAATTTTCGGCTTAATGTGGCCCGCGAAAGCGTGTTCGCAGAAGACCCCGCCAACATGCTGCGCTTTTTTCAGCTAGCTGATAAATACGGCTTGGCACTGCACCCTGATGCGACCCGGTTGATCACGCTTTCGCTCAAGCTCATTACCCCTGCCCTGCGCAACGACCCTGACGCCAATGCTATCTTTCTGGAGATCTTGTGCTCCACCAATCGGCCCGAGGCAACGCTGCGCAAAATGAACGAAGCCGGTGTTTTGGGCCGTTTCGTGCCCGACTTTGGTAAAGTGGTCTCGATGATGCAGTTCAACATGTATCATCACTACACCGTGGACGAGCACCTGCTGCGCACGGTGGGCGTGCTGGCGCAAATTGAAAGCGGAAAACTGAAGGAGGAGCACCCGCTGTCTGCGGTGCTGCTGCCCACAATCACGAACCGCCGCGCGCTTTATGTGACGCTGTTCTTGCATGACATCGCCAAGGGACGTCCCGAGGACCACTCCACCGAGGGGGCCAAGATTGCGAGGCGGCTTTGTCCGCGTTTTGGACTGAGCGCCAGTGAAACTGCCCTGGTCGCCTGGCTGATTGAAGACCATCTGGTCATGTCAATGACAGCGCAATCGCGTGACCTGTCCGACCCAAAGACCATCGAAACCTTTGCCGCGCGCGCGCAAACACTTGAGCGGCTGAAGCTGCTGCTTATCCTTACCGTTTGCGATATCCGCGCGGTCGGTCCTGGCGTTTGGAACGGCTGGAAGGGTCAGCTTTTGCGCACGCTGTATTACGAAAGCGAGATCATCCTAACCGGTGGGCACAGCCAGGCAGCGCGGGCTCAGCGGGTGACCGCGGCACAGGAGATGCTGTTTGAAGCGTTGCCACAATGGAGCCAAGCTGACCGCGAGGCCTATGCGGCCATGCATTATCCGCCCTACTGGCTGCGCACAGAGCTTGATCGCAAAATTGCCCATGCGCATCTCATTCACGACGCTGACGACGCTGGACAGGCTTTTGCCTCGCTGAGCGCAGTGCGCGCCTTTGAGGGTGTAACAGAGCTTGTGATTTATGCGCCCGACCATCCCCGGCTGCTCTCCACGCTTGCTGCGGCATGCGTGGCTTCCAAGGCTGATATTGTCGGCGCGCAAATTCACACGACCTCCAACGGCAAGGCGCTGGACACGATCCTCATCCGGCAAGAATTTGACCAAGAAGCCGATGAGCGCCGCCGCGCTGAACGCATTGCCCAGGCGGTGGAGAACGCCCTGAAAGGCGATGAGCAGCTGCCGTCCATGATGGAAGAAAAAGGCAAGGCCAAAGGTCGAGTTCGTGCCTTTAAGGTCCCTCCAGAGGTGATGATCGACAATCAAGGCTCTGAGCGCTTTACGGTGATCGAGGCCGCGGGCCGTGACCGACCTGGCCTGCTGCACGACCTTTCCAATGCGCTTGCCGAGCTTTCGCTAGACACCCATTCGGCCCATGTAGCGACATTCGGCGAGCGCGCTGTGGATGTGTTTTATGTGACCGATCTGACCGGTCAAAAGGTGACCGCACGCGCCAAGCTCAACGCTGTGCAAAAGGCGCTGGAAGATGTGCTGGGGGGTACGCCAGGCAAACCGCGCGCCGCAGCGCTTGCCCGGCGTGGTATCGGCCCTGGCAGCCGCACTGGCGGTGTACCCGAACCAACCGAGCACGCACCCTCCACGCCCGCGCCACAGCCAACACGCTTCAAGCGGAAAGCCAAATCCGGCACCAAAACCAACAAAACATCCAAAAAAGCTTCGGCCTAGGCCTACCAGATGGGCCTGTTACGCAACTTTATGACCGTTGGCGGGGCAACGCTTTCAAGCCGCGTTTTGGGGTTTGGCCGCGATGTGCTGATGGCGGCAGCCCTTGGAACCGGGCCGGTCGCAGACGCGTTTGTGGTGGCGTTTCGCTTCCCAAACCTGTTCCGCCGTGTGTTTGCCGAGGGGGCTTTCAACTCTGCCTTCATTCCGCTGTTTGCACGCTCTTTGGAAGGCAATGGCAGCGAGCGTGAGCGGCGAGCGGCAGCAAAAGCGTTCGCACAGGAGGCGATGGCGGGCCTGCTATCGGTGCTGACATTGGTCTGCGCGGTGGCGATGATCGCTATGCCGCTGCTGATGTTTGTCCTTGCGCCGGGGTTTGTTGGCGATCCTGACAAATTTGATCTAACCGTGCTGCTGACCCGCATCACGATGCCCTATCTCGCCCTGGTCTCTGTTCTGGCGCTCATGTCTGGCGTGTTGAATGGCCTTGGACGCTTTGCGGCGGCAGCCTTTGCACCGGTGATGCTAAACGTGGTCCTGATCGGCGTGCTGGCCCTGATTATTGGGTTTGGCCATGCCGGTGAGGATACTGCTGGGGTTTGGCTGGCCGTTGGCGTGCTGATCGGCGGCGTGGCCCAGCTGGCGCTGGTTGTTATCGAGCTTAAACGCACAGGCTTTGCGTTGAAGCTGGTGCGTCCGCGCTGGTCGCAGCGCATGAAGCGGCTGGTGGAGCTTGGCATTCCCGGCATCATTGCTGGCGGCATTACCCAAATCAACATCGTTGTCGGCACAATGATCGCCTCGCTCCAAGCGGGCGCTGTTTCCCTGCTGTACTATGCTGACCGGCTCTATCAGTTGCCGCTGGGTGTGGTGGGCATTGCCATAGGTGTGGTGCTGCTGCCGGAGCTTGCCCGCCGCTTGAAGGCCGGGGATGAGGCTGGCGTGCAGGTGGCCAGCGCGCGCAGCCTTGAGTTTTCTATGCTGCTCACGCTGCCTGCGGCGGTTGCATTGGCGGCAATACCCCTGCCGCTGGTCTCAGTGCTTTTCGAACGTGGAGCCTTTGGCGAAGAGGCGCGCATCGGCACGGCCGCCGCGCTGCAAGCCTTTGCCATTGGCCTGCCCGCCTTCGTTCTGATCAAAGTGTTTTCGCCAGCCTTCTTTGCGCGTGAAGACACCAAAACCCCGATGAAGGTCGCTGGGCTTTCGGTCGCGGTGAACATTATCACCTCTCTGGCTCTGTTCCCGTTTTTTGGCCATGTCGGCATTGCCTTTGCCACCTCGCTGGCAGGCTGGATCAATGCGCTGATGCTGTACCAACTGATGATGAGCCGGGGCTACTGGCGGGTGGATGGGCAGCTTTTGCGCAAACTGCTCACACTGCTTGTCTGCGCAGCCCTTATGGGCGTGGTGCTGATTGCCATGGCTGGCTGGCTAGCACCCACGCTTACCGTCGGAACGCTGCTGCCGGTCCGCTTAGCAGCGCTGGGCGGACTGATCGCGGTTGGTATTGTGCTCTTTTTCGGCCTTGCGCATATTACCGGGGCCGCAAAACTGGGCGCAATGCGCACCATGCTGCGTCGCCCTTGATACGCTGCTCTTGATGTCCCTCATCATCCAGCCGATAAGGCGGTCCGATTTTACCCACTAGGATTTGATTATGAGCGACAGCGCTCCAACCGCCAGCTTCGCACCGCGCGTCTTTTCGGGCGTGCAGCCCTCCGGCCAGCTAACCCTTGGCAACTATCTGGGCGCGATCCGCAATTTCGTGCCCCTGCAAGACAGCCATACCTGCTATTACTGTATGGTCGACCTGCACGCGATTACCGTGTGGCAGGACCCAACAGAGTTGAAGCAAGCCACCCGTCACGTGGCTGCAGCCTTTATGGCGGCGGGCCTTGATCCAGCACGCTCGGCGCTTTTCAATCAAAGCCAAGTGCCAGAGCACGCGCAGCTTGGTTGGGTTTTCAATTGTGTGGCCAGGCTAGGCTGGTTGAACCGCATGACGCAGTTCAAAGAAAAAGCTGGCAAAGATCGCGAGAAAGCCAGCGTTGGCCTCTATGCTTACCCAACGCTCATGGCGGCTGATATTTTGGCCTATAAGGCCACTGCCGTACCTGTGGGCGAGGACCAGAAGCAGCATCTGGAACTGACCCGCGACATCGCGCAGAAGTTCAACAATGATTGGGGCCAAGAGGTCTTTCCGCTTACCGAGCCGCTAATCCTTGGCGATGCGACACGCGTGATGAGCCTGCGTGATGGCACCAAGAAGATGTCCAAATCCGACCCCTCAGACCTTTCGCGCATCAATCTGACCGATGATCGCGACACCATCACCAAGAAGATCAAAAAGGCAAAGTCTGATCCCGAGCCGCTGCCTGAAAGCGTAGGTGGGCTGGAAGGGCGACCAGAGGCCGACAATCTGGTGGGCATTTATGGGGCGCTGGCTGGCCTGACCAAGGCCGATGTGATCGCCCAGTTTGGTGGGCAAGGTTTTGGCGCGTTCAAGCCAGCGCTGGCAGAACTGGCCGTGGAGACGTTGGGGCCCATGCGCGATGAAATGGAGCGCCTGCTTGGCGATCCCGGTGAAATTGATGCCATTTTGCGGCGCGGCGCGCAGCAGGCCCGCGAGGTTACGGTGCCCGTGCTTGAAGAAGTGTATGATGTCCTCGGTCTTGTGCGCTGACCGCGCCGCCTGTCATTCCGGGCAAGCGACATGCGACCTGCAGTCTACCGCATCTGCTTTTGCAGGCCAACGGACTGGTCACATCCGTTGCAGATCCCGGATCGGCGTTACCGTTCGGGATGACAGCTGGGGCTTGTGGGCGCGCGGATTGCTTGGCACTCTGGCGCCGAGCAAACGGCAAACGGACCACCCATGCTGAAAGCACGCCGGGCCTTTGAAGAAGGCCATAAACGCAAGTTTCTGGTGGTGTTAGACGAGACGCCTGAGTGCGAACGCGCGGTTATGTATGCTGCACGCCGCGCCGAACGGACCGGTGGTGGCCTTGCCATGCTGTACATCGTTCCGCCGTCGGAGTTCCAGCATTGGCTGGGCGTTGAAGAGATTATGCGCGCTGAGGCCCAAAACGAGGCCGATGCTACCGTCGACCGCTATGTTGGTACGCTTCGCGCTGCTGGCCTGTCGCTTTCACCCGAACGCATTGTGCGCGAAGGCCAGGCGATGGAAACCATTACCCAGCTGATCCATGATGATGAAGACATCGCCATTTTGGTGCTTGGCGCAGGGCTTGGCAAAGATGGGCCGGGACCGCTGGTTAGCGCTATTGCCTCAGGCATGAGCGCGGGGCGCGGCGGCAGTTTTCCGGTACCGGTCACCATCGTGCCAGGCGATATGGACGATGCCACCATGCAGGCGATTGCCTGACCCAGCGCCGGTGTCATCCCAGGCTTGACCCAGGATCTGAACCGCAACGTCAGTCGCAGATCCCGGCTCACACGCTTTGCATGAGGCCGCGATGACAGGAGTGATGATGAAACATCTTACCCTATCAGACGAACGCAGCGCTGCGCTTGCAACCGCATTGCAGGCCTATTTTGCCGCTGAGTTTGACGAACCTCTGTCTGACTTTCGCGCGCAGGAACTGCTGACCTTCATGATGGGTCAGCTTGGCCCCTCGCTCTGCAATGCGGGGATTGCAGATGCGCGCAGCTTTTTGGCGGACAAGCTTGATGACTTGGACATTGAATTTACGCTTGAGGACCCTGCCTGATGCGCTTTGCAGCCATTGCTGACATCCACGGTAACAGCTGGGCGCTGGAAGCTGTATTGGCCGACATCGATCAGCAAAACATCGCTGAGGTGATCAATCTTGGCGACGTTTTCTCTGGTCCCTTGAACGCTGCGCGCACCGCGGAGCTTTTGCTGGCACGCAACTACCCTACCATCCGCGGAAATCATGATCGCTACCTGATCGAACAGACACCTGATTCATTGCCACTGTCTGACAAAACCGCTTACGACCAGTTGGATGGTGAGGCCATGGCATGGCTGCGCACCCTACCCTTCAGTTTGCAGCCGTTTGACGGCGTATATGCCTGCCACGGGACACCAAAAACAGACAGCAAATACTGGATGCAACGGGTCGATCCTGATGGGGTGGTTCGACACTCGACACGGGCGGAACTGGAAGTCGAACTGACTGAAGAAAGCCGCACGGCAGACCTTATTCTGTGTGCCCATACTCACATTGCAGGCATCGCAAGTCTGGCGAGCGGCGCACTGCTGTTGAACCCAGGTTCGGTCGGGTGCCCAGCTTATGATGATGACCAGCCCTTTGTGCACATCATGCAGTCTGGCACGCCAATGGCGAGCTATGCGGTGCTGGAAAAGGGCGCTTCAGGCTGGAGCGCAAGCTTACGCTGGGTGCCCTATGCACACCAAAAGGCTGCCGCTTGTGCCCGAGCTGCTGGTCGCGAAGATTGGGCAGCGGGCCTTGCCACCGGTTGGTATCACGATAGGCCGTGATCTACTTTTACTAATTTAGAACCTTTCCAAACTAGCGCTTTTCGGCCATAACCAATCTCAAAGCAGATGCGCGTCGTAAACGGTTTGAAAACGTCCATCTGCGCGCCCAAATCAATGGCAAGCTACACAAGGCTGGCCGGGAGAGATTGCCTATGTTCATCCAGATTGAATCAACACCAAACCCATCCACGCTGAAGTTCCTGCCCGGCAAAACGGTGCTGGAAGAGGGAACACTGGACTTCCGTTCGCCCACAGGCGCTGAAAAAAGCCCACTGGCGCAACGCTTGTTCGGCATCGATGGCGTGACCGGGGTGTTTTTCGGTCAGGATTTCATCACCGTGACAGCCGATGTAGAAGACTGGTCCCACATCAAGCCAGCGATCCTGGGCGGTATCATGGAGCATTTCGTCACCGGGATGCCGATCCTGTTGGATGATGCCGACCAGACGCCAGACGCAGATGGCGAGGAGTTTTTTGCTGAAGATGACCGCGCGATGGTCGATACCATTAAAGACCTGCTCGAAACCCGCGTGCGCCCCGCAGTGGCGCAAGATGGTGGCGATATCACTTTCAAAGGCTTCAAAGAGGGTGTGGTGTATCTGAACATGCGCGGCGCTTGTGCTGGCTGTCCATCGTCCACTGCCACGCTGAAAAACGGCATCGAGAACCTGCTACGGCACTTTGTTCCCGGCGTGGAAGAGGTTCGCGCCAGCTAAAGCGCTCTCACTCAAAGTGGCCAGCTTCAAAAGTGGCAGGCTTCCTCGCCCGGGAATTTGCTAAATGGCTGGCTCAGGCTCAATCAGGGCCGCTATTTGAGGCCTGGTGACGCTTTTCTGGGTGCGGCTATTGTCGCTTTTTCGGCAAAGATCACCATCGGGTCTTTGCATGAATGATAGCCGCGATACATGCTTTACCGGGTGCCGATCATGTGTGCACTGCGAAACAGTGGTCCGATGACGATTCTCGACAGGCTTACTCCATCCACCAATGATAAACCGGTTGTGCTCACTCTGGATACGGCAGGGCCTGCCTGTCAGGTAGCCGTGGCTGATGGCTCAACGGTGCTGGCACAGCGTTCGCAAACAATGCTGCGCGGCCATGGAGAAGCGTTGGTGCCGATGGTGGAAGATGTTCTTCAGCAAGCCTTACTGGCCTATGGCGACATAGACCGTATCGGGGTCACCATAGGGCCAGGCTCATTTACCGGCATGCGGGTCGCGCTGGCGGCTGCGCGCGGTTTTTCGGTTACGCTGGGCATTCCTGTGGTTGGCATTGGCACGCTGGAAGCTCTCGCGCGGAGCGATCAGTTGGAAAGTGAACTGACAGCGGTGCGCTGTGTGAGCCTGGATGCACGCAATGGCCTGGTCTATGGCCAGCGCTTTGATGCCAATAGCCAGCCGATGGAGCAGCCCAGTGTGCAAGCTGATCTGGTGTTTGCGGCCTCGGTTCCTGCGAATGCCCGGCTGGTTGGCCCGGCAACATCGGTGATCGCAGCCCTTGCACGAGCGTCGGGAAAACCTGTTACACTCGGCAACACTGCGCAGGTTCCAAACCCCCATGCGCTGGTTGAACTGGCGCTTGAGGGCGACACCAACGAACAGCCCAAACCGCTTTACCTTAAGGCGCCTGATGCTGTGGCCGCCAAGCCAGCCGGGTTGCGCGTTTAGGGATCCTTTCGGGTCCTTCCAGCATACACAGCTTCGGTGTAAAACGCGGGCATGACATCACCGTCCCCCTTTGATGAATGGTACCGCTGGGCCCTTGGCTCGCTGGGTTCGTTTGGAGCAAGCGACCCGCTGCGCGCCAGCATGGGCCGACTACGCATTGTAGAAGATGCCGCCCAAGAGGATGCCGAAACGCTTGCCGCGTTGCACGATCAAGCATTCCCTCAAGGGTGGGGAGCCGATGACATGGCGCACTTTATTGCCGACCATGCTGTCACCACACGCATGATCCGCCCGCTAAGCTGGATGGGCCGCGGCCCGGTGGAAGGCTTTATCATGGTACGTCAGGCAAGCGATGAAGGCGAAATCCTCACCTTTACAATTGCACAACATTGCCAGGGGCGTGGATACGGGATGCGACTGTTGGACGATGCGCTGCTTAGCTTGCGTCAAAAGGGGGTTGATGCGGTGTTTTTAGAAGTGGCTGAAAGCAACGAAAGTGCCCTGAAACTTTACAGGCGGCGTGGATTCTTACAAGTCGGCTCGCGGCCTGCCTATGCCACCCTGGAGGATGGCAGCAAAGTACGCGCGCTTGTCATGCGGCGCGAATACCGCTAGCCAGCGGCCAATCCAGTCACCCTTCCCGCCTTGCCCAGCACTGAGTTGAACCGGCCTAAAATGACCCAGCCTGACATGTCATTGGAAGATCGCTGCGCTGAGCGCGGTATGCGCATGACCGATCAACGCCGGGTGATTGCTCGGGTGATTGACGCGGCCAACGATCACCCTGATGTGGAAGAGCTGTACGCGCGTGCTTCCAGCATTGATGGCAATATTTCCATGTCGACCGTCTATCGAACTATGAAGCTCTTTGAGGAGTCCGGCATCGTCGAGCGCCGCGACTTTGGTGATGGGCGCGCACGCTACGAGCAAACCAGCGATGAACACCATGATCATCTCATTGACGTTACTTCCGGCAAGGTGATCGAGTTCAACGACCCCGAGATCGAAGCGCTGCAGGAAAAAATCGCCGCGCGCCTCGGCTTCAAACTGGTGGACCACCGGCTGGAGCTTTTCGGGCGGCCTGTCAAAAAGGATCCAGACGCAGGGGAAGGCCTATGATCGCTGAACTGGCTCCCGGCGAGCGGCCAAGGCCCTGGGACATTGCGCGCGCTGCTTTCAAAATGATCCCGCTGATCGTTCTTTTCGTTGTGCTCTTTCCGCTGCAATGGCTGGCCAAACAGGTCAAACTGAAACAGGTGACAACGCGGCTGCCCATCGCCTTCCACTGGCTGGCACTCTGGTGCATGGGCGTGCGGGTGAAGCTGCAGGACGAGGCGCTTTGTAAGGGCCCGGTCGTGCTGGCCGGCAACCATGTTTCCTGGCTTGATATTGTGATGATTGGCTCGCTGGGCCGCTTTCGGTTCATCTCCAAGGATGATGTCGCGGCGTGGCCGTTTTTTGGCACCTTGGCGCGGCTTCAGAACACGCTGTTTGTTAGCCGCACCCGCAAAACCGACACCGGCAAAATGACCGACCAGATGCGCGAGGCGCTGGCTGACGGCGACCGCTTGGTGTTGTTTGCCGAAGGCACAACCAGCGATGGCGGGCAAGTGCTACCGTTTCGCCCTGCACTGTTGGGTGCGCTGGTGGGCGATGCCAAAGACATTATGGTGCAGCCCTTCACCATTGCGTATCTGCGCCGCGATGGGCTGCCCATTTCGCGGGGACAGCGCGCCACCCTTGGCTGGTATGGTGATCTTGATCTTCTGCCCAGCCTCTTGGACATCATTCATGGCGGGCCACTGGATGTTTCGATCTTACTGGGCGAACCAAAGAACGTTGCGGAGCTTGGCGGCCGCAAACCCGCCGCGCAACATCTGGAAACCCAAGTCCGCCGCACGCTTGCAACCAAGCTGCGCGGGCGTGACTGAACCCCGCGACGGTTAAGCCCTTTGTTTAAGCGCGATTTGCCGCTAAAAGCCGTCGATCACGAGATAAAGCGGCAGAGCATTATGCAGTCAGACACAAAGCAGACAGGCAAAAAGGTCTTCATCAAGACCTATGGCTGCCAGATGAATGTGTACGATTCTGAGCGCATGGCCGATGCGCTGGCGCCTGCAGGTTACACCCCAACGCAGGATCAAAATGATGCTGATCTTATTTTGCTCAACACCTGCCACATTCGCGAGAAGGCCGCCGAAAAGGTCTATTCCGAGCTTGGTCGTTTGAAAAAGATAAAGCGCGAGCGGGCAGAAGACGGCAAAGACACCATGATTGGCGTTGCCGGCTGCGTGGCGCAGGCTGAAGGCGAGGAAATTGCCCGCCGCGCCGATGTGGTCAACCTGGTGGTTGGTCCGCAAAGCTATCAGGCCCTACCCGATATGGTGGCACGCGCCGATGCTGGCGAACGGGTGGTGCTGACCGAGTTTCCTGACGAAGACAAGTTCGACGCCATTGCCATGACACCCAAGAAGGTGCTCGCAAGCCGGGGGCCCACCGCGTTTCTGACTGTGCAGGAGGGTTGCGACAAGTTCTGCACCTTCTGTGTGGTGCCCTACACGCGTGGCGCTGAGGTTTCACGTGACGTCGCCAAGATACTGGCTGAAGCGCGCACCATGGTGGACGCGGGCGTGCACGAAATCACGCTGCTTGGACAGAATGTAAATGCCTATCACGGACGAGGCCCAGATGGTGAACCCTGGTCACTGGCCAAGCTGCTTTATGCGCTGGCAGACATTGATGGCCTCTGGCGGCTTCGCTACACCACCAGCCACCCGCGCGACATGGATGATGATCTGATCAATGCGCACCGCGATCTGCGCCAAGTGATGCCCTATCTGCATCTGCCGGTGCAGTCGGGCTCGGACAAGATTTTGAAGGCGATGAACAGGCGGCATACGGGCGATGAATATCGACGCCTGATCGACCGCATTCGCGCAGCCCAGCCTGATCTGGCGCTGTCGGGCGACTTTATCGTTGGTTTCCCCGGTGAGACTGATGCAGACTTTGAAGACACGATGCAGCTGATCCGCGATGTGGGATACGCAGCGGCGTTTTCGTTCAAATACTCGCCCCGCCCCGGCACCCCCGGCGCGCTGCTGAATGATCATGTGCCGGACGACGTGATGAGCGCGCGCCTGCAAACGCTTCAAACGCTGATCACCGAGCAACAACGCCGTTTTCAGGACAGCCTTGTTGGGCGCAGCTTTAATGTGTTGTTTGAGAAGGTTGGCCGCAAGGATGGCCAACTTGTGGGTCGCTCACCCTGGCTGCAGCCTGTGCATGTGCAGGCACCGCAGGGCCTGTTGCGGACCATGCGAACCGTCACAATTACGCACACGGGCACCAACAGTCTGTTTGGCGATCTGATCGAATCAGAACAAGCTGGTGCAACCCTGCCTTTGGAGAAAGCCGTTTGAACGACACCAGCGATAGCCGCGTAGAAGACCACGCCTCAGATTTGGCGCATATCGTTGTGGAATTTGATGACAATCGGCTGGTGGGTGATCTTTACGGCCAGTTTGACCAGAACCTGGCAATCATTGAGCACAAGCTGGGTGTTGATGCAGCTGCGCGCGGCAACAAGGTTTCGATCAAGGGTACCGCGGATGCCTGCGCGCTGGCGCGCCAAGTGCTCGACAGCCTTTACCAGAGACTAGAGCAGGGCAACACAATCCATCCCGGTGATGTCGATGGCGCAGTCCGCATGGCCGAAACGGCCTCAGCGCAGCTGAACCTGCCAGCCATTGAGCCGCCACGGAACAGGGCGGGTGGCAAGCTGGCGCTGGCCACAGTGGCAACCCGCAAAAAAACCATCACCGCACGCAACCCAGCGCAGGACGCTTATATTCGTGCGCTGGATCGCGGGCAGCTTGTGTTCGGCACCGGCCCAGCGGGTACCGGCAAAACGTATATGGCGGTGGCCTATGCCTGCGCATTGCTGGAACGCGGCGATGCTGAACGCATGATCCTGTCACGTCCTGCGGTGGAAGCTGGCGAGCGGCTGGGCTTTTTGCCTGGTGACATGAAAGAGAAGATCGACCCGTATCTGCGCCCCCTTTACGATGCGCTTTACGATATGATGCCCGCCGACAAGGTGGAAAAAGGCCTGACCAATCAGGTCATCGAGATCGCACCGCTTGCCTTTATGCGTGGGCGCACACTGTCCAATGCAGTGGTGATACTTGATGAAGCGCAGAACACGACCTCAATGCAGATGAAGATGTTTTTGACCCGCCTTGGCGAGGGCTCAAAAATGATCATCACTGGTGACCCCAGCCAGGTGGATTTGCCTCCTGGCCAAACCTCCGGGTTGGGTGAAGCCTATCGCATGCTGCGCGGTATTGATGGTATTGTGCATGTGAAATTCAGCGCCCAAGATGTGGTGCGCCATCCACTGGTCAGCGAAATCGTATCGGCCTACGACGAAGCCGCGCGCCGCCGCGTGCGCGCTGCTGCAGAACGCCAGTCTCCGCTGCTGGGTGGCGACGAATGAGCCAAACCGAAACAATGCATGCCTCAAGCAACACATTACCGGGTCTTGAACTTGCCGTTGAAGTGCCGGGCTGGCCGGATCAAAGGGTCATGGAGCGGTGGTTCGAAGCTGCTCTTAGCGTTGCTGTGCCTGCCACCAACCTCAACCTGAAGCATGGCGAAATCAGCGTGGTGCTGACCAATGACGCCGCCATGCAAACCATCAATGCGCAGCATCGTGGGCAGGACAAGCCGACCAATGTGCTTTCCTTTCCCGCAATGGAACCCGGCGCGCTGGATGGTCTTACCGGCAACCGTCCGTTTTTGCTCGGTGACCTTGTTTTCGCCTTAGAAACCGTTGAGCGGGAGGCACAGGCTGGACGCCTAAGTTTGCATCACCATATGAGCCACTTGTTTGTTCATGGATTTTTGCACCTTCTGGGGTATGATCATGAACAGGCTGATGAAGCAGAGGCGATGGAGGCGTTGGAAACGCGCCTTCTAGCCACTCTTGGAATTGCGGACCCTTACCGGCAACATGCGCCGCTGGGATAACCCCGCCGAGCAGACGCGAACAGAGGAAAAGCAGACGGCCAAAACCGCTGCACGCTGATGAACCAACACCACACTCGCTCCGACACCACGCGATCGGAAGCCCCAAGCGCTGAACCCTCCAGTACAAGCCGTCATGTGACGGCCCCTTTAGCACCTTCGATCGATCATGCGCGCTCCACAGACCAGCCCGCGCCACCGCCCAGCCTGACAGACCGGCTGTTTGGCTGGTTGCGCCCTGTTGCTGCCCCCAGTGATTTGCGCACCGACCTTGAAGACGCGCTGGCTGAAGAACAAAGCCCAGGCAACGATTTCTCTCCCGAAGAACGTGCGATGCTGCGCAACATTTTGCGCCTGCGCGAAACCCGCGCTGAGGACGTGATGGTGCCGCGCGCCGATATCGTTGCCGTCGACCAGACCACGTCACTGGGCGATGTGCTGGCGCAGCTGCGCGGCTCTGGCCACTCGCGTATGCCGGTGTTTGATGGTTCACTCGACCAGCCAGTGGGTATGGTGCACATCAAGGATGCGGTCTCTTACCTGATTGATCGCGCCCGAACCGAAAACACCTCCACCCGTCAACGCGCCCGCGCCCGCAAGGCGGCAGGCAAAGAAGCGGGCGGGGCAGATTCGGGCAAAGCTGCAGTTCTAGCCGCACAAGCAGGCTTTGATCTGCGCAAGATGGACCTGGAAACCAGTCTTGAGGTCGCCACCATCATCCGCCCGCTGCTGTTTGTACCCGCCTCCATGTCAGCCACCGATTTGATGGCACAAATGCAGGCCAACCGCGTGCAGATGGCACTGGTCATCGATGAGTATGGCGGCACAGACGGGCTGATCTCGCTTGAAGACCTGATCGAGACTGTGGTCGGCGATATTGAAGACGAACATGACGATGAAGTCGCACCGCGCTTTGAAGCGATTGGCGATGGTGGCTACATTGCCGATGCCCGCGTGCCTCTGAAAGATCTGCAAATGGTGTTTGGCGACCTGTTTGAAGTCGATGAAGAAGACATGGACGAGATCGATACCGTTGGCGGGCTGGTTTTCAATGAACTTGGCCGCATCCCGGTGCGCGGTGAGTTGATTGATGCGGTTGAGGGCCTGGATATCGAGGTTACCGATGCCGATCCGCGCCGCATTAAAGGGCTAAAAGTGTATCCCGCAGGTCTGCGCCGCCGCGATCCACGCGGTACCCGCCGCACTGGACGTGCAAACGGTAGCGAGGGAACTGAGCCGGTGCAGCAGGTAGCCCATGCCTTGGCAGAGCCTTCAAGCCTGGCAGATCCTTCGGACATGGGTGAACCTTCGCGTCCGCCTGAAGATCACTCCACGCAATCCACCAGAGCATAGAGTCTCACCTTGCTGGCACGCTTGCCAAGCCTTGCCGATGCACTGGTGCTGCTGCACGGCTGGCGGCGCTGTGCAGCGGCATTTTTGGCGGGCACGGCCAGCGTTTTGGCGCTACCACCGGTGTTTTTTGCGCCTGTTCTTTTCATCACGCTACCGGTTTTGGTTTTGCTGCTGGACGGCGCAGATGCTGACCCCACTCCACCCAAACGCCTTGCATTGGGGCCATTTTTCATCACGGGCTGGTGGTTTGGTTTTGGCTATTTCCTGGCCGGGCTCTACTGGTTGGCCGAAGCGCTTTTGGTCAACGCCAGTGCCCATGGTTGGCTCATTCCATTTGCGTTAACGCTTATCCCTGGCGGATTGGCGCTGTTTATCGCCATACCCTGCGCCATCGCAGGCCGTCTGTGGGGCTTGGGATTTGCCCGTATTGGCGTTCTGGCCAGCTTACTTGTGGCCTTTGAAGCCCTGCGCGGTGTGTTGTTCACCGGTTTCCCCTGGAACGGTTTTCACAGTGCACTGGGCGTTCATGATAGTCTGTTGCAAGGCTTTTCGCTGGCTGGCCCGCTGGGTGCAAGTTTGCTGGTGCTGTTGCTCGCCATGCTACCGGCAGCGCTCTGGCCCACCAGGATGACCGGTCATGGCTCACGCCTTGCTGCTATGCTCGTGGCAATCAGCTTTATCGGCTGGGCTGGATATGGTGCGGCACGGCTTGCACTGGCCGATAATGCGACGGTCGAGGGCGTGTCATTCCGCATTGTCCAGCCCAATATTGCACAGGCCGACAAATGGGTCCCTGAGCTTGCCAACGAAAACTTTGCCACCCTCTTGCGGCTCACGGCGCAAGCCGGTGGCGAGCAAAGTGACGGTTTGAGCGCTGGGTTAGCGCTGGGCCTGCTTGATACGACCCATGTGGTTTGGCCGGAATCTGCCTTTCCGTTTTTATTGACCCAGCGTCCGGATGCGCTGGCGGCAATTGGCTCAACATTGCCACTGGGCATGAACCTGCTTGCCGGCGCAATTCGTGCCGAAACACAGGGTGGATCACGCGTGTTCTACAATGCGGTGTATGCGCTCAATGACCGAGGCGAGATCACCGATGCCTACGACAAGGTTCGGCTGGTGCCTTTCGGCGAAATGCTGCCGTTTGGCGATCTGATCGACCGCCTTGGTCTGCGGCCATTGGTTTCTGCACCTGCCGGTTTTGTACCGGGCGCTGGCCCGAACGTTCTGCAAACCCGCGATGGCCTCTCTGGATTGGCGCTGGTGTGTTATGAGGCGATTTTCCCCGCATTTGTGCGCGCGGGCGTGCGCGAGCATGACCCCGATTATCTGCTCAATGTCACCAATGATGCTTGGTTTGGCGCAAGCGCAGGGCCGCACCAGCATATCTTTCAAGCCCGTCTGCGTGCGGTTGAACTGGGCATACCAATGGTGCGCGCAGCCAATACCGGCGTGAGTGCCGTTGTCGACAGCTTCGGCCGTGTCAGCGCGCAGCTTGGCATTCATCAGCAGGGCGTTTTGGATAGTTCCCTCCCGGCCAAGCAGGTGTCAACGCCTTACCGAGAGTTTGGCAATGGACAGTTCTGGGTCATGCTCGTTTTGGTATTAGGTATTTCTGTTTACCACCTTAGGATGCAACGCCGTGTTTTATCTTGAGTCATGCGGGGCAGCCCTTTAGATAAGGTGATGTGAGTTGGCAGGACTACGCGCGGCCTATAAGGTCACCGTTTACGTCAGGGGAATATATATTTTAATCCCCAGCTGATTGCATAGGAGCTGCCTGCGCATGGTCAACAAACGCACGCCTAATCCGGTCGACGTTCATGTCGGACTTCGGCTACGTATGCGTCGCATGATGCTGTCATTGAGTCAGGAAAAGCTTGGTGATGCTCTAGGTGTATCGTTTCAGCAAATTCAGAAATATGAAAAAGGCACCAACCGGATCGGTGCTGGCCGCCTGCGTGATATTGCACAGCAACTGCAGGTACCCATCTCGTATTTCTACGATGACATGCCTGGCGTTGATCAAAGTCCCGGCTTTGCCGACACTGGTGTAAGTTACGTTTCCGAGCTTCTCACATCCTCAGATGGTGTCGAGCTAACAAGGGCTTTTCTGCGTGTGAAGGACCCTGCCGTGCGCCGCCGCATCGTTGATTTGGTGAAGTCCATCGCCGGCGACAGTGCCGATGAAAAGCCCAAGGCTGCAAAGTCAGTTTCCGGCGCCTAAGGCACGTATCGGCATACCTGCAGACCAGGAATATCTTGATTTTCTTTGACACGGGTGGCAAGGAGCCGCCATCCGCTTTAGCGAACGTGCGTTCGGTATAACGAACGCGTTGTTCTCGAGCCTAGACATCAGGACACTCCCGACCCATGGCACGCTCATCTTACCTCTTCACCAGCGAATCGGTTTCCGAAGGCCACCCCGATAAAGTATGCGACCGGATTTCTGATGAGATCGTGGACCTGTTCTTTCGCACCGCTATCGCCGAGGGCATGGACCCTTGGCAGGTGCGCGTGGCCGCTGAAACGCTGACCACCACGAACAAGGTGGTCATAGCTGGCGAAACACGAGGCCCTGCGTCAATCACCCACGAAGCCATTGAGGCCTTAGCGCGGGAGGCGATCAAAGATATTGGCTATGAACAGGATGGTTTCCACTGGAACACCTGTGATGTGGATGTGCTTTTGCACGAACAATCTGCGCACATCGCTCAAGGTGTTGATGCTTCGGGCAACAAGGATGAGGGTGCAGGCGACCAAGGCATTATGTTTGGCTATGCCTGCAAGGAAACACCTGATCTGATGCCAGCGCCTATCTATTATGCGCACAAGATTTTGGAACGTTTGGCGAAAGCTCGCAAATCGGGTGAAGCGCCCGTACTGGGCCCAGACTCGAAAAGCCAAGTCACCGTAGCCTACGAGAACGGCAAGCCGGTACGCGCGACGTCGCTGGTGCTTTCCACCCAGCATCTGGATGCCGACATGACATCGGATGATGTGAAAACCGTGGTGGCTCCGTTCATCCATGAGGTTCTGCCTGATGGCTGGATTACCGAGGAGACCGTGTGGCACGTCAATCCGACAGGCGCGTTCGTTATTGGCGGGCCTGATGGCGATGCGGGCCTAACTGGTCGCAAAATTATCGTGGACACCTATGGCGGTGCGGCGGCCCATGGCGGCGGCGCTTTCTCTGGCAAGGATCCCACCAAAGTTGACCGCTCGGCAGCTTACGCCGCGCGTTACCTTGCCAAAAATGTTGTTGCCGCTGGCCTAGCAGAATGGGCCCAAATTCAGCTGGCTTACGCGATTGGCGTTGCCCAGCCGCTTTCGCTTTATGTGGATACAGGCGGGACCTCGACAGTGGGCGATGAGGCACTGGAAGCAGCGCTGGCCAAAGTGATGGACCTCTCGCCACGCGGCATTCGTGCGCATCTGGACCTGAACAAGCCGGTTTACGCGCGCACGTCCGCTTACGGCCACTTTGGCCGCACACCGGACGTCGATGGCGGCTTCTCCTGGGAAAAAGTCGATCTCGTTGATGAACTGAAGGCTGCCGTTGCAGGCTGAAGACACACCAGCTGAAAGTGGGCCAAGCCGTGCGCGCGGCCTGCTTTACGGTCGGCGCAAGGGCAAGCCGTTGCGCGACGAACGTGCCAAAGCCTATAAACAAGGCCTTGCGCGCCACAAGCTCGACTTTTCAGAACCTTGTGTAGATGTAAGCACCTTGTTCGGTGCGCCTACATCCCGTCTGGCGCTGGAAATTGGCTTTGGGGCGGGCGAGCACCTGCTGCATCAGCTGACCCGCCAATCAGACACCGGCTTCATTGGCTGCGAGCCGTTTGTGAACGGCATGGCCAAGATGCTTGATGACGCAAGAGAGCGGGAAGGTGGCGAGCGGTTGCGTGTGCATGAAGGCGATGCGCGCGAGGTGATTGGTTGGTTGCCCGATGGGTGCCTGGATATCGTCTATCTGCTCTATCCGGACCCCTGGCCTAAGGTGCGGCACGAGAAACGTCGCTTCATGGGCCTCGATACGCTTGATCTGCTACACCCGAAGATGAAACCGGGGGCAGAATTACGGGTGGCAAGTGATATTGATGCCTATAAAACAACCACGCTCAAAGCCGTTGATGGCCATGCGGGCTTTGAGGGCAGTACGCGCGACAGTGCAGAGCCCTGGGCTGATTGGACCCGCACACGCTACGAGGCCAAGGCGATCCGCGAGGGGCGAACGCCGTCATATTTTTCATTTTTTACAAACCTGTTGCTCCAGAACCACAAATAGCTTGCGTTTTGGCACGACCGGCCCTATCTTGCTGATAACACCTCCATCGCCAGACATCTGATTAGGGTGGGTCTCTTGCAGACCCGCCCTTTTCGTTTGGCGAAACCAAAGTCTCTTACGTACGCCCTCAACAGCTTGGACTTTCTGCCTTTCATGACCTCCGCCACCGACATTCCCTCAGATACCAATGCGCCGCGCGTCATCGCCGAAACCGGCCTTGCTGCGCGTGTGGCCGCTGTGGTTGAGCCTGCCATTGAAGGGCTGGGGTTCCGATTGGTGCGCGTGCGCATCTCCGGACAGAATGGTCAGACCGTGCAGATTATGGCTGAACGGCCCGATGGCACGTTCACCATTACCGACTGCGAGGCTGTGAGCCGTGATATCTCGCCAGCGCTGGATGTGGATGATCCGGTAAAATCAGCCTATCATTTGGAAGTGTCCTCACCGGGCGTGGACCGCCCGCTGGTGCGCGCCATCGACTTTAAGCGCGCAGTGGGCTTTGAGGCGAAGATCGAGCTCGCCCGCGCCATTGATACCGGGACAGGAGATGCGCGCCGTCGCTATCGCGGGGTTATCGAGGCGGCATTGGCTAAAACCGTCGACCTTACCGTTGATACGGTTGGCGGCATGATGAGGGTTACTCTTCCCTATGAGGCGATGGATGACGCGAAGCTCGTCATGACTGACGCCTTGATAGAGGCGGCCCAAAAAGCCCAGAACGTCGACCAAATCGAGCAGGACAGTGCAGCGCCAATGCCTGCTGCAACCAACGACAACGCAGATACGTCAAATACCGACACAAGAGACTAACGACAGAGTTTGAAGATCGCGCCTAAGCGAGACGTCATCTAAAGGAGAGGGCCCATGGCCGTCAGTGCTAACCGACTGGAACTGCTGCAAATCGCTGATGCGGTTGCCCGTGAAAAGTCGATTGACCGTGAAATCGTCATGTCCGCCATGGAAGACGCGATGGCCAAGGCTGCCCGCGCCCGCTACGGCTCGGAGACCGATATCCGTGCGACGATCAACCCAAAAACGGGTGAGTTGAAGCTGCAGCGCCTCATCCACGTTGTTGAAGAGGTGGAAAACCCCGACGCGCAAATGACGGTGGCCGACGCCAAGCACTCCATGCCAGAAGCTGAAGTGGGATCCATCATCTCTGAAACGCTTCCACCGCTTGATTTTGGCCGCATCGCTGCTCAGTCCGCAAAGCAGGTGATCGTGCAGAAAGTGCGCGAAGCTGAGCGTGATCGTCAGTTTGAAGAGTTCAAGGACCGCATTGGCGAGATCGTCAACGGCACCGTGAAGCGCGTGGAATATGGCAATGTGATTGTCGATCTAGGCCGCGGCGAAGCCATGCTGCGCCGTGATGAACTGATCCAGCGCGAAATCTTCAAATATGGAGACCGCGTGCGCGCCTATGTCTTGGACGTGCGCCGTGAACAGCGTGGGCCGCAGATTTTCCTTTCGCGCACCCATCCGCAGTTCATGGTGAAACTCTTCACAATGGAAGTGCCCGAAATTTACGACGGCGTTATCGAGATCAAACGCGTTGCCCGCGACCCAGGGTCTCGCGCAAAAATCGGCGTGATCTCCAACGACAGCTCAATTGATCCAGTGGGTGCCTGCGTCGGTATGCGCGGCAGCCGCGTGCAGGCCGTTGTTCAGGAACTGCAGGGCGAACGCATCGACATTATTCCCTGGTCGCCCGATGAAGCCACATTCCTGGTGAACGCATTGCAGCCGGCGGAAGTTGCCAAAGTGGTGCTGGACGAAGACACCCGCCGCATTGAAGTTGTGGTGCCGGAGGACCAGCTGTCTCTGGCAATCGGTCGTCGCGGACAAAATGTACGTTTGGCCTCCCAGCTGACCGGCTGGGACATCGACATTATGACCGAGGACGAAGAGTCCGGTCGCCGTCAAAAAGAGTTTGCCGAGCGTTCAGAACTGTTCGTCAATGCGCTCAACGTCGATGAAGTGGTTGGCCAGTTGCTGGCATCCGAAGGCTTCGGGAGCATGGAAGAAGTGGCCTATGTGGAGCGCGACGAAATCGCGACCATTGAAGGCTTTGACGATGAAACAGCCGACGAGCTTCAGGCGCGTGCCCGTGAGTTCCTAGAAGAGCAGGAAGCCAAGGCCGACGCTGAACGCAAGGAACTGGGCGTGGAAGATACGCTGCGCCAGATCGATGGACTAACAACGCCAATGTTGGTGGCGCTGGGCAAGGACGATGTGAAAACCATCGAAGACTTTGCCGGTTGCGCAACCGATGATCTGGTGGGTTGGAGCGAGCGCAAGGATGGCGAAATTGTTCGCTTCCCCGGTGCTTTGTCCGACTTTGAGGTCTCGAAGACCGATGCCGAAGCGATGATTATGTCTGCGCGTGTTGCCGCTGGCTGGATCACCGCCGAAGAGCTTATGGCCCGGAATGCGCAAGACTCCGACGCTGAAGAGGGCGAAGAGAGCGAAGCGGCTGATGAAAATGAAGGAGCTCCGGCGTAAGCCGGGCTCTTTCAGGTGATGAGCACAAGGATCAGATCGCAGTATGGCAAATGCCAAGACCGCCAAGTTGACCAAGAGCGAGCGCACAGACCTCTCCGCGCGAGAGCGTATGTGCATTGTTACGCGTCAACGTGCCAGTGATGCTGATCTGATCCGCTTTGTGCTGGACCCTCAGGGGGTTCTGATACCAGACCTGAAAGCTGTGCTACCCGGTCGCGGCGCCTGGGTTACCGGGCAAAGTGCTGTGCTGGGCGAGGCTATCAAGCGCAAGGCTTTTGCCCGCGCACTGAAAGCCGAGCAAAGCGTGGGGCCTTTCCACGATATGGGCCTTGATGATCTGGTAGAGCGTACCCAAAGCATCCTTGCCCATCATGCACGTGGCAGTTTGGCCATGGCGCGCAAGGCTGGCCTTGTGGTCAATGGCTTTTCCAAAGTGGAAAGTGCACTGAAGAGCGGCAAGGCCCATGCTGTGTTGCATGCCAGCGACGCAGGGGCTGACGGGGTGATGAAATTGAACCGGCTTGCAGGCCATGTGGGCGTGCCGGTTTTGCAGCTTTTACCGCATGGCGAAATGGGTTTGGCATTGGGGCAGGAACATGTGATACATGCGGCCCTTCTGGATGGTCCGGGTGCAGCGCGTTTTTTGGCCCCGTTGCGGCGGCTGGAAGGTTTTTGCCAGACGCCCGGCAAAAGCGGTGCTAACCGCGATGCGCCAAACGCGAGCGACAATGATCTATCAACGCAGCAGGCAACGGGCCTGATGCTGGGAGACAAGACGGCAGTATGAGTGATCAAGACACAACCGACGAAAAAGACGCTGGCGAGTCCGCAGGGGCGAAGCGCACATTGTCGTTAAAACCGTCCTCTGGGACAGTACGGCAGAGCTTTTCCCATGGCCGTTCCAACTCGGTGGTGGTGGAAAAGCGCAAGCGTCGCATCGTCATGCCTGGCGATGCGCCTGCTGCACCGGCCACACCAGCTGAACCAGCCGAAAAAGCGGCTGAAGCGCCAAAGCCCGCACCTAAAGTGGTTACGCAGACCAAGCGCCGTGTGATCAAGCCCAGTGCGAAATCACAAGGTGGCTCGTCCAAGGCGGACGCTTCGCGCAGTGCTACAAACGCTGAGCAGGAAGCGCGCCTCAATGCGCTGAAACAAGCGCAGCTGCGCGAAGTGGAAGAGGCAAAGGCCGCCGCTGAGGAGGCCAAGCGCCGCGCCGCTGAAGAAGCACGCCTGAAGAAGGAAGCTGAGGAAGAGGCCGCTCGCCTGGCCGAAGAAGCCAAGCTGGCCGCTGAAGCCGAAGCGCGCAAACCCAAAGTCAAAGAAAAACCCGTTGTTGCGGCAGAAGAGCCTGCTCCAGCGGCTGCCAAGCGTGGCGACGACGCGCCTGCGCGTGGCCGTGGGCCAGACCGCAAGCGTGCCGAAACACCAACACCGGCCAAGCCCACTCCGCGCACCGATGAACGTCGCCGCTCTAAGCTCACCATCAACCGTGCCTTGAACGATGATGGCAATCAGCGCGGTCGTTCGATGGCTGCTATGCGCCGCCGACAGGAAAAAGCCCGCCGTGGTCAGCAGCAGACCGGACCGCGCGAAAAGGTTTTGCGTGAGGTTACGATCCCAGACGCCATCACCATTCAGGAGCTTGCTAACCGTATGGCCGAGCGCGCCGTGGATGTGATCAAGGTGCTGATGACACAAGGCCAGATGCTAACCGTGAACGACATCATTGATGCCGACACTGCGCAGCTGATCGCCGAAGAACTTGGCCACACCGTCAAGCGTGTCTCTGAAGCAGACGTCGAAGAAGGTTTGTTCTCGACCGAAACATCAGAAGATGACGGCACCGGCGAGGCACGCCCACCGGTCGTGACCATTATGGGCCATGTCGATCATGGTAAGACATCGCTGCTTGACGCTATCCGTAACGCCAATGTTGTGCAGGGCGAGGCCGGTGGCATCACCCAGCATATCGGCGCTTATCAGGTGGAAAAAAACGGCCAGCGCATCTCGTTCATTGATACGCCAGGCCATGAGGCCTTCACCTCCATGCGTGCACGCGGTGCCAAAGCCACCGATATCGTCATTTTGGTGGTGGCAGCCGATGACTCCGTCATGCCAACCACCATCGAGGCGATCAACCACACCCGTGCTGGCGAAGTGCCCATGATTGTGGCCATCAACAAAATGGACAAGCCGGCCGCAGACCCCAACAAGGTTCGCACTGATCTGCTGCGCTATGAAGTGCAAGTGGAAGGTATGGGCGGTGAAGTGCAGGACGTGGAAGTGTCCGCCACCACCGGCCAGGGCCTGGACAGTCTACTGGATGCTATTCTGCTGCAATCAGAGATCATGGAGCTGAAGGCCAACCCAGACCGGGCCGCTGAAGGTGTTGTGATCGAAGCGCAGCTCGACAAGGGGCGTGGTCCTGTTGCCACCGTGCTGGTTCAAAAAGGGACCCTGCGCAAAGGTGACATTCTGGTCGCTGGCGGAGCCTATGCCCGCGTGCGCGCCCTGATCAATGACCTTGGCGAGCAAGTGGATGAGGCCGGTCCTTCCGCACCCGTCGAGGTTCTTGGTTTCCAAGACACCCCATCGGCAGGCGATCCCTTTGCTGTGGTCGACAGCGAGGCGCGTGCCCGCGAGATCACCGATTATCGTCAGCGCCAGATTCGCGAGAAAACTGCGGCCCGTTTGGGCACTGCACGTGGTTCGCTCGAACAAATGATGACACGTCTGCAGGAATCGAACTTGAAAGAGTTCCCGATCCTGGTGAAAGGCGATGTGCAGGGTTCTGTTGAAGCCATTGCCCAAGCCGTTGAAAAGATTGGTAATGAAGAAGTTGCTGCCCGCGTTATTCACGCCGCACCTGGTGGTGTGACCGAGAGTGACATTGCGCTGGCCGCAGCCTCTGAAGCGCCCATTATTGCGTTCAACGTGCGTGCCAACAAGCAAGCGCGCGACATTGCGCAGGCCGAAGGCATCGAGATCCGCTACTACAACATCATCTACGATCTGGTGGATGACATTAAAGCGGCCATGGAAGGCCTTCTTTCGCCAGAGCGTCGCGAAACCATGCTGGGCAATGCCGAAATCCTGGAGGTGTTCAACATCACCAAGGTTGGCAAGGTTGCCGGGTGTACCGTCACCGAAGGCAAGGTCGAACGCGGCAATGGTGTGCGCCTGATCCGCGACAATGTGGTGATCCACGAGGGCAAGCTGAAAACGCTCAAACGCTTCAAGGATGAGGTGGGCGAAGTTTCCACCGGCCAGGAATGCGGTATGGCGTTTGAAAACTATGAAGACATGCGCAAAGGCGATGTCATCGAGTGCTTCCGCGTGGAAGAAGTGGCCCGCAAACTCTAGCAGGCACCGCCTGTAGGGAAAGTGAGCCGCCCCGGCAAGGGGCGGCTGCCTTCAAGCAGAGTTCGGAGATCTTGTCATGAATGGACCTTCACAACGGCAGTTGCGGGTAGGCGAACTGGTGCGGCACGCCCTATCGGACGTGCTGACACGCGGCGATGTTCATGGCCTTGACCTGGGCGGTATGCTGGTTTCGGTGTCCGAAGTGCGCATGTCGCCGGATCTGAAAATTGCGACCTGTTTTGTCACGCCCATTGGGCCGGGCGACAAGGACGCGTTGCCCAAGAAACTGTCGGCTGGGCAGCGTGACCTGCGGATGCAAATTGGCCGTCAGCTGAACCTGCGTTTCACGCCAACGCTGCGCTTCAAGCCGGACACTTCGTTCGACACTTTTGGCAAGATCGATAGCATTTTGCGCTCGCCCGAAGTCGCCCGCGACACTGACTCCGTCAGAGGGAAAGATTTTGGAGATGAGGACTAGTGGGTCGTCGCAAGAAGGGCCGGAAGGTTTCTGGCTGGGTCATTCTGGATAAGCCTGTTGGCGTCACCTCCACCCATGCGGTGGGGCGGGTGCGGCGGCTGTTTGATGCTAACAAGGCCGGCCATGCCGGCACGCTTGATCCGCTGGCCTCAGGCATCCTTCCCCTGGCGTTAGGGGAAGCCACCAAGACCGTGCCCTATGTGATGGATGGCGAGAAACGGTACCTCTTTACAGTGCGCTGGGGCATCGAGACCACCACCGACGATACCGAAGGCGAACCGGCGGCCACTAGCGATGTGCGGCCCGATGAGGAGGCCATTTTGGCTGCCCTTCCAGCCTTCATCGGCACGATTGAACAAGTTCCCCCGGCCTTTTCGGCCAAAAAGATTGACGGCGAGCGCGCTTATGATCTGGCCCGCGATGGCGAAGTGGTGGAACTGGAACCGAGCACCATCACCATCCACGATCTGGTGTATCTGGGCTCCCCGGATGAAGACCGCGCCCTGTTTGAAGCCCATTGCGGCAAGGGCACTTATGTGCGCGCCATCGCGCGCGACCTTGGCCGCAAGCTTGGCACGCGCGGGCATGTGACCAGCCTGCGCCGAACCCAGGTCGGCCCATTTGATGAGAACGCCACCGTGACGCTCGATCAGCTGGAAGCGATGGATGCGCCTGAAGATTGCGATGCGCTGCTGACCCCCATGGCCGATGCGCTGGGGGAACTGCACGAAATTCAGGTGGTATCAGGTGATGCCGCCAAGCTGCGCCGGGGCATGAGCCTGCTGGTTCGCGGACCAACTGCACCCGCCAATGGTGAAGAAGCCTACGCCATGGATGGGGACGAGCTGGTGGCCATCGGCGTGATGGATTACGGCAAGTTTTTGCCTAAACGTGTGATTGTGCCCGCCGAGTAGCCACCGGCTACGGGGATTTAGTCTCGCGCTGGCCACCACATGGGGCCGACCGCAAACAGAAGCACCACAACGTTAAACGCCACATTGACCGGGCTGCCCGCCAGCACCACGCCAACGCTATCAAGAACGAACCAGGCAAGCGTGCCGGTGAGCACGCTTTTGCGCACGCCATCGGGCGCGGCATCGTAGACCCAGGCGCGCAGGCACCAGATCATCACCGCCCAGCCGAGTAGAAACCCGGCTGTAATGGCTGAGAGGAACCGCGTTTCCTGCGCGGCGAACGTGACCGTGCCCAGCGGCCAGGTGATCATATCGATCAGAAAGCGCGCCGGCTCCGCCGTTGCGGCCATCGATCCGAAAAAGAGCACCGGCGCGGATGAACCAACCACGAGGGCCGTGGTGCGTAGCCAGTCCTTGTGGCCACTTTGGGTTGTGAGGGAATGTGGAATGAAACTGGGGGCCATGATGGTGCTTTCTGGCTGGGAGTGCCCAGACCCAGATAGCGCTTCTAGTCGATAAACCCATAGATGGCGACCATGCGACCCGCCTCATCCAACGTGACCAGATACATGCCGCGGGCGAAGGTCTCGCCATTTTTGGTCAGGTGAAAGCGAAACCGGGCGAAGTGCCGCGCGCCCTCCACATCGCCCTCAAGGGCGTTGGTGACGCCGGGTACTCGCTCGCGAAAGAAGGTCAGAAAACCGTTCAACGCCTCATGACCCACGGCAGGGTCCGCGCGGTGCACATCATCATAGGTGCAGGACGGCTCGAGCAGATCGCGCATCGTCTGCGCCCGAATGGATGCATCTGGCTCATTCCAGAGATCAAGAAAGGCAGACGCTTGGTGGTTGGTTAGGGGCATGGGTGATCGACGTCTCTATTGATGCGAACAAAATATGAGAATCGGTTTATACTTCGGCAACAATTTTTTTGCACGGGAGAAAGGCGTGAAAGCCAAGCGATATCAATTCTTTATCAGTTCCACTTACCAAGACTTACGCGATGAACGAAGTGCTGTCCAAGATGCAGTGATCAGTAATGGTGATTTTCCGGTGCAGATGGAGTCCTTTCCAGCAGCTGCAGAAGATCAGTTTCAGTTCATAAAGTCGTTGATTGATGAATGTGACTACTACGTCCTGATCATCGCTGGTCGCTATGGCTCCGTGGCAGATGATGGGCTGAGCTACACCCACAAGGAGTTCCGCTATGCCTTGGCGCAAGTTGTTCCAGTACTGGTTATGCTTAGAGATGACCGCGAGGACTTGCCGCATAAGCATTCAGAACAAGAACCGAATGGCCAAAAGCTGTTAAACGAATTTATCGCAGAAGTAGAAACTGGCCGATTGCGAAAGGCCTGGAAAACCATAGATGGGCTCAAGCTCGCCGTCCGAGAAGCATTAGACCACGCCAAGGCAACCATACCAAGGACCGGCTGGGTACGGGGCAACTCCCTGACGAATATCGAGGCCTTAGAAGAACTAAATGCAGTACGAAAGCAAAACGATGAGTTTCGAAAACTTCTAGGCGAGTTGAAGGTCGAGATCGAACTGCCACAAATGCCTTCGGTCAACGATACCGTTGAGATCGACATTCTCCCCAAACATAACCGTGCCAGAACGAGCGAGCGTGGGAGCAACGCAAGGATTAAGGCCTCTTGGATTTCGATTTTCCCATTCTATTTCGACAACCTAGAATGGTCGGCAAATGATTGGAATGGTGAGTTTTATCATAATTTTGATGAAGAGGTTTCCTGCATCAACATTGGCTCGTCTATGGCTGGCGAGCTCTCGAAATACGACACCAGGGGGCTATTCACTCTGAAGCGAAGCACGTTTCATCGCTTAACGAGCTATTACATTGAAGCTGGCCTTATGCAGGAAGACGGAGAGACACCCTTCACTCAAGCCGCTAACCGTCTAGCAAGACGATTGAGGATCGACGATGCGGGTGCGGCCGACTTTGAAGTTATTGATGGCAGCATTTCAGTTGTTGAAGCTACGGCGCTACCCAGGGAGTTTGACGACGATATTCCGTTCTAACTCCTACCCCTTCCATTCCTAGCCAAAACCCTCTATAGCCCCGGCAACGCTGGTGAAACTCATCAGTGTTCACCCCGTGGCTCTGTTCCTTCGGAAAACCAACATCCTTGTTGGCTCTGCTCCTTCGGAACAACCGCATTGACCCTTGCTGGACGACATCCCGGCCTGGGCCGTATTTTCCCTCCAGACCTAAAGGAGTTTCCCGATGTCGATTACGGCTGAGCGCAAGGCTGCGCTTATGGAAGAGTACGCCACTAAACCTGGCGATACCGGCTCACCTGAAGTGCAGGTGGCCATTTTGACCGAGCGGATCAACAATCTGACCGGTCACTTCAAAGATCACAAAAAAGACAATCACTCGCGTCGTGGCTTGCTGAAAATGGTCAGCCAGCGTCGCAAGTTGCTCGACTATGTGAAATCTGGTGATGAGGCCCGCTACCGCTCGTTGATCGGGCGTTTGGGCATCCGTCGCTAAAACGCTTTTCAAGGGCACGCTGGCAAACGCTGGCGTGCCCTTGGTTCTTTGCCGGTGTACGAACGGCGAAGGCCACCTCAACCGCCAGATTTTCGGGTTTGAGAGAAACCACTGGCAGGATTGCCGATTTCTGACGCCCCATTGTGGAGGCTTTCAGGGTTCCGTCGTCTTGCTGTTGGCTCTTAGACCTTCAAAGCCTGGCACTGACGTTATCAAGCGTCCCCAATGTGGATGAATGTTTTCGGAGGCTTGCCCCCGCTAACTCCCCCACAGGCGGGCCGCCTGGGCCTTCGTTTTTTGTGATCGGCATGGAAACCGGTTCGACCCAATGGGGGGTTGGCCGACTTTGACCGGGGCACGCCTCCTAATGGCATTATGCCGGGGCAGCCCAATGCAAGGAACGCTTTATGTTCAATCATCACAAAATCAGCCTCGACTGGGGCGGCCGCGAACTGACGCTGGAATCGGGTAAGGTTGCCCGACAGGCCGACGGCGCGGTAATCGCCACCTATGGCGAAACCACTGTTATCGCCACCGTTGTTTCGGCGCATGCGCCAAAGCCAGGCCTGGATTTCTTCCCGCTGACGGTGAACTACCAGGAAAAATACTACGCTGCTGGCCGCATCCCCGGCGGTTTCTTCAAGCGCGAAGGTCGCCCAACGGAGAAAGAGACGCTTGTTTCCCGTCTCATTGACCGTCCGATCCGTCCGCTGTTTGTTGATGGCTACAAGCACGAAACCCAGGTGATCTGTACCTGCATGTCCTACGACATGGAAAATGACCCAGATATGCTGGCGATGGTGGCAGCCTCTGCTGCGCTCACACTTTCCGGCGTGCCCTTCATGGGCCCAATCGGTGGTGCCCGTGTTGGCCGTATCGATGGCGAGCTTGTGCTCAACCCAACCATCGACCAGATGGAAGACACTGAGCTGGATCTGGTTGTCGCCGGTACCAATGATGCCGTGCTGATGGTGGAATCTGAAGCCAAAGAGCTGGATGAGAAAACCATGCTCGACGCTGTGATGTTCGGCCACAAGGGCTTCCAGCCTGTGATCGACGCCATCATCCAGCTGGCTGAAAAATGCGCCAAAGAGCCACGCGACTTCCAGCCTGAAGATCTGTCCGAGCTTTATGACGCGGTAAGCGGCATGGTTGCTGACGATCTTGCTGCTGCCTACGCCATCACCACCAAGATGGAACGTCAGGACGCGATCGGCGAAGCGCGCAAGAAAGTTATGGCCACGTTCTTCCCTGAGGGTGCCGACGCGCCAGCCTGGACTGAAACGCAGGTTAAAACCGTCTTCAAAAAGGTTGAAGCAGCGACCGTTCGCGGCTCGATCCTGAAAACCAAGAGCCGCATTGATGGCCGTGACCTCGTCACGGTGCGTCAGATCGAAAGCGAAGTTGGTATTTTGCCCCGTACGCACGGTTCAGCGCTGTTCACACGCGGTGAAACGCAGGCGATTGTGGTTGCAACGCTTGGCACCGGCGATGATGAGCAGATGATTGATGGCCTCGACGGTCTGCACTTCGGCAACTTCATGCTGCACTACAACTTCCCTCCCTTCTCGGTGGGTGAAGCTGGCCGCGTGGGCTCGCCCGGTCGTCGTGAGATCGGCCACGGCAAGCTTGCCTGGCGTGCGATCAATCCGATGCTGCCTGCCAAGACTGAGTTCCCGTACACACTGCGTGTTGTCTCGGAAATCACCGAATCCAACGGGTCGTCCTCCATGGCCACCGTCTGCGGCACTTCGCTGGCGCTGATGGATGCGGGTGTTCCGCTGAAGGCTCCTGTGGCTGGTATCGCGATGGGCCTCATCAAAGAGGGCGAAGATTTCGCGGTTCTGTCGGACATTTTGGGTGATGAAGATCATCTGGGCGACATGGACTTCAAGGTGGCCGGTACTGCCAACGGCATCACTTCGCTTCAGATGGACATCAAAATCGATGGCATCACCGAAGAAATCATGCAGATCGCACTGGATCAGGCCAAGGGTGGGCGTTTACACATTCTCGGTGAGATGAGCCGTGCCTTGGGTGAAGCGCGCGCTGAGCTGGGCGAATTTGCCCCGCGCATCGAGCAGCTTTCCATCCCAACCGACAAGATCCGTGATGTGATCGGTGCTGGCGGTAAAATCATCCGCGAAATCGTGGAAAAAACCGGCGCGAAGATCAACATCGAAGATGATGGTACCGTCAAAGTGGCATCCTCGGATGGCAAGTCGATTGAAGCTGCCATCAAATGGATCAAGTCGATCACTGACGATCCAGAAGAAGGCGCGATTTACCAGGGTACCGTTGTGAAGACGGTGGACTTTGGTGCGTTCGTGAACTTCTTCGGCCCTAAAGACGGCCTGGTGCACATTTCGCAGCTGGCCGCCGATCGCGTGAAGCAGACCACCGATGTTGTCAAAGAAGGCGACAAGGTTTGGGTGAAGCTTCTGGGCTTTGACGATCGCGGCAAGGTTCGCCTTGGCATGAAGATGGTCGACCAGGAAACGGGCGAAGAAATCACCGAAGCCGCTGAGTAGCGACGCGGTCGCCACGATTTTGAAGAAGGGCGGTCCGACGGGCCGCCCTTTTTTGTTGCGTTTCGGTGCGTGTAGCTGATCCCGGACCTCGTTCCTCGTTCGGGATGACAGCTCATCTGCTGTTTTGTCATCCCGGCCTTGAGCCGGGATCTGCCCTCGACAAGAACTCAAACCTTCCGCAGATCAACCCGTTCGATCTTGTGGGCATCGCCTTTGGTCAGCACCAGGTCGGCACGCGCGCGGGTGGGGCGCACATTGGTGTGCAGGTTCGGCAAGTTGATGCCGTTCCAGATGTGCAAGGAAACCGCCTCCGCCTCATCATCCTTCAGCTTGGAATAGCGATGGAAGTAGCTGTCGGGGTCCTGAAAGGCGGTTTCACGCAGGCGCATGAACCGGCGGATATACCAGCGTCGCAGGGTGTCTTCTTCAGCATCAATATAGATCGAAAAATCAAAGAAATCGGATACAAAAGGTACGGCGCGGTCGGCCTCCGACGGTGAGGGCTGGCGTGCCTGCAACACGTTCAACCCCTCAACGATCAGGATGTCTGGGCGATCCACGGACACGGTTTCGCCGGGCATCACATCGTACACAAGGTGCGAATACACCGGCGCTTCGACATGCTCCCGACCAGCTTTTACGTCACTCAAAAACGTCAGCAGCGCCTTCACATCATAGCTTTCGGGAAACCCCTTGCGGTTCATCAGGCCTTCGGCCTCCAGAACGGCGTTGGGCAACAAAAATCCATCGGTTGTGATGAGGTCAACCTTGGGCGTGTTGGGCCAGCGGCTCAGCAGCGCTTGCAGCACGCGGCTGGTGGTGGATTTGCCCACCGCGACCGAACCGGCAACGCCAATAACAAAGGGAACCTTGGCCCCGCCGGATCCTAAAAACTTCCGCGTCGCTTTAAAAAGCTGCTGTGTAGCGCGCACATACATGGCCAGCAAACGCGACATCGGCAGGTAGATGGCCTCCACCTCTTCGATGGACAGGCGATCGTTCAGCGATCGAAAGCGGTCAATCTCATCCTGCGAGAGCAACATAGGCTCGCCCTCACGCAGGGCCGCCCATTCTTCCCGGCTGAAGGTGCGATACGGGGAGAGGTTGGAAGTCTTCATCTGATCCATGGAAGCTCGCCCCAAAAACGCCCGACCTATAAAGCGTTACGTATCGCGCGCTGCTTTTTCGGCTAATCCTGACTGGCCGGTGCGCGCGGAAAGTTCTGCCATGACATTATCCAGCGGGATATTGGCAATGCGCAGCACAACCAGCAGGTGGTAGAGCACATCGGCAGCTTCTTTGGTCAGCTCGGCGCGATCACCTTCCAGCGCAGCAACAATGCTTTCCACGGCCTCCTCGCCCAGTTTACGAGCGGCTTTGGGCATGCCGGCTTGCAAGAGCGAGGCAGTATAGCTTTCATCGGCGGGCGCGGTCGCGCGCTCAGCGAGGATTGCTTCAAGATCAGACAGTGAAAAACTCATGCTGGCCTCATTTTTCTTTGCTCCGTCTACGCCGGACGCATGGGTATGCCGGCGGCGATCATATGGTCTTTGACTTCACCGATCGAGTAGGTGCCGAAGTGGAAGACCGAGGCCGCAAGTACCGCGGTGGCATGACCATCACGTACCCCTTCGACAAAATGGTCCAAGGTGCCAACGCCACCGGAAGCGATAACAGGCACGGACACGCTATCTGCAATGGCGCGGGTAAGCGGCAGGTCAAAGCCAATTTTCGTGCCATCGCGATCCATCGAGGTGAGCAGAATTTCGCCCGCACCCAGCGCCACCACTTCCTTGGCGTACTCCACCGCGTCGATGCCGGTGGGCTTGCGCCCGCCATGGGTGAAAATCTCAAACCAGGTTGAGCCGTCCTCACGGGTGGAGGCTTTGGCATCGATCGCCACCACAATGCACTGTGAGCCGAACTTTTCGGCTGCCCTGCGCACAAAATCACGATCATGCACGGCAGCCGTCATGATGGAGACCTTGTCCGCGCCAGCGAGCAGCAGGTTGCGGATATCTTCCAGCGTGCGCACGCCACCCCCAACGGTAACAGGCATGAAGCAGTTTTCAGCTGTCTGGCGCACCACATCAAGCAGAATGCCGCGATCTTCATGGCTGGCCGTGATATCGAGGAAGCACAGCTCATCGGCCCCTGCGGCATCGTAAGCTTTGGACACCGCGACCGGATCGCCAGCATCAACCAGATCGACGAAGTTGACGCCTTTGACGACGCGGCCGTCTTTCACGTCGAGGCATGGGATGACTCTGGGTTTAAGACTCATGGTTTCACCGCGCCGCACTTTTGTTGCCCGTCCTCGGCGCTGCGCACCTGCAGGCGGGCGGGGCGACCGTCCTTCACGTCGAGGCATGGGATGACTCTGGGTTTTAAAGACACTTCTCTCTCCGTCATCCCGGCCTTGAGCCGAGATCTCGTTCACCATGGTCGGGTTGCAGATCCCGGATTGCGCAAAGCGCCTCCGGGATGACACCTACCAGAAATCGGCCTTCACTCTGCCGCCTGCGCTTTGGCGGCTGGCAGCGTTCCATTGATCACATAGGCCAAAATTTCTGCCACCTGAACTGGTTCACGCGCGACGGCAAGCGCCGCTGCATTCACCTCTTTGAGGGCATGGTCATGTTCGGGCAGCTGGATCACGATCATCGGTTTGCCCAGCGCTGAGGCTAGCCCAGCATCGAAAGCTGCGTTCCACTGGCGATACTTCTCGCCAAAGCGCACCACCACAATGTCTGCATCACCGATGAGCGTGCGGGTGCGGATGCCATTGACCATCGCGCCCTTATGATCGTGCCAAAATTTGTTGGGCTCTTCGCCCAGGATTGCGACGCCGCAATCATCGCTGGCTGCATGGTCGGTAACCGGGGCAGAGAATGAAACAGGCAGGCCTGCGGCGCTGGTCGCGCGCTCGATATCGGCGCGCCAATCGGTGTGAATTTCACCGGAAAGGTAAATGTTCCAGGTCTTGTTTTGGGAGGATGTCATCGCTTCGCCTCGTCGCGCTTCATCTCAGCGCGTTTTTTCTGAATTGTGTAGGTGACAGCAAGGCCAACAAGCACAACGATCGCCATCGGCACTGTCATCAACGCCCAGCGGATCATGCCCATCAGCGAGCCCGACATAGCCTCAAGAAAAGCATTTGGCCGACTGCAGTTTGAAAGGCTGGGCATATCCACCGTGCATCCAAGCGAAAGCGCAATGAGCTCTCCAACAAAAGCGCCTACCAACGGGAATAGGCCGATGATCAGCACCAAGCCAATGGACCAGCGCCAGGCCCATTTGGCGGCGTCTTTTTCACTGATGCGCTCCTTGGAGCGAATGCGCATGCTCATTGGACAGCCTCCAGGATTTTCAACGCTTCTGCCGGGTCGATCCGTCCATCATAGAGCGCTCGGCCAGAAATCGCACCTTCTAGCTTAGCAGCGTCTGGTTGCGTCATGCGCTCGATATCGCTCAGCGATGCCAAACCACCAGATGCAATAACCGGAATAGACACGCTATCTGCCAGCGCAATCGTGGATTGCCAGTTGATGCCCGTCAGGACGCCGTCGCGATCAATATCGGTGTAAACAATGGCCGCAACGCCCGCATCTTCAAAGGCTTTGGCAAGGTCCACGGCCAGCATGTCTGATGTTTCAGCCCAGCCTTCTACTGCCACATAGCTTTTGCCATCGGCTTTGGCGCGCGCATCAATACCCACCACGATCTTACCGGGATGGCGCTGCGCTGCCTGCTTGACCAGATCAGGGTCGCGCACGGCGATCGTACCCAAAATGACACGGGCGATGCCCTTATCGAGCCAGGCGTCAATGGCGTCATGATCGCGGATACCGCCGCCCAACTGAACCGGCATTTTTACCCGGCTTAGTATACTGTCCACCGCGTCGCCGTTCTGGCTTGCTCCGGCGAAAGCTCCATTCAGGTCCACCACGTGCAGATAGCTGAAGCCCATCGCCTCAAAGCTTGCTGCCTGCGCACCCGGATCGGTGTTGTAGATGGTCGCGTCGTCCATCTCGCCTTTTTTCAGGCGCACACACACACCGTCTTTCAGGTCGATTGCAGGGAACAATATCATTTCGGATCCGTCAGGTTTTGCCGATGAAAGCGCTATGGCTTCCAACGCAGGAAGTTGCCGATAAGGGCCAGACCCAGCGCCTGGCTTTTTTCCGGGTGGAACTGGGTGCCGACCATGTTGTCGCGGCCAACAAGAGCCGTCACCTGCCCACCATAATCGGCGCACGCAATGACATCGCCCGGGTTGTTGGCCGCCAGGTGGTAGGAGTGCACGAAGTAGGCGTGCAGGCCATTTTCGCCGGTTTTGATGCCTTCAAGAATAGGGTGCTGGCGCGTTTCCTGTAAAATGTTCCAGCCCATGTGGGGAATCTTCAGGCTCGCATCATCAGGTTCAATGGCCACCACATCGCCAGAAATCCAGCCGAACCCGGGCGTAACACCATGCTCCAACCCACGCTCTGCCATAAGCTGCATACCCACACAGATACCCAGAAACGGGGCCCCGCGCTGCGTAACGCTTTCAAAGAGAGCCTCATGCATGCCCGGAACCGCATTAAGCCCCTGGGCACAGTCAGCAAAGGCACCGACACCAGGAAGAACCACACGATCAGCACGCCGCACCAACTCCGGGTCGTCGGTCACGTCAATGGAGGCAGATAGGCCTGCCTCGCCCACGACACGTTCAAAGGCCTTGCTGGCAGACCGCAGGTTGCCAGAGCCATAGTCGATGATGGCAATCGATTCGCTCATGAAACGGTTCTTTAGCTCGAAAGACCAGGAAGGGCAGGCGGCGTGGCACTCAACGGGCGATGCAACCGCATACCCGATGCCGACTTGGCTGCTAGCTTTGAGGTTGCAGAAACCTGTGCCGCATCATCCTGCTCAGACACCCAAATGGTGAAAAAGTCGAGTTCGGCGGCTTTTTGATTTTTGGCCTGAAGAACGGCGATTTCGCGATAACCCTTAGCCAGCAAAGTTTCCATGCGAAGCGTTCCAGCTTCCACCATCAGGACGAGCGCAAGACCGATGGATAGCCCCAGCGTGACGACCTGCGGCACCACCAAGCCGATGACCTGTATCGCAGCAATGATCAGCACATAAAACAACAGCACCCACCATAAACGGCGAAGTGCCATCCACAAGGCTGGGATAATAAGCGCCCAAAGCGACCAGCCATGGGGCACGAACTTCAGCGCTTCTGCATTTTCTTCCAGACCCCCCGGCATAACCGGCGGCGCAAAAACCGAGTAGGTACGCATCAGACTACCATCCGCCTACAGCGCTCCCTTGGTGGTGGGCAGGTCACCGGCCACGCGCGGGTCAATGGCCAGCGCATCACGCAAGGATCGCGCAACTGCTTTGAAAATACTCTCAGCGATGTGGTGGCTGTTGGCGCCGTAGACACTTTCCACATGCAGCGTTATGCCCGCATTCATGGCGAAAGCCTGAAAGAACTCGCGCACCAATTGGGTGTCGAATGTTCCGATTTTTTCTGCATTAAACTCCGCCCGCCACACCAGAAACGGCCTGCCGGAAACATCAATAGCCGCGCGTGATAAAGCCTCGTCCATCGGCAGATCAGCTGAGGCATAGCGACGGATGCCGCGCTTGTCGCCCAAAGCCTCAAGCATAGCCTGGCCGAGCGCGATGCCAACGTCTTCCACCAAATGGTGATCATCAACGTGGATGTCGCCGCTTGCCTCAACGGTTATGTCCACCAGCGAATGCTTGGCCAGTTGGTCAAGCATATGCGCAAAAAAGCCAGCGCCATTGAGGGTAATCGACGATGTGCCGGTACCATCCAGGTCAACCGCTACGGTGACCGATGTCTCGTTGGTGGTGCGCGAAAGACTTGCTGTACGGGCCATGGATCTACCGAAAAGGACTTGCCGAAATGGGGAACTGCTCGCCCTCCTCTAACAGGCCATTGCGCGCGATCCAAGCGGTTCAAGCCCCTCTGATGAATACCTTCCTGCCGGGTGCACGCTTTGCAATCGCGTGATCGACACTTACATGGCGTTCAACAGACGATTTCAAACCGAAAGAAAATCTATGCACGCTCCAGATACAGCTCTGCCGCAAATGCACGCCACCACCATCGTTACCGTTCGCAAGGGCGGCAAGGTCGTTGTGGCTGGCGATGGGCAGGTCTCCCTTGGCCAGACCGTGATGAAGGGCAATGCGCGTAAAGTACGCCGCCTTGCCACAGGGGATGTGATTGCCGGCTTTGCAGGCGCGACCGCGGACGCTTTCTCCCTGTTTGAACGACTGGAAGCCAAGCTGGAGCAGTATCCCGGCCAGTTGAAACGCGCGGCGGTAGAACTGGCCAAGGACTGGCGCACCGACCGCTACCTTCGGCGCTTGGAAGCGATGATGATCGTCGCCGACAAGGATGAAAGCCTCATTCTGACAGGAACCGGCGATGTGCTGGAGCCTGAAGATGGCGTCATGGCCATTGGCTCTGGCGGCAACTTTGCGCTCGCTGCTGCCAAGGCACTTCAAGATAGCGATCATGATGCCGAAGAGGTTGCCCGCCGGGCGCTGAAAATCGCGGGCGATATCTGCGTTTACACCAACCACAATGTGGTGCTGGAAAGCATCGACACCGCAGATTGATCCATGCACGCGTTTCGATTCGCGCCCGTAACTAAGACCGATACACCGATGCTGCGCGACTGGCTTTCCACGCCGCATGCCCAGGAATGGTGGGGCGAACCGGAACACGAGATTGGCCTCATTTTTGACGGCGAGCGCACAGGGCAATCCTCTGGCTACATCGCTCATCATGCAGAAGAGCCTTTTGCCTACGTTCAAAGCTGGCCGTGTGATGCCCAACCCGCTGATGCTGTGGCCAAGGAACCGTGGGTCGCCAATCAAGCTGCAAACACATTGGGGGTTGATATCGTGATCGGGCGACCCGATTTGCTGGGTAAAGGGCTGGGGTCCACCTGTGTGCGTGTGTTCTGCGACAAACTCTTTTCGCAGGGCGCATCGCGCATCATCATCGACCCTGACGCCGCCAACACCCGCGCTTTACGCGCCTATGAGAAAGCGGGTTTCACTCGCTTTGCCAGTTTCACCAAACCCGATGGTTCCATCACGCAGTTGATGGAAAAGTTCCCGTCTGAAGGACAATTGACCCAATGAGCAACCTTGCTGCCACTTTCTCTCCGCGCGAGATCGTTTCTGAACTTGATCGCTTCATCATCGGCCAGCACGATGCCAAGCGGGCGGTGGCCATTGCCTTGCGCAACCGTTGGCGTCGCCAGCAGCTTGATGACGCTCTGCGCGAAGAGGTGATGCCCAAAAATATCCTGATGATCGGGCCAACCGGCGTGGGTAAAACCGAAATTTCCCGCCGCTTGGCCAAGCTTGCCAATGCGCCCTTTATCAAGATCGAGGCTACAAAATTTACCGAAGTTGGGTATGTGGGCCGCGACGTAGAGCAGATCGTGCGCGATCTGGTGGAGGCCGCTATTGGCCTGGTGCGCGAAACCCGCCGTAAAAAGGTAGAGGCCAAGGCGCACATTGCCGCTGAAGACCGGGTGCTGGACGCTTTGGTGGGCGAGAATGCGTCACCCGCTACGCGCGACAGCTTTCGCAAAAAGCTGCGTGAGGGTGACCTCAATGACAAAGAGATTGAGATCGATCTGCGCGATACCGGCGGCGGCATGCCAAGCTTTGAGATTCCCGGCATGCCGGGCGCTAACATGGGCATGATCAACATGTCCGATATGCTGGGCAAGGCGTTTGGCGGGGCGAAAACCAAAAAGCGCCGGGTTTCAGTGGCCGATAGCCATGATCTGCTGCTAGCGGAGGAATCCGACAAGCTGCTGGATGATGAAGAAATCACCGCCGAGGCGATCCAGCTGACCGAAAACCACGGCATCGTGTTTCTTGATGAGATCGACAAAATTGCCACCAGTGCGGGGCGCGGCGGCGATGTGAGCCGGGAAGGCGTGCAGCGCGACCTGCTGCCGCTGGTGGAAGGCACCACCGTTGCCACCAAATACGGCCCGGTGAAAAGCGATCATATCCTCTTCATTGCCTCAGGCGCGTTTCACGTCGCCAAACCTTCAGACCTGTTGCCAGAACTTCAGGGTCGTTTGCCGATCCGCGTGGAACTGAAGGCACTGACCAAAGATGATTTCCGCCAGATTTTGCGTGATACCGAGGCAAGCCTCATCAAGCAATATGTGGCGCTGATGGGGACCGAGGACGTCACGATCACTTTCACTGACGATGCCATCGACGCGATTGCCGACGTTGCCGTGGACCTCAATAGCTCAGTGGAAAACATTGGTGCTCGCCGCCTGCAAACCGTGATGGAGCGGATTTTGGATGAGATTTCCTTCACCGCGCCAGATCGCTCGGGCGAAGAAATCACCATCGATGCTGATCATGTGCAGGAGCATATTGGCGAGCTGGCCAAAAACACCGATCTGTCGAAGTTTATTTTGTAGGTCGGGTTCAGCGAAAGGCGTCATCCCGGCCATCGCGCGTAGCGTGTGAGCCGGGATCTGCATCATCACGACGCGTCGTTGCAGATCCCGGATCGCTTTCAGCGTCCGGGATGATGCCTGTGGTGGGTCAGTCCGGCTTTTGGCGCTTGCGTTTCTTCTCTGGTGCCAGCGCGGGTGCTGTGCCCTCAATGAGCATCTCAATGACGTTCTCCAAATAAACGCAGTCGCCTTGCGAAAGATGTACGATGCGCTGGGCCAGCACGTTTGCCAGTCGCGTCGCCTGTGGGCTCAAATCAGATGTATCCACCACCACCCGGGGATGAGACAAAAACACAAGCGTTTCCAGCTCGTCTGCATCGTCCCAAATCAGATTGAAATAGCCCACAATCCGTTGAACAAACGCCCAATTGGGGATGCCGCGCTTGCCGTGCTCCAGCGCCGAGAGATACGCGCTAGAAATCCCCAAATGCTCAGCCATCTGGGCCTGCGTTACGGCTCGCTCCTTACGCAGTTGGCGCAGCTTCACCCCCAAGGGGGTCAGCGTATCGTCCTTCTGAGCGCTCACAAACCAGCCATCAGGCAGTGCCCCTGTTTACACGAAGGCGCACATACAAAGCGCCCTCCCCGCCATGGCTGGCATGCGCTGGCTCCACCGATAGCACCGCAGCACGCATGTCTGCCGCGCCAAGCCAGCCAGGCACTGCCCGCTTCAAAATGCCCGAGCCCATGGCCCAAGGTGGGGCATCTGGATGGGGATCCTTCTGGCGCGTCCCCTTGCCGGTAATGACCAACACTGTGCGATGACCGGCTGAATGGCACCGCCAGATAAAACCGCGCAGCACATCATGCGCCTCGTGTTGGCGAAGGCCGTGCAAATCAAGCCGTGCATCAATTGGAGTTCGGCCCTTGGCAATTCGCGTTCTGGTTTTGCGATCCAGATCCACCAATGGCGGCTGCGCAGCTGCGTGTGGTCTAAGCGTTTTAGCAGGCGAGGGCGCGCGTGCAGGGTGCTCACGCATCGCACCTTGGCGGTGCTGGATCGGCTGGGCGGGCGTTTGCGTCGCGCCGTGTGCCGCAGATAACCCCACGCCCTCATCCAGAAAATCAGCCAGCGCCTGAGAATACAACGCACGCTGTCTCTCATCCAGCGGGTCAACCGTTTTCTTAACCCGATCCCAGAGGCCCGAATCCCCTTGAACCTGTTTTTGCCTGGGCAAGGTCTGGCGCTTCTTACTCATCGGGATGCGCGCGGGATTTGGGAATAAGCACCGTGTATCGCACACTCTGATTGACCATGCCTGCAATACGGCCAGCCTCATCGCCCGACCCGATGAAAATATCACCCCGCGCAGGACCCACAATGGCCGAACCTGTGTCCTGCGCAATCATGAGCCGGTTAAGTGGTTTTGAATCCGTCGGCAGGGCTACCTCTGAGCGCACAAACACTGGCGTGCCAAATGTATGCAGATGACGATCCACTGCCAGGCTGCGACCAGGGGTAAGCGGCACGCCTGCGGCTGCCACAGGGCCGGCTTCTGAATCAAAGTCTTCAGCCATCACAAAGAAGATGAAAGATCGATTCGATGCCAAAACGATATTGCGTTCTTCTGGTGTTGCGCGGGCAAGCCACTGGCGAAGGCTGTCCATGGTCACGTCTTCGAGCGCCATGTCGCCGCGCTGAACCAATGTGCGGCCAATGGGTGTGTAAGCATGGCCTGATTTGCCGGCAAAGTTTACCCGTTGGACCGATCCGTCCGTCATGGCCAGCCGGGCAGAACCCTGAATGTGGATGAAGAATGCATCCACCGCATTTTCCAAGTAAACAAGCTCAAGGCCCCGGCCCTCTAGCGCGCCGGCCATGATGGCTGCACGGTCAGGGTACACTTCAAAGCCGGTTTCCGTCTGACGGCCCCAGGTGACAGTATCGGCGATGCCAAGCGCTTGCGCCGTGTCTGGCAGTTCCATGAGCTCGGGAGGCCGCGCGTAAAGGGGATGCTGAAATGTGCCCACGCGCTCAAACGATGCACGCACCTGTGGCTCGTAATAGCCGGTCAGCAGACCGGGGGCATCAACGTTGTGCGGCGTAAAGTGGGCTTCAAAAAAGTCGCGCGCATTTTGGTCAGGATCAGCCAGATAAAGCGAGCAGACTTCAGCCAGTGCCGCTCCATCCACGCCGTTCACGCGGGTGCGTGGTGTGCGCCGCTGCGCGCGTACGCATGTGCGCGCGAAGGCTTCCATCGCCGCAGTGTGATCATCGCGCGCCCAGCCAGGCAAAGCGGCATAGGTGGTGGGTGTTAGATTGACAGGAAAACCATCAGCCATGGCGACAGTCGGCGCCCAGGCGAGCATGGCAAGCACGGCGAGGATCCAAGACGATGTCGCTGCCCGCCATGCCATAGTCCCTCAGAAACGCTCAGGTTGCTTCGGTTGCGACCAATTTCCAGTTGGGATCGTTGGTCGAAACATCGCGCGCAAACGTCCAAATGTCGGTCATCTCGGTCACTTCGGTCGGATCACCATCTATCACGCGGCCATCAGAATCCTTGGTCACCGATATCAACTGGCTTTTGAACCGCATGGTGATCTGGGCAACAGAGCCTGCCAACTCGGCTTCAACGATGTCGGACTTATCCAGGCCGATGAAAGTGAAGTCCACGGTTTCACCGGCAGCGTTGCGATCGTCAATCGCCTGCACGAAGCCCGCATAGACATCTTCATCCAACAAGGGCTGGAGCGTTCCTTTATCGCCAGAGGCGAAGGCAGTGACGATCATCTCATAGGCAAGGCGCCCACCGTCGACAAATTCGCGCGCATTAAAGCTGGGGTCAGCCGACAGCAAGGTTTTCAACGCACCTTCAACTGCAGATCCGGGCTTCACAACACCACCGATTTGATCATCGGGATCAGCTGCCCGGGCACGCGCCGTCGGCAAAGTGACGACCTTGTCGCCACCTGTCTCAGCTTCTTCGCGCGCTGTGTAAGGATCAAAAGGCGGGCGCTCTTCGCCAGTGCGTTTGCCTAGGACCGAACGCAACCGGAAAAAGATCACCACGGCAATGGCCAGAAAAAAGAGGGTATAAATGTCCACCGGCGTCCACGTCTCGGCCAGTTGCGAGCGCAAATTGCGCAAAACCGCGGCCGAACCTTCTTGGTTGGTTGTTTAACTGCGAGTCATATGTAGGTGCGTTTCAATCAGCATCCAGTGGCTGGCGCAAGCATGCAGGCACTTTGAGGTCGCGCCCAAATGCCGCTTTTGCCGTTTTGGGCATGGAATCAGGCCTTCTTTCTGCATTTGCACCCGTTTTCTGCTTGTCTTGTAACGCAGGCACGATGGCCCCATGTTGAGCCTATGCCATTTGCTTTTCTCTTTCTCGTCTTCATCTTCCTGGAAATCGCCGGTTTTGTGGCCGTGGCCAACGCCGTTGGGCTGCTTGGCGTGTTTGGCCTTGTCATTCTGGGCTTTGTGGCCGGTGGCTTCGTTATTCGCACCATGGGCCTAGCCAGCGTGCAGCGCATGCAAAGGCGGGCAGAAGCCGGCGAAACCGTGGGCCAGGAACTGGGCGGCCTTGTCCTGGGATTCCTTGGCGGCGTTTTGCTTATTTTGCCGGGTTTTTTCACCGACCTGCTGGGCATTGCGCTGTTGATCAAGCCGATTCAAATGCTCATCTGGCCGCGCTATGGCAGCAAGGTCGCCAGCGGCATGCCACAGTTTCGTGGCTCACAGGCATCAAACGATGACTGGCAAAGCCCGGCTCACCAGCCGCAGTCCAATCCTGATCATGTCGTGATTGATGCAGAACCCGCCGTTGAAGGTTCATCAAAACCGGGGCGTGAGCGCGACCACAACCCCTGGGGTTAGCGGGTGCGGACAAACGAGCCGAATAGGCGGCATGGTTAAGCGGCATGGACAGGCGATCCTGGCCAACTTTTACGGTCCATCCAACCCAAGCTTGCCGCATCGCGGGCAAAATGTTAGCCACCCGCTCGACTTTGCGCGCCCCCAGCAGCCCTTGCACCCGGCGCGCGTGCGGCAAACCAACTTCGACACAAGGATAAACACCGCCCATGGCACGCAAGAAGGCAACCGAAACCAGCGCAACCGCTAAGGACGACGCCAAGGAAGACAGCACAAGCACCACCAATGCTGCTGAAGCCAAATCCGACAGCAAGCCTGCTGAAACCAGCAATGGTGGTGGCGCTGCAGCAGCGGCTGCAGCCGCCTCAGCGGCAGCACCGGGTGCAGCCGCTCAGCCAAAGTTTCAGGCGTTGGCGCAGTACATTAAAGATTTCTCGGTTGAGAACCCCAACTCGCCAGAATCCATGCGCGGCCAGCAGAAGCCAAAGATCGATATCAATGTTTCGGTTGCAGTAAACGCCAAACCAGAAAGCACCCATGAAGTGGTGTTGAAGCTGGAAACCAAGGCTGGTTCTGGAAAAGACATGCTGTTTGCGGTGGAGTTGGCCTATGCTGGCCTCTTCCGCGTGGAAAACATGACACAAGAGCAGACCCAGGTTGCTTTGATGATCGAAGGCCCTCGCCTTCTGTTCCCCTTTGCCCGCGAAATTCTGGCAAACGCTACCCGCCAGGCAGGCTTCCCGCCACTGATGCTGGACCCGGTGGATTTCCTGTCGCTGTATCGTCAGCGCGCAGCGCAGGCCCAAGCAGCAGCTGCAAAGCCCAGCTAAGCTAAGAGCTTGCCCCAGATCCATTGAAAAAGCCGCGCTTTCAAAGCGCGGCTTTTTTTATGCGTTACTGATTATGGTTTGCTGGTCATGTTTTGCGCTCTGTCGTTTCGCGAAGCAGATCGGGGTAGACCTTTGCCCATACGCTTTCCTCTCCCAACGTCTGCACAAAAGCTGCGTGCGCGGCTTTTTCCGGCTCGCTGACCAGCGAGCGCAGTGGCGTGGGCCGGGCTGCAAGCTTAACCCCTGCAACAGCGCGTTTGGGACCTGCATCCTCAAAGCTGAGCGCAGTCTGCCGAGCGCCGATCAGCTCTACATAGACATCTGCCAAGAGCTGCGTATCCAGCAGCGCGTTGTGCTTGGTGCGGGCAGACAGATCGATCCCGAAGCGATTACAAAGCGCATCCAGCGAATTGTCCGACCCTGGAAATTTACGCCGGGCGATTGCGACCGTGTCGATCATCCGCTCAAAAGACATGGTGGGGCGGGCGCAACGCTCCAGTTCAGCGTTCACAAAGCCAAAATCAAACATGGCATTGTGCGCAACCAGACGCGCGTCACCGATAAAGCTCACCCAGGCATCTGCGATGCTGTCAAACAGCGGCTTATCTTTGAGGAAATCATCCGACAACCCGTGAATTTCCTGCGCTTTGGCAGGCATCGGCATCATCGGGTTCACATACTCGTGGAACTCAACCCCGGTCGGCACATAGTCCACCATCTCCACTGCAGCGATCTCGCAAACGCGGTCACCGTCTTTTGCGCGCAAGCCAGTGGTTTCAACGTCGAAAATAATCTCGCGCACGGCGACAACCCCTACTCGTGTGATGTGACTAAATCTTGCCCCACCATACCCAGGAAAGGAAATCGATAGGGCTGGTTATGCCCGCAATTCTTCGAGAATTTCGCGAACCCTGTCGCGTGCTGCATCCATGCCATGATCGGTCGATATAAGAAAATCGGCACGCGCCATTTTATCGGCCTGCGGCATCTGCCGCTTCATCAGCATATGGGCTGTTGTTTCATCCATGCCCGCACGCGCCATGAGGCGGGCAAGCTGGGTTTCTGGCGCGCAGTGAACGACGACCACCTTGTCCATGCGTTTTTCACCGCCAGTTTCAAACAGAAGCGGAACATCAAACACCATGATCTTATCGCCGCGTTGCTTGGCTTTTTGGGCTGCTGCTTGTTCGCGGGCGTGAACCAGTGGGTGGACGATGGCTTCCAATTTTGAAAACAGAGCGTCGTCGGCCTGCAGAGCAGCTTTCAGCGCGGCACGATCAACCTTGCCATCCACAATGGCACGGGGGATGAGTGCACCGACCGGCTCCACACCTTCATGTGCGTAGATCGCATGCACCGCTGCGTCAGCATCGTGGACCGGCAAGCCTTCCTGCGCGAACAGCTCTGCCGTGGTGGATTTACCGGTAGCGATGGATCCGGTCAGGCCAAGGCGTACCACGTCTAACCTCTTGTTTTTATTTCGAGATCAGAAACAATGAGTGCGCGAAGCTCTGGGGTAACCGTTGGGCGAACACCAAACCATTTCTCAAAGCCCGGCACCGCCTGATGCAACAGCATGCCAAGGCCATCAACGGCTGGGTGACTGCGTTGGCGCGCTTCATGAAGCAACTGCGTTTCCAGCGGCGTGTACACGATATCGCTGACTGTAGCGCCATCCGGTAAGGCCGGTAATGGCAGATCAAGTGGTGACTGACCTTCCATGCCAAGCGCCGTTGTGTTGACCAGAAGCCCGGCGGAGGGTGCAAGGGCTTCAAAATCAGCAAGTGTTCCCGGCACCACACGGCCAGCGCCGAAGTGGGTGGTGAAATGCGATGCCAAACCCTCGGCGCGCAAAAGCGTTCGGTTGAGCAGGATAATACGTTCAACCCCATCAACCAGCAGCGCATCAATGATCGCGCGGGCCGCACCCCCCGCCCCAAGGATCAACGCGGTATTGGCTTTGGGATGCTTGCTCCAATCGGCGGCTTGGTCGGCAAGGTTGGCCATAAAGCCTTCGCCGTCTGTGCTGGTGCCATGCAAAGCGCCGTCTTCCAACCAGAGCGTGTTGACCGCTCCAAGGCGGGCCGCATGCGGGGCGATGTGCTTGCAGGCTGCAAGGGCGCTTTCCTTATGAGGGATGGTAACATTTGCTCCCACCAGACCATGTTCTGCAAACCCGTTAAACCACTGCTTGGCGGTCGCGGGGTCTACCGCCAGGGGTTCGTAGCTTGCATCCAGCTTGTGCTCGGCAATCCAGCTGCCATGGATCAGAGGCGAGCGAGAGTGTTTTATAGGCCAGCCGAGAACAGCCGCGCGTTTGGTGGCAAGCGTGGTCATGCGGTGATACCTCCCAATGGGTCGATGCCATGCGCGCGTAACGCCGCCAGCAATGGCAAAAGTGGCAGCCCCAATATGGTGAAATAGTCGCCTTCGATACGCTCAAAAAGCGATGCACCAAGCTCTTCCAGGCGATAGGCGCCGACGCTGGCGGTTGCGGCATCACCCGCTTTGGAAAGATAAGCGTCCACCAATGCATTTGACATGGTGCGCATGGAGAGCTGCGCGCTTTGGCTACCCGACCAGAGCACTTTTCCGTTTTGAACGATGGCGGCAGCAGAGGTGAGCTGGTGGGTGTTGCCTTGCAGGCGCATCAGTTTTGCGTGCGCTGCTGCAGTATCGGGTGCTTTGTGCAGAATCTCGCCATCAAGGCTTAGAACCTGATCAGCACCAATGATGAAGGCATTTGGATTCGTTTGCGAAAGAACATCGCATACCGCTGTTGCTTTGGCCGCAGCCAATGCCTCAGCAAGGGGAGCAGGCAGGGTCGCATCAAGGGTTTCTTCCAGAGCACGTTCATCAATATCTGCTGTTTGAACAAAGAAAGTTAGTCCAGCAGCTTTGAGCAAATCGGCGCGAATCGACGAACCAGACCCCAGAAAAAGCGCGCTCATGTGGGTGTTTCCTTTTGAGCAGCTTCTTCGGCTTCCTGCTGCGCTTCGCGGTGCTGGCGGTAAAGCGAGAGGATGGCAGCTGCGGTCTCTTCAATCGAACGACGCGTCACATCAATGATCGGCCATCCATTGCGTATGCAAAGACGGCGTGAATCGGCGATTTCGGCGGCAACCCGGGCTTTGTCGGTGTACTCGGTATCAGCGATTTCATTGTAGTCGTTGAGAACCCTGTTGAGCCGGATCTGAACAATGCGGTCGGTGGTGGCCAGCAAACCGACTACCAAGGCCTTGGTCGGCTTGGTCAGAATTTTAGGTATGGAAGCGCCCGGCACGAGCGGATAATTGGTTGTGCGGTAGCCGCGGTGCGCCAGGTAGATACTGGTCGGCGTTTTCGATGTGCGAGAAACGCCAACGATCACAATGTCGGCCTGATCAAGGTTAGATGGCAGCATCCCGTCATCATGGGCAAGGGTGAAGTTGAGCGCCTCAATGCGCTGAAAATAATCCGCATCCAGAACGTGTTGCGCACCGATGGTGAGGGCTGCTGAATCCCCCAGATATGACTGAAAGACGTTGATAACCGGATCAAGAACAGAAATAGCGGGCACCGCATTGGCGCGGCAACGTTCGGCGAGGCGTTCGGCAAGCGCGGGGTCAACGATCGTATACAGCACGATGCCCGGGGCTTGCTCGATAGCAGCGGCTATCCGCTCGATCTGGGCAGTGTCGCGCACCATGACGTAGCTGTGCTCGATCGCACGTGAGCTTGGATAGCGTGCTGCGACGGCACGCGCGACGGTGGAAAGCGTCTCCCCAGTTGAGTCAGACACTAGATGTAGGTGGAAGAAGCGCGAGGCAGCAGTTGTCAACGGGCTGTGTCCTTTTGGGCGCGCTTGTGTGGATAAACTTTTGATTTGGAGCGCTTTTCAGGCGGTCCACGCGTTTGGCGCTGATGTTATGCGCAGATTTGCCAAAACTGTCCAAGGCATACCTGTTGGGGATGACCTGTTGATAGCATGTGCGTTGATGGGGACGACATGCCAGCCACAAGGACCGGTCAGGTTGGTCGTTGCGCTTTGGTCAGATTGATCCGCCGCGCAGGCTTTTCGTTAACACTTTGTTAACCCTTGGATTCAGATCACCGAGACTGATTTGCTCTGCAGCTCGGAGCTAAAATTTTCTCCCTAGGGTCGCAACGTCACTGATGGTGCGTTTGAAAGGGACAAGATATGCAGAGCTTTGTTGGAGCGACTTATGAGTCTTTTCCACGGACAAGAAAAAAGAAAAGGAATCTCTCTGTAGAGAGGTTTTCTTTCTTTCTGTTTTCCAAAGCGCAAAACGCGTTGAGGAAGGCCGAAAGATGAACTGAAGGATTGAGAGCTTGAGCAACCGGCTACTGCTGAATGTTTTGAAGGGTGAGGTTGGTGAGCGCATGCCAATCTGGATGATGCGCCAGGCTGGTCGCTACCTACCGGAGTACCGCAAGACCCGCGCTGAGGCCGGCTCGTTTTTGGATCTCTGCTATAACCCAGAGCTTGCTTGTGAGGTAACGCTCCAGCCGATACGTCGGTTTGGCTTTGACGGCTCGATCCTGTTTTCTGACATTCTGGTGGTGCCGCATGCCTTGGGACAGGATGTGCGATTTGAAGAGGGTGTCGGTCCTATCCTCCCTCCGCTCGATAAGGCCGAGATTGAGGGGCTAATTGCACGCTTTGAATCGGATCCGGAACAGTTTGATCGCCATCTCGATCCGGTAATTGAGACGGTTCAGCTGTTGCGTGCGGAATTGCCTGACGATGTGACATTACTGGGTTTCTGTGGTGCGCCCTGGACAGTGGCAACGTATATGGTGGGTGGCCGCGGTAGTCCCGATCAGGCTGCAGCGCGCTCGTTTGCGCTTAACGAGCCAGAGACTTTTGCCAAGCTCTTGGCGTGTTTGGCACAGGCATCGGTGCGGTATCTTTCGCGGCAGATAGCGGCTGGTGCTGACGCAGTGCAGATTTTTGACAGTTGGGCTGGGTCGCTTAGCCCATCAGGCTTTGAAGCCTACAGTGTAAAACCAATTGCTCAGATTGTTGAGGGTTTGCGCGTTGATCATCGCGAAACGCCGATCATCGGGTTCGCCAAGGGTGCCATGCATGCGCTTGGCCGATTCAGGAGCGAAACGAAAATCAACGCGATCGGTTTGGATTGGTCCATAGATGTTGCCGATGCGCGGGCGCAGCTTCCCGCCAGTATGGTGACGCAGGGTAATATCGACCCTTTGCTGATGACGACTGGGCCAGATGCTTTGGATGCAGCAGTGGATGCGTTGCTAGCAGGCGCGAAAGGCGTGCCACATGTGGCAAATCTTGGTCACGGGATTACGCCGAACGGTAAGATTGATCACGTCCATTGGTTCATTGAGCGGGTGCGGGCAGGTTGATCGGCCATGAACGGGCAAGCTGAGCCAACAGCGTTAAAACAGTATGGCGGGCATGCAGTGGCCTTGTTGGTATTGGCGGGGCTTATTGGCCTTTTGTTGTTTACCGTTCCGCCGGGAGCCTATCTCTGGATGAAGGCATTGCATGTTATTGCCGTCATCGCGTGGATGGCCGGGCTTCTTTATTTGCCACGTTTGTTTGTCTACCATGTCGCTGCTGATGGTGGATCTGTGCAGAGCGAGACCTTTAAGGTCATGGAGCGGCGGCTGTTAAAGGCGATCATGACGCCTGCGATGATCATATCAGCTCTCACCGGGTTTTGGATTGCGATCGTCATCCATGAATTTCAGGGCGGATGGCTGCACGCCAAGATCTTTTTGGTCGTTGTGCTGTTTGCTGTGCATGGGCACTTGGCGGCTTCCGTGCGGCGCTTTGCGAACGATGCCAACAGGCGATCCGGCAAATATTGGCGCTTTATGAATGAAGTGCCGACGCTAGCGATGATTGGCATTGTGATCCTGGTGATCGTTCAACCGTTTTAGCAATGCGGCACCGAGCAGCAGTGGTTTTGTCTTAGCTGCCTTGTCAAAGCCGCAAACCTGTCTTACATCGCTCAGATAGGCAGGCGTTGCATCGCACCATGGCAGTCCTTCTGGATAGTCGCAGGTGGAGGGATCATCCTCACATTGCAGTGCCCTTTATGGTTCCCCACCAAACACGTTTTGCTTTCCTTCTGGTTTAACAGTGTTGCCCAACCTCTCTCTAGATCAGTTCTGATCGCCCGTTCTTACCGCGTTCTGAGACGTGGACCACCCAGGTAAATCTATCCCTCATGGAACAAATTCGGCTTCAAGCCCTTAAAGCGAAATCTCCCACGGATCTCTTGCAGCTGGCCGAAGGGCTGGATGTTGAAGGTGCAAGCGCGCTTCGCACCCAAGAACTGATGTTCGCCATTCTCAAAAGCTATGCGGAGCAGGATGTCGAGATTGTCGGCGAGGGTGTTCTGGAAGTTTTGCAGGATGGCTTTGGGTTCCTGCGTTCGCCAGAGGCGAATTATCTGCCTGGTCCCGATGATATTTATGTGTCGCCAACGCAAATCCGTAAATTTTCGCTGCGCACTGGCGACACCGTTGAGGGTATCATTCGCAGCCCCAAAGATGGCGAACGCTACTTTGCGCTTGTGAAGCTCATCACCATCAATTTCGAAGAACCCGAAAAGGCGCGTCACAAGGTCCATTTTGACAATCTCACCCCGCTCTATCCTGATGAACGGTTCAAGATGGAGGTGGATGATCCAACGCTTAAGGATCGTTCAGCCCGGGTGATTGATCTGGTAGCTCCTATTGGCAAGGGCCAACGTGCTCTGATTGTTGCCCCGCCGCGCACCGGTAAAACGACGCTGATGCAAAACATTGCGCACTCGATAACTACCAACCACCCTGAGTGTTTTCTTCTGGTGCTGCTTATTGATGAGCGCCCTGAAGAGGTGACCGACATGCAGCGTTCTGTGCGCGGTGAAGTTGTTTCTTCGACCTTTGATGAGCCAGCCCAGCGCCATGTTCAGGTGGCAGAGATGGTCATTGAAAAGGCCAAGCGGCTTGTTGAGCACGGGCGCGATGTGGTGATCCTGCTTGATAATATTACCCGCCTGGGACGTGCCTACAACACGGTGGTGCCATCGTCAGGCAAGGTGCTCACTGGCGGTGTTGATGCCAATGCATTGCAGCGCCCCAAACGCTTCTTCGGTGCGGCGCGTAACATTGAAGAAGGTGGCTCGCTCACGATCATCTCCACGGCTCTGGTCGATACGGGCAGCCGGATGGATGAAGTTATTTTTGAAGAGTTCAAAGGCACTGGTAACTGCGAGATCGTGCTCGACCGGAAGGTGTCTGATAAGCGCGTCTTCCCAGCGATTGATATATTGAAGTCGGGTACACGTAAGGAAGAGCTGCTGGTGCCCAAGGGCGACCTGGCCAAGATGTTTGTGCTGCGTCGCATATTGTCATCGATGGGCACTGTGGATGCGGTGGAATTCCTGCTCGACAAGCTGAAGGCAACCAAAACCAACTCTGATTTCTTTGACACGATGAACACCTAGGCCGGTTGGCGGCTTTGGATCAGCGTCGATTCGGAACTGAAACGATGAACTCTACGGTTGCGGCGCTTTCGTCTGGCCTGGTCCCAAGCGGCGTTGCTGTGATCCGTGTCTCTGGCCCGCACGTTCGCTTGGCGCTGAAGAGCATCGTTGGTGAAGTACCCCAACCGCGCATGGCGTGCTTAAGGACGCTGCGAGAGCCCGAAAGCCGGACAATCCTTGATAGGGCTTTGGTTCTGTTCTTCCCAGGACCGGCAAGCTTCACCGGAGAGGATGTGGCTGAGCTGCATTGCCATGGCGGCCGTGCCGTCGTCGATGGTGTTCTCTCCGCCTTGTTTTCGTTGGATGGTGTTACGCCTGCCCAACCAGGTGATTTTACCCGCCAAGCGTTCTCCAACGGCAAGCTGGACCTTACACAGGTTGAGGCCGTTGGTGATCTCATTCATGCGGGGACAGCCGCACAGCGCGCGCAGGCTCTTGAGCAGTTGGATGGCGCCGCTGCACGGCAGCTTGCAGTTTGGCGTGATGCGATAGCTGACATGCGAGCCTCGATAGAGGCAGATCTCGATTTTTCTGATGAGGATGACGTTCCCGGCTCTGTTATCGAGTCGCTTCCGGAACGATTGGGAGCGTTGATCGCAGCTATGGAGGCGGAAATGCGCCAGGGCCTTGCAGAGAGGCTGCGAGATGGATTTCGGGTCGTTTTGGCTGGCGCACCCAACAGTGGAAAATCTACCTTGTTGAATGCCCTGCTCCGACGCGATGCTGCCCTTGTCTCTCCGATCGCTGGCACGACACGCGACCAGTTGGAAGTGCCGATCGATCTGCATGGGCTTCCGGTTTTGCTCACGGACACGGCTGGTTTGCGCAATGACGGTGCCGATAGTGTCGAGACGATGGGCATTGAAAGGGCGCGCAGTGCGGTGAGACAAGCTGATCTGACTGTTTGGGTACTGGATGTTGCAGACCTCGACACGGATCGGGATTTGACGGCTAAGCCGAATTCGATTCGTATCCGTTCCAAGAGTGACCTCGCGAGCGGTGATGCTGGCCTAGATGGGTCGTGTGACCTGGAGGTTTCAGGATTGACGGGTGACGGACTTGATGCGTTGAAGCGTTTGATTGCGGATCGGTTGCGCTCTCAACACGCGATTGGATCAAGCGGTGAGCAGGTGGCGGGACGCGTGGTGCTGGATGCCCGTCGGCGTAGTGCGGTAATGCGTACGGTTGAGCGCTTAAGGAGCAGTCAGCGTTCGCTTGAAGGCGGGTCGCTTTTCTTGGACCGTGCGGCTGAGGATTTACGCTTGGCGCAGCGGCGCTTGGGGGAAGTTACCGGGGATGTAGATGTTGAAGGTATTTTGGATGTGGTGTTTTCCCGCTTCTGCATAGGCAAGTAAGCGCATTTGTTTCACGTGAAACACACGATGCTTGTCTGAGCACTTGATAGTGAACCGAAAACGAGTCAGGTGATTTCAAATCCCTGACCACCAATTACAGAGACCAAGATGTGTTCGCAGATCGCTTTTGATGTTGTTGTTGTGGGAGGCGGTCACGCCGGTTGCGAGGCGGCTGCGGCAGCTGCTCGTGTCGGCGCTCGCACGGCTTTGATCACACTTCGCTCCGATGCCATTGGGGTGATGAGCTGTAATCCAGCGATCGGCGGTTTGGGTAAGGGCCATTTGGTTCGCGAGGTAGACGCGCTCGACGGTCTGATGGGTCGTGTTGCTGATGTTGCGGGTATTCAGTTTCGGCTGCTTAATCGCCGAAAAGGACCAGCGGTGCAGGGCCCGCGTGCGCAGGCTGATCGCAAGCTCTATCGAGAAGCGATGCAGGCAGAACTTAAGGCCATCGATAATCTTACCATTTTGCAAGGAGAGGTCGCCGACCTTTTTGTTGAGAGCAATGACGCTGTTCGCGGCATTGTGCTTGCCAATGGCAAGGTTGTGAGCGCTGGGGCTGTTGTGCTGACAACTGGTACGTTTCTCGGCGGTCTTATCCACCTGGGGGAAAAGAGTTGGCCGGCAGGTCGGCACGGAGAAGCGCCGGCCCAGGCTCTTGCTGACAGGCTCCGCGAACGCCAGCTTCCGATGGGCAGGCTAAAAACCGGCACCCCTCCACGACTGGACGGTCGTACGATTGACTGGTCTGTGCTGGAAAGACAGCCGGGCGATGACGTGCCGGTGCCGTTTTCATCACTGACCCAAGCGATCACAACCCCGCAGGTGCCGTGCTTTATCACGCGGACAACAGCTAAGACGCATGCGATCATCGATGCGAACCTCCAGAAGTCAGCGATGTATTCCGGCCGCATCGACAGTCGTGGCCCGCGTTACTGCCCCTCTATCGAAGATAAGATTGTTCGCTTTAAGGACCGGGATAGCCATCAAATTTTCCTGGAACCTGAAGGTCTGGATGATCACACGATTTATCCCAACGGCATTTCTACAAGCTTGCCGGAGGACGTTCAGTGCGCCGTTGTTGAGTCGATACCGGGCTTGGAGAGGGCAAAAATCCTTCAACCTGGCTATGCGATCGAGTACGACCATATTGACCCCAGAGCTCTAGATCGTTCGTTGGAAGTGACCGCGTTGCCGGGCTTGTTTATGGCTGGTCAAATCAATGGGACAACAGGATATGAAGAGGCTGCCGCCCAGGGGTTGGTTGCTGGTGTGAATGCTGCGCGCCAGGTGGCCGGACAGGAGGTTGTTCGATTCGCCCGTGAAATGAGCTATCTTGGCGTTATGATTGATGACCTCACCACGCGTGGCGTATCTGAGCCTTATCGTATGTTTACCTCACGCGCTGAGTATCGATTGCGGTTGCGCGCGGACAACGCTGATCAGCGTCTAACTCCTCTTGGTATCGAACTTGGTTTGGTGGGTCTCGGCCGGGCTGCAGCATACGAGGACAAAGCCAGTAAGCTTGCATGTGCCCGGGCTGCCTTTGAGGCAGCCACCGCGACGCCCCATAAGCTCACCAATGGTGGGATCGCCGTAAAGCAGGACGGGAAAGTGCGTTCTGCTTTTGAGGTGCTTGGTTTCCCCAAGACCAGCTTGAACGATGTTTTGGCTGTTTGGCCGGAGCTGGCTGGTCATCCGGCAAGCGCTTTGCAGCAGCTCGCGGTTGATGCGCTTTATGCGGTGTATGTGGGGCGTCAGGCCGACGAGGTTCGTTTGTTGAACCGCGAGGAGCAGTTGGTCATTCCGATGGATTTGGAGTTTACGGGCATGCCTGGTTTATCGAATGAGTTGGCGCAGCGGCTTACGGCGACGCGGCCTGCGACACTGGCTCAGGCAAGACGTTTGGAAGGCATGACGCCAAGCGCGCTGGCGCTTTTGCTCACGCATATTCGTAAACGGGCTGCCTAGTGAGGTGGATCGCATTGGCTCCATTCCCGGCGTGGTGAGTTAAGTATCCATGGATGATCGATTCGGTCTCGAAACAGCTACTGGTCAATCCGGTGTTGTGTTGAGCGATGACCAAGCAGCTGGACTGTTGCACTATGTAGAGTTGCTGCGAAAATGGCAGGCCCGACAAAACCTGGTTTCGCGTGATACGCTTCATGGGGTTTGGTCACGCCATATAGCGGACTCGTTACAGCTGGTTCCGTTGATCGAGCGCTGGCGTCAGAGTGTCGGCGGAGCAGAATTGTTGCGCGGCGTGGACCTCGGTTCTGGTGGCGGTCTTCCGGGAGCTGTCCTTGCTATTTCAACTGCAGGTGATGCGGCCCTTGATGCCCAGCCAAGGGCCCATATGACTCTCATAGAGGCGACGCATCGCAAGGGATCCTTTTTGCGCACTGTTTCACGTGAAACAAATGCGCCCTTTGATGTCCTGATACAGCGCCTTGAAACCATAGTTCCCGCCGCCGCCCCGCGTGCGGATTTTGTGACTGCGCGCGCTCTGGCCCCTCTCGTGCCGTTGGTGAAGATGGCTTCACCCTGGTTGACGGCTGGCGCAACCGCTTTTTTCCACAAAGGTGGGGAGTATGCCCGCGAACTGGATCAATGGCCTGACGCCGACGACTACAACGTGGTAGAGCATATCAGTGTCGTTGATCCAAAAAGCCGTATCCTCCAGATCACGCGCCGAGACAAAGACTCGTAGAACCGAGACAGGCCATCCCCATGATGCACACCGCACCAATTCCGCCAATCCATCCGCAGCCACGCGTTATTACTGTGGCCAATCAGAAGGGTGGCGTTGGCAAAACGACGACGACGATCAACCTTGGCACCGCGCTCGCCGCCATTGGTGAAAAAGTTGCCATTCTCGATCTGGACTCGCAGGGCAACGCATCAACCGGTCTTGGTGTAGGCGCGGATCAGCGCGAGCTCACAAGTTACGATGTGCTTACCGGGGAAGCCAGTCTGGAAGATGCACTCGTTCCAACTGCGGTGCCCAATCTCAGCATTGTGCCCTCAACCGTGGATCTCTCAAGTCTTGAGATGGAAATCGCTTCAGACCCACAGCGGGCTATGCGGTTGCGCGGTGCGCTTAATGCGTATCAGGGCCGTCAACATGGCGTGCCACATGAGGAGCGAGTTTCTTATATTCTGGTCGATTGCCCGCCATCGCTCAGCTTGCTCACAGTGAATGCCATGGCAGCATCGCACGCTGTGCTGGTTCCGCTGCAGTGTGAATTTTTTGCTCTCGAGGGTCTCTCGCAGCTCCTGCGCACGGTGGAGCAAGTGCGTGGCGCGTTGAACCCCGAGCTCATCATTCATGGGATCGCATTGACCATGTATGATGCTCGCAACAATCTTTCCTCCCAGGTCGTCGCCGATGTTCGCGAGGTGATGGGTGATAAAGTCTATTCAACACTGATTCCTCGCAATGTTCGCCTTTCTGAAGCGCCTAGCTATGGTCGTCCGGCTATCCTCTATGATTTCAAGTGCGCGGGAAGCCAGGCATACATTAAGCTGGCGCAGGAAATTATTGAGCGCGAGCGCGCGTTGCGCGCTGTTGCAGCTTAGAGCTGGCGGCGTTGAAGGTGGTGGTTGGTGACAGCAGCAGCACCGATAGGGAAAGACGACACAATGGCAGATGATGCTTCAAAACGTCGACTGGGCCGAGGGCTGGCAGCCCTTATGGGTGATGCGGTGCCCGAGAGCGTCGCCATCGATCAGGCGCGTGGTTCGCGGCGTTTGCCAATCGAACAAATCGTGCCCAACCCACGTAACCCGCGCGGAACTTTTACGGAAGAGGCCTTGCAGGATTTGGCCAATTCCATTGCCGAAAAAGGCGTGGTGCAGCCGCTTCTGGTGCGCACACTGGGTGAGGGTAGCTATGAGCTGATTGCGGGCGAGCGCCGATGGCGGGCCGCGCAGCGTGCCGGGCTAGATGCGGTGCCCGTGGTTGTTCGTGATGTTAGCGATCAGGAGTCGCTGGAACTTGCAATCATTGAGAATGTCCAGCGTTCTGACCTCAATGCCTTGGAAGAAGCCCAAGGATATCAGAACCTTATCGATAGTTTTGAGTACACTCAAAAAGACCTGGCCACTGTCATCGGTAAGAGCCGTAGTCATATTGCGAACACGCTGCGGCTGCTCAAATTGCCTGAAGGTGTGCAGCATTATCTCTCAACGGGTGCTCTTTCGGCTGGTCATGCTCGCCAGCTCATCGGTCGCGATGACGCTGCTGATCTTGCGCGCACAATTATTGATGATGGTTTGTCGGTCCGTGATGTTGAGCGGTTGGTTCATGCCAAGCCAAACCCCGATGGTCTGTTGCCGCATGCCAACGATCCCGATGAGCGAGTCGGCCTTGCTGATGCGGACACCCGCGCTATTGAGGCCAAGCTTTCGGAGCATTTGGGATTGGACGTTCAATTGAAGGCTAAGGCCAACGGCTCTGGTGTTCTTGCTATCCGCTACAAGACCTTGGAGCAGCTCGATGATCTGCTCCGTCGCATTGGCGCCAGCTAACACCCTGATCGGGCTGGCATGTTATCGGCGAGGTGACCCGGCCAGCGCTGTAATTCTTAGGATCTGGCGTTCAACACGCGTCGCTTTCAGGCTTTGATCCAAGCGTGTTGCTACAACTTCTGCATCCAAATCGTTCAAGCAGGCGCGAAGCTTGCGGAGTGACCAACTGCGCAGCGCCTGTTCAATTGCCGCTTTTCGTTTGAAGAAGATCGGCGGACGTGCGCGTGCCATTGCTGAATCTGAACTTTGCCCACGATCCATCTCAAGGCGGATACGTTCGATATTTTGTCCGTGACGCAACAAGCCTTGCGAAATGACCGAGGGTTCCAGACCTTCCTTAAGGGCGTGATCGAGGGCTGACAGCGCTGCTTCCCGGCGTCCAGCGAAGGCTGCATCACCGACATCGCTCATGCCATGTGCGGCACTGTCCACCAATATTGCGTGCACATGATGCTCGGTGATTTGGCCATCTTCGCGTGCGTACAGGCACAGCTTTTCAATTTCCGCCTGGGACAGAGCATGATCTGCACCAAGCAAAGCCAACACATCGCTTTGAGCTTCCGGTGTGATCGTGAGACCATGTTCTTTCACGCATTTGGCAAGCAGCGCCCCGATATCGCGTCGGTCCGCCGCATAACAAGCGATTGCAGCGCCAGCGCCAGCCTTTTCGATTCGGCTGCGCAACGGGTGGCTTTTTTTCAGGTCACCTGCAGCAATGATGACTGAAGCGGCCTGCGGCGGTTGATCCAGCAAGGCCTCAATCGGTTTCACCAAGCCTTTTGGATCTGCCATGCGCACGAACACTGTTTTGTGTCCGCCAAACATGGCGACGCTATCGGCTTCCTCGGCCAAGCGCGAGGGATCGCTTTCCAACAATGCGGAGTCCAGCTCAACATGGGTCATCGGGTCGGGGTTGGGGCCAGCAAGAGATGTCAACACCGCCTTGGCCCGCATGCTAACTCGGCCATGGTCAGGCCCATGGATCAGGATGATGGGATGTTTGGGATCAGGTTTCTCAACAAACCGATCCGCGCTTGCACCCTTCAGTTCGGCCATAGACTTGACCGGGCGGGGCTATAGGCCGCGTGCAAAAGCAGCCGCGATTTGCGCTTCTATCGTGGCCGCTGCTTCTCGTGCAGCGCGTTCCTGCGCGTCGATGACCGCGCGCTGATTGGAAAAGCGTTGACCTGATGTGTCGAATGAAGCCGTTGAAAATACGGTATTTTCGAGCAAAGGTTGTGTTTCACCGGTTCGGAATAGACGGTAGCTTGCGGTCACCTGAACCGATTGTGCAAAAGATGCCCCGCTGCTGGTAACACCCAGGCTGCGGTTGCTGCTTGATGCCCGAAGTGACATGCGGAAGGTCGCCGTCGAGGCTTGAGAATTCAAACCAAACACAAGCTCATTGCGCACAAGCTGCGTGATGCGGTCGGAAGGTGGGTCGATGGCGATGTTGCCAAGCGCATTGGCCACAGCAGATGTTTGGTCCAGGCTTGCACGGTCGCCATACAGGGGGCCGACCTGGCACCCTGCAAGACCGAAACACCCAAGCGCCAATGCGCCCAAAACGGAACGGCGGGACAATGGGCGGTGCTGGTTGGGGCGCGATGAATCAGACAACGATGTTCACAATCCTTTTTGGCACCACAATCACACGCTTCGGCGCGCGTCCGTCAAGAATGCCTTTCACGGTCTCATCGGCCAACACAGCCGCTTCCACCGCATCTTTATCTGCGTCTTGCGCAACCGAGATTTCGCCACGCTTTTTGCCATTGACCTGAATGGGCATTACCAGTGTGTCATCGGCGAGCAGCGATCTGTCAACCTCGGTCCACAGTTTGGTTGCAAGCAAGCCCTCATAGCCGAGCACCTTCCAGCACGCTTCACAAAGATGTGGGGTCATCGGCTGCATGGCTTCAATCAACATGCTGGCGGCCTCGCGCAGGGCAAAACCGGATCCTTGAGACCCGTCGTGCGACGCCAAGGCTTTGCTGACTGCATTGGTGGCATCATAAATACGGGCCACTGATCGGTTGAACGCCAGCTTTTCAACATCATCAGCAACAGCGGCCAGCATACGGTGCATGGTCTTGCGCAAATCGAGCGCTGGACCAGAAAAATCGCCTGGCATTTCAATGGGTTGCGGTACTGCCGCAACTACGTCATGCACCAAACGCCAAATGCGTTGAATGTGCCGATGTGCGCCCTCAACGCCAGCGTCCGACCAAATCACATCGCGCTCGGGCGGTGAGTCGGACAGCATAAACCAGCGCGCAGTGTCAGCCCCGTAACTGGCAATGATCTGATCGGTATCGACGACGTTCTTTTTGGACTTCGACATCTTTTCGATGGAGCCGATCTCAAGCACCTCACCGGTATCAATGTGCGTTGCCGTGCGGGCGCTATCTTCCCCTTCAATGAGCACTTTGGGCGGTTCGATCCAACCGTCTTTACCCTTGTAGGTTTCGTGGACCACCATGCCCTGCGTAAACAGCCCTTTGAACGGCTCGCGCACGTCCATATGACCCGTGGCCTTCATCGCCCTGGCAAAGAAACGCGAGTACAGCAGGTGCAAAATGGCGTGCTCGATACCGCCAATATATTGGTCAACTGGCAGCCAGGCATTTGCGCTGTCTGCTACCGTGGGCGTGTCAGCTTTGGGATCGGTGAAGCGCGCAAAGTACCAGGATGAGTCCACAAAGGTGTCCATGGTGTCGGTTTCGCGCACCGCCTCCTTGCCGCACGTTGGGCAGGTGGTGTGCTTCCATGTTGGATGGTGATCGAGCGGGTTGCCTGGTTTGTCGAAGGTGACATCCTTGGGCAGTTCTACCGGAAGATCAGCAACCGGTACGGGCACGGAGCCGCAATCGGCGCAGTGGATCACCGGGATAGGGCAACCCCAATAGCGTTGACGCGAAACACCCCAATCGCGCAGGCGAAACTGTTCTTGGGCGGAGCCCAGGCCTTGTTTCTCTGCCCAGTCGATTGTCGCTTCAATGCCTTCCTCTCCGGTGGCCGATTCTACGTCAGCCGGGTTACCAACATAGCGAACCTTGGCTGATTTCGGCGGCACAAAGGCCTCATTAGCGACTGGGGTTGCATCGTCAGGCGCGAAAAAGGCGTCGATGACGGCAAGATCGTATTTACGGGCGAAATCCAGGTCGCGCTGATCATGGGCCGGGCAACCGAAAACAGCACCGGTGCCGTAATCCATCAAGATGAAATTGGCGACCCAGACTGGCAGTGTGCGGCTAGGGTCCAGCGGATGCACCACCGTATGCCCGGTATCGTAGCCGCGCTTTTCTGCCTTTTCCAAAGCCTCCTGCGAGGTCCCCGCACGACGGACATCCACGTTGAAGTCTGCCAGCTGGCTATCTTGTTTGGCGAGTTCTTGCGCTAAAGGATGCTCCGGCGCGATGGCGATAAAACTTGCCCCTGCCAGCGTGTCTGGCCGTGTGGTGAAAACATCAATGTTTTCATGGCTTTCAAGGGGCGTCGAAAGCTTGAACCCCATTTGAAGGCCGCGCGATTTGCCAATCCAGTTGCGCTGCATCAGCCGTACTTTGTCTGGCCAGTTGTCCAGCTCATCCAAGCCATCCAACAGGTCCTGCGCAAAATCGGTGATCTTGAACACCCACTGTGCCAGCTCACGCTGTTCCACCAAAGCGCCCGAACGCCAGCCACGCCCATCAATCACCTGCTCATTGGCAAGCACTGTGTGGTCGACGGGATCCCAGTTCACCCGGCTTGTTTTGCGCGCCACAAGACCAGCCTTCACGAAGTCGGTGAACAGGACCTGCTGGCGGTGATAATAGTTGACATCGCAGGTCGCGAACTCACGTGACCAATCAAGCGACAGACCCATCACTTTGAGCTGCGCGCGCATGGTGTCGATGTTCTGATACGTCCAGTCGGCTGGGTGAACCTTGTTTTGCATGGCAGCGTTTTCTGCCGGCATACCAAAGGCATCCCACCCCATCGGATGCAGCACGTTGAAACCGCGCGCCCGTTTGTAGCGCGCAACCACATCACCCATGGTGTAGTTACGAACATGACCAATGTGGATGCGGCCCGATGGGTAGGGAAACATCTCCAGCACATAATATTTGGGCTTGGGATCGTCGTTTTTTGTTTCAAACACGCCCGCTTCGTTCCACTTGGCCTGCCAATGCGGCTCCACCACTTGCGGGTTGTAGCGCTCGGGCTTGTGGCTGGGCGTGTTCGGGGTGTTGGTGGCGGTCATTGCGTTCAATCGTTGATAGCAGGGGCTTGTGCGCGGCAAAATGCGTACAAAACGGCCGAAAATCAGGGTCGGCGGACCTTCACCAGAAAGCGCGGATATGGTCAACCGTGAGCACAGCAACAGGAGTTCGGTTTTGAGTGATGCAGTGGCCCGGTGGAAGGCCGTCAAAGACCAGGTCAAGCAAGCCTTTGCTGGCACCCATCAAAGTGGGCCGGGGGTCAACCTTGTGGCCGTGTCGAAGACCTATGATGGCGATGCCATTTGGCCGGTGATTGAAGCCGGTCAGCGTGTTTTTGGTGAAAACCGCGTTCAAGAAGCGATGCGCAAGTGGCCAGATTTGCGTGATCGCTGTCCCGACCCGCTGGAACTGCACCTGATTGGACCGTTGCAAAGCAACAAGGCCAAGGAGGCGGTCGCAACTTTTGATGTGATCGAAACAGTTGATCGGGAAAAAATCGCAGCTGCGCTTGCCAAAGAGATGACCGCACAAAACCGCCATCTGCCCTGTTATGTTCAGGTCAACACCGGTAACGAGCCGCAGAAGGCTGGTATCTTGCCCGATAGTGTTGCCGCGTTCGTTGCGCGTTGCGGTAAAGTTCATGGGCTGAATGTGCAGGGGCTTATGTGCATCCCGCCCGTAGACGATGATCCCGCGCAGCATTTTGACCTGTTGGCAAAACTTGCCGATGAAAGTGGTTTACCCGTCCGCTCGATGGGTATGAGCGGGGACTACCAGATTGCCATCAACCATGGAGCAACACATGTGCGGGTTGGCAGTGCTATTTTTGGCGCGCGAACCTAGCTAAAGCACGCGGACACCCTGCAGCCGAGCCAAATGTGGCGCAAGCCGCGCAAAAACCCGCGTTGTCAGCGCAACACAACCCTCGGTTGGTTTCAGTGTTCTGTCTTCAACCCGCGCCTGATGCATAAAGATGGCTGATCCGCGGCCCTGCGCGCGCGTGCCAATGTTCCAATCAAGAACAAGCAGACGATCATAGAGATGGTCCTGGCGGGTCATTACCTCGTGGCTTTGACGGTGAGGCAAGGTCACGCTGGTGTTGTAGGCTGGCGTAAACGCCGCATCACACCAGCCATCACTTGCCCTGATTGGAGCCCAAAACGATGCGGCACCCCAAGGTCTGCGAACCTTGTCGGCACGGTATCGCCCGGTCAAAACGGCCATAGTTCCCCGTGGTGTTGCACCGTCGCCTTCACGTTTCATGCCGGTGATACCGGACCGACCAAGTGCGCACGGGTAAGCCTGGCCATACATTAAAAGACGACCCAGGTGCTTTGAGCTGGCCGGTTGCGGCGCCCGAACCACCACTGCCAAGGCACCTTTGCCGTGTTTGACGGCAGTGTAACGCCGCCGCCTTGGCCAGAGCTCCCTTTTTGCATGCATCTTCATGCCGCTACTTTGCGATCAACAATGCTTTGCGACAAGCTCTGCCTTGGCTTGCGTGCAAGCTGTGCCTTGCCGTAAAGCTTCAAACGGGGACGACTGAAACAAATTGCTTCAAAAGCAACGTGCTTGGGCAGTTGAGCCGCAAGCACAGTAAAGGTGGTAAAGAATGAGCCGACGTATGTTGCTCATCGTGGACGATGACGTGGAACTGGCCGGGGCGCTGCAAGAGCAGTTTTCGCTTTATGACGAATTTTCCACCCAGCACTGCGATACCGCGCAGGCAGGCATTGCCTTTGCGCGTGAAAACGACATCGATCTGATGATAATGGATGTTGGGCTGCCCGACCTTGATGGCCGTGAAGCGGTGCGTCTGTTGCGCAAAAACGACTTCAAAGCACCGGTGATTATGCTGACCGGGCATGACACTGATTCCGACACCATTTTGGGCCTTGAAGCTGGAGCCAATGACTATGTGACCAAGCCGTTTCGCTTTGCGGTACTGCTTGCCCGCATTCGCGCTCAACTTCGTCAGTTTGAGCACAGCGAAGATGCGGTGTTCCAGCTGGGGCGCTATACCTTCAAGCCCGCGGCCAAACTGCTGCAGGATGGCGATGGCAAGAAAGTGCGTCTGACCGAAAAAGAGACTTCAATTCTAAAGTTTCTGCACCGCGCTGGCGGCAAACCGGTGGCACGCGATGTTTTGCTCTCCGAGGTTTGGGGATACAACGCCGCTGTTACCACGCACACGCTTGAGACCCACATCTACCGCCTGCGCCAGAAAATTGAATCTGATCCCAGCCGCGCTGATTTGCTGGTCACCGAGGCCGGTGGCTACAAGTTGGTGCCCTAGTCGCCGACAATGAGTCTCGCCTCCGATATGGCTGTGCTGCGCCGGGTGCCCTTCTTTGAGAAGTTGGGTGACGACCAATTGCGTCTGCTCGCTTTTGGGGGTGAGAACACGCGATTCAACTCCGGCGATACGCTGTTTGGTGCTGGTGAGGAGACCGAAGGCGGCCTGGTGATTCTATCAGGCCAGGTTTTGCTCACCACGCCAAAAGGTGATGATGATGGCGAACGACTGAAAGTCGGTTCCTTAATCGGCAAGCGTGCTTTGCTTGCGCCTACCAAGCGCCGCAACACCGCTACAGCGGTGAGCAGTGTTGAGATCATGACCATACGTCGAACGCTGTTTTTGCGCATGCTTCGTGAGTATCCGGACACTGCCTCGGCGCTTTACGCAGAGATGTCGCAAGAGTTGCACAATCTGACCACCAAGGCGGTCTTGGTGGTCAGCGATGTGCCTTCACGTTAGCACTGGCGCTTGCATTCTTGAGCTGTGGTATGCGGATATGCTTGGCCCCAGTCAGGTGTAGTCAACCAGCACCGGGGCGTGGTCGGACGCCTTGGTCCAACTGCGTGCATCGCTGTAGATATTGATGCCTGTTGAGCGCTCGGCCCATTTTGGGCAGGTCCACACATGGTCGAGCCGTCGACCACGGTTGCTTGCCGCCCAGTCCTTGGCGCGGTAGCTCCACCAGGTGTAGAGTTTTTCGTCCATCGCCACATGACGACGCATGGTGTCTGTGTAGCTTAGTGCCTGCCGGGTCTTTTCAAAAAGCTCTGTTTCGACCGGTGTGTGGGAAACAACCTTCAACAACTGCTTGTGCGACCAGACATCTTGCTCGTAAGGCGCAATGTTCAAATCGCCAGCTATGAGCGTTGGTAGTGCGCTATCAGCCTTGAGATTCTGAGCCATTTCGGCAACGAAACGCAACTTATGATCGAACTTGGGATTGATTTCGGTGTTCGGTTCATCGCCACCAGCAGGCACATAGAGCGAATGAACGCGCACTGCATTGGCTCCGCCAACAGATGATTTCAGTTGAGCGGACGCTGCTACATGGCGTGCATCGCCCATGCCGCAAAAATCTATGCGCTCAATGTCGGTCAGCGGGTGCCGCGAAACGATGGCTGAGCCGTGATAGGCTTTCTGCCCATGGATGGCCATGTGCTCGTATCCGGCCGCGCGGAACGCTTTGGCGGGAAACTCTTCCTCACGACATTTGGTTTCCTGCAGGCACAGCACATCAGGGGCGTGCTCATCGAGAAAACGCACCACCTGATCAATGCGCAAACGCACTGAGTTGATGTTCCAGGTGGCAAGGCGAAATGCTGCCGCGTTGGCTGTTGATCCAGTCATTAGGCACGCTTACGCGCAGGGCGCGACGCTCACAAGCAAACCCGTGCTGCTATCCCCTGTAAAACGGGGTCACTCGCCGCGATTGAAATGGTCGATAAAGAACCAGTTGGGATCTGTTGGGCGGCCATATTCCACCTCAAACAGGGCGACGGTGGTTTCAAATCCCTGCGGATCGGTCACCGTCCATTGCTGGATCTCGATAGGGTCCTGCCCCATCGTGATTGCGATGCGGCCACGCCCAATCGGCGTCTCATCCTGCATCAGGACCGTCACCGTTTCCTCGGATGTTGCAACATTCATGACATTGCCATCACCAACCAGATCCACGCGCTCCTCAAGCAAAAAGCGAAGCGGTGTTTGTGAAATGGGGTAAAGGTCGTGCGTGCCGACCGATGCATCGCGGACAACAAGCCCGCTGCCATCGGACACGATTTCCAGCCGTGAGGGCGGCAGATAACGGAACAACAAACGCCCTGGCCGGTGCAGCACGAAGTAACCTTCTGTCCGGTCGCCATTGGGGCCAACCTGGATGAAGCGGCCCTGCATCGTTTCCAGCGCGTTGATGTGGGCCGTTAGGCTTTCAACCTTGGAAAGGTCTTCTTCTGTCAGCGCGCCTGCAAATGTGTTGACCGCACTGGCCGGCGTAACGCTGGCTGTGCCCACAGACAGGGCTAGAGCAGTCGCTGCAAATGTAGCGGTCAAGCGGGAGAAAAGCGTGGGCACTGGCATATCCTTTGCGCGGCAAGGGGCAGGTGATTTGCCCAGATGAAGCGAATCACTACGTCCGCAGTGTGGCAAGGACTGGTTAATAGCGATTAAGCATGATGGTGGCTGAGACCAAAAAAGAGCCTCGGAAGCGTGCTCCCGAGGCTTGATCACCATTTCAAAGGTGGACGTTTAGTCGCCGAACGCGTCTTCATCGCCCAATTGCATAAGCACTTCGCGTTTACCGGCATGGTTGGCTGGACCGATAAGGCCTTCCTTTTCCATGCGCTCAATCAGTGAGGCAGCCCGATTGTAGCCGATGCCAAGACGCCGCTGCACATAGCTGGTCGAGGCCTTTTTATCGCGCATCACCACAGCAATAGCCTGCTCATAGGGGTCATCGGACTTTTCCAGCCGAGCAATGCTTTTTTCTGTCGGGTCACCGGAGCCATCATCATCATCGCCGGTTTCCTCGGTGATGTCGTGCAGATATTCCGGCACGCCCTGAAGTTTGAGGTGATCGACCACCAGTTCCACTTCTTCGTCGGACACAAACGGTCCGTGAACACGCTGGATACGGCCACCACCGGCCATGAACAGCATATCACCCTGGCCCAGCAACTGCTCGCCGCCCTGCTCCCCAAGAATGGTGCGCGAATCAATCTTCGAGGTCACCTGGAAAGAACAGCGTGTGGGGAAATTGGCCTTAATGGTGCCAGTGATCACATCCACCGATGGGCGTTGCGTGGCCATAACGATATGGATGCCTGCCGCGCGGGCCATTTGGGCAAGGCGCTGAATGGCGCCTTCGATTTCTTTGCCTGCCACCATCATCAGGTCGGCCATTTCGTCGACCACGATAACCAGCATCGGCATCGCTTCGTAGGATAGCTCCTCGCGCTCATACACCGCTTCGCCGGTATTGTTATCAAAGCCCGTCTGAACTGTGCGGCTGATAACCTCGCCCTTGCGCTCGGCCTCTTTGATGCGCGCATTGAAGCCATCAATGTTGCGCACACCGAGCTTGGACATTTTGCGGTAGCGGTCTTCCATCTCCTTCACGGCCCATTTCAGGGCCACCACAGCTTTGCCGGGGTCCGTGACGACGGGGGTCAGCAGGTGCGGAATGCCGTCATAGACTGACAGTTCCAGCATTTTTGGATCGATCAGGATCAGGCGGCACTGCTCGGGCGTCCAACGGTAAAGGATCGACAGGATCATGGTGTTGATCGCGACCGATTTACCCGAACCGGTGGTACCGGCCACCAGCAGGTGCGGCATGCGGGCCAAATCGGCTATCACAGGTTCACCGCCAATGGTTTTGCCCATGGCCAGTGGCAAATTCCCTTTGGCCTTTTCAAAGTTCTGCGAGGCCAAGATCTCGGACAAATACACCGTTTCGCGGCTGGTGTTGGGAAGCTCAATGCCGATGGCGTTGCGCCCGGGGATCACTGCCACACGGGCCGAAATGGCACTCATCGAACGCGCAATGTCATCGGCGAGGCCAATCACGCGAGCTGATTTTACGCCCGGCGCTGGCTCAAACTCATACAGGGTGACCACTGGGCCAGGGCACACATTGATCACTTCGCCGGTAACCCGGAAATCTTCCAAAACACCTTCCAGAAGGCCAGCATTGCGCTCAAGAGCCTGCGGGGAAAGCGCAGTGGTGCCGGTCGCCGGTGCATCGGAAAGCAGATGCAACGGTGGCAGTTCAAAACCTTCAGTTTCTCTGATCAGTTGTGGTTGTGCTTCGCGTGCAGCACGTTTGCCGGGTTTGGGCTTGGCGATTTCTGCCACGCGGGCAGACGTCTTCGCTGTATTTTTCGCAGCCGGTCCACGGATGGGTGCTGGTTGTGGCGCGTATGCTGGTGCCGGTTGTGGCGCTGCCACCGGGGCATCGGCCCAGGCCGCTGGGTTCTCGCTGTCGAGCGGTAGCATTTCCAGTGGCACTGCGGCTTCATGCGGTGGGGCAGGCTCGAACTGCGCCCAGTCATCAACTGGCGCAGCTGGTGCCGTTGGCGCTTGGGCAGGCATAGCTGCGTGGTGAGCGAGCGGCTGAGAAATGGGGTGGGGCGCAGGCGCTATGGGAGCAAGCTGTGTTTCTTCCCAGTGTTGATCATGCGCTGCCTCTTCGGCTGCTCCATGATATGCCGGATTTTGATAGCTAGGATCTTGATAGGTGTGTTCCTGATAAGCGTGTTCTTGCGCAGCAAACTGCGGCTCTTCGCTGGCGCGCAGGCGTGCATTGAGGGCGCCAAGATCAGGCCGTACCGGTGGATAGGCCCGGCGCTGGCCAGGCATCATACGCTTCGCAGCAGAGAAGCCGGAATAGCCCAAATGTGTGGCATAACCCAGGGCCAGCTGCAGGCGACCGGGGCGATCATCGTCATCCAGGTCCAGCTCTTCCCCATCGTATTCGTCCTGCCACAGATCTTCTTCAACACCGTCAGCGCGGTGGACCCGCCGCGGCTCGATACGCATATCAGCCGGTGAGGCGGGTGCGGCGATCACGGGTTTGACCACCAGCTTCATCAGCAGCAATGCAGCGGCAGGCAGCGCGATGGCTGCAACAAGAATTCCAGGAACCAAAGGAACCGGAATAAGGCCATGCGGCAGAGCCGTAAGCCCGTCACCCACCAAGCCTCCAAGACCAATAGGCAGTGGCCAGGCGCCGGTCAGCGGCAGAAGCGCAAGCAGGGCACTGCCGGCCGCCACAAAACCCAGTGCATGCAGGGTGCGGCGCGGTTTGTTGTCGAGCCCGCCATAGGTCATCAAATGCCAGCCCCAGATCACAAGCGGCAATAAGGCAAGCACGGAGCCCAAGCCAAGAACCTGCATTGCCAAGTCGGCAAACATCGCTCCGGGTGCGCCCAGCATATTGGACACGGGTGCTGCGGTGGCGTGGCTTAGGCTTGGGTCAGACACCGACCATGTGGCCAATGCCACCACCGCGAGTGCCGCAACGGCAATGAGCGCAAGGCCGCTCAGCGTTGCGGCCTGTCGGCGCATCATGGCCTTGATCGAACTCGTATCGAGCAATGACGTATCAAAAGCGCGCGAAGTTGGCATAATCAGGTTCCGTTTTTACGCAAACAAGGTGGCAAGGCGGGAAAGTGCCTCTGCCGTTTTGGGTTCATCATCAACCAGCGCCAGTCGAAGCCGGTCACTGCCGCTCGGTGGGCCTGTTGAGGTATCGGGATCAGGGTAGGCGATGTAGCTACCGGGAATGGTGCGCAGGGCTTGGCGCTCCCAAAGCTGGGTTGTTGCTTCGATGTCGCTCATGCCGTCTGGTACTTTGAGCCAGAGGAAAAAGCCTGCCTGCGGCGTAGGCTCGGCAAGGTGCCGGCTCAGCGCTTGCTCAACCATCATCCACTTCTTTGTATAGAGGGCACGGCTGGCTGTTACGTGGGTCTCATCGGCCCATGCCAGGGTTGCAATATGTTGCAGCGGGATCGGTGTTTGCGGGCCGCCCATATTGCGCAGCTTCATGAAGCTGGCCAGAAAAGCTGCATCACCTGCCGCAAAGCCTGCACGTAGGCCTGGCAGGTTGGAGCGCTTGGACAGCGAATTAAAGCTGATCACCTGCCGCAGGCCCCCGGCGCTGCGCGCTGCAACCTCGAGCACACCCGGGGGAGGGTTTTGTCGGTAAATCTCTGAGTAGCACTCGTCGGCAAACAGATAAAAACCGTGCAGGCGGGCAAGCTCAATCCACGTATCCCACTGAGCATGGGAAAGAACCTGACCTTGCGGGTTTGTAGGCGAGGCGACGAAAGCTGCCACGGTGCGCTGCCAGATGTCAGTTGAAATGTCTGCCCCGCATGTGTCAGCCTCATCGAGCAGTACAACATCGCAGCCTGCCATCATCGCGCCTGCTGCATAGGCCTGATAAAACGGGTTCTGCATCACTATGATGGGGCGCGCGATGTCTGAGCGAAGGTCGCGGGCGCAGCGTGCGGCAAACACCAGGCCCTCGCGAGAGCCGTTCAGCGGCATTACGTGTATGCCCGCATCCAGTGTGCCGGAAGGAAGATTGTAGCGCTGGCTTATCCAGTCCGCGATGGCCTGTCTGTGCTCGGCAATGCCATTGATAGCGGGGTATTTGGCAAAACCAGCAACGTTTTCTAGCAGCCTCGCGCCCACGCCATCTGGCGGTGTATGACGCGGTTCGCCAACGGTCAGAGTGATGGTTTCCAGTGCTGGGTTTGGGCGCACAGATGCAAGAAGGGCTTCCAGCCGTTTAAACGGCGAGCCTGTTTCATACACGAAGCGCTGGAGTTCAGCGTGAGGGATCACAGAACGCGCACCCATCACGCAGCCCGCCCGGCGCCCTGGGAAGCTGATACGCAATACATACAGCAATAATGCCATGGCGAGGGTTAAGCCCCGCTTAAGGTTACCGGCCAGTGGCCGGAGACAGATTTTGGCTGCTGCGCCGTACGGCTTTTCCGCTCTTCAATCAGGACAAAAAAAGGGCCCGGGGATGAACCCGGGCCCAGTGGTCGCGGCGGGAGGAGCCGCTTTAGCAGATGAACGAAGGCGTGGCTTTAAGCCTTGCCTGCGCCAAACTCTGGGTAGGCTTCGACACCGATTTCGGCTTTGTCGAGACCCAGCATTTCGTCTTCTTCGGACACCCGCAGACCCATGACGGACTTGAGGATGAACCAAACGATGCCGGAGGCAACGATGACGAAGGCTGCAACGATCAGGATTGGAATGATCTGACCGGTGAATGTTGCATCAGAGTTCGTGAGCAACACCGCCAGGGTGCCCCAGATACCTGCGAACAGGTGGACGGGGATGGCGCCGACAACATCGTCAATTTTCAGTTTGTCCAGCATTGGAACCGTGATCACCACGATCACACCACCAACAGCACCGATCAGCGTGGCTGCGCCCAGACCTGGGGTCAGTGGCTCAGCTGTGATCGACACCAGACCAGCAAGTGCGCCGTTCAGCACCATCGTCAGGTCCACTTTTTTGTAGAGGATCTGGGTCAGGATAAGCGCGGCAAGAGCACCACCAGCAGCAGCTGTATTGGTGTTGGAGAAGATGCGAGACACATCAGCAGCATCACCAACTGAACCCAGTGCAAGCTGCGAACCGCCATTGAAGCCGAACCAACCCAGCCACAGGATGAATGTGCCGAGTGTTGCCAGCGGCATGGACGAACCTGGCATTGGGTGGATTTCGCCACCAGCGCCATACTTGCCTTTACGGGCACCCAGGATGATCGCACCGGTCAGAGCGGCCCAGCCACCCACGGAGTGCACAACCGTTGAACCAGCGAAATCAAGGAAGCCGAACTGGCTGTCCAGGAAGCCACCGCCCCATTTCCAGGATGCCTGGATTGGGTAGATCAGTGCTGTCAGGATGAGTGTGAAGATCAGGAAAGGCCACAGCTTGATGCGCTCAGCAAGCGTACCCGACACGATCGACGCTGTGGTGGCGCAGAACATCAGCTGGAAGAAGAAATCCGAACCGGTGGACGCGTAGCCGATGTCGTCAGCTGCATCAGCTGAGACGCCAACGCCTTCCAGCGCTGCCAGGGCAAACGCACCCAGATAGCCGCCAGTCTCGTCGGTGCCGATGGACCAGGAACCCAGCGGGTACATCAGGTTGTAGCCGATCAGGTAGTAGGCAACTGCAGCGATCGAGAACAAAGCGATGTTTTTGGTACACTGCATCGACACGTTTTTGGAACGCACCAAGCCAGCTTCCAGCATGGAGAAGCCTGCGGCCATCCACATCACAAGGAAACCACCGATGAGGAAAAGTGTCGTGTTGAAGACAAACACCGAGTACTCTGGAACTTCAGAGGACATGACGGCGTCCTGCGCCATCGACGGCGCAGAGAAGGCGAGAAGCGCAGCAGACGCTGCCAACCCAACCTTGAGGTAACGCTTAGACATTGACTTACCCTTTCTGAGGGGAGGAGGGAAAATTACAGCGCTGCCGCGTCGGACTCGCCGGTGCGGATGCGGATGGCTTGGTCCAACCCGTAAACAAAGATCTTGCCATCGCCGATCTGGCCGGTCTTGGCAGCCGATGAGATGGCCTCAACCACTTTGTCGATGAGGTCAGCCGATACGGCGACTTCAATCTTCAGTTTGGGCAGGAAGGAAACGGCATATTCTGTGCCGCGGTAAATTTCGGTGTGGCCTTTTTGCCGGCCATAGCCCTTCACCTCGGTCACGGTCAGGCCCTGCACACCAATGGCGGTGAGAGCATCGCGGACTTCGTCGAGTTTGAACGGCTTGATAATCGCCATGACGATTTTCATACGCGTGTCGTCCTATTCTTCTACTGGTTGGCCTCACGCGGATGGAGTGCACATCGGTTAAGACAGCGCCCGCCACCCACAAGCTGAAACCGGAAAACACCGTCATGGCGTTCCGGGCCACAAGGCTGGACAAACGGCTGTACCGCTGGTTTTGCCTTGCGAACGCCACAATTGTTCCAAGTTTCGTGCCAGATTCAAAAAATACGCGTAATCTATTGATTTAAAACAAAAAAATTTGATTGGCTGGTGGGCGTTGCCTGCCTTGTCCCGTCAAGCGTTAATCTGCGCTAACCAATGCATAGTTTTTGTGCAGTTCAGGACCCCCCAATTTGCATAAAAAATATGCAAACGTGGTTTCACCACCCCAAACCTTGGTCGTCTGCTTAACTGATAAGCATTCACTATGCGGGGTTTTCCGTAGAACGGCCTGTGTGTGCCTACACATTAACTGATCAAATTCTGCCAGCAGGAACCCGCAGGGTTGGAGCCTTACGGATAAGACCTTCTTGGGTGGTCGAAGCCACCAGCTTGCCGGTCCGGGTAAAAAATGCCCCGCGGGCTAAGCCGCGTGCCTGCCCGGCAAACGGGGTCTCCTGAGTGTAAAGCAGCCAATCGTTGGAGCGCACTGGTGCGTGCAGCCAGATAGCATGATCAAGGCTTGCAGCCTGAATGCTGTCTGCGAAGATCGACCTGCCATGGGGCAGAAGCGCCGTATCAAGCAGCGTCATATCGCAGGCATAGCTGAGAACTGCGGCATGCATTCGCATATCATCGGTAAATGGCTCTGGTAGCGCTGCGCGGGTGCGCACCCACATGTGCTGAACTGGAGGCTGCGGTTCGCCTGTTGTGTAGCGCTTCAGCGAAACCGGGCGCAGGTCCAGCGGGCGTTGGGTTTGCCAATAGCGGGCGATGGCTGGCGGGGCGACTTTAAGGAACCCTGCCTGCGGATCGCCGTTGGCCTCGACCGCTTCGGGCGAGAGCACATCTGGCATTGTGGTTTGATGCTCAAAAACGGCGCTTTCGTGCACTTGAAAAGAGACCATAGCCTCAAAGATCGACTGCTTGCCTTGGCTTGCCACAACCCGTCGCCGGGCGAAGGCTTGGCCATCACGTGTCCGCTCAACGGCGTAAATGATGGGTTGCTCTGGGTCACCAGGACGCAAAAACGTGCCGTGCAGGCTGTGCGGCGCGTACGGCTCAGCCATCGTTTTGCAAGCTGCCATCTGCGCTTGGGCAATAACCTGACCACCATAGACCCGTTGCCAGCTTACATCTGGGCTTACGCCCTTGAACAGGTCTGGGCCATCGGGCTGCACATCAAGCATATGCACCAGGGCATCAACGGACTGCTGTGCTGTTTGTTCGCTCATCGAGGCTGCATAGTGGGTACGGGGTGAGACAGTGTGGGTGCTTTATGTTTGCGCTCCGTTGGACCATGGTGGCGCGAACAGAACAACCGCAATGATTGAGACGCCTCGTATGCCCCGCGCCAAAAAACCAAGCGCCACAAAAACCCCACCGCTGGAGCAAGTGCCTGATAGTGTCGACGTGCTGATTGCCGGTGGAGGTTATGTCGGCCTTTCTTTGGCGCTGGCTATCAAGGTTGGTGCGCCGGACTTTGCTGTTGCCGTTGTCGACCTTCGCGAACCAACCAGTGCTGACAAGGACGGGCGTGCCTCGGCCATAGCAAGCGCTGCCCGAACGATGTTCACCACGCTTGGTGCATGGGATGGCATGGCGGGAGAGGCCCAGCCGATCAAAGAGATGATCATCACAGATTCTGAGACCCATGACCCGGTGCGCCCGGTGTTTCTTACGTTCGATGGTCAGACCAAAGAGGGTGAGCCCTTTGCGCACATGGTGCCCAATGGCGCCATGACGGCCTCGCTGCGCGGGCGTTGCCGTGAGGAGGGTGTGATTGTTGAAGCGCCGCAGACAGTGGATGATTTTCTTGTCCCCGCAGGGTCTGCTCAAACGGGCCATGTGCAGGCCAAACTTGGCGATGGGCGCTCGGTATCTGCCAAACTGCTGGTAGCGTGCGATGGCATTCGCTCACGCTTGCGCGATCTGGCGGGGATCGACACGGTTGGCTGGATGTATGGCCAGAGCGGCATTGTGTGTACCGTCGCTCATGAGCGCGACCATGAAGGCGCGGCCTATGAGCATTTTCTACCCGCCGGGCCGTTTGCCACCCTGCCTTTGCCGGGCAACCGTTCGTCCATTGTCTGGACGGAGAAGACTGCCACCGCCGATGCTTTGGTGAACGGGGATGAGTTTACCTTTATGCTGGAGCTTGAGCGCCGGTTTGGCGGCCAGTTTGGCAAGCTGGAACTGGACAGTCGCCGGGTTGCCTATCCGCTGGGCCTGAAGCTGGCGCGCTCGTTCATTGCGCCGCGATTGGCGCTGGCCGGTGACGCAGCCCACGGCATTCACCCCATTGCCGGGCAGGGGCTAAACCTTGGTCTGAAGGACACGGCCGCCTTGGCGCAAAGCGTCGTGGATGCGGCGCGGCTGGGTTTGGATATTGGGTCGCCAGAGGTTCTGGAAAAATACCAGCGCTGGCGGCGCTTTGACACCGCGCAGATGGGCGTGGTGACCGACATTTTGAACCGGCTCTTTTCCAACGATATGGCCCCAGTGCGCGCCGTGCGCTCCTTTGGGCTTGGTTTGGTGGACCGGTTGCCCAAGCTGAAGGGCTTTTTCATCAATGAAGCGGCGGGTATCGCGCAGGACAGGCCCCGCCTTATGAATGGCGAAGCGATTTAGCTGACTGTCCAGATGTTTCATCGCGGCCATCACGCATGCCGTGTGAGCGGGGATCTGCCAAAACACTTGAAGTCTGAGATCCCGGGTAGCCTTTGGCTTCCGGTATGACGTCTGTCGGCGTCACTTCGCCTTCATCTTTGCCAATTCCGCATCGTCCAGTTCACGCGCTTCCTCGATCAGCATGATGGGGATCGAGTCCCGGATGGGATAGGCGACCTTGGCGGCGTAGGAGACCAGCTCCTGCTTGTCATGGTTGTAGTGGAGCACCGACTTGGTGACCGGGCACACCAAAATATCCAGAAGTTTGCGGTCGATTGTCAGGCGTTTTGAGGCGTCGGCAGACATAATCGCAAGCTCCTTACTGCAATGTGGAGCGTTCGCCATCACCCTCGCGGGCCAACGACAATTCGGTGATCGCAATCAGTGTTTCGGCACGAGCGCGCAGATCCTCAGCTTCCAGCAGGGCCTGCTTTTCAGGCGGGCCGTAGGGGCTCATCATGCACAGCGCATTCACCAGCGCCTCATTGCCCGCTTTCTCAACGCCTGACCAGTCAGCCTCAAGGTCGTTGGCTTCTAAATAGGCCTTGAAGGTGGTCAGCAAGGTATCGCGATCCACCATCTTTTCCCCTGCTCCCAACTCAAAGTCATGCTGGAAGGCATCCGTGGTTACACGGCACATGCGGAAGGGCGTGATGGCGGTTTCTTCTTCTTCTATTTTGAAGCGGCACACGCCGGTCAGCGTCATCAGATAGCGGCCATCATCAGTTTCCTGGAATGCGGAAATACGACCCAAGCAGCCAATGTCGCACAGCGGCGGTGTATCGGGGTCAAGGCCCATTATGGGTGACCCATCGCGCTCAAATTTGGGCTGCACCATGCCAATCAGGCGCTCATGGCCCAGCGCATAGTCGACCATGGCCAGGTAGCGCGGCTCAAAAATATTCAGTGGCATCTGCCCGCGCGGCAAAAGCAGCGCCGATGACAAGGGAAACACCGGAACGATGGACGGAATACGCTTGGCCAGAGAGCTGTGCGTGGACACCATGATGGTCTGCTTTTTGGCTCATGCGGCGCGCGTCATACCCGCCGCGCGCCTTGCGGACTTTTTAGGAAAACAAAACCCGGGAAAGCATTTTGCGTCCTGCAATGCTTGCAGGGTCACTCGGGCCCCACGCTTCAAACAGTTTCAACAGCTCGCTTCGTGCGCCGTCTTCCTGCCATGACCTATCGCGCTTGACGATCTCGACAAGGGCCTGCGCCGCCTCCTCGCGCTGGTTCTGGGCATTGTACACCAGCGCCAGGTCAAACCGTGCCTGGTGATCGTCAGCATCGGCATTCAGTTTGGCCAGCAGTTCACCTGTATCGCCAAGGCTTGCAGCCTTTTCCGCCAGATCAAGCGCGGCTTGCGCCGCCTGAATGGCTGGGTCGGCCTTCAATTCATCTGTGAGGCTGGAAAGCGCCTGCCGCGCGGTGTCCAGTTCCCCCGCGGCCACATACACTTTCAGCATACCAGCCATGGCGCCAGCGTTCTCCGGTTCGGCCTGCAACACCTGCGCAAACATGCCCGCTGCGCCCTGTAAATCACCAGCGCCAAGCGCCTCTTCTGCAAGCTTCAGCAGTTCATCGGCCTGGCTGGGGCCTTGCGGGCCGATCAGCTTTTCGATGAAGGTGTTGATCTGGCTTTCGCTTTGCACACCCATGAAGCCATCGGCGGGTTGCCCGTTCACAAAGGCAAAAACCGCAGGAATGGACTGAACGCCCATTTGGCCTGCCACTTCGGGGTGGTCATCAATGTTCATTTTGGCAAGGCGCACTTTACCGCCTGCCTTGGCGATGGCGCTTTCCAAAATGGGGGTTAGCTGCTTGCAGGGGCCACACCATGGCGCCCAGAAATCCACCAGCACAGGGCGGGTTTTTGACTCTTCGACCACCTGGGCCATGAAGTCAGCGGTGGTGACATCAACGACATCGCCGCCAGCGGGCATGACGCCATCCTGAGTGGGTGCCTTTGGCGAGCCTGTTCCGATCAGCATGGAGTGTCCTTACGCGTGTGCAGTTGCTTGTGAGTGCAGATGGGCGTTCGCGCGCGTTCTACAAGTCGCTTTCCAGATCGACAACCGTTACCGCATGACCTGTCTTTTCAAAAAAGGCCAGAAGATCATCGCGCGCTAGGCTTGTGGTTGCGGTGTTTTCCAGCGGATGAGCGTTGATGATCTCAGCCTGCATAAGCCTTTGGTCCAAGACGAATGTCACGGTATGATTGACATCGTTGAGCACTGCGAGTGCCGTCACAGAGCCCGGCGTAACGCCCAAATGCTGTTCCATCAGGTCAGCATTGCCAAAAGAAAGCCGCCCGCAGCCAAGCTTCTTGTGCAGGTTTTTCAGGTTCACCTGTGTTGCTTGTTCTGCAGTGACCAAAAACAGCGCACCTTTTTTGTCTTTCAAAAAAAGGTTTTTGGTGTGCGCACCCTCAACCTGGCGGTGAACCTTCGTCGACTGCTCCACTGTAAACAGCGGCTCATGGTCGGTTGTGGTGGTTAAAATGCCCCAGGCATCCAGCTGGGCCAGCAGGCTTTTGCGGGTATGGTGCGATGCTGTCATTATCTCGGTCATGATCTTGGTCGTGGAGCGGGCTTTTAGGGGTTGGGACCTTCTGCCACAAGATACCACGTGGATGATACAAAGGTGGTTGCCAAACCAAAAAGCTTGTTGCATAGAAGCGCCTCGCACAGAGCGGCCATTTCGGTGGCAAAGCGTTTGTGCAGGAGCGGTGCGGGCGTAGCTCAGTGGTAGAGCATCACGTTGCCAACGTGAGGGTCGTGAGTTCGAATCTCATCGCCCGCTCCATTTTCCCTTTCACATCAGAAGCACATGCGCGCTGCAATGCGCATTGTGCTTTTGCGAGCAATCGCGCAACGTGCTGCCTATGGCAAAAACATCGGCAATCAGCAGCGCAGTTGAGACATTCGGGCATGGCCCAATGCATAGCAAAATGCATGGCACAATCGACGTGCCGCACGAGGTGCCCGTAGAGCTGCGCTACAATGGTGAGCCGTATGCCACCATGATGGCTTCGCCGGATGATCTGACCGATTTTGCGACCGGCTTCACGCTCACCGAGGCAATTGCACCTGACGTGTCGGCTATAAAGGCGCTGACTGTGGCCCAGGGAGATCATGGTTTCACAATCGACATTGCCATCCATGGGACGGCGTATGCAGCCCTGCTGCGCGAAGGTGCGCGGGCCATTCCCGGGCGATCAAGTTGTGGTATTTGCGGCGTGCGCACACTGGATGATGCGCGCCGCGCTTTGCCCAGGGCTGCAGGTGGTCTGCCCATTGCCAACAAAGCCATCGCCCGTGCCGTGGCCGCTTTGAAAACGCAGCATGGCATGCACGGCTCGGCCTTTTGCGACCCGTCTGGCGCACTGATTTTGACCCGGCAGGATGTGGGCCGCCACAATGCGCTGGATAAGCTGATCGGCGCGATGGCGCATTTAAGCTGCGGTGATGCAGCAGATGGCTTTTGCCTTATCACCAGCCGCTGCTCCTACGAGATGGTGCAAAAGGCGGTTCGAGGCGGGTTTGCCACCTTGGTTGCTGTCTCTTCGCCCACCACGCTGGCCTTAGAGATTGCGGGTGAAACCAACCTGAGGCTCTATGCGTTGGCTGGCGCTTCTGGTGCGACCCTGTTTGTAGACCCTGAGGTTGAGCAAGTGGTTGGGGATGTGGTCGGGGAGCTGGCTGTATGAGCGATAAGACGCCCAGCGCTCAAAAACCTGAGGGTATTCGCCCCTATGATGCGCCTGCCGGTGGCTGGGGCAGTTTACGCTCGGTCGCCAAAACCCTGAAAAAAGAGCAGCGTATCGCTGATGCCGCGGCGACATTGCTGAAGACCAATCAGTCCGATGGATTTGACTGTCCTGGCTGCGCATGGCCCGACCCCAAGCACACATCGAGCTTCGAGTTCTGTGAAAACGGCGCCAAAGCCGTTGTATGGGAAGCAACGGCAAAGCGCGTGACGCCAGCCTTCTTTGCGCAGCACACGGTGGCTGAGCTTTGGACCCAGTCAGATCACTGGTTGGAAGCGCAGGGGCGTGTCACCGACCCGATGCGCTATGATCATGCCAGCGACACCTATGTGCCGGTTGCCTGGGACGAGGCTTTTGCAGCCATTGGAGCTGGGCTAAATGCGCTTCCTGACCCTAACATGGCTGAGTTCTACGCTTCAGGGCGCACGAGCAATGAGGCGGCATTCCTTTACCAGTTGTTTGTGCGCATGTATGGCACCAATAATTTTCCTGATTGTTCTAACCTCTGCCATGAGCCAACCTCGGTTGGACTGCCGCAGAGTATCGGCGCGGGTAAAGGCACGGTGAGCCTTGAGGACTTCGAGCACACCGACCTTATCATTTCCATCGGCCACAATCCTGGTACCAACCATCCGCGTATGTTGGGCACGCTACGCGACGCGGTAAAGCGCGGTGCGACCATTTTGGTGTTCAACCCCATGCGCGAGCGCGGGCTTGAGACATTTCAGTCGCCCCAGCATATCTCAGAGATGGCGACGGGCCAGTCCACAGATCTCGCGCAGACCTTTTATCAGGTAAAAATTGGCGGGGACGCCGCCGCCATCAAAGGCATCATCAAGGCGTTGGCCGTTATGGATGCGCAAACCAATGATGTTTTGGACCATGACTTTCTTGGCGAGCACACACAGGGGCTGGATGGCCTGCTGGCTGACGCAAGCGCCACTGACTGGGCCGACATTGAGGCGGCCTCTGGTCTGAGCCAGGCGCAAATGGAAGAGGTGGCCGGGCTTTATGCCAAGGCGCGCGCAACGATCATCTGCTACGGTATGGGTGTTACCCAGCACCGCAGCGGCGTAAAGAACGTGCAGCAGATCGCTAATCTGCTGCTCTTGCGCGGCAATATGGGTAAGCGCGGTGCTGGCATTTGCCCGTTGCGCGGCCACTCCAATGTGCAAGGCGACCGCACAGTTGGCATCAATGAACGCCCCCCGGAGGCGCTGCTGGATGCTTTGGAGCGCGTGTTTGGCTTTACCCCGCCGCGCGAGCACGGCCATAGCGTTGTCGATAGCATGGAGGCCATGGCCGATGGACGCGCGAAAGCAGCCATCTGTCTCGGCGGCAACCTCGCCATTGCCTCGCCCAGCCCGCAGGACTGTATTGCAGGCTTTCAAAAGCTAGATTTGGCGGTGCACATCACCACCAAGCTCAACCGCTCGCATCTCATTGTGGGTCGGGGGCGCACGACGGCTGAGAGTTACATTCTGCCGTGTATCGGGCGCACCGAAAAAGACATCCAGGCGAGCGGTGAGCAAAGCGTGACCGTCGAAGACTCCATGTCCATGGTGCACGCCTCTAAAGGGTTTCTCGACCCAGCCTCGCCCAATATTCGCTCCGAACCTGCCATTATCGCCGGTATTGCCAAGGCGACAGTTGGCAACACAGACACGGTTGATTGGGATGCATTGGTGAGCGACTACGCGCAGATCCGTGATCAGATTGAAGCGGTGTTTCCCGACTTTTATGACTTTAACACCCGTGTGCAGCAGCCCGGTGGGTTTCACCTGCCCAACCCGGCGGCAAGCCGTGAATGGAACACAAGTACGGGCAAAGCGCAGTTCATTGTGTTTCCCGGCCTTCACGAAGACCCGCAATTCTCTGATCCCGATGTTTTGAAGCTGACCACCGTGCGCAGCCATGACCAGTACAACACCACGATTTATGGGCTGGATGACCGCTATCGCGGCGTGTTCGGTCGCCGTGACGTGCTGTTCATGAATGCCCGCGATATCAAGCGACTGGGCTTTGTTGAAGGTGACCGCGTTGACCTGGTGGGAGCGCAGAACGAAGCGCGCGCCGTTTATGCGCTGACGATCGTGGCTTATGACCTGCCCAAGGGGTGCTGCGCTTCCTACTATCCTGAAACGCAGGCGCTGATCGGCCTTGATGACCGCGATGAGGCAGCTCGCACACCATCCTTTAAGGCCATACCCATTCGCTTGCGCCCGGCGACAAACGGCCAAAATGAGGGCTTTGCCATTACCCGTGAAGGGTTGGTCGGGTTACGCTAGAGCGTCTGTTGTGAGCGCGTTTTGATGGGAAAGCCCCGCACATTTTTCCCTGACACCTTCTAGGCCGGGAAAAAGGTTGGCGCGTCACCATCGTGCCATTGTGGATACTTTTCCATCATGCCGGTGAAATGGTCTGATACCAGGAATGCCTGCAGCCAGCGCTGAAGGCCGGGCCAGGCCTGCCTGTCGAACCAGTCTTTGTCGATGAAGGCGAACTGGCGCACAAAGGGCAAAATGGCGTAGTCAGCCAAGCTTGGTTTGCCAAACAGCCAATCCCTTTTGAGCTGCACATCTAAGTCTTTTAAAAAGACGCAGGCTTGTTCACGTTGTGTGTGCGGATCGATGTCGGGGTACCGGGTTTCGTATTTGGTGCGATCGAGCGCTTGCTTGAACGGCCCGTCACAGCGCTTGACCCAATCGGCCCATTCAGCTGGCATATCCAACCAGTGGTCCGGATCATTTTGGCGCAGCGCCCAAACCATGATGTCCAAACTCTCATCAATGGTCTTCTGGGCGACCAGACACGGCACTGAAGCACTGGGGGAAACATCAAGGAACGCTTGCGGTTTGTCGCGCAGCACAACTTCACGCAACTCCACCTTCACACCTGCAGCACGCACTGCGATGCGCGCACGCATGGCGTAAGGGCAGCGGCGAAAGGAGTAGAGGATCGCGGTCATGCCAGAGCACCCCTAGAGGTGGCTCACCATCATGCCTTCGCGGATCAGCCTCTTCACCAGCACCAGCTTGCCAGCATCATCCAGATCGCCGGGCAAATCGGCGATGCGCACGCGCGGCGTCGTTAGGCAAACTTGCACGGCGTCTTTTGTGTGGGCAGGCAGGAAAACCTCTGAACCCTGGCAACTGATCTGGATGGATGGGTTGCCCTCATTATCCGTGCCGTCCCGCATTTGGTAGATCAATTGCGGCTGGGCCCCCACTTCACTGGCCGGTGTCAGTTCGGCAAGGCGAGCCAACTGGCGCATCTGGCCAGGCACGCGCGGCACGCGGTTTGCGATGAAACTGCTCCTGATTTCACTCAGCAGCTCAGGCATGCTGGCCTTGTCTCTCAGAGTGTCCAGCAAGGTTTCAAATGTTGCCTGCATGGCGCTTGCATCAAAGTCGCCATTGGAATGGCCCGGTGGTAGCGATGCGCGCAGGGACGGGTCCTTGTGCGCAAGCTCCACCACCGCCTCGGTGATAAGATCGGCCCAGGTGCGCGTCATCAGCCCGGTGGTGATGTGGAGCGAAGACTGGTCGGTCGACACAGCATCATGGGTCAACCCGCGTGGCACGTAGCACATGTCACCCGGTTCAAGAACGAAGTTATCGGTCAGTTCGCCGATCGGCATCGTGTGCGGATCGAAGCGCTGGCTGTTCAGGGGCAATTCAACCGGATGGTCGTAGATGCGCCATTCCTTTGTGCCTTCCACTTGCAGCACCAGAACATCATGGCTGTCATAATGGGCGCGGAAGCCCTGGCTGTGGGCCGGCGTGAGATAAATGTTGGTCTGGATGCGGGCTGAGAACACATTCTCTAGTGCCCGGCAGAACCGCGCCAGCGACGGTAGGCGTTCTTGCAGGTTCGCCATGATGATCGTCGCTCCATCGGCAAACAGCTGGTTGACGCGCACCGCGTCGATGAAGCCGGATTCAAAGGCATAGTCTTCCGGGGTAATGTTCGCATCGGCGCGTACCACGGTCACTTCAGGTACACTCAGCCCCATGGTGGTGACCGCGCGATCGATATCATCGACGCTTACCAGGTCGCGGTAATAGTTCGCATGATCGCGTTTGACGACGAGGTGCGTCTTCTCAAAACTATCTTGAAAAAAGGCCTGCTGGGATATCGGTGCAATCGACCAGTCAAAATCTAGTTCCTGATTGTTCATTGCCCGCTTCCTTGCCAGTATGCGCGCCCAATATGCGCGTTGTTTTTATCGTCCCAGAGCGACCACAGGTAGACGCGCAGCCGCGGCCACGCAAGATGGGTTGTGGTTGCGTCGGCCAGCTTGTAGCGAAGTGGCATTGACCGGTGCGTTCTGCAAAGCGTACGTTGCATCAAATTCGGGGCTCAACCTTTATTGATCGGGGGATCACATGGACAAGAAACCAGCTAAGTCGCTGAAAACGCTATCAGAAACAGATATTGTCACCAAGCGTAGTCTTGGGCGGCGCGCCTTTTTGGGCGTTATGGCTGCCGGCACCGTGGGGGCAGCTTTGGCACCGACCCAGGTTGCCGCGTCTGACACGGACAGTGGCAATTGGGCGGATGCAGGCAGCTGCCCGCGTGGTTACGGCACCGGGATGACCGATGCTGATGGCGGCAACTTTGCGGACGCTGCCGGTTGGGGTTATTCTGGTGTTACCGATCAGGATAGCGGCAATATTTCAGACGCTGGTGGCCACGGTCGCGGCGCACCCTACTGCTAAGGGGACCTGGCGAGCGAGGCGCGCTCGCGTGGTGTAAGAGCGGCGGCGAAAGGGGTGCGGGTTGGTATTGTTTCCAGCATCAAACCCCGCCGCATTGGCCAAGTCGCGGCCAAATCAAAAAATCCGCTCACTTGTTGGCTGAGGCCACATAAGTTTTCGCGTACATGGATTGGATGTGGCCCGATACTGTAATTGGCGGATAAGCTGGCGTTTCGCCCTGCGCCAGGCAGCTTTCGATGCAGGCAACTTCATGATCCGGGTTGCCGGTATAAAAGAACGGGATCGAGTAGCGCTCGCGACCTGACCGGTTGATGACGCGGTGCTCGGTGGATTTGTAGCGGCCATTGGTCCAGCGTTGGATCATATCGCCCAGATTGACCACATAAGCGCCCATGATGGGCGGTGCGGCGACCCACCCGCCATCTTTATCGAGCACTTCCAATCCACCAACCTCATCCTGCCAGAGCAATGTCAGCCCACCAAAGTCGGTGTGCGCTCCGCAGCCCTTTTCATCGGGCGCTGCATTGGCGCGTTGTGGCGGATAGTGCAGCAGGCGCAGTGTTCCCATCGGGTCGGTTGTGAAGCCGGAAAAATAGTCGCGCGGAAGATCCAGCGAGAGCGCCATGCCCTGCATCAGCTTTTCGCCGAACGCGAGCATGTGGGTAAAATAGGCTTCGGCGGCGGGCTTGAAGCTTTCTGGCTGCAGTGGCCATTGGTTGGGGCCGTGGTTAAATTTGCCGGCCACCACACGTGGGTCATCTTCGGGCAAATCCACGCCGATATAATAGCTTTCTTTCTGGTCAGGCGGTGCGCCCGGTTCCAGCGTTTGCGCTGCCAAGGGTTCATAGCCACGGTTGCAGGTAGAGTGCTCTTTGCCGACTACATGCTTGTCTGTGTCAGGCAGCGCGAAAAAGGCCTCGCTGGCCGCGCGCAGCGCATCCAAAGTTTCCTGCGGTACGCCGTGGCCAACGACATACATGAAACCACGATCTTCGCAGGCGTGCCGGATAGCCTCAGCAACACTGGCATCTAGAGCCATATCGCCACGACCAAAACCGGTCAGATCAATAACTGGCAGTGCTGGGTTATCTGCCAGAGTTTCAGCGATCGTCTCTGCTGCGCTTGCCATGGGGTTCTCCTGTCGCGTGTCACCACAACAGTAACTGCGGACTTGACCGGTGGAAGTCGCATTTCTGCGCATCGCCGCCCAAATTGCAGGCGCTTATGCAAGCGCAAGACTATTCCCGGTGCAGAACCGTATCACCGAAGAATGTGCCCATCACACTTGGTTTGAATGAGGCCTCAATGGCGCGCGGATCATAGCCGTTGCGTACCCACGCCATGAAGCTCTGGCCTTTGGGTAGCCCGTCGCGGCCATAGGTTTCGATCATTGCATCTAGAATGCCGGTTTTTGACCCTTTGATATGGCCGAACTTCAAGGTCATTTGGCTGCGTGCAGCCTCATAGTCATTGTGCTTGATCAGCATGTAGAGAGCCGCTCCCATGCTCGCCCTGTCTGCCCCAGCCTTGCAGTGAATGACCGCAGGATAGGCAATGCTGTTGAACAGCGTTTCCAGTTTCTCAAGCTGTTCCACGTCCGGCAGGGCGCGTGAGCGCAATTGCAGCACCTCAAAAGCGATGCCAGCTTCTTGCGCGGCCTCAACCTCCAAAGGGTAAGAGCCATACTGCGTGCCGCCGCGTAGGTTGACGATGGTTTTGATGCCCATGCGGCCCCACTTGCGCACCTGGTGGGGCAGTGGTTGCGATGAACGATAGAGCTGGCCATCAACTTTGTGGAAGTTGGTGTACACGTAGCGAATAAAGCCGTGGTCGACGAACAGCATGTCGAGCCATGCATGCCGCCGCAACCCGCGCCCTTCCAGCGGGGGCGCAAAATAGGCTGCCCGTGCCTCCCGGCGCGAGGGAAACACTTTGCGATAGAGATGTTTAAGGCGGGCTGGCACGCGGCTTGGGTCGTTCAGATGTGATGTCGCGAAAAAGGGCGCAAACTGTGTGCTGTTCCTATCTGTGCGGCCGCCAATAGGCAATCGGCAGGTGATCGTCGCGCGCAGCACCCGAATCGAATCGTCAAATCATGCGCAGACAGGCTGTATTTGGCGGCTTGGAACGAATCGCGACTCAGCCATGGGTTGTTGGTTTGTTCGCACTTTGATTCACACTTGGACTCACCATCATTCCGTATGGCGGGTTGATTCCCCCTTTTGTTCTGGGTTGGTGCAAGTGTAACCAAAACGTAAATCAGCGCATCGCAAAGGAGGCCATGAGCATTAAGAATGGCAGACAGGTCAATCCAGTTGATCCGTGCTTGTTGCACCGCCGTTATGAACTCTGAGGGAACCAGACACCCCTTTTGTTTCAATTTGAAACACTCAATTGCGAACCCTTTGCTGACCAAGTGCCTGCGTTGACGGGAGTTGCGCCGATCTGTTTTGGCGACCAGTGAAGGTCCATATGCGTTCGCGCGTTAACGTTTTGCGTTGGGCCTTTCCCATTGGCCCGATGATATGTTTGGTTTTTGTTCTTTTTGGTGGCCAACTCAAGGGGCTGTTCCTGTCAAGCACCTGTTTGAGAAAAAGGGAGTCTTTTAAACCCATTAGCGGCCAAATTGCTCTGCGAGCATTCTGACGCCGTTCTTTCACAGGCCGTGGCTACAGTCTGTCTTGCCGTTGCAGTGATTCCTATCGCAGTCTTATCGGCAAGGATCGTTGAGGGAGAGCCAAGCATGCCGCGCTTGTTTACTGGATTGGAGGTGCCACGCCTTTTGGCTGACCAGTTGGCGCTGCTCCAGAGTGGGCTTCCAGATGGCCCATCTGGTGTGCGCTGGATCGAGCGCGCGGACCTCCACATCACTTTGCGGTTCATTGGTGACGTTGAGCAAACGGTTGCACGCGAAATCGTCAGTGCGCTGGACCGGGTGCAGCGCGGGCCGCTGACCCTGTCATTAGATGGTTTGGGTGCGTTTGGCGGCAACAGCCCGCGCAGTGTGTTCGCGCGGATCGCTCCAAACCCAGAGCTTAACGCAATGCAGGGCGAACAGGAGCGGCTGATGCAGCGCCTGGGTTTGCCGGCCGAAAAACGCAATTTCATCCCGCACATCACGCTTGCGCGTTGCCGAGGTCAACAGCCTGGTGCTGTGGCCCATTGGCTGTCGCAGCGCGGCGGCATAATGAACATCACTTTTGAGGTAGAACGCTTTGTCTTGTATTCTGCGCGGGACTCTGTTGGGGGCGGACCCTATGTCGTGGAAGAAGACTATCCGCTGATCCCACCTCTTGTTGCCTGAAGGACTTGCTCCATGCCACTGCTTTCCGATGATGCCCGCTCCGCCGCCTTGACCAGCCTTTCTGGCTGGAAGCTGGAAGAGGGTGGCAAAGCGATCACCAAGCGCTTTGTATTCGGCAATTTTATTGAGGCTTTTGGTTTCATGACCAAGGCGGCGTTGGAAGCAGAGAAAGCAGACCATCACCCCGAATGGTCAAACGTCTACAAAACCGTTGATGTGCGCCTTACAACCCATGACGCCGGTGGGTTGACCGAAAAGGATATCGCGCTCGCCAAAGCCTTTGATCGCAACGCCTAGTGCATACCACACAACGTTCAGCGCTTGTGTTTGAGCAATGGAATTCCCACATCCTTGCTTCGTGACATGCAGGTGAGGTGAGCGAGCAAATGAGCAACCAAGCGTCTGATAGTGCAGATGACCCCTTGGACGACCCTTTGGATGGCGACGTCCTTGGCGAGGATGAGCGCACACAGTTTGATGATGCCCGAATGCACGATGATGAAAAACGCGTGCGTCGTGATTTTTGGGTGACTGTGCGCAAGGCCGCCGGAGCTGTGCCCTTCATGGATGAGGTCGTGGCAGCCTATTATTGTGCGCTTGACCGCGAAACCCCGACGCGCGTGCGCGCCACGCTTATGGGGGCGCTGGCCTATTTTGTCCTGCCGATCGATGGCATTCCCGACTTCATTCTGGGCCTTGGCTTTACCGACGATGTTGCGGTGATCATGGGCGTGCTAGCCTTAATGCGTTCGCACATAACCGATGAGCACCGCGAAGCTGCCAAGAAGGCTTTGCTAAAAGAGGGCTAGCAGTTGGCTTAGCGTCTCTCGCTCTGGCTCGATCTTCGGACCTTCGGCCCAACCGCTATATCTAGGTTTGCTCTGGGCCTTCGGCCCAACCGCTTTGGAAACAAGAAGGGGCTGACCGATGTGGCCAGCCCCCGCGTTTTTTATCCAGGAAACGAACCTGTCGCACCGGCAGAGTTCTCGCGAAAGCCGCCGAGGCAATAATGGCTTAGCGCGCGCCCAGAGGCTGCTCTGATGCGTACACCTCACCACCAGTTATAACCTGGCCATAAAAATCGCTCGACATCAGTCACCTCCTTTCAGTTGTTGAAAACACCTAAGACACTGATCGCGATTCGCTGCTCTGACAAGGGAGAAAATGCAATGCTGCTGATGCAAAATGAGTCACCTGATAGCGTGCCTGGTGAGCAGCTTGTGTGCGTGCAGACAACGTATGGCGATGCCAAACTGGCGCGCCAAACCGCCAAGGCGATGGTGGAACAAAAATTAGCCGCGTGCGTCCAGAGCCAGAACGTTTCCTCCAATTATGTTTGGCAGGGCCAGGTAGAGGAGGACGCTGAGGTGCTGCTAACTGCAAAAACGACTTTGCGGCGGGCTGCAGATCTGGAAGTCTTCTTGCGGGCGGACCACCCTTATGACGAGCCAGAGTTCATTGTGTTGCCGGTCATTGGCGCAAGTGATGGCTATGCAAAATGGGTGCGCCAAAGCGTGGCGCCCTGAATCCGAATCAAACGTCACGGTCTTCTGGCCGGGGAAGACCAGACCCTGCCTCCAGATGATCGGTAGGTACTGCCAGAAGTACCAAAAAGATCGTAAAAACAAAGAGGTTAGTGACCCAGGTTAGGGTGCTGCCACCACCCAAAAGCACAATTAGCATGATCGCGAGCATGGAAACGGCAAGGCCGCCGGGCAGGCCCATATCGCGAAAGCGCTTGGCCATGACATTGGCGCAACCCAGAGTGCATAGAGCCAATATCACAAAGGATAGCCACAGAACGCCTTCGCGCGTGAGCGGCAGACCAAGCGGCCCAGTTAGGCTGCCTGCGCCGTGACTGTTGGGGCTGACGTCAAAGATGGCGATAGCTGCGAAGCCAAACAAATAGGCCCCGGTCAGTGAGACACCAAACACAACAGCAAACGGCAACGGCTTGAGCCGGCCGTGGTTCCAGTTGGTGAGCAGGTGGCGAAGGAGGGTGGCGGCAAGGGGATGCATAGGCGCTGCTCTCTCGGGTCCAAGTTGCAAGAGCGTACGCTAGGGCGCCCACATGGCCAAATGGTGTTGGTTCAACTCTGTGCGATCGCAAAGAAAAAGGCGGGCCAGAGACTTTTCTCTGCGCCCGCCTTTTCTATTCCTAACCATGGTGGGGTTAGTCTTGTTTACTCTTGCGGCCCAACCGCTAGCATTGCTGTTTGCTCCGTTCCTTGGGAACGACCGCTAGCTCTTATTCTGGCGGTTATCGATCAAGTCGGTCACCACGCCTGGATCAGCCAGGGTTGAGGTATCGCCCAGATTATCGAACGAGTCCTCGGCAATCTTGCGCAAAATACGGCGCATGATCTTGCCAGAACGGGTTTTTGGAAGGCCCGGTGCAAACTGGATGAGGTCGGGCGATGCGATGGGGCCAATTTCCCCGCGCACCCATTTCACCAGCTCTTTGCGCAGATCATCAGATGGGTCTTCGCCTTCCATCAAAGTGACATAGACATAGATGCCCTGGCCCTTAAGGTCATGCGGATAGCCCACAACGGCCGCCTCAGACACCTTGGGGTGTGCAACCAGCGCTGATTCAACCTCGGCTGTACCCATACGGTGGCCGGACACGTTGATCACATCATCGACGCGGCCGGTGATCCAGTAGTAGCCGTCTTCATCGCGCCGACAGCCATCGCCGGTGAAGTACATGCCCTTGTAGGTGGAGAAGTAGGTCTGCACGAAGCGCTCATGGTCGCCATAAACGCTGCGCATCATGCCGGGCCATGCATCCAGAATGGCAAGATTGCCCTCGGTTGCCCCTTCCAGAATAACGCCCTCAGCATCCACCAAGGCGGGCTGCACGCCGAAGAATGGCCGTGTCGCTGAGCCAGGTTTCAGCGCGGTCGCGCCGGGAAGCGGGGTGATGAGGATGCCGCCGGTTTCGGTCTGCCACCAGGTGTCTACGATGGGGCAGCGGGCATCGCCCACCACATTGTAATACCAGTTCCAGGCTTCTGGGTTGATGGGCTCACCCACCGAGCCAAGAATACGCAAGGTCGAGCGGCTGGTTTTCTTCACATGCTCCTCGCCGGCGCCCATAAGCGAGCGGATGGCGGTTGGTGCGGTGTAGAAAATGCTGACCTTGTGCTTGTCCACCACGTCCCAAAAACGGCTGGGTGAGGGGTAAGTTGGCACGCCTTCAAACATCAGCGTGGTCGCGCCATTGGCCAGCGGGCCGTACACAATGTAGCTGTGGCCGGTCACCCAGCCCACATCAGCGGTGCACCAGTAAACGTCACCTTCCTGGTAATCGAACACATATTGGTGCGTCATCGAGGCATAGGTAAGGTAGCCGCCGGTGGTGTGCAGAACACCCTTGGGCTGGCCGGTGGAGCCGGATGTATAAAGAATGAACAGCGGGTCTTCGGCTGCCATTTCTTCTGGCTCAATGAAGTCTGGCGCGTCGTTGACGGCCTCATGATACCAAATATCGCGACCATCCTGCATGGCGATGTCGCCGCCGGTGCGCTTGACCACCACGATGGCATCGACCGGTGCTGCTTCAGCGGCTTTGTCGACATTGGCCTTGAGCGGTACTTTACGCCCGCCGCGCAGGCCTTCGTCCGCCGTGACCACCACTTTAGAGGAGCAGCCTTCAATGCGCTGCGCCAAGCTGTCAGGCGAGAAGCCGCCAAACACGATGGAGTGCACCGCGCCAAGACGCGCGCAGGCCAGCATTGCGTAAGCCGCCTCGGGGATCATCGGCAGGTAAAGGGTAACCCGGTCACCCTTTTTGACGCCTGCATTGCGCAACACGCCGGCCATTTTGTTCACATGAACGCCGAGCTCACGATAGGTGATTTCCAAATGTTCGCTTGGATCATCACCTTCCCAGATGATGGCGACCTGATCACCGCGCTCAGCGATATGGCGGTCCACGCAGTTGGCGGCCACATTGAGTGTGCCATCTTCGAACCAGCGAATGTCCACATTGTGCGGATCGAACGAGGTGTTTTTCACCTTGGTGTAGGGCTTGATCCAGTCGAGCCGCTTGCCGTGCTCGCCCCAAAACGCATCGGGTTCTTTGACCGACTGCTCATACATTTCCAAGTATTTAGCGTTGTCGATCAGACTGGCCGATGCAACCGCATCCGGCACGGGGTAGACTTCACTCATGTTGGCGTTCCCTTTGTGCGTTCCCTAAGGCAGGCGTTTGGCATGCCCGATGAATTGGTGTGCGTCACTGTCTCTTTGTGGACCTTTCGAGCGCGCAATGCGTTGGTTTTAATGGCAAAGCCAAATGTCCAGCAAGGCAATCACGCTTGCCCATTGGTTGAGTGAGTTGCACTTGAAACCGCTTTTAGCGCGTTGAGCGGGATCAAACCGCGACCATGGTCTAACCATCAGTCCTTGCTTGGGTCCTTCGGAACAACCGCGAGGGGGCCAGAGCGGCGAGAAGCTCCAAGTTGCTCCAAGCCTCATTCCTAGTAAGCCTCTTGCCTGATAAGCGCCGGAGCGATGCTTTTAGGTTGCTTCAGATGAGCCACCCAACCGAAGGGTCTTGACCTTCCAGTGACTGGAGGCCCTATGTGGCTCTGTATGGACAGTGCCTCATCTTCTTCGGCTATCTACAAAGCATCGGCTTGCTGCGGTGGTGCGCAATCCGAACCCGCGCCCAAGGCTGCCAGCAAGTGTTGCGGCACCGCTGAAACCACCGCTAGCGCTGCGCCGTCTCGGCGGGACTGGTTGTTGTTGGGCAGCGGCCTCACCATTGCTGTGGCTTACGTGATGGCGTTCTTCCTTGATCACGCAAGCCTGTGGGGCTTTGGCCACTTCACACACGCCATACAGGACATGATGCACCTTATGTGGTGGGGCATTGTAGTGGGCATGGTCGCGGTGGGCCTGATCGACCGGGTGCCGCGCGCGTTTGTGATTGGCATTATCGGGCGCGATCAGGGTGCAAAGAGTTTGGCGCGCGCAGTGTTGGCCGGTTTCTTCTTGGATCTGTGCAATCATGGTGTGCTGATGGTGGGAGCCAAGCTCTATGAGCGTGGTGCCAGCCTTGGCCAAGTGTTCGCTTTCCTTATTGCAAGCCCTTGGAATTCACTGTCGCTCACCATCATCATCGGTCTGATGATGGGTTGGGGGTGGATGCTGGTGTTTATCGGCGCCTCATTGGTTATTGCACTGGTTACGGGTCTGATCGTGGAAGCATTGGAGCGAGCGGGCAAAGTGAAGCCCAATGCCAACCGGGTCGAGCTTCCTGAAGACTTCCACGTGTGGCGCGAGGCTAAAGCCGGGCTGAAAGCCACGCGTTACGATACAGCCTTCGCAAAAGACGTTGCCCGAAGGTCCTTCACTGCAAGCCGGATGGTGCTGCGCTGGCTGTTTTTTGGGGTGGTGCTGGCAGCCCTTATTCAGGTCACTGTGCCGACCGACGTTTTCGCCACATGGTTCGGCGCGACGTTCCTGGGCTTGCTGACCACGCTGCTGGCTGCCACCATCATTGAGGTGTGCTCGGAAGGCTCCGTTCCGATTGCTGCGGACCTGATGACCCGCGCTGCTGCGCCCGGCAATGCGTTCACCTTTCTCATGGCTGGCGCTGCGACCGACTACACTGAAATATTGGTTTTGAAGGAAACAACTGGCCGGTTAAAGGCGGCTTTGTTGTTACCATTGCTCACCGTGCCGCAGGTCGTTGCGCTGGGCTGGGTGCTGAACAGCGTTTAGGCAAAACGATCCAGAAGGCGGTTGAAGGTGGCTTTTGCCATATCAGCCTGTTGACCGACAAAGTGCCAAACACTGGCTCCATACTGACCATCGAGCGCAAACAGGTCGATGAACCCCAGAGCCACCAAGCCAAACATCAGATAGCTGAAGCTCTTGAACGTTTTCATACCTGGAAAAGTACCATGAAACGCACCACGGCGAAGCGGCACTGCTTTTCAAGGTGGCCGGTAGGTTTCTGTAAAGGTTACATTTTGACGTTTTCGTCAGGTTCTTACGTCTGCTTAATGCGTTGAGCGTCCAGCGCTGTCGGTGATCCCCAGTTGCCTGGCCCTGAAATACGGTATGAACATCAGCGCCGCCAAAACTCCTGCCAATAAAAAGGGGCTGCCGGGTAGGTAAAGTGGGGCGCTTTCCAGCGTGAACCAGGCAAAAAGCCCCGTCATAACCGGAGGGGCGATAATGTGTACGATGCTGCTTGCACTCATGATTGCGCCTTGCAGTTCGCCTTGCACATCCTCCCCCACATGGTTGGACGCCAAGCCCTGAATGCCGGAGCTGGCAAAGCCAGAAAAAGCGCCCAAAACCATAACAATGTAAGCAAGGCTTGTGCTGTTCACCACCGTGAAAGCTGCAAAGCAGGCGATGGCAAGGAAGGTTGAGCCAATAATGACCCGATGCTCACCATAGCGTGTCAGGGCCAGGCGCAGCACCAACCCTTCGCCAACACCAATCGCTATGCCGAAAATCGCCAATGACAGCCCCACCTGCGCTGTCGACCAGCCGTACTGGACCGGTGTGAAATAGGCCCAGATGACCGGGTAAACGTGGCTCGAAAACTCAAACAGTGTCGCGGCGATGATCAGCATCAACACCGGCTTGATGCCCATAAACACCTTCAAGGCGCCAACCGGATTGGCCCGCTTCATGTTGAAAGGGCGCCGTTTGTCCTTTGCAAGGCTCTCCGGCAGCGCAAACCAGCCAAAAATAAGGTTGGCAAAGCACAACGCCGCTGCTGCCCAAAAGGGAAACCGCGGATCAATAGCGCCAAGAAGCCCACCAATCGCCGGACCGATAACAAAGCCAATCCCGAACGCCATGCCGATAAGGCCAAAATTTGCCGCCCGTTTGTCCCGCGGGCTGACATCGGCGATGTAACTGAATGCGGTGACATAACTGGCACCCGCCATGCCCGCCAGAATGCGCCCGATAAAGAGCCACAGAATTGTCGGCGCCAAAGCCATGATGATGTAGTCGATGCCGAGCCAAAATAGGCCCCACAGAAGGATCGGGCGACGGCCAAAGCGATCTGACAGATTGCCAAGTATCGGCGCAAACACGAATTGCATCAACGCATAGGCAAACATCAACCAGCCGCCGATCAGGGCAGCATCGCCCATAGCGGTTGAACCGCCTGTGCTTGCTGATATTTCGCGAATAAGCTCAGGAAGGACGGGTATGATAATACCGAGCCCAATCACATCCACCGCCACCGTGATCAAAATGAAGGTGAGGGCCTTACGATCAGTTCGTGGGGTTTTGGGCGTTGTTTTGGTCTGCGGGGTTTGGCTCATAAAGGGCGGCGCTAGACCGGCTTCAGCGTGTCAGGGTTCATGCCGCCCATACCGCATACAATCGACCATTCCTCTTGCTTTACCGGCTGCACAGAGAGCCGCATGGAGGTAACAAGGCTCATTTCAGCCAGGCTTGGCGTCGCCTTCACCTGCTTCAGCGTCACCGGTTCTGGCATATCGGCAAGCGCACGGATATCCACACACTCCCAGCGCTCATCATCGGTGGTGCTGTCAGGGTGGATCTCGGCGCAAATTTCAACAACACCAACGACCTCAAGGCCTTCATTGGAGTGGTAGAAGAAGCCACGATCGCCCAGTTTCATGGTGCGCATGAAGTTGCGGGCCTGATAGTTGCGAATACCATCCCACTCCTCACCAGCCTCGCCTTTGGCTTTTTGCTGGTCCCAGGACCATTTGAAGGGTTCAGATTTGAAGAGCCAGTACTGCATTTACGACGCCGCCTGCGGGTTTTTGATCAGCCAAGCCCAGGGGCGAATTTCGGTGCTCGCGAAAAGCCCGGCCTTGGCGTAGGGGTCGACTGCTGCAATGGCTTCGATTTCCGCCTGGTTCGCCGCCTCGATGATCACCAGCGATCCGCAGGGCTTTTCATTGTCATCCAAAAAGGGCCCGGCACCCTTTAAGGCGTCTCCCAATCCGTTCAGAAAATCCACATGGGCGGGCCGATTGTCCATGCGCACCGAAAGGTGGTCAGGCTTGTCGGTACAGATAAGGGCGTAAAGCATGGGCTTGGAAACTCCGTGGTTGCTATTCGCGTTTCAAGGGGCGGGCCATGAGACTGGCAATCGCGTCATCAACCGACATACCGCCTTCTACCACCGCTGCAACAGTTGCGGTTATTGGCATGTCAATTTCATTGGCCTCTCCCAGGGCTAAGGCGGCGGCTGCCGTTTTTGCGCCTTCGGCAAGGGGTTGCCCATCGGCCATGATATTTGCCAGCAAAGTACCTTGCCCCAACTGGTGCCCAAATCGGAAGTTTCGTGAACCAGCAGTGGAGCAGGTGAGCACCAAGTCACCCAGACCAGATAACCCTGCAAGGGTCTCCGGTTGCGCGTCCTGCGAAATGGCTAGCCGACTAAGTTCTGCGAATCCCCGTGAGATCAATGCGGCTTTTGCGCTTTCGCCAAGCCCTTTGCCCTCAACAACGCCAGCTGCGATTGCGAGCACATTTTTCAGGGCACCGCCAAGCTGAACACCGGTTAAATCATCACTGGCATAGGGGCGGAAATTCGGGCCCTGCAACTGGTCACACAGGGTGTGGGCTTGGGTAAGTGTTTTGGCGGCTAAGGTGACCGCCGTTGGTAGACCCGCCGCCACATCATGAGCAAAGGAGGGGCCGGATAGAACGGCAACGTCAGCACTTGGCATTTCCTCGCCCACCACGTCGGTGAGCAGCTTCTGTGTATCGCGCTCCAAGCCCTTGGCGGTGAGCACGAGCCTGGGTGATACCACGCTCAGGCTATGAAGGGCTCGCACCGCCTGGCGGGTGCCTTGCGCTGGTACGGCTAACAAAATCAGCGCATCATGATTCTGCGTTACAGTGTCTTGCCAAACATAACTCTGTTCTACGGAATGCGCGGTAAGACTCTCTGGGAAGCGGAGTATTGGTAAGGCCTCTTCATTTTGCCTAGAGGACTGTAATTGATCAGCTTTTGCCTGTGTCCGCGCAATCAGGTTCACGTTTTTGCCCGCTCGACCCAGCATGATGGCAAGCGCTGTGCCCCAGGCACCCGCACCAATAACGGTTATAGGGGCTAGTTTAGCCTTCACAGCGGGGGTCATGCACGCGCGCCTTTTTTACCGCTACCAAGTTTGGGTGCAGCACTTGAATCAAGCGGCCAGCGCGGTCGAGCCACTGTATCATGAGGTTGCAAACCTGCGGCCTGCCGTTCGAGCGCAGCCCAGGCAATCATTGCGGCATTGTCGGTGCAATGGTGCGCTGGCGGAATGACCAAAAGCCCTGAACGCGCTTCAATCATACCCTCTAAAATGCTGCGGATATGTTGGTTGGCGGCAACGCCGCCTGCTGCCACCAGCACCGGCGGGCGATCATAGAGGTCAGAAAACCGTGTGAGGGCCGAAGCCAACCGGTTTTCGATTGTTTCGCCAACGCAACGCTGAAAACTGGCACATAAATTAGCCACCGTATTATCGTCGAGTGGCGCAGCTTTTTCCGCCGCCATGCGCAGTGCGGTTTTCAGGCCCGCAAACGAAAAGTCGCACCCCGGTTTGCCCTTCAGCGGTACCGGCAAGGCAAATGTATTAGCATCACCTGTCTTTGCCATGCGCTCGACGGCTGGGCCTCCTGGAAAGCCAAGCTCTAAAAGCTTTGCCGTCTTATCAAATGCCTCTCCCAAGGCATCGTCGATGGTTGTGCCCCAGCGCTCATACTGCCCGACACCGTGGACACACAGAAGTTGGGTGTGGCCGCCAGAGACCAGAAACAGCAAATAGGGAAAAGCAAGGTCCGCACCTAATCGGGGCGACAGCGCATGCCCCTCCAGATGGTTCACAGCTAGAAATGGAACATTCAGTGCGCTGGCCATGGCGCGGCCTGTCACCATGCCCACCAGAACCCCGCCAATCAGTCCCGGGCCTGTGGTTGCTGCCACATAATCAATGTCGCCGGGTTTGAGCTCAGTTTGCGCAAAGGTGCGGCTGATCAGTCGGTCCAGATGCTCGACATGTGCGCGTGCGGCGATCTCAGGCACCACGCCACCAAAGGGCGCATGGTCGTCGATCTGGCTGAGCACGGTTTCCGCTTCGATGACAGCGCGGCCATCTGCCTGGCGGCGCACAATGGCCACGGCGGTTTCATCGCAACTTGTCTCGATGCCAAGGGCGCGCATGATCTTAAGGTATTTTCTCGAACTTTGCGGGGCAGTGTCGTTGGTCTATTGCAGGCCTATTGTCCTGCGTGTCCTGCCCATAGCATCGCGCGCACTGATTTTGACAGTCCTGAAGTGACCTACCTGAAGAGAGTTGCCCTTTGCCCCTTATTACCATCGGAACTCGAGGCAGTGCCCTTGCGCTAGCCCAGGCCCATGAGACCCGCAACCGATTGGTAGAGGCGCACGCCTGTTCGCCCGATGACATTGTGATCGAGGTGTTTTCAACGCGCGGGGATGAAATCCTGGATCAGCCGCTCGCGGAGATCGGTGGCAAGGGGCTGTTTACTGAAGAGATTGAGGCTGCCCTTGCTGATGGACGTATCGATATTGCGGTGCATTCGTCCAAGGATATGCCAACCGAGCTGCCCGATGGGTTGGTGCTTGATGTGTTTTTGCCGCGTGAGGATCCGCGCGATGTGTTTATCACCCGCGATGGCGCAACGCTTGAAACCTTGAGCGCTGGTTCCGTGGTAGGCACGGCCAGCCTGCGCCGTGCTGCGCTGGTGAAGCGTGTGCGGCCAGATCTTGAGACGGTCAATATTCGCGGCAATGTGCAAACCCGGTTGCAGAAGCTGAAAGATGGCGTGGTGGATGCGACGCTTTTGGCGCTGGCGGGCCTGTCGAGGCTTTCGCTAGAGCCCGACCATATGAGCATTCTGCCGCCGGATGCTTTTCCGCCGGCTTTGGCGCAAGGGGCAATCGGTATTGAGACGCGCACCAATGACACCCGTGTTCTCGACCTGCTGGCACCCATTCACGATGTGGATACAGGCGATGCTGTCGCCTGTGAGCGGGCTTTCCTCAAGGCGCTTGATGGCTCCTGCAAAACGCCTATCGCCGGGCACGCAACGCTATCGGGCGAGGATATTTTCCTGTCCGGTATTGTGCTCACCGAGGACGGTAAAGCGCATCACTCCACGCAGGTTAAGGGCAAGCGGGCTGATGGTGTGCAATTGGGCGCACAGGCGGGTGCCGACCTCAAGGCCAAGGCTGGCGCAGGCTTCCTGCCCCACTGGGTTTAAGCTGGCCCATGACGCCCGCGGCACAAGCAGCGAGCGTGTTGATCACGCGGGCCCAGCCGCAGGCCGGTGAAACCTCTGCGCGTGTTACGGCGCTAGGGTTAGCACCATTGGTCATGCCGCTAACGCACACGGTCGCTGTGGAAGCAGGGCTTACCCGCCTCCATAACGCACCACCTTCTCCTGATACCTTGCTTCTGGCCACCAGTGCGCGCGCGATAGATGTTTTGGTTGAGGCTGGGTTTGAGAATTGGATCAAGGATCATTCTTGGGCCGTTGTTGGCACGCGCACTTGGGACCGATTGCGCAGCTTGGGTGCTGACCTTGCGGTTCCTGCAGCGCCTGATGTCCGCCATCTGATAACTGGCCTTGATGCGCGTGATGAGCCGATGCTTTATCTTGCAGCAGCGGATCGCAAGCGTGACCTCGAAAAGGCTTTGCCGCATTTGAAAACGGTTGAGGTTTACACCGCTCACGCGTTGGATGGTTTTAGCGATGAGCAAATTGCGCAACTCAAAGCCAATCCACCTGGTGCTGCACTGGTCTATTCGAGGCGCTCTGCAAGCCTCTTGGCCAAAGCACTTGAAAACGCATCGCTTTTTGCGGACCTAGCGCATACGCGCTGGCTTTGCGTTTCTGCTGATGTTGCAACCTCTGTTTCCCGTTTTTTTGGGTCGCAGGCACGCTTTGAAGTTGCCCGTGAGCCCACCGAAGATGCGCTCCTCAGCCTTCTTTAACCAGCTGCCCAGTCGGTAACAGACCGACCGCGACAGAAAGCGCTGGACCCGCCATAATAACGCCAAGACGGCAATCCAATGATGGCACCCTGTGCTAGCCCATAGGGATGATCCATGAGGATGGTCTATCAGGCTGGCCTACGAGACTGGCAGGGTGTTAGAGTCGCAACCAATGGTTTGACGGAGTGAAGAGTGGCAGCACAATCGGAAGGAACATCGGCGGGGCGCAAAGCTGGAGCCAAGCGTGGTGCAACCAGCAAGCCGGTGATTATTGACCTGGACGCCGATGCGGTAAGTTCCAGCAGCACAACGACGCCTGGCAACAGTGCGTCTGCTGCGCCTGCTGCGACAGCCAAGTCATCGCCCAAAACGCCATCAGAGCCAACTGCCAAGGCGCCTTCCAAACCCACTTCCGAGGCCAAGTACGCGTCGAGCTCAAAGGCTAGTTCGCCTGCCGCACCAGCCAGAAATACCGCATCATCGACAGCTGAGGCTGCAAAACCTGACGCGCTAAAGTCTGATGGGCTTAAACCTGACGCTCTGAAATCTGGCGCGCAGAAACCCGAAACGGTGAGTAAACCAGATCCGGATCGAGAGACTGGCGCAGATGCCACTGGCACTGTTGTGCCGCCTCGTGATGGCGCAGCTTCCGGCGCGTCTTCGAGCTCTGGCGGCCCCAGTGCTTTCTACCTGTTTGCCGCTGGTCTTATTGGCGGCCTGCTGGCCCTGGTGCTTATGTTCCTGGCGACCTTGGCTGGACTATTCAGTCTGCCCGACGGCCGCGTCGACGATCAGGCAACAGCGCTGGCCGCCCTGCAGTCGCGGGTTGCAAGTGTGGAGCAGCAAGCTGGTGAAACCGGTAATTTGTCCGATCAGTCAGCGCTTCTTGCGCCTCTCGAAGAGGGCCTTACCAGCCTGCGCGCGCAGCTCAGCGAGCTTGAAGCAAGCCTCCCGGCCGCAACCCTGCCAGGTGACGGGAATGCCGTGCCGGGACCAGATGTTTCGCAGCTGCTCATCGATGCTCTGGCACCAGTGGACAGCCGCATTTCGTCAATTGAGGCGTCGTTGCAATCAGCTTTGGATGCGCTTGAAAGCGCCGAGCCGGGTACGGTTGTTGCACCTGACCCAGCTCTGGCCAGCCGTCTGGAAGCTGTAAGCGTGCAGGTTGCTGCTTTGCGGGCTGCCCAAAGCGAAGATCCCGCCGAGCTTACCGCCGAATCAGCTACGCGGCTTGATGCGCTCGACGGCTTGGTCTCCGCCACAAGCGCAGACATCTCGGCGATGGCTGAAGCCTTGGAAACTCTTGAGGCAACCCTGGAGGCAAGGCTTGAGGCCAGCATCGCTTCGTTCGAAGAGCGCCTGACGGGCTTGGACGGTCAGGACGCGCAGCTTGGCACCCGCCTTGATGCCATGGATGTATCGGTAACCGCCCTTGCCAGCGCACCGGTGGCGCAGGCCCCCGACCGCTTGGCACGCTTGGGCGTTGCCCTGGATGCGCTGGTCGCAGCCCGCGATTCGGGCGAGGATGTTGGGCCGTCGTTGCAAGCAGCAGAAGCAGCCTCTTCCTTTGATGGGGACCTCTCGCAGGCGCTTGCACCGGCGCGCGATGGCGTGGTTGGCCGTGATCTTAGCCAAGCTGGTTTGATGGCGGCTTATGATAGCGCATATGCAGCGATGCGTGCGGCGATCCCGGCGCAAGAGGGCGCAGGACTGTTCGGCGCCTTGGAAGATCGGGCACGGCAGCTTGTGACCATACGCGCACCGCAAGGTGCCGTTTTGGGCGAGGGTGCCAGCGCTTTTGATCAACTTGATCAGATGGGCCAGCGACTGGCCACGCGCGACTATGCAGGTGCACTGGTGCTTGCCCAGGCCTTACCTGAAGCCGTGCAAACTCAAGGTGGGCAACTGATCGATCAGCTTGGTGCCCGCCTTGCGCTGGACGAGGCCATCGGCGCCACCCGCCAGGCACTGTTGGCTCAGCTTGCGGCGTCCACGCCTTCGCCTTCTACGACCAGCCCGTAACGACCACCGGAGACCTCTCACAGTGTTGCGCGTCTTATTCTTTTTCGTTCTGGTCCTTGGCTTTGCGTTTGGCTTTGCCTGGCTTGCAGATCGGCCCGGCACGGTCGCCATTGACTGGATGGGCTACCAAATTGAACTGTCGGCGATGGTCGCCTCGATCGCTTTGGCGGTGCTTATCGTCATGGTTATGCTGGTCTGGTGGGTGATCAAGCTTGTTCTGCGCTCGCCGCAGATTATGGGCGGTTACTTTTCAGCGCGCAAACGCGACAAGGCCTATGAAGCGGTTTCCAGCGGCCTCGTTGCGGCTGGATCCGGCGATAAAGCTGCTGCGCAACGCTACGCCAAGCAGGCGCAAAAACTGGCACCCGACGCGCCGCTCACACGCGTGCTTGCTGCGTCCAGCGCAGATCTTTCTGGCGAAAGCGACGCCAAGCGTGGTTCATACCGCAAAATGCTGGATGACCCGAAGACCCAGCTTCTGGGTTTGCGCGGGCTGTATTTGGATGCGGTGCAAGATGACGATGAGGAGGCCGCGCGCCATTACGCTCGCCAGGCTGCAGCCCTGGCACCGGCTTTGCCTTGGGCTGGGCAGGCGCAGTTTGAAGATCAGGTGCAGCGAGCAGATTGGCCTGCAGCGCGCGCTGCGTTGGAGCGAAACCTGCAACAGCGCATCGTCACTAAAACCGATCGCAACCGTTTGCGTGCTGTGCTTTTGACCGCTGAAGCGATTGACCGGGAACAGGGCGAACCAGATGCGGCCCGCGCGCTGGCGCAAGAGGCCCACAAGCTTGCCCCGGATCTGGTGCCTGCTGCCTGTGCTGCGGGACGTTTGTTGATCCGTGCCGGGAAAATGACGGCTGCGAGCAAGGTGATCGAGAGCACGTGGAAAAAGCAGCCGCACCCAGAACTTGCCGAGACCTACCTATATGTGCGCCCCGGAGATGCGGTCGCTGACCGGGTTAAGCGCGCGCGCAAATTGGCGCAGCTTTCCATGCATGACCGCGAGGGTGAATTGGCACTTGCACGGGCGCTCATTGAGGCCGGTGATTTGGATGGTGCGCGCAGCGCCTTGGAGCCTTTTGCAGATCAGGACGCGACCCAGCGTGTCTGTTTGCTGATGGCTGAGATTGAAGAAAAGCAGGGTGGCGATACTGCCGCTGTGCGCGGCTGGATGGCCCGAGCCTTGCGCGCCAAGCGCGATCCGGCATGGGTAGCTGATGGCTATATCTCGTCCACATGGGAGCCGGTTTCGCCGCTGTCAGGTCGGGTGGATGCCTTTACCTGGAAGGTGCCGGTAGAGCGTTTTGCTGCCCACGACCCGGTGGCCATGCCCGATAATGCCATGAGCGATGATGGCCAGGTAATGCTGCCCGCCCGTTTGCCAGGTTTGGTGGCAGCTGGCGTCGCTGGTACTGCTGTGGAAACCGCCGAAACAGAAGAAGCCGAGCAGACAGAGCCAGCCACAGTGGTTGAGGACGCTGCGCTGGAGGTAGAGGCCATCCAGGTTGAAGCCCCAAAAGCTGATGCAGACAAGGCCAATATTAGTGGCAGTGTTATTGAGGCCGAGGAAACATCGCACACGGATGAAGCGACAGACACAGATCGCGATGGCCGCGATGCATCAACAGCGCGGACAGATGGTTCTGATGATGGTGCGAAAGAGGGCGAAGAGACCTCAAATGTGACCCCAGCTGTGAGCGTGCCTACCGTCGCCAATGATGATGAAGCCGTCGCTGCGCCAGCCATCTCTGCTGCCCCTGTTGCTGCCAACACGGATCAACCCGCGCTAGCGCGCGCAAGCGATAGCCCGGGTGAAGCTGCAGCGCCTGCCGCTAATGTGGTGCAGGATGATGCGCCTGATGCAAAGCCAAACGAAGATGGCAAGGAGCCATACACAGGGCTGCCGCGCGGTCATGCGCCTGATGATCCCGGGCCGGAAGATGAGGCCTCATCGGAGTCTCAACGCAAGAGATTTCGCCTGTTTTGACCTGCTTGCAAAAGCCAGGGTGATGCGGTACGCGTCCGCGCACCTGCTCGCAGGCTAGCGCTTGCAGACCAATCGCCGCTTTAGCTCAGTTGGTAGAGCACATCATTCGTAATTACGAGGTCACGGACTTACATCATCGGGATTTGCTGATATCTTGTAAAACCGTGGATCAGAAGACGCTTTAAAGTAGCCGATCTGATTGAGAAATATGCCGCCTTAGCTCAGTTGGTAGAGCACATCATTCGTAATGATGGGGTCACGTGTTCGAGTCACGTAGGCGGCACCATATATGCCTTGCTCTGCGCCTTCGGCTCAACCGCGGTTAGGTTTTGCTCTGTGCCTTCGGCCCAACCGCAGTTAGGTTTTGCTCTGCGCCTTCAGCACAACCGCAGTGCGGTTCTAATGCGCTCTGCTCGACTGCATCATTTGGTTAGGCAAATGGGTTCCAATGGCCCTTGGCATGGTTCTGATTGATGAGGTCAGCCGCGCTCAAGGACCCTGGCCAAAAACGCTTGCGTGCGCTCCTCCTTGGGCCTCGAAAAGAGCCTATCGGGCGGACCCTCTTCCAGAATGCGACCTGCATCCAGAAAACAAACCTTGTTTGCCAGTTCGCGAGCAAAGCTCATTTCATGGGTGGCCAAGATCATGGTCATACCTTCGGCATGCAGCTGCCGCAGCACATCAAGAACCTCACCCACCAGTTCAGGGTCCAGCGCCGATGTAATCTCATCAAACAGCATGATTTCCGGCTCCATTGCCAGCGCGCGGATGATCGCCACGCGTTGCTGCTGACCGCCCGATAGCTGGTCGGGATAGTGGTTCATGTGGCCACCAAGGCCAAACCGCTCAAAAAGTGCGCCCACAGGCTCGGCCAGGTCGGTCTTGCTGCGTCCCTTCACGCGCATCGGCGCAAGCATGACGTTCTCCTGCGCGCTCATATGCGGGAACAAATTGTAGGACTGGAAGACAATGCCGATGCGCTGGCGGATCGGCTGCGGATCAAGGCCCGGCTCGGCAATGTCGACGCCGTCCAGATGGATCGTCCCATCATCAATGGGCTCCAGCAGGTTGATACAGCGCAGCAGTGTGGATTTACCGGAACCAGAGGCGCCGATCAGACAGACCATTTCGCCCTCTGCCACATCCAAATCAATGCCGCGACAGACATGGTTGTCGCCAAAGCTCTTTTGAATAGTGCGCAGTGTCAGTTTTGCGGGCTGCCTCACGAGCGTGTCCGCGTTTGACGGTGCATGAGATAGTCTGCGTAGCGCGTGGCAGGGATAGTTATGGCAAGAAAGATCAGCGCCGCGCCAACATAGGGCGTGAAATTGGCAAACAGGGACTTGTAGACACCGGCTTGCCGAAAAATTTCCACTGGGCCGATAAAGGAGAGCAGCGCCACGTCTTTTTGTAGCGCGATAAACAGGTTCATATTGGCAGGCATCACGTTGCGGATTGCTTGTGGCAGCACAACGTACCGCATGGTGTCACGTTCACTTAGGCCCAGCGAAACGGCTGCTGAACGCTGGCTTTCATGAATTGATTCGATGCCGGAACGAATAACCTCGGCAACATAGGCTGCGTACACCGTAACCAGCGCCACCGAGCCCCAAATATAGGGCGAGTTCCAAGGACGCGGCATGCCAAGGCCAGGGACACCAAATCCCACCAAGTAGATCACGAGAATCACAGGAAGGCCGCGGAAGACGTCCGTGTAGAGGGCCCCAAACGCACGCAAGGGAAACAGCATTGGGGATCGCACATCGCGGCAAAGCGCGATCGCTAAACCCAGAATGCCGATGACTGGTGCGCACCAGGCAAAGATCATGATGTTTTGCAGGAAGGCTTCGAGCAGCCCGGGAAAAGTACGAGCGAAAACCTCGCCGTTGAAGAAGCTGCGCTCGACGGCTTCCCAGCCCGGTGCCAAGGGCACCAGAACAAAGATGGCGAGCAAAACGGTGGCACTGGAACAGGCCGCGACAAGCAGCGCGCGGCGCCGCGTGCGCGCTTCATAGGCCTGCCGTCGTGTGGGCCTATGTTGGGTAGGGTGCGGGGCTGGTTGCGCTCGGCGTTCCAGTGACGTGTCGGCCATAACAGGCTGGCCTACTCGATAATCGGCACACCGGTTGTTTCCTGAAGCCAGCGCGTTTCGATAGCGCGAAGCTCGCCGGATTGCGTCAGCGCGTTGATCGCCTCATCGACGCACTCCTTGAGCGGGTTGCCCTCTTCCATCAGCAGGCCAAACTGGTCTGGGTTTTCTGAGCGCTCAGCCGGAAACTGGCCCAGAATTACCCCATCGTTCAGCACCACGGCAGAGAGGTAAAGCGCGGTGGGCAGGTCAAACAGGGCAGCATCAATTTGGCCCGCCTGTATGGCTGCCGTCACATCTACATTGTCGCCATAGAGCAGAGGGTCACGCGATGGCTCAACAATCTCACCGAGCATGGCCACCGCCGTGGTTGCGGCATCTGCCCCCCAGATCGCACCCTGCAAAGAGGTAATGGTTGGCTCCAGTCCGGCATCGACGACGCTTTGTGTGGTCAGCACGGCCATAGCGGAGGTGTAATAGGGCAGCGAAAAGTCCACCATGCGCTCGCGCTCTGCGGTAATGGAGTACTGCTGCATGTTGAAATCGAAGTTTTTCGCGCCCGGTTGAATGGCCTCATCAAAGGATGTGCGCACCCAGGTCACATGGTCTTCATCAAAACCCATCGCTTCGGCGATTGCATAGGCCGCCGCCGCCTCGAAGCCTTCCTTGCTTTCTGGGTCGTCATTTAAAACCCAGGGGTAAAAGGCCGGGTTGCCAGTGGCGATAGTGAGCACGCCATCTTCCAGCGTTTTGCCAGCCGCGCAGCTGTCGCCGTGCCCGTGCGCTGAAGCGTTGGTGGCCAGCAGGGCTGTCGATGCTAGCGCTGCAACGAGAAAGGTTTGAAGGGGCTTGACCTTGGCGTTCATGGGTGGGGGCTCCGTGTGACTCATCTGCTCAAGGTTTGCCGCTTGATGCCCATTTTGTCGAGTCTTCGTCAATCAACCCTCGGGCATCGGCGTGAGCCTGTCGTCAAGCTTGATTGTGCCCGGTTCAACCACGCTGGCGGTTACGCCCCCATGGCCGCGTACAGCAGAATATCCCCCTGTGCCCAGGTTCTCCTCCATGCGGCTGCACGGAGCGCATGGCCCGGTAACTGCCAGGGTGGCAGTGCCGATCTGGATCGCACGGCCTTTGAGTGCGAGCAGGTTGATGCCGCAGACCACCAGATTGCGGCGCAGGAGCAATGGGTCGATGGGTTCACGGCCAAGAAATGCGCCGATAACGGGCAAATGCTCGGCCTGGATCAGCGTCACGGCGCGTTTGCCGGGGCGGCCATGATCACCCAGTAGCCCGTCTTCGGTGACCTCAACCGTTTCCACCAGCCGCATCGCTTCACGGCGCGCAGTACGCAGGCCGATCCACTCCACCGTGCCTGGTTGCGCAACCGTGTCGATCAGCTCTTTGAGCGATCTAACCAAGTATCACCGATGCCGGTGGCAGAGCCCCTGAGATGGTCTGGGCAGTTACTGTCACTGAGCCCTCGCCGAGCACCCGCACCCAGCAACCCGCCACACCGCCTATCATGGGGATAATGCTGGGGCCCTGCAGTTCTGCTGGGCCATCCACGCCGAGCTGAATTTGATCCATCAGGAACGGCAGGCGGTTGCCCACCTGATCGCGGGCGGTAAGCGCGATGGGTCGGTCGGCATAGGCATCTTGGCGGCGGATGAGCGGTTTGCTTGCTATGTCCAGGGTGGTGGGCACCGGCGCGGCGAGAAACTTACGCTCAATCACCGCCTGCCCACTGAGATATCCAGTGAACAGGCCGTTGCGCCATGACTGTCCCCACACAATGCGCTTGTCTTCTGGGATGTCCGTTGCTTCGATGATCACAGGCGGGTGTGGCAGATGGGGAAAGCGGCTGAAGGCGGGCTGAAAGTACAGTGGCTCGTCATGGCCGTAGTGGAACGATACCTCGTCGCAATTGGTGAGGATGACCAACGGGAACACGCCGCCGACGCGTCTGTCGCCAAAAGACCAGTGGGTGGCAGGTTCCAGGATAGGTCGCTCGTTGGCGGTGAAGCCTTGGCTGGCATACGCGTAGGCGGCAAACTTTGGCGCACGCGTCATGGTCATAACGCCATGGTAGCAAATGCGGTCGCCGGAGCCGAAATCGGCATGGGTGTTGTAGTCCGCCATGCACCAGCCGATGGAGCCGGCCACATAAGGGTCGGCATGGGCGGCGTCGAGCACCTCCAGGTGCCGGATGACATGCTCTTCCTGGCGCTCTTCCCCGTCGAAAATCTTGGTGGGGAACATATGGCCGTTATACTCGGTGACCAGATAGGGCACGTGCTCGGTGAGGCCGGTTACCTCGCGTTGATCGCGTAATGGCGTGCGCGGCCGGTTGATGCGGGACTGCAGGAATTCTGGCAGATGCTCCTCGCCCAGAACGAAGTCATTCATGGTGTAGACGTCTTCGAGAAGCTGGGAGTCGGCGATGCAGCGCACGCCGCCTGTCTGGCGCGTGGGGTCAAGCTGGCGGGCCAGTTCATTGGTCTTCGTGTAAAAGGGATTATCGTCGGGCGACTCGTTTATGCGCACGCCCCACAAAATGATGGATGGGTGGTTCCAGTCGCGCTCGATCATGGCACGCACATTCTTCAGGCTCTGCGCTTTGAACGCTTCACCCCCTATGTGCTGCCAGCCTGGGATTTCCTCAAACACCATCAGGCCAATCTCATCGCAGCGCTCCAAAAACGCTTTGGATTGCGGGTAGTGGGAGGTGCGCACCAGATTGCAACCCAGCTCAAACTTCAGCGTATCGGCGTCTTGCGCCTGCGCCTCTGGCCCCAGCGCATAGCCGACATGAGGAAAACTCTGGTGGCGGTTGAGGCCCATTATCTTGACGGGCTGGTCGTTCAGGAAAAATCCATCAGCACGGAATTCAACCTTGCGGATGCCGAGCTTCAGCTTGATCTCATCTTCGGTATCCTCAGCGCGGTAGATCACCCGGTAGGTGTGCAGCACTGGATTGTTGATCGACCAGCGGGCAAAACCTGAGCCGAGCACCAGCTCGGCCTCCCCCTCATTATCGATCAGCGCAAAGCCAACCGGATCACCAACGGGGTCGCCGTACTGATCCAGTCGATCGAGCAGAATGGCGCCTGCGACCGGTAGATTGTCTGGATTTGAAAGCCAAACCTTGACCCTGGCCCGGATGGTCTGTGCCATCGGGTCGATGATCTCGACCTTCACGTTGGCAAGGGTGATAGGGTCACGCACGTCCAGCCAGATATCGCGGTAGATGCCGGCATAGGTCAGGTAATCGATGCGCCCACCAAACGGTGGAATGTCTGAGTTTTCGGTCCCATCGGTCACAATCGTGATCAGGTTTTCGCTTTGATCAAGGTGTGGTGTTAGGCGTGCCTCAAATGGCGTGTAGCCATCAGCGTGATCTGCGACCAACTGGCCGTTGCACCAGACTTTTGTACCCGCCATCGCGCCTTCAAAGCAGAGCACCACCTCGCGCCCTTCATAGGCATCATCCCAATGCAAAATGCGCTGATAGGTGAAGCCCTGCTGGTAGCTCGCCTCATCGCCATAGTTCCACGGCAATGGCGTCGGCATATGGGGTACGCGCACCGTGGTGTTGGGCAAAGGAAGCGTAATCCAGGCTGGATCAAAACCTGCTCGGAAGATCCAGCCAGAGTTGGTGAGCGTGCGGGTGCGCATGGGGGTTCAACCGTTTGCGGGCAGGGGGTTAAAGCGTTTACCGTACCCGCTTATCTTCGGTTGTGAAGAGGTAAGCTTTGTCGGCCGGAATGCCGACTTTGAACTCCGCTCCATGGCGCGCATTGCGCCCTGCATTGGTTTCAATGGTAAGCGTCTCACCGGCCGGAGAGCCGGCATAGATGTAGCTATCAGAGCCCAGATGCTCGGCCACATCCACGTTGAGGGTAAGCATGGTGCCTTCTTCCACGGACATATGCTCGGGGCGGATGCCAAGCTGGCAGGCATCGCCCACTGAGACGCCGTCGCCTTTGATATCCAGCGTGATTGTGGCATCGCCCTGTTTGGTGAGCTTCACCGTCACGCCACCTTCAAGGCTGGTCACTTCGGCCTCCAGGAAATTCATGCGCGGGGAGCCAATGAAGCCCGCCACAAAGGCGTTGTCGGGGTCATCATAAAGGTCCAGCGGCGCGCCAACCTGCTCAATGTATCCGCCACGCAGCACCACGATCTTGTCGGCCAGCGTCATGGCCTCGGTCTGATCGTGGGTTACATAGATCATCGTGGTTTCAAGCTCGTTGTGCAGGCGGGAAATTTCCACCCGCATCGCCACACGAAGTTCTGCATCAAGGTTTGAGAGCGGCTCATCGAACAGGAACACATCGGGGTTGCGCACAATGGAGCGGCCAATGGCAACACGCTGGCGTTGACCACCTGAGAGTGCCGCCGGTTTGCGCTTTAGCAGCGCATCAAGTTGCAAAATGTCGGCGGCAGCTTTCACCGCCTTGTCGATTTCAGCCTTTGGGTGCCCGTTCATGCGCAGGCCAAACGACATGTTTTCTTCCACCGTCATGTGTGGGTAAAGCGCATAGGTCTGGAACACCATCGCCACGCCACGCTCTGCAGGGTCCACATTGTTGACCACCCGCCCGCCAATGGAGACATCCCCCCCGGTGATTTCTTCAAGGCCTGCAATCATGCGCAGCAAGGTAGATTTGCCGCAGCCGGATGGGCCGACGAACACCACGAACTCGCCCTCTTTTATGTCCAGATCAACGCCGTGGATGACATCCACCGGGCCGTAGCTTTTCTTCACATTGTTCAGTGTCAGGCCAGCCATGGTCGGCTCCTCTGTCCAAAATTAGGTGAGTGTGGGCGCCATGCGCATGGATGCATCGGTGGCGATGGTGCGGGCAGCTTCTTTTAGGGCGGGGGCAAGCTTTTCAAGCGTCATAATGTCGTCAATGGTCCCCGGATTCGTCGCCGACAGTCCGCCATAGAGCGATCCATCAGCCGCCAAAATGGGCACCGCAAGACATACAATGCCGGGCTCGTGCTCTTCGCGATCAAAGGCATGCCCGCGACCACGAATGGCGGCCAGTTCGCGCAGCAGTGTTTCGCGACTGGTGAGCGTCGTTGCGGTGAAACGGGCAAATGTCTGGCGCTGCAGGCAGTCTTCCAGCGCATCGACTGGCAGGTAGGCCATCATGGCTTTTCCAACACCGGTGCAGTAGGCGGGGCCGACCTTGCCGGGGCGTGAAAACATGGCCAGGCCGCGATTGCCAACGCGCTTGTCCAGGTACAGCACCTGGCCGCTATCAAGCTGTGCCAGGTGAATGGTTTTGCCCAACCTGCTGTGCAACTCATCAAGCACCGGGCGTGCCGCATCCGACAACGAGCCGTGTGCCCAGGCAGCATGTGCCAGACGAATGAGCCGGGGGCCAAGTTGGTAGGTGCTGGTGGGTTCATGGTGCTCCAGCATGCGCTCATCGACCAAGCTTTTGAGCATGCGGTGCAGCGTTGCCTTGGGAAAGGGAAGGCGCTCGCGCAGCTCTGTAAAGCGCAAGGGCTGTTCGCTGTCGGCAAACGCGTCGAGCAACATCAATGCTTTGGTGACAGGCCCATCGCCAGGCAAACGGGTTGCGTGCCGCGCGTGCTCGTTGTCGGCGGCATTCTCGTCCTGCGCCTGTGCGCTGGCACCTGCGATATTGTCTGCCAGGTTCGGCATATTGCCTCTGCTCCCCTGCGCCAGCAGCCTCTTTAAACGGGCTGTAGGGACATGCCCCAATGAGTGCCCTTTGGCCCCCCTTCTGTGCGCTTGACAGACGCTATGCAATGATGCGTATGATTTCAACCACCAAAACAAAGTTCCATTGAATGAGACTATTACGCAGTCTCACCAAGGGTCGCTTTGCGAAGGTGCAACCAAAAACGTTCGCGTCGGCCGAGGACTATCGGCGGGCGACAAGCCGCAAAAGGCGTGAGCGCAAACCAGGTTGTAATGGGAGAAACACAGCGGACCCATAACGAAGGTGATGCACCACCAAGGGCCGCATGGGAGGATTTTCAATGAACCGTACCCTTAAAGCATCCGTGCTTGGGTTGGCTGGCCTGGGCCTGCTGACATCAACTGCGCTTGCCGATATGTCCGGCGATCTGCGCATTATTTCTGACATGTCCAATCCGGCACCGCGCGCGGTGATGGAAGGCCTGGTGGCTGACTTTGGTGAGCTGCACCCGGACCTGAATATCGAGCTAGAAATTGTTGATCGCGAAGCCTGGAAAACACAGATCCGCAACGCGCTGACCGCCAACCCGCCAGATGTTGTGAACTGGTATGCGGCCAACCGCATGCTGCCTTACGTCAATGCCGGCCTGTTCATGGATATTTCTGACCTTTGGGATGAGCCAGAGTTCGCAGCGCTTGCCTCAACCGAAGGCGCCCTGACCATTGATGGCAAGCAGTGGGGCGTGCCCTACACCTACTATCAGTGGGGCGTTTATTACCGCGAAGATATCTTCAACGAGCTGGGCCTTTCTGAGCCTGCCACATGGGAAGAAGAGCTTGCCAACTGCCAGGTGATCCTGGATTCGGGCCGCAAGTGCTACACCATCGGTACCAAGTTCCTTTGGACTGCTGGTGGTTGGTTCGATTACATCAACTCCCGCACCAACGGCTATGATTTCCACATTGCGCTGGCGCGCGGTGAGGTGGAGTGGACCGATGATCGCGTTCGCCAGACTTTCGCCAACTGGCGTCAGCTGATCGACATGGGTGCCTTCATTGATGATCACCAGACCTACAGCTGGCAGGAAGCGCTGCCCTTCATCACTGAAGGCGAGGCGACAGCCTATCTGATGGGTAACTTTGCCGTGGCAGCAATGCGTGACGGCGGCTTGGATGACTCGATGCTGGACTTCTACCAGTTCCCGGCCATCAACCCAGACGTTGATTACGCTGAAGATGCACCAACCGACACGTTCCACATCACCTCTGGTGCGCAGAACGTAGAAGCGGCCAAAGAGTTCTTGCGCTTTGTCACATCCGCTGAGGTTCAGACGCAGATCAACTCCGGCGATGCTCTGGGTCAGCTGCCTGTCAACGCCAATGCGAGCGTGGACGATGATGAGTTCCTGAACCAGGGCTTTGAAATGCTGTCCAACAATGCTGGTGGCGGCATCATGCAGTTCTTCGACCGTGACTTCCCCGCTGAAATGGCGTCGGTTGGCATGGAAGGCCTGCAGGAGTTCATGGTGTTCCCGGACAATCTGGATGACATCCTTGAGCGCCTGGAAGACACGCGCCAGCGGGTCTACAACTAAGCCATTATTTGCCCTGTCCCAGCGATGTGCTGGGGCAGGGTTTTTCGTTTCAACCCAATTTTGACTGCACCCTATCCGCAAACCGGTTTTGCCTGCCTTGGGCCCATTCTTCCGGTTTTCGCATGAGGTGACACCTCTCAAGCTTACCCTCGTAAGGAGCGAGCGTCATGGCGACTGCCTCTGCTGCTGCACTGCCCCAACGCGGATGGTACAAGCGCAACGAAATTGCGCTTACACCCTGGCTGTTTCTCATTCCTGGGGTTTTGTTCTTCTCGGTCTACGTGATCATTCCGATTTTCCAGTCGGTCTGGATTTCATTCCATGACTGGGATGGCCTGGGCGAGATGACCTGGGTTGGTACGGCCAATTACGAGCGGCTTCTGACCGATGACCGCAAGTTTGACACGTCCTTCTGGAACAACATCAAATGGCTGTTCCTTTACCTGCTGGCCATTCCCGCAGGCCTGTTCATTGCACTGTTTCTGAACCAGACCGTACGTGGCATCCGCATTTACAAGTCGCTGTTCTTCTTTCCATTCGTCATCAGTCAGGTGGTCGTCGGGCTGGTGTTCTCGTGGTTCTATCTGCCTCGCGAGGGACTGCTGAATGCACTGCTCGCCGTGTTTGGCGCCGGCCCTGTCAATATTCTGGGCGACCCCACCCTTGCCACCTATGGCATTATTGCCGCCGGTCTTTGGCCGCAAACCGCCTACTGCATGATCTTGTATCTCACCGGCCTCAATGCGGTGGACCCCGAACAAATCGAAGCCGGTCGTCTTGATGGCGCCAAGGGCTGGAAAATGTTGTGGTACGTGGTGTTGCCGCAGTTGAAACCAGCCACTTTTATCGCCTTTGTGGTCACGATTATCGGTGCGCTGCGCTCGTTTGATCTGATTTCGGTTATGACCAATGGGGGGCCGTTCGGCTCCACCCGCGTGCTCTCATTTTACATGTTTGAGGAGTCGCTGTCCGAGTTTGGCTTCCGCATGGGCTATGGCGCAGCGATTGCCGTGGTGCTGTTCTTCCTGATGCTCTTCTTCATCGTCTACTTCCTGTATTCGATGTGGCGCGATGAAAAAGGGGCAAGATAATGTTTCCCAAACCGGTAGAGAAACGCTCCGCTGGAGCCCGTATTGGCTACCAGGCGCTGCTGCCTTTTGCGTTGATCCTGTGGCTGCTGCCGCTGATCGCGGTTGCGCTGTTTTCCATGAAACCGGCAGCCGATTTCACCAATGGCAACTATTGGGGCGTGCCGTCATCGTTCGAGTTTTTCAACAATTATGGCCGGGTGTTCTTTGAGTCAGACATGCCGCGCTACATGCTCAACTCGTTCCTCATTACCATTCCCACCGTGCTTGGGGCGATTGCGCTGTCTGCGATGACGGGCTTTGCCCTGGGCGTCTACAAGTTCAACGGCAATCTGCTGATCTTCTTCATGTTCATTGCAGGCAACTTTGTGCCTTTCCAGATCCTGATGGTGCCCGTGCGGGACCTGACGGTGAATATGAACCTTTACGATACCAAAACTGGGCTGATCCTGTTTCACATCGCCTTCCAGACCGGGTTCTGCACGCTTTTCATGCGCAACTTCATTCGCCAGTTGCCCTTTGAGCTTATCGAGGCGGCACGCGTGGAAGGTGTCGCGGAGTGGCGCATCTTCTGGTACGTGGTGCTGCCGCTGATGAAGCCTGCTCTGGCAGCCTTGGCCGTGTTGATCTTCACCTTCATTTGGAACGATTATTTCTGGGCGGTCGTCTTGACCCAAGGCCCTGATTCACAGCCCGTAACGGCGGGGATCACCAGCTTTAACTCGCAGTTCCGTGCCGCGTATCACCTTATGAGTGCTGGTTCGATTGTGGCGGCTTTGCCACCGGTATTAATGTTCTTTCTCATGCAAAAGCACTTCATTGCCGGGTTGACGCTTGGCGCAGTGAAGTAATGTGGAGTGCCTTCCTGTGATACGCAGCTGGCGTCTGGATGACGGCCGCCAGTCTCTCGTTCTAGCCGCTGACCGCGATCGGTTGCCGGAGGTCGTCTATTGGGGCGCGCCTTTGCCAGCAGACGAGAAACTGGACCTTTTGCACGCAGCAAACGCGCTGGATGTGACCGGGGGCATGCTGGATGCCAATCCCGATCTTTCCCTGTGCCCGGAAGCAACGCGCAGTTTTCCTGGTCAGCCGGGGTTGATCCTGCGTGCGCTGGATGGAGCGCCGCTGCTTCCCAAATTTTGTTATCAAAGCGAAGAGCTTTCAGAGAACGCGCTGTCGCTTACCTATCAAGATACCACCAGCCTCCTGACCTATATCGCGCGCTTTGAGATCAATCCGCTTACGCATATCATTACCGCCAAAGCGCGGTTGGAGGCGGCAGAACCTGTGCACCTGCACTGGTTTGCAGCGCCAGTGATGCCCGCCAGCCAAGCCTCGGACGAAATGATTGACTTTGCCGGGCGCTGGTGCGGTGAGTTTCAGCCCAACACCACCGCCTGGTCGCCGGGCATGCGCTATCGCGAAAACCGCACCGGCCGAACGGGCCATGAGCATTTTCCAGCCCTGATCCTGCCAGAGCGCGGTGCCACCAACACGCAGGGCCAGGCCTTTGCCTTCCACTATGGTTGGTCCGGCGGTCACCGCATGATTGCCGAGGAACTGCCCGACGGACGGCGGCAAATCCAGTTTGGTCATGCCGCGCGCATGGAACCTGAAGCAGCAACTGTTTTTGAAACGGCGCCACTTTTCATGACGTACTCCGTTGATGGATTAAACGGCTGTGCGGTTGCGTTCCAGCGCCATGTGCGTGATGAAATCGTGACCTGGCCCCAACCTGACCGACCTCGCCCAGTGCACTATAACTGCTGGGAAGCGGTCTATTTCGATCACAAACTGCCGGTCCTCAAGGACATTGCTGATAAAGCCGCCGCGCTGGGCGCGGAGCGCTTCGTGCTCGACGATGGCTGGTTTGGTCAGCGCGATGATGACACCACCTCGCTATCGGATTGGGAGGTTGATCCGCGCAAATATCCCGATGGTCTTGGGCCGCTGATTGACCATGTGCACGCGTTGGGCATGTCGTTTGGCATCTGGTTTGAGCCAGAGATGATCAATCCGGAAAGCGATCTGCACCGCGCCCATCCTGAATGGGCCTTGGGGTCCGAAGATCAGACACTGGGGCGTCAGCAAAAGGCGCTGAACATGGGTCTGCGGGAGGTGCGTGACTTCATTTATGAGCGCATGGCGGCGATCCTTGCCAAATACCCGATCGACTACATCAAATGGGACCATAACCGCGTTTTGCCGATGCCTGATGCAGCGCAGACACGTGGTTCTTACGCGTTGATTGACCGGCTTCGCGGTAGCTTTCCTGATGTGGAAATTGAAAGCTGCGCTTCAGGTGGCGGGCGCATCGACTTTGGCATTCTCTCGCGCACGCAGCGGGTGTGGCTGTCTGATAGCAATGACGCGCTTGAGCGCCTGCGTATGCAGCATGATGCGGCGCTGTTTTTGCCGCTGGCGGTGACCGGCTCACATGTTGGCCCGCGCAAATGCCACACCTCTGGCCGCGTACTGGATATCTCTTTCCGCGCTTGGGTCGCCGCGCAGCGCCACTTAGGTTTTGAGATGGATCCACGCGAGCTGACTGATGAGGAGGCTACTGTCCTTGCCGAGGTTACCGCGTGGTGGAAAGCCAATCGTGATTGGATGCATACCGCTGATATTTTGCGCCTTGATAGCAATGATCCCGCGGTGATTGCCGAGCAGCAACTGGCGCGCGATGACAGCCGTTTTGTGGTGTTTGCTGGCAAGGCGACCACAAGCGCTCAGATCGCGCCAAGGCCGCTGCGCATGACACGGCTGGACCCGCAATCCATGTATGAGATCAACCTCATCAATCGGCACACAGCGCCGGGGCTTTCACGCGGCAATCCGGCGCTGAAAGAGGGGCTAATGCTGGTTTCAGGAAGCTACCTGCTGCATAAGGGTCTGACCTTACCGTGGTCGTACCCTCAGACAATTTGGGTCATTGAAGGGCGGAAAATGTAAGATGAGCGACCAGAAAAAATCAAAAAAAGAACTGCGCTCGCGCCACTGGTACGGCGGCAAGGATAAAGACGCCTTCATCCATCGTTCCTGGATGAAAAATCAGGGCTTTCCGGACCATGTGTTTTACGGGCGGCCCGTGATCGGCATCTGCAACACCTGGTCAGAGTTGACCCCATGCAACCATGGTTTGCGCACCTTGGCTGAAGGGGTGAAGCGCGGCGTTTGGGAGGCTGGCGGTTTTCCGGTGGAGTTTCCTGTGTCGTCGCTGGGCGAAACACAGATGCGCCCTACCGCCATGCTGTTCCGCAACCTGCTGGCCATGGACGTTGAAGAGGCAATCCGTGCCAATCCTATGGATGGCGTCGTGCTTTTGGGCGGCTGCGATAAAACCACGCCTGGTCAATTGATGGGCGCAGCATCCGTCGATCTGCCCAGTATTGTGGTGTCTTCGGGGCCCATGCTGAACGGCAAATGGAAGGGCCAGGACATTGGTTCTGGTACCGACGTTTGGAAGTTTTCCGAAAGTGTGCGCGCCGGTGACATGACGCTGCAGGATTTCATGGCCGCCGAATCTGGCATGTCGCGTTCTGCCGGTGTGTGCATGACGATGGGCACAGCCTCGACAATGGCCAGCATTGTTGAGGCTATGGGTCTTGCGTTGCCGACCAATGCTGCGCTTCCTGCCGTGGATGCGCGGCGCATGGCACTGGCGCACCTAACCGGCAAGCGCATTGTGGAAATGGTGGAGGAAGACCTCACGCTTTCCAAGGTGCTTAATCGACAAAGTTTTGAAAATGGCATCGTTGCGAACGCTGCCGTTGGCGGGTCAAGCAATGCGGTGGTTCATATTTTGGCAATTGCGGGCCGCATGGGCATCGACGTGAAGCTGGAAGACTTTGAGCTTGGCTCGGATATTCCGCTGCTCGTCAACTGCATGCCCTCTGGCAAATATTTGATGGAAGACTTCGCTTATGCTGGTGGTGTTCCTGCTGTACTTTCCCAGCTTCAAGCCGCTGGGCAGTTGCGCAGCGCCAATACTGTGCTGGCTAAGGATATTACCGCCTATGCCGACGGCGCAGACATTTTCAACGAGGATGTTATTCGCCCGTTCGATAATCCGGTAAAGCCTGCCGCTGGCTTGCGGGTGCTGAAAGGCAACATTGCACCTAATGGTGCCATCGTGAAGCCATCTGCGGCCACCGACGCACTGCTGGATCATGAAGGCCCAGCCTATGTGTTTGAGAGTATTGAAGATTTGAAGGCGCAGATTGATGATCCTGATCTTCCGGTGACGCCTGATACCATTTTGGTTCTCAAGGGCTGCGGGCCGAAGGGCTATCCAGGCATGGCCGAGGTCGGCAATATGCCCATTCCCGGTAAGCTGGTGAAGCAGGGCGTGCGCGATATGATCCGCGTGTCTGACGCGCGCATGTCAGGCACCGCGTTTGGCACCGTTGTGCTGCACGTTTCGCCGGAAACCCATGCCGGTGGGCCGTTGGGTTTGGTGCAGACCGGGGATCGCATCAAGCTCGATGCAAGAAACGGCCTGCTTCAATTGATGATTTCCGACGATGAACTGGCCGCCCGACAGGCGAACCGGAGCGCCCCAGAGTCTAAGTTCACGCGCGGCTATGCCAAGCTTTACGTGGATCATGTGATGCAGGCTGACAAAGGCGCGGACTTTGATTTCCTGGTCGGCTCGTCTGGCTCGCATGTGGATAGGGAGTCGCACTAGTGGACCTGATCGCAAGCTATACTGATCTGAAAGACGCCAGCATTTTCATCACCGGTGGTGGATCTGGCATTGGTGCGGCGCTGAGCGAAGGCTTTTTGATGCAGGGTGCCAAGGTGGCGTTTGTTCAACGCTCCGATGCAACCGTGTTTGCTGATGAAATGGCAGCCAAGCATGGCAACCGGCCGCATACCATGCAGTGCGACATTACGGACATTGATCGTCTCAAGGCTTGCATTGCTGAGGCATCAAACCGTCACGGTCCCGTAACAACCCTTGTTAACAATGCTGCCAACGACAAGCGCCATTTAACGTCTGAGGTGGATGAAGACTTTTTTGATTGGTCCGTGGCGATCAATCAGAAGGCCTATTTTTTCGCTTGTCAGGCTGTTTTTGACGGCATGAAAACCGCTGGCGGGGGCTCGATCATCAATTTTTCTTCGATCAGCTATATGATGGGTTTGGAAGGTATGCCGATTTACACCAGCTCCAATGCCGCCATCACGGGGTTGTCGCGCTCGTTGGCGCGTGAGTTCGGGCCAGACAAGATCCGCGTCAACGCTTTGGCGCCAGGTTGGGTTTTGACGCAGAAGCAGAAAGACCTTTGGGCAACGCCGGAAGGCTTGGCCGGCCATTTGGAGCGTCAGTGCTTGAAAGAGCATCTTGATCCCAGCGACATTGTCGGTGGCGTGCTGTTTCTGGCCTCAAAGGCCAGCAAAATGCTGACAGGCCAGTGCATTGCCATCGATGGCGGTGTGGTGGTGACCGGCTGATGGGCAGTGAAGTGCGCCCAAGCTGGATCGCGTTGGACTGGGGCACCACCCATCTGCGTGCCTATGCCATGGACGGGCAGGGCGCTGTTCTTGCACGTGCAGCCGGTCCAGGTATGGGCGCGCTGGCCGCAGCACAGGACGATTTTGAAGATGCGCTGCTGGCCGTGATCGATGGCTGGTTGGGCGCTGAGCCCACCCCCATTATCGCCTGCGGTATGGTTGGGTCACGGCAAGGCTGGCATGAGGCGGGCTATTTGCCGGTGCCGCAGGACCTTTCAGCGCTGGGCGACAGCCTTGCGCGAGTCCCGGCGCGTGATCGTCGGCTCAGCGTGTGGATTGTTCCCGGTCTCAGTCAATCCAACCCGTATGACGTTATGCGCGGCGAGGAGACCCAGCTGGCAGGTTATGTCGCTGATAGGCATGCCAAACATAATATGGGTAGCGGATCGACTTTGATGTCGCCGAACCCTTGGATCTGTTTGCCCGGCACACACGCCAAATGGGCGCGCCTAGAGGCCAGCAAAGTCGAGCATTTCTCCACGGCGATGACAGGTGAAGTCTTTGATTTGTTGGTAGAACATTCCATTCTTCGCCACTCAGTCTCTCAAGCCCCGATGAACAGTGAGGCGTTTGATGATGCGGTGAAGGCAAGTTTTCACAACCCTGCCAGCCTGACACAGATCCTGTTTTCAGTGCGTGCGGAAGGTCTGCTGGCTGGGGAGGATGGCGCGCGGGCGCGTGGGCGCGTGTCCGGGTCGTTGATAGGCGCTGAACTTGCAGCGCTGGACTTGCCCGCCGGGCAGGTCGTGCCGCTCATCGGATCACCAGCTCTTTGTAAGGCTTATGCCCAGGGCTTGGCGTGTATTGGCCGTGGTGCAGAAGTCCTTGATGGCGAGGCGATGGTGCTCAAAGGTTTGACGCATGTGTACGCGCAGTTGCACGATCATCAGGAGGTAACCCAATGACTTTGTCGGTGCGCCCTTTGGTTGCGATTTTGCGCGGGGTGACTCCCGACGAGGTGAGCGCCATTGGAGAAGCTTTGTTTGAGACGGGGATCAGCTGGATTGAAGTGCCGCTGAACTCGCCAGACCCCCTGGATTCCATAACCAAGTTGGTCGCGCGCTTTGGTGACAAAGCTGTCATTGGGGCGGGCACCGTGTTGAGCACCGATGATGTGGAAAGTGTGGCTGCCACGGGCGCGCGGCTGATCGTTTCACCCAATATGAATCCAGAAGTTATCCGGTTTACCAAAGCCAAGGGCATGATTTCCTTACCCGGTGTTTTTACAGCCACCGAGAGTTTTGCCGCGCTGCGGGCCGGCGCCGATGGCTTGAAGTTCTTTCCTGGCGATATCCTTGGTCCGGCTGGCATGAAGGCGCTGCGTGCGGTGTTGCCACCCACTGCCACCACCTATGCGGTGGGTGGTGTAAGTGCGGCCACTATTCCCGATTGGTTGGCAGCGGGCGTTCAGGGTTTTGGTCTGGGCTCCTCGCTCTATAAACCCGGTGATAGCCCTCAGGATGTCGCTGCAAAGGCAGCCGACATTGTTGCCGCTTTTGATGGAGCGGTATCCTGATACAGGTTGATATCCGTGCGCGCCTGTTTGATGGGACCATGTGCCAACTGGGTGAGGGACCTCTTTGGCACCCGCGGCTTCATGCGTTGTTTTGGTTTGATATTGTCGGCCAAAAACTCATGATGCGATCGCAGCAAGCCTTTCGGCAGTGGCTTTTTCCCGAAATGGTCTCGGCAGCCGGTTGGGTCAATGAAGACACGCTGCTGGTGGCCGGTGAAACCGCGTTCTGGCGGCTCACACTTTCAACCGGTGAGCGCCAGGTTATCGCTCCTCTGGAGGCCGACAACGCGGTTACCCGCAGCAATGATGGCCGCGCTGATCCCTGGGGCGGCTTCTGGATTGGCACCATGGGCAAGCAGGCGCAGCCGGGCGCCGGTGCAATTTATCGCTACTATCGCGGCGAAATTACCAAGCTGTTCGATGGCCTGACGATCACCAATGCCATCGCGTTTTCACCAGACAAGGGTTTTGCGACCTTTGCAGATACCGCAACCAACACGGTGATGCGGGTGGCGCTGAACGCGGGCAATGGTGCGCCACAGGGCGCGCCTGAGGTGTTCTTGGATCTGACCAAAGAGGGGCGAAACCCCGATGGCGCCCTGTTTGACGCCGATGGGTGTATTTGGCTTGCCGAATGGGGGTCATCGCGCGTTGCGTGCTACGGTCCCGACGGCAGCTTCAGTGCCGCGGTTGATGTGCCAACACCACACGTCACCTGCCCGGCCTTCGGCGGACCAGACTTGAAAACGCTTTACATCACCACCGCGCGTGAGGGCCTCGGCGCTGACCATGCCGGGTATGAGGTCAGCGGACAGACGTTTGCGCTGCCCGTCGAGGTGGCCGGCATAGAGCCCACCCAAGTGCTGCTCTAGGTCACGCACTCATCAATGCGATCCAATTGGCGGCTCAAAGGGCAAAAAGATGTAAGAAGCTGCTCGAAAAGCGTGCCGCGTGCACGGTTGAGAGCAGCGACGCGACAGGCTGAAGCTCTTTGGCCGTGCGAAGCATCGCGTTGATTTGGTCTGGTACGGTGTCGCAGGGCATTGAAAATACACGTATTTCCTGCTGCCCGCTCCTTGTACCAAAACAAATTTCCAGCGACCAAATGCACCGCATTTATGAGTGCGTGACCTGGGGTCAGGACCCTAGGACCTGCTTTCCAGCCGCTGCGTTAGCCAGTGCAGCGTGGCGTCATGCACGCCCAAGCCCTCAAGCGCCTTGGTTGTTTCGACAACATAGTCGGGGTTCACACCCGATTGACCACGCGCATCACGTACGATGGAAAGCTGTTCCTCGCGAGGCAAGCTTCCGGCATATTGTTCATGGGTGCGGTCAACGCAGTAGGTCATTGCCTCAACGCTGGAGGGCATACCCTCGGCACGCGTAACAAGGTGCACCCGCTGCACACGTTCCTGATAGACCATGGTTGCCTGCTCGCGCTCGCGCAGATAGCGCACCACCTCATCAGCGTGGGCAGCATCCACATGAAACGCCAATCCCTGGCAAGACCCGCCACGATCCAGCCCCATCACCAGACCCGGATGATCGGGTGTACCGCGATGGACATGGCTGTAGACGCACAGGGAGCGGTGAAAGCCATAAAGGCGTGCTGGATAGGCAGCTCGGTGCTTAAAGCCCGGCCGCCAGATCAGCGATCCATATCCAAACACCCAAAGATCACGCACGCCGGTCTCACTTCTAGAAACAATTTGTCCTCATCCCGCCGCTTGTATCGAAGCGACGGGCGTGGTGGAAGAACCTTTACCGCCACTTGCCCAGACAAAACCATCCACAGGACAGCGCGCATGACCGCAACCACCGCCCCCTCCAGCTTTGGCCGCAAAATTCGCTGGTTGGGGATGGCGATGGTTGCGCTGGTGCTTCTGGTTGTGGCGGCCTGGTTTGCGGCCGCACATTTTTACCAACAGGCCATCGATACCGGCCGCGTCAATTTGGCCAATGAAGGTATGACCTTCACATGTGAAAATGAGCGCCTTGGCGGCTTTCCAGCCCGCTTTGAGCTGCGCTGCGATGGGCTAACGGTAAGCATGGCCAATGGGGCATCGTTCTCCGGTGGAGCGTTCCAAACCGTAGCCCCGGCGTGGAACCCGCTTTTTACAATCGCCGAGTGGACCGGCCCTTTTGAAAACATCAGTGCTGATGGCGTGGACGCCCAGATCGCCAGCGATTTGCTGCGTGCAAGCGTGCGCCTTGATTCCAGCTTTAAGCTGGAGCGGCTGTCAGCTGTGCTAGATCCGTTCAGCCTCACCATGCAACGCGCACCGCAAGCCATTGGCCGGGCAAGCCAGGCAGAACTGCACATTCGCAAGCCAGAGGCCTCCGGCGCTGGGTCGAGCGATCTGGATGTCGCACTCTTGCTGCTGGGCGTTGAAAGCCTGTTTCTGGGCAGTGATCAGCTTGACGTGTCGCTTTCGGGCACGGTGGGCGCACTGGCCGGTGTTCGCGCGCGTTCTCTTCAGGAAATGCTCGGGCAATGGGTTACCCAATCAGGCACCGTCGCGCCGCTAGCTGCCCGCCTGCGGATTGATGATCACGCCATAAACTTGGATGGCGATGTTCAGTTGCTGCCGAACGGACGTGTCAATTTTGATGGCAACATCGCAACCAACGATGTGCCAGCCTTGGTGCAGTTTTTTGGTGTTAACGACCAAAGCGCGGCCATGGCAATCAGCGCCGGCGCAGCCTTTCTGGGTGAACAGGTGACCATCGGCGAAGAAACCGGCACGCAGCTTCCATTGATCGTGGAGCAAAGCCAGATGCGTGTTGGCCCCGTGTCGTTGGGCCAACTGCCGCCAATCCAGTTTTAAGGCGCAGGCCTTGGGTTCACAGGGCTAGCTAATCGCCGCCATAGGGTTTGGGCATTGGGTCTGGCTTGGACCGGCGGCCAAAGTCGATCTCATCGGTGTCCTGACCCAGCTCCACAATCCCTTGGCGGATGGCACGTGTGCGTTCAAACCAGGCTTCCAGCTTGTCGCCATCCTCCCAGCGGATAGCCCGCTGCAGGGCTGACAGATCTTCACTGAACCGGCCCAGAACCTCCAGCACCGCATCCTTATTGTTGAGAAAGACATCACGCCACATCACTGGGTCGGATGCGGCAATGCGGGTAAAGTCACGAAAACCGCCGGCGGAATACTTCATCACCTCGCCGTCGGCCACCTCCTCCATATCGGCTGCGGTGCCGACAATGGTGTAGGCGATGAGGTGCGGTAGATGGGAGGTGATTGCCAGCACCCGGTCATGATGCCTGGCGTCCATAACCTCGACCATGGACCCAAGCTTACGCCAGAAGCGGGTGAGGTTCTGCAGCGCTTCCACCTGAGCCTTGCTGTGCAAAGCATCTGCATCCGGCGTGAGGATCACAAAGCGGTTTTCAAACAGTTCGGCAAAACCCGCCTTTGGGCCAGAGCGTTCACTGCCCGCAACAGGATGACCGGCGATCACATGAACGTCTGGCCCAAAGGCCGACTGCATCGCCTCCATAACCGACAGCTTGACCGAGCCAACATCGCTGACCGTCGCACCGGGTTTGATATGCGCAGCAATTTGCCCGCTAACCACACCCACCGCACCAACCGGCACACACAGCATGACCAGGTCCGCATCGCGCACTGCCTTCGCGGGGTCGGTGCTGACCAGATTGTCAGGGAAAATCGCCTGAAGCTCCTGCGCGGTTTGCCGATTGGTATCAGCGAAGGTGATCAGACACTCAGGATCCTTGGCGCGCACGCCATGGGCAATCGAGGTGCCGATAAGGCCACCACCAATAATGGCAATACGCTTGTAGGGCAGCCCTGCAATCATCGGGGCCGGCTCACGGGTTCGCCATAAACTGGGTCAGCGCCTCGATCAGCAGCGCGTTGGCCTCATCGGTGCCAATGGAAATACGCAGCGCGCCCGGCAGCTTGTAGGCGCCCACTTTGCGGGTCACCAGTCCACGCGCCAGCAGAAAGGCATCAGCATCCTCTGCCGTCTTCCCGGCGGCTTCCGGGAAATGAACCAGCAAAAAGTTGCCCACACTTGGTGTGACCCTAAGGCCGATCCCTTCAAACGCCTCTGTCAACTTGGGCAACCAGCGCTCATTGTGCGCCACCGCCTGGTCGATAAAGCCAACATCAGCCATGGCAGCCGCGCCAGCGGCGATTGCCGGCCCGGTCATATTGAACGGTCCGCGCACACGGTTCACCGCGTCGATCACATGGTCAGGACCGTACATCCAGCCGATGCGTAACTTGGCCAAACCATAGATCTTGGAGAAGGTGCGCGTCATCACCACATTGGGCGCGCTGGCGGCAAGCTCCATGCCGCTCTCATAATCGTTGCGGCGCACATATTCCGCGTAGGCAGCATCCAGCACCAACAGAACATGGGGCGCAAGAGCCTCATGCAGACGGCGCACCTCTTTAAAGGGAACGTAGGTGCCGGTTGGATTATTGGGGTTGGCCAGAAACACCATTTTCGTGCGCGGTGTGATCGCATTGATAAACCCGTCCATGTCGGCCGTCAGGTCAACATCCTTCACCTCAACCGGGGTGGCGCCTGCCGCCTTGGTCACGATGGGGTAGACCAGAAAGCCGTGCTCTGAGAATACCGCTTCATCGCCCGCCGAAAGGTAAGTCTGTGCAAGCAAAGAAAGCAACTCGTCCGAGCCGTTGCCACACACAATGCGGTCCACGGCCAGGCCATGGCGTTTGGCGATTGCCGTACGCAAAGCCAGTGCAGAACCATCAGGGTAACTGGCCAAATCATCGACAAGACTACGATACGCCTCTAGCGCAGCAGGGCTTGCACCAAGCGGTGTTTCATTGGAGGAAAGCTTGTGCAGCTTTACGCCAGGCGCGGCTTTGTCGCGGCCTGGCACATAGGCTGCAATGTCAAGCACGCCCTTGCGGGGTTCGGGGTGAATGGGCAATGCCATTAGGGGACCTCAGGGGGGAACCAGATAGATTAAGGTGTTGGAAGACCGGCTTTTGACCCGGAATGCGCGCCTTTGCAATGGGGCAAAAGCTACTGCATTACCATGATGTTAGGGTGCAAACACAGGCGCGTATAGGGGTGCATGGCTACCTACCGTAGCGGCATGGGGAGCCAATGCCACAAGTGCCGCCGTGGCCACATCATTGTGGGTGCTCAGCAGCACCGCATCGCCAGTGCGCGCCAGAACATCCACGCCATCGGGTAACGGTGTCTGGGCAGAGATGTTTGCCGATAGCACCGTTGAGGCCATCACCTCTCGGTCAATGGGCGCATTCGCAACCAGCAGGCAGGGCATGCCTGCCGGGTGATCCTCACGCTCCACAAAGGGCAAACGGGCGATAACATTGGGGGCATGCTCAGCTTCGAGCGCTTGCCACCATGCTCCCTGGCACGCCAGCGGAATGATGCCGAGCGCATCACCGCGTGTGCCAACAGCGGCAAGCACATCAGCGGGTGTTGTCACCGCGCGCAGTGGAACTGTGTAGCCAAAATGAAAACGCGCCACATCGCGCATCGCCAGATCGGCCTGTCCGCCATCATCCACGCGCGCATAGACAACATCATAGGGTGCCTGAACGTAGGTAAAGGTGGAAATGATAACGCGCCAGATGCTCTCCACCGTATCCACCGGCAAAAGCCCTGCATGGCGTTCAACCATTTCGCGCATCATGCTGGCTTCACGCGCAGGGCGGAAAGCTGAGGTACGTCGCGCCGGATCATCGCCAGGCTGCACCGCCTGCACCTTTTTGATTTCGATAAGGTCGGAAATCACCGCGCTGCGCTCAATCAGCAAGGCATGCATGGCCGCATCAATACGATCAATTTCCGCGCGCACGTCGCCAAGCGTTGTAAGCTTGGCCTTTGGGGCTGATGATTTGGCAGGCTCGTTCATGACACCCCTTTACTGGCAGGGCGCGCAAACGCCAAATGAGAAAATTCCAACTGCCTTTCCTCTCATCAGCAAACGGGATAGGTAACGGCGCTTGGCAGTTTATTCGTTTTGAGTTGCAGCACCTACGATGCCTTCGGACACACCCTCGTTGAACAGCGTTTCACAGACACTGGACATAACCACGCCTATCACGGTTGCTTCCGGGCAGGTGCTCGAGCGCTGCCAAGTGGCCTACACCACCTATGGCAGGCTGAACGCGGAAAAGTCGAACGCCATTTTGGTTTGTCATGCGCTGACCGGTGACCAACACATGTTGGGCAACCACCCGGTAACCGGCAAGGGCGGCTGGTGGGAGACACTGGCTGGTCCAGGCAGATCACTGGACACCAACAAGTACTTCCTTATTTGTGCCAATGTGCTTGGTGGCTGCATGGGCTCCACCGGACCGGGCTCACCAGATCCTGGCACCGGCGAGGTTTACGGGCTGTCCTTTCCGCTCGTCACCATCGGTGACATGGTGGATGTGCAGGCCAAGCTTATCGATCATATGGGCATTGATGAACTGCTTTGCGTGGTTGGCGGCTCCATGGGCGGCATGCAGGTGCTGCAATGGGCAGCGCGATACCCAGAGCGTGTGGCCAGCGCCATTCCCATTGCCACAGCAGCCAAGCACTCCTCGCAGAACATTGCCTTTCATGAGGTAGGACGACAGGCTGTCATGGCCGATCCGGACTGGCAGGGCGGGCAGTATGCCCAAAAAGGTACTAGGCCCACCAAAGGCCTTTCGGTGGCCCGCATGGGTGCACACATCACCTACATGTCGGATGAAGCCCTACAGGGTAAGTTTGGGCGCAGCTTGCAGGACCGCTCCAACATTTCATTTGGTTTTGATGCCGATTTTCAGATCGAAAGCTATCTGCGCCACCAGGGCATGACCTTCGTCGATCGCTTTGATGCCAACTCCTACCTTTATGTCACGCGCGCGATGGACTATTTTGACCTCGCCGCCGACCATGATGGCGTGTTGGCAAATGCCTTTGCGGGCACACACACGCGCTTTTGTGTGATCTCGTTCACCTCCGACTGGTTGTTCCCCACCGCTGAGAGCCGGGCAATTGTGCACGCGCTTAACGCAACCACAGCCAAGGTGTCGTTTGTGGAGATTGAGAGCGACCGGGGGCACGATGCCTTTTTGCTCGACGAGCCAGAGCTATTCACCACCGTGGATGCGTTTCTCTCAAGCGTGGCCAAGCAAAAAGGGCTCGCGGCATGACCACAAAAACAGGCGATCTGTCATGAGCGTGCCTGCCAACCGCGTAGATTATGCCATTATCGCCCAGTATGTGCCCCATGGTGCACGTGTGCTGGATGTTGGCTGCGAAGATGGCAGCCTGCTGGCACTGCTGGAGAGCGAAAAGGGCGTGGATGGGCGCGGACTGGAGCTTGCCCAAGACAAGGTGAATGTGGCGGTGGCGCGTGGCCTGTCGGTGGTTCAGGGCGATGCCGACACCGACCTTGCCAACTATCCAGATGGCTCGTTTGATGTGGTGATCCTCAGCCAGACCTTGCAAGCCACGCAGGCACCCAAGACGGTGCTGGAGGAGTTGCTGCGCATCGGCAAACGCGTGATCGTGACCATTCCCAATTTTGGCAACTGGCGCGCGCGCCTTCATCTGCTTTTTCAGGGGCGCATGCCTGTCACCAAGTCGTTGCCCTACAGCTGGTACGACACACCCAACATCCATTTTTGCACGCTGCAGGACTTTCTAGCCCTGGCCGATACAGTGGACGCAACGGTTGAAGAGTCTGCCGCGCTCAACAGTGGCGGCCAGAAATTGACGCCGCTATCGCCCTGGGCGTTCTGGAACCTGTTTGGGGCGCAGGGGATTTTCGTTCTCACGCGCACAAAAACAAACGGTTCGGATTGACCCGCCCAAGCCCCAACCCGCCGCAAGCCAACCAAGCCGAAGACAACATCAAAGCCATCGCCTTGATGACGCTCTCTATGGTGCTGTTCGCCGTGGATGATGCTGCCATAAAGGCGGCTGGCAGCCTTGCAGGTGGCGTGGCGGCCACGCCCGGTGAAATTCTCATTATCAAGGGCTTTCTTGGTGTCATCGTCTATGGCGCCCTTATGCAGCGCGAAGGCACCAAATTCACGCCCGATCTGCTGCGTGACATGGCGAGCGATAAAGCCATCGTCTGGCGCACCTTTGGCGACCTGTTGGCAGCAGGCGCGATCGTCACCGCGCTCACCCTGATACCGCTGTCCAATGTGGCCGCCATTTTGCAGGTTTTGCCGCTGGTCGTGACCTTGGGTGCTGCGCTGATCTTGGGCGAAACGGTGGGCTGGCGGCGCTGGTCCGCGATCCTGGTTGGCTTTTTGGGCGTGATGATCATCATCCGTCCTGGAACGTCCGGCTACGATATCAACACGATCTGGGCGCTGCTGGCAGTGCTCGGTCTTGCGATCCGCGATCTTGCCGCACGGCGTATGCAGGTGCGGTTTTCAACGTTTTCCATCGTCACAATGGTGGCAGCCCTTCTCGTGCCCACGGGTTTGGTTATGCATACCATCATGGACGGGGGGCCACTGCTCACCACCATCGCGCCAGCGGCCTGGGCTCTGATCCTTGGCGGAGGTTTCTTCGGTATGGCGGCGTACTACGCCATCACGATTTCAACCCGCACGGGCGAGTTATCTGTCGTGGCACCCTATCGCTACACGCGCCTCGTCGCGCTGCTGATTATGGGCTATGTCTTTTTTGGCGAAGTGCCGGACTTTTGGATGTGGGTGGGCTCAGCGCTGGTGATCGGGGCCGGCCTGTTCAGCCTGTACCGGGAGCGGCAGTTGCGGGCCAACGCTTGAGAGGCCAATGACGGCAAGGCGGACCTGTTCGCGGCTCGCTTTGTCCCGCTAACTGATACCTTCGACCCCAACAAGACGAGCGGAACTGCAAGCATCTCTTACGGCCTTCAAGCCTTGATATGTTGCGCCATTGTAGAAATCTTCCCAATGCGAAATTGACGGGAATTCAAGCAAAACAATCCTACGTGGCTTCCAATCGCCCTCATACACTTTGTGGTCTCCGCCCCGTGAAAGGTACTTTGCACCCGCTTTTTCCAATGCGGGTTTTACGCCAAGCATGAACTCTTGATATTGATCCACATCGTAAATTTCGACATCAAAAATTACATAAGCTGACATGTGCTCTCTCATTACAGAATTTTAAAATGCGCATTTTGCACGAGCGAGAATAACCGTTTTCAAGTCAGATAAAATTGAAACTCTATTCTTGCGAAGCCGAATAAGAGCAGCACACTGGGATCAATGCGGTCCGTCGACAGAAACAAAAAAACGGCCAGTCCCTTATCGGAACTGGCCGTTTTGTTATCGTCAGGCGTTAGCGCCTGGGGCCTAGCCCCTACTCAGCAGGGGCGGGCTGGGCAGCGCTTGGTTCAGCGGCCCCATCCTCATCCACAAACGTGGTGGGAAGGCCGTGCTTTTCACGCTGACCATCGCGGTGGATGGCTCGGATGAGCGCTAGGCCCATCAGCACCATCACAAAGCTAAATGGTAGCGCGCCGATCACCATAGCCGTCTGGATCGCGCCCAGACCACCAGCGATAATCAGGCCACCCACAACAAACGCCAGCGCAGCACCCCAGAAGATGATGTGCGGACGCGCCTTGGGGCCTTCATCGCCAGCAGCGTTGATGGTGTTGATAATCAACACCGCACTATCAGCGGACGTCACCAGGTAGGTCAGCAGCAGGATTACCACGATGATCGACATGATGTAAGCAAGACCATCGCTCAGCATCACGTTCAGCATCGCAAACAGCTGGTCAGACTGACCGGCACCAGCAATCGCACCATCAGCAATACCCTGCAGTTCCAGGTCGATAGCCGTACCACCAACCAGGGCGAACCAGACAAAACACATCACCGCTGGGATGATCATCGCGCCAAGCACATATTCGCGCACGGTGCGACCCTTGGAGATACGCGCCAGGAACACGCCAACAAACGGCGCAAACGCGATCCACCAAGCCCAGTAGAAGATGGTCCAGGCACCCTGCCAGCCAGACAGGCGGCTTTCAGTGCCCGCTGTGTAGGCTGCAGCAATATCGGCTGCAGGCAAGGCGGCAGCGGTTTCAGGCAAACCTTCAGTGAACGAGGCTAGCGTACCCCAGGGGCTGGTTGCAGCTTCATAAAGGGCACCCAGGGCTTCTGGCGGCAAAGCCTGAACCGAAGCGGGCACGTTAGCGGTGAACGCTTCCATTGAGGTCGACGACCACACCGTGAAGATGTTGCCGGGGATCGAGATCAGGTAATCCCACATGCCAATAAACAGCGTGGAAATGCCGAAGAAGGTTGAGCCAAAAATGATGAAGAAGGCCAAGATAAAGAAGCTTAGGCCCATATTGATGTTGGAGAGCCACTTGATGCCTTTACCAACGCCGGACAAAGCCGACAGTGTGGACAGGCCCATGATGACGACAAGGGCAAAGATGATGCCCATCGTAGAAGCGGTCCGTCCGCCATCGGCAGTAGCCGTGAACAGCCAATCACCAAAGCCGATGCGCGAGAGGCCTGACAGGAACTGCTCAACACCAAAGCCAAGCGTCTGGGACACACCAAGCACCGTGGCAACAACAGCCACAATATCAACCACGTGGCCAATAGGACCGGAAAGCTTCTGGCCGAAGATCGGCGTCAACGCTGAACGGATGGTCAGCGGAAGACCCCGGCGATACGAGAAATATGCCAGCGCCAGACCCACAATCGCGTAGGACGCCCAAGCGGCAAGGCCCCAGTGTGTGAAGGACCAAATGTACGCGTCGCGAACATTGCCGGCCGAGCTGGGTTCAGTTAGGCCTTGGATCGTCGCGGGGTTGACCCCGAAATGATACATCGGCTCAGCCGTTGCAAAGGTTAGCATGCCGATGCCGATACCGGCACCAAACATCATGGAGAACCAGGAGAAATTGGAAAACTCCGGCTTGTCTTCTTCCAGCCCAAGCTTGAGCCGTCCTGCGGTGGGCCAAAGCGCCAGCGCGAAACAGAGAATAACGAAAAACGCCATCGCATACACGTACCAATAGCTAAACGTGGCAGTGATGATGGAGTTGAGTGATCCCAGAACAGAAGACGCCTGATCGGGGAACGCAATCGCCCAGATGATGAGCGCGCCGACCAGGATCTTGGCGGTGATGGTCACATCTTTGGTAAAGCCTCGATAGAAGCCTGAATTGGCGACCCGGATCGGTAGATCCGTGACGGGTGGTTTAATGGGCATTGGTCCTCACAAGTATGCAGCAAGCCCAAACAGGTGGGCTTTATCAAAAGCAAAAAATTGATCGATTTGAGACGCGCGTCCGCGCTATCACAGCCGCTTTAGCAACTTTGGCGCGTGTTGGCAAAAATTAGCTGATACTTATCGGCATCACGCAGATTTCAAGGAAATTTTATACTGAGGCAAATACGGTTTCAATTGCCCGTTAAGACTGCATTAAAGGTTTTTATACTGAAAAGTTCTGCATTTTCATGCAAATCATGCGGGCATTACCATGCAACCAAAGATTTATAGATCAAACCTAATTTGGCACGGCTCCCACTGGCACCAGCACAGGCTTGGCCCGAACTCTGGCTCCCTCAGTTACCGGCAAACCACGGAACATGTGTTTGGTCGCCTCCAGAATGATCACGCCACCCAATGGCGAAACCACACTTTTGCCCATGCGTTCAAAAAAGCTGGCCGTGCGCAGCGCCAGCCGGTTCTGAAACGGAAAGAAGTGTAGCGCCTCCGACCAGCCCGTGGGTGAAAACTGCGTTTCTCGGCAAAGGCGCATCAACTGACCCTTTGAGAAGGGTCGCCCGTGGCCAAACGGGGTACCATCGACGCGCGCGAGCATGCCTCGGCGGTTGGGCACCACGGCAATCATCCGCCCGCCCGGCGCTAAAACGCGCCAGACCTCTTCCATCAGTTTCTGCGGGTGAGGTGAAAATTCCAGTGCGTGGATCAGGAACACCCGGTCCAACGTGGCGTTGGCAACCGGCAGCGCATCCTCATCAACCAGCGCGGTTGCGTTGGGGCCGCCCGAGGGCCAGTTCACGCAGCCTTGCACCGCCGGCATGAAACTGATCAATCGTTCCGCCTCATCACGAAACTGACCCAGATACGGGTTGGCAAAGCCAACACCGGCCACATCTAGGGCCTTGGCGTTCGGCAGATGTTTACGCAGTGCTGAGCACAAATGTCCTCGCGTGCGCAGACCCAGCTCACTGGTGTAAAAATCGCGCAGATCAATAATATCAACTTGCATGAGGCTCGTTCTACCGCGAACCTATCAAAACAACCATAAACATGAGCGTGAAAATGCCTGTGCAGATCCATCAATATCCGTGCCGCAGCGATAATTATGGTGTTCTGGTGCGTGATGAGGCAACCGGCGCGACCGCGCTGATTGACGTGCCTGAGGAAATGGCCACCCGTGAAGCGATCGAGGCTACCGGCTGGATCCCAACCCACATTTTCCTGACGCACCACCATGGTGACCATGTGGATGGGGTAGGCGCCATACGATCAAGCTACCAGGTTGAGATCATTGGCAACGCGGCAGACGCCCACCGCCTGCCCAAGCTGACACACCCTGTGAGCCCCGGCGATAGCGTTATGCTGGGGCAAACGGTCTTTGACGTTCTCGATACGCCCGGCCACACCGTTGGCCACATTGCCTATGTGAGTGCAGCCGAAAAGGTGGCCTTTGTTGGCGACACGCTTTTTGCGCTGGGCTGCGGGCGGATGTTTGAGGGCACGCCGGATCAGTTTTATGGTAGCCTACAGAAACTCGCCAAGTTGGACCCCGACACAAAAATCTATTGCGGGCATGAGTACAGCCAGACCAATGCGCGCTTTGCGGTTGCGATGGACCCAGACAGCTCAGCGCTTGCAGACCATGCCCGGCAGATCGATGGCTTGCGGGCCAGCGGCATGCCAACCGTACCCACCACGCTGAAGAAAGAGCTGGCGCTCAACCCTTTTCTCAAGGCACACAGTGTGGATGAATTTGCGCGCCTGCGCGCCGCCAAAGATACATTTTAGAGACCCACCCAATAGGCTTGCCTTTGACCGACACCCCCTCGCCAGACCCGACAGGCACGCCTACGCCCGCGCCAAACCCACCAAGAAGCAAGCTCATCACCTTGTTTGAGGTCACCGGGTCGGTTTCCGCCATGGCCTATGCGCTACTTATCGCCTCCAACACCGGCAACGAGGTGCTTGGCTTTTCGCTGCTGCTGATATCCGCTCTGCTGTTTGCAGCTTGGGGCCTTATCGACCGTCGATGGGCTTTTCTTACGCTCCAAGTGTTCTACGCTGCTTCCGCCGTTATCGGCCTCATCCGCTGGGGCTAAACCTTGGCCGGGTCTGAACTTCAGCTGAGGCTGACCACAACCGAAAGCGGCCATTATGAGCCTTGAGTTTCTCATCACATCTCTCATCGTCGTGCTGCTGCCAGGCACTGGCGTACTTTATACCTTGGCAATTGGCCTGGGGCGCGGCTTTCACGCCAGCATTGCCGCCGCTGTGGGGTGCACCTTCGGTATCGTGCCGCATATGCTTGCCAGTATTGTGGGGCTGGCCGCCTTGCTGCACGCCTCCGCACTTGCCTTCCAGCTGATCAAATATGCCGGGGTCGCCTATCTGCTGTATATGGCCTGGAGCATCCTGCGCGACGGCGGCGCACTGGATGTATCAGAAGACCGACGCAAGCTTTCGCCCTGGCAAACCGCGCGCACAGGCACACTGATCAATGTGCTCAACCCCAAACTCTCGCTGTTCTTTCTGGCGTTTCTGCCGCAGTTCGTGCCGGCCACTGCAACCAACCCAACGCTGACCATGATCGTACTCGCCCTCACCTTTATGGCACTGACTTTCATAGTCTTTGTTGGCTATGGCGCATGCGCTGCGCTTGCCCGCGACTATGTGGTCAAAAAACCCAGCGTCATGACGTGGCTGCGGCGATCATTTGCGGCCACCTTTGGCCTGCTTGGACTTCGGCTGGCGTTTGCTGAACGATGACCTTTCAAGACATAATCCAGTCACTCGACCTTCAGCCCCATCCTGAGGGTGGCTACTACCGAGAAACCTTTCGCGATGACCGAGAGGTGGATGGCCGCTCTGTCGGCACAGCGATCTACTATGCGCTTGGAATTGGCGACTGCTCGGCCTGGCACAAAGTCGATGCTGCTGAAATATGGCACTGGTATGCAGGAAGTCCATTGGCGCTGACGCTTTCGCCCAACGGCCATGACGCGCAGGCGCACCGACTGGGTCCCAACCTTACACAAGGCGAGCGACCACAGATTGTCGTGCCCACCGGCTGGTGGCAAACCGCTGAAAGCCTTGGCGAGTGGACATTGGTGGGTTGCACTGTTGCGCCCGGCTTTTCTTTTGAAGGTTTCGAAATGGCCGCGCCGAATTGGCGCCCAACCCCACGCAAGGCCGCAAGCTAGCCATCAACACCACCATCACATTGCGCAACAGGACGTAACGACATAACGCGCAATCTCATTTTCGCCGTCTTCTACCTGCCCATTCGGGTCGCGGTGACAGGAGATGTTACCTTAATAGTGGATTAACGGTCTGGCTTCGCTGCGCTTGCCGCGCACTGTCTGCTGTCTTACATCCCGTTTGTCAGAACACCTTAAGGGTGCAGAAAAAAGAAGGCCAACCGCCATGATCACCAGCTTGCTGCTTGTCGATGTTCACGGGCTAGAAAGTCTGGCCGGAGGTCAGCTTGTGCCTGGCGCTCTTGTCCGCGATCTTTCCAAGCCAGCGAGCGGGGCGACCCGGCAAATAGCAGTGCAGCGCGCTTACTGTGCCGTTACGGTTCCTGCCGAACAGCGAGCGGCCATGCGCGCTGCTGGTTTTGAGATCGTCGAGACAGCAGGCGCAGACGAAACACTGATCCAGATGACGCTGGACCTTGCCGATCTTTCCTTTGGTGATGTGACCTATGAAGAAGCCATGCTGATCGGCGGCACCAGCGATTACACCGCCCTTGCGCGCCTTGCTCGCGAACGCCTGATGATGGTGAGCGTGGTAAGCCATGCTAACCTACCCGCCTCGCTGAAAGCGCTGGCCGACGACTTAATTGACGCTGATGCACTAGAGATCTCTGAAGTGACCCCTGTTGCGGCACCTGCATCGACGCGCCCAGCCGCACCCTCACCAGCCCCAGAGAAGCCAACCGTGCCTGCCGCCGAAACGAAGACAGGCCAAAGCCCGAAAGGTGATGACGCCAAGGGGGATGACGCTGGGCGCGATAGCCCTAACGGCGACGCCTGGCCCGACCTCAAAAAGGGCAACATTCTGGTTGCTGGCACCGCATCATCGACGGGCCTTGGCCTTTCGGCGCTAAACCGAAGACCAAGCGCTACGACCGGGACCAATGGTTCGGCGCCTTCACCCTTCTCCAGTACAGCTCAGCCAAAAGCTGAGCCTAAGCAGGAGGTGAAAGGTGAGACAAAAGCCGAGAGCAAACCGGACGAAAAACCAGCGCCAAAAGTCGAGGCAAAGCCTGCCTCTTTGGATGATGATTTGGCTGCTGCGCTCGACGAGGAAATTGGTGCAGAACTGGAAGCTGAACTGCTTGGCGATCTAGGCCCAGCAAAAACCAGCACGGACATGAGCGCGAAAACCGAGTTCAAGCTTGAGAGCAAACCGGGCGACACAGGCGAAACCGCCCAGCCATCAGCTGATTCCAAGCCTTCAGACCCAGTTATGCCCCCTGTTGAAGAGGACGCCTCATTGGATGATGTGTTCGCCGATTTGACGGCAGACAAGCTCGACATTGCAAACACCACCACAAGCACAGCGCCAGCCGTTGAGACCGAGGCAAGAGCCTTCAGCACAGGAACTGCTAAACCCGCAGAGAAAAGCACACCAGCGGTGGACGCCGCAGTAGATGTTGCAGTGTCTCCTGCCACCACCTCACCCACCCTCAGCAACGCTGATGCAGACGCTGATGTGGATGAACTTCTGTCTCGGCTTATGTCCGATGATCTGGCCAGCGAGCCCGGCACTGACAGCAAAACAAAGCTAGACGTGGTGCCAGAGCGCTAGTCGCGCAGTCGATCGGGCAGGCTGCTTAAAGGCGAAAGGCTCCGGCCTTATTGTCCATCAAGGTCAAAACGCGCCAAGAGCCCACGATGGTTGGATCCCAAAGGGTCTTCGATCAATCGCACCTCGACCGGCGTCACTGCGCCGCGCACGAGCACGTGATCAATGGCTACGCCAGCCATAGACAGCGGCAGTGATGAAAAAGCTGGCCACGTCGGCAGCAGGCCGGATGCCAGCTTCATCTGTCCAATGTCGACCAGATGCTGCCGAAAAGCCCGCACAAAGGGCTGGCTGTTGAAGTCACCGGCAAGAACCACCGGCCCTTCAATTTCAGAAAGCAGTCGGCCCAACTGCTCCAACTGCTGGCCATGCCATTGGCCCCAGTAGGGCTTGGTCATGTGAACAGCCACCAAGGTGACAGGCGTACCAGCCAGTTCCACTTCAATGCGGATCAGGCGTCCCTGGGTCGGCGCAAAGGGCAACACATCAACGGCCGACAAAGGGTGCTTGGAAAAGATGGCCATATCACAGCGCGGATCTGAACACCCCGCACCATAGGGGAAAGCCCGCCGCATGGTGCGAAGATCATCACTCAGTGCACCAGCTTCCAGCGCGAACACCACATCAGGGCCTTCATCAGCGAGGTAGGCTGCGATCTCTTGCCCACGGGGGTTTGTGCCCAGCATGTTGAAAGAGACCAGCGAAAATTCTGGCGCGCGATCCGGCTCGACCACAGCGCTGGCTTGAACCACAAAAGCACCGATTGTGCCTAGCAAGCCGAGCGCGCACACCAAAGAAAATGCACCGCGCCTGGGGGCGCGCAGCACGAACAAGGTCAGGGCGCACAGCACAAAACCCATACCCAAGTGCAACCGGGCCTGATCCAAATTGGCCAAATACGTGCCGGGCACAAAATAGGGCACCAAGCTGGCGACGATCAGGGCCAACAGTCCCAACGTCACGATGCCGATAAGCTCATCGCGCAGCCGCCAGCGTCGACCGGAAATGCGCTGCGCAAAGCTCTCATCATCGTGCCAAGAGTCAGAACGCGCAGAGCCAGCCGACTTAATGGACCGGCGTGCATAAGGGGGAAGCTGTGAGGGTCTATCGGTCATCGCAAAGGCCTAAGGCCATGTGGCTACAAGGAGAGGCGTCTTGGCCCTATACAATGCAGGTTAAGGATAAGCGAGCGAACAAAGAAAAAGCGGACCGCAAGGCCCGCTTTCCTTAGGCGCCGAAACAACAGCGCGCATGTGCAATACTTTTCTAGACGAAGAATTGAGCACCATTGGCTGAGATGGTGGAGCCGGAAATGAATCCGGCATCTTCCGAGGCCAAAAAGGTCACGCAGCGCGCGATCTCTTCTGGCTCACCCAAACGCCCCACGGGGATCTGTGGGATGATCTTGGTGTTGAGCACTTCCTCAGGGATCGCCCGCACCATCTCTGTGCCGATGTAACCCGGGCACACAGCGTTCGCGGTGATGCCAGCGCGTGCGCCTTCCTGGGCGAGCGACTTGATGATGCCAAGGTCACCAGCTTTGGTGGCGGCGTAGTTCACCTGACCAAACTGACCCTTCTGGCCGTTGATCGAGGAGATCACGATCACGCGGCCAAATTTGCGCTCGCGCATGCCCGGCCACACAGGGTGAATGGTGTTGAACACACCGGTGAGGTTGGTGCCGATCACCTCGTTCCACTGTTCAGGCGACATTTTGTGGAAGGGCGCATCGCGCGTGATGCCAGCATTGGCGACCACAATGTCGATGGGGCCAACTTCTTCCTCCACCTTGGCAATGCCAGCTTTGGAGCTGTCATAGTCTGCCACGTTCCACTTGTAGGTCTTGATGCCAGTGTCGGCGGTGAAAGCGGCGGCTTTCTCGTCATTGCCGGCATAGGTGGCCGCAACGTTGCAGCCCTGCGCCATCAATGCCTTTGAAATTGCCTCGCCAATACCGCGCGTACCGCCGGTGACCAGTGCTACTCTGCCCATGGATGTTTCCTCAGATTTTCGTTGGTTTTTGTTTCTTGAAAAGAGGGCGACGCATCGTTGGCGCCGCCCAAATTGGTTTAGCGCTTAGCCTGTAACGCCAAGCGTGCAGCGTCTAACGTTCGACGCAGAGGGCAACACCCATGCCGCCACCAATGCACAGCGTGGCAAGGCCTTTTTTGGCGTCGCGCTTCTGCATTTCAAACAGCAACGTGTTGAGCACGCGCACGCCCGAGGCACCCACTGGGTGACCGATGGCAATCGCGCCGCCATTCACGTTCACAATCGCCGGGTCCCAGCCCATGTCTTTGTTCACAGCACAGGCTTGGGCTGCGAACGCCTCATTGGCTTCCACCAGATCAAGATCGCCAACCGACCAGCCAGCTTTCTCAAGCGCTTTGCGTGAGGCTGGGATTGGGCCCGTGCCCATGATGGCAGGGTCCACACCAGCGGTCGCCCAGGATGCAATCCGCGCCATTGGCGTGATGCCGCGTTTGGCGGCTTCCTCTTCGCTCATCAGAACGGTCGCGCCACCACCATCATTAATGCCCGATGCGTTGGCCGCCGTCACAGTGCCTTCTTTGTCGAAGGCCGGGCGCAGCTTGGAAATGCCTTCTACGGTTACGCCGTGCTTGATGTACTCGTCTTCTTCCACCACCGTTTCGCCCTTACGGGTCTTGATGGTGTGGGCAACGATTTCATCTTTGAACTTGCCTGCTTTCTGCGCAGCTTCGGCTTTGTTCTGCGAGTTCACCGCAAACTCGTCCTGCTCTTCGCGGGTCAGCTGCCACTGCTTGGCAACGTTTTCAGCTGTCGTGCCCATAAGGTACTTGGCAAATGCATCGGTCAGCGCATCGTACATCATGGTGTCGACCATTTTGCCGTCGCCCATTTTTACGCCGTTGCGCAGGTGCATCGTGTGCGGTGCCATGGTCATGCTTTCCTGACCACCAGCAACGATGATGTTCGCATCGCCGGTCGCGATCTGCTGCATGCCCAGCGCAACCGCGCGCAGACCCGAACCACAGAGCTGGTTCAAACCCCAAGCTGTCGCTTCCTGAGGAATGCCAGCGGCCATAGCCGCCTGACGCGCAGGGTTCTGACCTTCGCCAGCTGCCAGGATCTGGCCCATAATCACTTCATCAACATCAGCAGGATCAACACCTGCGCGCTCCAGCGCGCCTCGGATCGCTGTTGCGCCAAGCTGATGGGCTGGCACGCCGTTAAATGCCCCGTTGAACGAGCCAACGGCGGTGCGCGCCGCCGATGCAATTACCACTGATGTCATGAATTTTCTCCCGGTTGGCCCATCCAAGGTGGGCCATGATGATGATTTAAAACAGGCCAGAGCGGCCAAATCTGTACCGCACACAAGCACGCAAGTGCCTGCACCTTCAATTCATCAAAAGGCGCTGATGGACTTTGATCCCGCTCAAGCCGAAGCCCATACAAACCACATAAATAAGCGCTCTGTTGTGCTTTGCAGCAGAGTGCGCCATACCTTTGTGCAATGCGGTGCAGAAGCACCAAGCGGCCGCCAAAGCAGCCGATGCGCCTAACGCGCAAACAGTGGGAGAGTGAGTGATGGCCATGCCTTCAGATAGCGATGCTGTGGTGCCTGCCACTGTCATCAAGAAATACGCCAACCGCCGCCTCTACAACACCGGCACATCGACCTATGTCACGCTGGATGATCTGGCGGAGATGGTGAAGGGCGGCGAAGACTTTCTGGTGCAGGACGCTAAGTCCGGCCAGGACCTGACGCGCTCGGTGCTTACGCAGATTATTTTTGAGCAGGAAAGCAAGGGCACCAATTTGCTGCCCATCACGGTGCTGCGCCAGCTTATCCGCTTTTACGACGATAGCATGCAGGCCGTGGTGCCCAGCTATCTGGAACACTCCATCAACGCCTTCGTGGCCGATCGTGAGACCATTCGCGAAAAAATGAGCGCTTCGTTCGATGGCACACCCATGGCCGCGATGGGCGGCATGAGCGGAGCGATGCAGGAACAGACCCGCCGCAACATGGAGCTGTTCCAGAACGCTATGTCGAATGCGATGACAATGTTTGTGCCATTTTCCGGTGCAAGCAATGATGAAGCTGAAGAAACACCAAAAAGCGATGCAAGCATCGACGAGCTGCGCTCTCAGCTTTCTGCCATGCAGTCAAAACTGGATTCCATAAGCGGCAAATAAGCGGTTGTGCCGCAGGCACAGAGCAAAAGGTACCGCGGTTGTGCCACACACGGTTGCGTGGTCGGTACAGAGCAAAATGAAACACCGCCCTATGCGCGATTGCCGCGCAATCACCCCACGCTTACAGCTTAACCAAGCGCCTTCACCTTGTCGCGCGATTGCACTACCGCGCTTGCACACCATCTGATATCTTAATGAAACGTTAAGAGCCACGTCAGCGCTGCGTCCCATCGGGGCACAGGCTAAGTGGCGGGTCAGATGAAAGCGCAACAACGGTGGTCATTCCTTCGATCCCACGACAAGGCGGACAGCACCGGGCACACGACAGTGCCACGGCAAGCACCAGTGCGTTTCGTGTCGAACCCGTTGCACGGGCAGCCGCGCAGGCCGGCTCAAACCCTGAACGTCGCTCTTCTGAAACCCTGGCAAACGCCAATGCCCTGCGCCTGGGCATTGCCGCGCAGATGCTCAGCTCGCACGAGGAACTGGCATCGGCAAACGTGCTTCCCACGCACCCATCCATGCGCATGGCGGCACGCTATGCAACAACGCTGGAGGGCGCAGCACCACTTGGCTCACTAGGGTTTGAGCGCCGGGTTTAACGCGGGACTGTCATCCCGGGCGAGGCACGCTTGCGTGCCCAAGACCCGGGATCTGCCAAACACATGATACTCTTTAGATCCCGGATAATGCATCAGGCTGCCCTGCAGGTCCGCCTTCGCTTTCCGGGATGACATCCTCTGATTAAATCCCAGCAGCGCAACCATCCTTGCGTGGATCTGATGCGCCGGTGAGGATGCCGGTTTCTGGGTCACGCCAAATCGCCTGTGCCCCGCCAATGGCCCGCTTGGCAAAACCTGCCTCATGGCCACGCTCGCCCAACGCATCAATCATCGCCTGGCCCAGCGGCTCTTCGACAATCGGGTTCTTGGTTTCAACGTTCCAGAACACACGCGGCGCATCCAGCGCCGCCTGCACATCCATGCCGTAATCCACCATGTTGGAAATGACATGCGCATGGCCGAGCGGCTGGTAGGCCCCGCCCATCACGCCAAAGCTCATCACCGGCACGCCATCTTTCAGAGCCATCGCCGGAATAATGGTGTGCAGCGGCCGTTTGCCCCCCGCCAGCTCGTTGGGGTGCCCCTCTTCAAGGCTAAAACACGCGCCACGGTTCTGCAGCACAATGCCGGTAGCCTCGGTGGCGGTCAGTGCACCAAAATCATCATAGATAGAGAAAATGAGGGAGACCATACGCCCCTCCTCATCGGCCACCGACAGGTACACCGTGTCGGAGTTTGGAATGTCAGGCAGCGTGATGGATGTGTTGCGGCTGGACATGTCGATCTGGGCAGCCAACCCATCTATTACGCTCTCTTCCAGCAATGCATAAGGATCAACGGTGGTTTGCGGATCACCCACCAACGCATCGCGCACGCTATAGGCTGCGCGGGCGGCTTCCAGCTCAAGATGCATGCGCTCGGCGCTATCGGGGTCCATGGATGCGACATCGAAACGCTCCAAGATTTTCATGATGATCAGCGCTGTAATGCCCTGCCCGTTAGGCGGGATTTCAGCGATCGTCAGCCCACGATAATCGGCGGTGATCGGGGCCACCGCATCAGCCTTACAGTTTGCCAGATCAGAAAGCGTCATCACCCCGCCGCGCTCACGGATATGGCTGACAATGTCACGCGCTATCTCACCGGTGTAAAATGCATCAACGCCGTCGCGCTGAATGATCTGCAGCGTTCGGGCAAGCTGCGGCCAAACAAGCTTATCGCCGGGCGCGGGCACCCGACCTTTGGGGCGGAACACACGGGTTAGCACCGGGTCCTGATCCACATCGCGCGGGTCTTTTGGGTTGGCCATATCGTGTCCAACACGGTCGGCAACCACCCAGCCATCACGGGCAAGCGTGATGGCCGGCTCCAGCAGCTCGCGAAAACGCTTGGTGCCAAAATGGCTGGCCAAATATTCAAAACCGCGCAATGCACCTGGAACCGTGATGGCATGCGCACTGGTCGGTGGCACCTTTGTGTGGCCTTCAGCACGCAACATATCGGCCGATAGCATGGCCGGTGCGCGCCCTGAGCCGTTAACCCCGGTTATCGACCCATCAGGCTGGGCCACAATGGCAAAACAATCCCCGCCAATGCTCGTCATCTGCGGCTCAACAACCGCCAGCACTGCAGCAGCGGCCAGCGCTGCATCCACGGCATTGCCGCCAGCATTGAGCTCATTGAGCGCTACAGTTGTGGCAGCGGGGTGCGAGGTTGCAGCCATCATGCGTGCAGCGCGCGCCGGGGAGCGGCCGGGGGTCTGGAAGTTTCGCATCGTGCAATCCTTATTGGGCATTCCGTGAAGACGTCGATTGTAAAGCGTGCGGCACAACTGTTGTACCAGCACACATTCAGCTAGGTGCTTGCGCGCAGTGCGCCAGCGCGGTAGCGCGTAGCACACATCGTGCACGCACAAACCCCTAATCCAAAACCAATCTGCGGAGAAACTCTATGTCCATAACGCTCGACCAAGCCAACACGCTCATCAAAGCGGCCATGGATGAAGGCGCTGCAAAGGGCTTTGCCCCGCTTGCAGTTTGCGTGCTGGACACGGGTGGGCATGTGCAAGCCTTTCAGCGTGCCGATGGTGCATCAATGATGCGCTTCGAGATCGCAAAGGGCAAAGCCTATGGAGCACTTGCTGTCGGCAAAGGGTCGCGCTGGTTGAATGCACAAGCCGAGGGTCGTCCGCATTTTCTCGAAGGGCTGTCAAACGTTTCAGGCGGCAAGATTGTGCCCGTACCAGGCGGCGTTCTGATCAAGGAAGCCGACGGCACACTGCTCGGCGCGGTGGGCATCACAGGCGATACATCCGACAATGATGAGATTGCGGCATTGGCTGGCATCGCTGCCATCGGCAAAACGGCAGTCACCGACTAAAACGCTTGTCTCGCAGCGGTTGGGCCGCAGACCAAGCACAGCAGAAATAAACAAAGCGTTGGCGGTTAAAAACTACCGCCCGGTGAAATTGCAACATCGCGGCGGGCCACATTGAGGCTAATCCAAAGGCCCGCCAACGCATCGACAATGGCAACCAGCGTCAACAAGGCAAACAGGCCGGTTGATGCGGGTGCCCAAGCGATAAACACCACCAGATAGACCATTGCCATAATGACACTGAACACATGGTCCATGACCGGTGCAAAGCCAGTGCGCGTGGCTTTAACCACTTCAAGAAACAGCACCAAAATACCGCCTGCCAGCAGGGCATCACCTTGCGTGATCGTCACGGTACCGCCGGACAACATGGGCTGCGCCACCAAAACCAGATCAAAACTGGGCACGCCAAGCGGGCCAAGGGCCATCGCGGCGTAAACAGCCAGTGGGATCAGCGTCAGTGGGACGGCGAAAAGAATACGCATAAGGAGCGGTCCTCAAGAGTTTGGGTCTTCTGTCTCGGTGGCGGGCCTTGCCGGCCCGGCACTTAACAAGGCGTGGGCTGATATGCAGCAAACCCGTGCAACAAAAAAAGGCCGGTCTGGCGACCGGCCTTTTTCGAAATACACATGTTTGACGTTCGCAAAACTGGCTTAGTCGTCCTTGGGTTCCAGCACCTGCTTACCGCGATACATGCCTGATTTCAGGTCAATGTGATGCGGACGGCGCAGCTCGCCAGAATCCTTGTCTTCAACGTAGGTTGGTGCAGCCAGGCCATCAGCCGAGCGGCGGAAACCGCGCTTCATGCGGCTAACTTTTCTCTTAGGAACAGCCATCGTATCACTCCAAAATGGCAGGCGTCGCGGGTGACGGGTGCGAGCTTATCTGTCGCGCGAGCGCGCGGGCAGGCATCATCCGTCAAATTCGGAAGGCCGTCCTATACAGTCAGATCAGCGAAAAGCAAAGCCCTCCTGGAAGATTTAACGCGCTTGGGGCGGCGCCAAACACGCATTGTACCCACCCATGCGCTGCGCACGCGCACTTATGACATCGGCTAGCCATGCCTGCCGACCGGTGGGCCGGGCTGGATTCCGCTCTGATGGCAGGGGTAATGCTGCCACCATAAGCGCTGCTTGCCGGCGCGAAACATCAGCGGCTGAACGGCTAAAAGCCTGCTGAGCCATGGCTTCAAAGCCGTAAACCTGCGGCCCCAACTCGGCGATATTGATGTAAACCTCCATCATACGCCGCTTGCTCCAAACCGTATCGATCAGCACCGCCAACGGCACCTCCAGGCTTTTGCGAACAACCGAGGGCCCTTGCCAGAGAAACAGGTTACGAGCCACCTGCATCGAAAGAGTGGAGGCCCCTCGCGCGTCCTCGCCTGCGCGCCATCGGTCAAATTGCGCCTGGAGCGCAGGCCACTCAACACCATTATGCTCGCAGAAGGTTTGGTCTTCGGAGGCCAGGACACTGTTCTCCAGAACGGCGGCGACCTTATCCAGGTCAATCCAGTCGCGATCATAGCTGCGCAGCAGCACCAGGTCGCGCAGCATGAGCGTGGAGACCGGCGGCACAACGCTGTAGGCGAGTGTGAGAACCACCGGCAGCGCCACCAAGCCTGCCAGCGCATAAGCCCCCCACCGAAGCATCTGTCGCATTCGGCTGGGTTTTCCCGCCCTTGTTTCCGACCGCCCCATTGGCTAGGCCCAACCTGTTTTTTAAAACGCCAGAAGAAGCGGCCCAACCATGCCCAGATCATCAGCCGAGCCAACAGCACCGCACAAAGCCCGCCTCGCTGACCTTGCGGCCAGCATCACGCGCGATATGGACCAGCTGCTGGCAGACCTCAAGGCACCGGAACGTCTGGTTGCCGCCATGCGCCATGCCATGCTGGCAGGTGGCAAGCGCTTGCGGCCCGTGCTGGTGCTGGAGGTTGCGCACCTGCTGACCGCTGGCACCCATGCCAAAACCCAGCTCCCACCGGGCGCGCCGCAAGTTGCCATGGCGCTGGAGTGCATCCACACCTATTCGCTCATCCACGATGATCTGCCCTCAATGGATGACGATGATCTGCGCCGCGGCCAACCGACCGTTCACAAAGCCTTTGATGAGGCGACCGCTATTTTGGCAGGTGATGCGCTACAAACACTGGCCTTTGAGCTTGTGGCCACGTGTGGCCACCCCAAAACGCCAATGATGGTGCGCGATCTTGCCCGTGCCTCAGGCGCCGATGGCATGGTCGGCGGGCAAATGCTGGACCTTGCTGCGGAGGGGCGCTTTGGTGAGGCCACAGAAATCAAAGACACCTTCGCGCTGGCTGCCATGCAGGCGATGAAAACTGGCGCGCTGATCGAGGTCGCCTGTTCGCTCGGTGCGCACCTCGCACTCGCACCCGAAGAAGAACGCCAGCGGGTTGCGCGCTTTGGCCAGAGCCTGGGCCTTGCGTTCCAGATTTCCGATGATCTTCTGGATATTCATGCAACCGATGAGCAGGCCGGCAAACGCACAGGCAAGGACGAGGATGCTGGCAAAACCACATGGCCGGGCCTGCTTGGCGAAGACAAAGCACAAGCCACGCTGGACGCCACGCTGAAAGATGCAATGGATGCTTTGGAGCCCTATGGCGAAGCGGCAGGTACGCTAAGGTTTTTGGCAGAAAGCCTGAAGGATCGGGTTAGCTGAACCAAGGTGCTCGGTTAGCTATAAATTTCCGGTCCCTTCCACTGGCCCACCGAGTACCGGTCACCGTGCGCCCAACCCAGTGGTAGCGCCTGTTCAATGGCTTTGAGATCATCGACAGACAAGTCCAACTGCCCGGCACGACTTAGTTCAGCAAAATGCTGAGTGGATCGTGTGCCTGGAATAGGCAGAATATGATCACCCTGCGCCATGACCCAGGCCACAGCGAGGGCCGCCGCAGGTTCGCCCATCGCCTTAGCCAAAGCGCGCAAGGGCTCGCTGGCGGCAATATTACGCGTGTAGTTTGGCTCCAGGAAGCGTGGGTTCTCGCGCAAGAAAACCGAAGCCTGAGCGGCTTCATAACTCAGTGGATTGTCGGTCAACAACGAGCGACCAACAGGCGAAAATGCGACCAGCGCCACACCCAACTCAGCGCAGGTTTGAACAAGACCAAGCTCTGGCGCACGAACCGAGAGCGAGTATTCCGACTGGACAGCCGCCACCGGGTAAATAGCATGGGCAAGCCGCAAGGATGCAGGCGCAATTTCTGAAAATCCAATTGCGCGGGTTTTCCCCTTTTTGACCAGCTGCGCCATGCTGCCGGCAACCTCTTCGATGGGCACGGTATGATCGCGCCGATGCACATAAAAAAGATCCACGGCATCAACGCCCAAGCGAGCCAAGCTTGCATCAAGCTCACTTTCCAAATGATCCAACGTATTGTTGAACGTGCGCTGACCGTCCGCAGTGCGTGTAATGCCGGCTTTGGTGGCAATCACCAGTTGTTCGCGCGCGCCAGGGTTGGCTTTCAGAAAAGTGCCAATCGCCTTTTCCGATTTGCCCATGCCATACACATTGGCGGTGTCGATGTGGGTGATATCCGCATCCATCGCTGCGCGCAGAATGGCGTGGCTGTGTGCCTCGTCGGTCGGGCCGTACATATCCGAAAATGACATTGCACCAACGCCAATCGCCGATACCAAAGGGCCGTCCTGCCCAAGCCTGCGCTTAGCTGTCATTGTGAAAATCCTTGTCTGAAAAACCCAGCAATGGGTCGATGCATTGGTGGATCGAGCCAGTTAGGCAAGCACGCCCTTCAAGGCCTCATCGCCCTTTAGCCGTTCAATAAGCTCATGGTAAAGCGCAACCTTGAAGGCCACCGCGCGGGCGGGCAGGGCGTCGATTTGCAGCCATTCCCAGCCATCGAACTCAGGTTTTTCCGCGCCATCGCCAGGGTTGGCCACGTCAATTTCGCTGTCTTGGCCCTCAAAACGATAGACAAACCAGCGCTGCTTCTGCCCGCGATATTTGCCCTTGAGCGCAATACCAATCAAACGTTCAGGCAGGTCATAGGTCAGCCAACCATCCACCGCACCCAGCAACGAAACGCTTTTGATGGAGGTTTCCTCATACAGCTCGCGAATGGCTGCCTTCTGCGCATCCTCGCCCTCGTCAATGCCACCTTGAGGAAACTGCCAAAGGCGCTGCTCGCCGGTATACTCTTCATTGGGCAAGCGTCGGCCAACCCAGACCAAGCCGTCGGCGTTGACCACCACCACGCCAACGCATGGGCGATAGGGCAGTGCCAGTTTCTCTTCCAGACATAGCGCGCGCGAAGGGGTTCGGTGGGCCATGACGCTAGAACCTCACAAGACTGGATACGGGCACCAGTGCTATGCCTTTGATAGCAAGGCCGTCGGTCCACTCTTCCAGTGTATTGATGGTGAGCGGCAGGGCAGTCGCCACACCAACAGCACGACCGCGGTCGCGCGCAATTGCTTCAAGCTGGGCAAGTCGGTTGTCGATAGCCTGGCTATCAGCGCGCGCGTCAATCACCACATCGGCGCGCAGCGCAGGCGCACCCTCCGGCGCAAGTTGGGCAATACGGCTGCGCGCAGAGCGACCATCATCAACCACCATCAGACCACGCTCCAGCGCATCGCTGAGTACCGGAAGGAGGGCCGCATCTTCAGAGGCAAAACGTGCACCCATATAGTTGATCACGCCAACCGGGGTGGGCAGCCGCGACAAAGTCCAGTGCAGACGTTCAATATTGGCCTGTGGCTCCAGCCCCACCTGCAGGGTGTGCGGACCGGGATCATTGTTGGGATAGTCAAACGGCTCCATGGGCACTTCGATCAGATATTCGTGTCCCGCAGCGCGCGCGCGGCTCGCCCAGCGCGTGAGCGAATTGCCATAAGGCGCAAAGGACAATGTGGTCGCGGGCGGCAGGCGGTTGATGACGTCCTGCGTCGAGGTTTGCGACAGGCCCATACCACCGACAATCAACGCGATACGTGGTTGACCGGGCACGACGGTGCCAGCCTCCAGGGGGCGGGCGTAAAGATCAAGCGCGCGCTCGCCGCCCGATCCCAGAGCGGGGATAAACGAACCCGCGTCAAAGCGCGCCACGAGGCTGGGATTGGCTGTATCGGGCAGGCCACCACGCGAATTCAAGCGCGGACCATCGCTGACCTGAGGGCCGCTGGCAGGTGTAACCGGCTGCGGCAGGCCGGGCGACGCACCATCGACCCGTGCAGACGGCGGCACTTGCAAAACACGCGGACCACCGGAGGTCGCTTCAGGCTGAGGCGGCAAAGGTTGGGAAAGACCAGCGCCGGTGCCAGGTTGCATGCCTGTGTTTTGCGGGCTGACCGCCACCTGAATGGGCGCAAGCGCCATGGGCTCACCGCCCAGTGGTGTATCTGTTAGGGCTATCCAACCCACCAACAACACCGCCACAACGCCCAGCACAGCCCCGCCAACGCGGGTAAACAGGCCGGTATAACGTTGCAGCTTCGGCAGCCAGGTGCTGACCAGTGATGCACGCGGCATCAACGGTGTGTGCAGATCATTTCCAACATCAGTCGCCATCAATGATGCGCCTTAAAACCAAAAATCCTCGCTCTATTTCTAGAGCGAGGGCTTTAAGCGTTGGTTAACCAAGCCTTTAAAGGCCTTGTTAAGTGACCGAACTCGGGCCCAAACCCAAGTTCAGCCTCGTGTGGTCGACGCCCTAATTTGGAAGGGGCGCATCTGGGTCTGGTGGGAAGGCGGCATGGGTCTCTTCGCCGCGTAGCAGGCTCAGCGCGTACTGAAGCTGAGTGTCCAGCTCGGCATCGGCTGGCACGTACACCGAAGACCCCGACCGCTCCACTTCATCTTCATTGGACAGGTGACCGTCCAGTGAAGCTTCGCCACCGGGTGAATCGAGGCCCTGCAGCTCTTCAGGCAGGTTCTCTTGCAGCACTTCGATATCTGGATCGATTCCACGCGCCTGAATGGAGCGACCTGCCGGCGTGTAGTACCGCGCCGTGGTCAGACGCACCGCACTGGTTGCCGACATTGGAATAACCGTCTGCACGGAGCCCTTGCCAAATGACAGTGACCCCACAAGCGTTGCCCGGCGATGATCCTGCAGTGCTCCGGCAACAATTTCAGAGGCCGAGGCCGAACCACCATTGATCAACACCACCACAGGCAGGCCGCCAACACGGTCGCCTGAGCGGGCATTGTAGCGACGGGTGTCAGCTTCAGAGCGGCCACGGATCGAAACGATTTCACCGCGATCAAGGAAAGCATCGGACACTTCCAGCGCCTGGTTCACCAGACCACCGGGGTTGTTGCGCAGATCGAGCACATAGCCAGCAAGTTCGATGCCTGCCTCTTCAGCTTCCTGAACAAGGCTGGAGATTTCTTCATCCAGCCCTCCAGCGGTTTGGCCGGAGAACTGCGTAACACGCAGATAGCCAATATCGCCTTCAAGACGGCTGCGCACCGAAGCGATGCGAATGGTGTCGCGCTCCAGCGTGACGTCAAATGGGGCAGCCCCCTCGCGCTGAATAGTCACGGTGATGGGCGTGCCAACAAGGCCGCGCATACGCTCCACAGCATCGGAAAGGTCCATACCCTGAACCTGCTCGCCATCCAGTGCGGTGATGTAATCATTTGCCAAAATACCAGCACGGGCCGCAGGGGTATCATCGATAGGCGAGACAACCTTCACCAAGCCCTCTTCCATGGTCACCTGAATACCAAGGCCGCCAAACTCGCCGCTGGTCTGCTCGCGGATGTCTTCAAAGGCGTCGGGTCCAAGATAGGCAGAGTGCGGGTCCAGCGACGTCAACATGCCGTCCAGAGCATTCTCGATAAGGTCCTGCTCCTCTTGTGGTTCAACATAGTCATTGAGCACACGCTCAAAAACATCGCCAAACAGTTTGAGCTGGTTGAACGTTTCCGCGCCAGTTTGTGCTTGGGCACCAATCGGGCCAAACCGATACATGGTTGCTCCAAAGGTCACAGCGACCCCCAGCAACATTCCCAAAACGAAAACCGGTAACTTTTTCATCATGCGTAGCGTCCTCTGACTGCTGACCTTAATGGCCTTACCCGTACAGGTCTTCGACCCTTAACGGTCGTCACCCTTGTGTTGGCCCATCGCTTGTCGCCCACCATGACGAAGAATCGATAGGACGTCCATCCTGCCGCAGCTCAACAAACAACACAGGTTGCGGAGCCTGTGTTGATCCATCTGCCAGCACGACCGAGCCACGCTCGCCCATGGTGGCAATGGGTTCTCCCATCAGGACAAACTGTCCCAATGCGACATTAATACGGCTCATGCCCGCCAGGATCATCCGGTACCCATCACCCATATCCAGAATAACCACCTGGCCATAGGCGCGAAAAGGACCAGCATAGAGCACCCAGCCATCGGCTGGGGCGATCACACGGGCGTCCGCTCTAGAGGCTATATGGAGCCCAAGGCTTGTTTCGCCAAACCGGTCTTCGTCACCAAAGCCCAGCAATTCTTGCCCCCGCACAGGGGGAATGATGCGCCCCTGTGCTGATCCAAAGGCAAAGGCAGGGGCCATACGCCCCGGATTCTGGAGGCTTGCGATGGCTGCGCGATCATCCAGTTGTGGCGGACCATCCGCCTGCGCATCGCGGGCATCTGCGATGGCTTGCCGCACGCTGGAGAGTTCACTTTCAAGATCGTTGAGCAGGCTTTCAAGGCTCGTTGCTTCACCGGCCAATAGGGCTGCGCGTTCGCGTTCGCGCTCCAGAACGGCCTGGTTCTCCTCACGCAGACGTGATCGCTCAAACAGGACAAGTTCGATGCGCTCCTCCTCTTCGGCCAACGCTTCAGCATCAGCCAGAAGCAGGTTCAACGCCTCATCAAGCTCATTGCGAGCATCGTCCAGCGCCGCCAAATCGTCGGCGAGCACCCGTGATTCGGCCTCAAGTTCGGGAAAGGCGACGCCCAGTAGCAGTGCAGAACGCACCGAGCGCAGCGCATCGCCAGGAGAGACAAACAGCGCTGGCGGTGGCGTCCGCCCGACGCGGACCATGGCAGAAAGAAGTGTGATGATGCGCGCCCGCTGCGCATTAAGCGAGACTTCTAAAGCTTGCGCATTCTCGTCCAGCACACCAATGCGTTGACGCTGGACATCAACACGGGCGGCAATGGTTCCAGCTTGCTCGGTCGTGCGGATAAGCAGCTCTGTGAGGTCATCAACGTCACCGTCAATGTCGGCCAACTCATCTGCCAGCATTGCCTCGCGCGCCTGTGCAGCTGCAAGGTCGGAGCGCAACCGCTCCAGCGCATCGGCGGCGACATCACGCTCCTGCTCCAGCTCGGTTTGCTCCAGGTCAGCATCATCGGTAACCGTCTGGGCAGCAACCGGCGCAGCAAGGAGAAAACCGGCAAGGATTGGGGCGAGAATGCGCATCAGGGGGCTAACCTACCACCACGCGGTTAAACCTTTCGTTAACCACGTCTGCAGGGATCACACCCGGTGGTAGGGGTGGCCCGATAGCACAGTCATGGCACGGTAGAGCTGTTCAGCGGCGAGCACTCGAACAAGCTGATGTGGCATGGTCATGGCACCAAAGCTTACCACCAGGTCGGCGCGCTGGCGCATACTTGCATCCAACCCATCAGGCCCGCCGATAATCAGCGATACCTGTTTGCCTGCATCTTTGAATGCATCGAGTTTTGAGCAAAACTGGGGCGTGGTGATCGCCTTACCGCGTTCATCCAGCGCGATAATGGCAGCGCCATCAGGCAGTTTTCTTAGAAGCTCGCCCGCCTCGGCTGCCTTGCGCTGGTCGGCGCTACCCGCCTGGCTTTCACGCAGTTCAACAAGCTTTGGCGCGCCGAACCCAAGCTGTTTGGCCAGCGGGCCAAGGCGCGTCCAATAGCGCTCAAAAAGCTCCCGCTCCGGGCCAGCCTTCATGCGGCCCACAGCCAAAATATGCACCATGATCAACCCAAACGCTTAGGCGTTTGGTGTCTCTGCAAAACTGTCATCCCACAGCTTCTCCATATTATAGAAGCTGCGCACCTCTGGCCGGAAAAGATGCAGGATCACATCACCGGTATCAATCAGCACCCAATCAGCATGGGGCAGACCTTCAACCTGTGGCGCACCGTGCCCGGCTTCCTTCAGCGCGCGCGTAATATGGTCGGCCACAGCTGAGACATGACGGTGCGAGCGCCCGGAAGCGATAATCATCGCGTCGGCAAGCGCGGACTTTCCGTCCAGATCAATGGTAATGATGTCCTCGGCCTTGGAGTCGTCCAAAACAGCCTGAACAGTGGAGAGGATGCTTGGCACTGACCCGTTTGAGCCAGAGGCCAGAGATGCCGCAGAGGGGTCGGCGGCGGTGATTTGCGCAGTCAAACCGGCAAAAGTCCTTTTCTAAGGTTCACACAAGGGAACCACAGGATGAGCCGGTGAAAACAGGCCTGACCTGCATTCCATGTACGGGATGAACCGAAGCCCGTACGACTCATAGTGTGGGGGCAATTCGCTAACGTTTCAAGACAGTTTTGCTCTGGGCCGTACTGGCCGCACGGCGAATGGCACTTGAAGAAAGCGGCGAAAGCGGACCACGGATAAACGTCCAAGCCGGTGCTGCAAGGTGCGAGAGCATGCAGGCATCCTCCCCATCCAACCGCGCGTCAGCCATGGCGCGCGCTGCTGGCGCTGACAAGCCAGCATGACGTGACCCCGGCCTGTCGATCACGGCAAGCGGAATGCGCGCGGCGATATCACGCCATGCATTCCACTTGTGAAAACCTGCTAAATTATCCGCGCCCATCAGCCACACAAAGCGCACATCAGGGCGCATGGTGGTGAGCATCGCCACGGTATCGGCGGTGTAGCGCACGCCCAGATCCTGCTCGATACCCAAAACCTTGCGGCGTGGGTGGCGCGCCTGGCAGCGCACCGCTTTTATCCGCTGATCAAGGCTGTCAGCCGGGTTATGGTCTTTCAGCGGGTTCCCGGGCGTCACCAGCCACCAGACCCAATCAAGCTTCAGCACTTTAAGCGCCCGCTCCGCCACCAACAGATGCCCATCATGCACCGGGTCGAAGGAGCCGCCATACAGCCCCACCGACTGACCCGGCGCGACATGGGGCAGTCGCACACGGCCTGTTGCCGGAATGCGAGGATAAACGGGTGTGGTCACTTATGTTGGTCGCGTCATGTTGGACGGACTTGCCCGGTGCCACGCACCACATAGTGGAAGCTGGTTAGCTGTTCCAATCCCACTGGCCCGCGCGCATGCATGCGGCCCGTGGCGATGCCAATTTCCGCACCCATGCCGAACTCACCACCATCGGCAAACTGGGTGGAGGTGTTGTGCATGACGATCGCGCTGTCGCACTGGTTGAGGAACTGCGCGGCCACCATCGCATCCTCAGTAACAATGCTTTCGGTGTGCGAAGAGCCATAGGTGGCGATGTGCCCCAGCGCGCCATCCACCCCATCCACGATGCCGACCGTGATGATCGCATCGCCGTATTCAGTGGACCAATCGTCTTCTGTGGCGAGTTGCACGCCTTCCACAAGAGCGCGTACGGCCTCATCGCCGCGCACTTTGCAGCCTGCATCCTGCAGGGCTTTCACCAGCGGCGCGGTCAGGTGTTCTGCTGCGGCTTGATCAATCAGGAGCGTTTCGGCAGCACCACAAATGCTGGTCCGGCGCATCTTTGCGTTCACCACCAGGTCGGTTGCCATCAAAAGATCAGCCGCCTTATCCACATAGACGTGACAGATGCCCTCAAGGTGAGAAAACACCGGCACCCGTGCTTCACTTTGAACGCGCGCCACCAGCGATTTGCCACCACGCGGCACGATTACGTCCACCGTTCCGCCCAGCCCGGTGAGCAGTTCGCCCACGGCCGCGCGGTCAGTCACCGGGACCAATTGCACCACATCAGCCGGCAGGCCTTCACTTTCCAGCCCATCGGCAATGGCACCATAGAGCGCCTGATTGGTTTCAATCGTGTTCGACCCACCGCGCAAAATGGCTGCATTACCGGATTTCAGCGCAAGCGTTGCCGCATCCACGGTTACATTGGGGCGGGACTCAAAAATGATGCCAATCACGCCCAGCGGCGTGCGCACGCGCGAAATCTGCAAGCCATTTGGGCGCTCCCATGCGTCCATTTCATCGCCGACGGGATCAGGCAGGGCTGCAATGGCTTCCACAGCCAGCGCAATGGCTTCTATGCGATCGGCGGTCAGCGTGGCGCGTTCCTGATAGGCAACCGTCACATCGCGCTGGCGCATACCGGCCAGATCACGCGCATTGGCCGCCAACACATCGTCTGTGCGCGCACGAATACCAGCAGCAATAGCCATCAAAGCGGCGTTCTTGGTGTCGGTAGACGCCAGCGCAATGGCCCGCGAAGCCGCACGCGCCCGTTTGCCCATATCCTGCATGAGGGCCTCTACATTCACAGATGCATCGCTATCCAACAAAGCCATCCCTTAAGCCTTCCTTCTTTCCGCTGTCGCTCCGGCTGCGCCGACCGCTTCAGCGGACGCTAGCCCTACAAGGGCTAAATCATCCCTGTGAACCATAGCGTTGCGCCCGGCATAGCCCAAGAGCGCTTCGATATTCGCGCTGTTGTGCCCGGCGATTTTTTGCGCGTCCGCGCTATCATAGGCCACCAACCCGCGCGCGACCTCTACGCCTTCCAGCGTGATGATACGCACAGCATCACCGCGCTCGAAGCTACCCACCACCTCGCGAATGCCCGCTGGCAAAAGCGAGTTGCCGCGCTCCAGCGCCCGCGCTGCACCCGCATCGATGACCAGATCACCATGCGGGTCCAGCGAACCGGCAATCCAGCGTTTGCGGGCCGTGGCAGGGTTCCCATCCGGCGCGAACCAGGTGCATAGTGCCCCGGTGTCTATCGCCTTAAGGGGGCTCAGCCCCTTGCCAGAGGCGATCACCATCGCCGTGCCCGCGCCAATGGCCATCTTGGCCGCATCGATCTTGGTCTTCATGCCGCCACGCGACAGGTTGGAGCCTTCGCCACCCGCCATCGCTTCAATCTCCGGCGTAAGTTTCTCCACCAGTGGCATGTGTTGCGCATGGGGGTTCTCATTGGGCGGGGCGGTGTAAAGCCCATCAATATCGCTCAAAAGAACCAGCACGTCCGCCCCGATCATCGAGGCCACGCGCGCGGCCAGCCGGTCATTGTCACCATAGCGGATTTCGCTGGTGGCAACCGTGTCGTTCTCGTTCACCACCGGGATCGCGCCATGCGCCAGAAGCGTGTTGATCGTCGCGCGGGCGTTCAGGTAGCGCCGCCGGTTCTCCGTGTCACCAAGCGTCACAAGCACTTGTCCTGCCACCATATCGCGCGCGCCAAGCACCTGCGCATAGGCCCGGCCCAATGCAATCTGTCCAACCGCGGCAGAGGCTTGCGCGTCTTCCAGTTTGTCAGGCCGCGGATCCATGCCCAGCATCACCCGGCCCATGGCAATCGCGCCTGAGGATACCAGCACGATCTCCGCACCAACCTTGCTAAGTGCTGCCAGATCATCGGCCAGCGAAGCAAGCCAGTCCTCTTTCAGCGCGCCGGAGGCTTGATCCACCAGCAGCGAAGACCCGATCTTGATGACGATGCGCTTATGCTTGGCAAGAGGGGTGAAGCTTAAGATGTCCAGATTTAAGGGGTCCATGGGCCTTCCTCTTGGGAAGGAAACTCATCCTCGTCCTGACCGAAATCCCCGTCAATCATCCGCATCAGCGCGCGCAGCACCGGCGGCACGCCTTCGCGGCTGGCAGCAGACACAAGCATGGGCCGCTGGCCACAGGCCTTGCCAAGCTCTGCTAGCTTTTCGGCACGCTCGTCTTCAGAAAGCGCATCAGCCTTGGAAAGGGCCACCAGCTCTGGCTTGTCTTCCAGCCCGTTGGCATAGGCATCCAGCTCACCGCGGATGACGGTGTAGGCCTCACCCACATTGTCCTGCGTGCCGTCAACCAGATGCAGCAGCACCTTGCACCGCTCCACATGGGAAAGGAATTTATCGCCCAACCCGACGCCTTCCGACGCCCCTTCGATAAGGCCCGGAATATCGGCCAGCACAAACTCCCGCTCATCCACACCAACAACGCCCAGATTGGGGTGGAGCGTGGTGAAAGGATAATCGGCAATTTTTGGTTTGGCCGCGCTGGTGGATGCCAAAAATGTGCTTTTGCCCGCATTCGGCAGACCGACCAGCCCGGCATCGGCAATCAGTTTCAGCTTTAGCCACAGCCAGGCCTCCTCGCCCTCAAGACCAGGATTGGCATTGCGCGGTGCTTGATTGGTGGACGACTTGAAATGCGCATTGCCGAAGCCGCCATTGCCGCCTTTGAACAGCAAGATACGCTCGCCAACCTCCGTCATGTCGGCCAGCACTTCATCTGTCTCGGCATGAAAAATCTGCGTGCCTGCAGGCACGCGCAAGGTCACATCATCGCCCTTGGCGCCGTTGCGGTCACGGCCCATGCCGTGCATGCCCTTTTTGGCCTTGAAATGCTGCTGATAGCGATAGTCGATCAGCGTGTTGAGGCCAGCCACACACTCTGCCCAGACATCTCCGCCGCGCCCACCATCACCGCCATTGGGGCCACCGTACTCGATGTACTTTTCGCGCCGGAACGAAACACAGCCCGCACCGCCATCACCGGCTTTGATGTATATTTTCGCTTGGTCGAGGAACTTCATTGCGTAGCGTTCTCAGTAAAAGTGGGAACCGGTTTTACGTCCGAGAACGCGTCAAAAAAAGCATGCCGGGATATCTGCTCCAGATGTAATGCATGACCCTACCTTTCCAGCACAAAGCGCTTGGAGGCTTTTTTTGCAGTCTCGCGCGCCGGTGTGATGCACTCACCCTCACCCACAAAGGCAAAACCGTTCTTGATCAGAACCCGTGCCGACGCTTCATTGCTCGCCACAGTTTGCGCCTGAATTGGCCCTTCAATGGCAAGCCTATCTAGCTCTGCCAGAAACGCTGCAACAGCTGCGCTGGCAAAGCCCTGTCCCCAATGGGGTTTGCCGATCCAGTAGCCAAGTTCTTCAGCGCCACCAGGCCGCACGTCCAGGCCAATACCGCCGACAAGCGCGCCATCAAGCGTGATCGCCCGGCTCACCTTACGGCCAGTTTCATTGCGCACATCCGACAGATAGGCCTCAGCATCCGCCCGCGCATACGGGAACGGAACGGACGATGTCATCGCCGTTACATCAGGATCATTGAGCAGCCGCGCCAACGCGTCAGCATCATCAAGCTGATAGGGGCGAAGCGTTATCGCTGGGGTGGCTTTGGGGCTCATAGTTGCGCTCAATAAAAAAGGGAGGCCGGAGCCTCCCTCATATGCCCTGTGCGACATCCTCAAGGGAGGCCGCGCCCATATCACCCGGTATGGTGAGGCGACCTATTCGGCAGCTTCGGCCAACGGGAGGATCGAAACATAGGTGTTGCCGTCGCGCTTCTTGGCGAACGACACCGTGCCATCGGTCAGGGCAAACAAGGTGTGATCCTTGCCCATGCCCATATTCTCACCGGGATGCCACTTGGTGCCACGCTGGCGAATAACGATGTTGCCAGGAACAACGACTTCGCCGCCAAACTTTTTGACGCCGAGACGGCGACCGGCTGTATCGCGACCGTTGCGGGATGAACCGCCTGCTTTTTTATGTGCCATGGATCAGTTTTCCTCTAGCTCTACTCGCCCTTGGCGAGCGTTGCGGCCTGTTCCAGCCAGTTATCACGTTCGATGCGGCCCTTAAAGGACAGCGCGTCATCAACCTTGGCGATGTCTTCAGGTGTGAAGGCAGCAACCTGCGCGAAGGTCGTGATGCCCAGCGCGTTCAGCTTCTTCTCAAGCACGGGGCCAACGCCCGAGATCTTCTTCAGATCGTCCGCGCTACCTGCAGGCGTCGCAAACAGTGCGCCCTCAGGCAAATCACCAGCGGGCGCGGCAGCAGCAGGTGCAGCCTCAACCGGCGCTGGTGTCTCAACCTCTGGGGCAGCCTTTTTGGGCGCTGCTTTCTTAGCAGCAGGTTTGGCAGCCTTTGGCTTGGCACCACCGGTCAAAATATCGGTGATCTTCACAACCGAGTATTCCTGGCGGTGACCATTTTTGCGGCGGGAGTTTTTACGGCGGCGCTTCTTGAAGATGATGATCTTCCGGCCGCGTGTGTTCTCAACCAGCTCGCCAACAACGCTTGCGCCGTCAACCAAGGGCGCGCCCACAGTGACGTCGGCATCATTGCCAACCATCAGCACAGTGTCGAAAACAACCTGCTCGCTTGGCTCCTGGCCAAGCTTCTCAATCTTAATAACGTCATCAGCGGCAACTTTATATTGTTTGCCGCCCGTTTTGATGACTGCGAACATCGTCTTTTCCTTCGTGTTCAACGCTCCGGTGTCAGGCATGCATGCGCCTGCCCGGGCTTCTTGTCAGTCCCATAAGGGTGGTGTGATATCTGGCCCGCACGCAAAGAGGGGGAAGTGCGATCCAGACGAAAAAAGGCGCGAGGAATGACCCCGCGCTCTCTTCTACGGCGCTATAAGCCCAAGCGGTTGGCATTTGTCAAGCAAATGGCCTGCTCATCGTCGCTGTAGCTTGCTTTTGTTGCTTGCTTTTGATCGCAGCAATCGTCTATGCGTGACGCCGCTTTGGTAGGGCCACCATCAAAGCTGCCCACTGGGCACTTGCGGAGAGATGCCGGAGTGGTCGAACGGGGCGGTCTCGAAAACCGTTGTGCGCTTTGCGTACCCAGGGTTCGAATCCCTGTCTCTCCGCCATAATATTCTATTTTACTCATATAAATCAGTAACTTAAGGGCCTGACTTGTTAGGCGTCCCCGCCACCTTCCCCGCTAATTACTCCGCGTTGCCAGACAGGCAGCGGTGCCATCAGCGTAGCCGTGAGCGTAACCGCTAGAATAGGGCTCGTTATCCCAGTCACCTGCGATAAGGGTCGCTCTAATCTCACACGTGGTGTTGTAGCCTGTGGCGTATCCATCGCTGTAGCCGCGGTCCAAAGCGCTGTCAGCGCTTTCGCCGCATCCAGCTAGGCATACTATTGTTAGCAGCGCGGCAACCCTCATTGAGCGCCACCACGGCAGGAGGTTGAAGGCACTAAATGTGCATCGGCATAGCCTAGCGCTGTTTGCCTTTCTGCATCGAATGAGAGCACCCACCTAGGGGGCGATAGGTCATTTAAGAAGTAGTGGGCAGTTTCACCCACATCATGCCAAATGATGGGTCGCAATTCGGCATCTGGTCCAAATGCAATGGACCCATTGCCGCCCTCAGCGAAAAGCCCAAAGCTGGTAGATTGAAGGCCAGCGCCTCCATCAAAATCACACGTGAACCAGAACGCCGTCTCAGCGCTTGCAGGCAGCGCCGCAGCGGCTGCTAGCGCTATGCCAAAGAGTGCCTGCTTCATGACGGTCGCCTTTTTATAGTCGGTATCAATAATCCGCGGTGACGGTCACTCACCCCTAAAGCGCCTGATAAGCTTCCGGGTGTAGTGGAATGGGTCCTTGATGCCGGTTAGGGCGAAGCGCAGTGCATAGCCCGCGATAAAACCCACGCCGACATATGCAATGAATGTCACAGCGGCGGCGCCAAAATTGCCAAAAAATATCTCACCGGCTGTACGCGGTAGACTCATCACCAGGCCCGCACACACACAAATCCAGAACAGCACATGGCCAAGGAGAGCAGTCATTCAGTCCCTACGCGGCATTGCACCGGCATAAGCGCACCCGGTTCATAAGGCGTAAGTCCTTCGCCGGTTTCGGAAACGAACGACACGACAAGCATACTTGGGTTCGCTTCTTCGACAACAATTGTGACGTCACCCTGCTGATGCCAAATCACAGGCATTGAGCCGTCAACGTACCCTCCGCCTTCAACAAACAAACTGAATTGCAGATTAACGTCGCCTTCTCCGGTGCATGTGAACGGAAACGACGTTTAAGCGCTTGCAGGCATCGCCGCAAGGGCCGTGAACGCTATTGCTAGGGATGTCACTCTCATGCCTTCGACTCCATCACTAAGGCCGCTTCTTGCCGGTGAAGACGTAGCGGGATGCGTAGCTCACGCCGATTATAAGTGCCCATATAGCTACAGCGGCTGAGTCGGTAACCATTATCAAAAACACGGTTGTGAAGAGTAAGCCAAATCCATAAATCGCGGTGACTCGACGGCTCACCATTTCAAACCAGTATGGCTTCCTTTCAATTTCATCTTCAGGTGGCAAACCCATCACCAAGCCCGCTTTCGGCCGGTGAGCAGGTAGGGAGCTGCATAACCAAAAATCGGCACCAAAAAGCCAGCTAGGAACATTGATGCTGCAGGTCCAGCATCAGTCGGTGCACTAGTCCCATCACCCACCAGCGTGCCTATGAAACCGCTCAAGATGCACCACACCGCCACAAGCCACGATATTGCTTGAAGAGCATGCCCCAGTCCTTCGATCACGCCTTCGCACCTATCGCTTGTGCGGCCTTTTTGGCCCGGTCGAGGTCTTCAATCCACATGGTGTAAGTCTCGTCTTGGTTGTCGCCATCAGGCTGATCGAAGTCTCTGAGGATGACAATGCGGGCTTGCCCGAACCGGCCAACGAAATAGGCGTTGCCGCTCGTGCCGTTCTTAATAGCGACCAACGACTGGCGTGCGCACTTTCTGAACAAGACACGAGCTACTGCCAATTTCTCAAATGGGCGGACAGCCGACCCATACCGCAGTAGCCAGCCATCCAAGCTGTGAAGTTGCAAGCCGACATTCAGACCATCTCTAATGCGGGCTTTGCGCTGCACCGCCGCAAGGCTGCTTTGAGCCCATTTCGGCCATTGGTGTTCTGCGATTGCAGGTCCGGGCTGGCCCTTCGCCCGGCATTCAAGATCTCTCAGTACAACTCTGAACTTTTGATAGTTTGGTCACGCCATTAAGGCGGTTCCCGCCGACACCGTTGTTATATAGTTTTATCCTTTCAGATGTAGCGTGACGTCAAACAAATGAATCCCAGCCGCAGACCCCCGTAGCTGTAATACTCGGACTATCAACATAGCGGTTGCAATGGAGACCCTAGTCGGAGCTCCTTGACAATGCGGGCTAGATGCTAATGCTGTGGCACAGGATACTTCGTCCTGCAGGCGTCGACAGACGCACTCAGCCATAGCGCTTGTGCCGGCAAGAACCGCGAACAACGGTGTGCTGGCTCTAATGGAGACTTCGGCTTTTCGTAAGCCTTGATGGTCACCCTTTTCAGCGCTGAACAAAAATCAGTGATTAACCAACTGCGCAGAAATGCGTTGTGGCTCTTTTCACGCATCCCCGGAGAACGAATGACCAAAAAAGACAATCTCGTCTTAGAGCGCATTGCTGAAGCAGCGCGGAACGGTAAGATCTCGCGCCGTGATTTCCTACACTATTCGCTAGCCGCTGGCGTAGCGACCACCACGGCCACTGGCCTGTGGACCACATCTGCAGCGGCCATGCCGCAGCGCGGCGGCACATTCCGCTGGGGTCTGCACGATGGTAACACTGGCGACACGCACGATCCGGGCACGTATGTGACACGCCAGATGATCTTCTTGGCACACACACACCGTTCGTTCCTGACCATGATCAACGGCGACGGCTCACTGGGTCCAGACCTGGCGACAGGTTGGGAAGCCAGCGCGGATGCATCCACATGGACATTTGAAATCAATCAGAATGCAAACTTTCATATGGCGGGAGCTGTAACCGCTGATGATGTGATTGCATCGCTGAACCATCACCGTGGTGATGATTCAACGTCGGCTGCCAAGGCGCTGTTGGCCGATGTTGTGGATATCCGCAAGGATGGCGATCACACTGTGATTGTTGAGCTGTCTGGCGGCAATGCCGATTTCCCATGGTTGCTCACCGATTATCATATTGCGATCTGCCCAGCCAACGATGACGGAACACTGAATTGGCAGTCCGGCGATGGTTGCGGCCCCTACAAAATTGAGGGCGGTGAATTTGGCGTGAGCTTCAGCCTGAGCCGTCACGATGGCTGGCATGGCGAAGGTGCGCACTTTGACAACATCGAGCTAATCACGCTCAACGATCCTAACGCACGCCAGACGGCCCTGCTGACCGGTGATGTGGACGCAGTTTCGTTGATTGAGCTGCGCACGATGGCGCTTATGCAGCGTGATCCCAACATCACCATTCACAACCTGCCATCAGCCGGTGCGATCACAATGCCAATGCATTGCGATACGGCCCCGTTTGACAATGTGGATGTGCGCAAGGCCTTCAAACTGGCAATGAATCGCGATGAAATTATCGAGAAGATTGCTTTTGGCGCCGCGAGCAAGGGTAATGATTTCCATCACTCGCCAGCGCAGCCTTACTTCCCTGAAGGTATTCCACAGCACGAATACGACCCCGATCAGGCGCGTTCGCTTCTTCAGCGTGTAGGCATGGACGGCGTCTCGGTCGATTTGAGCGTTGCTGACAGCGTCTACACCGGTGCGGTCGACATGGCTGTGCTGTACGCAGAGCAGGCACGCGCTGCTGGCATCAACATCAATGTCGTGCGTGAGCCAAACGATGGCTATTACTCTGACGTTTGGCTGAAGAAACCATTCTGTATGGTCTCCTGGGGCGCCCGCCCAACGCCAGATGTGATGTACACGCTGGCCTATAAGGACGATGCAGCCTGGAACGAAAGCCGTTGGCAGAACGAGCGCTTCAACGAGTTGCTACTGCAGGCCAAGGCCGAACTGAATGATCCACTGCGTGCCGAAATGTACGCTGAAATGGCAGTGCTGGCCAAAGACGACGGCGGAACGATCATCCCGTTCTTCAATAACTTCGTCTACGCCAACCGTGCCAATGTTGGCACGCCAGAGCAGCTGGCAACCAGCTGGGAAAATGACGGCGCACGCGCCGCCAGCCGTTGGTGGTTTAACAGCTAAGCCAAAGAGTTGGGTCGCCCGAAACATAGGTGTCGGGCGACTTTTCATTGTCGGCTTCGCCGCGTTAGCGCTGCGATCCGCAAATGTAGGCACGGCCGATCCGTGCATGAATTGGGGGGAATATTCATGGGTGACATTGCACGTCTCGTCGCCAAGCGGCTGGGGTTGGGTCTCGTCACTCTGTTTGTCGTTTCCATTCTAATCTTTTTTGCTGTGGCGCTGTTGCCTGGCGGTGTTGCCGAGGCCATTTTGGGCCAAGGGGCAACCGAAGAAACTGTCGCAGCTTTCAATGAACAGCGCGGCCTCGATCGGCCTCTAGTCGTTCGCTACTTAGAGTGGCTCAGCGGCGCAGTCGTTGGGGACTTTGGCAACTCGCTGGTCACCGGAGACCAGGTCAGCACATCGATCGGGCCACGCTTTGCCAACACTTTGTTTCTGGCTGCCTATGCCGCGGTGATCGCCGTTCCATTCGCTATCATCTTGGGCATCACGGTAGCGCTGCTGCGCAACACCTTGTTTGACCGCATGGCGAACGTGTTGACGCTTACGTCAATTTCTTCGCCAGAATTTTTCCTAGGCTACATTCTGATCCTCTATCTCGCGGTGAAAACCGGGTGGTTTCCGGCCATTGCCAACATCAGTGACGGTATGTCGTTTGGTGAAATGCTCTATCGTAGCTTCCTTCCAGCGCTGACGCTGGTGCTGGTTGTGACAGCGCACATGATGCGCATGACCCGCGCGGCCATCATCAATTTGTTGTCGTCGCCCTATATTGAAATGGCGCGGCTGAAGGGCGTGCCGCCATGGCGCGTCATTACCCATCACGCCCTGCCCAATGCCTGGGCGCCGATCATCAATGTGGTCGCGCTCAACCTTGCCTACCTCATCACGGGCGTGGTGCTGGTCGAGGTCGTGTTTGTGTATCCCGGTATCGGCCAACTGCTGGTGGATGCAGTGTCCAAGCGCGATTTCCCTGTTGTGCAGGCCTGCTGCCTTGTGTTCGCAGCCACCTTCATTTTGCTTAATCTTGCAGCCGATGTGGGGTCAATACTGACCAACCCTCGTCTGCGGCATCCGAAATAAGGGGGCGGTACCATGAACTTGTTCGTTGTTGGCTTCTACGCCCTGATGATTGGCGCCTCCACGTTGGCGGCGATCTTCAAAAAACAAAAACTCTTCGTTCTGCTGTTCAGCCTTACGTTGGTGTTTTTCGTCACCGGCATAGTTGGCGGTGTCGGCGCATTGCGTTGGATCACGATTGCTGCAGGCCTGCTGGCTTTTGCAGCTGGGCTTTCCTATTGTTTCCGGGAATTCTTAGTGCTGGTGCTTCCCACCAACACGGCCAAAGAGGTGGAAACAGCACCGTTGACGGCCTCATTCGGTATGTTCGTTATCGCCGTTTATGCCATCGCAGGCATCTTCGCGCCCGTCATCGCACCTCATGGCGAGTCAGAGATTATCTCGTCGGCGTTTGCTCCGGCCGATAGCACAATGCTTCTTGGCGCCGATCAATTGGGACGTGATATCTTCAGCCGTATCATTTACGGCGCGCGCAACTCGGTCGGCCTCGCACTGATGGCAACTGCACTGGCGTTCATCATGGGCGCCGCGGCGGGTCTATACGCCGCTGTGCGCGGCGGCTGGCTGGATCAATTGATGGGCCGTGCTGCCGATGTGATCATGTCAGTTCCTTCGCTCATTTTCGCGCTGTTGATGCTTTCAATCTTAGGAACAGAGCTATGGGTCATCGTGATGGTCGTGGCGGTCATCTATTCGCCGCGCGTGTTCCGGCTTACGCGAGCGGTCGCAGGCAATATCGTTGTCATGGATTACATTGAAGCAGCCAAACTGCGTGGCGAAGGTGACTGGTACCTTATCCGCCGCGAGATCCTGCCCAATGCCACGGCGCCGCTTATTGCGGAGTTTGGGCTAGAGTTCTGTTTCGTTTTTCTGCTTATCGCCGGGCTCAGCTTCTTGGGTCTTGGTATTCAGCCGCCAACGGCTGACTGGGGGTCAATGGTTCGCGAAAACGCGACGCTCATCTCGTTCGGCGACATGACGCCGTTGATCCCAGCTGCGGCGATTGCGCTGCTAACAGTTGCGGTAAATTTTGTTGTCGATTGGATGCTGTTCCGCTCCTCCGGCCTGAAAGAGGTTTGATATGAGCAAGATACCCAAGAAGAAAGACGTACTGCTACAAATCAAAGACCTTCATATTGAGGGCTTTTCCGACGAGACTTGGGTGCCCATCATCAAGGGCGTCGATCTGACGCTTCACCGCGGTGAAGTGCTCGGGCTGATTGGTGAGTCTGGCGCAGGTAAGTCCACGATCGGCGCGGCCGCCATGGGCTATGCGCGCGATGGTACACGCATCTCTGAAGGCTCCATCGAGTTTGACGGAATGGAGCTGACCACAGCCTCAGCTGCCGACAGACGCGTCCTTCGCGGCTCGCGGATCGCCTATGTAGCGCAATCGGCAGCGGCATCGTTTAACCCCGCACACCGCATCATTGACCAGCACACAGAAGCTCCGGTTCAGTATAGAATTCAGAAGCGTGTCGAAGCACGGGAGGACGCTGTCGAGCTTTATGAGCGCCTACGTTTGCCCAACCCCGATGAGATCGGCTTCCGCTATCCCCATCAGGTTTCTGGTGGCCAGCTGCAGCGCGCAATGACCGCAATGGCAATGTCGTGTCGGCCAGACCTGATCATCTTCGATGAACCCACCACGGCGCTCGATGTGACAACACAGATCGAAGTGCTTGCGGCCATCCGCGACATCGTCGACCAATTCAACACCGCCGCCATCTATATCACCCACGATCTGGCGGTGGTTGCGCAGATGGCCGATACCATCAAGGTGCTGCTCAAGGGTGAAGAGGTCGAGCAAGCCTCGACAGAAAAGATGTTAGACGATCCGAAAGAAGACTACACAAAGTCTCTATGGGCAGTGCGCAGCTTCAAGCGCCCGCAAAAAGCGCGCCCGACCGACGGCACCAAGCCGATCATCTCGGTGAAAAACGTTGACGCTTCCTACACAGGCGGCGTCAAAGTGCTCGATGATGTCTCTTTCGATATCTATCCTGGCATGACGGTAGCAGTGGTGGGCGAGTCCGGTTCGGGCAAATCGACCACCGCGCGTGTGATCACGGGGCTGCTGCCGCCGAGCGAAGGCGAGGTCCTTTACAATGGTGAGCCGCTGCCGCCACATTTTCGGCAGCGCACACGTGATCAATTGCGCCAAGCCCAGATGATCTATCAGATGGCCGATACGGCGCTGAACCCAAAGGTGCGCATAAGTGAGATCATCGGCCGCCCTGCACAGTTCTACTCCGGTTTGCGCGGTTCGGCGCTCAAGACGCGTGTCGACGAACTGCTTGACCTGATCGAGCTGGATCCGGCCAAATATTACAGTCGCTATCCAACAGAACTCTCAGGAGGCCAGAAGCAGCGGATCGGTATCGCCCGCGCACTGGCTGCCGAGCCTGATTTCATCATCTGCGACGAGGTTACGTCAGCGCTTGATCAGTTGGTCGCCGAGGGCATTCTAAGGCTCTTGGATAATCTCCAGAAGGAGCTTGGCCTTGCGTACATGTTCATCACGCATGATCTGGCGACCGTGCGGTCCATTGCCGATGAGGTGGTGGTGATGCAGCACGGAAAGGTGGTCGAGAAGGGTCCCAAGAACGAAATGTTCAAGCCACCGCATCACCCTTATACAGACCTTTTGCTCTCCTCCGTGCCAGAGATGGACCCGGACTGGCTGACAACGCTGCTCGAAGAGCGGGGCGTCGAAAACATCGGCGAGGCTGCGAAAACTTGAGGTGCTTCAGGCGCGCATGACCAATATGGACGCAACTACAATCATGAGGCCGCCGGTCATGATCTTCACGGAGCGGGCATGCCTAAAAGCGCTCCACACCTGCGAGGCTTTGGCCGCAGCCAGGGCATAGGCCACCTTGACGCCTCCTACTGAGATAACAGCAATTGCCATGACAAGGGCGATGCTCGTGCGTGTAAGTGTTTCCAGATCAATCACCACGGGAAGCACACTTGCATAGAAAACGATCGCCTTGATGTCGCCGAGCGTGAAGAAAAATCCGACGCCGAAGCTGGCTAGGAGACTGCCACCGTCCTGTTGTTTGGTGTCCGAGGCTGGCTTCCCATTCTCTTCACCAGAGTTTCTGATCAGTTGAAGCCCGAACCATATCAGGAACGCAGCTGCCAGATAATTTAGCACTGAAACATAAGGACCAAGCCGGTGTGACGCTGCGCTAAGACCCGCAATCGCCACAGCGATAAAGACAAGGTCACCGGCAGCTATCCCTACCGCGGCCACAATCCCGTTGCGCAAATGGAGCATTGTGGACTGCGTTACAATCAGCAAAACGCTCGAACTTGGGATCGCAGCCAGGAAGGCCAGAAGGGCAAACAACAGGATGCTGTCAGACAGGCTCATCTATCGTTCGCTTCTCGTGCATTCGGTTAATCAGGTAGCTGTTTCCCTAATACAGCCATCATAGGTGCTGGGAACAAGCTTCTTGGCCAAGCCATTCTTCAAGCCTGTAAAATGCAGATTGTCTGCGCGTTTCTGACCTTAGCGTCGATAGGTATTATGGTGGGTATGTCCGCTTAGCTGTCGTTCGCGATTTTCCAAAAACCCTTACCCAAAACTACCCTGCCAAAAACGGTCCTTTTTGGAAACTCCAAAAACGTATGAGTTTTGGCACTTTTGCGGTGCGGCGAGGGTCAGCTCGGAGCCCACTTGAGACTTTGGCCTTGCTCCAAAATTCGTTTCTTGTTATCCGCTGCCGCCGTGAGCACGGATGCTCACACATCGGAGATTTTATGCAAGAGCCCCGGGCATAAGCCCGTTCCTGATTAGCTCTTCAGGAACGCGAGAATGACAAGGAACACTCACGCGCGACGCTGAGTTAGCCCTTCTCTGCGGCTTCATGAAATCGAGACAATCCATTGAACATCTCAAAACACGAACAGCGTGTTTTGCACGAACTCGCGCTTGGTGGAGCCATCCACCATAAACGGTGCGAGAGCGGCAAGATCCGCGATATCATTTGTTACACGCGTGATGGCCATGTCCTTACGGACTGCACGCTCGCCGTTTTCCAACGCCTCAAGAAACGTCGTTTCATCCGTTCACAAAACGGGCGGCCGTACCGTGCCTCAAGGCTCGGTGTTCAGGCCGTTCGCTCGCAGCTGAACCAACGATGAATTTATGATATAAGGAAATACTTATGAACTATTCAGATGAATATACAGAACGAGCGGACGAGATTGCAGCCTTGTTCACAGCCACCTTCACAAACTCCGAAGGCGCTGCTGAAGGCGAACTCATCGGCAACCTAGCCAACGACCTCATGGCAAAAACCGAGAACGACGATCTGTTCGTCTTCTCGGCGTTAGAAGGTCAAACGATCGTCGGCACCATCATCTTCACCCGTCTCACGTATCCAGACGATGAGCGAACTGTGTTCGTGCTGGCCCCCGTGGCCGTCGCAACAAGCCATCAGGGCAAGGGAGTCGGTCGAGCACTGCTCAGCTATGGGCTGAAGGCGCTTAAGGCGAACGGTGTGGATGTGGCGATAACCTATGGTGACATCAACTTTTACACCAAGGTTGGTTTTGCTCCGATCAGCGAGGAAGTCGCCAAGTCACCATTGCCGCTCCAATATCCAGAGGGCTGGCTAGGTCAGGCGCTCACCGCGCCCAGCCTTGAGCCCTTAAAAGGGCAATCCCACTGCGTCGATGCGTTGAACGACTCAGCCTATTGGTAAGCTGGAAACACTATAGGCCGACACCTTGGATGGTTTCAGGGTGTCGGTTTGTCTGGAGGCTGTGTGAAAACCCTGGGCATGGCCGATATCGTGAAATGATGTTGCTCACATCTAGGAAGCGCAGCAGCTAGGGAGCAGAAATTTCCGGCCCATGCGAGAGCGTGGAATGGTGTTCCAATGCCCCGCGCCGAAGCTGAGTTTTCACACAACCTCTCCGCATTGCTGCCGTTGGTGCAAGCGCACCGCGAACTTCCGCTTCCCGCCCTTCTTTGCCGTAGCCGACAAACACCTGGAATGGCGTCTTCAAGCCCTTTATGGTCTTTACCGTTCTGGCGGCGTCCAATCGCTTGGGATGGTGGGGCGGCGGCTAAGCCGTATCGCCAGACCAACGGCCACCCCGACACCGATGGCGACCGTTAGGTCTATGAACACGGTCAGCAGCAGCGTTAGCAGGAGAAGCACTTGATCGCTGCGCCTGCCTTGCGCGTATTCGCGCCACTTGTGCGGCTCGCTCATGTTCCAGGCGGTGATCATCAACAGGCCCGCTAGGGCTGGCATCGCCATCATGCCCGCATAGGGGGCTGCAAACAGCATCACCAACAGAACGATAACCGCGTGGATCATCCCGGCGACGGGCGTCAGGCCGCCTGCGCGAATGTTGGTGGCCGTGCGCGCGATTGCCCCTGTTGCAGGCAATCCTGCAAACAACGCGGAGCCGATATTGGCCACACCCTGCGCAGTTAGTTCAGCGTTTGGCCGATGGGTGTCCTTGGTCATGCGATCAGCAACAAGGGCAGACAGCAGTGACTCCACGCCTGCCAAAAAAGCAATGACCACTGCCGATGGGAATAGTTCCTCCACCCGAGCCCAAGACAGTTCGGGCATTGCAGGCTCTGGAAGAGATGCTGGCAGCGTGCCGAAGCGGTCGGAGATCGTTTCCAGTGGTAGAGCAAACAGAGCCGATCCTGCCGAGACCAAGAAGATGGCAACGATGAGCCCCGGAAATCGCGGAAACAGTTTGCGCAGGACAACGATGGCGGCAATGGTGGCCAAACCGCCCAGAACAGCCGCACCGTTCAGCGTTTCGCGCGCCTCCCACAAGGCAAGAACCTTTTCAATGAACTCGGCAGGCAGTGTGTCCACCGACAGCCCGAAAAAGTCCTTTAGCTGGCTGGTTGCAATGACGATGGCAATGCCAATTGTGAAGCCATTGATGACCGCTTCTGGCACATAGGCAATCAGACGGCCAGCGCGAAAGAAGCCTGCAATGACGAGCATTACGCCCGCCATTAGCGTCGCCAGCACTAGGCCGTCATAGCCATGTTCAGCGATGACGCCAAACACCACCACGATAAACGCGCCGGTCGGCCCGCCGATCTGGAAGCGGCTCCCGCCAAGTGCAGAGATGAGAAAACCGCCGACAATCGCGGTAACGAGCCCCGTTTCCGGCGGGGCACCAGATGCTATGGCAATGGCGAGGCTGAGCGGGATGGCCACCATCGCAACCGTGAAGCCCGCAAGCGCATCACTCCAGAGCGCGCTAAGGCTGTAGTCTTTGATGGTCGCTAGGATGATCGGTTGGCGCATGCTCCATCGATTATCACCATGCCAATGTTGCGCATACCGAAACAAAGGTACGTTTTGTCCGCATTGCCGACGTTAAGCTTGCTAAGCGACTTGCGCTGAAACCAATGTCCGCTTTGCGAAACCGCCAAATCAACGACTGAACGGCAGCTCTGGGCCGGAAGCCGACTTAGCTTACCGGTGGATGCACTCACCTAGCAGGCTCATGAGGTCAGCAATGTCGCTGGAATAGGCTCCATGCTTCCATGCATTAGTGTTACCCTTTGGTGCTCCAGGATTGGTCCCTCCATGCATCCTGCAGCGCTGTTTACCGCGAACTGCCGGTGATTGGCATGGCGTGCCCCTGCGGGTCTTGGCCCGGCAACGTCGAGCACTGGCAAGCTGGTCTGGTTGCAAGGGATTGTTTGCCGTCATTTTTTTGAAGGCCCCTTGGCGTGATGGTGGAATTCATCAGCAATGACGGCCTGACCACCCTCAGACACCTGAACATGGCGCACCGTTTGCTCACGCGGTTGATGCATCTTAGCCAGGGCTTCAAGTGTTGTCCGGCAGTTGGTCTGCGCTTTGAAAGCAAGCTTTGCATAGCGTTCTGCCGCCTGCGGGTACTCACCCAGATTCATGGCTGCACGGCGACTTAGTTCAGTAAACATGCTGTCTAGGGTGATGGCCTGCGATGCCAGAAGCTGACTTGCCATCGTCAGGTTTCCTGATGCTGCCTTCTCAATTTGCTTTTCAAAGACCGGTATGTAGTCAGCTATGTCCGGCTTCTCCACGCTGTTGGTCAGCACGGCCGATGCGAATGCCGACGCCGTCGCCCCGTGCCGTATCTGCGGTTCCAGCAGATTGCGCGCTAGACCCTCTCCATCACTCTCATCTTCGCTCTGTTTGATCTCAATGCTGCGCTCGGTTTTTGCGGGTAGATCGGCCGGTGATGGTGACCTAGCTACTGACCGTTTTGCGAGGTGATCCGTCACGTTCGATGCGCCTCCGTCATCATGTTACCATTTGGGTAAAGAGCTTTCGGATTGCTTAGATCGGTGCGTGACCAGTCGGCAATATTTGCATCGGTCCACCGTGCCGCAAATCACAACCCGTGGTTGGCGGAGATGCGTGCGATCGACCAAACACCATCATATGCTCCTGACCAGCCTTTCGAAGGAACGAAGCGCCATGACCAACTTCTCTAACAATACGTAATCCATGCCATTGGGGCTGAGGCGGTCTATGTCCGCCTGGACCTTCAGGCGAAAGAACAGCGCATCATCAGCAAGCCCCTTGCGGGCCGATGTGGTGAGCGATTTTCGGCGTTGTTGACGTTGTCCCATGATGCGAACAAATACAGAACATTTAGCCCGTTGTGAAGTCGCCGATGGCGTTTTACCAACCATCACCGAGCAGTTGTTTTGCCATAGGTTTCATGTAGGCAACGACACTCGTGATGCCGTGATGGTACCACGACGCTTTAACCGCTCTATGCAGCCCAGGGATCATCAAAATCCGCATCGACCCTGAAACCTTCTTCTTCAAAGCCAACAAGACTAGCGTGTTCTATAAGGTGTTTGTCCCCATGATCGTATGGGTGACAGCCGTCTGATTGTACGGGTTGGTCCTTTGTTCCACCCGAATGATTGTATGGGTTGGTCCTCAGCTCCTTGAGGGCAGTCCGGCAGGCGCGATTCCAATTTCGGACCAGCTGCTCTCTCATTATCGCATCGTTGTCTGCGCGCGCGTCCTTGAGGGCCTGACGCTGGTCGAGGAAAGCGTCGATTCTGTTCTCCAAAAGCGTATAAACGTTAAAGGCATGTCCGTTGTTGGCAGGCTTGCGGCCCACTGACAGGAAGCCAAGTCTGACCAACCGCAGCACCGCCTTTTCTACGCTAGTGACCGACCGGGCAAGGTTTTGGGCGATGGTTTGTTGCGATGGCCAAGCTTGCTTGGTCTCAGCCCGTGCATGACGGGCTATTTCGATGCCCACGGCAAGATCGCTTGCAGATAGCCCGGGAAAGGCGACAAGAGCCCGTTCCCAGTCACAACGCCAGGCTGTCCATTCGCGGCGGAGTTTTTGCTCGGCAATATCATCGGGATGCTGGTCATCATGCATCTGATCCCAACCCTCCCCATGACCAGAAAAGCTGGTCATCGTTACAACGGGTCGTGAACATTGTGTGGAATGAGCACTCCAATCCTTGACCTGACCACAGGCCAAGCCGTTTCAGCATTATGTTAGGAAGGCGCACGCGGCGCCCTCCCGTCTCAGAACACACTTCGGAGTTTTGGTGACGACGCATCAGCAGATACCCCCGTGCACCAGCTCAATATCCGACTTCAAGATATACCGAACGTAGCCGCGTGGATTGCGGCCGATACTTTGGAACCGGCCTTCCGTGACGCGCACACCCAACTGGCGTAGATCGTAGATCTGCGTGGACCAATCGCTAGCTGGGGCATCAGCCGCCATTAGATCAGGGGCACCACCGCCGATGACTAGCTCTATAAGCACATCGGCTGGTCGTCCACCAACTGAATGAACAGACCCACTGGGCAAAAAGCGAAATGAAACTGCAGGAGCGCTAAACATAGTCTGGCCCTCCGTTGGCTTCGATAGCTGCGCGGCAGCGTGGGATGCTCCAGCCAGTTTGCCGATGCACGCGCTGCACCAGCCGGCTACTGGCGAAGAACTCAGACTGATCCGCTACGGTGGTGGGCGGTTCTTCCAGCAGGTGGAAGAAGTCAAACTGGTCTGGATTTGATTTGACGGACGTGCGCCGTCGTTGCATGTAGGGCATGCGAGATACTCCTGCTTTTAGAGTTTTCGTTCACCCCGCGATGCGCTTGACGGCCTAGACAACTGCTCAAGAGCTAGCGGGGTTTTTCTTTGCCTAAGCGCGACTTACGAGCGTGGGCAAATCACTGAACCAAGCGTCTGCATCCTCACGAGCGATGATGGTCTTGTGACCAATCTTGCGCGCTTTGAGCTTTCCGCTGGCAATTTCTTTGTAGACCGTCGACCGGGCAATCCCGGCCCATGCGCAGAACTGCGCGATGGTCATTGCCCTGCCGCTAACTGGGCAGACAGCGGCTTGCCGGTGGACTGGCTGTTCTGTTGTGTTGATGTTCAAGGGCGTCACCTTATGGCCGTTGGAATGCGTAGTGATGCCAACATACCTCTATAAATAACGACAAAAAAATCTTTCATATAAAAAGAATTGTCGTTTTATTCGCCCATAGGATCTTGATATTTGCCTGCATACTTGGAGTTTTTTAATATCGCCGCTTGTAAATACGACATATTCTATTTTGGCTGTCGTTTTTTCTGAACACCTTGCATGAATGCGGGCCCGTAGCGCAGTGCGAGTCGTTCAGGCGAATACGCGCTCGGCTTAAATGACGGCTTCGCCGGGTCGGCAACATCTTGATTGGCACGTTGAACGCGACGAGCAATAGCATCTTCTTTGTTCATTAGCTGCTCATCGTCGTCGGATTCAGCTTCCGGACTAGCCGCTAACTCCATCTTGGCCAATTCCGAGTAGACACTGTTTTTCCGGGGCCTTTCACTAGATACGTCGGTGTGAAAATCAGCCCATTGCCGGGCAAACACATCATCCACTAGTTCGAGAAGGCGCTCATCCCTACTGGGTTCGCCAACCGGGAACCCGCGTGACTTTGCCGTGAAGTAGCCGGTATCGCCTTTGGTTGGTGACAAAGGCTGCGATAATGCAACAACATGTGGCAGGCGATTGCCATGAATAGCCAAGTGCTCCAAGGCGATAATACGCCAAGATGCTAGGGTGAAGCTAATGTCATTTTGATAAGCGTACTGCGCTAGTTCAACCGCAGCTCGCCGCTGCCTTTGGATATACTCAAGTGCCTCCTTGTTTGGCTTAGTCCCCATTGCTTCCGGCCTCAGATGCTGTTCATACCAAGCTCTCTGCATTCCGAAGCAAAAACGTGCTCGTTGAAGTTCGAGCTGGAAGAGGCCCCATTCTAGCAGCTGATGGGGTGGCAACTGCTCATTTTGACTAGGAATTGAAAATGGGTTCCGCGCCGTTGGGCCGGGCTGACGTGGGAATACCCTCTCAAACTCCGGCAAAAATTCGGCAAAATCTGACATTAGCCGGTCAAGGTACACTTCGTGCTCGTCTTGATTGTCTACGGTCAATTCAAAGACCCACTATGTTGTCGTGAGGATTGCAAAAAGGCTCGCCGGAGCGTCATCCGCCATGTGCCAACCTCACCACTTTACCTTGGCCATCGCAGTAGCTTGCCCAGGCTTCCATAAGCGCACGGCGCTTTTCCAGCGCACTGCCACGGCGATAGGCTTGTTCGGCCGCATCACCAACACGATGCGCTAATGCTGCCTCACACACTTCACGCGGAAAGCTGGTTTCATCACCGGCCCAATCGCGGAATGCGGACCGAAAGCCATGGGCCGTAACGCCTTCAACCCTCATGCGCTTGAATAATGCTGGGAAGGCGCCGTTCGAAAGGCCGCTATCGCTTTTATGGCCGGGAAAGACATGCTCGCTGGTCTGCGTGTCTCTAAATCGCTCTAAAATAGACATAGTGGCCGCAGAGAGGGGTACGACATGCTTGCGCCGCGCTTTCATGCGTTCAGCTGGAACGGTCCACGTGCGGGCGGCTAAATCGACCTCAGACCACTTTGCGCCCAACAACTCGCCAGATCGCGCAGCGGTCAGGATGCCAAACTCCAGTGCGCGTGCAGATATTGCGTCCAGCGCGCGCAATCGGTCAATGAAGGCTGGCACGTCACGATAGGGCATCGCCGCATGGTGGCCACGCGAAAGCTTTTTAGCTGATGGAAGGATGGCGTTCAGATGGCCGCGCCAACGCGCTGGGTTTTCACCTTCGCGCCAACCTTGCACGGTGGCAAAGTCCAGCACCCGCTCTATCCGCCCGCGCAGACGCGACGCAGTTTCTGGTTTGGTTTGCCAGACGGGCTTGAGAACCCGCAGCACATCATCAGTGGCAATGTCAGCAACCGGCATATTCAAGAGCGGGGCGCAATAAGCCTCACCTAGCGTCATCGTCCATTGCGCGCGATGTTTAGCGTTGGACCAGGCAACTGATTTTGAATCAAGAAACGCTTTTACCCCGTCTGCAAAGATAACACCCTTGGCGCGTCGCTTTTCGGCTATGGGGTCGCGTCCCTCCAGACGGGCAAGCCGGGCTTCATCAGCTTTGCGCCGGGCCATGGCCAATGAGACAGTTGGGTATGGGCCAAGACCCATTTCCCTATGGCGTCCGTTTTCACGCCAGACATAGACCCAGGATTTGGAGCCGGTCTTTGAAGCGTTCAGGTAAAGGCCGCGCCCATCAGCATGGCGGCCCTTTTTGCTTGCCGCACGGGCGCTGGCATCAGTAAGCCGATTGGTCGGTCTTGCCATTTCCCAAAAATCCTTCCCCGCTTCCTTCCCCGCTATAAATAGGGGAAGCCCGCAGGCTTGGAAAGACAGCGAAAGACGGCAAGCGACACTTTACCCAATTATATCAACACAATGGCGCACAAGAGAAACCAATGAAAAACAGGGGTTTAGTGGACTGTCTCTCCGCCACTCAAAATACGAGGCTATTAGTCCAATAAAATCAGTTACTTCGTGATTGACAGTCCGATTGATCACCACACGTTGGAGCCGAACTGAGTTCATCAAAACAGCCAAACCTGACAATCAATTCTGGCATAAACTAAATGCCTGTTATCGATCCCGGCTGGCTCACCTTTTCGGGCGGAAGAATTGGCCAGCAGTGATAAACGGCGGCTGCCTGGGTAAGGCTCGTCGGGACCGGCGCGAACAGTTGGGAGCAATGATGGGCCTATGTTACTTTGACCATAGCTTCACCAAACCCCAGTCTCATCAGAACCATTAGTCCACTGTGATTGTGATTGCCGAATGAGCGACACTTCACGGCAGAAAGCTAGCAGCCCTTTCGCAGACGTGCAGCCTCTATTGCCTCGATCTTCCCTTTAGAAACTGCAATATTGCCCTCTTGATCCCCGCCGGTCAGGCTGCTGACTGGGACCCCAACCAAGAATACGCCAACAGCATCGCCGGTCGCGGCACTGTTCTGCTGCGAGGATAGAACGTTGAGCATCTGCTGTTCAGCGATGAGTAAACTTGCCAGCTCGCTACAATCTTGCGTCATATAGGCTTCAAATGGAATTGTCGCCGGGGCGATGGCATCTGGACGGCGAGCGCAACCTGTTACAACCAGAATAACCATCGCTGCAATAATGAGGTGCTTCAACTTACTTCTCCAAAATTAGCGCAAGACTGCTTAGACCACACTAAATCGCAATCGGCGTCGGTAGTCTTGTGTAGGTTTTGGGATGATTGTCAGATGCCAATGATGGTACGCTAGCGGCAGCCTATGACCTTTTGATCGCCGCCTGAAGTTATTAGGGCTTCGGTTTTAGGTCTATCCGATTGCCGTCGGCAGCGCACCAAAGTCAAAGACCCCTCTCGGAGTAGCCGACTAAACGGGAACAAACTGCACTAGGTTTTGCTGAAAGGTGGAGGCCCATAAATTGGCAAATGCAGATGGCTGCTTTCGGCAGAACCACCTAAACCAATCAATTGATCGCTTAGGTCAGCAATGCGGACAAATCGACCATGACACAAACTGCGACCAACTTCTCAATTGGGCGGCGAGCCGACTTTAGCTGCAACTGCGGACGAAGGTCTGCTATCCGGGCATGACTACTTGCGGCTGAGCCTCACCTGCAGAGTACGCTCGCAATGATGTGTCGGGAGCAACAAACCCTCTCTTAGCAAATAGCGTTAGTTGGCCCCATAGGCGCTGACATCAGACAGCGTATTGAAAAGTCACAAGCGTTGCGAATATTTACGTAGCATTAGAAATACCTGTGCATTGTTCATAATAGGGATAACTGCAGCCGGGGAAGCACGGTGTCTGAGAATTTCGACATATACAGAAGACTCGTCGCCGATTTTGCTGACGACGCGTTTGTCGTGACTGATGCCACCGGTCGCATTGAGTGGATCAATGATGCCTTCACGTCCATGACGGGGTATAGCCTGGAAGATATCCGGGGCTCCAAGCCCGGAGCGTTTCTGCAGGGCGTGGATACGAGCGTAGATAGCGTTTCGACAATGTCTTCCGCTATAGCTAGCGGTGAGCCCTGTGCGGTTGATGTGACTAATTATACCAAGTCAGGCCAGGAATATATCGCTGCCATCAAGATCGTGCCGATTAAAGGACCTGATGGCACGATTGAACGTTTCGTTTCTGTTCAACGGGACATAACAGCCGATGCGCGACAGCGCGATAAGCTGCTCGACCATAAAGCCTTTCAGGATGCACTGGATCAGCAGGCCATTGTTTCTGTCGCCGATCGCACGGGACGCATTTCCTACGTTAACAGTCAATTCTGTGACATCAGCGGGTTCTCACAGGATGAGCTGATTGGGCAAAATCACCGCATTCTCAACTCTGGGGAGAACCCCAAAGGCTTCTTTGCGGACATGTGGCAGCAGCTTGCAAAGGGCAGCGTATGGCACGGCGAGATTTGCAACCGGGCGAAGGATGGTTCGCTCTATTGGGTCGATACCACTATCGTACCCGTACGAGGGCATGATGATCGGATTATCCGGTATGTTTCTATTCGCTACGATATTACGGCGCGAAAGCAAGACCAGGCAAACATCCACGCCTTGGTATTCGAGGATTCTCTAACAGGTCTTGCCAATCGCCGCAGCTTTCTTAACCACCTCGAAGCGCTTGCCGGTCAACAGCGCCAAGAGAATGTGCAGGAGACATTGCTTTGCTGCGTGTTAGACGTTGATGATTTGCGGGCCGTCAACGAGCAGTATGGGACAATTGCAGGCGATACTGTGCTCATCGAGATCGCCCGGCGGTTATCAGCTGAACTGAGGGCACCCTGTTTAGCCGCGCGAATGGCAGCTGACGATTTCGCATTTTCCTTTCTGGCAAGCGGCCAAGGTGACGATCTCGCTTTCGACTTGGATAGTCTCCACGAACGGTTAGCCGAACCAATTAAGGCTGGCGACACCTATATCCAACCATCGTTGACACTAGGCGCCAGCCGTTTCGCGGAAGCGTTTCGCTCCAGCGAAAGCGCTATGATGAATGCTGATTCAGCTCTCTTTCATGCCAAGCAGTCTGGCGGCAACATGATAAGCTTGTTCGACCCTGTAATGCGTCAGCAACGTGTCCGCCGCAGTAAAGTCAAAGAGATCCTCAACGCTGCTATTCGTGACCAGGCGTTTACTGTAGCGCTGCAACCCATACTCAACATTCAATCAGGCGAGCTTCATGCATTTGAAGCGCTTGCAAGGCTTTCCCACAATGGAATGCAAATCGCCCCGTCGGAGTTCATTCCGATTGCGGAGAGCTCAGGCATGATGCAAGCGATCGGCCACCAGCTCTTGACTGTGGCTTTGGACAGTTACGCCCATTTGTGCCTTGTGGCGAACTTTCAAGGGCGTTTGGGCATCAATATCGCCCCGGCGCAACTGCGCGACAAGCGCCTAGCCAATACCTTTTTGAGCGCACTCAACACCCGCGACATTTCCCCATCACAGATTACAATTGAACTCACCGAAACGGCCCTGCTTGATGACAATTCAGATTGCGTTTTGCGGAACCTTTCAAAACTACAAGAGGAAGGAATCCGTGTCGCATTGGACGATTTTGGGACCGGGTTCTCCTCCATATCCCACCTCCGCAAGTTCGATGTAGAGAAGGTGAAGATCGATCGATCCTTTATCACAAACCTTCATAAGAGCCGGCAAGACCAAGACCTTGTCCGTGGTTTGATCGACCTATGCCATTCGCTCAAAATCGCTGTTGTTGCCGAAGGCGTTGAAGCACCAGCTCACCTTGAGCTTCTCAAGACCTTTGGTTGCGATCTTTCGCAGGGTTACTGGCATGCCAAGCCGATGCCGCTCGATCAGACGGTTGCTTATGTTCGCAGCTTTGCATCGAAGGCCTGCGTGGCTTGAGCGTTTAAATAATCTCGCTACATTGGAACCGCGCTAAGGGCCGGTCAGCTTTAGCGTACCGGTTAGACCACGGATGCAGCAAGTGCTTGCCTCATCGAGCGGGTTCGCTGCCTCATAGCCTCGATCAAGGCACGTGCATTCGCCAGATCGACTTGATCGCCGCCTGGCTCTTCTGCATTCAACCTTTGTTCCAGAACCGTCAGTGTTTCCTGCAGAGCACACTGCCGCCGTTCCAAGACGGCAGGAACTGCAACTTGCTGGGCCCAATAGGTACCCGGCTTGCTGGGGTCATATGCTCCAAGCCTGGTAACCTGTGTTGTCGATCCACTGAACACTTTGTGTTCGCGCTGTTCGTCAGACATGACTATGCTGCCCGGATTGCTCCAAGGAAGGATGAGATTGAACCTTTCATCTCATCGACTTTCTCGTTCATCAGCTCCGATGCGCTAAGGACCTCAGCTGTAGATGCGCTGTTGGCCTTTGAAGCTTCACGCACATGGCCAATGCCGTTGGTCACCTCATCGGTGCCTTGGGCGGCCTGCTGGACGTTTCTGGCGATCTCGCTGGTTGCAGCGCCCTGCTCTTGAACGGCAGCAGCAATGGCCGATGAGATTTCATCAAGCTGGCTGATCTCGGCGGCGATCTCCTCAATGGAAACAACCGAGTCATTTGTGGCGCTCTGGACAGCTGATATTTCGTCACCAATCTGGCTTGTTGCCTTCGCCGTTTGCTCTGCAAGTTGCTTGACCTCCGAAGCCACAACAGCAAAGCCCTTACCGGCCTCCCCCGCACGTGCCGCCTCAATGGTGGCGTTCAGTGCCAACAAGTTGGTTTGCTCTGCGATATCACTGATTAAGCTGACCACCTGTCCGATCTGCTCGGCGCGTTGAGCCAAGGCCTGAACGGATTGCTGCGTGGACTGGGCCTTCGTCGTTGCGGCACGAGACATATCGGCCGAACGGGCTACTTGCTCTGAGATCTCACTGATGGACGCCGAGAGCTCTTCAGCAGCGCCTGCAACCGTCTGAACGTTTTGGCTCGCGTCATCGGATGATTGGGATACGGTTTCTGCTTGGGCAAGTGTTTCGTCAGAAGACGCTGATAGTGATGTAGCCGAACCTTTCATGCCTTGCGAGGCATTGAGCACTGATGACAGAACGGCTTCGCTGGATTGTTCAAAGGCAGCAATCGCGTCCTCAACCCGGTTTTGACGCTCTGTACGTGCCTGCTGCTCGCGATCCTGTTCTGCACGCAACCGATCGGTTTCAATCATGTTGGTCTTGAAGACCTCAACGGCATTGGCCATCGCGCCAAGTTCATCGCCGCGTTCCCTGGCAGGCACCTCAACGGATGTGTCTCGCTTTGCAAGGGTCGCCATCGCACCGGTGAGTGAGATGATCGGCTTTGATAGGCTGCGAGCAAGGAAAAATCCGAGAAGAACCGCTACAAGCGTCCCCAGGGCACCAACAACAATCACCGTTGTGCGCTGCGACTGAAACTGGCCCGAAAGCGCTGGACCAATGCGATCCTGTTCAGCGCGTTGGGCCGCTGCAATATCGAGTGCAGTCTCTGTTATGTTTGGCCCAATGACGTCCAATTGCTCCTGATAGATCGCGTTACGTGTCATAATGATGGCTGACACGTCGTTGAAAGTTTGCACGAAAAGCTCAATGTTCTGCTTCGCGCTCTGCGCCAAGGCGCGTCGTCCCGGATTTTGAAGAGCTGCTAACAAACGGCCTTCCTCGACCAAAGCGGCGTCGATTTCGTCCAGAGTTCGCAATCGCGATTCCTCATCATTGGTCAGCAAATAATCCGCGCCATAGAAACGCGCTAACATTAAGTGCTGTTGCACCAGACCAGCATAATAGGCGGCCTCAGGGTCGCCGTCGCGATAAGCTGACTCCATGATCTCGCTGAGGTCGTATCGTGCTGCTGTGCCTGCTGGGTCCAGCACTTCATGGACAAGCCGATGCCTCTGATCCTGCAAGTCGTTGGCTTCAACCACGCCAGCACGGTAGCTTTCCAGATCGCTGACAACTGATGTCAGATCAATGGTTGTATTCAAGCTGGCAATGCCACTGACTGCCACAATAGCTGTGTCGGCAAAACCGGCAACTGATGCCCGCATGTCGTCCACACCGCCAGAGCGGAACTTCATGACTTCCAGACGCATCGCCGTAATGGCTTTGGACAGCTCAGCAGCTTCATTAGAGAGCCGTGCCGTCCCGCGATAGTCTGAGAACGAGTTCTGACTCGTTGTGGCCTTGTAAAAAGCAAAGCCCGATAGACCAGCAACAATAGCAACGACAGCAGCAAAACCGGCCAGAAGTCTGCTTCCAATAGATAAGTTCTTCACAGCGACGGCCTCCAAATTGCGGCAATTTGTCATTTGCTTAGAAGAACAGCCTTAATAAGTAATTACCTTTACGCAATTTGACGCGCGACAAGTAACGGCAGTTTTAGAGCGTAACAATAAGTCCATGGCTCTCTCGATCGTTTTATCGCAAAGCGTGCAATAGCTGACATTCGTTCGAAGTGCAGCATCGATCAAAAAGGGCTCCAAGCCGCCTTGCGGCGGCGCAGCATAAACAACGCGTAGACCGCTTAACGAATGTCGGCTTTTTGCCCAACAGTATCCCCGGCTCGCACCTGCGGCGAATTCACACTTCCCGCCCGATTGAGAAGTTGACGGCAAATCGTGCCTCGGTCGAAAAGTCCGCAAAGCCGTCATTCGTTCCATCGCCGCCAATGTTCGGTCTCCGCCCTCAATAGCCGAACGCTTTATCCTCCATTTTCTCCATCCATTGCGCCAAAAGGGGCAGCGGATACCCCTTACCATAGCTCTCTCCAACGCCAGCGACAGACCAACCACCGATGCGATCGATAATGTCTGGTGGACACTCAACGGAGCGTAATCGATCTCTAAAGCTATGTCTGAATGAGTGGATGACGCAGCCATCGGGGACCCGAGGTTTCAGCCACTTGTTGAGTGCTCCGCTGGCACTGTTTGCTTTGCACCCGTTCTTGGAGCAGTAGCGTGGAAATAGGAACTCTGAGGATGCATCGTCTAGAGCTCGTTCAGCAGCCCATAGCGACGCACCGACCAAAGGAACCGTTCGAGCGCTGCTGGATGTCTTGATTCGACGCCAAGGGTGAGGACGAATAAGCAGATGCGGATGCTCATCATCGATCACCAGATCCTCTTTGATAAGACCTGCAGCCTCACTCAATCGAAGCCCTGTGTCACTGATGAGAGCGATAAGCCAACGCGCTTCATCGTCCAGCTCCCTGCATGTTGCTTGAACGTGCCGCATGATCTCGACCGGAATCGGTGTGCGCCTGTCCTCAGTATCTTGTTGGCGTGGTAGGTGGAGCTTTGAGAAGGCTGACGGAGCCTCAATCCCATGCTCGCGACAAGGCAAAGCCAATGATTGCCTGCAACGTACCAATCGTACGCTTGATCGATGAGACCTTAAGGCCCCGCTGAAGTAGCTGATCCCGCAGGGCATTAGCATCGGTACGAGTGTACGCATTGACTGGTTTGGACCCACAGACCCCGACAAGATACTCAACAGCGCGTTCTGTGCCTCTGAAGAAAGTATCTGGGCGACCTTTACCAGTCAGCGTGACGTAGCTGCTCCTTGCCTCTTCAAGCGTTGGACAGGGCGTTGGCAATGTATGGTGCCCTTTGGGCGATTGATTGGATGATCGACGAAAACGATCAAGAACCTCATCAGAGCACGAGGACAGCCATCGGCGCTCAAGCCACCCGCGATCCATGCTTGCAGCAAGTTCATTCGCCCGTGCATGAGCCATTTTAAACGACCCAGTACGCAGCGACAGCACAATCCTATCGCCTTTATAACTGCTCTTAAGGTCCTCTGGGACGCGCCTGTTGAAGTAGTACACACCGTCCCGCAGCAGCAGGTATCGACCCTGTTTGTGCAACACTTTGGTTTACACCCCCGGCCAAGCAATACGATAAACGCTGCATAATCAGAGGGTTAGAGATGATTTAAGCGATATTTTGGTGCCCCCCGCCGGAATCGAACCGGCACTCCCGTTAGAGAACTGGATTTTGAATCCAGCGCGTCTACCAATTCCGCCAGAGGGGCATAACAGCAGCTTGGCAAAAGCCATCGCCAATGTTGATTTGGTGGCGCGGACCATACTGCGATCCACCCGCCGGTCAATCCTCTTTTGCCCATCAAGGCCATGAAGAACGCAAAGCGGGTAACTCAGTGGAAGCGTTTGCCTGCTAAGCGGCAGCACAACAGACATCGGACAGGCCATAATGATGACGCAACCAGACACAGCCACCCTGCATATGACTGCCTTTGACCGCATTGATGCGGTTTTAGAGGAAGCCGAGCGTGGCGATAACGCGCGCATGAGCCTGGGTGATCTTGCAGGTGCGCTCAAAGAACGTGCTTTCGGCATGATGTTGCTGGCGCTCGCCCTGCCCTGCTGCTTGCCATTTGTGTATCTTATCCCACAGATCGTGGCGCTGCCCATGCTGGTGCTGACCGGCCAAATGGCCAGCGGCCGGCATGCGCCTTGGATGCCCGAAAAATTCAAGGCCCGTGATTTTGACACTGCCTCCATGCGCGCCATCACCGCGCGCGGCAAAAAATGGTTTGGCTGGGCTGAGACTTTCGCTCGCCCTCGCCTGCTGGCGCTTTCCAGCCCACGTGCCAGCCGCATCATCGGCGCCCTGCTGATGGTGCCCTGCGCTTCGATCTTGGTGCCACTGCCGTCCACCAACACGGTGCCCGGCATTGGCGTTGCAGTCGCCTCCATTGGCCTTATCGAGCGTGATGGACTGTTGATCCTTTTAGGACTGGCCATCGGACTGCTCTGGGTGGCACTGCTGCTTGTGTCAGCGCCGCTGCTTGCCCTTCTACTGGTTGACTTTTTTAACGGTTAAGCGTTGGGCTTAGCGCCATGAACACCTCAACAAGCTCCGATTTTTATCCTGCAGATGGCCGTCAGGCGCGCGTTGCGCTGGGGGTCATTATCGTGGCCAGCATTGTTCTGGCGATCGCATGGACCTTTGAAATCGTCGGCGGCTTCACCCCCTGCAAGCTGTGCCTGGAGCAGCGCGAGGGGTATTATGCGGCCATCCCCATGCTGGCGCTTGTTATTGCAGGCGTGGTGTTCAAATGGCCGGCCTGCGTGCCGCGCGGTCTGTTGGTTGTGGCTGGGTTGATGTTTGCCATGTCCATGGTCACAGGCATTTTTCAGGCTGGCGCGGAGTGGGGCTTTTGGGCCGGTCCCAATGATTGCGGCTCTGCTGCATTGCCCGGAGCATCGACGGGTAACCTGCTGGATGAAATGAACCAAACGCAGATCATTTTCTGCGATGAGGCGGCGTTGCGCATTCTGGGGTTATCATTCGCAGGGTGGAACGTCATCGCAGCGGCGACTTTGATGAAGGCTTGCTTTGCCGCCGCTGTTTGGCCACCCAAAGCAGCATAACGACCACTCAAGGGTCCAGTTCGGTATCCCAATACAAAAAGTCCATCCAGCTTTCGTGCAAATGGTTGGGCGGGAACTTCTGCCCGTTGGCTTGCAAATCGTGCACAGTTGGCTGGAAGGGCGCTTGGCGCGGAAACATCTGCGCGTTCTTTGGCATTTTGCCGCCTTTGCGCAGGTTGCAAGGGCTACACGCCGTCACAATGTTCTTCCAGGTCGTCTGCCCACCGCGCGATCGCGGCACCACATGATCAAATGTTAGGTCGTCTGGCGCACCACAATACTGGCACTCAAAGCGATCGCGCAGGAACACATTGAAGCGTGTGAACGCGGGGTGACGCTGCGGCTTCACATACGTCTTAAGCGAGACCACACTTGGCAACTTGAACTGCGAAGAGACACTGCGCACGCAAGTGTCGTACTCCGACAGGATGTTCACCCGATCGAGGAAAACAGCTTTCACAGCCTCCTGCCAGGGCCAGAGCGACAACGGGTAATAAGACAGTGGACGGAAATCAGCGTTCAGCACCAAAGCGGGGCACGCCTCAGGGTTCATGGAACGCGAAGCAGGCAAGGCCACCGGGTTGGCAGTGGACTTAAACGCTTTATTAGAAACGGCAACGGTCAAGCTTGGCTCCCGGTCCGGATCGCACAACTCAAAGCTATGCACGCCATTATCTATAGCGTGTGTGTCAGGCTTGTGAAGACACCGATGGACGCAGGGCAAAACCGGTTGTGGATGTTTGCCTTACAGCGCGATGCCTGCGCGACCGTCCTGCACCACACTGTGATAGGCCCACAAAAGCCGCGCGGCGACGCCTCGCCAAGGCGACCAGGCTTCCGCCCGCTGGCTCAGCTGCGCCTCGCTCATGCGTTCAGGCAGACCCAGCGCCCAGGCGGCAGCTTTTTGCAAGGCAAGGTCACCGGCGGGCATAGTGTCCGCATCGCCAACGCAAAACAGCCGATAGATCTGCGCTGTCCAGGGACCAACACCATGGATGGCAACCAGCTGCGCCTCTATCGCCATGCCTTCCATGGCATTGAGCCGATCAAAAGACGCACCATCAGGCAGTGCCTGTGCGATGGCCCTCAAGGTCCGCTGCTTGGGTCGCGACAATCCGCAGGCTTTCAAGGTTTCATCATCGGCGTTGGCAAAGGCCCGTGCCTCCAAAGCACCAAGTGTCTTAATGGTGCGCGCTGTAATTGCCTTGGCACTGGCAACTGACACTTGCTGCGCGATCACGATGCGCACAAGGCCAGCAAAATCAGGTGTCGAACGGCGCAGCGGCACGTGCTCCACAGCTTGCATTGCGCGCGCTAAGGCTGGGTCCAAGACCCGAAGAGCAGCAAGGCCCTCGACCACATCGTCGTCGCACTCTATGCATCGGGTCATGAATGAAGCTGCCCTTCGCTTTGCGCCCTCCCCCAACGGTTACCTGCATCTGGGCCATGCGTTAAGCGCGCTGGAGTGCAAACGCTGGGCCGATAGCCTAGGCGGGCGGCTGTTGCTGCGCATAGAAGACACCGACACCTCGCGCGCAAGACCGCAGTTTGTTGAGGCAATCCTGGATGATCTGGCGTGGCTTGGCCTGACCTGGGAAGAGCCGGTGCGCGTGCAATCCCAGCACCTTGCCGACTATGATGCAGCCTTGCGCACGCTTTATGATGCTGGCCTTGCCTACCCTGCGCCCGCCACCCGCACCCAGATCAAACGCGCTATTGAGAGCATCAAGGCTGACGGCTTGGACTGGGCGGTGGACCCAGATGGCAGTCCGCACTACCCCTTTGCCGACAATGACAAAGCCAAACGCCCCAACGCCTTGCCCCAAGAGGGGCCGATCCGGCTGGATATGCAGGCGGCACTTAAACACCTTGCTGTTACGCGGTTGACCGAAAAGCGGCTGGAAAGCCCTGCTGGCGCGCCGGTGTCCACCATCACCGACCCGTCAGCCTGGGGGGATGTGTTGCTGCGCGGGCGTGACAGCCCTGCCACCTACCATCTGGCGGTGGTGGTCGATGACGCCCTGCAGGGCATCACCCATGTTGTGCGTGGCCAAGACCTTGAAGCCTCCACCTCACTGCATCGCCTGTTGCAGGATCTACTAGGGTTGCCTGCACCAATCTACCACCATCACCAGCTGGTGTTGGGCGAGGATGGCCGCAAGCTTTCAAAATCTGAAGGCGCAAAAAGCCTGCGCAGCCTGCGCCGCGCAGGTGTTGACCGAGAAGCGCTGATCAAGCGCCTGGCGTGAACCTGCCGACCCTATTCAACCGTCACGGTAATGACGTCTGAGGCGACCACGGGGTTATGTGCAATGTGGTTATGGTCACCCAAAAGCAGTTGGAGCGTGTGCGTGCCGGCTGGCAGTTCCAGGGTCGCTTCAGTCTGTCCGCCGCCAAAGTGGCGATGATTTTCATCATTGGGCAGTGGGTTATCCAGATCAATGTGATCCAGCGGCATATTCACCAGCAAATGGTGGTGGCCTGTGTGCATTTGTTCCACGCCAGCGGGCGCAACGCCCATGCCTTCCAAACCGAAATGAATGGTCACAGCGTTACTTAGCGTCGCACCATCTTCGGTGGTGATGAAATAAACCTGCGCGCCCTCCGGCGCTTCGCTTTTGTGGTCCATCGCACTGGCGGTGGGCATGATTAGTGCCGCTGCGCCCAACAGCAATGCCCCGAAAGCCAGACCCTGAAGAGTAAAACTGCCCGTCTGGCGCGCTGCGCCCACTGCGTCCAAGGCGCGATTGTTGGAATGGGTGTGCATGGTATTTCTCCCGGTTCGTTTGTTTGCTCCCCATAAGCTAGGGCGCAGCCGGGCGACGGCAAATCAACGCTGTGTGAACAGCACTACCCCAGAGTGCCCTGATAAGCTTGCAACGCCCAAAGCCAGCCGGTGACAGTCACCACAGCAAGTGCGGTTGAAAGGGCGATCGAGGATGAGGCAATGCGCACGCCGGTACCGTACCGGTTGGCGAGCAAATAGGCGTTGATGCCGGATGGGCAGGCCGCAAAAAGCACCGCGGCGCCAAGCCAAACCGGCGGCAACTGAAACACAAAAGCACCGAAAAGAAACACCAACCCGGGGTGCACCAACAGTTTCAAGAAACTGACAGTGAGCGTGATGCGCAGATCACCGGCCAGCCCGTAGCGCTTAAGCGCCATACCGGCGGAAAACAGCGCGCAAGGAATGGCCGTTGACCCCAACATATCCAGGATCTGAAAGGGTATTGCCGCGATGCCCCACCCGGTCATGCGATAGGCAACACCCAGCAAAATACCGATAATGATGGGATGCGTGATGATCGAGATCGCAAGTTTTTTCAGCATCGCGGGCATGTCGCTGCGTTGCGAAGAACCCAGCTCGATAGACAGAGTTGCTGCCGTCATCATGATGGGCAAGTGAATGGCAATCAGCAGAAAAATGGGCACCCGGCCCGCATCACCATAGGTGGTCAAAATAAGCGGGATACCGATAAGCACTGTGTTGGCCTGCGCCGAGGAAAAACCCGCAACAGTTCCGGTGGGTTTGTCGCGACCAAAACCACGCGTCACCACCATATGGGCGCTTACCCACACCACGATGACAGCGGCAAAATACACGGCCCAATAGGTCCAGGGGCTTGCCTCGGGCACATCAGCGGTGGCCAGCGTTTTGAACAAAAGACAAGGCACAGCCACCGTAAAAACAAAGTCCGACAGGCCATCGCCCACGCTGTCCTTGACCAGCCCTGCACGCGCTGCGGCAAAGCCGATGGCAATGAGCCCAAAAACGGGAAGGACGATGGCAAGAAGCGACATGCCATGCGTGTTACACTGGTGCGCCGTCAACGCAACAACAGCTTTGACGCCAGCAGCATAGTGCGCAATGCTTGGGGCATGCCATCCCACACCAAGCAGCGATCCAAACTTTTTGATGCACTCGTGCAGGCGTTCGGCCTGCTCTACGGACGTCTACCAGGCGCATACAATGGGCTGGTTGGCGCTATGGGCTACCGAGCGCCAGAACTGGTGGCAAAAGCACTGGCTGACCATTTGAAAGCCGAAAGCCCAAAGCTGCTCGATGCGGGCTGTGGCACCGGTCTCACGGCCAAAGCCGTAAGGACTTACCACCCCCAGGCACAGATCGACGGGTTCGATCTATCGCCAGAAATGCTCAAGCAGGCCGCCAAAACCGGGCTCTATCAGAGCTTAAAAGTTGCTGACGCCACCAAAGCTTTGCCGTTTCCATCTGGTCAGTATGATGCAGCAGTATCAAGCGGGCTCTACACGTTAGGTCACGTGGGACCAGAGGCGCTTGTTCCCGTGCTTGATACGATTAAACCGGGCGGCTTGTTTGCGCTCAATATTTACGAAGCAGCATGGCATAAGCTACGCTTTGAAGAAGCCATCGACCAACTTGTGGCCGATGGCCTCGTCACAGTGTGCAGCCACGACAAGGCAACCCATTTTGGACGCTTGGGGCAAACTTGCCGCGTGGTCGTGCTGGTGAAGTCGTCCTAGCGACCACCAATTAAGTCAGCGTTCGACAAATCCATTGCAGTTTAGCGAATAACTGCTTTTGCATCAAAAATGCCGACTAGGCAGCCTTTTCAGCACCATCGGCAACGATGCGCACAATGTCGGCCATAATGGTGTTCACCTTGAAATCTTTGGGGGTGTAAACCGCTGCAACGCCCATCGCTTTCAGCGCCACCTCATCTTCGGGCGGAATGATGCCGCCGACCACGACCGGGATATCATCCGCACCCTCTTTGCGCAGCCGGTCCATCACATCTTTGAGCAGCGCAACATGGCTGCCTGACAGAATGGACAAGCCCACAATGTGCACATCTTCTTCGATGGCAGCATTGACGATTTCGGCTGGTGTGAGGCGTATGCCTTCGTACACGACCTCCATACCGCAATCACGCGCACGCACAGCGATCTGTTCAGCACCATTGGAGTGACCATCAAGGCCAGGCTTGCCGACCAACATTTTCAAACGGCGACCCATCTTGGTGGAGACTGCATCGACATCGGCACGCACCTGCGCCAGGTCTTCAACGTCAGCCCGAGCCGCTTTGCCAACGCCGGTTGGCGCGCGGTACTCGCCGTAAACACCGCGCAGGGCAGCGCCCCACTCACCAGTGGTGACGCCCGCTTTGGCCGCCTCAACGGAAGCATCCATGATGTTGGCGTTACCCTCGGCGGCGTTTTTAAGGCTTGCGATTGCGGCCTCAACCTGGGTCGCGTCACGGTGTGATCGCCAGGCGTTGAGCGTGGCCACAGTCTCTTCTTCCACACCTTCCGGCACGACCATAATCGCGCCTTCGCCTGTACCAAGCGGGCTTTCCTCGCTCTCCTCATATCGGTTGACGCCGACCACGGTCTGGTCGCCTTTTTCAATGCCTTCAAGACGCATCGTATTGGAGGCGACCAACTGCTGCTTCATATAGCTGGTTTCAATGGCGGCAATCGCACCACCCATTGCTTCGATCTGAGCAAGTTCAGCACGGGCCTCTTCCTTCAGCGCTTCAACCTTGGCATCCACCTCGGCAGAGCCATCGAACAGATCGCCAAACTCAAGCAAATCAGTCTCGAACGCCATCACCTGCTGCATACGCAGCGACCATTGCTGATCCCAAGGCCGTGGCAGGCCAAGAGCTTCGTTCCAGGCAGGCAACTGAACGGCGCGGGCGCGCGCCTTTTTGGACAGCACCACCGCCAGCATCTGGATCAAAATCCGGTAGACATTGTTTTCAGCTTGCGGCTCGGTCAGCCCCAGCGAGTTCACCTGCACCCCATAGCGGAACCGGCGATATTTCGGGTCGTCCACGCCATAGCGCTGCTCGCAAATCTCGTCCCACAAATCGACGAACGCGCGCATTTTGCACATCTCAGTGACGAACCGCATGCCAGCATTCACGAAGAACGAGATGCGCCCGACGGCTTTAGGGAAGTCTTCGTCCGGGATAATCCCGCGCGCCTTTACCGTGTCGAGCACGGCACACGCGGTGGCCAGCGCATAGGACAGCTCCTGCACCGGCGTCGCGCCTGCTTCCTGCAAATGGTAGGAACACACATTCATTGGGTTCCATTTGGGCGTGTGCTTGTACGTCCAGCCGATCATATCGGTTGTGAGCCGCATAGAGGGCTCGGGCGGAAACACATAGGTGCCGCGTGAAAGATACTCTTTGATGATGTCGTTTTGCGTGGTGCCAGCCAGCTTGCCACGGTCTGCGCCCTGCTCGTCCGCCACAGCCACATAAAGCGCGAGCAGCCAGGGCGCAGTGGCATTGATTGTCATGGAGGTGTTCATGGCATCCAGCGGAATACCATCGAAAAGCGTGCGCATATCGCCTAGATGGGCCACTGGCACGCCAACTTTGCCCACCTCGCCTTTGGCCAAAACATGGTCTGGATCGTAGCCGGTTTGCGTGGGCAGATCGAAAGCCACCGAAAGGCCGGTCTGCCCCTTGGACAAATTGGTCTTGTAAAGCGCGTTGCTATCTTTGGCCGTGGAGTGGCCCGCATAGGTGCGGAAGATCCAGGGCTTATCTCGATCAGATTTATCGCGGCTTGGAATCTCGCTCATCAGACAACACCTCACGCTCAAGCAGCGCTTGTGCACTGAAACATGAAGGCAACATAAGCCTCAAAATTCCGTCCGTCACCTCACCTTTGGAAGCAACGCCAGATCAGGCCAGTTTCCAGAGCAAAGGCTACCGCGCCAAAAAGCGTTTGAGCAGACAAGCCGAAAGAATAAGCGCTGAGGCCCCCGCCAAGGCTGCAAAGAACGGTAATTGTGGTGCGCTCATAACCTGTGCAGCCGAGCCCATATGGACCATGATCGCGATAGCGCCGCCCAACGAACCGATCATCAGAAGCACGTAATTGCCGAACAAGCCAAAACCGTTGTGCTGAAATGCGCCATCGGCAAGCCACGCCATTGGCCAGGTCAGCAGCGAGGCGACCAAAATGACATACCAGATATTGTCCATCACAAAGTTTGGCAGGTGACCGAACATGATCGTGTTTCCCGTGCTTAGAAGTGTTCGGCACGCCCCGACAGGCGCCCCACGACGCAGTGATTGCACCGCGTTAATTCACCGGCTTAGCATCACCGTTTAAACATCTGGTTTATTGATACCCGAACTGCTGGTTAACAGCGCTTAACGATCTGCGCCCCGCGCGCGCTATATTGCGCCGGGGCTTATATCTTGCACGCAACCCGATGGTCGTATGGTTTTTTGCAGTGCAGCATGTTTCACTACGCGCAGACCCGTACCCAGACCCTTATCCCTGCATGCGAGGCCCACCATGGCTGATGAGACCCAAACCAAAGACCTTTATGAGATTGGCGAAATCCCACCGCTCGGCCATGTGCCAGCCAATATGTACGCCTGGGCAGTGCGCCGCGAGCGCCATGGTGAGCCAGAGGTTGCCATGCAGCAGGAAGTTGTTCCGGTCTGGGATATTGGCGATGATGAGGTGCTGGTTTTCGTTATGGCCGCAGGCGTCAATTACAACGCCATCTGGGCGGGCCTTGGCGAGCCTATTTCGCCCTTCGATTACATTAAGAACGATTATGTCATCAATGGCTCGGACGCCTCAGGCATCGTGTGGGCTGTCGGCGCGAAGGTGAAGCGCTGGAAGGTCGGCGATGAAGTCGTCATCCACTGCAACCAGGATGATGGCGACGATGAAGAGTGCAATGGCGGCGACCCCATGTTTTCGCCCACCCAGCGCATCTGGGGCTATGAAACGATGGATGGGTCGTTTGCGCAGTTTGCCCGCGTTCAGGCCCGCCAGCTCATGACACGGCCCAAGCATCTGACGTGGGAAGAGGCCTCCTGCTATACGCTCACGCTCGCCACAGCGTATCGTATGCTCTACGGCCACCGACCCCATGTGCTGCGGCCCGGCGATAATGTGTTGGTCTGGGGCGCATCAGGCGGGCTTGGCGTGTTCGCCACCCAAATTTGCGCCGCTGCCGGGGCCAACGCCATCGGTGTGATTTCCGACGAAGACAAGCGCGACTACGTGATGTCGATGGGCGCAAAAGGCGTTCTCAACCGCAAGGACTTCGATTGCTGGGGCCAACTGCCCAAGGTCGGCACGCCGGAATACGATGCCTGGTTCGCCGAAGTGCGTAAATTCGGCAAGGCGATCTGGGACATCACCGGCAAGGGTGTGAATGTTGACTTTGTGTTCGAACATCCAGGCGAGGCAACCTTCCCGGTGTCGACCTTCGTATGTAAACGCGGCGGCATGATCGTCATTTGCGCGGGCACCACCGGCTTCAACCTCACCATGGATGCGCGTTATGTTTGGATGCACCAGAAGCGCGTTCAAGGATCACACTTTGCCCACCTCAAGCAGGCAGCAGCGGCCAATAAGCTGGTGGTAGAACGGCGCATTGATCCGGCAATGTCAGAGGTGTTTGCCTGGCGCGATATCCCCAAAGCCCACACCAAAATGTACAAAAACCAGCACGCCCCCGGTAACATGGCCTGCCTTGTTGGGTCGCCCAAACCCGGCCTACGCACCATTGAAGATGCCATCGAGGCGGCAGGGTAATTCGCCACACCCACACTCGTCATCCTCGGGGGTCCGCGTGTCACGCGCCACGCTTCCAACCCGAGGATCCAGCTCTCACGCCCACCACCTGGGCACTGGAGAGTTATAGGGATGGATGGCCGCCTCAAGGGCGGCCATGACGCGGTAAAGATGACACCCTTGCGTTGAAGGGCTAAGGGCGCAGCATCTTCAAGCCTCTCCCGAAAGCCCCGCCATGCTGCTGCGCTTTGCGCCCGTTCTTTTCGTGCTCATCTGGTCCACAGGCTGGATCACCGCACGTGCGGCAGCGCCCATCGCCGACCCTCTGACCTTTCTGGCGGCACGCTTCTCGCTGGCGGCGCTCTTGTTGGGTGCCATCATGCTCGCCTTCAAGGTGAAACTGCCGAAAAGTCGGCGCGCCTGGGTCCATGGGCTGGCGTCTGGCGTGTTGTTGCATGCACTTTATCTTGGCGGGGTCTGGTACACCATTGATGCTGGGCTCGCGACGCCTTTGGCCGGCATTATCGCAGCACTCCAGCCGCTTCTGACAGCCGTTCTGGCCGTCTCCTGGTTGGCTGAGCACCTGACGCGCAAGCAATGGCTGGGGCTGAGCTTGGGCTTTGTGGGGCTCCTTATCGCGTTGATGCCGCAGCTTTTTGCCCTTGAGGGACAGGCCTTTGTAGCAGGAGCCTGGCTTATGACGATCAACGCGCTCGGCATGGTTTCGGTCACACTGGGCTCACTCTACCAAAAGCGCTTCCTGCCAAGCGGGGACCTACGCGCCATATCCCTGATGCAATACATAGGCGCAGTGCTGGTGATCCTGCCTGCAGCCCTCCTACTGGAAGACTTCCACATCGAGGTGAGCTGGACCAGCGCGGCCATTATGGCGTGGGCGGTGTTTGGCCTGTCGTTCGCGGCAATCGGGCTTTTTCTGCTGCTGATCCGTCATGGCGCGGTCAGCCGGGCTGCGACCCTGATCTATCTCATACCACCACTGGTGGCGATCGAAGCCTGGATCCTTTTTGATGAAGGCCTCAACGCGATCGGCATAGCGGGCATGGCACTGACAGTCTTTGGCGTCTATCTGGTCAACAAAAAACCCAAACCGGTTTAGGTCACGCACGCATAAATGCGATCCCTTTGGCGGCTCAAAAGGCAAAAAGATGTGAGAAGCTGCTCGAAAAGCGTGCCGCGTGCACGGTTGAGAGCAGCGACGTGACAGGTAGAAGCTCTTTGGCCGTGCAAAGAATCGCGTTGATTTTGTCTGGTACGGTGTCGCAGGGCATTGAAAATAAACGTATTTCCTGCTGCCCCGCTCCTTGTACCAAAACAAATGTCCAGCGACCAAATGCACCGCATTTATGCGTGCGTGACCTAGCCCCCTATCAAGGCGGCTAGAGCGTGCGCGACCGCGTTCAACTGCGCCATTTGGCGGGGTTGTTGCAGTGCAACCTGTTGATCATTTTGCAGCGCACCCATAAGCTGGTGACCTGCGCGGAAGCCCACAAACGCGCACCATGACGAGGAAGATATCATGAGCCTGGCCGAAGATTTGACGCTGAATGCGCCCGATAGCCTCGCCCTGGCCGCCGACGCGGTCACGGCAGTGAACACCCTCTATGACGCCGCGAAGGCCGCTGTGGCTGCGATCACGATGGACGGTGGCCGGGTGAAAGGTGCACTGCTGGAACAGCATCAGCATGCAGCGCACGGGCTGGCGTGGCTTGCCACATACCGCGAGGCACTGCGCGAACTGACCGACTACGCGACCCGCATGCAGGCCGAAGGGCTTTACAGCGACACTGAAGCGCTGATCGTTGAAATCGGGTTTGGCGAATATCTGGCGCAGATCGAGGGCGGCATACCGATGAACCAAGGCGAGATCATCCGCCTTGCGGCCTTGGGTGTGCCTTCCAATGTGGCGCGCGCCTTTTCCGACAACCCATCGGTTCGCGCATTGATCACAATCGGTACCGAGCCTGCCAAGCGCGCAGCCCTTGTTGCCACGATGATGGAAGACAGCGGTGCTGCAACCGTTGGTGCAGATGGGCTGGATGAAACCATGCAGGCCTTCCGCGAAGAAATGCGCCGTTTGAGCGCCGATGCGGTGGAGCCCTATGCCCACGAATGGCATCTGAAAAACGATTACATTCCGATGGAAGTCGTTGAGCAAATGGCCGAACTCGGCGTGTTTGGCCTCACCATCCCCGAAGAATATGGCGGGCTGGGTCTGGGCAAAGAGGCCATGTGCGTTGTCTCCGAAGAACTCTCACGCGCCTATATTGGCGTTGGCTCACTGGGCACGCGCTCAGAAATTGCAGCCGAGCTGATCTTGTGCGGCGGCACTGATGCCCAAAAGGAGAAGTGGCTGCCTGCCATCGCTGCCGCAGAAATTCTGCCAACGGCGGTCTTCACCGAACCCAACACCGGATCAGATCTGGCGTCCTTGAAAACCCGCGCCACCCTCAAGGGTGAAACATACACCATCAACGGCAACAAAACCTGGATCACGCATCCGGTGCGCGCCGATATTATGACCGTGCTTGCCCGCACAAACCCTGACGAGCCCGGCTATAAAGGCTTGTCCATGTTCATCGCGCAGAAGCCACGCGGCTCCGATGAAGATCCGTTCCCGCACCCCAACCTGTCTGGCGGGGAAATTGAGGTGCTCGGCTATCGCGGCATGAAAGAATACGAGATTGCGTTCGATGGCTTTGAGGTACCGGCGGAAAACCTTTTGGGTGAGGCCGAAGGCAATGGCTTCAAACAACTGATGGAGACCTTTGAGAGCGCCCGCATCCAAACGGCAGCACGAGCCGTTGGCGTGGCGCAAAACGCGCTAGATCTGGGTATCCAGTACGCCAAGGACCGGGTGCAGTTTGGCAAGGCGTTGATCCAGTTCCCGCGCGTGGCCGACAAGCTGGCCATGATGGCGGTAGAAACGATGATTGGCCGTCAGCTGACCTATTTTTCGGCCCGCGAAAAGGATGAAGGTCGCCGGTGCGATGTGGAAGCGGGCATGGCAAAACTGCTGTGTGCACGCATTGCTTGGGCCAACGCTGACAACGCGCTGCAAATCCATGGCGGCAACGGCTTTGCGCTGGAGTATGCGATTAGCCGTGTGCTGTGCGATGCCCGCATCCTCAATATTTTCGAGGGTGCTGCTGAGATTCAGGCACAAGTTATCGCCAAGCGTTTGTTGGAAGCGTAAGTTTCCGGCAAAGGCGATGCCGGAAGTAAGATGCGGCAGGTAGGATGCCGCAATGGTGTGGTATAAATGGGTCGCCGCACGCCGCTCAGGGACATAAGACGCAGCTGGTTTGCCAAGCAGTGTTAAAGGGCAACCGCACTTTAAAGTTGTATTTAACGTATATGCAACCTTAAGCCTTCACCTTGGGTTATTCGTAGCCCAAGGTGCAGCACATGCCGCTCTACACAATCACTTATATTTCACGCGCGCCAGAAGTGCGCGGTGAACAGCGTCGCATTTTCCTGCGCAACATCGTCAAACAGGCCGATAAGAACAACCAACCAGATGGCGTTTCGGGCTGCCTGATCCATGTTGATGATTACTTCATTCAGGTTATGGAGGGCCCGCGCGGCCCGCTTAGCGAGACCTACAATCGCATTTGCCGCGATGAGCGCCATCATGACGTCAATCTGGTTCAGGTTGGTCCCTCAGTCACGCGTCAGTTTACAGCCCCAACCATCGCCGCCTTTGATATCGCCAGCCAAACCAACCCGGTTTTCACCAGATACAGGGTGCGGCCGGAATTTTGCCCCTATCACCTGGCGCCGCACGCGCTATCGGACCTGATTGAGCAAATCGCCATCGTCTGCGCCAAGCTGGATACCAGCAACCGCTCGAAAGCCGTAGCCTAGGCATCAGCATTAAGGCGCGCTAGGCCACACAGATGTCCAAGCGCTCGATTCTCATCACAGGCACCTCCACCGGCATTGGCCACCACGCGGCACACACGCTTGCAAAGCGCGGCTGGCATGTAATCGCCACCGCCCGCAAGGCACGTGATATCGAGCGCCTGAAAGAGGAAGGGCTGGACGTCGTGCGGCTCGATTATGCGCTGGAACCCACCATCGTCACTGCCGTGGAAGAGACGCTGGCGCTGACAGATGGGCGGCTGGACGCTGTGTTTAACAACGGCGCCTATGGGCAAGTGGGGGCAATTGAGGATATCGAAACCCAACATCTACGCGCACAGTTTGAGGCCAATTTTTTCGGTTGGCACACGCTCACGCGGGCTATTTTGCCGGTAATGCGCACGCAAGGCTCTGGCCGCATTGTGCAGTGTTCGAGTGTGCTGGGCTTTGTGGGTTCGCCCTATCGTGGGCCTTATGCGGCCAGCAAATATGCCGTCGAGGGCTACAGCGATGTTTTGCGCGCAGAAGTCGCGCATTTTGGCATCAAGGTCGTCTCTATTCAGCCAGGGCCAATCACCAGCCAGTTCCGAACCACGGCGCTGTCCACATTTGAACGCACGGTCCAGGTGGAAGGCTCAGCCTATAGCGATGATTACAACCACCAAATCGACCGCATGCGCTCAGCTGACAAAGCGAGCTTTGAATTGGGGCCACAGGCGGTCACCGGTGCGCTTGTTAAAGCGGTAGAGAGCACCAACCCGAAGCCTGTTTACCGGGTCACCACGCCCACCCACATGATGGCGCTGGCCAGACGCTTGCTCCCCAGCCGCACCCTCCACGCCATGCTGGCCAAAGCAAGACAGAAATAGTGTTCATGAAAACCCAATCAGACAGAAACGCTTGGTGGCTCTTGGCCATCTATGTGGCCGTTACCGCAGCTGCATCGCTTTCTGGCAGCCTCGCTGCTGATCCGGACACCAGCGCATGGTACCAGGGTCTTTCCAGGCCTTCGTTTCAGCCGCCAGGCTGGGCCTTTGGGGTGGTTTGGCCCATCCTTTACCTGCTCATGGCCTATGCCGGTTGGCGCGCCGACATGAAGGCCACGCCTGGCCTCAAGCGCACGCTACGCTGGCGCTATGGCGTGCAGATCGTGCTCAATGCTGCCTGGACCATTGCATTCTTTGCCATGCAGTCAATCACCGGCGGCCTGCTGGTGATTGCAGCGCTTTGGTTGGCCATCGTGATGTGGATGATTGCCGCACGACGCGCCGATGGTCTCGCCACCCTGCTCTTTGTGCCCTATCTGGCATTGGTAAGTTTCGCCAGCGCGCTCAATGCAAGCTATCTGTTTGCAGGGTAAGGGCTGCATCCACCAAACGCTTCTGCGAAGCTGCTCTGCAAGACTTCTGTACAAGGCTTTCCATGTCCACCGTTGCAACCGTTATTACCATTATCGCGCTTGGCGCGGTGGCCATCGTCCTGTTCATGGGCCTTGCCAACATGATGAAGGGCGGCAGCGCCAACCGGTCTCAACAGCTCATGCGCTGGCGGGTCATCTTGCAGGCGGTCGCCATTGTCGTGGTTATGATCGTCGCCTTTATCGCCAGCCGCAGCTAACCAAAAGGTCCTTCCCATGGTCGTTCTGACAAAAATTTACACAAAAACCGGTGACGATGGCACCACGGGCCTTGGGTCCGGCGAGCGGCGCAAGAAGTTTGATCTGCGCGTTGAGGCCTATGGCACTGTCGATGAGACCAATGCCGCCATCGGCATGGCTCGCCTCTCCACGGGCACCGATGACAGCCTGCAAGCGATCGATGCTATGCTGATGCGCATCCAGAATGATCTGTTTGATTTGGGCGCAGACCTTTCCACCCCGCCAACCGACGAAGACTTGGGCTATGAGCCGCTGCGCATCATTCAGGGCCAGGTTGACCGGCTTGAAGGCGAGATCGATGCGCTGAACGCTGATCTTTCGCCGCTCAATTCGTTTGTGTTGCCCGGTGGCACCACCACCGCAGCTAGCCTGCATGTCGCACGCACGATCTGCCGCCGCGCCGAACGTCTGTCGGTAGAACTGGCAGAGGCCGAACCCGGTAAAGTCAGCGCCCAGGCCCGGCAGTATCTTAACCGCCTGTCGGACTTTCTGTTTGTTGCCTCACGCTGGGTGAACGACAAGGGCGCTGGTGATGTCTTGTGGGTGCCTGGCAAGAACCGCTAAGGTTCAAGGGTACCGACCTAGGACACAACAATGTTCCTGCCGTTTTTTGATTCCAATCCCAAGCAGCGCATTACCGTGCAGGCTGTCACCATTGGCCTCATCGTCCTCAATGTGGGGGTGTTCTTGATCTTCCAGGGCACAGTGATGGACTACCCAGATTTTCGTCTGGCGCTGATCCCGATCACGTTGTTTGCCGAGCAGACCCGGCCCGCCGACCTCATATTCGTGCCCGAAGAAATCACCGTTCTCAGTTACAGCTTTTTGCATGGGGGCTGGATACACCTGGCTGGCAATATGCTGTTTTTGTGGGTGTTTGGCGACAATGTGGAAGATGCGATGGGGCACGTTAAGTTCCTCATTTTCTTCCTGTTTTGCGGCATTGCCGGTGGCCTTGCCTACGCCATCATGACGCCCGACCCCTCGGCCCCGCTGGTGGGTGCATCAGGCGCAACATCGGGTGTGGTGGCCGCCTACTTAATGCTGCATCCACGCGTGAAAGTGTGGGTGCTTGTGACGCTTCTTATCAAGTTTCCGTTCCAGCTCCCCGCCTACATTGTTCTTGGTGCCTACGTCATCTGGAACGTCGCAATGGTTTTGTCAGGCGAGAACGGGTCCAACACAGCTTGGTGGGCTCATATTGGTGGGCTGGTTGCGGGCGCTGCTATGACACCTTTGTTCAAACACCGCGATGTAAAGCTGTTTGATCAGGGCTTGCACGCAAAAATCCCACACTAGGAAACTATGGTCGGCTTTGCTGCATCGCACAAAACATGCTTTAAGACCCACACAGCCCACTCAAAATGATGGAAGAAACGCGTGAAAATCTTGGTGCCTGTTAAACGGGTGGTGGATTACAATGTCACCATCACGGTCAAAGAAGACGGGTCGGGGGTTAACCTCGCCAATGTCAAAATGTCGATGAACCCGTTCGATGAGATCGCGGTTGAGGAAGCTCTACGCCTGAAAGAAGGCGGCAAGGCCGAAGAGATTATCGCGGTGACCATCGGCCCGGACAAGGCACAGGACACGCTACGCACTGCGCTTGCCATGGGTGCGGACAGGGCGATCCACGTGAAAACCGATGAAACAATAGAACCACTGGCTGTTGCCAAGACACTCAGAGCCATTGTGGCGCAAGAAGCACCGCAGCTTGTGATTATGGGCAAGCAGGCCATCGACGATGATTGCAACCAGACAGGTCAAATGTTGGCGGCGCTTCTGGGCTGGGGACAAGGCACCTTTGCCAGCAAAGTGGAACTGGAAAGCGATGCTGTTTCCGTCACACGCGAAGTCGATGGTGGCCTGGAGACTGTAAAGTTGGCCTTGCCCGCAATCATCACCACCGACCTTCGCCTCAATGAGCCGCGCTACGCGTCTCTGCCCAACATTATGAAAGCCAAGAAAAAACCGTTGGACGTTAAGACGCCAGAAGAGATCGGCGTCGACTTCGCACCGCGCCTGGCTGTCCTTCACACCGCCGCACCTGCAACTCGCCAAGCCGGCGTAAAGGTCGCCAGCGTCGGCGAGCTTGTTGAGAAGCTCAAAAGTGAAACCGAAGCGTTCTAGGAAAGACCCGTTATGACAACTCTTCTGATCGCTGATCACGACAACAACGCGCTTTCGGCCGAAACGGCCAAAGCACTCAGCGCTGCCATGGAACTGGGTAGCCCGGTCGATGTCCTGGTTGCAGGCTCTGGTGCCGATGCCGTGGCCAAAGAAGCCGCCAGCCTTTCCGGCGTTGCCAAAGTGCTGCATGCTGAGGGCGCAGCGCTGCAACATGCGCTCGCAGAGCCCATGGCCGCGCTCATCCTGTCGCTGGCGACAAGCTATGATGCATTTGTTGCTCCGGCCACAACGACCGGTAAAAACATCATGCCGCGCGTAGCGGCCCTGCTCGATGTGATGCAGATCTCCGACATTATCGCGGTGGAAAGTCCAGATACGTTCCAACGGCCTATCTATGCGGGCAACGCGATCCAAACGGTGAAATCCACCGACGCCAAGAAGGTGATTACGGTACGTGGCACAGCCTTTGCGGCCGCAGGTAGCGATGGATCGGCCACTGTCGAGATCATTGCAGCACCAGACCTGCCATCGCTTTCCAGCTTTGTCTCAGCGGACCTTGCAGACAGCGAACGCCCGGAGCTCACCAGTGCGAAAATCATCCTTTCGGGTGGCCGCGCCCTTGGTTCCAAGGAAGAGTTTGAGCGTGTCATCCTGCCATTGGCGGACAGCCTTGGCGCCGCTGTTGGCGCATCGCGCGCCGCGGTGGATGCGGGCTATGCTCCCAACGATTGGCAGGTTGGCCAAACCGGCAAAGTGGTCGCACCAGATCTCTATATTGCCGCTGGCATATCAGGTGCCATCCAGCATTTGGCGGGCATGAAAGACAGCCGTGTCATCGTGGCCATCAACAAGGATGAAGATGCGCCGATTTTCGATGTGGCCGATTATGGTCTCGTTGCAGATCTCTTCGACGTTCTGCCAGAGTTGAAATCGACGCTTGAATCCTAGAAGGATAAGCGAGCCTGTTTTTGGGGCGAGCTAAAGAAAGAAGCGGACCATATGAGTGCCATTCAAAAGGTCGGGATTGTCGGCGCCGGACAAATGGGGTCGGGCATTGCCCATGTGTGTTCCCTGTCGGGCATGAATGTGGTGCTGCAGGACTTGACGCTAGAGCGCGTTGAAGAGGGCCTTGCCACAATATCGGGCAACATGACGCGCCAGGCCGGCAAAGGCATCATCAAAGAAGATGAGATCAAGCCTGCCTTGGGCCGCATCATAGCCTCTGACGCCTATGAGAACATGCATGATTGCGATCTCATCATTGAGTCCGCCACTGAAGATGAGACCATAAAGCGTAAGATTTTGGCCCAGTTGGCACCCGTGGTGAAGTCTGAGGCGATTTTAGCCACCAATACCTCGTCCATTTCCATCACCCGTCTTGCTGCCTCCACAGAGCGGCCCGAGCGGTTTATCGGCATCCATTTCATGAATCCGGTACCACTGATGGAACTGGTGGAAGTGGTGCGGGGCATCGCCACTGATGATGAAACCTATGAAGCCTCGCGCGGCTTTGTCGCCAATATCGGCAAGCAAATCACCGTGGCCGAAGACTTCCCGGCCTTTATCGTGAACCGCATTTTGTTGCCCATGATCAACGAGGCGATCTACACGCTTTATGAAGGCGTGGGATCAGTAGAAAGCATCGACACCGCCATGAAGCTGGGTGCCAACCACCCCATGGGCCCGCTGCAACTGGCCGACTTTATTGGTCTGGATACCTGCCTGTCGGTGATGCAGGTGCTCTATGACGGCCTGGCAGATACCAAATACCGTCCCTGCCCATTGCTGGTAAAATATGTTGAAGCCGGTTGGGTTGGTAAAAAAGCTGGTCGTGGCTTTTATGATTATCGCGGCGAAGTGCCGGTACCAACAAGATAGCGCTGCGTCTGGTTGGTGGCACAGCAAGCACCGTGCAAGCGGGGCAAAAGCTCAACTCTTCACCGTCTTATCAACATATCTGAAAGCTTTGCTGCCTAGGGTCGCGACACGCGTACGCGTCACGTAAACCCTAGGGAAAGCCTCAATGGAACCGGTAGCAATCGCATCCGCAGCGATGGCAAACAATCAGGCGCAAATCGGCGCAGCTGCAGCTCAAAAGGTCATGAAAATGAACCAGGAAGCCACCCAGCAACTGGTTGCCATGATCGATCAAGCCTCAGCAAACTCGGTCGCCTTGGCCGATGCACAGTCGGTTGGCTCGGCAACGGCTGAAGGTGTTGGCACGCGCCTGGACCGTCAGGCTTAGCTGTTATGGGCGCAGTGTTGATGGGCGTTCTTTCAGGCATGATTATGGGTGTGCTCGCCGTGCTCCTGCGCCGTTTTGCAGGCGCGGTCATTCTCATCCCTGTGGCACTGGCACCGCTTGGCTATTTTTATGTGTGGCGCGATGCGCTGCTTGCGCCGTGTTTTTTCGCAACCGACTTTGACACACCGGCTTGCGAACCGTTCCGCAATTTTCTGGCACTCACGCTCAACAACGCAGCCGATGGTGTCATTTTTCTGGTGACCTATCTGGTGGTCGCCTTCGTCACCTTCCTTGTGCTGTGCGTGGCTCGCAAAACCATCGCGACGGCCGACATGACCTCGCCCGCGCAAAAGGAACGGCGACGGCAGGCCCAACTGCGCCTGCGCCAAGCACGCGAAGAGTTGCGCGCAAGGCTCGAAGCAGAAAAGGATGGTGTGACGCGGGCGCTTGAGGCCGCGCAACGCCGCGAGTCAGCTTCCTAAACCAAGCCTCATGGCACTTTGCTCACGGCACTGTGGCAGCTTGTATCAGCGCCACCGCATCAGCGCTGTCCCAATGAGCCGCCCCAGCCAAAAACCCTTGCAGGCACCCATCACTGTCAATCAACAGCGTGGTTGGCATGCCGAACGCCAGACCCTCGGCGCGCAAGTCCTGAAACAAATCAGCTGAACTATCCTGATAGAACGCAAGCGCCTGCACGTTGATTTCATCGAGAAAGCCTGCCGGATCAGCGCTTTCACGGGTATCGATATTCACCGCCACCACTTCAAACGAACGACCACCCATATTGGCCTGCAGCGTATCAAGCGCCGGCATTTCTTCGCGGCACGGCGCACACCATGTGGCCCACAAATTGAACAGAACCGTGCGCCCGCGCCAATCCTCAATTGTTCGCGGAAGGCCTTCCCCATCCAGAAACGCCATCATCGGTGCGGGACGCGCATCGTCCACCACGGCAAACGCTGCCACCTGCCCCTGCGCGGCTGCATTCAGCGCAGCGCGGCGTTCCTGCGAAATTGTGCAGGCACTTGCCGTCTCATCATTTGCAGGGCTGGCATTGTTGAGATAGACCGCAATGCCACCGGACGTGACGCCCAAAATGGCCGCGACCAGCAACAACATTGTTAGCCGCATGCCCGCGTTTTTTCTCCTTGGCCGAGAGTTCGGGGGCGTTTGCGGTGAAGCCATGTTCAATTCCGTTTTTCAAGCTTTGCAGGCGATACAACCTAAATGACTGATACCGGCAAGAATATGATGTGGGGCGGGCGGTTTGCCGCAGGCCCAGCGGCGATCATGGAAGACATCAACGCCTCCATTGGCTTTGATCAGAAACTCTACGCCCAAGACATTGCAGGGTCCAAGGCGCATGCCACGATGTTGTCGCAGGTTGGTATTTTAACCGCCGCCGACCGTGATGCGATCATCGCTGGTCTCACACAGATAGGCGAAGAGATCGCCCACGGTCACTTCACGTTTTCGCGTGGTCTTGAAGACATTCATATGAACATTGAAGCGCGCCTGCGCGAGCTGATCGGCGATGCCGCAGGACGCCTGCACACAGCCCGCTCGCGCAATGATCAGGTGGCGACCGACACCAAGCTCTATGTGCGCGACGCCATTGACGGGATTGATGCCGCCCTGGCCGATTTGCAAACTGTGCTGGCAGAGAAGGCCTTGGAGCATGCAGGCACCGTTATGCCGGGCTTCACACACCTTCAATCGGCGCAGCCAGTGACCTTTGGTCACCATATGCTGGCCTATGTGGAAATGATCGCTCGCGACCGCGGGCGTTTTCAGGACGCGCGCAAACGCCTCAATGAGTCGCCGCTTGGCGCGGCAGCGCTGGCGGGCACCAGCTTTCCCATCGACCGGCAAATGACGGCCAAGGCGCTTGGCTTTGACCGGCCAACCGCAAACTCGCTCGATAGCGTTTCTGACCGCGACTACGCTCTGGAAACGCTGGCCGCTGCCAGCATCCTGTCCATGCACCTTTCGCGCTTTGCTGAGGAAATTGTCATCTGGTCGAGCGCGCAGTTTGAGTTCATCGCGCTCTCTGATGCACTCACCACCGGCTCCTCCATCATGCCGCAAAAGAAAAACCCCGATGCCGCTGAGCTAGTGCGCGCCAAAATTGGCCGCGTCATGGGCGCGTTCACAGCGCTGATGACGGTGATGAAGGGCCTACCCATGGCCTACGCCAAGGACATGCAGGAAGACAAAGAGCCGATCTTTGACGCGCTGGAAACGCTGGAACTTTCAATCGCCGCCACCACCGGAATGGTGGCCGACATGGTGCCAAACGCCAAAGCGCTGAAAAAGGCGGCCGGCTCGGGCTACGCCACTGCAACTGACCTGGCCGACTGGCTGGTGCGTGTGCTGAACATGCCGTTCCGCGATGCACACCATGTGACAGGCACGCTGGTGAGCATAGCCGCAGAGCGTAAGATTGAGCTGCACAAACTATCCCTGGCGGACATGCAAAGTGTTGAGCCGGCAATCACCGAAGATGTCTTCACCGTGCTATCGGTGGATAAATCGGTGCGTTCACGGGTAAGCTATGGCGGCACAGCGCCGCAGAATGTACGGCGCCAGGCCAAAAGATGGTTGAGGCTTCTGGCCAAATCCGCCTAGTAAGAGACACCAAAGCCGCAAGGACAGCGCGATGCGCCTTCACACGATCTTTTTGACCGCTCTGCTCGCCCTCACCGTGGCCGGGTGCGGCGTGCGTGGCGGGCTTGAGCGCCCGTCCACTGTCATCAATGATGAGGGCGAACAGGTTGAGCAACCTGCCCCCGCGCCAGAACGCGATTTCATTCTCGACGGTCTGCTGCTCTAGCCAGATAAACAGCCATGCATCACTTTTCTTACCGCGATGGCCGCCTCTTTGCCGAGGACGTGCCAGTTGAGACGCTGGCGCGTGAGGTTGGCACGCCGTTCTACGTCTATTCTTCGGCAACACTCACCCGGCATTATGAGGTTTTCACAAAGGCCTTTGGCGATCTGCCGGTGCTGGTGTGCTACGCGCTCAAAGCCAATTCAAACCAAGCCGTTATGGAGACGCTCGCGCGCTTGGGTTCAGGCGCGGATGTGGTGTCGGGCGGCGAATTGACCCGCGCGCTGCGGGCCAGTGTGCCCGCCAACAAGATTATGTTTTCCGGCGTGGGCAAAACCCGCGCCGAGATGGAGCAGGCGATCAAAGCGGGCATCCTTTGCTTCAATGTGGAAAGCGAACCCGAGCTGGAACGCTTATCAGCGGTCGCCACTGCGATGGGCAAAGATGCGCCGGTGAGCTTGCGCATCAACCCCGATGTAGATGCCAAAACCCACGCCAAGATTACCACCGGGCTGTCGGAGAACAAGTTCGGCATTCCCTGGTCACGTGCGCGCGATGCCTATGCCCGCGCAGCCAGCCTGCCGGGCATCAAGGTGATCGGTATCGATATGCATATCGGCTCGCAGATCACGCAGCTCGATCCCTTTGATCAGGCGTTTGGCAAGCTGGGCGGTCTCATTGAAGCTCTGCGTGCTGACGGCCATACAATCGAGCATGTCGATCTGGGTGGCGGGCTTGGCATCCCCTACGCCGACGATAATGACCCACCACCGCATCCCGACGATTACGCAAAGGTGGTGAAGAAGCATGTCGACAAACTCGACTGCGAAATCATTTTTGAACCCGGCCGCCTGATCGCAGGCAATGCCGGTATTCTCGTCACACGCGTTGAGTATGTGAAGCCAGCAGACGAGAAGACTTTTGTCATCATCGATGCGGCCATGAACGATCTCATCCGGCCGACGCTCTATGACGCCTTCCACAAAGTCGCACCAGTGATTGAGCCGGCGACCGATGAACTGTGGCCATTGGTCGATCTTGTGGGGCCGGTGTGCGAGACGGGCGACTACATCGCCAAGGATCGCTCTTTCCCGCCGGTCAAAGAGGACGACTTGATCGCGGTGTTTTCCGCCGGGGCCTATGGCGCAGTGCAGGCCGGCACGTACAACACCCGCGCACTGATCCCCGAAGTGATGGTCAATGGCGACCAGTTCCACGTGGTACGCCCGCGCACAAGCATGGATGACCTGATCGGTTTGGACTCGCGCCCCAATTGGTTCGACTAATCGCGGTGTCATCCCGGGCGAGCCTAGCGAGACCCGGGATCTGCAAATGACATGCGCTTGGCAGATCCCGGATCGCTTTCAGCGTCCGGGATGACATTCGTGCGAGCGGCGAGAACCCGCCTTGCCTTCACCACAGCTGCGCGCCACACTCCTTTCATGGCCACCACGCCCACACCTGAATCGCGCCTTTTGAAGCGCATCGACCGCGCAAGCGAGCGAGCGCGCCTGTTCGCACAGGTGGAGCAGATTTGGCCGCGGCTTGTGCTACCGCTCAGCGTAATTGGCGTGTTCCTCATCGCCTCGTGGGTTGGCCTCTGGCCTGCCCTGCATGATTTTCTGCGCTTTGCGCTTGTCGGCCTGCTCGCGATGGCCTTCCTGGCAACGCTGATCTGGGCACTGCGCGTGCCGCCCCTGCCTGGTGATACTGGCCTAAAAAGGGTTGAGCGCGCCTCAAACCTTACAGGCCAACCACTCACCACCCTTCTGGACGCACCGTTTGACACCACAGACCCGCAGAGCCTTGGCCTGTGGCAGGCCCATCAGGCCCGCATGCAGAACCAGGTGAAAACGCTCAAAGCGGGCCTGCCTGCACCACGCACCGAGCTGCTGGACCGCTGGGCCCTGCGCGCACCAGTTATGCTGCTGTTGGTGGTCGCGTTTTTCGTCGCCGGGCCGCAGCGTGGCGAGCGCATTAGCCAAGCCTTTGCACCCATGCAAAGCGCACCAGGCATACCCCTGCGTGTTGATGTTTGGGCAACGCCGCCCGCTTACACGGGTCTACCGCCACGCACCCTGTTGGCAGGCGCAAGTTTTGAGGCTCAACCAGACCGCGACCTGGGTGCCATGCTGCCAGCTGGTAGTCGTTTGACCGTTCTGCTCAGCGATCCCTTAACCATCACGACCGCGCTAACCCCCATGAACGGCGGCCAGCCGCTAACGCTTGCACGTGACGCACAAGCGGCAGGCACTCTGGAAGCGGTTCTATCGAGTGATGTTGTGCTGGACATCAGCGCGCGAGGTGGCAGTTTTTCTGTACCGTTGCTCATCACGCCCGACACGCCTCCCTTGATCCGCTTTGCTGGAGATCCAAGTGCCAGTGACTTGGGCGCCTTTACACTGCCCTATCATGCTGAGGACGACTACGGCGTGACAGCGGCACATGCTGATATGGAACCAGCGGACGAGCGCTTTGCCGATGCCACGCCCCTGGTGCCCGCCCCGCGCATTGATCTGCTGTTGCCGCCGGGCGCAGGTGGCACGCTGGAAACGACCCGTGATCTCTCCGCCCACCCCTGGGCAGGGCTTGAGGTGGACATGACGCTGGTCGCCCGCGATGGCGCCAACCAGGAAACAACCAGCGACACACGCACGCTGATATTGCCGCAGCGCCCTTTCCGAGAAGACCTTGCCCGCTCACTGGTGGAGCAGCGCGGCCTATTGGCGATAGACACACGCACCAAGCCGCAGGTCCTGACCGCTCTAGAGGGCCTGGCGCTGGGACCTGAAAACTTCATGGAGGACGATTACACCACCTTCCTGGGCCTCATTGTCACCACCCAGCGTCTGCGCCTTGCCGATGAGACGGACGAGCTTTTGGCCGTTGTCGATATGCTATGGCAACTTGCCCTTCAGGTTGAAGATGGCGACCTATCGCTGGCTGCAGAACGTTTGCGCGAAGCCGAAGAGAACCTGGCCGACGCCTTGGAAAATGGTGCGTCAGAGGAGGAAATCGCTGCATTAATGGACGCGCTGCGCGAGGCGTTTCAGACCTACATGCAAGCTTTGGCGGAGCGGTTGCAGAACCAGGATACCGCCGCAATGCCACAAGACATGCCGATGGCGAACCTTAACCCAGAGGCCATGCAGGACTTGATGGATCAGATTCAAGATCTGGCCGAGCTTGGCGCTGCAGATGCCGCCCGCGAACTGCTGGAGCAGCTTCGCCAGCAGCTCGACCAGCTTCGCGGTGCCCAAGCCATGCAGAGCCAGGAACCCAGCCCCCAGCAACAAGCGCTGGGCGAGGCTGTGCGTGAACTGCAAGACATAACCCGCGAGCAACAACGCCTGCTGGATGAGACGTTTCCGTTTTCCTCCGATGCCCAGCGCCGCGAGGTGATGCCGCCGCGTGAGTTTACACCGCCTGAACCATTTGGTGAGCCGCAGAACGGCCAGCCGCAAACCGGGCAAAACAATGGTTCCGGCGAAAACCCAGGCAACAATCCAGATGCGCAGCCGCGCCCAGACCCACTCGATGGATTGGCGCAGGAGCAGCAGGGCCTGGCCGAGCAGCTGGAAGATCTAATGGATCAGCTGCGCGATCTCGGGCTGGACCCAAATCAGTTCGGCGAAGCGGCCGAGGCTATGGACGGTGCAAGCGATATGCTGGGCCGTGGCAGCGCCAACAATGCCTTGCCGCAGCAGGGCCGTGCGCTGGAAGCCCTTCGCCAAGGCGCACAGGACATGATGGAACAGCTTGCGCAAGGGCAAGGTCAGGGCGAAGGCCAGGCCCAAGGTCCGGGGCAAAGCCCGGGACCAGGTCAGGGCATGCCACGGCTTCAATTTGGTCCAGGCGATAATGGTCCACGCGGCACAGACCCTTTAGGGCGCCAGCAACGCGCGACCCAATCACAGGATGATGGCACGGTGCGCATCCCCGAAGAAACCGATATTCAACGCGCGCGCGATATTCTCAATGAGATCCAGCGACGCCTTGGTGAGCGCCTTCGGCCTCAGCAGGAGCGCGATTATCTGGATCGGCTGATCGAACGGTTCTAAGCGGTTGTTTCGAAGGAACAGAGCCGAGAAAACAAGCGGTTGTTCCGCAGGAATAGAGCAAAAGAGAATGCAGGTTGTTCCGCAGGAACAGGACCGCTGGCCCAACCGGCTTTTACACTTGCTCTGGGCCGCTGGCCCAACCGGCTTTTAACTTGCTCTGTACCGCTGGCCCAACCGCTATCACGCTTGCTCTGGGCCGCTGGCCCAACTGCTCTCACGCTTGCTCTGGGCCGCTGGCCCAACCGCGTTATGCCGCGCGCTTTTCCAGCACACCGCCAACGGCTTCACGAATATCAGCGAGCGAAAACGGCTTCATGATCACATCTTCCACCAGTGCTTCCAGCCCATGGGCCCGTTCGCGCTGGTTGGCATAGCCGGTCATCAACAGCACAGGCAGGCCAGGATAATCGCGCACAGTTGATAAGGCCAAAGCGATACCGTCCATGACCGGCATCTGAATATCGGTAAGCAACAGGTCAAATTCGCCGTTTTCATCGGCCAAGACTTCAAGCGCCATCGCGCCATCTTCAGCGGTCAGCACCTCATGGCCGTCAAGCTCGAACGCCTTTTCTAGGAACGAGCGTACCGCTTCATCATCTTCTGCAACCAGGAGCCTAGCCATCTGATTGATCTCTTTTGTGCGAGTTCGGGAACGCAGAACGTGATTCCATGCATCTTAACATGGCATGAAGATGAGGCCAGATCGCGCTTGTTGCCTATTGCGCCTAGGGGAACAAAAAAATGTGAACCCCTAAAGAGCGTCTTGCGGCACTTGCTCGCCCTCTTGCAGGAAGCGCACAGAAACATTGGCCACGGCCTCTGGTGGCGCGGTTAGCTCACTGGAAACGGGCAGACTTTGGCCGGGCATAAGACCGGCGATGTCGGGTTCCACACGCCACACAAAAAGCTCCGCGCCTGTTTGTGAAAGCAGCGCCAAGCGCAGTGGCCCCAGCGGCACATCGCTGTTTTGTGTGTTGGTGACTTCGCCTTCAATGCGCAGAAGCGAAACGCCGCTGATCATCTCACGATGCGCATTGAACTGCGAGAAGTGCACCCCACGCACATTGACCTGCATACCAGCAAGTTCATAGAGCGGCGCAAGATCTGGGAAGAGGCGCACTGTTGCATCACGCTGCAGCACACCAAAAGCCAGTATGATAAGCCCCGCAGCAACACCGACAGGCGCTGCCGCCTTGGCAACAGCGCGGCACACCTTACGTGCCCAACGCGGCAACATAAACCGCGGCTCGCCTTGCTTGCGGCTGCTTTGACCCTTGAGCTTTACAAGTCCTGGCGTGCGCTGTTTGACAGCGGAAACGCCGCCAGCCACGGGACCAGATGCAATTGCCTCCTCAACCAGTCCAGCAAGAGCATCAGGATCGAAACCACTGGCACGTTCCGGTGAAGCGGGATCGGATACAGTGGCGTCAGTGGCCGAAAAGTCAGCCGTCACATCTGACCCAGACTCCAGACCTGAGGCGGAGGCTTGGGCTGGAGCCGCGACAAAGTCGTCGGCCGTGCCAGGCTCGGGAACCTCAACCATCGAGAGGTCATCTTCGGGCATAGCGCGCCAAACATGTGCGCATGCGGCGCATTTCACCTTTCGTCCCTTCGGTCCAAGAAGGTTCGCTGGAACGGTAAAACTGCTGGCGCAGGTGGGGCAGGAGAGCTTCACGCTGTGGGCACCTTCCTAAAGTGGCGCAAAATGCAGGTTGCCGACTAAACTTTCTCTAGCGATACAGGCCGAGCGTTAAAGGGCTGTTAACCATGACAGTGGCGTGTGGAACCATGACAACCGGACGCGCCGCCAAACCACATCAGCAGGAGCGATAGGCCGTGCTGCGAATGGAAAACGTGGGCCTGCGCTATGAAGGCGGACCGGAGGTGCTCTCCGATCTGTCGTTCAGTGTTGATGCGCGCAGCTTTCAATATCTCACTGGGCCCTCGGGCGCAGGCAAAACCTCTATGCTCAAACTCATGTCGCTGGCCATGCGCCCAACGCGCGGCACGGTTACAGCGTTTGGCAAGAACACAGCACGTGCAAGCGCGCGCGACATACCGGCCCTGCGCCAGCGCATTGGCGTGGTGTTTCAAGATTTTCGCTTGCTGGACCACCTCACAACCTTTGAAAACGTCGCCCTACCGCTGCGCGTACAAGGCAAGGATGAGGCGACCTATGGCGCAGATGTGCGCGAGCTGCTGGGCTGGGTTGGGCTGGGCGAGCGCATGTACGCCATGCCGCCGGTGCTCTCAGGTGGCGAAAAACAACGCGCTGCCATTGCGCGCGCTGTGATCGGCCAACCCGATTTGTTGCTGGCCGACGAGCCAACCGGCAACGTGGACCCGCAATTGGGGCGCCGCCTGCTGCGCCTTTTTGTCGAGCTCAACAAACTTGGCACGTCCATCGTCATCGCCACCCATGATGTGCTGTTGATGCAGCAGCATCAGGCACGCCGTCTGGTGCTGCACGACGGCCATGTTCAAGTGTATGATTAGCGACTTATCGGCGATGGAAAAGGGGAACACACAGCCATGTTGAAACCCGAACGCGCGAGCACCAGGCCTGTTGGTGGCCTGGCGGGCAAAATCGGCCGTGCCACTGGCAAGGCAAAGGCCTCAGCCACCGGAAAAGAGTCCGGCACAGCGTCCCGTGATGCCTCAAAGCCTGAGCCCATTGTGCCCGAGCGTTCCGTTGCTGGCAGCGCACTGATGCTGGTGATCGCCATCATGGGCTGCCTTGCCTGTCTTTCAGTGGGAGCCGTTACGCTGGTCGACCGCGCTGCCAAAGACTGGAGCGCCGACATTGGCCGTGAGCTAACCATTGAGGTTACCTCCATCGACCCCACCAGCATGGCCGAACGACTGGAACGCGCAGCTGACCTTGCCCGCACATCACCAGGCATAGGCTCGGTGCGTGTGGTCAGCGAAGCTGAAACCCGCGCCCTGCTTGAACCCTGGCTCGGCGTTCTGGGCTCAGAAGCTGCCCTGGAAGAACTTCCCATACCCCGCCTCATCGCCATGGCCGTGGTCGAGCCGTCACGGCTCAATATTGAGGCCTTGCAGGCAGGCCTTGACCAGGAAGTGCCCGGCGCAAGCGTGGATGATCACCGCGTATGGACCGATCAACTGGCCCGTATGGCAGGGGCCATGGTGTTGGGTGGATTGGGCGTTGTGGTGTTGGTGCTCAGCGCCACCATTTTATGCGTGATTTTTGCCACCCGTGCCGCCATGGCCGGAAACAAGGATGTGGTCGATGTGCTGCACTTTGTGGGGGCAAGTCACAGTTTCATCGCCGGGCAGTTCCAGCGACACTTTTTGATGCTGGGCATGCGTGGTGGGCTTATTGGTGGCGTCAGCGCGATCAGCCTTTTCCTCATTTTCCAGCTCTGGGTGTTTGCCCGTCGTGGCGCTGCCGATGCGGCTCAGGTGGAGGCGCTTATCGGGTCACCCACGCTGGGTCTCTACGGCTATGCGGGCTGCGCACTAGTTGTGTTTTTAATCGCGTTTCTAACGGCTGCAACATCGCGACTCACCGTCAGCCGTTTCTTGCGTGACCGAGCCTAAGCAGGCTCCAGCCGCCAAACCTTCACACTTTCACCGCCTTTTTCAAGCAATTGTTACAGTATAAATGTCTGCGCATTGACGCCAGAGCATCGCACAGCGACACTCGCAGTCCTTGACCACGTGGAACCAGATGTCGGCAACCCAATCCACCAACGCCTCAAACAATGAACCTGCGGCAAGCGTTTCAACCGTCGCACGGCGTCATCGCGTACAAAGCTGGCGACAATTCGCGTTGCCTTTGTCCCTGGCAGGGTTGTGCCTTTGGGTGGGCATCGCGTTTGCAGGCTTTGTTCGTGAGGTAAACTCACTCACAGCACCCACGCCGGTGGCCGCTGATGGCATCGTTGTTGTTACCGGCGGGTCCGCACGCATCGAAGTCGCACTGGAATTGTTGGCTGATGGCGCGGCTGAAAGGCTGCTGATTTCGGGTGTTCATGACCGCACAGATGCGGCCACTTTGGTGGCGCGCACGCATGCCGATGCGGCGCTTTTCGATTGCTGCGTGGATCTTGATCATGCAGCGCTTGATACCGCAGGCAATGCGCGTGAAGCATCCAGCTGGGCGCGCGAACACCAGTTCCGCTCGCTGCTCGTGGTCACCTCATCCTATCACATTGCGCGCACCACGCAGGAGCTGGCCCACCACCTGCCAGGGGTAGAGCTTGTGGCGTTTCCCATTGATCCGGCAAGCGATACCCAGCGCGCAACTGGTCGCCAAGAAGGCAGCTGGCCGACAAGCCTGCTTGTGCGTGAATTTGTGAAACTGCAGGTGGCGCGTCTACGCCACCTTGTCGAGCGCGCGTGATGAGCCGATAAGACGGGTTACCTTGTGACCCAACAATCGAACCAGGCATCCAGCACCTTTATGCCTTTTCTCCGCGCCCTTGCAGCCAACACGGCGTTTTACCTCAACACCGCTATTTGGCTTATTGTGTGCATTCCCGTCCTGCTGGGGCCGCGTAGCTGGGCCAAACGCGCCATTCAAAGGTGGGCTCTTTCCACCCTGTGGCTGCTGCGCATTGTGGCCGGGATCAAGTGGGAAATCCGCGGGCTGGAAAATCTGCCGCGTGATGAACATGGTGCGCAAATGGGTTGCATCATTGCCGCCAAGCACCAGTCGACATGGGAAACATTCGCGCTGTTTCCTTATTTGGAAAACCCCGCCTACATTTTAAAAGCCGAGCTGATGCGCATCCCCGTCTTTGGCGCGTTCTGCACACGCGCAGGCATGATTGCCGTGGATCGGAAAAAGGGCGCGCGCGCCCTGCGCGAAATGACGGATGAAGCGCGCGATGCAGTAAGCGCCGGAGGCCAACTGATCATTTTTCCTGAGGGCACACGCAAAGCGCCAGGCGCCAAACCTGACTATAAGTCCGGCGTCACCCATCTTTACAAGCAGCTAGGTGTGCCCATGCTGCCAACGGCGTTGAATTCGGGACTTTTCTGGCCACGTCGCCAAATGCAGCGTTATCCGGGCACATTGGTCGTTTCTATTCTACCGGCGATCCCTGCGGGCCAGGACCCGCGCCAGGCAGCAAGCCTTTTGCAGGACACCATTGAGCGGGAAACCGATGAACTGGTTGCCACGGAGCGCGCGCAGAACCCGCGCCTGCCCGAAGCCTAGGTCACGCACGCATAAATGCGATCTATTTGGTGGCTCAAAGGGCAAAAAGATGTACGAAGCTGCTCGAAAAGCGTGCCGCGTGCACGGTTGAGAGCAGCGACGCGACAGGTAGAAGCTCTTTGGCCGTGCAAAGCATCGCGTTGATTTGGTCCGGTACGGTGTCACAGGGCATTGAAAATACACGTCTTTCCTGCTGCCCCGCTCCTTGTACCAAAACAAATTTCCAGCGACCAAATGCACCGCATTTATGAGCGCGTGACCTAGCTTAGTGATCACCTTGTTTTGCTGGCCGCCAGCACTACGTCTCAGGCTCCAACCAAAGGTATATCATGCTCGATCGTCTCAAAGCCCTGTTCGCCGATTCCAAACCCAGCCAGGATGATGAGGCTGCTTTTGCCAGCGATGATGCACGCGTCGCCGTTGCTGCTTTGCTGGTGCACATGATCCGTATCGACGGTGTTGTGACCGAGGATGAAACCGCCTCGATCCGGACCGCGCTTGATGTCCAGTTTGGCCTGTCGGGCAGTGATCTGGATGAGGTGCTGGAAGAAGCCCAGCACCGTGATGATGAAGCCGTGGACCTGTATGGCTTTACCTCTACGCTCAAGACAAAGCTGTCTGAGGAAGAGCGCATAGAGGTTATCGAGCTTTTGTGGCGCGCCGTCTTCGCTGATGGTGTGGTGAACGAGCTGGAGGACAACATGGTTTGGCGTACCGCCGAGCTGCTAGGGGTTTCCAGCCGTGACCGGATGGTGCTGCGCAAGCGCGTGGCCGGGCAGGCACAAGGCTAGTCTGAGTGCCTAGGCTGGTTGAGCGGTAAGGGCATGCGCACAGTGGTGGTGCGTTTGGTCGTTCAACAGCCTTGGCGCAACGGCAGTAAAAAGCTGCCTGCTTTTTTGCAGCTGTGCTGGACAAGGCGTGCCCAGTTGGGTTTGGTGGCGCCATGGCAACCGCTGACCCAATCCTTATTGTTTTGCATCAAGAATCCTCGACCCCGGGCCGAGTAGGGATGAAGCTGCGCGAACGCGGCTACACGCTGGATATACGCCGTCCGCCACTGGGTTGCGCTTTGCCCGACACGCTTGAACACCATGCGGGCGCGATCATTTTTGGTGGGCCGATGTCAGCCTATGATGATGAGCCATATCTGAAGCGCGAGACCGACTGGATTGGCGTGCCGCTGGCCGAAGACAAACCATTTCTAGGCCTGTGCCTTGGCGCTCAGCTTTTAGCGCAGCATTTGGGCGCGTCGGTCAAACCAGACCCCCAGGGCCAAGTTGAAGTGGGCTATTACCCTATCCAGCCCACAGCCGAGGGCAAAGCGCTGATCCACTGGCCGGAAATGGTTTATCAGTGGCATCAAGACGGATTTGAACTGCCGAAGGGTGCAACGCGGCTAGCTGGCGCAGATGGGCCTTTTCCTGAACAGGCGTTTCAAGTGGGTCAAAACGCCTTTGGCTTGCAGTTCCACCCCGAACTCACGTTTGCCATGACCTATCGCTGGACGGTGAAGGGTGCACATCGCCTGATCGCTCCAGGTGCGCAGCCGCGCCGCGCTCACATTGAAGGGCGCCTGCGCTATGATGCAGCGGTGGATGCCTGGCTGGATGCGTTTCTGGATTTGTGGCTGGCTGAAAAACCAGCAATCCCTGCCGCAGCGCTCGCAGCAGAATAAAGAAAACCCCGAAAGCCGTTTAGATGTTCGGGGTTCTCATTTTCAATCAATGAAGCGAGCCGCCAATGGCCGGCAGACCTATTCGCTGTCGGCAGGCTGTGCGTTCAGCTGGCCGTATTTCTCTTCGCCAATCGTCTCAAGGAGCTGCAATTGCGTTTCCAGGAAGTCGATATGGCCTTCTTCATCAGCAAGCAGGTCTTCAAAAAGCTTTTTTGAGACCTGATCACCTTCTGCAACGCAGATATCGTAGGACTTGGAGTAAGAAGCCCGTGCGTCGTACTCGCCTGCAAGATCGGCCTCGAGCACTTCCTTGATGGTCTGGCCAATGCGCAGCGGGGCAACCGTCTGCATATTGGGGTGGCCTTCCAGGAACAGGATGCGCTCCACAATCTTGTCTGCATGCTCCATCTCTTCAATGGATTCGGCACGCTCTTTGGCGGCCAATTTTGCATAGCCCCAATCGTCCAGCAGGCGGTAGTGCAACCAGTATTGGTTGATGGCACCAAGCTCCAAGAACAGAGCTTCGTTGAGACGTTCGATGACTTTTTCTGAACCCTTCATAGGGGACATGCTCCTTGGGTGTTAACTGCGCCGCAAATGTGCGCTGGTATTATTCGGGCTTAAGGGCGAGCCGCACGCCGGTTGAGCGCAACGAGGCGGTTGCTGCGCCTGCCATACTACGCTCCACAACATAGGCCGGATTGGTAGTTTGGAATTCTTCTAATCTACGAACAATTAGGCCAACAACCTGAGGAAAGCAACCGCAGCATTTGCCTCGTTTGCCCAGCTCGCGATACACAACACCCGGTGTGATGAGCTGATAAGGATCGTCATCAATCAAGCCTTCAATGGCCTCATTGATCATGTCTTTGGTCAAAACGTTGCAATGGCAAATGATCATAAGCAAACAACCACAGTGGACCCGACAAAGCTTTACCGGTGTTCCCGGCAACGCAAATGAAAACCATTTGCAGCTGGCATCTAGACCTACCTCATAACCCCCCGGTGGCTTTGACCCAGCGCAAAGAGAAAAACATTCTTGGAAATGAATGGCAAGAATAAAATATGGGCGATAGCTGCGACACGTTTAGCCCCAGTGGTGGCGCTGATGTGCGTCTGCTTTTTTAGCGGAGCAGCAGCAGCACAAAGCTCGTTGGATCAACAGCGCTATGCGTTGGTCATTGGTACCCAGAGTTATGAGCGTGCGCGGGACCTGCGTAACCCTGCCAATGATGCGCGCGCGGTGGCCGCACGGCTGCAGGCTATGGGCTACGCGCTGCATGAGGGCGCCCCGCTGATCGACCCGGACCGCGAGCGGCTTTTGCAGGCTTTTGTGCAGTTTGCAGGTTCAGTACCGCCGGGTTCACAGGTCGTGGTGTATGTGGCCGGCCATGGCCTGACCTATCAGGGCGACAGCTATCTGATCCCTAGCGATGATGGCCAACTGCACACTCGCGATGATCTGGATAGCAGGGGCGTTGCGCTTCGTGTTTTGACCGGGCGGCTTGCCGCACGCACAGGGGTTGATAGCCTTATTTTGGTGGATGCTTGCAGCGCCAATGGTCTTCGCAGCGAAGGCTCGGTATCAGACTCAGCTGTCCTTGGAGCTGGGGGTTCGGGCGACCTGGTGGCCAGCGCCAGCGGGTCCATGACGCTGATTTATGCGGCAGTACCTGGCCAAATCGCCGCTGATGGTGAGGGCGAAAACAGCCCGTTTGCGCAAGCCCTTTTGGCTGCGCTGCATGAAGAAACCTCTGCGCACACGCTGTTTGGCTCACTTTCCCAGCATATGGGTCAGCTGACGGGTGGTCAGCAAATCCCCTGGATGATGCAGGCACTTGGGGTCACGCAGATGGATGCTGGCAACCAACCTTGAGCGGTGCCATGATGGCAGTGATTTGCACTTTGGATAGATCATCATGAACGCGCGCACCTTTCTCCACAGTACCGTGGCCATCAGCTTGTTGGCAGGTGGCTTTGTAGTGGTTGGGGCTGTGCTGCCCACGCCGGCGCAGGCGTTCTGCGATGAGGGGCGTGTGATGGGCGGCTGCGTAACCTCCATTGGCGAATTTCCTTGGCAGGTTTCGTTGTTCCGTACCGGCTCCAGCAACCAGCGCGACGCACACTTTTGCGGTGGCTCACTCATTGATGAGCGGTGGGTGCTTACGGCAGCCCACTGCATTGAAGACCTGGTGCCCACCGACCCGAGCCCCATTGCGGTCTATTTTGGTTCTTCCAGCTTGGAGGCCGGTGGCCGCGTGGTGGATATTGAAACCATCTACGCCCACCCGGACTATCGCGGTGTTGGCGCCGACGACATTGCGCTGTTGGAGCTTGCTGCGCCCATTGATGTTGCTGCCGTGCCGCTTGCCACTGCCGCCACTGCCCGCGAGCTAGAACGCCGCGGCAGCCAGGCTGTTGTCTCTGGCTGGGGTAACACGCCCGGGCAGGAAGAGCTTTCTGGTACAGTTGGCGGCAAGGGCGGCGAAAGTGTGGTGCAAACCGTGGATGTCTTCGATACGTCCGCTTTGTTGCTTGCTGCTGAAGTGCCGATTGTGCGCAATGCGCGCTGCGACGAGGACGATGACCCAGAGGCAATTTGTGCTGGGTACCGTGACGAGATGATTGATGCTTGTGCAGGTGATAGCGGCGGACCGCTTCATGCCCGCACGCGTGCCGGCTATGTGCAAATTGGCTTGGTCTCTGGTGGAACCTTGTGTGTGGACGATGGTGAGCGCTTCTCCACTTACACCCGCGTTTCGGCATACCAGGAGTGGATACGTGCCACACTGGCAGGCGAGACGCAGGTGGCAGATCTTCGCCGGTTCCCTGATTTCTCGTTGGAAGCCACCTTTTTTGACGAGGAGATCGTCACCGGTTTTACGCCCGATCCAATTGAGTTCCCACTGCAGGCAGGTGGCTATCTGCTCGCCAGCGATGTGGTGGACGGATGCGCAGGCTTTGTGGCCGAAGCGCCGGATGTCCGCATCACCTATGAGGCGGGCAACGACTATCCGTTGCGCGTGTTTGTGGAAGGGCAAGCCGACACCACGCTGCTGATCAATCAACCCGATGGGGAATGGCTGTGCAATGATGATCGCGTAGAGGGCGACCTGAACCCGGAACTTTATTTTCCCAGCCCGCTGACCGGGCAATATGACATTTGGGTGGGGACGTTCGAGGACCCCGACGCGCGCGGCGAGTTTCCCGATGTTGTGCTCAACGTGAGCGAGCTAGAACGCTAAGCGTTACACCGCAATTGTAAGGTGCGGGCTAACCAGTCGGTGCGCGGTGGTTCACGCCGCTTTGGGCATCGGGAAATGTGCCTTAGCCATCTTAGCGGCATCACCAATTTCCAATGGCTTGGCAAAGAAATAACCTTGGCCAAAGTCCACACCCAGCTCGGCGAGTGTCTTCATTTCACCTTGGGTCTCGATGCCTTCTGCAACGATCTCCGCGTTGGTTTCCTTGGCAAAGAAAACCAAGGCATGGCCCAGCGATCTTCGCACCTGGTCGAGATGAATATCGCGTGTGAGTGATATGTCCAACTTGATGATGTCAGGCTGTAATTGAACGATGTGATTCAAACTCGAGTAGCCTGCGCCAGCATCATCGACGGCCAAGCGGTAGCCTGCTTTTTTGAAGTGCGCGATGCAATTGATGAGATGGGTGTAATCGGCGACCTGCGCATGCTCGGTGACTTCCAGAATGATCTGAGAAGGATCCCGAAAGGCCAGCACATCGCTTAATGCGTCTGACATCAAGCATTCTGGTGACACATTCAAACCGACAGAGCAGGTGGCTGGTAGTTTCTTGGCACCTTCAAGACTGCGCTTGATCGCTTCCAGCTCAAGTTCGACACCGCGACCGATTTGAGAGGCATCGGCAAACCATTGGTCCGGGGTGCGATAGGGATCGGTGTTGAACCTTGCCAGTGCTTCAAACCCTTTCACGGACTGGTCAATGAGATTGACGATCGGCTGAAAATTTGCACGCAGAAGATTTTCATCAAGCACGTTCTGGATCAGTGCATGGCGCGCTTCACACACTCGCCGGTCTTCCAGCTCGTTATCAATCTGGCCGATGACCAACTCTGAGAACAGCTTGACCGTTTGCAGATCGCGGTCATTCAGTGTGTGGTTGGGTTTGTGGCTTATGCAGCAAAGCGTGCCATAGTTTGACCCATCCTCGCGTGACAAGGGCACGCCGATATAGGCCTCAATGCCAAACTCGTGACGTGTTGGCAGGTCTGCCGTAATGGAATTCTTGCTGCTGTCATGGACAATCGGAGGAATGTCACCATTGACCATATGATGGCAAAAGCCTGCTTCGCGTGGCACCGAAAATTGGGCCGGTAATTCAGGACGATTTGGAGCACAATGGGCCCGGATGATCATATCCTCGCCATCAAGCTCTGTAATGTAAGCGATGTCCATTCCAAGGTGATCGCGCAGTCGCGATAGCGTCCCATTGATTACTTGCATTCGTTCGTCCCTTCAGGTGCCTCAGAACGCTTTATCATGAAGGTGCCAAGCAAATCTGGACGTTAGGGATTTCATGGAAACGCAGTTACTAGCTTCTTAACCGCCTAAGCATTGGCGACCATAAGCTTTGCCACCACATCATGGTCCAGCCAAACGACCGGGTCGCAGGGGGCGCTGGCACCCTGCAGAATAAGCTGGCCAGTGGCAGCAACCACATGGCGGCTGAGCAGATCGCTCACCAGCTGTTTGCGGTCTGTGTGCAGGTTTACAATCGCTTGCGAAGTGCCAACGGTGCGGTCCACCTGATCGGCCGTATTGGGCATCGGCCATGCTTCAAAATTGTAGAACGGTTGCATGACCGGATCATGCTGAAAATCGCTGACCATTTGCAACAGCTGGTCCACGCTCGCATCGTCTTTCAGCAGTGCCTGACACTGGTCCCAAAGGGTGTCCGCCAGCGCCGTTCCGCCTTCCTTGCGGATGGCGTGTACAAGCGGCAGCAGGGATAGTTCGATGCCGGCAAACACATCGGAAGAATTGGTGCGGATTTCCGGGCAGTTGAACACGGTCGCCTTCACGCCGTCCGTCCAGGCCTCGCGGGCGATCTGCTCCAGCTTCATTTTGGCGTAGCCTTGGGTATAATTCGTGTAGGTCTGCCAGCGATACTCATCATCAATCAGCACGCGCGTGCCGTGGTAGCCATAGGCGGTGTAGCTGACTTTTCCGCCGCTACCCTCAACGCGTTGGCGGATGGCAGCACTGCCCGCAATGAGATGCCCAAACGTATTGGCTGTAACTTCATCAAAATTCTGCAAGATCAGCTTGCCCAGATCGCTTTCCACCAGATCTTGGCTGGGCATGTAGCGCTTGCCCTGGCCCTTATAGACGCGGTTGGCGATGACCATGAAAACCTTCGAGCGCGGAATGCCGCCCGCCATGGTGTGCGCGAACACCACGTTTTTGCCGTCGGGAATATGGGCATCCAACTGCGCCATCGCCTCAGTCACACCCGCCTTGAAGCGCGCCACACCGATCTGCCGGCATGTATCGATATGATCGAAGTCCAGCTTGTGTTCGCGCCAGGTTTCCAGTGTCATCTCGCTGACCAGATCGGTCGGCGTTGGCTTGCCCTCTGGTGCGTCCATGTCAAAGCCCGCCATCAGCGGCACATTGATGATTGTGCCGCCAAGGTTGGCCTCTGCGGCTTCCAGCTCTTCGGCGGTCAGAGGGCGCAGGGCCCCGTCTTCGTCGCGGCGACCTACGGTCATGCCCACGATCTGCATGCCCGCGGCCTTGGCCGCGTCCACAAGGCCGGTGGCATAGCCACGACCGAACAATTCGCCGAACAGGACAAAGACGTCCCCCGCGGCAAAGGTGTGTGTGTTTGCGTCTGAAGAGGCTGCTTGGCTCATGATAGTGTTCTCGACTGGTCTTTAAGCGCTGAAGGTTGCAGCGTCATACGTGGAATGGTCCCAGACCAAAAGCCAAAAAGACCTGAAGGCGCAACGTGCGCATCGCTATTTTAGGTATCAGCTCAAGGCCGCCATAATGCCGCGCAGCTCGGCCAGCCCGCGCATACGGCCGATGAGCGGGTAGCCAGGCTGGGAGTTGCGCTTGAAATCATCGAGCATGGCATGGCCATGGTCAGGTCGCATGGGAATTTGCCAGTCCATACGCCCAACGCTTAGGCGGCGGTTCTGTTCGCCGATCAATGCGCCAATGGTGGCCACCATGTTGGTGTCACCTTCCAGATGCGCGCTTTCGTGGAAACTGTGTTTGTCACCAGCTGACGGGCCCTGGCGCACTGTGTTGCGCAGGTGCACAAAATGAATGCGTGACCCGAGCTGTTCCACAAAGCTCACGGGATCAAAGTTTTGGCTCACCCCCAGCGAGCCGGTGCAAAGCGTTGCGCCATTGGCCGGTATGTTCACAAGATCAAGCACGGCCAGATAATCTTCCTGGCTCGACATGACACGCGGCAACCCAAGCAGCGAAAAAGGGGGGTCATCGGGATGGCAACAAAGCCGCACACCCACCTCTTCGGCCACCTGCACCACCTCGGCCAGGAAATCGATAAGGTTGCTGCGCAATTGGATCGCATCAATTCCCTGGTAGGTGGTTAGTTGCGCCCGCACATCGTCCAGCGTCCAGCTGTCATTGGCACCGGGTAACCCGGCGACGATGGTGTTCACCAGAACGGTCTTGGCGTCATCGCTCATGCCAGCATGGCGCGCGCGCGCCTCTTCCATCATCGCTTCGGGGAAGTCGTCGGTTGCGCCCGGGCGCTCCAACAGGAAGGTATCGAAGACGCAAAAATCGATCAGGTCGAAGGCCATGGCGCTCGCACCGTCTGGCATGGTCGCGGCAAGATTGGTGCGCGTCCAGTCCAGGATCGGCATGAAATTGTAGCAGACAACCTCAATGCCTTGGCCTGCAAGGTTGCGAAGGGTCTGCTTGTAAGCGTTGATATGTTCATTGACCGGGCCCGTCTGTGTTTTGATGGCTTCGGATACCGGCACGCTCTCCACCACATCCCAAGTCAACCCGGTTGGCATATCTTCACGCCCTTCAATGGCGTTTTTGCGCTTGGCGATCTCGCCATGGCTCCAAACCTCGCCCGGCGGAATGTGGTGCAGCGCCGATACAATACCTTGCGCGCCCGTCTGGCGGATTTCAGGAATGGAAATGGTGTCGGCTGGACCGAACCAGCGCCAGGTTTGTTTCAACATGGTTGCTTCAATACGAGCTATCTTGCGACGCGGTTAGGGCTTGCGCAGAGATAGCGTACTGGCTGTGTCGAAAAGATGGAAGGTGGCGGGGTCTGCACCCAGGGTCACGCTCTCGCCGGCTTCCACCTTCGTTTGGCCAGCATTGTGGACCGTTAGCTTTGTGCCGTCCTGGAGGGCTCCATAAAGGTAGCTGTCGCTTCCAAGTTGCTCCACAGAGGCCACCTGCATATGGATCGCGCCGGTATCATCGGGGCGCATTTCATTGGGTCGCACGCCGAGGGTAACTTTCTGGCCAACCTGCTGGCTGAAACCCGTGTCCGGCAACATGATCACCTCGCCGGTATCCAGCGTTAGCTTGGTGCGGTCAGAGCCGTCGATTTCACCGGTCATGAAGTTCATCTTTGGTGAGCCGATAAAACCGGCCACGAAGATGTTGCAGGGTGCATTATAGAGATCGAGGGGGCGGCCAAACTGCTCCAGCTCACCCAAGCGCAGCACGGCGATCTTGTCGGCCATTGTCATCGCTTCCACCTGATCGTGGGTTACGTAGATCATGGTGTTACCAAGCCGTTTGTGCAGTGCGGAGATTTCCGCACGCATGCCCACACGCAACTCGGCGTCGAGGTTGGAAAGCGGCTCATCAAACAGAAACACTTTCGGCTCGCGCACCACAGCACGGCCAATGGCAACCCGCTGGCGCTGTCCGCCGGAAAGGTCTTTGGGGCGACGGTCCAGCAGCATGTCGATTTGCAGCATGCTCGCCACGGCTTGGATTTTCTGGGCGATTTCAGCCTTTGGCGTGTTGATGTTTTCCAGCCCGAAGGAAAGATTTTGGCGCACTGTCATGTGCGGGTAGAGCGCGTAGGACTGGAAAACCATAGCCAACCCACGGTCGGCAGCGGGGATGGCGTTTACCACCTCATTGTCAATTTCAATATCGCCGGAGGTGATAGGCTCAAGGCCAGAGATCATGCGCAGCAGTGTGGACTTGCCGCAGCCCGACGGGCCGACAAACACGCAGAACTCGCCATAGGCGATCTGCATGTCGATGCCGCGGATCACCTGCGTCTCGCCATAGGCTTTTTTCAGGTTTTTCAGTTCAACGCTGGCCATCTATTTCACCATTCTCTCAACCGTCATGGTCGGGCTTGACCCGGCCATCCATCCCAAATGTTTCCCGCCGTGCAGGTCGATGCCAATAGAGCTGGATCCCCGCCACAAGGGCGAGAATGACGATGGTGCAGGGTGAGGGGCGTTTTCCACGTCACTTACCACCCGTGCTGGCGATGCCGGTGGCGATGTATTTCTGCAGGAACATGAAAACCAGCGCTATTGGAAGAAGCGTCAGCACCGTCATGGCCAGCAAGCTCGACCACTCGGTTTGCAGCTCGCCCTGGAAGGAGTTCAGCGCCAGTTGCAGCGTGAAGTTTTCAGATTCCGTCAGCACGATCAGCGGCCAGAGGAAATCGTTCCAGCGCCACATGATGGCGAGGATCGCAAGCACCGCGATGGCGGGCGCGGATAGCGGAATAATGATCCGCCAGAAAATCTTCCACTCGCTGGCCTTGTCCATGCGCGCGGCGTCCAGAATTTCATCGGGTATGGTGATCATATATTGGCGCAGCAGGAACACGCCCGTGGGCGTCGCCGCCCCCGGTATGATGACGCCCCACAGCGAGTTGAGCATGCCCATTTCTGTGACGATCAGGAACAGCGGCACCAGCACCACCGTCTGTGGGATCATCAAGGTGCCGATGACCAGCAAAAGCACCGCCGTTCGCCCCCTAAACTCGTACTTGGAAAGCGCGAAGGCCGCCATCGCGTTCACCAGCAGCATGATCAAAGTGGCAGTGACGGTGATGAAGGTGGAGTTGAAGAAGAAGCGCATAAAATTGAAGCGCTCAAACAGGCCGGTGTAATTTTCTACTGCCAAGCGGACTTCCTGCACCGGCGCGCGGTCTGAAATATCCACCCGCAGGCGCTCCTCTGGCGCTTCTGGGTCGACCATCTGGGCAACCAGACCCACACGGCGCAGCTGTGCCAATGTGCGCCCTTCGTGCTCGCCGCCTGTGATTTCAAAAAGCGGGAACTGGCCATCCATGCCGGGCAGTTCAATGGTGGTCTGCTGGTACGGCAGGAGCGTTGGTGGGTAGCGCTGCAGGTCGGCTTCGGTCTTGAAGCTGGACATGAGCAGCCAGACCACCGGGAAGAACATCAAGAACACGCCCAGGATCAGGTAGCTGTAGGATACCCAATCGCTCCAATGCAGCTTGCCGTTTTTGCCGCGGGTTGCGGTGAGCATCTGCCAAACGGTCATTTTTCCAGCGGCTTCAGCCATTGACGTTTCTCCGGTTGATCCAGAGCTGCACCAGCGTCAGCAGCACCAACACTATTGCCACCAGCAAGGATGCGGCAGCCGACAGACCAAACAAGCGCGGCGCACCGGCAAAGCCTTCCTCATAAATGTACTGGATGATGAAGGTGGTCGCGGTGCCTGGGCCACCGCCAGTGAAAGCGTAGACCTCATCAAACGTTTGCACGCCTTTGATCAGTGCGAGCACCAGAACGACCAGCAAGGTGGGCGAGAGCAGCGGTAGCGTAATGCGGCGGAAGGTGCGCCAGGCCGAGGCGCGATCCATGGTGGCGGCCTCGTAAACATCGCGCGGGATCGCCTGAAGGCCGGCAAGCAAAATGAGCGTATAAAAGCCCATATTTGCCCAGACCGACAGAAAGACCGTCCAGCCAAAGGCCCACTGCGCGTCGATTAGCCAGTTGATGCCGCCAACGCCGATGGAATCCAGGAATGCGTTCAGCAACCCTTCGCGCTGGAGGATCCACTTCCAAATCAGCGCCACAACGACCGGTGACAGCAGCACAGGGAAGAAAAATACCGAGCGAAAGAAGCCACGCGCGCGAATGTCACGATTGAGGATGATGGCTGTGAGCAGCGAGAAGCCGACCATAATGCCAACCTGCAGGGTCACGAACCATGTGGTGTTCCACACGGCACGCCAGAATTTGTCCTGCACGCAGGAATTGGGGTCGAGGAAATTATCGCACGCCGAAAGCGTGCCAAAGTTTTGCCCGCCCACAAAAGGACGGTCGCCAAGCAGCACATTGTCGCCGCCTGTCATCGCGTAAAAGACGTTGAGGATGATCGGCAGAAAGGCAAAGAAGCCGAAAAGCAGCAGGTTCGGCAACAGAAACACCCAGGCAAGCCTGTTGATGCCCAAAAGCCGCTGCAGGCCCAGGAAAGGGATCTCAACCAGCCGCATGAGCGGTGTGAGAAGGGTGAGAACCAGCCCATCGCCCTTTACCGCTACCGGCGTGTTGTCCGGCGGCGGCGTTGGGTTTTGGGGGGTGGGCGATGACGAATCGCCCACCTGAGTGTCGGTTGCCATGTCGGCCACTATGGCGCTGGCTTAGTTGGTTTCAGCCATGGCTTCAGCCAGATCGGACGCAGCGCGTTCCATGGCTTCTTCCACGCTCAGCTCGCCAACAATCGCTTGGCTCACACGCTCAACGGTGATGCCGAACATGGCGCGGTTGCCCGCATAGCCCTGATAGGCAAACGCTGCTGGGTGAATGTCTGGAAGGGAGCCAGCAAAGCCGTTAAGCGCTGCTTTGGCGCCGTCAGAGGCATCTTGGAACTCAACACCGGCCGCTGCCACACCGAGGTGTGCCGGGATGTTACGGGTGCGAGCGGCCACTTCGCCATACACATCTTCTTGTGCCAGGAAGTCGATCAGCGCAGCTGCTTCTTCAGGGTACTCTGTTTCAGCAAAAGCTACGATGCCTGCACCACCGGGCATGCCGGAACATGCGCCAGCTGGACCGCAAGGTGAACCAACAACCTGCCAGTCGAAGAAGTCGCCGACCTGTTCGTCCATGCGGCCAACCTGCCAGCTACCGGAGTAGTAGAACACCAGGTCACCATTGATGAATTCCTGGGCTGCATCCTGATAGGTTGCGCCGCCCTGGCCAGCCCACACATCGCGGGCCATGGTACCATCTTCGTGCCAATCGACGAACTGCTGCACGAACGCCTGGAAGCCTTCGTCCACCAAAATGGCTTCGCCATCATCATTGAAGAGCGCTGCGCCATACGAGATCGCCGGGCCGGCAACGCGGTGGCCAGAACGGTCAATCGCCATGGGGAATGGTGCGCCGGTTGCTTCGGCAACAGCGCGGGAAGCTTCTGCCCAATCGGCCCATGTTGCGCCAGCGCCTGGCATGTCAACGCCAGCCTGCTCAAACAGGGTTGCGTTTGCAAAAGCGCCGGTCACGGTCAGCTGGCTGTGCATGCCATAGATGCCCTGACGGTCAGGCCCGCCACGGTACCAATCCAGCGTGCCGCCGAAAGACTCTTCCCAATAGGCCGCGTCTACGAATGGCTCCAGATCGAGATAATATTCATTCAGGCCACCAAGGTCGGTGACTTTGGCAAGGTCTGGGCCTTCGCCAGCTGCCAGCTGAACGGGCAGATTTTCAAGGATCGCCTGATAGGGCACCACGTCGACGGACACGGTGACGCCAGGATTGGCCGCTTCAAAGCGATCAATCACATCATCGTACACTTCGCATTCATTGCCATCTGAATAGCACATGAAGCGCAGCTCAGCCGCAGATGCAGTGGCTGGAACCAGAGCGGTACCAGCCATCATGGCTGCCGCCGCTGAGGTTGCCAGCACAATTTTGGATGTGTGGGTCTTTTTCATTTGTGTCTCTCCCTAGACTTGAGCCCGCTGATTGTTTTTGTATCGGGTCTCATATGTTCCGGTCGCTTCCAGTGCCTGGATGCTTCCTTGTTATGTGGATGCTGCCCATCAAGGCTGCCATCCGGTGTACAGCGCGTTCTCCTTACCAAGAGGTAGGTGCACGCGCTTTTCCGTCCGTGCAGCCTGATAGACCGCCGTGACAAGTTCGATTGACCGGCGTCCATCGGCCAATGTGACGTCAGATGCAGGGTGCCCGTCAAGTGAATATGCGATGGCCTGGAAAAAACCTGCATAGCCAGAGGGTTGGCTTGCCAAATTGGACAGAATGGCGTCGATTTGTGCCTGCTTTGTGGGGCTGCGGGCGGTGAACGTCCAGAACCCTTCTCCCGGCGCGTAAGGCTCGGTGCCACTGGTGGCGGTGAAGCCCTCGAAAACAAAGCGCAAACGGCTGGTGTCATCACCCGCGCCGAGCGTTATGGACGAGGTTGCCAGTGCGCCAGATTCCATCTCAAAACTGATGCTCGCGCAGTCCTCGACCTCAATCGGGTTTACCCGTGTGGTGGTGATGGCGCTAAGGCTTTTGATCGGCCCGAAAATGTGCGTCAGCAAGTCATGATTGTGGATCGCATGACCGAGAACCGCGCCTCCGGACTCGCCTGTCCAGGTGCCGCGCCAAGCGACGGCGTAATACTCTGAATCCCGGTTCCAGTGCGTTTCAAGGCTTGCTGCATAGGGTTTGCCTGCAAGCCCTGCATGCATAAGCGCCTGAAGCTGGTGCAGGCCTGGGCCATAGCGATATTGAAACACCGGGAAGATTTTGCGCTGGGCCTGGGTGGCGGCGTCCAACAACACATCAGCCTCGACAAGCGAACGCACGAACGGTTTCTCGCAGATCACATGCTTACCCGCCCGCAGCGCCGACAGTGTCACATCAAAGTGCAGGTGTGGTGGCAGGCAAACGTCGATGATGTCGATAGCGTCATCATCCAGCACGGCATGGGTGTCTGCGTGGATGGCAAATCTGGTGTCACCACCAGCGACGACACAAGCGCGATCCTCATTGAGGTCGCAAATGGCTTTCACGGCAAAGTGCTCGGGCAGCGCGCGGTAGCCCGCCAGATGCTGCGCGCCAATACCTGCGCCGATGATCGCTACCGTGTACACTAAAGGGAACTTTCGGCCATCATCTGCGCTTTGATGCCCAGCTCCATCACCTTGAAGGCGTGGGCTTGGGGCATGGCGGTTTGCGTGCGGTTGGCGATATCGTTGGCGAGTTTCGCGAAGTAGGGCAGGCCTGCATCGGCGCACTGGATTTTCTCGCACCGCTCGCCGTTCACCAGCACCAGGAAGTCGGTACCTTCTGGCCCGCCAACGTCGACATATTTGCGCAGCTCAATAGTGCCTTCTGTGCCAAGGATCGTCAGGCGGCCATCGCCCCAGTTGGGCAAGGCATCGGGCGTGTACCAGTCGACACGAATGTAGCCATGGCCATGCTCTGAGCGCAGCGCGATCTCGCCGAAATCCTGCAGGCCGTGGTCGTCTGGGTTGGCGAAATTGCCCACCTGCGCCAACGTGATCTCCGCGTCCGTCGAGCCGGTGAAGAACAGGAACTGATCAATCTGGTGGCTGGCAATATCCACCAGAATGCCGCCATAGGCATCGCGTTCGAAGAACCAGTCCGGCCGGGTGGCGCGGTTCAGGCGATGCGGCCCGATGCCCAGCGTTTGCACCACTTTGCCGATGGCTCCGGCTTGCACCAGCTCGGCAGCTTTGGTGACCGAGGGCACCTCGAAGCGCTCAGAAAAGTCCACCGACCAGATGCGCCCGGTGCGCACTTGGGTTTCTTTTATGGACTCAAGCTGCTCCAGCGTGGTGCAAGCGGGTTTATCGACCATCACATCCTTGCCCGCTTCCATGGCCTCGATGGCGAGCGCCGCGCGGTCGCGCGGGACGGCGGAGATGAGAATGAGGTCGATCTCGGGGTCGGCGAGGATCGCGTCTTTGCTGGTTTTGGGCACGTCCGGAAAACGCTTGGTGAAGCCGTCCTCAGTGTTTGGGGAGCCCTCAGTCCACCAGGACTTAAAATTTGCCCCAACATTCTGCATGTTGCCCGCCATGCCAAAAATGTGGCGGTGGTCGATGCCAAGTGCGGCGAATGTCAGCATCATGAGGAAAGCTCAACGGTTGCGCCGGATTTTGAGGATGCGGTGACGGCGTCAATCAAAGCGTGGGAAGCAAGGGCCGCGCGCCCGGTTGCCACAGGGTCACGGCCTTTGGTTATCGCGTCACAGAAATCATCGATAATGCCCTGGTGCCATTCGTGGGTGAACGCCATCGGGTCTGCGCCGCCACCGGTGCTGGCTGAGGCTCCAAAACTGTCTGTTTCGCCGTCACGCCAGCTTACGGTCAGCACACCAGAGCCAAGATGCAGGCTGGCTTTTTCAAAGTGCAGCGTGATGGTTTCAGCGTTACCGGGAAAGCTGGCAGAGGACACAACCAGCGATCCGGCGGCGCCGTTTTTAAAGCGCAAACCGGCGGTCGCGAAGTCTTCCGCTTCCATGGCGTGGAAGCGCGTGGTGGCGGTCATCGCCTGAACGCTGGCCACCGGGCCAGTGAGCGAGAGGGCCAGATCAATCGTGTGAATGGCTTGGCTTATCAGCACGCCGCCGCCATCGCGGGCATAGGTGCCGCGACCTGGCTCGTCGTAATAGGCCTGCTCACGCCACCAGGGCACATTGATTTCAGCCAGACCCAGGCTGCCCAACGTGCCGGAGGCAACCAGCTCGCGCGCCTTCAGGGATGCGGCGCGCATGCGGTGTTGGAACACGATGCCAAGCGGCACGCCTGCATCCTCACAGAGCTTCACCACGGCCGCAGCCTCTGCGCCGTCGCGCGCGACGGGCTTTTCCAGCAGGACTGGCTTGCCAGCTTTGGCCAGCGGTTCAATCAGGTCTAGGCGCGCGTTGGGCGGGGTGACGATAATCGCAAAATCAATATCGGCGTCCGCGGCGATGGCAGCAACATCGCCATAGGCTTGCACGCCATATGTCTCAGCAAAGGCCTGGGCGCTTTGTATGCTGCGCGCTGCGACACCCTTAAGCGTCACCTTGGATGATGCGTTGATGGCTGCAACATGCGTGCCTGCGACCATGCCGGTACCGATAAGCGCGCAGGTTAGTGGCATAGCTGTGTCTCCAAAAATGCGAGCGATGCGTCTCGCATTGCCGGACTTTCGGCATGTCCCAAATCAGGCTCCACATGAAGGTGCAGTTGGTCTGGCGCGGTTGCATAGGCCAACTCAAGATCGGCACGCGCCGTGTCAAAACAGTTTTGCGGCGTCGACCAGTCCTGCAGACCAATGCCGAGCATCAATGCGCGTGGAGCGGCCAGGCCTGCAATCTGTCCGGTCGAATGCGTTTTCAAAAGACCTGGAACCGTCATGTAAATGCCGTGGCCATCATGGGCTGGGGTCTGTGTCAGGCAGGCGAGGTCTGCGAAAGAGCAGAGCGCGATGGCTGCTTTTAGTCTTTCATCCAACGCTGCAAGCCACCAAGCATGGGTTGAGCCCATGGAGAAGCCAAGCGCGCCAACACGATCGCCCGCGACATGAGGATGACTGGTGAGCCACCGGATGCCGGCGGCAAGCTCCTCCAGCATCTGGCCGAACAGGGTTGTGCCATTCCAGAGGTGCTTTTTGGCGCGGGCAGATTCTTTTGTGTCTTGGCGTGCGCCAAAGGCGGGCATTTCGATGCAAAGACTGGCCACGCCTAGCGTTTGCAGCGCAGGGCCGTAGGCGCCTTGCAGGCTGCCGCGGCCTTCCATCAGTTCGGCCATGCCAAAGTCCCAACGGTTGCCATGGGCATGGCAATACAAAACGGCCGGCACTGGGGCTTCCGGGTTTGCAGGGTGCAGAAAGTATGCCGGGATTGTCTCGCTGCGGCGCCCAAAAGCTAACCTGTCGAGTTGCCAGTCATCGCGTTCTTGGGTGGCCACCACACAGGCCTCATCGAAGGCTGCATCTGCGATGCGGCATCCAAGCAAATCCTCAACCTCTTGGCGGGTCTTTTGAGGGTGGGTTGCCATCCGAGCTAATCGTTGCTCACGCCGCCAAACTGCCCTTGGAAGAACACGAGCGGATCGCCACTTCCCATCGTGGCTTGCATGATTTGGTCCACCAAAATGGTGTGGTCACCCGCATCATGCTTGCCGTACCGTTGACATTCAAACCGGGCCAAGCAGCCTTCCAAAAGCGGCGTGCCGTTGGTGCCCTCGCTCCAAACCGCGTCACCAAAGGCGTCAGCGTTTTTGGCAAACGCAAGACACAGCTTCTCCTGATCCTGCGCCAGCACGTGGATTGCGGTGTCCCACGCGTCGGCGAAAGCCTGATAACGGCTGGATTTGCGGTCGATGGACCAGAGCGTCAGCGGCGGTTCCAACGAGACAGAGGAAAAGCTGTTGGCCGTCATGCCAATAGGGCCGTTTTGCGTCATCGCCGTTACCACGGTAACGCCGGTGGCAAAGCGGGAAAACGCGTTACGCAGCTCTTTGGAGTTTTCGGCGGCAGGCACGAAGCTTTTGATGGGGGCGTGCATGTTCATGATTGCTTTCTTTCCGTCCCGTTCAAGGAACTTCGTACCCTTGGGCAGCGGTGAGAATTTCAAACCATGTCTGGCGGTCCATAGGAACCTTGAAGGCTTGGTCAAAGGTTTTGATGCGGTCGAGCGTATTGGTGCCCATCACGGGAATGATGTTGGCAGGGTGCGCGAGCAACCACGCCACCGCAACAGCGGCCGCATCCGTTCCAGCGGCATTGGCAACGCGCTGCAAAACAGCGTGGACCGCCTGGCCCTCCGGGCCAAACAGCCCGCCACCGCCCAGTGGCGACCACGCCATGGGGATAATGCCGCGCTCCTGCATCCACTGCACATCGCCCGCAATGAAGGGGGCATAATTGAGCACTGAGAGCTCCACCTGATTGGTGCACAGCTGGGTGGACATGGCCGACTGAAGAAGGGTCCAGTCGTTGAGCTTGAAGTTTGACACGCCGATATTGCCCACCTTGCCCGAAGCGACCAGCGCATCTAGCGCCTTGCCGGTTTCATGATGATCCATGAAGGGGTCGGGCCGGTGAATGAGCAGCAGATCGATATGGTCTGTGGCCATATCGGCCAGGGACAGTTCAACGCAGGATGTGATATGCGCAGCGCTGGTGTCGTAGTGCTTCACGCGCGCCTCGCTGTAGCGGCCCATAGGTGCGACGATGTCACATTTGGTGACCAACTCAACTTTGTCGCGCAAACCAGGACTGGCCTTGAAAGCCTCGCCCAAGATCGCCTCGGCAACATAGCCACCATAAATGTCAGCCTGATCCATGGTGGTGATGCCCTGCGCCAGGCACGCTTCAACCTTGGCCTGCACATGGGCAGGCGAGGTGTCGGTGTCATCACCCAGCCGCCACATGCCATAGACAATGCGGCTCATTTCCAGGGTGTCGTTGAGCCTAATGCGTTCCATCGCGTGTTTCATACTCGTATGCCTGCGGCCAATGGCGTTGCGGGAAGCTCTGCCGGAACTCTGCGATACGCATGGGGCAGCGATGCGGTTTTCATTTGCGGCAGAACGCGGCTACCAAAGCTTTTGCACTCATCAATGTGTGGGTAGCCGGACAGGATGAACGAGCGCATGCCCATTTTTTGGTAGGTTTCAAGTTCGCTAAGCACTTGATCGGCTGAGCCGACCAGCGCCGCGCCACAGCCCGAGCGCGCACGGCCAACGCCGGTCCACAGGTGCGGCTCCACATAGCCAAATTTGTCAGCCAGCTCGCGGGCCTTGGCTTGATGGGACACGCCCAATGAGATCGAATCGTGCGCCCGGTCGCGGATCAGCTTGCCGTACTCATCGTCCAGTTTTGAAACCAGATGGTCGGCGTACTCGCGCGCCTCAGCTTCGGTATCGCGCACGATGACGTGAACACGCAGGCCATAGTCGAGCGTGCGATTGTGCTGCTCTGCCACCGCGTTCACTGCTTTCATGCGCTCAGCCAGCTGGTCCTTGGGTTCGGGCCACATAAGGTAGACGTCGCAATGCTTGCCACACAGCTCCAGCGCAGGTGGTGAGTAGCCGCCAAAATAGAGCAGCGGCCCGCCGGTTTGGTAGGGCTTTGCCGGGCCGGTGGGTACCTTGTCGAACTGGTAGATTTCACCGTTGTAAGTGATCTCATCCTGCGTCCACGCCATCTTCAGAATTTCCACCACTTCATGGCTGCGCTGGTAGCGATAGGCGCTGTCCTCGCGCTGGCCGGGAAAATCTGATGAAATCACGTTCAGCGTCAGGCGGCCGCGCAGCATATGGTCCAGCGTGGCCACTGTGCGCGCCAGCATAATGGGCTGCATTTCTCCGCAGCGGATGGCCGCCAGAAAGTTGATGTCCTCGGTGATGGGCGCGCCGCCCGCCACAAAGCTCAGCGTATCCTGACCGACTTGGTAGGAGGAGGGGCACAAAATGTTGCGGAACCCCTGGGCCTCGGCTTCCTTGAGAATGGCTGAGCAATGGTCCCAACTGGAGCGCAGGGCTCCATCGGGCACGCCCAAAAACTCATAATCATCGGAGCAAAGCGCGGAAAACCATGACACTTCGGCGGCATCAAGGTCAGCAGAGGTGATCGGGACAATCTGGTCGGTCATCGGGAAGGGCGTTTCCAAAAGGGCTTTTTTAGGAGCTGCTTATGTTGCAGTGCATATAAGCAAGTGCTGATTTTCGCTTGCATAGCATTGCATTTTAGGTAGATCAATCCTGTATCAATTTAGTTTTTGGATGCGTGCGTGCCACCCAATCAACCCTCTGGTTCCCTGCCCGTTTATATGCAGCTCAGCGAAATGCTGATCCGCGATATTGGTGCTGGTCGTTTGCGCGATGGTGAGCGTTTGCCGCCAGAGCGCGAGATGGCGGCCTCGCTGTCAACGTCGGTGGGCACACTGCGCAAGGCGCTGGCTGAGCTTGAGCGCCAAAAGCTGTTGGAGCGCGTGCATGGCTCTGGCAATTATGTACGAGCCAGCAGCAACCCCAGCGGTGTTTACGCCTTTTTTCGGCTTGAGCTTGTCGACGGTGGCGGGCTACCGACCGCGTCTATCCTTGATATTGAAAAACGCGATAAGCCGGACGATCTTCCCGCGTTTGGTGGATCAAATCAGGCGCATCGCATCCGCCGTCTGCGCTACCTTGGCGGCGTGCCTGCGGCGGTGGAAGAGATCTGGCTGGATGCAAGCTACGCCGATAGGCTGAACCAGCAAGCCATTTCAGAGTCGCTCTATCTATACTATCGCCAGTCGTTGAACCTTTGGATTGCGCGCGTGGAAGACAAGGTGGGCGTTGGTTCTGTTCCGGTATGGGCGCCCGATGCTTTTGGCCAACCGATAGGAGCGCCAACGGGCTTGGTTGAGCGTGTTAGCTATGCCCAAGATGGAACAGCCGCTGAGTTTTCCCGCAACTGGTTTGACGCCGACAAAGCGCGCTACGTCACCCGCATGAAATAGAAGAAGATCAAAGATCATGGATCACATGACCGACGCCCCCTTTTCCGACCATTCGTTGCATCCCAACACATCTGACCAGCCCCCGACGCGGTATGGCATCATTGGTGCTGGCATGATGGGGCAGGAGCACATTCGTAACATTGCCTTGCTTGATAACGCCGAAGTGGTGGCCTTTGCTGAGCCCGATGCCGGCATGCGCAAGGAGGCAGCCTTTCTGGCACCGCGCGCGGCGGCGGTGGAAAGCTTGGAGGCGCTTTTGGCCCTGGATGGCATTGACGCGCTGGTCATTGCTTCGCCGAACCATCTGCATGTGGAGCAGTTGCAGGCCATCGCTGCACAGCGCGCCCTACCGGTGCTGGTGGAAAAGCCGGTTTATACTGATCCTGGCCATACCGCGCAGCTTGCCGAATTCGCCGCCCGCTATCCGGCGCTTGTGTGGGTGGCAATGGAATATCGCTATATGCCGCCCATTGCGGCGTTCCTTAGCCGTGTTCATGAGGAAACCGGCGGCATCAAGATGCTGACGATCAAGGAACATCGCTTTCCGTTCCTTGAGAAGGTGGGCGACTGGAACCGTTTTGCGCGCAACACCGGTGGCACGATGGTGGAAAAGTGCTGCCACTTTTTCGATCTCATGCGTCTTGCCATCCAAAGCGAGCCGGTACGCGTGATGGCATCGAGCGGTCAGGCCGTGAACCATCTGGATGAGACCTACAATGGCCAGGTTCCTGATATTGAGGACCATGGCTATGTGATGGTGGACTTTGCCAACGGCGCGCGGGCGATGCTGGAACTTTGCATGTTTGCGGATGGCAGCCGCTATCAGGAAGAAATTTCCGCGGTTGGTGCCAAGGGCAAAGTTGAAGCGTTTGTGCCGGGGCCAACGCGCTTCTGGCCTGCGCAGCTTGGTACGCCGCCGGTGGCCAAGGTCATCGTTTCACCGCGCCACCCCAAAGGTCCCATGGAGCTGGACATTCCGGTAGACCCGGATCTCCTGGAAGCAGGCGACCACAATGGCGCAACGTTTTATCAGCACCAGCTTTTTCTCGATGCGCTACGCAATGGCCACGCGCCCTCTGTGTCTTTGGCTGATGGCGCCATGGCGGTGCAGATGGGAATGGCCGCGCAGGAATCCGCGCGGACCGGTAACGTTGTAAAACTTTAAGGTCTACGCTGCTTTGGCCAAGGCTTCAGCGTCTGGCATCGGTTCCCACTTCAGGTCACCGGCATAGCGCATTGCCATTTTACCGTCGCTGTCGAGCGCAAATAGGTGCAGCCACTTGTTGTCAAACAGGTCGCGGACGCCCGGATGGCGGGAGAGAATGTCGCTCATCGCCTCGGTCGGCGCTTCGATGCACACCGAAAGGCGCAGAGGCTCGTGCGCGTAGTTCTCGCCATCATGCACAGACTGCCAGGGCAGGCCCGGACACAGCACGCCGCCATTGCCTTCCACCACGCCGATGCCGCCAACCACATTGTGGATCAGCTTGTTGCCGCCACCAAAGGCCTGCGGCGCAACGGTTGAGCCGTAATATTGCAGCGAAATCCAGCTCGCGACGACCACTGGAGCGGTCATGATCAGCTCCAGCACACCAAAACCGTTCGGCTCGTCCTGCTTCCAGTCATAGGTGTGCAGGAAGGCCCTGCCTTCCAGTGATTTACCGGCAGTCCGTGCGCGCGGCGCAGCGATAAAGGCCTTGCAGCCCGCCAGGGCCCACTCAGGGCGCGTTTCCGCCCAGTCTTGGCTGCGCGCGGGGATGGCGGCTTGACCGTCGGCACGTGGCAACCGCAAGGCACGCTCGGCCCGGGTCACTTTGCCAGCGGCTTCAAACCAGCCTTTTATGGTGGCAAGTTCGCTCGCGTGTCTGGTCACCGACTGATCGCCCTCATAAAGCGTCATCGCGTCGGTGGTTGTGTCATGCAGCGCCGGCAAAAACAGTGTGTCGTCGGGGATTGTGATGCCCTTTTCGACCAGACCTTTGCGCACATCGGCACTGTTGAGCACAGCGGCCAGAAGCCGAGCGTTCACCTCGCCGGAATACCCCCCGCACGCCCCACAGTGCAGGCCGCTTTTGTGCGGGTTGTTGGTCACGTTTGCCCCGTGGCCAGCAAGAACGACGATCTTGGCAAAGTTATCAGTGAGCGACATGGCGCGCAGCACCGTGTTGGCCGCGCCAATCATGTCGTCCACAGACATAGCCGGGTCGACCCGTGGCGCAGGGTCGTTGGGCGCATCGTTTTTGACAATGCCCAGAGCGTCGCGCACCAGCTTGCCGACATAGACCGGCCCCATGGCTTCAACAAAGGCGAAGGAGGAAACCGCAGCCAGCTTGAACCGGCCCCACGCCCTGCTTGCCCGCTTGGAAAAGCGCGTTGCTTCGTCCTTGTTGCTGTCTGCATCACCGCCAGAGACCGACTGCAGGCCTGCGTTCAGCAGCACCGGCAGGCGATGTTCGGCCACATCGGATGCAAAACCCTTGTGCGAGGCGGTTATACCGAAGAAGCCCGCAAAGCCCAGCGTCTCGATGGCAGGGTCCACCGCTTCCAACGCCCGCCGAAAGACCTCTGAACGCACATCAATGCAGAAAGCTGCCTGCAAGGTCTTGCGCGAGTCATCGGCTTTGGGGGCAGGCGCGGCAAAAGTGTGCGCCAGTTCGCGTTGGGCTGCGCGTTCGGCGGCTTCCTGCAACACCTGGTCCAGCACAAGGTCAGCGTTGGGTTCCACTGGCTCTGCATATTTCACGGCCGCTGCGCGCCAGCTTTCTTCAATGGCGTCCTTGGTGTGCAGATAGAGCGCTTCAGCCCACACCAGGCGGATGGCCAAAAACTCAATACCGCTGGTGTCCGTTTGGCCAGCCAGTTCAGCCTGCCACAGCTTGTAGCGGGCCACCTGGCCCCAGCCGCCCAGCGAGGTCAGCTGGCCATGAAAGAACGTTGGCCAAGCTTCTTCTGGCAGATCAAGTGTTTTTACCGCCCGCAAAATCGCATCTGGTGCATTGTCTGGCGCGTCCAGTACATGCTGCGAAAAGCCTTTGAGGCCAGCAATCTCTGGCGTCAGATCGCGTGTTGCCGTCTCCCGCCATGCCGCATAGGCGTTGCGGCCCTTGGGAGCGGCCCACAGGGCCTGACCATCATCGAAGTACCCAGCAGCCCACACGCCAATGCGGTAGGAAATGATGCTTGGCCAATCCACCCCCGTCACGTTTGCAGCAAGGCTTGCCACCGTTGGCAGCCGCTGTTCTTCGGCCACGGTTAGCTTTTGCGGTTCGGCAACCGCGCGCCGCACTGCTTTGACATCGGTGGGGCGCAGCGCCTCTGGCGCACCATCAAGTGCCCCGGCAATGTCGGCATCGGTTATGGTGCCGTCAGCGATTTTCTGACCGTACCAGTCGCGCGGCATCGTCATCACCAAGCCGGAGACGCGCGCGAGCAGAGCGCCCGTTTCGGCCAGCGTTTTGTCCGACTGACCAAGGTAAGGGTTCACCGCGACGGAGGAGGCCAATGGCCAAACCGGTGGAATAGCGCGCACGGCGTTATCGGCAGCTTGCAGGTGCATAACAGTCATGGGTCTTAAGCTCCGATTTTAAGAGGATTTGAGGTTGTGACCGCCAATGAGACGATCAAAAACGGCGTTGGCATAAAGCCCGTTAGACAGGTGCACCCGCAGGCCCGTTGCCGCCGGGTGGTAGGCCCACAGTGGAAACAGGGCTTGTGCGATAGCAACCACGCCAAAGCTGAAAATGGACAGCATGATCAGCGCCCATTCCAGTGAGCCTGGTGCCGGTGTTCCAGGCAGTGTGCCGGCCATCAGCCAGTCAACGCCAGTTTGCAGAGCAAAGTAGGCAAAGGCGGTCGCCAGTGCATATTGCGCAGTACGGATTGTGAGCACCCATGGGGCTTTGTCGGCCAGACCTTGGGCAAGCAGATAGGCCACGCCGAAGATGAGAATTGCGCCAAGTGCCAGTGACTGAGGCGACTTGTCGGCAATGCCCACACCGAAAGCGAAGAAGGTTGCGGTGACCGCGTAGATACCAATAGCGATGGCAAAGGCCTTTGCGACATTGCTGGGCGTTGGTACCGCCACGGGGCCGGGCCTGCGGATGGAGGCAACCAGATCAACGGTGCCGCCGGAGGCCAGAAACGCATGTGCTTTGTAAAGTGAGTGCGCCACGATGTGCAGCAGCGCCAACGGGAACAGCGCCAGGCCGCATTGCAGGATCATGAAGCCCATCTGGGCGACGGTCGACCAGGCGAGCGAGGTTTTGACCGCTGACTGGGTCAGCATCACCAGCCCGCCAAACAATGCTGTGAAGCCGCCAATCATGACCAGGAACGCCAGCACGATGGGTGAGGCCAGCATAACATCGGCAAAACGGATGAGCAGAAAACCACCGGCATTGATGACGCCCGCGTGTAGCAGGGCCGAGACAGGGGTTGGCGTTTCCATAACCTCGGTCAACCAGCCATGGGTTGGAAACTGGGCAGATTTCAGCAGGGCTGCCAGCGCCAGCAGACCTGCAGCCCATGCAATGCCTGTCGGGTTATCGCCCGTGGAAGCCGCATCCAGAATGGCTGCGATGTCGCCCGTGCCATAGCCCAACATCATAATCAGTGTTGCTGCCAGGAGCGCCACATCACCGGCACGCGAAACGATCCACTTTTTCTTGGCTGCGCGCTGCGCCTCAACCCGCTCAGGGTAAAACAACAGAAGCTTGTGCAAGAACAGGCTGGTGCCGATCCAAGCCAAAACAAGCTGCAGAAGCGTGCCGGACATGACCAGTAGCAGCACGGATGCAAGCGTTAGCAGCATCCAGCCGGTAAATGCGCCGTGGTTTTTCTCACCATCCAGGTAGGTTCCTGAAAAGCGCAACACCACCCAGCCGACAAAGGAGACCAGCAGCATCATGATGACGCTAAGCGCATCCACCCGTGTGGCCAGCCCAAAGCTGGAAATGCCCAGCGTTGGTGAGGTGACCGCGCCATTAAAGAGCAGCAGCCACGTAACCAGTGCTGAGGTGGCCAGCGCTGCGAGCGCTGCAACTTCAGCAAGTTTTACGGTTTTGGCAGGGCGGAAGGATGGTCCGCGAAAGGCCACAATCGATGCGGCAATAAGAATGAGCGGGCCCAGAAAGGCGAGCAATGCGTACACGGGGAAATCTCCAGCCAGGATGCGTGCGAAACCAAGTCGCGGGGTTTTACTTAGCTGGGGCGGGATAGCGCGGCAGCAATATCAATAAAAATACATTGTTTTGCATTTATCGTTCATTTAAAGCGAACGAATGGCTGATCTCAATTACAACCACCTCCGCTATTTCCGCGCTGTGGCGCATACCGGCAACCTCACCCGTACCGCCGAGCAGCTGAACCTGTCGCAGTCGGCGCTTTCGGTGCAGATCAAGCGGCTTGAGGAGCGACTTGGACATCAACTGTTTGAACGGCGAGGCCGCGCGCTGCACCTGACCGAAGCCGGCAGACTGGCACTGGACCATGCAGATGCGATTTTTGCCACCGGTGATGAGCTTGTTTCGACACTGCGCCAAGAAGGCCAAGCGCGCCGCGCCGTTCGCATCGGGGCCTTGGCGACACTGTCGCGAAACTTTCAAATGCAGTTTTTGGCACCGCTGCTTGGCCGCACAGATGTTGACCTTATCCTGCGCTCTGGTGGCGCAAGCGATTTGTTGCGGGGGCTGGAAACGCTGAACCTGGATGTGGTGCTGATCAATCAGCCGCCAACGTTTCTGCTTTCTGGTGATAGTGCTTCGCGGTTTGTAGCGCATAGGCTGGCGGAGGAACGCGTGAGCTTGATCGGCACGCCTGAACGCGCTTCCGACGATGATATTGCCGTCCTCTTGGCGCGCGAGCCTGTGGTTCTGCCATCACGTGAAAGCAGCATCCGCACTGGATTTGATGCCTGGATGGAGCGGCTTGATATGCGTCCGCAAATCGCCGCTGAGGTGGATGACATGGCGATGATGCGTCTGCTGGCCCGCGAGGGTGTGGGGCTTGCGGTGTTGCCGCCCATCGTGGTGCAAGACGAACTGGCGTCTGGCCGCCTTGTGGAGGCCGCGCCACTGCCGGACCTTGCGGAGACCTTTTATGCGGTCACCATGGAGCGCACATTTCCCAATGCGTTGGTTCGAGAGTTATTGGTGGATGAACAGGCGCGCGGTTAGGGCTCCAGCACGGCAAGCGCTGCGCGGCCAGCAGGCACTGGCACATCATTTTCATCGATCAGCGACAAGCGTAGTGCGCCGCCGGTCTCCTTGTCGATAACGTCCACTGCGGTCTCGCCGTCCTTCAAGTGCTCAGTGCCCCACTGGGTCAGTGCAATCAGGGTCAGCGCAAGGCCGCGCCCTTTTGGGGTCAGGCGATAGGCGCTGCGCGGGCGCGCACCCTCTTCCTTGTAGGTCGTCTTGGCCAGAATATCGGCCTCGACAAGGCTCGATAGCCGTGCAGACAGCACCGAGCGTGGAATGCTGAGGTCATCGCGAAAATCAGCATAGCGTACCACGCCATAAAAAGCTTCCCGCAAGATGAGCAGTGACCAGCGGTCACCAAAGACATCGACCGCCGCAGCCATTGGGCAGGCGTCCACGGGAAGAGCTGCGCGGCGGCGCATAGATGGTGGTTTAGGCGTGTCAGTCACGTTGGCCAAGGTACAATAATCTTACGCCAAAACAAAGGGCGTGCAGCTTAAGGTGCCACAGGACCTGCACTTGAGCCCATGCCCGCACCGCCATTTGACCCCAAGCCCCGCGTCTGTGGCAGAGGTGGTATGGTTTTACGGTTGGACTGCCAGACCAGACTGTCGCGTGTCTTGGCAGCAGGTCTTGTGTAGCTTGGCATGTTCTTGACCCACCAGCCGTGCATACGACCGTAAACGGTCTGTAGGGTTTCGGTGTCCGCGAGTTCTATATCACGCTGGCCAAATGTCGCTTTGGCATGCAGTTCAGGGAGAACCTGGCGCGCCAGCACCTTTTCCAGAATACCGTGCACATTGCTGCTGTCGGGTCGGCTGTTTGGCTGGTCTTGCTTCTTCATACCACTGGCTTTCTGTTGAATGCGTGGTGAATCGAATGCTTTCCGATTCGTTAAGACTGTCAGATTTTGCAAGCCCTTTCGCCTGAAGGTGAATGCGTAAGGGGTTTCATCAGTACTCGCTGATTGTTGACGTTACGGCATCGGTGCAAGTTGCTCTGTTCCCTGTAGAGCGCCCATCAAAAGTACCAAATTGGTCATCTGGTGCAGCGTCAAGAAAACTGTGCCGACGGCACAGTTTAGCCGGTTAAAGTGTAGACGGACGTGGCGCCCCGTAAGGCGCTCTGCCAGCATTGCTTAAAGGCCTGCGTCAGCGCAAAGGCCGCAGAGCCATTAAACCTTCCGTGACCTCATCATGACATGGATTGGGCTGGCCAACCTGCTGGCCAACTTGCCTGAGTGGGATTTTTAAATGGTGCTCAGGGCCACCCTCTGAACTGCCGCAGGCGCGTTTTTGTTGCGAGTACACCTTTGCCTCACCTGTCTTGCACCAGTTGGAACCTACACCGCGCCTGCGGGAACGATGGCATTGTGAACACATCACGCACGCTGGAGACGCTGAAAAGCGAGGTTGTAGGCGAGGGTGTTGATGCGGTTTGCCTGCAGGAAGCCGATGAAGAGTGCTCGCCCTATGGCAAGCTTTTTGAAACCGCTGACTTGGAAGCTGCAACTGGTCTGCGCAGCATTCATACCGAGGTTAACCGGCGGTACAGTGCGCACAGTACAGGCTTTTTGGGCACCATCGTGATGCTTCACCCGCGCATAACAGTGGAGGATGTGCGCCTGGTTGATATGGCAGGTGTTTATCCACGCGGCGCGGTAATTGTCGATGCGACCCTGGCGGGTTCACCGTTTCGTTTGGTGGTCACGCATCTGTCACTCGCCCAAGCGCTGCGCGCTTTTCAGTTGCGCACCATTGCTCAACACCTTGTGCGGTGTGAGCCGCGCCAGACGGTGCTGTGTGGTGATCTCAATGAATGGCGGCCATGGGGTGGGTTGGCATTTTCGCCAGCAATCTTGGGGGATCGCTTCACAGGGCCTGCACCGGCTACCTTTCCTGTTCAATGGCCCTTTCTGCCCCTGGACCGGGTGCTCGCCACTGCGCCTGCAGACGTTGAAAAGGTTGAGGTGCTCGACGGTCCTTTGATCCAAATGGCATCGGATCACCGGCCTATCCGCGCGCGTGTCAAGCTTGCTTAAACACAGAAGCTAAACCCCATTTTGACGGCTGCGGGTCCAACGGTGCAGCCAAACAGGGCTGGCAGGCACTCCTGATCCATCGCGCAGCACAAGGCGCAGTTCCAGCGCTTGCGCATCCGCTGGTGGTGTCAGCAAGAACGTGAAGCGCGTGCCGCGACCGTCGGGCAGTGCAAACAGGCTCTGCCCAAACACCACGTCGTCGCCCAGCGATGTGGAAAGATCAGCGGTCAGGCCATCGGGCTTGCCTTCAAAATCGATCACAAAGCGCCGCGTGTTCGGCCGGTCATGCTCTTGCCCGCTGCGCGATTGACGTATTTTGGCAGGGCCGGTTTGCGTTGGAGGCTTGGCTGTCCATGTCAGGTCATAGGAAAACGCATAAGAGCCACCCGCGCGCAGCGCCTGTGCCGGTCGCCAAAAGGCAACAATGTTGTCCATGAACTCATCGCTTGTGGGAATTTCCACAAGCATCACCGCGCCATCGCCCCAGTCGCCTTGCGCGCGCACAATGGCCGAGGGGCGGTCCTGGTAATGGGCCTCGCTGTCCTCAAAGGCCTCATAGGTGCGCTCTGTCTGGTAAAGGCCGAAAGCAGCCGGATCGTTGTCAGAAAAAGCGGATGTTTCAACCGCTGCTGGGTTTGCGATGGGCCGCCAAAGTGTTTCGCCCGCGCCGTTTTCGATCATCAAGACATCGCTGTCATGCACCCGCGGCCGAAAATCATCGGACACCGCAGCCAGCATCGGACCCTTGAGATACATAGATGTAAGTGGAGCAATGCCGATGGTTTCAATATCGACGCGTGGGAACAGTGTAACCGTGATGCCGGTTTGTGTGTCCTGCCCGGGCTTCAGCGTCACAGAGATATGCCCGGCAAGCGAAGGGCTGTCGATCAACCCTTCCACCCGGATTGTATCTCCACTGCCCTCAAAAACCTGCCAATGGCGAATGCCTGGAAACTCTTCAGGTCCATTGCCGCCGGTGCCAATTGCCACCGCGCGGGTGGAAAGACCGTAGATCATGTTTTGACCGATGGCACGGAAATAGCTGGCGCCCTGAAACACCGCCACTTCGTCCATGCGACCGGGTAAAATGAGTGGGTGCCGCAGGCGAAAACCGGAAAAACCTGCGCCTGGAGCAGTGTCGGGGACACTCTCAAAATAGCGTGTTTCAAAGGAGAACAGACCGGGCGAAAACGGGACATCGGCTATCGCGCCGTCCACCTGCCGTTCGATGCGCACCGGTTCGGGGAAAAACAGTCCTGGCGGCAACAGATCCACCTCAAAGCCATCGCCCTGGGGTAAGTTGGCCGCCAAGCCAGTGCGCGGGCGGATACCGCGAAACGCGTCATAATCCAGTCCGGCAAAAGGCGGTGGAAGCGTGCTTGGTGGTGCCACATAGGGCTGCTGCGATAGAGCGCGTGCGGCATCTAGAAGTGATGGCGCGGCCACTTGTGCGGTGGCAGGCTGCAAAGGCGTCAACGCGCTTGCCGCAAGGGCTGCCATGAATGTGCGACGGTTCATCGTCCAGCCGGTGCGTCTGCAAAGTTGATGACCAAAGGTGCCAGCACCAGCGGCAGCAGCACCGGAACAAGCCACAGGCTGAACCCGTTACCGACCACAACAGCGAGCACAGCGAGCGTAGCGCCTACCGCCATTTCACTCAAGCCCTTGGGCAGCACAAACTTTGGCGTTTTGTCGGACTTCCAGCCGCAGTCGCGACCCATGAGAACGGCGAGAACAGCGCCTGTCTGGCGCACCATGGTGAGCGGCGCAAGCAGGGCAGAAAAGGCAAGCTCGGCTATGAAAGCGCGGGCAATAACGGCCCGGCGGGCAAAGGTCCGCGCTTTGCCAAAATGATCTGCCAATGCGCACAGCTTGGGCACCAGCAACAACACCAGGACGGCAATGAGCGGTAGCGCGCCTGACGGTTGAACCGCTCCAGAGGCAAGGACAACCAGGAGTGCCAGCCAGATCGGTGCGGCTACATAGCTGATGATGCCAAACACCAGATGTGCGCGGCTGCCAGCGCGCAAACCTTGCTCACCAACCACACCTACATGTTGAAGGTTGCCCTGGCACCAGCGCCGGTCGCGGCGCGAAAATTCACCCAGTGTTTGCGGTGCATCCTCAGCAGACCCTTTGAAACTGGGTTCCACGTGAACGTCCCATCCTGCACGGCGGATCATCGCAGCTTCCACAAAGTCATGGCTCAACAACTCGCCGCCAAAGGGAGCGCTGCCGGATAGTACTGGTAGGTCAAGCGCCTCCCGAAAGGCCGCAACATGGATAAGTGCGTTATGACCCCAATAATTGCCAGTTGGGCCTGTCCAGGCGCTGAAGCCGCGCAGAAAATTCGGTGAAAGAAGCCGTGAAGACAGCCGTTGGTGGTGGCCAAAGCGTGAGCGCCCTGGGATTAGCGCGATACCGGCTTGCAGCAGGCCAAGCTTGGGGTCTTGCTCCATACGCCAAATCATGGCGCGGATCCGCCAGGCAGACATGCGGCTGTCAGCATCCAGCACCAGCATATGATCAAAGGCGTCACCGCACGCACGCACCCAGGCGGCAAGGTTGCCGGGCTTGCGTCCGGTGTTGGTACGTCGGCGGCGATAGCTGATTGTGCCCGCCTGGATAAGGGGGGCAAGGGTAGCCTCTTCGAGTGCGATGCGTTGTGGACCTGATGTGTCTGATAGCACCGCGATGTGCATGGTCTGCGTCATTTGCGCATCTGCAAGTGCTGCGTGAAGATTGGCCAAATGGTTCGCAAGTGGGGCGCTATCTTCACCGCACAGGGTGACCAAGATTGCGGTTTTGCGTGCTGGCGTCCAGTTTTTGGGCGGGGCCGCTGATCTGCTGGACTGCGCGAGCAGCCCAATAATGGCTGTGGCTGCGCCACCGCTGATCCATCCAGCACTGATTGTGATCAATGCCAAGGTCAGGGCTGCAGCCGGTGTCCACGTTGAAATGGAGGCAGAGAAAGCCCAAACCACCAGTAGCGTGCCTGCCAGTGTCAACCCAATTTTTGCTAGAACGGCAAACCCATAGGGCCGGTTAAAGACGCCATGGCGCACAGGTGCGCCAGGTCTCAGCGCAACAGAAAACACTGGGTCAAGGATCGATTGGACGGGTGGCATCACGACTCGTGTAAGCTCGGGGGGAGCGGGAAACTCATCAGGCGTTCATATAGCCCATACGGCGTATATGGATGCTTAGTTTGATTGAATTGTGATCACGTCTTGTTGATCTGCTAAATTGTGCACTGCCCTTTGGACGGCAGCATGCGCTGAAAAATGCCATCACGCTTGATGATCGCGTGGAAAAGAGCGGCCGCGATATGCATGGCGACCAAGATCCCCATCGCTCGCCCGCCATAAAAGTGGACGTTTTTGGCAAAGCCTGCCAGCGCGTCCGAGCGTGGCACAAGCGGCGGAATGCCCAGCGCATCAAGCGCCTCAATGGGGAACCCGCCGGCACGCACGCGCACATAGCCTGCCAGTGGCACAACAACCAGCAGAACGTAGAGCATCACATGGGTGATGGTTGCAATGCGGGCTTGCCAAACCGGCAAATGGCCTGGTTCTGGTGGCGGCGTGTTGCGCCACCGAATAAAAAGACGAACCACAATGAGCAGCAGAGCCAGCGTGCCGATGTTTTTGTGGAAGATAAACAGGGTGTTTTGGAGCGGGCGACTGATGCCATCCTGCACCATGAAATAGCCTGCGATCAGCATTGGCACGATGAGCAGCGCCATGGTCCAATGAATCCAGCGCGCGGGCCTGCTGTAAGCGTCTGAGGTCAATGTCGGGATTGTCATGGTCGCTGGACCTCACTACTTCATTGGGTTGGAGACTAGCTTTGCAGGCTGGTGATCAGCATTCAAGCATGCCAGTGCAACAATAGCATGGATGGCCAGCGGCGGATGCTCCTATTCTCGTAAGTGACCTTTGAAACACGCATCCCCCACCCAATCTGCCTCATCCGACAGGCGCCAAAGCCATTGGATGCAGCGTTCAGTTATGCTGCAGTTCATTGTGGTGTGCGCACTGGGGTGTGCAGGTTTTTGGGTCCTTTCAGCCCTTGTGTTGTCAGCCTCTGGACTGTTTCAACGGATCATCGGCGGTGGCTTTTATCTGTTTGCCTCTGCCGTGGCACTGGTGGGGCTGGCACGCGGCTACCCGCACCCCTCGCTGGGCCTGTGTAACGGTGTGACCCTGGTTCGGTTGATGCTGGTTGGCGTCCTATTGGCGGCTTTTGTTGGCGCGTTGATCGGGAATCTGCCAAATCCATGGGCCCTTTTTGCGGTTGCAGTGCCTGCGCTTGCTCTAGATGGCGTGGATGGCTGGCTTGCACGACGGCAGGGCCATGAAAGTGCCTTTGGCGCACGGTTCGATATGGAGGTCGACTCCACCCTTGCATTGACCCTGGCCTTACTGGCGGTGGTCGTTGCGGGTGTTTCACCGTTTGTGGTTTTGCTGGGTTTGCCACGCTATGTGTTTGGGGTCGCACAGATGGTGTTGCCTTGGCTTGTCGCTGATCTGCCACCACGCTTCAGCCGGAAGGTTGTGTGCGTTTTGCAGATGCTTGTGCTGATTTCTGTGCTGCTGCCTTCGGTCCCTCTGGGTCTGGCAAACGCCCTTGTTCTGGGCGGTTTGCTGCTGGTTGGGTGGTCATTCGCTGTCGATGTTCGTTGGCTTTGGCGGGCGCGCAGATGAAACCCTTCCACCTGTTGCTCGCCACACTGATCCTGTTTTTGGTGTTGGTGCAGCCCAATCATCCCCATGCCATGACCTGGGGTGCGCTTGGCGTGTTTCCCCTGGAGCTGCCGTTCCTTGTGCTGGCGCTTTTGGCTTTGGGTCAGACCAGAAGTCCATTGCCCAACCGTGTTTTCCGCGTGGTCGTTACGACAGTGCTGAGCGTTATCGTTGCACTCAAAACGGCTGACTTTGTCAGCTTCACGGTGCTTTCGCGCGGCTTCAACCCTATCGCTGATGTGGCGCTGGTGGATGCCTTTGTGCGCTTGATTGGCGGCACGTTTGGCGTGCTTGCAGGGTTTGCGGCAGTGCTGGGCGCCTTGCTGGTGTTGGTCGCGGTGGGCTGGCTCATTTGGTGGGCGACCGGCGTTTGGGCTGGTGTTGGCATGGCCAAGGTTTGGGCGCGTGCCAGTGCTGTTGGGGCGCTGGTTCTGGCTTTTGCCGTGGTGAGCCAGGTTGGTATGGCGATGGGCCGTTGGCAGCCTGTCATCGACCCGCCGGGCGCGGCCTTTACCGCCCGCCTTGGTGTGGAGCGGGTTGAGATGGTGGCAAGAACGCTGCGTGAGTTGCGCGCCTTCCGCGCACAGGCCGCGAGCGACCCCTTTTCTGACGCGAGCAGCCTGTTTGATCTTGTTGATCGCGATGTGCTGGTGATCTTCGTGGAAAGCTATGGCCGCACCAGCTTTGATACCGCCTATTATGCGCAAGTGCATCGCCAGACGCTGGAAACCTATCAAAGCCTGCTGGGCGAGGCGGGCCTTGCCACACGATCGGGCTTTCTAACCTCACCCACACGTGGCGGGCAGAGTTGGCTTGCCCATGCCACCTTTGCCAACGGTCTGTGGGTAGACAGTCAGGTGCGCTATGGCGCGGCGCTCGCCAGCGGGCGGCAATCGCTTTTTCACCACGCTGCGCGCAGCGGCCTGCGCACGGCTGCGGTCATGCCACAGATCACGCTGGACTGGCCGGAGTCGCAGCGCATGGGATTTGATCAAGTGCTCGCTTTTGATGATCTTGGGTATAACGGCCCAGCCTTCAACTGGGTGGCGATGCCAGATCAGTTCACGCTGGCGCAGGTAGACGGCCTTGTCCGCTCTGAAGCGGGTGATGGCCCGCTGCTAGCGCAAGTGGTGCTTGTGTCCTCGCATGCGCCATGGACACCGGTCCCCGATATTTTGCCGTGGGAGGCGCTGGGCGATGGCACGGTGTATGCGCCCATTGTCGAGACGGGCGCCACGCCGCGCGAGGTTTGGCAGGATCATGATCGTGTGCGTGAACAGTATCGGTTGGCCGTCGACTATGCACTGCGTAGCGTGTTCACCTATGCGCTGAAAAACGCCGACGAACCGCCACTGATGATCATTGTTGGTGACCATCAGGCTGCCGATTTTGTGTCACTGGATGAACGCAACCATGTGCCATTGCACGTCATTGGCCCGGCACACATGGTGCAACTGCTCAGTGACATTACCCAAACACCTGGCCTTTTGCCGGGCCCCGATGCACCTGTTCTCGCCATGGAAACCATGCGCGATGCCTTGCTGAATGCATTGACAGCACAGCCAATTCAGCTCGGCGCGCCCAGCACATCAAACGCTCCGATGGCGCAGGTTAGGCCCTGATGAAGCTCCTACAGACGGTTCCCAAACCCGTCATACGCACGCTGCAGATCAGTTTGATGCTTGGGCTCTTTGTGCTGCTTTGGCGCACGATGGATGGGCGTGAGGCGCTGCGTATTCTGCTGGAAGCCAAGCCTGTGTTCATTCTGGCAGCGGCGCTGGCGCTTACGTTGCAGACCATACTCTCGGCCCTGCGTTGGCGGGTTACCGCTGGTCAGTTGGGCATCCCTATTCCGGTACTGCGGGCGCTGCGTGAATATTATCTGGCGCAATTTGTGAACCAGTCTTTGCCCGGCGGTGTGGTTGGCGATGCTGGACGTGCGGTGCGTTCGCGCGAGCAGGCGGGGCTTGCCGTGGCGGCACAGGCGGTGGTATTTGAACGGCTTGCCGGACAAATCGGTTTGCTGGCCGTTTTCCTCGTTGTGCTGCCACTTTCGTTTTTGTTGCCCGCCAGTTTCACTTGGCCTGCATGGTTGCTGAACACCGTTCTCATTAGCCTGTCTGTACTGGCTATGTTTGCACTGTTTGTGGCTTTGATGATGCGGCGTTCGCAGCAAAAAGACCATGCGGTGCGCCGTTTCTTTTCCCGGCTTGTGAAGGCGCTTGCAGCACGTGAGGTTGTCGTGTGGCAGGTTATTCTCAGCCTCGGTACGGCGCTTTTGAACATCACGGCTTTCGCGCTTTGCGCCCTTGCACTGGGGGTCAGTCTTCCGCTGCTTGCCGTTGCAGCGTTGGTGCCGATCATCCTTGTGTCCATGCTTTTGCCGCTCACCATTGGCGGCTGGGGCGTGCGCGAGGGTGCTGCAGCCTTGTTGTTCCCTGTCGCCGGTGCAACAGCAGCACAGGGGCTGGCAACCAGCGTTGCCTTTGGGCTGGTGATTGCGGTGGCGGTGCTGCCCGGCTTAGCGGTCACATGGCTTGCAGGGCGCGGCCAGCCCCGTGATGGTAAAGGCGGTTAGGAGGCCTGCTGGCGAGCGTTCTGCTGGCTGGCAACATATTGATCCAGTGCGCTCTGTGCGCCCTCTTGCCAAATCATGGTCAACCAGCGGGAAAAGGCCTGCGAAAACGTGCTGTTGCTGGCAAGATCGCCATAGATCATTTGCTGATCAAGCCACGCCACGGGGTCTTCACGGGCAGCCTGTGCTGCCGCGTTGAGGGATGGCCAACTGGGATCATTGGCTTCAATCTCTGAGCCATCTTCGCGGGTGCCAAAGCACATGCGTGCCCACATTGCTTCAACCAGCGCCAGTCCCTCCACGTTTGCGCCCGCCGCCAGTGCATCGCGCACGATCGGTAGCAGAAAGCCCGTGTGCCTTGATGATCCATCAAAGGCCACACGGCGGGTGGTGTCCTTGATGGATGGGTTGGCAAAGCGCTTGGAGATAAGTGCCAGGTAGGCTTGCGGTGTCATGCCCGGCACGGTTTTGACAAAAGGAATGATTTCTTGGTCTTGCACCTTCGCGAACAGTCCGCGCACCCCCTCATGGGCCATGCAGTCGGCAATGGTCTCAAGGCTTAGTATTTCGCCAGCATTGGCAAGTATCTGATGGCCGGCATTCAGCATGCGCAGTTTCATTGCCTCGAAGGCGTGCACATCACTGGCAAATGTTGCGCCTACTAAGTCCCAATCGGGGCGACCGGCGCAAAAATTGTCTTCGATCACCCATTGGCGAAAGTTCTCGTGCGTCACCGGTGCTTTGGCATCCACGCCAAAGGCGCGTGCCATGGCAATTTCGTCAGGTCCGGTGGCCGGTACAATGCAATCGACCATTGAGTTGGGAAAGGTAACATTTTGGTCGATCCAGGCGGCAAGGTCGCCATCACTGCGCGCAGCCAGTGAGATCACGGTCTGGCGGGCGATGACCCCATTGCCTTGCAGGTTATCGCAGCTAAGCACGCTGAAAGGCCCAACGCCTGCCTCGCGGCGAGCCTTAAGCGCGGCAATGATCGCCCCGAAAGCCGAACGTGGCCTGGTCGGGTTTTGACTGTCGTGCACAATGTCGCAGTTAGAGGCATCGAAGGTGCCTGTTGCCGGATCAAGATAATAGCCACCCTCGGTGACTGTAAGCGCGACAATGCGAATGCCTGGATCTGCCATGAAGGCAATCAAGGGTGCGTTGCCCTCTTGCACCGGCAGATAGTCGATCATGGAACCAACAATTTCTGCCGATGGACCGGAAGGATCCAGTTCGACCAATGTGGTCAGGCAGTCCTGCTGCAACAGCTTGTCGCGCATGGATGCATCATAGTGGCGCACGCCCGCGCCAACAATCGCCCAGTCGAGCGCATGGCCCTTCTGCATCAACCGGTGCAGATACCAAGCCTGATGGGCGCGATGAAAATTACCGACCCCAATGTGCACCATGCCCGGCTTCAGGGCCGTGCGGTCATAGGTCGGCCGCACAATGCCTTCAGGCAGATTAGCCAGCTCGGCGTTGGACAGGGTGACAAGTGTATCTGGCATCAGCTCATCCATTGCCCGCCATCCACATTGTAAGTTTGTGCAACGATATAATCGGCCTCATGGGTCCCTAGAAAAATGGCCATACCCGTCAGGTCGTCGGCCGTGCCCATGCGTCCGAACGGAACGGTTTGACCCACTTCCTTTTTCTTCTGGCCGGGGGCTTTGTTTTCGAGCTTTGCGAAGAAAGCATCCACACCGTCCCAGTGCTCGCCATCGACCACACCGGGTGCAATCGCGTTGACGTTGATGCCATGTTTGATCAGATCAAGGCCTGCCGACTGCGTCAGGCTGATGACAGCAGCCTTGGAGGCGCAATAGACACCCACCAACGCCTCGCCGCGACGGCCGGCTTGGCTGGCCATGTTGATAATCTTGCCGCCGCGCTGGCCAGCATTGCCCTGCGCGATCATCTGCTTGGCCACGGCTTGCAATGTGAACAGGGTGCCACCGACATTGATGTCGAAAACGTGGGCATAGTCCTGCCGCGTGATGTCAACGATGGGCGCTGCGCAAAACAGCGCTGCATTGTTGATGAGAATGTCGATCCGGCCCATGTCCGCAGCCGCTTTGCCCACGCCGTGCTCAATGCTGGCTTGGTTTGTCACATCCATGGTGATCGCCGTGGCGGCTTCACCAAGGCTGGCGGCGGCCTGTTTGGCACCTTGCTCATTGATGTCAGCAATGGCCACGCGCGCCCCTTCACGCACATAGGCTTGCGCGAACGCGTAGCCTATCCCACGCGCTGCGCCGGTGATCAGTGCGCATTTGCCTTCCAGTCGCATCAGTCGATCCGAAGGCCTTCAGCGTCAAATTTGTGGATGCGGTCCGCATCTGGCGTCATGTAGACCGTGTCGCCATGGTGCATATCGACCTCACCACCGGCACGTACTGTGATGGGGTCAGAGCGACCGTCCATATGCACGTGGAAGAAGGTGTCGGACCCCAGATGCTCGGACACACCAATGGTGCCTTTCCAGGTGCCTTCTTTGTCGGACGTTGAAATATGTTCAGGCCGCACGCCAATAGCATGTGCGCCATGTTTGGAGGCTTCTTCGCCTTCCATGAAGTTCATTTTTGGCGAACCAATAAACCCAGCCACAAAGCGGTTGCGCGGTGCTTTGTACAGCTCCAGCGGGCTGCCCACCTGCTCGATACGCCCTGCCTGCAACACCACAATCTTGTCGGCCATTGTCATGGCTTCCACCTGATCGTGGGTTACATAGATCATAGTGGTTTTGAGCCGCTCATGCATCTCGCTGATTTCAAGGCGCATACCGACGCGCAGCGCGGCGTCAAGGTTGGAAAGCGGCTCATCAAACAAGAACGCCGAGGGTTCGCGCACAATGGCGCGCCCAATGGCAACGCGTTGGCGCTGACCGCCCGAAAGGGCAGCGGGGCGACGGTCCAGATAATCGGTAAGGTTCAGAACGGCTGCGGCCTGCTCCACCCGACGATCCTGCTCGGCCTTGTCCATTTTCGCCATGCGCAGAGGGAAGGCGATGTTCTTGCGCACGCTCATGTGCGGGTAAAGCGCATAGGACTGGAACACCATGGCCAGCCCACGCTTGGCCGGTGGCACGTTGGTGGCATCGGTGCCGTCGATGCGGATCGCGCCGCCGCTCATGTCTTCAAGGCCAGCGATCAGGCGCAGTAAGGTCGACTTGCCGCAGCCCGATGGCCCAACAAAAACGACGAACTCGCCATCATTGATTTCCAGATCTAGCGGGTGGATCACCTTCACATTGCCGAAGGACTTTTCCACTTTGTCGAGAACGATATTTCCCATGTGTGCGTGTCCCTATTTTACCGCGCCGAAGGTGAGGCCGCGAACAAGTTGCTTCTGGCTGAACCAGCCAAGGATGAGGATAGGCGCGATGGCCATGGTGGAGGCTGCCGAAAGCTTGGCAAAGAACAGGCCTTCGGGGCTGGAATAGCTGGCGATGAAGGCTGTCAGAGGTGCTGCAGTGGAAGCAGTCAGGTTGAGTGTCCAGAACGCCTCGTTCCATGCCAAAATGAAGTTCAAGAGGATGGTGGAGGCGATGCCGGGGATCGCCATGGGCGTCAGCACGAAGAGGATTTCCTCTTTGAGACCCGCCCCATCCATACGTGCCGCCTCAAGGATCTCTCCGGGAATCTCGCGGAAGTAGGTATAGAGCATCCACACAATGATCGGCAGATTGATCAGCATCAGAATGAGCACCAGCCCGATGCGCGTGTCCAACAGCCCCAGCTCGATGAAAATGAGTGAAATAGGGTAGAGCACGCCAACTGCAGGCAGCATCTTGGTGGAGAGCATCCAGAGTAGAATGTCCTTGGTCGCCTTGGAGGGCACAAAGGCCATCGACCAGGCTGCAGGGACCGCAATGATGATACCCAGCAGCGTGGAGCCACCGGCCACAATCACTGAGTTCCATAGGAAGCGCATATAGTCGGAGCGCTCCTGCACAACGGCGTAGTTTTCCAGTGTCCAGTCAAAGAAAAAGAACAGCGGTGGATCGTTGATCGCTTGGGCTTCGGTTTTGAAGCTGGTCAGGATCGTCCAGTAAATCGGGAAAAAGATCAGCAAGCCAACGGCCCATGCCAGGGCGGTCCATGCAAGCTTGCGACCCGGTGTGATTGCGCGTGCCATAGGTCTAACCCTTCCCTTACTTGTCCAGGTTCTTGCCGACGATGCGCATCAGGAAGATCGCAACGATGTTGGCAAGGATGATGGCGTAGACGCCGCCGGCGGAGCCAAGACCGATGTTTTGGCTGTCGATGACGCGTTGGAAGATGAGGTAGGTCAGCGTGCGGGTGCCGAATGCGCCGCCGGTGGTCACGAAAATCTCTGCGAAGATCGAAAGCAGGAAGATCGTCTGGATGAGCACCACGATGGTGATCGCGCGCGACAGGTGTGGCAGCACAAGGAACCAGAAGCGCGCCAGCGGCGGTGCGCCGTCCATTTCAGCGGCCTCTAACTGTTCAGAGTCCAGCGATTGAATGGCGGTTAGTAGAATAAGCGTCGCAAACGGCAGCCACTGCCAGGATGCAATGAGAATAATGGATTGCAGCGAGGCATCTGATAGCCAGGAAACTGGCTCGGCCCCGAAAAAGCGCCAGAGGTGGGCCAAAATGCCGTTCACTGGGTCCATGAACATATTCTTCCACACCAGCGCCGATACGGTGGGCATGACAAAGAAGGGCGCAATGACCAAAATGCGCACAATGCCTTGGCCCCAGATCGGCTGGTTCAAAAGCATGGCCAGCAAAACGCCGAGCACGACGGTGATGATCAGCACCCCGCCGACCATGATGAGCGTTGTCTGAACGCTGGGCCAGAAGGCGCTGGAAGAGATGAAGCGGGCGTAATTGTCGAAGCCAACCCAGTCGAGGCCGCGGTCCAGGCTATCCCCGCGCAACGGAAGGTAGCGCTTGAACGAGAAGTAGAGCGTCATCGTGAGCGGCACCAACATCCATCCCAGAAGGAGGACAACGGCGGGTGCCATCATAATGCGGGCTGCGGATCGGGATGCTTTGGTGGCCATAACGTGCCCTCGCGATACACTTCGGGTTGCAACCGGCAAGACCGGTTTTCCGGCGTGCCGGTCCAAGACGGATTGAAGGGTATTGGAAGTGAGCTTTGCTTGCGAGGGGCGGCTAGCACACTCGGTGCGCCGCCCCTCGTCAGATCATTGAAGCGGTCGCTTAGCGGTAGCCAGCAGCTTCCAGGGCCTCGTTGACGATTGCCTGACCTTTGGCCAGAGCTTCTTCAACGGTCTGTTGACCGGCGTATGCAGCCGAGAATTCCTGGCTCACTTCGGTCCAGAAACCGGCGAACTCAGGGATCGCCATGAACTGAATGCCCGTGTACGGAACTGGATCCACGGTCGGGTTGTTCGGGTCAGCTGACAGGATCGAGTCCAGTGTCATCTGAGCGAACGGGACGTCAGCATAGTTGGGATTTTCGTACAGGGATGTACGTGCGCCCGGAGGAACGTTGGCCCAGCCTTCGTTCTCAGCGACCAGCTCGATATAGTCTTTCGAGGTGGACCACTCGATGAACTGAAGTGCTTCGTCGGCCTGCTGCGTACCGGCAGGGATCGCAAGAGCCCACGCCCACAGCCAGTTGCCGTTTTTGCCAAGGCCGGTGTTCGGCGCCAGCGCAAAACCAACGCTATCAGCAACGGTGCTGTCATCGCCAGTCACGAAGGACGCTGCCACTGTGGCATCAATCCACATGCCGCACTTGCCCTGGTTAAACAGAGACAGGTTCTCGTTGAAACCGTTGGTGGCATAGCCGGTTGGACCCGACGCATCCATCATGTCTTTGTAGAAGTTGAGCGTGTTGGCCCAAGCTTCGGAGTCCAACTGTGCGTTCCAGTCCTCATCAACGACGCGCGCGCCGAAGGAGTTTGCCATGGCGTTGATGAATGCACCGCCTTCGCCCCAACCGGCCTTACCGCGCAGGCAGATGCCGTTGATGTCAGCGTCACGGTCCGTCATGGCCGCAGCCGCTTCAGCGATGAAGTCCCAAGTCGGAGACGTGGGCATTTCCAGGCCCGCAGCTTCCATAAGATCCGTGCGATACATGATCATGGAGCTTTCGCCGTAGAACGGCGCAGCGTACAACGTGCCGTCGTGGGACAGGCCGCCAGCCATTGCAGGGAGGATGTCATCGACGTCATACGCTTCGGAGAGGTTATCGAGCGGGACGAGCCAGCCGTTGGAGCCCCAGATCGGAGCCTCGTACATGCCGATTGTCATGATGTCGAACTGGCCACCATTGGTGGTGATGTCCGTGGTGACGCGCTGACGCAGAACGTTTTCTTCCAGTGTCACCCACTCAACGGCGATACCGGTCTGCTCGGTGAACACATCCGTGTAACCCTGCATACGGATCATATCGCCATTGTTCACCGTCGCGATGGTGATCGTGGCATCCTGAGCGATGGCTGCGCCACCGACACCAAGAGTAAGGGATAGGGCTGTCGCCGCCCCGAGCGCTTTGGCAAGCTTCATGGTTTCCTCCACATTTTTTGCTTGTTTATTGAGCACAAGCGTACGGGTGAGGACGATTGCCTGTCAATCAAAAATTGACGCGCGTAAATATTAGGCAGGACTTAGGCAGATGCACGGATGACCAATTTGCCATCAAAAACAAGAGCTTCGCGTGGAGCCACAACATCACTGTCGCCGATAAGGCTAGTCAAAGTGCGCATGCTATGGGTGGCAATTGCGTCGTAATCTTGGCTCACAGTGGTCAAAGCCGGCGCAGTGAAGCGTGCAAATGGATGATCATCGTGCCCGGCAATGCGCATGGCACAGTCGCCATCCCGGCCGACGCGAAGGCCCATCCGGTAGGCCGCTGAGAGCAAGCCAATGGCAAGACGATCATTGCTGCACAACACCGTGTTGGTAGCAAAAGCCTTGCGCTCGATTGCGGCCAAACCCTCTGTGTTACCTATACTCTCAAAATTCCAACCCTCCCCATAAACCTGCACAAGCTGCGGTTCATGGCCATGGTCTTCCATTGCCGCTATGTAGGCTGCCCGGCGCCTGTCAGCGTTGGGGTTGGGCGGTGTCTTCAGTTCAAAAAAGCTCGGCGGCTCGCCGGTATCGCAGAGATAGCTGACAATCTTGCCTATGCTTTGATGATTGTTGGAGCCAACAAAGGCCTCGCCCATACCTTCAATGTTGCTGTCAAAGAGGATCGTGGGAACTTCTTCGCAAAAACGGGCCAAGGCGTTGTGGTCGGACTGGCGTCCCAGCGGAGCGAGCAGGGCCCCTGCTGGCTTTAGCGCCTGTATGCTTTGCAGGATTTCCACTTCCAGTTCCCGCTCGCCATGCGAGCTGAACAAGAGCGGACGGTAGCCAGAAGCCACGCACAGCCGTTCAATGTTGCCAGCAAGCTCAGCGAAAAACGGATCGGCCAGAAACGGCACCACAATGCCAACCGTTCGAGTAAGCCGACGGTTTTGGTTCACGGCATAGACGTTGGGCGTGTAATCATAGCGCTCCAGCGCTTCTTCGATGCGCGCGCGGGTGCTTTGCCGCACACTGCTGGGGTCAAAGAAATATTTGGAGACAGTTGGCCGAGAGAGTCCGCTAACGTGGGCGAACTCCTCCATGGTCTTTATCTTCTGGTCGGGCATCGGTTTCTAAAAATGGTTGGGGGCGTCTTTACTGTAAGCACGCAGAATCTTAGGCGAGCCTAACGCAATAGTGAGAATTCTCGAAGCCAAGAAAAACCAGCGCTAGCGCGGCCCTGTGACCGATAGGCTGCTGCTGACAGGGTGCTGGCGCGCAAAGCAGGTGCGGGATGCCGATCATGCATCTCTTCACCCACCCAACACCACTACCTGAATGTTGCTCAGCACGAGCCGAATCCGCTGTCTAGCGCAGCACCATGACCGAGCACTCCGACCTGCGCACAACGCGACTGGTGGTGGAGCCCAGAACATAATCCACCGCATCGGGTGACTGTGAGCCGATCAAAATAAGATCGTGCCCATTTGCTTTTGCATGGGCCACAATTTCCATGCCCGGCTTTCCCACAGCAACCTGACAATCGATGGCGCTGTCGCCGTCTGCAACCGCATTGAGTTTTTCAAGAATAGCCGCCGTTAGGTGGTTCTCTGGTTTAACGGTTACAAACTCCGACACAAAACCTGCAACACGCTCCAACACCGTCAACAGGGTTATCGTGCCGCCGGGTTCGAGAAGCTCACGGGCCTTGGCGAGTTTCGGGGCGATCAGTGTTTCATGGTCGAGAGCGACCGGTATGAGGATCTTGTTGAACATGCTGGCGACCTTTCCTTGAAGGGTAGGGGTTCAGCCTCAAAGGGAGGCAAGTAGGATCATCCCCGCGGCAACAAACAGCGCGATGAAGATGGTTTGCGCGGTGATAGCAGCCACCGCCGCGCCGCCGACCTGGGTGACATCAGACAGGCTGGTCTTGATGCCAACTGCGGCAATGGCAATGAGCAACAGCCAGCCTGAAACCGTGGCGATGAGGCTGGTGAGGGGCTGTGGTATATCGAAAAAGGTATTGATTGCCGCCAGGAGAATAAACACCAGAACGAAGGTTGGCAGCAAGGGTGGCCGCTTGCCTTCGGTGGAAACCTCATCGTGCGCATAGTGACGACCGATCAATGCAATGCACAACACCGTTGGTGCAAGCATGGACACACGCAAGAGCTTCACCAACGTGGCGGTTTCGCCCGCTTCCTCTGACACTGAAAAACCGGCGCCAACAACCTGAGCCACATCGTGGATCGCAGCACCCATAAAGATGCCCGCAGTTCGATCATCAAGGCCAATAAAGCCTGTGATGAGTGGATAGAGCACCATCGCAACCGTTGAGAGCACGGTGACGCCAACAATGGTGAACACAAGCCGGTCCTCTGATTTTTCGTCTTTTGGAAGCACCGATGCGATGGCGATGGCTGCAGAGGCGCCGCAGATTGCAACCGCCCCGGCCGACAGGACAGCAAAACGTGTTTTGGCATTCGTCAGGCGGGCCAACGCAACGCCAAACAAGATGGTTGCCGCGATGCTTGCCGCCAACAGCAGCACCATCGGAAGGCCAAGCTCGACCACCATATCGAAGCTGATCCGGGCCCCCAAAAGCGCCACGCCAATGCGCAGAACCGGTTTGGCCCCATAGGCGATGCCCGGCTTGAGGGTTGGCACTGCATTGAGACGATTAAGAGCGAGGCCGATGACAAGTGCCATCAGCATGGCTGGCAGAATAGAGTTATCGGCGATGAGCTGACTCACCGCGGCGACCGCTACGGCCAAAACCAGCCCCGGAATATACGAGCCGAAAGTGTGCAATTTCGCCGACAGAGCTGTTGATGCTTTGGTTTCGACGTGTGGCTGTGGCTTGGTGTTTGGCTTGGCGGGTGGCTCAGTCTGCGTCTCGGTGGAGCTGTCGGTCATACGTGTGTCCCACCGTTAAGCGTTAGCCGCTCAATATCGGCGATATAAGCCTGCGGTACATGCAGGCCATCTTTTTGGGCTTCACGCACCAATGCGGAACGGCGATCGCCGGGTACGCGTGCGCCATCCATATCATCAATCATGCCCAGAAGTGCACCCAGCCGTTGGCTGAAATTCACATCTGCCGGTGGTTTGAAGATCATCAGAAATTGCCCCACATCCGGCGGTGGGCCTTCAGGGGTAAAGAAGCTGGATACATCCGTGCTCATTGAGGAGCCTGTCATCATCGCCGCAAAAATTTCGACCATCAAAGCAAGGGAGGTCCCTTTGGCACCGCCGATGGGAACCATGGTGCCAGCCAAGCCTTGTGCTGGATCGGTGGTCGGCTTGCCATCTGGGCCAAGCGCCCAGCCCTCCGGAATGGATTGGCCGGTCTTGTGGGCGTGCATCACCTTGCCACGCGCGACGCGGCTTAGCGATAGATCAATCACCAATGGCTCACCGTCGGGCCGTGGAGCGGCAAAAGCGATAGGGTTGGTGCCGTAAAGCGGTGTGCCGCCGCCCCAGGGCGCAATTGCAGCCGGTGCGTTGGCCATCATCAGGCCCACAAATCCACGCTGCGCTATCCGCCGCACCTGCACCGACAATGCGCCACAATGGTGAGAGTGGACGAGGGCGACTGACGCCACGCCCAGTTCATCGGCCAGTGTGCAGCCTTCATCAACAGCCTGATCAAGAGCTGGATAGGCAAAGCCATGGCCGGCATTGGTGCGTAAAGCTGCCGGTGCTGTCTTGTTGGTTGTGGGTATGGCGTCTGCTTTAATCTTGCCGGTTCGCACCTGACCGACATAGTCGGCGACGCGCGAGAACCCGTGCCCTGCCTGCCCCTCGGCTTCGGCGGCCACCAATGCAAGCGCAACGCTGTGTGCAGAATTCTCTGGCACACCGTTTGCCATAAAGGCACGGACCATCAGGGTTTGGGCCTGCGCAAGGGATAGCTCAACGGTTTGTGTCATAAAATGGATCGGCGACCCGCATGTGCGGGTCGCCGCTTTCAGGTGCGGTTAGGCGCTGCGATAAAGCTTCGTCATCGAGAACTCGCGGTGACCAAGTGCTTCAGCGGCTGTGTTACGGCCATTGGCAGTGCGACGTATCATGTCGATAAGCGCATCACCGGCTTCATCAATGGTCTGTTCGCGGCGCAAAATGCCCGACACATCCACATCCACATGCTCACCCATGGTGCGCACTGTGCGCGGGTTGGCCGTGATTTTGATGACTGGCACGATGGGGTTACCCACCACATTGCCCTGACCTGTTGGGAAGGTGTGAACCACCGCACCACCGGCAGCCATCAACGTTACGCATTCAGCGGCCGCAGATGAGCTGTCCATGAAGTAGAGGCCATCACCTTTAGCGGGGGCTTCAGCCGGATCGAGAATGTCGATGTACTTCGAGGTGCGACCGATCTTCTCAAGGTTGCCCAAAGCCTTCTCTTCAATGGTCGTCAGACCACCTTCAATGTTGCCTTTGGTGGGCTGGCTATCGGACAGATCATCGGTCTGGTGGGCGAAGATCACATCGTCCTGATAGGCTTTCCACATTTTGTACCAGCGCTCGCCAACCTCAGGCGTTGCAGCGCGCGCTTTACAGATGTGCTCAGCGCCCGTGATTTCAGACGTCTCGCCAAAGAAGCCGGTGATGCCTTCAGGCAGCAGCTTATCGTACATGTTGCCAACAGTTGGGCAGGAGCCCAAACCGGTGGTCGTGTCTGACTCACCACACTTGGTGGAGACCCAGAGTTCTTTGATCGAGCACTCTTCGCGCTGCACTTCGGTGGCCTTGTGCACGAAATCTTTTGCAGCCCAGCTGGCAGCACGGATGGTTTCAAAATCACCCTTCTGCTCAATCGAGAATTCAGCAACTTCCTTGCCAGTTTCCCGGATGCCATCAGCGATGCGTTTGGTCCAGCCCGGCTCGATGCCGATCACGACAACCGAATGCACGTTGGGGTTTGCGCCCGTGCCGATGATGGTGCGGAAATGCACTTCGAGGTCTTCGCCAAACTGCAAACGGCCATAGGCGTGTGGGATTGCCAGCGTGCCTTTGACATTGTTGGCCACAGCTTCACATGCGGCGTTGGAAATATCGTCCACCGGCAAAATGAGCACGTGGTTGCGTACACCTACGCGGCCGTTTTCGCGCCGGTAGCCATGAAACGTCATGTTGGAATATTTTGACATAGTGTGGGGTCCCTACCAGCGTTTGGTTTTGCAGTTGTGGGTGTGCAAGTGCTCGCCCTCGCCGACATCAGCAATGATTTTTCCGATGTCTTCGCCGTACTTCATGCAGGTGTCACCGGCTTTGAGGCTCTTGAGTGCAATCTTGTGGCCAATCGGCACATCATGCTTGGCAGTCATGCGGAAGGTGGAGTTGTCGTGGGTGATGCAGCACAGCATGTCGGTGCCTGCTTTCAGTCCCTCGACCACGACCACGCCGACATTATCGGCTTGCTCGTGAACCAGAAGGTGTGGAATTTCAGACATTTCAGTCTCCTTGAAGGCTAAGTTTATGCGTTGGGTTTGAGAATGATTTTTGGCGCGGCAACAGTGCCGGCACGGATGTCCTCAAAAGCGCTTTGGCCATCTGCCAAGTCACGCGTTTGGGTCCAATCCAACGACCCCAACCTGCCCTCAAACATGGCTGCAGCGGTGTCGCGGAAATCTTGTGCAGTGTAGGTGTAGGTTCCCATGAAGGTGATCTCTTGAAGAGTCAGGCGACGAACATCAACGCCGCCAGCGGCGCTACCAAGTCCAATGTGGACGATGACGCCGCCGGGCATTGCGTATGCGCAGGCCTGTTTGCGTGACGCCTCAATACCAACGCCATCAATGATAATTTCATAGCGGGTATGGACTGGAATATCACCCGGGGTGCAACTGGCTAGCCCACAGTGCGTGTCCAGGTAAGCGCGTCGTGTGGCATTGGGTTCAATGATCAAGACATCATCAATGCCTTGCGCCTTGAGACTGAGGGCCGCGCCCACGCCAATCGCGCCTCCACCCATCACCAGAGCACCGGCACTGCTGGGGTCATCGACACTTTTCATGCCAAGGCGTACGGCGTGCCAACCACAGGCAATGGGCTCAGCCAAGGCGGCCTGATCATCCGTTATGGTGTCTGGCACACCTACCAGATTGCTGTTTGGGATAGAAATCCGTTGGGCAAAGCCGCCTTCGCGTGGCTGCATGGAAATGATCTGCCGGTCGGGACAAAGATTGTCGCGGCCCGATGTGCAGGCTTTGCACTTGCCGCATGTCACAAGCGGATTGACCGTGACGCGGCGACCAGCATCGGGGCCCACAACAACGGCTCCGGCAACCTCGTGGCCGAGGATCAAAGGTGCCGGGCGGCGGTCATCATGACCCAAAAAGGCATGCATGTCAGAACCGCAAATGCCGACGGATGCAACCTCTAACAGAACCTCATCGTCGCCGCGCACGGGGTCTGGCGTATCGCGATAGACCAGCGTTTGGGGAGCTGTGTAAACAAGAGCCTTCATTTGGCGGTGAAGCCCCCGTCCAACATCAGCACCTGGCCGGTTACATAAGCGCTGGCGTTTGAACACAGGAACAACAGCGGGCCATCCAGATCTTCGGGTTCGCCATTGCGGCCGATGCAGGTCTGCTCGGCATTGCGTGCTGAACGCTCTGGGTCATTGAAAACCGCTGCGGTAAGCTCCGTGCGGAAAAAACCCGGGCCGATAGCGTTGGCGTTAATACCATCGGCTGACCAAGCTTGCGCCATAGCCCGGGTAAGCTGACCTATGCCGCCCTTGGATGCGCCGTAAGATACACCGCCGGGAAAGGCTCGTGTTGTTTGCAATGATGCAAAATTCACGATGCGGCCCCAGCCCTGCGCTTTCATGGCGGGCACAAGCGCCTGACTCAGGAAGAAGGGGGTGGCGAGGTTTAGGTTGAGCGTGATGTCCCAGCCCTCTGGTGTCACATCGTCGGCAGCTTCGCGGTTGTTGATGCCTGCGGCGTGCACAAGAATGGTCGGCGCGCCAAAAGGCTCTACAACCTCTTGCGCCAACGTTGATAAAGCGCTGCGATCCGAAAGATCCGCGGTTACACCGCGCACCTTTCCATCGGTCTCATGTTCCAGACTTTCAAGATGATCTTTGCGGCGGGCAACGCCCACAACTTTGGCACCGGCATGCGCCAGCACCAGCGCCGCACGCCGACCGAGGCCAGCGCTGGCCCCGGTGACGCAGGCGACCTTGCCAGCGACATCAAAAAGAGCATCTGAATCAGCCATTGGCCGAGAGATCAAACTCTTCATCAGGGAAGTATTTTTTGAGGCGAATGTCAGCCGTGCGGGCATGGCCTTCCATGCCTTCAAGGCGAGAAATGCGCGCCGTTGCTTCGGCGACGGGTTTGGCGCCTTCGCGGGTGGCGCGCTGCCAGGTCACGATCTTCATGAACTTGTGCACCGAAAGCCCGCCAGTGTAGTTGGCGGCGCCTGAGGTTGGCAGCACATGGTTGGTACCAGAGGCTTTGTCGCCAAAGGCAACCGTTGTTTCTTCGCCCAGGAACAGCGAGCCGTAGCAGCCCAAGTTTGCCAGCCACCAGTCCAGATCTTCAGCCTGCACGGTGAGGTGCTCCGGAGCGTACGCGTCGGAGGTTGCCGCCATCTCTTCGCGGTCCGCGCAAAGGATCACTTCGGCATAGTCGCGCCAAGCCGCTTCTGCGTTCTTGCTATTCACTTCCGGCAAGTCTGCGATGAGCTGAGGCACCAGCTCCATGACTTTTTCTGCCAGCGGGCGATCATCAGTGACAAGCCAAACTGGCGAGTTGTAGCCGTGCTCAGCCTGGCCCACCAAATCGACGGCCACCACCATTGGATCGGCGGAGCCATCGGCCAAAACCAAACTGTCGGTCGGGCCAGCAAACATATCGATGCCGACGCGGCCAAACAGGATGCGCTTGGCTTCAGCCACAAACTGATTGCCTGGGCCGACCAGAATGTTGGCCTTGGGCAGACCGAACAGGCCGAACGTCATGGCGGCCACGCCCTGCACACCGCCCATGGCGATGATCTTATCAGCGCCGCACAGATGAGCGGTGTAAATGATGGCCGGATTGATGCCGACACCGGGGCGCGGCGGCGAGCACGCAACAATGTGATCGCAGCCAGCGACCTTGGCGGTTGTCACCGTCATGATGGCTGATGCGATGTGGCTGTAACGGCCACCGGGTACATAGCACCCAGCGGCAGACACGGGGATGCTGCGTTGCCCGGCAATCAGCCCAGGCACCACTTCAACTTCAATGTCTTTCACCGTTTCCAGCTGTGCTTCTGCAAATCGCTTCACGTTCGCATGGGCAAACGCGATATCGCGTTTCAGCTGGTCAGATACCAAGGCAGAAGCTGCATCAATATCGGCCTGAGAAAGCACTACCGGTCCGTCATATTTGTCAAACTTGGCAGCGTACTCCATCGCCTTCTCATCACCGCCAGCCTCGATATCATCGAGGATGGACTGGACGATTTTGTGGGTGTCCGACGCATCACTTTCGGACGTCAGCGCGGCTTTTTTGAGATATTCAACGGTCATTCTACCGGTGTCCTATCGGAAGTTATCGGGGAGAAGAGACGTGGAGAAAGCCGGAATGTAGGCAATCATCAACGTCACAATCAGCATGAAGAAAACGAAGGGGATGGCGCGGTAGGCGATCTTCAAGATCGACTCGCCGGTTATCCCCGACACAACGAAGAGGTTGAGCCCCAGGGGTGGCGTAATAAAGCCTACCCCCAGCGCAGTGATCATCATGATACAGAACTGGATCTGGTTCATTTCGATCTCTTGCGCCAGCGGCCAGAGGATCGGTGCCAGGATCACGATGTTCGGCGTGGTTTCCATCACGCAGCCAGCAGCAATGAGGATGAACACCATCATCAAAATGAGGATGTATTCATTGTCGCTGACCGACGTCAGGGCGCCCACAAAACCTTGTGGCACACCAATAATGGCGAGCGCTTCAGCCAGCGGAATGGAGAAGGCGATGATAGGGAGGATCACACCGTTCACCTTCGCTGAGCTGACCAGCATGGCTGGGAAGTCCGAAAACTTCAGCGTGCCAATAATGAAACCAATAAAGATGGTGACCACGACCGCCACAGCGCCGGCCTCAGTCGGGGTTAGCCGACCTGAGAAGATGCCGACAAAGATGATGCCGGGCACGAGGAAGGCGTACCAGCCGGACTTAACGGTCCGCCACAGATTTGCGCCCCACTCCGATGCGGTCATGATGCCGCCGCCTTCCCAGAGGTTCAGCCGGTTCATGACGATGTTGGTCACGAGAATGGAGAACAGGATCAACAGGCCAGGGATCACAGCGGCCAGGAACAGCGTCGACACCGCGACACCCAGAACAAGGCCAATAATGATGTAGGCGATGGAAGGTGGAATGAGAATGCCGGTACAGGCACCAGCAGCCACAAGCGCGCAGGCGTAAGGGCGCGGATAGCCGCTTTCCACCAGGCGATCGATGGTCATGCGACCCACCGCTGCAGCGCCAGCAGCATCCGAGCCGGAGATCGCCGCGAACATGCCGCAGACCAGAACAGTAGCCGAACCAAAGCCACCCTTGGCCCAGCATGTCAGCGCTTCGGCGACGTCCAAGAATTTCCGACTGAGCCCCGTTCGCACCAGCACATCGCCGGTAAGAATGAACAAAGGCACGGCGGTCAGCGCAAAGGCATCAATGCCTGAAAACAGCTTCTCGCCAACCAGCGACAGAGGTAGCGCCTGCGACCACACCAGCATCAGCACGGTGGCGGAGCCAATGGCTGCCCAGACGGGAACAGCCAGTGCAATCAGCACGACGAAAAGAATAACGGGAGCGTAAAAATCCCAGCCGAGAATGAGTTCGGCTGCACCAAGTTGTTGCCACATCATGAGCTGAGCCCTCCCTAATCGAACAGTTTGTCGCCTTCGTAAACGGGCCGCCCGTTTCGAAGGTCGTTGAGGTCACGCAGGAAGGATTGCACCAGGCGGAAGATCACCAGCGCAAAGCCAAACGGCACAGCGAACAGGAAGAAATACTGGCCAATGCGCAGGCCATGCGTCACCGACTGGAACTTCCAGGAGACATGGACCGACTCCCAGGACCAGTAGAGCGCAATGAGCGCGACGATGAACATAACGATATCGCCAAAGATATAGAGCAGCGCTTTGGCGCGCGGACCGATGTAATTCATGATCACATCAATGCGAATATGGCCGCGCTCTTTGACGGCAGCCGCAGCGCCGATCCAGGCCAGGTAAATGAAGCAGTAGCGCACGATCTCTTCGCCCCATATTGATGAATAGGAGAAGACCTCGCGGCGCACGACCTCGATAAACATCGTACCGACCAACATCACGTAGAAGACAAGCAGGAGCCAACGCTCACCGTTTTTGTCTATGGCTTTATAGAGCCCAGTCATGGAGTCCTCCCGTGCAGCCGGAACCAGCCGCCATCAGTCAGCCACCAAGTCTGGCGGCCGCTGCATCATGCGCTTGTGTGTGAAGGGGAAGGGTCGGAGCTGACGCCCCGACCCAAGCCGACTTTAAGCGTCGTGCACGTAGAAGCGACCGCGTGTGCCGGCAGCTTCTTCAAGGCGATCGAATGTACCCATATCGCCAGCAAGATCGGTTTTGAACTCATCCCAATCGCTGTTCTGGTACCCACCAACGTCTTGCCATTCAGCCAACTGATCATCGGTCAGGCTGTGGAATTCCACACCGTTTTCGATGAGCTGTGACATGGCATAGGAGCGCGCAGACGGAACCTTCGACAGGTTCTGGTGCTGGGTCACTTCACCGGCGAACTCAATGCCTTCCTGCACATCAGCTGGCAGGCTGTTAAACCACTCAAGGTTGATCGAGTAGACTTGGCTGTCAGGCACGGCCTGCGTGAAGGTGACGTGGCTGAGGATCTCGCCAAAGCCGAACACGTGCAGCGCACCAACCGATGGATCAAGCGCATCAGCAACACCCTGACGGATGGCAGAAGGTGTTTCGCCCCATGCCACTGGCGTTGGGTTTGCACCAACCATACGGTAATACTGCTGCAGCATGGCGGAACCCGGAACACGGAACTTCACGCCTTCCATATCGCCTGGTGTGAGAACGGCATTGCCGCCCTGACGCACAGCCACAACACGTGGATCGATAACGATGTAGAACAGCGCCTTAAAGCCGGAGGCCGCAATTTTTGGATCCACTTCGGCTTTCCACGCGTCTGACGACGTCAGGTTCGTGAAGCGCTGGTTGGAACCGCAGAAGTAAGGCAGGTTGATGAGATCAACCACGGATGCAAATGGCGCAAAGTTAGCCAGGCTGTGCTGTGCACACTGGATTGTGCCGCCCTGTACGGCTTGCGCAAGTGCACCACCGGCACCAAGCTGGCCACCAGGTGCAAGACGCACATAGACCTTGCCGTTGGTCATGTTCTGGATGTTTTCTTTGAGGTCCAGCTGCATGATGGGGTAGCTGCGCGATGCGCCCAGCACATAAGCGGTTGCCAGCGTCATAACGTGATCGGCAGCAGCTTCGCGCTCACGCTCTTCAGCGGCGGTCTGCGCCATGGCTTCTTCGGAGAGCAGAAGGCTGCCAGCTCCAGCCACAACAGCGGCAGTAAAGCCACCCTTGGCCGCAAGGCGCATGAAGTTGCGACGTTCTATCGACGCGATTTGTTTTGTGTCGTCCATAATTCTAGTGTCCTCCCTAAAGGATCAGTCAGTTTTTTCGTTTTCAGATTTCGCCTTTTTCTCGGCGATGAGGATTGCTGCCGAGAAGCTAATCGCGGCGGCAAAGAGCAACAGCATTTCCTGCACGTTGCTTAAGATGGCTGTCCCATCAATCGACCCGGAAACGACGTTACCGACGAATGCGAGAAACAGAAGGCCAGCGAGTGCAAAGTACATTTTTGTTTTCCTTGGTTGCACCGACGGGTCGAATGTAAGCGCTTACATTTTGATCTGTAAACCCCTGTTGGGTGAATCTTTTTCAAGGCTTTGCTATCGTTGGGCCGCTGCTGTAGAAATGCTGCAGCGCACGCATCACTTGGGGTCGGCTGAATAGCATCATGGATTCAAAGAGTTCCGAGACCAAGGACGTTAGACGGCGCTCGCAACCGACAATCGATGATGTTGCAATTGCTGCGGGCGTCTCCACAGCAACAATTTCACGGGCCTTGAACCAGCCTGATCGCGTGAGCGCGAAAACGCGGGCGCGCGTGCTGGATGCGGTCGAGAAGCTTGGCTACCTGCCAAACTTCAGTGCCAAGGCTCTTGCCGCAAGTCGAACTGGAACTGTTGGCGCCATTATTCCAACCATGGAAAACGCGATTTTTGCCAGAGGCCTGCAGGCCTTTCAGGAAGAGTTGGGAGAGCATGGTTTCACGCTGCTGGTGGCCAGCTCAAGTTACCATCCTGAGCTTGAGGCCGAGCAAGTGCGCAGTCTGGTCGCGCGCGGTGTCGATGCGCTCATGCTGATTGGGACGGACCGTGACAGCCAGGTATACCGGTATCTTGAGACCCGCTCGGTTCCACTGGTAACGGCGTGGTCCTTCCGAGAGGACGGGGAAGCCCCAAGTGTTGGCTTCGATAACCGCGCGGCTATGGAAGCACTGACGCGCCGCGTGCTGACGCTGGGCCATCGGCAAATTGGCATTATTTCAGCGCCCAGAGCCCACAATGACCGTGCGCGTGAGCGCGTGATTGGAGCGCTTGCCGCTATCAAGGCTGCCGGATTGGATGCGGATGCTGTACCGATCGTGGAGGTAAATTATTCCATTGCAAACGGGTCAAAAGCCCTGGGCCAATTGATGGCCGAGGCACCACCCCTCACGGCGGTGCTGTGTGGCAATGACGTATTGGCTGTTGGCGCTTTGGGACGGGCACGAGAGATGGGGCTTCTTGTGCCCGATGACATCTCGATCACCGGTTTTGATGATATTGAGCTGGCGGAAATTTCCTCACCACCCCTGACAACTGTGCATGTCCCGCACCGAAAAATGGGGCGCCGAGCGGCCCAGTTGCTTGTGGACATGATTGCCGGTCGCGATATCGGCGATCAAAAACCGCTTGATGTGCAAATTGTAGAGCGCAGCACGCTTGCAAGCCCGGCCGGCGGCCCTGTGAGGATTGCAGGATAGTTTGATTGGGCTAAGCGGCATGTTCTGAACTGTCTTGACTTGGCTGTCTGCCCTTGATGGCAAGCCCAAGGCAATGCGCCAAGCGTTGGCTTTTCTGTTCCGTGGTTGCCAACTTATCAGTGATGCCATTTGAGGATTTTGGCTTGGCGTAAGCGATTGGCGGCTGGGTGTTTTTGGAAAGCGGCGACAGGGCCACCTCACCTCACACTGTCTTGCTACTCTTTATTCGGGGTGATTTGCGCCTTGCCGAGAGCCAAGGCGGTTTCAAAACCCTCCGTCTTGAAGAGGATCACGGAACGTAAGCCGCCCATTTCGATTACCCGTTTGTGATTATCCTTTGGTGATTATCGGTGGCCACGTGTCCATCTTTGTCGGCGTAAATTCATGAATCCAAAAGAAACCGGCGAGCGCAGGGGGAGGCGCTCGCCGGTTCGGTTGGGGTTCGGTTAGGGTTCGGTCTGTGGGACCTATGTGTTGGGCCCAGCCTTGGAAGGCGTTGCCCAGTTTGTTGTTACGGCTAAGCCTCTTAGGCCAGGAAGCCGCGACCGTGGTTTTCATCACCATTGTCTTCGTCGACGGCTGAGACCAGGAGGTGCTGTAGCTGCTTTGAACCTGCTGTGCCGATGGCGTGGAGTCTGCAAAAACGAGGGCCGATGAAGCAGTGCCAAGAGCAAGAGCGGCGACGGCGAAAGTAATGATCGATTTTTTCATAACGTTATTACTTTAGATTTCTGTGTATCGAAGAAAGAAGACTTTCTTCTATTTTTCTGGATGAAGCGTTTTGTTTGCCCGTTCGATGAAGATGAATGTATAGATGCCAGCTGCTTGTGCAATCCACGAATGCATCACCTGGCGTCATGCGCATGTGAGGGTGTTGCGACGGACCCGTGAGGCGCGCGTGAACACCGCCCGGCGCCCCGGCTCAAAGCCCAGGAAATGCGGCTTTTGGTGATCACGACAGAGCACGCAGCCCGTGTGACCTTGCTCACGAAGGACGATGCTCGACGCTGAAAAAAGCCAAGAAAAACCCGTCATATAACGGTCTGGCGCGCCAAAAACGGGGGCCAAGCCTGGCTTCCTCTCAGCGCTGTGAGGAAAAAGACGCACCCAGTGCGCGTTTGGCAGGGTCTGACGTGTTGTTCACTCTGGGTTCGCTGGCACGCAGGGCGCGCGCTTGGCCAGGCTGGCTGCCCTCAGTCTGAAATATCCAGCACGTGAAGCCAGCTTCCGGCCGTTTCAGACGCTGGGTTGGCGTTAGCTGTGTGATGGAGCTGACTTTTAGCTTCCATGTGATGATGATAAGAAGCCAATAATGGTTGGACGGCGTATGGAGTCCGAACGAGCCTCCAGACTGCGCTTTTCCATTGCAGTGGGCTTTCTAGCCACAGATCAATTCTGCGCTGAACTATCCGTGTTGAAATATGGAATTTTGATGCGATCGACTGCGACCGAAGGCGATGTTCTAATGAGACCGTTTCGTAATTGTCCGCACGCTTTATGCCCCAACACAGACGCCTATGACGTTTGAACAACTTCGCACGTTTTTGTGGGTCGCGCGGCTTGGCGGTTTTCGTAAGGCATCGGATAGACTGCATCTGTCGCAACCGGCGGTATCAACGCGCATCTCTAAGTTAGAGGAAGAGCTAGGGGCAAAGCTTTTTGAGCGCGGACCAGGTAAACAGGTCCTAACGAAGAAAGGGCAGCAACTTCTCAGCTATGCCGAGCAAATGCTGTTCGTTGAAGAAGAGATCAAAAACCGGGTGGCCAATCCGGCAGAAACGGATGCGTTGTTTCGGTTGGGGGCATCAGAGACGATCGCTCAGGCTTGGCTTCCAGCCTTTATCAAGGCGCTGAATAACCAATTCCCCAGAGTGAATGTCGATCTGACGGTAGATATATCGATCAATTTGCGCGAGGCCATTTTGGAGCGGCGCATTGACCTGGCATTCCTGATGGGCCCCGTTTCGGAGTATTCGGTGAAGAATGTTCCTTTACCAAAGTTCGATCTTCATTGGTACAAATCCAAGACCCTGGGCAATATTGATCTGGCCAAAATCCCGATCATTTCCTATGCAAGCCAAACCCGCCCCTACCGCGAACTGACGAGCGAGTTGGCCCGCCGGGTGGGCCCAAAATCGCGCGTTTTCACTTCTGCATCGCTGTCGGCCAGCTTGCGTATGATCGCCGCAGGCATAGCGGTTGGTCCGCACCCACGCATTCTGGCGGCACCGTTTCTGAAAACCGAGGAAATCGAAGAATTTGACCCTGGGTTTGTACCACCGGCGCTGGAATTCACCGCTTCCTATCTAGCCGAGCCACACAGCTTTCTCGTTGAGAACAGTGCGCAAATTGCCCGTGATGTTGCTTTAGACTGGCACAAGCAGCACCCAGACACTTCCGAATAATCTATCACAGACGATAATAAATGATAATTTGAATGGATAGCTGGCCTATGTGAGCGTTGAGTGACACGCACACGGGGACTGCATGGCACAGCTTCAGGCACCAGTTTTAGAATCGGCGCTTCTTTCAAGCGAAGAAATCCGCCAGCGCATTCGCACAGGCGACCATACATCCCACACCGCCGGCCTTGCCCCTGGGAAACTGCAGTGCAACCTGGCCATACTTCCAGAGGCCTACGCCCTGGACTTTCTCAGGTTTTGCCAGCGCAATCCAAAACCTTGCCCTGTTGTTGGTGTCAGCGATACAGGCAACCCAATGCTACCAACGCTTGGGCGCGCTATTGATATCCGAACCGATGTTCCGCGCTATCGGATCTTTCGCGATGGTGAGTTAGCCGAAGAAGCAACGGACATCACTGCGCTTTGGCGCGACGATTTGGTGACTGTCGCGCTTGGCTGCTCTTTCACATTCGAGAATGCGCTCTTGCGGGCGGGCATCCAGGTTCGCCACATCGAAATGGGCCGCAATGTGCCCATGTTCCGCTCAAATATTGATCTTGTTCCTGCTGGTCCATTCAGCGGCAAAATGGTGGTGACCATGCGGCCGCTGCGTGAAGACCAAGTGGATACGGCAACGAAAATCAGTGCCAAATTTCCGCAGGCACACGGGGCTCCGATTGCCGTCGGCGATCCATCGTTAATCGGCATTTCTGACCTGAATGCGCCAGATTATGGTGACCAGGTTGATATCAAGCCTGGCGAAGTGCCGGTTTACTGGGCCTGCGGTGTGACGCCGCAAAACGTGCTGCGTGCCGCTCAGCTGCCGCTCTGCATCACCCACGCGCCCGGCCACATGCTCATTACCGATGTCGCCGAAGATGCGGAAACAACAATCTACCAAGAAACAACCCAACAAGGAGTGAAAACATGAAACGCTTAGTGTTCGTTCTGGCCGCTACCACGGCTTTTGCAGCGCCTACTTTTGCCGAGGACCTCTCGGTGGTGGGCAGCTGGTCCAGCCTGCCGTTGCACAATACCTATGAGGCCCCTTTCTGGTCTGAGATTTTGCCAGCGGCTGGGGACTTCAATGTCGAATTGACAACTCACAATCAGATGGGACTTGGCCTGTCGGAGATTTATCCGCTGCTTGGTCAGGGCGTCTATGACGTTGCCATGACCGTTGCAGATTATGCAGTGGGTGATGCGCCCGAGCTTGAAGGGCTTGATGTGCCGCTGCTGGCATTAACGGCCGATGAAGCGCGTGCCATGGTCGATGCAGCACGACCTATGGTGGCTGATATCTATCGCGACCGGTTCAATGCTGAGGTTTTGGCCATTGCGCCCTATCCGCCGCAGGTGGTGTTTTGTAACGCCGAAATCGGCAGCTTTTCTGATCTCGAAGGCCTGAAAGTGCGTGCCTCTGGCCGCATGACAGCTTTGTTCCTTGAAGCGCTGGGCGCTGAAGGCGTCAATGTGTCCTTCTCCGAGGTTCCTGGCGCGTTGCAAAACGGCGTCGTGGACTGCGCTGTTACCGGCGCGGGTTCTGGCTACTCGGCCGGTTGGTGGGAAGTCTCCACCCATCTTCTGCCAATCCCGCTTGGCGGCTGGGATCACGTTGTCACAGCGATGAATGCTGACAAATGGGACGGTCTAAGCGCAGAAGATCAGGCAACAATTAGATCAGAAATCGCGTCCGGCTTTGAAGAGCCAGCCTGGGCGAGTGCACAAGATGCGTTGGTCAATGACATCGCATGCCTCACTGGCAATGGCGATTGTCCAGCGGGCGAGGCGCGCGGCATGACGCTGGTTGAAATCTCCGCTGAAGACTTTGAAGGCGCACGCGGCATCCTCATCACGCAAGTTCTTCCAGATTGGGCCGAACGTGCCGGTGGTGACTGGGCAGCGCGCTGGAACGAGTCCGTTGGTCAGGTTGTTGGTGTGACGATCGAATAGCCTCACCAAAACCAAAGGATGCAGAGTATGGAACTGACGTTGATCAATAGCCTACGCAAGCTCAATCGCACCATCGCAATGGTGGTTGGCATTGGTCTGCTGGGCATGGCGGCCTTCGTGGTTGCCGATATTGGTCTTCGTCAGGTCCATGCCTCCTTTGGCGGTTCTGAGGAACTGGCGGGTTACGCGATGGCCTTGGTCACATCGTGGGGCATGGCCTACACGCTGCTGGAGCTTGGCCATATCCGCATCGATCTCTTGAGGTCGCGCACACAAGGTACCGCGCGCGCCCTTTTTGATATTTTTTCAATGATCGTCATGTCCGGTGTTGTGGTTGTCATCGCGATCAAGTGCTGGCCGGTTGTCGAGCGCGCCATCGAAAATGGCAGCCGTGCCAACACGCCTTTGGCGACGCCGCTGGCCTGGGTGCAAATCCCTTGGTTTGCCGGTTGGGTCTGGTTCGCTGTCATGACCTGCTTGGTCACCTTGGCAGCGATCAGCCTTTTTGCACGCGGGAGGGCTGCTGAAACAGAGCCGTTTATTGGCGCGTATGCAGAGCAGGACAGCCTGAAATGATCACCTATGTTTCAGTTGGCCTTTTGGCACTGCTATCGCTCTCAATTCCGGTTGGCATAGTTTTGTTTCTGCTCGGGTTTGGCGTGGACCAGTTCTTCTCAAACTTCCCGCTAAGCCGAGCTTTGGGGAACATGGTCTGGAGCTCAGCGAGCTCAGCGACCCTCATTGCCATTCCCTTCTTTGTGCTACTGGGCGAAATCCTGGTTCGCTCTGGCGTCGCAGCGCGCACCTATGCAGCGCTGGACCGATGGGTCAGTTGGATGCCCGGCGGGCTTGTCCACGCCAATGTTGCAACAGCAACGATGTTCTCGGCGACATCGGGCTCCTCTGTCGCCACAGCAGCCACCGTTGCAACCGTTGCCATGCCGCAAGCTGAGAAGCTGGGGTATGACCCCAAGCTCTTTTCAGGCGCGATTGCCGCAGGCGGAACGCTTGGCATCATGATCCCGCCGTCGATCAACTTGATCGTCTACGGTTTTCTCACGCAATCCTCTATCCCGCAGCTGTTTCTTGCAGGGCTTATTCCAGGCCTTTCACTGGCCCTTGCCTTCCTGGTTGTTACGGCCATCATCTGCACAATCCGGCCAGAACTGGGCGGCAACCGTCGTGTTTTTCCATTCTTTCAGATGGCCCGCGCGCTGGTTGACCTGATCCCGATCTTGGTTCTTTTCGGGCTGATCGTTGGTTCGATTTATCAAGGTTGGGCCACACCAACGGAGGCCGCCGCCGTTGGCGTTGCAGGCGCGCTTTTGATCGCGCTAGCCTTTCGCGGTGTCAACTGGACCATGATGCGCGACAGCTTGCTCGGTACCATCAAGGTCACCTCGATGATCATGCTCATCATCATCGGGGCGTCGTTTCTCAATTTCACTCTTTCATCAGCCGGCTTGGGCCGCGAGCTCACCGCGTTTTTGGAAGGCCTTGGGCTTTCACCGTTTGGCTTCATTATGGTGATCGTGCTTCTCTACATCGTGCTTGGGTTTTTCATCGAAACGCTGTCTCTGATGGTTGTGACGATCCCGATCATTGTGCCCATGGTCATTGCCCAGGGCTTCGATGTGGTCTGGTTTGGCATTCTGATGATTGTCTTGATCGAAATGGCACTGATTACGCCGCCCGTGGGCCTCAACCTTTATGTTGTGCAGGGCGCTAGGAAGTCTGGCAGCCTGAACGAAGTGATGCTCGGCGCTATCCCCTATTGCTTGGTGATGCTCGCAATGGCCTTCGCCCTGATTGCTTTCCCCGGCATTGCGCTGTGGTTGCCATCCGTTGTGGGCGGGTAGGCGATCATGTTGTTTTCACTGGAAGCGTCAAAAATTGATGTGCGCATTGAAGCTGCCATCATTGCCGGTTGGACAGGGCGCGATGCAAGCGCGGTGCAACATCATATTGAGGAACTGAAAGCCCTTGGTGTCGCCCCACCAAGCCAGGTGCCCCTGTTCTATAAGGTTTCTAACGCGCTGCTTTCGCAGTCTTCATCAATCCAAGTCTTGGGCACGGCAACCTCCGGAGAGGTTGAGCCGCTATTGGTCAAGCACCAAGGTGATGTGTTCATTGGGTTGGCATCGGACCATACCGATCGAGAGCTTGAGGCGGTGTCTGTTGCAGCGTCCAAGCAGGTCTGCGCCAAGCCAGTGTCGCGAGAGGTTTGGCGGTTTGCAGATATTGAAGCGCATCTCGATCAGCTGCACTTGCGCTGCCAGATCGAAGAAGATGGCCAGTGGGTCACATATCAGGATGGCACATTGGCCAACATCAGGCCGCTGGTGGAGCTGATTGAACGCGCTGGCCTGATGGATAACCAAGCTATGCTTTGTGGCACGTTGGGTGCTATTGGCGGCGTGCGCCCGGCATCATCTTACAAAATGACCCTGAGCGATCCGGTGCGCGATCGGTCCATTGCGCTGTCCTACACTGCGCGCGCGCTTCCGGTCGTGGCCTAAGGTCAACCCTGTGTCTGTCGCGCAAAAGTCCACATCACCTGGACCGGTCTGGCCGCAAATCCGAACCGCCGGGTATGATGGGTTCGTGGTCAGTTTCGGCGATCGCCTTAGCGAACCGGCCAACAGGGCTGCGTTGGCTTTTCGCGATGCTATCGAAAAAGCCAGCTGGGATGGCGTCGAGGAGAGCTCGACATCGCTTGTGTCAGCCTATCTGAGGTTCGATCCGTTTTGGCGCACCCATGCGCAAATGCGGACAGCTTTGGATGAACTGCTCCAGAAACGAGATTGGTTTACCGCTGAAATGCCAACGGGTCGCCGCTTGTGGCGTGTGCCAACTGTTTTTGGCGGCGAGGCCGCGCCGCAACTGGCGCAGGCTGCCGACCTTGCCGGCTTAAGCGAAACGGAGGCGGTGGCTTCGCTGTCGCGTGCGCCGGTTCGCGTCCAGACCATCGGGTTCGCCCCCGGCATGCCCTATCTGGGGGAATTGCCACCGCAATGGGATATTCCGCGACAAACCCAATTGACGGCGCAGGTTCCAATCGGCGGGCTTTGTGTTGCCATCAAACAGCTGGTGCTTTTTCCTGTGGCCACGCCTACCGGCTGGCGCCATATCGGGCAAACGGCGCTCAAACTGTTTCGCCCACAGGCTGATGAGCCCTTTCTTTTGCGCCCGGGCGATGAAGTGCAGTTTTGCCCCACAAACGCGCAGGCGCTTGCTGCGATGAGCGCCGACAAGGCTGGCGGCGCAGTGTGCGAGACGATTTCATGACACGCGCGCTGATCGTCCACAAAGCTGGACCTGGCGTCACCGTGCAGGACCATGGGCGGCCCGGTTACCTTGCCTACGGACTGTCTCGTGGTGGCGCAGCCGACCACCTAGCGATGGCCGAGGGTGCTGCTTTGTTAAGGCAGGCAGAAACATTGGCTGCGCTAGAGCTTGCCACAATGGGCGGCACATTCGAAGCCAGTGAGGACATGCGCATTGCTTTAACAGGCGCGCCCATGCCGGCCACTATTGATGGAGGGCGCATCGCGTGGAATGCCAGCCATGTGCTGCCTGTCGGCGCGCGGCTATCAATCGGGGCTGCCGAGGCAGGGTGCTACGGCTATCTTCATGTGGGCGGCGGTATCGAAACTCCAATGCTTCTTGGTGCCAGAAGTGCGCATGTTGCGGCGGGTCTGGGCAAGGCGAGCAGCGCTGGAGAGCAGGTCAGCGTTGGCGAGGACGGCGGACATGGCACAGGTTTGAAAGTGGTTCCCGAAGACCGGTTCGGTGGTGGCAATGTGCGCGTTGTACCCAGCCTACAAACCGACCTTTTTGCCGCTGAAGAGATCGCGCGTTTTCAGGCCACATCCTTCAAGAGAGATGCACGCGGCAACCGAATGGGCGCAAAGTTTGTCGCGGATACTGCCGGCTTTCACAGCGAGGCTGGCCTGAATATTCTTTCGGAAATTGTTGTGCCAGGCGACATCCAGATCACCGGCGATGGCACACCTTTTGTGCTGCTGTGTGAGTGCCAAACAACCGGTGGATATCCAAGAATTGGGTCCGTTCTACCGGCCGATCTGCCGCGCGTTGCGCAAGCACAACCGGGAGAGACGTTGCGGTTTTCTTTTATCAGTTTGGAAGATGCAGTTGCCATTCAAGCGCGCGAGCGAGACTTGAAAAAGTCGCTGAACACAAAGATCTTTCCGCTGATCCGCGACCCGGCAACAATGACGGATCTTTTAGCCTATCAAATGATCAGCGGCGTAACAGCTGGCGATGACATGGAGCGTAGCGAAACATGGTAAGCAGCGTCGATCTGAATGCAGACATGGGAGAGAGTTTCGGCCCCTGGGTGATGGGGGATGATATGGCGCTGCTTGATGTTGTCACTTCGGCCAACATTGCCTGCGGGTTTCATGCTGGTGACCCCGATATTATGGCAAAAACCATGCGTGCTGCAGGCGAGCGTCATGTTGGGATCGGGGCCCATCCGGGGTTTGCCGATCTACACGGTTTTGGACGTCAACGCATGCACTTGCCCAGCGATAGCCTTGCCAATCTGGTCAGCTACCAAGTGGCTGCTGCTCTGGGCATGGCGCGTTCTGTCGGTGCACAGGTGCGGCATCTGAAACTGCATGGTGCAATGGCCAACATGGCATCTAAAGACAATGAAATGGCGCGCACCTGTTATCGCGCTGCCTTGTCTGTCGCACCTGATCTCATCATCATGGTGCTTGCGGGAACCGCCCAAGAGGCTGCTGTGCGGGAATTGGGGTGCGCTGCGGCCTGCGAGATTTTTGCAGATCGCGCGTATAATGATGACGCAACGCTTGTGGACCGCAGCCTGCCTGGTTCGGTTATTCATGATGCGGCAGTTGCATCGCGCCGTGTTGTGGAGATGGTCCATGCCGGAGCAATCATCGCAGAAAGCGGCAAGCGCATTCCCACGCGCATCGATACCATTTGCCTGCATGGCGACACCCCAGCAGCGGTGGAGATCGCCAAAGAAACCCGCAGTGCGTTGGCGAGCGCCGGTATCCGAGTTTCAAAATTTACTGGCGCTGCGTTTGGTATGGCTGACTGAGTGCAAATAAAGACAGTGGTCTCGCAGAAAGGAGACCTGTTTTGGCATGCGTCATGCCGACCTCAGCGCGCGGGACAGGGACTACGCCCTGTTGGACACCATAGGTGCATCTCTTGTCCAAGGGTCAACAACAAACCGTACCTATTGCTTGCTGTGGGCTGTAAAGTGTCCGACCCGTCTGTCCGCTTTGCCGCCAACAGCGGGCGGCTGGAGGTTAGGTGGCAAACGGCAGCAATGGGCCACAAACGTTCGTTTCCTAAATGCTGGCGATTTTAAGGGTAAACAGCAGTCAGGTTTGTCTTCTTGTTCGCCATCCAGGCATTGACTTTGCCAGCCGCGAAGGCCGGCAATGATCAACGGTCCTTGACGCGCTCTGCGATTGCCAGGCCAGCCGCGACGCCCGAAGACCAAGCCCACTGGAAATTGTAACCACCGAGCCAGCCGGTCACGTCGACTGCCTCTCCGATGGCGTAAAGCCCAGGTACATCACGCGCCTCCATCGTCTTTGATGACAACGCCGCGGTGGCAATGCCACCGGCGGTAACCTCAGCCTTTGCGTAGCCTTCAGTGCCCGTGGGTTGAAATGTGAGCGCACCAAGAGTTGTGGCCGCTTCACTTAACTCGGCATCAGAACAATTGCCCAGTTCCCGCTCCAGACCGATCCGAATGGCAAGGACCTCCGCAAGCCGTGCCGGCAGATGACGCGAGAGCGCGGCCTTAAGGTGTGCCTTCGGCGTCTCCTTACGCGCGGCACGAAGGACCGCGCCAGCATCAGGCAAGACGCAAAGGGAGACATGATCGCCCGGCGCCCAATACGATGAGACTTGTAATATCGCGGGCCCCGAAAGCCCCTTGTGCGTAAACAGGGCTGCCTCCTGGAAAGCCGCATCGCGCACCCGAGCCTGCGCAGGAAAGGCTGTGCCGGGAATGTCCTTGTAAAGCGCGTCTTCCTCGCCCAGCGTGAAAGGCACAAGCGCCGGACGAGGCGTCACAACCGATAGGCCGAAGCGGCGCGCGATGTCATAGGCAACACCCGTCGCTCCCATCTTTGGGATGGATGGCCCGCCCGTCGCGATTACCAGTTGGTTCGCCGTGGCACCTGCAACCTCGAACCGACCGTCAGCATGGCCAATATCACCGATTGCGGTCGATAAGCGGATTTCGACATCGCCACGGCTACACTCCTCGAGAAGCATAGCAACGATCTGCCGGGCCGAGCCGTCGCAAAAAAGCTGCCCGAGCGTTTTCTCGTGCCAGGCGATGCCGTGGCGTTCAACCAGCGCTAAAAAGTCCCACTGAGTGTAGCGGCTGAGCGCAGACTTCGCGAAATGCGGGTTCTCGCAGAGGAAGTTTTTTGGCTCAGTACCGGTGTTGGTGAAGTTGCAGCGTCCACCGCCTGAAATGAGGATCTTCTTGCCGGGCTTGTTGGCGTGGTCCAGCAGAAGCACGCGCGCACCGGCTTGCCCAGCGGTTGCGGCGGCCATCAACCCCGCGCCTCCTGCCCCAAGGACAATCGCATCGTAGTCACATTGTGTCATAATCACATTTCGTCATGCCAGCCCGCTGTCCTTCGCGAAGAGACGGCCGCGCCGCCATCATTTCATCCTTTCAGCATACTTCCTACTCCAGGAACATGGTGCGCACTTGATAGCATGCTGTCTGCCTCGCCGTGGGCGAAGCCAGAGATTGGCTAACGTTCACTTCGCGGCCAGTTCGGCCGACGGGGCGCACGCGTGAGTGGAGCGGCACCTGTGTTTCATTCGGTGCTTTTTGGCTGAGGGCGGCACGGGCTATTGGTCATGGCCTACGCCAGCCCCTCACTTCGCAAAACGGCGATGACGCGCTGCACGAAGATCCGCGAGGCGGCGGGCTGGAACGGTGTAGGCGACCAAATGGCGTGGATCGGGAAAGATGAGAACGCGGCGCCTGGTATAACGGGCACCACCCGTCCCGCTTTGAGGTCCTGGTCAAAGGTCCATTCTGGACCCAGATGAAACCCATGGTCGGCCAAAACTGCCGCGCGCACTGCCGCCATAGAGTTGACGCAGAACCCGCAGGGCATGCGCACATCAAAGCTCGCGCCATCAAGCTCAAGCGCTACGCGCATCTCGGTCGCCCCGTTCCGGTAGGAGATGATGCTGATGCGGGAAAGGTCATCCACGCTGGCAACTGTTTCAGCAAGCTGAGGGGCTGCCACCAAAACGCGGCGCGACATGCCAATCTTGCGGGCGGTCAAGGTACTGTCGGTTAGGTGGCCGATCCGAATGGCCACATCGATCCCTTCCGCTAGGAGGTGTCCCGGCTCGCTCAAAATCCCGCCATTGTGGCCGCCGCGTGTCAGGACAAACGTTAGATCGCCATCGGTGAACAGCCGCATCTTGTAGACCGAGCGCCACGGCGCGATGTGGTTGGTTTCGGTGTCCACCACAAACAGAGGAACGCGGATGTCTTTCAACGCAACCACCTTGCCTTCGACCGAGAAACGGCCTGCCGACAAGCGGTTCTCCAGGAACAGCCCGCGGAGATACTCCGAATGCATGCGCGCAGGCATGCGCGTCGTGTCATTGTTCCAGACGGTCAGGTCGGTGGGCAGATCATCTTCGCCCAAGAAGTAGCAGCGGACCGCGCGCGTATAGATCAGGTCATCTGAGCGAATGGACGCGAACGTGCGGGTCATTTGCGGCCGGTCGAGATAGCCCTGTAGCCACATCAGGTCTTCGACAAAGGCCACCTGACTGTCATCAACGAACAGCAGCAATTCGCCGGCGTCGGCAAAATCTACCTGTGCCGCCATCAGCGTGACCGAAGCCATTCACGCGATAGTCTTCCAGTGACAGTTCCGCCTGATCGGCGTCGGGGTTAACCCATGAAATCATGAAGACCGTGAAGCCTTCATCAACGAGATAACGCACCATGGAGTTCTGCGCCGACAGATCGAGGATGTAATATTTCATGATCCAGGCGGGCACAAACAGGATCAGCTCAGCGTGCACGGTGTTGGTCGTTGGGCGGTACTGGATTGTAAGCTGCAGGTACTCGCGAGACACTTTCTGGCTTGATTATAGCTTTTCTCGAAGCGCCTCGTAAGGCGTTTTTCCGCGGAATGCGCCATGTGGTCTGCCGAAGTTGTAGAAGCGCTCCCACTCGTCGAGTTTGGCCTCCAGATCAACATCGCCTTTGTAGCTGAGCAGTTGGTAAAATTCCTGTTCGTCAGATCGGTGTGAGCGCTCGACTTTGCCGTTCAGCTGTGGCGTACCGCGCCGGATATAAGCGTGTCGAATACCTTGATCCTCAACATGCCAATGGAACTTCGCTTGGAACTCATGACCGTTGTCCGTTCGGATTTCTTTGATGCGGAACGGGAACTTCTCGATGATGTGGTCGACGAAGTCGATAGCGCTGGCCTGAGTGTGCTTCTCGTAGATCTTGAGCGCACGTACACGGGTTGCGTCGTCGATAGCTGTGAACTGAAAGCGCCGAACCTTCTTTCCATCTTCGCCTTTAAACATCAGAAACTTCACGTCCATTTGGATGTGGTGGCCAGGCACCTGCTTGTTGTAGCGTTTGGTGTGAACCTTCCGCAGGCGAGTTCCGCGAGGCAGGCGATTGACCCCATGCCGCTTGAGAATGCGCGAGACGGTTGCGTCTGATATCTTAATCTCGTGGTAGCGCTCCAGGTACCAGACGATCCGCATCGGGCCCAGGTGGTACTTCTTGCGTAGGTGAAGAACCTTCTCCTCAATCTCAATCGGCGTGCGGTTGGCATGCCATTTGGGGATCGGTGGTCGGTTTATAAGCCCCTGTTCACCATGCCTGCGGTAGGCAGCGCGCCATCGATAGAAACTGCTTCTACCAACGCCAAAGTAGCGGCAGGTCTTGTTGATATGCCCGGTCTCTTCAGCGTGGTGCAGAACACGCAGCTTGCGTTGAATCTCGCGGCGATCCTTGTCCATGAACATCTCCTTCATCCCAGAATTGGGAGTTAAACAGAGAGTGTCCCAAGAGTACCGACATTCCTACAGTTCAGGTAGGGTGGGACCGGTCGACCCCTAAAACCCGCTGAAAAGCCATAAGCCTGGTCGTCTAGGCATGGTCTGGGGTGAGAGCTTCGGTGGGCTTGTGTTGGCTTTCGGGGGCGTGAGGGGGGTGGCCCGCATCTCCAATCAACGCGGTGCAGGGCGGTATCGATCAGATACACCCCGCCATAGCGCTTCAGATCTCACAATCCAGAAAATGCCGTTCAGGACACACCTGTCATCAACAGGCGGGACGCCTCTCGGCTTGCAAGGACGGATTGGTGCTATCACCTGCCATCCGGCCTCGGACAGGGCGTGTCTCATGTTCAAGAATGTCTGCTTTGCCTCAGTCAATGCGGCTTGGCCTGTTAGGTCGTTCGACCGCTTTGAGCCCAAGACTGTTGCTGGCTCCGACAATGCAAACGACGACTTCCCGCCGCCGAACCGATCATGAAACAAGGAACGGGTGCCGCTGCAGTCCCTATGCCGCGACTAATCAGTTTTTAGTTTCGTGCGTTTGCCACTTGGGATGGCGAGTGGGTATCAATTTGGTTTTGTACGTCAAAGTCATGCAGCAGGGCGGATGCCTGGCTTGCTGATATCGGCGGGGAGTAGAGGAAGCCCTGCAAATCATCGCAGTTGTGATCCTTCAGAAAAGCCCTCTGACCCTCCGTTTCGACGCCTTCGGCGATCACGTTCAGACCCAAACTCTTGCCCAGATCAATGATCGTCTTGGTAATGCGCTGTGCATCGCCATTGCCCTCGATGTCCTTAACAAAGGCCTGGTCCACCTTAAGACGCGTCATTGGAAACTCCTGCAGGTAGCTAAGTGAGGAGTAGCCGGTGCCGAAATCGTCAATTGCAATGTCCACGCCCAGGGCCCTGATCTCGCGCAGGACCTGTTTTGCGTGCTCCTTGTCACCGATTAGTGCGTTTTCAGTGAGTTCGATCTCCAGGCCCTCAGGTGGAAGGCCGGACTTTTGCAGGCAGGTTTTGATCATACCGACAAGGTTTGATCTCTGGAATTGTACTGCAGAAATATTCACACTGAGCTTGCAGCATTGTCCCTCTATCAGTGGCCAGTGTCGTGCCATACGGCAGGCGTCCAGCATGAGGCGTTCAGTAATGGTGGAAATTATGCCGGTCTCTTCAGCTATGGGAATGAATTCGGCTGGTGAGATTGGCCCATGAACGGGATGGTCCCAACGCATGAGCGCTTCAAAGCCATTGAGGATCCCGGTGTTAACGGAGACCTGGGGCTGAAATAGAAAGTAGAACTGCTGGGTATCAGCAGCTTTGCGCATGTCAGTTTCCAGATTGCTGCGCCGCATTGCCCGCTCTTCCATGACAGGTTCGAAAGCGACCCAGCAGCCCTTACCCTTTGCCTTGGCTTCATAGAGCGCCAAGTCTGCGCGCTTTAGCAATGGGTCAATGGCGCATGAATCCTTGGGGAATTCAGCAACGCCAATCGATGATCCGACGTAGACCTCGCGGCCATGCACCATCATTTTCTCGCTAAGAGACAGTAAAATGTCATCACAGAGTTCTCGCCACTTCAGTGGTGTGTTGGGCGCAACTGCAGATAGCAGAACCACAAACTCATCGCCTCCAAAGCGCGACACCAAAGCGTCCTGGCCACAGGCACGGTGGAGACGCAGCCCAACGTCTTGCAGCACCGCGTCACCTGTACTGTGACCAAAGCCGTCGTTGATCGCCTTGAAACCATCCAGATCGATGAACAGAACTATTAAATTGCGCTCGTCGGCGACCGCCGATCGCAGCTGCTCATGAGCAAGCGCTTGGAAAGCTGCCCGGTTGCAGAGCCCGGTGAGCTGATCGCGGGTCGCCATATCCTCAATGGTCTCTTGCGCGTCTTGCACCTGCGCATGTGATGTCTTGGCGTACGTTACCAAATGCGAGAACGCGCGCACCTGATCATCGTAATCGGGAGCATTATCAACTTGATCGGTGAGAGCCGGTGTCAAAACAGGTAAGTCGGCAGGCGCTTCCTTAAGCAGTTGTGTGGCCGCGTCGATGTCAAAGGCGTCATCATGCTCGCTCATATTCAGGCCAAGCGCTTCCTCTTGCTCTGATACGCGCAGTGGGGTGACCCGCTGAACCAGCTTGATGGCAAAATAGGTCACGCCAAAGGACCAAATGCACGCAACCAACGTGCCCAGCGTCTGGATTGCCAGCTGGCCGAAGACGCCGCCGCGGGCCTGCTCAGGATCCATGAAGAATACAAACGCCAGCGTGCCCCAGATCCCGGCCACAGCATGCGTGGCAACGGCGTCTATCGGGTCATCGATCTTGTAGTTATGCAGCAATGTATGGGCCGCTTGGAGCGCAATCCATCCGCCGAAGAAACCGATAAACGCCGCACCATAGGGACCGACATAGGCGCACCCGGCGGTAATGCTGACCAGTGCACCCAAAATGCCGACCATTGTTGTCTTGGGGTGATGCTTTCCGCCCGTGCGCCAGGCTCCGTACAGCAGCCCGGCAGCGCCACCAAAGGACATGGCAACAACGGTATTGAGCACAATCATAGAAAACAGTGACGTCTGCGGGCTTGCTCCACCGGCATTGAACCCAATCCAGCCAACCATCAGCACCATGATGCCAGAGTTGCTCAGCACGCTGGAGTGTCCACGAATGGGCTGAACCTTGCCCGCAGCATCAAAGCGGCCAAGTCTTGGTCCGACTGCAAGAACAGCCGCAAGAGCTGCCGTACCGCCGATGACATGCACAACAGTAGAACCTGCAAAGTCCAAAAAGCCCAGATTGGCCAACAGCGAAGGGTTTTCGGGCAAAATGGCATTGCCCCAAACCAGGTGGGCAAACAGGGGGTAAGTGATCCCTGCCATGACAACTGTCAGGCAGACATATCCGGTAAATCGCATCCGCTCGGCCACTGCACCGGATACGATGGTTGCTGCGGTTGCACAAAATGCGAACTGAAAAAGAAACTGCAGGCGTGTGGTCTGATCGGAGAAATCAAGCCCCCCAAATCCAAACAGCCCCAAAGTGCTGGTGCCAAGCATAAGCTGGCCGCCAACAAGCAGAAATATGCAGCCGCATACCACGAAATCTGTGATGTTCTTTTGGGCCACATTGATGGTATTCTTGGAGCGCACTGCGCCAGCTTCCAGCAGCAGGAACCCGGCCTGCATGAACAGCACCATCAGCGTTGCAGTTAGAAGCCAAAGCTCACCCACCGCATCCATCGCCGGATTTGGGAATGCAAAGGCCTCGCCGCTCTCTATCGAGCCTCTAAGCGACCACATCTAAATACAATACCGTCTGTTACCGCGCCGCCTCGGCTGGCAACCTTTGGCACGCGGAAGGGGAGTTGATGATGGGCGACCAACGAGCTTTTCGTCTGCAAATGAACGTTGAGCCAGAACCATTTCTCAAAATCTTCTAAATCTGATTGCCGGGCTTGCCAGCGGTATCCGCGAAAACAACGGGCTTGGCCGAGGTCACAGATGCTGAAGGTACCCGGAGCCAGCTTAAGTTTATCTGAACGCGGCTAGCCTGTTGTTGAATACACTCTGCAAAGCGACTTACAATCGCGCCATGTACAGCTTTGTCTGCATTGCCGACAGTAAGCGTGCTCAGCGAGTTGCGCTGCAACCAATGTCCGCTTTGCGAAACCGATAAACCAACGACTAAACGGCAGCTCTGGGCCGAAAGTGCCAATGCTGATGAAAGCGGCAAGGTCTTATCTGGGCTCGGAGCTGACCTCCACCGATTCCACGACGAATGGCCGGCTTCATGCCTTTTTTCCTAGCTGAGTGCTACTGAGCAACCCTCAACGACCCAGTACGCAGCGACAGCACAATTCTATCACCGCGATAACAGCTCTTAAGGTCCTCTGGGACGCGCCTGTTGAAGTAGTACACACCGTCCCGCAGCAGCAGGTATCGACCCTGTTTGTACAACAGTTTGGTATACAGGGCTGCAGCCGGAAGGTTGATGTGGTCAGACACCAGAGATTCGAGGGGGCATGGGGGACTTGAGCCGCCGAGTGTGCCTTGAAGAGACTGAAAGACATCTGGTCCATTTAAGCCGGACTGAGCAAACTGTTTAGTCTCTCCTCAGGATCGATTCTAAGGGGGTGGGTGTCGTCCATTCAGTGGGTTTTAGAGCTTCTAGGTTTTATCCTACCTGCCGACCTAAACGCCCCTGTATGGAAAGGGTTTGATCCCACAAACCGCACCAAGCTACCTCGGCCTCGCCCACATGGCCGCTATTCGGTTACGTATCAGGTACTTTGTCGACACGGCCTGGGCGATTGCTTTGAGTAATTGGTTGAATTTAAGCACTCGATATTTGCAGGTCTTAGACGCCTACTTACAACTCTGCCAGCTGCATTTGCGACACACCGGTACCACTTGGCTTGGCGCCATAGGCGCGCAACCAATTGGGCAGCTCACTTGGCGATATTGGTTTGGCAATGACGTAACCCTGTCCTCGCGCAAATCCAAGACTCCTCAGCTTTGCAAACTCGCTGTGCTTTTCAATGCCCTCAGCCACCCACGACATGTCGAGGGACTCACCAAGCATCGAAATCGATTTAGCAATGGCGGCAAAGCGTGGATCATCTAGCCGGCTGATAATGGACCGATCGACTTTTGCTCCATCAAATGGGAACATGCCAAGCAGTGCCAACGAAGAGTGACCACCACCGAAGTCATCAAGCTCGACGCCTATGCCAATCGATTGAAGACGAGCTAGAGCGTTCAACGCAAGGTCGTCTTCGGTTTCAATCAGAACTGTTTCCAAAACCTCGATTTTAAGCATGTCTGAAGACGTGCCGCATTCAAGCATCACAGATCGTAGATCATCAATAAATGTTGGCGCTCTTAAGGTTCCAGCCGAAGCATTGAACGACACCGGAGCGAGCCCATAGCCATTGCTTCGCAGTTTTTGGGCCAGCTTCAACCCTGAACGAAGCACCGCAATATCCAGGTCATGGGTGCGCCGCGATTTAACCAGCGGCGGTAGAAACTGCCCAGGCATCAGCAGGCCAAGCGTCGGATGCTGCCATCGAGCCAATGCCTCAAAGCCGACCAGTTGCCCTGTGTTCAAACACACTTGAGGTTGGAAGAATGCCTGAATGTCACCACGCTCAATCGCATCATCAAAATCGTCGAGGATGGCCGACTTGTTTTCAAAAGTTTTGCGAATATGAGGCTCAAAGCATGCTGCACGAGACTTACCTGATGATTTCGCTTCAAGCAGAGCTAAGTCGGCATCAATGAGCGCGCGATCATTATCGTCCACAGCGGACGCGATAAAGGCATAGCCAATACTGCACTTGGTATGGTGCATAGAGTCTTTTAGACGAATTGGCTGGCTTATGCCCTCAATAATCAAGTCCGCGATAGCCTTTGCGTTACCTTGCGCGCTATCGGCACCAACCAGGGCACACACCATAAACTCGTCGCCACCAAAGCGAGCGGCAACAAACTGGTCACCGATTGAATGTGCGCCTTGCTGCAATTCTTGCAACTGGCGTCCAACATGCTTCAAAATTATGTCGCCCGTAGCATGACCCAACCGGTCATTCACGCCTTTGAAGTCGTCTAAATCAATAACGAAGACAGCGAGTTGTTCTGTTTCAAAATGGGCAGAGCTCTTAATCCGTGTGACCTCTTTGTCGAACCCGTGACGATTATAAACGCCGGTCAACTGATCGACATGCAACTGATAATTCAATTTGGAATTTGTTTCGCTAATTGTCTTGTTTGACGCCTCCATTGCACTCATAGAGCGATCGACTGCCATCTGAGCGGGCCAAAAGATGACAACGGCTTCGACCAAAACAATCAGAATTGCCGCCAAAAGCGCAAATTCCTGCAACCGCTCCAATTCGCCTGCTCTATCATTTGCAATGGTCTCAAACGATGTGACGGCCCGGTTAAGATCAACAAGCAATGGTCCCATTGCCTTTGACTGCAGGTCGTCCAGGTCACCAGCAACGTCTTGGCCTTCGGCGATGCCCTCAACCGCGCTCCATGCGGCCGCGATAAAGGCCCGTGTGTCAGCATCAAGACCAGAAGCAGCCGATGGTTTGTAAATATCAAGAAGGGTGAGGCTGCTATGTGCGTAGGTCAGCAACCGATCATGAGATTGCTCGAATAGAGATAGGGCATCTGCGACGACCTCGCTTAACTCGGTGGACATCGGATTGCGCGCCAACAGGTCGACCGAATACGCAATGCGCTGGCGGCCACTAACGTTGATGACTTCAGCATCCCTAGCCCCGGCGTCCAGTGTCTCCACATGCAGCAAATGCACCTAGCCGACGGCAACTAGCAAGATTGCCAAGCCGACCACATATCGGATCCACAGCAGGCGTGGATTTTTGCCAATTTTCAACATGCACTCCCCCTTCGGACTATATGGTCCCCGATCCATACAAATCTTGAGAGGTTACTTTTGTTTAAATGTAATTTTGCTAAAAATTATAGCAAAAACTCTTTCCGTAAGGTCACAATAGTCGATTCAGCAGTATTTATCTCGAAATAAAGAAAAATAAGTATTTTACACTACAAGAATTCATGTGTTTGAGACCTGCCAGTTAGCGAACAATTAAGCCATAAAAATCACTGTTCAAATCGGATACAAGCTTAGAGGGCGACCTGATGACTGATGTGATGGCAACAATGGACCGTAGGCTGCGATTTGCGCAAATCACTGAAACCAGCAGGGAGGATATTCGTTCTGCTTGGCGTGTGATTGAAGGCGAAGTTCCAGCGCTTCTCACTGCTTTTTACAACCATCTGCGCTCAGAGCCCGACATGGCCCGCATGATTGGCGAACGTCAGCCATCGCTGCAGAACGCTCAAATTAAACACTGGGAACGGTTGTTCTCAGCGAGCTTTGATCTAGACTATGTTGAAAGCGTTGACCGGATTGGCCGTGCACACGCGCGCATCGGATTGGAACCAAGCTGGTACATTGCTGGCTATCAGTTTGTGCTGACCAATTTAGCCGAACGCGTGGTCGCAAAGTCTTTCCTGCAGCCAAAGCGATTGCAACGGGTTCTTCGAGCAATGAATCAGGCCATTCTGATGGACTTGGATTTAGCCATTTCAACGTATGGCGATATTCTAATCGAAGAACGCGAGCGCAGAACGAGCGCGATTAATCAGGCAATCAGCGCCTTTGAGACTAAAGTTGGCGAAGTGCTCACCAGTGTTGGGGGCGCCGTTCAGCGCATGGACGATACTGCCAAGGGCCTGACGTCGCGATCCTCGGCGGCGTCTGAGGAGTCCATCTCTGCAGCAGCGGCAGCAGAGGAGACATCAAACAATGTCCAAACGGTCGCCTCAGCGACCGAACAGTTATCGGCATCCATTCAGGAAATCTCCCAGCAGGTCACCAACGCCAACAGCGTTGTTGAGGAAGCAAGTGGACTAACCAAGCAGTCAGCCGAGGAAGTTGAGCGCTTGTCTGAGGCAGCCGAACGCATTGGGTCTGTTGTGGGTATTATCCAGGATATCGCAGAACAGACAAACCTTCTTGCCCTCAACGCGACCATTGAGGCTGCGCGTGCAGGTGAAGCTGGCAAAGGGTTTGCGGTCGTGGCGAGCGAGGTTAAAGCGCTTGCAAGCCAGACAGCCAAGGCAACTGAGGAAATTGGCTCGAACATATCTGCTATCCAGAGCACGACGGGCGATGCCGTGGCCTCTATTGGCTCTATTCGCTCATCCATGGACAAAGTACGCGAGGTCACCACAACGATAGCATCTGCAGTTGAGGAACAAGGTGCAGCCACGCAGGAAATATCCAGCAACATTCAAATGACCGCTGCAGCAAGCCAGACACTGTCAGTGAACGTCACCGAAGTGAATGGTGCAATCAGCCATGCCAAAACCGCAGCTGACGACATGATACTGACGCTTGATGATGTGAGCGAGCAATCGCAGATGCTTTCAATCGAGATCGACAAATTCTTCGCCGATCTGCGCAAAGACCATGAGCGTCGCCAGAGCCAAAGCTCCGATTATCAGGGTGCCGATCGTCGAAAGGCTCGAGCTTGAGATAGGCAAAAAACGATGCCCATCAATTGAGAAATTGACGTGGAGCATCTCGGCCAACCCAGCTTCACCGCCTCTCCCACACAGCCCAGCTTTTAATGCAGGCGTGTGACGACTTCAGCCGGTTTATAGTTGGAGTCGAAAACTTCTATAGAAGCGCTCAAAGATGCTTTGGAGCGCTACTTTGCATCAAATGCATGTGTCTAATGCATGTGTCGGGCAGCGGATTGGACGTTGCTTATGCATCGGTGTGCACATATGGGACGAGAGCTTCGAGCCCTTTAAAGCAGTGGTGGTTACTGCTGATCGATTGGCTAATTGTGCACTTCAAAGAAGTTTCGCCCGAGAAGCTTAAGCAAAGCATCGCAGACCTGACCCAGGTCGCATTAGACAAGCTTAGCTTTCTAACGATTGGCTCTCATCACGGAACAAACGAGTTTTCGAATGTTTCGAATGTGATCATCACTGGTCTGAACCGCTATCGCCCCATCGATTATCAAGCACTGTATCGAGCCTGCGGTAACCTGAAGCCAGAAACACCGATCTCGAAAACGGACTTACTAGCCCTCGAGAATGCAGAGCTTGATCATTTCATCTATCAGGCTGCGTGCCGCGGTTCTGTGCGCCGATGCATCGACGGTCAGGCTGCCCCTTGCAACCTTCATATTATCTCAGCCCAAAAACGGTATGTTCTCGATAGTGGTCGACTAAACAACTTGTTTCCTGGATGCGCTGTGGTTCAAGCTCATCACAAGACGAAGCCAGTGTCAGAGCGTCAGCAGCGAGCTCTCGATCATATCCAAGAGCGTCTAGCCCAGGACCATAAAGCGGTAGTGCCATTCAATGAGGTTCAGGAGCGCGTCAGGGTTGCAGACAACTCTAACTTCCGCAAATGGGTTCGCCAGAATGAGGCCTTCCAGCTAGCTCTCGCTCAACTAGGCTATGAAGAGCAAGGGAGATCTGGTCACGACTTCCCGGTAGGTTTCGTTAGCAAGGCCCGCCACTTCGACATCGAAGAAGGCGGCTTCTGCATTCTGACACATCTCAAAAACGCTAGGGCGCAGACAGAGAGAGCATTAGCTTCTCCCCCTCAGGTCCGCAATGGATCTATACAGAGCTCTTAGTCCCTCCTTGAAGCTTTGCTGAAGGCAGATTGCCTCGCACTTCCCCCTCCCTCTGTCAGACACAAGACCTCTTGAAGCTGTCCATACAGCCGTTTTTTGCCCGACGCCTACTTCACCCCATCACACTCTAAATAACCGCTGAGAGGCAGACCCCTCTATGCGGGAAAGGCATATCTATGAATGCACCCTTCATACTCACTCAACTGAACACCCGTAATCTGATCCTCAATGTCCATCTCAAGGTCAGCCATTGCACGCTTAGCCACGAGATCTGGTAAGCTGATGGAGAGCGCATAACGGTCCTCAACAAAGATCCCGAGACATACTGGGCGCTTGCTGCGCTTGAAGCAGGCTTCCACCCTCTCTCACCAGTCCATTGCCATCATCTGGATCGAGGGCACACCCACAGCTTCAGAAGCCTCCAAGTGTGCGCCACGAAAGCAGCGAAGACCCGCCTTAAAGCCCTTTCCATACAGGGGCGTTTAGGTCGGCAGGTAGAATGACACCTAGAAGCTCTAAAACCCACTGAATGGACGACACCCACCCCCTTAGAATCGACCCTGAGGAGAGACTAAACAGTTTGCTCAGTCCGGCTTAAATGGACCAGATGTCTTTCAGTCTCTTCAAGGCACACTCGGCGGCTCAAGTCCCCCATGCCCCCTCGAATCTCTGGTGTCTGACCACATCAACCTTCCGGCTTCAGCCCTGTATACCAAACTGTTGTACAAACTAGTCGTGACAATCGAACCAGGGTCAGACTAACCTACTGATATTGCTGACCTCAGAGGGTGGGGTGGTGCCGGGCATGGGAAACGAACCCGGCGGGGGGCACCAAACACGTTTCGGTAGAAGCGTGGGCGCTCTTGCAAAGTTTGCTTGGCGGCAGTCGTTTCGAAGAAACGTCGAGAGCCATATGGTTCTAAGTCGCTCTGCTCACCTGCACCATATTTGCTTTGTTCTGTGCCTGCGACACAATCTGATGCTTGTTTGTTCTGGCCTACGGTACAACCGCTTGGAACTCGGCTCTCGCCTGCAAATACCGCTGTATACACGGCTGCACCAGACCTCATTCCAGGTTGAAAGCCTAAGACGCTATCTTCAGCTGTTGATCCGCGCCCTCATCCACCATGGCAACAAAATCGTCTGCTGGCATCGGCCGCCCGCCAAAATAGCCTTGATAGGTGCCGCAGCCACGCCTTTTGAGAACTTCGAGCTGTTCCATCGTTTCGATTCCTTCGGCCACCACATCAGCACCAATTGCCTGCGCCATGTCCATAATGGTTGCCACAAGGTGTTCTGAAGCAGGGTCTTCGCCCAAGCCAATCATCAGGCTGCGGTCCAGTTTCAGTGTCTGGAACGCCAAGGCACGCATGCGGCCAAGGTTGGAATAGCCCATGCCGAAATCATCAATGGCAAAGCGAACACCAATATTCGACAGGATTGCCACTTGATGGTCCACAAGACCGCTTTCTTCCATGGCGGTGCTCTCAGTGATCTCGATTTCTAGCCAGGATGGTTCGGTTCCATGCTTTTCCAGCATGGCAATGATCGATGGCGCAAAGCCATCTTCGTTCAGCTCCTCAATGCCAATGTTGACCGCAATCGTAAGCTTGTCTTGGCGACCGGTGTTGACCTGCGCTGCAATTTGGATGGCTCGGTCCATCATAATGCGTCCTATCGCAGGCAACATGCCATTGCTGGCAGCAATGGGCAGAAACTCGCTGGGTGGCACCATGCCGCGCTCGGGGTGGCACCAGCGGATGAGCGCTTCGGCCCCCACAAGCTTTCCCGATTCCACAGTGCGCTGGGCCTGCAGCACCATGTCAAAGGCTTGCTCGGATATGGCAGTCTCTAGATCGCGCTCCAACGCCGTGCGTTCCATGATGCGGGTATGTGTGGCGTGGTTGTAATAGGCATAACTGTTGTTGGGGGAGCGTTTTGCCTGGTACATCGCTACGTCTGCACATTTGAGCAGGTGTTCGCGCGTGACCGCATGGAGCGGGAAAACGGCAATGCCCATGCTGGTTGAATTGTTCAATTGGCAGCCTTCCAGACGGAAAGGGGCTTCCATGGCGCGGGTGATCCGCTTGGCGACTGTCTCTGCGGCCTCCAAAGGCACAATGAGGGTGAACTCATCCCCGCCCAGGCGAGCCAAAATGGCCTCACCGGCTTCTACATTCAGACCACGGTTGTCGTGGTAATCGACGCTACGCACAACCAAGCCTTCTTCACGCAGGCAGCGGGCAAGCCGCTTGGAGAAGGCACGCAGCAATTGGTCGCCCACATGATGGCCGTAGGTGTCGTTAACGGCCTTGAACTTATCAAGATCGAGAAAAATAACGGCAAAGCCAGTTTCTGCATGCTTGTAGCGCAGGGTGAGCTGTTCCAGTTGCATGTTCAGCCAGCTGCGGTTTGGCGCTCCGGTAAGCTTGTCCTCATAGGCGACGCGGTGGATTTCTCCGATCGACCTTTTGAGATTGCTCAGCATACCATTGAAAGCGTCCGCGACTTGCGAGAACTCGTCAGCGGAGTGCAGTTCGACATGCTGATCCAAATCACCCTCAGCAACCTTGTTTGCCGCGTTGGCAAGTTTCTCCAGGGGTGAGGCAAGTTTATTGGCAAGCAAGCGGCTTGCGATGAGCCCGAACACCAAAAACAACGCGCCGAGTGTTAAGTTGCTGACCCAGAACGCTTTCGTGCTGGCGGCAAGGTCTTTCAAGTTCAACGCAATTTTTGCCACACCGATCACATCATCGGCGACCTTGACCGGCCCTACAATGGTTAGCGCATCGGGTCCGAAGTTAACTTGGCGCTCTTCTGTCTCCAGCACCTCTTGAATTCGAGGGTCATCGACTTGGCTGAGAAATGGTAGGCCTACACTTTGCCCAGCCATGAGCAGAGCGCCATTTGGGTCGACCATCAAGATTGAGTCGACATCGGTTCGCTTTTCCAGTTCCTCAAAGAAGATTTCGAGCTCTGAAGGTCGTCCAGCCAGTATGTGCGGTATCGAGACTTCTTTGGTCAGCGCAATAAGGTGATTGGCGTTGAGCAGAACCCGCTGGCGTTGATCCGCGCGTTGGCCAAGCGCATTTATTGCCACAGTGGCAACAACAAACGCCAAAACCAGCGCTGTGAAGACCAAGGTAAGCTTGCCTGCAAGTCCGGTGAAAATGCGGCCTGTCCAAGCAGAAACAGGGCACTGCGATGCCGAGGCGACATTTGCTTCATTGCTCATCGGATTAACCCAGCTTGGCTCAGCTGATCGAGCACATCGTAGATGGGTGTAAATGTTGCCCGAATGCCCAGCGGGAAATCATCAAAGCGTGTGGTGTTATCAAACATCGCCATAGCGTGTGCACCATCGGTGGTCTGGTTCATCCTACGAAGCGCGCCTTGGATGGCGTTAGAGAGCTCTGGGGCAAGTCCATCGCGTTGGACAACAATCTCGCGTGGGACGAACATGCTGCGCGCCAAAACACGAAACTCTCCCGGGCGTACTTGGTTGAGAAGGCCCCAATTGTGTGGGTCGATCGCCACGGCATCAACGGTGCCGTTTACCAGCCACAACATGGAATTGCGGTCGTCTCTTGTTTCCAGATAGCCGACTTCGCCGTCCCGCGGCGTATCGTGTTGTCCGGCTAACGGACGAAGTTCTAACCCCATCTGCAAAAGCATTGATGCGGGCAAAAGGAAACCGGATGTGGATTCTGTTTCTTCGAAAGTGATGCTCATTCCCTGCAGGTCGTCCAGGGTGCGCATAGAACTGGTGTTGGGCACAACGATGAGCGAGCGGTACTGCTCAACGCCGTTTTTCCACCGTCGCAACAACGGACGAGCCGGGGCCTGACGGATCACCAGGGCGGCGACCAAAGGGCTGTCGAAAAATAGGTCTACCTGCTCATCACGTATCGCTTGGGCCATGCTGTTGGCATCGGGCAGGACCGAAACAGTCACATCGGTGACACCATGATCGGCAAGTCTCATCTGCAAATAGCTCGCCAGTGGCGCAAGGTTGGTCAGCTGTTGGCGGGGGTTTTCATGCACCGTGCCAATGACCAACGTCCCCGCGCTAGCGCTCGCAGCGATAATGAGCGCCGCAAAGCTACCAGCAAGCCCTGCCCACAGGGATTTAATCGTCATCATGTCCGCAATTTTCCATACCCCGGCCTGCTTGAGCTCCGTGTTTACGGCTGTGGCGGTGGACGACGCGTTAATTGGCGGCGCTGGGCACGATCATATTCTGACCTAACGTTAACAAAGGCTGTTCGCGCGGTTCTGGCGGTTATACCAATGGTGGTGTGACACAATCGGACCTGCGCGCACTTTTGACCCCGCTCGGGTAGACTCGGTTCGCCCAGTGCTTATGCTGACCGATTATGGAAGCGTGTGGAGGCGCTGCGCCAATGAGGGCGCGCTGCTTCCCGCCCACGCGCACTGCCACTTAAGGTGCCCCAAAGGGCACGGGAGACTTCAACGGATGAAAATGCTCACCTTGGCAGGCTTCGGCCTTGCTACGCTTACCGCTGTTTCAGCTTTCGCAATCACGCCTGCTGCCGCGCAGGAGTGCCCCATCGACCGGCCGGTCAACATGGCTGGCCTTGGTTATGAATCCCACGCTTTCCACACCGAAGTGGTCGCCACGATCATGCGTGAAGGCTACGGCTGTGAGGTCGAGATTATCCCCGTAGAAACGCTGGCTGGTTTTACCGGTCTTGCGCGCGGTGATCTGGACGCCAACATGGAAATTTGGACCGCTAATCCGCCACCTGCTTGGCAGGAAGGGTTGGACAGCGGCACACTGGTTGATCTGGGGCCAAACTTCCCGGCAGCGCTTGAGGGCTGGTTTATCCCTCGTTATCTGGTGGAAGGCCCTGATGCGCCTGCCCCAGACCTGCGTACACCGGCTGATCTGGCGCGCTACGCTGAGCTGTTCGCCGACCCGGAAGACCCCGACAAGGGTCGCTTTTATAACTGCGTTGCCGGTTGGGTGTGCGAGGAGATCAACACCAAGAAGCTGGAAGTGTACGGTTTGGCCGACCTTTACACCAATTTCCGCCCAGGCTCGGGCGGTGCAATGGCGGCTGATATTATCAGCCGCGTGCGCCGTGAGCGTCCGGTGGTGTTCTACTATTGGGCACCGACGGGACTGTTCGGTCAGATCGGTGATGATCTGATCCAGCTGGAAGAAGCTCCTTTTGATGCCGATATCTGGAATGCGATGCGCGAAAGCGAAGAGCCGACTGCAACAACGGCCTATCCGTCTTCGCCGGTGCATGTTGGCGCCAACGCTGAGTTTGCTGATGCTGCGCCCGCATTGGTTGAGCTGCTGACCAACTACGAAACTTCAGTGGTCGAGACCTCGCAGGGCGTTGCCTACATGCAGGACAATGATGCTGACGCCGATGAGGCGGCGGCCAACTATCTTGAAAACACCACGGCTTGGGAAAGCTGGGTGCCAGGAGATGTGGCGGCCCGCGTACGCGCAGCGCTTTAAGGGAACCAAACATGCCCGCGCCCGTTAACGTGGTGCGGGCATGTTTTGCTTTCCACTTTATTTCCCGCAACTAGGGCAGGCTTTCATGTTTTCGCAGTTGGAATGGAACGGCATTTTCATTGACGTTAGCCGCACAGTACGCCGTGCGACCAACGATTTTGTCGAGTTTCTGGTCATCACTTATGGCGATCAGTTCGAAGTGTTTTCCAACTCCATTTTGGGTATTTTGGTTTGGATTGAGCGGTTGCTTCTTGGCCGTTCTGAGCCTGAAGTTATCCTGCTCGTTGTTTTTGGCGGGCTGATCAGCCTGTTTGTCTACTTCATTTCCAAGAACGCGATGCTCGCTGGCGGGGTGTTTGTATTTGAGGCGGCACTTTTCTTCCTGTCTCGCTTCGAGACGACGATAGGTGAGGAAACCATCCGTGCCATGGAATGGCTGTGGGTGCAGGAATTGCAGATTATTGCGCTGATTATGCTCATTGCTTATTCGGCAAGCCGTAAACTGCCGCTTGTTGCCGCTATGGGCGTTGCAATGTACGTGATTGGCGCTTTTGATCTGTGGGATCAGGCGATGCAAACCATCGCTATCATGTTGGTCTCAATCCTTATTTCGGTCGTCATCGGTGTACCCGTCGGCGTGATCATCGCCCGCTCCAACCGCACCCGCGCGGTGGTAAACCCGGTTCTCGATCTGATGCAGACGATCCCCAGCTTCGTCTATCTTATCCCTGCGGTCATGTTGTTTGGTTTGGGCAAAGTGCCAGCGATCATCGCGACCGTGATCTATGCGGTGCCCCCGCTTATCCGCCTTACTGATCTTGGCATTCGCCAAGTGGATGGCGAAGTGACGGAGGCTGGCCGGGCGTTTGGTGCAACGCGCTTCCAGGTGCTCAAAGATGTTCAGCTTCCGCTGGCGATGCCCTCCATTATGCAGGGCATCAACCAGACAACCATGATGGCGCTGGCCATGGTTGTGATTGCTTCCATGATTGGTGCGCGCGGCGTCGGTGAGACTGTGCTGTTGGGTCTGCAACGCAACGATCCCGGTCGTGGACTGCTGGGTGGCCTAGCGATTGTGGTGCTGGCGATTGTGTTTGACCGTATTACCCAGGCCTATGGCGCGCGCATGCAAAGCTACCGCAGTGCTGGCCACTGATCCCTCTTAAAGCTCAAGGTTTTTACCCGTGGCATTGATTGACGTTCAAAACGTAACCAAGATTTTTGGCCCAACACCCAAGGTTGCCTTGCGCAAGGTGAAAGAGGGCATGGGCAAAACCGAGCTGTTGGCCGAAACCGGCCACACGCTGGGCATCCATGATGTTTCGCTGTCGATTGAGCAGGGCGAAATTTTCGTCATCATGGGCCTTTCAGGCTCGGGTAAGTCGACACTTATTCGCCATTTCAACCGGTTGATTGATCCCACGGACGGACAAATTCTGGTCGACGGGGAAGATGTGTTGAAGCTTGGCACCAAGGCGCTCGAGCAATACCGCCGCAAGCGCATGTCAATGGTGTTTCAGCGCTTTGGCCTGTTTCCGCATCGCACGGTGCTGGAAAATGTGGCCTACGGGCTTGAGGTGCAGGGCAAAGCGGTGGCCGAGCGTCACAAGGCTGCGCGCAACTGGATCATACAGGTTGGCCTGGAGGGCTATGAAGACCAGTACCCCAGTCAGCTTTCTGGCGGCATGCAGCAGCGTGTTGGCCTAGCCCGCGCGCTGGCCACAGACGCAGATATATTGTTGATGGATGAGGCGTTTTCTGCGCTCGATCCGCTGATCCGTTCGCAGATGCAGGACCAGCTGGTGGAGTTGCAAGACCAATTCCATAAGACCATCGTGTTCATCACCCATGATCTGGATGAGGCGCTGAAGATCGGCGACAAAATCGCGATTTTGAAGGATGGTGTTCTCAGCCAGGTGGGCACCCCTGCCGATATCTTGATGAACCCGGCTGATGATTACGTGGCGCAGTTCGTGCGCGACGTTAACCGCGCGCGCGTGCTGACCGTGGATGTGGTGGCCAAACCGCCTAAGCTGCGCCTGACCAACGAAAATCTGGAAAACGCGCTTGTCACCATGCGCAAGAGCGGCACCAATGTCGGATATGTGGTTGAGGATTCAGGTAATTATGTGGGCTTTGTTACCGAAGATAGCCTTGAGGACGCGATTGCTGCGCCCGGTACGCCAACCTTGAGCGAGCTTGCCGATGAGGCCAAGCCGCTGGACTATGACAGCTCCATTGAAGAGGCGTTGCCCAGCGTGCTGGATACGGACCATCCGCTGCCGGTGGTGGACAAGGATGGCGAGTTGACGGGCGTGCTTTACCCCGAGCAGGTCGGCGAAATTCTGTCGCCAAGCGCTGTGAACGAGCCTTCCAATGATGATGCGCCGGAGCCTGCAGAAGAGAGCGAACATGTCGCTGATGCGGTGAGTGATAAGAAGGTTAGCGCATAGACCTCCTTCGTGTTGCACAGCACTGCGAAGGCTCTTAAAACACAGCCATGAATTCTGGACCGCTTTTCCATATGATCCACGGCGCAGCACAACCTGTTGCGCCTTTTTCCCACGCCGTTGAGGCCGATGGTTGGGTCATGCTAACCGGGCAAATGCCAACCGATCCCGATGCACCCGACGCGCCATTGCCCGATGGAATTGTGGCGCAAACGCAGGCGGTGATGCGCAATCTGGAAATCGTGCTGGCTGGCCTCACGCTTGACCTTTCCCATGTGCTGCAATGCCGGTGTTATCTGACCCAGTTCGAGCGTGACTATGCAGCCTTTAACCAGACCTATCAGTCTTATTTTCCCCAGGATCGTCGTCCTGCCCGCACCACAATTGGCGTAACCGGACTTGCTGTGGGCGCGTTGGTTGAAATTGACATGGTGGCCAAGCGCCCGGCAATTGTGGGTGGTGGTCCCGTTATGCCTAAAGTGGGCTACTGGTCCGAACCAGGCGCTTAGGGCTGTGAGCGCTCGCCCCTATTTTAGTGCATTTGCGGCGTTTCTACTGCTTTTTGCCGTTTGTGTTGGTGGCAGCTTGTCCGCCTTTTCACCCGTGCTCGCGCAGGGCGCAGGTTCGGGCGCGCAAGAGGACACAACTCAAAACAGCGGTGCTGATACGCCAACCGCTGAGCCCGCGGAGCTTTCGCCTGCACCCATCCCCGCCGCGCTTCAGAACGAGTTGCAGCGGTGGACGGCCGGGCTTGATACGATTGAGGCAGGCCTTGCGGCAGAGACGATAACGCTGACAACCCTTGAGCGTCTGCGCGATGAGGTTGTCGAGCTGCGTGCTGAACTGGCGTCTAACCTCGACGAGATCGTCCCGATTTACGACGAGCAGGTGGCCATTCTTGCTGAGTTGAACACCGATGCCGAGGTTCAGGTTGAGACGCCGCAGGTTGTCGATCTGCGCCAACGTATTCTCGATCTCAACGCGCAGATCCAACCTGTTGAACTGCTGCAGGCCCGTGCTGAGGTGCTGCGCCGCGATATTTCTGACAGGCGCGCGACGGTTTTTGCCACACAGCTTTTCAGCCAGTCTCATACCTTGGTGAGCCCAACCCTTTGGGGCCAGGGGCTGGCTGGCTTGCCAGAGGTTGCGCGAGATTTTGAAGGCTTGTTTGTACGTTCGTGGCAGGCGGTAAAAGCGCGTGCAAGCCCGCAAGCGTTCGCTGGCTTGGGTGCACTGGTTCTGTTGCTTATTGCATTGGCACTGCCTGCAAGGCGCTGGGCGTTGCGCCGTTCAATTCGCAAGGAAGGTCATGATGCTGGCCCGCTAGAAAAACTGATGGCCGCGCTGCGCATTGTGTTTGCCAGCGCTGGTATCCCGGCAATTGGCTTCCTGCTGCTTAGTGTAGCGCTTGATGCGACCGGCGGCCTTTCCCTACGAGCGCGCGAGTTCGCTGGTGCGTTTGCTGTTTGCGTTACCCTCTATTTTGCCATCTCAGGCATCGTGCGGGCGGTCCTGGCACCTGGCCGACCCAACTGGCGCCTCGTTCCGATTGATGAGGTGTTTGCTGGGCGCGCGGCCGTGTTCATTCGCCTGGCGGCCTTTGCCTATACGGTCGGTGAGTTTCTGCGCGTTGTGGCGCGTGGGCTGTTTGCGCCTCTTCCAAGCATTCAACTGGTCGAGACTGTGCCGGTGCTTCTGGCTGCGGTGTTTATTTTGGCGGCGGTGCGCGCCATCATCAAAGGCCTCAATCGGCCTGAAGGCGAGGGCGAAACACCAAGCCTCATCGGCGTTTTGTGGCGCTGGACAATTCCCCTGGCGGCACTGGTTGCGTTTAGCGCGGTGGTTGCTCAGTTGCTGGGCTATTTGGCATTGGCGGCTTTCCTGATTGACAGGCTTGTGTGGACCGCAGCCGTTCTGGCCGGCCTTCACCTTGCTGCGCGTACGGTCGAGGAAGGCAGTAATGCCTTGTTCCAGGAAGATGGCCGCGCCACCAACTGGGCGCAGCAAAACATAGGGTTGTCGCCATCGGGCCTGGGCCAGTTTGGCGTGTTGCTGTCCGGTGTCATCAAGCTGGTGCTTATTGTTGCTGCGGCGAGTTTTATCATTGCGCCGTTTGGGGTGGAGACCGGGCAATTCGCCGAGATTTTTGGCAGCGTTTTCACCGGAATTGAAATTGGTGGCTTTTCTTTCTCGCTCACCTCACTGCTCATCGCTTTGGCGCTGGTGTTCCTTGGCATCATCGTTACCCGCGGCGTGCAAGGCTGGTTGGAAAACCGCTACCTGCCCCGCACCTCCATCGATACCGGGCTCAAAGCTTCGATCAGCACGGGTATCGGCTATGTCGGTATTGTCATCGCAGCTGCCGTTGGCCTGTCCTATCTTGGCCTTAACCTTGAAAACATCGCGTTGGTTGCTGGTGCGCTATCGGTTGGTATCGGCTTTGGTCTGCAGTCGATTGTCTCCAACTTTGTGTCTGGGCTTATTCTGCTGGCAGAGCGGCCGTTTAAACAGGGCGACTGGATTGTGGTTGGCGAGGAGCAGGGCATTGTCAAAAGCATCAATGTGCGCGCCACCGAGCTGCAGACCTTTGACCGCGCGACAGTCCTTATTCCAAACTCAGACTTCATTGCCGGCACGGTAAAAAACCGCGTTCACCGTGACACTTTGGGTCGCATAGATGTGCCCGTTGGTGTGGGCTACGACAGTGACCCTCAAAAGGTGAAAGAGATTTTGCTAGAGGTCGCAAACGCTCACCCGATGACGTTGAGCTTTCCCGAGCCTGCCGCGTTTTTTATCGAGTTTGGTGCCAGTTCGCTGGACTTCATGCTGTTTGCCTATCTGGCTGATGTCGGTAACGGCTATGGCGTGCGATCTGATATTCGCTTTGAGATTTTCCGGCGTTTCAAAGAAGAAGGTATCGAGATTCCCTTCGCGCAGTCTGACGTCACAATTCGCAACCTGGATGGTGTTCTGGCTGCATTGGCCCAAGCAGGTATCGCGGCACCGGAGGGCCTGGGTGCGGGCGATCTGAGTGGCGATGAAGGGATCAAGCAGACCGGTGTTTCCACTGTTCCTGCGCCTGACGGTGATCGCGTTGTGGAAACCGATGCCGAGCCGACGCCGGAGGATGGTCCGGTAGGCCGGTGATGGACACGACCACCGAGCCAACTGCCTATCGCCAAGCGCGCCAGGCGTTCACCTGGACCATTGCGGAGCGCTTGAATATGGGCGTTCAGGTACTGGATGCGCCTGCGCGGGCAAACCCCGATGCGCCCGCACTGATTGATGGTAGCAGTAGCGACGTTTGGTCCTTTGGCGTGCTGGCCGAGCAAGCTTCGCGCCTAACCGGCGCGCTCTATGCGTTGGGTCTTAAGCGCGGGGATCGTGTGGCTGTCATTGGGCCGCAGGGACCCGCCACGCTGGTGGTCCAGGTGGCGATTTTGCGCGCTGGCCTTATCAGCGTGCCTCTATCGGAGCGTTATGGCCGTGATGCGCTGGACCATCGGTTGCGCGACAGCGGTACACGTGCGGTGTTTGCCTCATCGGCCATTATGCCAACGGTGTGTGATTTGGCGCCGGATCTGCCCGATTTGGAGCATTTGGTGGTGTTAGATGGCCCAGCGACCGGGTCCATGCTGGCATTTGAAACCCTGATGGAAACGCACGGGACTTTGCACGCTGCCGCTGACACCAGCGCTGATGAGCCATGCCTGATGATTTATACATCGGGCACCACCGGCCCTGCCAAAGGCGCGCTGCATGCTCACCGCGTGCTGGCCGGTCATATGCCAGGCTTTTTGTTTGCGCACGGCGTCCAGGCGACTGGGCCTGTTGGAGCGCAACGTGATGCCATGCTCGATGATGCTACCTTTTACACGCCGGCTGATTGGGCATGGGCTGGGGGGCTTTTGAACTTGCTTTTCCCGGCTCTTGCGCAGGGCTGCCCCGTTTTTGCCTATCCCGATATGAAGGGCTTTGACCCTGTTCGTGTGGTGGACATGATGACCAGGCGTGGTGTGACGCACGCCTTTTTGCCGCCGACCGCACTTAAAATGATCCGCGCTGGCGTGGATGATGCAGCTTTTGGCGCGGTGGGTCTGCGCTCGGTTATGTCAGCCGGTGAGGCGTTGGGCCGGGAGACGTATCAATGGGCGCGTGGCGTGTTGGGTTTCCCCGTCAGCGAGGCCTACGGTCAGACGGAATGCAACCTCATTATCGGATCTTCGCATCGCTTTGATTCAACGCGGCCAGGGGCAACCGGCCGCGCAGTGCCTGGGCATGATGTGTTTGTGGTGCGCGAGGATGGCACGCAGGCGCAGCCCGGCGATCTGGGCGAGATTGCTGTCGCTGCACCGGATCCAGTGATGTTCTTGGGCTATTGGAACGCCGACTTTGCCACCCGCCGCAAGTATCTTACCTCGCCAGAGCTGGGCGAGCTTCTTATGACCGGCGACGTGGCCATGCGTGATGTTGATGGGTTCATTTGGTTCATGGGCCGCGATGATGACGTCATCACCTCGTCCGGCCATCGCATTGGACCGGGCGAAATCGAAGATAGCCTGTCGAGCCATCCAGCGGTTTCGATGGCCGCGGTCATTGGTGTGTCAGACCCGCTGCGCACGCAGATTGTACGTGCCTTTGTGGTGCTGCGTGAGGGCCATGAGCCGAGCGATGAATTGGCGCAGACGCTGCGACAGCATGTGCGCGCCAATCTGGCAGCTCACGAATACCCCCGTGAGATCCGTTTCGTTGCGAGCTTGCCAATGACAACAACCGGCAAAATAATTCGACGTATGCTCAAAGACTGAACAGTCGATGTCCCTTCAGCCTGTCTAGCTTTTAGGGCTGCAAGTGCCTTGCTTGGATCGGCTGCCTCGCTTGGCTGCTGTTACAAGGTCGCGAGCATAGCGTGCCGCCTTGTAAGCACGTTCACGTGCGCGCTCGGCAACCAACACCGTCGAAAATGCCGCGCTGCCACCGGGCTGCAGGTCTACGGCCACATCGCTGAACACGCGTGGATGGCGCCACATGCGGTTGGCGAGCACGCTGTCTGGCGAGGCCAGACTATCAAGTTCCAGCGCCACACCTTGCTCGTCAGCCTGCGCCAACAGGTGCTCTGTGAGGTCGGCCAATGACCGCGCTCCAGCCCCTTGCGACGCATAGCGCTCATCATAAGCGATCTTCCAAGGCATCCACACCGGCCCGTGCAGCCCGGGTTGGCTTAGGCTGAGCGTGCCAGCAATCGGTGTGCCGTCGAGCAATGTAAGGTCTGCGCGTGCGCGCCCCTCAGCCACCAACCCCATGACCGCCGTACTGGCAAAGGCCTCGTGCCCGGTTGTGCGCATGGCCGTGCCAGAGCGGCCCTTCCAGCCGGATGCTTCGAGCGCAAAAAACGCATCAAGAGCGCGTGCCATGGTTGATGGTTCTATGGCGGCCTCATGGGTGAGAGTGCCCAGTGCAGTAAACCGCTTGCGGCTGTTCTTGTGGCTTCGAAAGCTGTTCTTGCCCAGCAGGCTGCGCAGATTTTGCACGCCGGGATCTTTTACGGTCAATCCTGCGCGTTGAAAGGTCCGCAGCACGGTCATGCGGCGGCCTGACCATGCCACAACATTTTGTAGCAAAGGCCACACTTTACTTGCCTGAGGCAGCATTGGCAGAAGAAGCACCGGTGCTCCGTCGCGGCGCTGGGTCAGCGTGTCCAGCAGCTTCTCTAAGGCCAGCTCTGGATCCTCACTGGAAATCAATGGCGTGCCCAGCATCGCATAAGGGCTGAGCCAAGTGATGAGAGGCTGCGGGGTCGGTACTGGGCCATAACGCCCGCGTGCCCGTCGCACCGGTAAGGTGGCCAAAGGCACGCCACTTTCGCTGTCACGGGCAACACAAATGTCTACCTCTTTGCTGGCCAGATGCTCGAGGGATGGCAGAAGAAAGGCTGGCTCAAAAAACAAGTTCGCTTCAAGCGCTTGCTCGGCCAGCCAGGCATACCCAAACGGCAGGCTGGACGCGTTTTGGGTGTTGAGCGATACCATGTTCATTTGGCAGGCTCCGTATGCGCGGGGCCATAAGGCTCGCTCTGGAACCGGCGTGCCAGCCCAACAAACGTGATGACGCCCAGATGGCGGCGCACCGTGTAAACCAACAAGATGGCCTCCACCGCCATGGCGGTAGCGGTTGCTATGGCAGCGCCGATCAACCCGATCGTGGGGATTAGGATCAGGTTCAGGCCAAGGTTCACCACAAAAACAAAGCCATACACCTTAGCGGCGGTGTTTTGCCGGTTTGCCATGGTCAGCATGGCTTCGCCGGGCCCCACGCTGGAGCGGACAATGATGCCGATTGCCAAAATGGTCAGAAATGTCATGCCGCCTTCGAAGCCATCTCCGAACAGTGACAGAAACAGTGGGCCTTGCCACATCAGTGCTAAGGCAATCACGACGCTTGGCCAGAAGGTCCAATGCAGCGCATCTGATAGCGTGTTCTCCAGTGCCGCGCGGTTACCGCTTGCGTGGTACTCTGCGATCTTGTGGTAGGTCGCAACGCGGATGGCAAAGCCCACAAAATGCATGAGCGCCATAATTTTGGCTGCCGCGTAGTAAACCGCCACTTGGTCGGGCGCCACGAACAGGCCTGCCACCATTACATCTGTGTTGATGATGAGGAAAAAGAAGCCTTCCACCAGAAGCATGGGCAGGGCAGCGCGCACCCATGGTCGCACGGACCCTTCGTATGGACCTTTGCCGACTTTGAGCGCCAAGCGGCGGCGCAGAACCAGAAACTGCACGAAACCCATGACCCAAACGCCGGCCAGAGCTGCAATCATTGCGCTGGTCGCGGTGGCTTCAACGCCGGCCATGGTCATGGTCACAAAGATGATCAAAATAGCCGTTGGCCGGGCGATAAAGGTTGGGACCAGGCGTAGAGCCATCCAGTCGAAAGCTTGCGCAATACCCTCTTGGCTCTCCACGACGGTGAGAAGCGGTATGATGATCGCGGCCACGAGCATCGGCATAATGAATTGATTATCGAAGAGGTTCGGCGCGAATATCAGCATGGCTATGCCCAGCGCAGAAATGATTGAGCTGAGCGCAAAGCACAGGAGCGGTCCGCGCACCAACACGGTGCGCAATTCCCCAAGACGGCCAGCGGTGTACAGCTCCGGAATGAAGCGCAGCAGCCCCGTGGGATAGCCAAACGTAGCAAAGGTGGAGAGCACCAGAACCCACACCCATACAATGGAGTAAATGCCGTACTGGTAGGCGCCGAGCATGCGGGCCAGCACAATCTGTGTGCCGAACGCTAAGATGGCGGCGCAAACGCGGATACTGAACGCAAAGAACGCGGCGCGTGCCGCAACCGAGCGGGGGCCGTCACCAGAGACAACCAGCACTGCCTTCTCAGCAAGCTGCGCAGCAGGCTCTTGCACCTTTTCGGGCAGCTTTTCGATCAGGTGGGTCAGGTTTGGCACAGGCATGAACCTCTTCAGCGTTGGCCGGCATGTACCCCAGAAGGCTTTAAGGTCCGGTTCGCCTCCATGGTGAGCAGGGTGTGAAACGACACGTTTAACGCTTCGTCAATTGGCGTCGGTCATCAGCTAACGCTCAATTCTTTTGGGATTTTTTCTTTCAGGCATAAGCTCTCCATCAAGCAGCGCATTCTGTTGACCTGCGCTGTGCCTATGATCGCCCTGGCAGCGGTCGCCTCGTTCATGCTCATCAAGGCGTGGGGCGATGCACAAAGCGCCCGTGACATGCGTGAGGTGCTTGCCAAGGCTGAGTATATGAGCGCCGTGGTGCATGAGTTGCAGCGCGAACGCGGCCAGAGCGCTGGTTTTATCAGTTCACAAGGCGCAAACTTTGCCGACACATTGCCTGAGCGTCGCGCCGCGAGTGAGCGCGCGTTTGACGCATTGGAAGGCACACTCACCGATCTGTCGCCGCGCATAGTTGATGCTTTCTCAGGGCAAGTGGAAAGCATGCGAGCCGACCGCGCGCAAATTGATACGATGCGCCGTCAGGTTGATGCCGGTTCGGTTACAGTGCCTCAAATGGCAGCGCTATACACTGATGCGATCGCGGACCTCATTGTGACAGTCAAGGGTATCAGACCCTATGCGCCTAATGCTGAGATGGCCTCCTACGCAGAAGCCTATCTGAACCTGATCAAAGCCAAAGAAGCTGCAGGCCAGGAGCGCGCTATGGGCGCGACCGGGTTTGGAGACGGCGAATTTACGCCGCGTGTGTACACACGCATGCTGACCCTGCAGGGCGTTCAAGACACTGAGATTGAGGCTTTTACACGCCTCGCGCCGCAGCACTCCGTTGAGGCATTGGAGCGTGTGCTTGCATCTCAAGATGCGCAGCCTGTCGAGCGCATGCGCCAGATTGCGCAATTGGCGCCCTTCAACCAGGATTTGGGCGGCGTAACAGCGCAACAATGGTTTGCTGCGTCCACGGCGCGTATCGACCTGATAAAAAGCGTCGAATACACGCTGATTGCAGATATGAAAGCCTATGCGGATGGGTATGCAAGCGGTGCTGTACGCCTGTTCATGGTGGAGCTTGGCGCACTGCTCGCGGTGCTTATTGGGGCAATTGTCCTGAGCTGGCGCAATGGCGCGTCAATTTCGACAGGCATTGGCCGCATCTCCAGCGCCAGGGCCGCATTGATGCGATGATCGAGGCCTTTCGCGTGGAGTCTGGCGCGATCCTTGACGCTGTGGGCGAAAATACAGCCTCCATGCAGTCAGCGGTTATGGTGCTCAATGGTGTCGCCGACAGTTCGCGTAATGAAGTGACCAGCACAAGTGCGGCTTCTGAGGAGGCGTCCACCAATGTGCAAACGGTGGCTGCAGCGACTGAGGAGCTTTCATCCTCGGTCGAAGAGATTTCGCGCCAGGTGGTGCAGACCAATCAGATTGTGGATCAGGCGACGCAGTCGGCCAATGCCTCAAGCGAGAAGGTCACTCAACTTGCGGCCGCCGCTCAGCAGATCGGTGATGTGGTGTCGCTCATTCAAGATATTGCCGGGCAGACCAACCTTCTGGCGCTGAACGCGACTATTGAGGCTACGCGCGCCGGTGAGATGGGCAAGGGTTTTGCTGTGGTCGCCAGCGAAGTGAAGAGCCTTGCCAACCAGACTGCAAAAGCCACCGAGGAGATTGCCTCGCAGATCGCGGGCATTCAGGGATCGACATCGGAGTCTGCCAGCTCCATTGAGGGCATTGCTGAGACCATGCGCGATGTTCAGACCTACACCAATGCCATTGCTGCTGCGGTGGAAGAGCAGGGATCAGCAACCGCTGAAATCTCACGGAACATCAATGAGGCTGCTGCTGGCACCGGACAGGTGGCGCAGGCCATGGTGAGTATGAGCCAAGCGGTCGATGAAACATCACAGTCTGCCAGCCAAGTTCAAGGCGCCTCCCGTGAAGCCGCTGAGCGCACCACAAGGTTGCGTAATCTGGTTGATGATTTTCTGACCGATGTGGCCGCAGCTTAGTCGGGCGCAATGAGTACCTCAGGCAGCAAAACCGCCTGAGGCCATGTAGGCTTCTTCCTCGGGGGTGGAGGCACGTCCCAGTATTGCATTGCGGTGTGGAAAGCGGCCAAAACGGCGGATCGCATCCATGTGCAACAGTGCATAATAATAGGCGTTCTGGTTGCCCATTGCGCGATAGAGATCACAAGCTAGACTTTGTAGGTCCATATCTTCAGCGTGCATGTAGGGCAGGTAGAAAAAGCTCCGCTCCATGCCTCTATAGGCCTTGTCAAAGCCTTGCGCGCGCACGTCATCAGCCAAACGGACGGCATCAGCATCACTGGCGAAGGCTTGCGGTGTGCCGCGAAAGAGATTGCGGGGCAACTGGTCCAGGAGCAGTGTGAGCGCCAGGGCTGTGTGTGGCGCATTTTTCCAGCTTTCCAAAGCGCCTGCGCGTGCTGCATCGACCAGGGTGCCAAAGCGTTCTTTCAGCATCGCATCGGTTTCGTCTGACTGTTTGAACCAACCCTCCTCGCCGATGGTCCACCACGTGTCGAGAAGCTCCAATGCGCGTGGTTCTTGATCGGCTTGCATGCTGGTGTCCTCCAGGACTGCTGGTGTTTGTGCGTGTACGGTGGCACATAGCAGCATGGACAGCCAGAACCCTCCCCCGGTCGATATGCTTGTTGATTGCATAGGCCTTAAGTGCCCGCTGCCGGTGCTGCGCGCGCGCAAGGCATTGCAGGGCGTCAGCAAAGGTGCCGTTGTTCAGGTGGAAAGTTCAGACCCTATGGCGGTATTGGACGTTCCGCACATGGCCGCTAGCGAAGGTCATGAGGTTGTGGCGCAACGTGTAGAGGGTGAGCGCGCGACCTTTTGGGTCAAGCGCGGTTCTGCTTGAGGCAAGCGGCGAACAGATCTTCCAGGCGCTTGGTCTGATCGGTTCGGGTGATTACAACGATTTGGTTTTCCGCCGGTTTTAGCTTTGTAGCGATAGGGTCGCTTAGGGGCCGTGGTGGATGCTGCAGGGGGCCTGCTGCGTGAACGGCCCAAGGTTGAGATGCCTGAGATGCCTGTGTATCGGAAGGATCAGCCACCCACACAATACCCTTTACCCGCAACAGCTCGCCCGGCAGGTTCATGCCGACCAGGTCCATGAACATGGTGACAATGCGCTGCTCCAGCGCTCCAGTGTGGCTCAACACGAGGCTGTGCGCATGGTGGTGCTCATGCTCATGCTCATGCTCATGCTCATGATTGTGTTCGTGACTGTTATGGTCGTGTTGGTTATGGTTGTGCTGGCCTGCAAACGGGCTTGCTTGCTCCAACAGCGTTGTGATCCATTCACGGTCTTTGGTCAGCGCGGGCGTATCGGCGATGCGTGCATGCATGTTGCGCGCTGCAAGCGCCGCCGTCAGCGTGTTTGTCTCTTCGTCGTCCACCAGGTCAGTTTTGGAAATCGCCAACACGTCCGCCACCGCAATTTGTGCGGTGGCCTCGGGCGTTTGATCAAGCAGTGCTGGGTCTTGTGCTGCATCGACCACCGTCACGATGCCGCCGACTAGATAGCGCAGTGAAAGGTAGGGGTGCCGCGCGAACGCGGCAAGAATGGGGGCGGGGTCGGCCAGCCCTGTGGTTTCGATGATCAGCTGCTTGAACGGTTTAATGCGGCCATTGTCGCGCGCGCGCAGCAGATCTTCGAGCGTGGTCACCAGCGGCCCCTGGAGTGTGCAGCACAGGCACCCAGAGGTCAGCTCTTCGACCAGCAGGCCTGACCCGCTGGCCTGGGCCTCTTCCTGCAAAAACAAGCTATCAAGGCCGGTGTCGCCGAACTCGTTGACGATAATGAGCGAGCTTTTGAGCTCGTTCTTGTCGAGCAGTGTGTTGAGAAAAGTTGTTTTTCCCGCCCCTAGAAAACCAGAAACCACCACGACTGGCATGCGGTCGGGGCGCTTGGGTAGGCGCTTGGAAAGATCAGGCATTGGCTTGAGTGAGGCCTTAGTTAGGACGTGGTATAGGCGCAGGTACACGCACCGGGACAGCGCGTCCCACCGTGCCTAAGATCGCCCCAGCATGTCTTGGTGGTGCCAGCTGAACAGTGGGCGCAGCGGCGGTTGCCGCAATTTGCCCCGGCGCTGTCGGCTGTGCTTGAGCGGCTGGAGGACTGAACACTCTTGGCCCTGGGCGTGCCACCGGGCTGGGCACGACCCAACGGCCGCGGGCTGCGACGACAGGACCGGTTGCCCCGCCAAGGGAAAGGCTGATCGGTTGAGGCTCACGGATCACAGGGCCAAGAACGACATCAAGGACATTTATTTCCTCAGCGCCACCACTCTGTCCAGCATCTGAGCCGGGCAGCACAACGCCGCTTGCATCGCCTGAAAATGCGTTGGCTGAAGCCCGTGGATTGAACGCTGGAGCCGAGCTGCCAAACTGCGCAATAATTTCTTCCACCGCCGGGCGTACACGGGGGCGTTGGCATACAATGGGGCGCAGGCGGGTAGCCGTTGTTTGCACCGGGCCACGTGGGCGAAATTCAGCCAAGGGCGTGCCTGCATCATTGCCGAACAGGCCGCCAGCACGGCGGAAACCTTCATCAAGCTGATGAGCGGATGCGGCAGCACGTTCCAGTCCGGAGCGCGCGCCAAGTGTAACAGTGAGAAGTGTGCGTCCACCGCGCTGGGCCCCAGCGACAAGGTTGAAACCGCTGTCGCAGATATAGCCGGTCTTGAACCCAAACGCGCCGCGATAGCGCTGCAGCAGCAAATTGTGGTTTACCCAGCGGGCCTGACCCAGCGTGACAGCACCCATATTGTAAAAATCATTGTGCTGCGGGTAGTCGCGCATCAGGCCCAACGTCAGCAACACCAAATCATAGGCTGTTGTGACCTGCCCACGATCTGGCAAACCATGCGGATTGGTAAATGTGCTGCGCGACATGCCCAGGCGACGGGCTGCATCGTTCATTTCGGTGATGAAAGCTGGTTCGGAACCGGACACGCTTTCCGCCAAGGCCACCGCGATATCGTTGGCGCTCTTGACCATCAAAACACGCAGCGCGGTTTCAATCGTCAACGTCTGCCCTACGCGAAGGCCTGCCTTGGATGGCGGTTGAGCTGCAGCATTGGCTGAAATCACCACTGGTGAGCGCATCGTGATGCGGCCTTGCTGCACGGCCTGAAACACCACATAGGCGGTCATCAACTTGGTGGTGGATGCCGGGTACCAGGCATCGAAGGCACGGTTGGCCGAGAGCACGCGTCCCGAGCCTATGTCGACTGTGATATTGGGTCCATCATACCGGCCAAGCCCGGAGGATTGGGCACCAGCTTGCCCAGCACCAAACACACCCAAAATCAGCAGAAGGGCGGCCAACAGCGAGCGATAGCGCGGTAGGGAAAACGCTTTTTGTGAAGACACGTGTGCGAACTCTTTTTGGCTGAACGCGATAAGCCTAGCAGCGACTCACCAATATCCCAACTGTCTGATTTGTAACTGATGTGGCGCCAGCATGGCAAAGGGATGGTTTGACGCGTAACTCAAACGTGATCGCAAAGCCTGCTTGCTCAACAGTTGGGCTTTACGTTCGACCGTCGTACGTACTAAGAACTACGCACAAGCGTTGGCGTTGCCACATCAAAAGTGCAGCAGAACAATCAGCGTGCAATAAGGGAGAGACTTCATGACTGTTTCCACAAAACCATCACGCCGTAGCGTGCTGGGTGCTGGCGCACTTGCCGCCGCACTGACCATTGGTGCGCTTGGCGTGCCCGCCACCACACAGGCGCAGGACGCACAAGACTACTTGCTGGCGACTGCTTCCACCGGTGGCACCTACTACCCTGTGGGTGTGGCGCTTTCCACGCTGATCAAGGTGCGCCTGCAGCCATCCATGGGCATCAATGTCTCTGCCATCAACTCAGCAGGCTCCGGCGAGAACATTGCCCTTCTGCGTGACAACGAAGCACAGTTTGCCATTGTTCAGGGTTTGTTTGGCGCTTATGCTGCCACCGGCACTGGTCCGCTGAGCGAGGCCGGACCGCAGGAAAATTTGCGCTCCATTACCATGCTGTGGCCGAACGTGGAGCACTTCATTGTTCGCTCCGAACTGGTTGACACTGGCACGGTAACCGACATCGAAGCACTGGCGGGTGAAGCCATGTCGATGGGTCGCCAGAACTCAGGCACCATCGGGTCCAATCGCACCATCCTTGCTGGTCTGGGCATCGATATGGAAGAGACCTATGACCTGGTCTTCGCTGGTTATGGTCCCTCAGCCGATGCGCTGCAGAACGGCCAGATTGTTGGCATGTCCACGCCAGCTGGTGCTCCAGTTGGCGCTGTTTCACGGGCCTTTGCCGCCATGGGTGATGACATCACCATGCTCGAGTTTACCGACGAGCAGATCGCAGCGGCCAATGGCGACTTTGATGAGCTTTGGACGCGTTACACCATTGCTGCTGGCACCTATCCCGGCGTCGATGAAGACATTCAGACGGCGGCGCAGCCTAACTTCCTGATGGTGCGTGACGATCTGCCAGAGGAAACCATCTACGAGATCACCAAAACGATCTATGAGAACTTGGCATTCCTGCAGGGCATTCACCCGGCTACCAGCGCGATGAGCCTTGAAGCTGCCATCGCCGGTCTGCCCTTGCCGCTGCACCCTGGTGCCATCCGCTACTATGAAGAGGCCGGACTAACGATCCCGGATCGCCTCAAGCCAGCGATGTAAGCTATTAAAAGGCTTATTGACCCCGCGCTCGTGTAGAGCGCGGGGTTTTTTGTTTCCACATGACACCGCGTCATCCTCTGGCTTGGTTCCATGGAGACGTTCGGGAGATGACTGGTAATGACTGACAAAAAGACGGCTGATCCATCAGAAGCTGTACCGGCGGCCAACCCCATGGTTGCGATGGACGAAGACCATGTCGAGGATCAGACCCGCCCGCTTGACGCTGGCATGATCGGTCTTGTGTTCTCCGGGTTGGCGTTGGCCGTCTCGTTGTTCCACTTGTACGCCAATTTCATTGGCACCATGAGCACATTCTGGCTGACGGGCATACACTTTGCCGGGTTCGCCATGCTCGCCTCCATGCGCTACCCGGTGGTCCGTGCGCGCAGCGAAAATGGACGCAAAGCCGTTCTGGCCTTTGACATGGCTTTTGGCATCATCGTCTCGGTGGCGACGTTGCTTTTGATCGCTTCCGAAAACGCGATCTATGCGCGCGGCGTTTCGCTTGCCCCACAGGAGTGGGTGTATGCATTGATTGTCATTTTTGGCGCGATTGAACTCACGCGCCGCGCCACGGGCGTGATCATTCCTATTCTCATTGTTCTGGCGCTTACTTATCCCGCGTTTTGGGGCCAGCATCTGGACAATGTGTTCCGCTTTGGCGGGCTCTCGGTGGAGACCATCGTCTTCCGCACCATTTTCACCGATGAAGGTATGTTTGGCACCATTGCCAACATTTCAGCGACGTTTGTGTTCCTGTTTATCTTGTTTGGTGCCTTTTTGGTGCGCTCGGGGGCTGGCGAGTTCATTATTGATCTGGCCCGCGCGGTGGCGGGAAAGTTGGTTGGCGGACCGGGCTATGTCGCGGTGTTTTCCTCTGGTTTAACGGGCACCATTTCCGGCTCGGCTGTGGCCAATACCGTCTCGACCGGCGTCATCACCATTCCGCTGATGAAGCGGTCCGGGTTCCCTCCCAGGTTCGCTGCTGGTGTCGAAGCGGCAAGCTCGACCGGCGGTCAGTTGATGCCGCCGATCATGGGCGCTGGCGCGTTCGTTATGGCTAGCTACACCCAAATCCCATACCTGGACATTGTGGCCGTCAGCTTCCTGCCAGCGCTGGTCTACTTTCTTTCGGTTGGCTTTTTTGTGCGCATTGAAGCCAAAAAGCTGAACATGCAGATCGCCGATGATGATGCGCCGTCGGCCATGGACGTTTTGAAGCGCGGCGGACCGTCGTTTCTCATTCCGGTCATCACGTTAATCGGCTTGCTTATCTATGGCTTTACGCCGGTATTTGCAGCCATTTGGGCAATCCTGTCGGTCATCGTTTCCAGTTGGCTGACGCCCAACCGCATGGGCCCCAAAGCCATCATGGAAGCGCTGATCCTGGGCGCCAAGAACATGATCATGACCGGCGTCTTGCTGGTGGCTGTTGGCGCGATGGTCAACGTCATAGCCATGACGGGTATTGGTAATACGTTCAGCCTGATGGTCGCCGAATGGGCGGGCGGCAATCTGTTGATCGCCATCTTGCTCATCGCGCTTGCCTCCTTGGTGTTGGGCATGGGATTGCCGGTCACGGCGGCCTATATTGTGCTCGCAACACTCTCTGCGCCAGCGTTACACGCGCTCATTCAGAACGCTCATCTGGTGACGGCATTGGTGGATGGCACGATCCCCGAAGTTGCACGGATGAGCTTTATGCTGGCTGACCCTTCGACCCTGCCAGCGTTGGCCGAACCGATGAGCCGACCTGACGCTTTGGCGCTGGTGCAGGCAATGCCACAGGAACTGTTGGCTGTTGTTTACCCGCAGGTGCTGGACCCAGTGTTGATCACCACTGCCTTGCTATCAGCGCATATGATCATCTTCTGGCTATCGCAGGATTCCAACGTCACGCCACCGGTGTGCCTGACCGCTTTTGCTGCCGCTGCGATTGCCAAGACAAGGCCCATGGCCACCGGCATCATGAGTTGGAAGCTGGCCAAGGGCATTTATCTGATGCCGGTGCTGTTTGCTTACACCAACTTTTTGGGCGGCGACTTGGTGGAGAGCATTTTCATTTTCATGGCCGCCACCTTAGGGGTCTATGCGCTGGGTGCGGCGATCCAAGGACACATGGAATACCCGCTGAATTGGCCGCTGCGTATCCTAACTGGTGTGTCAGGCGTTGCGCTGATGTGGCCCAATCAACCGCTGCTGGAGACAGTGGGCGCGCTGGTTGTGCTGGGTATTCTGGGCTGGAGTATTAAGAAAGATCGTGCTCGGCAGGCAGAGGGTGCCGCTGGCGCTTAACTGACTTTCCTGGGAAGCGGCCAATTCGTTCCGTGGGCTGCGCGTGATTGGGAGCGGGTCTGCTGTGCTTGCTCTCGCAGCTCCTTTGCAAGAGCGCGCAAACGTTGGCTTGTCTCAACAATGTCGTAGGTCTGGTGCCGCGGCGTTTGCCGGTCGCGCAACTCTTGCAGTTCTTGCCGAATGGCATCCTGGCGCTGTGCGAGGTGCCCTGTGTGATCGTAAGAGTATGACATGCCAAACCAATCGTGTTGTGTTGTGGTCGCATCAAGCCCAAAACTCCCTAACCAAATGTAAAATTACGTACCGTTTTGAAACAGGTTTGGATCGGAAACCGTTTTGGGTTCAGCTACAATCGAATTTGCCTGCGAAAACCCCAAATGTTAGAGGTCTCAAATGCCAGTAAATAACCGTATCGCCGCGCGTGCCGAGGCCATCACCGGTTGGCGGCGTGAGCTGCACCAGAACCCCGAAATTATGTATGACCTGCCGCAGACGATGGCTTATGTGGCTGCCAAATTACGTGCTTTTGGTTGCGATGAGGTGGTGGAAGGCTTGGGCCAAACTGGCGTGGTTGGCATCATTAAGGGTCATAAAGGTGACGGCCCGACGGTTGGCCTGCGCTCGGATATGGACGCGCTTCCGATTTTGGAAGAAACCGGCAAGGCGCACGCCTCGACCATACCTGGTAAGATGCACGCCTGTGGCCATGATGGGCATATGGCGATGCTGTTGGGCGCTGCAGAGCACCTGTGCGAAACGCGTGGGTTTGCTGGCTCGGTCGCGGTTATCTTCCAACCCGCAGAAGAGGGCGGTGCCGGTGCCAAGGCCATGATGGATGACGGGCTTTTCGAGCGCTTCGGCATTGCCGAAGTTTACGGCATGCACAATTATCCGGGGTTCCCAGTGGGCACATTTGCCATCAGGCCTGGACCAATTATGGCGGCAACGGATATTTTTGCCATTGAGGTTACAGGCGTTGGTGGCCATGCCGCGCGCCCACACACCGGCATCGATCCGGTGGTGACCTCTGCGCAGATCATCACAGCCCTACAAACCATCGCTTCACGCAATGCCGACCCGCTGGAGAGCCTGGTTGTATCGGTCACCACAATCCATGCAGGTGACGCCGACAATGTGATCCCCGAGCGGGTGAAAATGACCGGCACGGTGCGCACGCTTGTCCCAGATGTGCGCGATCTGGCAGAAAAGCGTATCGCAGAGATCGTGCAGGGTGTTGCTGCCAGCATGGGTTGCACTGCATCCCTGGACTATGAGCGCAACTACCCAGTGGTTGTGAACCATGACGCTGAGACTGATTTTGCAGCCTCCATCGCTGCAAAGGTTGTGGGCGCCGATAAGGTTGAAAGTGATACGCCCCCCGTGATGGGCGGAGAAGACTTTGCGTTTATGCTTGAAGGTCGTCCCGGGGCATTCATTTTTACCGGTAACGGTATGGACAGCGCCAACCTGCATTCGCCGCACTACGATTTCAATGATGATGTTATCCCCGTTGGCGCGAGCTATTGGGTGGAGCTGGTGGAAACCCGCCTGGCTGGGTAGCTGCCATCTCATGGCGTTTTTCTCACCCTTCAGGCTGGCCCGGGGTGAGGCATTGGCGTTGGCTCTAGACTGACAAGCTCATGCAAACCATCCTTGCTCTGCTGCCTGAGGGGCTGTCGGCGCTTTCCGCCAGCATCCTCATCATTGCCGCTTTTGTCACTGCTGCGATGACGGCTGCCTTGGGTATTGGGGGCGGTGTAGCCCTGCTGGCGGTTATGGCCAGCCTGGTGCCTGTTGCTGTGCTCATCCCGGTCCATGGCGTGGTGCAGTTTGGCTCCAATGCAGGGCGGGCGCTGGTGCAATTGCGCCATGTCGTCTGGCCGTTGATCGGCATTTTTACTGTCGGCGCGATTTTTGGTGCGTTGATTGGCGGGCAGATTGTGGTGTCATTGCCAGAGGCACTGTTGAAAAGCCTGGTCGGCTTGTTTGTGCTTTTTACTGTGTGGGGACCCAAGCCTAAACAGGCCAAAGGCGGCCCCATTGGGCTTGCTCTTGGTGGTGCGTTTGCAACGGTGCTCACGATGTTTGTTGGGGCAACAGGGCCGTTTGTGGCGGCGCTGCTGGCACCGCGACTTGAGGACCGCAAGAACTATGGCGCGACCCCCGCCCTTGCCATGGTTTTGCAGCGTGGTCTGAAGGTTGTGGTCTTTGGCATGCTGGGCTTTGCCTATGGGGCCTGGGTGCCGATGATGATCGCTATGGTTGCCTCTGGGTTCCTGGGCACGCTGGTTGGGACCAAAGTGCTGTACGCTCTACCCGAAGAGGCTTTTCGCAAGGGGTTTGCGATTGCGCTTGTCCTGCTTGCCTTGCAGCTCATTGGGTCTGCTGGCTGGGGCCTGATCTGAATGGAGCCTGATCTGAATGTGGCTTGATCTGCGATCTGTCGATCTAAACCTTTGCGCTTGCCCGATAGCGCCGGGTTTGCGGCAACTTGCTGTCTATTGACCCTGGGGTGTGAAGCACGTTGGATGTTCGATCAGGGCCCATGATGCCTTGATCATTGGGCAGCACAGGGCGCAGGGCTTGACCGCTAAAGCTGGCGGCTTTGGTGGCCGCGGCAATTGCGCCCGGCTCATGAGATGCTGAAGCAGGCGTCGACCAGGAAATCAAAACTGCCAGCACGCTTAAAACTGCGGGCCAATGGGCCGTGCGGCCATGTGGGTTTGTCATATCCTGTCCTTTCCATGCCTTTTGAGGTCGTACGACCACCCTGGCGGGTCGGGAGGATGCCCCGCCAGGGTGGTTGTTCTGGTGTTGGTGTTGGGGCTTAGTTGAGGACGCGCACGCCTTTGAGGGTGTGGTTGTTGCTGTCGATGTCGACATGGACTTTGTCGCCAACCGAAGCGGCTGCTGGGAATGCGAAGTACTCAATGGACTGGTCCAGTGTCTGGCCGGATGACAGGCCGATTGTGCCGTTGTTGCGATCAACCGACACGATGCGTGTGTCGAAGTCATAAAGGTCTGCATTGTCGCCGCTTTCAGCGAAGGCAGGAGAGGCAGCACCGAAGGCAACAGCCAGAGCGGCAGCGGTAAGAGCAAATTTTTTCATGGTTTTATTCCTGTTTTGGGTTGGTGAGGAACGCGTGTTCTCTCGTTTTTGGGTTTGAGTTGGGGAGCCGGTTGTCGGCTTAGTTGAGGACGCGCACGCCTTTGAGGGTGTGTGTGGTGCTGTCGATGTCCACGAGCACTTTGTCGCCAACCGAAGCGGTTGCTGGGAAAGCGAAGTATTCAACAGCCTGGTCCAGTGTCTGGCCGGATGACAGGCCGATTGTGCCATTGTCGCGGTCAACCGAGACGATGTTTGCGCTGTAGTCGAAGAGATCTGCATTGTCGCCGCTTTCAGCGAAGGCAGGAGATGCGGCGCCGAAAGCAACGGCGATGGCGGCAGCAGTAAGAGCGAACTTTTTCATGGGTGTATTACTTTGTTGTGTTTGAGAAGACTGTTTGTATTCTCTGTTTGTTTTGAAGAGGCGTTGTGCCCGTTCGATGAATTCAATGTACGCCTGTTTGAGAATTCCACAATCGGGTGGGCCGTCACTTGGTCTCACGCAGGCGTGAGCGACCTGCGACCGGCTGGTGAGGGGACGTGAAGGCCTGGCGCGTCAGCGTCGACAAAGCCCTGTGCGCCGGGGCTTCAGGCGCCAGGCCGCGCACAGACGGTGTGAACATGCGGTGAGGTAGACCACCAAAAGGCGGGCCAAAAAGTTTGCTTTTGAGGGTTTTAACCGGCGCTTTGCTGGTGTTTTGCCGGTATTGTCCCTGCGCAAGGGCCTGTTTGGCGCGCCTGCTCGCGGGCCCGTGAGCCAAAAGACGCAATATATGCGCTTTTACAACCCACAAGGGTGAATCGATGCCCGCGCTAGGGGTTAGAGCATTTCCCGCTTTAACCGAGTCACGAACCTCTGCCTTTGGCGGCCGCGCGAACGCGCTTCGTGATACGTTGTTGATCAGGCGTTTGCTGGAATGACCCTAGCTGTGGCGCAGGCCACCGGTATCAACCAGATAGCTAACGACCTCGGCCACGCCCTGACCCGATTTTAGATCACTGAACACAAAGGGTCGCCCAGCGCGCGCTTTGGCGGCATCGGCTTCCATTGTTTCAAGGTTCGCCCCCACATAGGGCGCAAGGTCGGCCTTGTTGATGATCAACATGTCGGAGCGCGTAATAGCTGGCCCGCCCTTGCGCGGAATGTCCTCGCCCTGACACACCGAGATCACGTACAGCGACATATCAGCAAGATCGGGCGAAAAGGTTGCTGCTAGATTGTCGCCACCGGACTCGATCAACACCACATCCAGGTCCGGATGCTTTTCGGTAAGCCGTTCTATGGCGCGCAAGTTTATCGAGGCATCCTCGCGGATAGCGGTGTGCGGACAGCCGCCGGTCTCTACGCCCATAATGCGATCCGATGTTAGCGCCTGCATGCGCACCAGCGCTTCGGCATCTTCCTTGGTGTAAATGTCGTTGGTCACCACGCCAACCGAGTGCGTGTCGCGCAATGCCAAGCATAGCGCCGCGGTGAGCGTGGTTTTGCCCGATCCGACCGGTCCACCAATGCCGATGCGAAGTGGTCCATTGTGTGACGCAGTGCTCATGACAGAAAAATCCGTGGCTCCAATGTTTCGTGACGGGTGCTCATAATGTCGACCATGAATGCAGCACCGCCCAGATGGTCAAGGGTAGAGGCTTCGGCTTTGGTTGCTGTGTCCAGGATCACCGGTTCAAGGGCCGCCAGAAGGCGCGCCGCGCCGGTTTGGCCGATGACTGACAGGCGGATGGCGGCCTGCAGTTGGTTGGAGACCTGTGTTTGTAGTGCTGCAGTGAGGGCTTCGCTCAGCGCGATGTTGGCAAGCCTGCACACTGCGCCCAGAGCAATCGGCAAAGGTGTCTCGCGTGGCAGGCCATGGCTGCCCCATGCGCTGGCTGCATCCAAAAAGGCTGCGCCTTGGTCCAGCGTTTCGCGGTGGCGCTGAGCGTTCGGGCTAAGCGCGAGGGCGATCTCACCGGCTTGCGACTGGCCGCTAAAGGACGCTGCAAGCAAGACGGCCTCGTTCCACAAACTACCGCGTGTGAGACATGCGTGAAGCCAAGTCTGCAAATCAGCTTCACCGCCGATAAGCCCATCGGCAACCGCCTGTTCAAGTCCTGCTGAATAGGCAAAGCCGCCGGTGGGAAACACCGGTGACAGCCATGCCATCAGCCTAACGAGCGATTGGCTCACTTGCTGCCCACCTTGGACCCGTTTGCCCATCGCGCGTTGATGTCGCCGGTTGCTTGATTGATGGTCACCAACAGATCGCGCTCGATCGTGCCGCCGGTGTCGTGATTGTAAATGCCAGATGGCAGGATCAGTGTGAGGCCGGTTGCCGGATCGTAGGAGGACGTTGCCGAAGCCGGGATCATGCGGGCAAAGCCCAAGCCGCCGTCCAGCGACACAACCTGGCACTGTTTGCCGCCCAGCTCATGATAGGGCGGTGATATGACCACCAGATGGTAAGAGCCAGCGGCGGGCTCGATCATGTCAGTGACGGTGATGCGGATCTCGCCGTTGGCGAAGGTGCGGGTATGCACCTCCCATGGCTCGGGGATGCCCTCCAGCGATGCGCGCCAGTCGCAAGGTTCCACGGTTATGGCGTGTGCGGGTAGCGAAAGTGCGAGCAATGTGAGCCCCGCAAGAACAGATCTAATCATGATGGTGGTGTCCTTGGTGCCGGTCTCCGTAGGCACCGCCTTCGGGGTCAAAGGGCGCATCTATCTCTGTGACGGTCGCGCCTAAGCCTTCCAGCATCTGTTTGATCACATGATCAGCCCGAATGCGGATGCGTTGGTCGGTGATGTCAGCGGCGAGGTGCCGGTTGCCGATCTGCCATGCCAGCTGCACCAGATGTTTGGGGTTTTGCGCTGTCACCTCATAAAGCGCCTCAGGGTGGGCGTGGACCTCAATGACCCGGCCATCGGATAGCTTCAGCCCGTTTTTATGCTTGAGCAGCTGCGCCTGCGGCAGATCAAGCAGGAAGCTTATGCCACCGTCTGACGTCATCTTCATGCGGCGGCGATGCCGGTCGGTCTCATCCAGCGTGATGGTATCCGCCGGGTGGTGGGTGTGGTCGAGGATTTGGCTGCAGTTGGGGAGGATCATGATTTCAGTAGCTTTTCATAGTCAGACGCGCCGTGGAGAACACGGATTATTTCTATGCGCTGCAGGCCGATCTGGTAGATGATGACATAGTCTCTATACACGCGCTTGCGGTAGCCAAGCGCCTCAAAACCCGGCAAAAGCGCCTAGCGTTGAGGCATGCGCTACAGGCCTGAGCATCGCTCATAAATGTCGGCTGCAAAGGCCCGCGTCGTTCGCAGACCAGCTTCGCTTCGAATATGGTCATAGATGCTGGAGAGGTCATTGCGGGCTGGGGCCGAGAGTATGACCCTCATGCGGCATCTTCGGCGTCACGGGCGAGCAGCTCATCAAAAACTTCGTCAAGGTCGTATACATCGCCGCTCTCAATGGCATTCACCCCCTCTTGGATCAAGGAATGAAGCTCGGCCAGCTTTGCCTCGCGCTCTTGTACAAGGCGAATGTCCTCGCGCAGCACCTCAGACTTTGAGCCGTAGCGGCCCGACTTTACGAGCTGCTCAACAGACTCTTCCAGCGGTTTTCCAAGATCAGCAGATATGGCCATGGCAGGAACCTCCTGCAGGGGAGGATAGCATGGGAGGGGTAGCAATAATAATTATTGGTCGGCACGAAAGAGGATGCCCATTTCTCTTTCCATCGCTTCAGCGATGGCTAGCGCTCGTCCTGCCATCAATTTGCCCAGAACTGGGGCGGGCGCTACGCACCCATCCTCGCGCTGCGCAACTTCACGCCCCTGGTCATGCAGAAGGGACACAGAGTTATCCTCCTACCGTTGCCTTGCAACGGTTAGCGCCCGTCCCGCCCCAATGGGCGGGCGCTACGCTTCCGCCCTCGGGCCGTGCGCTAGGTGCCTAACTGGTTCGAGCAAAGCAAAAACCAACATTTTAAGGTTCAACGGGCGCGTTCCTCACTGAGTTCCGATCACCTGCCAACCAACGTTCGCAAACGAACCAACCTATGTTGCACATGCAAAAGCAGTCCAGATCAAAGGCTTCACCGGGCTGGTAGGTTGCATTTTCCGGATACCTAGCGATTGGTCCGACCTTCACTCCGTTCTCAGCCGGGAACGTAATTCCCCATCGTGTCAGGTTTTGTAGGCCGATCTCAAAGGTGTGCCTCGGTGCTGATAACCTGGCGGGCCAAGGTGGCTTTTCTTGGGTTGGACTCTGATCGTCGATTTCCTCTGAATCGAGTATGCTCAAACTGTCCTGGAACTGCGCCGTCAGCCACTCTTCAGCTCTTTTAAAGCGATCTCGCTGCTCGGGGTTTAGAGCAGCAAACAGTTTGGTGAGATCATGGCCCCATGTAGGGTTGCCGTTTTGCTCGACCGTGAAGCCCTTCAACAGGCACTCATAACCGAAACCTAGCAAGATCAATATCGATCGCTTATGTTTGGTCACGAGGTAGCCGGGTGACCCTTCGAGAAGGATGCCGACTGCCTCGAAATGCTCTCGCGCAGCAATGATCCAAGCGCGTGGATGAAGCTTTTTTGCCTCCGGCGGCTCGCCGATCAAAACATAAAGTACCGCTGGGCCATGGGCAGCACGTCGGCGGGTTCGCAGGTGAGCAGTTCGCCGTCGGCGCGGACCTCGTAGGTTTCCGGGTCCACCTCCACATCGGGCGTGGCGCTGTTGTGCACCATGCTGGCCTTGGAAATGCCGCCGCGGGTGTTTTCGCACGCAACCATGCTCTTCTCCACGCCGAGGCTTTCCTGCAGGCCGGCATCCAGCGCAGCCTTTGAGACGAACGTCACCGAGGAATTGGTGATTGCCTTGCCGAACGCGCCGAACATGGGGCGCATGTGCACCGGCTGGGGCGTGGGGATAGAGGCGTTGGGGTCGCCCATGGGGGCAGCCGCGATGCTACCGCCCACCAGCACCATGTCTGGCTTCACGCCAAAGAAGGCCGGGCTCCAGAGCACCAGATCGGCCCGCTTGCCGACCTCCACGCTGCCGATCTCTTTGGAGAGCCCGTGCGCGATGGCGGGGTTGATCGTGTATTTGGCGATGTAACGCTTCACGCGCACATTGTCATTGTCGCCGGTTTCATCCGGCAGGGCGCCGCGCTGGCGCTTCATCTTGTCGGCCGTTTGCCAGGTGCGGATCAGCACCTCGCCCACACGGCCCATGGCCTGTGAGTCCGAGGCGATGATCGAAAACGCGCCCATATCGTGCAGAATGTCTTCAGCGGCAATGGTTTCCTTGCGGATGCGCGATTCAGCAAACGCGATGTCTTCAGGGATGCGACTATCCAGGTGATGGCAGACCATCAACATATCCAGATGCTCGGCCACCGTGTTCACCGTATAGGGGCGCGTCGGGTTGGTGGAAGAGGGCAGGATGTTATCAAGGCCACAGACTTTGATGATGTCTGGCGCGTGGCCGCCGCCTGCGCCTTCAGTGTGGAAGGCGTGGATGGTACGGCCCGCGATGGCATCAATGGTGCTCTCCACAAAGCCTGACTCGTTGAGCGTGTCGGTGTGGATCATCACCTGCACATCGTAACTGTCAGCGACGGACAGGCAGCAATCGATGGCCGCAGGTGTGGTGCCCCAATCCTCGTGCAATTTCAGCGCGCAAGCACCGCCCAGCACCATCTCTTCCAACGCGGCTGGCTGCGATGCGTTGCCCTTGCCCGCTAGCCCGATGTTCATCGGGAAGGCATCAAAGCTCTGGATCATGCGGCCAATGTGCCACGGGCCCGGCGTGCAGGTGGTGGCCAGCGTGCCATGCGCGGGGCCGGTGCCGCCACCCAGCATGGTGGTGAGGCCGCTCATCAGCGCCTCGTCAATCTGCTGCGGGCAGATGAAGTGAATGTGGCTATCAAACCCGCCAGCGGTGAGGATTTTGCCCTCGCCTGCAATCGCCTCTGTGCCCGGGCCAATGATGATGTCGACGTTCGGTTGCGTGTCCGGGTTGCCCGCCTTGCCGATGGCGACGATCCGTCCGCCCTTCAGGCCCACATCGGCCTTAGTAATGCCGGTGTGATCGACGATCAGCGCATTGGTGATGACAGTGTCCACAGCGCCGCCTGCGCGGGTCACCTGGCTCTGCCCCATGCCATCACGGATCACTTTGCCGCCGCCGAACTTTACTTCCTCCCCGTAGGTGGTGAGGTCGTGCTCCACCTCGATGAACAACTCGGTGTCAGCAAGCCGCACCTTGTCGCCAGTGGTGGGGCCGTACATGCCGGCATAGTCGGTGCGGGAAAGAGTGGCGGGCATGGCTTCAGTTCCTCAGATCAAGGCAGTTGCATCAGATAGTTGAGTTGTTCAGTGCGTTGGCGCGTTACATCAGCAAGGCAGCTGGACTGGATAAGTGGCTGGATCGACCCGCCATCATAAGGCGCGGCTTCTGCTTCACAGTGCGCATCGCGGAAGGGGATCCAGGCGCGCTGCGCGGCCACGATGGTGTCCCAGCTATGGCCCTCGCCACGACGTGCGCGAAGGTCGGCCCAGGCAGCGTTCAGCTCGGCGTCGGCGGTCTGATAATCCATGCCTGCGCACTGGTTCATGTCGGCTTGGGTGTGGTTGGTGCTGTCGGCGCAGTTGAGCTTGTTTTGCCCAAGTGTTGGCGTTGCCAAGGTGGCGCAGGCTGCCAAAGCCAGGCAGCACGCAAGCAAAGTTCTCATTCTGCCAGTGCCAGTGCCAGTGGTCACCGTGAGACGCCAGGTATGCGCGGGCCACCCTCGGTCAGGCGGCTGGCATTGGAGCCTGTTTGTGCTTGCACTGGTTTAATCGCTTCCAACATAACGGCAGCCGGGCTGGCACCCCGCCACATGGCAAGGCTGGCCTGTGCAACGCCTTTTGCAAATGCATTCTGTTTTTCGTCCACCATCATCTGGTTCTCAGTGTCTTCCTTGTGCCACCAGCCGGCGGCGCCCATGGTGCGCATGGCGATAACCGATGGTGCCTCAAAACCCATGCGCCACAGCGCGAAGTTGAGGTCCATTACAGCGTTGGTGTTTGACTTCGTCATTGTGGGAGAACTGCCTTTGTTGGTCTGCTTTGTGGGCCAGAAGTGGCCAAGGTTGGATGGTCGCATGAGCGCTTAAAGCGCGCCCATAATGTCTTGCCGGAAGCCATAAACTTCGCGCTTGCCTGATAGGGGCACAAGCGTCACGTCCCGCTCTTGACCGGGTTCAAAACGCACCGCCGTGCCTGCGGCGATATCCAGCCGCATACCGCGCGCTGCTTGCCGGTCAAACTCAAGCGCGGGGTTGGTTTCAAAGAAATGGTAATGCGAGCCCACCTGAACCGGGCGGTCACCGGTGTTGGCCACTTTGAGGGTGAGCGCCGGTTGGCCGTGGTTGAGCGTGATGTCGCCAGCCGCTGTGATCACTTCGCCTGGTGTCATGTCATTCGTTCCCGTCGCCATCGGAGGATCTGCGAGTCAGAACCACCAGCGCGGCGATGCCAACCACCAAGCCCAGCACCAGCAAATAATTGCCATCAGGGTGGGGATGGACATGTGGAGGGCCGCCCTCATGGGCGGTTGCCAGCGTTGGCAGAAGAGCCAGCAGAACGGCGGCGTGGAGACGTTTCATGAGCTGTGGTCCTTATTGAGCAAGGGTGGGGAGGCGCGTGGGCGCGTTGTGCTGGTGGCCTGGAAGCTTTCGGCGTTGGCCTCCGCATCGATTTCATCGGGTGGAAGCGTGCGTCGCCATGGCCGCCCGGTCAGCAGTTTGAAGCCGATCATGCTCAGTACCACCACCAGCGCTATGCCGATGGCCAGCAGATCAAAGCTTGCCAGTGGATGAAAGGTGGAGAGGTTCATAATTGCTTGGCCCTGGGTCCTGGATCCTGGGACCATGTCCAAGGATGATGCCTTTTTTAGCGGATCGGCTCGTGCACGGTGACGAGTTTTGTCCCATCTGGGAAGGTCGCCTCCACCTGCACATCATGGATCATCTCCGGTATGCCTTCCATCACCTGATCGCGGGTGATCACGTGCGCGCCCGCTTCCATCAGTTCGGCAACGGCCCTTCCATCGCGCGCGCCCTCGACCACGAAATCGGTGATGAGGGCAATGGCTTCGGGGTGGTTCAGTTTCACCCCGCGTTCAAGCCGCTTGCGTGCGACCACCGCGGCCATGGAAACCAGAAGCTTGTCTTTTTCGCGGGGTGTCAGTTGCATGCGGTAGGTCCTTAAGCAGTCGATTTTGGCCTTAGAGCGACCAGATTTTTGGCACCGACGCCGGTGCATTTTCGCCCGACGCCAGATGGTTGATCAGAGGAACCAGCGCTTGGCGCAGCGTGTAGCCATCCAAAGCGGCAAGACGCACAACAAGTTTGGCTGTCTTTGCCACATTCCAGCAAGAGGCTCCCCCGAGTGCTCCCGGTGTGCGATCAAGAATTTGGCGTACACCGTCGAGCTTTCCTTCAGCATGGTCGCCGACCAACAGAAGAGTGGCAAGCGCTGTGTGCTCACCCAGACAGGTGAAACTGTCCAAATTTTTAGCAGTACGGGTTTCACCCTTGGCCGTTAGTCGTACGTTTTCGGCGTGAATTAGCGCGCCCTTATGATGGACGCGCCAGGTGTCGCGCCACATGCCGGTCTGGAAGGTCTCGTTCATCGCGCGCCGTCCGAAGATCACAGGCTCAACCAGCAGAAGGGATGACCCAGGCTTCATGTCGGTCTGAATGGTGCGCGCAAGGCGTGCGCGATCAAAGAAAATGGTTTCCTGCGGTAGCCAATTGAGCATTGCGCCTTCGCCAACCTTAAGGCTGACAGAAACTTCGGCAGTGGACTGGTCCGCCTTGTAGACTTTCTCGCAGGCCTGCGTGGTGACGGTGAGGTTGGTGCCTGCACCAGCCTCAGCTTCCCACGCCAGATCGTCGCCGCCCGTGACCCCGCCGGCGGTGTTGATGATGATGGCTTCCAGATCGGTCTTGCCCGGCCTGTCAGGCACGCGGATACGCGCAGCGCCCTCTTGGTAGAGCCTATCAATACGGCTACGTAACCCGCCCAATTTGGTGCTAATGCGCCCTCGGCCCGATGTCCTTTGAAAGGCAGGCGGCACACTGTGCTGGTTCACTGCGAGGCAACCTCATCAGTGCGCACGCCGCGTCGCCCGTCGCGGTACCACTGCACGATTATCGCGCGTTCTTGGTCAGTTATGCCTGACATATTCTGCGGCGGCATGGCGTGGGTGTAACCCGCCTGCATGGTGATGGTGTGGGCATGCTGAGCGATTTGCCAAGGCGTTTCCAGCCGCACGCCTTTGGGTGCCCAATAGGTGTCAAACCATGTCGGCTCCTGCGCGTGGCACATGGAGCAGCGCCCAAGCACAATGCCGGTGACTTCATCAAAACCTGGTGCCTGGGCAAACTGCATCTGACGCGGGCTCATGGCGGTTTCGTCCTCCCAGGGATCATGCCCATTCCACATGGGAGCCATGGAAAGAACCGCGATGATCAGCATGGTTGCCGCGCTGGCAAACCACGGCCAGACGAGCTTCACTTTTGTCGCGTGCATGGTGTTGAAGAAGTGGCGCACAAACACGCCGACCAGAAACACCAGTGCCGCGATGATCCAGTTGTATTGAGATGCGAATGCCAATGGGTAGTGGATCGATAGCATCAAAAACAGCACCGGCAAGGTGAGGTAATTGTTGTGGGTGGAGCGCAACTTGGCGATCTTGCCGTATTTGGCATCCGGCACCCGGCCCGCCTTCATGTCGGCAACCACGATCTTCTGGTTGGGGATGATCACCATCGCCACGTTGGCCGCCATAATGGTGGCGGTGAACGCGCCCAGATGTAAGAGCGCCGCCCGGCCGGAAAACACCTGCGCGTAGAACCAGCTGAACCCTAAAATGATGGCGAACAATACCCCCATCATAAGGTTTGGGTTATCGCCCACCTTGGAATTGCACAACGAGGAATAAAGCACCCAGCCCAGCACCAGCGAGGCGACCGAAATGCCAATAGCCTGCCATGTGGCAAGATCCATCACATGGGGATCAATCAGGAAAAGGTCGGCGCTGAAATAGTAGACCAGCACCAGAAGCGCGAAGCCTGACAACCACGTCCAATAGGCTTCCCATTTGAACCAGACCAAGTGTTCGGGCAGGTTGTCGGGCGCGACCATGTATTTGTTGACATGGTAGAACCCGCCACCATGCACCTGCCACTCCTCACCCGACACACCCTCGGGCAGCGGCACATCGCGGCGCAGGCCAAGATCCAGCGCAATGAAGTAAAAACTAGAACCAATCCAAGCGATGGCCGTGATGACATGCAGCCAGCGGACAACAAATTCTAACCAGTCGGCCAGGACAAAAAGATCGAACATTGAGGGGTGCCTTCGGGATCACATTTGCCCGATCCTTGCAGGGATTAGGCCACAGTGGAAGCTGGTATGAAGGCCCATACTGGTGGGCGCAAAGAGATCGGCTAGAGCATATCCAGCTTTAACCGGGTGACGAAACTCTGCCTCTGGCTGCCGCTCAAACGCGCTTCGTGACACTTTGTTGACCCGGTGTTTGCTGGAATGACTCTAGCTGCCGCGATAGGTGGAGTACCCGAAGGGCGAAAGAAGCAAGGGCACGTGGTAGTGGCTCTGCTCGCTCATGCCAAAGCGGATGGGCACATGGTCCAGAAATAGCGGCTCGGCCCCTGCAATCGCGTTGGCGCGCAGATAATCGCCTGCAAAAAAGATCAGCTCGTACTGGCCGGTGGTGAACTGTTCTTTGGGCAAGATCGGGCTGTCGGTGCGCCCATCGGCATTGGTGACCGTTTCGGCGATTTTGTGCTGGCCATCATCGCTAATTTTGTAAAGCCAGATACGCATGCCCGCGGCTGGACAGCCACGCGCTGTATCCAGAACGTGGGTGGTCAAGAAACCCTGCTCGCTTGCTTCCTGTTGGCTTGCCATTGCGGCCACTCTCCTGCTTGTGTTCACTGGGTGACGACTGCACCGGTTTACCGCGTTTGGCAAACGCGTTGGTGCGGCGCTGTGCCCAAAGTGTATGCAGGTGCATGCTTAAACGCTGCCGGAGTAATCGCTCATGACGCCCCCTCGCTACCCCCGTGACATGATTGGCTATGGTGCCAACCCGCCAGACCCAAAGTGGCCCGATGTTGATGGATCTGGCGGCGCCAAAATCGCCGTGCAGATTGTGCTCAACTATGAAGAGGGTGGCGAGAACGCCATTATTCATGGCGACAAGGCGTCTGAAGCCTTCCTTTCGGAGATCGTTGGCGCGGCGGCATTGGAAGGCCAGCGCCACGCGAACATGGAATCGATCTACGAATATGGTGCGCGTGCTGGGTTCTGGCGTCTGCACCGCCTGTTCACCGGTATGGGGGTTCCGCTCACCGTGTATGGCGTTGCCAGCGCGCTTGCCCGCTCGCCTGCCCAGGTGGAGGCGATGAAAACGGCCGAGTGGGAAATCGCAAGCCACGGTCTAAAGTGGATCGACTATAAAGACTTCACGGCCAAGCATGAGCGCAAGCACATGGAAAAGGCGATTGCCCTGCACACTGAGGTGGTCGGCGAGCGCCCACGCGGCTGGTACACCGGGCGCAGTTCCATGCAGACGGTGGAGCTAGCCGCCCAAGAGGGTGGCTTTGACTATGTTGCCGATAGTTACGCCGATGATCTGCCCTATTGGACGCAATTTGGCGAAAAACCTCAGTTGATCGTGCCTTACACGCTGGACGCCAATGATATGCGCTTTGCAACGCCGCAGGGTTTTAACTCTGGTGACCAGTTTTTTGCTTATCTGACGGACAGTTTTGATGCGCTGTATGCCGAAGGCGAAGCCGGTCGGCCCAAAATGATGAGCATCGGCCTGCACTGCCGCCTTGCCGGGCGGCCGGGCCGCATCATGGCGCTGAAGCGCTTTCTGGACCATGCTCTGGGTCATGAAGGCGTATGGTTTGCCAAGCGCATTGAGATCGCCCGGCATTGGAAGACGCACTTCCCGCCGTCACAGGGTTCCCACATCACCCTTGGCGCGGGGCAAAGCTCCACCACTGAAGCGCCAGAAACGAGCGCTCGCAAGCCGAGTTCCATGACCAAAGCCCAGTTCATTGAAGCCTTTGGTGGCGTGTTTGAGCACTCGCCATGGGTCGCCAAACGCGCCTACAAACTGGAGCTTGGCCCAGCCCATGACAGTGCGGCTGGGGTTCATAATGCGCTATGTCGTGCCTTCCGCTGCGCCAACCAAGACAAACGCTTGGGCGTGCTAACCGCCCACCCCGACTTGGCGGGTAAGCTGGCGCAAGCCAAGCGCTTGACCGATGCCTCCACCGCCGAGCAGGCCTCTGCAGGGTTGGATGCGTTAACTGACGAAGAGCGTGACACGTTTGAGCAACTGAATGCGCACTACACCGCGAAGTTCGGCTTCCCCTTCATCATTGCGGTAAAGGACAACACCAAGGCCAGTATTTTAGCCGCCTTTGAGCGCCGTATTGAGCAGGATCATGAGGCAGAATTTGCCGAAGCCTGCCGCCAGGTGGAGCGCATCGCGCGACTGAGACTGGATGCTATGTTTGGAACTGCCCCATGACCTACCCAACCTCACTTGGCGGCATGCCACCTCAAAGTGCACTGATGACCCAGCGGGCGATTTTTACCGAAGCCTATGCCGTGTTGCCCAAGGGGGTGATGCGCGACATCGTGACCAGCCCGCTACCGGGGTGGGAGAAAACACGCAGTTGGACAATCGCCCGCCCGCTTTCTGGTTTTGCTGAAACCTTCGCCCATCTCATCATGGAGGTCGCCGCAGGCGGCGGCACGAAAAAGGGCGAGCCAGATCCGGCGGTGCAGGGCGTTCTGTTTGTTGTGGGCGGTGCGGTACGCCTGACTGTTGATGCTGAGGCCGGTAAGGCCCCTCTGGGTTTCACGCCCAGCAAAGGCACTGGCTTTGACGGCATCAATGCGGTGCTCGAAGCAGGCGGCTACGCCTATTTACCTGCAGGTTGCACCTGGTCGCTGGCCAATGAAGGAGACGAGCCCGCCACTTTCCATTGGATTCGCAAAGCGTATGAGCCCGTTGAGGGCATTGAGCCGCCCAAGCCTTTTGTCACCTCAGACCAAGAGCAACCGGTCAACTGGATGCCGGGCACCAATGAGACCTGGGGCACAACGCGCTTTGTTGAACCCGATGATCTTGCGCACGACATGCACGTGAACATTGTGACGTTTGAGCCAGGCGGTAGTATTCCGTTTGAGGAAACCCACGTCATGGAACACGGCCTCTACGTGCTCGAGGGCAAGGCCGTTTACAAGCTAAATCAGGATTGGGTGGAGGTCGAGGCAGGCGACTTTATGTGGCTGCGTGCGTTCTGCCCGCAGGCCTGTTATGCCGGAGGACCGGGTCGCTTCCGTTACCTTCTCTACAAGGATATGAATCGCTTGCCGCGCCTTGGTCGCCCCGGCAGCTTTTTGCGATGACACAGATGGGCGTGATGCGGGTCACTGCTGGACCTTTAAGCAAAAAGGCCTTCGCCCCGTTCGGCGATGTTTTGAACGTTGAGGGTGAACCGAACAAGCTGATCAATGCTGGCCTCTGCGGGCGTTACCACGACCGGGCAACGCTGGATTTTGGGCCGCAGGGCAGGGCAGGCATTAGCCTGTTCAAGGCGCAGTTGCGAACGCTTCCACACACCTTGGACATGATGGAGCGACACCCGGAAGGATCACAGGCATTCTTGCCGATGGATGTGCATCCCTTTTTGGTGGTTGTCGCGCCCGATGAGGGTGGCAAACCGGGTGAGCCGCAAGCCTTTATCACCCATGCTGGCGAGGGCGTGAACTATCATCGCAGCACTTGGCATGGCGTGCTGACCCCGCTTGCCGGCAATGGGCTTTTTGCGGTGGTGGATCGCATTGGCGACACGCCCAATTTGCAAGAACACTGGTTTGATGTGCCCTACACAGTTGTTGGTCAGGCGCTTTAACTGGCCCGGCCCAGTGGCGCTTTTAGAGTGCTGATTTTAGCGGCACACCGGCAACATACGTCTCAGCGATCATGCGGTTGTCGGCCAGTGTTTGCATCAAAAACAGCTCTTCAGCCAGTGTTTCCACCCGTTCCATCTTGAGTGCAGCGGCTGGCATGCCGGAGGCGTTGAGCACCACAATGTCAGCATCGGTGCCCACATCTAGCGTGCCGATTTTGTGTTCCATTTGCAGGGCCTGCGCGTTGCCCAGCGTCATGGCGTAGAACGTCTCCAGCGGGTGCATGCGGTCGCCATGAAGTTGCGCAACCTTATAGCCAACATCCATGGTGCGCAGCATGGAGTAGCTGGTGCCGCCCCCAATATCAGTGGCGTAGGCGATGCGCACGGCCTCGCTTTCAAGCGTGCGATGTGGAAAGAGGCCCGAGCCCAGGAACAGGTTGGATGTGGGGCACGCTACAGCCACCGCACCGGCTTCTGCCATGGCGGCGCGCTCGCGCGGGGCCAAGTGAATGCAGTGGCCGTAAAGCGCGCGATCGGTGAGCAAACCAAAGCGCTCATAGACTGCCGTGTAGTCTTCATCATCGGGGTAAAGCTGCGCCACGCGGGCAATCTCACCATCATTTTCTGAAAGATGCGACTGGATGAGGCAGGTGGGGTTCTCGCGCGCGAGCGTGCCGGCGGCTTCCAGCTGCTGCGGCGTTGAGGTAATCGCAAAGCGCGGGGTGATCGCATAGGTGGCGCGGCCTTTGCCATGCCAGCGCGCGATCAGCGCTTTGGTGTCATCATAGCTGGATTGCGCGGTGTCGGTTAGGGCCGCAGGCGCTTCACGGTCCATCATCACCTTCCCGCCTGCCATCGCCATGTTGCGCTTGGCAGCAGCTTCAAAAAACGCATCCGCGCTATGGGCATGCACCGAGCAAAACGCGAGCGCTGTGGTGGTGCCGTAGCGGATAAGTTCATCGAAGAAGCGCTCTGCGATCCGGTCGGCATGAGCGCGGTCAGCAAAGCGTTGTTCTTCGATAAAGGTGTAGTCGTTCAGCCACTCCAGTAGGCTGCCTGCATAGGAGCCGACAACTTGCATCTGCGGATAGTGGATGTGGGGGTCGATCAGGCCAGGTACGATAAGGCCCGGGCGGTGGTCGATGATCGTAGCGTGCGGATGGGCAGCATGCAGCGCATCGAACGTGCCGCGCGAGGTAATTTTGCCGTCTTCTAGCAGCAGTGCGCCATCAGTTTCATAGGCGTAGGCTTCACTGTCTTGGCCACCATTGGGTTTGCGATGAAAGGTGAGGGTGCGACCACGAAGCAGGGTGCCTGCACCTTGGGGCGTGCTCATGTGGGTTCCATGGCGCGTTTATGGGTGCCAACAACTTCCATAACTTCGGCAGCCACCATGGCTGCGATAACGGCGGGTCGCTTGTCTGTGAGGCCGGACGCTCCAATGGGCATGGTGAGGCGAGACAGTGCTGCGCGGCTGCCAGTTTCATCGTCCAACCAGCGGGCAAAAGTGGCACGCTTGGTCTTGGAGCCGATCATGCCAACATAGGCCGCGTCTGCCCGGTCCAGCGCCTCGCGCGCGAGCAAGAAATCCAATGCATGGTCGTGGGTCAACATCACAAAGGCGCTGCCGGCAGGAGCGCTGCGGATATGGGCTTCGGGCAAGGGTGTGCAGTCCTTTGTTACAGCATCATGGGCCAGCGCAAGCTCATCCTCGCGCGTGTCGATGAGCAGGGCGTTCACCGGCAAGGGCAATAGTGCTGTCGCTAAAGCCCTACCCACATGGCCTGCGCCGAAAATGTAAATGCTTGGTTGCAGTGCTTTGGCAATGCGCGCCTCTTCCCTTAGGGACTCCAGCATTTGCTTGTCGGCCTGCGACAAAAGTATAGTGACATGCCCTCCGCAACACTGGCCGATTTCTGGGCCGAGCGGAATGTTCAACACACGCCTGGTTTGGCCGGCCGCCAGCATCTCTCGGGCCGCATCAATGGCCAGAAACTCCAGCTGGCCGCCGCCAATTGTGCCAAGTACACTTTGAGCAGAAACAAGCATTTGCGTGCCAGCAATGCGCGGGGTGGAGCCTTTGGCTTGTTCAACGCGCACACGCATACAGGGCGCGCGGGCAGCGAAGCGCTCTATCTCACTGGGGTCGTTTGTATCCAACATGGGATTAACGCCTCCCTCAGGCGTCTGCCTTGCTAGGCCGATTTTTCAGCCTCTCAACGGCCATCAGGATACGTTCAGGCGTGCAGGGGGTGTCAAGGCGCGGGCACTCGCCATAGTTGCCAACGCTGGCAACTGCCATGGAAAGCGCCTCCACCACGCTTGCTGCCAGCATAAAGGGCGGCTCGCCGACAGCCTTTGATCTGCGGATGGTGCGTTGCTTGTTTTCCGACCAGGTCGCCAGCTTGGTGGTGAACTTGGCAGGCCTGTCTGAGGCGAGCGGTATTTTGTAGGTTGAGGGCGCATGGGTGCGCAGCTGGCCTTTATCATCCCACCACAGTTCTTCAGTGGTCAGCCACCCCATGCCCTGAATGAACGCGCCTTCCACCTGGCCAATATCGATAGCCGGGTTCAATGATTTGCCCACATCGTGCAGCAGGTCCGTGCGGTCCACGTGATATTCACCGGTGAGGGTGTCGATGGAAACTTCCGAGACGGCTGCGCCATAGGCAAAATAGAAAAACGGATTGCCCTTGCCCGTTTCACGGTCCCAATGGATGCCGGGCGTTTTGTAAAATCCCGCCGCCGACAAGTGAATACGGTTCATATAAGCGCTGTCCACGAGCTCTTGAAATGGCACGCGCTGATCGCGGATACGCACCTGACCTGCTTCAAACACCACATCGCTGGGTTCGGCCTGATACTGCTCGCAGGCGAACGTCACCAGCCTGTCTTTGATCTGGTTTGCCGCGTCATCTGCGGCCATGCCGTTGAGATCAGAGCCGGAGGAAGCTGCCGTAGCTGAGGTGTTGGGCACTTTTTCGGTGGTTGTCGCGGTAATTTTGATGCGATCAACATCGATCTGGAAGGTGTCGGCCACCACTTGGGCCACCTTGATGTTCAGGCCTTGGCCCATTTCGGTCCCGCCATGGTTCAGGTGCACTGAACCATCGCGGTAGACATGCACCAGCGCGCCAGCCTGGTTGTACCAGGTGGCGGTGAAAGAGATGCCGAACTTCACCGGTGTCAGCGCGATGCCCTTTTTGATGATCGGGCTGGTTTCGTTGAAAGCGAGGATCGCCTGGCGGCGGGCTTGATAGTCGCTGGTTTCTTCCAGCTCATCGACCACTTTGTGAATGATGTTGTCGGTCACGGTCTGATGATACGGCGTAACCGTTCTGGCGTTTTCCTCGCCCTCGCGATCGTAGAAATTGATCCGCCGCACCTCCAGCGGGTCCTTGCCCAGCCTGTAGGCGATCTCTTCCATAATGCGCTCGGCAACGATCAGCCCCTGCGGTCCGCCAAAGCCACGAAACGCGGTGTTGGAGACCGTGTTGGTCTTAATTGGCTCGGATTGCAGCAAAACGTGGGGGTAATAATAGGCATTGTCGGCATGAAACAGCGCGCGGTCGGTCACAGGTCCGGATAGATCCGCAGAAAAACCGCAACGCGCTGCGAACGTTGCCTGTACGGCCTCGATGCGGCCCTCATCATCATAGCCGACGTCATAGTCGACCAGAAAATCGTGCCGTTTTCCGGTCGTGATCATGTCGTCATCGCGGTCTGGCCGGCATTTGACGGCGACGCCAAATTTGCGCGCGGCAACGGCTGCGATGGCGGCGAACTGGTTGCTCTGGGTTTCTTTGCCGCCAAAACCGCCACCCATGCGGCGCACATTCACGGTGATAGCCGCTGATGGCACGCCCAGCACATGGCCCACCATGTGCTGCACTTCTGATGGGTGCTGGGTGGAGGAGTAGACGGTCATATCCTCGTCCTCTCCGGGGATGGCGAGCGCGATATGGCCTTCCAAGTACATATGGTCCTGCCCGCCGATCTCGTAGCGGCCGCAGAGGCGGTTGGTGGCTGCTTCCAGTGCTGTGGGGGCATCGCCACGTTTGAGGGTCAGCGGTTTTGTCACCATCGGGTACTTCGCCGCGCGCGCTTCTTCCACCGTGCGGGTGAATGGCTTCTCGCCGTAGCTCACATTGGCTTTTTGCGCAGCTTGGCGGGCAAATTCGCGGCTGGTGGCAATAACGGCAAACATAGGCTGGCCGTAAAAGTGAACCTCACCATCAGCCAAAACTGGCTCATCGTGCAGGTGGGTCGGCGAGATGTCGTTGCTGGCGGGCATATCGCGCGCGGTCAGCACACCTACAACGCCGGGACTGGAGCGCACGGCCGACAGGTCCATGCTCTCAATGGTGCCGTTGGGACAGGTCGAAAGCCCCAAATAGGCGTGCAGGCTGTTGGCCGGTGTTGGGATATCGTCGGTGTAAACTGCGCTTCCGGTGACGTGCTTGGGCGCGGAGTCGTGTTTAATCGACTGGTGCACACCGCCCTTTATGGTTTCCACGTTGCTCACATGCTTGTTCATGCCGCCACTCCTGATGATGTCAGCTCGCGGGTCAAGCGGACTGGCTGATCGGCTTTCGTTTGTTCCAGATAGAAGCGTGTGAGCAGGTTTTCAGCAGCTTTCAGACGATAATCTGCTGTGGCGCGCCAGTCACTAAGTGGCTGAAAATCTTTAGAAAATTCAAGTTTCGCAGCCTCAATCGTGGCTTCATTCCACGCCTGTCCCAGCAGTGCTTTTTCCACATTTTTCGCGCGGGCTGGCGTGCCCGCCATTCCGCCAAAGGCAATACGCGCTGAGGATACCGTTCCGCTGGAAACCTGTAACGAAAACGCGCCGCAAACGGCTGAAATGTCCTCATCGCGCCGCTTGGAAATCTTGTAGACGGCGTTGAGCGAACCTTCCGCCACTTTTGGGATGCCGAGTGACTCCACAAATTCATCTGCCCGCCGGTCCTGCTTGCCATAGGTGATGAAAAACTCTTCTAGCGGCAGCGTGCGCGTGCCTGCTTTCGAGCGCAGATTGACACTCGCGCCCAGCGCGATGAAGCCTGGAGGCGTATCGCCGATGGGGGACCCATTGGCGATGTTGCCGCCAAGCGTGCCCATATTGCGCACCTGCTCGCCGCCAATGCGCCACCACAGTTCATCCATATGTGGGAAATGTTCGGCAAGCACCGGCACGAAACCCGAATAGCTGACGCCCGCGCCGATTGTGACATGGGTATCGCTCACCTCCACGCTTTGCAGTGCATTCATATTGCCGATGAAAATCGTTGGTGAGATGGCACGGTGATCCTTGTTGACCCAGAGGCCAACATCGGTCGCGCCTGCCACGATAGTTGCGCCGGTGTGCTCAGCCAAAATATTGGCCAATTGAGCAGGGGTTTGTGGCACGAAGAAACGCTCTGGCCCCGCCTCACTGGTGGCGGTGACGTCCACCAAGCTCTCATCCGCCCAAGCGGTGAGTTGCGTCGTAATCCGCTTGCGCTCGCGCAGAAGCACATCGTCAGCAACCGATCCGTAGGTGGAAATCGCCTTGGCCGCTTTGATGATCGGCTCATAACCGGTGCAACGGCACAGATTACCCTGCAACGCCGTTTCAATCTGGGTTTCGTTCGGGTTGGGTGTGTTCATCCAAAGCGCATACAGGCTCATCACGATGCCCGGCGTGCAGAAGCCGCACTGCGAACCGTGATAGTCGATCATTGCTTGTTGTACCGGGTGAAGGCTGCCGCCCTTCGCCAGACTCTCCACCGTCACGATGTGGCAGCCATCCAGCGACCCCAAGAACCGAATACAGGCATTGAGGCTCTTATAGTCCAGCCCATCAGGTCCAAGGCGCCCAACCAGCACCGTGCACGCGCCGCAATCGCCCTCGTTGCATCCCTCCTTGGTGCCAGTGAGGCTGCGCTCCAGCCGCAGGAAGTCCAGAAGGGTCGTGGTCGCGCGAATATCATCGCGCTCGATCACCTGGTCATTGAGCAGAAAACGGACAGTGTTACGGGTCGACATGAAGCCTCGAAAAATGAGCGTAAACGACCGTCATATAAGGCTATTTGCACGGTGCTGCGCAATGCATGAGCGTGCGGAAAATTTGGGCGTCACTTTGGAAATATTCAGCAGCTTATGAGAAGCCCTTTCCTTGTCCTCTCAGCTGTTGCTGCGCGATGGAACTGCTGGACATGGCGTTTGCGGCGTTATGCTTGTCTTCTCGGTTATTGCTTCGCAATGAACCTATAAGACGCAACGTTTCTAAAGAAACGTTTTGGTGACCCCGACTGGATTCGAACCAGTGGCCCCCAGATTAGGAATCTGGTGCTCTATCCGACTGAGCTACGGGGCCCGCCTGTTTGGTTATTGGCCAAACCCGCTTAGCTTTTCAAGCGGTAGCCGCTTTTGAAGATCCACCAGATGATGCCAACGCAGATGCTGATGAACAGCGCTATCATGGCCAGTGACAGGCCGATGGCGACATCGGCGGTGCCATAGAAGCTCCAGCGATAGGCGGAGATGAGATAAACCACAGGGTTAAACAGCGAGACCTTCTGCCAAAACGGCGGCAGCATGGTGATGGAGTAAAAGCTGCCTCCCAGGAAAACCAATGGCGTGACAATAAGCAGTGGGATCATCTGCAATTGCTCGAAGCTCTGCGCCCAGATGCCGATGATGAAACCAAACAGTGAGAATGCAAAGCAGATGGTGATGAGCAGCACCACCATTGCAAGGGGATGTGCCACCTGCACGTCGATGAACACAGCGGCAGTGATAAAGATAATAACACCGATGACCAACGACTTGAGCGCCGCCGCACCCACATAACCCACCACAACCTCCACCACGCCAACCGGTGCAGAGAGCAGCTCATAGATCGAGCCGAGAAATTTCGGAAAATAGATACCAAATGCGGCGTTGCTGATGCCTTGGGTCATGACGGTCAGCATGATGAGGCCCGGTACGATGAAGGCGCCGTAGCTAACCCCTTCTACGCTCTCAATACGGCTGCCAATGGCTGCGCCAAAGACAACAAAATAGAGCGAGGTCGACAGCACAGGTGAGACAATGGACTGCAGTGCGGTGCGCATAGCGCGGGCCATTTCATAGCGGAATATGGCAATGATCGCCTGAACGTTGATCATGCTGCTTCGCCCTGTTTGTGCGCGCCGGTCTTTTGGTCGCTGGTGTCATTTTCAACCAAGGACACGAAAATTTCTTCCAGTGAGCTTTGATCGGTGTGGATGTCACGAACGGTAAGGTCGGCTGCGTTCACATCACGAAGCAGGCTGGCAATGCCGGTGCGCTCGGCACGCGTATCGTAAGCGTAAGTGATGCTCTTGCCGTCATCGCTGAGCTCCAGTGCGTAGTCACTGAGTGTTTTGGGAACCGTCTCCAGCGTCTGGTCAATATCAATGGTCAGGCTACGGCGTCCCATGCGTTCCAGCAGCGCAGCTTTTTCATCCACCAGCAGAATGCGCCCCTTTGAGATGATCGCCACGCGATCAGAAATTGCTTCTGCTTCCTCGATATAATGCGTGGTCAGCACGATGGTTACACCAGCGCCTTTCAGCTCGCGCACGACCTCCCACATCTCTTTGCGCAGCTCGACATCGACGCCCGCAGAGGGTTCGTCGAGAAACAGCACGCGTGGTTCGTGCGCCAGGGCCTTGGCAATCACCACCCGGCGTTTCATGCCACCAGAAAGCTCTTTGATCTTGCTGTCCTTTTTGTCCCAAAGGCTTAGCTTGCGCAGCACACTTTCCAGATGGGCTGGTTTGGGGGAAAGGCCAAAAAGTCCGCGCGAAAAGCGCACCGTATTCATAACCGTTTCAAAAGGCTCCAGCGCAATTTCCTGCGGCACCAGACCAATGATCCGGCGGGTTTTTCCCGACTGGCTCACCGTATCAAAACCGTCCACCAGCACAGTACCGCTGGTGGGAACCGTGATGCCGCAAATGGTTGAGATGAGCGTGGTTTTGCCCGCGCCATTGGGGCCAAGCAGCGCCAAAATCTCACCGCGCTTGATGGAAAGGTCCACCGCCTTAAGCGCTTCAAACCCACCATCATAGGTCTTTGTCAGACCGTTGATTTTTATGATCGGGGTCTGTGTGTCGGCGGTTGGTTTGCTCATGACGGCATATCCTTGTGAGATTTGGCCATGTAGAACGCGTGCATGGCAAAGGAAACCATCAGACACAAAAAAGCTGACATTAGCCGCCGCGCTTTTGCGGCAGGTGGGCTTGCCTTGTGTAGTGTTGCGTTGGCTCTGCAAAGCAGGTCAGGTGCCGCGCAAACTGATCCCCGTCTTGGAGTGCCCGTGTCGAACCTTTTGCCAGAGCCTGATTGGGCTGCACTTGAAGCTGGCCCGCAGGTCACCATCCGCAATGTTGTGGACGGGGACACAGTAGAACTGGAAAGCGGGCCGGATGTGCGCATGGTCGGAACACAGGCCCCAAAGCTGCCATTGGGCCGCGATCATGTGAAAGAGTGGCCGTTGGCGCAGCGCGCCAAGGATGAGCTGGAGCGTTTAATTGCGCGGCGTGGCAACCAGGCCCAGCTTTATTTTGGTGGTCGCAAAACCGATCGCCACAATCGGCACCTGGCACATATTGTTTTGTCTGATGGCACTTGGCTGCAAGGCGCTATGGTGCTTGCCGGTCTGGCGCGTGTTTACACCTTTGCCGATAACCGGTCTTTGATCCTGGATTTGTTGCAACGCGAACAGGTTGCCCGCGCGCAAAGCCGCACAATTTGGGGGCACCCCTATTATGCCGTGCGCGATGCACGAGATGCACAAGGCCTGCTACAAAGGCTCAATCATTTTGAATTGGTAGAAGGCGTGGTGCGCCATGTCGAAGCTCATCGCGCGCGCTGGTACCTTAATTTTGGCCAAACCTGGCGCGAAGACTTCACCATCACCATTGATCGCGAGCATGATGGCGTGTTTGAGGAAGAGCAGTTTGATATTTCCGCCCTTGAGGGCACGCCGGTCCGCGTGCGCGGCTGGGTGATGGAGGATGGCGGACCGCTGGTGCGCGTTGATCATCCCGAAGCGATTGAACGGCTGGGCGCCGTTTGAATTGAGGCCTTCCTTGCCAGTTTTCATGCCAGTATCCGTTTCAACTCTGCTTCGCCTTGCGGCCAGTATCGCGGCTGCCGGGCTTTTGGCCGCCTGCCTGTCGGTTGATGGCGAGCAGCCGCTGGTTCCGCTGACGCAGGCAACCGAGCCCGGCCCAACTGCAACCCTGGCCGCTGAAGAAGCCATTGGCGCGCGCGAGCACCCGCGCATTCTGGATGCCTTTGGCGGCGTGTATGAAGACCCTGAGCTTGAGACACGCTTGGTGGCCATGCTGCGGCAGGTTATTGCCGCGTCTGATGAGCCGGGGCGGGTGTATCGCCTGACGCTTCTTAACTCGGCCAGTGTGAACGCATTTGCGCTTCCCGGGGGCTATCTTTACGTGACGCGGGGTCTTCTGGCGCTGGCCAATGATGAGGCAGAAGTGGCAGCCGTTGTGGCCCATGAGATCGGCCATGTGACCCGCCGGCATGCCATTGCGCGTGAGCAAGAGGTGCGCACCGCCGCTTTGATCGACAGAGTGCTGACCGATGTGTTGTCGGACCCATCGGCAGCACAAATGGCGGTGCTCGCCAACGGCGTGTCACTGGCGCAGTTTTCGCAGAACCAGGAACTGGAAGCCGATGAACTCGGCGTGCGCACGATCGGCCGCGCCGGCTATGATCCGTTTGCCGCTGCCCGCTTTCTGGAAACCATGGCACGTTTTAGTGCGCTGGATGCGTTGCCGACCGATGGCGGTGTGCCAAGTTTTTTGTCGAGCCACCCCTCCACACCGGCGCGCATTGATGCGGCTGTGCGCCTTGCCCGCCAGTTTGGCGGGCCCGGTATTGGCGATACGCAGCGCAACCGTTATCTCGACGCTATTGATGGCATGGTGTTTGGCGAGCCAACCGATGAGGGCGTTGTGCGCGGGCGTCGCTTCCTGCATCCGGGGCTTGGCATCACTTTTGAAGCGCCGCAGGGCTTCAGGCTGGATAACACCCCTCAAGCCGTTTTAGGCGCCCATGAAGATGGCCGTGCGCTACGCTTTGATGGTGTTGAGCTGCGTCGTGGCCAAAGTCTTGAGGCGTATCTCCAGGCCGGCTGGATCGAAGGGCTTAACCCGGTCTCAATCGCCCTTGAGCGCGTCAACGGGCTTGCCGTTGCCACCGCCAGAGCCGCTGCGGGCGGCTGGGTCTTTGAGGTTGCAGTGTTTCAGGTGAGTGACCGGGTTTACCGCTTCATCTTTGCCAATGATCGGCGCACCGATGCTTTTTCGCAGGCAGCAAGCAGCGTGATCCAGTCATTCCGGCAAATGAGCCGGGACGAGCGCAATGCGATTGAGCCACTTCGCATTGAGGTTGTCACTGTTAGCAGCGGCCAAACCGTGAGATCACTTGCGCGGCGCATGGAATCTGGCGGGGATGGTGAAGCCCTGTTTCGGATTTTAAACGCGCTTGGTCCCACCGACGCCGTTCGTGCCGGTGACCGCGTTAAGTTGGTGCGCGAGTAGCCAGCAAGGCGCTGGCCGGGCTACCGATGCTATCAAGCCTTAGACGTAAGACCCTGCGGCCTGCTGATCGAGCAAAGCAACTTTCAGTTTTTCAAGTGCGCGGCTTTCCAGCTGGCGCACGCGTTCCTTGGAGATGCCAAGCTGCGTGCCAAGAGCCTCCAACGTGGCGCCGTCTTCAGCCAATCGACGTTCCCGCACGATGCGAAGTTCACGTTCGTTCAGCACGTCCAAAGCAGTGGTAAGCCAGGAATGGCGGCGCTCGGTATCGATCACATCGCCTACAAGCTGGTCCTGAAGGGGTGCGGTGTCAGGCAGAAAGTCTTGCCTGTCAGCGCTGCCGCCATCCTCACCATCGGATACCGGTGCGTTGAGGGAGGCATCGTTGCCGGAAAGCCTTGCATCCATTGTGGCCACATCATTGACCGAAACACCAATGGCGTTGGCAACTTCACGGTGCATTTCTGATGGGCCGACTGTGCCATCCTGTGTGATCTTTGCGCGCAGACGGCGCAGGTTGAAAAACAGTGCCTTTTGTGCCGATGATGTACCGCCACGCACGATGGACCAGTTGCGCAGGATAAAATCCTGAATTGAAGCGCGGATCCACCATGTTGCGTAGGTTGAAAAGCGCACTTCACGCTCCGGCTCAAAGCGAGCAGCAGCTTCCAATAGGCCAACATGCCCTTCCTGAATAAGATCGACCATCGGCAAGCCAAAATGGCGGAAGCGTGATGAAATGGCGATAACAAGACGCATGTGCGCCTGGGTCAGTTTGTGCAGTGCATCCTGATCCTGCCGCTCTTTCCAAAGCACGGCCAACGCGTGTTCCTCGTCGCGTTCCAGGTAAGGCGCCTGCATCGCCTTTTTGACAAAGTCCCGCCGTGGGCCTGATCCATCATTCATCACACACTCCCTCGTCATGTGTGTGCCTTGGACCGCACCCCCACTCTCGCGGCGGGGTTTCTGGTGACTTGCCCAGATCGTGTGTCCACAGCAGCACTGTTAGGGATTTTACGGCTGGTTAAAGGTGTTAGATCACTGCTGCCCTTGAAAGACAGTCAACATGCCCCAGTCGGTTGATCCGGCTCCACAAAACCCGACCCCATTGTGCCGGTCTTGCGCGGTTTGCTATTGATGAAGGCTTTAGGCGGCAGCAGTGTCCGAAGGTTTTTCTACCATAGCAAGCAGGCGCTCTGGCAAGGCTGCATTCAGGTGATCGCGCATGTAAAGGATCAGCGCGCGTTCGGCATCATCTACCACGCCATCGCGACCAATCCGATTGGCAAGCCAAAGTGTTTCTTCGCCGCACACGTTTTTGGCGTGTTGTTCGGCTGCCGCATCTGTTGCGTTGCGCAGCGTCCATTCATCTTCGCGCCGAAACGCATCCAGAATGTTTGATAGCCCGCCTGATACCATGGAGCGCATGAACTGGCCCGGCTGAACGGTGGTGGTGTTGAGCCAGGTTTGTTGGCGCAGGGCCTCTTCGCGCGCAACCGGTTGATAGCCAACATGCTGCATGAGGTGGGCGGAAACGGCTTTGACGAAAAGCTCGCGCCATGCATCAGCATTATCAACCTTGGTGGTTGATTCCTGCAGGTCGAATAGGAAGTCCGCTTCTTCGCGCGATATACCGAAGGACTTTGCGCCGCCACCAGCATAGATGACCGATCGTATCAGTGGCAGGTCTGCGGCCTGAATGGAGGCCATCGGGCGGGCAGCAACCAGTGCAACCAGCTGATCTTTCATGAACCGCGCCATGGTGGCGGGCACCTGACGGGCTTGGGTCATCAAATGTGCCAAGGCGTGCAGTTCCAGCGCGGAGGCGTGCTTGCCATCGCATGTGACCAGGCTTTCCAGATACCCGAACTCCTCGTCGGTCAGGTAACCCTCGGGTTGTTCTTCATTGAGGAAGTAGTCAGCACAGACTTCGGCAAAGAGTTGTGGCCAGGATGGATCGCCATCCTGCACGCGCTCGCCTAAGGCGAACACGAGTTCCAGCTCGGTGCGGTCCACCACACCATCGGGAAAGATTTCCCGGCGCAGCGTCAGCACATCATGGTTGCTCACGTGGCCATCATTGCCCAAGGCGAGTAATCGAGCGTGTTGGTCGGGGGAGATGGGCATGGCGTGCGCTCCAAACGTTGCATGATTGGCGTGGTGTGCTTTGGGAGCTGCATGCCATGGTCAGCGTTAAAGCCCGGCAAAGGTAAGCGCGCGCCATGCGCAAAGCTGCGGTGTTGCTTAACGGTTGGTTGCCCCCACACCAGCACGTGCGCAGGTCTGCAAATGCGCACAAAAAACCCGGCCACACCAATGTGGGCCGGGCTAAATGTCTGTTGCAGGCGGTGCGTTTTAGGCAGCTGCGCTCTGGTCGCCTTCACCTTCGCCGTCTTCGCTTTCCTCAACCGCTTTCTGGCGGCTGGGGCTTTTGGCCAGTGTTTGCTCGATCAAGCGCACAGCTTCGGTTTCAGTCATGCTGTTCACAGCAGAGAGTTCGCGGGCCATGCGATCAAGTGCAGCTTCATAAAGTTGACGCTCGGAATAAGACTGTTCAGGCTGGCTTTCAGCACGATACAGGTCGCGGACCACTTCAGCGATCTGGATCAGATCGCCCGAGTTGATCTTGGCTTCATACTCCTGCGCGCGACGTGACCACATGGCGCGTTTAACACGGGCACGGCCTTTGATGGTTTTGAGCGCTTTGTTGACCAGGCTGTCTTCGGCAAGTTTGCGCATGCCAACGCTGTTCACTTTGGCAACCGGCACCCGCAGGGTCATTTTATCTTTGTCAAAGGTGATGACAAACAGTTCCAATGTGAGGCCCGCAATTTCCTGCTGCTCAATGGCTACAATGCGGCCAACGCCATGCGCTGGATACACGATCTGTTCGTTAACTTTGAAACCCTGCTTTTGTGTCGTTTTTTTTGCGGTCGCCATACGCTGACAAACTCCTGTTGGGCTGAGGTAAAAGGGGGAGCCCCAGCCAAAAAGACACCCACCATTTTGGCGCGTGCCATTACCACATTGCCTCGTTTCAGCAGCTGGCCCGCGCATCACAGAGCCGCTGCAATGCGACCTTGATACGGTGATTGACGTAGAATGCGCAGCACAAGACCGCCATCGGCGCCGGGGCTTGAAAAGCCGCGCCGGGCGGAGAACTGTAGGTGCAATCTAGCGAAAAAGCGGCGGCAAGCGTGTCCGGCCTGGTCGGGTTGCTATGGAAACGAGATTTGACGATACCTCAAAAACCGACAAAAATCAATCCGGTGGCCAATCTTGGTTAACGCGCGTTCACTTTAATGAATGGTTTATGACCTGTTTTGCGCCTGGCGTTGCGTCATCTTTTGCGCAGGGTGAGGATCAGTCGCCCTCGCCAGCCTCTGCAGAAAACAGCTCCAGCTTGCCGGACTTGCCATCAAACTCGGTGGCTTCGGGCATCTGTTCTTTCTTCATTGTGATGTTGGGCCACTCAGAGGCGTACTTGGTGTTGAGCGTTAGCCAGCTCTCCAACCCTGGTTCGGTGTCCGGCTTGATGGCGTCAGCTGGGCATTCGGGCTCGCACACACCGCAGTCGATGCACTCGTCCGGGTGGATCACCAGCATATTCTCGCCTTCATAGAAGCAGTCCACTGGGCAGACCTCCACGCAGTCGGTGTACTTACATTTGATGCAGTTTTCCGTGACGATGTAAGTCATGCAGGCATTGCTCCGATAGCCATCTGAATGAGTGCGCCTGTTCAGCACTTTGGACAGGCGCAGGTGTCTTTCCAAACCGTTTTGTTGCAGTGTTTGTCAAGGCAGTGAAGGGTCGTATGCGCGTTACCGCTTAGGCGCTATCGGGCGTGCCACGCTTCATTTTGGTCAGTCGCTCGCGTTCATGTTTGGTCGGGCGGCGGCCCGGGCTGGGGGCAAGCCTTGTCGTCAGCGGGGCCTCGCCCTTGGGTGGTGGTGGCGGTGTGAGGTCGTCATACAAGGTTTGTGCTTCGCTGGCTGGGCCGCGCCGCGTGCCGCAGGCGAGCAGCTTCACAACTTTCACACCCCCAGGCAAGGCAACCGTGAGCACATCACCGGGGCCAACGGCGCGCTTGGGCTGGTGGGTCTTTTCCCCGTTCACGCGCACTTGACCGTTTTCGATCATTTTGGCGGCCAGTGAACGGCTTTTCACCAGCCGAGAGAAAAACAGCCAGCGATCAAGCCGCAGTTTTTCTGCCGGCTCTTGGTCTGATGTGCTGGAGTTAGCCTTTGCCATCTTTATCGAGCAGACCAGCCAGGGCGGCAAAAGGTGAATCAGGGTCGGCTTTTTTCTCTTTTTTGGGCGGAGAGAACGTGTAGTCGCGCGGACCTTTGTTGCCGCCCTCTTTACGCGGGTGCTTGCCGGTCTGTTTGCTGCGCTTGCCTTTACCTTGGCGTTCGCCCTTGGGCTTGCCATCGCCTGATGCTTCGCTACCGGTGTTATCGGCTCTGCGGCGGGCATTGGGTCGGCCCTGTTGACGCGGTTTGTTCGGCGCCGGACGCCATACTTCGATCACCTGCTCGGTCGCTGTCTCTTCAACTGGCTTATCGTCTGTCGGCTGTTCTTCGGTTGCCGGTTCAGCGCTCGCCTCTGCTACTGGCTCGCCAGGTGTTTGAGATGTTGCCTCTTCAGCAGCAGTCTCCGCCACGGGTTCGCCAGCCGTTTCAACGGGTTTTTCTGCTTGTTGTGCCGCTTGCGCAAGAGCCTCTGCCGGCATTGTCTCAACGGATGCTGTCTCAACGGGCAAAGTCTCAACGGAAGCCGTCTGGACGGGTACCGTCTTGCGCTCAACCTTGTAGCCCAGCGATTTCAAGACTTCGGAAAAATCATCGCCCGCACAACCCAGCAGCGATGTCATCTCCACGGTCACAGTAAAACCATTGTTCTCGGCCGCCCCATCCGGTGCATCGCCCTCGGTCTGGCCGACACGGAACGCAATCAACGGGCGGATGAGATCAGCTAGGCGCTCAAGAATATCAAAGCGCACCGCGCGGCGACCGCACACGCGGAAGCCCGCAATGGGATAGAGACGCGCATCAAAGCTTTCCTCCACCGGAATGGAGGTGCGGCCCGAGGCATTCATCTGTGGCAGCTCGCGCAGGCCGGGTTGATCCAGACCGCCATTTTGCAGGGCCCATAACGTTGCCAGCAGGCTTGCCGGTGCGGGTTTGAGCAGCGAGGGCACAAACAACGCGTAGGCGCCAAAGCGCACGCCATGCTTGCGCAGTGTGGCACGGGCCTCTTGTTCCAGGTTTTTGACATCGCTGGCCACTTCGCGGCGGTCAATCGCACCAAGTTCTTCAGCTAGCCTGAACCCGATGCCGCGCGCGATGCCTTCCAGCCCGTCGCCTGAGCGAAGTGCCAGAAGATTGCCCAAATGCTTCTCGGTTTGGTCGGCAAACCATTTGGCAAGGCGGCTATCGACCAGCTCACGCGCGCCGCCGGTGAGCTGTTCATCGGCCAGCAGAATGATTTTGGGTTTAAGAATGTCTTCAGAGGAGGACAGTTTGGCCACGATTTCGCCTGTCCAGCGTATTGCGCCATCGCCATCAAGCACAAACGCGGTGTCATCAGCCAAAGCCAGTTTTTCGGCGCGCCGCTGAATTTCGGCGGCCAGCGCCTTTTGTGCTGCAGCGCGCACAGCTTTACCGTCCAGATCCTCAGCGGTGCTGTCTGGTGTAAAGCGGAAACCCGCCAGCCAGCCAACATGCTGGCCCTCCACCTGAACATCACCATCTGTAGCGATCATCGCCTCGAGCATTGCCTTCTCCCTCAAGCGTCGCATGAGCACGCTGGTGCGTCGGTCCACAAACCTTTGTGTTAGCTTTTCGTGCAGCGCATCCGACAAGCGGTCCTCTAGCGCGCGGGTGCGCTCCTGCCAATGCATCGGATCGTCGAGCCATGCATTTCTGTTGGCAACAAAGGTCCAAGTGCGCACTTGCGCGATGCGCGCAGACAAAGCGTCGATGTCACCATCGGTTTTATCGCTGTTTTTCAGCTGCGCGGCCATCCAGTCGTCCGGCACAGTGCCGCGGTCTGTGATGTGCGCAAAAAGCTGCCCGACAATCTCGATATGCTGGGCTGGAGCGATCTTGCGGTAATCTGGCAGTTGGCAACAATCCCAGAGTGTTTCGACGCGTTTCTGATCGCTTGCCCGTTCGCGCAGCGCTTTATCGCGCAACACACCATCCAGTGTGTCTGCATCTTCCTGTGGTAGGGCGCGGGTGAGCAAATCATGGCTTGGAATATCATCCAGGCTGTCGCGCAGAGCCTCCACGGAGGAAAAATCCAGATTGGCATTGCGCCATTGCAAGCGTTTGACCGGCTCAAAGGCATGGGTTTCCAGCTTCTCGACCAGATAATCGTCCAGAGGCTCGGTGCGACCTGTTACCCCGAAGGTGCCGTCACGGGTATGGCGACCGGCACGTCCTGAAATCTGGCCCATCTCGCCAGCCGTCAGCTCGCGATAGTCAAAGCCATCAAATTTGTGGCGGCCAGCAAAGGCAACATGGTCCACATCCAGATTCAGCCCCATGCCGATCGCATCGGTGGCGATGAGAAAGTCCACATCTCCGTTCTGGTACATATCCACCTGCGCGTTGCGTGTGCGCGGGGAGAGAGCGCCCAGCACAACGGCTGCCCCACCCCGCTGACGGCGGATAAGCTCGGCCACCGCGTACACATCATTGGCCGAAAAAGCGACGATGGCGGTGCGCCTCGGCTGGCGGGTAATTTTCTTGCTGCCCGCATAGGTAATGAGCGACATGCGCGGGCGCTGGATGATGGTGATTCCCGGTAGCAGCTGAGAAAGAAGGCCGCGGATGGTGGCAGCGCCAAGCAGCATGGTTTCCAGTTTGCCGCGCACGTTCAAAATGCGGTCGGTGAACACGTGCCCGCGCTCCAGATTGGCCGCCATCTGCACTTCATCGACCGCAACGAAATCCACGTCCAAATCGCGCGGCATCGCCTCCACCGTCGAGACCCAGTATCGTGGCTCCAGCGGGATGATTTTTTCCTCACCCGTGACCAGTGCCACCTTGTCTTCACCAGCGCGCGCGCAGAGCTTCAGATACACCTCGCGCGCAAGCAAACGCAGCGGCAGGCCTATGACGCCTGTTTTGTGCGTCATCATCCGCTCAATCGCCATGTACGTTTTTCCGGTGTTGGTCGGGCCGAGAATGGCCGTCACACCAGCACCAGGTGCCTTAGAGCGAGGATTGTAGGGCATAGGGAGTGGAGGGATCCGAACGAGAGCGGCGTTAAGTCTTGCAGGGTTGGTGTTAACCTATGGAACGTGGACAGAACAAGCCGTGTCCGAATCAGCGGCTTTGGCGGTTTTCAGGGTTCGTTCACGCCATATGATGTGGTGTGAGGTGTTGGCTTGCACTAGTGCCATAGGTCGACGCGGGCAAACGATGCTGCTGCGTTAACCTTTGTGTTTTGTTTTGGGACAGTCACGTGCAGTCGGCAAGGATCGTCGCGCAGCAAGGCGCCGTGGGGTGGGCATGGGCTTGAATTTAAGGTTGCTTAGTTGACCTGAAAGTCCAGTGCCTGGACAGACAGCGTGCCAAAGTCGAGGCCAATTTCCAGACGCAGCGGAGCCACCAGAGGGCGGTCACCCACCTGTGTTAGCCACACATACATATTGGTGTTGGCCGCAAGCTCGCGGTTTACGCGCCGCTCGCTACGGTGGCCTGCGATTGGAACATATCGCACACGGCACACGGCTGCCTGGCCATTGCCAAACGGCGTTGCTTCCATGCGGACAAAAGAAAAGCGGATATCATAGCGTTGGCGGCCATCGAACATCGGCACGGTACGGTCACACGCTGCCGGGCCAACAGCAGCTTCAGTATTTGGAACCGGCATCAGCAGAGCCGACAAAGGGTCCACAACATCGCGGCGGTGGCGGCTGGTTACAGTCACGCGGTCTGGACGCTCAGACAAAGGTGGCTCGGCGGAGACTTCGGTAATGTCGCCACCCGACAAACGCATCCGCACCACATTGGTGATGTTTTCCTCAGAAGCCGACAGGTCAAAGCTTACCGGCATAACACGCGACGTTGTGTACCGACCGCGGGCGACAGCCTCGCCTTCGCCTTTGCTGACAATGCGACCCACTGCGCTGGTGCCGGCATTTAAGCGCGCCGTATAGCGCTGATCGGCGAAGTTCACGATCATGGAGCCAGTGCCGATACGGATACCGGCAAGGCGCGCAGCATATTGGACTGCCAGTTGATCGGTTTGAGCGTTGGCAGGTGCTGGAGAAAGGGCAGGGCCAGAACCCGTCCACCAATCGGTTGTTTGCACAGAGCCAAGATAGGTGGCTGCGCCTAGGGCCAGCGCTGCGCACCCTTTCAACGTCCGCCGGAGTAAGGGCCGGGTACGCGAAGAGCGATTGAGAAGGCCCGCGGATAGGGTGTTGGTCACGTCGTCTGTCCTTATAGCAACAGGCGCGCGGCCACGTAATGATTGAGGCGCACCCTGTTGTTCAACTGTCTCGACGCTAGTTTAAAGCCGTTTATCAGCGGTTAACCACGTGCGAATCCAAGGCCGATGAAGACCTTAGGACGAAAGGATTTGGCATTGAATGTGGCGATTTTGGTGCCGATCTGGCTAGCCTGCCCATCTTGGCACGTTTAGCGACTAAAGGAGGCTGGTGCTTGACGTTCTGTCCCAGTGATGCCTATAGAAGCGCCTGATTTTCAGGCGTTGCGCACGCGCAGGCTTGATCAACCCCTTTTACCACGGTTTGAACATGGTTTGAGGCAGGGCGCTACAGCGCTGTTGTCCGGCACTTATGTTCACGCCCGCACCCGCCATAACCGGCGGGTTTGTGCTGACGAAACTGTAAGGAAATCGACCATGGCGCGTCGTTGTGAACTAACCGGCAAAGGTGTGCAGACTGGCAACAATGTCAGCCACGCCAACAACAAAACCCGCCGCCGCTGGCTGCCCAACCTGAACACTGTTTCCTTGGTGTCAGACGCGCTGGGCCGTACGGTTCGCCTGCGTATTTCTGCCAGTGCGCTTCGCTCGGTAGAGCATCGCGGTGGACTGGATGCGTTTCTGCTGAAGGCCAAAGACACAGAGCTTTCCAAAGCGGCGCTGTTGGTCAAAAAAGAAGTTCTCAAGGCTCACAGCGCCTAAGGCACGCTGAGCCTGGGCCTTGCTGGCCGCGAACCACTTTCGCTGCAAGAGATCTTTCCTATGAGCAAACCGTTTTTTTTTGCTGCCATGCTGGGCATGGCGGCCGTCATCGTTCTGTCCAATGTTCTTGTGCAATACCCGCTTAGTGGCAGCGTTGGTGCGCTGGCCCTTGGCGATTTGCTGACCTGGGGCGCGTTCACGTTCCCGCTTGCTTTTTTGGTTACCGACTTTGCCAATCGCGCTTTTGGTGCGGCCAAAGCGCGCCAGGTTGTGTTGGTCGGCTTTGCTGTGGCGGTGGTGCTCTCGATCATGTTCGCAACGCCGCGCATCGCGCTGGCTTCCGGCCTGTCATTCCTGATCGCACAAATGTTAGACGTTCAGCTGTTCGCGCAGTTGAACCGCGGCGAGCGCAAGGCTGCTTGGTGGCAACCGCCTGCGATTTCATCTTTTTTCGGGTCGATGGTGGATACTGCGTTGTTCTTCACATTGGCGTTCGCAGCATTTCTTACCCCGCTTGTTGGCTTCGGGGATGCCTTTGCGACTGAGGCAGCGCCTTTGTTTGGCCTGTTGGCCGTTGAGGCGCCGCGCTGGGTGAGTTGGGCGCTGGGTGATTTGGCGGTTAAGCTGGTCGCAATTCCTGTTCTGCTTTTCCCCTATCGCGGTCTGTTGCTGGCTACGGGTCTGGAAACACGTCCGGCCTAGCCTCTGGCGTCGGCGGCGTTGCCAGCGGCAAAGCACGCAAAGCGGCCGGTCCGGTTGCCAACTGAAAGCGCAGCAGCACCGTTTGCTGGAAGAAGTTCCCGTTATCATCGGAAATCAGCGTCACAATAGGCCCGTTTGGGTGATCTGAGACGGCGATACCTTCCATGTTGTCGATGCGGCTTCTGCCGTCAGCTTGCATGAGGATGCGGCCCTGTGCAGCGCCCGACACTATGTCCTGCGCCAGCAACAGCTTCAGCCTCATAAAGATGCCGTCAGACCAGGCGAAGCGGCGCTCAACCAACACCACATCCCCTCCCGGCAGCATGGCTGCGCCGGTAATTGAAAACCCGTCCTGTCGCTGGACGGCGAAGGGGATAACCTCACCATTGCTTAGCAACCGTGCCGCCGTGGGAGCCGAGGCCGACCTTGGTGGATCCTCCAAAAAGACCAAAGTCTGACCCTCCAGCGGGCCTTCAGTGATATGGATCATCGCCTCAAGGCCCAAGTTCCACCGCTCAATCAAAGGGGCTTCATCACCAAAGGGCAGCCGTGCCGGACCGCTCAGGCCATGAGCGCCAAGGGTATAGGCGCGGATAGGCCGGTTGCGCTCAGAGGTTACCCAAACCTCCTGGCCTAGCTGGGTAATGGCCTCAGCATCGGCCAGGCGCTTACTGCCAATGGGCCTGCCGCTGGTGTCCAGCAAAGGGCCGATTACAGCATCAGCAATGCCTGTGGGTTTGCCGCTGCTGTCGCTTTGCAGGCGCAGCTGAAGCCAGTTGGCTTCATCGGACACCATAAGCATTGTATCGCCACGCATCGTTAGCCCTGACAGGCCCTCAAAGTCGCGGTGGCTGCTGGTCAATCGCAGACCGCCTAGAAAGGTCAGTGCGCCGAATTGGTTGTCGATTGCACCTGGCAAAAAAGTGTCAATTTGGCGCGTCTCAATCCTCAGCGGTTCGCTGATAACGGACTGAGCCAGGGACGCTTGCGCCGGGGAAGCTTGCGCGAAGGAAGGCTGTGCGGAGGAAGGCTGTGAAGCAAAAACAAAGAATACAGCGCTGGCATAAAGAGCGCTGCGGCTAAGACGCAAGGCGGCGACCCTTGCGGCCCGAAGGGCCGCTGGCCTCTTCATCAAACAGGGCAGCCAATTGGTCGGTCATCGCGCCTGCAAGCTCTTCAGCATCGACGATGGTGACCGCTCGGCGATAGTAGCGTGTCACATCATGGCCAATGCCGATCGCGATCAGGTCAATCGGCGAGCGCGTTTCGATTTGGTCGATCACATGGCGCAAATGCCGTTCCAGATAGTTGCCTGAGTTTACCGACAGCGTTGAATCATCAACTGGCGCGCCATCAGAAATCACCATCAAAATACGGCGCTGTTCCGGGCGTCCAAGCAGGCGATTGTGCGCCCACTCCAATGCTTCGCCGTCGATGTTTTCTTTCAGCAGGCCTTCGCGCATCATGAGGCCAAGGTTTGGCTTGGCGCGCCGCCAGGGCTCATCTGCGGATTTGTAGATGATGTGGCGCAGATCATTCAGGCGACCCGGCATTGCAGGCTTGCCGGCGTTAAGCCAGCTTTCGCGGCTCTGTCCGCCCTTCCACGCACGGGTGGTGAAGCCCAGCACTTCAACTTTCACCCCGCAGCGTTCCAGCGTGCGGGCGAGAATATCGGCGCAGGTTGCAGCGACCGTGATTGGCCGTCCACGCATCGACCCTGAATTGTCGATCAGAAGTGTCACCACCGTGTCGCGGAACTCGGTGTCCTGCTCCATTTTGAACGCAAGCGGTTGCATAGGGTCGGTGACGATCCGGGTCAGGCGTGATGGGTCCAGCATGCCTTCCTCTAGGTCAAAGTCCCAACCACGGTTCTGCTGCGCCATCAGGCGGCGCTGCAGGCGATTGGCAAGACGGGCCACGGCGCCGGAAAGATTTTGTAATTGCTTGTCGAGAAAGGCGCGCAGGCGTTCCAGCTCCTGCGCATCGCACAGATCCTCAACCTTCACCTCTTCATCGTACTTGCTGGTGTAGGCGCGATAGTCGGTGAGCGGTTCCAGAATGCCCTGGTTTTCGCGTTGGTTCTGCGGGCTACCAGAATCTTCGCCTTGCTCGGGATCATCACCTTCGGACAGGTCTGAGACGGAGTCTTCTGATGCTTCGCTTTCGCCAGCTTCATCGTCTTCACCGGCCTGCGCAGCTTTGGCTTCCACCGAGCCAGTCATTTCATCGCCAGTGGCCTCGTCATCGTTCTGGCTATCGGACTCGCCATCATCATTGACGTCGGAATCTTCATCATCCTCGCTGTTGTCAGATGATTCCGGCGCAATATCGTCGGCCATATCCAGCGAGACCAGCAGCTCGCGTATGGCGCGGGCAAACCCCTCCTGATCGTCGGCGCTATCTGCCAGGCTTTTCAAATCCTTGCCTGCGCGCGCCTCCACGTCATCGCGCCAGATGTCGACAATCTTCTGCCCGCTTTTGGGGATCGGCATGCCAGCGAGCTTTTCGCGGACCATCAGTGCAACTGCATCCTCCAGCGGCGCATCGGCTTTGTCAGTGATCTCTTCAAAATTGCCGCGGTGGTATTTGTCTTCCAACATGGCTGACAGGTTGCCGCGCACACCTTGCATGCGCCCAGCGCCGATGGCCTCCACACGGGCCTGCTCAACAGCATCATATAGCGCGCGTGCTGCCTGGCCTTCTGGGGCCAGTGATTTGTGCAGCTTGGTATCGTGGCAGGCAAGGCGCAAGGCCATTGCATCGGAGAGGCCGCGCAGGATTGCGCCATCCTCGGACGTCATGCGGCGAGGTGGTTCGGGTAGGCGCGCTGACGTTCCGGCCAGCACTGGGCGGTCGGCAGCGAAGGTTATCTCCAAGTCCTCCCGGCCCGCAATCGCCTTCAGGCAGCCGGAGATGGCTTTCTTAAGCGGCTCATTGTGCGCTGTGGACCGTGAGCTTGTGGTGCGGTTCGATCCCGGCCTCGTTCTGGCGTCTGCCATGGGCGTGCCTTAGCTCAAGGCCACATTCATGGCGCTGTCGGGAATATCCTCGCCGAAGCAGCGCTGATAAAATTCGGCCACCAGAGGGCGCTCTGTTTCGTCGCACTTGTTGAGGAACGACACGCGGAAGGCAAAACCAATGCCGCCAAAGATCTCTGCGTTCTGAGCCCAAGTGATCACCGTGCGGGGGCTCATGACGGTGGAAAGATCGCCATTGATAAAGGCATTGCGGGTCAAGTCCGCCAGTCGCACCATGTTGGCAATTTGCTCTTTGCCCTCAGTGGTTTTGTAGCTGGGCGCTTTTGCAAGAACGATGTCTACCTCGGTGTCGTGGGCTAGATAGTTCAGCACTGTGACAACTGACCAACGGTCCATCTGACCTTGGTTGATCTGCTGGGTGCCATGATACAGCCCGGACGTGTCACCCAAACCGATCGTATTGGCGGTGGCAAACAAACGAAAGCTTGGGTGGGGATGGATCACGCGGTTCTGGTCAAGCAGCGTCAGGCGACCTGCCACCTCCAAAACGCGCTGGATGACAAACATCACATCTGGGCGGCCGGCGTCATATTCGTCGAAAACCAGCGCGGTGTTGCTTTGCAACGCCCAGGGCAGAATACCGTCTTTGAACTCGGTAACTTGCATGCCGTCTTTGATCACGATGGCGTCTTTGCCAACCAGATCCAGGCGGCTGATGTGGCTGTCGAGGTTCACGCGCACGCAAGGCCAATTGAGGCGCGCTGCGACCTGCTCAATGTGGGTGGATTTGCCGGTGCCGTGGTAGCCCTGCACCATAACCCGGCGATTGTGTACAAAACCTGCCAGGATCGCCAGCGTGGTGTCACGGTCAAAAATATAGTCCGGGTCAAAATCGGGCACATGGCCATCGCTCTGGCTAAAGCCCATGACCTCCATATCGCTGTCGAAGCCGAACACCTCGCGCACATTGATAGGGGTGTCGGGCACGGTGTTTTCATTTGCGGCAGTTGCAGCGGGCGCAGCAAGGGTCATGCGTTGTGTGTCCTAGAAGTCTTTCGGAAAGTGCAATGCAGCAGACGTATTGCCGCTGTGTCTTTGTCTAGCAGAAGCCTGCTGCTTTCAAGGTATTGTAGGCCTGGATGACATCGCGCAAGCGGTCTTCTGATGCCCGGTCACCCTTGTTGAGGTCGGGGTGAAGACGCTTGGCAAGGTCTTTAAACTTAGCCTTGATGGTGTCAGCGTCGGCATCGGTCTCAAGCCCGAGGGCTGCAAAGCTCTTCTTTGCGGCATTGCCCACTGAGCGGGTCTTTTTCACCGGCTTGCTGGCAGTTGTTCCATCGCCAAACAGGCTGAACGGATCGGCGGATGTTTCGTCGGCCCAGGGCTTGCGCGGCTTGCCTGATGCGGTGGGTTTGGGGCCACGGCGCTTTTTAACAGTTTCGGACTTCGCGTTCTGGCTCACTTCCCAGGTCGGCCGATGGCCGGTCATGGCTGCCTTCTGATATTTGGTTAGGTCATCATCATTCATGCCGGAGAAGTAATTGTACGACTTATTGTAGGCCTGAACGTGCTGAAGGCAGAACCAATGGAACTCGCCCTCCTGATCTCGGCCTTTGGGCGCGCGATGTTCGCCCTTTTTGTCGCAGCCTTCCCAGCTGCACAGGCGGATTTGGGGCTTGGGCTTTTCTGCCTTGGCTTTGCCGCGTGGCTTGATGCGGATGGAATCAAAGAGGGGGGAATCTGATGTCATGGCAGCCATTATGGGTGTGGAAAGCAGCTGGACAAGGCCTTGAACGAGCAAAGCCTGGATACCAAACGCTGGTCTGAAACGGGGCACATCCTTAGACTGTTTATGCGCTGCGGTACAGGTGCATTGGTGCCGCAGAGAGTGGCGTAGTGTTTAGCTTGCTAAGCAATAGAAATACTGATTGATCTTCGCAGTATGTGTAATATTTTTCAAGTTCTTGCCTATAATGCAGGCAATATTCTATTCTTACGTAAGGTGAACGCACTCTGGGTAATGTTGCATTAACCTACGTGTTGTTCCGTGCACTGAAGCGTCGACATCGCAGCCCCTTTTGCTGGGGCTCTAAACATCAGGTGCATGATATGAAGAACCTATCACTGCGTGGACAGTTGTTTGCCGGCTTTGGCATTGCTGTTCTCATCGTTGCTAGCCTCGGCAGCTATTCTGTGTGGAATGGTTTTCGCAATGCTGATGCTTTCGCAAATTATCGTGCTGCTGCTTTGGCCGCAGGTTCAGGGATGGACACAACAGCAGCAGTCTTGGAGATGCGGCTAGAAGTGAAACACTTCCGGGCTGGGTTGGTTGATGATCCTGTGCCGGTGATGGACGCTCAATTGGACGCGCTCAGGCAAATAGCGGACGACCTGGACGCGCGTTCTTCTGAGCATGTGGGAGTGTTTCGTAACAAGCTGGCGCTGGCGGAGAGCTACCGCGATGCCGCCTTGCGGGCCCGTGAGCTGCAGAGCCAGATCGACACAGTGCGAACTGATCAGCTTTTCCTATCCGCTACGCGCGCCAGACAAACTCTGACCGAAATCAATGAGCGCGTCTTTGCCGACCAACAGGCTGAAGCCAGTTTCTGGGCTTCTTCAGCATTGCAGCACCTGCTTTTGGCGCGCGTTTACAGCAATCGCTATCTTTTGGCCCGCAATGACAGTTTCAATCAACGTGTCTACACCGAGCTCAATGCGTTGGATGCAATAATCCCACAGGTGCAGGAGGCGTTAACGACCCCTGCCCAACGCCAGTTGGTTGAAACAGTCTACGCTGATGTTGAGGCGTTTCGCATTGCCCAAGCGCAGATGGCGAGCATGGTGGCGGATATGGACTTTATCTACGCCTCTGAGCTGCAAATCATTGGTGATGGCATCATGGAAGCCGCCGTTGAGCTGGCGCAGGCGCAACGCGCGGATCAGGACCGCATAGGCCCAACACTTGTGGCAGAATTTGCAGCCCAAAAAATGATCGTCATTGTTGTCGCCATCGTCGGCGTCGCACTGGCAACGCTGTTCGGGTTCTTGCTTGCCACATCAATTTCGCGACCTGTCATAGGTCTCACAGATGTCATGCGCCGCCTGAAAGAGAAGGACTTCAGCGTCGACGTGCCTGGCACCAAGCGTGGCGACGAAATAGGCAACATGGCGCGTTCGGTGGACGTGTTTAAAACCAGCATGATGGAAGGCGAGCGTTTGCGCGCTGAACAGGAAGCCGAACAGGCTGCCCGGTTGGCACGTGCTGAAAAAATCGAAGCCGCCATCAACGCGTTTGAAGAGGCAAGCCAGGAAGCACTTGGCTCTATGCTTAGCGCTGCCGGTGATATGCAGACGTCATCCAGCACGCTTTCACAAATGGCCGATGAGGGTACGACGCAGTCTCATGCTGTTGCCACTGCCTTTGAAGAGGCAAGCCAAAGCGTGCAAACGGTGGCCGGAGCCGCCGAAGAGCTTTCGGCTTCGATTGCCGAAATTGGTCAGCAGGTCTCGCACTCGGCCACCATGTCGAGTGAGGCCGTGGGCGCTGCTCAAACCACCAGTGCCGAAGTTGAATCCCTGGCGCAGACTGCCGAGCGGATTGGCGAGGTGGTAAGCCTGATCAAGGATATTGCAGAGCAGACCAATCTGCTGGCGCTCAATGCCACCATTGAGGCCGCACGCGCTGGTGATGCTGGCAAGGGCTTCGCTGTGGTGGCCACCGAAGTGAAGGCGCTTGCTGAGCAAACCAGCAAAGCGACCGAGCAGATCAGCGATCAGGTGTCGGCCATCCAATCAGCAACCAATCTGTCTGTTGCCTCTATCCAATCGATCACAGGCAAGATCAAGGCCATGGATGAGGCCGCTTCGGCTATCGCCGCGGCGGTGGAAGAGCAGGGCGCAGCAACGCAGGATATTGCCCGCAATGTTCAGCAGGTGGCCGAAGGCACCAATGAAGTCTCACGCAACATCCATGGCGTGCGCGAGGCAGCTGAGGAGACCGGTCAGTCATCCAGCCAGGTGCTTCGTTCATCCAGTGTGGTGAATGAGAAGGCCACCGATATGCGACGCAATATTGATGCGTTTTTGGCCAGCATTCGCGCTGCGTAAGTTGCCGCCTGTAGAGCATTTCCAGATTTAACCGAGTCACGAAACTCTGCCTCTTGCTGCCGCTCGAACGCGCTTCGTGACACTTTATTGATCCGGGGTTTGCTGGAATTGCTCTAGCGGACGATTTTCAACCAAAGTGCATAGTCAGCGGGGCCAGTTTGGCCCCGTTTTGCCTTGCGTGGAGGCACGTGGGTGCCTAGGTAAGAACAAAATATGAAACCGTTTTCAATTCCTGTTCCGGCCTCTTTCAATGTCCGTTCAATCTGTCCTTGAAGCCAAGCTGAAGCTTGCCTTTCGCCCCGATGCGCTCGACGTGCAGGATGAGTCTCATCAGCATGAGGGCCATGCCGGAGCCCGTCCTGGTGGGGAGACGCATTTTCGCGTTTACATCGTCGCCAAAGCATTTGATGGCAAAAGCCGCGTACAAATGCACCGTATGATCAACGAAGTTCTGGCCGATGATCTGGCAGGTCCGGTGCATGCGCTGGCAATCCATGCCTCTGCCAGCGGTGAGACCTGAAGCGCTTTAAAGCGTACCAAGGCCCAGCGGGTTTGTGCCGCCGGTTTGAGCGCTTAGCGGCTCATTCTCGTCATACGTACCAGCCTGGTTTTTCACCACAGCCTGCGCGCAGATGACTTTGCCTGTCTCTGGATCGTTGGTCATGGCCGGGCTGCCATAAAGCTCCCAGCCATCATTGAGTGCGCGGGTGACCTTGCGGCAAAAGCCATCGCCTTCATCTTCCAGCGTAAGAAGCTTGTATAGCTGCATGGGTGGTGTCTCCGTACGGTTCTAGCTGCGCTCTGCGATGGCCTCGGCCATAGCAACTGTTTTGGCCGCCATATCGGCGTGAAGCCGTTCCACCATTTTACCGTTGAGCCTTAAGGCGCCTTTGTCAGCATTTTCCGGCAGCGCAAAGGCTTCGATGATGGCACGGGCAAAGGCTACCTCATCAGCTGCGGGCGCAAAGATGGTGTTGCAGGGTTCCAGCTGTTTGGGATGGATGACAGTTTTGCCATCCATGCCCAGATCGCGGCCCTGCTCGCATTCAGCGACAAAGCCCTCTGGATTGTCGATGGCGTTGTACACACCATCAAGCATCACCAAGCCATAGGCGCGTGCGGCGGCCACACATGTTGAAAGCCAAGAGAGCATGGGCATGCGGCCAGGCGTCAGGCGTGCACCTGTATCCTTGGCCAAATCGTTGGTGCCCATGACAAAACCCTGCAAATTGGCACTGGCTATGCTTTGCGCATTCAGCATGGCGAGCGGCGTTTCCATCATGGCCCACAAGGCACGGTCACCTGCATGGGGCCCAAGCTTTTGCCGCGCCGCTATAACATCATCGGCGCTGTTGATCTTGGGTATCAGCACGGCGTTGGTCGGCAAATCGCTTGCAAGTTGCATGTCATCATCATGCCAAGGGGTATCGGCCGCGTTGACCCTTAGAATGATAACGCGGTGCCCAAAGCCGCCCTGGTTCAAGGCCTCAGCCACCAACTTGCGCGCATCCGCTTTGGCATCTGGCGCGACGGCATCTTCCAAGTCGAGGATCACGCCATCGCAATCCAGTGACCGGGCTTTCTCGATCGCGCGGGCATTGGAGCCCGGCATATAAAGGACGGTGCGAAGAGGTTGGGTCATGGTGGCTCCATAAAGTGTGCTGCACTGCAATACCGCGTTGCCGCACCCCTGCTAAGCTGGTCATTGGTCTGGCGGTTTGAGCAAGGGCACGGCCATGAATCTGCCGTGGCGCGCCCATCGATATACCGTGGCGCTGCCTTGCATACGCGGCAGCGCGGCCTTGCGTCTGGCGCTACTGCGTTTGGTGTGGCAGAGGGCGCACATGGAACCATCAATGACAAAGGCCGTTCTGGCCATCTCCTCGCAGGTTGCCCGTGGGTCGGTTGGCCTGCGCGCTGCCGGTTTTACCATCGAGCGCCTTGGCGTGCCTGTTTGGAAAGTGCCAACGATTTGGATGCCCTGGCACCCCGGCCACGCCAAAGCCTTCGGCATGCCGCCGCGCAATGCAACACCTGATGATGTGTTTGCGACCAGCCTTGAAGCGCTCTCCGGCATTGATGCCATTGATGAGGTGGGTGCTGTGCTCACGGGTTACTTTGCCAGCGCCGCGCAGGTGGAGGCCACCTGCAGGGCGATTGATGCCATCCGCAAGATATCTCCCAATGTGTTGGTGGTCTGCGATCCGGTCAGCGCTGATAGTCACGGGTCTTATGTCCCAGACACGGTGATTGATGCTATCAAAACCGAGCTTCTCCCGCGTGCGGATGTGGCAACGCCCAATCGGTTTGAAGCGGCTACATTTAGCGGTTTGGATGATGCGGCGGACAATGCCGGGCTCATTGCAACGGCCAAGGCCATGGGTGTGAAACGTACCCTTATTACCTCGGCCTTTGGCATGATGCGCGACAGTATGGGCACCTTGATCGTTGATGGTGCTAGCGTCACCTTGGCTGAACATTCCACCATTCCTGGCGCGCCGCATGGAACAGGCGATCTGTTCAGTGCGCTCATGACCGCGCAGCTTATGATGGGCGTTATGATGGAGAAGGCGGCTGTGCGTGCCACCTCATCGGTGTTCGAGATTGTCGCCCGTTCCGTCAAAGCAGGCAGTGCTGAGTTGCTGCTGGCGCGCGAACAGGCAAGCCTGGTATCGCCCATGGCAATGGTGAACACGCGCCAGCTTGCTGCGGTGCGCAAACCGGTGGTCAAGCCTGTGGGTTTGTAGCGCCATGTTGGTCGGCGCTGATGGCTGCAAGCGTGGTTGGGTTGCCGTGGTCGGTGATCAGCCCACCTTGCACGTGTTTGCCGATTTTGGCGCTCTGCTCGCTGACAACCCAAGCGCCACCGTCGCCGTTGATATGCCCCTGGGTTTGCCAGAGCACATAGTCGGTGGTGGTCGCAGCCCGGAAAAGCTGGTGCGGCCGCTGCTGGGGCCGCGTCAATCCAGCGTGTTTGCCATGCCCGCGCGTCCCGTGGTGGAAATGGGCGCTGCGATGACCGGCAAGACGCGTGATGATTATCCGCTGCATCAGCGGGCCAGTGCGCTTGCAAAGACCCTTTCTGATCCGCCCAAGGGTGTTTCGATCCAGGGGTTCTATCTGTTCCCAAAAATCCTTGAGATCGATGCCTGCCTACGTGATGATCTGGGCTTACAAGCGCGCGTGAAAGAAAGCCATCCGGAGGTTGCTTTCACTGTCTTGAACGGTGGGGTGCCCATGCACGCGCCCAAGAAGATCAAGGGTAAGGTCAACCCCGCTGGCATGGATGAGCGCTGTGCGCTGCTTGCGCGCCATGGACTAGAGGCTTCGTTCCTCACCGATACACCGCCGCCGGGTGTGGGGTCGGATGATGTGTTGGACGCGGCTATTTGTTGGTTGGTGGCCGGGCGCATTGCACGCGGCGAGGCGCTGCGCTTTCCCGATCCGCCTGAAAGGGATGCACACGGGCTGGACATCGCGATCTGGGCCTAAGGGGACCCTTCAAAACCTCCTGACAGGATGCTGTCAGGAGGGGTGTGACATGAACGGGGCATCGCTAACAAACCCGAAAGGACATGTCCGATGACGACCTCCCGACCCTTGCCCGATTACAACCTTGTTTGGGCTGAAATTCCTGTCACGAATTTGGACGACGCGCGGCAATTTTATAGCGCCGTCATGCAGCAGGAATTGTCCGTGCGGACCGATGGCCCCAACCCCATGGTTGATCTGCCCACTAAGGACATAGAGGCTGGGTTCTCCGCGCATCTTTATCCTGGCACCCCAGCGACAGATGGCGTTGGCCCGACGGTTCATCTGTTGGCGCCTGATAGTCTTGAAGCGACGGCCGATAGGGTTGTTGAAGCTGGTGGTAAGGTGCTTTCTCCTGCCATCGAAATCCCGGCTGGGTCATTCATCTACACCACTGACCCTGATGGCAATTCTATTGGTTGGTGGCAGCCAAAAGCGGCGTAAGGTATCGCCATGCGTCGTGCTGATCGCCTGTTTCAGATTGTTCAGTTGTTGCGTGGTGGCAGACTTGTCACCGCGCACATGCTGGCTGATAAATTGGAGGTGTCGGAGCGCACCATCTACCGCGACATTGTGGACCTTCAGGGGTCCGGCGTGCCGGTAGAGGGGGAGGCGGGTGTGGGGTACATCATGCGCGATGGCTATGATCTGCCGCCGCTCATGTTCACCCGCGATGAGATTGCAGCACTGGTGGCAGGTGCGCGCATGGTGCGCGCCTGGGGTGGGCTATCCATGGCGCGCGCGGCTGAGGAAGCGCTGGTGAAAATCGGCGCTGTATTGCCCGATGCCAAAAGAACCACGGTGGATGCCACGGCGATCTTTGCGCCCCGTTTTGAGTTTGCCCAAGAACAGCGCGAAACTCTGGATGTGGTGGACCACGCCATAGACCGATCGCAGAAGATCACCATGGATTACCGCGATGCCAATGGGGATGCCACAGCGCGCACCGTGCGCCCGCTTGGGCTCTATTTTTGGGGCAAGGTTTGGACGCTGCTCGCCTGGTGCGAACTGCGAGATGATTTCCGCGGCTTTCGAGTGGACCGTATTGTGTTGCCGGTTGACGTGGGTCCCACGTTCAAGCCCGAACGTGGCAAGCAACTGGTCGATTTCTATCGCAAGATGGAAAAGAACGAGTGGAGTGCCCGCATTGAGGGCATGTGAGGCCGGCAAACAACGGCTGCACTACTACAGTGCCGCAAAACCTTCTGCGTCGGTTCTGCGCGGTAGGAACCCGGTGTAGCTGTACTCCGCCACACCCTCGATCATGAACGGGTCTTGGCGCATCAGGGTTTTCATGGCCTCGAGGTCTGACCCTTTGGCCAGAATAACTCCGCCCACGCGCGGTACCTTTGGGCCAGACGCCAGAAACAGGCCCGCATCATACTGGGCATCGATGAAGGCCATGTGCGCATCCAGCAAAGCATCGATGCGCGACAGGTCATCCGTTGTATACTTCAGCTCGATGACGAAGATCTGCGTTTCTTTTGACATGTCCGTTCGCTTCATGTGATGCGCCAGGCGGGGTTGGTGCCCGCCCGGCACTTTGCCGGTGTTAAGCCGCTGCCGCCTTCGGCTCAATCAGCCCTCGGTTTACCAGCACTTCAGCGATCTGCACCGTGTTGAGTGCAGCGCCCTTGCGCAGATTGTCCGACACACACCAGAACGACAGGCCGTTTTCGACTGTGATGTCCTCACGCACGCGGCTGATATAGGTCGCGTCTTCGCCCGCTGCCTCGTGTGGGGTCATGTAGCCACCATCCTCGTGCTTATCGATCAGCAGGCAGCCGGGCGCATTGCGCAGGATGCTTTTAGCTTCGCTTGCACTGAGAGGCTTTTCAAACTCCACGTTGATGGCCTCAGAGTGTGAAACAAACACAGGGATGCGTACGCATGTGGCGGTCAGCTTGATGGACGGATCCAAGATTTTCTTGGTCTCAACCATCATTTTCCACTCTTCCTTCGTGTAGCCGTCTTCCATGAACACATCGATGTGCGGAATGGCGTTGAAGGCGATGCGCTTGGTAAATTTCTCTGGTTGGATATCGCCAACCGAGAACACCGCTTTGCTTTGTGCAAACAGCTCATCCATGCCGTCTTTGCCAGCACCTGAGGTGGACTGATAGGTCGCTACAACCACGCGCTTGATCGTCGCTGCCTCGTGGAGCGGCTTAAGCGCGACAACCAGCTGAATGGTTGAACAGTTTGGGTTGGCGATGATGTTCATCTCGCCGAAGCCCTCAACGGCATCCGCGTTTACCTCCGGCACAACCAATGGAACACGCGGGTCCATGCGCCAGGTGGACGAGTTGTCGATGACAACGCAGCCCTGCGCGCCGATTTTAGGTGCCCATTCTTTGGAGATTGCGCCGCCGGCGGACATAATCGCGATGTCGACATTGGAGAAATCAGTTTGCTCGAGCGCCTGCACTTTCAGCTTCGTTTCACCGAAAAAGGCATCCTGCCCTGCGCTACGGCGTGAGGCGACGGCGATGACTTTATCGGCGGGAAAGCCGCGTTCTGCCAGAATATCCAGCGCCTCGCGGCCCACATTGCCGGTAGCTCCGACGACTGCAACGGTGAAACCCATTGGAACAATCCTTCTTTAATCTTGCTCTGTGCCTTCGGCACAACCGCTGTGTTTGCCCTGATGTGAATGATGTGCGCGCAGCGCGCAACATAGCTCTTCGTGTTTTGCTCTGTGCCTTTGGCCCAGCCGCGGCAAGCACAATCGCGTATCGCCCCTCCCGTTACTCCGGGTTGGGCGTGAGCCGAACAAACGGAAGGGACGGGCTGGTTAAAGCTCGGTGGTCTTCGTTTTGGTTGTGGTGGTTGTAACACGCAGCATCAGTGCCGCTGTGAGCGATGTCACAGCAAGATTGTAAGCTTTGGCAAAGATGCTTGGTTGGTGCATGGCGTTCCCATCGGCGCAAACGCCTAAAAAGTCAATCCATGAGTTGGCCGCGATACTGGCCGGTGTGGCAGCCTAAGCTGCCACCACCTTTTGCACTTCAGCAAGCAACGCATCGCCCATGGCGCCGGTGTTGACAGGGGTAATGCCGCTGCCAGCGATGTCGCCGGTGCGAATGCCAGCGTCCAGAACGTTGGCGATCGCGATCTCGATCTGGGTGGCCAGATCGCCCATGCCCAGCGAGTAGCGCAGCATCATGGCGAAGCTTGCCACCATGGCGATGGGGTTGGCTTTGCCCTGACCGGCAATATCGGGCGCGGAGCCGTGCACCGGCTCGTACATGGCTTTGCGCTTGCCGGTGTCAGCATCTTCGGCGCCCAGCGAGGCTGAGGGCAACATGCCCAGCGAACCGGTGAGCATGGCCGCAACATCCGACAGCATGTCGCCGAACAGATTGTCGGTCACGATCACATCAAACTGTTTGGGTGCGCGCACCAGCTGCATGCCGCCGGCATCTGCCAGCATGTGGGAAAGCTCCACATCGGCGAAACTCGCTTTGTGCGTGGCGGTCACAACGTTGTTCCACAAAACGCCGGAGCGCATCACGTTGCGCTTTTCCATAGAGCAGACCTGGTTGCCCCGCGTGCGCGCAAGCTCAAAGGCCACCGCTGCGATGCGCTCAATCTCATGGGTGGTGTAGACCTGGGTATCGACGGCGCGCTGCTCGCCATTTTCCAGCGTGACCATTTCCTTGGGCTCACCAAAATAGACCCCGCCGGTCAGCTCGCGCACGATGAGGATATCAAGGCCCTCAACCAGTTCTGGCTTCAGCGAGGACGCAGAAGCCAGCGCTGGATAGCAAATCGCTGGGCGCAGGTTTGCGAAAAGGGCCAAGTCTTTGCGCAGGCGTAGGAGGCCCGCTTCGGGGCGCGCATCGTAGGGCACGTCATCCCATTTGGGTCCGCCGACCGCACCGAACAAAACCGCATCGGCAGCCAACGCTGTTTCCATGGCCGCGTCTGAGATCGCCGCACCGTGATCGTCATAGGCAGCTCCGCCCACCAGATCGACCTCGGTCTCAATGTTGGTCAGGCCCTGCCCGTTCGTCCAGGCGATGATCTTGTCGACTTCGGCCATGGCTTCAGGGCCGATGCCATCACCGGGCAGAACGAGAATGTTGGAACGTGCAGGAGCCATAAGCAGGGCCTCATTGAATGAATGGAGATTGTGGCCGGTGTGTACTGGGGGGTACGGGGAAGCGCAAGTGTTGCAACGAGTTAAGTCAGTCCCAAACGTCTTTCCAAAGAGCTTGGTTGAGACAGCCAGTCGAAACGCTAGTCGACTTTTTCAGGGCCAGATAGTCGGATCAAATGTCTGTTGATCCGGTTGTTAGACTCTCCCAGTTGTTTGGCGATTTGTTTGTGAACCCCCTTGGGCCATCCGCGGTTTGGGCCACTAGGCAGCAGGTCCCTAACGTCGGTCATGGTATCGATGGTTACGTTTGTTGTTCGCCAGTTTTCGAGGCCGTTTAGTGCGGCCTTCATGCCACTAGTATATCCGCGGAGCCTTCGTGATAGCCGCCGCTCGGTTCCCCAAGGCCCAACGATCATCCTCCAAATTGTCTCCGACCAGGAGTGCATCGAGTTGGATGCGTTGTAGTGTTTTTCCAGAAACCCAGCTGTCCATTGTACGCTATAAGCTAAGGCGATACCCGAGCGCATAACATTGCAAGAATTGCCCTGATTTGCGTACTTATGCGCTTTAATCGCCAGTCGCTGAACGTTTGCCAACTCCCTAATAAATGCGGAAAGCGCACTGTCATTTCCAACAATCAGTGCGTCTGATTGATTGGCATGGAAAACAATATAACGACTAGCGGTTTGGTGTGCTTCGGCGAGTGCAGCCATTTTAATGGTGACAGAACAATTATCCTGCACTTGGGTCAAAGTTGGCATGGCTTCCCTGGCTGTAGCAAGATCTCGAGTGAAGGCTGCTAGCCTTCGCTGTACGTCGCTTCTATGAAGCAATGTAAGCGTTGTTTGCGATCGTTCGGATGCTATTTTACCTATTGTGAGCGCAATGGTTGCGAGACCCCAAAAAACAAGAAGACTTGCAACAATTCTACCGAATCCAACGGGCGCGAAGTCTCCATAGCCAAGAGATGTGAATGTAACTATTGAAAAATATATAGATTCTATGAAATTTATTTCATATGAATTGCCATTCTTCGAAACGGTGTGCGAATCTAATCCTAGAGAAAAATATACCGCGGAAGAAATCAAAACAAAGCTAGAGACAAGGAATATGTCCAGATATGAAGAGCGCTCGATTGCTCGTCCAAACTGACTAGATAAGCTGGCTTTTCTATGCGGTGGCTCTAGAGGCTGTTTACCCTCTAACGAGTATCGGCTCATCTATCTTCGACCTTGTATTTGAGAGTGCCAGCATGGGATAATCGGATCCAGCGGCCCAAAAATTCCGACTTTCTAATTAAATATTACTCTTCTTCACCGTCCGCAAACCTATTCATCACGCCGATCTGCGCCATCGCAAAGAGGAAGGTGATGGGCATGGTGCCCCAGACCTTGAAGGCCACCCAAAAATCAGTGGTCTGTGTGCGCCAAACAACCTCGTTGAGCACCGCCAGAAACACAAAGAAAAGGCCCCAGCGCAGGGTGAGTATGCGCCACCCCTCTTCCTTCAGTTGAAAGGCGTCATCAAAGACGTAGGAGAGCAGTGAGAGCTTAAAGATCCAAAGTCCGCCCAGCAGCACCACGGCAAAAATACTGTTCACGATGGTGGGCTTCATTTTGATGAACAGGTCATCGTTGAGCCACAGTGTCAGTGCCCCGAAGAACAGCACCATGACGCCGGAGATGAGCGGCATCATCGGTAGCTTGCCAAGCAGGATGCGCGAAAGCACAAGAGAAATGCTGATCGCCACCATAAACACAGCGGTTGCCAGGAATATGGGTTCGCCAAACAGACCCAGCTGAGGAAACCGCTCGATCAGCGATGCCCCGCGCGCATTGACAAAGAAAAAGATGACCAGTGGACCGAGCTCCAGCGCCAGCTTTACGAAGGGGTTGGCTTTTGGCTTCGTGGCGACGGCGGGTTCGGTTGTTTCGCTCATGCGGGTTCCTGTGTTTCTGTTTCATCCAGACCCGTCTGGTCCAGTCCCGCGATGGCGCGGGCAAAGCTTTGCGGGTCAAAGGCTTCCAGATCGTCGACGGCCTCACCAACGCCGATTAGGTGTACCGGTATCTGGTACTTCTTGGCGATGGCGACAAGGATACCGCCTTTCGCCGTGCCATCCAGCTTGGTCATGACAAGGCCGGTAACGCCAGCGGTTTTGCCAAAAACGTCGACCTGACTGAGCGCGTTTTGCCCGGTGGTCGCATCCAGCGTGAGCAGCACATCGTGCGGGGCGTCGGGATCGATCTTCTTGATGACGCGAATAACTTTTTCCAGCTCGGCCATCAGCTCGGTGCGGTTTTGCAGGCGGCCGGCCGTGTCGATGAGCAGCACATCGGTGCCGTTCGCTTTGGCCTCCGTCAGCGCATCGAAGGCCAACCCTGCTGCATCGGAGCCTTGAGGGCGGGTGATGACGGGCGCGCCGGTGCGCTCACCCCACACTTTCAACTGCTCAATGGCTGCCGCGCGGAAGGTGTCGCCAGCGGCCAGCATGGGCTTCATGCCAAGGTTTGCAATTTTGCTGGAAAGCTTACCAATGGTGGTGGTTTTGCCTGCACCATTAACGCCAACCATTAGGATGACGTGCGGCTTGCGCGCTGGCGCAACGCGCAAGGGTAGCGCCACTGGCTGGAGCACTTTGGTGATCTCATCGGCGAGCACGGTTTTGATCTCGTCCTCGGAGACTTCCTTGCCAAAGCGCTCATCCTCCAGCCGTGTGGTGATCGCCATGGCAGTGTCCACACCAAGGTCGGCTTGAATGAGAATGTCTTCCAGCTCCTCCAGTGCCTCGCCGTCGAGCTTTTTCTTCGTGACCAGCGCCACCACGCCTTGCGTGATGGTGGACGAGCTTTTTTTCAGGCCTGAGGTGAGGCGCGACAGCCAGCCCTTTTTCTCAGGCTCTGGCGCAGCTTCCTTAGGCTTCTCCGGCGTGATGGCGATGTAATCCAGTTCGCTCATGCGGCTTTGTGCGCCTTTTGCGTGAATTCACCGGTCAGGCGTTGGCCTTCATGGCCGGTGATTGTGACAGGCAGAATATCGCCTGCTGCCGGACCATTGCCCGATGTCGGAATTGCCACCTCGGTGTAGACCGGGATGCGGCCACGGGCTAGGCCGTCGGCAACCCGCTCAATCAGCACGGGCTGGGTGGTGCCGTTTTGAGCTGCCAGGTGCATGGCCAACGCTTCGCGGCCCTTTGCGCGCAAGGTTTCGGCACGCGCCTTGATGGTCGCACGATCCAGCTGGGGCATTTTCGCAGCTGGCGTGCCATTGCGCGGCGAAAAGGGAAAGACGTGCAGAAAAGACAAGCCGCAATCATCCACCAGCTTAAGCGCGTTTTCAAACATGGCCTGGGTTTCTGTTGGGAACCCAGCTATGATATCTGCGCCGTACACAATATCTGGTCGCGCTGCGCGCATTTCCTGACAGAAGGCGATCGCATCATCGCGCAAATGGCGGCGCTTCATCCGCTTCAAGATCATATCATCGCCGTGCTGCAACGACAGGTGCAGGTGTGGCATCAGGCGGTGATCGCCTTTGATCGCGTCTACCAGCGCCGGGTCGGCCTCAATGCTGTCAATGGAGGACAGGCGCAGGCGCTGCAAGCCATTTGGCCCCCCTGGCACGTGCCGCAAAATTTGCTGCACCAGATCGCCCAGTTTTGGGCTGCCAGGAAGGTCCGGCCCGTAGCTTGTCAGGTCCACGCCGGTCAGCACGGCTTCTGCATAGCCTTGGTCGACAAGGGCTTTGATCTGATCGACCGCCACGCCCATCGGCACCGAGCGCGCGTTGCCCCGCCCATAAGGGATGATGCAAAAGGTGCAGCGGTGGTCGCAGCCATTTTGCACTTCCACAAAGGCGCGGGTGCGCTGGCCAAAGCCATCGGTGAAGGCGGGAGCAGTTTCTTTCACCCGCATAATGTCGGTGACGTGAACCTTTGCTGTGGACCCAGAAGGCAAATTGGCCCAGGTGGCCGGTGCGGTTTTGGCTTCATTGCCCAGGACCAGATCAACCTCTGTCATGTCAGCGAAGGTTTCCGGCTCAATCTGGGCCGCGCAACCGGTTACAACCACGCGCGCAGATGGGTTTTCGCGTTTGGCCTTGCGGATGGTTTGGCGGGCCTGACGCACAGCCTCAGTGGTCACCGCGCAGGTGTTCACAATGATGGTATTGTCATGCCCAGCCTTTTCCGCAGACTGGCGCATGGCTTCAGATTCCACCGTGTTGAGGCGGCAGCCAAGAGTGAGAACATCCACACTCATGCTGCGATGCCTGCAAACACATCCGCGCAGAGCACCACATCGCGCTCATGCTCCACCGGGCCGGTCATCAACACGTGATCGTTGGCAGCCCACTCAATCTGGAGCGTTCCGCCGGGCTGGTGCACGGTGACGGTGCGCTCGGCACGGCGCAGGCGCGCCGCCGAAACAGCCGCTGCACAGCCGGCTGAGCCGCAGGCAAGCGTTAAGCCTGCACCTCGCTCCCAAGTACGCATCACCAGCGTCTTGCGATCCATCACATGGACGATGGAAATGTTCGCGCGCTCTGGAAACAGCGGGTGGTATTCCAGCATTGGGCCGATCTTATCCAAGCCAATGGCCGCCACATCCTCCACCCAGAACACCGCGTGCGGGTTGCCCATATTCACCACGGCAGGCGAGGATAGAATGGGGTCGCCGGCTGGGCCGACATGTAACTCAATGAAGCGGGTGTCCTGAAAGGGTTCGGACAAAGGGATTTTATCCCATGCAAAGCGCGGAGCGCCCATATCGACGGTGTAGGTGAGTTCGGCGTCTGGCTTGGTGATATTCAAAATGCCGCCAGCGGTCTCAACGGTGCGGTGTGAGGCAGCGCCCAGGGTTTCATCCAGGTGCCAAGCCACGCAGCGGGTTCCATTGCCGCAGGCCTCAGCCTGTGATCCATCTGTATTGTAAATGCGGACCAACGCGGCTGTGCCCTCGCTCAAGGGGGGGTGCAGCACCATCAACTGGTCAAAGGCTGTTGGCGCGTTCTGGGCGACCGCGCGTGCCTCATCGCCTGACACGATGTGATCGCTGTCAGTAAGGTCCAAAACGGTTATTTTATTGCCTGCACCGTTCATCACCCGAACGGTGCGCCCTGCAAGTGCGCTCACGTTATGCTCATGTGTCAAAAGGGTTGTTGAGGTACAGCTTTATTTTGTCTCTTGGCTTCTATGCCTCAGACCTGTTTTGTTGGCCAGCAAATCTACAGGTGTGCACCGCACACCTTGCCAAAAATCGGTTTTCTGCTACCATTGTTCAACGTGCGGCGGCATTTTTTTTGAAGAGCCTATCCTGCTTTTAGCAGTTGGAACGCAAAAGATCGCCGGTTTTAGACAAACGGCTTCTCGCACGTGAGGCTGTTTTTAAAATTGCTACGGCAGGAGACGTTTCATGGCTACAGGCATGGTTAAGTGGTTCGACGCCACCAAAGGTTTTGGGTTCATTGTTCCAGACGAAGGCGGCAAGGACGTGTTTGTGCACATTTCAGCTGTCGAGCGCGCTGGTCTTCAAACCCTTAAAGACAACCAGAAAATCACCTACGAACTTGAAGAAGGCCGCAATGGCCGCATGGCTGCAGCCCAGCTTCAGGTCGACGACGAGTAAAGCCAATAGTTTGGCTTTGGCGCGTTAGCGCGTAGAACAGCATGTTTGGAAAGCCGGGCTTTATGTCCGGCTTTTTTGATTCCGGCTCCAATTAAGAGGCCGCGTCAGGCTTGCGCGTTTGGCGCTCAGCCCTTGAGAAGATTGACGAATCATGGGGCATGCAAGCAAATTGCTGGCTCTTTTGGTTGGAGCGATCATGCCACAACACCGTCTTGCCGATTTGATTGCGCTTTCAGACAAGATCGAAATACCGGTCTTTATCGTGGAAGTTGGCAGTGACGGTGATCTTATGTTCCGCAAGATCAACCGCGTTCACGAGCATGCGACCGGGATAAAGAATGACGATTTGGCAGGCAAGCGCCCGCACGACATCCTGCCCGAGCGTATGGCCGATGGCTTGGTTGCCAAGTACACGCGGTGTGTCGAGAGCAAAGCGTCTTACTCCTATGAAGAGTTGTTGGATTTGCCCAAGGGGCAGTTGTGGTGGCAGACCACGCTGTCGCCGATCTTCTTTGATGACGGCCGCGTTATCGGCATCTTTGGCACCGCTGTGGAGATCACTGCGCATAAGCAGAAAGAGTTTTCCGACGCTCAGACGATATCGCAGCTCAAGCAACTCAATGATGAGGTGAACATGTACACCTCGATGGCAGCACATGATGTGCGCGGCCCATTGCGGAAAATTCAGGTTATGAGCGAGTTGGTTTTTGACGACACCAATACAAATTTTGATGGCGGGACCACGATCGACAGCATGCAGCGTGGTCTGATTGAGGACATTGGAGCTGTGGCCGCCAAGACCCTGCAGCATGTCGATAGCATCTTGAGCTATTCGCGAGCCCTGGCGCTGGACTCCCAGCCGACCTTGGAGACTGTTGATGTTGGCATGCTGTGCACCGACTTGATCGGCGTGTTTGACCCGCAGTCAGCGATCAATTTTGATCATACCCACGCGGCCGTGCATGCCGAACGCATTGTGCTGCAGGTGGTGCTGCGTAACCTGCTTGATAACGCGGTGCGGTACTGCAGAAGCGCCTGCCGTGTTGACTTGGCGGTCGATGAAGACAAGCCTGAGATGCTACGCATCACGGTCAGTGATGACGGCAAAGGATTTGAAAACGAGAGCGTATTTCAACGCGAGGAAGCACGTTCAGCGATGAAGTCAGCCACCCGCGGATTTGGCCTGGATGGCGCACAGCGCATGATTGAAGCGCGTGGCTGCCACATCTGGTTGGCGCAGCCGCACTTTGGCAGGGGAGCGAGCGTGGCGTTTACGCTGCCTGGCAGGCTTGAGCCGGACGAGCTGCCCTCTTAGATCGCTGGCCACTGCACACTTCTTGGCTTTTAGCGGTTGGCCTGCGCCGATCCCCCGCGCATCAGCTTGGCAAAGTGACCATTGCGGACAAGGTCAACAAGATCGCTTTTGTCCAGCACCACTTCATTGTCTTGCCGACGCTCACGGGCAAACTCGTTGCCGCTTGTTTCAGCTGAGACGATAACCGCGGGACCGTTGAAGCCGTGTTGTTCTTTCAGCGCGCGATAGGGTTCGTGATAATTGGTGAACGGCGGTAGGCGATTGTCGAGAATAAGCGCGTCATAGTTGGTGCTTTGGAGCGCCTCACTGGCCTCATCCAACGTGGAACAGTTGGTCAACGTGTAGCTGACATCCCCGTCCTGCTGAAGATATGCCGTCATCAGGCGTTGATCGATGGCACAGTCTTCCACATAAAGCAGGTGGAGTGGTTTCGGTGTCTGCGAATTGACCATGGAAGACGTATCCGGTGCTATTCAAGAGCGCACCGAATATCATGATTTGGTTATAGATGAAAACGCCTAAAGTTTAGGCCGCTTTGCCTGGGCCAAATGTTTGGTGAATGTCTTCGGCAAGTTTCACGTACGCATCCAGCGTGGATGGTTTTGTGCGGTAGGTTCTTGCGCCAAGCTTGAGCGCCTTTTTCTCATCTTCTGGATAGGCTGATGAGGACAGCATAACCACTGTGCTTTCGACCGGCTGTTGATCTTCTGCAAGTGCTTGCAGCACTTCAAAGCCGTTCATGTCGGGCATTTGGATGTCGAGCAGAGTCACATCTGGCTGAAGGTCTTTGATGGACTGCACTGCTTCGCGTGGATCGGCAACTTCGATGAGTTCCAGCGGTGCATTGATGGCGTTGAAGCTTCGCCGGATCACAAACCTGTCCAGTTCATCGTCGTCAACGATCAACACGCGAAGCGGTGGTCCTGGTTGGTTATGTGGTGTCAGCGTGGCCGTGGCGGGCATATGTGCACCTGTTTTCGATTGCGTCATGTCACGAATCGCACAGCAAACTTAGCACACGCAGAGGGATAGTACGTAAGAAATTGAAATCGGTTTCAGAACCGGAGTTTTAATCCCCATCGATTGTTTCCGATGCGGCGGGCTTTAACGCTGCTCTTTGTGCAAAAACTGCGGTGGTGCAGGTGTGAGGTCAGCCAAACAAATCTTCTGTATTGTGGCCTCCAGCACGCTTTGCATGCGCGTACCCATTGCGCAGGTGTGGGGCGGAGCATGCGTATTGCCTGCCAATCGACAGGTCGGAAGACCTTTCTACGACTCTTTTATCGCGCCAGCCCGGTAACTGAGACCGACCGCAACGCCTTCCATTTCGTGCGATGAGGCCGATAGCGCGCGCGCGGTTTCCATCGTCTTGCTCGCTTGCTCGCGCAGGTTGGTAACGGCAGCCTGCGCGGTGCCGGCCTGGGAGGCGGCGTGGTTGGTTGCCTGTTCTACGCTTTGGGTTTGCTGCTCAAACTGGGTCACTGCGCCCGACAGCGTATCAACGCGCAGGGCGGCATCCCCAACATGTGTGTTGACGGCCTGCATGGTGCTCTGCTCACGTTCGGCTGTATCGTGGATATCTGCCACAGCCGTGGCAATGGTTTGCAAGATGGTGCCAACCTCGCCGATCATATCGCGGGAGCCCAGTGATGACTGGCGCACCTTCAGCACCGCATTGCGGATGTCTTCGGTTGCGCCTGCGGTACGCTCTGAGAGGGCTTTGATTTCACCAGCGACAATGGCAAAGCCTTTGCCCTGCTCGCCGGCCCGCGCTGCCTCTATTGTGGCATTGAGCGCCAACAGGTTGGTCTGGCTTTGAATGCCGATGATAAGGTCGACCACGGCCTCGATCTCGTCGGCGGCGGCGCCGAGTTGCGAAACGGTCTGGCTGGCGGTTTGGGAGAGGTCAACAGCCTGCACCGATACATCGCTGGCGCGCTGTGCATCGCGGGCCACGGTGCTGACGGCACTGGACAGGTTTTCCACGAAGGCTGCAATTTGGCGAATGTCAGTGGAAACGGTGCTGGCGACACCTGCGAGTTCAGCGCCCTTGCGGCGTAGGCCCTTGGCGTTTTCCGCCGCGCCCAGCGTGCTGCTGACCATGTTCTCTGAGGCAATTTGAACGGTGCCAGTGTGTGCGTTGACCACCGTGGCAGGCTGGCTGACCTCGTCGGCCACATGGTGGAGTTCACTGGCCAGACGTCCGGAGGTTTCCGATACACCGCCAACCAAATGTTGAACCCTGTCGAGGAACGGGTTGAGGATGACCGCAAGGTCTGCCGCATCATCGCCGCTGGTCTCATCCAAACGGGTGGCCAGGGTCGCACGGCCTTGCGCAATGGCTGTGAGGTGCTGTTGCAGGGCATAGGTGCCCATGGAAGCACCATGCTCGGAGATATTGAGACCGGCGGCTTCGTCTGCGTCGCTGACACGCAGGCCAACGGTACGCTTGATGAGCCAAATGCCGGGTATGGCGATGGCTGCCACCCAAAGCATATTAACCAATACACCGGTGGCTTGCACAGCAAGCTGGCTTAAGCGCCCGCCGGTTGCCAGTCCGCTTTCTGTCGCAAAGATAGCAACAGCCAAGGTGCCAAACGCGCCGCAGACGCCGTGCACGCTCACTGCACCAACAACATCATCCAGGCGCAGTCGCCTCTCCAACACGTCCATCGACCAAACCAGCAGGGGGGCTGCCAGCAAGCCAATCGCCGCTGCGCCCAGTGGTGTGACAACATTGGCTCCGGCGGTCACGGCGACCAGGCCACCCAGCAATCCATTGACCGAGCGTGTCGGAAAAAATACGCCGTCGCGCCAGCGGCCAAGAATGGTGGCGGCAATCCCACCCACTGTGCCAGCCAACACCGTGTTGATAACGATCTGCCCAATATCGGCGCTGGCAGTGAGCGAGGAGCCGCCATTAAAGCCGAGCCAGCCGACAAACAGCACCAAGGCACCGGCAGCTGTCAGCACCATGGAATGGCCGTGCATGGGTTGGGGTACACCGTGACTGTTGTATTTCTCCAGCCGCGGCCCCAGCATCCAGATTGCGATGAGCGCCAGCCAACCGCCGGTGGCATGCACCACGGTGGAGCCTGCAAAATCCATAAAGCCGAGGTCTGCCAGCCAGGCCGTGTTGCCGTCTTCCAGCAAACTGCCCCAGGCCCAATGGCCAAAACCGGGGTAGATAATGGCCGCCATCAACACGGTGATGAGCAGATATGATTTCAGCATCATCCGCTCTGCGACAGCACCTGATACGATTGTTGCTGCTGTGCCAAGAAACATCGCCTGAAACGCAAACAGGGCATAGACCCATGGGTCTTGGAATCCTTCCAGGAGGTGCTGCTTGTTCCACCCGATCACGCCGGACAGGCTGCTGCCAAACATCAAAGAAAAACCGACCAGTGCGAACAGCGTGATGGATATGAGCATGTCGCAAAAATTCTTCATGGCCACGTTGATCGAGTTTTTTGCGCGCGTTGCGCCCGATTCCAGCATCATGAAGCCAATTTGCATTAGCAAAACCAAACCTGCACACGTCATCAGCCATGTGAAGTCAGCGCGCCGTTGTTGGTCAGCGCGTAGCGCATCAACCGCGCTGGCCAGTGCGTCGGGTGACACAGGCTGCGCTGCTGCCATATCGCTGATCATGAGCAAGGCTCCAAAGATGAAAAGCGCACTTAACCCAAGCGTTATGGCGCGGGCACTCAATGGTTGCATCAACAGCTCCTGTGGTTGAGAGCGCCGGGGAGGGTGCGACGCGTGTATTGCTTAAAATATACTCGTATAAGTGGTAATTTGTTTAACGGCACGCCTGGGGTTAGCCGCTATTCGCCCCGCCTTTGTTGACTTTGCGCGCCATCGGCCTTAGCCAGACAATCTCTTGCTGATGCACTTGTTTTGCATGAGCCGACCATGGCCCCTATCTTGTGGTGACCATGGAGGTGAACTCCCGCCAGCGCGTTGCGCCAGCGGGAGCTAATTCCGTTTGGGGTTTTGTTTTTTGTGCTTTCAGCGGCCTGATTGGATTTGACGCATGTTCGATACGCTTTCTGACCGCCTCTCCGGCATTTTCGACGGGCTCACCAAACGTGGTTCGCTGAGCGAAAAAGACGTGAACGAGGCTCTGCGCGAGGTTCGCCGCGCGCTGCTGGAAGCCGATGTTGCGCTGGAGGTTGTGCGCGCCTTTGTCGATCAGGTGCGTGAGCGCGCCGTTGGCGTTGAAGTGCTGAAATCCGTTTCACCCGGTCAACAAGTCATCAAGATCGTCCATGATGAACTGGTGAGCGTGCTGGGCTCTGATGCGCAGACCATTGATCTGGCAAGCGTGCCGCCTGTGCCGATCCTGATGGTCGGTCTGCAGGGTTCTGGTAAAACGACCACCACGGCAAAAATCGCCAAACGCCTGACCGAGCGGGAGAAGAAGAAGGTCTTGATGGCCTCGCTCGATACCCGTCGCCCTGCCGCGATGGAGCAGTTGCGCGTGCTTGGCGAGCAGCTGGATGTGGCAACGCTGCCGATCGTTGAAGGCCAGAGTGCGGTTCAGATTTCAAAGCGCGCGATGGATGCTGCTCGCCTTGGCGGCTACGATGTTGTGCTGCTTGATACCGCTGGCCGGACCACGGTCGATGAAGCGCTGATGAGCGAGACGGCGGACATTGAAGCGGTTGCCAAGCCGCATGAAATCCTGCTGGTTGTCGATGCGCTGACCGGCCAAGACGCGGTAAACACTGCGCGTGCCTTTGACGAGCGCCTTGGCGTGACCGGTATTGTGCTCACCCGTGTGGACGGTGATGGACGCGGCGGTGCGGCGCTGGCCATGCGTGCAGTCACGGGTAAGCCGATCAAGATGATCGGTACCGGTGAAAAGACCGACGCGCTGGAAGAGTTCCATCCGCAGCGCATCGCAGGGCGCATTTTGGGCCAGGGCGATATCGTTTCGCTGGTTGAAAAAGCTGCCCAGGACATTGATCAGGAAAAAGCGGCCAAGATGGCCAAGCGTCTGCAAAAGGGCGCGTTTGACCTGAACGATCTCAAAGAGCAGATGCAGCAAATGCAGAAGCTTGGTGGCATGGGTGGCCTGATGGGCATGATGCCCGGCATCGGCAAAATGAAAAAGCAGATCGACGAATCTGGCATCGACGACAAGGCGATTACCCGTCAGATCGCGATCATTCAGTCGATGACGCCAAAAGAGCGCGCCAAGCCTGAATTGCTCAAAGCCAGCCGGAAGAAGCGCATCGCTGCCGGGTCCGGCATGGCGGTTGCCGATGTGAACAAGCTTTTGAAGATGCATCGCCAGATGGCCGACATGATGAAAGCCATGGGCAAGAAAAAAGGTGGCATGTTTGGCAACATGTTCGGGGGCGGCGGTATGCCGAGCCCCGAAGAGATGGCTGCCGCTCAAGACGCTGCCGGTGGAGCTGGTGACGCGCCAAGTCTTGATGCGGATGCGCTGGCCAAGATGGCCCAGCAGGGTGGCGCTGGTGGTCTGCCGGGGTTGGGCGCGCCTGGCGGTATGCCTGGACTGCCTGGGCTGGGTGGCGGTATGCCGGGCATGCCGGGGCTTCCTGGACTGGGTGGTCAGGTGCGCGGTGGCAAGAAAAAGAAGCGCCGCAAATGAACGAGCTGGTGCCCATGCTGGAGACCACGCGCCTGCGCCTGCGCGGTTGGGAGCTGGAGGACTTTGAGCCTTTGGCCGACTTTTTGGCGGACGATGATGCCAACCGGTACCGTGGTGGCGGCGTTGGGGCTGATGAGGCGTGGACGAAGCTGGAGTCTTTAACCGCCAGTTGGTTCCTGCGCGGTTATGGTGTGTTTGCGGTCGATGAGCTGGAGAGCGAAGATCTGGTGGGCTGGGCGGGCCTTTGGCAGCCACTGAGCCTGCAAAGCCCGGAGCTGTGCTGGTCGATTTTCCCAGCGCATGCAGGCAGAGGCTATGCGGTGGAAGCTGCAGCGGCTGCGCTGGTGTGGTGGACGCAGATGGAGGGGCAAGAAGCGCCGTTCTCCTACACCCATCCAGACAACAAGGCTTCGCAGCGAGTGGCTGAGAAACTGGGCGCAGAGCGCGGCGAGAACTGCCTTTTTAAGGGACGGCCTTCTTATCTCTACCACCACAAGGTACCAGACGAAGCCCATTGGGAGCGACGCTCATGAACGTGTTCATGATGGGGGGAGCGACGGTCCAGATGATGGAGTACGCCCTCACCATTCCAACGCTTGAAACTGAGCGCCTTGTGCTGCGTGGCTGGAAAGAAAGCGACGCGCAAGGCTATGCCGAGCTGTATGGCGATGCTGAAACGTCGCATTTTATTGGCGGTCCGCTCTCGCCTTCAGATGCTTGGCGCATGGTTACCCAGCGCATTGGCCAATGGCATTTGCGTGGCTTTGCAATGTTTGCGGTCGAAGAAAAATCCAGCGGGGCCTTTATCGGCCATTGTGGGCCAAATTTTCCGGCAGGCTGGCCCGAGCGTGAAATAGGCTGGGGCCTGATCAAGCGGTTTCATGGTCAGGGTTTTGCAACTGAAGCGGCCACTGCCGCGATGCAATATGCCTACCAAACCCTGGGCTGGGACACGGCCGTCAGTCTGGTCGATCCTATGAATACCCCATCCGCCAAGCTCGCACTGCGGCTTGGCGCTAAGTATGAGCGCACCGAGCAGGTGACCTCTTTTACCGCCGATGTCTATCGGCATCTCCCACCTTCAGATTTTCTGAACTAACATCCAAAAGGATATTCAATCATGGCTATCAAACTGCGTCTGGCCCGTGGCGGCTCAAAAAAGCGCCCCTATTACTCCATCGTTGCTGCTGATGCGCGTGCACCGCGCGATGGTCGCTACGTGGAAAAAGTGGGTAGCTACAACCCGCTGCTCCCCAAAGGCTCAGAAGAGCGCGTGAAGCTGAATGTTGAACGCATCCAGCATTGGCTTTCTGTTGGCGCGCAGCCAACTGATCGTGTGCTGCGCTTCCTGGATGAAGCTGGCCTTGCCAAGCGCGATGCCCGCAACAACCCCAACAAAGCAGTGCCCGGTGACAAGGCAAAAGAGCGCGAGCAAGAAAAGGCTGACAAGGCCGCTGCCAAAGCAGAAGCAGAAGCTGAAGCTGCCGCTGCACCAGCTGAAGAGGCACCTGCCGAAGAAGCCGCTGCAGAAGAGAAAGCCGAATAGGGTCGCGACCCTCGGTATTTTTTCATGGCAGGATCTGACCCCTTCATCATCCTTGCCCGCATCGGCGCGCCCAATGGCGTGCGCGGCGGTGTGCGGGTAAAGCTGTTTGGCGATGATCCCTCTGGGTTGGTGGACTACGGCCCACTGACTCGCGCCGACGGCAAGGGGGCGTTGGAGCTTACCGGGCTTCGACCCGGCAAGACGCCTGATCTGGTGGTGGCAACCTTTGAGGGTGTCACGACCCGTGATCAGGCAGCAGCCCTCAATGGTGTGGAGCTGGGCCTGCCCCGCTCCGCACTGCCTGTGCCCGATGATGAAGACGATTTTTATCACGCCGACCTGATTGGTCTTGAAGCACGACTGGTTGACGGTGCGCGGTTTGGCGAAATCATCCAAGTTTCAAATTTCGGTGCGGATGATCTGCTGGACATCAAGCCCGAAAGGGGCGGCGCATCGGTCTTGGTGCCCTTCACCAAGGCTGCCGTTCCGAGCGTGAAGGTGGCTGATGGTTATGTGGTGATCGACCCGCCAGAGGGTATGCTCGATCCGCCGAAAGCCAAGCCCAAAGAGGCCGATGGCTGATGTTTAAGGCATCGGTTCTCACGCTTTATCCAGATATGTTCCCCGGCACGCTGGGAGCGGCACTTGCCGGTAAAGCTTTGGCCGATCAGCGCTGGTCGCTGGACGCCCATAACATTCGCGACAGCGCCACCGATAAGCATCGCAGCGTGGATGATACCCCTGCCGGTGGCGGGGCGGGCATGGTGCTGCGTGCCGATATTCTGGCCAAGGCGCTGGACAGCCATGTACCTGCCGATGACCCCCGGCCCAAACTCTTGATGTCCCCGCGCGGCGCTACCCTGACCCAATCCATGGTGCGTGATCTGGCAAATGGTCCTGGAGCGGTGATTGTTTGCGGGCGCTTTGAGGGCGTGGATGAGCGCGTGATTGAGGCGCGTGGGCTGCAGGAAGTTTCCATCGGAGATTATGTGCTTTCGGGCGGCGAGGTGGCGGCCCAGGTGCTGCTGGATGCTGTGGTGCGCCTGCTGCCTGGTGTGATGGGCAATGAGGTGTCTGGCACCCATGAGAGCTTTGAAACGGGCCTTTTGGAGCACCCGCATTACACGCGGCCCGTTGAGTGGGAGGGCCGCACGATCCCTGATGTTTTGCGCTCTGGTGACCATAAAAGGATAGAGCAATGGCGGCGCGAGCAGGCTGAGAAACTTACCCGCGACAGACGCGCAGACTTGCTCGACTGAAACGGGCACCAGCCACTCGACAGGCCCTCAGCTCTGGTGTATGCGATCGGCTCACCCGGTAGTAACGCTGCCGGGCTTTTGATTTTGAAACAGCCTGTGCGCTTCGTGCCTTGCACGAGGTAGACCCTTTGGGGTCCTCACCGACGGGCTTATCTTGAACACGCACGCATCCCGCGGCCCATCTGGCGCAAACCTGCGCCACGGCCCTTGTGATGCCTCTGGATGATGAACATTGGAGATCAGCAGATGAACCTCATCGCTGAACTGGAAAAAGAACACGCTGCTGAGCTTGAAGCCAAGCGGCCAATCCCGACCTTTTCGCCCGGTGACACCCTCAAGGTGAACGTCCGTGTGACAGAGGGCACCCGCACCCGTGTGCAGGCCTATGAAGGCGTTTGTATTGCCCGCTCCGGCGGTGGCCTCAACGAAAGCTTCACAGTGCGCAAGATCAGCTATGGTGAAGGCGTGGAGCGTGTGTTCCCGGTTTACTCGCCCGTGCTGGAAAGCATCGAAGTTATCCGCCGCGGTAAAGTGCGTCGCGCCAAGCTGTACTATCTGCGCGATCGTCGCGGTAAGTCGGCACGTATCGCCGAGGCAACCAATGTGCGTGCCCGCGCTCTCAACGATGAAGTGCGTGCTGGTATTGTGGCTGAAAAAGCTGCCGCGCAGGCTGCCAAGGAAGAAGCAAAAGCGGCTGCGGAAGCTGCCAAGCAGGCTGAAGAAGCCGCCGCTGCTGCCGAAGCCGCAGCTGCCGAGGCGCCCGCAGACGATAAAGCCAACTAGGTTTTACGCATCTAGACCAGACATGAAAAAGGCGGCCAGTTGGCCGCCTTTTTTGTTGCTTGATGTGCGTGCTTAACAGCTCACGATGCGGAAGGTACCATCGCCATTGGCAACAGCGCATTCATCACGCGTTGCATGCCGGGCGTATATCGCGCCTGCCGTCGCGCCAGCCGCCCCTGCTACGACAACCCACCCGGCGCTGGCACCAAAGGCTGCGGCGGTGAGTGCGGCAAGCCCGCCACCAACAACTCCGCCTGCCAGGGTGTTCTGATCCACGCGGCTCATCGACTGGCAGCCGCCCATGGCAAGTGCTCCAGCAAGCACGACACTTGCGGCCATCAGCTTTGTGCTGCGCTTCTTTTTGGTCGGGTAGACTGGTGTTAAAGCGGTCATGTTCGTTCTCCTGCTTTGGGTTGGCGCGCGTGGTAGCGCTTGGTGATCACAAATGGCTGCGGGTCTCGTGGTCTTGGTTTCTGGCTATTTCTTGCCGCCGCCAGGAATATTGGGCGTGACGCCGCTAGCTGCATTGATATCGCGCAGCGAAAGCGTCGCCGGGGCATGCCCGCTGGAAACGTAGGTGCCAAGCCACACTTCATAGGTGCCAGTCTGTGCACCCTCCATGAGGATCATAGGGTTCAGATCACCGCCTGAATCATCGTCACACATCACTGTGCCATCGGGACCACGCACCACCAGTGTCGTATCCTCGGCAGAGCGTACCGTCATTTCGATATCCACACCGCGATCAGAGACGGTGGCCAGGAAGTCTGGGTTTCCAGCAACAAAACCGTTGCAGGAACTGCCAAACTCTTCAAACGCGTCAAATGTGCCCCCAGCCAACAGGGGGAAGTCTTGCCGTGTGCTGCCCATGCCAAGGTCAATCTGGGTCAGAGCGCCTGGTGGCAGCTCCTTTTGATCCAAGAGTTCGGTTATCGCCAACGTTGCTTCAGGGAAACCTGCCGATGGATCAAACGTTCCGATAAACACCTCATACTGCCCAGATGCTGGTGATGTGAGCGCGATGGCCGGGTTCAGTCCGTCGCTGTCATCATTGCACAGGACTTCGCCAGTGGGGGTGCGTACCACCAGCGTGGTATCGGCATCGGAGGTCACCAAAAAGCGCAGTGGCCAGTCGCCCGAGGTATAACTCAGAACAAAGTCTGGTGATCCGGCAATTGTGCCTGAGCAGAAGCCATCAATGGATGAGGCTTCGATCACGCCGCCTGCTGCCAGAACGGTTGTGAACGGGTCTGGCTCAAAGCCAGCGGTAAGGCTTGTCGCGGTGATCGCCCCTGATGGTTGGGTTTTTGTGGTGGAAATTTCCTCTACGCTGATCGTTGCTGCAGGGTATTGCTCGCCCTCAATGGCATTGAATGTCCCAATCCAGATGGCGTAATCGCCAGCGGTACCGTCAGGGGTAATGAGGCCTGGGTTGAGTTCATTGAAATCATCGTTGCACAGCACCTGGCCTGTGGGTGTGACCACCACCATGGTGGTGTCATCCAGCGAGGAGGCGGTGATGCGCAAATTATCGCCGCCGCCAAAACCCACCACATAGTCGGGTGCTTCGGCTACGAAGCCATTGCACGAGAAGTCGATGTCGCTCGCGTTCTCAAACCCACCTGCCTGAATGTCGACGCTGTGGGTGCCAAAACCACTTGCAAGTGCGACGTTGCCAAAGGTTGGCGCCATTGCCGCGCGCGCCGTTATGCCTTGTTGTGCACTGCTATTTTCCCCGCTTGCCACACTCAGCACAGCATCGGGATAAAAGTCGTTTTCAATGGGGCTGAATGTGCCCACGAACACCGCATAGGGTCCGGCCAACGCGTTGGCGATCGTCAGGCCTGGGTTGAGGTCAACGTCATCGTCGTTGCAGTTTACGCTGCCATCGGGTGCGATCACCACAAGTGTGGTGTCGACCTCTGAGCGAACGGATAAGGTCAGTGCGTTGCCCGCATCCTGAAAGTTGATGGTATAGTCTGGCACATCAGCAATGAAGCCAGCACAGGCATCGTTGGTCGCAAAGGCATCCACCATGCCACCGGCCTGCAGGTCAAAGTCCTGGGCGCCAAAACCCGATGTTACCGCAACCTCGCCGAACGTTGGCGCTTCCAGTGCATTGAAGCCGGTGGCCGCGATGTCCTGGCTGGGCATGATGGGGGGTGCAGGGATGGTGGACTCCGGGTCGCCTTCCGAGATGATCAGTTCGGCGTCGGGGTAGGTGTTGTTTTCGATCGGATTGAAGGTGCCGACCCAGATCGCGGTAGAGCCGCCTGCATCACCGCTGATGGTGATCTGTGGGTTCACTTCATTGAAGTCGTCGTTGCAAAGAAAATTGCCAAAAGGGTCCTGCACAAAAAGTGTTGTATCAGCGTTAGAATACGCTTCGATCTGCAGGCTGCCGCCACCGTCATAGTTGATCACATAGTCCGGTGCCGTTGCGAAGAACCCGGTGCACCCAGCGCCAGCATTGCTGTAATCCTCCATCCCACCTGCCTGGATCGTCACAGATGTGCTGGCGAACCCTGTTGCTGCATCAAGCGCACCAAATGTCGGGGTAAGCCCTGCATCTTGTGCACTCGCGCCAGTTGCAAAGCCCAGACATAGTGCGGCAATCGCTACCCCGCTGCTCAAGACGGTCTTGGTAGAGCGGGCGGGCGATGGGGTGCAAAGCATGGTTCTATCTCTCAGGTGTTTTGGCGCGTGTTTTTCATGCGCATGAGTGACGTTACGCCCGGTGTGGGATTCTTGTCCACCAGGAGGTGGTTGCTGGCCACATGTGGCGTTGGTCAGCTGGTGTTCTATCGCTTTGGCCTGCGTATCGATGTGACATGCATCACGGCTTTTCGTGCGTGCAAACGCTCTGTTGCAACACGCGTGCTCAAGGGCTATTTGAAGCGCTGACGTTTTCAGCACAATCAGGACCGCAACTATGGCCGACGCTTCGGGCAAACAGAACAGCCATCCGCGTACAATGTACGACAAAATCTGGGACGACCATCTGGTTCATATGCAGGATGATGGTACCGGATTGCTCTACATTGATCGCCACCTTGTGCACGAGGTTACCAGCCCGCAGGCTTTTGAGGGCCTGCGTATGACGGGCCGCACCGTGCGTGCACCAGAGCGCACGTTGGCGGTGGTGGACCACAATGTGCCAACCACTGACCGCTCCAAGGGTATTGATGATCCAGAAAGCGCGCTGCAGGTGGATACGCTTGCCCAGAATGCTGCTGAGTTTGGGGTGGAATATTACTCTGAGGTCGATATCCGCCAGGGTATCGTCCACATCGTTGGTCCCGAGCAGGGCTTCACCTTGCCGGGCATGACCATTGTGTGCGGCGACAGTCACACCTCTACACACGGTGCCTTCGGCGCATTGGCCCATGGCATTGGCACCAGCGAGGTCGAGCACGTTCTGGCCACACAAACGCTGATCCAGAAAAAAGCGAAAAACATGCGCGTCACCGTCAATGGCGCATTGCCACATGGCGTAACGGCAAAAGATATTATCCTTGCCATTATCGGCGAGATTGGCACGGCCGGCGGCACTGGCTCGGTGATTGAATATGCTGGCGAGGCAATTCAGGCGCTTTCCATGGAAGGCCGCATGACGGTCTGCAACATGTCGATTGAGGGCGGTGCACGCGCTGGTCTTATCGCGCCGGATGAAAAAACTTACGAGTATATTATGGGTCGACCGCGCGCGCCCAAGGGTGCTGCCTGGGAGATGGCAAAATCGTACTGGCAAACGCTGCCAACCGATGAGGGCGCGCATTTTGACCGCGAAGTTGTGCTTGATGCCGCCAATCTGCCACCTATCGTAACCTGGGGCACCAGCCCGGAAGATGTGATTTCGGTAACCGGTAGTGTTCCGGACCCCGCACTGATTGAAGACCCAAATACACGGGCCTCCAAAGAGCGCGCGCTAGCCTATATGGGTCTGACGCCGGGTACCAAGATGACCGATATTCGGCTCGACCGCGTGTTCATTGGCTCTTGCACCAATGGCCGCATCGAAGACCTTCGTGAGGTGGCCAAGGTTGTGAAGGACCGCAAGGTGTCTGACACGCTGGAAGCGATGATCGTGCCGGGTTCTGGCCTCGTGAAGCAGCAGGCTGAACAGGAAGGGCTGGACGTTATCTTCAAGGAAGCAGGGTTTGATTGGCGTGAGCCAGGTTGCTCCATGTGCCTTGCCATGAACGCAGATAAGCTGACGCCGGAAGAACGCTGCGCCTCGACATCTAACCGCAATTTTGAAGGTCGTCAGGGCTTTAAGGGTCGCACACACCTTGTGTCCCCTGCCATGGCTGCCGCGGCTGCTATTGCAGGCCACTTTGTGGATATTCGCAAGAGCTAGGGTATTATCCCAGTTCAAAGCCCGGATGCGGCAAGGATGAAAAAGGCCGGGGTCACGCGACCCCGGCCTTTTCTATTCTTAGCGGCTCTTAGAGCTTACAGAGCGGCGCGGATCGCATCGGCGACATCATCGCTGACCCAAGCCGTCCAGAGATCTTCGCGGGTGCGCAGGAACTCTTTGGCAGCTTCATCGGCTTCAACATCGTTCTCCTGCATGAACAGGAGCGCTGCTGATACCTCGGCGCCGCTCATGCCGTACTCGCCTAGGAATTCCACGATTGTTGGCGCTTCTGCACCAAACTCGCTGTTCACGCCGATCTCCACGGGGATCACCGGATAGGCGGTGGCCTCGGTGGCAGATTCTGCTGGCTCAGCCGACATCATCGCGGCCCAAATGTCGGCATCGTAGGCTGGCTCTTCCAACTGGATAACCTGATCGCCAACTTTACCCAGAACCCAGGTTGGGCCCCAGTAATAGAACACGATGGGCTGTTCGCGCAGGATGGATGACTCGATGGCTGCAGCCAGCGCGCCGCCGGTACCTGGGCGGAAGTTGGTGAAGGTTTCGTCCAAGCCGTAGGCTGCCAGCTTGCGTGTGTTGGCATCTTCGCAGCCCCAGCCAGCGATGCAGTTGTAGAAACGGCCCTTGTCAGGGTCTTCAGGGTCGCTGAACACGTCTGCGAACTCGCCAAGTTGCGCAACAGATGTGAGACCAGCGGCTGGCGCATCATCACCTTCCACCAGGTAACGTGGCACGAACCAGCCCTGCACAGCGTCTGGGTAGGACAAGCCGACGGATTCAACATTACCGTTGGCGGTGTTCTCATCCCACCAGTCCTGAACGTTAGGCACCCAGATCTCCATGGCGATGTCTACATCGCCGCGCGCCATACCATTGTAGATCGGCAGCGTGGAGCCTGGAATGATGTCGGTGGAGCAGCCATAGCCCTCCTCCAAAATGAACTGTGCCACGCGATTGTGGAACTGTGCTGATGCCCAGTCCAGGTCGCCGAACACAATGTCGCGGTCCAGATCACAGGCGGCAGCCGTGCTTGGCGCGATGGCAGCAGCGCCGCCAAATGTAGTTATCGCGAGTGCAGTCGAAAGCAAAAGCTTGGAAAGACGCAATTTAATCTCCGTTTAACATAAATTAAGCCGGTAGCTTTTCAGTATTTGTGAAGGCTGACCAGCAGTTTTTGCACATATAAAATCTTCGGCTTAACTGCCGTAGAGGTAATGTATTTCATGTGCGGATGCGCCGGAACCTACCGCGCAGACGGGATATGTCAACAGGGCGGCAGATGTTACTCGTTTTCCGATCAACTTTGCTCGCTGATCGGGATGGCAAGTGCTTAACAGAGTGTTAGCCGCTGTTGTGCTATGGTCCGGCCATGACGATTGGACCGCCGGTGCCACCGCCTGAAAGCTGTTTTGCCGATTGGCTGACGCATTTGCGTGCTGAGCGGCGGCTGGCCGACGCCACCTTGAGCGCCTACGGCACCGATGTTGCCGGGTTCATCGCGTTTCTGCAGGAAACAACCGGTGATCTTATGCAGGCGCTTATCGCCTTGAAGCCTGCAACCATCCGACGGTTTTTGGCCCAGCGCGTAGAGCAGGGGACCGGCGCACGAACGCGGGCGCGCAATCTGGCTGCTATCCGCTCTTATCTAACGTTTTTAGAACGGGCAGGCCTTGCGCATGCAGCGCCCGCGCGGGCGGTAAAAACACCCAAGCAACCTGACCGATTGCCCCGCCCGGTGGATGCTGATGCCGCCCTGCAGATGGCGCGCGGGCAGGCCGACGATCTTGAAGCTGAACCTTGGGTTATCGCGCGCAACGCTGCTGTGTTTTCTTTGATGTATGGGGCGGGGCTTCGCGTGTCTGAAGCTCTGTCAATCACCGCGCTCGAGGCCCCGTGCCAAGGCGCATCGTCTCTGCGCATTACAGGTAAGGGTGGTAAAACGCGGATCGTGCCTGTGTTGCCAGCAATCGCTCAGGCGTGCGACGCGTACCGGCGCATGGTGCCGTTTGCACTGGAGCTAGAGGAGCCATTTTTCCGAGGTGTGCGTGGTGGGCCGCTTGATCAGCGGATCGTGCGCCGGGTCACGCAGGCCGCGCGCGGTCGCCTCGGCTTACCGTCCAGCGCAACGCCGCATGCTTTGCGGCATGCCTTTGCCACGCATCTGCTTGGCAATGGCGGGGACTTGCGGACCATACAGGACCTTCTGGGTCACGCCAGTCTCTCGACCACGCAAGTCTACACCCGTGTTGATAGTGCTGCCCTGCTTGCAAGCTATCGGCAGGCCCATCCACGTGCGCAGGTGCAGGAGTAGCCTCGTGCGGTTTGTGTGCCTTTTGCTTGTGCTTCTCTGCGTTCCACCGGTTTTTGCGCAAACATCGCTGACAGTGCCTGCCCCCAACTGGTGCGTGCATAAGGGCACATCTGTTTGGCAGGCGCGTCGGCCTGAACAGAATGCACTGGCGCGTATCACGATCGATCTTGCCTGTTTCGATGATGTTGTCGATCTGGTGCGCGTGAAAGCAGAGACCCGTTGTGGCCGGGCTTTGTGTACCTGGAGTTTTTCTGAGGAAGCGCGCGCCGAAGGGCCTGCGCTGGACGCGCTGTTCTTCACCTTCGCTGCAACGCGCGTAATGACGCTGCAGCTGTCGGGCAATCAGATCAATGTGCTCGTTGAAAACGACTACAATCAACCCGGCCGCGCCAGCGACACAGTGCAGGCGCAGATGTGGCTGGAGCGCTAGCCATGGCTGATCGGCGCGTTAAAGCCCCTGAATGGGCTTCACCGTCAGCGGTGCAATCTTCAGGCTGGTAATGCGGTTGCTCTGCCGGCGCAGCACGTTGAAACGGAAGCCATGGAACGTGAATGCCTGTCCGCGGTCAGGGATGAGCCGAGCCTCGTGAATAACCAGCCCCGCAATTGTTGTGGCCTCTTCATCTGGTAAGTCCCAATCCATGACCCTGTTCAAGTCGCGGATCGGCACGCCGCCGTCTACCACCACTGATCCATCTGGCATGGGGCGCACGCCCTCAGCAGATACATCATGCTCATCGGTGATATCGCCAACGATTTCTTCCAGAATATCTTCCAGCGTAATCAGGCCCTGAACCTCGCCATACTCATCAACAGCCAGTGCGATGTGCGCCTTGCGTTTCAGGAAGGCATTAAGCTGTGCCTGCAAGGTGGTTGTGTCCGGCACAAACCAAGGCGTCTGGGCGATCTGCGTGACGTCCACTTCGTTTGTGCGGCCCTTTTTGGCATGTGTGGCGCGCAGTACGTCTTTGGCATGAACAACGCCGACAATATTATCTGAACGGTCCTTCCACAACGGGATGCGTGTGTAAGGGCTGTTTAAAATTGTGTCGAGGATTTCCTCGTTCGGCAGGTCGATGTCGATCGACTGCATTTTTGTGCGGTGGATCATGACATCGGAGACTTCGAGCTCGTGCAGGTCCAGCACGCCGCCCAGCCGGTCTCGGTCGTCTTTGAACACCGCACCTTCCTGGTGCAGATAATTCAGCTGGTCGCGGATTTCTTCATGAGCAGAAAGCACCGCCTGATCTCTCATGTCGATGCCGAAGGGCCTGAGCATCAAACGGATAAGCCATTGCACCGCGGCGGTAACAGGGGCGAACACGGCCACAACCAAACGCACTGGCAGTGATACAGCTGTGGCAAAGCGATCGGTGTCTGAAATGGCAATGGTCTTGGGCATCACCTCGGCAAAGATCAGCACCAGCGCTGTCATGATGATGGTGGTGTAAACCAGGCCTGCATCGCCAAACAGCGACGTAAAAAGCGTGGTCGCCAAGGCTGAGGCAAAAATGTTGACCAGATTGTTGCCCAACAACATCGCGCCGATGAGCCGCTCGCGGTCTTCGGTCAATTTGGCAACGATACCAGCGCGCTTGTTGCCATTCTTGGCCAGCGCCAGCATGCGCGGGCGTGAAACAGCCGTTAGCGCTGTTTCGGATCCGGAGAAGAAACCGGACATTGCGAGCATGAAAAAGATCGCAATACCGGTGAGCCAGATTTCAGAGGTGATCATAGTTGATAGCGAACTCTAGGGGGTTTCAGCTTAGCGTTTGTGTCAGGAAAGCGCGAAGTTTCTCTTCGGCAATGTCCTTGGCGATGAAGCTTTGGCCAATGCCCCGGGTAAGGATGAAGGTCAGCGCTCCGCGTGAGACTTTCTTGTCCTGCTTCATGGCATCAACAAGGTCATCAACGTGCGGCGCGAACCCGCTGATGGCGGCGATGTTGGTCGGCATGCCAAGTGCTTCAAGGTGGCGAACCACACGCTCCACGTCCTGGCCGGGGCAGTGGCCCAGAAAATGGGAAAACTGATGCGCCAAAACAATGCCGATGGAAACACCTTCACCATGCACCAGCTTGGTCGCGTCATAGCCGTTGAGCACCTCCAGCGCATGGCCAAAGGTGTGGCCAAGATTGAGCAGCGCGCGGCGCCCGCCTTCGCGCTCATCAGCGGCGACAACGCGCGCCTTGGCGGCGCAGGATTTTGCGATGGCCTGTGCCCGGATGGCGCTATCGCCGGCTAATAGGGCAGGGGCATTGACTTCAAGCCAGTCGAAGAACGCCGCATCATCGATCAAGCCGTATTTCACGACTTCGGCGTAGCCTGCTTTCACTTCACGCTCGGGCAAAGTGTCCAGCACGCTGGTGTCAGCGAGCACCAGTATGGGCTGATGGAAGGATCCGATCAGGTTTTTGCCGTGGCTGGTGTTGATGCCGGTTTTGCCCCCCACTGAGCTATCAACCTGCGCCAGTAGCGTTGTCGGCACCTGCACAAAGCGCATGCCCCGGCGCGTAATGGCGGCCGCAAAGCCCGCCAGATCACCAATGACCCCGCCACCCAGCGCGATGACCAAATCGCCTCGTTCCAGCCGTCCGCCCAAAATTACATCGGTGATGGTTTCTACCCCGTGCCAGCTTTTGCTGGCCTCGCCGGGAGGTACGATTGTCGCGTAACTATCAATGCCACTGGCGTTCAGGCTTGCTTCGAGCGCATCCAGATGAAGCCGCGCAACCTGGCCATCCGTTACAATGACGGTGCGCGCGCCAGGGGCAAGTTGCGCCAGCTGTGGACCGGCCTGGTCGAGTGATTGCTCGCCGATCAGAATATCGTAGCCACGCTCGCCCAGATCCACGCGCACGGTTTGCAAGGGTGCACTCACGCGGTGTCGGGCTCCAACCCAAAATGTTTGGCCAGCGCTTGCAGGCAGGCGTTGACCACCTCGGTGTGGGCACCATCGCGCGAAGGGACCGTCAGGGCGGCCAACGCATAGTTTGGCTCGCGTGCTGCAATCAGTCGTTTCATTGTGCCCTCAGGGTCAGGACCTTTCAGAAGAGGTCGATGAGAACGGCGGCGTACACGCGCCATGAGGGTGTCAAAATCAGCTTTTAGCCACACTGAAAGCGCATGCTGTTCGATCTCCGCGCGGGTTTCTGGGTTCTCAAATGCCCCTCCACCCAGTGCGATGACTTTCCCGCCATCCGACAAAAGCCGGGCGATAACCTTGCGCTCGCCATCGCGAAAATGTGCCTCGCCATAGGCATCAAAAATCTCGGGAATGGAGAGGTTTGCCGCTTTCTCGATCTCATCGTCGGAATCAACAAAGCTTAGCCCAAGCGCTTGCGCAAGGCGGCGTCCGATGGAGGATTTTCCGGCGCCCATCATCCCGACGATCACGATGGGGCGGCCATCCAGCGCGCGGCGAATGGCTTTGACATCAGGAGCGGTCAGATGCCCGGGTTTGCTTTCAGCCGAGCTTGCGTCCAACGCTGGTGCAGGATTTGAAGAACTGTGCGAGGTCATGATAGATTTGCTTAAGCGTTTTGCGCCACTGTGGAAAGCGGGTGCCTTGCAAAAGGTTTGCTGCTCCAACCCTCTATCTGGATAGCCATCGGATACCCATGCCCACAACATTCCGCTTTCTGGTTCGCCTACTTGTGCTTGGCGCGCTTGTGTATGGGGCAATGTATGCGCTTGCAACGTATATTGAGCCAACGCCGGAGCCGATTTCCATTCGCATTGCACCAGAGCGCTTTGAGGGTGGAGACGAGTAGGGATGGCCACAACAGCCAAAGTCACAACAGCTAAAGTCGACAGTGATATAACGCTGTTTTTGGACATGCTGGCCGTGGAGCGCGGGGCAGCGGCAAACACGCTGGCGGCCTACAGGCGCGACCTTGCTGACTTTGTCGACGCGCTGTCTGGCCCCCTGAACGCTGCGACCACCAATGATATTCGGACCTATCTGGCACGACTGGAAGCAGCTGGAGCAAAAGCTGCCACTGCTGCGCGCAGGCTTTCGGCGTTGAAACAGTATTTTCAATTTCTCTATGCAGAAGGCCTGCGTGAGGATGACCCTTGCGAGGCTCTGCGTGGACCCAAAAAGCCTAAGCCTCTGCCCAAAGTGCTTGGTGAAGAGGCGGTCGAGGTTTTGCTCGCGCAGGCACAGCAGGCTTGCGAGCAGCCAGACCTTTCTGCCTCCAAGCAAATCAAGGCGTTGCGCATGCGTGCGCTGCTGGAGGTTTTGTACGCCACTGGCTTGCGGGTATCCGAGCTTGTGAGCCTGCCTCGTACAGTGGCTGGGCGCAATGGCGCTGGCGGCGGCGATGCCTTTATTGTTCGCGGCAAGGGCGGGCGCGAGCGGCTGGTGCCGCTGACGCCAGTGGCGCAGAGTGCAATGGCGAGGTATCTTGAGGCACGCGATGGCGACCGGCGCTGCCAACCTTCACCGTTTTTGTTTCCTGCAGACAGTGAGCAGGGGCATCTGACACGGCAGGCTTTTGCCCGTGACCTCAAAGCATTGGGAGCAGCTGCGGGGCTAAACACCAAGGGGCTGTCGCCGCACGTTTTGCGTCACGCTTTTGCAAGCCATTTGCTGGCCCATGGTGCGGACCTGCGCACTGTGCAGTCGCTTCTCGGCCACAAAGATATTGCGACCACGCAGATCTACACTCATGTGCTCGACGAACGCCTGCATGGGCTGGTTTCAAGTTGCCATCCGTTGAGTGATGCCTCTTAGGGTATCAACCCGCGCCTTGCCATCAATCAGCGCCGCGTATCCCTTGACTTCGACCGGTGAAACCCCTTCATGTCCGGCCATATACCCGCCCCCTTTGCGCAGGCGGACATTTGACCCCTGCAAGGCCAGTTTTTAGAGGCGTAATGCATATCTATCTTGATTTTGAAAAGCCGGTTGCTGACCTTGAAGGCAAGGTTGCCGAGCTAAGAGCGTTGCAGGCGGAAGACGCCGCCGTTGACGTGACCGACGAGATCGCCCGCCTTGAGTCCAAGGCGCAGAAGGCGCTGAGTGACCTCTACACCAAGCTGACGCCCTGGCAGAAAACCCAGATCGCACGTCACCCTGACCGGCCGCATTTCAAGGCGTATGCGAAGGAACTCTTTACAGAATTCACACCGCTGGCAGGCGATAGGGCTTTTGCCGACGATCACGCTATTCAGGTGGGCATGGCCCGCTTTGATGGGCGCGCGGTCATGGTGATCGGTCACGAGAAGGGCGACGATACAGCCTCGCGCCTGACCCACAATTTTGGCATGGCCCGCCCTGAAGGCTACCGTAAGGCGATCCGCGCCATGCAACTTGCCGAGCGCTTTAAGCTTCCCATCATCACGTTTGTTGACACGGCAGGCGCCTATCCCGGTATTGGGGCGGAAGAGCGCGGCCAAGCTGAAGCGATTGCGCGTTCGACCGAGCAGTGTCTGACGGCCACTGTGCCCACACTCAGTGTCATTATCGGTGAAGGCGGGTCCGGTGGTGCGATTGCGCTGGCGACCGCCAACAAGGTGTTCATGCTTGAGCATGCGATTTACTCGGTAATCTCGCCTGAAGGCGCCGCCAGCATATTGTGGCGTGACAGCGCGCGTGCCAGCGACGCTGCGTCCGCGCTGAAGCTGACGGCCGAAGACCTGACCAGTTTAAAGGTGGTTGATGGCGTTATTCCTGAGCCGCTTGGCGGCGCGCACCGTGACCCTGCGCATGCGTTGGCCAATGTGCGCGACCAGCTCAAAAGCAGTTTTGCGGCTTTTGATGCAGCCTCCGATACAGACTGGCGGGCGGATCGCCATGCCAAGTTTCTTGCCATTGGCCGCACGTTGAACGCCTGATCTTTTTTCAGTGGGCCGCGCGTTATGGCAATTGCATGAACAGGCTCACAGAGGGGTAATCCGCCTTTTCGCTTGGCAGGCTCGGTGCTACAGTTTCCTACCTGCAAAGTGGAAAGGTCATATTTCCGCCTTGGTTTGGTAAACCTTTCGTAAGCTCAAAAGGGCAAATTGTATGCACTTGGCTGATGTTTCTGCTGTGCCAAATGTTTGTTTTGCGTCGTGAAGGTATTGCGTCCCATGATACGCCCCGGTTTATTGCGCCCCGCTGCGTCCAAAGTTACCCTGAGTCGCCGCACATTGGTGAAGGGGCTGCTGCTTGCTAGCGCCGCACCGATGCTGGCCGCTTGCCAGTCTGATTATCTGCCCAAGCATTTGCAGCCGCTCTCGGCTTCAATCCGCGTGAAGATGGACCGGATGGGTATGGGCGAGGGTGATCCCATCTACATGCGCATCTTCAAGGAAGAGGCGGTTTTGGAGGTATGGAAGAGCGGGCCGCAGGGCAAATATCTGCTTTTGGAGAGCTATGATATATGCACGTGGTCGGGTGAGCTTGGGCCAAAGTTTCGCGAGGGTGACCGTCAAGCACCTGAAGGTTTTTACACCATTCCGCCGGCGCAGATGAACCCGAACTCTTCGTTCTATCTGTCGTTCAATCTGGGCTTTCCCAACGCTTACGACCGTTCGCACGGGCGCACCGGCTCGCACCTGATGGTGCATGGCGCATGTTCCTCGGCTGGTTGCTACGCGATGACCGATGAACAGATTTCTGAAATTTATGCGCTTGCGCGTGAAGCCTTTGACGGAGGGCAGCGGGCGTTTCAGGTTGATGCGTTCCCGTTCCGTATGACGGCACAAAACATGGCGCGCTATTCGGGCCATCGTTACTTCCCGTTCTGGCAGATGTTGCAGGAAGGCTATCAGCATTTTGAGGTGACCAGAGAGCCGCCCAAGGTCGATGTGTGTGATCGCCGTTACATCTTCAATGCAGTGGCCGCTGACCAGTTCTCTGCTGCGCAGCAATGCCCTAGCTATGAGATTCAGCCTCAGGTCGCCAACGCGTTTAATGCAGCGCAGGCTGAGTATCAAAATGAGTTTCAGGTTGCCGTTGCCAACCTTTTCCCTGAAGGGGTGCCTGATACCTTGGCCAATCAGCGTGTGATGTTTGCTGGCGTGGTGGAAGACAGCGTCTCGCCGCTTCCAAGCACAGCAACGCCGACAGCACCTGCCGCGCGTGCGCCAATTGCTGTGGCAACAACGCCGACCCCGGCCCCTTCACCGGTTGCAGCACCTGTTGTTGAGCCTTTGGTCGCAGCACCCGCAGCGCCAAGCGCGCCAGTGGCGCCACCCCCAGCAATTGAGGCTGTGGCTGTTACGCCCACAGCACCGCCAGCTATCGAGCCTTTGGTGGTTGAACCGGTAGCTGCTGCTGAAGCGCCCGCTGCCACTGCGGTGGAACAGCCTTCGGGTTTCAGCCAGCGCGCTGGCCGCCTGTTTGACGACATGTTCGCTGGTAACTAACCGCGCTTATTCTGAGTACACAGCATGCCCTTTGCTACGCTTGATGGTCGCCGCATCCATTACACAGATACCGGCGGCACAAGCCCGGCACTGATTTTTGTGCATGCCTATACCTGCAATGCCAGCCTGTGGGACGCCATGGTGGCGCGTTTGGCTCCGCAATTGCGTTGCCTTGCGCTGGATCTACCCGGCCATGGTCAGTCCGATCCCCATGATGCAGCCTCCAGCATGGCGTTTCTGGCCGATTGCGTTGTGGCTGTTTTGGACCATGCTGGCGTGGACAAGGCGCATATGTGCGGCCTTTCCATCGGTGGCATGATTGGTCAGCATTTGGGGCTGGCGTATGGCGATCGTATGAAGTCCCTGACGCTGGCCTGCACCACCGGTGCTCTTGCACCCGAGGCTGCCGGGGTGTGGGATGAGCGACTGGACCAGATCACGAGCAAGGGCATGTGGGCGCAAATCGGCGAGACGATTGAGCGTTGGTATGGCGATGGCTTGATGGATGGTTTTGGTCCCGCTGACCTTGATCCTATTGCCCGAATGGTCGGGTCAACCACGATTGCTGGCGCGGTGTCGTGCGGGCTGGCTGTTAAGGCGCATGATCTGATGGATCGTCTTGGTGCCATCACAACACCGACGCTGGTCATTGGAGCGGATCGAGACCTGTCGTTCCCGCCGGAGCACCCAAAAGCCTTGGCCGCAGGCATTCGCGATGCGCAGCTTGTGATGCTTGAGAACGCAGGTCACCTTGCTCCAGTGCAGGTGCCAGACGCTTTTGAGGCTGCCCTACGCAGTTTTCTCATGACGCACTAAAGCGTCATTTGCCTGGCGTGCTTGCGCGCGCTACCGCTGGTGAATGAAAGCGCGCTCTATCATCCTTCTTATGATCGCCGAGGTTTGCGGGATGAGCCTGTGGTTTGTGTCTGCAGCCGTGCTGCCGGGCATGGTGGCCGAGGTGCCAATGTCAGCAGCGCAGCAGGCCGCATTGTCCAGCGGTGTGCAGGGCGGGTTCGTCATTGGCGCCTTGGCGCTTGCCATATCTGGCCTGCCCGACAGGCTGGACCCGCGCCATGTATTTGCTGCATGCGCGGTGCTGGCGGGGTTTGCCAATGCTCTGCTGCTTGTGGTGCCACCTGATACCGCCGGTGCGGTTTTTCTGCGCGTTGCCACCGGTGCATTGCTGGCAGGCGTCTACCCCATTGGCATGAAGATCGCTGTTGGTTGGGGCGCGAAGGATCGCGGGCTTTTGGTCGGTGCGCTGGTGGGTGCTGTGGCGCTGGGCTCTGCCTCGCCGCACTTTCTGGCACTGACCGGTGGCACCGACTGGCGCACCACGGTTATGCTCGCCTCGGGGCTTGCCGTCTTTGGGGGGCTGTTGGCACTGCTCTCCAAGCTTGGGCCGCACCATGTGCGCGCAGCAGCGTTCAATCCTGCGGCGATTGGCACCGCTTGGAACAACAAGGGTGTGCGGCTGGCAATCCTCGGGTATCTGGCGCACATGTGGGAACTTTACGCCATGTGGGCGTGGATCGGGTTGTTGGCTGCCTCATCCTATGCGCTTGTCATGGCACCTGATGAGGCTTTGTGGCTGGCCAGCCTGACTGCCTTTTTAGTCATTGCAACAGGAGCTGTGGCGTGTGTGCCTGCGGGGTGGCTGGCAGACCGTGTTGGCAAAGCCCAGGTGGCTGGTGGCGCAATGGTGATAAGCGGCGGTGCAGCGGTGCTGGCGGCAGCCACTTATGGTGGGCCGGTGTGGCTGGTGTTGCCGGTGCTGATCCTGTGGGGGGCAAGCGTAATACCAGACTCGCCACAGCTCTCCGCTCTGGTTGCCGACCATGCGCCGCCTGAGCAGACCGGTAGCCTGCTTACCTTTCAAACGGCGCTGGGCTTTGGCCTTACCATGATCACGGTGCAGGCAACGCCGGTGCTGGCCAACCTTTGGGGCTGGCCACCGGTGTTGCTGGTTATGGCGCTGGGGCCATTGGTTGGCGTCGCCTGTATGCGGGCTTTGACCCGCTTAACTTAAACTGCGCCGTGGCAATGCTTGTATTTTTTGCCTGACCCACAAGGGCATTGCTCGTTGCGGCCAACCTTGCCCCATGTTTCAGGGCGTTCGGGGTCACGCTCTTCAGGGGCAACCACTGCGGCAACTGTCTCACCGCGCAAGGCGGCCATACCAGCAGCGGCCTTGGCCAATGCCGGAGACATGGGCTGCGCTGGCGCCGGTGCAGCACCAGGCACCTCATCAGCTGAAGGCAACTGTGGCGGCGCCTCGGTGCGCACCTCCACCACCATCAGGTGCTTGGTAACTGTTTCGCGCAGGGTTGCAAGCAGCGCCTCAAACAGCTGGAACGCCTCTGTGCGGTATTCCTGCAGCGGGTCACGCTGACCGTAGCCACGGAAGCCAACAACGGAGCGCAAATTATCAAGCGTTGCCAGATGCTCGCGCCACAGGCCGTCAAGGGTCTGCAGAAGCACTGCGCGCTCGACTTGCCGCATCACATCGGGGCCAAAGCGGGCAACGCGTGAGGCGTAGGCCTCATCGGCGGACCGTTTCAAGCGCTCCATCACATCATCTTCGGCAATGCCTTCCTCGTCGGCCCAGTCCACTACGGGAAGATCAAGGTTCAGCACCTCTTTCACTTGGGTCTGTAGGCCTTCTGTGTCCCACTGTTCGGGGTAGGCTTTTTCAGGAATATGCGCAGCCACCATATCTTCGATGACATCGTGGCGCATGTCCTTGACCGGTTCTGCTAGGTCATCCTCCTCCATCAGCTCCAGACGCTGCTCAAACACAACGCGGCGCTGATCATTCATCACATCATCATATTTCAGCAGATTTTTGCGGATATCGAAGTTGCGGGCTTCGACCTTCTGCTGCGCCTTTTCCAGGGCTTTGTTGATCCAATTATGGATGATCGCTTCGCCCTCTTTCAGGCCAAGCTTTTGCAGCATGCCGTCCATCCGGTCGGAGCCGAAGATGCGCATCAGATCATCTTGCAGAGACAGGAAGAACTTTGAGTGGCCAGGGTCGCCCTGACGGCCGGAACGGCCGCGCAACTGGTTGTCGATCCGGCGGCTTTCGTGCCGTTCGGTTCCCACAACATACAGGCCGCCCGCGTCCAGAGCCTGCTGTTTCAGCGCAGCAATTTCGTCGCGAATGGCCTGCGCTTTTTCTTCTTTCTCCGGGCCCTCTTCCATTTCACCGAGCTCGGTTACGATGCGCATATCGGCGTTGCCGCCCAGCTGAATATCAGTGCCGCGACCAGCCATGTTGGTCGCGATTGTCACTGCTCCAGGCACGCCGGCCTGGGTCACGATAAGCGCTTCCTGCTCATGGAAGCGGGCATTCAACACCTTGTGCTCAATGGCTGGGTTCTTGCCTTTGACGCCCTTGAGATTCTCTTTGAGATACTCGCCTGCCTCACGCAGGTAGGCTGCTAGTTCGGGCTCACCTTTGTCGGTGTTTTCAGCCTGCTCAATCAGTTTGTCGGCGATCGCAGAAACTGCCTTTTTATCGGTCAGCATTTGGCTGAGAAGTTCGGATTTTTCGATGCTGGTTGTGCCCACAAGAATAGGTTGGCCACGGCGTTTACAGTCGGCGATCAGGGCAACGATCGCGCGGTATTTATCCTCAAACGTGCGGTAAACCTCATCATCATCATCGATGCGTGAAACCGGCACATTGGTTGGAATTTCAACGACTTCCAGGCCATAAATGTCGCCAAACTCTTCAGCTTCGGTTGAAGCAGTACCCGTCATGCCGCCGAGTTTTTCATAGAGGCGGAAATAGTTCTGGAACGTGACCGACGCCAGCGTCTGGTTTTCAGGATTGATCGCCACACGCTCTTTGGCTTCCAGCGCTTGATGCAAACCATCGGAGAAGCGGCGCCCTGGCATCATGCGGCCAGTGAACTCATCAATGATCACCACCTCGCCATTGCGCACAATGTAATCTTTGTCGCGCTGAAAAAGCGTATGCGCGCGCAGCGCTTGGTTCATGTGATGGACGACCTGAATGTTTTCTACATCGTAAAGGTCGGTACCCTCTTCAATGAGCTTTGCTTCGGCCAAAATGGTTTCCAGCTTTTCCGAGCCTTCCTCGGTGAAGTTGGCCGAGCGCTGTTTTTCATCCACCTCGTAATCATCCGGTTCAATCTGCGGAACCAGCTTGTCGATTGCGGTGTAAAGCTCTGACTTATCGGCCAGTGGGCCGGAAATGATGAGCGGGGTACGCGCTTCATCGACCAGAATGGAATCGACTTCATCAACAATGGCGAAGTTGTGCGGACGCTGCGCCATTTCTGTGCGGCGATACTTCATATTGTCGCGCAGATAGTCGAACCCAAGCTCATTGTTGGTCGCGTATGTAACGTCGCAAGCGTAGGCGTGGCGGCGTTCTTCATCGCCCAAACCATGCACGATAACGCCGGTCGTCAGGCCCAGGAAGCCATAGACCTGGCTCATCCAAGCCGCATCGCGGCGTGCCAGATAGTCGTTGACGGTCACAACGTGCACGCCTTTTTGCGCCAATGCATTGAGGTACACAGCAAGCGTGGCGACAAGCGTCTTACCCTCGCCGGTTTTCATCTCGGCGATTTTACCCTCGTGCAGCACCATGCCGCCAATCAGCTGCACATCATAATGGCGCTGGCCCAATGCCCGTTTGCCGGCCTCGCGCACAACGGCAAAAGCCTCGCTGAGCAGACCATCCAGCGTTTCGCCGCCTGCAAGGCGTTCGCGAAATTCGAGTGTCTTGGCCTTTAGCGCCTCGTCTGAGAGCGCTTCCATATCGCTTTCCAGGGCGTTGATGGCATCAACACGGGCTTGGTAGCCCTTGACCACGCGGTCGTTGGAGGAGCCGAAGAGTTTTGAGGCAATGGAACCGAGGCCAAGCATGGCGGGACATATCTCCGCGTACCGCAGGAAGCCACATCAAGGGCAGGCGGTGCGCAATGGTAAAGCAAAGCGGGCTGATCGGCAGATGAAGCTCTGATCAGCAGATGAACAAGCGCACACAGATAAGAATGGCCCTTTTGCTTGTCAACGTGGGGAAAGACCGCCATGGTCCGGCCCGATTTGTGGGGCCAAGCTTTCCCTTCCCCCCTTCTAACAGATTCAAGGACTTTCTGCATGCTGCACACCGTTTCACGCTTGGCACTGGCCGGGCTAACCGCTTCTGTTTTTTCACTGGCTGCTTTGGTGCCCAGTGCTATGGCGCAGGAGGCTTTGGCGCCTGATACCGTGCTTGCCATCGTTAATGGCCATGAGATCACGGAAGACGAAGCCATGATGGCGAGCCAGGATTTTGCTGAGCAGATGCAGCGCGTGCCTGCCGAACAGCGCCGCGCAGTGATCGTGGATGCTTTGATCGACCTTCACCTGCTGGCTGGCGCTGCTGAAGCCGAAGGTCTTGCCGATACCGCTGCTTTTGCGCGCCGCATGGCCTATCAGCGTGCCCGCACGTTGCGCACCAGCTATCTGGTAGAGGTTCTGTCTGCTGGCGTTGATGAGGCCGCAATCGAGGCGGCCTACAACGAAGCGGTGGAAGGTTTTGAGCCCGAGGAAGAGCGCCGCGCTCGACACATTTTGGTGGAAACCGAGGAAGATGCGCGTTCGGTAATTGAAGAGCTTGATGGCGGCGCTGACTTTGCGACCCTTGCCACTGAGCGCTCAACCGGACCTTCTGGCCCCAATGGCGGTGACCTTGGTTTCTTCGGCCCTGGCCGTATGGTGCCGGTGTTTGAAGAGGCAGCTTTCGCCCTTGAAGTCGGCAGCTACACTGCTGATCCCGTGGAAAGCCAATTTGGTTGGCACGTCATTTTTGTGGAAGAGGTGCGCGAAAGCGAAGCGCCGACATTGGCGCAGCTCGGCCCACAGATGCAGCAAGGACTTCTTCAGCAGGCCTTTGTTGGCGCGGTCGATGATTTGCGTGGTGCTGCGGACATTTCTTACGAAGTTGAAGGCCTGGAACCGCCTGCCGACCAGTAAAGCCAGATTGGTACCCTGATGAGCGGGCACGATAGAGCCGAGGTTGCTTTTCCCTCGCCGTTTACCCCCACCGGCACGCCTGATGTGCTGCCGGTGGATGGTGTGCGGCTGGCCACAGCGCAGGCGGGCATCAAATATGCCGGGCGCACCGATGTGCTGCTTATGGTTTTTGATGCGGGCACAACCGTTGCTGGAACCTTCACCCGGTCGGCCTGCGCTTCTGCGCCGGTGGACTGGTGCAAAGGGTTGTTGGCTGGCGGTCAGGCGTCTGCACTGCTGGTGAACTCCGGCAATGCCAACGCGTTCACCGGCATGAAGGGCCGTGCATCGGTGGAGCGCTCGGCCAGCATCGTTTCGCAGGCTTTGGGTGTGCCAGAGAAAGCTGTGTTTCTTGCGTCGACCGGCGTGATTGGTGAACCGCTCTCGGCAGACAAGTTCACCGGCGTGATGGATGGCTTGGTCGAAGGCTTGGAGGGTGGAGCTGGACACTGGGTCGATGCTGCCAAGGCAATCATGACCACTGACACCTTTCCCAAGGCTGCTTTACGCCGCATTGAGGTGGAGGGGGAAACCATAACCCTATCGGGCGTGGCCAAAGGTGCGGGCATGATTGCACCAGACATGGCCACCATGCTGTCCTTCATCGCCACCGATGCGGCGATCACTCATGATGTTTTGCAGACCATGCTTTCGCTCTCTGTTGGAGGCAGCTTCAACCGCATCACAATCGATAGCGATACATCAACATCCGACACCGTTCTCTTGTTTGCTACGGGCAAGCGCTTTGCCGATGCCCCGATAACCAGCATGGATGATCCGCGTGTCGCCATACTTCAAGCTGCGCTGGATGATCTGTCGCTGGAGCTGGCCCATGCCATTGTAAAAGATGGCGAGGGGCTTACCAAATTTGTGACCGTCACCGTTGAAGGCGCAAAATCGCATAAGAGCGCCGACATCATTGCGCGGTCCATCGCAAATTCGCCTTTGGTGAAAACCGCCTTTGCTGGCGAGGATGCCAATTGGGGCCGGGTGGTGATGGCCGTAGGTAAAGCCGGAGAGCCCGCGGACCGCGATAAACTTGCGATCTGGTTTGGTGCCGATGGCACCGATGTGCGTGTGGCTTTTCAGGGCGAGCGTGATCCAGCTTACAGCGAGGATGCCGCTGCTGCTGTGATGAAGCATCCAGAAATTACCCTGCGCGTTCATCTTGGTTTGGGTGAGGGCACGGCCACGATATGGACCTGCGACCTCACAAAAGACTATGTGGCGATAAATGGTGATTATCGCACATGAGTTTAAAGCTTGTTCTTGTGGCGGCTGCGGCACTTGTTGACACGGACCACCGCGTGCTGATTGCCAAGCGCCCCGAAGGCAAGGCGATGGCAGGCCTTTGGGAATTTCCCGGCGGCAAGGTGGAAACGGGCGAGCGGCCCGAAGAGGCGTTGCTGCGCGAACTGCGAGAAGAGCTTGGTGTTGAAACCAAAACGGCCTGTCTGGCGCCGCTGACCTTTGCCAGCCACGGCTATGATGATTTTCACCTGTTGATGCCGCTTTATGTCATCCGCCGTTGGCAGGGCACGCCAACCCCTCAAGAAGGGCAGGAATTGGCCTGGGTGCGGCCAAACCGGCTGCGCAACTACCCGATGCCTGAAGCCGATGGGCCGTTGATTGCGCCGCTGATCGACCTGCTTTGACTTACGTGAAATCACTGCATTCATTTAACCTGATGTGAACCCGTTGCAGGTACCCCTACGTTTCGCGGACGGGATGGGCGTTTGAAAACCTATCAGGGCATTACACGGCCGATCAATGAGATCGATATCGAACGGTTTCCAGAGTTGGAACCGGTCCTTGCGGCTTGGCGCGCTTGCGATTGCGCCGCGCTGGATGATCTGGAGTCCAGCCCGTTTGGTCCATTCCTTGATGATTTGGTTCTCGTTGAAGCTCAAGATGAAGGTCATTATCTCTATCGTCATTATGGCCGGGGTATCTCGAAAGACGCTGGCATCTCCATGGTCGGCAAAAGCACAGACGACTTCGCCTCTGGTATCGGCAAATCCTACGCCCAGATCTATGACACAGCACTGCGCTCAAAACGAGTGATGTACTCCGTCAATCGCGCGTCTATGACTCACACAGCCCACAGTTGGCTGCGCGTGATAATGCCCTTTCCTGCAAAACGCGGCCAGCGTCCTGCACGGTTGGTCGCACTGGTCAAACGCCTTGTCTGGGTGGAAGACATTCTTCGAGAACTTGCGCGTGATACCGGCTTTTTTGGCGGCACGCTGGAACCGGTACTGGAAGAGAATCACGTCGCAGATCTTGTTCTCCTCTCGCTCACCGATATGGACGACACACTGGGCAAGCGCGTTACCCATTTGAGCGATTTGTTTGGTCGCCCGCTAACCGCATGTGAGGCCTCAAAGGTGGTCGCAGCAGCGGATGGTGAAACAGCCATGCGCATTGAGCTGCCGGATTCAATGCAGCGATTTGGCCGGCGTTTTGTGCTGACGATCACCGGTGGCCAGTATCAGCCGATTTTTGAGCTTGTTGACGCCACCGACATGCTGGATGCGCGCAGTGAGGCTGAAGACCAACGCGAGACCATGGCCGATTTCGCCCGCGTTGCCTCTGATTGGTTGTGGGAGACCGACGCGCAGCATGTGTTCACCTATATGTCCGATGCGGTTGAAGTGGTTTCGGGCTACCCTGCATCGTTTTTTATCGGCCGATCGTGTTTCAACTACTTGCCGCTGCCTGACAACGAGGAAAGGTTCCGCGAGCATCGGCGGGTCATGGATTCGGCGATGCCGTTCAAGGGCTTTGTGTATCGCAGCAAAACGCCTGATGGCGAGGTCCGCTGGTATCGTATCAATGGCTCGCCACGCTTTGACAAGCAGGGTGGCTTTCTTGGGTATCGTGGGGCAGGCAGCGACATAACCGCTGAGGTTGCGGCGCGCGAAGCTGCTGAACAGCGCAAAACTGTTATGGAGGACTTTGCCAGTCTTGCGTCTGACTGGATGTGGGAGACCGATACAGACCACATCTTTACGTATATGAGTGCGGCTATTGAGGATCAAACCGGGGCCCCGCCTGAGCGCTATATTGGTGTGAACTGGTATGATGTTGAGGATATACCCGAGAATGTGGAGGGTTTTGCCGCACACCGCGCTTTGCGCGATGCCCGCAAACCGTTCACCGATTTCGTTTATAAGGGCTATTGTGACGATGGCCGTGTGATGTGGGTCCGGGCGAGCGGACGACCGGTCTTTGCGCAGGATGGCAGATTTGTTGGCTACCGCGGGACAAGCAGCAACATCACGGCCGAGATTGAGGCCCAGCAGGCGCTTGAAGCCCAGAAAGCAGCGCTAGAAGACTTTGCCGAGATCGGATCTGACTGGATGTGGGAGGCCGATGCCGATCATAAGCTCACGATGCTAACCGACGCGGCCGCTAATGTAACAGGCTACCCATTATCGTTTTTTATTGGCAAAAGCCGACTTGGGTTCGCTAACCTGCCAGAGAATAAGGCTGCTTTTGCCACCCATGTTGAGGATCTAAAGGCGCGTCGCCCCTTTCGTGATCTGACGTACCGGATCCAAGCTGCTGATGGCTCCTTCCGTTGGTTCCAGATCAATGGTTTGCCACGTTTTGATCAAGCTGGAGCGTTTTGCGGATACCGCGGCACGGGTAGTGATATTACCGGAGAGGTGGAGGCCAAGCGCGAGCTTGAGGCCCAGAAGACGGCCATGGAAGAGTTCGCTGCGGTGGCGTCAGACTGGAAGTGGGAAACCGATGAGTATCATCGCTTTCAGATGTTCAGCCATGTCATCGATGGTTTCGTCGCCGAGCCTGAAACCTTCATGGGTAAAACGCGTTTTGAGCTGTTCGATTATCCAGAAAATGAGAGAGTTTTTGAACAGCACCTGGATGACCTAAACGCGCATCGCCCGTTTCGGAATACCGTCTATGTCAATAAATTGGGGGACGAAGTTTCCAAGTGGATCCGCATAAGCGGCAACCCTCGGTTCGATAATGACGGCCGCTTTCTAGGTTGCCGGGGTACCGGTACGGTGGTGACTGCGGAAGTGGAGGCGCAGCGCGCTTTGGCCAAAAATCGGGCGGCTATGGAGGACTTTGCCAACACCGCGTCTGACTGGTTGTGGGAAGTGAACGCCAACGAAATCTTCACCATGATGAGCCCGGCCATCAAGGATTTTACCGGCAAGAGCCATGAATCCTATATTGGTACGTCCATTCTTGATTTGATCGGTGGATTAGCCAATGAGGATGTCTTGAAAGAGCACCTCAAGAAAATTGAGCGGCGTGAGGCCTATACCGACTTTGTTTACCAAGTGTCTCTGCCTGATGGGCGCACTGTTTGGGCGCGCAGCAATGGGCGGCCATTTTTTGCTGAGGACGGCACATTTCTTGGTTACCGGGGGACCGGGACCAACATAACAGAGGAGGTAGAGGCCCGTGAACAGGCAGCACGACGGGCCGCTGATCTGGCTGAAGCGCACCGGTTGGGCAAGTTGGGTGCTTGGTCGTACCGCCGCGATACCGGCATGATGACACTCAGCCCAGAGTTTCTTGAACTGACCGGATTGCCTGAAAGTTCAAGAACAATCAGTGGCAAGCGTTTTGCATCGCTGGTACAGCCGGAAGACCGTGAGACCATATCCGTTTCCATGCGCAAGCTTCTGGCAACAGCGCAGAACCAGGCAGTCGATATCTCCTGGAAACGTAAGGGTCGCCAGTGCATGGACCTGAATGTCATCGCGCGTGCGCGATGCGATGCACAGGGGCGTCCCAATGAAGTGTTCGGTACGGTGCAGGACATCACCGAGCGAAAACAGGCTGAGCGCGAACTTGAGATGCTTGCGTTCCATGATCCACTCACCGGGCTGGGTAACCGCGCTTATTTTACCCGTGAGCTGAACGGTGTTCTGCGCCGCGTGGATCAGAAGGCAAGCCAAGCCGGTCTCTTGTTGTTGGATCTGGACCACTTCAAAGAGGTCAATGATACGCTTGGCCATGCAGCAGGCGATGAACTGCTTCGCAGGGTGTCCGAACGCTTGTCGCACTCGGTTTCTGGCCAGGGCATTGTGTGTCGTTTGGGCGGTGATGAGTTTGCCGTGATTGTGCCCAGCGTATCCAATCCGTCTGAACTAAGCGCGATCGCTTCCGGCATCGTTTCGGCCTTTGCAGCCACTGTTCAGTTGAATGACGGGTCGGTGCATATTTCCACCAGCATTGGCATGGTGCTGCTGCCGGAGCAGGCCAGAGATGGCGATGAAGCGATGCGCTTTGCAGATTTAGCCCTCTACGAGGCGAAAGCTGCTGGACGGAACCGTGCGCTGCTGTTTCACCCCGGCCTGGATAAGGATGTGCAGGACCGCGTGAGCCTTGCCCGCGACCTTCGCGATGCGATCAGCAATGATACGTTGGATGCCCACTTCCAATTGCAAGTTGACGTAATGGAGGGCCGGGTTTCTGGCTTTGAAGCGCTGGTGCGATGGAACCACCCGACGCGCGGTGACATTCCTCCGACCAAATTCATTCCGATTGCCGAAAGTTCTCGCCTGATCGCTGATCTGGGCGCGTGGATGGTCCATAAGGTTTGCCGGCAAGGGAACGAATGGCTGGATGCAGGCGGTGCGCCATTGCAGATGGCCGTGAACCTGTCCGTTGCTCAGTTATGGCATCGCGATGTGGAAAGTGATGTGCAACAAGCATTGAAGGACACCGGTTTTCCGCCGGAGCTCTTGTGCGTTGAGTTGACCGAAAGCGTCTTCAGTGAGGATGCCCTGCCGCGCATCCAAAAGCTGTTTGCCAACCTCAAAGAGTTGGGTGTGCAGATTGCATTGGATGACTTTGGAACCGGTTATTCGTCGCTGCGCTATCTCAACACGCTGTCGGTCGATAAGCTGAAAATTGACCGTTCTTTTGTGATCGACTGCGACCGTGATCCTGAGAAGCTGCGTTTGCTGCAGGGCATTGTCGGGCTTGGGCGCGGTCTTGGTTTGAGCCTTGTCGTGGAGGGTGTGGAAACGGAGGCTGAGCTTAAAGTCATCTGCGACCTGGGCTGTGAAGAGGTGCAGGGGTATTTCTTTGCCAAGCCAAAAGCCTTTCACGAAGCGTGCTTAGACGCTGCACACACCGAAGCGCAGTACGGCTTTGCTTCGGTTATGTGGAAAGATCACCAGGGTTTGCCGGGCAATGACGATGCTGTTCCACCGCCGATGGCGCGCCTTAGCAAAGCTGGATGATCAAGCTTGGCGTGTGTCGAGCAAGTCTTTTGACGCCGTTTATGCTGAGCTTACCCCATTGAACCGGCTATACCGGGCCGGGCGACGGACCGTTAAAGGTCTAACAGTTGCATTTAGGCACCCTTAGCGTGCGCCTGCTACCCAACGCTTAGTCGTTATCTAAGTCCCAATTGGAGCAGGCCCATGGCGTACGATGCTTTGAAAATTTCGCCGAAATCGCGACGCTTCGGTGGCTTGATCGCGCGTTTTGGCCGCGACTCCAAAGGCGTGACGGCAATCGAATATGCCATCATCGCCAGTGCGATCGCCGTGGTGATTGCCACTGCGGTAACGCTGGCAGGTGCAAATTTGCGCGATGGCGCCTTCACAGACATCACGACCGTGGTTTCAACGCCCCAGTAGACACGTAAGCGCGGGCGGTCATCTGCGTGCATTGGCGATCACGCTAGCTGGGTTTTTCGCCAGTAGGGATTTCCTGTGTTCCCAAAACATCGGCAAGGCGTGCGCGTGCAGACCCTGGCTGCAATGGCTTTTGTTGAACGTGCGACGGTGCCCACCCCGAAAACGATATGATTTGGAAGGTTGCGCGGATCCGCCCATCTGGGTCTGCATAGCGTTGCGCGTAAAGCTGCGCTGCACGAACCGCGCGACCCTTGGTCCACGGCTTGCGACTTCGGTGCATGAGAGTGCTGGTTGCGCCCATCGCGCGTAAGTCGGCCATCAGCACAAACAAGTTCCCATACCGCACAGTGAAGGTGTCCACATCTGTCACTGGAAGGGCAAAGCCTGCGCGCTGAAGGAGGCTGCCAAAATCGCGCACGTCAACAAACGGGGCAACGCGCGGGCTGGCGCCACCGGTTGCCTCTTCCTCCTCGCGAGCCAGGACATCGCGCAGTTCATGAAGCGTGTTGCCGCCGATGAACGATCCCAGCAGCAGCCCATCAGGTTTCAGGGCACGGCGGATCTGGACCAGTGTTCCGGGTAGGTCGTTTACCCATTGCAAGCCGAGCACCGAGGTCACCAAATTGAGGCTTTCTGCCTGCGCTGGCAGGTGCTCAGCTTGTCCGATCAGCGTGGGATTGCTACCGAGCTGGGCAAGTTGTGGATGGCTTGCAAGTCGCACCATCACGTCGACACGCTCGCTGGCTTCCAGTAGCGCTGCGGCGCGTCCATCGTCGTCCGATATGTCCAGAGCTGCATCGAACTGCCGTTCAACGGTATCCAGGCGCTCGCGGACATCGGCCAAGGCACGGTCCAGCAAGAACCCGCCATCGCGCGCACCCGGTTTGTTTGAAGCCTTTAAGGCGCGGTGTTTGCGCTGGGAAAGCAAGGCAGTGTCAAACACTTGCGGTGCTGATGAAAGGGGGGTGGTGTTGGTGGAGATGTCATTGGGTCCTTGGCTAAGGGGCTTCCCGTAGGGATGTAACGCGCAGGAGGGGCTGCATCCAGGGTTGATTTCACGGCGTTGAGAATGGCGCGCAACCTTCGCCAGGCCCCACTAGGGAATCTGCGCATGACAGGGTGCAGCCACTGTTTTACGACTAAGGGTGTATGACCTTAGGCGCGTTTGGCACAAGCACTGTGCAGACTGCTCTTGGAAAGGTCACCAGTAGCAGCCAGAGTTGGGGGCGGTATGGCGAAGCGTATGTCGGTATCAGGTCAAGGTGATGGAAATCTTGACCATGTGATGGACCTACCTGCTGGTCGCTTGCCCGCCTCTTTGTCGCGCTTGCTCAAACAATCCTTCTGTGCGGTTCGCGCGTCGGTGGTTAACACTGTCGACTATGTTGTGCCGCCAACATGCCCAACCTGTCGCACATTGGTGCAGGATGATGGGGGTTTGTGTGGCGACTGCTGGCGCATGGTGCCTTGGATTGAGGAGCCGGTGTGCAACCGGCTTGGCTTGCCTTTGGCGTATGATCTGGGGCCGGGCGCTGTGTCCGCTGAAGCGCTTGCTAACCCGCCTGAATTTAACCGTCTGCGTGCTGCCTGCACCTATGATGGCGTGGCACCACGGCTCCTGCATGCCCTGAAATTTGCAGACCAACGTCACCTTGCCGACAGTTTGGGCGCGATGATGGCGCGCGCGGGCAAAGCGCTTTTGCATGAAGCTGATACCGTGCTGGTTCCAGTTCCATTGCACCCTTTGCGGCAGTTACAGCGGCGCTATAATCAGTCTGCGCTGCTGGCCAATGCTATCGGCGCGATAACCGGAGCGCCGGTGCTTCATGATGCGGTGAAACGGGTCAAGCGCACCAAGCAGCAACTGCCGCTGTCGCGTGGAGATCGCCTTCGCAATGTGCGTGGAGCTTTTCGCACCACGCCGGCAGGCGAGGCTGCACTGGCAGGCAAAAATGTGGTGTTAATCGACGATGTGCACACCACTGGCGCGACCCTGAACGCCATGGCAGGCGCGTTGACCGGTGAAGGCAAGGGTTGCCGCCCCGCACAAGTGGATGCTCTGGTTTTCTCAACTGCCGTTGTGCAGAATGCATCGGGCACCATATAACGGCTGAGAAGGGGAATTGCCCCGCCTGCTGTTTTTCTGGAGTGCCTTATGACCACTGTCACCATCTATACCCGCGCCATGTGCGGCTTCTGCTCGCGTGCCAAATCGCTGCTCAAGCAAAAGGGTGTATCTTTTGTTGAGCATGATGCCACAATGAAGCCCGCGGTTAAGGCCGAAATGGTCGCCAAATCCGGCGGCGCTGCCACCTTCCCGCAGATCTTTATTGGTGACAGCCATGTGGGCGGCTGCGATGATCTGTTCGCGCTTGAACGCACCGGTAAACTTGACGGTATGTTGGCAGCTTAAAGGATCTGGCCGATGAAAGTTGCACTGGTTCAGCTGCGCTCGACGCGCACGTTCTCTGAGAACGTGGAGACAGTCTGTTCTCTAATCGGGCAGGCCGCTGATGGCGGTGCCAGCACGATCCAAACCCCCGAGATGACAACGCTGATTGAGCGTGACCGCGAGCGTATGGGCGAGCAGATTACGCAAGATGGCGTGGATAGTGCTGTCCAGCGATTTTCCAGCTTGGCCGCCAAACATGGTGTCACGCTGCATATCGGCTCCATGGCAGTGCCTCTTCCTGATGGGCGTTTTGCCAACCGGGCGCATCTTTTTGGCCCTGATGGCGGGCTGATCACCACTTACGACAAAGTCCACATGTTTGATGTAGACCTTGCAGGCGGTGAAAGCTGGCGCGAAAGCGCGATTTATGCGCCTGGCGGGCGATGCGCTGTGGTGGACCTTGGCGCGGCAATCGTCGGTCTGGGCATTTGTTATGACCTGCGATTTGCAGGCCTTTTCCGGGCGCAGGCGCAAGCTGGTGCCAACATTTTGACCGTTCCGGCGGCCTTCACCAAGCAAACTGGCGAGGCGCACTGGCATGTTTTGTTGCGTGCCCGGGCCATCGAAACTGGAAGTTTTGTCATGGCGGCCGCGCAAGGCGGTGCCCATGAGGACGGCCGGGAAACCTATGGGCATTCCCTGGTCATTGATCCCTGGGGTAAGGTAATCGCGGAAAAAGCTGATGATGAACCTGGTGTTCTGTTTGCCGAGATCGATTTTGGTGCAGTCGCCGATGCGCGCACAAAAATCCCTGCGCTTGGCCATGATCGCAGTTTTGAGCTTGATCGCATAGCGACAGGTACCAAGCGGGCCGTGGCATGATTTCGTTTTCTTTGCGGTGTTCCAACAACCACGCCTTTGATGGCTGGTTTCGTAGCAATGCTGACTTTGATAATCAGGTTCAGCGCGGCCTGCTGGCGTGCCCGGCATGTGGCGATGCTGCAATCAGCAAGGCGTTGATGGCACCGAATGTTTCGACCGGGCGAAACCAGGAAAAAGCGGCGACAGAGCTACACAACGCGTTGGTGAGCGCAAAGGCGAATCTGGACGCTGAAAGTGCTAAAGACAGTAAAAAGACTGCCGTTGATGGGAAGGTTCTACCAGCGTCAGAACCGGCGGCGGCACCAGTGCCATCGGCCCCTGTCGCTGCCGTGCCAAGCCTCAAAGACGCACCCGCACAGGTAAAAGCTTATGTGGAAGCCGTCCGCAAGCTGCGTGATGAGGTTGAGACCAAGTCAGAAAATGTCGGCAAGCGTTTTGCTGAAGAAGCGCGCAAAATGCACCATGGTGAAGCTGAAGAGCGTGCCATCTATGGCGAGGCTTCATTGGAAGAGGCCACAGCGCTGGACGAAGAAGGCATTGATGTTTTCGTCATCCCGCCCTTGCCAGAAGACGGGCACTAACGCCTAGCACCACCCTATTTTTTGGCTTGGGTAGGAGCTGGAGCTCAAACGCCGGGACGCGCAGCCAGCACCATGTAGTTCACATCCAGGTCGCGCGGTGCCCTGTTCCAGCTGTCATCCAGCGGGTTGAACGTCACGCCGGTGCGATCAACGATTGCCATGCCAGTTGGTACAAGAGCGCTGGCAAGCTCTTCGGGCTTCACAAGTTTCTCAAACTGATGGGTGCCAACTGGCAGCCAGCGCAGCAGACGCTCAGCGCCAATAATGGCCATGAAAAACGCTTTGGCCGTGCGATTAATGGTGGCAATCACCATAACGCCGCCAGGTTTCACCATCGCTGCGCAGTCCTGCACAAAGCTTTCCACGTCAGCCACGTGCTCCACGACTTCCATGTTCAGCACCACGTCGAACATTTCACCAGCTTCGCGTAGCGCTTCGGCTGTGGTGGCGCGATAATCAATGGCAAGCCCTTGCTCGCTTGCATGGACGGCGGCGGTATTGATGTTTTTTTCGGAGGCATCAACGCCCACCACATCTGCGCCCAGGCGCGCCATGGGCTCACACAACAGGCCTCCGCCGCACCCAATGTCCAGCACCCGCAAACCCTCAAACGGGCGGGCGATTTTTTCATCGCGCTCAAAGTGGGCGCACAGTTTTTCACGGATGTAAGCCAGCCGGACAGGATTGAATTTGTGCAGCACACCAAACTTGCCCTTGGGATCCCACCATTCAGCGGCCAGCGCAGAGAAGCGTGCAACCTCATCGGCGTCGATAGAGCTTATGGAAGATGCTGCTGTGCTGTCCGTCATGAAAAGGGGCGTGCCTGTGCGCTGGTTGAATTGCTTATCTATCGCAAGGCAGCTTACCAACGCCAGTGGCCACATGTCGCGGATAACCAACTGAAACTAGAAAAAAAGGCGCGCCCTGTGCAGGCGCGCCTTCAAATTTTGAGGGTTGCTGGGTTTAGGCAGCAGAGACGTTTGACAGGAAGGTATCGATCTCACGGCGAAGGTTTTCCGTTTTCACAGAAACATCTTGGGCCGCGCTTCGCACCGAACCTGCAGATGTGGATGTCTCGCCAGCGGCGTTCTTCACGACCGAAACGTTATCGGCAACATTGCTGGTCCCATGCACCACTTCCATCACCGAGCTTGAGATTTCAGAAGTTGCTGCGCCTTGCTGTTGTGTGGCTTGAGCGATCATATCAATCGTTGAATTGATGTTCTCAATCACCGTTCCGATGTCGCGAATTGCGACCACAGTTTCCCCGGTTGCATTCTGAATGGAACCGATCTGCTCGGAGATGTCCTCAGTTGCCTTTGCAGTTTGCGAGGCGAGCGTTTTCACTTCGCTTGCAACAACGGCAAAGCCCTTGCCAGCTTCACCGGCGCGCGCTGCCTCGATGGTGGCATTGAGCGCAAGGAGATTGGTCTGTTCGGCAATATCGGAAATCAACTTGACCACATCGCCGATCTTCTGCGCCGCTTCAGACAGACTTTCTACTTTATCGTTGGTTGTGCGTACGCTTGTGGTGGCGTGGCCAACGGTGGTGGTGGTATCTTCTACCTGGCGCGAAATTTCCGCGATTGATGCGGTCAGTTCTTCGGTGGCGCTGGCGACAGTCTGAACGTTTGCAGATGCATCCTGTGCAGCTTGGGCTGCCGTTGTTGCCCGCTCGGCTGTATCATCTGCAACGCCGGTTACGCCGGCAGCGATCGTCTCCATTTCCTGAACACGTTCGGCGACACCATCAAGAACACTGCCCACAGAGGCGCGGAACTCGGTGATCATGTCCTCGATACGCGCCTGACGCTCCTGCTGCTGGCTTGCATTGCCTTCAACAGCTTGTGCCATTTCGGTCTGCTTGAGAGCGTTCTCGCGGAAGACTTCCACAGCTGCTGCCATGGCGCCCAGCTCGTGGGCTTGGTCACGAGCAGGCACGTCAACATCAGTGCGACCATCTGCCAAAGACTGCATGGATGCCGTCATGGCACGCACCGGCTTGGAGATGCTGTTGCTGACGAGGTAGGCCAGCAACCCGCCGAGCGCGAGGATCAGGCCCCCGATGGCTGAAAAGCGGATGACTTTGTCGATCAGCGATGTTGTCAGGTCATCGGTGTAAAGCCCTGTGCCGACCACCCAGCCCCATGGCTCAAAGCCAGCAGCATAGGACAATTTATGGATCGGGTTCTCTTCTCCAGCGCGCGGCCAGTAATATTCGACAAACCCAGCCCCGGCAGGCGACTGCGTTGCGGCTGCCAATTCCTGGAAAAGGTATTTGCCGTTGGGGTCTTGCAACTCCCACAAGTTTTCACCGTTCAGATCAGGGCGCACGGCATGCATGATCATGATGCCCTGACGATCATGGATGAAGAAGTATTCGATCTCGCGATAGCGAATGTCTTCAATGATTTGGGCAGCAGTGGTTTGCGCCTCTTCCATTGAAATTTCGCCAGCAACAGCGCGCTGATGCTGCGCCGCGATTTGCGTCATGGCGGCGTCAACCATGCTAACGATTTCTGCGCCGCGTTGCTCTCGCATGGTTTGGCTTGATAAGAACAAGAATGAGACTGAAAGGGCGATAATGCCGATCAGGAAAACACCTGAGAGTGTCAGCAATCGCATGCCAATGGAGAGTTGCTTCATTTTGGGAAATCCTAGGATTAAGCGGCCTGGCAGCGGGCGTAAGCGGCTACCTTCGGTTGCGACGATATCCGTTGAATTGCTTAAATATTCATAACCATTTGCTTAGATTGACTTGAAATTCAGAGCGCTAAGAGATGACGTAACGTCAGCGTGCTACAGCTGATTGGCGGCACACGATGCAAAGCGATGGACTTGGGCCACCTTTGCCGCTAACACGCGCGCTGTCTTTTCTGCGGGGCGTCCAGAAAGCGGTCGCCCTCAATCCCGGTACTGAAAACCATGGCCCGTCTGGTTCTAAAATTTGGTGGCACGTCGGTTGCTGATCTTGAACGCATTGCCCGCGTTGCCCACCATGTGAAGCGCGAGGTAGATGCGGGCCATGAAGTGGCCGTTGTTGTTTCGGCCATGTCGGGCAAGACCAATGAGCTTGTGGGCTGGGTGCAGGACATACCAAAAGTCGCAGGGGCCAATGCACCGGTGTTCGATGCGCGCGAATATGATGCCGTTGTGGCGTCCGGCGAGCAGGTCACTTCGGGCCTTTTGGCGCTGGCCTTGCAGGCAATGGGCGTGGATGCACGATCCTGGCAGGGTTGGCAGATCCCCCTGAAAACTGATGCCAGCCATGGCGCTGCGCGCATTGATGGCATTGATGCTGATAAATTGATCGCGCGCATGTCCGGTACAGACACCGGAACGCCGCAGGTGGCGGTGATCGCCGGGTTCCAGGGCATTTCGCCAGAGGGGCGTATTGCAACGCTTGGCCGCGGCGGATCTGATACATCTGCGGTGGCGATCGCGGCTGCGGTGCACGCTGACCGCTGTGATATCTACACCGATGTGGACGGCGTCTACACCACGGACCCGCGCGTGCTCTCGAAGGGCAAGGCCCGCCGTATGGACAAGATCGCGTTTGAAGAGATGCTGGAAATGGCGTCTTTGGGTGCCAAAGTGCTCCAGGTGCGCTCGGTGGAACTTGCCATGGTGCACGGGGTCAAGGTGTTTGTGCGCTCATCCTTTGATGATCCCGAAGCACCCGAGTTACAAACCGATACTCCGGTTGGCACGCTGATATGCGATGAGGAAGACATAATGGAACAGCAAACCGTTACCGGTATCGCCTTCTCGCGCGATGAGGCACAGATATCGTTGCGTCGGGTGAAAGATCGCCCTGGGGTGGCAGCCAGCGTGTTTGGTCCGCTCGCCAAAGCGGGTATCAATGTCGATATGATTGTGCAGATCATCTCTGCTGATGGTGCAACGACCGATATTACCTTTACGCTGCCGGAGGGTGATTACGACAAAGCGGTGGGCATACTTGAAGCGCCAGATAGCGGCATTGAGTTTGATGCGCTCAATGGCTCCAAAGACGTGGTGAAAGTGTCGGTGATCGGCATTGGCATGCGCAGCCATGCTGGTGTTGCAGCTGACGCGTTTGAGGCCCTGTCTGAGAAGAACATCAACATCCGCGCCATCACGACTTCGGAGATTAAAATCTCTGTGCTCATAGATGCAGCATACACTGAGCTTGCCGTGCGCACGCTGCATTCGCTATACGGACTCGACGCGGCCTAGACGCCGATCCAATCGAAGTGAGAGGCCACAATGCCCCCACGCAGTGCGCTCGCGGGGCCGCGAGTCCTGTTGCGGCGACTGCGCGAGGTTATGGCCGAGCGCATCAGCGGGCAGGAACGGCTCGATAAGATTACCGTGCTCATCGCGGCCAACATGGTGGCAGAGGTCTGCTCTGTTTACCTGCTGCGCGCTGACGGCGTTCTGGAGCTGTCTTCCACCGAAGGCCTCAACAAAGAAGCGGTTCACCAGACCGGTTTGAATGTTGGCGAAGGCCTTGTTGGCGTTATCGCCGCCAGTGCCGAGCCGCTGAACCTGGCCGATGCCCAAAAGCATCCAAGCTTTGCCTATCTGCCAGAAACCGGTGAGGAGGTTTATCACTCGTTCTTAGGCGTGCCAGTGCTGCGCGCTGGGCGGGTGCTGGGCGTGCTGACGGTGCAAAATCAGGCACGGCGCAGCTACACCGAAGAAGAGGTGGAGGCACTGCAAACAGTTGCCATGGTGATCGCCGAGATGATCGCTGCAGGCGAGTTGCAGGGTCTGTCGCGCTCCGGGCTTGATCTGGAAACCAACCGTCAGGTGACGCTGGAAGGCACCCCTTTTGCCGATGGGGTTGGGCTTGGCCATGTGGTGTTGCACGAGCCACGCCTGGTGGTGACGCAGATGATTGCCGAGAACGCCGACCAGGAAATTGATCGTCTTGATCAGGCCGTGGCGCGACTGCGGCTCTCTATCGACACGATCGTTGAGTCCGGCGACGTCGCGCACCATGGCGAGCACCGTGATATTCTCGAAGCCTATCGCATGTTTGCCTATGATCGTGGCTGGGCGCGGCGGATGCGCGAGGCGATTGAATCTGGGCTTACTGCTGAAGCCGCGGTTGAGAGGGTGCAATCTGATACCCGCGCCAAGCTGATGCGCCAAAAGGATCCCCTGATCCGCGAACGCCTCAATGATTTTGATGATCTTGCGTATCGGCTTTTCCGAGAGCTTTCTGGCGAAACTGCCCGTCACCAGGACCAGATGCCCGACGATGCGGTAATCGTGGCGCGCATGATGGGCGCGGCTGAATTGCTGGACTATGAGCGCGGAAAAATTCGCGGGCTGGTCCTGGAAGAGGGCGGGCAAACCAGCCACGTTGCCGTTGTTGCTCGCGCCATGGGTGTGCCTGTCGTGGGGCGCGCAACCGGTGTTGTGGCGCTGGTGGATGATGGTGACCCAATTATCCTGGATGGCGAAGTGGGCACTGTGCATGTGCGCCCGCCCGCCGATGTTGAGCGGGCCTATATCGAAAAAGTGCGCTTTCGCGCGCGCCGCCAGGCCCAGTACCGCGCGCTGAAAGACCGGCCGTGCATCACCGCATGCGGGGTGCCCATTACACTGCAGCACAATGCTGGTTTGCTCATCGATCTGCCGAGCCTGGAAGATACAGGCGCGCAGGGCATTGGCCTGTTTCGCACGGAGCTTCAGTTCATGGTTGCGCGCTCATTGCCGCGCACCAAAGAGCAAGAGGCGCTGTATGCCCGTGTGCTGGATGCTGCCGGTGAGCGACCTGTAACGTTTCGAACCCTTGATATTGGTGGCGATAAGGTGCTGCCCTATTTGCGCACGTTCACTGAGGAAAACCCTGCCCTTGGCTGGCGTGCGGTGCGCCTTGGGCTGGACCGGCCTGGGCTTATGCGGCTTCAGATCCGCGCTTTGCTTCTGGCCGCAGCCGGGCGCTCACTGCGCCTGATGTTTCCTATGGTGACCGATGTCGCTGAGCTGGATGCTGCCAAGGGTGTTGTGCGGCGCGAGTTGGCCCATTTGGTCAAGCATGGCTACAAAACGCCCAGCGAGCTGAAAATTGGCTCGATGATTGAAGTGCCTGCACTGCTCTATCAGCTTGATGCGCTGATGAGCCGGTGCGATTTTGTTTCGGTCGGTTCCAACGATTTGTTTCAGTTCATAACGGCAACCGACAGGGGCAACCCACGTCTGTCGGGCCGCTTTGATATTTTGTCGCCCAGTTTTTTGCGTCCGCTAAAAAGCATTGCTGAAGCTGCAAATCGTCACGGCTGCGATGTCACTGTGTGTGGCGAGATGGCAGGTCGCCCGGTGGAAGCTTTGGCGTTGCTTGCGCTTGGGTTCCGGCGTCTTTCCATGTCACCGGCCTCGGTTGGTCCGGTAAAAGCCACCGTGCTCGACGTGCGGATGGAGCCGCTGGTCGAAGCGATGGAAAAAATGCTTGCCGATCCGCTGGCGACAGCCTCACTGCGTGAACCGCTGGTTGCTTATGCCCATGAGCATGGGATACCGGTGTAGCCCGGTTCCGATAGAAGATAGATCATGATTTCTGACCAGAAAATTGATGCGCTGATTGCGCGTTTTGAAGGCATCTCGGCCAAAATGGCATCGGGCGCTGAGGCGGACGAGTTCGTACAGCTTTCGCGCGATTATGCTGAGCTTGAGCCGGTGGCTGAGCAGGCCAAGCTTTTGCAAAAGACCCGCGATGAGCTCGATGAAGCCCGCCAGATGTTGGACGATCCCGATCTTGATGAGGAGATGAAAGCCCTTACGCGTGAAGAGGTCGATACGCTGGAAAAGCAGTTTGAAGCGCTGCAGGCCGACCTACAGGTTGCACTTTTGCCAAAGGACAAGGCCGATGCCGGCGGGGTTATCCTTGAGGTGCGCGCCGGTACCGGTGGTGATGAGGCTGCCTTGTTTGCTGGCTCGCTCTTCCGCATGTACCAGCGCTATGCACAGACCAAGGGCTTTAAGGTCGAAGTGCTTTCCCAGTCCGAAGGAGAGGTTGGCGGTTTCAAGGAAATCATCGCCGAAGTGAAGGGGCAGGGCGTCTATGGGCTTATGAAGTTTGAGTCTGGCGTTCACCGCGTGCAGCGCGTTCCAGAAACCGAATCCGGCGGGCGCATTCATACCTCTGCTGCCACGGTGGCGGTTCTGCCTGAAGCCAAGGACATCGATATTGAGGTGCGCAACGAGGATATTCGCATCGACACCATGCGGGCCTCTGGCGCTGGCGGTCAGCACGTGAACACCACTGACAGTGCGGTACGTATCACCCATTTGCCGACCGGTATTGTCGTGTTGCAAAGCGAGAAATCACAGCACCAGAACCGCGCGCGCGCGATGGAAGTTCTCAAAGCCCGCCTCTACGATATGGAGCGGCAAAAGGCAGACTCTGAGCGCTCTGAAGCGCGCAAGGGCCAGGTTGGCTCCGGAGATCGCTCCGAGCGCATCCGCACCTACAATTTTCCGCAAGGCCGCGTCACTGACCACCGCATCGGCCTGACGCTTTATTCGCTCGACACAGTGATTGCAGGTGATGCGCTTGATAGCGTGATTGAGCCATTGATTGCAGCCCACCAGATGGAGCTGCTTGCCGAAAGCGAAGGCGCTTGAGGCAACCCCGCCTGGCCCCCACCTTTAATGAGCTGGTGCGTGATATGGCGACCCGCATAAATGTGCGTCCCCACGCCAGTGGTTTGCGCGAGGCCAGGATTTTGGTGGAACATGTTTGCGGCCATTCCACCGCCGCGCAGATTGTGGTGGGCGACCATCGCGTTCCCCAAAGCGATTGCGAGGCACTGCTTTTCTTTGTGTCGCGGCGCGAAGCTGGCGAGCCTTTGGCGCGCATTTTAGGCAAGGCGGCGTTCTGGGATTTTGAAATTGCGCTGAACGACGACACGCTGATCCCCCGCGATGACACGGGCAGCTTGGTTGAGCAGGCTCTCAGCGTGATCCCAACGGATGCCCCATTGCGCATTGTCGATGTGGGAACCGGGCCGGGCACGATCGCGCTGGCCATTTCACGTGAGCGGCCCATGGCGCATATCACCGCAACCGATATCAGCGAGCAGGCACTGAACCAGGCGCGTGAAAATGCGGCTGTGTTAGGGGTGGAAGAGCGCATCACCTTTATCCATGGCAGCTGGCTGGCCCCAGTGGATGGACTGTTTGATGTGATCATCTCCAATCCGCCCTACATCTCGCATAGCGAGTATCAGAGCCTGGACCAGGAGGTGCGTGATCATGATCCGCGCATTGCCTTGGTGGCTGGTGAGGATGGGTTGGACGGCTATCGCGCTTTGCTTGAAGAGGCGAAACATAAACTTACCCCCCAGGGCTCTGTGCTGCTTGAGATTGGCGCAAGCCAAACCGATAGCGTTCGCGCGATTGGAGAGAATGCGGGTTTTATCTTCGAGTGCGCACTGAACGATATGCGGGGCCAACCGCGCGTTGTGCAATTTATGGCTCAAGCATAGCCGCGCACACTCGGCTTTCGCTGCCACAAATAAAGGACTTGGAAAAAGGTCTCGAAGCAGCTAAATACGTAGCCGCTGCAGGGCGACCGGACCTAAATGAACACAATCGCAAGATGCGGTTGGCCGGGGCGGAGGCAGTACGCGAACCTCACAGTTGAACGGTTTTGGTTGAGATCGACCGCGATCTGAATCACATGCTCGGCGCAACGTGACGTGTTGGCATAGCGCTGGATTGGTCCGGCAGGGGTTGTTAGCTTCTGTGCGTTGATCGCTGGAGAGTTTTACGGGGCAGCTTTACGGAGCATCGGCCACCATCAAACACAGACTTACAAGCACCGAACTTACATGTGCGCCTTGCGTGCCTGCTAGGCCCATCCCCCGACAGTTAGAGAAAAGAGAACATACGTTTTGGCAATGAGACCTGGTCAATCCAACAAGCGTGGTCGTGGTCGCGGCGGGCGCAAAGGGCCAAGCCCACTTTCACGCAGTTATGAGTCGAACGGACCGGATGTAAAGATCCGCGGTACCGCGCAGCATATCGCAGACAAGTACGTTAACTTGGCGCGCGATGCGCAGTCGTCGGGCGATACAGTTTTGTCACAAGCCTACCTGCAGTACGCCGAGCACTTTTATCGTGTGGTCGCCGCTGCCCAGGAGCAAATGAACCAGACGGTGCGTGTAAAGCGTGCTGATGATCCACTGGACAGTGAAGATGGTGATGAGCGCGGCGATTTCGATCCGGCGGATCCCAACGCGCCGCAGCCAGATGCGAACGCAGATGGAAACCAGGGCGGCAATGGCCGTGATGACAACCGTCGCGATCGCGACCGGGATCGTAACCGCGATGATGATGATGGGCGCTCACGCCGCAACAGAGGCCGTCAACGCCGTGGCCGTGGCGACGATGATCGCGATGGACCCCGTGCTGATGGGCCTCGCTCAGATGATCGTGATGGTGGTCGCCGTGACGAGGAGCGTTCAGACACTGCAGAAGCTCCTAAACCGGCACCTGCTGCTGAGGTTGCTGAGGCTGCTGAGAATGGCAGTGCCACTGAGAGTGGTAGTGCCGCTGAGGTGACAGCACCTGTGGAAGAAAAGCCACGCCGTGCCCCACGTAAGCGCAAACAGAGCGTAGACGTTGCCGACCGCTTTGAAGGCGATGATGCACCTGCACAAGCAGCAAAGGCACCTGAACCGCCCAAGCCAGTGACCCTGGGCGATGAGGTTGCCCCTGTTCAGGCTGCGCCTGAAGACAGTTGAGCAAATTCTACAGAACGACCACAGGATCGCCGGGCGCCATGCGTCCGGCTTTTTTGACTGTGGCGTAGATCCCAAGGCTTGGCTTGCCGCGCATGCCCTGCAGCGTACGCACCAGATCATGGTCTTGGCTTGCGCTTTGCGGGTTTACATCAATAGCGCGGCACCGATTGATGGGTTCCTCGACCAGGATTTCTGCGCTGCCGAGTTGTATGGTTTTGCCAATCAACTCCTCCTCGGCAAACGCATCCCAACCTTCCACCAGAATGTTGCCGCGTAGGCGCTGTGGGTCCAGTGGCGCGCCCGCAGCGCGGCTCAAACGGTCGATGGAGGCTTGATTTTGCAAAGAAATCCAACGGCCCGGTACATCGGTAAAACCATGCCCTGTAGCCAAATCATTGGCTTTGCGCAGTTTTATTGGACCACGTAGCGGCCCGGCTGCGCCGGGTTCAATCAACTCTGCCGCCAGCTCTTCCAGAGCAGCGGGATCAGTTGGATCGACCTTCATGCTGCGGCCGTCCAGCGTCGTGATGTTCAAAAACCCAGACGCTTCATCATAACGCGCCAAAAGCCGCCCGGTACTTGGTTGATGAACCATACAGACAAACTGCCGCTTGGCGACGTGTGCTGGATGCGCAGCATCAAAGTCTGAGGGGCCGTTTTCCAGTGCAAATGCCCGGTCGAACGGGAAAAGTGCGCCTGGTTTAACCTCAACGTACGGCATCTGCTCGCCGCCCAGACCTTTCACAGGCCAGCGCCAAAGATGGGTCAGGGTGGCGCTTTGGGCTGTTGGGTCCGTCATCGATCTTTCCTTTTTCAGGTGAGAATCACGCAATCTCATTGGGCAGATATTTTCTTAGGCTTTGGCACGCGAGTGCGAAAGATCACCCCACACAGCATTGCTTCGCCAGCCAAAGAGCCTACTGTTGAGCCTAAGCCGCGATGATCACGCCCGCCCCCTTTCTCTTCGCGCGCCGGAGCTTTCCGTGACCACCTCAAATAACATTTTGCAGGATGCGCCTGCCGACTCTGTTGCGCCCAAATTGAGCGCGCCAAAACCCTTTACCCTGTTGGCCCTTATGTGCGCCTCGGCGCTCACGGTCATGGCGGGCGCAACCATTGCGCCGACCTTGCCCCAGATCGAACAGGTGTTTGTTGGCACACCCAACCATGAATTGCTGACACGGCTGGTGCTGACGGTTCCGGCTATCTTTACGGTTATTGGCTCGCCTATCGCAGGTGCCATCGTTGACCGCTACGGGCGCAAAAACCTGCTGCTTTTCGGCCTTGTTTTTTATGCGCTGTCGGGCACCAGCGGGCTTTACGCCGACAGCCTTTTCACGCTGCTTGCCGGGCGCGCTGCGCTGGGGCTAGCGGTTGCGTGCAACATGACGGCCGCCACCACACTGATTGCAGATCTTTATTCAGGGCCTGAGCGTGCCAAGGCGCTGGGTCGCCAATCAGCCTTTATGGGGGCGGGCGGCATTGTTTTTCTGTTGCTGGGGGGCTGGCTTGCTGAAATCGGCTGGCGTGCGCCGTTTGGTATCTACTTTTCCTCGCTTGCTGTGCTGGCCATGGTTTGGTTCGCCGTGCCCGAACCAACGCGCCCGCCACGCCGTCAGAAGGGTGACCCCCATGTGCCCTGGCCTTTATGGACGGTGTTGATGGTGATGAGCTTCGTGATGATCGGGCAAATCGCCTTCTATCTCTGGCCGGTGCAATTGCCGTTTTTTTTGACCGAGCGGTTTAATGCCAGTGGACCGGCGGTGGGTCTTGCGATCGGTATGGCCTCTGGTAGCACAGCGCTGACGGGCATGCTCTATGGCCGCGTGCGCGAAAAGCTTGGCAATTTCGGCTTGGTGGCCATGGTCTATGCCTTGCTCGGCCTGACGAACATTCTGCTGGCCAATGCCACCAGCTATCCCATTGTGCTGGCGGTGCTGGTGATGGGTGGGGCCTCGATCGGGCTGATGTTTCCGCACGGCGCGAACTGGATAACCAGTGTGGTGCCCGAAGCTCTGCGCGGGCGGGCCGTGGGGCTGGCATCGGCGGCGATTTTCTCCGGCCATTTCATCTCACCGCTTGTCAGCCAGCCGATCATGCAGGCCGTCGGCTACGGCCCGGGTTACCAACTGTTTGGCATCGCGCTTTTGGTGCTGGGGTCTCTGGTAGGCGTTGGCGCGCTGCTACGCAAAGGCTAAGAAGAATCATGGTTGGACCACGAATCGAACGACTGACACCTGAACTGGCGGCTGCTTTTCCGCCCGCCGCTGATGGTGTGTTCGATGCCGCGCCAAAGCCGGAATACTTGGAGAAACTGGCGCTGATGCCCGCTCATGCGCTGTTTGTGGCGCTTGGTGGAGACCATGTGGTGGGCCAATTGTTGGCGATGACGCAGTTTCAGGCCGACCTTGCCCCTCAGCTCTACATTCACAATCTGGGTGTGTGTCCTGCCTTCCGGCGGCAGGGCATTGCACGGGAGCTATTTGAAGCCGCGATGGCTTGGGGTCGTGACAGCGGCTGCGATAGCGTTTGGCTGGCGACCGACGTTGGCAATATGGATGCGCAGGGCTTCTACCGCTCGTTGGGTTATGTGCGCGAACCAGCCGAAGTGTTTTCCGGCGGGCTTTAAACACCCCTTCAAACCGCTTTTTCAATCCCCATATCTCCCTCAACGCCGGATGCCTGATGGGTCTGGCCGACACGGGCAACGCCTTATGGGTTGCCACTTTGTGAGTTTCGTCTTCGGCTGGTTTCAGCGCGGGCGAATGCATGGAGATGCACGATGAATATGGAAAACTACACCGAGCGGGCGCGCGGCTTTTTGCAGGCCGCCCAGACTGGCGCGCTGGCTAAGGGCCATCAACGGCTGTTGCCAGATCATTTGTTGAAAGCGCTGATTGACGATAGTGAGGGCTTTGCCATGCGCCTGATTGAGGCCGCTGGCGGCAAGGCAGACGTTGTTAAAGCCCAAAATGCGCAGAGCCTTGCCAAGCAGCCCTCCGTTGAGGGTGGCGGGGGCCAACTCTACATGGATCCTGCCATGGCGCGGGTGTTCACTGCCGCCGATGAAGCTGCCAAAAAGGCTGGCGACAGCTTTGTAACCGTTGAGCGCCTGCTGCTCGCTCTTGCGCTTGATGCCAAGAGTGATGCAGGCAAGGCGCTTAAAGCCGGTGGTATTACCCCGCAAAACCTGAACGCTGCGATTGAAGAAATCCGCCAGGGCCGCACGGCTAACACCGCGTCTGCCGAGGAAGGCTATGATGCGCTGAAAAAGTATGCGCGCGACCTCACAGAGGCCGCCCGCGAAGGTAAGCTGGACCCGGTGATCGGGCGGGATGAAGAAATTCGCCGCGCCATTCAGGTCCTTTCCCGCCGGACAAAGAACAACCCGGTGCTGATCGGCGAACCGGGCGTGGGTAAAACAGCGATTGCTGAGGGCTTGGCTCTGCGTATCGTGAACGGTGATGTGCCAGAATCCCTGCGCGACAAGCAGTTGATGGCGCTCGACATGGGCTCGCTGATTGCTGGCGCAAAGTTCCGCGGTGAGTTTGAGGAACGCCTAAAAGCCGTGCTCTCTGAAGTGGAAGCCGCTGCCGGTGGGATCGTACTTTTTATCGATGAAATGCACACGCTGGTTGGCGCGGGCAAAGCTGATGGTGCGATGGATGCCTCCAATTTGCTCAAGCCCGCCCTGGCGCGCGGCGAGCTGCACTGCGTGGGCGCCACAACGCTTGATGAGTACCGCAAGCACGTGGAAAAAGACGCAGCGCTTGCGCGTCGTTTTCAACCTGTCATGGTCAGCGAACCAACGGTGGAAGACACCGTTTCCATTCTGCGCGGTCTCAAAGAAAAGTACGAGCTGCACCACGGTGTTCGCATTTTAGATGCGGCGCTTGTGTCAGCGGCATCGCTTTCCAACCGGTACATCACCGACCGCTTTTTGCCGGACAAAGCCATCGATCTGATGGACGAGGCTTCATCCCGGTTGAGAATGCAGGTGGACAGCAAGCCCGAAGAGCTGGACGAGTTGGACCGGCGCGTCATTCAGCTGAAAATCGAACGTGAAGCGTTGCGAATAGAGACCGACGCCGCCTCAAAAGATCGTCTGGAAAAGCTGGAAGCAGAACTGTCCGAGCTTGAGCAGAAGTCTACCGAGATGACGGCGCGCTGGCAGGCGGAAAAGGACAAGCTTGCCGACGCCAACACCATCAAGGAGCAGCTGGACGAGGCGCGCACGGCGCTGGAACAGGCCCAGCGCATGGGTGACCTCGCCAAAGCCGGTGAGCTTGCCTATGGCGCGATCCCGGACCTAGAGAAAAAGCTGGCCGCCGCCGAACAAGCTGGCGCAGACTCGTCTGACACCGACGACATGGTCGAAGAGGCGGTGACGCCTGACATGATCGCCCATGTGGTCAGCCGCTGGACTGGTGTGCCGGTGGACAAAATGCTCGAAGGTGAGCGCGAAAAGCTGCTGCGCATGGAAGATGAGCTGGCAAACCGCGTGGTGGGTCAGGCAGAGGCCGTTCACGCTGTTTCCACCGCCGTGCGCCGCGCGCGCGCTGGCCTGCAAGACCCGAACCGCCCGCTTGGCTCCTTTCTCTTTTTGGGCCCAACGGGTGTGGGTAAAACCGAGCTCACCAAAGCGCTTGCCAGCTTCATGTTTGACGATGAAAGCGCGATGGTGCGCCTTGATATGTCGGAGTTCATGGAGAAGCACGCGGTGGCCCGCCTCATCGGCGCGCCTCCGGGCTATGTGGGCTATGATGAGGGCGGCGCGCTAACCGAAGCGGTACGGCGCAGGCCCTATCAGGTGCTGCTGTTTGATGAGGTGGAAAAGGCCCATCCGGACGTGTTCAACGTGCTGTTGCAGGTGCTTGATGATGGTCGCCTGACCGATGGTCAGGGCCGCACGGTGGACTTCAAAAACACGCTCATCATCATGACCTCAAACCTTGGGGCTGAGTATCTTGTGGCCGCCAAGGATGACGAGGACATGTCTGGGGTGCGCGAGAACGTGATGGAGATGGTGCGCGGGCACTTCCGCCCTGAGTTCCTGAACCGGCTGGATGAAATCGTGCTGTTTGAGAGGCTGAAACGCACTGAAATGGGCGCGATTGTCGATATCCAGATGCAGAGGCTGCACGCCCTGCTGGCCGACCGCAACATTGTGGTGGACCTTGAAGATAGCGCTCGCGAATGGCTGTCCGACAAGGGCTATGACCCGGCCTATGGCGCTCGTCCGCTGAAACGGGTCATCCAGCGCGAACTTCAGGACCCGCTTGCGGAGAAAATCCTGGAAGGCTCGGTGAAGGACGGCGACATGGTGAAAGTCTCCGGCGGCAAACTAGAGAACGGCGCTGATCGGCTGATCTTTGAGGTGGCCACGGGCCACAGCGGGAGTTTAGGCGCTGTGGAAGCGGCGGCATAGAGCTGCCACAACGACAAACGTCATGGCTTGCCTCGCCGGTGGTCATGACGGTCCTATAGCGGTGCCCTAACCTCATTCGTCATGGCCGGGCTTGACCCGGCCATCCATCTCGGATGCCATCCACTAGCATGGGTGGATATGTTTACATGCTGGCAAACAGGAAGAATGGCGCGTTTTATATTGGCGTGACGTCTGATTTGGTGCGGCGCTTACAGCAGCACAAAAACGATCCGCAAGGGTTCGTTCGTCGATACAGAACCTACAAGATTGTCTGGTATGAGGCTTATGCGAGGATCAAAGAGGCAATCCAACGCGCGACCTCGCTTAAACGCTGGGAACGGGCTTGGAAGGTTGAACTTATCAAAGCGCAGAGCTCGCGATTGGCGCGATCTGTCGCTGACCTTCACCGCATAGGGATGGATGGCCGGGTCAAGCCCGGCCATGACGAGCATTAAGGATTTTCCAATGGCCGTGAAGGCGAAGCGATGGGGTGTCGAGGTTTTGGGGTCTGATAACGAAAAGGCCTACTGGGCGTGCGTTCTCAAACCGCCGTGCGATCCATATCTTGAGGTGGTCGAGGCCCCCCGGGGAGACTATCACGCTCTAGTTTCATCGCAGTTTGATAAGCTACCGCGCGCATCGGACGTATATGAACTGGCGAAGCGCTTTGTTCCGTTGCTCAATACAACAGTGCGAAGCGTTCATGATTTCGATGCAATGATGATCGGCGCAATCGTTGATTTCGCTAGCGAAGGGGTGCCGAAAAAGCAGCATTTTATGTCAGCACAGGCTGGTGCATTCAGATTTCGTGCGTTCGCGGAAGTGACCAATATGGTTGCCCAAGGAAACGTGATTCCCACTCAGTCCACGGTGCAGCGTTGGATGCAGGCCGCAGAAACCAACCCTGAGATTGTAAGCGCTATTCGCTACCTTGATGATGGGGCAGGATGGTTCGACGTCTACAAGGCATGTGAGGCGTTGGACAGTTATTCTCATCCCGGGATCTCAAAAAAGAGGTTGCAACTCATGAAGCGGACCGCAGACAGCTATCGCCACCATCGATCTGCAAATTCCAAAATTGAGCCTCCAGCCAATCCAATGAGTTTCGGTGAAGCCAAGCGCCTCACTGTCCTGTGGCTCAATGCTGCCATCGATGAGGTGATTCAGGACTAGCCAGATAGTGTCTCTCAAGCCACTGCTTTCACTTCGAGCTCCACGCCGAGCGCTTTTTGAAGCGCGTCGATGATCGCGAACAGATTGTCGGCCCGCGGGTTGTCGCTGGACGGTGCACAGGTCGTATGCATCGGCACCTGATAGAGCTGGATGGCCGCCTCACACGCTCGCGTGGCGGGCGGCCATAACGGCTGAAAGCAAAGCCCCCTATTCCCGGCGTCATCCTCGGGATTGACCCGAGGATCCATCTCGGATGCTATCCGTCTTGATGAGCGGATATATTTACATGCTGGCCAACAGAAAGAACGGCGCGCTTTATATAGGCGTGACAGCTGATCTTTTGCGCCGTCTGCACCAGCACAAAACAGACCCGCAGGGCTTTGTTCGTCGATATGGTGCCAACAGGTTGGTTTGGTATGAGCAGCATGATGGCCTTGAAGATGCCATCCAGCGTGAAACTTCACTGAAGCGTTGGAAGCGTGCCTGGAAGATCGATCTCGTCGAAGCTGAAAATGCCGACTGGCGCGACCTATCGCAAGACTTCACCGCATAGAGTTGGATGGCCGCCTCAAGGGCGGCCATGACACATGGTGAGCTATTTGTTTGGTCCGGAGTATCGTAGGTCTATCGTCAGCACATGCTAAAGCTCACCTCCTGTGCCACCACCAAACAAAAAAACGGCGCAGCTCGCGCTACGCCGTTTCTTGAAAAGCATTTCAGGTGCGGCTCCTTACGGAGCCTGCAGCCCTAAAGCTTAGGCAGCTTTGATCGTGGAGACGGCAGTTTTGCCGCTGCGCTGATCAACTTCAGTTTCGTAAGAAACCTTCTGGCCGTCAGACAGGCCGGTCATGCCAGCGCGTTCCAGCGCAGTGGCGTGAACGAACACGTCCGTGCCGCCATCATCAGGCTCAATGAAACCGAAGCCTTTTTGGCTGTTGTAGAATTTGACTGTTCCGTTCGTCATGGGATTTTCCTTTCATCCATGGGCATGCACTCAACATGCAATCACTCAAATGAGTGAGCGAACGCGCGTGCGGTATGCCCGCGCTGCTCGCGTTTTCGAGTCGTCGAAGTCTGGTTTGGGAAGTGCACGTCCACCGATGATGGGCGACAGAGACCAAGCAATCATCAAGTGTCGAATTATGCTCATACGCCTTTGTGAGCAAACACGCAATATTAGTCTGTCTACCAATTTGAAAGACGCACCACACGGGCTTCCCACGCAAATGTGAGCAAACGCCATTTGTGCCCTTTTGCGTGCGCACCTAACTTTGGCAGACCACAAAAGAGGAGTGCGCCCGATGGGATATCTGAGCGGATGGATAGGCAAGTGCGTTGCTACCGGTGCGTTGGCGAGCGTTATGGCTGTGGCGCCGGTGACGTTGGTGCCTGCGCAAGACCAATCTGGTCCCACCATCGTGGAAGCCGACTTGCCATTGTCTTCGCTGGCGATTCTTTTTCGCGCGCGCGATGAGGCGCGGCTTGATCAGGTGTTTGAGGTTCTCAATGCCAATTGGAGCGACGGCTATTATGCGCCGCTTATTGAGATTTCGGCTTTCACCAGCAACCGGGCAGGGCGCGAGGCTATCTATGCGTTTCTGGAAGAGAAGACTGGCCAAACCCATGGCAGTGATGTGCAAGCCTGGTTCCAATGGCTGTGGAACCAGCCCGAGGCGATTACGGCGGACTATGGTGATTTTAAATCGCTGATTTACCGGCTCGTTGACCCAGTATTTGAAGGCTATTTTGCCGGTCGTACCGCTACCGCGCAGATCCGTCTTGATGAGATCCGTTGGGGCGGTGTGATTCAGGATGGCATACCGCCGTTGCGCCAGCCTGATATGATTTCCGCTGATGCTGCAGATTATCTAGCCGATGACAATGTGGTGTTTGGCCTGGAGATCAATGGCGATGCGCGCGCTTACCCGCAGCGCATTTTGGCCTGGCACGAAATGTTCGTTGATACGATTGGCGGAGTAGAAATTGCAGGCGTCTATTGCACGCTTTGCGGCACCGTTATTCCCTATCGCACCACAGTGGATGGCACCAATCATGTGCTTGGCACTTCGGGGTTTTTGTACCGCTCCAACAAGCTGATGTATGATCAGGCGACGCAAAGCCTGTGGAGCACGATGCGTGGCGTGCCGGTTGTGGGTCCCCTGGTCGGCCAAGGCATCGAGATGACGTTTGAGCCCATTATCACCACCACTTGGGGCGAGTGGAAGCGCCGCCACCCCGACACGACGGTGTTGTCGCTGAACACCGGGCACAGTCGCGAGTATGGCGAGGGTGTTGCCTATAGCCGCTATTTTGCGACCGATGAGCTGATGTTCAACACGCCGTTCAACGATGATCAACTGTTGAACAAGCAAGAGGTTCTGGGTCTTCGTTTGCCCGGCAGCCCGGATGATCAGGTGGCGATCGATACAGCGTTCCTGGCGAACAACCCTGTGCATGTGGAAACTGTTGGGTTTCAGGATGTTCTTATCCTTACCGACACCAGCGGGGCGAACCGTGTGTACGATCCAAGAGAGGTGCAGTTTACCGCCTACGACGGGGATCGCACGCTCACAGATGCTAACGGTGGCACGTGGACTCTGTCCGAAGATGCGCTGACCGCAGAGGGTGGGCGGCAGCTGTCGCGCCTGCCTGCCCACCGCGCCTTCTGGTTTGGCTGGCATGCTGCCTTTCCGCAAACACGGTTGGTGATGTAGCCGCATTTTTGTTTGCTCTTGGCCTGCGGCCCAACCGCGGGTTGGTTCAGCTGGCGCGCGGCGTTTCCCGAAACCAGACTTGTGATGTGAGACGCAAAAACTCTCTGCCGGTCATGGCCGCCCTTGAGGCGGCCATCTATCCGTGATGCTGTCACCTTATACGTTTGATGATCTTTAGAGCTGGATGGCCGGGTCAGGCCCGGCCATGACGCGCGGAGATATGTCACTAAGCGCCACAAATCGTTGGAAAGTGTGAGCAACACGGCGTGTCCGCCCTGCCGCAGGTCCGCCGCAAAAGCGTTCGGTTCGAGCCACATTCGCAAGCCATTCTCCCCCTCGTGCTCTTGAGGTGGCAGCGGATAGCCTTAAGCGCACAGACATCGGCCAGAGGCTCCTTAACGGCCCGGTCCACATGGTGGTTTGCGCACCCTCACAACCATGGATCGCGCCTGAAGGGTTTCTGGCCGGTGTCATTTCACCAACTGTCCGCTGAGCATCCGCGTGTTGAACTTAAGGAGACACACGATGACAACTCGTTTTTCAAACTTTCTGAGCACCTGGAAGACGGCAACCCTTGCTGGCATTTTTGCTGTCGGGGCAGCGCTTTCACCTTTGATGGTGCACGCTCAGGATGCACCAGCTTTTTCCGATGTCGATCAGAACGTCGATGGGGTGATCAGTGAGGATGAGTTTCTTGCGGCCATGCCAGAGGCGACCGCCGAAACCTTCGCATCGGCTGATGTGAATGCAGAAACGGTTCTGACCCAGGATGAGTATGAGGCCATGGCTGCGATGATGCAGTAGGCCAAAGCTCGCCCCGCATGCCCGTTGGGCGGGGGCGGCAGAACCAAAGCTGCACCCCGGATGGTAACCACCATTCGGGGTGTTTGTTTATATGCTGGTGTTTTTTCCCTTTTCGACGTATGGGAGCGCAACCCTCCGAGATTTTTGAAAAGTGAAACTGTCATGGCTCAAGCGTCCGACGCTTTGCGCAATATCGCCATCATCGCCCACGTCGATCACGGCAAAACCACCCTTATTGACGTGCTGCTGCGCGAAAGCGGCCTGTTCCGCGAAAACGAAGCGGTGGCCGAGCGCGCCATGGATTCCAACGATCTGGAGCGTGAGCGCGGCATCACGATCCTTGCCAAAGTGACCTCGCTTGAGTGGCAGAAAAACCGCATCAACATTGTTGATACGCCGGGCCACGCTGATTTTGGCGGCGAGGTGGAGCGCATTTTGCACATGGTCGATGGCGTGATCCTGCTGGTGGATGCCGCTGAAGGGCCCATGCCACAAACAAAGTTTGTGCTTGCCAAAGCGCTTAAGCTGGGCCTGAAACCTATTGTTGCCATCAACAAGATCGACAAGCCGGAAAGCCGGCCTGACGCTGTGCTGGATGAAGTGTTTGATCTGTTTGCCGCGCTGGACGCTAACGACGAGCAGTTGGACTTTCCCGTGCTTTATGGCTCGGCCAAGCAGGGCTGGATGGCCACCGCGCCTGAAGGCCCCAAGGATGATATGACCGCACTGTTTGAGCTGGTGATGGAACATGTGCCTGCGCCTGCTACCCAAGAAGGCCCGTTCCGCCTGCTGGCGACCACGCTGTCGGCGAACCCTTATCTGGGCCGTATCCTCACCGGGCGCATCGCCTCTGGCACGCTGAAAGCCAACATGCCGATCAAGGCGCTGAACCGCGAAGGCAAACAGGTTGAAGTCGGTCGCGCCTCCAAGGTGATGACCTTTAAGGGCCTGGACATGGTGCCTGTTGATGAGGCCCATGCTGGTGACATCGTTGCGCTTGCGGGCCTTGCCGAAGCGACCGTTGCTGACACAATTTGCGATCCACAGGTGAGTGAGCCGATCTATGCCCAGCCTATTGATCCGCCCACCATCTCGATGACGTTTATGGTCAACGATAGTCCGCTGGCGGGCCGCGAGGGCGACAAGCTGCAAAGCCGGGTTATCCGTGCGCGCCTTAACGCTGAGGCTGAAGGCAATGTGGCGCTGAAAATCGAAGAGGGCGAGAACAAAGAAGCCTTTATCGTGTCCGGTCGCGGCGAGCTGCAACTGGCCGTGCTGATCGAGCAGATGCGCCGCGAAGGCTTTGAGCTGGGTGTATCGCGTCCGCAGGTTGTGTTCCAGAAGGATGAAAGCGGCACGCTGCTTGAGCCCATCGAAGAAGTGACCGTGGATGTGGACGAGGAGTTTTCTGGCACCGTGGTGCAGAAGATCGCTGAACGGCGCGGAGATCTGGTGGAGATGAACCCATCCGGCGGCGGCAAGCAACGCCTGGTGCTCAATGTGCCAACGCGCGGCCTGATCGGCTATCATGGTGAGTTCCTCACTGATACGCGCGGCACCGGCATCATGAACCGTGCGTTTCTTGAATATGCCCCGCACAAGGGCGCCATCAAGGATCGTCATACTGGCGTGCTGCTGGCGATGGCGCAGGGCGATGCCGTGGCCTACGCTTTGTTCAACCTGGAAGATCGCGGGCCGATGATGATCGAGCCGGGCACCCCGGTGTATGAGGGCATGATCATTGGTGAGCACACACGCGGCAACGATCTTGAAGTGAATGTGCTCAAGGGCAAGCAGCTCACCAATATGCGCGCATCGGGCAAGGATGAAGCTGTGCGTCTGACCACCCCGATCAAGATGACGCTGGAAAAGGCGCTGGCCTACATCGCTGATGATGAACTGGTGGAAGTGACGCCGACATCGATCCGTCTGCGCAAGCGCCACCTTGATCCGCATGAGCGCAAGCGCGCGGCGAAGGCAAAAGCAGCCGCTTAAGGGGCAGTGGCGACGTGGGGGTTATCCCCACTTTTCAGCTACATCGTCGAGAAAGTGCGATAGCCCTTGGCGAGCCCGGTGTTTGCTCCTAGGCTCCCTGTATGAGCCTGGACCAAATCACCATCCGGCCTGCCGAACCGCGCGATGCAAGCGCGGTGGCCAGCGTGCATGATGCATCCTGGCGCGGTGCGTATCGCGGCATCATCCCCGGTGTTGCGCTTGAGCGTATGGTGGAACGGCGCGGCCCGCAGTGGTGGGCTCGGCTTATCCGGCAACAGCGCGGGCTGATGGTGTTGGACGTGCATGGTAGCGTGGTTGGTTATGCCACGCTGGGTGCCAACCGGTCTGCGGCCTTGCGGCTGCGCGGAGAAATTTACGAGATTTATATCGAGCCAGCCTATCAGGGTCTTGGTTTTGGTCGCCGTCTTTTTGCCGCCGCGCGCGAGCGTTTGCAGGCAGCAGGCCTTACAGACTTTGTGGTCTGGGTGCTGCAAGACAATGAACCTGCGGTTGTTTTCTACCGCGCCATGGGTGGTGAGCTGGTAGCGCACGGGTTGGAGACTTTTCCCTCGGGCGCTGAAAGTGCCCAGCAGTGCCGCAAACTGGCTTTTGCGTTCAATTGCGACGTCACGCGGAAACGGCAGTGAGGCCTGCACGAGGCGTATTTTCGACCTTCGGGTGTTAGCACTCTTGCTGAGGGTCTTGACGGCGCGCTCCTGTTAGGGTCTGCCGCAGGCAACATTACCCAGCGGAGCGATAAGCCAAGCCATGCGCATAGAAGCCATTCCCATCGGAAAAAACCCACCGCACGATGTCAATGTGATCATTGAAGTGCCGGTGGGCGGTGAGCCCATCAAGTATGAGATCGAAAAAGAGTCAGGCACCCTGTTTGTCGACCGGTTTCTCTACACGCCCATGCGTTACCCCGGAAACTACGGTTTTGTGCCGCATACATTGTCAGCCGATGGTGACCCCATTGATGTGGTGGTTTGCAACACACGACCCATCGTTCCCGGGGCAGTGATGAACTGCCGTGTGGTTGGCGCACTGGTGATGGAAGATGATGGCGGTGGCGATGAGAAGCTGGTGGCTGTTCCCAGCGAGAAGCTGACCAGCCGATACGACCATGTGCAGAACTACACCGATCTGCCATCCATCCTGATCCATCAGGTCGAGCATTTCTTCACCCACTACAAGGATCTTGAGCCCAACAAGTGGGTTAAGATCGAGCGCTGGGCTGGTGTGGATGAGGCCAAGGACATGGTTCGCGAGGCCATCGACCGGGCCAAAGGGTAGATTTAAACCTGCCACCTGCATAGCACATAAAAAAGCCCCCACATCCGGTTGGTTGTGGGGGCTTTTTTTGTGCCGTTTGATCGGCGGTTTTGCAGGCGCAATTTTGGCCGCATGGCGCTGAGCGTGCGCAACCTATCGGCTGTGTGCTACACTCTTATGGCAGTCAAAGAGCACACAAAAACGTGCCGGGAGGTCATAATGATAAGTCTAGACGATATTGTTGGCATGAGCGGCCTTGAGCCAGAAGACATTCTGGCCATTGCAGAGCATGAGCATATGTCGCCAAGCGTGGCGGCCGCCTTGGGGTCTTACCTGTCGCAAAGCCAGGGTGGACTTGAGACAGTTCGCGACATGATTATGGACGATATCCGGCACGCGCAGTCGGGCGCAAACAACGACCATGAGCGTGAACTGCTGCATGTACTGCATCATTTTTTGCGCCAGCATCCCCAGGTGAAACCTGAGGTTCACCCCTGGTCGTCGATATTCTAGGCGCCACTGCCCGCTTTGATGAAGCCGGGCTGGGCTTATCTAAAAGACGTTGGGGTAGGCGTAGCGGATAATGATCTGTTGCAGGAAGTAAATGCCGAACAGGAGCGCGATCGGAGACAGATCGATACCGCCCATGTTGGGCAGGATCCGCCGAATGGGGCGCAGTGCGGGTTCCGTGAGATTGTGGACGACCTGCCCGATGGTGCCAACCACCTGATTGCGCGGGTTGATCACGTTGAAGGCGACCAGCCAGCTTAGGATGGCCGAGATAATGATGACCCACCAATACAGGTTCAGGCCCAACATAATGACATCAAGAACGGCTCGCATGGATGCTCCATTAGAAAAGGGTGCTACGCGCCGCGCAGCGATAGGCGACATGTAGACAGCGCGCCGGGCAGTGACAAGGCACCAGCCGCCATTGCAAAGTTCACGTGCCTGAGAAAAGATGCTGGCGAATGCCCATCACATGGCCCGCACCGATGAATCTGATCCGCCAAAGCTCGCTCCTGACCCTTGATCAGGCGCTTGTTATTCGTGCCGCTGTGCTGCGTGCGGGCGATGCCATTATGGAGATTTTCCGTGATGGCGAATTGGGCACGCATCTTAAGGCGGACGAAAGCCCCGTTACCCGCGCCGATC
>CP121335.1:820000-3450511 GCA_043513715.1 Rhizobiaceae bacterium
CGATGAATTAGACCCGAAACGAAGTGATCTAGGTATGGCCAGGTTGAAGGTGCAGTAACATGCACTGGAGGACCGAACCCACGTCTGTTGAAAAAGACGGGGATGAGCTGTGCCTAGGGGTGAAAGGCCAATCAAACTTCGAAATAGCTGGTTCTCCGCGAAATCTATTTAGGTAGAGCGTTGGACGAATACCTCAGGGGGTAGAGCACTGGATGGGCTATGGGGACTCACCGTCTTACTGATCCTAACCAAACTCCGAATACCTGAGAGTACTATCCAGCAGACACACGGCGGGTGCTAACGTCCGTCGTGGAGAGGGAAACAACCCAGACCTCCAGCTAAGGTCCCCAAGTCATGGCTAAGTGGGAAAGGATGTGAGGATCCCAAAACAACCAGGATGTTGGCTTAGAAGCAGCCATCATTTAAAGAAAGCGTAACAGCTCACTGGTCTAAATAAGGGTCTTTGCGCCGAAAATGTAACGGGGCTAAAGCCATGCACCGAAGCTGAGGGCTAGCGTAAGCTAGCGGTAGCGGAGCGTTCTGTACGACTGCGAAGGGAGACCCGTGAGGGCTCCTGGAGTTATCAGAAGTGAGAATGCTGACATGAGTAACGATAAAGCGGGTGAGAGACCCGCTCGCCGAAAGTCCAAGGGTTCCTGCGTAAAGCTAATCTGCGCAGGGTTAGCCGGCCCCTAAGTCGAGGCAGAAATGCGTAGACGATGGGAACCACGTTAATATTCGTGGGCCAGGTGGTAGTGACGAATGCCGTGTGTTGTCCATCCTTATTGGATTGGATGGGCAGCGAAGGTGTTCCAGGAAATAGCTCCACCAACATTGACCGTACCCGAAACCGACACAGGTGGACTGGTAGAGTATACCAAGGCGCTTGAGAGAACTATGCTGAAGGAACTCGGCAAAATGCTCCCGTAAGTTCGCGAGAAGGGAGACCCTTGTTTGCGCAAGCAGATGAGGGTGGCACAGACCAGGGGGTGGCGACTGTTTATTAAAAACACAGGGCTCTGCGAAGTTGCAAAACGACGTATAGGGTCTGACGCCTGCCCGGTGCCGGAAGGTTAAGAGGAGCGGTGCAAGCCGCGAATTGAAGCCCCGGTAAACGGCGGCCGTAACTATAACGGTCCTAAGGTAGCGAAATTCCTTGTCGGGTAAGTTCCGACCTGCACGAATGGCGTAACGACTTCCCCGCTGTCTCCAGCATAGACTCAGTGAAATTGAATTCCCCGTGAAGATGCGGGGTTCCTGCGGTCAGACGGAAAGACCCCGTGCACCTTTACTATAGCTTCACACTGGCAATTATGCCCTCATGTGTAGGATAGGTGGTAGACTATGAAGCCAGGCGCCAGCTTGTGTGGAGTCATCCTTGAAATACCACCCTTGAAGTCATGATTGTCTAACCGCGGCGCAACAACGCCCGGGACAGTGTGTGGTGGGTAGTTTGACTGGGGCGGTCGCCTCCCAAAGAGTAACGGAGGCGCGCGAAGGTAGGCTCAGACCGGTCGGAAATCGGTCGTCGAGTGCAATGGCATAAGCCTGCCTGACTGCGAGACTGACAAGTCGAGCAGAGTCGAAAGACGGTCATAGTGATCCGGTAGTCCCGTGTGGAAGGGCTATCGCTCAACGGATAAAAGGTACGCCGGGGATAACAGGCTGATCGCTCCCGAGCGTCCATAGCGGCGGAGCGGTTTGGCACCTCGATGTCGGCTCGTCGCATCCTGGGGCTGAAGGCGGTCCCAAGGGTTGGGCTGTTCGCCAATTAAAGCGGTACGTGAGCTGGGTTTAGAACGTCGTGAGACAGTTCGGTCCCTATCTGCCGTGGGTGTAGGAATATTGCGAGGATCTGTCCCTAGTACGAGAGGACCGGGATGGACAGACCTCTGGTGGACCTGTTGTGGCGCCAGCCGCATTGCAGGGTAGCTATGTTTGGAACGGATAACCGCTGAAGGCATCTAAGCGGGAAACCAGCCTCAAAACCAGTGTTCCCTTGAGAGCCGTGGAAGACGACCACGTTGATAGGCTGGGTGTGGACGTGCAGCAATGCATGAAGCTTACCAGTACTAATTGCTCGATTGGCTTGATTGCTCTCATTACACCATACACATGTACGAATATCAGGAATGGTTAGCGTTACCCGCGCTGGCTTCCTCACTGAACAGGTCCTAGAATTGCCTAGGTTTTCAGACCAAAATCACACCCCCATTCTTTGCCGGCCTGGTGGCTTGAGCAGAGAGCCTGCACCCGATCCCATCCCGAACTCGGACGTGAAACTCTCTAGCGCCGATGGTACTTTGTCTTAAGGCACGGGAGAGTAGGTCGTTGCCAGGCCTGCAAAGAATGGGGATCTCGTCTCGACACTCTGTATTTAAAAACCCGCTACGGTTCGCCCGTGGCGGGTTTTTTGCGTCTTGGGCTACCAGCGTTTTGCGTGCGCGCTCTTGAAGTTTGCCTAAGTCACACAGGGTATTCTGGCAGTGAAGTGGTTAGGCCAACGGTCGTCGGATCAGCCCAGGTGTTAGTATCGCCTATAGCTATGCCCGCAACTGATAATTCACCTGACGAGTTGTGCTTCTGATCCAAAGGAGTAGCCATGAGCGAACATCAGCATTGTCAGTAAATTCGCAATGCCATCTCCGACTTAAATGCACACCGTCCTGGTTTGGTCGAGGACCCAGCAAAGGCCTCCAATGATGTCATCAACCTTAAGCGAAAGTTATCTCAGGCGCGCGCTGACCGTCGTGAACTATAGGTTTCTGAAGCCGTTGTGAACAGTCTTCCTGGCGGGCGGGTGGCGCTGAGGGGTCGGGCACGCATCGGCGCGGCCAGACTTTCAGGTTGCCTTGATCTCCTGGAACGTCAGATCGAGCAATTGGGACTGGCAATGTCCGACGGAGAGCGGCTGGTTACGCGCCTTGAGCTGGACGTTGAATCTGTCGAGGACACTCTTAGTTCCAGCGTGCGTGAGTTTAATCGCCTTGGTTGTCGATTAAAGTTTGGTAAGGTTGGTTATGGCTGTTTTCTGCTACTGCCGCGCCTTGCGGTCTCCAAGTTGCGCAGCAGTATGGTACTTGTCGGCCTGTTGCTGTTGAGTTTTGCTTCACTCACTGACGCGGTCTCGGTGACGCACGCATACGAACCGGATTTAAGGCCAACCCGTCACGCGGCAGAAACCACGTGGCCTCCAGATATCGATCCAAACGCCTACTTCCCTACCTGCCCTTTCATGGGTGATGCGATGGAAGACATCGTTTTTGACATCGAGCCGTCGCTGCTGCTTCCCAATGCGGTTGTTTCAGCAGTCCTTCATAGTTTGCGCAGCAATGCTCGTGACCTGCTCCCCTGAAGTGTCCCCGTTTTTGGGTTAGCCTGTTCCTGAATGAAGGAGACAGGCAATGAAACGATCACGGTTCCGGGAAGAACAGATCATCGGGATTTTGAAGGAACACCAAGCTGGTATGTGGGTGGGTGATTTGAGCCGGAAGCATGGCATCCTTTGACCGACAGGTTATTGCGCAGCAATGACCGAGAGGGGGCGACGCCACCTTCTACAGCTGGCGCAAGAAGTATGGCGGCATGGACGTGTCCCCCTCTCAGTGATGCAAGCATCATCGGCCGGGCAATGGATGCCAAGCGGTTGAAGGCGCTTGAGGAAGAGAACGCCAAGCTGAAGAAGCTTCTGGCGGAGCAGATGATGGATGTATCTACGCTTCGCGAGATGCTGGGAATGGAGCGCGAACGCCATGCGTTCAAGTGAGCATCGACCCTTCTAAGGCCCAATTCAAGGAGGAACGCCGTGAGACTTGGGCCATTGAAGAGAAGGGATACTCTCAGCGCCGCGCTTGTGCCTTGGTTTGCATGGCACCGCGAGTCTACCGCTACCAATCTACCCGACCAGATGATGCGGACTTGAGGCAGCGCCTGCGCGTGCTCTCGTCAGAGCGTTGCCGCTTCGGGTATCCACTGGCCGGCAAGTGATTGCTTGCAATCGCTGAGAGGCGCCGTCTCCATCTGCTGCTGCGCCGAGAGGGCTGGGACGTGAACGGGAAGAAGCTGTATCGCATCTACAAGGAGGAGCGACTTACGGTTCGAAAACGCGGCGGGCGGAAAAGGGCTTTGGGCACCCGAGCGCCCATGGCGATCCCGCAAGATCGGAACCAACGGTGGAGCCTCGACTTCGTATCCGATGCGCTCGTTGATGGCCGCCGCTTCCGCATCCTGTGTGTCATCGACGACTTCAGCCGGGAATGCCTAGCAACGGTCGTCGATAACTCACTCTCGGGCGAACGGGTGGCGCGGGAACTGGATGCCATTGCGGAACGGCGAGGCTATCCCTGCATGGTGGTCAGCGACAACGGGACCGAGCTCACCTCAAATGCCATGCTCACCTGGCAGCAGGAACGTGGTGTCGAGTGGCACTACATCGCGCCCGGCAAGCCCACGCAGAACGGGTTCGGGGAATCATTCAACGGTCGACTGCGGGGTGGATGCCTCAATGCGCATCTGTTCCGCAGCTTCCGGCACGCCCGCGAGATCATCGAAGACTGGCGCATCAACTACAATTTACACAGACCGCACACGAGCCTCGACGGGCTCACACCAAACGAATTTGCAACCCGGTTCCAAAAGGACCGCAACGTGAACAGGGCTAGCCTTTAGGTGGGTACACTCAGGGAGCAGGTCACTCGCATTTGAGGTGCCCACCAGTCGCTCGATTTGAGCAACAGCCAGCTCTACGCAGCGGCCATTGAAGTGGGGACTGCCGACGAGCAGAGGCAGTGACCCTGCGCAAGTTCACAAAGATAAGTCGATATTTGGCAGATTTGATCGCTGATACGTTTTTGAAGCGCCGGTTGCACAGAAGGCTTATCGAGCCGCTTTTTGCAGACCTCGCCGCTTGTCCTCACGCTCAGGAAGCACGAACATTGGCAGCGCTGATTTCAAGGTTCAGTGCTAGCATCCGACAAAACGAGTTGGATGGTACACAAGACCGCCTTGTGCGACCCTTTATCTATACCAGATCGCTAGAGACCGCTCGAAGCACTATTCACGGCCGCCGTGATTGGCATGGTTGGCGATTGAGTGAAATGGCGACACGGGCCCCAGAGCTTATCGAAGAGATTGACCCTAGCGAAGACCCGATTGGTGACCAGGCTCGGCCGAGCGGCTACGGCCCTGCCGGGGTGCTGTTTGTGGAATTGGCGCTGGAGCAAGACAGCATTACAGTGCCTGACGATGTTTTGCACATGTTGCTGCTGCGCGCCGATGAGACGTGGCCGAACGTTGATGCAGATATGCCATTGCCCGTCGATCACGCCCGCATTGCCGCGCTTCTTCTCATCACGGCTGCACGGCTTGATGAGGATCAGCTCGCCCGAGCGCGGCGCTGCTTTATGAGCGATGAACCCTACCAGCGACTGTTTCTTGGCGAAGCGGCCTATTTTGCCCTGCCTGATGATAACCAGTGCAGCACAACTGCAAACTGAAGCCGCCAGGCAAAGGCACTTTCGCTCTCGTCTTCAAGTCGCTACTCACGTGCAATCGCTATTCGTGCGCTGAGGTTTTTGCCTGCGCGGCTGGAAAAATGGGAGTGCCCGAAAAATGGCTTCGCTTGGTATAGGGGTACTGTCCTGGAAGGCTCCTGAGACCCTTAAGATAACCCTTGCCTCGCACGATGCTGGCGGTTTTGCGGGTCTGTTCTCAGAGCGCTTGGTGCTGCTTCAAGAGAGCGATCCTAACAGCCGGGCCGTGGTCGCTGATCATGGATACACGGCGGAAAACTTAAGTGAGAACCTGGGCATTCTTGGCGGCTTCGACGCGCTTGCACGTGCGATGCAATGCGATAGCGTCTTAATTACAGAGAACGATTTTCCCTTGGTTGAGACTGCAGATGTTGCCGCGGTTCAAATCCGGCGGGCCCATGCACTGATCCAAGCGGGCGAAGCCGATATCGTCCTTATGCGCTCGCGCTCCAAGCCTGGGACCCCATTTGACATTGGCGATAAGTACCCGCGTTTCTATCCAAAGCAGGACGCATCCCCAAGTCAACGCCTAGCTGCCGCTGTGCGCCGGATCGTAAGGCCTGGTAAGGCGCGACGGCTGTTGGCGCGCTCCACCTGTTTGCGCGAGGATGCGGTCCGTGTGGCAGGCTTCGCTAACACCGATCTGGGTGATGGGTTTCATCTCACTTCGTCCAAGTACCTGCCCTGGACCAACAATCCTTTTATGGTGCGGCGCGCATTTCTCGTCGACACCATTTTGTCGTTTGCCAAAAACGCCCAGACGAACCGCCGCGTCAACGGTTTCAAGAATCTAGAGATCGAGCTGAACTGCGCGTGGTGGCGCGACAATCAGTTTAAAATTGTTCATGCGCCGGGCCTGTTTACCCATGGCCGCGTTGGTGATCGCGGCTATTAGGGCACTTAAACTCGCCAGTGCTCGGCGATCCATGGTGTTGGGCGCACATGCTTGTAAAGTTTCTTCCAGGCCGCGCGCGTCGGGAAGTGTCCCACCAACGCCTCGTCCGGGTCAGGTTTTCCGGTGAAGACCACAAGCCTTGCAGTGCTGGGTAGTGTTGGCGCCTTGATGAAGTTGAGCGGCCATGGCGGTAGAAGCGTATGCTTGAAGCTGACACACCAGTCGCGCGGCCAAAACTTCACATCTTCAATCATGTCGGTGATGACATCCTGTTCGTTGCGAAATTTGCGCTTGAGCCCATACGGGTCGGCTTCCACAGCATGAAAGATCTCCGGCTTCATGCCCACATTGAACCGGAACGCCGATGTGTTGCCGACGCCCTTTTCGGTCTGTGTCCAGTTCAAAATAACACAGAACTTGCCCGGTTCATGGTCAAAAAACGGATCAAGCGAGCCTGTCACCACAAGATCTAAATCGAGAAACAGACAATCACCTTCCACGCCCTCTAGAGTTTCCTGCCAGAGCGAAATTTTGCGCCATGGTGTCCAGGTCAGATCATCGGGCAGCGTTATGGTGGGCAGCGGATACGTGATGATGTCCGGGTGCAGCCCACTGGCGTCATCGGTGTAGCAAACCAGCTGCGTCGGTCGCGCTGTGTTGCGCATTACCATGGCGTGTAAGCGATTGGCGAAGTCGGGCCCGTAACGGGTTCCCCACTTCATGCAGATGACGGTTTGCATCAAAACCCTATTAAAAACAGTGCGGAGTGGAGTGCACACTTAGTGCAATTTTCGACCAATGCCTACGCCGCCAAGCTTTTTATGAAACTGACACACTTTCGCTCTCTTGCCCCTTGTGTTTGGCATCCAAGACCCGTACATGAGCCTATCGCGCTTATGAATTGACATTTGTCGTCATCGTGCCGTGTCGCGGGGTGGAGCAGCCCGGTAGCTCGTCAGGCTCATAACCTGAAGGTCGCAGGTTCAAATCCTGCCCCCGCAACCATTGCAAATTGCGCAAGCAATTCGCCGATTGCGCCGTAGTCCTCTTGCCTGGCAAACGGATGATAGCGTGCCCACCATAAGGCTCATAACCTGAACCGGCTTACCATTTGTATCAAATGGTTGTTGGGCGCAAAGCTTGAGCGAACCAATTCCTTTACTGCTTTTGCGGTAAAGTCCCCCGAAGCATACGGACGACCGGTATGCGAGCACCACATGCGCTATTGGCAAGGCCATGGCGCAATTCATGTGCTCACCAACGAGTACGTAACCCTGGTGTTCCACTGCGCTGTATGCCCGCTTGAGGCGCGCCAGCGCCAACCTCCTTGAAAGAATAGATTTGACCCATTTTTCGGATCTCGGCCTCGCCGAGCCCATTCTTCATGCCGTTTCGCGTGAAGGCTACGAAACTGCCACGCCAATCCAGGCGCAGGTAATCCCATCCATGATTTCGGGCCGTGATGTACTCGGCATTGCGCAGACCGGTACCGGCAAAACCGCTGCCTTTGTGTTGCCCATCCTTAACGCGTTGGCGCAGGAGAAGGGCGATAACCACAAGGCCTTTGTTCCGCGCGCACCCAAGAGCGCTAAGGCGCTTATCCTGGTGCCGACACGAGAGCTCGCTCAGCAGATTGCTATCGCCGTTAAAACCTACGGTCGCCATTTGAAGCCCAACGTTGCAGTTGTTGTTGGTGGCGCCAGCATTGGTGTGCAGGCCAAAGCCATGGCGCAGGGCGTGGATATTCTGGTGTCAACGCCGGGACGTCTGGAAGACCATATGCGCACTGGTGCCATTAAACTTTCGCAGACCGAGCAAGTGGTGCTCGACGAAGCCGATCAGATGCTCGACATGGGCTTTATCCCAGCTATGCGCCGCATTTTGGGTGCTGTCGCCAGCCCGCGCCAAACGGTGCTGTTGTCGGCTACCATGCCCAAGCCGCTTGCGGCCTTGGCCAAAGACTTTCTGGAAAACCCGGAGCACATTTCGGTTGCGCCGCAATCCAAGCCGATTGACCGCATTGCGCAATCGATCATCCGTGTTCCTGCCGCGCAAAAGCGCGAGATGCTGCTTGATCTGCTGGCCCCTCGTGAGGTGGAGCGTGCTATCGTGTTCACGCGCACCAAGCATGGCGCTGACAAGGTTGCCAAATATCTCAAGTCTTACGGGCTGACCAATGCGGTGATCCATGGCAACCGAACGCAAGGCCAGCGCGAAAAAGCGCTGCAAGCCTTCAAGAAAGGCACTGTGAAAGCGCTGATCGCAACCGATGTGGCTGCACGCGGTATCGATATTGATGGCGTAAGCCATGTGGTGAACTTTGAGCTGCCCAATGTGCCGGAGGCTTATGTGCACCGGATTGGCCGGACAGCGCGTGCAGGCGCGACGGGTATCGCCATTTCGATGGTTGATCCTGCCGAGCGCAAATTGCTGCGCGATATTGAAAAGCTCATTAAACAGTCAATCCCTGAGCATGGCGATGTGACTGCCGCTGAGCGGGTGAAGGTGGATGTGGCAACACAACCAACTGAGCAATATGTTGACCCCAGGGCTGAAAAAGCGCCCCGCAAAAAAGACCGTCACCGCGACCGCGCCAACCCAAAAGACAAAGGCAAGCGTCGCTCACCAACTGATGCAAGCCGCCGCGCGCCCAATGACAAGGTGCGTGAAAAGCCATCGGGTTTTGATCCGCTTGACCCAAGTCAGGTGGTCGCTGAGGGCAGGAAGCCAAGCCGCACTGAGCGCAAAGCCAAAAGCGGCAAGGGCAACTTTGCCAAAGGCGGTGCTGCAGCCGGCGATATGACCAGTGGTGAAGTGAAGTGGTTCAACACCCGCAAGGGCTATGGTTTCCTGGCTCAGGATAATGGTGGGCCAGACGTGTTTGTGCACATCACTGCGCTTGAAAAAGCCGGTGTGAAGTCGGTCCAGGAAGGGCAGAAATATCGCTACAGCCTGGCCGAAGAGAAACGTGGCAAACTCACTGCGATCGATTTGCAGGCCGCTTAGCGACTTGTAAAAACTGTGTTCTTATCGGGCAAGGTGCCTACTTGCGTATCCCAATGCTTCATGCACCTTATGCGTGCATAAGCTTGGGAGAGGTTGAGTTGGTGAGTTTATCACACATCACGCCCGTTATACTTAGCGGTGGCAGTGGCACCCGGCTCTGGCCTGTTTCGCGCAAGGCTAACCCCAAACAGTTTACCGATTTATTGGGTGGCGGCAGCCTGTTTTCTGCCACCGCCCAACGGTTGCAAGCCCTGGGGCTTGCCCAACCGCTTGTTATAACGGGCGAAGACTATCGCTTTTCTGTTGCTGATCATCTCCTGGTTGCCGGAGTTGAAGCTGACGCGGTGCTTATTGAGCCTGAACCGCGTAACACTGCGCCCGCTATTTTGGCAGCGGCTCTGTTTGCCTTAGCCAGCGACAGCGATGCGACCTTGCTTGTCGCACCAAGCGATCATTTGATTGGCGATGTGCAGGACTTTGGTGCCGCTGTGGAACGTGGCTTGGCGGCGGCACAGTCAGGGCAGTTCGTCACTTTTGGTATCCAGCCGACCCGTGCCGAAACAGGCTACGGTTATCTGCAACTGGCGACACCGTCACCCAAGGGGCAGGCTGTTGCCCTTAGCAAATTTGTTGAAAAACCTGACGCTGTAACAGCTGCGGCAATGGTGGCTGACGCGCGTTACCTTTGGAATGCTGGCATCTTTCTGCTGCGTGCAGACGCGCTGGTTGCGGCGTTTGAGTGCCATCACCCGGATATGCTTGGCCTGGTGCAAAGTGCAGTTTCAACCGCCCAACCAGATCTCCATTTCATCCGTCTTGGTGCATCGGCATGGGAAGGCCTTTCCAGCATTTCGATCGATTATGCCATTATGGAAAAGGCGGACAATCTGATGGTTGTTCCGTACGCTGGTCATTGGTCCGATGTTGGCGACTGGCAGGCGGTGTGGCGCGAGGCCAACCCTCACGGCGACGGTGTAGCGATATCCGGCGCTGCGACTTCGGTGGATTGCAGCAACAGCTACCTGCGCAGTGAAAGCGATGGCGTGGAAGTGGTTGGCATTGGCCTCAAAGACATGTTGGTGGTCGCCACCGGTGATGCGGTTCTGGTGGCGGACAAATCCCGTGCTCAAGATGTGAAACTGGCGGTCGATCACCTGAAGGCGAAGAACGCCAAGCAGGCAGAAACGTTCCCGCGCGATGTGCGCCCCTGGGGATGGTATGAAACGCTTGCGTTGTCAGAGCGCTTTCAGGTGAAGCGTATTGTCGTCAAACCTGGGGCTGCGCTGTCGTTGCAAAGCCATATCCATCGGGCCGAACACTGGATTGTGGTGACTGGCACGGCGCGTGTAACTATCGAAGACAAGGTGGCGCTGGTGACGGAAAACGAGTCTGTTTACATCCCGCTGGGGGCCAAGCACCGGCTGGAAAATCCCGGCCGGTTGCCAATGGTGCTGATTGAGGTGCAGACAGGTGCCTACCTCGATGAGGATGACATAACCCGCTACGACGACGCTTACGCCCGCTCGTAAAGCGGTAATTTACACCCAGGGACGCTGTGTGCCCATTGAGCCTTCAAAGCTGTCGATGTGAGCAGCTTTTTCCAGCGTCAGGCCAATATCGTCCAACCCGTTCATCAGGCAGTGCTTGCGAAACGGGTCAATTTCAAAACTAACCGTGCCGCCATCGGGGCCTTTGATCGTCTGAGTTTCCAGGTCGACCGTTAGCTTTGCGTTTGATCCGCGCTGAGCATCGTCCATCAATTGGTCAAGCTGCTGCTGCGTTACAACAACGGGCAAAATGCCATTCTTGAAGCAGTTGTTGTAGAAAATGTCGGCGAAGCTGGTGGAGATCACGCAGCGAATGCCAAAGTCCAGCAGTGCCCATGGTGCATGCTCGCGGCTGGAACCACAGCCAAAGTTATCGCCGGCCACCAAGATGTTGGCTTGCCGATAGGCTGGTTGGTTAAGCACAAAATTGGCGTTCTCTGTGCCATCTTCATGGAAGCGCATCTCGAAGAACAGGCTCTTGCCAAGGCCTGTCCGCTTGATGGTTTTGAGGAACTGTTTGGGAATGATCATGTCTGTATCGACATTGATTACCGGCATCGGCGCGGCCACCGAGGTGAGGCTTGTGAACTTTTCCATGAATGTGGACTCTGAGCTTTGGGTTGTTTGGCTGCTGCCTTAGCAACCTGGCTGCCCGTCTACAAGCTGCCTGGTGAGAAGCCGCTTGACCCGGACCACCATGTTTGGGACAGGCGAGCGATGTCTGACCTGTCCAAGCTCAAATCCAACATTGTATTCACGCGCTCCGGCCTTGTGCGCGGGGGGCAACGCCTGCTGCCGGTTTCTGTCTTTGTGCTACCGTTTGGCATTGCTTTTGGTGCAGCCGCTATCGAGGCTGGGCTGACCCCTGATCAAGCGATCATTATGAGCATGGTGATGTTCGCGGGTGCCTCGCAGTTTGCTGCGCTCGATCTTTGGGCCAGCCCATTGCCCTATCTGTCATTGATGCTTGTGGTTCTGGCGGTTAACGCCCGGCATTTCATTTTGGGCGCAGCACTGGCGCCTTATGTGAACCCACTGCCCACGCACCATTGGTTTGCGGCGCTGATTACCCTGTCTGATGTCAACTTTGCGCAAAGCTATCAGGCTATGAAAGACGGCGAGCAGGATGCAGCGCACGTGCTTGGGGGCGGCGTCGTGCTGTGGAGTATCTGGGCAATGTCCACCACGCTGGGCGTGTTTGCGGGCAGTGCCTTAGGTGACCTTGAGCGCTTTGGCGTTGATGTTGTGATGGCATCTTTTTTTGCTGCCTTGACCGTGGGTATGGTGCCGGATCTGCGCCGGGCTATTCCAGTTTTGGTGGCGTGCGTGGTTGCAGTGCTGACGCTGGATCTTTTTCCTGCTGGTTGGAACATCATTGCTGCAGCGTTGGCTGGCGGTATTGCGGGCGTCCTTGACCCCCAATCTGCCCAACCGGAAAAGCGATTAGCGCCATGAGTGTGGACGCTACATCTGCCTATTTTGCTATCGCGCTGTTGGCATTGGTCACGCTGGGTACCCGTCTGGGCGGCGCCACTGTCATGCGGTTCGTTACGTTTTCTCCGCGTGTAACTGTCTTCCTGGAAGCCATGTCAGCCAGCGTCCTCGCTGCGATTGTGGTGACGTTTGTGGTCTCCAATGAAACGCGCGAGGCTGCCGCCGTTGGCATTGCGCTGCTCATTATGCTGGCCACGCGCAGCGCAATCTGGGCCATGGTGGGCGGGCTTTTGACGGGCGCTGCATGGACGTTCTTGCTCGCTTAAGTTCACGCCAGGGGCCCAAGCGCCACACCCACTCGACACGCTGACCTGCATCGTCAATAGTCACCGCAACGATGCCACGGTTGTTCGATAGCTCGCTGGCACAAGGGGAACGGTCACGCTCCAAGCCCGCGGCGGGTCGGCGCGATACCAATTAAAAATCGGGGAGGCGCAGGCCATGAGCCAGACAGCGCAGGTTTCAAAACGCAAGCTTGTTGAAGCGGCGGTCAAGCTGCTGGGTGATCAGGCGCAGGATGGTGAGGCGCTTTCACGCTTCGCTGCGGCGCTGTTCCGTGAAGGGGCGGCAGAAGATCTGGTCACCTATTCTGCTGCGGAGCTCGCCAGCGTTGCGCAAGATGCCTATGAGCGTATGGCCAACCGCAAGGCAGGTGAGCCCTTTGTGCGGGTCTATAACCCCAAGACCATCAGCGCAGATGGCGTGCTGGGCGATGTGTCCGTTGTAGAAATTGTCAACGATAACATGCCCTTCCTGGTCGACTCGGTGATGAGCGAACTGCAGGGCGCGGGCGTTGAGCTGCGCCTTGTGCTTCATCCGGTGCTCTGGGTGTCTCGTGATGCCAGTGGCCACCTCACGCAGGTGCACGGCCACCAACGTCCAGCCGGTGATCCGGCTGTCAGTGATGCTGCGATCCGGGAAAGTGTTATCCTGTTCCATGTGGAGCAGATGGACAGCGTGTCAGACCGCGATACGCTGGAAGCTGGTATTCATGCCGTTTTGGCCGATGTGCGCCTTGCTGTGCGCGACTGGAAAGGTATGCGCACGCGCGTGGAGCAGGTGGTGATGGGCTACAAGTCTGACCCGCCGGCGCTGCCGGTAGACGAACTGGCTGAGGGTATTCAGTTTATCGACTGGGTGCTGGACGACAATTTCACCTTCCTTGGCATGCGTGACTACAAATTCATCGATGATGGTGAAGGTGGCGAGCTGCAACGCGTGGAATCGCCTGGTCTGGGTCTTTTATCTGATCCCAGCATGATGGTTCTGCGCAAGGGGGGAACATTCGTAACCCATACCCCGGAATTGCTGGATTTTCTGCGACGTCCTGAACCGTTGATCGTGACCAAGGCCAATGTGCGCAGCCGCGTACACCGGCGCACTTACATGGACTATATCGGCCTTAAAACATACGCTGACGATGGCACCTTGTTTGGCGAGCTTCGCATCGTTGGCTTGTTTTCCGCGACCGCTTACACTCGCTCCACCAAAAATATCCCGTATCTGCGCCGCAAGAGCGATCAGGTCATGGAGCGTTCGGGCTACGACCCCGATAGTCACTCGGGCCGGGCGCTGGCCAATGTGCTTGAAAGCTATCCGCGCGATGAGCTTTTTCAGCTGGATTTGGAGACGCTGCATCGCTTCTCGACTGCCATTTTGCAGCTTAACGAGCGCCCTCGGGTGCGGGTTCTTTCGCGTATCGACAAGTTTGATCGCTTTGTGTCCGCGCTGGTTTACGTGCCGCGCGAGCGCTACTCCACCGACACGCGCATTGCCATTGGCGCATGGCTTGCTGAGCAATACCAGGGACGCGTTTCGGCCTGGTATGTGGCCTATCCGGAAGGGCCGCTGGCGCGGGTACACTTCATCATCGGCCGCTCGGAAGGCGAGACGCCGCAGATCCCTCAAGAAGAGCTTGAAGATGGCGTTGCACGTCTTGTGCGCACTTGGGCCGATACGTTCCGCACGGCGGTGCGGGCCAACCAGGACAGCGTGCGCGGCGGGCTGCTTTTAAGTCGCTACTCCGAAGCCTTTACCGGTGCCTACCGTGAGGCGTTCAGTGGCGATGCTGCGCTGGACGATGCGCTGATGATGGAGAGCCTGGGCGAAGGACGCAGCTTGCAGCTGGCCTTTCGTGGTCGTGAGGGCACCGACGGCAAACGGATTGACCTGAAGCTTTACCATGTGGGCAAGCCCATCGCGCTTTCAGACCGGATGCCAATCATCGAAGCCATGGGTTTTCGTGGCATCAATGAGCGCACATACCGGGTGGAACGCCGCGATGCAGAGCCGGTGTGGCTGCACGATATTTTGCTGGAGCGCGCTGATGGGCAGGCCATCGACGTAGAGGCGCTGGCCGATCCGCTGAAGGCTGGTTTCCTGGCTGTTTGGCATGGCCGGGCAGAAAATGATGGCTTCAACACGCTTATCACCACTGCCAGCGTGCCTTGGCGTGATGTGGCGATGCTGCGTGCGCTCTACCGCTATCTAAGGCAGGCGCTGCTCTCCTACAGCCAGGATTATGTGTGGGCGACGCTGATCAAGCACGAGGCGATCACCACCTCATTGGTGGACCTGTTCCACGCCCGCCTTGATCCACGCAAGAGCGAGGCTGAGCGCGACCAGCAGAGCGAAAAGATCACCGCCGCCATTGCCATGGCGCTGGAGGACGTATCCAGCCTGGATGAAGACACGATCCTGCGCCGCTTCCTGAACCTTATTCTGTCCATCTTGCGAACGAACTTTTTCCAGCCTGATAGCGATGGCAAACCCAAGCCGACGTTTGCCTTCAAGATCGACAGTAAGAACGTGGATGGATTGCCTGAGCCGCGCCCCTTGCGCGAGATTTCGGTGTACTCACCTCGCGTTGAAGGTGTGCACCTTCGCGGTGGTATGATTGCGCGTGGCGGTTTGCGCTGGTCAGACCGTCCGCAAGATTTCCGCACCGAGGTGCTGGGGCTTGCCAAGGCGCAGCAGGTGAAGAACGCCGTGATCGTGCCGTTTGGCGCAAAAGGCGGGTTTGTGCCCAAAATGCTGCCCTCGCGCGATGATCGTGAGGCCTGGTTTGCCGAGGGCACAGAAGCCTACAAGATTTTCATCTCATCCCTGCTTGATGTCACCGACAATCTTACGCTCGATGGTCTTGAGCCACCGGACGCGGTGGTGCGGCTGGATGGCGACGACCCATATTTGGTCGTTGCCGCCGATAAGGGCACGGCGACATTCTCTGACACCGCCAATGCAATTTCCGAGGACCACGGTTTCTGGATGGGCGATGCGTTTGCCTCGGGTGGCTCGCAAGGCTACGACCACAAGAAAATGGGCATCACCGCGCGTGGCGGCTGGGAGGCGGTGAAGCGTCACTTCCGCGAGATTGACGTGGACATCCAGAGCGAGCCGTTCACGGTAGTGGGCGTGGGCGATATGTCCGGCGATGTATTCGGCAACGGTATGTTGCTTTCGCCTGCCATCAAGCTGGTGGCGGCATTTGATCACCGCGACATTTTCATCGATCCAGACCCGGATCCCACCACCACCTTTGCTGAGCGTCAGCGTCTGTTCGATATGGGACGCTCCAGCTGGCAGGACTACAACACCGAGCTGCTCTCTAAGGGTGGTGGCATCTATCCACGCTCATCTAAATCCATCACGCTATCCAGCGAAGCGCAGGCTGTGCTGGGCTTGGAAGCAGCCATAGTGACGCCGAACGCACTGATGACGGCGATCCTGAAGGCGCAGGCCGACCTGCTTTGGTTCGGCGGCATCGGTACCTATGTGAAGGCGTCAAACGAAAGCCAGCTGGATGCGGGTGACCGTGCCAATGATGCCATTCGCATTGACGCAAGTGAGCTGCGCGTCAAAGCCATCGGTGAGGGCGCCAATCTTGGCATCACGCAGCGCGCGCGCATTGAAGCAGGCATGCAGGCATGGGGGCCACATGTCGTGCGGCTCAACACCGATGCGATTGATAACTCTGCTGGCGTCAACTCCTCTGACCTTGAAGTGAACATCAAGATCGCGTTGGGCGCTGCTGAACAGGCCGGCAAGCTGACGCGCGAGGATCGTAATACCCTTCTGGTGGAGATGACCGAAGAAGTGGCGGCGCTGGTGCTGCGCAACAATTATCTGCAAACGCTGTCGCTCTCACTTACTGAGGCCAAAAACGAGAACGATTTTGGCTATCAGGCCCGCCTGATGAACACATTGGAAGCGTCTGGCCTGCTGGATCGTGCGGTGGAGTATCTTCCCGATGCGATGGTGCTTGCCGAGCGGCGCAAGGCCGGTGAATGGCTAACCCGACCCGAGCTTGCTGTGTTGCTTGCCTATGCCAAAATCGATCTCTTCTCTTCGCTTTTGGAAAGCGATGTCCCCGACGACCCTTATCTGGGACGTGAGCTTTACCGCTATTTCCCAACACCTATGCACGAACCGTATACCGATGAGATTGAAGGGCATCGTCTGCGCCGTGAAATCATCGCCACGCAGCTTGCCAACTCCATGATCAATCGTGGTGGTGCGACGCTCATCCAGATTGTGTCTGACACGACCGGAGCCTCCAAGGCTGATATTGCCTGCGCGTTTGCCATTGTCCGCGATGCCTACCAGCTAACGGCGCTGAACGAAGAAATCGATGCGCTCGATACGCAGATATCCGGTCAATTGCAGCTCTCGCTCTACAGTGCTGTACAGCGCTTGGTGATCGACCGGATCGGCTGGTTCCTGACAAATGTAGACTTCTCTGAAGGTTTGGCCGGTGTGGTCGAGCGTTACCGCAATGGTATTGCTGCTTTTGAGCCGGTGCTGGAGCACACCATGGCAGCTCCTGTGGCTGAACGGATTTCTGGCGATACCCAAGAGTTGGTTGATCGTGGCGTACCAGAAGCGCTTGCAACCCGGATTGCCTCTATCTCAGTCTATGCGATCATTCCCGACATGATCCTTGTCCGCGATGCTTGCGGGCTCGAGGCCGATGCTGTCGCCAAAACCTATTTTGAGCTGGGTGCGATATTTGGACTTGGCCGCTTGGACGCTGCCGCTCGCGACCTGCAGGTAACCGACTACTACGACGCTTTGGCACTGGATCGCGCGCGGCAATCGCTGGCCTCAGCGCGGCGCAGGCTGACCATCGACATTTTGCAAGCCCAAGGCGGGCTGGAAGCTTGGCGCAGTGAGCGTGAAGCCAAGATTGAACGGGCGGCTCGCGCAATGGTCGACATTATTGATGGCGGCGCGCTGACGGTTTCCAAGCTAGCCGTGGCCGGGGGGCTGCTTGACGACCTTTCGTGAGATCGGACAGACCGCTGATGCGGTGGCGCAGGCTATCGACCCGCCTCCAGTGGGCCGAAAGGGCATTGCTGGTTGGATTGTGTTTGATGCGGCAATGCAGCCCTGGTTCACGCTGGTCACCACTTTTGTGTTCGGCCCCTATGTCGTGTCGGCGCTCGCAGCCTCACCTGCGCAAGGGCAGGCCATGTGGGGGTATGCGGCTGGTATAGCCGGTCTTTGCATTGCGGTGCTTTCACCGCTGTTGGGCTCCATTGCCGATGCGGCAGGCCCTCGCAAACCGTGGATAGCGTTTTTAGGCGTTATCATGGCGCTGTGTGCGATGGGCCTGTGGTTCGCCGAGCCACGCTTGCCCTATGGGTTAAGCCTTGCCCTGGCACTGTTTGTTGTTGGTACCATTGCCGCGGAAATAGCAGGCGTTTTCAACAATGCAATGATGCCAAGTCTTGTGCCCGCCAACAGGCTGGGGCGATTGTCTGCGCGCGGCTGGGCGGCTGGTTATTTTGCGGCCCTGGTCACAATTCTCATCGCCATCGGGCTGATGGTTGGTTCGCCTGAAACGGGCCTCACCTTGTTTGGGTTTGAGCCAGTTCTTGGGCTTGATCCGGCAGCGCGCGAGGGTGACCGGGCCGTTGGGCCTTTTACCGCGCTTTGGTTTGCTGTGCTTGTCCTGCCGCTGATGCTGTTCACCCCTGACAAGACAAGGGTAATGGGGCTGGGGACTGCGGTCCGCTCTGGCCTGGCGGACTTGCGGCACGGCTTGGCAGAGCTAAAGCATGACAAACCTTTGGTGCGGTTTTTGATTGCCCATATGATTTATGCAGATGGGCTGGTGGCATTGTTTGCCTTTGGTGGCATTTACGGCACGGGCGTTTTTGGTTGGACGATCACCGAAGTTGGCCTGTTTGGTGTTTTGCTGACCATCACCGGTTTTGCAGGGGCTCTGATCGGCGGTCCGCTTGAGGACAGGGTGGGCGCTAAGCCTGTCATTCTAACCAGTCTTGTTGTTCTGACACTGGCCAGCTTTTCGGTGGTCTCGTTGAGCGCGGAGCGCGTGTTCTTTTTTGTCCCAGTGGAACCGGCTGAAGGGCTTTTTGCGACCCTACCAGAGCAGCTCTATTTGTTGCTTGGCGGTGTGATGGGCGCCGCTGCTGGCCCGCTTCAGGCGTCCTCGCGCGCTCTGCTTGCCCGCCTCTCGCCGCCACATGCGCGCGCCCGCACGTTCGGCCTGTTTGCGCTGTCGGGCAAGGTTACCAGCTTTGTCGGGCCCTGGGCCGTGGCAACGGTTACCGCTCTCACACTTGATCAGCGCGCGGGGATTTCCGTGCTTATCGTGTTTTTTGTTGCCGGTGGGGTGTTGCTGCTGCGCGTGAAAACCGATCGCGCCACTTGAAAGCGAAGCGTTTTTAGACCAGCCTTGCCCAATGCGCCTTGTTTTACCCTGCTTCGCACTGACCATGCTTTTGCTTTCCAGCGTTGGTGCCAAAAGCGAGCAAGCTGTTCAGCCAATGCGCTTTACGATGGTCGACAGCGATGTTGATTGCCACGGATGTCGCTATATCCGGGCCTCAGGTGACATAGAAGCTTTCACAGCTGCTCAGTTTCGCCAGTTCATCCGCGATTACGATCTTGGCAGTCAAAAGCTAACCGTGATGCTCCATTCTCAGGGCGGGGATGTGATTGCAGGCCTGCGTCTTGGCCGTGAAATCCGTGCTCTTGGGTTCAACACCCAAGTCGGCCTGGCGCAACGTCTGCCGCAAGGTGGTTACAGCATGCGCCCCGGTGACTGCGCTTCAGCCTGCACTTTTTCCTTTCTGGGTGGGGTGGAGCGGTATGCTGATGATGATGTTATTGGCGTGCATCGCTTTTACCCGGGCAATCTTGAGCCTGATGAGCGGGTGGTACGGCGCCCTGGCGACGAGGCCATTGCCGCGATGATCAAAGTCTATGCGATCGACATGGGGGTGGATGTGGGCTTTATCGAAACTTCCCTAGATGTGCCGCCGGCCGATATGCGTTATCTGTCCAACAGCGAGTTGCGCGATTTTGCCGTGGTCAACACTTTGGGCCCGCATGCCTTGATCGCAGATCATCCTAAGCGATCTGATTAGTGGCGGAAGTGCCGTACACCGGTTAGCACCATGGCAAGGCCTGCCTCGTCAGCGGCCTTTATCACCGCATCATCACGCATCGAACCGCCTGGCTGGATGACGGCTTTGGCACCGGCTTCGGCTGCGGCAAGCATGCCATCTGGGAAGGGAAAGAACGCATCAGAAGCGACAACCGAACCGATGGCCAAAGACTGATCGAGCCCCGCCGTTTGTGCGGCCTCGGCAGCTTTCATGGCGGCGATACGTGAGGAATCCAGCCGGTTCATCTGCCCGGCACCGATACCAACTGTCGCGCCATTTTTGGCGTAGACGATGGCGTTTGATTTCACATGTTTGGCCACATTGAACGCAAAGCGCATGTCCTGCATTTGCTGCTCGGTGGGTGTTATTTTGGTGGCGACCGTTAAAGTCAGGTCGTCAGCTTCCAGCGTATCGCGGCCTTGCATCAGGAAACCGCCTGCCACGGTACGAAAGGTGAAGCCCGGCGCGCGAGGGTCCGCCAGCGCTCCGGTCAGCAGCAGGCGCAGATTCTTTTTCTTGGCGACCAGTGCTTTGGCCTCGTCATCGGCATCAGGTGCGACAATGACTTCGGTGAAAATGTCGGTGATGAGCGCTGCAGCGTCTGCGGTGAGTGTGGTGTTCATTGCCACAATACCGCCAAACGCTGAGACCGGATCACACCGCAGCGCCAATCCATAGGCATCTGCCAAGGTGGCCGATTGTGCCACGCCGCACGGGTTTGCGTGTTTGATGATAGCAACAGCCGGGCCAACTGCCGGATCAAAGCTGGATGCCAATTCAAAGGCTGCGTCGGCGTCATTGATATTGTTGAACGACAGTGGTTTGCCCTGCACCAGCTGCGCAGTGGCAACGCCAGGTCGCTTCTCGCCTGTCAAATAAAGCGCTGCGGTTTGGTGCGGGTTTTCTCCATAGCGCATGTCCAGCGCCTTTGTGCCACCAAGCGTCGCGTGGGTGGGCAGGGCGTCTGTTTTGTCACGGGCAAACCAAGCGGCGACTGCAGCATCGTAAGCAGCAGTGCGGGCATAGGCTTTGCCAGCCAGCCTTGTGCGTGTTGCCAGCGTTGTCGCTGCGCCATTTGAAGCCATGTCATCAAGTACGGTTTGATAGTCTTCCGGCGCAGTGACAACGGTCACATCGCCATGGTTTTTTGCAGCTGCGCGGATCATGGCTGGGCCGCCAATGTCGATGTTCTCGATCACCGTGGCAGCGTCGGCGCCGGCCGCTACGGTGGCTTCAAACGGGTAGAGATTCACGACCAGCAGATCGATGGGTTCTATGCCCTGCGCCTGCATGGCCTGTTGGTGGTCTTCATCGGCGCGCACAGCCAAAAGGCCGCCATGAACTTTTGGATGCAACGTCTTCACACGCCCACCCATGATTTCGGGAAAGCCGGTCACATCGGCAACATCGGTTACGTTCAGTCCAGCCTCTTTCAGCGCTTTTGCGGTGCCGCCGGTCGACAGGATATCCACGCCATGAGCCGCCAAAGCGGTTGCAAACGCTACCAGCCCGCTTTTGTCAGAAACCGACAGCAGGGCGCGGCGTATCGGGGCCAGATTGATCGAGGGGTGGCGAGAGGGCGTAACGCTCATCAGGCGGGCTTTCTGCACAAGTGTTGAGTTGGCCATGCGCTAGCACGGTGAGAGCCTGACGCGGAACCTTCACAAGGGGCTAGGCGTGGTTTTGGCTGTGGGCAGTCAGTTATTGCACCGAAAATCGCCATTTAATCTGCGCTGGGCCGGTTGAGGGACTGTGCACCACCATGCGCAAAGCGCGGGCTGCGCCGCGATAGGTGGGGCGATTGGTTGGGTCCTCTATGGCGATGTGACCGGTATCAGCCTCAAAGCGTACCGTGTGTCCGCGCACCTTGATCTGCACGGCTTGTTCGCTTTCGCGCGTCATCTGCGCACCCGGCTGCAGTTGAAAATAGAGTGCATAGGGCGTGCGACCGTTTTGCGCGATCTCGCCTGAAGCCAGCAGCAAGCGATCATCGCCCTCCAGGGTGCTGCCATCATCACCCAGTTGCAGCGAACGGGCATGGTCCACGCCCAGGCGCTTGCGATAGCCGGAGTGCTGGGCGCTGAGACGCAATGAATCATCTGTAGGGGTTGGTGCAACCGAAACGTTCAATCCGCCTTGCAATATCGCGTCAGGCTCGCGTGATGAAAGCAGTGCGGAGGAAAGCCCTGCGGCAACCAATGTCGACTGCGCACGTGTGGTGCGCTGCTCCCAGAGATCAGCATCGACGCTGTAGCCAATTTCCGCAGAGTTGGTGATGATTTTTGTGGTGCCCACGCTCCACTCAAAGGCCAGTGCGCCAGCGTGAGCCTGTCTGGCGGCGCTGGCCGGTGGTACACCACCACAGTCCATTAAGACAAGGCTTGGTCCGGCCTGGAGCCGCCCAAAGCCGCTATCAGGGGCCAATATGGGCAGATCTTTGCGCTGTGTATCGTAGGTGAGCACTGTTGCGACCAGATCGCTCTCATAGGCCAGAAGGCTGGTGGTGCCGTGAAAGCGGGCAACTGTGCCATCGGGGTGCCGAAGCTGGCGCAGCATGGTCATGCCTTGATTGATTGATCTGCCCAGTTGTGATGGCTGTGGCGATCGCCGCACCATGAGCAGTGCTTGCAACGACAGCAAGGTCGGCAAGAGCAGTGCCAGATCCGCCGGGCAGCGGGTTTTTGGGCCGCCATCGTTATGAAACGTTTTTGGCAGGACCGCTGAGAGCGCCTCCATGGTCATGCTCTTGGTGCCAATGTGCTGGCTAAGTGCATGGGCGACGCTTGCGCAGGCAGTGACCAGAAAACAATGATCAGTGGGGTCTTGGACCTGCGCACGGTGAGTGAAGGCGCGGCGCGTATCGCGCAGGATTATCGCCATGATCGTTTCATAATCTCGCGCACTTGCCCCATCGAACACGAAGGCAGCTTGGTTGGTGAGGCTCAGTGAGCGTCGCGCTGCCATGAGCGGCGTGAACGCGTGGCTTGGATGTTTGCGCTGGCGGTGTAGCCAGTTCAGCGTGTGTTCGCGCGCAATGCGGCTGGCAACGGCGCGACTGGCCAGGGTGTCGGCGTCTGGTTCATAGGCGCGCAGATGCCGCAGCCATTCAAAACTGTGCAGTGCCTTGGAGAAGGCGTCGCTTGGCGGGTTGATATCAAAGAGCTTGCGGCCGTCCAGCTTTTCGGTCTTGCCGCCCAGCGCAATGTACCCTTCTACAATCTGACTGGCGCGTGTTGGGTCGGCAGTTCGCAGTTCGCGCGGTACGGTGTCAAAGGCTGCTCCTCGGGTCGACCAAGTGCCGACCAGTGCGGTTGAAACAGCCGCACTGATGCTGCGAGCGCTGCTGCGCACATGTGCGCGCAATGACGCAGTAGCCGCCCGTAATCCTCCCAAAGCGCGCCTTTTCGGCATGTCACTTTCCTCAGCATCAGATGATTACGTAACTAGTACAAATTGACGTTACGGTTAAATGTGATGCGGCAAACGCCTTAGCGTGATTTGCAAAGATACAGGAAGACAATTCAGGCGTTTTAATCGCCATGACGAAAAAATGTCGCGGTCGCCTGATTTGGTCAAGCCGCTTGTGGGGCCACCAGGCGCGCAATGAAAAAACCATCCATACCGCGAGCGTCTTGCGGGTTCGACCCCGGCAACTTTGCATGCAGCAGGGTGCGCAATGTTCCATCCCCATTTATCGCGGCTTGCGGCACAGGCGTTGTGGCGGTGCTATTGATGATCGGGTCAATATGCCAGCCAGGGTGGCTGGCGAGGAAGGTGTTGATCTGCTTTTCGCCTTCTTCGGGCTCCAGCGAGCAGGTGGCATAAACCAAAACACCGCCGGGCTTTACCATCTTGGCCGCCTGGTTGAAGAGTTTGGCCTGGAGGCTCGAAAGCGCGTGGATGTCGCCTGCGTTGCGCAGATAGCCAATGTCTGGGTTGCGCCGCAGCGTTCCCGTGGCGCTACAGGGAGCGTCCAGGAGCACAGCGTCAAACGGTTCATTGGGCTGATAGTCGAGCGCATCAGCAACAAGGGTTTCTGGGTCTAGTTTCAGCCGCGCCATATTGCCGGTAAGGCGTTTCATCCGTTTGGCCGACTGATCAAGCGCCACCACCTGCGCGCCGGTGGCTGCAAGCTGCGCAGTTTTCCCGCCCGGTGCTGCACACAGGTCTAGGATGCGGGCCTTGGCCGGGTCGTCAATGGCGTCGAGCAACAGTGAAGCGGGCAAGCTTGCTGCATAGTCCTGCACCCACCACGTTCCGTCTTGGTAACCTGGCAGTCTTTCCACGCTGCCGGCTTTGTTAAGCCGAAGGCCGTTGGCCGACGTGGGCAGGGGTGTGTGTTCGGCCATGGCCTGCAAGAGCGCGCCGCGATCAACGCCCGGCTTCAGGGATAGGTCAATGGCCGGTTGCTCGCGCAGCGCTTCGCCCATCGCGGCGACGACGGGAGCGCCATAGCTTTTTGTCCAGCGTTCGGTAAGCCAGGCGGGAATATCGTGCGCTGGCACTTTGCTCAACAGCGTTTTCTTCTCGCGCACCATGCGCCGACCAACGGCGTTGACCAGCCCTTTCAGTTTGCGCGTGTCCTTGCGCCTGGCGGTATCCTCCACGGCCAGGGTCACAGCGGCGTGGTCGGCCATGTCCATCACCAGAAGCTGGGCAGCCATGATGCGCAGGATTGCCATGGTTTTGGCTGCGCTGGCGTGCAGCGGCTTATCAAGACACGCATTGATGGCAGCGTCGAGCGTGGGCAGGCGACGCAGGCTGGACAGTACAATGGCCTGAATCAGTGCCCTGTCGGCAGCGGCATGTTCGCCTGAATGGTTGGTACCCCCCTCAAAAGCGCCATCAAGCGCTTTGCCGCCATCAAGAACGCTATGCAGCATGTCCGCTGCGCGCGTGCGCGCGGCAAGGCCGGGCATGGGTTTGTGGCTAGGCGCACTGCCGGTTGGACGCCGCCGCTTGGCAGGGCCTCTGACAGCCGCGGTCAACCCCAGGGTCCTTTGGTGTAGCCCTCAGCATGATAGTGGTCGTCGCCACGGTCGGCTTCATTGATCACGAACGGATCATCTCCCCAGCTTTGTGCCAGTGCATTGAGCGCTGCGATGCGCTGTTCCATTGGCGGATGCGTCGCGAAAAGGCCAGCAATGCGCTCGCCATGCAAGGGGTTGGCAATAAACAAGTGCGCTGTGGCCGGGTTTTTCTCCACGCTTTGAATATGCGTGCCTTTGGCCAGTGACCCGATACGCGCGAGTGCAGAGGCCATCCAATCGGGCCGTCCGCACATTTCTGCTGCGAGCTTGTCAGCGGCAAATTCGCGGGTGCGCGAAATGGCCATCTGTACCAGCATGGCGGCCATGGGGGCGATAAACATCGCCGCCAACACACCGATCATGCCCAGCGGGTTGTTACGGTTGCCGCCGAAGAAGAAGGCAAAATTACCGAGCATGGAAATTGCGCCCGCCAGCGTGGCGGTGATCGTCATGGTCAGCGTGTCACGGTTTTTCACATGCGCCAACTCATGCGCCATCACCGCGACGACCTCTTCCTGTGTTAAGTTCTCCAGAAGGCCGGTGGTCGCGGCAACAGCGGCGTTTTCCGGGTTGCGGCCGGTGGCAAAGGCGTTGGGCTGCGGTGTGTTGATGACAAACACTTTGGGCATGGGCAGCCCTGCGTGCTGGGAAAGTTGGCGCACCATGGCGACCAATTGGGGTGCTGTGCGCTCATCGACTTCCTGCGCATTGTGCATGCGCAGCACCATTTTGTCGGCGTTCCAGTAGCTGAACAGGTTCATGCCTGCGGCGATCACGAACGCAATCGCCATGCCGCCTGTGCCGCCGATCAAAAAACCCACCCCCATGAAAAGGGCGGTCATGCCTGCCAACAATATGCCTGTGCGCATCACGCTCATAAAGGTATCCTGTTTTGCTCAATGCTGTCTTTACCCTGTATGGGGTGCCAAGCGCGCACTCACAAGGTTTGACCTCTGTTCGGCGCAACCCTACATGCCATGGCACAACATAGGTGCTGGTGCTGAACTGATGAGCGACATGACCGACGAAAAAGCTGACAAAATAAAAGCTGCTGCGCAGCGCGCCAAAGCTGAAGCCGACGCGCGCCGCGCCGAGCAAGACAAACACAAAGCCGACACGCCACGTGAGGTTGACGGGCGTGGCGGGCTAGACCCGGTGCGCTATGATGACTGGGAAATCAAAGGCCTGACGTCAGACTTTTAAATTGCCTTGATGGGGCCCGTTAATGCGGGCCTGCACCCGCGCATTCGCGGCATGCTGGTGCGTGCGGCACAGCTTCTAGCCGTTCATCGGAAATCGGTTCTGCGCAATTGACGCACACCCCATAGGTTCCAGCGTCGAGGCGCTTCAGCGCCGCCTGGATCATCTTCACCTCCTGAAGACCAACCGTGCCCAGCTCTTCGAGCATTTCATCGCCTTCGCGATCAGAGGCTGCTTCTTCCCAGTCGGCAGGACGGGCTTCATCCAGGTCATGCTCGATATCAACCAAGCGATGATCAAGTTCAGCCAGGCGGGTTTTCAGGCGTTTGCGAGCATCATCGGCGTTCATGGGGCGTGTCCTTTTTTAGGTACGTGTTGCCCTTTGATGACCCCTTCGGTGTGTCCATGCCTTGCGGTGGATCATATGGTCGGCAAGCTATGAGATGCCGGGCGCATCCACTTCGTCATCCTCCTCCAGGAGCCGACGCAGGCGACCAAAGGCCAGGCGAATACGCGACTTCACAGTGCCCAATGGCAGGCCGGTTTCTTCGGCGATCTGGCTGTGTGAAAGCTCAGTGTAAAAGGCCAGCTCCACCAACTGCAATTGTTGTTGGGGCAGTTTGGCCAGCGCTGCTTTGATGCGTGCCTGGCGCTTGGCTTCATCAAGTGTTTCGTTGGGATTGGGCAGATTTTCATCTTCAATCACCAGTGTTTCTGTATCCACATTGATCGCCCGTTTGCGGCGCAGCACGTCAATCCGGCGGTTGCGGGCAATGCGAAAAAGCCAGGTTGCAGCCGAGCTCTTGGTCCGGTCAAACAGTTGCGCTTTGCGCCAGACGGTCACCATTACATCCTGGGCGACTTCCTCGGCCATTGCATCGTCAGCGCCAAGGCGCAGCAAATAGGCTTTCAGACGCGGGCCAAAATGGCTGAACAGCTTGGCAAAGGCGGTCTTATCCTGGTCTGCCGCAACCGCTTCCAACCAGTCGGCATGCATTTTGGCGTCGGCTTTGGCCGCGTCAGTGCGTGTGTCAGGCTGCGAGGATCGCGGCATTGCGTGTCCGTTGAAGGCGTCGGGTTCGGATGAGAAAAGCTAGGCGATGAAAGGTTGCGGGCCGCCGCTTCAAAACTTTAAACCACAACCCTTTGATTTGCAGTGGTTATGGTTACAAGTGTGAGACATTTGTTCCCCCGCGTAAATACTTATTCTTCATTTGCTCCAACTTGATGGCACGGCAAGGGCTGCATTCCACCCAGTCGAAGGTGGCATGCGACATCATGCGCATCTGGGTATGCGCATCGCGGTGAGGTGTGGTTTCGGCTGGCCACACTGTTGCCCCACTCGCCACTAGGAGTCTGGCCGGGCGGATCACCGGTTGGTACTGCACGAGGAGAGGCAGTCCTTAACCGGCACTTAACGACCTTCGGTGCAAAGTTGTGGTGAACGGGACCTTGCGGACCAGCTTCATTTTGACGGTGTGCCGAAAGGCTTATGTTAACCGTCAGAAGCCATCTCCCCATTTGGCCCGAACTGACATGCGACCTGAGTGAGTTTCACAATGTCCCTTTTTCCGCATCTTTCCCCTTCGTTTCGCCGGTCCGTTGTGGGCCTTTGCGCTATGCTTTCTGCCGGACTGGTTGGAGGTCTTGTGCTGCCATCTGTTGCGTTGGCGCAGGAGCCCACTTTCGTGGAGCAGTCGCGCGACTGGGATGTTTTTACGACAACGATCGAAGGTGCGCAGGCATGTTTCATCGTTTCCAAGCCCCGCACTTACGACCCGATGCCTGAAAGCCGCCATGGCGATGTATTTTTCTATCTCACGCGGCGTGCTGGCGTTGCCGCTGAACCAATGGTGCTGGTTGGCTACTCGTTTGCCGAAGGCTCGCAGGTCACGGCAACCGTTGGCGCTTCGAGCTTCACCTTCCTCACGCAGGGGCCTCGAGCTTTCCTGAACAATCCTGCAGAAGGGTCCAATTTGCTCGCGGCTATGCGCGCGGGCAGTGACATGCGGGTGAACGGTACGTCCTCGCGTGGCACCAACGTGACCTATACTTTCTCGCTGTCTGGCGTGACTGCCGGTACCAACCGCACAGCGGCTGACTGCCCTGCATAAAGCAGGCCGGGTTGATTCATCAGAAGCCGTCGTCCGGTTTGCCGGACGGCGGTTTTTGCGTTATGCAGCGCACCTTCTGTAAGCACCTGTCCCCCTTTTGAAAGCTGCCCGCTATGGCCGCCACGCTAGACCTTGCCGTTAAGAACCCAAACGCCCCCGTTATTGATGCGGTGGCGCAGTTTATTGCGCCCAAGCCGCAGCTTGTGGGCTTGGATCGTGCCGAGCTGCTGAGCGTTTTGGAAGGCCTGGGTGTGCCTGAGAAGCAGCGCCGCATGCGCGCCCGCCAGTTGTGGAACTGGCTTTATGTGCGCGGGGTCAGTGACTTTGAGGCGATGAGCAATATCGCCAAGGATCTGCGTGGCCAGCTTGCCGCGCAGTACTCTGTAAGCCGGCCGGAAATTGTGGCTGAGCAAATCAGCAAGGATGGCACGGCCAAGTGGCTTATGCGTTTCCCGGCGCGTGATGCGACCGAGCAGCCGGTGGATGTGGAGACTGTCTACATACCTGAAAGTGATCGCGGCACGCTGTGCGTGTCCAGCCAAGTGGGCTGCACGCTGACCTGCACATTCTGCCATACTGGCACGCAAAAGCTGGTGCGCAACCTGACGGCTGACGAAGTGCTGGCGCAGGTTCTGGTGGCGCGCGACCGGTTGGGCGACTGGCCAGATCAGGCAACGCCGGCCGACATGACTGCCCCGCGAGACGGTGGGCGCGCTGTTTCCAACATCGTGATGATGGGTATGGGCGAGCCGCTGTACAATTTCGACAATGTAAAAAAGGCGCTGCTGATTGCCTCTGATGGCGAGGGCATTTCGCTGTCCAAGCGGCGCATTACGCTGTCCACGTCCGGTGTGGTGCCGCAGATTACCCGTTGCGGCGAAGAGATTGGGGTTGGTCTTGCAATCAGCCTGCACGGTGTGCGCGATGAGCTGCGCAACGAGCTTGTGCCGCTGAACAAAAAATATCCGATCAAGGAGCTTCTGGAAGCCTGCCGCACCTACCCTGGCGCATCCAATGCGCGGCGCATCACGTTTGAGTATGTGATGCTTAAAGATGTGAATGACAGCCTTGCTGACGCCAAAGAGCTGGTGCGGCTGCTGAAGGGTATTCCGGCCAAGATTAACTTGATCCCCTTCAACCCCTGGCCCGGTACGCGGTATGAATGCTCAAATTGGGACCAGATTGAACGCTTTGCCGATGTGGTGAACAAAGCTGGCTACGCCTCACCGGTTCGCACCCCGCGTGGCCGCGATATTCTGGCGGCCTGCGGCCAGCTGAAAAGTGAGTCTGAGCGTGTGCCGGCCTGGAAAAAGCGCGCCATGACAGCTGCGCTTACAGGTGAGTCGCCAGATCCACATGATGCACATGATGCTCAGCATGCCGCATCACGCGCTTCCAATGGCTGATAAAACACTGCCTGCAAGCCGCCAGGGGCGGGTGTCGTTTCTGCGCGTCTTTTTGCGTGTTTTGCTGTGCAGCTTTGCTTTCATCGCTGGTGCTATTGCCGCCAGCTTGGTTGGTACGTTTGCGCTCTTTCGCGGCCTTGAGGCAGAGGCCGCCTATGATGTGGCGTTCATCAGCACCGCATTTTTCGGCGCGCTGGTTGCCGCGCACAGCGCTTTACTGCCCTATTGGGTGCTGATTATCATAACTGAAGCGTTTCGGCTTCGCTCGGTTTTGGCGTTCTTGTCCGGTGGTGCTCTGATCGCGCTCTATCAGCTCAATTCCACTTTGCAGAGCGCGCTGAGCGTGGAGGATCCGCGTGTGCTGATCGCCGCGGCGGCGGGCACTGTGGGTGGCTTTGTGTACTGGCTCATCGCTGGGCGCAGCGCGGGCGACTACCGTGAACCGGTTTACGTGGGCTAGCCGGTGAAGTGGCTGATCCAGCTTGGATGTTTCTGCATCGCGGCCTTTTTCGGGTCGGTGACATTTGTGCTTGCCATGGTGTTCATTGTCACGCCGCCGCTTGACCCGGCAGACTTTGTAACCGTCACGCTTGCCTTCACAGTGGTGGTGATCATGCTTGCCGGCGTGCCCGCTGTTGGCGCGATGGCGCTGACCATGCACAAGGGCTGGCGTCATTGGTTTACCTATATGGCGCTCGGCGCCGGGATTGGCCTGTTGTTATCGGTAACAACCAGCATTCCCAATATTATGAGTGCAGTTGAGAGCCGGAGCATTCTGGCCGCAACGATGGCCGGGGCCGTTGGTGGTCTGGCCTATTGGGCTTTGATCGGCCGCGCGACGCCAGTGTCCAGCGCGTCGCCAAGACGCCGCCGCTAGCGCCGTTTTGTTAGCGGGTCTGCGTGGCCAGCAATTTCAGCGCAAAGCCACCCATGACGCCTGCAAACACCCAATCGAAAATCCGCGTTGCGCGCTTTGAACCACGCAGGAAGCTTGAAATCTGCTCTGCGCCAAGGATCATCACCACAACGATGGGCACCGAGATTGCCAAGAAATAAAGCCCCAAAAACATAAGTTTCCCGGATGCATGGGGGTCTTGCGGCGAGATGAACTGCGGCAGAAACGTTACGAAGAAGAGGATGATCTTTGGATTGAGCAAATTGATCATCAAACCCTTGGCGTAGGCTTTTTTCAAAGAACGCGATTTGGGTGGACCATCGCCAGTAAGACCTGAACCGTGCCGCAGTACCTCGTAGGCCAGATACGCCAGATAGGCTGCGCCAACCCATTTGAGCACTTCGAACGCTTGCGGTGAGGCGGCAATGAGCGCGGAAAGGCCGATCGCCGCTGCCAGCGAATGCACCACGATGCCACTGCACGCCCCGGCCATGGAGGCAAAACCTGCGCGCCGCCCATTGGCAACTGTTTGGCCCAGGAACAAGGTCATATCGGGCCCAGGCGTTACGGTGAGCGCAAGGCCTGCAAGGGAGAAGGCGGCGAGCGTTGCCAGTGATGGGATAAAGTCAAACATGCTTGGCCACTAACGCTGCACGATCAACGTCACAACCCGAAAAGGAACTTGGCTTCAAGCTCTAGTCTTGCCGGCCTTCAACAAGGAACAAGTAACTGTTGGAGCGGAACGGCGCTGCCCCATCATTGGCCTCGACGACCGCAACAAGCCGCCCACGACTGTGCGGGCTGATGTTTGCCGGAGAGATGATGACGGCTCGCTCGCCCGGCTGGGGCTCATCCCAGCCCTGCGTCAGCTGAAAGTGGTTGGTGGGCTGGCTGCCTGCGTGGTGGAAGGCGCGTCGTGGCTCCTCGCGCTCGCGCATATAGTACGCAAATCCTGCTGCGTAGCGCCTGCCAACAAAAACCAGCGTGTCGGGTTCAATACGATCCAGATGAACGCCCAGCTCATCGGCGTGCTCGGCCCAGCCATACATATCTTCCAGGTTGGTTGAGGCAACGATGGGGTGGTCGGGGCGCAGCAGCAGCGCAAGACCCGCAGCGCCGGCAAGAAGCGCGGCGACAACAGCGCAACTGATCAGGTTCCAACGCACCCATTTGTGCTGGCTCTGAGCCAGCAGAATGGCCGTGACGGCGATCGTCATCGCTGGATACGCTGTCGCCGCCCAGTTGTAATTGGCGCTGGATTGAAAGGCCTGCAGCGACAGAATGAGCAAGACCGGCAGGCTGAAGCAAAAGAGCAGCCGGTCGGTTTGTGGCTTCTCACTGCGCCACCCCTTGTACAGAATGACCCCAAATGCGGCGAATGCAATCGGTCCAACGACGCCAAACTGCGTGCCAAAAAACTCAAGAAAGCTGAGCGGGTTAAGTTGTAGGCCCTGGCCAGAAATGTTCTCGCCAGTGTGGCTGAACGTGATGAAATCGTTCTGGATGTTCCAGATAAGATTGGGCACGAATCCGAGCAGCCCGACGCCTATGCCAAGCCAAAAGTCGCCGCGTTTTAACAAGCCGCGAACCGGTTTTGTCAGCACCAAGAACACAAGGGCGCAAAGCGGGAAATAGATCATCGCATATTTGGCGTTCAGCCCCAGAGCGATGGCAAGGCCAAAAATCAGCGCCAGTTTCAGCGATGGTGCTTCAACATAGCGGGCAAAGGCCCACAGTCCTGCCGTCCAGCATAGTAGCAGGGGCACATCAGTAGAGATAAGCAGCGAGGAGGCGGAAACGGCAATTGCAAACAGGTACGCAAGACCAGAAAAGAAACCCACCCGCGCGCCATAAAGCGCCGTGGCCAAACCAAACACCAGCATGGTGGTCACGCCATGGAAGATCGGCGAGGCAGCGCGAATGCATGCCTCGCTGTCGCCGCAGATAGCGGTGGAGCCTGCAATGACCAAAGCGATAAGCGGCGGCTTGGAGAAGTAGCCAAAGGCTAGGTTCTGCCCCCAGAACCAGTATTGCGCCTCATCGTAAAACAGATCCAGCGGTGTGATGGTCACAACCACGAGGCGCGCTAAGACTACCAGCACGGTGATCAACGCCAGGCGGCTGGCATAACTCTGCGTGGACAGTGTATCTGAAGGGGCTGATGGGGTTGCCATTATGGCGGGCACAGTCCTATGTCGCGACGCACTTGGTGTCTGGTGCGATCTCATCTTCAAGAAAGCGTGTATATGCCCAGCGACAAGCCGCCGTCCATCGCCTTTGCTGTACGCGTGCTGCAGCCAAAAGACAAAGCCGCATGGCTAAAGCTTTGGGATGGGTATCTGGCCTTTTATAAGGCGGAGGTCGCTTCTGACATCACGCAGATCACCTGGTCGCGTTTTCATGACGCTGATGAGCCGATGTACGCATTGGGTGCTTTTTATGGTGATGCGCTGTTGGGTATCGTGCATGCGGTCAAGCATCGTTCCACGTGGACCGATGGTTGGTATCTGTATTTGGAAGACCTTTTTACCGTTCCATCAGCGCGCGGGCGTGGCGTTGGCATGGCGCTCGTTGAGGCGGTTTATGCCATGGCCGATGAGCTGGGTGCAGCACGCGTCTACTGGCATACCCACGAAAGCAATGGCGTGGCGCGACGGCTCTATGATCATGTGGGACACAATGCCGGATTTCTGCAATACCGGCGGCCGGTGTAACGCAGGCACCAGGCACAAGGCAGAAACGAACAAGGGGTAGACTTCATGTTGACTGGTTTTGGTGCAGCGATGGCACTTTACAGTGCGCTGTTCTTCTGTGCGCTTGCCGCGGGCGGCATGGTGCTGTTTGCAGCGGGCGTTGCGCCCATCATTCACCGGGTCCTCGATAAGGCCCCGGCGCGTGATGTCACGCGCGCAATTTTCCCGGTCTACTATGTGGTGCTGGCTGTTTTGGCAGGCCTTTCTGCCATTGGTGGTTTTCTGACCAACCCAGCAGCCGGCATTGTGTTGGCGGTGATTGCAGGTGGTTTTGTGTTTGCTCGGCAGGTGATGATGCCGCGCATCAATGCGCTCAACGATGATGCGGCGCGCGGCTCCACCGTTTCAAAGGACGCGGCGATTGCCTTGCACCATTGGTCGGTGCGCATGAACATTTTGCAACTGATTATGCTTATTTTGGTGTTTTGGTTTCTGGCGCTTTCCGTCTAGCGCATCGCTAAGCGTCTGCCGCGATGGATCTAAGCTTGCCAGCGTGCGTCGCGCGCGCTTAAACGCGAGCCAACTAAACATGTTTTGGAGTTTTCCTTATGGCCACCAGCAAAGCCGATAAGGCCGCAGTGAACAAAGTTGTGCTTGCCTATTCTGGTGGGCTGGACACCTCGATCATCCTCAAATGGCTGCAAACCGAGTATGAGGCGGAGGTCGTTACCTTCACCGCCGATCTGGGGCAGGGCGAGGAGCTGGAGCCAGCGCGCCAAAAAGCCGAGATGATGGGCATCAAGGAAATTTATATCGATGATCTGCGCGAAGAATTCGTGTCAGACTTTGTGTTCCCCATGTTCCGCGCCAACGCTGTTTATGAGGGCGTGTATTTGCTGGGCACCTCGATTGCGCGTCCGCTCATTTCCAAGCGGTTGGTAGAAATTGCGCGCGAAACCGGGGCTGATGCTGTGGCGCATGGTGCGACGGGCAAGGGCAATGACCAGATACGCTTTGAGTTAAACGCTTATGCGCTGGACCCTGACATCAAGGTGATTGCGCCTTGGCGTGAATGGGATTTCACCTCGCGCGAAGCCTTGCTTGAGTTTGCAGAACTGCACCAGATCCCCGTGCCTAAAGACAAGCGCGGTGAGGCGCCGTTTTCGGTTGATGCAAACCTGTTGCATTCCTCCTCGGAGGGCAAAGTGCTGGAAGACCCCGCGGTAAATGCCCCTGAATATGTTCACATGCGCACTGTTTCGCCGATGGACGCGCCAGATACGCCAACGCAGATCACGATCGGTTTTGAGAAGGGTGATGCTGTTTCGATCAATGGGCAGCGTCTGTCGCCGGCCACTTTGCTTGCCAAGCTCAACGATCTTGGCCGTGATAATGGTATTGGCCGGTTGGATCTGGTGGAGAACCGCTTTGTCGGCATGAAATCGCGCGGCGTGTATGAAACACCTGGCGGGACCATCTTGCTCACCGCGCACCGGGCGATGGAGTCCATCACGCTCGACCGTGGCGCAGCGCACCTGAAAGATGAGTTGATGCCGCGCTATGCTGAGCTGATCTATTACGGCTTCTGGTTCTCGCCGGAGCGTGAAATGCTGCAAGCTGCCATTGATCACAGCCAGGCCCATGTGGAGGGCGAAGTGAGCCTGACGCTCTATAAGGGCAACGTCATTGTGACGGGGCGCACCTCACCTAAGTCACTATACTCCGAGGAGCTGGTGACGTTTGAGGATGACCAGGGCGCGTATGATCAAACAGACGCACAGGGCTTTATCAAGCTCAATGCCTTGCGGCTTCGGACGCTGGCAGCACGGACCAAGAAGTTCGCCAAGTAGGGCGCCTGGGAGGATCTGATATGGTTCGGCACGGGACTTGCTGAGCCTTACAGCGGAGGTGCCGTATGCCCAGTTCAGTCCCCGTTCAACAGTCCACGATCAAACACACGCCGTTGGAAGATGCCCAAGGCTTGGCCACTGGTGCCATCATGTGTGTCATGGGCGTTGTGCTCTTGACCCATCTTGGCCTCATCACCGGGCAGACAGCAGGCTTGGCGGTGGTGATATCTTATCTCACCGGCTGGTCGTTTGGTCTGGTGTTTTTTGTGGTCAACGTGCCGTTCTACCTTTTTGCCATCAAGGCGATGGGGTGGGAGTTCACGCTAAAGAGCATGGTCTGTGTCGCTGCGCTTTCGCTGGGCGTCGAGCTGGTTCCGCTTGGCTTTTCCATTGAGCGGCTGGACCCGGTGCTGGGCGTTGTCATGTTTGGCGTGGTGACCGGTATCGGTTTGCTGGCGATCTTCCGGCACAAGGGATCGCTGGGCGGTTTGGGCGTTGTCGCGATATGGATACAGGACAGGTTTGGTATCCGTGCTGGCTACATCCAGCTGGGATTTGATGCTGTGCTGTTCACAGTGGCGGCTTTTCTGTTCCCGCTGTCGGTGGTCATGTACTCGTTGTTGGGCGCCGTGGTGTTGAACGGTCTGATCGCCTTCAACCACCGCCGCGACTGGTACATTCCCAGGTAGGCCAGCCTTTTAACTTGGCCAGCCAGTTGGCCCATCAGTTGGTGGCAGCCACGCGGATGGTTGCGCCGCGGTCTTGCTCCATGAGTTGGTTGATCCGGTTGCGCTCCCGCTCGAAGTCGATCAGGCGCTGGCCTGTCAGGGTTTCCTCGCGTGCCACGCGAATGCCCATCGGATCAACATGACGACCATTTACCGTGACCTCATAGTGCAAGTGCGGACCGGTGGAGAGGCCGGTTGAGCCAACATAGCCGATCACCTGACCTTGGCGCACTTCAACGCCTGGCGCGATACCCTCGGCAAAACGCGTCATGTGCGCGTAGCTGCTGCGGTAGCCGTTCGCGTGGCGAATCTGTACCCAGCGACCAAAGCCGGAATTCCAGCGCGCATCTGTGATGGTGCCATTGCCCGCCGCAATGATGGGCGTGCCACGCGGGGCTGACCAATCGACACCATTGTGCATGCGATTGTAGCCAAGAATGGGATGACGGCGCATGCCGAAGGCCGAACGGAACCGGCCGTTTGGTACAGGATTTCGGATCAGGAATTTGTTGGCCGATACGCCGTCTTCATCGAAATAGAGCAATGAGCCATCTTCGGCGGTGAAGCGGTAGAAGCGGTGCGTCGTGGATCCCGTTGTGATGGATGCAAACACCACGTCACCAGCGGCGTCACCATCATCGTCCAGTTCGTACAGCACCTCAAGCGTATCGCCGGGGCGTACCACGCGTTGATAGTCCAAATCATAGGCAAAAATCTGGATAAGCTCGTTGGCGATATCCATTGGCATCTCGTTGGCGAGAGCCGTTTCGTAAATCGAGGAATAGGTGCGCGCTGAACCCTGCGCCTCCTGCTCAACGGCCGCAAAGGCGTTGAAGTCAAGAGCGCGTGGCTCCTCATCCACCTGGTATCGGCCGCTTTCAGTAAGCGCGATCGTCAGCAGGTGTGAGCGCTGATCGTAAAGGCTGACTCTGATCGGGTCGAACGATTCACCGGCTTCTCCGGCGGGCGCCATGGCAATGCGCAGGCGGTGGCCCTCGCGCATCTGCGTGGTGTTGAGGAAGGTTTCAAAAGCAGCTTCAACTGGCGCAACAGCGCCTTCGCGCGCGCCATTGTTGATCAACACAGATGACAACGTATCGCCATTGCGCAGGGCAACGATGATCTCGTCCAGGTTGTCTTCTGGTGCCAAGGGGTCGTCATCGACCTTTCCAATAACGGAGAAGTTTTCTGGGACCACGCGTACGGCAGCGAAGCTTTCCAACGCGCTCAAGGCATCCTGCGCTTGGGCATCAGCGGCGTTGAGGGCTGCGAAGGCGTTGGACGCGCGGTTCGGGTCAGCAAAGCCGAGTGCACTGTCCATGCCGAAGGAGGCAGCAGGCGTGAAGGTGTTCGCAAGCGCAGGCTGAACGGAGCCAGCGCTGGTGAAGCGTGCTGTATCAGCAACTTCAAAGGCGACCTGTTCAGGCCCCGGCGTGGCGTTTTGGTCGAGCACCGCTAGATCGTAGGGGAAGGGGCTTTCGCGCACTGCGATTTCGCCCTCCACCTCCGCATCATAGATCAATGATGCGGCATCGGCGCTAACGATCTCGTTGTTGCCGGCAAACAGGTTAAGCGGATTGAAGGGCGGGCGTTCTGCGCTTAGCTCGGAGGTTTCCTGTGCAAGCGATGCGATGACGCGTACAAATGGCTGAAGTCGCACCACATCCATATCACCTTCGCGGTGGATGGTGGAAACATCGATCAATTGGCGATTGGCGATTGGCTCGACCGTGCGCGTGAGCCTGTCACCTTTGGTAATGCGGCCATCTTCGTCGACCAGGCTCGCCAGCAGTTCAGTTTGCGCCACGCTTGGCGGCACGGCCAATTGCTGGCGACCGTCTACAGCAGCGTACAAAGCGCCGATCATCAGGCCGGTCGAGGCAAGGCCGGTAACCACTGTACCAAAGAGCCATTTTAGGCTGACGCCGCGATGCTCAACGCTTGATGGCTTGTTCACCTCAGCGCTCAGCGCTGGGTCTGTGCCAACCTTAATTCGTTTGAGGGTACGCCGAACTGGAGCCATAGGGTCGTTTATCGTGCCAACTGCATGGTGGTAAAGCAGAATTCTTTCTATGCGTCAGTTGGCGCTGACAGGCAAATGTGGTGCCTTTGTGGTTGCGGCTGCGCCGCCAACTGGATTGCTGTTTTTTGCACATACGGTCGACGGATAAGGTCGCATGAGCTCATCGCCCAAGCGTTTGCCCGAATCGCCCAAGGCGTGGCATGAGTTTACGCATGGTGTTTTTCAAAGGTCGCAACACTGCCCGTGATAAATCCAGCGACGAGGCGCGCGTTGCGGCGCTGGTTCGCCAGATCCAGGATGTGCGTAACGGCGTTATGAAAGAGCGGCGCGGGCTAGAGAGGCGCTACGCCGATTTTGTCGGTACAGCGTCCCAGCTTGTAGACACCGGCTATGATGGTGAGCGTGACGAAGCCGCGGAAGCGCAACTCACCAAAGTGGAAAGCGATACCTTGTATGCTCGCCGGCGCATGGCTGAGCTGGACAGGCACCTTGGGTCGCTTGACGCACTGAGCGAGCGGGTAAAAGTTATGTTTGACCCAATTGATGAAATCGCCCGGCTGCGCAAGCAGCGTCGCCGCAGCGATGATCCATCGGCTGAGGGCTAGCGCCGGGCAAAACCACAGCGTGTACCCCGTTTGCTCTGGGGTGGTTAGAGATGGATTTGCCGTTTTTCTACCGCCAGTGCCGCCTCTTTCACCGCTTCACTCATCGTTGGGTGCGCGTGGCACGTGCGGGCCATGTCTTCGGATGATCCGCCAAACTCCATCAGCACCGCTGCTTCGTGGATAAGGTCACCGGCACCCTTGCCAACAATGTGTACGCCCAGAACGCGGTCTGATGCGGCATCGGCAAGGACCTTGGCAAAGCCGTCGGTGGCATTCATTGCGCGGGCGCGACCATTGGCCGAGAATGGGAACTTGCCAACTTTGTAGCTTACGCCAGCAGCTTTCAGTTCTTCCTCGGTTTTACCAACGGAGGCGACCTCTGGCTCAGTGTAAACGACGCCTGGGATGACGTCATAATTCACATGGCCTGCTTTACCGGCAATGATTTCTGCCAGCGCCACGCCCTCATCTTCGGCCTTGTGGGCAAGCATTGGCCCGTCGATCACATCGCCAATGGCGAAAATACCCTGCACATTTGTGCGGTAGTGGCCATCGGTTTTCACCCGGCCGCGCTCATCCATTTCAACGCCAGCTGCTTCCAGCCCCAGCCCTTTGGTGAAGGGTACGCGGCCGGTAGAGACCAGCACCACATCAGCTTCCAGCGTTTCAGCATCGGCCTCGCCACCTGCATGCTCAACGGTGACAAGCTGCTTTTTGCCCTTGGTCTCAACAGCGGTAACCTTGGAGGAGAGCATGAAGTCCATGCCTTGCTTTTTCAGCATGCGCAGGAACTGCTTGGATGTGTCCAAATCCATTGCGCCCAGAATGTGATCCTGGAACTCCACGACGGTAACCTTTGAGCCCAAGCGCCGCCAGACCGAGCCAAGCTCCAGCCCGATGACCCCGCCGCCAACGACGACCATGTGGGCGGGCACTTTATCCAGCTCTAATGCGCCGGTGGAGGAAACAATGGTCTTCTCGTCGATGTCGATGGCAACGCCAGGAATGCTGGCCGAGTCTGAGCCAGTGGCGATCACGATGTTTTTGGCATCAAGCTCGGTGGTTTTGCCGTCGTCCGCCGTCACGGTCACCTTGCCGGGCGCAGAAATGCTGCCGGTTCCGATATAGTCGGTGATTTTGTTCTTCTTGAAGAGGTAGGCGATGCCGTTGACATTATCGTCCACGACCGACTGCTTATGCTTCATCATGGTGGCCAGATCGAGCTTGGGCTTGCCGATCTTAATGCCCAGCGTCTCAAACGTGTGGCCCGCTTCCTCAAACACATCGGAGGCGTGCAGGAGCGCCTTGGAAGGAATGCAGCCAATGTTGAGGCAGGTGCCGCCGTGGGTGGGGCGCTTTTCAACCACAGCCACCTTCATGCCCAGTTGGGCTGCACGAATGGCGCAGACATAGCCGCCGGGGCCTGTTCCGATAACGATGAGGTCGTAAGCGTCAGCCATGTGTGGTCTTTCTTTGGTGTTTGCGCGCTACAGCAGTGTGCGCAGCAGAATAGTGAGAATGGCGAAAAAGGCGATTGCCCAAACGACCGAGCGCAGCGCGAAAATGCCGAAAACATAGAGTGGAATATAAGCAATGCGCGCAGCAAGATAAGTCCATGCTGCTATGGTCGTGATGCTGTCGGTTTGATCTGTTAAATGTGCCACCAAAACGACAATGGCAAACCAAGGCAACGTTTCGATGTGGTTTTCATAAGCGCGTTTGATGCGCTGTGTGCGCACTGATAGTCCACTTGGCGGCTTGTCGCGCGGTCCGGCAGTGTATTTGGGCCCAAGCTCCAGATTTCCTGGAACGGCGTAAAGAATCAACTGAACAAAAGCCAGCAGCACAGCCAGCAACAGGATCAGGAGTTCAGGGGGCAGCTGGTTCATACCTACCGTCCGCCCGTCACATCAAGAACGGTGCCTGTGGTGTACGACGCCGCATCAGACACGAGAAAGGCGATCGCTTGCGCCACTTCCTCAGCTGTGCCGCTACGCTTCATGGGGACGGTGGGCGCAAGGTCTCGCGCGCGATCAGGCAATCCGCCTGAGGCATGAATGTTGGTCTCGATGATACCCGGGGCCACTGCGTTCACACGAATTCCATCCGCTGCCACTTCCAGCGCCAGCCCTTTGGTGAAGGTGTCGATGGCGGCCTTGCTGGTGGCATAGTCGACATAGTGATGTGGCGAGCCCAGCCGCGCTGCAGCCGATGATAGGTTGACGATAGAACCGCCAGTGCCACTCTTGCTGAACGCCATGCGGTTTACCGCCTCGCGGGCACAGATCATGGTGCCGATGACGTTGGTGAACATCATGCGCTCTAGGCGTTCGACGGTGATGTCTGCAATGCTGACTTGTGGGCCGACAATCCCTGCATTGTTGACCAGGACTGTGAGATTGCCTTCCAGGCGTTCGACCTGCTCAAACAGATGCAGCGTATCTTTTTCATGTGCCACGTCTGCTTGCACGGCCAGCGCGTTGCCACCTTGTTCGGTGATCTGGTTTACGACCTGCTGCGCGGCCTGCCCGTTGGACTGATAGCTCAGTACAACAGCGTAATCATGCTGCGCCAAAAGGCGCGCGGTCGCAGCACCGATGCCGCGACTGCCGCCCGTGATAAGTGCTATCTCAGGTGTGCCAGAAGGCATGAGTCCCGGCTTTCTTAAGGCGCGAAGGTCAGCGTTTCAGATGCTGTGCCATTCGCCCAGGTGCCGAATAGGTCGCCGTTGCGCTGCACGGTGTAGATGACCGGGCTGGATTGGCCCCAATCGACAATGAATTCACCGCCGATGAGCGGGCCGCTCCCAAAAAATTGCTGGGACCCCACAGTCCATTCCACATTCAGTTCTCCTGACTGATTGTCGAAATAGAGGTACGCCGAGCCCGAATACGTGCTGCCATTGGGATTGGTGCCGCGCACGGCAAAGGTATTTGGCAGAACCGAAATCAGATCATCAATCAGGTTGACGTATTCCTGGTCGTTAATCTGTGCGCGCTCATTTTTTTGCGCCAGCGTTGGCGATGCAACCAAAGCAACGCAAAGCGCAAGAGTGGCTGCAATCGCAAGACGGGCATGCGTTAATGGGTGTCCCATTCCAGCCTACAAATCCAAGACCAGACGCTGAATGTCTTCCAGGCTCTCTTTCACGCGTACCAGGAAGGTCACGGCCTCTTTGCCGTCAACGATGCGGTGATCATAGGACAGCGCCAGATACATCATCGGGCGAATGACGACTTGGCCATTCACGGCCATCGGCCGCTCCTGGATTTTGTGCATGCCCAGAATGCCTGACTGTGGGGCATTCAAAATTGGCGAGGACATGAGCGAGCCATAAACGCCACCATTGGAGATGGTGAAGGTGCCGCCCTGCATGGCATCCATGCCCAGCTTGCCATCGCGCGCGGCAATGCCAAGACGGCCGATCTCTTTTTCAATTTCAGCAATCGACATCTGGTCGGCATCGCGCACCACGGGCACGACGAGGCCCTTTTCGGTGCCAACGGCAACACCGATATGGGCGAAGTTCTTGTAGATGATATCCGTGCCGTCGATCTCAGCGTTCACTGCCGGAATTTCTTTCAAGGCGTGGGTCACCGCTTTGGTGAAAAAGCCCATGAAGCCGAGCTTCACGCCATGTTTCTTCTCGAAGACTTCTTTGTACTGTTTGCGCAAATCCATCACTGGACCCATGTCCACCTCATTGTAGGTGGTGAGCATGGCGGCGCTGTTCTGAGCGTCCTTCAGGCGGCGGGCGATGGTCTGGCGCAGACGGGTCATGCGCACACGATCCTCGCGTGGCTCGTCTTCTGCGCTTGATGCAGGGCGTGCGGCGGCGGGTGTCGGCGCAGGAGCGGCTGTCGCGCCAGCATTGATCGCGTTGATGACATCACCTTTGAGAACTTGACCACGCTTGCCCGTGCCAGCTGCAACGCTAACGCCGGTTTCTGCCATCATACGGCTTGCCGATGGAGCAGGTGGCATTTCGGTCGATGAAGCCGCAGCAGGCGCAGCTTCCGTCTGCGGGGCCGATGCGGCAGGTGCAGCCGCAGCAGCTGAACCGCCTGCGCCTTCTGCTATCTTCAGCAGCAGGTGCCCTGGCTCGACAATATCGCCCGTTTTTACGTTGATCTCGGCAATGGTGCCAGAGACCGGCGCGGGGATTTCCTGCGCTGCCTTGTCGGTTTCAAGTTCCAGAAGCACATCATCTGCTTTGACTGCATCGCCAACTTTCACCGAAATTTCGCCCACTTCGGCTTCGGTGACAGACTCGCCAGCGCTAGGGGTGATGACATCCACCAGATCGCCAGATGAAGCAGCAGGTGCTTCGGCTTTTGCAGCAGGGGCGGATGTTGGCGTGGCCGCGGTGCCAGCCTCTTCGCTTAGCATGCCCAGCAGGGTGCCAACTTCCACCGTCTCGCCTTCTTTGATCAAGATTTCGCCCAGGCTCCCAGAGGCGGGGGCGGGCACTTCCACGGTCACCTTGTCTGTTTCCAGCTCCACCAGCGGCTCATCGGCATTTACCGCTTCGCCCGGCTTTTTGAACCATGTTGCAACTGTGGCTTCGGTGACAGATTCCCCGAGTGTCGGGACGCGGATTTCACTGGCCATGCTTTTCTCCGTGTGGCCGGTTTCTCCCGGCCTGATTTTTGGTCCCGGCTTATGCCGGATGAATGGTTTAGTCGCTCACGACTCGCCCAGGGCTTCTTCAAGGAAGGCGTTGAGCTGCGCGATGTGTTTGGACATGAGACCCGTTGAGGTCGCTGCTGAGGCCGAACGTCCTGCGTAACGCGGCCGCGTGTGCTTGGCGCCGATCTTGTTGAGGATCCACTCCAGGTTTGGCTCAATAAACGTCCAAGATCCCATATTTTTGGGCTCTTCCTGACACCACACAATTTCGGCTTGCTTGAAGCGGCCAAGCTCGGCCATTAGCGCTTTCACCGGCACTGGATAAAGCTGTTCGATACGCAAAATCTGCACATCGGTGATGCCACGCTTTTCGCGCTCCTCAAACAAGTCGAAATAGACCTTGCCGGAACACAGCACGACGCGACGGATTTTTTCATCTGCCACAAGCTGTGTGGGGCCATCTTTATGCAGTTCAGCATCATCCCACAGCACGCGGTGGAAGGTGCTATCGGGCCCCAACTCATCCAGGCGCGATGTTGCGCGCTTGTTTCGAAGCAGGCTTTTGGGCGTCATCATCACCAGAGGTTTGCGGAAATCGCGCTTCAGCTGGCGGCGCAAAATGTGGAAATAGTTTGCCGGCGTCGTGCAATTTGCAATCTGCATATTGTCTTCGGCACACATCTGCAGGAACCGCTCAAGACGGGCAGAGGAATGTTCTGGCCCCTGACCTTCATAGCCGTGGGGCAGCAGGCAGACCAGACCGGACATGCGCAGCCATTTGCGCTCGCCGGAGGAAATAAACTGATCAAACAGCACCTGCGCGCCGTTGGCGAAATCGCCAAACTGAGCCTCCCATAAGGTCAGCGCGTTGGGTTCAGCCATCGAGTAGCCGTACTCGTAGCCAAGCACTGCTTCTTCTGAAAGCATTGAGTTGATGACTTCGTAGCGGCCCTGATCTTTATCCAGATTGTTGAGCGGAATGTAGCGGCTCTCATCACGTTGATCATAGAGTACCGAGTGACGCTGCGAGAACGTGCCGCGCTCAACATCTTGGCCGGACAGGCGGATAGGGTGACCCTCAGCGGCCAAAGTGCCGAATGCCATTGCCTCAGCGGTGGCCCAGTCCAGGCCTTGGCCAGTATCGATCATTGTCCGGCGGTTCTTCATGAAACGCTGGATGGTGCGGTGGGCTTCAAAGCCTTCAGGCACTTCGGTCAGCTTCGTGCCAATTTTTTTTAGCACATCCATGTCGACGCCAGTAGACCCCTTGCGAGGATCATCGTTGATCTTGGCCTGCTTCATGCCCGACCATTTGCCATCCAGCCAATCGGCTTTGTTGGGTTTGTAGGCTTGGCCGGTCTCGTGCTCAGCATCCAGCTTCGCACGGAACTGCGCGCGCTGGGCTTCAATGTCGTCCTGCGTCAGCACACCGTCCTTCATCAGCTTGTCGGCGTAAAGCGTCAGCGTTGTGGGGTGCTTGCGGATCTTTTTGTACATGATCGGCTGCGTGAACGCCGGTTCGTCACCTTCATTGTGACCAAAGCGACGGTAGCAGATCATATCGATCACGACTGGCTTGTGGAATTTTTGGCGGAATTCGATCGCGATCTTCGCGGCGTACACAACGGACTCTGGATCATCGCCATTGCAGTGGAAGATTGGTGTTTCGACCATCTTCGCTACATCTGATGGATAGGGCGAGGAGCGCGAGAAGCGCGGATTGGTGGTGAAGCCAATCTGGTTGTTGATGATGAAGTGGATGGAGCCGGCTGTTCGGTGCCCGCGCAGGCCAGACAGGCCAAAACACTCAGCCACAACACCTTGTCCAGCAAAGGCCGCATCGCCGTGCAGAAGCAGTGGCAGCACTTTGGCGCGCTCAGTCAGCGGCACCACATCGCGCTCTTCATCAAACTCACCAACTTGATCCTGCTTGGCGCGCACTTTGCCGAGCACAACAGGGTTGACGATTTCAAGGTGAGAGGGGTTGGCTGTCAGCGACAGGTGAACCCGGTTGCCGTCAAACTCGCGGTCAGAGGAGGCACCAAGGTGATACTTCACATCGCCGGAGCCTTCCACATCGTCAGGTGCGTAGGAACCGCCCTTGAACTCGTGGAAGATTGCCCGGTGTGGCTTGGCCATCACTTGGGAGAGCACATTGAGGCGGCCGCGGTGGGCCATGCCAAGGACGATGTCCTGCACGCCCAACTGGCCGCCACGCTTGATGATCTGCTCCAGCGCAGGCACGAGCGACTCGCCACCGTCAAGACCAAAGCGTTTGGTGCCGGTGTATTTGACGTCGAGAAACTTCTCAAAGCCTTCGGCTTCGATCAGCGTGTTGAGGATGGCTTTTTTGCCGTTGTCGGTGAAGGCGATGCCTTTGTCCGGACCCTCAATGCGTTGCTGGATCCAGCTTTTCTCTTCGGCATCCGAGATGTGCATGAACTCCACGCCAAGCGTCGAGCAGTAGGTGCGCTGGAGGATATCCACCATCTGCGGGATGGTCGCGAACTCAAGACCCAGAACGTTGTCGAGGAAGATCGGGCGGTCATAATCCGCCTCAGTCCAACCATAGCTTTTGGGATCAAGCTCAGGGGCTTCTTCTTTTTCCGACAGGCCCAGCGGGTCCAGGTCGGCATGCAAATGGCCACGCATACGGTACGCGCGGATCATCATGATCGCACGTACACTGTCGCGGGTTGCTTGCTGAACCTGGGCTTCAGAAACGTCTGCCGATGCTTGGCCATTAGCGGCAACGCCATTGGCAGCTTTTGCGCCCGCTTTCAGCTTATCGCCAACCTTTTTGGCGGCAGCTTTTTCATCGACACCCCAGTTGGCATCCAGCGCTGAGACCAGCTCACCATTGGAGGCCACCGGCCAGTCGCTGCGCTTCCAGCTCGCGCCGCGCGCATTGTCCGCCACATCGCTTGCATCATCGCCAAGCTCGGCGAAGAAGGCTGCCCATTCAGCGCCAAACTTGGAGGGGTCTTTCTGGAAGTCGGCATAGAGCTGATCCAGATAGGCGGCATTGCCGCCATAAAGGAATGAGGTTGCAGCAAAGGCTGCGTTTTCATCCTGCCGTGCCATCGGCTTTTCTCGCGGGGGGTGTCCCCGTGCTCCCTAAAGAATTGGGGGCGTGCTTGTCACGCCACCTTGTTTTAGCCTCAGTGCAAGGCTGCTTGTGTTTTATCCGTTCAAGACTTTAACCAAAGTCTTGCCAAGCTGCGCTGGTGAGGGCGAGACGGCAATGCCGACTGCTTCCATTGCAGCAATTTTGTCGTCTGCGCCGCCCTTGCCGCCAGAGATCACAGCGCCTGCATGGCCCATGGTGCGGCCCGGAGGCGCTGTGCGACCGGCGATGAAACCAACAGTTGGTTTCCAGCGGCCTTTTTTCTTTTCATCGGCCAGGAACTGCGCAGCATCTTCTTCCGCCGAACCGCCGATCTCACCGATCATGATGATGGAGGTCGTTTCATCATCGCCCAGGAACTGTTCCAGCACGTCGATGAATTCAGTGCCTTTAACCGGGTCACCGCCAATGCCCACAGCGGTTGACTGGCCAAGGCCTTCGTTGGTGGTTTGGAACACCGCCTCATAGGTGAGGGTGCCCGAGCGCGATACAATACCAACATTGCCTTTTTTGAAGATCGAGCCGGGCATAATGCCGATCTTGCATTCGTCCGGCGTCATGATGCCAGGGCAGTTGGGTCCAAGAAGGCGAGAATTGGATTTTGCAAGCCGCGCTTTGACGCCCACCATGTCGTTCACCGGGATACCTTCGGTGATGCAGGTGATGAAGGGAATGTCCGCATCAATGGCTTCGGTGATGGCAGCGGCTGCGCCTGCTGGCGGCACATAGACCACTGAGGCGTTGGCGCCGGTTGCTTCCTTGGCTTCAGCCACAGATGCAAAAATGGGCAGTTCTTTGCCAGCCATTGGGCCAGCACCCTCGCCAGCGGTCCAGTTGGTGCCACCCTTTTTGGGATGGATACCGGCGACCATCTGCGTGCCGTGATAGGCCAGCGCCTGCTCGGTGTGGAAGGTGCCGGTCTTACCGGTCAGGCCCTGCACGATGATCTTGGTGTTCTTATCGACAATGATAGACATTGAGTTGGGTTCCTTGGAAGGAGGATCTTCTGTGCGGTTGGCTTAGCCGACGGCCTTGACGATTTTCTGGGCGGCGTCGTCCAGATCGTCAGCGGCGATGACGTTGAGGCCGGAGGAGTTGATGATGGCTTTGCCTTCTTCAACCTTGGTGCCTTCAAGACGCACAACCAATGGTACCTGCAGGCCAACATCCTTCACGGCCTGCACCACGCCCTCGGCGATCACATCGCAGCGCATGATGCCGCCAAAAATGTTCACCAAAATACCCTTCACATTGGGGTCAGCGGTAATGATCTTGAACGCTGCGGTGACCTTTTCGGTGGTCGCACCGCCGCCAACATCGAGGAAGTTGGCGGGCTCTTTGCCGTACAGCTTGATGATGTCCATCGTCGCCATGGCAAGCCCGGCGCCATTGACCATACAGCCGATATCACCATCGAGCGCCACATAGGCCAGATCATATTTCGACGCTTCGATTTCCTTGGCATCTTCCTCTGTTTCATCGCGCAGTTCCACGATGTCCGGGTGGCGGAAAAGCGCATTGCCATCAAAGGAGACTTTGGCATCGAGGACCCGCAGGTGGCCGTCTTTCATGACGATCAGCGGGTTGATCTCCAAGAGGCTCATGTCCTTCTCGGTGAACGCCTTGTAGAGGATGGGGAATAGCGTCTTGCCATCTTCGGCCGCTTGGCCGGTCAGCTCAAAAGCTGCATTCAACTTGGCGATGGTGGCATCATCCACGCCTGCCTCAACATCCACATCAATGGTGTGGATCTTGTCTGGCGTCTCTTCTGCAACCGCTTCAATGTCCATGCCGCCTTCGGTGGAGGCCACGAAGGAAACCTTGCCAGTTTCGCGGTTCACCAGGATCGAGCAGTACAGCTCGCTCTCAATGTCTGCACCATCTTCCAGATAGAGCCGGTTGACCTGCTTGCCCGCATCGCCAGTCTGCTTGGTGACAAGCGTGTTGCCCAGCATCTCATCAACGTGGGAAAGCACTTCATCCTTGGAGAAAGCAAGGCGTACACCGCCTTTGGAGCCAGCAGGCAGTTCCTTGAACGTGCCCTTGCCACGACCGCCAGCATGGATCTGGCTTTTGACCACCCACACTGGGCCGCCAAGTGTGTCGGCGGCTGGGCCCGCATCATCAGCTTTGTAAAGCGGCACGCCTTCGGCGACCGGTGCACCGAAGCTCTTGAGCAGGGCTTTGGCCTGATATTCATGGATGTTCATGTCGTATCCTTGGGGTGCGGATATTAAGGCAAATGGGACTGAAAAGAAGGCGTTGGGCGCTTAGCCCAGCGTGTCATCGATGCCGATGCAGGCGTCCATAAGGCCCTTCACCGAAGCAACAGATTTGTCGAACTCTTCGCGCTCGGCGATATCAAGATCGATCTCGATGATCTTCTCAATGCCGTTTTCGCCAATGATCGTTGGCACGCCGACATACATATCATCTAGGCCGTACTCGCCCTTCAACGCAGCGGCGCATGGGACGACGCGCTTTTTGTCTTTTAGATAGCTCTCCGCCATCATGATTGCCGAGGCGGCTGGCGCGTAGAAGGCCGAGCCGGTTTTGAGCAGGCCGACAATCTCTGCACCGCCATCACGGGTGCGCTGGACGATCTGGTCCAGCTTGTCTTGGCTCATCCAGCCCATGGCCACCACATCATCTAGGCTGATGCCGCCAACGGTGGAATAGCGGGTCAGTGGCACCATCGTGTCGCCATGCCCGCCAAGCACGAAGGCGTTGACGTCTTCGACCGAGACGTTGAGTTCTTCAGCGATGAAGTGACGGAAACGCGCTGAATCCAGCACACCTGCCATGCCGCATACCTTGTTGCGGGGCAGGCCGGAAAACTTCTGCAGCGCCCACACCATCGCGTCCAGCGGGTTGGTGATGCAGATAACAAAGGCGTTGGGGGCGTATTTGGCGATGCCTGCGCCCACCTGCTGCATGACTTTCAGATTGATGCCCAGCAGATCATCGCGGCTCATGCCCGGTTTGCGTGGTACGCCTGCGGTAACGATGCAAACATCGGCGCCTTCAATGGCCTCATAGCCTGTAGTGCCCGACAGTTTGGCATCAAAGCCGTCAACCGGCGCGCTTTCCGCAATATCCAGCGCCTTGCCCTGAGGAGTGCCGTCGGCAATGTCGAACATCACGATATCGCCGAGCTCTTTGAGGCCGGCCAAATGCGCCAGCGTTCCGCCAATTTGGCCAGAGCCAATCATTGCAAGTTTCTTGCGAGCCATTCATTCCCCCTGAGGCTTGCGCCCAATGTGTTGTGCCTGTCCCCGGAAGTGCTTTTCCTGTCCGGCCCGATACCGATTTGGAAAACGCGGGGATTCAGACAATTGGCACGCGTAAGGCGCGCCGATTTCCTTAGGTGACGTTAAGGTTAGGTTCCTTTTCGCCAATGATTGGGTGGTATACCGCTGCAGGCAGTGGCGCAAGTTGGGCAAACGCATAAGATCGCTTGCTTTTCAAAAGCTTACGTTAACGTAATTTCGGGGGCGTTGTAGGGGTTCGTTGGCTGTGAACGTTTGCCGCTAGGCAGCCAATGCGGCGCGTGGCGCGCGCAAATAGTCCTCTGAGCGCATGTCGATCAGTCTTGACGCCGTGCGATCAAAAGCAAACGCCTCATTGCCTGATGTCGCGGTGTAAAGTTCGGCCGGTTCACCATCGGCTGAGGCGATCAGGTTGGTGCGCGTATCATACATTGCGTCAATGAGCGTAATGAACCGCTTGGCCTCATTGCGTTTGGCAGCGTCCATGCGCGGAATACCGTCAATCATGAGGGTGTGGAAGCGGTTGCACAGGGCCAGATAGTCAGACGCTCCCAATGGCTGCGCGCACAGTTCATCAAAGGTAAAACGCGCAACCCCGTGGGCCTGGTGGCGCACGGGCACCTCGCGGCCCTTCACAAGCACGGTGTAGGGTTCGCCTTCATGATGGTTGGTCAGCCGTCCCCACGCATCATCCATGGCATGGTCGGACACGGGCCCCAAAGGGTTGTACCAAACCGGCGCGGCACCAATTTTCTCGATCCGGTAGTCTTTATCTGCATCAAGCTCAAACACATCCACATGGCGCATAAGCAGCTCTACAAAGGGCACGAACAGTGCGCGGTTTAGCCCATCTTTATAGAGATCCGAAGGCATGACGTTAGACGTCGCCACCAGCACAACGCCGCGCTTGAAAAGCTCGGTGAAAAGCCGGCCCAAAATCATCGCATCGGTAATGTCGACCACGTGAAACTCATCAAAACAGATGAGTTTGCTTTCCAGGGCCAAGGCCTGCGCAACCGGAGGAATGGGGTCATCTTCCTTGGTTTTTCCAGCCTTGTGCGCTTGGCGATGGGCGTGGATGCGCTCGTGTACATCGGCCATAAAGCTGTGGAAATGGGCTCGGCGCTTGCGCTTGGTCGGCGCCACGTCAAAGAACAAATCCATCAACATGGTTTTGCCGCGACCCACACCACCCCATAGGTACAGGCCCTTTGTGGGTGGGCCGGCAGCTTTGCGCTTGGCAAACAGCCAGCCTAGAGCGCTGGACTTTTGCGCCAGGCGAAGTTCGGCCAACTCGGCGTTTAACTGATCAAGCTTACCGGCAGCTTTGCGCTGGACCGGATCATCATTTAGCTCACGCTTTGCCACCATTGCAGAAAAGCGCTGCGCAACGCGCAAGTGCGCCGGCAACAGGGGGGCGGGCGGCTTTGCATCGGAAAGGCGTGCGCGAGCCACAGTGCGGCTCTAGCGGAAAACAGTGACTGCGCCGCCGCTTTCCAACTGGCCGACATAGCGGGTTGGGCCAGTGCGGAACAGGCGGGCAAGCGTTGCGCCATCAGCGCTTTTCAACATCACTTGTTGGCCTTCAACGGACCAAGCGCCAAGCGTTGCCAGTTGGGCATCGCCGCAGTTGCGTGTCGAGGCGCGGAAGCCACCCTGCCAGGTGGTAAGGGAAAGGTTGAGCGAACAGGTCGCCAATGGTGTTGAGGCAGACCATGCGCCGATCAGATCATCTTCGTTGACCTCGCCAGCACCTTCTGGCGCTGTTGGCGTAAGCGTGGCGTTTTCCAGCCCCGGCAACTGCGTTGTTTCAACCGCTGTATCGCCGGGCAGTATGGGTGTGCCATCTGGGTTGAAACCAGCCGCTTCGTTGAGCGTTTGATTTTGTTGCGTGACGATAGGTTGGGGCAGGCTGGTTGCGGACACCGGTGTTGTTGGCACTGGCGTGAGCGGACGAAGAGTACTGCCACCGCTCATGCAGGCCGACAGGGCAAAGCTTCCCACAACCACAGCCAACACGCTGCGTTTGTTAAACGATTGTGGCGACGTTGCGCGGCTGAACTTGGGAGCCATGATTAAACTGCCTTTGCGCGTAGTGCGCTGCAAATGATTTATTGCCGCGCATATAAACGTGCACGGTAAGGCAGCACAACAGTTTAAAAGTTTGGGGCCGCGGTCTGGCTTGGGCGCGATGTAGCTTGGGCGCTTTTTGCGCCGAGCGTTACCCTAGGCCGAGTGCGCTATGGCGCTCTGCGATGGGGCTTCCATGTCCGTTAGCTCATCGACCAGCGCGGCCACCCGGGGACGTAAGTCTTCTGCCAGGTTGAGATAATCCTGATAGCGTGCGCCTGGCGAGTTGGTTGCACCCTCGGCAACTGATGGCGTTCGAACAGGCCAGCTGCGCACATCCAAGTTTTCACCCAAGGCAAGGCGTGTGGCCGCTGGCAGCTCTGCGCCCAGCAACACAACATGGTCAATGCGGGGGGCACCGGCAAAAGCGTAAAGCGCCACCGGCTTGAGCGACAAGCCGTTGGTGTCCAGTTTCAAGCGTTGCATTGCGCGGAGCATAACCGGGTCCGAATCGGCGGCATCACTGGTCGTGGCCGAGTAAATGCGTAGTGGCAACACGCCATTAATGGCGCGGGCATGATCCAGCGCTAGAGCCTCGGCCAACATGCCAAGGCCCACGCCTTCCGCGCCGATGAACAAAACACTGCGATCAAACATTTCAAGCCCTTCGAGCCTTTCCAGTCGCAACTGCGCAGGCCACTATGTGGTGCGTTTATGCCAACACGTTAGCAACCAATTGAGGTCCACTAGCTGGCACCGCACCCGCTAGGTAAGCTCAAATCGCAACCAAAGTATGACGGTAGTAATACTGGTTTCTGACTAGTCCTGCAAGGTGCCGACCAGTGAAGCAACTGTGGATTCATCATCCAGCTTCATGGCGGCAGCTACCAGCGCCACCGCGCGCGGATGCAGCGCAATATCTCCGTCGGGTATCGCAATGGACACAACGCCGTCGCCATCCACGCTCACACAGACCTGGTCGGCAGGCACCAGCGTGCCGCTGGCCTGCGTTGCCGAGATCAGCCGGATAGGCTTGCCGGTTTCTGTTGGTTCTTTTGAGCTATCGTCTGCCATACGCTATCGTCTCATGGCCGGTTGTTGGGCGCAAGAATGGGCGCAGAAAATGGCTAATGCGCGCCATGCCTGGCAACTAACTGCCTTAGTGGTCCACGCCCAGATAGGCTTGCTCTCCCCAGCGCCCTTCCACCGTGCGGTCGCGCCCGCATGAGGCGCGGTAGAAGTTATAGCGCAGCGGGTTTTTCTGGTAGTAATCCTGGTGGTAGTCTTCTGCATCCCAGAAGCGGGGCGCATCGACGATTTCGGTCGCAACGTCACGCTCTAGTACGGCTGAGGCTTGCGCTGCTGCCTGTTCGGCAATGATGCGCTGTTCCTCATCGAGGACATAAATCGCGGTGCTGTACGAGAACCCTCGATCACAAAATTGCCCGCCACCATCCAGCGGGTCGACGGTGCGAAAAAAGATATCAGTCAGCTCATTGTAGGTCACCACGCTGGGATCATACTCTATCTCAACAGCTTCGCGGTCGCCGTTGGAAACATGGCTGCGATAGGTTGGGTTGTCCTCTCGTCCGCCAATATAGCCCGCCGTAGTGCGCAGCACGCCTTCCACATGGTCAAAGTCTTTTTCCACACACCAAAAGCAGCCACCTGCGAAAATGGCAATCTCGGTCTCTGCTGACAGGCCTGCAGCGTCTGTTTGGGCTGACTGACCGTTGGCCGTGCTTGCCAATGCAAGTCCAGCCAGTCCGGCAAGGGTTGCCAGGCCGAGGCCGAGGGTGGCGCGGCGGGCCAACGAGGCTTTAGGGTTCGCCATGTGAAGTCTCCAACGTGTGTTCTCGTTACAGCCTATATGGGGATGTGTTGCCCGCTGTGCCAATCTCAAATCATCACGCCTGCGTTAGTGGCGCGTCAGCGCTGGGTGCGCTGGGCGGCCGGGAGCAGGCGACGGTGAAGACGCGGTGATAGTTTGCAGCGGTAGCGCTCTAAGGCAGGATCGGTGAATACTCGTTCAGATCGGCATCCACCGAAGCGTGCATGCGGGTCAAAAGTTCTGAGTCGGCTGAGTGCACGCGGTTCCAAGTTGGGATAAACGGCGTCTCGTTGGGGTTGTCCAAAAACGCCTGCCCAGCGAGAATAATGTTCTCGGCAAAGAGCTCTATGGAGCGTTCCTCACTATGGCGATCAAGGTGAAGCCCGTTCATCTTGGCGTCTGCGTGGTACCCTTCCAAAAGGTCAAGCGCAGAGCGGTAGTAGGTGGCCTTGAGGGTGCGGAACGTGTTGCCGGTGAACACGGTGCCATCGGCCGCCAGCTTTCGGAACAGCGCCTTGCAAATGTCAATCGACATGCGGCTTAGACCGGCCTTGGCATCATCTTCTGAAAGGTCTTGGTGTTTGTGGTCGTAATTGTCGGCGATCTCCACCTGGCAGACCGATTTGGGCGCAAGGTTGCGCCAAGCCTCCGATAGAACACCAATCTCCAGACCCCAGTCAGAGGGTATGCGAAGATCCGGCAAAATGGGTGTGCGGATGGCGAACTCGCCCGATAGCGGATAGCGGAAGCTGCGCAGATAATCGAGGTAGCTTCTGTCGCCGATCACTTTTTTCAGCGCGATCAGCAGGGGGCTGACAAGCAGCCGGGTGACCCTGCCATTCAGCTTGTTGTTGCCAACACGCGGGTAAAAACCTTTCGCCATCTGAAAGGGAAAGGACGGGTCCACCATCGGGTAAACCAGCCTATCAAGCATGGAGCGTTTGTAGGTGAGTATGTCACAGTCGTGGATCGCCATAACGGAGCTATCCGCGCAGCCTAGAAGATAGCCGATGCACGACCAAACATTCTTGCCCTTGCCGCGCTCCTTGGGAGCTAGACCCTGTGCATCAAGCTCGTCCATGATGGCGCTCATGCGTGGACCATCATTCCAGATCACCACATGGTTCTGTGGCAGCACCTTAAAGAATGCGCGCGCTTTGCGGTATTGCGCCTCATCGGCAGCATCCAGCCCTATGATGATGCGGTGCAGATAGCTGACCTTGGAAAGTTCGGCCAAAATACCCGGCAGGGCGGGGCCCTCAAGCTCAGAATAAAGGCATGGTAGAATGAGCGTGATCTTGCGTGAGGCCGCAAAAACAGAAACCTCATGGGCCAGCATATCGGGGCTACGGCTACGCAGATCGTGTAGCGTCGTTATGTTTCCGTTCTGGTGAAAATCGGCCATGCGCGGTTACGGGTTTCCTGGTTTTTGGGTCAATTGCAGAATTGCTTCTGTCCATCCGGCGGGCCCGGGCAACTTTGTGCGGATGGTGGTGCCTGCCCCCTCACTTGGCAAGCGCGGCAAAGGGTTTGCATGTGGATTGTTCACAATCACGCCAAGGTCTGCCGCCTCAATCATCTCAATATCATTGGGCGCGTCGCCCAAAGCTATGGTGGTGGTGGGTTGTAGCTTTTTGATGACGGTGCGCATGGCATCGGCTTTGGTTTGGCCGAAGGACAGTGTGAGGAACCTGCCCCCGCGCCGCGCATGAATGCCTTGTATTTTTAAGGTTTCTAGGAAGATGTTAAGTTCATTTTTTGAACCTAGCCAAAGCCCTGGTTCGCTGAACTGGCGGGTTTTTGCCAGCGCTGCTTTGTCTGGCGGCAGGCCGGTATGCCCTGCCACTTGGCTTTCGCTCATGTCGCCAAAGCCGGTGAACTGGTTCACGCTTTGTGGGAGTTCAGCGAGGTGCTCGCGGATGCTTTGGTAGGGCTGCGTGTCCGTGCCAGGATCGTCCTGTGGCCACAGAATACCCGCCCCATTTTCCACAATCGCAGGGTGGGCGTCGCAGTCTATTTCGCGTTGTAGCGGGCGCATTTCAGCGGCTGTCTTACTGCTTGCTAGCACCAACCCAGCACCGAGCAGTCTTAGGCGTTCCAGCCCAGGTTTAGCCGCCGACCACGAGTAGGTGTCGTGGTCGAGCAGCGTGCCATCAAGATCGGAAAAGACGAGAAAGGACAGGGGAGGCTAGACCCGCCGTTCCACCATCATCTTCTTGATCTCGGCAATTGCTAATGCTGGGTTCAGGCCCTTGGGGCAGGCCTGTGCGCAGTTCATGATTGTGTGGCAGCGATAAAGGCGGAAGGGGTCTTCCAGATTGTCCAGCCGCTTGCCGGTTTCTTCATCGCGGCTGTCAATCAGCCAGCGATAGGCTTGCAGAAGCACTGCCGGGCCGAGATAGCGATCACCGTTCCACCAGTAGCTGGGGCACGAGGTTGAGCAGCAGGCACACAGGATGCATTCATACAGGCCATCCAGTTTCGCGCGGTCTTCGTGGCTTTGCTTCCACTCGCCCTGCGGCTGTGGCGTTGCTGTTTGCAGCCACGGCTCGATACTCGCGTGCTGGGCGTAGAAGTTGGAAAGATCGGGCACCAGGTCCTTGATCACTTCCATGTGCGGCAGCGGGTAGATTTTGACCGAACCAGCGCGCACTTCCTCCATGCCTTTGGTGCAGGCAAGGGTGTTTGTGCCGTCAATGTTCATGGCGCACGAGCCGCAAATGCCCTCGCGGCAGGAGCGGCGGAAGGTGAGCGTCGGATCGATGTTGTTTTTGATCCAGATGAGCGCATCCAGCACCATCGGCCCGCAATCATCCATGTCGACATAATAGGTGTCGACGGCTGGATTCTCATCATCATCTGGGCTCCAGCGATAAATGCGGAACTCGCGCACATTGCTGGCCTCTGGCTTGGGCCAGGTTTTGCCCTCGCCCATGGTGGAGTTTTTTGGAAGGGTCAGTTGAACCATGGTGGTGTCCGTTCTCGACTCGTCTTCAATTGGGAAGGGCTGGTGCGCTGCGCACGAGCCCTGTGTTGTTACGTGTTGTCAGGGCGCGCTCATAACCAAGCGCTAGCAGTTCTTCGATAATGGGTCGGCTCCAGCGGTGCTCTGCCAGATGCTCAATCAGGATTGTGCCAGGCAGCATGTCTGGTTGTGCGCTGTCGACAAATGAGCCGAGCGCGGTGTCTTCAAAACCTTCAACGTCGATTTTTAGCGCTGTGATTGTACCGATACCATGCTCCTGCAAAACATCGACCAGAGGCCGTACGGGAACGGTGAAGGCAATGTCTTCAGTCTGGTTCTCAATAAGAGACCCAGCTCCGTGGTCGCCGCCCGCTATGCGCAGTGGCAAATTAGCTTCATTGTCACCGATGGCGCAGTGCATTTGGAGGATTTCAATCTCACCACGCTCTACCCGCTCATTGAGCGCAATGTTTCTTGCTAAACGTTCGCCCATAACGGGGTTTGGCTCGAACGCTAGCAGCTGGGAGCCTGACTTTGCCGCTTGGCAAACAGCAATTGTGTAAAGACCAGCATTGGCGCCAATATCGACAAAAACGCCTTTTTTCTGCCTCATCGCTTCTTGCAGGAACGCGATTTCACGCCGGTCCACCACTGCCGGTTGAAGCAGAGCTTTGCGCTCAACTACATTGTCATGGTGATGGAACAACATAGACGCGCCATGGAACCGCGCAGGGATCGGTTCGGGATGTGCACGCGCTAGCATGGCGTACATCCAGCGCTTGGCTGTGCCGCGCCCCAGAGGCGTGTTGCGCGTGAGCCAAAGCAGAGCACGAACCGATGCGGGCAGGTCATCGTCATCCACCGCTCAAAAAGCACGCCGCACTGTGGCGGGCATGCGTGGAACGGCTGTAAGGTCACGATGCAGAGCCATCAATCAGTACACTCGCGCTTTGGGTTCGATGTACGCGATGTCGTTGGACATGGTGTAGGTGTGCACCGGACGGTCATCCAGCTTCACCTGCTTCTCGTCCACATCCACGAACGCCAGCGTGTGTTTCATCCAGTCCTTATCGTCACGCTCAGAGAAATCTTCGCGGGCATGCGCGCCACGGCTTTCTTTGCGGTTGGCAGCGGACGTCACGGTGACAACAGCCTGGGAGATGAGGTTCTCATACTCCAAGGTCTCGATGAGGTCCGTGTTCCAGATCAGCGAGCGGTCGGTGGTTTTGATGTCATCGGAGGCTGACCAAGTTTGGTTGATCAGCTTTACGCCTTCATCCAGCACCTCGCCGGTGCGGAATACCGCGCAATTGTTCTGCATGACCCGCTGCATTTCCAGGCGCAGATCAGCGGTAGAGCGCGAGCCGTTCGCATAGCGCGCAGCATCAAGGCGTGAGAGTGACATATCAGCTGAGTCAGCGGGCAGTTCAGGGTGCTTCTCGCCGCCTGAAAGCTGCTCGGCGCAGCGTGCACCAGCGGCGCGGCCAAACACCACCAGATCGATCAGGGAGTTGGAGCCCAAGCGGTTCGCGCCATGCACGGACACACAGGCAGCCTCGCCAATCGCCATCAGGCCGGGCACAACCGTATCGGCATCGCCGCCAACTTTGGTCAGCACTTCGCCGTGATAGTTGGTGGGGATACCGCCCATATTGTAATGCACTGTCGGCAGCACGGGGATCGGCTCTTTGGTGACGTCCACGCCTGCAAAAATGCGCGCAGACTCCGAAATGCCGGGCAGGCGCTCATGCAGAATGTCCGGGTCGAGGTGATCAAGGTGCAGGAAGATATGGTCGTTGTTTTTGCCAACGCCGCGCCCTTCCCGGATTTCCATGGTCATGGACCGGGAGACAACATCGCGCGATGCCAAGTCTTTGGCGGACGGTGCGTAGCGCTCCATGAAGCGCTCGCCTTCAGAGTTGACCAGATACCCGCCTTCGCCGCGTGCACCTTCGGTGATCAGGCAGCCCGCGCCGTAAATACCCGTCGGATGGAACTGTACGAACTCCATGTCCTGCAAAGGCAAACCGGCGCGCAGCACCATCGCGTTGCCATCACCGGTGCAGGTGTGGGCGCTGGTGGCGGAGAAATAGGCGCGGCCATAGCCACCGGTCGCAAGCACGGTTTTGTGCGCGCGGAACCGGTGGATCGAGCCATCTTCCATGCACATGGCGACCACGCCACGGCACGCGCCCTCATCCATGATCAGATCAATGGCGAAATACTCGATGAAGAACTCCGAGGAGTTGCGCAGCGCCTGGCCATAAAGCGTGTGCAGAATCGCGTGGCCGGTCCGGTCGGCAGCCGCACAGGTGCGCTGGGCGGCAGGGCCCTCACCATACTGCGTGGTCATGCCGCCAAACGGGCGCTGATAAATCTTGCCCTCTTCGGTGCGCGAAAACGGTACGCCCCAATGCTCCAGTTCGTACACAGCTTCTGGCGCGTTTTTGCAGAGATACTCAATGGCATCCTGATCGCCCAGCCAGTCCGACCCTTTCACGGTGTCATACATGTGCCAGCGCCAGTCATCCTGGCCCATATTGCCAAGCGAGGCTGAAATGCCGCCCTGTGCGGCCACGGTGTGCGATCGGGTGGGGAAGACCTTGGAAATGCAAGCGACCTTGAGGCCTGCCTGCGCGGCGCCCACAACGGCGCGAAGGCCTGCGCCGCCCGCGCCAACCACCACCACATCATAGGTGTGATCGGTAATGGGATAGGCCATGCCGTTTGTCGCTGGGCCGTTCGTACCGGCTGCTGAATCAACTGATGCCATGCTCAGTTAGCCTCCAAAGCTCATTTTCAGGATCGCGTAGATAGATGCTAGCGCGATGAGAATGGTGAAAAACGTGTTGGCGAGAAGCGCCAGAATTTTCGTGCCTTCGTGCGGCACATAGTCTTCGATGATAACCTGCATGCCCAAACGCATGTGGATCGCGCCAGAAATGATGACGAGCAGCATAACAATCGCGACCAGGGGCGATCCCATGATCTCCACAAACTGCGCGTGGCTGGCATCCTGCAAGCCAATGACCATGACCACAAAGAACAAGAGCAGCGGCACGTTTGCGAACGCTGTGACTCGTTGGCGAAAGAAATGATCGGTGCCTTCCTTGGCCGAGCCAAGGCCGCGAACGCGTGAAAGGGGGGTGCGCATATCAGCCATTGTTCCGCTCCTAAACCGCGTAGCCGATGATCCACAGGACCAACGTGAGGGACAGGGAACCTGCAAGTGTTGCACGGGCAAGCCAGTTGCGGCCTTTTTCATCCAGGCCGCGTCCGGTATCCCAAATGAAATGGCGAATGCCGCCAAGCATGTGATGCAGCAGCGCCCAAGTGAAGCCAAACAGAACCAGGCGACCCATGAACGAGCCGAACAGGTCCATTGTCGTGTTGTAGCTTTCTGCTCCCGATGCCCCGGCCAGCAGCCAGTAGACCATAAGCACAGTGCCCAAATAGAGGGCGGTGCCCGTGATGCGATGCAAGATCGACATCATCATCGTGAACAGTGGTCGATAAACCTGCAGGTGCGGTGAAAGCGGCCGGTTGGCCCGCGTATCAGTGTTTGCCATGGCGCGTTGCGTCTAACCTGTTGATGGGTGCCCGCGCCGTTTGCCCCCGATGGCTCAGCGCTTGGCATTGCAATGCGATCTCATAATGAGAAACACCATTACAAAACCGGTTGTACCGCTGATCGCAAAACCGGTCGAGCCGACCAAGGTCGAAACTGGACGAGCTTTTTCGTCGCGCTTCAATGACGTTGACGTAAAGGTAATGTGCGCGCAGCTGTGGATTTGGTGCTGCCTTTGCTAGTTTGTAGGTGTGGCGAATCGTCGAACAACTGACGCTATCCTTTTGAGCGTCCTTCTGGCGTTGGTGCTGGGCGCTGTGTTTGTTGCTTTGGCATTTCCCCATACCCGTGTTGGTGATGGGATCGGGGTTTTTTTGGCGCGTGTGTTGGGCCCGGATGACTTTTCCTATGCTGGGCCAGTACCCATCTGTCGCGGCGGCGCAAACATAATGTGTGTCATCGATGGCGATACGCTGCGCTATGGCGAGGATCGCTTGCGCTTAAGCCGCATCGATGCCCCGGAAATTGGTGAGCCTGCTTGTGATAATGAGCTCCGGCTTGGCCTTGTTGCGCGTGACCGCCTGTCAGAGCTTTTGTCGGTGCAGGGTTTTCGGGTGCTTTACGATGGAACCGACCGTTTCGGCCGCACTTTGGTGGAGCTTCGCAGCGAGGACGGATCGGTGGGTAGCCAACTGGTGGGTGAAGGTCTGGCGCATTGGTTTGAGGATCGGCAGAGCTGGTGCTAACCGGGGCGCATGATCGTTCTTGCTGCTTATTTCACTATGTTCGCTTCGGCTTTTTTGGCGGCAACCGTTTTTCCCGCGCAGTCCGAAGTGGTGCTCATCGGTTTTCTGACCGCCAGTGAACGTTCGGTGTTCTGGATGTTGGTGGTGGCAAGCGTTGGCAACGTACTGGGCTCGGTGGTGAACTATTATCTGGGCATGGGCATCCAAACCTTCCGAGATAAGCCGTGGTTTCCAGGTAATGAAACAGCTCTTGCGCGGGGGCGAGCATTTTACGCCAAATGGGGGCGCTGGTCTTTATTGTTGGCGTGGACACCCGTTGTTGGTGACCCGCTGACGGTGATTGCCGGCGTGATGCGTGAGCCCCTGTGGAGTTTTCTCATTTTGGTGACGATAGCGAAGGTCACGCGGTACATAGCGGTGGCGGCGATTACGCTGAACGTGGTTTAACCGGCCATGGAAGCAGTAAGGCCGCGGCTCGATGTTGTTTGTTTTGGTGGTGCGGTTCTCGACCGAACCTACCAGGTCAGCGGCACGCCAAGAGCAGAAACCTCCAACCCCGCCACGGTGATGAGCAGTTTTGGCGGGGTGGCGCGCAATGTTGCTGAAACATTGGCCCGGTTGGGGCGCGTTATGGGTCTTGTTTCTGCCGTTGGCGATGATGAGGCGGGCCGTTCAATTTTTGCTCAGCTGACGGCCCTTGGGGTCGATACCTCGGCATGCGTAATCGCTCAGACTGTTTCTACTGCAGAGTATGCCGCCATTATGGACGGGGATGGGGCTTTGCATATGGGTTTGGCTGCGATGGACGCCTTTGACCTGCTCACGCCGCATGTGGTGGCCGGTGTGGAGCCGGTTTTATCAAACACGCAGTGGGTGTTTGCGGACACCAACCCGCCTGCTGAAACATTGGCTGCGTTAATTCGCTCCAAGCAAGGCTTCAAACTTGCCATCGATACCGTTTCTGTCGCCAAAGCGCGCCGTTTGCCCACTGATTTAAGTGGCGTCGATGTGCTGTTCACCAATCATGATGAAGCCCGCGCGATGATCGGTGACCACGATCATCGTCACACTCCTGTGTCTTGCGCTAAAGCGCTGCAGGACAAAGGTGCGCACAATGTTCTGCTAACGCTCGGGCGCGATGGCCATCTTATCGCCCAAGGTGAACAGATCACACATGTTGCTGCGTGTGCAGGGCACATTGCCAACGTTACGGGCGCGGGCGATGCGTTGATCGCCGGAACGCTGCATGGCTTGCTGAACACTTTGCCCTTGGTTGCTGCTTCCAAAATCGGGGCGGAGCTTGCCGCGCTGACCCTTGCTGTGCCCAGTGCCGTGGTGCCAAACCTCACCCCAGACTTTTCAATGCAAGGACAACAATAATGCTGGCGAACATGCTTGAAATTCATCCAGCAGTGGCTGCGGCCCAGGAGGCGGGCAAGCCGCTGGTTGCACTGGAAAGCACCATTATCACGCACGGTATGCCATACCCGCAAAACATGGAAATGGCCGCCGATGTGGAGCAAGAGATCATTGATGCCGGTGCAGTACCTGCCACCTTGGCGGTGCTGGGTGGGCGTATCAAGGTGGGTCTAAGTAAGGGCGAACGTGAGGCGCTTGCCAAAGCCGAAGGGGCCATGAAAGGCTCACGCGCAGACCTTGCCTATGCCGTCTCATCAGGGGTCAACGCGGGCACGACGGTCGCGGCCACCATGATGATTGCGCAGGCCGCCAACATTAAGGTGTTTGCCACAGGCGGCATTGGCGGTGTGCACAAGGGCGCCGAAGAGAGCTTCGATATCTCGGCAGATTTGCTGGAGCTTGGACGCACAAGTGTGATCGTCGTTGCGGCGGGGGCCAAAGCAATTCTTGATATACCGAAGACCCTTGAAGTTCTTGAAACGCAGGGCGTTCCGGTTGTTGGTTATCAAAGCGACGTTATGCCAGCCTTTTGGTCGCGCAGCTCTGAGCATGTGGTGCCACTGCGCATCGATAGTGCTGGCGACATTGCAGCCTTCCAGAGGACTCGGGATAGCTTGGGCGTTGATGGTGGAATGCTCATAGCCAATCCTATCCCAGCGGCTGACGAAATTCCCGCCGATGATATGGCAGGCGTCATCGCGCAGGCGCGGGCCGATCAAGAGCGGTTGGGTGTAATGGGCAAGCAAGTGACGCCCTATCTGTTGGGTCGCATTTTGGAACTGACGGATGGCAAGAGCCTTGCCTGCAATATCGCTCTGGTGAAAAACAATGCCCGGCTGGCAGCCGACATTGCTAAGGCGCTACTTGGCCAAGGCGCTACTTGATGTCCCTGCCTAGCCCTGAAAAACTGCGTAAAGCCGATCAATAACCCGGCGCACAGGGTGCAGGTGGCGGTCGTCCTGATGCATCACCACCCACTGGTCATGGGCCAGTTCGGCGATAGGGTCGCTACGTCGCTCCAGCTTTGCCTGCCTGTCGCCGATAAATGTCGGCAGCAGCGCAACGCCATGGCCAGCCACCGCGAGGTCCAGCGCGTTGCGCGGCGTGTTGGTTTCATAGGGGGCTTGGTCGCCTATGTGTCGGTCAAGCCATTTGGCCGATGGCGTGTTGCTGACCACCTTAATCCAGTGTTCAGGCGCATCTTTTTTGGCATAAGCGGCGAAGGCGACCTCCCCGACCTTCCGGGCGGCAAGCACTGTTTCTTTCGGGCGTTGGTTTCTGATGCCGATCGCGACCTCACCGCGCGGAATATCCAGCAAGTCTTCGCCTGTAACAAAGCACAGTTGTACATCGGGTGGACTGCCGGAAAGCTGATCGACCGCTTCTATCAGTACCAGTGTCGTCCATGTGCCTGCAGATATTTTGACCCTCGGCCAGGGCTTCGTATCGCAAGGCTTGGTCGCGCGAGAAACAACGGGTTCCAGCGGGCCAATTTCATCGAACAAGGCGTGGCCCTGCTTGGTCAGTGTGTACCCGCGGTCGTGGCGCACAAAAAGCTGACGGCCCATCGCAAGCTCTAACGCTTTTATGCGCCGCCCAATTGTGGCTGGGCTACGGCCTGCCTGGCGCGCCGCGCCAGAAAGACCGCCTTCGCGTGCCGCAAGCAGAAAAAGCTGCAGGTCATTCCAATTGATCATCTTTTCATTCATGAAAAGAATATTGCAAATCAGCTTATTTTTGTCACGCTTCGTTGCGGCTAGTTTGGACTTAATTCGTCCTTTCAACACGTCAACGAGGCTCATCATGTCCAAGACAGCCGACTCAGAAAAACCGTCCGCCAGAGGTCCGCTGCCCACCCGTCCAATGGGCAGAGGTGGCCCCCAGGTTTCCTCTTTTGGGCTGGGCACCATGACCTTCGGCGCAGAAACCGATGAGGCCACCGCACGCCTACAACTTGATATGTTCGTGGCCCATGGCGGCACGTTGATTGATACTGCTGACGTTTACAGCGCTGGTGTGAGCGAGGAGATCATCGGGCGTTGGAGCAAACAACGTGGCGGCATGAATGATCTGATCGTTGCGACCAAAAGCAGGTTTGCGCCGCCGCACGGCAGCCATGGTGGCTCTCGTCGTGCAATCACGCGTGCTGTTGAGGCCAGCCTACGGCGACTGCAGGTGGAAACGATTGACCTTTACTTCATCCATGGGTGGGACAAGAGCACGCCGCTGACAGAAACGCTGCATGTGCTCGATGATCTCACTCGTGCGGGCAAAATCCACAACACTGCTTGGTCCAACGTGTCTGGCTGGCAGCTTCAAAAAATCCTGTCCACGGCGGATGTTCTGGGTGTGCAGCGCCCGGTGGCCTTGCAACCGCAATACAACCTGCTTGAGCGTGGCATAGAGTATGAAGTGTTGCCCTGCGCCTTGGAAGAAGAGGTGTCGCTCACGCCATGGTCGCCTCTGGCTGGTGGTTGGCTCACAGGCAAGTACAGAGCTGATAAGCGCCCGACAGGTGAAACACGGCTGGGTGAGGACCCAGGCCGCGGTGTTGAAGCTTACGATGTCCGCGGCATCGAAAAGACTTTTGCAGTGCTGGATGTTTTGAGGCGGGTGGCTGAGACCTATGGTCGGCCGTTGTCACATGTCGCGCTGGCTTGGCTAAGTGCGCGTCCTGGTGTGGCCTCTGTTTTGCTCGGTGCGCGCACACCGGACCAACTGGCTGATAATTTGGCTGCTGCTGACCTTGAGCTTGGAGCAGAGGCGCTTGAAGCCCTTAACAAGGCCTCCGCGCTTGCGCCCTGCATGGCCCAAGCCGCGTTCCCATACAATTTCTTGGCGGATTGGTGCGACATGGATGTGTGGTCGCAGCTTGGTAGCTTTGGCAAATAGGGCCAACAAAAAAAGCCCGGTCAGCAAGGACCGGGCTTTTTAAAATCGGTGCTGAAAACAACGCGCTTAAAGCGCTGCTTTGACTTCTTCCAACTGGGCAAGCTTTGTCGACGCTGCCGTTTTCTTGGCATCATCGGTGGCGTCCGCAACGTCTTCTTTTGCGTCAGCAATGGCCTGGTCAAGAGATGCCATGTCCATGTCGGCAACGCGCTGCGCCTCTTCGGCAAGCAGCGTTAGGCCCTCAGGGTTGGCGTCAGCAAAACCACCACGCACGAAAATGCGATCGGTGTTGCCATCCGCCATGGTCACCTCAAGGATCCCGGGCTTGAGCGTGGACAGAAACGGCGCGTGGTTGGCCAGCACTGTAAACTGCCCTTCGCTGCCGGGCACCACCACTTGCGTGGCTTGCCCTGCAACGAGCTGTTTTTCAGGTGAGACAAGCTCAAAAGGAAACGCTTCGGCCATCGGTTCGTCCTCTTAGGCTGCCCTTAGGCCGCTTCTGCCAGTTTCTGCGCTTTGGCGACAGCATCATCAATGGTGCCAACCATGTAGAACGCAGCTTCTGGCAGGTGATCGTACTCGCCATCCACAACCGCTTTGAATGAGCGGATTGTGTCTTCCAGCGACACGAACAGACCTGGCGAGCCTGTGAAGACCTCAGCCACGAAGAAGGGCTGTGACAGGAAGCGCTCGATTTTACGGGCGCGCGCCACGGTGAGTTTATCTTCTTCGGAGAGCTCATCCATGCCGAGAATGGCGATGATGTCCTGCAGTGATTTGTAGCGCTGCAGCATTTCCTGCACGCCGCGAGCCACCTGATAGTGCTCATCACCAATGATCTGCGGGTCAAGCATACGCGATGTGGAATCCAGAGGATCCACAGCAGGGTAGATGCCTTTCTCAGAGATTGCGCGGTTAAGCACGGTCGTTGCATCCAAGTGGGCAAACGATGTTGCAGGCGCCGGATCGGTCAAATCATCGGCAGGTACGTAAATGGCTTGCACCGAGGTCACCGATCCTTTGGTCGTGGTGGTGATACGCTCTTGCAGAGCGCCCATGTCGGTGGCCAGCGTTGGCTGATAGCCCACAGCCGATGGAATACGGCCAAGAAGCGCGGACACCTCAGAACCTGCCTGTGTAAAGCGGAAGATGTTGTCCACGAAGAACAGCACATCCTGGCCTTCATCGCGGAACTGCTCAGCGATGGTCAGGCCCGACAGTGCCACACGGGCACGCGCACCAGGAGGCTCGTTCATCTGGCCGAACACAAGCGCGGCTTTGGAACCTTCGCCGCCGCCTTCTTTGTTCACGCCGGACTCAATCATCTCCCAATAGAGATCATTACCCTCGCGGGTACGCTCTCCGACGCCAGCGAACACGGAGTAACCACCGTGCGCCTTGGCAACGTTGTTGATGAGCTCCTGAATAAGAACCGTTTTGCCCACGCCGGCACCGCCGAACAGGCCAATTTTACCGCCACGCGCATAGGGTGCCAGAAGGTCCACAACCTTGATGCCAGTGACCAGAATTTCAGCTTCTGTTGATTGTTCAGCAAAAGACGGCGCAGGGGCGTGAATTGGACGCTTGGTATCGTGATCAACGTCGCCAGCATCATCGATAGGCTCGCCAATGACGTTCATGATGCGGCCCAGGGTACCAGCACCAACTGGCATCATAATGGGCGAGCCAGTGTCGGCGACCGGTTGGCCGCGCACCAGACCCTCGGAGGTGTCCATCGCGATGCAGCGAACGGTGTTTTCACCAAGGTGCTGGGCAACTTCCAGAACAAGGCGATTGCCGTTGTTGTCGGTTTCCAGCGCGTTCAAAATTGGCGGCAAGTCACCATCGAACTGTACGTCAACGACAGCCCCGATAACCTGAAATACGCGCCCTGTTGCATCTGCCATGAGAAGCTCCACTTGAGGTCTTGTTTAGAGCGCTTCAGCGCCCGAAATAATTTCGATCAGTTCTTTGGTAATCTGCGCCTGACGCTGCCTGTTGTAGGACAGCGTTAGTGCATCAATCATTTCACCAGCGTTGCGCGTGGCGTTGTCCATCGCGGCCATGCGCGCGCCCTGCTCAGATGCTGCATTTTCGAGCAAGCCTTTGAAAATCTGCACTGTCAGATTGCGCGGCAGAAGGTCGTTGAGAATGGCGTTTTCGTCTGGCTCATACTCGTAGAGCACGGGCGCATCAGTTTCTTCAAACTGAGCGGGGATGAGTTGCTGAGCGGTTGGCACCTGCGAAATCACAGACTTGAACTGCGCGAAAAACAGCGTGCACACATCAAATTCACCTGCCTCAAACATTTCCATCACGCGTGCGGAAACATCTTCAGCTTGGGCGTAGCCGATGGATTTGACCGAGCGGAATTCCATCTGTTCGACAATGCGCGATGCCATATCGCGCTTCAGCTGGTCATAGCCTTTTTTGCCGACTGTGAGGATTTTGACTTCTTTGCCTTCATTGATCAGCGCACGGGCTTTCACTCGCGCCAAACGCACAATGGAGGAATTGAAGCCACCACACAGGCCACGTTCGGCTGTGGCCACCACAAGCAGGTGTACCTTGTCCGAGCCCGTCCCCGCGATAAGCGGTGAAATACCGTCCGTGCCGCCTGCCATCTGACCGGCTGCAAGGTTGGAGAGCACAGTGCTCATTTTTTCTGCATACGGGCGCGCTGACTCAGCGGCAGTCTGGGCGCGGCGCAGTTTTGCCGCCGCAACCATCTGCATGGCTTTGGTGATTTTACGCGTTGCAGTCACCGAAGCGATGCGACTGCGTAGGTCCTTAAGCGATGGCATTTGGCCTTAAGCCTCCAGCGTACGGGTGTTGCGCCTTAGGCGAAGTTTTTCAGGAAGTCGTCAAGGATCGAGCGCAGCTTTGCGTCGGTCTCGTCAGACACTTTGGCTTCGTCGCGGATCGTAACCAGCAAATCTTCGTGCTTGTCACGCATCAACATCAGCAGTTTCTGCTCAAAGTCGCCAACTTGAGACACGTCCACCTTATCCAGGTAGCCGTTCACACCGGCGAAGATCACTGCAACCTGCTCTTCGGTTTTCAGTGGCGAAAACTGCGGCTGTTTAAGCAACTCAGTCAGGCGGGCACCACGGTTCAGCAGGCGCTGTGTGGTGGCATCCAGATCGGAGCCGAACTGCGCAAAGGCAGCCATTTCACGATACTGGGCAAGCTCACCTTTAATGGGGCCGGCAACCTGCTTCATGGCTTTCACCTGCGCCGCAGAACCCACACGCGAGACCGACAGACCCACGTTCACCGCAGGACGGATGCCCTGGAAGAAGAGGTCGGACTCAAGGAAGATCTGACCGTCGGTAATCGAGATCACGTTGGTTGGAATAAACGCCGACACATCGTTGCCCTGCGTTTCGATCACCGGAAGGGCTGTCAGCGAGCCAGCGCCGAAATCATCGTTCATCTTCGCCGCACGCTCAAGCAGGCGGGAGTGAAGATAGAAAACATCGCCCGGGAACGCTTCACGCCCTGGTGGACGACGCAGAAGCAAAGACATCTGACGGTAGGACACAGCCTGCTTGGACAGATCATCATACGCGATCACAGCGTGCATGCCGTTGTCGCGGAAATACTCGCCCATGGCGCAACCGGCAAACGGTGCAATGAACTGCATTGGCGCTGGGTCAGAGGCGGTCGCAGCGATAATAATGGAATATTCCAGTGCGCCGCGCTCTTCGAGCACTTTTACGAACTGTGCAACGGTGGAGCGCTTCTGGCCCACAGCAACGTAAACACAGTAGAGCTTCTGCTTTTCATCGCCGGTGGCGTGCTGAGGCTTCTGGTTTAGGAACGTGTCGAGAATGATCGCGGTTTTGCCGGTTTGACGGTCACCAATGATCAATTCGCGCTGGCCACGGCCGATGGGGATCAGCGCATCAACAGCTTTCAGGCCGGTCGACATTGGCTCGTGTACGGATTTACGAGGGATAATGCCCGGCGCTTTGACGTCCACCTGGCGCATTTCAGCGCCTTCGATGGGGCCTTTGCCATCAATTGGGTTGCCAAGACCGTCCACAACGCGGCCCAGCAGGCCTTTGCCCACAGGCACTTCCACAATGTTGCCGGTACGCTTGACCGTGTCGCCTTCTTTAATGCCGCGGTCATCACCGAACAGCACGACGCCGACATTGTCGCTCTCCAGGTTCAGGGCCATGCCCTGAATGCCACCGGGGAACTCGACCATTTCACCGGCCTGTACATTGTCCAGACCGTACACGCGGGCGATACCATCGCCCACGGACAACACCTGACCGACTTCGGTTACTTCAGCCTCTTGGCCAAAGCTCGAGATCTGCTCCTTCAGGATTGCAGATATTTCAGCGGCGCGAAGTTCCATCAGCCAGCCTCTTTCATAGCGTATTTAAGTTGGTTGAGTTTCGTCTTGAGAGACGTATCGATCATGCGGGATCCGACTTTAACAATCAGGCCACCGAGAATGGAATGATCCACTTTCTCGATCAGCTGAACGTCGCTTCCCAGTTTTTCTTTTAACGATGCAGACAGTGTTTTGCGCTGCGCTGCGGTCAGCGCGACAGCTGAGGTCACCTCAGCGGCCACTTCACCACGTTTTTGCGCAGAAATTTGTTTGAAGGCTTTGATCATGCCCGGCAGCGCGAACAAGCGGCGGTTGCCGGCTACAACGCCTATAAACTGATGGGTCAGGCCTTTGATGCCAGCTTTGTCGAGCACAGCGGCAATGGCTTTTGCCTGATCATCTTTGGAGAAGGCAGGATTTTCGACAAGGCGACGTAGGTCGGCGCTCTCGTCTAAAAGCGCCTGAACTGCGTCCAGATCGGCTTCAACGCCCTTCGCCGATTTGGCGCCGGTTTTGTTGCCTTCGGTCAACTCGTACAGCGCCGCAGCGTAACGTCCTGCAACACCGGAGGTCATGGAGGATGACGACAAGGGAGCCCCTGCTTGCGTAACGGAGGTTGAGTGTTGCCTAGCAACCCAGGGGGAAGATTGGTAACACGTTGATTATCTTGTGATTTTTCGGTTACAGGGTTGCGTTATCGCGCCTATTTCCGAGAAAGCGCGTGGGAAGTACCACAAGGGTTGTAAGGACGCAACCAAGGTAAAGGGGCAAACGGTCGCGATTTTGGCCACCGTCGAAAGGCCAATGCCCTCGTTGCGCCCTAGGCCAGCATAGCTGGTAGGTTGAGCGCAAGCAGCCCAATAGTGAAGACCAGCTCCACAGCGAAAAAAACTACCGGCTGCCCTTTGTTGGCACCATCAAGCACAATCGCGGCTCCACGGCCAATGGTCGCCCCCGCCCATAACGCGCCAAGCATGACATATGCGGTGGGTGTGCCGATCAGCAGTGCGCCGACCGCAGCACCAACCCAAACGCCGCCAGAGGCAGCCCGTATTTCCGAGATCGCAAGGCCGGTATCATTGGTGGGGGCCGTTCCGATGATCTCCATCGTCATTTTTGGGCGAAAGAGCCCGAACGCGCCCAGTGCAATGGTTCCAAGCGCCAGAACGACATTGATGATCGTGATCAGCATATCCATGAAATTTTTCCCGCGCGCCGGTGCGGGGAGGGGGGAGATGCGGCGCGCCTATCTCTACCAGTACGGCGCAGGCATGATTTTGGATGGCGCCTGAACAACGCTCTTCTAAAGAAAGCTTTGGGGGTCCACATCCACATCGATGCGCAGGTCGCCTCGCGTTTTGTCGGCCCGCGCCAACCAGTCACGCACAAAGCTTTGCGTTTCTCTGCCGCGCGGCCCGCGCACCAGCAGCCGTTGACGATGCCGCCCGCGCAACATGGCAAGCGGCGCATCGACCGGGCCAAGAACGTCCAGATTTTCAGGTGGTCTGGCTATTGTCTTGAGGTGATTGGCATAAGCCTTCACATTAGCCGGGTCTGTACCGGACACAATAACGGCGACGAAGCGCACAAATGGCGGCAAATGTGCCCGCTGTCGCGCGCCTTCTTCTAGCGCATAAAAACGCTCGGTGTCATGCGCCAGAAGTGCCTGCAGCACGGGGTGGTCAGGCATGTGGGTTTGAATGAGGCCAATGCCGGGTTTTTCTGCACGGCCCGCCCGGCCCGTTACTTGGGTGAGCAGTTGATAGGTTCGCTCTACAGCGCGCGGGTCGCCCTGGCCAAAGCCAACATCAGCGTCCACCACCCCCACCAATGTGAGACCAGGGAAGTTGTGCCCCTTGGCCACAAGCTGTGTTCCGACAACTATATCCACTTCGCCAGCTGCCACCGCTTCCAGTTCAGCCTTCAGGCGTTTGGGCCCGCCCATCATATCGCTGGAAAGCACAAGCGTGCGGGCCTCAGGAAAGCGGGTTTCCACCTCTTCGGCAATGCGTTCCACGCCAGGACCAGAGGGCACCAACGTATCAGCTTTGCCGCATTCGGGGCAGGCCTGGGGCATGGGCTCCTGATGGCCGCAATGATGGCAGTTCAGCGTGTGCGTGAAACGGTGCTGCACCAGCCAGGCTGAACACATGACGCACTCAAACCGGTGGCCGCAGGACCTACAAAGTGTGAGCGGTGCGTAGCCGCGCCGGTTGAGGAACAAGAGGCTCTGCTCGCCGCGCTCAAATGTGTCCGTGATCGCCTCCACCAGAGGCGGCGAGAGCCATGTGCCGCGCTCTGGCGGGGTGCGGCGCAGATCGATGGCTGCCAGCGAGGGCAGGGGCCGCGAGGCATAACGCGTGGGCAGGGGCACGTGCCGGTAGCGCCCGGCCTTGGCGTTGATCCGGCTTTCTACTGAGGGTGTGGCGGAGGCCAAAATCACCTGCGCCTTTTCAAACCGGGCCCGCACGATGGCCATGTCGCGTGCGTTGTAGCTGACCCATTCTTCTTGCTTGTATGCGGCCTCGTGCTCCTCATCGACAATGATGAGGCCAAGATCCTGGAATGGTAGGTAAAGCGCAGAGCGTGCGCCGATGACCACTTTTACCTTGCCTTCGGCCACACCGCGCCATGCCTGGCGGCGGGTTTTGGGCGTGATGCCAGAATGCCATTCACCGGGCATAGCGCCAAAGCGTTCGGCAAATCTGTCGAGTAGGCTACCGGTGAGCGCGATTTCCGGCAGCAATATGAGCGCTTGGCGACCTTGCTTGAGGGCCTGCGCGATGGCCTCAAAATAGACCTCCGTCTTGCCGGACCCTGTCACACCTTCCAGCAGAGCCACGTCCAGCGATCCATCCGCAGGGCGGCCATGTAAGAGGTCTTCCACAGCCTGCATTTGCCCAGTGCTGAGCGCGCGCGGGTTGAAGCTTGGGTCCGGTTCCATGCGCCCAGGTTCGCGCAGCACTTGCAGCGTTTCCAGTGTGCCGGCTTTTACCAACCCGTCGATGACTGCGGTGGAAACGCCTGCCAAATCAGCCAGCCCCGTTTTGGTGTAGGCTTCGCGTCCTGCTATTGCATCGAGCACCTTTTGGCGAGCGGGGGTCATGCGCTCTGGGCTATCACCCGCGCGGCGCACGGCAGTAACTGGCGGGTCGCGCTGCATAAGCTCTTCGCCGCGTGTCACCATGCGGGCCACCATGCCGGGGGCAGACAGCGTCCAGTCGGCCACCCAGTCGATGAACCGGCGCAAGGGTTCGCGCAAGGGTGGGGCATCCACCAGCGCCTCGATGGATTTCAGGCGCTTTGGGTTCACGACATCATCGCTTGCCCCCCACACCGTGCCGAGCACCAGCCGTTTGCCGAGCGGCACTTTGACAATGCTGCCATCAATGACCTGCTGTCCCTCGCGCACCTGATAGGTAAGCGCTGTGGGCATGGGTGCGGGCACCATGACCGACACATTGGTGCCGGAAGGGTAACCAACCTGCGAATCGTTTGTGGTGTCAGGGGATGACGTGGCCATGGATTGAGGTTAGACGAGCGGCCAACGGGCCGGTAGCCCATACGCCCACGCTTAAGGATGAAGTCCAATGAAGTTTTTCGTAGACACCGCCGACACGGCCGACATTGCCGAGCTCAACGATCTGGGCCTTTTGGATGGCGTTACAACCAACCCTTCTCTGATTGCCAAATCAGGACGCGATTTCAAGGAAGTGATTGCTGAAATCTGCGGCCTTGTCGATGGGCCGGTGTCTGCTGAAGTCACCGCGCTGGATGCTGAGGGCATGATCAAAGAAGGCAAGGAACTTGCCAAAATTGCCAGCAACGTGACCGTAAAAGTGCCGCTGACGCTGGATGGCCTAAAAGCCTGCAAGGCGCTGACAGGCGAAGGCACAATGGTGAATGTGACGCTTTGCTTCTCGGCCAATCAGGCGCTGCTGGCTGCCAAATGCGGCGCCACTTTTATTTCGCCGTTCATTGGACGCCTCGATGACGTTAACATTGATGGCATGGAGCTCATCGAAGAAATCCGCGCCATCTATGACAATTATGATGCGCTGGGCACCGAAATTTTGGCGGCCTCTATCCGCACGCCCAACCATGTAAAGCTGTCCGCGCTGGCTGGCGCAGATGTCGCGACCATTCCACCTGGTGTTCTGAAGGGCCTGGCCAAGCATCCGCTGACCGATAAGGGCATTGATGCCTTCATGGCCGATTGGGCAAAGACTGGCCAAAGCATTTTGTAGAGCCAAAGCCGTCGATCACATCCCGGGCTTGGTTCCCGGCGACATCTAGGCCCCGGATCTGTGTGACGGTCCGGGGCTTTTCTGTGCTTAAAGAAGCTTCGTCATGAACAGCGAGTTCGGGTCCAGCGTATAATCGGCAAAGGGCGGACACTCTGTAAACCCGCGCTTTTCATAAAGCCTGCGTGCCGGGGCAAAATAATCAAAAGAGCCCGTTTCTAAGCTGAGGCGTTTTACCCCTTCGGCCTTGGCGTCGGCAAGGATGTGGTCCAGCATCATAGCGCCAAAGCCTTTGGCCCGATGCGCCTCCACCGTGCGCATGGATTTGATTTCACCAAGCGCTTCGTTATGGCGTTTCCATGCGCCGATGGTGAGCAGGTTGCTCTCATCCCATCCAGCGAAAAAACGAATGCTGGGCACTTTGAGCGCATCAAGGTCCAACGCATGCACGCTGCCGGGCGGTGTGACGGCGATATTGGTTTTGAGGTGAAATTTAAGCAGTTCAATGATGGCGGGGTGATCCAGGTCACCGACAAGTATGCGCATTTTGGTGGTTATCCAGCGGACGTTTTGCGGGCCAGCGCAACGATGTAAGAGCAAGCGACCTGGCCTTGGTTGGCAAACGTCACGTCGGCCGTTTTGATCAAGCCAATGCTGTCTCCGGTTTCCAGTGGATGGGTGGCGCCTGCAAAGGTGAGTGTAAGCTGCCCCTCCAGCACATGGATGACCTCTTTCATGCCATCAAAGGCAGTGGAGGGAATGGTAACGGTTGCGCCCGCGTGCAGGTAAATTTTCGCCATCTCCACCGGATTGTCGCTGGCACGAAAGACCTGCCGGCGCACATAGTGGGATTCGGGGTCTTCCCAAAGCGGCTGATCGCTGGCGCGCTGCACCGCGCCCGTTTCCTGTTCTGCCCGCATCAGCAAGCCAGCAAGCGTTTGGTCAAAGGCATGGGCAAGCCGCACCAGCACGCTGGCCGTGGGGCTCATTTCGCCGCGCTCAATTTTGGAAATTGCCGCTTTGGATACGCCTGAGCGTGCGGCAAGGTCGGTCATCGACCAGCTGCGGGCTTGCCGTTCCAGGTGAACGCGCCGGGCAATAGCCTGTCCGTGTGTATCCACTAAAGTGTCCATATGTCACTTATGGTAGATAATTGACGGCGCCGTCAAGTTGGTGATTTGGGGCAGGACCCCAGACCCAGGACCCCAGAACGAAAGCCCCGGATCGCTTGCGCGTCCGGGGCTTGGTGTCCTTAAGGGCAGGTGTTGGGTCGTTTCATATGCAACGCATTGATTGCGGCATCCAGCTCATCGTCCCACGGCATCTGCCAGGCGGAGATGTCGTGTTTCAACTGGTCAAGGCTCGTTGCCCCAATGATAGAAGAGGCAACAAATGGCTTGGAGGTGGTGAAGCGAATGGCGGTCTGCGAGTAGTCCAGTCCACGTTCGTCGCACAGCGCCAGATAGTCTTCGATTGCGGCGTTTGCCCCTTCGCTTTCATAGCGGCCCATGCGGCCAAACAGGGTGCGACGGGCGCCTTCGGGCTTAGCCCCATGGCGGTATTTGCCTGTCAGATAGCCCTGTCCGAGGGGAGAGTAGGCCAGCAGACCCACATCTTCGCGCATACCAACCTCTGCCATGTTGGTTTCATAGGTGCGGTTGACGACATTGTAGGCATTCTGCACCGAGGCGACCCGCGCCTGGCCCTTTGTTTCGGCATGGTGGAGCCACTTCATCGTGCCCCACGAGCTTTCATTCGATAGCCCGATAGCGCGCACCTTGCCTGATTTTACAACCTCATCAAACGCATCCAGCGTCTCTTCGATAGGCGTTTCGTCACCCTCGGTCGGCTCCCACACCAGCGGGTGCGTGCCGAAAATGGAGAACGGGCGACCTGGCCAGTGCAACTGGTAAAGGTCAATATAGTCAGTCTTCAGGCGCTGCAACGACGCGTCGACGGCATGCATGACACGCTTGCGCGTTGGCATGGAGGGCGTGTTTTCTCCATTGAACCAGGTCATGCTGGTCGCGCCAACCACCTTGGTCGCGAGAATCACCTTGTCGCGGTTTTTACGCTCGGCAAACCAGTTGCCGATGATTGTCTCGGTGGACCCTTGCGTCTCCGCCTTGGGTGGAATGGCGTAAAGTTCGGCGGTGTCAAAAAAGTTGATGTCCTGATCGAGGGCATAGTCCATCTGCTCAAAGCCTTCGCTTTGGGTGTTCTGCTGGCCCCAGGTCATGGTGCCAAGGCAGATAACCGACACGTCCATGCCGGTGCGTCCCAGTGGGCGCTGTTCCATGGGATAATCCTTTATTGTGGGTATTGGTTACTCGAGGGGAATGCGTCAGGCGGGCCCGTCGACGCGTGCAATCAGGTCCTCAACGTACGGCATGATGCGCTCGACGATCAAGCCAATCCCCTCCGCGGTGGGGTGAATGCCGTCTGGCAAGTTGAGCAATGGGTCTGCCACAACGCCATCGAGAAAAAACGGGTAGAAGACGACGTCATGGTTTTCTGCCAATCGTGCATAGATCGGGTTGAAGGCATCGGCATAGGCCTGTCCCATGTTGGGAGGGGCCACCATGCCTGCCAACAAAGTGGGGAGCTGGCGATCTGCAAGGTTGGCCAAGATGCCATCCAATGATTGCTCGGTAATTGTCGGGTCGATGCCGCGCAGCGCATCGTTTGCGCCAAGTTCTACAATGACGGCATCGGTGGCCGGGTCCAGCGACCAGTCCAGTCGGGCAAGCCCGCCACTGGAGGTGTCGCCCGATACACCCGCATCAAGCACCCGTACATCATGGCCACGCGCGATGAGTGCGGCTTCCAGCTGGGCCGGAAATCCCTCGCCCGGTGACAAGCCAAAGCCCGCGGTAAGGCTGTCGCCCAGTGCCATAAGAGTAATGGGCTCAGCGCGGGCGCCGGCAGCGCCTAACATGAGGGTGGCCAAAGCTGCGACCACCATCATGCGAAGCATAGAGGTTATACCTTGGAGCATGCGGTTAGCGTTCCTATTTAATCGGACAAGGTATCTGCCACGTAAGGCGCATAACCAACTTTTTCTAGCCCGAATGGAAACCTCTGTGACCGCATCCCCCTCCAGCCGCCCCATTATCGCACTTGAAGATGTGCACCTGTCCCTTGGCACCGGCGCGGCGCGCGTTGATATTTTGCGCGGTGCAAACCTTGATGTGTCGCCAGGAACGTCTGTTGGATTGGTTGGCCCTTCCGGTTCTGGCAAATCAACGCTGCTTATGGTGCTCGCTGGCCTTGAGCGTCCAACTGCTGGCACTGTTCGCGTGGGTGATGCTGTCCTGACTGATTTGTCGGAAGATCGGCTTGCTGCATTCAGAGGCCGGGAAATTGGCATTGTGTTCCAGTCGTTCCACCTCATCCCCACCATGACGGCGCTGGAAAATGTTGCCGTACCGCTGGAACTGGCAGGCATGGATGATCCCTTTGGTGTGGCCAAGGCGGAGCTGGAGGCGGTGGGCCTTGGCGAGCGGGTTTCACATTACCCAACGCAGCTTTCAGGCGGCGAGCAGCAGCGCGTGGCAGTGGCCCGCGCCCTTGCGCCAAAGCCTGCTATTCTAGTGGCCGATGAGCCGACCGGTAATTTGGATGGCCCAACGGGCAAGCAGATTGCCGACCTGCTGTTTGAAGCGCCTACCACACGCGGCACCACGCTGGTTCTGGTCACGCACGATCTGGCGCTGGCACAGCGCTGCAACCGGCAGGTGCATCTGGAAGCTGGCTGCGTCGTTGAAGACACTCTGGCAGGCACATTGCCTGAAGCGGCCGAATAGATGGCTGACATCACGTCTACTAATCTCACTGTTGGTCAACGCACTGGCTGCACATGGGGTTTGAGTATTCGCTACGCCATGCGCGAGTTGCGTGGCGGGTTGAAGGGCTTTGCCATTTTTCTGGCCTGTATTGCGCTGGGCGTTGCGTCCATTGCCGGTGTTAATGCACTGGCCCAATCCATGGCGGGTGGTCTGGCCAATGAGGGCCGCACGATCCTTGGCGGTGATGTGCAGCTGGAGCTGATCCAGCGCGAAGTGACTGATGAGGAACGGGCCTTTTTGGATGCGCAAGGCGCCGAGATGATGACCATTGCCGACCTGCGCGGCATGGCGCGTACGGGCGATGAACAGCAGCAAACCGTGGTTGAGATCAAGGCGGTGGATGATGTTTATCCGCTTGTCGATGAGCTCACCTTCATCGATGAAGCTGGTGCTCTGCGCACCGACTTACATGTGGCGATGGCTCAACAAGATGGTGCCTACGGCTTGCTGGCTGAGGGCACGCTGGTTGCCCGGCTTGGTATTGAAACTGGCGACACCATCCGCATCGGTGAGCACGCGTTTCAGCTTCGCGGTATTATCGAGCGCGAGCCAGACCGTCTTTCCTCGGGCTTTGGCTTCGGTCCGCGCGCCATGATGTCTGCTGATGGTTTGACTGCAACAGAGCTGGTCCAGCCGGGCAGTCTTGTGGAATATGAGTACACACTGGCTTTTCCCACACCTCTGGATGAAGCGGGTTTGGAAGCCTTTGAGGCGGCGGCCAACACCGTCCACCCCGATGCAGGCTGGCGTGTGCGCGATCGTACCGAAGCAAGCCCCCGTCTTTCCGGTGCCATCAACCAGTTTGCCCAGTTCCTCACCCTTGTTGGCCTGACTGCTCTGGTGGTTGGCGGCGTGGGTGTTGCCAATGCTGTGCGCGCCTTTGTGGAGGCAAAGCGCAAGGTGATCGCCACCTACAAGTCGCTGGGTGCAGAGGGCCCCTTTGTCTTCAAAGTTCAGTTTTTTCAGGTCATGGCGATTGCGCTTCTCGGCATTGCAATGGGCCTTCTGGTCGGCGCAGCCGTGCCCTGGCTGGTGCAGCTGTTCTTTGGTGGCTTCCTGCCGGTTCCGCTTGAAACGCGGCTTTATCCGGATTCGCTGGGGCTTGCCGCGCTGTACGGTGTGCTCGTCGCGCTGGCATTTTCCATGTGGCCGCTGGGCACGGTGCGTGATGTGCCAGCCACAGCGCTGTTCCGCGACATCGGTGGCAATGCACGCCGCTTCCCGCGACTTTTCTATGTGGCTTGGGCCACGGCCTCCATGGTTGGGCTGGGCGTGGTGGCGTTTCTGGTGTCGGATAGCCAGTTTATCGCCGCCATCTATCTGGCGGCAGCGGGCGTTAGCTTTGTCATCCTGCGCCTTGTTGGTTCAGCCGTTATGCTGCTTGCCAAACGTGCGCCCCGGCCTAAAAGCACGGCCGCCCGGCTGGCGCTGGGCAACATTCACCGCCCCGGCGCGCTCACCCCATCGGTGGTGCTGTCACTGGGGCTGGGCCTGACCTTGCTGGTGGCGCTGGCGCTGATCGACGCGAACCTGCGCCGCCAATTAACCCAATCCATTCCTGAAGTTGCACCGAGCTTCTTTTTCCTGGACATCCAGAACAGCCAGATTGACGGTTTCAAAGGGCTGATCGCACAAGAAGCGCCGACTGCCAGCTTGCAAAGCGTGCCGATGCTGCGCGGGCGATTGATCTCTTTGCAGGGCATTCCAGCAGCTGATTTTAATGCCCCGCCAGAGGCTGCCTGGGTGCTGCAGGGTGATCGCGGCATCACCTACGAGCCAGACGCACCAGAAGGCACCGAACTGACCGAAGGGGAGTGGTGGCCCGCCGACTATGCCGGTGAGCCGCTGGTGTCGTTCATCGACGAGGAAGGCCGCCAACTGGGCCTGGAAATCGGCGATGAACTGACCGTCAATGTCTTGGGGCGGGAGATCACGGCGCGCATCGCCAACTTCCGCGCTGTGGAATGGCAGTCATTGGAAATCAATTTCGCCATGGTTTTCTCGCCCAATGCGTTGGCGGGTGCGCCGCATGCCCATTTGGCAACCGTAACCTATGCAAGCCAGGCCGATGATGCGACCGAGCTTGCCCTGTTGCGGACCGTTACGTCCGCCTATCCGGGGGTGACGAGTGTACGCATTTCCGATGCGCTGGATGAAATAAATGCCTTGGTGGAGGACCTTGCCTTGGCCGTGCGCGGGGCTGCGTCCATCACGCTCATTGCCTCCATTTTGGTGCTGGCCGGCGCGCTTGCCGCCGGGCACAGGCACCGGCTGTATGATGCAGTTATTCTGAAGACACTTGGTGCGACGCGCGGCAAAATCCTTGGTGCATTCCTCCTGGAATATGCGCTTCTGGGGCTTGCGGCCGCCACGTTTGGCCTTGCTGCGGGTTCGCTGGCAGCCTTTGCGGTGCTGGAATACGTGATGAGCGCCGGGTTCACGTTCCTGCCCTCGGTGGCGTTTGGTGCAGCTGGCATCGCGCTGCTGCTCACTGTTGGCTTGGGGCTCATCGGAACGTGGCAGATATTGGGCCAAAAGCCCGCCCCAGTGCTGCGCAATTTGTAGCTGGCGCGTCATTGCATCAGCTTTCCCTTAAGGATTTCACGATTCCTTTGTGAAACCTCTTGAGATTGTTGCCATTCATATCCATATTCAGATCAATACCGAGTTTTACCGAGGCTTTTGACCGCTCATACCGGTTTCTAGCCTCACTTTTTGGCCGGTTACGACCATTTGGAGAGAAAGAACGATGAACAACCCGCTTCGCGACGGTTACGTCCAACAGGGCGCGCAGACAGCCGCAGGCATTGATGAAGGCCTTCGCGCCTACATGCTGAAGGTCTATAACTACATGGCCATTGGCCTTGCCATTACTGGCATCGCCGCAATGGGCATGTTCCAGCTTGCTGTGGTGCAGGATGCATCTGGTTCGGTGATCGGCCTTACCTCTCTTGGTGAAGCCATCTATACCTCACCGCTGCGCTGGGTGATCATGCTGGCGCCGCTGGGGGCTGTGTTCTTCCTTAGCTTCCGCATCACCAAGATGAGCGTGAGCGCAGCGCAGCTGACCTTCTGGCTGTTTGCCGGCATCATGGGTGTGTCGCTGTCGTCGATCTTCCTGGTTTACACCGCTGAATCGATTACACGGGTGTTCTTCATCACCTCGGCTGCCTTTGGCGCGCTGAGCTTGTGGGGCTACACCACAAAGAAAGACCTGTCGGGCTGGGGTTCGTTCCTGTTCATGGGTCTGATCGGTGTGATCATCGCCTCTGTCGTGAACATCTTCCTGGGCTCCTCAGCCCTGCAGTTCGCGATCTCGGTGATCGGTGTTCTGGTGTTTGCGGGCCTCACCGCCTACGACACGCAGCGCATCAAGACGATGTACTACGAAGGCGACAGCGTTGAATCCTCTGGCCGCAAAGCCATCATGGGTGCCCTGAGCCTGTACCTGAACTTCATCAACATGTTCATCATGTTGCTGCAGTTGTTCGGCCAACGCGAATAGTCGCAAACCGACCTTACGTTACGGATCAGCCCCGGTGTTTCCACCGGGGCTTTTTTGTTGCCAACTCTCCGCTCGATCAGGCCACACATGAGAGGCGTGTCCTGTTTGTTGCCGGGTCAATTAAAATGCCACACGGCTAACGAACCTCATGGCAATGGATAGATGGCAGGAGGTGGCCATCGGTTGATGGAGGTTTCTGATGCGTGCTTTTGCTTTGGTTTGTTCGGTGTCCCTTGCTGGAACCTTCGGTTTGGGTGGTCTCTGGCCTGAAGCGCGGGCGGCCATGCCTACGCCGGTCAATCCTCAAGTCACCGACGTGGTGACCCCAACCAATGTCAAAGGTATCGGCGATGCGCCCGCAGTGCGTGAACCATCAAGTCGCGATGAGACCACTGAGCTGCCACATGGCGATGCTGAGGGCGTCTCACACTAGAGCATTTCCATCTTTAACCGATGCCCGAAACTCTGCCTCACGCTGCCGCTCGAACGCGCTTCGTGACACTGTGTTGGTCCGGTGTTGGCTGGAATGACGCTAGGAGGCACTGGCAACGCGCTCCGGCGAAAGATCAATCGCGCTTGGCATGGCTTTGGTTTTCTCGGGCGCGCTGTGTCACATAACTGTCATGAGCTCCGGTGTACGCACCGGGGCTTTTTTCTATGATCGTTGCTCATGTTGTTTTCGCTTCCCAAACGTCTAACCGCTGAGTTCATCGGCACGGCCTTTTTGCTCGCGACCGTGGTTGGTTCGGGTATCATGGCTGAGCAGCTGGCAGGTGGAAATGTCGCCATTGCGTTGCTTGGCAACACCATCCCCACTGGGGCAATATTGGTGGTGCTTATCACCATGCTGGGCCCGATCTCTGGGGCGCATTTCAACCCTGTGGTGACCTGGGTGTTTGTGGTCCAGAAGAAGATTTCTGATCGAGATAGCTGGGCCTATGTGGGCGTGCAGATTGTTGGCGCAATTGTTGGCGTATGGGCTGCACACCTGATGTTTGGTGAGCCGGTCTTTCAGTTTTCAGAAAAAATCAGATCCGGCCCCGCCCAATGGTTTGCCGAAGGCGTGGCGACCTTTGGGTTGATCTTCACCATTTTGGTCACGCTGAAAATGCGTGAGAGTGCTGTCGCCATGGCCGTTGGGCTTTACATAACAGCTGCCTATTGGTTCACCGCGTCAACGTCATTTGCCAATCCGGCCGTGACGATTGCTCGCTCGCTGTCGGATAGCTTTGCTGGCATTCAGCCAAGCGACGTGCCGTGGTTCCTCCTCGCGCAATATGTTGGGGGCACGCTGGCACTGATCCTGTGCGGTTGGCTGCTGGGTTTGAGGCTTGGCAAATACCAGTTCAAGGGTAGCGAAGGTGATAATGATGATGACTGACCAGACGTCGCTTATGCCAAACCTGCAAGCCGAAGAGCTGCAACCCATCGATGGGGCGCTATTGGGCGATACACTGCCGCACAAGCCGCGTGTGCTTATGCTTTACGGGTCTTTGCGCGCACGCTCCTATTCCAAGCTGTTGACGCTTGAGGGCAAGCGCATCTTGGAGGCGTTGGGCGCTGAAGTGCGTGTGTTTGACCCCACTGATCTTCCGCTTGTTGATGACCCTCAAGGCCATGATGAGCCCAGCGACCACCCAAAAGTGCAGGAGCTGCGAGAGCTCTCGCTGTGGTCAGAAGCGCATGTGTGGTGCTCGCCAGAGCGCCATGGTGCAATGACAGGTCTGATGAAAACACAGATAGATTGGTTGCCGCTAGCGCCCATTGGTGGGGTACGGCCAACGCAGGGGCGCACGGTGGCGCTGATGCAGGTGAGCGGCGGCTCGCAGAGTTTCAACACGGTCAACCAGATGCGTATTCTGGGGCGCTGGATGCGCATGATCGTCATCCCCAACCAGTCCTCGGTACCTAAGGCCTTTACCGAGTTTGAGGAAGATGGCCGCATGAAGCCCTCACCCTATTATAACCGGATGGTGGATGTGATGGAGGAGCTGATGAAATTCACGCATCTCACACGCGGACGTGCGGCATATCTGGTCGATCGCTATTCAGAACGGGTCGAAACGCGTGAAGAGCTTTCCAAGCGCGTGAACATCAGGTCCATTTAGCCTGTCAGCCTAACCTCGTTCATCGCCCATCACATCATCCAGTAGGCCCAGCTGATCGTCTCCGATTGGGAATTTTTCAAGGTGGCCTGCAAGGAGAAGCGTGGCGTAGCCATGCACGCGCGCCCAGATGCGAAGCTGCATAGCGTGCACGTCCTGCGGCGTTGCATTTGGTGGCAGATGCGGCGCGGCCAGCTTGCCCAGCATTTCAAAAGCGCGGGCACCTGCCTCGTTCAAGTCGCGATCTGCTTCGTTCAGGCGTGACTTATCAAACATCAGGCCAAACAGGCCCGGATTGTCCCGCGCAAATGCGATATAGGCCGCGTTGGCTTTTCCGTTTTTATGGCCTGTTTCCACCGCATCAACAAAGCGACGCATGCCATGGGCTGCTAGCGCGGTAAGCAGCCCTTGCAGTGTGCCGAAATGGTGTGCGGGCGCAGCGTGTGAAACGCCTGCACGCGCTGCAATTGAGCGCAGGCTGAGCTTGGCAGCATCGCCCTCATCAAGGATGGCGGTTGCTGCCGTCAACAGCGCCTCACGTAGATTGCCGTGATGGTAGCGGGGTCTGCCACTTGCCGGCGTCATGCGTGTTAGACCAGATCGAGTTTGGGCTTTTTATCGAAGACTTTGAGGACCTGCTTCAAGTCTTGCCCACGCTTTAGGATCTGACCAGATGCACTGACCACTTTGTATGCACCCTGACGGCGAGCCATTTTTGGGTCTTTCTCAATCGTGTAAAGTGGCACCTCGGCGGTGCGGCGAAACACCGAAAATACAGCGCGATCTTTCAGCAGATCAATGGCATAATCGCGCCACTCGCCGTCAGCGACCATTCGGCCATAAACGTTGAGGATCATGTTCAGCTCGCGTCGGTCAAAGCTGATCTGCGCGGGAGGATTGGCGGACGCCGGTACAGTGTTGCCAGTGACGATGTGAACGATGTCATCGGCCTTTGCGGTCGCCATTTTTGCTTGTGCTGCGCTGTCAGCGCGCGCCTTGCGGTGAGCATCCAACTCCACAAGTGTGGAGGGGTCAGAGTGTGATGTTTCGCTCATGCGTGGCAAATCTTCTTGTGTTTACAATGCAGAAGACAGTGTTCCAGCCGCCATGGCTTTTGGCAAGGCAGCAGGTGCGCGATAGCTAGCTTGATCAGCTGGTAAAAAGTTCGTCACAATATCGCCCTGAAAGGGCCGTGATCGCGCCCTTTGCCCGACAAACTGAAGGGTTCTTGTGATTGTGTTGCTTGGTCGCACGGCGCTGGGTCATCAGACCCTCCAGCCCCCAGCCCCTGATGTTCCGGTGTCGTGCACCTAGCAGCAAAAGAAACGACGACTACCAGTTCCTAAAAACCCGCCACGATTTGCCTGCCGGGCCAATGTGGGTGGTTTTTTTATGCCCAATTGCCCAGTTCTGCGAACTTGGGGTAGTTCAACATATGCTTTTTCAAATCACATTGGGCAGTGGGTTGATCGTGCTCACAGCTATGGTTGCCGCGTTATCTTGGTGGGCGCTGGAGGTTTTCCTTCAACGCTCGCACACCTGGGTGGTACGCGCACCGCACGGGCCAAAGCTCAGCATCGTGTTATGCCTTGCCATGCTGTGGACGGTGGCCATGATGATGGCGGCGGTGTGGATCTGGGCTGCTGCCCTGCTGTTTCTGGATATATTCCACACCGTGGAAGCCTCGGTCTATTTTGCGCTGGTTGTGTTCACCACACTTGGTTATGGCGATGTGCTGCTGCCGGTAGAGTGGCGTTTGCTGGGCGGGCTGGCCGCGGCCAACGGGCTTCTGGTTTTCGGCCTGCTGACCGCCATGCTGGTAGAGACGCTGCGCCAAACCCGGTCTCGGCAGCGCGGGCGCTACCAATAAAAAAGGGGCGCCAAAGCGCCCCTCAATTCTGCTGGTCGCTCAAGCTTACGCTGCTTCTGCAGCCAGGTTGCGCAGCACGTAGTGCAGCACGCCGCCATGCTCGACATACTCAATCTCGACCTCGGTATCGATCCGGCATTTCAGCTCGATATCTTTGGTTGAGCCATCGCCATAGGTGATCGTGGCTGTCACATTCTGGCGTGGCTTCAGATCGCCTTCCAGCCCTGAGATCGAGACCGTCTCATCACCCTTCAGGCCAAGGGAGGCACGGCTGTCGCCGCCAGTGAACTCAAACGGGATCACGCCCATGCCCACAAGGTTGGAGCGGTGAATACGCTCAAAGCTTTCGGCAATCACGGCCTTCACGCCCAAGAGGTTTGTGCCTTTGGCCGCCCAGTCACGCGAGGAACCAGCCCCGTACTGCTCGCCGCCAAACACCACCAGCGGTGTGCCCTGCGCTTTATAGGCCATGGCCGCTTCAAAGATGGAGGTCTTCTCGCCATCGGGGCCAAGCGTGTAGCCGCCTTCGACATTGTCCAGCATCTCGTTCTTGATGCGAATGTTGGCAAACGTGCCGCGCATCATGATCTCGTGGTTGCCACGACGCGAGCCGTAGGAGTTGAACTCGCGCACCGGCACCTGACGCTCTGTGAGATACTGACCAGCAGGCGTTGAGTCCTTGAACGCGCCAGCCGGCGAGATGTGATCGGTGGTGATCATATCGCCGAGGATCGCCAGCACTTTGGCGTCCTTGATGTCGCTGATGGTGCCGGGCTCTTTGTCCATGCCCTGGAAATAGGGTGGATTCTGAACATAGGTGGATGCCGGTGGCCAATCATAGGTCTGGCTGTCGGTCGTTTCCACGCCCTGCCATTTTTCATCGCCCTCAAAGACTTCAGCATATTTGCTCTGGAAGGCTTCGCGGGTCACCGTCTGATGCACCAGATGGCTGATCTCGGCCTGCGTTGGCCAGATGTCTTTGAGGTAGACATCGTTGCCTTCTTTGTCTTTGCCCAGTCGCTCACGGGTGAGGTCCATGTTCATGTCGCCAGCCAGCGCATAGGCCACCACCAAGGGTGGCGAGGCCAGATAGTTGGCGCGCACATCCGGGCTGATGCGCCCTTCAAAGTTGCGGTTGCCGGACAGAACAGAGGTTGCAACCAGATCGCCATCATTGATGGCTTTGGAGATTTCCTCCTGCAGCGGGCCGGAGTTGCCGATGCAGGTGGTGCAGCCATAGCCGACCAGATTAAAGCCGATGGCGTCCAAATCCTCCTGAAGCCCTGCGGCCTCCAGATATTCCGACACGACCTTGGAGCCAGGGGCGAGCGAGGTTTTCACCCAGGGCTTGCGATCGAGGCCCTTTTCGCGCGCTTTGCGGGCCACAAGGCCAGCGCCGATCATCACATAGGGGTTGGAGGTGTTGGTGCAGGAGGTGATCGAGGCGATCACAACCTTGCCGGACGACATGGTGTAGTCTTCGCCCTCAACGGCAACTTCCTTGTCCAGCGGACGCTTGAAGGTGTCTGTCATTTCCTTTCCGAAAGCCGAGGAGGCTTCGGTGAGCGCCACGAAATCCTGTGGGCGCTTGGGGCCGGAGATGGCCGCGCGGATGGTGCCCATGTCCAGTTCCAGCGTGTCGGTGAAGAGCGGCTCCACATCCGGGTCACGCCAGAAGCCGCAGGCTTTGGCATATTCACGCACAAGCTCGATGCGCTCTTCAGAGCGACCGGACATGTGCATATAGCGCAGGGTTTCTTCATCGATGGGGAAGAAGCCGCAGGTTGCGCCATATTCCGGCGCCATGTTGGCGATGGTTGCGCGGTCTGGCAGGGGCAGGCGGTCCAGCCCGTCGCCGTAGAACTCAACCAGCTTACCAACCACGCCTTTTTCGCGCAGCATCTGCACAACTTTCAGCACCAGATCGGTTGCGGTTGTGCCTTCCACCATTTCACCTGTCAGCTTGAAGCCAACCACTTCGGGGATAAGCATGGAGATTGGTTGGCCGAGCATCGCTGCCTCAGCCTCAATGCCGCCAACGCCCCAGCCCAGCACGGCCATGCCGTTGACCATGGTGGTGTGGCTGTCGGTGCCAACAAGCGTATCAGGGTAGGCGAGCGTCTCACCGTCTTTTTCGTCGGTCCAGACGACCTGCGCCAGATATTCCACATTCACCTGGTGGCAGATGCCAGTGCCCGGAGGGACAACCCGGAAATTATCAAACGCCTTCTGGCCCCACTTCAGGAACGTGTAGCGCTCCATGTTGCGCTCATACTCACGGTCCACGTTCATCTGAAACGCGCGCGGGTTGCCAAACTCATCGATCATGACGGAGTGGTCGATCACCAGATCAACCGGGTTCAGCGGGTTGATCTTATTTGGGTCGCCGCCCAACGCCACGATGCCATCGCGCATGGCGGCAAGGTCCACAACGGCCGGCACACCAGTGAAATCCTGCATCAGAACGCGGGCCGGGCGATAGGCCATTTCCTGCGTGGAGGTGCGCTCCTTGGCCCAGGTGCTCATGGCTTCAATGTCAGCTTTGTGCACCGTTTTGGCGTCTTCGTGGCGCAGCAGGTTCTCCAGCAGCACTTTGAGGGAGTAGGGCAGCTTGGAGACGCCCTCTAGGCCATTTTTTTCGGCCTCCAGCAGGTTGTAGACTGTGACTGTTTGACCGCCTGCGGTCAGGGTCTGGCGAGACTTGAAGCTATCGAGCGACATGAGCGTCCTATCGTGTAAAGGCGTGGTCATAAGCGGTTCAACCGGTGCCGGGAGCTTTCCAGAATGACTGGGCGCTCTGGCGCGTCGGTCCTGCCACTGCTTATGCATTCCCGATTTGGGCAGGTTGCGCTTGAAATAGCCGGTTTTATAACGGTTTGAAAAGAGCAACAAAGGTCGCGGACCATAGGTCTGTTTGCTGTTGAGGTTAGGGCGTCAGATTGTGGAATGATGTAAAGCTGACTGCGCAGGGTTTGGCCCTTTCGCGTGGTGAGCGGGCGCTTGTTGGTGGTTTGTCACTTGGCCTGAATGGCGGTGATGCGGTGGCCCTTGTCGGCCCCAACGGGTCGGGCAAAACATCGCTATTGCGTGTGTTGGCGGGTCTGGCTGATCCAACGGGCGGCACACTTGCTGCTTCGGTGTCCGGCACAGAAGATGACATGCCGCGCAATGCGCTGATGCATCTTGGCGGCCATCAGGATGGGCTGAAGGGTGCGCTGAGTGTGCGCCAGAACCTCGAGTTCTGGATGGCGTATTATGGCGGTGCGGGGCTTTCCATCGCCGATGCGCTGGACCAGCTGGCCGTTGGCCACGTGGTGGACCTGCCAGCGGCCATTCTTTCTCAGGGTCAAAAACGCCGGGTTGCGCTGGCGCGTTTGCTGGTTGCGCCCCGCCCCATCTGGCTGCTCGATGAGCCCACCGCCGCGTTGGATGTTGCCTCCACCGCGCGGTTCCTCAAGCTGGTGGAAAACCATCGCGCTGAAGGCGGCATCCTTGTGGCAGCCACGCACTCGCCATTGGATCTGGCCGATCTGCAAACGCTGGACTTGGCTGACTATCCACCCGTTGAAGCTGGCACTGGTGCGCCGGTGGATGGCGAAAGCTATTGGTTGGAAAACGCAGGGGCAGCCTCATGAGCGGCTCACCTTTCCGCGCCCTGATTGCCCGCGATGTGAAGCTGGCCACCCGCGTTGGCGGTGGCGCGCTGACCGGCACGTTGTTCTTTCTGGCGGTCATTGTCACGATACCCTTTGGTGTGGGGCCTGACCTTAACCTGCTCTCGCGCATTGGCCCGGCGATCATGTGGATCGGTGCGTTGCTTGCCACCCTTATCGGGCTTGAGCGGCTTTTTCAGTCAGACAAGGATGATGGCGCGCTGGACCTGCTGCGTCTTACTGACAGTCCGGTCTCCAGTTTTGTGATCGCTAAGGTCATCGCCCATTGGCTTGGGTCATCCTTACCGCTGGTTCTGGTCACACCCTTGCTCTCACTGTTGTTGGCATTAGAGCCGCGCGCAATCCTTGCTTTGACCGCGACTCTGGCGGTCGGCACGCCCGCGCTTTCCTTCCTGGGGGCCGTGGGGGCGGCGCTGGCTGTGACTCTGCGTCGCGGTGCACTGCTGATGGCCGTCATCATTCTACCTTTTTCGATTCCCGTTCTTATCTTTGGTGTCGCGGCAACGCGCGCTGCGGTGGTGGAACCAGATCCGTTTTGGCCGCCGTTTGCGCTGTTGGGCGCAACCAGCCTCATCTATGCGGTCATTGGCACGCTGGGCGCGGCGGCGACGCTAAAAATTGGGGACGGCTAGGTCCCAACTTTTATGATGTTGGCGAGCGTGCTATGCGCCTGCCAACCACAAACATGAGAAGGCTCTTATGGGCATTCTGGACTACGCAAACCCGACCCGTGTGATGCGCTTTTCGCGCAGCGTTAAGCCGTGGCTGCTTGGCCTTGGGCTCATCACGCTTGCCGCTGGCCTTTATGGCGCTTTCGTCACGGCCCCTGCCGATTATCAGCAGGGCGAAACCATCCGCATCATGTATCTGCATGTGCCGATGGCGTGGCTGGCTATGATGGCCTATTCCATGATGGCTCTGTCGGCCATTGGCACGCTGGTGTTCAAGCACCCGATGGCCGATGTGTCCGCTAAGGCGCTGGCCCCCATCGGTGCGGTGTTCACCGCTGTTTGTCTCATCACCGGTAGCCTGTGGGGCAAGCCGATGTGGAACACATGGTGGGTGTGGGATGCGCGGCTTACAAGCGTGCTTATCCTGTTTCTGGTCTATCTGGGCGTCATCGCCTTGTGGCAGGCCATTGAAGAACCCATCAAGGCTGGCAAGGTGACGGCCATCATCACGTTGGTTGGCGCGATCAACCTGCCGATCATCAAGTTTTCGGTCGACTGGTGGTATACGCTGCATCAGCCAGCAAGTGTTTTCCGTGTGGATGGGCCGACCATTTATCCGGCAATGCTCTACCCGCTGTTGATCTGTGCTGTTGGCTTTATGCTGGTGTTTTTCTACCTGCACTTTGCCGCGATGGAGAACGAGCTGAAGCGACGCCGTATCCGCGCCATGCAGATGCGTGCCGCGCGCCGGGTGACACCTGAAACCTCCGCTCTGCCCGAAGGGAGTGCAGCCTGATGGTGATCGATCACCACTTTGGTTTTATCGCGTTCTCTTGGGCTGCTGGTATCATCGGTTTTGGCGGTATCGTGCTTTGGATTTGGCGGGACCGCAAAGCGCTGGACAAGCAACTGGCTGAGCTGGAAGCGCAGGGCATGGACCGCCGAGGCGGGGGAGCCGGATGACCGACCAGAGCGTGGATACACCCAAGCGAAAAGTCAGCTGGCTCGCGCTTGCCCCGCTGATTGTCTTTTTGGGGTTGGGCGGCGTTTTCGGCTATCAGCTTGTGTTCGGTGGACAAGCAAACGAAATCCCGTCTGTCTTGATCGGACAGCCCGTGCCGGATGTCGCGCTGGAACCGTTGCCTGAGCAGGGCCTGCCCGGCTTTGATCCGAGCTCGTTTGAAGGCGAGGTGACGCTGCTTAATGTGTTTGCCAGTTGGTGTGCGCCCTGCCGGCAGGAACACCCGATGCTGATGCAGCTTTCGCGTGATGATCGTTTTCAGATCATCGGCATCAACCAGAAAGATCAGCCCGCAGATGCGCGGCGGTTTCTTGCTACGCTCGGCAACCCCTATGACCGGATTGGCGTTGACCCCAACGGTCGCGGCTCCATTGAGTGGGGCGTATACGGCGTGCCTGAGACCTTTATCATCGGTGCCGATGGGGTGATCCTGCACAAGCATATCGGCGTTTTTGATGCCCGCCATGTCAGCGAGCTGTTTCTACCCATTATCGAAGAGGCGCTTGCAGCAGCTAGCCCAGCGTCCTAAGGCCAGTTATGGCCCGCAAAAAGAAATCCGAAACAGATAACGCTGTCCCTAAAACGACGGCGCTTTACGCCTCTCCGCTCCGCGCGGGGCTGGCCGGTGCGGTGCTGGTTGCCTGTGGGGTGGGCCTTGCCTTGTTGCCCTCTTACCTTGCCGTGCAAAGCGCAGCGCTTGGTTTCACCTTTGCGGGTACCGTTGTAGGCACCATTCTTTTCCTCATCGCTGGCCTGATCGCCTGGCCGGGCTTCGTGCTCCTGCGCTTGGTCGTAACGGCCACACCGCTGATCACCACTGATGGACAGACGCTTGAAAAGCAGCGCATGGGTTTTGGGGCAACCGATCTGTCCTGGGATCATGTGGGCGAGGTAACTCTGCGCGGCATGTGGGTGATTTTGCTGGATGGCCGCATCAAGCAGAGCCGCTTCACGCAAATCATGTTTGGTGCCAAGGGCATTTGGATACCAGCCCTGCTGATGCATGGCGGCGGCGCAAAGGTCATGCAGTTCATTGAAGAATACAAACCCGAGCTCATTGAACCGCTAATCGCCAAAGTGCTGAGCAGAAGCAAATGACTATGCGCATGAGACTGGCCCTTGCCAGCCTTGCCCTGCTGGCGACCCCTGTCGCGGCTGAACCTTTTCTCACCTTCCCGGTGGATTGCGAACTTACCGAGACCTGCTTCTTGCAGCAGCTTGTCGATATGGACCAGGGCCCTGGTGCACAGGATATGACCTGTGGTGCAGCAAGCTATGATGGGCATAACGGCACCGACATACGGACCCCTCAGGTGGTGGATTTGGCCAGAACCAGCCGGGTGGTTGCAGCGCTTGGCGGGACCGTGCGCGATGTGCGCAATGACAGCGCGGACCGGCTGGTTGAAACCGACGCTGATCGTGCTGCCATTGCCGGAGAAGAATGCGGCAATGGCGTCATTATTGACCACGCTGATGGATGGCAGACGCAGTACTGTCACCTCGCAAAGGACAGTGTGATCGTTGAGCCCGGCCAGCAGGTGGCCGCTGGGCAGATGCTGGGTGCAATCGGGCTGTCCGGCCTCACTCAATTTCCGCATCTGGAATTCATCGTGCGCCGAGATGGCGACGTGATTGATCCGTTTTCAGGGCGCGCTGCGGGCAGCGGTTGCGGGGTGGCAGGGATTGCCACCCTTTGGGACAATATATGGATTGGCGTTGCTGCGGCCGTGACCACCCAGTTTATCGGCGCGGGGTTTTCTGCGGGGGGCATTGATCATGACAGCCTGATGCATGGCGACCCGCTACCGCTGTTTGCAGGAGCAGATGCGATTGTCGGCTGGGGCTGGGCGCTTAACGTGCGCGCTGGCGATGTGTTTGCATTTTCGCTGTCTGGCCCGGATGGCTTTTCCTACCAACATACCAGTGGCCCAGTGCCCCGCAACCAAGCGGCCTACTCAGCCTTTGCTGGGCAACGGCTTGCCGTGTTGCCGGGCACCTACACCGGTGAAATCCAGCTGTTGCGGGACGGAGACGAGGTCGATCGGGAACAATTTGTGGTGGACGTGGAGTAGGGTTTTGGCGAGGTCAGCGCTAACTCCGGGCTCACTCACTGACAGTATGGCAAGCGTTGTTCAATGCTGATCACCAACCGAGCGGACGCCCCCTACTGATCAATCAAGCCAGCAGCAAAAGCGATGGCGCGCTGATAATTGCCGCTGTCGTTCCAGGCCGACAGAACCCGGAAGTTGGCTGAGCCGTCAGCGAAAGAGGCGCCGGGCTGCCAGCCATTGCGGCGTAGCATATTGGCGGCGGTGGCCAGCGCATCAGCGGAGTTGTTGGGGTCTGTGCGCCCATCGCCATTGCCATCCACTGCAAAGCGCACCCAGTTGCCGGCCAGGAACTGCATGTGTCCCAGTTCACCGGATGGGCCGCCGCGGCTGTTGATGGTAATCAGCCCACGGTCGACAAGTTGCAGAGCGGCAATGGCATCATCTTCAAAGCGCGGATGACGGCGGCAATAGGACGCCAGCGTTACTGCGCCGCCAACAATTGGTGTGTCACCGGTATAGCCGCCCCAATTAGTTTCGTAGCCCCAGATCGCCACAAGAATGGAGCCTGGCACACCATAGCGTTGTTCAATGGATTGGAAGAAACCAGCGCTCTGTTGCAGTCGTCGCTGAGCGCTTGAAACAAACGAGCTGACGCTGGAAAAGCGGCTCGTCAAAAACTGTTCGGGGCTGCGATAGCGCATGCTGGATTGGGAGGCAGGGTTTGATTCAAACCGCCATGTGATGCCAGAAAGGCGAGCTTGTTGCAGCGCTTGCAGGCCGCTCTGGCCTACGCCAGACGATGCCGCCTGCTGGGCCAATTGCTGCTTATAAGCGTCGAACTGACCCTGGTTGGTGATGCAGGATGCTGCCAAAGCCGGTGTCGCGAGCAGGGCGCCTGCAAAGAGCGCCCCTAAAAAACACGTTGCTGTGCGTTTTGCCGTTCGTTTCGCTCTCATATCCATCTCCATGTTTCTGGACGATCTAAGGTCAAAACGACCCGGCGTTACGTTGCGTATATGCATATACGCTGTTGGCGTGTTGAGATACATCACCAAAATGGCAAGCCACAGTGATGCACGTGACCCGCGGTCACGCAATCTGTGCTGTGACTTCTATTTCAACCAGCATATCTTCGCGCAACAAAGCACATATGACCAGCGTAGCTGCCGGGCGGATGGTGCCGAACACCTCGCCAGCAATGTCCATCACAGTTTCAGCATAGCGCCGCTCCGTCACGTAGTAGCGCACGCACACCACGTTCTCCATCGAACCCCCTGCTTCTTCGAGCACGTTTGAGATGGTTGTAAATGTGTTGCGGGTCTGGGCTTCAATGCCTTCTGGCATCGACATGGTGGCATATTCAAAACCCGTGGTGCCGGAGACGTAAACAAAACCCCCGTCCGCCACCGCGCGGGAGTATCCGGCCTGCGCCTCCATGGGCGAGCCGGAGGAGATGAGCCTGCGGGTCATGCGTGATTGTCCCTTTTGAAAATTCTCTGTTTGAGCAAGGGGCAGCGACCAGTGGCCGGTTGCACCTCTTGCTGTGCTTCACAAGTGTCGCGCGACACAATGCGCAGTGCGCGCGCAGACCCTGTTGGTCTCTATGGCCCCACCGATGTCTGCGCCCGGTTCGCGCGCTGGCAAACCAAAACAGGAAAGGGCCTTTCAATGATCCGTCAGCGGTCTTTTGATGCCATCATATACACACCGGCCATGCTGTTGGTTGCCATTTGGGGCCTGATATCTTTCTTTCCCCTTGCAGGCGCCGGTATAGCCTGGGGCTCTTGGTGGGTGTTGGGGCATCTGGCGTTTCTGGCGACGGGCTTTCCGGGATTGATGGCTGGTTATTTTGTGTATCGCTGGGCATTTCTATCCAAGGTGGAGCGCGCCAATCCACAGCATTTCAGAGATCGCTGGTTTGGCATTTCTGTTTATGCCGTCACATGGATGATTGCTTACGCGCTGTTTGTCCGTTTCACGTAAGCGTGGGTCGGTTGTACAGCTACTGAAGTTCGCCCGCGCGCCAGCGATCAAACAGGGCGGTTGCTTCCTCGCTCCATTCTTCAATGGGCGGGCGAATATCCGGTGCGCCTTCATTGAAATAAGCGCTGTAGACCTGCTCCTGCCCCGGATCGACGGCGAGCAGCCCTATGGCAAAGGCACACTGACCTGGCATGCAGCCGCTCTGAAAGAGGAAGTTGCCTTCCTGCACCGGAATGCTGCGGGTGCGCAGGTGCTGGGCAAACGCGAACAGATCATCAGCCCAGAGCGCTTCCAGCGCATCGAGCACAGGCTGCGCGGCATACAAATCAAGCTGCCGCATATCGCTGTAGCCGCCGACTTCAGCATCCAGCGCATCCCAGCCACGGTTTTCCTGCGGCGCGTAGGAAAGCGTGCCCAGCCGCACCGGGCCATCATTGGTGGTGAAGGCGATAAGGTCGCCATCCTGCGCCAGGTCGGGCGGGCTGATGAAGGTGACAATGCCCGGCCGCGCCGTGGCGACATATGGCAGGCACTGTATGCCCAGCGGGCCCTGCGGCCAGGGCACGCCAAACTCCAGCGTGATGACATAGGGTGAGGGCGCGCAGCCCGGCTCGCCAGACTCGGCAAACACCACCGCGCCGATGGGTTCGCCGTCGCGGTTCTGTACTGTCAGATCGCCGGTGATGGTGGCCGCGACAAGCAAGGTTTCTTCGCCCGCCATAAGTGCCTGCTGACCGGTTTCGCTGTCCACTGTAATGGTAAGGTCACTACCACCGGGCATCGCGATTACATCAAGTGTCTGCGCGTTGGCCGCGGTGGTTAGAGCAAGCAGCAAAAGTGCGGTACGGATCATGATGGTCGCTTCCAAAGGGTCATCAGATTGTTGGCCGGCATGGGCAGCGTGTCAATTTTGTGCAGCGCCTGTGCGGCCAACTGGTCTTCCACCCAGCTGATCGACTTATAACCGGCATTGGGTAATTGCGCGCGGATGGAGGCATCAAAGCGCTCATCGCCTTGGCTGGCAAAAGCTGTGCCCCTTTTAAACGGCCCATAGATCGCCAAGATACCATCTGCGATCAGCGAACTTGCAAGATGGCCAAGCAGCGCCTGGGCCTGCGGCATTGATATGAGATGGGTTAGATTGGACAGGAACACCGCGTGCATCGGCTGGCCCGGCCACGGGTCGCTGACGGCGTTGTAGGCGAGCGGCGCAAGAATGTTTTGTGTGCCGGTGTGCGCTGTCCAAGCGGCAATGCTTGTTAGCCTTTGCTGGTCGATGTCGGTGGGTTGCCAAATGAGGTTTGGCGTTGCGGCGGCGAGTTTCATCATATGCTCGCCTGTGCCACTGGCGATCTCAAGTGCGTTGCCCCGGGGGGGAAAGTAGGGCAGCAGGGTCCGCACGATTGCGTCACCATTGCGCGCAGCGGCTGGCGCAAACAGACGGCCATCATCGACCTCGCCAGCATGCGCAAACGAGTGCTTTTCTTCAGTCAACGGGTAGCTCACCTTCAAAAGTCGGCCTTGCTGCAGTGCAGCAAGGCGCGGCACAAGAGCGTATCACTCTGACGAAGGTTACAGCATGTCCAACACCGTTACCAAGACGAATGCAGGCAACTTTTTTGAAGATTTCACCGTTGGTCGCGTGATCAGCCACGCCACACCGCTAACGCTGACAACCGGTGATGCCAGCCTTTACCGAGGGCTTTACGGAACGCGATATGCCGTGCAGTCGGCCGATAGTTTTGCACAGTCCATCGGCTACCCCATGGCTCCGCTGGATGACCTGTTGGTGTTTCATGCTGTTTTCGGCAAGACGGTGCCAGACATCTCGCTCAATGCGGTGGCCAACCTTGGTTATGCCGAGGGTGTTTTTCATGCTGCTGTTTACCCCGGCGATAGCGTGACCTCGGTGAGCGAGGTGATTGGCGTCAAAGAGAATTCCAACGGCAAAACTGGCACGGTTTATGTGCGCACAACGGGCACCAACCAGCATGGTGAAACGGTGCTTTCGTATGTACGCTGGGTGATGGTGAGGAAGCGCGATTCTGCCAACCCTGCGCCTGTCCCAAGTGTGCCTGAACTGGCTGCAGTCGTGGATATGTCGGACCTTGGTAAGGCGGTTCCACCGTTGGAGGCCGCCAAATGGAATATGGCTTTAAGCGGGTCGGAGCATTTTTGGCAGGACTATACGGTTGGCGAAAAGATCAACCATGTGGATGGCATGACGGTGGAAGAGAGCGATCATATGCTCGCCACGCGGCTCTATCAAAACACTGCCAAGGTTCACTTTAATCAGCACACTGAGGGTGCTGGACGGTTTGGCCGTCGGCTTATCTATGGTGGGCACGTTATTTCGTTGGCCCGCGCGCTGGCGTTCAATGGCTGCGCCAATGCGTTCCATCTGGCTGCGGTCAATGGTGGGCGGCACGTTGCCCCTCTGTTTGCTGGCGACACGGTGTATGCGTGGAGCGAAGTGCTGGACAGCGCTGAAATTCCTGGGCGCACCGACATTGGTGCAACGCGCATGCGTCTGGTGGCGACCAAGGATCAGTCTTGCGAGGCCTTTCCGTTCAGAGTTGAAGGTGGCTACGATCCGTCAGTTATTCTGGATTTTGATGGCTGGTTTGTGCTGCCGCGCCGGGGGTAGGCGCTGTGTCATCCCGGAAGCCGAAGGCTATCCGGGATCTGAGACTGATGTGAACGTTGCAGATCCCGGGTCTCGTTCCTCGCCCGGGATAACGCTCAAGGGTGTAGCTAACCGCCCGTCCCAAACCGGTTCTCGATGTAGTCCTCAACGAGGCCCTTAAAGTCTTCGGCAAGGTTGGGCCCGCGTAGGGTCATGGCCTTTTTGCCATCAATGAAAACAGGCGCGGCAGGCTGTTCACCCGTGCCGGGTAGCGAGATGCCAATGTCGGCGTGCTTGCTTTCGCCAGGGCCGTTTACGATGCAGCCCATGACCGCAAAGGTAAGGGTTTCGACGCCGGGGTAGCTCTCTTTCCACTCCGGCATTTTTACCTTGATCATGTCCTGCACGTCCTGCGCCAGCTCCTGGAAGACAGTGCTGGTGGTGCGGCCACAGCCAGGGCATGCGGCTACAACAGGCACAAACGAGCGAATACCCATGGTTTGGAGAAGCTCTTGGGCAACCTCCACTTCCTTGGTGCGATCCCCGCCGGGCTCTGGCGTCAGCGAAATGCGGATCGTGTCGCCAATGCCCTGCTGTAGCAAAATGCCAAGCGCTGCGGAGGAAGCGACAATGCCCTTGGACCCCATACCCGCTTCGGTAAGGCCAAGATGCAGCGCATAATCAGAGCGCTGCGCGATCTTGGTGTAGCACGCCACAAGGTCCTGCACCTGACTAACCTTCACCGAGATGATAATGCGGTCGCGGCCCATGCCGAGGCTTTCAGCATAGTCAGCCGACAAAAGCGCCGATTGCACCATAGCTTCATGCGTCACCTGGCGGGCGGTGAGCGGTGAGCCGGCCTCTGCGTTTTCATCCATCAGTTTGGTGAGCAGAACCTGATCGAGCGAGCCCCAGTTCACCCCAATCCGCACTGCTTTGTTACGCTTCATCGCTTCTTCGATGATGGCGCCAAACTGAACGTCTTTTTTAGCTTTGAAGCCAACATTGCCCGGGTTGATGCGGTACTTGTCCAGCGCGTCTGCGCAGGCGGGGTGATCCTGAAGAAGCTTGTGGCCAATGTAATGGAAGTCGCCAACGAGTGGGACCGAAACACCCCATTTTTCCAGCTTCTCTTTTACATGTGGCACCGCGGCTGCGGCCTCGTCGCGATCGACGGTGATACGCACCAGCTCTGAGCCAGCTTTGGCCAGTGCTGCAACCTGGATCGCGGTGGCGCGCACGTCGGCGGTATCGGTGTTGGTCATTGATTGCACGACTACAGGCGCATCGCCGCCGACGGTGACACCGCCCACATCAACTGGCACCGATTTACGGCGCGCAAAGGGGGTGGAATAATAGTCCAGGCATGCCTTGGACTCTGCTTCAGGAGTGGGTCGATCTAACATGACTTTTCTATATGCCGCGTGCGCGCTGCCCGCAACAGAGTAGGGATACCAACCGGTCGAGGCTCAACTGGTTGACGCCGGGCCTGCGCGCACCACGTTGCCGGTATGCCCAGAACCTCCACCAAAGCCTCTCATGCCATCACCGCCACACGTCTGCTTGACCGCGATGAGGTGGAACAGGCCTATCGCGCGCTTGAAGCCGCGATGCCCGGGCGCACGCCGACCGCAAAGGGGCCAAAGGGCCAGCCCGATGCGTTCCGCTCGTGCATCTCTTGCATGCTATCGGCGCAGAGCCGTGATGCGAACACGGCCAAGGCCACGCGGCAGCTGTTTGCCATTGCCAAGACCCCACAAGCTATGTTGGCGCTGGACGATGAAGAGGTTGCGCTCGCGATCAAGCCTGCAGGCCTTTACAACATGAAGGCGCGCAATATCCGCAAGTTCTGCACCGCGCTGCTGAGCGAGCATGATGGTGTGGTGCCAAACACGCGCGCCGGGCTGCTGAGCCTTCCTGGCATTGGACGCAAGTGCGCCGATATCGTCATGAGTTTCACGTTCGGTGAGGATGTGATCGCGGTTGACACCCACGTTCACCGCGTTGCCAACCGCACTGGACTAGCGCGTGCAAAGACCGAAGCGCAGACCGCACAAAGCTTGGAAGATCGCTCGCCTGGCTGGGCCAAGCGGGATGGACATTTTTGGCTCCTGCAGTTTGGCAAGCAGGTGTGCGTGGCGCGCAGCCCAAAATGTCATGCATGTGTGCTGCGCGAGATTTGTGCCTATCCTGCCAAGGGTGTTTGATCGCTTGCACCCCACCGCGATGCTGCATTGCAAAATGACCGCATCGGCGTATGGTTCGCCTAACCGTAAAACGCATGATATTTGGAGGCCAGCATGGCTCTTTCCCTCGATCTTTCCGGCCATGTCGCCGTTGTTACAGGCTCTACCTCCGGAATTGGACTGGGCGTGGCGAAAAGCCTTGCGCAGGCAGGTGCTAAAGTGGCGCTCAACAGTCATCTTGACCGAGAAGAAGACTATCAAATTGCCAAAGATCTGGCCGAGGAAACCGGTGCAGAGGTGATTTATGTGCAGGCTGACATGTCCAAGGGCGAGGACTGTGTGAAGCTGGTTGAGACGGCCGCGCAGAAACTCGGCACTGTCGATATTCTGGTCAACAATGCCGGCATTCAATACGTGGCGCCGGTTGAGGATTTCCCGCCCGCCAAATGGGATGCAATCATCGCGATCAACCTCACATCGGCCTTCCACACCATTCGCGCCGCTGTGCCTGGTATGAAAGAGAAGAAGTGGGGCCGCATCATCAACATTGCATCAGCTCATGGCCTGACGGCCTCGCCCTATAAAAGCGCCTATGTGTCCGCCAAGCACGGCATTGTTGGCCTTACCAAAACCATCGCGCTGGAGCTGGCTGAATGCGGCGGCACCTGCAACGCAATTTGCCCCGGTTACGTTCTCACTCCGCTGGTCGAAGGGCAGATCCCTGACCAGATGAAGGCGCACAACATGTCGCGCGAGGACGTGATCAAAAACGTCATGCTGGAGCGTCAGCCCACCAAAGAGTTCGTAACCGTTGAACAGATGGGCACGTTTGCGGTGTTCCTTGCATCCGACATGGGCGCGCAGATCACAGGTTCAGCGCTGCCGGCCGATGGCGGCTGGACGGCCATGTAGGCACCGCATGTAGAGACTGGATGTAAAGCTTATGGCGGCCGCAAAACCAAAAATGGTCAACCTTGCCCTCCAGGGTGGCGGCGCACACGGTGCTTTCACCTGGGGGGTCCTCGACAAACTGCTGGAAGATGGCCGCCTTGGCTTTGAAGGTATCTCGGGCACGAGCGCCGGCGCCATGAATGCGGTGGTGTTGGCTGATGGCTGGTATCAGGATGGCGCCGATGGTGCGCGCGACAAGCTGGAAACCTTTTGGCGTGCGATCTCGCGCAATGGCTCGTTTTCGGTCACCGATCAGCAGCAGGAAGTGCTGGACAGGTTTTTGAGCTTCTGGATGTGGCCGGTGGCGCAAGGGCCGGGCACTGAAGCGTTTGCCAAGCTTTTCCCGCTGGCACCGTGGGCCAACCCCTTCACCTCGCAGCTCACAAGCCCGTATGACGTCAACCCGCTCAACATCAATCCGCTGCGCGATGTGGTGGAGCGCCTGGTGGACTTTGATCGGGTTGCCAAATGCAACGATTTCAAGCTCTTCATTGCGGCCACGCGCGTGCATTCGGGCAAGATCCGCCTGTTCCGCCGCGCCGATGTGACTGCTGATGCGGTTCTGGCATCGGCCTGTCTGCCGTTTGCGTTTCAGGCGGTGGAAGTGGATGGTGAGCCCTATTGGGATGGTGGCTATACTGGTAACCCGGCGCTCTTTCCGTTCTTCACCGAGACCGATTGCGAGGACATCGTGCTGATCCAGATCAACCCGATCGAGCGGGCTGAAACACCCAAAACCCCGCAAGAGATTTTGGAGCGGGTTTCCGAGGTGACCTTCAATGCTTCGCTGCTGCGCGAGTTTCGGGCCATTGATTTCGTCAACCGGTTGATTGATGCGGGCAAGCTGGAAGGTGGCGACTATCGCCGCAACCGCGTTCACCGCATTGATGCCAGCGAAGAATTGGCAGCCATGGGCGCGGGCTCGAAGTACAACACCAGCTGGGCGTTTTTCCAAGAATTGCGAGACGTTGGTCGCGAGGCTGCAGCCCAGTTTCTCAAAGCCCACTACAAGGATGTTGGCGAGCGCGGCACGCTCGATTTGCGAGACGCTTTCTCGTAAGCTGTTCCCATGATGGATCGTCCAGCCTTTGATGCTCTGTGCGCTGGCTTGCCCGCCACCTTTATGGTGCAGCAATGGGGCGGTTCTCACGTGTGGAAGGTTGGCAGCACCGCCAAGAACAAAGTGTTTGCCATGTCGACCTTTTGGGTGGGCAAGGATGATGAGACCGCCGACAATGGCGAGCATGCGCTGGTGTTCAAGGTCGCGCCCATGAGCTTTGAAATGCTGACCCAGGAGATAGGTATTACCCAGGCACCTTACATGCCCAAGGGTGGTTGGGTTCGCGTGGTAGAAGCATGCCCTCTAAGCGATGATGATCTTGCGGCCTATATTGGTGAGGCGCACCGTATGATGGCTGCAGGTCTGACCAAAAAGATGCAGGCTGAACTCGGGCTCACGGACCTGGTTGCGAGCAAGCCCTGATGCGTGCGGTGTTGCTTGCTTCTGTCTTTTCGTTTGCACTTGTTTTGTGCGCCCTGCCTGCTCGTGCTGAGCCGATTACCGTTTTTGCAGCAGCAAGCCTCAAGAACGCATTTGACGTCATTGGTGATGCTTTCACCGAACAAACGGGCACGCAGGTGGTGATCTCTTATGCGGGGACATCGGTACTTGCCCGACAGATTGAGCAGGGCGCCCCTGCCGATATTTTCGCTTCTGCCCATCCAGTTTGGATGGACTATCTGGATGAGCGCAGCCTCATTAACACTGAAACGCGCGCAACAATTGCTGGCAACAGGTTGGTATTGATCGCGCAGCAAAACACCCAGATCGACGCTCGGCCAAATCTGGGTTCTGCCAACGATATGCTGCAGATATTGGGCAATGATGGCCGCCTAGCGGTTGCGCTGGTGGATGCTGTGCCTGCTGGCATTTATGGACGTGAGGCGATGACCAATCTTGGCATCTGGGATGCTTTGCTGCCCCGCCTTGTGCAAACCGATAATGTGCGCGCTGCCTTGCGTTTGGTCGCGCTGGGGGAAGCATCGCTGGGCATTGTCTATGCAAGCGATGCGGTTGCCGAACCCGGTGTTATGCAGCTTGCCGTGTTTGATAGTGAACGACACCGCCCCATTGGGTACGATGTTGCTTTAACGCAGTACTCAAAACATGCTCAGGCTCTTACCTTTATGCGGTTTTTACGGTCGCCATCGGCGCGCGATGCTCTGTCCAGCAATGGCTTTTCCATCATGTCTTGTCCGCTCGCGCCGCAGGTGGGTCACTGCGATGGCGTGGAGTAGAGCGCGATGAGTGAGTGGCTTGGTCCACAAGAGTGGCAAGCTGTGCGGCTGTCGTTGCAGGTTGCCGGGGTGGCGACACTTGCCAGTTTGCCGCTTGGCCTCTTGGTGGCTTACGCTCTGGCGCGTTGGCGGTTTTGGGGCCATGGCGCCCTTAACGCGCTGGTCCATTTCCCGCTTGTGCTGCCGCCTGTCGTAACAGGCTATCTGCTCCTGGTTGGTTTTGGACGGCAGGGACCGATTGGCAGTTGGTTGGATGCCACATTTGGCATCACCCTCGCCTTTGAATGGACGGGCGCTGCGCTGGCCAGCGCGGTTATGGGCTTCCCACTGATGGTGCGTGCCATGCGCCTTGCTATTGAGGGGGTCGATACACGGTTGGAGGAAGCTGCGGGCACGCTGGGTGCAGGTCGCATGATGGTGTTTGCGACCGTTACGTTGCCATTGGCGCTGCCCGGCATCATCGCTGGGCTGGTGCTGGCCTTTGCCAAGGCGATGGGCGAGTTTGGCGCAACAATCACCTTTGTCTCCAATATTCCTGGCAGAACACAAACAATTCCCTCTGCCATTTATGCCTTCCTTCAAGTGCCCGGCGGAGAGGAGAGCGCGTTTCGTTTAATCGCGGTATCGGTCATTGTGGCGGTGGCAGCTGTGGTGGTGGCAGAGGTGCTGGCGCGTCGTGCGACGGGGAGCAAGAGATGACGCTTTCGCTTTCCATCCAGAAACAGCAAGGCGATTTCGCGCTCAACATAGCGCTAGAAACCGGCACCGGTGTTACCGCCCTGTTTGGCCGCTCTGGCGCAGGCAAAAGCAGTATTCTTAAAGCGGTGGCGGGTTTGCAGCGACCGGACACAGGGCGCATCGCGCTGGGTGATCGCGTTCTGTACGATGCCGCTGGCAGGGTGAACGTGCCCATGCACAAGAGGCGCGTGGCTGTGGTGTTTCAGGATGCGCGGCTCTTCCCTCATATGAGCGTGCAGAACAATTTGCTTTATGGCGCCAAGCGGGTTGATCGGTCGATCTCGCGCGGCGACGCACAGGATATGGCTGACCTGCTCGGGCTTGGTGCGTTGCTGGCCCGCAAGCCTGGCAGTCTTTCAGGTGGTGAGGCGCAACGGGTTGCGATTGGCCGGGCGTTGCTTTCCAAACCGCAGCTGTTGATGCTCGATGAACCGCTGGCGGGGCTGGATCAAGCGCGAAAGGCCGATGTCTTGTCGTTGCTGGAAAAGGTGCGAGACCTGGTCCAGGTGCCAATGCTGTTTGTCTCGCACGCCCGCGAAGAGGTGCTGCGGCTGGCCAGTGACGTGGCCATCATCTCGCAAGGTAAGATTATTGATCAGGGCCCACCAGATGCTGTCCTTGGCCAGACCAATGCCACGGGCATGGCGCGAACCTTGCGCGCGCGGCTGGTTATGAAAAACAGCGCTGATGGCCTGTCGGAACTGGCGCTGGCTGGCGGGCGCTTGTTCCTGCCGCAGGTGGACGCGCCGCTGGGCTGGGTTGTGCAAGTGGAGATAGCTGCGCGCGATGTCATACTTTCGCTGCAACGCCCCGTGGGCATGAGCGCGCTTAATGTGTTGCCGTGCACAATTGTCAATCTGCGTCAGAGCGAAGCCAATACATCCGCGCTCAATGTGCTGTTGGATTGTGGGGGCGAAGAGTTGGTTGCGCAGGTGACGCGTCGCTCGGTTCAGACCTTGGGTTTGCAACCCGGCCTTGGTGTTTATGCGGTCATCAAGTCTGTCGCGCTTGGTCAAATCTCCGGGGCGATGAGTACCGTTGAAGCTTAGTCCGGCTCGATAAGGATTGCCCTGAAGTCATTGACGTTGGTCAGCGTCGGACCCGTGATGATTTGTGCATCAATTGTTTCAAAGAAAGTGTGTGCATCATTGCGCGCAAGCGATGCTTCCGGGTCGATGCCCTTGCCTCTGGTCTCATCCAAGATAGCCGGGCTGATAAGAGCGCCAGCGACCTCTGCTGCGCCATCCACCCCATCGGTATCGCAGGCGATTGCATGAACGCCTTGCGCACCATCAAGCGCTATCGCCAGCGACAGCGTATATTCTGCATTGGGTCCGCCGACGCCATTGCCGGTGCGCGTCACTGTGCATTCCCCGCCGGAAAGCAAAAGATGAGGTGATTTGAGTTCGTTTTTCATGCGTAGCGCTAAGGCAGCGTGTTCACGCGCTAGGTCACGGGCTTCGCCTTCCAGGGCATCGCCAAGAACCGTTGCTTCAATGCCTTGGGCCTCAGCGATCCTTTTTGCGGCCTCCAGAGACTGCGACGGCGCGGCAATAATGGTGTTGGACGTTGTGGAAAGACGTTCATCGCCGGGTGGGATCACGCTTGATGGCCCTGCGAGAACCGCCTGAGCAGATGCAGGCAATTTGATGTTGTACTGCTCAACAATGGCCCGCGCGTCAGCCGGGGTGGACGCATCGCCAACCGTGGGTCCGGAGGCGATGAAAGCCGGGTCATCGCCGGGCACATCGGAGATCATCAGGACATGCAGTTTGGCCGGATAGGCGGCAGCTGCCATCTGGCCGCCCTTGATGCGCGATAGATGCTTGCGCACCACGTTCATGGCGTTGATCGGCGCGCCGGAGGCCAGCAGGGCCTGATTGACGGCCATCTTGTCGGCCAGCGTCATGTCGCCAGCCGGGTCGATCATGAGCGATGAGCCGCCACCGGATATGAGCGCAACAATTGTTGTATCTGTATCAGCGTTTTGCAGCAGCGCGCGTAGTTCACGGGTAGCGTGCAGCCCAGCCTCATCGGGCACAGGGTGAGATGCACTTTTTAAGTTGATGCCCTGTAAGGGACGCTCATAGCCATAGCGGGTGATGATGAGGCCCTCGCACGGACCCCAAACCGTTTCCAGTGCTTCGCCCATACGCGCGGAGGCCTTGCCCGCTCCAACCACCAGTAGCTTGCCCTGCGGCTTGGATGGCAGGTGCGCTGGAACGCAGATCATAGGGTCTGCGACGCGAACGGCTTCATCGAACAGGGTGCGTAGGAAGGTTGGTTGATTCATGCCCACAACTTAACACGCGAACTTAGCGCCAGGGCAACGTGCCTTTTGGAAGCTTGTTGCCGAGCTGATCCAGCAAAATGACAAGCGCTAGGACCACGATCACCGTAATGACGGCAATGGCAGAAGCCAGTGTTGTGTAGCCGCCATCCTCGTAGTTGAAGAGCACCACGCCAATTGTTTCTGACCCTGATGACCAGAGCAATGCCGACACCGTAAGTTCGTTGAAGGCGGTGAGAAAAACAAGCACTGCGCCCGCCACCGCCGCTGCCAACACGCCGGGTACCAGTACCCGGGCGAACCGTTCCCAGAAGCCTGCACCACACATGGCCGCTGCTTCCTCAAGCCGGGGGTCCAACTGACCAAACGCAGCTGCAACAGGGCGCAGCGCCAAAATAAAAAAGCTGGAAAGATAGGCGATGAGAATGATCCCATGCGTGCCGTAAAGGCTGACTCCGATAAAGGGTAGAGGCCGGATGAACAGCAGGATCATGGCAATCGCTAGCACAATGCCGGGCAGAGCGTAAGGCGTTTCGACCAGCGCTTCAAACAGCATGCGGCGACGCCCTGAAAGCTGAGAGAGCGCATAGCCTGCCGGCAGGCAAATGAGCATGAGCAGGAGTGCAGCCGTGCCGGCCAAAAAGAACGAGTTGGTGAAGGCGCGTATGGTAACATCCTGCCGAAAGAGCACCTCGATATAGTTGCCAAGCGTGAATGTCTGCGGCGTCAGGGCCATGCCGTAGGAGGGTAGCAGCGAAGCGGCGATAAGCGCAGTAAGCGGGGCCACCAGCAGCAAAGCGTTCAATGTCCACAGGCCTAGCTCCGCGAACGGGCGGGCGCGGCCGAGGGCAAAAGGTGTAAGGGGCTTATCCGCAGCAAGGCGCGCGCCATAGCGCGAGAGCACGAAGGCTGAGAGCAGCGTACCGACGCCGGCGATTAGCCCGACCAGTACAGCCAGTGTGGCCACGCGCGGTATCATGCCTGTGCCAAAGCTGGCCAGCCGCTGATAGATAAGGGTGGGCAAGGTGAGGTAGTTCTCTGGGATGCCGAGCAGGGCCGGTATGCCGAAATTGCCCACTGCTGAGACAAAGCACAGAGCAAAGGCTGCCGCCAAGAATGGCGCGAGCATAGGCAGGCCAACAAAGCTGAACGCGCGCCATGAAGTGGCCCCACAGGCACGCGCGGCCTCGATCACATCACCAGGTATGGAGCGCAAGCCTGCCCTTAGCGTGATGAAGGCAAGCGCTGTGTGTTGCACGCCAAGCAGTAGGATAATGCCGCCGCGCCCGTACATGGGGTTGGCAGATCCTGGCGGCGGCGCAATGCCAAGGGTTTGTAGAAGCGCAGATGAAGGGCCAAAAAGTTGCAGCCATGCCAGCGCTGTGACCTGCGGCGCGATCATCAATGGCAGAAGGAACGCAATGGAGAGCGTACGCTTGGCGCGAATGTCTGTCGCGCCGACCAGAAATGCCAAAAGTCCACCAAGTGCCAGCGCAATGAGGGATGACCAGAGCGCCACGTCAAATGTGTTGAATGTCGCGCGCACGGATGCAGAGCGGCTGATTTCGGTCCAAAACGCCTCGAACCCCGGTGTTGCGGCGGCCAGCAGCAGGCGGCCCAGTGGTAAAAGCGACAACAGCACCACGGCTGCCACCAAAATCCAGAACGGGGTGGAGGCATCCATGCGCGACAGGGCGAAGGGTAGGCGCTGGCCTAGGCTTTTGGCAGGATCTCTGGGTTCCACATGATGCCGAGTGCGAGTGTGAACAGGCGCGCCATGACGATGATCGCCAACTGTCTGGTCGCTCATGATCGTTTTCTCATGAGCGAGCCAGAGATTTAGCTGGTTGTGGCGCGCCTGCCAATTTCAAAAGGGTATCTTCCGCTCTACTGGCCAAACATGTCGGCGAAGCGAATGCGGTTGTCTTCAGAGTTCGCCAGTGCCTGTGCCGGATCAAACGCCATAATGGTGATTTCATCGCGTGATGGGAAACCCTCGGGCAGATCGATCGCCGGGTGTGCAGGCACATAACCCTGATCGGCAGCCAGTTGCTGGCCAGCCGGTGAAAGCAGAAAGTCCACAAACGCTTTGGCGGCTTCCGGGTTTTGCGCGGTGGAAAGGATCGCCACCGGCTCGGTCACCGCCGAGACACCCTCAGTTGGGAAGACGAATTCAACCGGCGCACCGTTGGCTTTTTCGCGGATGGCCAGAAAATCTACGACCATGCCGTAAAGCTGCTCGCCGCCCGACACGGCGCGGAATGTACCACCATTGCCGCCTGCAGCAACGGTATCGTTTTCCGCCAAGGTTTCATAATAGTCCCAGCCCATGTCGAGGTTGCTGGTCAGTGTTTCCAAATGGATCAGCGCCGCGCCAGATGTAAGCGGGGACGGGATGCGCACCTGGCCTGCCGCCTCGTCGCTCAAAAGGTCCAGCCAGCTTGTCGGCGTTGTTGGCGCAGCTGTGTTGTAAACAATGCCGGTGGTGATGAGCTTGGTCGAGAAATAGAAGCCCTCAGCGTCATAAAGACCCTCATCATAGGCGCTGGTGTCAGCTTCTGTATGGGCCATCAGGCGGCCCTCCTGCTTCAGGCCTTCCATGGTCACCATGTCGGCAATGAGCAGCAGATCAGGCTGCGGTGCGCCCGCAGCAAACTCGGTGGAAAGGCGCGCCATCATCTGTGTTGTGCCATCACGCACCCACTCCACTTCCACGCCTGGATGAGCTTCCATGAAGGCGTCAACCGTGGCCTGCGCATCGGCGTTCGGTTGCGAGGTGTAGAGCACCAAACGACCTTCAGCAGACTGCGCCACGAGCGGAGAGAGGACGGTCAGCGCTAAGGCAGCGGTGAGAGCTTTGAGCGAGAGGGAAGCGGACATTTTCAACTCCAAAAGATATGACTGGTATGGTGGCGGCCTAAGGGCTGATGATCACAGAAGCATGACGCCGAAGCGCTAGGGAACGAGTATGCGCGGACTTTCGGTTTTCAACGACAAATGTGTGCTGTGCCCTGCCTCAAGCGGCGAGTTGGGCCCTGTGTCAACAATGACCGGCGGGCCATCGGTGAGTGTGATGTGCAGACGTTTGCGATCGCCGAAATAGGTAGCCGCTGTCACCTCACCCCGTAAGGGCCCTGCATCCGTGGGCTCTAGATCATCAGGCCGGGTCACCAGAAAAACATCGCCATGACGGTCCTGGTAGGGCGCTACGCGCTGACCCTGAACATGAACTGCACCATCATGAGCGTGGGCGGGGATGAGTGCAGCCGCGCCGATAAAGGTGGCCACAAAGGGTGATGCTGGTTTTTCGTAGATTTCAAACGGTGTGCCGACCTGCGCGATAGTTCCGCGATCCATCACCACGATACGGTCTGCTAGTGCCATGGCTTCTGTTTGGTCATGGGTCACGTAAATTGCTGTCATGCCCAGGCGTACAAGAAGCTCGGAAAGCTCTTCGCGCAGGCGTTCGCGCAGGGCTGCATCCAGTGCGGTTAAAGGTTCATCCAACAGCAGAATGCGCGGCTCCACAGCTAGCGCGCGTGCCAGCGCGACCCGCTGCTTTTGGCCGCCGGAAAGCTCGTGCACATGGCGCTGCTCAAGCCCTTCAATACCAACAAAGCGAGCAAGTTCGGCAAGGCGCTGGGCCTGAATATCTTTTGGTGTTTTTCTCAGTTGCAGCGGGAAGGTAATGTTGCCCGCGACTGTCAACGTGGGAAACAGCGCATAGGATTGGAAAACCATGCCCACGCGGCGCGCCTCAATGGGCAGTCCCGTTACATCCTCATCCTCGAAGTACACCGCGCCTTCAAGGTCTGGTGTTTCCAGCCCGGCGATGATGCGCAAAAGGGTGGTCTTGCCGCAGCCGGATGGGCCCAGAATGACAATTTTCTCGCCGGGCGCAATGTCCAGCGACAGTGGCAACAGCGCCCGTGTTCCATCGGGGAAAGTTTTGGCACAGTCGGTCAGCTGGATGCCCACACCGGCATAAGGGTGTGATGTTTCACTGTGCGTAGATGCTTGGGTGTCTGCCATACTGGCCAATAAGGCCGCCTGTGTGACGGGTCAATGACACCGCCAATTGTGAGGCTCGCCAGTTCAAAGAAAAGCCGGGCAAATGGCTGTTCCAGCGCCCGGCTTATGAGTAGCTTGCACTTAGGTTTGTTGCCAGAGAAACTGGGGTTCTTGGCTAGAGAATTTGGTTCAGGAAGTTTTGCGTGCGCTCGTTCTGGGGGTTGTCGAAGAACGCGTTGGGCTCGTTTTGCTCGACGATCTCGCCCTGATCCATAAAGATCACGCGGTCGGCGACAGCCTTTGCAAAGCCCATCTCGTGGGTCACGCACAACATGGTCATGCCTTCCTTGGCGAGGTCCACCATGGTGTCGAGAACTTCCTTCACCATCTCCGGATCAAGCGCAGAGGTTGGTTCATCAAACAGCATGATTTTTGGTTTCATGCACAGCGCACGGGCGATGGCCACACGCTGCTGCTGACCGCCGGAAAGTTGACCTGGGTATTTCAGCGCCTGCTCACCAATGCGCACGCGCTCAAGATACTTCATGCCCAGCGCTTCAGCTTCTGCCTTAGGCGTCTTTTTCACCCAGATCGGCGCCAGCGTGCAGTTATCGAGTACCGAAAGGTGCGGGAACAAGTTGAAGTGCTGGAACACCATGCCAACTTCAGCGCGCACTGCATCGATGTTCTTTATGTTGTCGGTCAGCTCGATGCCATCAACAGTGATCTGACCTTCCTGATGCTCTTCGAGCCGATTGAGGCAGCGGATGAGCGTCGACTTGCCTGACCCCGATGGCCCGCACACCACGATGCGTTCGCCTGACTTCACCGACAGGTTGATGTCTTTCAACACATGGAAATCGCCGTACCATTTGTTGACGCCGGCCATGGTTATCACCTCTTGGGTACCCATGGTGGAGGCTGCTGTGGAGGCGGGTGCGGTGCTGGACATGAGGTCGTTATCCTTAACTAAAGCGAGGCAGGGCTGGGAGGTCTGGCGGGGATGTTAGCGTTTGTGCCCGCGGTTGAGATCCTGCTCCAGCCATTGGCTGTACTTGGACATGGAGTAGCATAAGAGGAAGTAGATGATGGCCGCGAAGACGAAGCCTTCCAGATAATAGGAACGCCAGGCCAAATCGTTGATGGCAACACGCATGGTGAACATCAAATCGAAGATGCCGACGATAAGCACCAGTGAGGTGTCTTTGAACAAGCCGATAAACGTGTTCACCTGTGGTGGGATGGTGATCTTGAGCGCCTGCGGCAGGATGATGAAAACCATCGATTGCCAGTAGGACAGCCCCATCGCATCAGCTGCTTCGTACTGTCCCTTGGGGATGGCCTGCAGGCCGCCGCGCACAACCTCGGCAAGATAGGCCGCCGCAAACATAATGAAGGCGACTTGCGCGCGCAGCAGCTTATCGATGGTGATACCTTCAGGCATGAACAGTGGGAACATGACCGAGGCCATGAAAAGCACCGTAATCAGCGGCACACCGCGGATAAGCTCGATGTAACCGACGCAGAATGCTTTGATGATGGGCATGTTGGAGCGGCGGCCAAGCGCCAGGGCAATGGAGACCGGGAACGCGACCAAACAGCCAATTACCGCCAGCATGAGCGTGATCGGCATGCCGCCCCACAAATTGTTGGGCACATGGGTGAGGCCGAACATGCCACCCGACAACAAGACCCAGCACACGGCCAGACCGATTGGCCAGATGACCAAAAGGCTCTTGTTCCAAAACGGCTTCATGCAGGAGACGACAACCATGCCGATGAACAAGACGACCGCAGCGCCGGGCCGCCACTGCTCATCAAAGGGGTAGGTGCCGAAAAGGATAAAGCGCCATTTTTCATAAACGAAAGGCCAGCAAGCGCCGGATGCTTCGCGGCATAGATCGGCGGGCCCATCGCTCCAAACGGCGCTGACGAAGAACCAATCGATTATACCGGGCACCGAAGTCGCCAGGACATAAAGGCCCAGCAGCGTGAACAGTGTATTGTACCAGGTGTTGAACAGGTTTTCTTTCAGCCAGGTCATCGGGCCCGGACGGATCGAGACGGGCGCAGGGCGCGCCTGGCTTGGCTGGAAGTCAGCGGCTGAATTTGTAACGTCTGCCATGGTCTTGCCTTGCTCCGCTTAGCGCTCTGTCAGGGCAATGCGCCCATTGTACCAGTTCATGAACACCGAGGTGATCAGCGACAGCGACAGGTAAACGATCATCCAGATGGATATGATTTCAATGGCCTGGCCTGACTGGTTAAGTGCGGTTTGCCCAACGGCCACCAATTCGGGGTAGCCGATGGCGATGGCCAATGACGAGTTCTTGGTGAGGTTGAGGTATTGGCTGGTCACTGGCGGTACAATCACACGCAGCGCTTGGGGCAAAACCACCAGACGCAGGGTGTGGCCGGGGTTCAAACCCACAGCTTTGGCCGCTTCGGTCTGGCCGTAGTTCACGGCCTGGATGCCGGAGCGCACGATTTCGGCAATGAAGGCGCCGGTGTAAAGCACCAACCCAAGCAGCAGTGCCATAAACTCCGCCGAGACTGTTGAGCCGCCACGGAAGTTGAAGCCGCGCAGCTCAGGGGCATTGACTTGCGTGGGAGCGCCGCCGAGCAACCAGACAATGGCACCCGCCCCAAAAATCAGGCCGAGCGATGACCATAGGGTCTTTGGGCGCACGCCTGTTTCGGCCTGCTTCTGATCGGCCCAGCGACCAAGCAAGTAAGCGCCGATGCAACCCACAATCATCGCCAGGATGACCCAGGTCCAGATCGGGTGGTCGGCCATAACCGGGAATTTCAGCCCCCTGTTGGACAGGAAAACACTGGGCAAAAGGTTCCAGCTATCGCGTGGTCGCGGCAGGACATTAAGCAGCAGCGTGTACCAGAAAAACAATTGCAGAAGCAGCGGGATGTTGCGCAGCACTTCCACATAGACGGATGCGAATTTGGCAACCATCCAATTGGTCGAAAGGCGCGCGATGCCCATCACCACGCCAACAATCGTGGCCAAAATGATGCCAATAAAAGCCACCTTGATGGTGTTCAATATGCCCACCAGCAAAGCGCGACCATAGGTGTCGTCGTTGGTGTACTCGATCATGGCTTCGCCAATGTCGAAGCCCGCGCGCACATCCAAAAATCCGAAGCCGGAGTTGATGCCGCGTTGCGCCAGGTTGGTCAGTGTGTTGGAGACGAGAAAGAAACCGATGCCGATCACCACAGCAATCAGAACGACCTGATAAACGATGGCGCGGAACTTCTCGGAGTAGATCAGACTGGATTTTGGCGCCGTTTTTGGCGCTGGACCGGACGGTTGTGGCGTACCAGCGCCACTGTGCGCATGATCAGTCATGATAACTCTACAAACCTTGTTTGGGGGCGATCGTGGGGGGCGCTGTGCTGTGGTGAAGGCCCCGGCAGTGCAGCGCGGGGGAAATTGCGGCTGCAGCCTGCTAAAACCTAAAATACCCTGGAATGAAAAAGGGCCACAGCGCAGCAGCGCCGTGGCCCTCGTTTCTAAGGTCGCTTAGCGAACCGGTGGCGCGTACTGAATGCCGCCCTGGGTCCACAGCGCGTTGAGACCACGCTCCAGACCAAGAGGCGTAATGTTACGCTCGTACATCTCGCCGTAGTTGCCCAGTTCAGCGATGATGTCGTAGGCCCACTCGTTGCGCAGACCAAGCAGTGCACCCATTTCGCCCGATCCACCCAGAAGGCGCTGGACGGTTGGGTCAACGGAGTTTGCCAGCATGTCGGCAACGTTTTCCGATGTCACACCTTTTTCTTCGGCTTCCAGGGCTGCAAACAGCACCCAGCGTGAGATTGCGAACAGCTCGTCATCACCGCGGCGCATCATTGGGCCAAGCGGCTCTTTGGAGATCAGCTCAGGCAAGATCACATAGTCGTCTGGGTCTGGGGCGTTGGAAACACGCACAGCAGCCAGAGCCGAAGAGTCTGTTGTGTAGACGTCGCAACGACCTTCGAAGAACGCTGTGAGAACTTCTTGCAGAGCTTCAAAGAGCACTGGCTCGTAAGAAATGCCACGGGCAGCGAACACGTCAGCCAGGTTCAGCTCGGTGGTTGTGCCAGATTCAACACAGATCGACGCGCCTTCCATGTCTTCCAGGCTTTCAATGCCATCTTCGGCACGCACCATGAAGCCCTGGCCGTCGTAGAACCATGTGCCAGCGAAGGTCGCACCGAGCGATGCATCGCGGGTCAGGGTCCAGGTGGTGTTGCGCGACAGAATGTCGACTTCACCAGCTTGCAGCGCAGGGAAGCGCTGTACCGAAGAAAGCGGCACGTACTGGACGGCACTTGAATCACCGAAGATAGCGATTGCCATCGCTTTGCAGTAATCAACGTCGAAACCTGTCCAGACGCCCTGGCTGTCGGCGATGCCGAAGCCGGCGGTGCCGGTGTTCACGCCGCAGATCAGTTCGCCACGATCAATGATCGTATCGAGCAATTCGCCAGCTTGTGCTGGAACAGCCGATACGCTCAGTGCGATGGCCGATGCTGCCGTTGCAGCAATCGAAAGATTTTTCATTGTTGGTCCTTCCCTTGTTTACGCAGACGCTTTGCAAGATGGGATCAAACAGATTTGGCAAACCGTGCGTTTCACCGTTGCGATCCGGGCATCCCCCAAGGCGCCAACCTCTTGCCGACGAGCTTGCGCCACGTTGGTCCCGACGAGAGGATAGGGAGGGCTAACACAGAGGTCTTGGGTGCTCAAGGTCTGGGCACCGCACAAAATGCAGGCTAAACCAGATTGGCTTGCGTAAAGAGCAGGCAAAGCCAAGTATCCACATCGCTATCATGGCCGAGCTTTTGGTGTTCGCCGCCGTTGCTTTGCCTTGTAACGCCCTAGTAAGGCAGCGTTGTTCCATCATACGCCAGCAACTTGCCGCTATCAGTTGGCGTTACGCCATCTATGACGTCCAACAAGGCTGCGGCAGATTGTTGCGCCGTCTGTAAACGAACACCCTTTTTGGCAAACGGATCCGAAAGCGCGGTCGCCACAGTGCCGGGGTGCAGGGCAATGCACACAGCCTCTCGCCGCTTGCGCGCAAGCTCTATGCTGGTTGTTTTGACGATTTGGTTGAGGGCGGCCTTGGCAGCCCGGTATCCGTACCATCCCCCCAATTGGTTGTCCGATATGGAACCAACTTTTGCTGAGATTGTAGCCAATACCGCCTTGCCATCACGGGGAACCAGTGGAGCAAAATGTTTGATCAAGAGCGCTGGCCCGATGGCGTTGATCGCAAACTGATGGCGCATCGCATCCTGATCTATCGCTGACCAACTTTTCTCCGGCCCACCGTGGGGGCCATGTAAGTAGCCAGTTGCATCAAAGAGCAGGCGAAGATCATGGCCTGTCTCTTTTGCTTGGTCGGCTAGCGCCGCGATCGAGCCCACATCGAGCAGGTCCAGAGCAGGTGTTGTGGAACGGCCCACGGCAAGGGTCTGTGCAAAGGCGCCGCTGGCCGATATTTGTGCGTTTATGGCTTTGCCAATGCCGCCAGATGCCCCAACGACAACCGCCAGGCCACCGCCAGGAAAAGATGAGAGTGTTGCTGAGGCCATGAAACGGTCTGTTTTTGCAAAGTTTCTTTACCAGCCAAGTGGACCGCAATGGCCGAGAGGCAAGGGGGATGTATGATCCGCTTTACCGCCCGCGCCGGCACGCCGTAATGATATCACCTCAACGATTGCCGGGTTTGACAGGCCTTGTGAAACAGACTTTCCTTCCATTTTGGGGCAGTTCCAAGCTGACAGATTCAATCGGGGGATTTTCATGATGAAACGCAAACATTTTTCAACGCTGCTTGGCGCGCTGGTTTTTTCCGCTGGCATGATAGGCGCAACGCTTATGCCAACGGTCGAGGCACAGGCCGCCTGCCCGACGTGGCAGGGCAGCCCGCATTTTGGCACCGTGACTTTGAATGAAGGTTTTTTGCCAGATCCCTGGAACCGCAGTGTGACGGCCGGTGGGCGCAACGAAATTACAAACTGCGGTGTTGGCGGTTGGGGCTGGGTCGCGCGTCGGCCAGACTACCGTTTGCAATACAACTCATCGGGCGGATCAGCGCTGACGTTCATTATTCAGTCCAACATCGACACGGTGCTGTTGGTCAACGGACCGTCAGGCCAATGGTTCTTCGATGATGATGGTGGCAATGATCTGGGCGCTGCGTTGCGCATTGGCAACGCACCATCGGGCCAATACGATATCTGGATTGGTTCTTACAATCAGGGCAGCGGTATTCCGGCCACGCTTCAGATCTCTGAGCGCTACTAAGGCGAGAATTATCAGACCGTGCAGGCCTCGTGTTGGTTGTTCCAGCGACGAGGCCTGTGCCATCACTGCACAGACTACCCTACGGTAGGTTTTAGGGAAAATTAAGGTTAACCAGGTCTAATGACACCTTGAAGCGGCGCGTTTTTGCCGCCTGTTTTTGCGTTCAAGGTGTTGCGTCGTGGTTTATCGGTTCGTCCCCAATGTGTGGACACAGGTGCATGCGCGCTGGGCGGTCCCAGTGCTCGCCGCATTTGTACTTGCCGGCTGTATGAGCCGTCCCCCAGTGACTGCTGGTCTCTCGTGCCCTGTAAATTTGCCGCATTGCAGCGGGTCGACCATGGCTATGGGCGGCTACAACGATGCTGCCCCAAACGCATCGCGGATCATCACGGGCTCGGTGGGTGACATTGAGGTGGTGCCGCTTGATGGCGCTGCATCTGCGCAAGAGTCTCTTGAACAGGGGAGTGCAGAAGACCCACTTCCTGCCGCTCCTGTTGACCTTACCGCTGTGCCACCTGGCGTTGCTGCTGATGCAGCGGGTGTGCCCAGTGTCCGTGAGCCAGCTCTTGCCAGCGTGCCTGCATTGCGGCTTTCCCCGATGATGCCGGGTGCTGGTGAAACCGCCAGTACCGATCCTTTGGCTCTGCTTGCCGAACCTGCCCCGGTGCAAGCAATGGCCGATATTGAGGAGCTTGACCTGCGCTCCAGTGGCACGCCGTTGACGCTGGATCCCCCGGTGCAAGAGGCCGCTCTTGGTGGCGCACAATTGTCCAATGCTGCGGCAGCTGAGGCTGAAGAGCTTGAGTTGGCCTCTGCCGACATTGCTGGTCAGCGCCTTTCTGCTGATGATCGTTTGCCGCCTGCTCGCCAGTTTGATGGCGATATCTCTGTGACGGCCGATCCTGGAACCGGTCCCCGTATGACGCTTGTGGAGGTGGTGACACGTGCCGCAACAATGCATCCAGAAGTGACACTGGCCTTGGCCCAAGTCGAAGAGGCCCGTGCAACTGTTACCCGCGCGCGCTCAGGCCTTGGTCCGCAAGTTGATGTGCGCTTTGCCAGTGGCCAGACGGCGACCAACACCTTTGATCCTGAAGACATCGGTCTTGATAACGGCGATGCTGGGGCAGAATTCCGCGTGGATGCCACGGTGCGTTTGCGGCAAATGTTGTTTGACTTCAACGCGACACGTGATGAAGTGCTGTCCACGGTTGCCGCATCAGATGCTGCCCGTCTGCGCACTATTGATGTAACCGAAGATATCGCGCTGCGCACTGCGCAGGCTTATTTGCGCATTTTTCAGCAACGCCAGCTGCTAGCTTTGATTGATCGCAACATCTTGGAACACCAGCGCCTGCTTGAGATTGTCGAGTTGAACGAGGCTGACGGCAACTCCACCATGGCTGATGTTAACCGGGTGGCTGCGCGGCTTAGCGAGGTTCGTTCAGCGCGTACCGATCTGGCGGCCGAACTTGATGCAGCTGAGGATGCTTTTCAGCGCTTAGCCCGTATCGCGCCCGGCCGCTTGGAACCACCCACTTCGGTTATCGCAAACCTTGCGCCCTCGGCTGATGATGCCATTGATCGTGCTCTATCGGGGAACCCGCAATTGCTCTCGCTGGCTTACAGCGTTCGGGCGGCACAACATGAGCTGGATGTCGTCAATGGTGATGGCGGTGCGCGTATTGACCTCGAGCTGGAAGCCAATTCCAAAACTTATGTCACCAGCAATGCCCGCACGGAAAACGATATCCGCGGCATGGTCGTGTTCTCCTACAACCTGTTTGACGCTGGCGACTCCAGTGGCGAACAGGCTCAGGTCGAAGCGCGCATTCGCCAGGCTCGGGCACGCTACACCAACAGTCGAGACGATGTGGAAGCCAATATCCGCCAGGCCTATCGCGCTATTGCATCGGCCCGCAGGAAGCTGGACGATTTGCGTTCCGGTCTTGCATCAAGCCGTCAGGTGCAGTCGCTTTACACCGAGCAGTTTCAAGCCGGTGAGCGCACAATTTTCGAGTTGCTGGATGCGCAGAACGCTCTCTTCTCCGCCGAGCGTGATCTGATTGTCAGCCAGTTCTCTGAGTTGCAGGCAGCGTACAGCGTACTGCGCTCTACCGGCCGCCTGACATCGACTATTTTGAACCAAGGCTAGCACACGCCCACAGCGGCCATAGCCAGCTTGCAAAAATGTCGCTTTGGCAGCTTTTCTTTAATTCTTTCCGTTAGCGTTAACGCCTTGGTTATGGGCGTGTGATTCCATGCTCTGGGGTCATGCGTCCGGATTCCACAAGTCACTGACTCTTTTGGCTTATTTCAACCCCTAGGTCTCCGGCGCGATGGAGTTTCGCGTTCCACTATGAACACTGAAGACGACACACAGTCGGTTGAGGGTTTTGCAAGCGCCCAAGCAAGTACCCAAGCAAGCGCCGGTAGCGATATCGGTGAACCCTTTGAGGTGGCACAAGCTGCTGTGCCTGGTGCTGTGCAAAGCACTGCCCCGCAAGACGAAAACGACGATGCTCAGAACGAAAATGAGCTCTCCGAGGAAGAGCTGGTTGCAAGCGCCGCTGCCGCTGCGGTGCAGGGCGATGAGGCTGTGCAGGATGCAGCACAGACTGCCGGTGAGCTGGTCATCGAAAAACCCGAGGCCGGCGAGGTCGAGGTGGTGGACACTGCTGGTGCGACCAATCTTGCCTTTGGGTTCGACGTTGAGTCCGCCCAGTTTGTGATTTTGGACGTGGATATCATCGTCCTGTTTGAAGATGGCTCGCGTGTCGTCTTGCCGGGGCTGGCGATGTCAATGGTGGGGCCGAACCCACCAATGGTCGATTTTTCCAACACCTCGCTCGACCCTCAGGGGTTCATGGCGCTGATCGAAGACGTGCGTCTGGTCGAGGAGATCCCGACGCTTCAGGTGACCTCGATAGATGCCCAGCAGGCTGAAGCTGAGGCAGAAGCTGAAGCGGAAGCTGAGGCAGAAGCGCAGGCTGTAAGCCCGCCGTCAGCAACAAACACACCTGTTCAAGACCAGGGGGCTGCCGAAAGCGTCGCGGAAGAGTTTAACCCCAACACATCAACCGATGATTCTGACTCTGATGCCGTTTCAGAGGCCTCTCTGACCACTCCGGGTACGCCGCAAACGCAGGATCAGCAGGACGTCAGCCAGAACACCGAAACCCAGGTTGATGATGCCAATGTGCTGCAGGCCGAAATCACAATCGATCTGTTGTCTCTGGTTGGCCCAACGGTCACCGCGTTGCCCGGTGGCGGTGTTGAAATTCGTGGCATGGGCGCAGCGCCGCCGGCCGATAGTGACCCAGCCTATGCTGTCCAGGCAGGCATTGAGACGCTGAACGGCTCAGCTGGCAACGATGTTATTTATGCCGAAGACCCTGATATTTTTGAGGCAGGTACGTTTGTACGTGCACTCGATATCGTGGCTGCGATGCCGGATGCCAGCCTTGTTGGTTTTGCTGCGCGCGTCACGGTGCCTGAAGGCTATTCCATCGTAAACGGCGTCAAGGAAGGCAGCTCGTACGTCATTGCGATGGATGAGAGCCTTGCGCCCAATGAATTGCAAATACAGCTCAAATATACCGTGCCCGACGATGCCCAGACCCCTGATGTGGATGGGTTCTACGGGATCGAAGCCTTTACAATCGATTTTCTGACCCGCTCAGAGACCGGTGTCACGCCCGTGGAGGCGAGCTTTCAGGCCGGTGTGCGCGATGTCACTGACGAGGCCAGCTCTGCTTTCACCACGCTGATCAGTGGCCGCGATGTTCAAGTGCTTTGGTCGGACCCAACAGGCAACAACATCAACGCTGGTGATGGCGACGACACAGTGTTCGCCGGTGCAGGTTTTGACACGCTTGTCGGTGGTTCGGGCACAGACACACTATCCTATTTGTATTCGCACTCTGCTGTGGATGTGAACCTCACCACGGGCGGTGCCTCAGGCGGTTCGGCTGTTAGCGATGTTCACAGCGGTTTTGAAAACCTGGAGGGTTCCAGCTTCAACGACACGCTAACCGGTGAGGGCGGCAACAATGTTTTAACCGGTGGCGCTGGGGCCGACGCGCTGGACGGGCTGGGCGGCACGGACCGGGCTGAATATCAAAATGCATCTGCTGCTGTTTCATTGGACCTGGGCGCAGGCACGGGAACAAGCGGCGATGCTGCTGGTGATACGTTTGCCAACATTGAAGACGTTGGCGGCACGGCGTTCGGCGACAACATTCGCGGTGATGGTGCATCCAACACACTGATCGGTCGTGGCGGCAATGATCTTCTGTTTGGGGGCGCTGGCACAGACACCCTGCAAGGTGGTGCTGGCGACGACAGGCTTGAAGGTGGTGCGCTGGGCGACACGCTGCAGGGCGGTGATGGGCGCGATATCGCCTCGTACAGTGAATCCAGCAGCGGTGTTACCGTGTCGCTAGCCACCAATACCGGCACTGGCGGCGATGCCGATAGCGACACGTTTGATAGCATTGAGGGCGTTGCGGGTAGTGCCTTCGATGACACCTTGACGCTGAACAATGATGACAATGGCGTTCTAGAGGGGTTGGGCGGCGACGATACGCTGACCGGTGGTACCGGCGTCGATACGCTGGATGGCGGTGCAGGTACGGACAGTCTGCTGGGCGGAGCATCTGCTGACACCCTGATCGGCGGCGCCGGCGATGACACCCTTGATGGCGGCGCAGGCGGTGACACATTGGACGGGGGCGCAGGCTTTGACGCTGCGACCTATGCCAGCTCGTCGGTTGCGGTTGATATTGATTTGGCGTCTGGAACCACCGGTGGTGGCGATGCTGCTGGCGATACGCTGTCCGGCATTGAACAGCTTGTTGGTTCCGATTTTGATGACCGCTTGGCGGGCGACGCACAGGACAACAATTTAGATGGTGGCGCAGGCAACGATACTCTGGTTGGCCGGGGTGGTGCTGATGTTCTCACTGGCGGAGATGGCATTGATACGGTTGATTACATTGAATCGGCCCAGCGCGTTTCGGTCGACCTTGAGGCGAACACCGGCACCAATGGTGATGCGCAGGGCGACACTTATTTTGGCGTCGAGAACGTCATCGGTTCCAACCGCAACGACACGCTTTTGGGCGATGATCAGGTCAACACGCTGCGTGGTGAAGATGGCAACGATACGCTGGAAGGCCGGGGCGGTGGCGACACCCTGATCGGTGGTGATGGCATTGACCTGGCCTCCTATGCCAGTGCTGCCAACGCGGTGAGCGTCACGCTTGATGGCAGTGGCAACACGCTTGATGATGCGGCTGGCGATACCCTGCTCGAGGTGGAAAACCTGCTTGGTTCTGCCCACAATGACACGCTGGGGGGTGATGCCAACTCCAACCGCTTGGACGGTGGTGATGGCGACGACACCCTTATTGGCCGTGGTGGCAATGACACCTTGGTTGGCGGTGCAGGGTCTGACACGGCGTCCTATGCCGGGTCTGCCACAGGGGTGACGGTTGACATCAACGCTGGCGTTGGACTTGGCGGCGACGCTGACGGCGATACCCTGGACAGCATCGAAAATGTAACCGGATCGGACCAGGCTGACACGCTGCTGGGCGATGCGGGTGTTAACGTGTTGACCGGTGGCGCTGGCAATGATCGGCTCAACGGGCGCGCAGGTGGCGATACTCTAGATGGCGGCATTGGCCTTGATACGGCCGACTACACCGTATCGTCGGCGGCGGTGAACATTGACCTTGCCAACGATACCTTCTCTGGCGGTCATGCCGAAGGCGATACGCTGATCAATATCGAGCGCATCGCAGGCTCCATCTATGACGACACGATTGTCGGTGATGCGGCTGCCAACACCTTTTCGGGCGGCGATGGATTGGACACGCTATCTGGCGGTTCAAATGATGATGTTTTGGATGGTGGTAGTGGCAATGACAGCCTGGAAGGCGGCGCCGGTAGCGACCAACTGATTGGCGGCAGCGGCTCCGATACAGCATCCTACGAGAATTCTACGTTTGGCGTGACGGTGGATCTGCAGCTTGGAACGGGCGCAGGCGGCGATGCGACCGGTGACAGTTTTGCCAGTATCGAAAATGTTCTGGGTTCGGCGCAGGCAGACACACTGACCGGCAACTCGTCGTCTAACTTGTTGGAAGGCGGCGATAACAACGACTCGCTATCGGGTGGCGACGGGCAAGACACACTACGTGGTGATGATGGTAATGACACACTTGAAGGTGGTGCCAACCAGGACTTTATCGACGGTGGCGCTGGCTATGACATAGCAACCTATGTCGGTTCTGGCACGGCAATAACGGTTGATCTGCTGACCGGTATTGGCCAAGGCGGCGATGCGCAGGGTGATCAGTTGATCTCCATTGAAGAGGTTGCCGGGTCAGAATTTGGCGACACCATGCGCGGCAGCAACAGCACAGACGTGCTGTCCGGCAATGGCGGCAACGATGTAATCGAAGGCCGTGCGGGAGCCGACACGCTACGCGGTGATGATGGCAATGACCGTATTTCCGGTGGTGCTGACGGCGACACACTGGTTGGCGGCGCTGGCATTGATACGGTGGACTACCAGGGTTCCGATGCTGCGGTGACAGTAGATCTGGGAGCTGATTCGGCCTCCGGCGGGCACGCTGCTGGCGACACAATTTCTGAATTCGAAGATGCCATTGGGTCCGGCTTTAACGATACGCTGATCGGCGATGCCGGGATCAACACGCTTGCCGGCGGTGCGGGCGATGACACGCTTGTTGGCGCTGGTGGGGCTGACACCCTGCGCGGCGATGCCGGTGTGGATACTGCCAGCTATGCTGGGTCCAATGTTGGGGTTACGGTGAACCTGCAGACCAATGTGGGTACTGGCGGTCATGCTGACGGCGATACGCTTTTCAACATCGAAAACATCACCGGTTCGGACTGGGATGACACGCTCGTTGGCAATGGCGGGTCAAACACTCTTACTGGCGGTGCCTTAAACGATACGCTTGTGGGGGCAGGAGGTGCGGATGCGCTGGTTGGTGGATCTGGCACTGACGTTGCCGATTACTCCGCTTCCATCAATGGCGTCACAGTTGATCTTGACGATGGCAGCGGCTCTGGCGTTGGGACCGGCGGCGACGCTGACGGCGATACGCTAGACGGCGTTGAAAACGTCGTTGGCACCTCGCAGGTGGATACCCTTGTTGGTGATGGTGCGAACAATGAGCTGTGGGGCGGTGGATCCTCGGACACGCTTCGCGGCGAGGGCGCCAATGACATTCTGCGTGGTGAAGACGGTAACGATGTTCTTGAAGGCGGTTTAGGCGCAGATGCGCTCATTGGCGGCACTGGCCAGGATACCGCAGACTACACCAATTCCAATGATGCTGTTGTGGTGGATCTCACCGTACCATCTGCTTCTGGTGGGCATGCCGATGGCGACACTCTAAACTCGATTGAAAATGTCACCGGTTCATCGCAGGGCGACACGCTGACCGGTGATGCAGGCGTAAATGTGCTGGCCGGTAACGGTGGCGACGACACGCTGACTGGCGGCGATGGTGGCGATACCCTGGATGGCGGAACCGGCACTGACACGGTGGACTATTCGGGTTCAACCGCTGGTGTGACGGTCGATCTAACCACTGGCGTTGGCACCGGCGGTGATGCGCAAGGCGACACCTTCACGAGCATTGAGCGCGTGGTTGGTTCGGTGAATGCCGATACGCTGGTCGGTGATGCACAGGTGAACACGCTGGAGGGCGGCATTGGTCTGGATCGGCTGGAAGGGCGCGCAGGCGCTGATACGCTGATTGGCGGTGATGGCAATGACACGCTGATTGGCGGCGCAGATGGCGACACGCTGACAGGCGGCGCTGGCATCGACACCATTGATTATTCCTCCTCAGCTGCGGCGGTGACCGTTGACCTGGAAGGTAACTCTGCAACGGGCGGTGATGCGGCTGACGATACGTTCTCTGGCATCGAAAACATAACCGGCTCCATTTATGCCGATTCCCTGACCGGTGATACAACCGACAACGCTTTGTCCGGCGGCGCGGGTAACGACGCGCTCTTGGGTGGCGCGGGTGCTGATACGCTCGATGGTGGTACAGGCAATGATACGCTAAGCGGTGGTGCAGGTGCCGACAGCCTTATTGGCGGTGCCGGTATTGATGCGATTTCGTACGTCGATGCGGCCGCTGGCGTGACCATTGATTTGGCGAACTCGTCTGCCTCCGGTGACATTGCTGCCGGTGATACGTTCTCCAGTATTGAAAACATCACCGGTAGTGACTTTGCCGACAGTCTGACCGGAAACGGACAGGCCAATCTCCTGGTCGGTGGCGATGATAACGATACGCTGCTTGGGCTTGGTGGAACAGACGTGCTGCAAGGTGGCGCGGGTGACGACACACTGGAAGGTGGCGAAGGCAGCGACACCATTGAAGGTGGTACCGGCACCGATACCTTGTCGTATGCCAACTCCTCTGCTGGCGTAACGGTCAACTTGGAAAACAACACAGGCTCCGGCGGTCACGCTGACGGTGACAGCTATTCGGGTATGGAAGTTGTTATCGGTTCAGCCTTTGCCGACCTCCTGATTGGCGATGCCAACATAAACACGTTCGACGGCGGTGCAGGCAATGACACGCTGGTGGGTGGTGATCTTGGCGATCAGCTGACCGGCGGTGATGGCTCTGATACGGTAAGCTATGCGGACTCCGATGCTGCGGTCACGGTCTCGTTGCTTGGCAACTCGGCGGCTGGCGGCCACGCCGCAGGCGACACGCTGATCGAGGTTGAAAATCTGATTGGTTCCGCGCTTGCAGATACCCTGACTGGCGACGCTGACCTAAACACGCTGCGCGGCGGCGATGAGAATGATGTTCTCGATGGTGGCGACAATACAGATTCCCTGTTTGGCGATGGTGGCAATGACCGCCTCATTGGTGGCGCGGGATCGGACAGCATCGATGGTGGCATCGGCGTAGATGTGGTCGATTACTCTGGTTCCAACGCAGGCGTAACGATTGACCTGACCACCGGCACTGCCTCTGGCGGCCATGCGCAGGGTGATACGCTGATCTCGATTGAGAGCGCTATCGGCTCAGATTCGGTCGACTCTCTCTCCGGCACGTCGACCGCTAACCTGCTGCAGGGTGGCCTTGGAAACGACCTCATCTACGGGCGTGACGGCGACGACACACTGCGTGGTGACGCGGGTGACGACAGCCTGTTTGGCGGCGAAGGCGCTGACGTTCTGGATGGTGGCGCGGACTTTGATACCGCCGACTACACCACGTCGTCTGCGGGCATTCAGATCGATCTTGTGGCAGGAACAGGCACCGGCGGCAGTGCGCAGGGCGATACATTTATCGAGATTGAGCGCATTCTGGGCTCAGGATTTAACGACACCATTGTTGGTGATGGCGCTGATAATGATTTTGATGGTGGCGCGGGCGATGATGTGTTGCGCGGTGCTGCTGGCAATGATCACCTGGATGGCGGCGCAGATGATGATGTCTTGGAAGGTGGTGCTGGCGCTGACCAATTGATCGGCGGCTTCGGCACAGACCAAGTGACGTACGTCGACTCCAGTGCTGCCGTGAATATTGACCTTGCTACCGATACGTTTTCCGGCGGAGATGCAGCGGGCGATACGTTCTCTTCGATCGAAGATGTCACCGGGTCAGGTTTCGATGATGTCTTGATTGGCGATGGCGAAATCAACCGCTTGGATGGTGGTATCGGTAACGATCAGATTACCGGTGGTGCGGACTCCGACTTCCTGTTTGGTGGCGCAGGCACCGACACGGCGATCTATTCGGACTCGCTAACCGGGGTAACTGTTGATCTGACAGCGGGGACCGGCAGCGGTGGCTCTGCCGACGGCGACCAGCTGACCGACATTGAAAATATCACAGGCTCTGGTGTCAACGATACGTTGAGCGGAGATGCTGCCGCGAACGTCCTCATTGGCGCTGGCGGCAATGATACGCTGGCAGGTCTTGCTGGGGCCGATACGCTGCAAGGTGGCGACGGGACCGACCGTGCCTCTTACACACTCTCTGATGCGGCCATCACGGTCAATCTGACCAGTGGTGTCTTAACCGGGGGTCACGCCGCTGGCGATACGTTCACCGGCATCGAGATTATTGAAGGCTCAAACTTTGCCGACAGCATGACCGGCGACGGCAATGCCAATAGCTTTGAAGGTGGCCTTAGCAACGATACGCTGACCGGCTTGGGCGGCATCGATGTGCTTGATGGCCAAGGCGGAGATGATACGCTGGTTGGCGGCGCGGCGGCTGACACTCTTCGCGGTGGGACAGGGCTTGATACCGCCTCCTATGCAGGCTCCACCGCGGTCACCATCAACCTGTCAACGGGCGCGGTTTCTGGTGGCGATGCCGTCGGCGATACCTTTGACAGCATTGAGAACCTGACCGGTTCGGACCAGAATGATACGTTGACAGGAACAAGCACGGATAACGTGCTGACAGGTGGCGCTGGCAATGATGTACTCACTGGTCTTGCTGGCGCTGACACACTTGTTGGCGGGCTTGGTTTTGATACGGCAAGCTACACCGGTTCTCTGGGCGGAGTAACCGTGAACCTTGCGCTGGGCACTGGTGCAGGTGCTGATGCCAGTGGCGATACGCTGAGCGATATTGATCGGGTTCTGGGCAGCTTTTTCACTGATACGCTGATCGGCGATGACGAAGACAACACACTGGAGGGCAATGGCGGTGATGATGTTCTAAGCGGTGGGGCTGGGGTTGATACGCTTTTGGGCGGTGACCTGGACGACACGCTTATTGGTGGCCTCGGGGCCGATATTCTGACCGGTGGTGCGGGCGATGACACCGCGGATTACAGCGCTTCAAATGCGCTTGTGAACGTTGATCTTAATGCCGGTACAGCAACCGGCGGACACGCGCAAAGTGATGTTCTGACATCGATTGAGAATGTCATTGGGTCCGATTTTGCCGACACGCTGCAAGGTGACGCCGAGGCCAACGAGCTCTCCGGCGGTGAGGAAAATGATACGCTGCGCGGTTTGGCAGGCACCGACACACTGGATGGTGGTGCGGGCAATGACACGTTGATTGGTGGCGCCGATGGTGATGCGCTGCGCGGTGGCACGGGCATTGATACCGCAGACTATTCGGGTTCCACCGGCGGGGTGACCGCAAACCTTGATTCCGGATTTGGCACCAGCGGTGACGCACTGTCTGACAGCTACAATTCTGTCGAAAATCTTATCGGTTCCAACTCTGCCGACACGCTGACAGGCAACTCGGTCGACAATGCGTTGGACGGTGGCCAGGCCAATGATGTGCTCATCGGCAATGGCGGCGCCGATACCCTAACCGGTGGCGCAGGCGATGATACGCTGACCGGTGGCTCTGGCGCCGATGATTTACAGGGTGATGCAGGCATCGACACCGTAAGTTATGCAGGCAGCTCCACCGGTGTGGACGTTAGCCTGACACGCGGCACTGGCCTGTTGGGAGACGCCCAAGGCGATACGCTTGGCGGGGTGGAAAATCTTATTGGTACCAGCGGTTCGGATCTGCTGACCGGTGATGACAATGCGAACAATCTCAATGGCGGGCTGGGCTCGGATACGCTGGTGGGTGGCGCAGGTGGTGACACGCTTGACGGTGATCTGGGCAACGATACGCTGCGCGGTGGTGCCGGCATCGATATCCTGGATGGTGGTCTTGGCACCGATACGGCAGACTATACCGGCTCGAGCGCTGTTACGGTGGACCTTGATATTGGCACCGGCGCCAATGGCGATGCCGATGGCGACCAGCTGATCGATGTTGAGAATGTCACCGGCACGGCCGAAGGTGACACGCTGCGTGGCGACAGTGGCATCAACAGATTGGTCGGTGCAGCGGGCAACGATATTTTGGTTGGCCGTGATGGCAATGATGTCCTTGAAGGCGGCGCAGATGATGACACGCTTCAGGGCGGTGCGGGCGCAGATACGCTTCAGGGCGGAACGGGGTCTGATACGGCGGATTATACTGGGTCCGACGTTGGGGTGACGGTCGATATTGCTGGTGGCACGGGCGCTGGTGGCCATGCGGCAAGCGACACCTATGACAGCATTGAGAATGTTCTGGGCTCAGGTCTCAACGACACGCTTATCGGTGACGGTGGTGCCAACATTCTTACCGGTGCCGGCGGCGATGATGTGCTGGAAGGCGCTGGCGGGGCTGATAGTCTGGTTGGCGGCACTGGCGATGACGCAGCTGATTACTCAGGCTCCACCAACGCAGTTCAGGTCAACCTGACAACAGGTCCTGGGGCTGGCGGTGATGCTGCCGGTGACACGTTCGATAGCATCGAAGACCTTATTGGCTCTGCGCAGGGCGATACCCTGACCGGAGAAGGGAGCGCCAACGAAATCCGTGCAGGCGGTGGCAATGACACCATTAGTGGTCTGGCTGGTGATGACCAGCTGTTTGGTGAGGCAGGTGATGACGTCATCGAAGGTGGGCAGGGCAATGATCTGATCAATGGGGGCACGGGCACCAATGATACCGTTAGCTATGCCAATTCTTCAGGCGCTGTAACCGTTGATTTGGGCAACAACACCGGCTCGGGTGGCGATGCTCAGGGCGACACGTTGATTGATATCGAGAATGCCGATGGTTCTTCTCAGGGCGACACGCTCATCGGTGGATCCGGTGCCAATATTCTGCGTGGGCTTGGCAGCGGCGACACGCTTCAGGGTGGTGGTGGAACCGACACGCTGGAGGGTGGCGAAGGCAACGATGTCTTGCAAGGCGGCGCTGATGCAGACAGCCTTGATGGTGGCGCGGGCATTGATACCGCTTCCTATGTCGATGCAACTGGCGCTGTGACTGTCGCGCTGGGGTCAACCGGCTCTGGTGACATTGCGCAGGGCGATACGCTTGCCAACATTGAAAACCTGACGGGATCGAATTTTGCCGACACTCTCACTGGTGATGGCGCAGCCAACACGCTTATCGGTGGCTTGGAAAGTGATACGCTGTCAGGCCTTGCGGGCGCAGACCGATTAGAAGGTGGCGGCGGTGCCGATACGCTGGAAGGCGGGGCCGGTGGTGACACGTTGCGCGGTGATGGCGGAATCGACACGGTATCCTACAGTACATCGGATGCTGGTGTGTCGGTTGACCTTAGCACCGGGGCGGTAAGCGGCGGCCATGCTGTTGGCGATACGTTTGACAGCATAGAAAACATCACTGGATCGGGCTTTGATGATGCGCTGGTTGGTACCGCCGGGATCAACACGCTGACAGGTGGTGTTGGAAACGACGTTATGGAAGGCGGCGCAGCCGCTGATAGTCTGATCGGAGGTGAAGGCTCCGATACAGCCAGCTACGCGGCCTCGGCAAGCGGGGTAACGATTGATCTTTCAGATGGCTCCACCGCAGGCGGTGATGCTGCTGGCGATACATTTGACAGCATCGAGAACCTACTGGGCTCGGCCAACGCCGACAGCCTGACTGGAGATGGTAATGCCAACCGCTTGGATGGTGGCGGTGCCAATGATCAGTTGTTCGGTGGTGGCGGCATTGACACGCTGGTTGGTGGTTCGGGCGATGATACGCTGCAAGGCGGCGCCCTTGGCGACAACCTGGATGGTGGCGCTGGTATTGACACCGTTGATTATGGTGGCAGTTCGGTCGGGGTTACGATCGATTTCACGGCGAACACGGCAACCGGCGGTGATGCGACTGGCGATACGTTCACCAACATGGAGAACATCACCGGCAGTGACCAGAACGATACGCTGACCGGCAATGCCTCTGCCAATGTGCTGACTGGCGGCCTGCTGGATGACACGTTGCGTGGTATGGCAGGTGGCGATGAGCTGATCGGTGGTGGTGGATTTGACACCATCAGTTATGAGGGTTCGAACACCGGTGTCACCGTCGATCTAACGGCGAGAACCGCTTCGGGCGGCCACGCTGACGGCGATACGTTCAGCAGCATTGAAGCTGTGATCGGTTCAGCGAACAATGATTTTCTCTCTGGCACCAATCAGGCCAACACGCTGGTGGGCGGCGATGGAAACGATACGCTCACTGGCCTGGCTGGTCTTGATACGCTGGATGGCGGCGACGGTGATGATACACTCATTGGTGGTGCCGATGCTGATGATATTTCTGGCGGCATTGGCATCGATACACTTGATTTTTCGGGCAGCACGTCTGCTGTCACGGTTAGTCTAACCACCAACACCGGCACCGCAGGCGATGCCGATGGTGACACTTACAGTGACATTGAGAATATTGTTGGAACCGCTGAAGGTGATACCCTGACCGGTAACGCCGCCGTTAACTCCATCGATGGCCGCGCTGGTGATGATGTCATCGAAGGCGGCGCAGGCGGCGATACGCTGACTGGTGGCGTGGGCATTGATACCGTTTCTTATTCGCTTTCCGACGCTGGGGTTTCAATTGATCTTGGCGCGGGAACAGGTGCAGGCGGCCACGCTGCCGGTGACACGCTGAATGGGTTCGAGCGTGCCACCGGGTCTGATTACAATGACACTCTTATCGGCAGCACAGGGGCCAACACCTTGTCGGGCGGTGCATTGGACGACACTCTTGTTGGTGGTGCGGGAGCTGATGTCCTGCGTGGTGATGATGGCACCGATACCGCCAGCTACGCGCTTTCGGCGAGTGGCGTTACTGTCGATCTTACCGCAGGCAGTGGCTCAACTGGCGATGCCACCGGCGATACGCTGTTCTCGATTGAGCAAATCCTTGGGTCCAGCCGAGCCGATGTTCTGACCGGCAATGCTGATGATAACCGGTTGGATGGCAGTGGGGGCGATGACACACTCAATGGGCGGGCTGGTGCTGATACGCTTATCGGCGGCGCTGGCAGCGACACAGTTACATACATCAACTCCGCATCAGGCGTGACGGTCACCCTTGGGGGTGGTCCAGGCGTTGGTGGTGACGCTGAAGGCGACGTCATCACGACGGTGGAAAATCTGACCGGATCAAACAGCGCCGATGCGCTAACCGGTGACGCGAACACGAACGTGCTACGCGGTGGTCTTGGCGGCGATACCCTGTCGGGCGCTGGCGGTGTTGATAGCCTGTTTGGTGATGGTGGCAATGATACGCTCGATGGCGGTGCTGGCGGTGATACGCTGGATGGTGGCGCTGGTCTTGATACCGTTACCTACGCAGGGGCGGCGGATGCGGTCGCGGTCAATCTGACCACGAACAGTGCTTCAGGTGATATCGCTGCTGGTGATAATTTTACCTCCATTGAGAACCTCATTGGTTCGGATTTCAACGATACGCTGATCGGTACGGTCGATGCCAATGAGCTGACCGGCGGCGCGCTCAACGATACGCTTTCTGGTTTGGCCGGTATTGATACGCTGGATGGCGGCGACGGCGATGATACGCTTGAAGGTGGCGCTGGCGCTGACAGTCTGACGGGGGGCGCGGGCACCGACACGGCCTCTTATGCGAGTTCCGCCAATGGCGTGATTGTTGATTTGGTCGCAAACACTGGCGCAAATGGCGACGCGCAGGGCGATAGCTTTGATGGTATCGAAAACCTGACCGGTTCCAACGCTGCCGACACATTGCGTGGCACAGCGACGGCCAACACATTGACCGGCAATGATGGTGACGACGTCTTGCTGGGGCGGGGCGGCGCTGATGCGCTTGTTGGCGGCGGCGGCAATGACACTGCAGATTATACCGGGTCCGCCGCAGTTACGGTCAATTTGTCAACCAACACCGCAACAGGCGGTGATGCTGCTGGTGACACATTCTCCTCGATTGAGCGGGTTGTGGGCACGGCGTCTGGTGACACGATCACCGGCAATGTCGAAATCAACGTGCTCACTGGCGCAGGTGGCAATGACACCTTGGCCGGGTTGGGTGGCGGCGATCAGCTGGATGGTGGTGCGGGCATTGATACGGTGACCTATGCCGACTCCGGCGTTGGCGTGACGGTGGATCTTGATCAGCTCATTGGTGCCGGTGGTGATGCGCAAGGCGATAGCTATGTTAGCATCGAGAATGCCATCGGCTCAGACCAAAATGATACGTTGATTGGTGATGCAGCTGTAAACCGTCTTGACGGTGGTGGTAGCAACGACACCCTCTCCGGGCTTGGTGGTGCCGACCAACTGTTTGGCGGCGATGGAACCGACACCGCAGACTACAGCGCGTCGTCAGCCGCTGTGACTGTGACGCTTGTCGGCACCAACACCGGTGGTGATGCTGCCGGCGATGTTCTCAACAGCATTGAGAACATCACAGGCTCAGGCCAAGGCGACACGCTGACCGGTGATGCTGGCATCAATATGCTGAGCGGTGGTGCGGGCAATGACACTTTGTCTGGCCTTGCAGGTGGCGATAATCTGGTTGGTGGCAGCGGCAACGATACCATCAATTACGCAGCCTCTGATGCTGGGGTGACGGTTGATCTGGCCAATGGCGATGCCAGCGGTGGTCATGCAACGGCGGATACGTTTGACAGTATTGAGAATGTCACAGGGTCTGATTTTGATGACACGCTGACCGGCACAACAGGTAGCAACACGCTTTCAGGCGGTGCTTTGGACGATACGCTTTCTGGCGGTGGTGGCGCTGACACGCTTGATGGTGGCAGCGGTGATGACACCATTGAGGGTGGTGCGGGCGCGGATACGATTGATGGTGGGACAGGCACCAACACCGCTGTTTACATCGGTTCTGCTTCAGGTGTGAATGTGGACCTGGGTGGCACCAACACCGGTGGTGATGCTCAGGGTGATACGCTGAGCAACATCCAGAATGTGCGTGGCTCGAACAGTGATGATACGCTGGTGGGTAGCACTGGTGCTAACGCGCTGTTTGGCGAAGGTGGCAATGACACGCTAACGGGCCTGGCCGGTGCAGACCGTCTTGATGGTGGCGGTGGCGAGGATACTGCCGACTACAGCGCATCGACTGCAGTCACGATCGACCTTGCTGGCAACTCCGCTTCAGGGGGTGACGCGGAAGGTGACACATTGGTCGCCATTGAACGCATTGTTGGTTCGGCAGAGGCCGACACGCTGCGCGGCGATGGTGCGAGCAACCAACTGACCGGCGGGGATGAGAACGATACGCTTGAAGGCCGCGGCGGTGCCGACACGCTCATTGGCGGGGCCGGTATTGATACGGTTGAGTACACAAGCTCGACCAGCGGCGTAACGGTTGATTTGGAAGGCAATTCGGCCGCAGGCGGCGATGCGGCCGGCGACGTGCTGACCGGGATCGAGAACCTGACCGGATCGGCTTCTGTGGATACCCTCACAGGCGATGATGCGGTCAATGTTCTGCGCGGTGGTGACCAAAACGATGTGCTTGATGGCGCCTTGGGTGCTGACACGCTTGATGGTGGCGAGGGTATAGACACCGCTGACTATCGCGCTTCTGACTTGGCGGTCACGGTCAACCTAACAACCGGTACGAACACGGGTGGCGACGCTGCCGGCGATACGCTGACCAGCATCGAAACGGTGCGCGGTTCCAGCCTTGGCGATAATTTGACTGGCGCGACCACCGCGGAATCGCTTTTCGGTGAGGGTGGAGACGACACGCTCATCAGCTCTGATGGTGGCGACTATTTGGACGGTGGTACCGGCAGCGACACGGTGACCTACGCTTCGTCCACCACCGCTGTTGATGTGAACCTGAACACCGGTGACAAATCTGGCGGGCAGGCCGCTGGTGATACGCTGGTCAGCATCGAAAACCTTATCGGCACAGCCCAGGCTGATACCCTTACTGGCTCGGCGGCAGAGAACCGTCTGGAGGGTGGCGCAGAGAACGATACGCTCTCTGGTCTTGGCAATGATGACGTGTTGATTGGTGATGCTGGTGATGATGTGCTGATCGGTGGTGAAGGTGCCGATAGCCTGGATGGTGGTACCGGCAACGACACGGCCAGCTACGCAGGCGCAACCGGGTCGGTTACAGCCTCAATCATCGGCGGCGGCGGCACGCAAGGTGATGCGCTGGGCGATACATTCGCCAACATCGCCAACCTTACCGGTTCGGTGCAGGGCGATACCCTGACGGGTGATACAGCCGTCAACATTTTGAGCGGTGGCGGTGGCAACGATGTGCTGGACGGCAACACCGGCTCTGACACGCTGAACGGTGGTGGCGGCGATGACACGGCCGATTATTCTGGTTCGGGCGCAGCAGTTACCGTTGACTTGGCGGCCGGAACTGGCGCGGGCGTGGGCAGTTTTGCGGCCGGAGACACGCTTATCTCCATCGAGCGTGTATTGGGTTCATCGCAAAACGATACCATCACTGGCGATGAATTTGCTAACCAGCTTCGCGGCGGCGCAGGCGATGATACGTTGGAAGGTGGCGCGGCAGCCGACACTCTGGATGGTGGCGCTGGCACCGGTGATACGATTACCTACCAAGCCTCACTTGCTGGCGTAAGTGTTGATCTGGCTGCTGGTTCAGGGTCTGGTGGCGACGCGCAGGGCGACTCCATCATTGATGTTGAAAACGTCATCGGTTCGCAGCGTTCTGATTCAATCACCGGCACTGATGGGGCCAACAGTCTGGAAGGGCGTGATGGCAACGACACGCTTATCGGCGGATTGGGCGCTGATGCGCTTGATGGTGGCAGCGGCGATGACATCGCCGACTACCGCGCCTCCAATGCTGGCATCACCATCGATCTGGATGATGATCTCAACAATGCCGGCGGGCACGCAGCAGGCGACACGCTAACTTCTATTGAAGAGGTTATCGGCACGACCTTTGTTGACACCCTGACCGGCAATGCCGACGGCAATATTTTGCGCGGCTGGGCTAACGACGACATACTTACCGGCTTGGGCGGCGCTGATACGCTGGACGGTGGTGCAGGTTTTGATACGGCCGATTACTCTGCCAGTACCGCTGGTGTCACCATCACGCTTGATCCAGGCAGTGGTGCAGGTGGCGATGCTGATGGCGATACACTTATCGCCATTGAGCGCGTTCTGGGGTCCGATACACAAGCCGACACACTGATCGGCGACACGTTTGCCAACACGCTGGAAGGCCAGGGTGGCAATGATACCCTAAGGGGCGCTGGTGGCATCGATACCTTGCTGGGCGGTGACGGCGATGACCTGCTCTATGGTGGCGCGTTGGGTGACGTGCTGACCGGTGGGCTGGGCACGGATACTGTTTCCTATGATGACACCTCTTTGGCTGTTGTTATCTCGTTGACCACCAACACCGGAACCAACGGTGATGCGCAGGGCGATACCTACACTGGTATCGAAAACCTGACCGGCTCAACGGGCAATGACGAAATCGAAGGCGATGGCAACGCAAACCGCCTTGATGGCTCAGGCGGCGACGATGTTCTTGAAGGTTTGGGCGGCGCTGACGCACTTGTCGGCGGCACCGGTACCGATACCGCTGATTATCGCACCTCCACGGCGGTAACGGTGGACCTGACCGGGACCGGTGCTGGCGGCCAGGCCCAAGGCGATACGTACGATTCCATCGAGCGCGTTCTGGGATCGGTGCAGGCTGACACCATCAGTGGTGATGGCATTGCCAATGTCCTGGAAGGCAATGACGGTAATGACATCCTGATCGGCCGCGCTGGTGGCGATACCTTGATCGGTGGTCTGGGCGTCGACACGGCTGTCTATTCTTCGTCAACAGCCTTGGTACAGGTCGATCTAACTGCAGGATCTGGCATCAATGGCGACGCCACCGGGGACACGCTAACAGGCGTTGAAAATATCATCGGTTCGGATTTCGGCGACACGCTGGTTGGCGATACCCAGGTCAATGCACTCACCGGTGGTACCGGAAATGACGTGCTTGACGGCGGCGCTGGCGCCGATACGCTTGATGGCGGTGCAGGCGATGAAGACCAGGTTGATTACACGCGTTCGAGCAATGGTGTTACGGTTAACCTGACGTCTGGCACAAACACCGGCGGTGATGCGCAAGGCGATACACTCACCGATATTGAATGGGTCCGGGGCACCGCGCAGGCTGATGATATTACCGGCAGCGCAGCAAGCAACGTCCTTGAAGGCCAAGGTGGAGCGGACCGTCTGGTCGGCCTTGCCGGAACAGACACCTTAGAAGGCGGCGCTGGCGATGACGTGCTTATCGGTGGCGCTGACGGCGATGTTCTGCGCGGCAATGGCGGGATAGATACTGCTGACTATTCCGGCTCAACCGACGGCGTTCAGGTGCGCACCGATGGGTTGGCATCTGCCGGTGGTGATGCAGCCGGTGACACGCTGTTTACGGTCGAGCGTGTGATTGGCACAGCGCAAAACGATACCTTCACCGGCTCGGATGCTGCTGTTGAGTTCTTCGTTGGCGGTGATGGCGACGACTTCTTTGAAGGTATGGACGGCGCTGATGATATTGATGGTGGCGATGGTACGGCCGATGAGGTGACCTACGTGTCTTCCGCGGGCGGCGTACAGGTCTGGATGGACGGTACGGTTGGCATCGGTTTCGATGGTAATGGCGATGTGCTTTCCAACATCGAGATCCTGAATGGTTCAGGCTTCGACGATGTACTTCGTGGCACTGTCAATGCAGAGACAATTCGCGGGTCAAACGGTAACGATCAGATTTTTGGTGAGGCCGGCGCTGATACGCTGCGCGGAGATGGTGGTAACGACACCATTGAGGGCGGCGAAGGCAACGACGACATCGAAGGTGGCATCAACAGTGATGTTCTGCGCGGTGACGCTGGCGAAGATGTGCTGCGCGGCGGCAGCGAAAATGATGACCTCTACGGCGGTACAGACAACGATCAACTGTTCGGTGACGACGGCAACGATGATCTGTTTGGCAACGAAGGTGACGATGAACTTTCAGGCGGCGCGGGTAACTGGGATCGCCTAGAAGGTGGCGCAGGGGCTGATGTTCTTGATGGCGGCAGTGGCACGCGCGACCGTGTGATCTACACAAATTCAGGTTCTGGGGTCACCGTTGACATTAACGAGCCGACGTTTGTGGGCGCTGGTGGCGAAGCGCAGGGTGATACCTACATCGGCATCGAAGGCGTTATAGGTTCTGCATTTGGCGATACGATTACGGCATCCTGGATCAATGCCGGTGATGGCAACGATACCATCAGTGCCGTGGCGGGCCAGGTGCTAGAGGTTTATGGCGAGGGTGGCGACGACACCTTCACCAGCACGGTCGATGAACACAGGATTGATGGCGGCACCGGCATTGATACGGTGGATTATTCCTCCTCGACCGTGGCGCTCACCCTGCGGTTGGATGGCAGCATTAGCCAAGGTGGTGAGGCTGACGGCGACAATCTGTTCTCGATTGAGCGCGTCATTGGCGGCTCTGGGCGAGATACTTTCTATGGCCATACCGCCGCAGAGGAATGGTTTGAGGGCGGTGCGCTTGCTGACCTGTTCTATGCGAGCGCAGGTGCTGACCATTATGATGGCGGTACTGAAGGTGGCGATGGCGGCCAGATTACTGGTGATACGGTGACCTATGCCGCTGACACCAGCGGCATGACCATTGATATGCTCAATGCTGGCAACAGCACCGGCGATGCGCAAGGTGACACATTCACCGGAATTGAGGTTATACGCGCCGGTTCCGGCGATGATGTCTTGGTCGCTGACAACACCGGCATGTTCCTTGTCGGAAACAGTGGCGATGATACGATTACTGGTGGCACGGGTAATGACCGACTTGCAGGCTTTAGTGGCGATGACGTCATTACTGGTGGGGCTGGTGATGATGTTATTTTTGGCCAGGGTGGCGCCGACAACATGGACGGTGGCAGTGGCATCGACACGCTTAGCTTCAACCTGAACCAGGAAAGTGGGGGCGGGCCAAGCGCTGCCATAACGGTCAATTTGAGCACCAACTCAGCCAGCCGTGGCTGGGCTGAGGGCGACACGATTGCAAACTTCGAGAACGTCATTGCTGGTGGCTCTGATGATATCATTACCGGCAATTCCGCCGCCAATACTCTGGAAGGAAGTGGCGGCAATGATGTGCTTGCCGGTCTTGAGGGTGCCGATACGCTTGACGGCGGCTCTGGAAACGATACAGCCGATTACACGCTCTCCAATGCCGCAGTTAACGTCGACATCGGCAACAATACGGTGTCTGGCGGCCATGCGCAGGGTGATACCCTGACGTCGATCGAGAACGCGACGGGCTCTGACTTTGACGACACGCTAACGGGCGATGGTGGCATCAACGCCTTGGTTGGCCTTGGCGGCAATGACACACTTGTAGGTGGTGGCGGCGCAGATGAGCTAGCCGGGGGTGATGACAATGACACTCTGACAGGCGGCGCTGGCGCAGATGAGTTGGCTGGCGGCGATGGCAATGACACTCTGACAGGTGGTGACGGCGCAGATGATTTGGTCGGCGGCGCTGGTATCGACACGGCCGTCTATACCGATTCAGATGCTGGTATTACGATTGACCTGAACAATGGCACCGGCCTTGGTGGCGAGGCAGAAGCCGATGTGCTGACCGGCATTGAAAACATTGCTGGTTCTGCGCTTGATGACAACATTACCGGCAACGGGCTGGCCAATGTCATTGATGGTGCTGCTGGCGATGACTTCATTCAAGGCGGAGCATTGGGCGATACGCTGATAGGCGGAGCGAACACCGCAGTTGGTGACACGGTGTCCTATTCTGTCTCCGATACAGCGGTGACGGTGAACCTGCAAACGCAGACGGCCTCGGGCGGCCACGGTGTTGGCGACACCATCTCTGGCTTTGAAAACGTTACTGGTTCAGCCAATGCCGACACGTTGATCGGTTCAACCGGGGTCAACACGCTGGACGGGTTGGACGGTGATGACGCACTGGAAGGCGGCGCTGGTGCTGATGTTCTTATTGGCGGTGCTGGCATTGATACAGCGCTCTATAGCAATGCTGGTGGACCGGTAACGGTTGATTTGGTCACTGGTGGCACCGTCGGTGAGGCGGACGGAGACACCTACAATTCGATCGAAAACATTATCGGCTCTTCCCGTGGCGACACGTTGACGGGCTCTGCTGGTGACAATGAAATCCGTGGTGAAGATGGTACCGACACCCTCAATGGCGGCGCGGGCAATGATACCCTTTATGGCGGCGCTGGCGTTGATGAGCTCAATGGTGGCGACAATGATGACACGCTGTATGGCGGCGCTGGAGCGGACACCATTGATGGTGGGGCGGGGACCGACACGGTACGTTTCACCGCTGCAGCAACTGTTGATTTAAGCACGCCTGCCAATAATGCGGGCGAAGCTGCCGGCGACACCTACACCAATGTTGAGCGCTTCGTGGGCTCAACTGCCAACGACAGTTTTACTGGCGATGCAAATGCCAATGACTTTCAGGGTGGTGGCGGCAATGACACGCTGTCTGGCGGCGCTGGTGCTGACACGCTCGATGGCGGAGCTGATGATGATACGTTGATCGGCGGTGCCGACGGCGATGCGCTGATTGGTGGTGCGGGCAATGACACAGCCAGCTATGCAGGCTCTGCTGCGCTAACTGTCGATATGAGCAAAACGGCCAACAACACCGGCGATGCGGTTGGTGATACCTATGACGGTATTGAAAACCTGGCTGGCACGGCCGGAGACGATACGCTGCGCGGCGATGCTGGCGCTAACATGCTCAGTGGCGACGGAAGCAACGATGTGCTGGAAGGCGCAGGCGGGGCTGACTTCCTGGTGGGCGGTGCTGGCACCGATACAGCCAGCTATGCCAATTCCACGGGCGCGGTGACCGCGAATTTGGGCAATGCTGCAGTCAATACTGGTGATGCTGCAGGTGATGTCTACAACAGCATTGAAAACCTAACCGGTTCTGGCCTTGGCGATACATTGACCGGTGATGCTGATGCCAACGTCATTTCTGGCGGTGTCGGCAATGATATTCTCATTGGTGGCGGCGGCACCGACGAGCTGCTGGGTGGGGACAACGACGATACCCTTGCCGGTGGGTCTGGGGCTGACATTCTTAACGGTGGTGCAGGTACCGATGTTGCTGACTACAGCGCATCGACTGCAGGGGTAACGGTTACAATCGGCTCGGGCACCGGGTCTGGCGGTGATTCCGCTGGCGACACCCTGATCGACATTGAAACCATTCGAGGCTCCGAGCAGGTCGATACGCTGAACACAGGCACATCGGCGGCCCGTCTTGAAGGCAATGGGGGCAATGACCTTCTGACCGGTCAAGGCGGCGTTGATACGCTGTTAGGCGGCGCTGATGATGACACGATTGAAGGTGGTGCAGGCGGCGATACGCTTGATGGTGGTGCCGGTAACGGCGACACGCTTTCCTATGCCGGTGATACGGCAGGTGTGACTGTTGATATCGGCGGCAACACGGCAAGCGGTGGTGACGCGGCAGGCGATACCATCTCTGGCTTTGAAAATTTGACCGGGGGTTCGGCTGCTGATGATCTGACCGGTTCAGGTGCAATCAATACCCTTATCGGTGGCGCAGGTGGTGACACGATTGATGGTGCTGGCGGCAATGATACATTGGATGGTGGAGCCAATGATGACACCATAACCGGCGGAGGTGGCGATGACACCCTTGATGGTGGAGCGGACAATGATACGGCTGTGTATTCAGCCAGCACAGCGCAGGTGGCCGTCGACTTAGTGGGTTCGGCTGTTGTGGTCGATGCTACCGCTTCTAACGAGGGTACCGATACACTCAGTAATGTGGAAAACCTCAGGTTTGGTGGCACCGACTATGACCTCACCGCAGGGACTTCCGGTAACAACACATTGAACGGTGACGGTGGCCGCAACATCGTTGTTGGTGGTGCGGGCAATGACACCATTGATGGCCAAGCCGCTGATGACCTGCTGTTCGGCAATGCGGGCGACGACACAATTGTTGGCGGCGCTGGCGCTGACAGAATGGATGGTGGTGCTGACAGCGATACCGTTTCTTATGCAGGGACAGCAGATGCAGTGACCGTTGATCTGTCTACGCAAAGTGTCTCGGGCACCGGCGCAGTGGGCGATACAATCGCTGGCTTTGAAAACGCAACCGGTGGGGATGGTGCGGACACTTTGACCGGTGATGGCAACGCCAATGTGCTCGATGGTAGAGCGGGTATAGACACGCTTGTTGGCGGCGGTGGTGGTGACACGCTGAGCGGTGGTGCCAACAACGATACGATAACCGGTGGGGCTGGCGATGACAGCCTTGATGGTGGTGCTGGTAGCGACACTGCTGTCTACACAGCGTCGGCGGCACAGGTCAGCTTCACGTCGGCTGCCGATGGGAGCAACCTACAAATTGACGCTTCGGCGGCCGGTGAAGGGGTGGATACGCTCGACAATCTTGAGACCATCAGCCTGAATAGCGTTGATTACGCACTGCAAGTGGGTAGCAGCTTGGTCAACGCTTTGTCAGGCACTGCGGGCGCGGATGTTTTGGTGGGTGCAGGCGGGAACGATGTTCTTGTTGGCAACGCTGGTGTTGATATCCTTTACGGTGGAGCAGACAACGATACCGTCGAAGGGGGTGCGGGCGCCGATTTCCTTGATGGTGGTGCTGGCAATGACACCGCATCCTATTCCAGCGATAGCGTGGGCGTTACAGTCAATCTGACCACCGGCGTGAACACCGGTGGTGATGCGCAAGGTGATACCCTGACGAATATCTCCGGTATCACGGGCGGGTCTGGTGCAGACACATTGACAGGCGACGGTGCTGCCAACGCGCTCACAGGCGCTGCTGGCGATGACACCCTGGTCGGTGGCGGTGGTGGTGACACTCTGGATGGTGGAGCGGACAACGACACGATCACAGGCGGTTCTGGCGACGACAGCATTGATGGCGGATTGGGCACCAACGACACCGCTGTGTACACTGGCAGCCGGGCGCAGGTGGACTTGAGTTCCAATGCGGACGGAACATCGATCTTCGTCAATGCAGGCAGTTCTGGCGAGGGCAATGATACGCTCAGCGGCATTGAAGTGATTGAGCTGGATGCCATCGATCACGCCGTCCAGACCGGTAATGCCAGCAATGATGTGCTCAACAGTACCGCTGGCAGTGATGCCATTTTCGGCGCCGATGGCGATGACACCATTGTGGGCGGTGCTGGTGCCGACGTGCTCATCGGTGGTGGTGGTTCCGATACGCTGTCCTACGCGGGATCGACCGCTGGTAACATCGCCATCAATCTCTCTCTGGGTCAGACTGCTGGCGGCGATGCGCAAGGAGATCGCATTTCCGGCTTTGAGAATATCATTGGTGGTCAGGGCAATGACACGCTTACCGGCAACGCAGTCGCCAACTCGATCACGGGCGGCGGCGGCCGTGACACGATCAGCGCCGGTGGCGGTGCTGATATTTTGATCGGTGAGGCTGGCGATGATCGCCTGGAAGGCGATGCTGACAACGATACGATTACCGGCGGTGCAGGCGATGATACGATTGATGGCGGCAGCGGTGCTGGCGACCGTGCTGTTTACACCGCAAGTCGCGCTCAGATTGCTGTGAGCACCGATGCGGCCGGTACGCAAATAACGGTGGACGCTACTGCCACTACAGAAGGCACCGATACGCTTAGGGGTATCGAAGAGGTGAGCCTTGCTGGCGTGGTGCACAGCCTGGAAACGGGTGGCGCAGGCGCCGATGTACTGACAGGCGGTGCAGGCAGCGATATTCTTCTGGGTGCCGATGGCAATGACACGATCGAGGGTGGCGCTGGAGGTGATGTGCTGCAGGGTGGCAATGGCACCGATACCTTGTCCTATGCTGGTGACAGTAGCGGTGTGACCATCAATCTGGCCACAAACTCGGCTTCAGGTGGCAACGCGGCAGGAGACATTATTTCAGGGTTTGAGAACGTCACGGGGGGCAGTGCAGGCGATGCGCTAACCGGAACCAGTGGCAACAATACCATTACTGGCGGTGCTGGCGCAGACACCATCAATGGTGGAGCTGGCGATGATATTATCTACGCTAACTCTGGTGCGGACACGATTGATGGTGGCGAAGGTAGCGACACAATCGACATTGCGGCGGACAGCGGCGGGGGTTTTAACACGGTCACCGATAGCGGAACGGTTGGCACCGACACCCTTACGATCGGTGGAGGCTCAACCTACGAAATTCAGTCCACCTTCTCGGACGCTTCGGGAATTGAAGTGATCGATGGTAGCATCGGAACGGGAGAGACCCTCGGTACCAATGATGTTGCGATGAATTGGGACTTGAGCGGCATAACGCTCATTGCGGTTGATGGTATCCGGGGATCCAGTGCCGGTGACACGATTACAGGCTCAGCGGGTGCCGATACGATCAATGGTAATGGTGGAAATGATATTCTATCTGGCGATGGTGGTAACGACATCATCAATGGCGGTGCCGGGAACGACACCATTGATTTGGGGGGCGGTGCCGAACGCGATACTGTTGATGGGGGCACTGGTGATGATCGGTTCCTTGTTGCAGCCAACACGCTTCTGAACCTGTTTGCAGATGACATAGATGGCGGCGCTGACACAGATACGGTGGAGTTTGATGCCGCATCTGGAACTGTCAATGAAGCGGCGATGGTTGGCGCACTCACCAATGTGGAAGTTATTGATTTCTCAAATGCAGGCGTCACGGCCAACATGGATTTGGACATCGCCGAAATTGAAGCGATGACGGGTGGTGGAAACGCTCTGCGCGTTGAGACGCGCGCGGGCGTTGATGATGTTGAGGGCATTGCTGGTGGCAGTGCGCTTTCAGTTGGAGCCAGCACGGCGGGATCTGAAACGACTTACACATTCTGGTCTGGCGCTGGTGAGACAGGCTCTATTCTGGGCACGCTGATTGTGGACGAGGTCGCCTAAGCGCAGTGTGCTTGTTCACGCAAGGAAGCGATTACTGCCGAAGCGCGTTGTGCGCCACGTTCTGAACGGGCGAAAGAATGGTATCGAGCACCGTGCGCTCGCCGGTGATGATGTCGATGTCCGCCGTCATGCCCGGCACGATGGGCAGGTCGGGGCCAAAACCACCAGCTTCGGCCACCAGTCGGACCCGGAAATAGGGCTCGCCATTTTCGTCAGTAATTGCATCGGGCGAAACGTCAGTGATGCGGCCATTGAGCCCACCATAGACCGAGAATTCGTAGGCCGAAATTTTGATAACAGCGGGTAGGCCCGGCCAGATTTCCGCGCGGTCGGATGGTGAAAGGCGCGCCTCCACCACCACCGCAGCATCAGCAGGAACAAGTTCGATCAGCGGTTCGGCAGGGCGCACCACGCCGCCAATGGTGTTGACGTAGATACGGTTCACAATGCCTGCGACCGGCGCTGCAACATCGGTGCGCGCGGACCGGTCCTGCATCGCGTTGGCGGCCTCCTGGAGTTGCGCCATTTCAAAGGCGGCTTTGATCAGATCTTCTTGGGCGGCTTCGCGGAAACCAAGGCGCTGCTCTTCCATGCGCTGGCGAATTTCTTCAACCGCAGATTCCGTGCGCGGTACCGCGAACAAAAGATCAGAGAGCCGGGTTTCGATCTGCTGCAAGATGCGCTCTTCGTCCAGCAAGGCATTGTTGGAGACAGCACCGCGCTGTGCCAGCCGTCGCATGCTTTCCACACGCTCACGCACGAGCTCGCGCTCGCGCTGGGTGTTTTGCCAACGGCTCTCAAGTTCGGAAAGCTCAAGCTCTTTCTGCTGAAGTTGGGAGGCCAAAATCTGCATTTCAGCGACATGGCTTTGGCTGCGGCTTGAGAACAGTTCGCGTTCGCGGCGCACGATGTTGGGTATCGCTGCTTCCAAGCCTTGCTCGAAGGTCACGCTGCTTGCACCTGCCACCTCAGCTTCTAGGCGCTGCGAACGGGCGCGAATGGCGGTGATTTCAAGTCTGGTTTGAGACAGTTCTGCGGTGGAAAAAGAGTTCTCAACCCGCATCAGCGTTTGGCCAGCCTCCACCAGTTCGCCCTCGCGGACCAGAATGTCGGCGACAATGCCACCCTCCAAGTGTTGAACCACCTGGTTTTGCAGTTGCGGGACCACGCGCCCCGCGCCCCGGGTGACCTGATCAACGGATGTAAATGACGCCCACAAGAGCAGAGCGGTCATTGCGCATGTGACGGCGATCAGCAGCATTTTGTCGGCGCGCCGCGCCAGCGTATCGCAGCGGCGCGGAAAGGGCAGGGCAGTGGTGGGGGTGGCAGCAACAGACATCGGCAATTCGGCCTTGGGTAAAACGTAGCGTTGCCAATCTTGCACTGCCGGCAGTTCATGAAGTGTTAAGCATAAAAGCGGCATTCCTTAAGGAGATTTTACCCAGGGCGCGTCCCGAACTGCCGAACAGGCCTTCATGAGTTTTGACCGTATCCAAAGCCTATTGCAGCGTTATCGGGCTGGCGATGATAGGGCAGTCTACCGGGCTGGTGTGCCTGCTGGTGAGCCGGTGTTTAGCGCTTTGGACCGTGTGGCGGGGCGCTGGTTTGGTGAGGATGGCGCGCGTGCTGCCGGTGCTGCAGGCGCCTCGAACCCAGGGGTGCCAACGCCTGAAGAGCTGCGCTCGATAGCCGCCGATAGCGACATTGCGCTGACCTATGAAGAACGCTCGCTGGCCTCGCTCACCGGCGATGTATTTCCTTGTATCTTGCTCATGCATGATGGCTCCAGTCTGCTGGTTTCCGGCCGGCAAGATGGGGTTTTTCTGTTTGATGATGGCGCGGGTACAACCAAGCCGATCGAGCTTGAAGTTTTGGAGTCGGGTTACTCTGGAACCGTGTTTCACCTTCGCCCCAAAGCGCATGGCGAGGACGCTGTTGGTCACGGATTGCGCGGTGCCGAGCGTATTGGTGATGGTCAGCTTAGCGAAACAGAGATTGGCGATGCGCGGGGCCTTTACCGCACCGTGCTGAGGCTGGCGACCACTGGCCACAGTTCAGCTCTGGGCAAGTTGGGTCTGGCTGCGGGTCTATCCAACCTTCTCATGCTGGCACTGCCGCTGTTCACGATGGCGGTGTACGACCGCGTTATCCCTCATGGTGCTATGGAAACGCTGTGGGCGCTATCGCTGGGTGTGATGATCGCTCTGGCAGTTGATTTATCCTTGCGCTTTGTGCGGGGACGCTTTGCTGATGCGGTGTCATTGAAGGTGGCGCTGGAACTGCAGGCTAAGCTCTATGGGCGAATGATGGGTGCGCAGTTGGCCGCAAGTCCTCGCTCGCCCGGCGGTCTATCGCGGTTGGCCCAGGAGATTGAAGCTGTTGCGCAAGCGGTGCCGCAGCTTGCTGTGTCGTTGATGATCGACGTCCCGTTCTTCATTTTGTTGCTGGTTCTGCTCTATTCCATTGGTGGGCCTGTTCTGGCCGCCCCGCTGTTTGGCCTGGGCTTGTTGTGCCTGATGCACATTTACGCCCACAACCGCGCCCGCCCTGCCATTGAGGCGGGCGCTGAGTTCAGCCGCCTGCAATCCAATCAGTTGGTCGAAACATTGGCCGCTCTGCCAATGGTGAAAACGTCTGGCGCATCTGGCGCGCTGATGCGCAACTGGGAGCGGGTGGGTGATGATGCCGGCTATGAGGGGCACACTGCGCGTCTGTGGTTGGGGCTGACGCAAAATGGTCAGATGATCGTCACGCAGTTTGTGATCGTGCTCACGCTTATGATCGGTGCTTACCAAGTCAGTGCTGGGATGATGAGTGTTGGTGCGCTTGCCGCATCAACCTTGTTGGTGGGGCGTGCGCTGACCCCGGTTGCACAGATGATCGGTCATGGTGTGCGCTTGTTGCACCTCAAGCCATCTGCTGATGTGATCGCCAAGCTGCTTGATAGCCCACAGGAAATGGCGGGTGAAAATCTGTCGGCCCGCCGCAAGCCGCTGACCGGCGCGGTGCAGTTTGCCGGTGTAAGCTTTACCCATGCGGGCGCTTCTCGGCCGACGCTCAACGATGTTTGCTTTTCTATCGAGCGCGGTGAAAGGGTCGCTCTTATTGGGCGCATCGGTTCGGGTAAATCGACGCTGCTGCACACCATGTTGCGTTTGCATGGTGTGGACGAAGGGTCGGTGCGCTTTGATGGCGCTGATGCGCGCCAATTTGCGCCCGAACATATACGCCGCTCGTTTGGCTACATGACGCAGGACAACGTGCTGTTTGATGTGTCGCTTCGTGAGGCCATCACGCTTGGTCTTGGCACTGTCTCTGATGATGAATTTGAGCGGGCGGTTAAGCTGTCGGGCGTTCATGGCTTCGCCGCCCAGTTGCCACAGGGTTATGCAACGCCGGTTGGCCCGCGCGGCAGTTTCCTTTCGGGAGGAGAGCGGCAGGCCGTGGCGCTGGCCCGCGTGCTCGCAATGAACCCCTCGGCGCTGCTTCTGGATGAGCCCACCGCCTCTATGGACAACACGCTGGAAGCGCAGTTGATCGAGAATTTGAGTGAGTATCTTGGCGGGCGAACGCTGATTGTTGCCACGCACCGCGCGGCCCTCTTGTCGCTTGTGGATCGAGTGATCTGGCTTGATCAGGGTAAAGTGATGGCCGACGGTCCGCGCGAGGAGATTTTGGCCCGCATTCATGGCGGTGGATCTGCCAAGAGCCAGGCACGTCAACAGGCTTAACCAAGGCCTAACACCTGCGGCCTTAGTGTTGCCAAGCTAACCGAACACCGCAGGTACCAATAAGAATGGCAGACGACGCCGAAGAAGAAGAGAACTACTGGCCGGGCTATGTGGATGCCCTGTCGACCATGACGATGGTGCTGACCTTCGTCATGATGATCCTTGTGGTCGTCGTCTTCATGCTGATCCAGAACACCAGTCAAGCGATCATCCAGGAGCAGGTTAGCCAAGCCAACATTGGCGGTGGGGCAGGCTCCAGCGAGCTTGTGCGCCGGGCTGCCACCGACGCTGATGTTGCCACAACAGCAACCAATGAGGGCACGCCCTTTGTGGCAACGGTTGATGAACTGGCCACACAAGAACAAAACGTGCAGTCGGTCTCTGTTGAAGAGGAAACGCAAACCCAAGCGCTTGAGGCTGCAGACGTGCGCGACACTGGGGCGCAGGATGCCGTAACGGTAAGCCAAGAAGGTCTGACCGTGACTTTCTCAGAGCGTAACAGTGGCCTGGATGAAGCAGCGCAGGCGATCATTGCCGAGTTTGCGACCAACAGTGAGCTCGCGCAATCGGATCTAACGCTCGAAATTATGGCCTTTGCCAACACCATTTCTGGCAATGCGACCGACACGCGCCGGGTGGCATATTACCGTGCAATGTTTATTCGCAACCAAATGATGGCAGCAGGCATTCCAGCCAGCCGTATTGCCGTGGGCGTGCGCGATGTGCGCACTCCTGAGGAAGGCAATGAAGTGAAAGTGTTCGGCAGGTAAGGGCTGACCAAACCCGGTTGGCCTGATTACGACGCTTTGCCCATGGTCACCCCATGGTTAACCCTATCTTATGCTCTGCGCGCCAAGGTGCAGGGCGACGGGGCCGGTAACACGCTCGCCCCGTGCGTAAGTTAGCAATTTTTTGCGAGTTCAGTGGGTTACCGGCGTTATGCGCAAGCGCATCCAACGACAAATCTTAAAGATGATGATCGTCTTTCTGGGCACCATGGGCCTGGTTGGATGGCAGTTTGATTTCATTTGGACGGGCATCACATCCAACGTCTACTTGAATTCGATCATTATTTCGCTGTTTGGCTTTGGTATTTTCCTGGCGTTCGGCAGCGCGTTTCGTCTGCGCAACGAAGAGCTTGCTTTTGTGGCTCTGCAAGAGAGCTACGACGATATCAAGTTCGAGGAAGAGCGTTCCAAGAACGCGCCTTTTTGGAAGCATTATCGCTGCCTAGAACCCGGCATCGTGTTTCAGAAGCCGCGCCTGCTGAGTCACGTCTTTGATCTGACCTACGAAAAAATGATGCGTACCCGCGAGATCACCATCTCCATCGGGACGATGCAGAGCCTTGTGTCGGAGTTCAAGACCAAGATCATCGAAGACCGGGCGATGTTGAGCTACGTCACCGGCATTCTGGTTTTCCTGGGTCTCATTGGTACCTTCATCGGCTTGATGGACATGGTCGCCTCGGTTGGCGGTATTATTGGCTCTATCGCTAACATGGACATGAGTGATCCGACGGCTGCGTTCACCAGACTGATCCAAGATCTGCAGGCGCCACTTGTGGGTATGGCCACCGGCTTCTCATCCTCACTCTTTGGTTTGTTTGGTTCGCTGATTTTGGGTCTGCTTGGCCGTTTCCTAGCTGAGGCGACGGGCATTTTACGCGGTGGTCTGGAAAGCTGGCTATCGGGTATGGCCGACCTGGATGGTGACCAGGATAAGGCTGAGGATGAGCATCGAGAATCGGTGTTGGAACTGCTGGAAGCCCAGCATGAAACACTGACCGCCATGCAGCAGTCCATTCATCAGCTTGCACAGGTTTCCGCGCATGGCACGCAGGCTCAGCGTCAGGCGCTTGGCGTGCTGCAAACCATTGCGCAGAAGCAGGGTCTGGAAGCCCCGCAGTCGCGTGCTGAACGGCCTGAGGGCACAATGCGCTCATCAGAAAATGCTGACATGGAACAGGCAGTTGCCACCGGGTTCACTGACATGTCGCGTGCCATGGAAACAGCCTTTGTGGGGTACGCGCAGCTCTTGCAGCGCTCCATGTCTCTGCATGAAAAATCTGCCCGTACGGGTGCTGCCACCCCATCAGAAAATCGTGAGGGAACCAACGGATGACCTCCCCGGATATGATGCAAATGGGTGGCTTGCCGCCCAGTCACGAAGTCTACCGCCGTAGCCCAGCTTCGTTGCTAAGCAAGTTAAAGCCCGGCTTTGGCCGCAAGAAGAGCTTTTCCCGCCGGCATCGTCGCTATCCATGCTGCGTTATCGCGTCGATGGATGTGATTGAGCGTGGCTATGAGCTGGAAGGGACCGTTCTGGAGATGAGCCAGGGTGGGCTGATGTTCCGCGTGGCGTCCAACTATGTGCTGGATCGCACAGGCGAGAAGGTGATCGTGCATATTGATGGGTTGCAGCTTAGTTCCCAGATCATGGCCTCTCGTCCGGAGGGCTATGGTCTGCGGCTTATGGAAGAGCTTGACCTGACCACTGTATCGTCCCTTGTAGACGAATTTGGCTATGATGAACTCATGGCAAGCGAGGGATAGCGCGCGCTGCCTGCATCCTATGGTCCATATAGGATCGTGCTATCGTCTGTTGCTGCAACTACACTGGCGCGACCACTAGGGTCCTTCTAGCCGGAGTGTTCCAAAATGCGTGGCATGACCCAAGAGGGTGCCGTTGCTCCGTCGGTTGATAATGCGCCGGTTGCTTGCACCAAGCGTCAGCAGCTCATTGTGCTGGTTGTTGCTATCTTTGGCTCAACGCTTGGTTTTATCGACGGCACCATAGTTGCCATCATCGCTGCTGATATTCGCGCTGATTTGGGGGTTTCGCTGGGCACGCTTGCCTGGGTCGTCAATGGCTACACGCTTGTCCTGACTGCGTTCATTTTGGTTGGGGGTAGCGCTGGCGATGTATTTGGTCGGCGGCGCGTTTTTGGGCTCGGCATTGCCATCTTTGCGGTAGCATCGCTGGTGTGCGCCATTGTCTTTACTGGTGGCCAATTGATTGCAGCGCGCGTGGTGCAGGGCCTTGGAGCTGCGCTCATGGTGCCATCATCGCTGGCTTTGATTGCAACTTACTATCCCAAGCAAGAGCGAGGCCGCGCAGTTGGTATCTGGGCTGCTGCCTCAGGCGTATCGGCGGCCTTAGGTCCGTTGCTTGGGGGCGCATTGGTGGATGCCTTTGGCTGGCGTTCAACCTTTTATATCAACCTTCCTTTGGCGGCGCTCACGCTTTGGTTGCTGTGGTCCAAAGTGCCCGATGATGCGCACCGCACCACCACGCAAAAGCTTGATTGGGTGGGCACGCTTCTGGCTGTGCTCTCGCTTGGGTTGGTTGCGTTTGCCCTGACGTTAATGGGCGAGAGTGGTGATTTTGGTTGGGTTGCTTTGCTTGGTCCCTGGGGGTCTGGTGCGCTGTTGGGATGCGGCATTGTGTTTGGCGTTATTTTCGTATGGCACGAGGGCCGAACAAGACAGCCAATGATGCCGCTGTCGCTGTTTGCCAATGTGGAATTCTCTTCGATCAATGCTGCAACGCTTCTACTGTATGCAGCCTTGGGCGGATTGTTCTTTTTCTTGCCGGTTACGCTGCTCAGTGCATTTGATTTCTCGGCGCTTTCAGTTGGTGCAGTGTTCTTGCCCTTCACGGTGGTTATGGCGGTCACAACGCCGCGCGTGGGTGCGTTGGTCGATAAGATCGGCGTGCGGCTTCCGCTGGCCATTGGCGCGAGCCTGGCCGGACTTTCTTTCTGGCTAACCAGCCTGGCCGCAGGGTTGGGCTCTTTGTTTGCCGTTGGTGGCGCTATGGTGGTGCTTGGTCTTGGCATGGGGCTGTGTATCCCGCCGCTTTCAACTGCGATCATCAATGCCGTAAGTGACGCGCAGTCCGGCGTTGCATCTGGCATCAACAATGCGGTGTCGCGCGCTGGTGGGCTTTTCGCAGTGGCAGCTTTTGCACCGCTGGGCGCATTTGCCTATGGCAGCGCTCAGATTGGCTTGCCTGGGTTCGCAGCCCTGCCTGATGAGACGCTAAGCGCCACACAGATGGCAGCGCACAGTGCAGCCGCACTGCAAGCCTACACTGTATTGGCGTTAGTAGCGTCTGCACTGGCTTTGCTATCGGCGGTCATGGTGCTTGTCTTTGTGCGACCGGTGAAGGCTATCAAAAATTAGCGCTTGTAATCTGCGCGCCGGGCCGTAGTTTCCCCAACCTGACACGCAGCGCGCTAGCTTAGCGCGGGTGGCGTTCAAGAAGGCGGCCAGCAAGGCCGCACCAAATGGGAGACTACTTTTCATGAAACTTGCTACTTTTCTTGCTACCACGGCTGCCCTTTCGGTGGCTGTTGCTGGCTCCGCCATGGCGATGGATGACCGCGAAGGTTGGCCTGAGAGCTTCACTGTGGGCACGGCCTCGCAGGGCGGAACCTACTTTGCCTACGGCTCCGGCTGGGCAAACCTTGTTGCTGAAGAGCTGGGCCTTTCCGGCGGCGGCGAAGTCACTGGCGGCCCAATGCAGAACATGGCGCTGGTGCACACCGGTGACGCACAGTTTGGCATGACCACGATGGGCCCTGCTGCTGAATCGCTGGCGGGTACCAACCCAATCGCTCCAGGTCTGGAGATGACTGGTGCTTGCGCGATGTTCCCAATGTATCAGACACCGTTCTCTGTGACGGCGCTGTCGTCATCCGGCATCACATCCATTGCTGACATCCCAGAGGGTGCACGCATTGGCTTTGGCCCTGCTGGCTCCACGTCTGACACCTACTTCCCGCGCATGATGGAAGAGCTGGGTGTTGAGTTTGACCGTCGCAATGGTGGCTGGTCCGATCTTGGTTCGCAGCTGCAGGATGGTCTGCTGGACGTGATCGCATTTGCTGCTGGTGTGCCCGTTCCTGCTGTGTCGCAGCTGGAAGTTCAGACTGATGTGAACATCATCGAGTTCACTGAAGACGAGCAGGCGACCATCTTGGAAACCTTCCCAGTGGCGCAGTTTGAGATCGCATCCGACACTTACACGACGCTGGAAAGCAATGCGCGTTCGGTGTCCATGTGGAACTTTGCGATCGCCAACTGCGACCTGCCAGCCAGCTTCGTCTACGCGGTTGTGGACGTTGTGATGAGCGATAATGATCGCATGGTGAACATTCACCGCGCTGCTCGCTCGACCGTGCCAGGCAACTGGGACAAGAACGGTGTTATGATGTGGCACCCAGGCGCCGCTCAGTGGTTTGAAGAGAACGCTGGTGCAGACATTCCCGACGATATGATCCACTCGGCAATGTAGTCTTTCGCATCTTGCGAAAGTGTAGACTAATAGACTGGCGGGCCGCTCCCTTGGAGCGGCCCGTTTGCGTCACACACTTGTGATGAGTCAAACCTTCTAAGAGGTATTCGGGCGACAAGACCCGAGATACTAGGGTTGTGACACCAAACACCGGAACAGCTACCATGCAGAACGATACGCCAGACTCGCCCAAGGGCGCGGACAATGAGCATCCCGATCGGATGAGCGATGAAGCCATTCGCGAGGCCGCGATGATCCGTGAGCCGGTGATGTCTGATCCTATCGTCATTGCTGAAGGGGTGGACGACGAACCTGTTGAGGGCAATCGCCGCCTGTTTGAAGGCAATGGTCTCAAGATCATCGCCTTTGTGTCGGCCTTTTATGCGGCCTTTCATATGGCTGCGCTCAACGGTGTATCGATCTCTGACTGGACGGGTATCGACATCCCGTTCTTGCCAAGGTTCCCGCTGGAAACCTGGAATTTCCGTATTCTTCACGTGGCCGGCGCCTTGGTTCTGGGCTTTTTGCTGTACGCTGGTGGATCGTTTGCAAGAGACGATAAAAAGCCAACCACAGCGCTTGGCTATGTCGCTTACGCGCTGATGTTGCCAGCGCTCTACGCGCTCTACACCGCCATTACATTTGCCAATGAAATTGCAGGCGGTGCGATGTGGAATGGCATTGATGCGACGATCCGTTCGCGCGAGATCTATCACTTTGGTTTGCCGCTGATGATCGCCACTGTGGGTGGCATCATTTTGGGCTGGGTGCACCGGCTACCACGACATCAATTTTCCCCACCAGATTTTGTGCTGGCCGTCTGCGGCATTGCGGTGGCCGCCTACCTGGTGACCATTTTTGACACGCCGATGCGCAACTCTACCGGTACGCCATTTGCCCCTATCGGCATGTCGCTTGCCGCGGTGGCTGGCACGTTGTTGATCATGGAAATGACCCGGCGTGTGGCCGGTTTGACCCTTATCGTCATCGCGGTCGTGTTCCTGATTTATGTCTTTATCGGCGACCAGTTGCCCAGCTTCCTGAACGCACCAGACATCACCTGGGAGCGTTTCTTTAGCCAAGTCTATACAGATGCTGGTATTCTTGGGCCGACCACCGCTGTGTCGTCGACCTACATCATCCTGTTTATTATCTTTGCTGCGTTCCTGCAGGCCTCAAAGGTTGGCGACTATTTTGTCAACTTCGCCTTTGCTGCTGCTGGCCGCTCGCGCGGTGGCCCGGCCAAAGTCGCAATTTTTGCTTCTGGCCTGATGGGGATGATCAACGGCACCTCGGCAGGCAATGTGGTGGCGACGGGTTCGCTCACTATCCCGCTGATGAAGAAAGTGGGTTACCCAGCCAAATCAGCTGGCGCGATTGAAGCTGGTGCCTCCACCGGCGGCCAGATCATGCCGCCGATTATGGGCGCTGGCGCGTTCATCATGGCCGAGATTACCGGTATTCCATACACTGAAATCGCACTGGCTGCGGTCATTCCGGCTATCCTTTATTTCGGCTCGATCTTCTTCATGGTTGATTTTGAAGCCCGCAAGCTCGGTATGCGTGGCATGCGCGAGGATGAACTGCCCAAGTTCGCGATGCTGGCCAAGCAGGTCTATTTGTTCATCCCGATCATCATTCTGATTGTAGCACTGTTCATGGGCTACTCGGTCATTCGCGCCGGCACGCTGGCGACGGCTGCTGCTGCTGTGGTCTCTTGGACGCCGGTGCTGGTGGCAAAGCTGTTTGGCGCTGCTGCCGCTGGTGCAACCGAAGACACCAAGTTCAACGGCATGGGGCCGCGTTCGATCTACAAGGCGTTTGATCTGGCAGGTGTGATGGCCATCCAGATCATTGCGGTGTGTGCCTGTGCTGGCATCATTGTGGGCGTTATTTCACTGACCGGCGTTGGCGCTCGGTTCTCCTCGCTGCTTCTGGGTCTGGCTGATACCAGCCAACTGCTTGCGCTGTTCTTTGCCATGTGCATTGCCATTTTGCTCGGTATGGGCATGCCCACGACGGCGGCCTATGCTGTTGCAGCCTCGGTGGTTGCGCCGGGTCTTATTCAGCTTGGCATCAATCCGCTGACCGCGCACTTCTTCGTGTTCTACTATGCTGTAGTGTCCGCAATAACGCCGCCGGTGGCGCTAGCCAGTTATGCGGCAGCCGGTATATCCGGCGCCAACCCGATGGGCACATCGGTCACCTCGTTCAAGATTGGTCTTGCTGCCTTCATCGTGCCGTTCATGTTCTTCTACAACCCGGCATTGCTGGGCGATGGAACAGGCTTTGAAATCGCTCGTGCCTTGGTCACCGCCTCGGTTGGCGTGTGCCTGCTGTCAGGCGGCGTGCAGGGCTATTTCTTCACAGGGCGTCTGCCGCAAATATCGCGCGTTATGATGCTTGTGGCGGCACTGCTGCTGATCGAAGGAAGCTTGATTTCCGACGTTCTGGGTATTGCACTGACCGCCGGTGCCATTGTGCTGGCACGCATAACAGCGGGAAAAGGCGAGCCAAAACCGGCTGAGTAGCTTTGTCGACTAGCAGCTATGCGGCCACAGGCGTGGCCTAGCGTGACCATGCGGTGATAGAGATCAGAGAGCATGCCTCTCTGGATTCCCATCACCATCGCTGCTGTTTTTTTGCAGAACCTGCGCTCGCTGCTGCAAAAGCAGCTAACCGGTAAGCTTTCGACCGGTGGGGCGACGTTCTCACGCTTTGTGTTCGCGTTTCCTCTGGCGTTTGGTTACGCGCTGTTGGTGTCTTGGGTTGCCGGTTGGATGCCCCGCGCGCCCACGGCGGTCTTTATGGCCTATGTGACGGTGGGTGGATTGGCACAAATCGGCGCGACTTATCTGTTGCTGGCCAGCTTTGCACATGGGCCCTTTGCCATTGGTACTGCTTACTCAAAAACTGAGGCCTTACAGGCTGCGCTTGTAGCGGCGGTGGTTCTGGGCGAACTGCTCTCATTCTGGGGTGTATTGGCTGTGCTCATCGGCATGGCTGGTGTGACGCTGATGGCCTTCAAGACGCGCGAAGATGGCCAGAACGTTGTGCGGCGGGCTTTGAACCTTGGTGACAAAGCTGTCTTGTTTGGTGTGGCTGCTGGTGCTGGCTTTGCTATTGCCTCGGTGAGCTATCGCGGGGCGTCGCTCTCGCTGGGCGACTACAGTGCCTTCGTGCGCGCTGGCTGGACATTGGCCGCAGCGACACTGTTTCAGACCATCCTCATGGCCGCTTACCTGCGCTGGCGCGAGCCGGGTGAGATTTCTCGAACGCTGACGCTTTGGCGCCAAAGCGGGCTTGTTGCGCTTGCCGGTGTTGCTGGGTCTATCGGCTGGTTCACCGCGCTTACGCTGCAAACGGCAGCCTTGGTCAAAGCGTTGGCGCAGGTCGAGCTTATCTTCTCCACCCTCACCAGCTGGCTCTATTTCAAAGAGCCTGTCAGCCTGCGTGAGGTGGCCGGTATCGCGCTGATCGGACTTTCCATCGTTCTGATTGTGGTGGCCGCGTAATGGCTGGCCCCAACCGCAAACCGCTGCACAAAGATATAGGTTTCCTATTCATCCTGGTCCTGTCCACCGGTGCGGCGATAGGCGTTTACGTCCGCGATGGTTGGCAGCGGTTTCTAGACATTTTGTGGGAAGACATCGTCCTCTGGCTTGTCGTGTTGCCCAAGGTTGCGGCCGGGGTTCTGGTCGCAGCTTTCCTTGCAATCCTGCTGCCCAAGGAAGTGGTGGCGCGGTGGATCGGAGAGCGTTCGGGCCTCAAGGGTCTGTTTGTTGCAACGCTTGCCGGCGCGATCATACCTGGCGGACCAATGACCATTTTTCCCATCGCCACCGCGCTTTATTTTTCCGGCGCAGATCGAGGGTCCACCATTGCCTTCATTACGGCTTGGCTCACCATCGGTATCAACCGTGCGGTGGTATGGGAGCTGTCGTTCTTTGGGCCGGAATTTGTGATCCTACGCACGCTGATCTCACTACCGGTGCCTATTTTATGCGGTCTTGCCGCGCGCGCCTTGCCCGGCCGCTCTGAAGATGAGCGCGATGCGGATAAGGATCGGTTTGATCCTGAGGCGCTCAAATGATCGTTCTTGGTTTTGCTCTTCTGCTCTACGTCATTGCCGCTGGTTTGGTGGTGATCGCTGCGCGCCGTGACCCAGCTGGCGACAAAGCGCTTGTGCGACAAGGGTTCGCCGATGCGCTGGATCAGTTTATGCGCATTTTGCCCGCCCTGACTGTCGGTATTATGGGCGCAGGGTTTGTTGCCGCCCTCATGCCGCCGGAGCTGGCCCAAGAATACCTTGGTGAAGGGGCGGGCGCGAGTGGCTATGCCATCGCCTATATCATCGGTGCACTCACGCCCGGTGGCCCGGTTGTTGGCTTTGCGCTGGGGGCGGCCGCCATCAAGGCAGGGGCCTCTGTGCCAATCATCATGGTGTTCGTGACGGCTTGGGCGTTGGTCAGCCTCAACCGGCTTTTGATCTGGGAATTGGCCACGGTGCCGCGCCGTGTGATTGTCGCCCGGCTGATTGTGTCAGCTCCCGTGCCCATCTTTACCGGTCTTGTCGCCAGCTTGTTTGTCTAGCGGCTCAAAAAGGCCTGCATACGCTCCAGGGCATCTTCGATCTGCTCGGTTGAGGCCGCATAGGAAACGCGGATGAAGCCTTCGCCCAGTGTGCCGAAGTCTGGCCCGCCGATCAGTGCAACGCCGGTCTCATCCAGAAGGGTGTTGGCCAGCTCCTTGGCCTTCCAGCCTGTGGCGGAGATATCTGGGAAGGCGTAGAATGCGCCTTCTGGCTCAATGCAGGACACAGCGGGCAGGGCGTTCAACCCGTCCACCACCAGGCGGCGGCGGGCGGCGAAAGCGACCATCATTTCCTCCACCGCATCTTGTGGGCCTTCAAGAGCTGCAAGGCCCGCCCATTGGCTGGGGGCGTTGACGCAACTCCAGCAGTTCACCGCCAGCTTGCGCGCCTTGTCGTAAATCTCATCGGGCCAGATGGACCAGCCCATGCGCCAGCCGGTCATCGCCCAGGTTTTTGACCAGCCGTTGAGCACGATCAGCCTGTCGCGGATGGACGGGTAGGTGAGCAGCGAGATGTGCGTGTCAGCGGGCGCGTTTCCGGCGTAGGTCATGCGCTCGTAAATCTCATCCGACAGGATCGCCACATTGGGGTGGGCTTCAAGGCCGGCAACCAGCGCGTCGATCTCTTTTTTTGGTGTGACGCCGCCAGTGGGATTGGCGGGCGAATTGAGGATGATCAGCCGCGTGGCAGGCGTTATGCGGGCCAGCACATCATCAGCCTTGAACGCGAATTGATTGGCTTGCGTGATCGGGATCGGCACCGGGGTAGCGCCAGTGAACTCGATCATGGAGCGGTAGATGGGAAAGCCAGGATCTGGGTACAGAATTTCTGCACCCGGTTCACCAAACATGGCGATAGCGGCGAACATGGTAACTTTGCCGCCGGGCACGACCAGAACAGTGTCGGCAGAGACCTCAACACCGGTTCGGGCCTTTGTGTAGGCTGCGACGCCCTCACGCACCGCTGGAATGCCGCGGGCGTCGGTGTAGCCGTGGTGGCCGTCTTTGAGCGCTTTTACCGCTGCCTCGACAATGTGATCAGGGGTGGAAAAATCCGGCTGGCCAATGCCAAGATTGATCACCGACTTCCCAGATGCTGCCAGCGCCTGCGCGCGTGCAAGAACGGCAAAGGCATTTTCTTCGCCGATACGATCAAAGCCTGAAATGGTTTGCAGCATGGTTATGTCTCTTATGTGGAAGTTTAGGTGGGAAGATCACGGGAGGCAGTGGTGCCAGCAGCCGAATGGCCTTTTTCACCGAACTGTTTTTGCTGCCGTCGCACGACCTCTTCTCGGTAGAGCAGATAAAGCCCCGAGCCAATGATGATGCTTGCGCCCAGCACCGTCCAGCCGGTTGGGATATCGCTAAACACCAGCCAGCCAAGCAGCACCATCCATACGATCTGCGTGTACATGAACGGAGCAAGCGTTGAGGCGCCAGCGCCTTGGTGAGCTCTGATAAGCAGCCAGTGTCCGCCGCCGCCCACAATGCCGGTTAACAGCATCAGCATCCAGGTCAGCGCGTCCGTTGGCCATTGCCAGACCGCGATCGCAAATGGCGCTAGCGCGATGGCCGGGATAAGTGCGGTGTAGAGCACGAGTCCGGCCTCATTTTCGGTGGGGGCCAGAATGCGCGTGGTAAGTGAGTAGAGCGCGAAACTGACCATCGCGCCCACGGAAATGAGCGCCGGCCAGCCAAGTCCCTCAAGGCCCGGCCTGGTGACGACCAACACCCCAATGAACCCAACAAAAATGGCCGCCCATCGGCGCGGGCCAACCGTTTCGCGCAGCAGCGGCACGGCTAAGGCTGCAACAACAATGGGGCCAGCAAACATGATCGATGCTGCCTCGGCCAGTTGCAGGTAAAGCAGCGCCCAAAAGTTGAACACCGTTGTGCTCAGCAGAAACAGGCCACGGGTGATCTGGAGCGCCGGGCGTTTGGTTGCAAAACGCTTGGGCTGTTGCCACACGCGCAGAACGCAAACCGCTAGCGCCAAATGCATGACGAACCGCATCCACACGACCTGAAGAACCGGCAGGCTTTGCGACAGGTATTTTGCCAACGCGTCGAGAAAGCCAAAACAGCCCACCGCAGCGATCATCAGTATGATTGCCCCAGTTTGTGAACGTACCGGGGAAGCGCTTGTGGGGGGCGATGTCATGTCAGCGGTTTAGCACCGCTGGCAATGTCTCTCCAAGGGTGGTCAGGGGCTAAGCGGTACGCCTCTTATGGGGCACTTTGAGTATCCGACCGCCGCTCAAGCCATCTCTGGCGCGTCATCATCATGATGATCGTTGAGCAAATTTTCTTCCAATTGACGCAATGCCTTTCGCAGGCGTCTGCGGTCCTTGTCGCTCATGCCTTTGAGGGCATTCTTTTCCATGCGTTTGAGCCGTTGATCGAGTTGCTCGATAAGCAAGGTGCCTTTTTCGGTCAGAAATACGCTGGATGAGCGACCATCACGTAAGCTTTGACGCCGATCGACAAGCCCTGCGGCGCTTAATCGTGTCACCATTTTTGTTATTGTCGGCGGCTGAACGGCAAGCGATTCAGCAAGCGCGCTCATTGTTTGCCCATCATCCTCGCCAAGTGCTTTGAGGATTTGATCTTGCCCAGGATACAAGCCAACTTGTCCTAACAGCGAAGCAGAGCCATGGCGGTGGGCTTTGGCTGCCTGAACCAAGCGGAACGTTACAGTCTTGCGGTGGTTGAATGGCACGGTGATTCGGATCAATGCTATTGGGCAGAATGAGTTTGCATATGCCAACGTAGTCTATGACGGTTTCATGACCGGATGCGCCGGTTGTTCTACTTATATGAGGTCGTGCTGACCTTTTGTTTTGAAGGTCTGTTATGCCGGTTTTGAAATGGTCCGCGCTTGCCTCGTCTGCCTTTGAAGGTGAGGCCTTGGCCAACTACATCGCTGTGTTGCCGCTGGGCGCAACCGAGCAGCATGGGCCGCATCTGCCTGTGGGCACCGATAGCTTTATCGCCAACGGTATGATCGATGCTGTGATGGCCCAGCTGCCTCTCGCGTCCAACGTCGTGGTTTTGCCAGCACTGGAGATCAGCAACTCTGTTGAGCACACCAACGCGCCGGGCACACTTTCGATCGGGCGTGCGCTGACGTTGCAAGTGGTTCTTGAAAAAGCGCGCGGCATAGCGCGGGCAGGTTTGCGCAAAATGGTCATCATCAATGCCCACGGTGGCAATGTTGGCGTGATGGTGGATGCCAGCCATGCCATCCGCGCTGAACTTGGCATGTTGTGCATTGCCACAAACTGGATGCGTCTGGGTTTGCCCGACGGTGTGATTGCACCTGATGCGAAGGGGCTGGATATTCATGGTGGCAAGCTGGAAACAGCTTTGATGCTGGCGCTGGAACCTAGCTCTGTCGATATGCGCCAAGCGCAAGACTTCGCCTCGCTCCAAGGTCAGTTGGCGGATCGGTTTGATTTGTTGCGCGCTTACGGTCCCACAGGCTTTGGCTGGATGGGAAATGATTTGAACCCCGCTGGCGTTGTTGGAGATGCTAGCGGTGCAAAGGCCGATCAGGGCCGCGCAATTGTCGACCATCAAGCACGCCAGATGGTGAAGCTACTGGATGAGGTTGCGCGTTTTACGCCTGCCTGGTTCGGCTGAAACAGCTGTCAAACATCTGGGCTAAACATAAGCACTGCCTAAGCGTTAGGCGATTTGCCTTCTTTAGCTAGGTGACAAGCCCTAGCCCTTGCGTTTAGATGCCCTCCTCCATCGCAAAGATCCAAGAAGGATCTGGCGATGCAACAGGGAGTTTGACTACATGAAATCCACACTTATTCGCACCGCTGCGGTGCTTATGGGCGCGACAATGATCGCTGGCGCTGCCAACGCAGAAACTCTGCGTTGGGCGCGTACGGGCGATTCGCTGACCCTTGACCCGCATGCCCAAAACGAAGGCCCCACCCACACGCTGGCTCACCAGATTTATGAGCCACTTTTGCACCGGGATATGGACGCGCAGATTATTCCTGCACTTGCCACGGATTGGGCGCCGCACACCGATGATCCAACTGTTTGGGTTTTCAATCTGCGTGAGGGCGTGACCTTCCATGACGGCGCAGCGTTCACTGCCGAGGATGTTGTGTTCTCGATGAACCGTGCGATGTCTGACACATCCGCCATGAAAGAACTGCTGGCGACCGTTGAAGATGTGATGATGATCGATGATCTGACCGTTCACATCAAAACCGCCGGACCAAACCCGCTCCTGCCAAGCAACCTGACCAACCTGTTCATTATGGACTCTGGCTGGGCTGAAGAAAACGGTGTGGTTGCCGTGCAGGACATCGCTGCTGGCGAAGACAGCTTCGCTGCCCGCAATGCTAACGGTACTGGCGCATTTGTGCTGGAAAGCCGTGAGCCTGAAGTGCGCACAGTGTTGTCGCGCAACGAGAGCTACTGGGGCATCGGCGAGTTCCCTATGGAAGTAACCGAGATCATCTACACGCCGATCCAAAACCAGGCGACACGTGTTGCTGCACTGCTTTCGGGTGAAGTTGACCTGGTGCAAGATGTGCCGGTGCAGGATCTTGAGCGCGTTGGCACCACGGACAATCTTAAGGTTGTTTCAACCGCGCAGAACCGGACCATCTTCCTGGGCATGCAACAGGGTGAAGCGGATCTGGACACAGACAACATTGAAGGCGCTAACCCATTTTCTGATGTGCGTGTTCGTCAGGCTATCAACATGTCTGTGAACCGCGATGCGATCCGCCAGGTGGTGATGCGTGAGCAGTCTGCACCAACCGGTGTCATCATGCCTCCTTTCGTCAACGGCTGGACCGAAGAGTTGGATGCAGTGCCAACCGGCTCCATGGACGATGCACGCGCGCTGATGGCTGAGGCTGGCTACGAAGATGGCTTTGAAATCATCTTCAATTGCCCCAATGATCGCTATGTCAATGATGAAGCGATCTGTCAGGCTGTCGTTGGCATGCTTGCGCAGATCGGCATTACGGCGAACCTGGAAGCGCAGACCCGCGCTAACCATTTCCCACTGATCCAGAACCAGGAAACTGAGTTCTATCTGCTGGGTTGGGGCGTGCCGACGTTTGACAGTGCCTATGTGTTCGATTTCCTGGTGCACACCACCGATGATCAGCGCGGGTCTTGGAACAACACCGGTTACTCCAATGCCGACGTTGATGCGATGATCGTTGCACTGGGTTCGGAAACGGACATTGAAGCGCGCAACGCGATGATCGCCGACATCTGGGCGCAGGTCCAAGAAGATGTGCTCTACATCCCCATCCACAACCAGGTTGTGAACTGGGCCATGCGCTCGGACATCAACTTCTCCGTGCAGCCAGAAGATCAGCCGCACTTCAAGTTCATGTCCTTCAACCGCTCCTAAGTGGCGGCCAAGAACACGATTGCGTGAACACAACAGATTTTCGCAATTTGGCGCGGGGCGAGCAACATTGTCGCTTGCCCCGTGACGCACCCGACCTCTACCCAGAAACTATGCTGACCAAAATTCGTCTGGTCAGTGGAGTGGATGAAGCGGTCTTGAGTTTTTTAAACGGGCCGAAACTGGAGGATTTTCCATCATGTCTTTTCAAGCACTTTCTGAAAAGAAGGCCGCCAACGCGCGTTTGGTTGTTTCCGCGCTGGCACTAACGGTTGCCATTGGCGCAATGCCTGCTTCGGCCGAGACGTTCCGCTGGGCTACGACGTCTGACCCCAACACGATGGATCCCCATGCGGCCTCATCGGCTCCGGTGCTGGGTTTCCTCAACAATGTTTACGAAGGCCTTGTGCGCCGCGACCGTACGATGGCGGTTGAGCCGGCGCTGGCTGTGAGTTGGGAAGCGCTGGGCAGTGAAGGCTGGCGGTTTAACCTGCGTGAGGGCGTGACATTCCACAATGGTGCGCAGTTCACCGCTGATGATGTGCTGTTTTCTTATGAGCGTGCGTCCGGTGAAACCTCTGATGTGCGCTCTTGGTTCGCCTCGGTGACCGAAGTGAACGTGGTGGACGACTACACCATCGATTTCATGACATCTGCGCCAAACCCCATTTTTCCAGGGTCCATCGCCAATTTCATGATCATGGACCGCGACTGGACTGTCGAGAACGGCGCTGCGACCCCTGCCACGGATGAAGAGCGCTACACCACGCTTAACACCAACGGAACAGCAGCCTTTGCTATGGTCAGCCGCTCGCCGGGCGTACAAACTGTTTTGGAACCGTTTGATGGTTGGTGGGGTGAGGTTGAGCATAACATCACCGAAGCGATCTACACGCCAATCCAGTCCGATGCGACCATGCTTGCTGCGCTGATTGCCGGTGACGTAGATTTTATCAACCCGGTGCCAATCCAGAATGTTGAGCGCGTTCAAGAGACCGACGGCATGAGCGTGATTGTGGGCGAAGAGGCCCGCGCCATGATGTTCGGCTTCAAGCATGACGCCGACACTTTGCACTTTGACGGTTCGCCCAATCCTTTCCAGGATGAGCGGGTCCGCCGCGCGGTTTACCACGCGATTAACGTCGACGCGATCAATTCAACGATCATGCGCGGCGCTGTTGAGCCCGTTTCTCAACTCGTCACCCCCGATATGCGTGGCTATTCAGCCGCAAATGCCGACCGTCTGGACTACAACCCAGATGGTGCGCGTGCTCTGCTGGGCGAGGCTGGCTATGAGGATGGTTTTACCTTCTCTCTGATGTGCCCCAATGATCGCTACATCAACGATGCAGCAGTGTGTCAGGCCGTGGTGGGCATGCTGGCGCAGGTTGGTGTTACGGTAGACCTTAACACCATGCCGGTCGCCAATTACTGGACAGAGCTACGTGCGGATAACTTCGACATGTATCTGCTGGGCTGGTCGCCGGGCACGTTCGATCACGAGCACCCTGTCCGCTTTTTGGTGAGCACACCCAATGAAGAGGCACGCCTTGGTTCATGGAACTTTGGTGCCTACTCCAATGCCCGCGTGGATGAGCTGCTGCCTGCTGTTCAGTCTGAAGTGGATGAAGGTGTGCGCCAGGGCATGCTTGATGAAATCACCTGCGCTTTACCAGGACGAAGTGGCCTATGTGCCGCTTTATTCCCAGCCCATCCTTTGGGGTGTGCGTGATGGTGTGGACCTCAGCCCACGCTCGGACAACTTCTTCATCCTGCGTTGGGTGAGCGTGGAGTGATTTTTCAATCGCTTCCTAGTTATCGCTGTCCTTCCTGCCCCGGAGATGGTCCGGGGCAGTCTCTGGCGCCGGGCTTTGCAGGCGTGCCATCGCCGGCAGATGCTGGATCGCTTGGAGCGTGCGCAATGACGATCATCTTGGAGTGCGCATGCTAGCCTTTGTCATTCGCCGTGTGTTTCAGTCCGTTGTGGTGCTGCTCATTGTCGGCCTCATAGCGTTCCTTATGTTCCGTTATGTTGGCGACCCGATTGAGAGCCTGCTGGGCCAAGAACGCACCGTTGAAGACATTGCAAACCTGCGGGAACGGCTGGGGCTAAACGACCCGTTTATCGTGCAATATATCAACTTTTTGCTGGGCGCGGTTCAGGGCCAGTTCGGTATTTCTTACCGTGCTGGCGTGCCCGTTTCGCAGCTGATTGGCGAACGCTTGCCGGCCACGCTGGAGCTGGCTTTTGTCTCCGGCATGTTTGCTTTGGTTGGCGGGTTGGTGCTGGGCGTCTACACCGCGCTCAAGCGTAAGGGGGCAATCGCCACCACCATCATGACGGCGTCTCTGATTGGGGTGTCGTTGCCCACTTTCCTGATCGGTATAGGCCTGATCTGGATATTTGCCGTCGAGCTGCAGTGGCTGCCCTCTAACGGTCGGGGAGAGGTGATTGACCTAGGCGGCTGGACGACTGGCTTCTTCACCGCATCGGGCCGCGAGTCGCTCATTCTGCCCGCCATCACGCTGGGATTGTATCAACTTACACTGATCATGCGCCTTGTTCGCTCTGAGATGCTAGAAGTTCTGCGCACCGATTACATCAAGTTTGCCCGTGCGCGTGGCCTGTCCGCACGTGCTGTCAATTTTGGTCATGCGCTGAAAAATACGCTCATCCCGGTCATCACCATTACTGGCCTGCAGCTTGGGTCCATTGTGGCCTTCGCCATCATCACCGAGACCGTGTTCCAATGGCCCGGCGTGGGTCTTATGTTTATCAACGCGATCAACTTCGTCGATATCCCGGTGATGGCGACCTATCTGATGCTGATCGCTGTGTTCTTTGTGGTGGTGAACCTCATCGTTGATCTGTTGTATTTCGCCGTTGATCCACGCCTGCGGGTCGAGCGCCCAACAAGCAAATAGAAAGCCGAATGGGAACGCTGCATGGCTGACACTTCCATCGACAAAACCGATCCAACGCCAGAGGAAACTGCAGCAAAGGTTGCCGCTGCAAAGGCTGAGGCTCCCTCGCTTTGGACACGCATCCAGCGCTCTGACGTTTGGTATTCCTTCACACGGTCACCCGTCGCCGTTGTGGCTGCAATCGTGGTTCTTTTGATCGTTCTCGCGTCCATTTTAGCGCCGCTGCTGTCGCCCCAAAACCCGTTTAACCCGGCTGAGCTCAACCTGATGGATGGATTCTCGGCACCCATGACGCCCAACCAGTTCACCGGCAACACCTATTGGCTGGGTACCGATGATCAGGGCCGAGACATCTTCTCGACCATTCTCTACGGCTCACGCATATCCCTGTTTGTAGGCGTCTCTGCAGTTGGCCTGGCAATGGTTATTGGCATCGTGCTTGGTTTGCTTGCTGGCTATCGCGGTGGCTGGACTGACACGATCATCATGCGCGTTGCTGATGTGCAGCTGACCTTCCCTTCTATCCTCATTGCCCTGCTGGTTTTTGGCATTGTGCGCGGCATCGTCCCGCCGGATATGCGCAATGATTTGGCGGTCTGGATCCTGATTGTTTCCATCGCCCTGTCGGACTGGGTGCAATATGCGCGCACCGTGCGCGGGGCGACACTGGTGGAGCGCAACAAGGAATATGTTCAAGCTGCCCGCGTGATTGGCGTGCGGCCCTTCACCATCATGATCAAACATGTGCTGCCAAACGTTATGGGACCTGTGCTGGTGATCGCCACGATCGGTTTGGCGCTGGCCATCATTGCCGAGGCAACGCTTTCGTTCCTTGGCGTTGGTATGCCCAAAACCACACCTTCGCTGGGCACGCTGATCAACACAGGCCAAGACTTTTTGTTCTCCGGCGAGTGGTGGATTTTGCTCTTCCCCGCTCTCACACTTCTTGCACTGGCGCTTTCGGTCAACCTGCTGGGTGACTGGCTGCGCGATGCGCTGAACCCAAAATTGAGGTGACCTGCTATGGATGAACCTCACGTTCAAGAACCGCTGTTGCAGGTGCGCGATCTGGTGGTGGAGTTTCCCACCCGCCACGCTCTGTTGCGCGCCATTGATGGCGTTTCGTTCGATGTCCATCGCGGTGAGGTGCTGGGGCTTGTGGGCGAGTCCGGCGCGGGCAAAAGTATCACCGGTGCGGCAATCATTGGCCTTTTGGAGCCTCCCGGTCGCATTGGCGGCGGTACCGTAACGCTGGACGGTCAGCGCATTGAAGACCTTCCTCTGGAAGAGATGCGCAAAATCCGCGGCAAGAAGATCGCCATGATCTTCCAGGATCCGCTCACCAGCCTTAACCCGCTTTATTCGGTGGGCCGCCAGCTTACCGAAACCATTCTCACTCACCTGGATATGAACGAGGCTCAAGCGCGTGCACGCGCGGTCTCTTTGTTGGAAGATGTGGGTATTCCGGCGGCTAGCGAACGTCTTGATGCATTCCCGCACGAGTTTTCTGGTGGTATGCGCCAGCGCGTGGTGATTGCGCTTGCGTTGGCGGCGGAACCCGAACTCATTATTGCCGACGAGCCCACGACCGCCCTGGACGTATCCGTGCAAGCGCAGGTGATTGCACTGCTCAAGAAACTCTGTGCAGAGCGCGGAACAGCGGTTATTTTGGTCACCCACGATATGGGCGTGATCGCTGAAACCGCGAACCGGGTGGCGGTGATGTATTCCGGCCGCATTGCCGAGATTGGCCCGGTGGCCGATGTCGTTCACAAGCCCAAGCATCCCTACACGGTGGGGCTGATGGGCGCGATCCCTGATCTTGAAACCGAAGGTGACCGGTTGGCCCAAATTGAAGGGTCTATGCCACGCCTTGATCGGCTTCCTGAAGGCTGTGCTTTTAACCCACGCTGTCCGCGAGCTTTTGAACCCTGCGCCGCCAAAAAACCGCATCTTGTAGAGGCCGGCTCCTCGCAAGCATCATGCTTTTTGCATGACCCGGCCTACGCCTCGCTTACGGCCCAGGAGGCTGCTGAATGAGCAATTCCTTCGTCCAGGTTGATAGCCTCGTTAAGCGCTTCAACGTCTCCAAGCCCTGGCTGAACCGTGTCATCGAGCGTTTGCCCGAGCAAAACCTGACTGCGGTGTCGGGCGTCTCCTTCGACATTAAAAAAGGTGAGACGTTTGCGCTGGTCGGCGAGTCTGGCTCTGGCAAATCCACCGTTGCGAAAATGGTGATAGGGCTTTTGAAGCCAACCGAGGGGTCGATCACGGTGGATGGCCAGTCGATCCACAAAAGCACGGATGAAGAAGCGCGCGCGGCGCTGCGCAGGCGCATGCAGATGATCTTCCAGGACCCCTATGCCAGCCTCAATCCGCGCTGGCGGATAGACCAGATTATCTCCGAGCCAATCCGCGTGTTTGGCCTGATGGATGATGACACCGCTATCAACCGCCGTGTCGGCGAACTGCTGGAACTGGTTGGTCTGGATGCGCGTGATGCGGTTAAATATCCGCATGAGTTTTCCGGCGGTCAGCGCCAGCGCCTGTGCATTGCCCGTGCGCTATCCTCCAACCCTGAGTTTCTGGTGTGCGATGAACCAACGTCGGCACTGGATGTGTCCGTGCAGGCGCAAATCCTGAACTTGATGCGCGACCTCCAGGATGAGCTTGGTCTCACTTACCTTTTCATCAGCCACAACCTTGCCGTGGTGCGCTACATGGCGAACCGTATTGGCGTGATGTACCTGGGCGGTCTGGTTGAGGTGTCAGATACCAAGGATTTGTTTTCAAACCCTGCCCATCCCTACACCCGTATGCTGCTGGATGCTGTGCCTTCGATTGCGCAGGTTGGCCGCGAGCGTGCGCCGGTGCAGGGCGAAATCCCCAATCCGATCAACCCACCCTCAGGTTGCGTATTCCACCCCCGCTGCCCATTTGCCAATGAACGTTGTAAGGCGGAAGTCCCCAAGGCGATCACGGTTGCTGGCCGCGCGGTTGCCTGCCATGCGGTGGAGGAAGGCAGGCTGGACGTGGAGAAGGCAGCCTAGCGCCGAGTGTTTAGGTCAAGCCTGCTTGTGAGAGCAGCTTGGGGATTTTCTTCTTCACCTTGAAGAACCCTGCGGTCGCCAGTGGCCAAGTGTGGTCGTCCCAGCTGCGTTTGACTTCGTGCAGGGTCATGCCTGCACCCCTGAGTGCATTGGCGAAATCGAGCGTTGGACCTGTGGTCGCAAAGGGTATCGCAAGGGTGGATAGGCCTGCACTATCCAGAGCCTCGTTGATGGCCTCCGGCGTTGGTTCGCTAATTGCGCTGCCTGCCCCTTCGCTGCCCAGCCGCTCTGCAGCATCTGCGAGCGCATCTGCGGTAAAGCGAGCAGCAATGTCGCCATCATTGAATGCAGATTCCTGCGGCACCGGCCCAACACGCACAACCAACGTCGGCGGGTTCGCCTCAAAACCTGGCCAGTCCTCAGGCGAGAGATCATCACTTGTAAGCAGCAGCGCATAGGGCCCATCCGGCACGCGCACATGCCCGTCACGTGGGGGCAGGGGTGCTGGCGTCTCAAAATCCTCGATCAGTGGCTCGGCAAACGGCGCTAAGTCGCTTGGGCGGAAGCGGCCATTGGTGAACTTTTCAATATTGTCAGCGCGGGCGAGGTAGGTCTTGCCCCTGGTGTGAAGACCCCCCACCCAGCGCCATGACAGCGTGTTGGATGCTGGGTCCGCATCAACCAGATGGCGAAAGAAAAAGTCCGCCCCAAGAGCCCAAGGCAGGCGCAGGGTAAAAATCCAGATCGAGGCAAACCACATCCGCGCATGGTTGTGCAACCATCCGGTTTCCACCAGCTCACGGGCCCAATCATCGAACCCGTCAATGCCCGTGGCGCCTTCGATCGCAGCGGTATAGTCCCGCCGTAGAGCACCGTCCTTGTCCAGATCGCGAAAGCCGTTCTGCCGTTCACGCAGATAGTGATCCCAAATGCTAGGCCGCATCTCCAACCAGCCCTTAAAATAGGTCCGCCAGTACACCTCCTGAATAAACTTCTCAGCTGCCTCAGGTGAGTGGTGCTTGAGCGTAGCCTCCACCACCTCCTGCTCGGTGATCATGCGCCGGCGCACATAGGGCGAGAGCATGGAAACATTCTGTTTGTTGCCAGGGCCAAAATCGGTGTTGCGACCGCTGGTATAGGCGCGCCCGGTATTGGGTGCGAAAGCTGCCAGCTTTTCCAAGCCAGCTTGGCGTGTGGGTTCAAATTGCATCATTGCGTGGTGCCGTTTTGGGAGCTGGTATGATGCGCTTGAGCAACGGCCGCATGGGCAGAAAAAGCCGGTACGCGCCCTCAGCAATCCATGGGATGGGTGGGACGGATAAAGCATGGCCAAGCCAGGCAAGCTTGGGAATGGTTTTCATGACCTCAAAGAAGCCTCGCGCACCAGACACCAGCGTGCCATCTGCACGGCGCACATGAAAGCGCGCCATTGCGTCGTTTGTTGCCAGGTCATCGCTGCCGGTGCCGGTGCTGCTGACGTCATGCCAGCGAATGGCATCAGCACCATCGAGATTTTGATACATAGAGATCTCGCGCTGACATAATGGGCAAGCACCATCGTAATAAACGGTGCATTGAGATTGTTTATTGGGGGGTGAAGTGTCGCTCATGCCCCGCTATATGGTGGCCAAAGGAACAAAGGCGAGGCCACCCCATGCCCCTAGATGTCGCAGTGATCGGTGCCGGAATGGCAGGGCTTGCAAGCGCCCGCATGCTGGCCGCTAGCGGTCACAGCGTGCAGGTGTTTGACAAGGGCCGTGGTATCGGCGGGCGGCTCTCCACCCGGCGCACCAACTATGGCGCGTTTGATCATGGCGCGCAGCATGCCACGGTGCGTGATCCATCCTTCTCCCAGTACATTGCCGAGCTGCAGGCCAAGGGCGCGGTGCATGTCTGGGATAGTGCAAAGGCTGGCGCGATTGTTGGCAAACCTGGCATGAGCGCGCTGGTGAAGGCTGGCTTTGATGGCGCTGAAGGCATCTCGGTGATGACGTCGTTTGAGGTTGCCCATATCGGCAAGGTCGCCGAAGGCTATGTGCTGTCGGACAAGGACGGCAACCACCAAGGTCCTTTTGATAAGGTAATTGTCACCGCACCTTCGCCGCAGGCGCACGCGTTGTTGGCGCCGTTTGGCGATACATTTTCGCGGCTCGCTGACGTGGCATACGCGCCCAGCTACACGCTGTTGGCAGCCTTTGATAAACCGCTGGATTTGCCAGATGTGCCCGTGCTGGCCGAAGGCGGGCCACTGGCATCGGCCTGCCGCCAAAGCGCGCGCGGGCCCGACCGCCACGGCGCGCAGGATCTGTGGGTTGTGCAGGCCAGTGCGGAGGTTTCCAAAACGCATATTGAGCGCGAGCGAGAGGCTATGGTGCCGGTGCTGCTGCGACTGTTTCAGGATGCGATGGGGGTGGATGTGCCCCAACCTGTGTATGGTTCGGGGCATCGCTGGCGCTTTGCGCTGGTGGAACAGGCCGTTGGTGAACCTTATTTGCTCAGCCCAGATGGCACCCTCGGTGTTGCTGGTGATGGCATGCTTGGTCCGCGCATTGAACTCGCATTCTTGTCTGGTGCCCAATGTGCGCAAGCAATAGCTTAAAGGCGGTTCGCCGCTCGCTGGATGTGTACTACCGCGACAAGGCGCGCACCGCGCGTATGGATGCGCTCAACCGGCAGTTTGTTCGCGCAAGTGGATTGGTTTTTGACATTGGGGCGCATGTGGGTGACCGCACAGCCAGTTTTAACCGGCTTGGCGCGCAGGTGGTGGCGCTCGAACCTCAGCAAAGCATGTTTCGCGCCCTGCGGCTGATCCATGGGCGCAACCCTGGCATTGCATTGCGCCGTGAGGCCGTGGGCGCAGCGGCGGGCTGGCTAACGCTGCACATCAACGCCAATAATCCCACGGTTTCGACTGCCTCCACGGCGTTTATCAGTGCGGCCAATGGCGCAGATGGTTGGCAGGACCAGGCATGGGATGATCATCAGCAGGTACCGGTTACCACGCTGGACCAGCTTATTGTCGATCATGGTGCGCCAGACTTTATCAAGATTGATGTTGAAGGGTTTGAAGCGCATGCCTTGCAAGGCTTGAGCACGCCCGTTGCCGCTCTCTCCTTTGAGTTCACCACAATTCAGCGCGATGTGGCCTATGCCTGCATGGCACTGCTGGAAGCGTTGGGCGATTACACGTTCAATGTCAGCTTGGGCGAGGGGCACGCGCTGCGCTTTGATGCGTGGCAGTCCGCAGAGGCGATGCGCACCCACATTGCCAGCCTGCCTGATGAGGCCAATTCTGGCGATGTTTATGCAAGGCTTGCCCACTAGCTTTGTAGTGTTGCGCGGTCTTCGCTGTAGCCTTTACGCCAGCACCACCGCCTGGTGGAGATGCGAGCCCTCACGCCCAGCACGGACCACGAAGTGCGCCACATCAGCGCGAGAAATGACACTCATGTGCCAGCTGCTGGGATCGGTCAGCACGCTGTAGCGTTGAGAGGCGGGTGTGTTGGTCAGCACGGTTGGTCGCACCAGCGTCCAGTCCAGGTCGCTTGCCTTGATCATTTCTTCCTGCCGGGTTTTGTCGGCATACACTTTGCCGAGCACTGCCTTGTGGCCAAGTCTGGCAAGGCTGCTCATGGTGTCGGCGCTATCGCCAGCGCCATAGCCGGTGACAGTGATAAGGCGTTTAATCCCCTTTTTGTTCATCAAGGGCAATAAGGTCCCGGTGGCGTTGGAAAACAGGGTTTCTTCTTCCCACAGCATGCCTGGGCGCTCCTTTACGCCCAGTGCCTGCACAACAAGGTCAACGCCATCCAGCGCCGCGCTTACATCATCGACATCAAGGGCATTGCCGGCATATGCCTCTGCGCTGCCGGGAAGTGTGCAGGCATCAGCGCTGCGCGAAAACGCCCGCACTGGGACGCCGGCCTTGGGTGCTTCCTCGACAACCAAGCGACCAATGCCTGACGTTCCGCCCATTACCAACCATGTCATTGTGCGTGTCTTCCTCTCTCGTGTGCCGTCTGGTCTACATGGGATTGCACAGCCGAAAGGTCCAGCGCTCGCTTTGCCTGTGCGGTGGTGGAAACGTATCTGATTCTGGCTTACGTCTTTGGTTGGCCGAAAACCGTACTAGGGCTTTCATGGATACTCTGACACGCATGCGTTCCTACGTGGATGTTGTTCGCGCAGGCGGCTATTCAGCGGCAGCACGCGCCACCGGTCGCTCAAAGGCCATCCTGTCGAAAGATGTACGCGAGCTGGAAGACTATCTTGGTGTGCGACTGCTGACGCGCACCACGCGCTCGGTTGTACCGACCGATGCTGGGCAGACCTATTTTGATGACGCTGTGGAGGTTTTAGCGAGCCTGGACAATTTGCAGGAACGCACCCGCGAGCAAAGCGATGTGCCGCGCGGACCGCTGCGGGTATCAGCGCCGCGCACCCACTCTGATGGGTTGCTGGGCGAGGTGATTATGGACTTCGCGGTGAAGTATCCTCAGGTGCAGATGGATGTGGTTTTCGAGGATCGTTTTATCGACATGGTCGCGGAACGTTTTGACGTGGCGCTGCGGATCTCTGAGCTTGCCGATTCGAGCCTCATCGCGCGCAAGTTATCGCCTTACCGTATTGTTGTGTGCGGCACGCCGCATCTGATTGCCAAGCACGGTATGCCGCAAGTGCCTGAAGACATTGGCAAGCTGCCAACCATTGCCGACAGCAACCACCGGGTGAAGCGGGCGTTCACCTTTGACCTGCCAGACGGGCGCGGATCTGTGCGACTGGACGCAGTTATGAGTATCAACGCGCCGCACGCCATTCGCATGGCTGCTTTGGCCAATTTGGGCTTCTGTCAGGTGCCTTATCTTTCGGTCCAGAGTGATATTCTGGAAGGCCGTTTGGTGCCGGTTCTTGAGGATTATGAGCTGAAGGGCGTTGGCATTTACGCTGTCTACGCGGAGCGTCGTCACATGACACAAAAGCTGCGCGCCTTTGTTGATCATGTCGCAGATGCCTTTGCCAAACGGGCAGGGGAATGCTGATGATCGGCAGTTTTATCAGCCTGTATGCGCCATACTGCTGCCAAGGTCGGGATCTACGGGCCGCTGCATGAACAAATTTGTGACCACAGCAATAGCTGCTGCTGCGTACCTCACCTTAAGTGTGCCCGCACAGGGCCACCCCCACGTATGGGTCGATGCCTCCGCTCAGCTCCTGTTCAGTGACAGTGGTGCGTTGACCCATATCCGCCACGCATGGCGCTTTGATGAGGCGTTTTCAGCCTATCTGATGCTGGGCCTGGATCTGGATGGTGATGGCGTCTACTCGCGTGAGGAAACTGCTGAGTTGGCCGAGATCAATGTGACCTCGCTGTCTGACTTTCATTTTTTCACCAGCATTGCTGGTGTGGCCTCCACTGACCGACTTGGCGATCTGTACAGCGAAACGTTTGCCGCGCCGCAGGATTATTACCTCGACTATGATGGTGTTTTCACCACGCTGCACTTTACCTTGCCGCTCGATAACCCCGTGATGGCCCTGCAACATGACATGGTGATCGTGGATATTTTTGATCCGGAGTATTTCGTTGCGTTCTCGCTGGTTGAGGGCGACCCGGTGCAGATGGCTGATGCCCCGGCTGGTTGCGGTGTAACGATCGATCAACCCCCGGAGCTGGATGACAGTTACGCCAGCATCCTGTCGCTTATTCCTGCTGATGAAGATGTGCCCGATGAGCTTCTGTCGGTAACCACCCAGTTGGCCAACCGTGCTCGGATAACCTGCGGATGATCGTGCACCAAAAATGGCTTCTTTTTGTGGTTATGCTTGTTGCGTCCATGACCGCGGCAACGTTGGCACACGCCAATCCTTTTGGCCCCACGGTACCGTCTGAACCGGTGCCGGGCTTTGGTTTTGATCGTTTGATCGCCTGGACAGCCAGCGCGCAGGGCAGTTTTTATGATGGACTTACCGGCGCGTTGCGGCAGGTAGCGTCCTCGCCAGATGCGCTGGTGACTTTGCTTGGCCTATCGTTTGCTTATGGGGTTGCCCATGCTGCAGGGCCAGGTCACGGTAAAATGGTGATTGGTTCCTATATGCTGGCCAGTGGTGATACGGCCCGGCGCGGGGCGCTGCTGGCCGTTGGTGCAGCACTGGTGCAGGCAACGGTTGCAGTGGTGCTGGTTGTGGTGTTGGCGGGCTTGTTTGGCTTTTCGCGGCAGTTCCTGACCGATGCCACCATCACTTTAGAGCGTTTTTCCTATGCGTTGATTGTAGCCCTTGGGCTTTATCTGGTGTGGCGCACGGTCAAGGTCTGGCTGCCAAAGCCAGCGCCGCTTGCTGCTGCCAGCCACGCCCATCACGCTCACCATACGCATGCGCATACCCGTCCTGATCCCCACCATGTGCACAGTGCCGGTTGCGGCTGTGACCATGTTCACATGCCCGATGCTGAGCAAGTCTCGCGCACTGCTGGTGCCGGTCAGGCGCTGCTGCTGGTGCTGGGCGCGGGAGCGCGGCCCTGCACCGGAGCGCTTCTGGTTTTGGTCCTGGCCATGTCGCAGGGCCTGCTTTGGGCGGGCACGCTATCCGCCTATGCCATGGGCTTGGGCACAGCGCTGACCGTGGGAGTTATGGCGGTGTTTGCCAGCGGCCTTTTTGGTGTGTTTGCGCGTATCAGTCAGTCCAGTGCGCTGATGCGCTATGCCCCCACACTGTTGAGCTTGGCCGGTGGTTTTATGGTGGTTGGCTTTGGCGCACTGCTTCTGATCGCCTCGCTTAACCGCTAGAGTCAGGCTCCATCCATTTGTTCGGCCTGGCGCGTGTTTTGGCAAAGAGTTGCAAGGAAAATCGTGCAGAGTGGGTATCTATCCCGGTCAAACGCTTTGACACAGCAGATCAACGCTAAAATCGCCTCGCAAGGCGATTGGGTCCATTGGCTTGCTTGGTGCGTTGCAAAACCTTGAAAACCGGATGGTTTCCTGCCGACTTGCGCCTTCGATCCAAACCAATACCCTCCAACCATGCCACGTAGATAGATGGGTCTGACCCTAGCCTTTGGACGCGAACGCGCGCGCGGCATCTCCAAAGGCTTTGAAGATGGCGGTGGAAGGCGCATCGGCCCCGCTCGACTGACTTGCCCAATATTCCGGATGCCACTGCACACCCAGTGCAAAGCTTTTCGCACCCTGCACGCTGATGGCCTCAATCGTGCCATCCTCCGCTGTGGCCTCTACTATGAGCCGGTCACCCAACCTGCCAATGGCTTGCCGGTGCACCGAGTTTACGGTCAGTGTCTGCTCGCCCAATATGGCATGCAGCATGCCGCCCTCAGTAACCCGAACCGTGTGGTTGGGCGCAAAGCGTTGCTCAAGGGGTGCATCTGTTGGGCCGCCTCGGTGATCTGCCTTACCATTGTGTTCTTGTATTTCGGCTTCCAAAGTCCCGCCCATCGCGACGTTCAATTCCTGGTGTCCACGACAGATGGCCAACAGCGGCAAACCACGCTCAAGAGCGCAAGGGATCATTGAGAGGGTGGTTGAATCGCGCGCTTGATCAAAGGGCTCGTGCGCCTGTGTTGCCTGCATCCCGTACCGTTCTGGATGGGTGTTGCTGCGCGATCCGGTCAACAGCACAGCATGAGCTGCCTGCAGCAAATCATCGGTTAGGATTGCCTCTCCAAACGCTGGCACGATGACCGGTGTTAGCGCTGAAACCTCAAAGACTGAGCGCAAGTAGGTGTCGATTGCTGCGTGCCATGTGAAACCGTCTAACTGGCGACTATCACTGGAAACGAGCACCAAGGGACGTATTGAAGACATGCTTTTAAATCTCTTTGCTGGCTATCCGTGCAGTGCTTTCAACTGCCTCATAAATGTGCATAAGCATCTGATAATGAAATGAAATTAACGCGCTGGTTAGCTTGGCTTACCTGCCTTCACTTAGGTCTTGTGCTTAGCGGAGCTTTCTTGTTTAAGTGCGCGCGGTTGCATGGGGCCTATGCGTTCAACGCATGGCTCCCGCTGTTCCGCTACGCAATTCGACAAAAGATGTTCGGGAGGAACTCTATATGGATCGTCGTTCATTTATCAAAAAAGCTGGTCTCGTTGGTGCAGGCGCTGCTGCGTCCACCACGCTGGCAGCACCAGCTTATGCCCAGGGCCGCCGTGAGCTGACAATGGTTACTTCGGTGCCAGACGGCTTTGCTATTTTCGATGATGCTGCTTCGCTTGCCGCTAGCTACATCACCGAAATGTCCGATGGCATGCTGACCATCAACAAAATGCCTGCTGGCAGCCTCGTTGGCGCTTTTGAAGTGTTCGACGCCGTGTCATCCGGTCAAGCCGACATCTACCACTCGGCTGAGTACTACTTCCTCAACCAGCACCCAGGTTATGCTTTCTTCACCGCTGTGCCTTTCGGCATGACCGGCGTTGAAATGCTGGCTTGGTATTACCACCGCGGTGGTAAAGAGCTGCACCACGGCCTGTCCGAGCTTTTCAACCTGAAGCCATTCCTGTGCGGCAACACTGCCATGCAGCCCGGCGGTTGGTTCAACACGGAAATCAACTCGGCTGACGATCTGCAGGGCCTGCGCTTCCGCATGCCTGGTCAGGGTGGTCAGGTGCTTGGTCGCCTTGGCGCTTCGGTTCAGAACATCCCAGGTGGTGAAATCTACCAGGCGCTTGCTTCCAACCAGATCGATGGTGCTGAGTGGATTGGTCCATTTGCTGATGAGCGTCTTGGCTTCCAGGAAATCACCAACAACTATTACACCGCTGGCTTCCACGAGCCAGGTTCAGCTCTGGCTCTGGCCTTCAACCTTGAAGTCTGGGAAAGCCTGACAGCATCACAGCAGCGTATTGTTGAAGCTGCCTGTGAAGCAACGCACGCCAACAACCTTGGCATGTCTTGGGCTGAAAACGGTTCAGCACTTGCTCGCCTGCAGGCTGGTGGTGTTCAAGCCCGTCAGTTCCCAGAAGACGTTTGGGAAGCCTTTGGCCGTGCGGCTGCAGAGGTTCGCGAAGAGAACATGAGCGATCCGCTGTACGCTGAAATTGCCAACAGCTACTTTGAGTCACTCACTGAAACCTCACGTTGGTGGGAAATTGGTGACGGCGAGTACATCCGTCAGCGGAACCGCGTAAACGCTGCGATGTAAGACTTAAGTTCTCCGCCCGGCACTTGCCGGGCGGAGTTTTTTTTGGCTCTGTGTGAGAGCTCGGAGCATTAGTATTCGAGACCAGACGCAGGGTGCATTTTATGATCGATTTTATTGTGTGGGTGCTAACAAGCATCGCTTTGGCGCCCTACCACTTGCTTCTTGCCATCATAAATCCACAGGCCTGGCTGAACTGGTCGGATCCTGAAGCTCTCGTCCGCTTTATTTACTACGGCGGTTCGATCGAGTTCTTCTTTGTCATGTTCACCACCTTCCTGGTCATCACCGGGGTCGGCGTCTTCTGGAAGCGCTCATTCCTTTGGGGCATGGTGCGCGGGCTTGAAGGTTTTGCAAACACCGTTGGCCGTGCTGCTGCCTGGGTTGGCCTCATCATGGTGCTGCAGCAAGTGATGATTGTGTTCTTGCAGCGCATCTTCCGCGTTGCCGATATTTCCATGGGCCCGCTTGGTAAGGCGTTCACGCAGGACCTGTCCTGGTGGTCCGAAGAGCTGAAGCTCTACAATGCAATGATTGTATGCCTGTGCTGCACCTACACATTTGTGCAGGGCGGCCATGTGCGCGTTGACCTCATCTACTCTGCGGTGTCGCACCGCGCCAAAAAGATCATCGATATGGTGGGCTGCATGATCTTTATGGTGCCGGCCATGGTGATCACCTATCTGTACGCATGGTTCTTCATGTGGCGGCATCTTGTGGTGCCCAACCCATCGTCCACCAGCACGCTGGACCGCATGCTCATGCAGTCGCGTGTCCTGCGCTGGAATGTGGAAACCATTGGTTTCAGCCCCAACGGCTTCAACGCTTATTTCCTGTTCAAGGTCCTCATCGTCATTTTCTGCGTGATGGTTCTTTTGCACGCGATGGCGTTTTTCTGGCGCTCTTATCTGGAGTTCGTCGAGGGCGAAGAGAGTGCGGGCAAATACATCGACAAGGACAAAATGGGCGATGAAGCTGAAGACATCGCGCACGAAGTCCACTCGGGCTCCACCTAAGAAACGATTGTAATTTTAAGTCCGGCGCGGCTGCGCCACAGCACAACGAAGCGCAGTAGCGCCGTTTAACACTAAGGCGCTCAAGCGCCACGAAGAGGTAAGGCAGCGCTATGCTATTTGGTTTGGACGGGGTCGAAGTTGGCCTGATTATCGTCTTCCTCACCCTGTTTGCGTCCATCTTGAGTGGATTTCCCGTCGCGTTTTCCATCGCCGGTGCAGGTGTCATTTCCTTCACGATCATCGCCGCGCTGGATTCAGCTGGCATCCTGATCCATCAGGCGATCGATAAAGGATCGCCAGAATATGCCGCTCTGCTTGCCGAGGGCGTGATACGCGACTCCATATCTGTGTTCCGATACCCCGACTTACCGCGTGTTGAAGAAGCGTTGTTTCCTGGTGGCTGGCAGCAGGCTATGGAGCGCAACCTATCGTTCATTGTGAACCGCATGAACGAGCGTGTGATTGCCGGTCAGTCCATTGAGACGCTGCTGGCTGTGGCCATGTTCGTGATGATGGGCATTACGCTTGAGCGTTCGCGCATTGCCGAAGACCTTTTGACCACCATGGCCCGCGTGTTCGGCCCACTGCCTGGCGGTCTGGCTGTATCCATCGTGATCGTGGGTGCGTTTCTTGCGGCATCCACCGGTATTGTGGGTGCAACAGTTGTGACCATGGGCTTGCTGGCCCTGCCAACAATGCTGCGCAACAACTACTCGCCAGAGCTTGCGACCGGCGTTATTGCGGCCTCAGGTACCTTGGGGCAGATCATTCCGCCGTCTATTGTAATTGTTCTGCTCGGCACCCTTGTGGGTGACCTCTACGCTGCCGGGCAGGAAACGCGCGCGCAGCTTGCCGGGTGCAGCGATGCGCTGACATATCTGGGCGAACCCGCCGTGCTTTCCGTGGGTACGCTATTCCAGGCGGCCTTGCTGCCCGGCATCTTTATTGCCACGCTGTATGGCACCTATGCGTTTGGCTATGCGCTGGTGAACCCAACCAAAGCCCCGCCGGTGTTGTTTGATGCCGTCGAAAAGGCCGAAACCAAAAAAGGTCACGGGCTGACATGGTATGTGGCCGCGCCAATTGGTCTTATCTTTGCGGTCATTCTGGGTTTCAGTGGCGGCATGATCGGCAGTCAGTCGATCAATGTTTCCAACTTCTCGGCCGTTGGTGAACAGGCCAGCCTGCGCACCAATGTTCCCGACGCTTGCCAGGCCGCTATGATTGAGCTGCACGGACAAGACGCCTGGGACGACGCGGTCGCTGAACAAGCCGCTATTCAAGCAGCTGGCGGGTCTGCAGAAGCGCAGGAACTGACCGAAGAAGAAATGGTCGTCGCCCGGCAAGAGGCTGTGGCCACCGCAGCTCCTATCGGCAGCGGCGTGACCAGCATCTTCGTGCTGCTCGGCATCATTTTGTTGATGGCGCGTGGCGTGGATTTCAAAGCCAACCCCACGCCGCTGTTTATTGGTGGCGCTGGCGTTGCGCTGGCCTTCCTTTTTGATGCGTTATTCATCACCCCTGTCACCGGGCCAGGTGCAAAATTTGCCATTCTTGCCATCCCCATGATCCTCACGCTTTACGGCTGTAAAGTTGGTATGGGCAGGCTGGCCAAGAATGAGCTGCTGCGGGTTGTGTTCCCGCCGTTGGTGCTCATCGTCGCTGTGCTTGGCTCGATCCTTGGCGGGATTACCAACCCGACACCTGCCGCTGCGTTGGGTGCTGCTGGTGCGATTATGCTGGCGGCGTTCCGCAAGCTCAAAGAGGAAGAGGGCAACTCCAAGATTGTCATTTGGGCGAGCTTCGCGCTGGTTATTATGATCCTGATTGGCGTCAATTTTGATCTGCGCATCACACGCGCCGAAGTGGCTTGGCAGGATTGGGTTGCCTATGTGATCGCGCAGGGCGCTTATCACTTTGCTTTCCTAGGCCTGCTTTATGCTTGCTGGGTTCTGTTCCGCGGCAATGTGCTGTCGCCAGTGGTGCGAGAGACGGCCAAAGTGACATCCATGGTGTTCACCATCCTGATCGGTAGTCAGGTGCTGAACCTGGTGCTGATCTCCTTTGGTGGCGAGCACTACATTCAGCAGTTCCTTCGAGCCTTCGACAATGAGTTGCTCGTGTTCCTTGTGGTGATGCTCATTTTGTTCGTGCTCGGTTTCGTGCTCGACTTCCTGGAGATCATCTACATCGTGATCCCTATTGTGGGACCGGTGCTCTATGGCGGCACACTTGATCCGGCTTGGGTCACCATCATGATCGCGGTGAACCTGCAGACATCGTTCCTCACCCCGCCCTTTGGCTTTGCGCTGTTCTATTTGCGCGGGGTTGCGCCCAAGAGCGTGACCACTGGCAACATCTACCGTGGTGTTATCCCGTTTGTGGGTATCCAGGTGATTGCCTTGGGGATGTTGTGGTTGTTCCCTGGCATTGTGACAATCCTGCCGGATCTGTTGAATTAGCCAGCCTGAGCAACAAACCAGAAAGCCCGCAGCTTAAGCCAAGTTGCGGGCTTTTCTTTTGAAAGAGCCAAGAGCGAGATGATGCGCGGATTTGAAAATCTTCTGGCCGTAACACTGGCGTTTTTTGTGGTCGCGGTTTCACCCGGACCTGCGAACATTGCGGTCGCCACCGTTTCTATGCGTTTTGGTCGGGCAAGTGGCCTACGCTTTGGCCTTGGGTTGTCTCTGGGCTTTGCCTTTTGGGGGGTGGTTGCTGCCACAGGGCTTGGTGCTTTGCTGCAAAGCTCGGCCACCGCTTTAACGGCGCTCAAAGTGCTTGGCGGGCTGTATCTTCTATGGCTTGCTTGCCAGCTGGGGCGCTCTGCGATGAGGGAAGATCATAGCGGTGTTGCCTGCCAGAGCAACGAGGCACAAGGCCGTTGGTTTGGGCGCGGGCTGGTGCTGAACCTCTCCAATCCGAAAGCTGTGGTGGCGTGGATGGCCGCACTGTCCATGGGGCTTGGTGGTGAGCAATCGGTGGGCTTCGTGATTGTGGCCACTGCAGTCTGCATTGCGATCGGCTTCTTCAACTATGCTGGGTATGCGCTCGCGTTCTCATTGCCCGGTTTTATGGCCGCCTATGCCTTGGCGCGCCGATGGGTCGAAACTCCAGTGGCGGGTTTGTTTGCATTGGCTGGCTTTAGTCTGCTTCGCTCCGCAGTGTCGCGCGCATAGTTTGGAAGTGGGAGACGTTTTGCCATGATCGATCGTGAAGGTCTTTCGTACCAGCCGCTTGCCTTACCCGACCGTCTAGAGTTGAGCGATGAAGACATGCTGGCGCAGGCGCGGGCGTTTCATGCGCGAATGGCGCAGAAACATTCGGTACGTGATTATTCCGAGCGACCGGTTGCCCGTGCCGTTGTTGAAGCCTGCATTGCAGCGGCGGGCACTGCGCCTTCCGGTGCTAATCAGCAACCCTGGCACTTTGTGGCCATCGCTGACCCTGCGATAAAAAGCACTGTTCGCGAGGCGGCGGAGGAAGAGGAGCGTCGGTTTTATGCAGGCGGCGGCGGGGATGCCTGGATAAAGGCACTGGAGCCCATCGGCACGACCGCGCACAAGCCTCATCTTGAGGATGCCCCGTGGCTCATAATCGTGTTTGCCCAACGCTGGGGAACCTACGAAGATGGCACCCGCTACAAGCACTACTATGTGCCTGAAAGCACGGGCATTGCCACGGGGGTGTTAATCACCGCACTGCACCATGCCGGGCTTACGTGCCTTACCCACACGCCGAACCCGATGAAGTTTCTCAATGCGCTGCTTGGTCGGCCGGAGGCTGAGAAGCCGATTATGATTTTAGCAGTCGGGCACCCTGCTGCTGATGCCACTGTTCCTGCGGTTGCCAAAATCAAGAAGCCTCTGGCCGAAATCCTGACGGTCGCGGACTGAGCCCCCTAACCCGCGTTCACCGCTTCCCGTGATCGACGTCATGATTGGTCGTGGGGCCGTCGTCTTTAGTTCAATCGGGCTGCTCCTCCAAGAGGGCGCCATAGTACCATTGCGTCACAGCGCCTCGTGCAGGTGCTGGCCTTTGCGCACGTGAACGAAAGCGGCGTATGAAGCTTCCAAATCTTACCAATCTGGTAAGCCTTTGCAGCGACACTGGCGCAATAGTTTTTTGCATTGTGTGTCGGTGAGGTCCGCGTTGTTGGATCAGGTTCAAGGTCGTAACGTCTCCAAGGCAGCCACCGCGCGGATGGTTGAAGCGATGGAGCGCGCCACTATTGGGGACAACCAGACTGTTCTGGTTGGCTTTGGAGAGGCCTACCGCGACTTGCAGGCTTTGGTGGTGGCGGCAGCCGGTGTGCGTGGTAATGGCACTATCAGCCCGCACTGCTTGCTTGATAGTCCTGACGAAAAGCCAACCTGTTTCATCGGTTCACCCGACCAGTTGTTTGCCTTGTTACGCGCTGGCTACGGCCATGTGCTTTCCCATGCTTTGATTGGCGGTGGGGCGGTGTTTCCCATCGTTCATTCGCTTGCTGTGCAGCATGGCGTCCGGCTTACCGATATGATGAGCGACCCATCCTACGGACCATACGCCCTGCGCCATGCACGTGATGAGGCGTATTGGTTGCTCGATAATGTTACGGTGGATATCGTTCAGCCCGGTGGTGAAACCGTCATGCCCAAAGGCATGGTGGGTGAAGTTGTGCTCAGTGAGCCGGTGGGTGACTCAGCGCCTGTACGAACCGGTGTGCTTTCCAAGTTGGAGCAGGTGCCCCATGCCTATCGTAAGCCTGGCCTGATGGGTTGGATGGGATTGGTGCAACCGACGGTGCGGGTTGAGCAAAGCGCTGTTCGCGCTGCTGATCTTGCGACCCTTGTTGGTGAGCATGATGAAATATTAGATGCGCGTCTTTTGGCTCATGCGCCGGCCAAGAATGCTGATCACAGCGATAACGGCAGCAACGTGCCCATATTGCAGGTTGAAACCGAAGCTGGCGCTTGGATCGAACAGGATCTGATGGAGAGCTTTGAAGCGCTAACCGGTTTGCGCCCGCGGGTGCAGCGCGTGCAACCGGGTAAGTTTATCAACACTGGCAGGCCGTTTGGCCTATTGGCTGCTTAAAGCCTAATGAATCATGGCCGGGTCTGGCCCGGCCATGACGTAACGTTTTGTGGGTTGCAGGCGTTGTCGCTTAGCGCGTCAATGCGATGCGGCCATCAATGGCTGGTGCGAACTCGCCCAGCTCGCGCACATGCACCATCACATCGTTGGCCATCAGCTTGGCGTCTTCCTCACGCACGACCCGTGGCGCGTCGGCAAACATTGAATAGCCGTCACCGCCACGACCCATAAAGTCGTTGGTGGCCACAGTGTAGGTCGCGCTTTCATCCAGCGCTTGCCCACCGATCATGACCGATGTCACGCGGTCGCCTGCCTCGCGGGTGATGTCCGCTTCAATCATCATGCCGGACACTTGCGGGAAGCGACCGTTGACGTCTTCCACGCGGCTGAAGCCATTTTCCAGGGCTGCCAGAACTTCTGCGCCCGTCAGCTCAATCATGATGTTGACGTTGCCAAATGGCAGTTCAGAGAGAATGTCGCGGCGTGTGATCTCGCTGCCTGGTGCATACACTTTGTCGGCGCGAATGCCGCCGCCATTTGTGATGGCAATGTCAGCGCCCACCGCAGCGCGCATACCATCGGCGACAAGGTTGCCCATGGTTGCTTCGCCCGTGCGCACCGATGCGCGGCGGGAGTCCAGTTCTGCGGTGATGCTGCCAATGGTGACGTTGAGTTCTTCATCGAGGATCTCGTTGAACTCATCAACACGGGCCTGCACGTCTGCGTCCTGCTCCATACCAAGCGTGGAGATCGGGCGGAAGCCGAGTTCCCAACCCACACGGCGGCGATCGCCATCACGAATGGTGGCGGTAATATCGACTGCGGTCACATAGTCTGCCTGTTCACGGCTTTCGACCAGTGCAGTGCGGCCATCATACTCGATGCGCAGGTCATGATCATCGCCGGACAGAATGAGGTCAAACGCGCCGCTATCCTTCATCTCGCGGTCGATGCCGATATGGTTGTGCGTGACGGCCACAATCATGTCCGCGCCCGCATCGCGCAGCACTTCTGCCTGAGCAAGGCCCACTTCCATCGCGCCGCCCAGCTGCAGGCTTTCGGGCGAAGATTTCACAACGGCATCTTCGGCGGTCAGGCCGATGATACCGATCATGAAGCCATCGACATCCATCATCATGGTGTCAGCAAAGCCATCCAGCACCGTGCCATCTTCGTTGCGCAGGTTGGCTGCCAGAAGGGCTGTGTCCAGCTCACCCATGCGCGCGCGGAAAACCTCTTCGCCAAAGTCATACTCATGGTTGCCCGGCACAAACACATCGGGGCCAATCATGTTGAACAGTTCGGTGATGTGTTCGCCTTGATCAAACGAGGAGAGCAGCGAAGGCGAGATAACATCGCCAGCCACCGCAAACACCAGATTATCGTTGGCTTCGCGTTCTTGTGCGACAACGGTGGCCAGGCGGCCAAATCCGCCCTGATCGGACATGTTGTCGACGGTGTCGACGTCGTTGACCAGCAGGAAGGTAACATTCACTGTCGTGCTGTCCTGCGCAAGCGCGGGCAGCGTTAGCAGTGCGGTGGATAGACCAAGTGCGGTCATAAGACGGGTGGGTTTGTGGAACATGGCTTAGGAGCCTCCCTCAAGGCGTTGCGGTGTAGAATGTTGTTGTGCGGTGGCTTGGGTGCCGACCGTGTGACAGTACCATGACAGATTTACGAAGCGCTGCAAGCTGAACAGATGTGTGCTTTTTGAGCGGTCGGACCCAAGGTTGTGCGGCGATTGATCCATCCAAACACCTTGGCGTTGCGTATGGGACTATGCTTATGCACATGTTATGCATAGCGCACCTCATTTTGCACACCGCCCGGACAGGCATGCCAGGAGATAAGTCGCGTGAACACGCAGGATTATAAGAGCTTCAAAGCCAACACCGTTGCGCCAGCAGAGCCCAACCGTTCGCTTGCCCTTTCGGTGATGCCCGAGGACCACCCGCCAGTGAAGTTTGGCAAGGTGGGTGTGTTGCTTGTGAATTTGGGGACGCCGGATGCCACGACTTACTGGCCCATGCGGCGCTACCTTGCGGAGTTTCTAACCGATCGGCGCGTGATCGAATGGCCGAAGGCGCTCTGGTACCCGATTTTGTACGGTATTATTTTGATGGTGCGGCCCGGCCGCAAAGGCAAAGACTACGCGACTATCTGGAACAAGGATCTCGATGAAAGTTATCTGCGAACCTACACCCGCTCACAATCTGACCTTCTCGGTGAAGCCCTGGCCGACCATGAGAATGTGGTCGTCGACTGGGGCATGCGCTACGGCAACCCATCCATTGCTAGCCGCATTGATGCGCTTCGCGAGCAGGGTTGCGATCGCATCATGCTGTTCCCGCTCTATCCTCAGTACGCCTCCGCCACCACGGCAACAGTGAACGATAAGGCTTATGAGCACCTGATGAAGCTGCGTTGGCAACCGGCCATGCGTACCGTGCCAGCCTATCACGACGAACCTGTCTACATTGATGCGCTTGCCCGCTCCATCGAGGAGCATCTGGCAACCTTGGATTTTGAGCCAGAAAAAGTCATCGCCTCTTATCATGGCATTCCCGAAAGCTACTTCAAAAAGGGCGATCCATACCACTGCCACTGCCACAAAACCTCGCGGCTTCTCGAAGAGCGGCTGGGCTGGGAAAAAGGCCGACTGGTCACATGTTTCCAGTCACGTTTTGGTCCTGAAGAGTGGTTGCAGCCTTACACTGATAAGACGGTGGAAAAATTTGCCGAAGAAGGCATCAAGAACATTGCCGTCTTCAATCCAGGTTTTGTTTCCGATTGTCTTGAGACGCTCGAAGAAATTGCGATGGAAGCTCACGAGATTTTCGAGGAGCATGGCGGCGAGAACTTCAGCTATATTCCATGCCTCAATGACAGTGAGAACGGCATGCGCGTCATCGAAGCGCTGGCGCGTCGCGAGCTGCAAGGCTGGGTGAAGTAGGCCCACGCCCATAACGGCGTTGTCTTTTGGGCGCCGTGTCTGCGTGTGCCCAACGGGCCGGCCTTAACGCTCCATGCTTGGGTGGCTTTGAACCATTTGTGTTGGATGGCTGGGACATGCCCGGCCGTGGCGCTTGCTGCTTGCACGGCCTGACGCCGAACCTAGCGCGCGTCTTGAAACGCCCCTCGCCAGCGCGCATGTAAGTGGCACCTGCTGGTTCTCCGGCGAATCGCGTGCGAGGCACCCATGTTCCTAGATTTTCCTGTTGGTGGTTTTGACATCGTCATTATCGCGCTGATCGTGCTGGTCGTTGCGCTCATTTTTATGGGCGTAAAGCAGGTCCCGCAGGGCTACAATTTCACCGTTGAGCGGTTTGGCCGCTATACCAAAACCCTTAAGCCTGGCCTCAATCTGATCGTGCCGTTCTTCGATCAGATCGGTGCTCGCATCAATATGATGGAGCAGGTGATCGACGTTCCCAGCCAGGAGGTCATCACCAAGGACAATGCGACAGTTACCGTCAACGGGGTCACCTTTTATCAAGTGCTCGATGCGCCGCGTGCCGCCTATGAAGTGCTTGGCCTGCAAAACGCGATCATCAATCTAACGCTCACCAACATCCGCACAGTTATGGGGTCGATGCAGTTGGATGAGCTGTTGTCGAACCGAGACGAGATCAATGGCCGTTTGTTGCGGGTGGTGGATGCGGCTGTGGATCCGTGGGGCGTGAAAATCACCCGTATTGAAATCAAGGACATCGACCCACCGCGAGACCTGGTGGACTCCATGGCCCGCCAGATGAAGGCTGAGCGCGACAAACGTGCTGCGATTTTGGAAGCTGAAGGCTTGCGCCAAGCTGAAGTGCTGCGCGCTGACGGTGACAAGCAAGCGCAGGTGCTGGAAGCCGAGGGCCGCAAAGAGGCAGCCTTTCGTGATGCCGAAGCACGTGAGCGCTTGGCCCAAGCCGATGCAAAGGCCACTGAAATGTTGTCGCTTGCCATTGAGAACGGCTCTGCGCAGGCGATCAACTTTTTCGTCGCAGAAAAGTACGTGAAGGTTCTTGGCGAGATTGCAGCCTCACCAAACCAGAAGACACTGATGATACCGCTTGAAGCTGCCTCGGTTATTGGGTCAGTGGCCGGGATTGGTGAAATCGCCAAAGCTGCACTGGGCGATCAAAGCGATAAAAAACAGGGTGGCGGCAATCAGGGTGGCCAACCATGATCGCAGAATCTTTCTCGCAGTTCGGATCTTGGACTTGGATCACGCTCGGCATTGCCCTGCTGGGGCTGGAACTTGCTGTTCCGGGCGTTGTTTTTATGTGGCTGGGGCTCGCCGCACTTGGCGTCGGTGCCATCGGGTTTTTCCATGACCTGTCTTGGCAGATCGAGCTGGTCTTGTTTGCGGTGCTGGCGACCATGTTCGTGATTGCCGGTCGGCGTTTCTTTGCTCGCCGCGGTGATGAAACCACCGATACGCCGGGCCTTAATGAACGTGGCAAAACCCACGAGGGCAAAGATTTGACCTTAAGCGAACCGATCGTAAATGGCGCAGGTCGGGTGAAAATTGGCGATACGCTATGGCGTATTGAAGGGCCAGATTTGCCAGCTGGCACCAAAGTCAAAGTGGTCGAGGCGCGCAGCAGCACACTGGTCGTTGCACCATTTGGCTAGATTAAGGCGTGTGGTCGTGCGGTATTGGCGGCGCTTCGCTCATCAGCAAAATTGTGATGCGCCGATTGGCGGGTAAGGTCGGATCGTTGGCAAACATCGGCTCGCTATCGGCTTTGCCGACAACACCAGCTAGACGCTCAGCAGGTACACCACTGTCTTGCAAAATACGGCGCGCCGCATTGGCGCGATCAGCAGACAACTCCCAATCGGAATAGGCCGGGTTGAGGGGCGGGGCAGACGAGGATGATGTGTGCCCTGTGATCTGAACTCGGTAAGGGAATTGGCGCAGCACCGGTGCCATTTGTTGCAGCAGAAGGCGCGTTGTTTCGAACGGGTATTTTGACCCCTCCGGGAACATTGACCGGCCGTCCTGGTCAATCAGTGACACATGGAGGCCATCTTCGTTTTCCTCCATCACGACATGCTGCGACAGTTGGGTGATTTCAGGCAAGGTTTGCCACGCTTGGCGCAGTGATGCGGCAGCAGTTGCAAAGCGTCGGGGAATTTCGGTTTCAGCCTGCTCAATGGTGTGGGTGTTGGCTTCGGGGCCTTGCTGCGGGCGCATGTCGTGCCGCTCATTGGCAAACTCAGAGTCCTCAGGGGTCTCAATGATGCCAACCCGACGCACAAAATCGCGCATCGGCGCGCCTTCTCGTTCAATCATGCCCGAACGACGGGTGATAAGCTGGCTGCCAAAGGCATCACGCATGGAACCAGCCACGATCTGCAGCTTCTGCTGATCCTGAATGGAAAAAGAGATGATGAGCACGAAGAAGCAGACCAGAATGGACATCAAGTCAGCAAAGGTGACCAGCCATCCAGGTGCGCCTGCCGCTTCAGATTTTTTGCGCGCCATACCGGTTCTGCCCGCCTAGGCCGCTTCTGCCAGTTCGGCACGTTGCTTGTCTGGCAGATAAGCCAACAGCATTTCGCGGATGAGTGTCGGGCTCTTATTGTCGCGAATTTGGGTTACACCGTCGATAACGAGCGACAGGTTCACCTCTTCAACGGCAAACTTGGCCTCCAGCTTGTCAGCAATGGGAAGGCAGATAAGGTTGGCGATAATGGCACCGTACATCGTGGTCAGCAGGGCAATCGCCATCGCTGGACCAATTGTCGAAGGGTCATCCATGTTGGCAAGCAGTTGCACCAGACCCACGAGCGTTCCGATCATGCCGAAAGCGGGAGCGGACTCGCCCAAGGCTTTGAAGACACGTTGACCTTCGGCCAAGCGCTCAAGTGATAAGTCGCGCTCGCGCTCCAGGCTTTCGCGGATGAAGGCAGGCTCAAAACCATCGGTCACGTATTGCGTGCCCTTTTGCAGCATAGGGTGCGAAACTTCGACGTTCTCCAGCCCCAGCGGACCGTTTTTGCGGACCACATCACCAAGGTTGGCAATTTCTTCGACCAGTTCGCTCGGGGAGGTCTTTTTGTGTGTGAAGGCAGACTTGCCGCCCAGCACCATGGCAGAACCGATTTCCGACAGAGGAAAGCGCACCAATGTGGCAGCAAGCCCGCCGCCTATAACAATGAGGACAGATGGAAGGTCGACAAATTGGCCAATATTGCCGCCCAACAGCATGGCGATGATCACCACCACCAGGCCTGCCAAAATTCCAATGATCGTTGCTAAATCCACGGGACCACCCACGCCTAACTTTGCTACTCACGGCGATGCGTTGCACACGCCGAGTCGGGCCAAGGTACGCCCGAGAGGGCAAACGAGAGCTAAATGCAAAAGCGCAAAGTTGGGCTGTGACTGGAAACCTAAAGTTAGGGTTAGTGCGGGGTTAATGCCGCTTCAACGGCTCGTTAACCATCGCGGTTTATCTCTAGTTAACCCTTGGATTGCCTGTGGGCGCTGCGCCTGATGGAAGGTGCGGCGTTGGATGGGCTCTTTTGCGAGCAGCTTTGCGCCCCATGATGCAGCAGGCCATCTTCCTGTTCCCGTTTCAACGTTCACTCGTGCTCGCTGCGAGCACGGTCGCCGCGCTGGGTAGCATGGGAAGCGTTGTCGTTGCCCAGCAGGTGCCGGGGTCCGAAAACCCAGAACAAGCACAAGAGGTGCGGGCGACCGGCGGTTTGCGTACGTTTCCAGACGCGCCGGATCGCGCCACCCAGTTTGATGGCGCAGTGGCAGTTGATGGTCAACGCGTTGAAGATATTGCCACCCAGGAAGACCTCGTGCGCTTTGCTGTGCCGCAGGATGCGCTGGTGACGGGCACTATCGATGCACAAAACAGTGCTCAGTTGGCGCCACCGCGCCTTGATGATACTGATCCTTATGCGCCTGTTGGCATTCGCCATGGCCCCCTGACGTGGTTCCCGGCACTTGATCTTGCTGTCGGCTATGACAGCAATATCGACGAGCAAAGCGATGCCCGCGAGGTGCGCACTGTTCGCCTCGCACCGGAACTGCGTGTGGAAAGCGATTGGTCTCGTCATGCCTGGAACGGCGAGCTTCGCGGCAGTTTGACTTATGTTGATGATGGTCGAGATTTGCAGGGTGAGGGGTCGGCGGCCAGCGACCTTCGCCTTGATTTGGCCGATCAAACAACACTTACGCTTCGCGGTGGGTATGAGCTGACTGGCGAAACGGTGAGTGATCGCGATACGGTGGCCGGCGCTGATGGCACGACCTATCAAAACGCATTTTCGGCTGGAGCGCAGGTTGAGCGGGCCGTGGGGCTGGTTGGTGCCACGCTTGGAGTGAACGCCGAGCGGCGTCTGTTTGGCGATACGCCATTGGCCGATGGCACCTCACAATCAAATGATGACCGCGATCGTTTTGATGGTGAACTCACCTTGCGCCTGGCGCGGGCAACGGGCCCAATAGTGCGTCCCTTTGTTGAAGGCTCAGCAAGCCTTCGCCGGTTTGACCGTTCGGTTGATCGCAACGGGTTTGAGCGTGACAGTTATGGCTACGGGCTGCGTGGCGGCTTTATCTTGGCCGATGATGGGCCGGTCAGCGGTGAAGCGTCGTTGGGCTTTGCCGGCGAGCAGTTCGAGGACGATCGCCTCGACGATACTCTTGCCCTGACTGCAGCGGCGAGCCTGACATGGGACGTCACAGCGCTCACCAGCGCAACGCTAACAGTGGATACCTCGCTGGATCCAACAACACAGTTTGGCGCAGGTGTGGGCGTCGCCCGGTCGGCCCTTTTGGGCATCAGCCATGACCTTCGCCGCAATGTAGAGCTGCGCGCTGGTGCTGGTCTGACAGATACCCAGTTCAGCGGCATTGATGGCGACACGCGCGTCTATACTGGTACGGCTGGGGCCACATGGCGCTTATCTCCCGTCGCTGCAGTGCGCATAGATGCAAGCTATGAGCATGAGCCAGAGACGACCGGCGACATCAACCGTTTCCAAATCGAAGCCGGCGTTACACTGCGTAGATAGGCTGCAGGTAGAATGTCGGTAGGCTGCAGGCAGGGTGCTGGTATGTGCCTAAGCGCGCCTTGATATGATGTCGCGCAGGGCTTCCTGAAAACCAGGCGCAATGTCTGGTCGTGATAGAGCAAAGGCCACATTGGCTGCCAAAAAGCCTGCCTTCGAGCCGCAGTCATAGGTCGATCCGGTAAACGGCATCGCGAAAAACGGATTGTCTTGGTGGAGAGCCAGCATGGCATCTGTGAGCTGAATTTCCCCACCGGCACCGGCAGCCTGATTGGCCAAAATGCCCATCACTTCGGGCTGAAGAATATAGCGCCCGGAAATGTAATAGTTGGACGGTGCCTCGCCGGGCGATGGCTTTTCGATCATGGCGGTCACTTCAAAGCCGCCCTTTACGTCTCCGCCTTTGCCGACAATCCCGTATTTGGAGGTGTCTTCGGGGGCGCATTCTTCCACCGAAACCACGTTGCCACCGGTCTGGTTATAAACGTCCATCATCTGTGACAGGCAGCCACTTGGTGCCTGCATAATCATGTCTGGCAGAAGCACGGCAAACGGTTCATCGCCCACCATTTCGCGAGCACACCAAATAGCGTGACCCAGGCCCAAAGGCTCTTGCTGCCGGGTGTAGCTGACCATGCCAGCTTGCGGCATTTGCGCGTCAAGCGCTTCAAGTTCAGGAAATTTTCCTCGCTTTGCAAGCGTTTCGCGCAGTTCCACTTGAACATCGAAATGGTCTTCAATGACCGACTTGTTGCGCCCGGTAACAAAAATAAAATGCTCGATACCCGCTTCGCGCGCCTCTTCAAAAACATATTGGATGACTGGGCGATCAACGACCGTCAGCATCTCTTTTGGCATGGCCTTGGTGGCTGGCAAAAATCGGGTACCCAGACCGGCAACAGGAAAAACAGCCTTACGAATGCGACGCGTCATGCTTCATTTACCCTTTTTGTTCATGAATCATTATTATGGTTCCTAGGGGTCGGCGCCTCAATTGGAAAGTTCTGCTTACGTGGCAACACGCCACCTTAAGGTAAGCGCGGGGCGATAAGCAAAGCGAGCACTTCTCATGACAGTTCTGGTAACCGGTGGTGCAGGCTATATCGGCTCACACATGGTGTATGCTCTTGCAGACCGGGGTGAACCGCAGGTGGTGGTCGATAACATGACCACGGGCTATCGGCCCAACTTGCCGGAAAACATAAGCTTGGTGATCGGCGATATCGGCGATCAAGTGCTGGTGGAAAGGGTTATGCGCGAGCACGGCGTGAACGCTGTGGTTCATTTTGCCGGCTCTATCGTCGTGCCGGACTCTGTCTCAGACCCGCTGGGCTATTACGCTAACAACACCGTGAAATCGCGCACATTGATGGCTGCTGCGGTGAACTGCGGCGTGAAGCATTTCATTTTCTCCTCCACTGCGGCGGTCTATGGCATGCCGGAAGCCTCAATGGTGCGTGAGGAAGCTGCCACTTTGCCGATCTCGCCCTATGGTTCATCGAAGTTGATGACTGAAATGATGCTGGCCGATACGGCCAAGGCACACGATTTTGCCTACACGGCGCTGCGCTATTTCAATGTTGCTGGCGCGGACCCTGAGGGGCGCACAGGGCAGAGCTCGCCGCGGGCCACGCACCTTATCAAAGTTGCGAGCCAGGCTGCTCTTGGCCAGCGCACCCATATGGAAATCTATGGCACCAATTATGATACCGAAGATGGTACGGGCGTGCGTGACTACATCCATGTGTCCGACCTTATTGCTGCCCATGTTCTTGCCCTTGATCGCCTGCGCGCAGGGGGCGACAGTCAGGTTATGAACTGTGGCTATGGTCGCGGCTATACAGTGCGCCAGGTTGTTGATGCGGTGCGGCGCGTGTCGGGTATCGATTTTGAAGCGCGGGAAACTGACCGTCGTGCTGGCGACCCAGCCACGTTGGTCGCGGTGGCAGATCGTGCACGCGCAGAACTTGGTTGGACGCCTGCCTATGATGATCTGGATGTGATTGTTGGCCACGCCTACGCATGGGAAACCCGCATGGCCGGCCGCAACGCAGCTGCGTGATGAAACTGTTTTGGGGTACAAATGACATGCAGGCGTGGGGGCGCCTGTCGACATTGAGGAGCCAACTATGATCCGCTTTCTGTTTGTATGCTGTTTGGCCTGGTGTGTCAGTTTTAGTCTGACGGGCACCTCAGCGCGTGCTGATGCTGCTTTTCAGAACTGGACGGCGCAGTTCCAGTCTGAGGCGCGCCGTGCTGGCATCAATGATGCGATCCTTGCGCAGGCTTTTGCCGGGGTTACGACGCCCGACGAAGCTGTGCTGCGCGCCGCTACATCGCAGCCCGAGTTCGTGCGTCCAATCTGGGAGTATCTTGATAGCGCTGTCTCTGCGGCCAATGTGCGTGACGGGCAACGCATGCTGCGTGAGCACGCCAATACACTGGCGCGCATCGAGGCTGCTACCGGCGTATCCCGCTACGTCGTGGTGGCAATCTGGGGTCTTGAGTCATCCTATGGCCGTGTTCTGCAAAACCGTGGAGTTGTGCGTCCGGTGATCAGGTCGTTGGCAACACTTGCTCATGCGGATGAACGTCGCCGTGATTTTGGCCGTGAGCAGCTGTTTGCGGCTTTGCAGATTTTGCAGCGCGGCGACACAACCGTGGACCAGATGTTTGGCAGCTGGGCGGGTGCTATGGGGCACACGCAGTTTATTCCCACTACCTATCTGCAGTATTCTGCTGATTATGACGGTGATGGCCGCTCTGACATCTGGGGCAATATTCCCGATGCACTCTATTCTACCGCCTACTACCTGCAGCAGTCTGGTTGGAACAGTGGCCACACATGGGGATATGAGGTTGCCTTGCCGCAAGGTTTTGACTGGCGATTGGCTGACGAAACGACCGAGCGTCCGCTCTGGCAATGGGCCCAGATTGGTGTGGTGCGCGCACGTGGCCAAGCATTCCCGCGGCCTGGTGATATGGCCAAGCTGATTGCTCCGGCGGGTGCGCGCGGGCCGGCATTTTTGATGTTGAACAATTTTGACACCATCAAAGTCTACAACAATTCGGATTCCTACGCGCTTGCGATTGGCCATTTGGCCGACCGGCTGAAGGGCTTCGGGCCATTTCGTGCAAACTGGCCCCGTGATCTTCAACCGTTGACACGCGCTCAAGTTGAGCGAATGCAAGCCGGGCTTAACCAGCGAGGCTTTTCAACCGGTGGCATCGACGGGCGTGTGGGGCCAATGACACGCGGTGCCATTCGTGCTTTCCAAGCGTCTATCGGTATGACGCCTGATGGCTATGCGTCCTCTACCGTTCTGGGCCACTTGGGCGGATAAGCGCCTTTTCAGCCTCTTTCGGGCGGCACGATCTGTATGCTAGGCACTGGGGTATGAAACACGCTGCATCCTTAGCTTGGGTCCTGGCCTTTTTACTTGTTCTTGTTGCGCCAGTTGGGCTGCCAATGGCTGTCCACGCTCAAGATGATGCAAGTGCTATCGTGCTACCAGGTCAGCCTGGCAACATTGTACGGCGTGATGGCGGCGGCGGTGGCGGGCTGTTCCGTATTTTCCGTTTTGAGCCGCGACAAACGCGCCGTCAAAGCTCGTTTGGTCTTGACAGCGGCACGGATGGAACGACGCAGGCTCCTCTAATTGAACTGCAACTGCCCAAGGACCCTGACGCCATAACAGTTGTGACGTTTGGCGATGAGTTTGCCGATCAGTTGCGCGAAGGCTTGATCGATCGGTTCCGTGAAGACCGGTTGATAGAAGCGGTCGGCTTTTCCAGCCCGGGCAATGGATTGACACAGACGGCAGACTTCAACTGGAATGTTGAAGCCATTCAGCGCTTGGATGAGTACACACAGGTGGGCGCTGTGGTTGTGGCGCTGGGTTACAGCGACCGGCAGGCGTTGATTGACGGTGAGCGGCGCTTTGGCTTTGGATCGCAGGATTGGCGCGATACGTACCGTGACCGGATCACCAGTTTTGCACTCACGCTGCTAACAGAAGGCCATCCGGTGATCTTTGTCGGCCTGCCGCCGATGGCAGACCCGGACCTAAATGCAGAAATCCGTCTTATCAACCAGATTTTAGAGCAGGCCGTCGCACCCACACGTGCGCGGTTTGTCAGCGTGTATGATGGCTTCACTGATATTGAGGGCAATTACTCGCGTGCCGGACCAACGATGGCCGGTGAGGTTGCAAATTTGCGCACATCTGACGGTATTTTCTTCAATCAGGCAGGGCGCGAGAAATTTGCCCATTTTGTAGAGCGGTTTGTGCCACGTCAGGGCCAAGAGGAGCCTGAGCCTGAAGTCTCCGCTGTGGTTTTTGAGGGCAGTACCCAGTCCGATGAAGGCATTGGGCCGGTTATCCTGATGACGTCAGGCTTTGCTGACCCGGAAGCCACTTTGGTGGCTGACCCGGCCGATGTTTTGCCAGAGGACCGGCAGGCGCGTGAACGCCTGTTGCGCGGGGCAGCTAGTGCACCGCCAGCAGGGCGGGCCGACGCGTTTGCATGGCCGCAGCAGCCAGAGGGATAAGGCCTGCGCATGAACCAAAAAAGCCGCTGCACCAGATCGGGGCAGCGGCTTTTTTGTTGGCGAGCACTGTGCGCCTACCGTGGAAGGGTCGTCTCTCCCATCAGGTCCAGATCAATCGCGCGGGCAGCCTGGCGGCCCTCACGGATCGCCCAGACAACAAGGCTTTGGCCACGGCGAATGTCGCCGGCGACATACAGTCCATCGATGCTGGTTTTATAGTCCTTGTCGTTGGCCAGAATGTTGGCGCGGCGATCGCGGGCAAGATCAGCGCCAAAAGCATCTGCGATGCCGTTCGTCTTTGGTCCGGAGAAACCGATGGCAATGAGAACGAGATCAGCGCGCAAGATGAACTCGGTGCCTTCAATCGGCACGCGCTTTTCATCCACGCGGGCGCATTCCACGCCGGCAACCCTGCCCTCTTCATCGCCCTTGATGCCAAGTGTTGCAGCAGAGAACTCACGCTCTGCGCCTTCGGCCTGGCTGGAAGAGGTGCGGAATTTGGTCGGCCAATAGGGCCATACCGCCAACTTATCTTCTACCACCGGTGGGATGGGCCGAATGTCGAGCTGCGTTACTGACAGGCAGCCCTGCCGTATGGATGTGCCAATGCAATCGGACGCCGTATCGCCGCCGCCGATCACGACCACATGTTTGCCACTGGCGTGAATGGGTGGCTCAGGGATGGTGGCTTCCTTGTTCACGCGGCGGTTCTGCTGCACCAAAAACGGCATTGCGTAATGACAGCCAGAAAGGTCCATGCCGGGCAGTTCAGGGTCGCGCGGGGTTTCGGCGCCCGCTGCAATCAACACCGCATCATGCTTGTCCATAAGCTGTGATGGCGCGATGGAGCCGCCTCGCGAGTCATCGCCGATAGGTGCGTTGTAATGGAATGTCACGCCTTCAGCTTCCATCTGTTCCACGCGGCGCTGGATGTGATGTTTTTCCATTTTAAAATCAGGAATACCGTAGCGCATCAGACCGCCGGCATCAGGCTCTCGCTCATAAACGTGCACATCATGGCCAACACGGGCCAGCTGTTGTGCCGCTGCCATGCCAGCCGGGCCTGATCCAATAACAGCAACAGATTTGCCGGTTTTGGTTTCGGGCACCTGCGGCGCGACCCAGCCATTTTCCCAGGCCTTGTCGGCAATTGCCTGCTCTACCGTTTTGATGGCAACAGGTGTGTTTTCCAGGTTCAGCACGCACGCTTCCTCGCAGGGGGCAGGGCAGATGCGGCCAGTGAACTCTGGGAAATTGTTGGTGGTGTGTAGGTCGCGCGCGGCGTCTTCCCAGTTGCCATTGTAAACCAGATCGTTCCAGTCGGGGATCTGGTTGTGGATCGGGCAGCCGGTGGGGCCATGGCAATAGGGTATGCCGCAATCCATGCAGCGCGCAGCCTGCTTTTTCACGTCCGCTTCGGACATGGGCAGCGTGAACTCTTTGAAGTTCCGAATGCGGTCGCCCGCAGGTTGATACTTTGATTCCTGGCGGTCGATTTCCAGAAAGCCGGTGACTTTACCCATTCTTCTTCTCCTTCGTCCGGCCTATTCCGCCGCCACGCCTTGCAGTTGCATGGCTTCCATTTCTTCCAGTGCGCGGCGGTATTCGACCGGCATCACTTTCACGAACATGGGGCGGTAGGTGTCCCAGTCGTCCAGCATCATTTGTGCACGGGCAGAACCGGTGTAGCAGGCGTGATTGCTGATAAGCTGATAGAGGCGTTCCTCATCAAAGCGGTTCATATCGGAAGAGAGGTCCACGCGGCCCTTGCTCTCTAGGTCGCCGCCATGATGGTGCAGTTTTTCCATCAAATCGTCTTCTTCAGGCACTGGCTCCAGCTCAACCATAGCGAGGTTACAGCGCGCGGCGAACAGCTTGTGCTCGTCCAGAACATAGGCGATGCCGCCTGACATGCCGGCTGCGAAATTGCGGCCGGTTTCACCCAGCACGACGATAACGCCACCCGTCATGTACTCGCAGCCATGGTCGCCGCACCCTTCCACAACCGCCACAGCGCCGGAGTTGCGCACGCCAAAGCGTTCGCCTGCGATGCCCTGGAAGTAGCATTCGCCTTTGACTGCGCCGTAAAGCGCCGTGTTGCCGATGATGATCGACTTTTCGGGTACGATCTGCGTGTTTTCGGGCGGGCGAACAACAAGGCGGCCACCGCACAACCCTTTGCCGACATAGTCATTGCCGTCGCCCACCAGATCGATGGTCACGCCGTTGGCAACAAATGCGCCAAAGCTTTGCCCCGCAGTACCAGTGAGCTTGATGGCGATGGTGTCGTCCGGCAAACCTTTATAGCCGTAGCGCTTGGCGACTTCGCCTGAGAGCATAGCACCGACCGAGCGGTCTACGCTGTGCACTGGCAGATCAATTTGTACGGGCGTTTTGTTTTCCAATGCGGGCCCGGCCAACGCGATCAGCTTGCGGTCCAGCACATCATTGATGGGGTGCTCTTGGCGCTGCGTCCAACGAATGGACTGAGCTTCAGCATCTGGCTTCCAAAACAGGCGCTCAAAGTCGAGGCCCTGCGCTTTCCAGTGATCGATGGCCGCTTGTTTGTCGAGCCAATCAGAACGGCCAATCAGGTCATCGAACTTGGCAATCCCAAGCTGCGCCATCATGGCGCGCACTTCTTCGGCCACAAAGAAGAAGAAATTGATCACATGCTCCGGTGTGCCTTTGAAGCGCTTGCGCAACACAGGGTCTTGCGTCGCAATCCCGACCGGGCAGGTGTTCAGGTGACACTTGCGCATCATGATGCAGCCGGTGGCGATGAGCGGTGCGGTGGAGAAGCCGAATTCATCGGCTCCCAGCAGTGCGCCGATGACAACATCACGGCCAGTGCGCAAGCCGCCATCGACCTGAAGGGCGATGCGCGAACGCAGGCCATTGGTGATGAGTGTTTGCTGCGTTTCGGCAAGACCCAACTCCCACGGCGCACCAGCATGCTTGATGGAGGTGAGCGGGGATGCGCCCGTGCCACCTTCAAAGCCGGACACGGTGATATGGTCGGCACGCGCTTTGGCAACGCCAGCGGCGACTGTGCCCACGCCAACCTCAGACACCAGCTTGACCGAAATGTCGGCTGCCGGGTTGGTGTTTTTTAGGTCATAGATCAGCTGCGCCAGATCTTCGATCGAGTAGATGTCATGGTGCGGCGGCGGGGAGATAAGTCCCACGCCTGGCGTTGAGTGACGCACCTTAGCGATCACCGCATCCACCTTATGGCCGGGCAGCTGGCCGCCTTCGCCGGGCTTGGCGCCCTGCGCAACCTTAATCTGAATCATGTCGGCATTCACCAGATATTCGGTGGTCACGCCGAAGCGGCCAGAGGCGACCTGCTTGATTGCCGAGCGCTTGGATGAGCCATCGGGCAAGGGCGTGAAGCGCTCCACTTCCTCGCCACCTTCGCCGGTGTTGGATTTGCCACCAATGGCGTTCATCGCCAACGCCATCGTCTCGTGCGCTTCGCGGCTGATGGAACCCAATGACATGGCCCCGGTGGAGAAGCGGCGCACGATGGCGTCAGCGGATTCGACCTGGTCCAGTGGGATAGGGTTGCTGCCAATCTCATCGGCATTTTTGATGCGGAACTGGCCGCGCATGGTGAACCGACCATTCTCAGCGTTTACCGCATCGGCATATTCGGCCCATTTTTCTGGCACGTTGCTGCGCACAGCATGCTGCATGTTGGCCACAATGTCCGGCGTCCACATGTGATCTTCGCCGCGCTGGCGGAACATGTATTCGCCGCCCACTGCCAAGTTGTTTTCCAGCACCGGATCATCGGAGAAGGCATCTGTGTGGCGCTCGACGGTTTCGCGTGCGATTTCTGGCAGACCGACGCCGCCCACCATGGAGGCAGTGCCGAAGAAGAACTCATCGATGAACGCTTGGCCCAGGCCGACCGCGTCAAATATTTGCGCGCCGCAGTAGGACTGATAAGTCGAGATGCCCATCTTCGACATCACCTTCAACAGGCCCTTGCCGATGGATTTGATGTAGCGCTCAACCACCTCGAACTCATCGACTTCTTCGGGGAAAAGGCCTTTGGCGTGCATATCAGCCAGCGTTTCGAAGGCCAGATAGGGGTTGATGGCCTCGGCGCCATAACCCGCCAGACATGCAAAATGGTGCACTTCGCGCGCTTCACCGGTTTCTACGACAAGCCCAACCGACGTGCGCAAGCCTTTGCGGATCAGGTGGTTATGCACCGCAGCGGTTGCCAGCAGCGCAGGCATGGGTACGCGGTCGGGCCCCACCATGCGGTCGGACAGGATTATGATGTTGAACCCGCTATGCACGGCACTTTCCGCACGCTCGCAGAGCTGGGTAACAGCCTCGCGCATGCCCGCCTGCCCGCGTTCAACCGGGTAGGTGATGTTGAGCGTTTTGGTCTCGAAGCGATCCTCGTACAGCGTGATGGAGCGGATTTTCTCCAAATCTTCGTTGGTGAGGATCGGCTGGCGCACTTCGAGGCGCTTATGGTGCGAAAGACCTTCCAGATCGAACAGATTGGGTCTGGGTCCAATAAACGAAACCAGGCTCATCACCAGTTCTTCACGAATTGGATCAATCGGCGGGTTGGTGACCTGTGCAAAGTTCTGCTTGAAATAGGTGTAGAGCAGCTTGGATTTGTCAGACAGCGCCGACAAAGGCGTGTCGGTGCCCATTGAGCCCAGTGCTTCCTGCCCGGTGATTGCCATTGGCGCCAGGAGGATTTTCAGGTCTTCTTGGGTATAGCCAAAGGCCTGCTGCCGGTCGAGAAGCGATACATCAACGCGCGATGGTCGTGCTTCAACTGGGTTGAGCTCTTCCAGCACGATCTGGGTTTTCTTCACCCAGTCTGCATAGGGGTTTGCAGTGGCAAGCTCGTGCTTGATGTCTTCATCGGAAATGATGCGCTGACCTTCAAGATCGACCAACAGCATTTTACCGGGCTGCAAGCGCCATTTCTCAACGATCTTTTCTTCAGGGATAGGCAGCGTGCCAGCCTCGGAGGCCATCAGGATGTCACCATCATCGGTGACCAAATAGCGCGCTGGGCGTAGGCCGTTACGGTCCAGTGTTGCGCCCATCATGCGGCCATCGGTGAAGGCAATGGCAGCGGGGCCGTCCCACGGCTCCATCAGTGCTGCGTGATATTCGTAGAACGCCTTGCTATCTTCATCCATCACCTGATTGCCTGACCACGCCTCGGGCACCAACATCATGACGGCGTGGTGCATGGGGTAGCCGCCCATGAACAGGAATTCGAGTGCGTTATCAAAGCACGCGGTATCAGACTGGCCCTCATAGGAGATGGGCCAGAGTTTGGAGATGTCGTTGCCATAGGCTTCAGAATCGACGGACGCCTGACGCGCTGCCATCCAGTTCACATTGCCACGCAGGGTGTTGATTTCACCATTGTGCGCAACCATGCGGTAAGGGTGCGCCAGCTTCCATGATGGGAAGGTGTTGGTAGAAAAGCGCTGGTGAACCAGGGCAAGCGAGGAGGTGAAACGCTCATCCTTTAGATCGGCAAAGTAGGCGCCCAGCTGATAGGCAAGGAACATGCCTTTGTAGACGATGGTGCGCGCCGACAGGGAAACAATGTAGAACTGCTCACCCGATGCGATGCCTTTATAGATGTTGTTGGAAATGACTTTGCGCAGGATGAACAAGCGGCGCTCAAAGTCATCGCCCTGCGGCGTGGTCTCACCGCGGCCAATAAACACCTGGCGGTGCACAGGCTCGGAGGCCTGAATGCCCGGTGCTTGACTCAGTGATGAATTGTCGACCGGCACATCACGCCAACCCAGCAACACCTGACCCTCTTGCGCGACAACGCGATTGACCACCTCTTCGCAGCGTGCACGCAGGTTGTCGTCCTGTGGCATGAAAACGAACCCAACGGCGTAATCTTCAGTTGCCGGTAGGTCGACACCTTGCGCGGCCATCTCTTCACGGAAGAACGCGTCAGGCTTTTGCACCAGCATGCCAGCGCCATCACCCATAAGCGGATCTGCGCCAACGGCACCACGATGGGTGAGGTTTTCAAGAATTTGCAAACCGTTCTCAACGATGCGGTGCGAGTTCTCGCCTTTCATGTTCGCGATGAACCCCACGCCGCATGCATCTTTTTCATGGGTGGGGCGATACAGACCATGTTCGGCCGCATCGGCGCGCATTGTTTGCTGTCGCGTTGCAGGTGCAGCCGGGTTGGTGCCGAGCGTGTCGATCAGCGTTACCCTGGTTGGGGGTGTCGTTGTTTTCATGTCGCTCATCCCGTGTCCTCACCTTCTTGTCTTGTCCAGCTGCCCCCGGCTTGTGCTCGATTTGAGCCCAATCGCCAAGAGAAGCGTAGGGCGCAGGCCGGGTCGCACTCTGGTGTGCGGCTCGTTGGTCTGCGCCAACTGTACCTTGGTTTGCCTGCTCCACCTGCCAGCCCCGGCATTGGTCAAGACGGCTTTATGCGTCAAGCATGACTGCCTTGCGTCGATGTTTGTTACGCGCGGGCAGCACTTCTCAGATCAGCTTTACCACTGTGGGCGCACTTGTTGAGCCCAAAAATAGGACAACATCGCTGACCTTTTATCGTCCTGTTTGCCAGATGTCTCCGGCTCTCTCAAGCTGCAAATTGGCGCATACGCCATAAAATGTGGATCAGGCCTGGTTTATGAGCAATTTTCGTTCGCATTTTTAGTTTTTTCTTCTGGTAACGCGTCTGTGATGAGCGTTCACGCGTGCACACTGGCGCGTGAGCTTGAGGTGCGTAAAAATTCCCTGTCTTGTCATTTCCTCTTTATCGCTGAGTTCGGCACGTTGGTTGGTGAGAGGCGAGCAAGCTTTCTCCCCAACCAACACACGGTGCTTGGACACAACCGCACCACTTTAAACTGTCTTTGAAAGGACATGAACTTATGAGCATTTCACGTCGTGCTATCAACACTGCCGTTATCGCCGCTGCCGTTGCTGGCGCTGCTGCATCCGTAACCGTTGTCGCTCCAGCGCACGCCCAGGGCCAGGAAAAATGTTTTGGCATTTCTGTTGCTGGTGCCAATGATTGTGCAGCTGGCCCAGGTACAACATGTGCTGGCACATCAACAGTTGATTACCAGGGCAACGCCTGGACCTTTGTTGATGCAGGCACTTGCGAGCAGTACGGTTCTGCTTCCATGTCCGATGATGATCTGTTCCTGCCAGATGGCCGCACAGGCTCGCTGGAAGAACTGGACCGCGATCTGCCAGCATAACGCTTGTAGAACGCCCACCGAATGGCCGGACACGATGCACAGGATCGTGTCCGGCCATTCGGACCATCGCCCAATGAACGAAGGTTCCTAATGTCAGCCTCAAACTTACAAGTGCCCAAAGCACCCATGATAACCGATGCCTTGGCTGGCGTCGGCTTCAAGCATGAGCATGCTGAAGACATCTTTGAGCGCGCGCATGATGTGGCTTGGTTTGAGGTTCATCCTGAAAACTACATGGGTGAAGGTGGACTGCCGCACCGCATGTTGACCGACTTGCGCGAGCGGTTTGGTCTGTCGCTGCATGGTGTTGGTTTGTCTATTGGTGGACATAAGCCGCTTGATAAAGACCATCTGGCGCGTCTGGTCGCGCTAAACGATCGCTACGAGCCGGACCTGTTTTCCGAGCATTTGGCATGGTCGAGCCATGATGAAGGCTATCTGAACGATCTTTTGCCGCTGCCTTACACGCAAGCTACACTTGATCTGGTTTGTGATCACATTGATGAAGTTCAACAAGAGTTGGGCCGCACAATATTGCTGGAAAACCCCTCCACCTATGTGGTGTTTGAGGGCGAGCAGATGCACGAAACAGAATTCCTCAAATGCATTGCAAAGCGCACGGGCTGCGGTCTGTTGCTGGACGTCAACAATGTGTTTGTATCGGCCACGAACCATCAAACCAGTGCTGAAACCTATCTGGCCGATTTTCCAGTTGGCCATGTCGGTGAAGTGCACCTTGCAGGCCACGCCTCGGTAACGCTGGATGATGGTGCTGAGCTATTGATTGATGCCCATGATCGTGCGGTCTCTGACCCGGTTTGGGCGCTTTATGAACAGCTGATCAAACGCATTGGCCCCCGTCCCACCTTGGTGGAGTGGGATAATGATGTACCCGCTTTCCAGGTGCTTGCCCATGAGGCGGCCCAAGCGCAGGCGGTTCTGCGAAAGAATGATCCTGTTATGGGTCGGCGTCATGTTGCATGAGGTCAATGATCAACGCGCGCACCGGACACGAGCGGCGAACAAGTCCATGCCCGAACAAAAGCCCAAGTATGATCAGGCGGCGTTCACAAAGGCCGTTTTGAACCCGGATTTGCCCGTGCCAGCAGGTATTTCTAGGGCAAATGGCGGTGATCCGCGTGAGGCGTTCAACGTTTATCGCAACAATGTGGTTGCCAGCTTGGCGGAGACCCTGAAGGCGGCATTCCCTGTTACATCCCACCTGCTGGGTGAAGGCTTACAGCGCGCGTTGATGGCGGATTTTGCGCGTACTCATCCGCCCCAAAATGCTGTTATGGCGACCTATGGTGATGCCCTTCCAGGCTTTCTTGCGCAGCACCCAGCCACCAAGGCCAAACCCTTTTTGGCCGATGTGGCCTTGTTGGAGCGCCGTCGTATTGAGGCCTATCATGGCGCGGATGCAGCGGTGTTCGATGGGGCGAGCCTGGCACAAATTGATCCTGATGATCTGACAGCCAGCACGCTGCTCGTGCACCCTGCAGTGCGGCTGGTCGCATCACGCTTTCCCATTGCAACTATCCACGCGATAGAAAAAGCGGCCATGGATGGCACGCTGGCTGAGGGCGCGCGTGCAGGGGTGAACCTGCGCAAAGGTGAGGCGGTGCTCATTGCCCGCCCCCGCTATGAAGTAACCCAGCAGTCCATCGGCAAAGGCGACCTAGCTTTTGTTCAAGCCTGCGCAGATGGCCTGCCCTTTGGCGTGGCGGCGGATTCAGGTTTTGATGCTGACCCGGCCTACGATTTTCAGGCGAGCCTTTCGCTTTGTTTTGCAGCTGGCGTGTTCACCAGCCTTCAACCATCACCTGTATTGGAGAATTTTCATGGCCAGCCTTGATCAAGGTGAACCAGCACTCGTAAGCGAGGCTACACCATCGCACGCTAAGCCCTCACGCCTTCAGTCCATCCTCGATCTTTGGACGAACGCAGTTGGGACATTGGAAAGCCTAACTGCTGCCTGGTTGCCCGGGTTGGCGGCGCGCTTTGTCTTTCTGGCGACGCTCTTCATGTACTATTGGAACGCCGCGCTCACCAAAATTGATGACAGCATATTTGAGCTTTCCACCGGCGCGTATGCGCAGATCATTCCGCCGGTTATCGAAGCCGCTGGTTATGACAAAAGCGCTGTTGCACTGCCTTGGACTGCGCTGGTTTATGCTGGAACGTACGCGGAATTTGTTCTGCCGGTGTTGTTGGTGATTGGCCTGTTTGGTCGGCTCGCCGCGCTTGGCATGCTTGGCTTCGTTGTGGTCCAGTCCTATGTGGACACGACCTTTCACGGTGTCGACGCTGAAACGGCCGGTGCGTGGTTTGACCGCTTCCCAGATGCCATCATTTTCGACCAACGTCTGCTCTGGGCCTTCCCACTGATTTATCTGGTGCTCAAAGGCCCTGGGCTCTTTTCAGTGGATGGGCTGGTCGGGCGCGTTCTTGCCAAAAAATGATGCCGCATTGATGGCGCGCATATCCGGCTTGGCGCGCGTTTGGGGTGATGATAGAGGCACCTCAAATGGCGTTATGGAGCAGGTATGTTTTTTGGAAGCGACAATTGGGCAGGGGCCTCACCGCAGGTTGCAGAGGCGCTTAGCGCCATCTCGGGTGGCTTTGCTAGCGCCTATGGATCTGATGATCTGACCACGCGGGCCCGCGATGCGCTTGGTGCGTTCTTCGACCGCGATGTTGATGTGTTTTTTACAGCCACAGGCTCTGCTGCCAATATGTTGGCGTTAAGCGCTGTCGCCCGCCCCGGCGGTGTGGTCTTTGCGCATCGCGATGCGCACATTCTGGTGGATGAAGCTGCTGGGCCGGAGGCTATGGTCGGCATGAAGCTGCATGGTCTGCGGGGCCGCCAGGGTCGCATCAACGCCAACGAGTTGCAGGACGCTATCGCCACCTACCCACCAGAGCATGTCCATCGTGGGAGGGGCATTGCCGTCTCCATGACGCAGGGCACAGAACTTGGCACCACCTACTGTGTGATGGACGTGGCAGCGATCGGCTCAATCGCACGCCGCAACAATTTGGCTTTGCACATGGATGGCGCGCGCTTTTCCAACGCCTTGGTCGCGCAAGGGGTAACGCCCGCTGCGCTGACGCATGAAAGTGGCGTCGACATGCTTTCGCTTGGCTTCACCAAAAACGGCGCGTGGGCCAGCGAAATGGTGGTGAGTTTTCGCGAGGATCTGCGTGATGATCTGACCTACCGCCAAAAAGCGATGGGGCAGGTGTTCTCCAAGAATCGCTTTGCCGCGGCGCAGGCCTTGGCCATGCTGAAGGATGACCACTGGAAGGTGCTCGCCATGCACGCCAATGCTATGGCGGCTAAACTGTCCTATGGCATCACCGCACTGGAGGGCTGCCGGCTCGCCGCTGCCACCGAGATCAACGAAGTTTTCGCTATCATTCCAAAGGCGATGGAGCAGCGGCTGAAGCGCGCTGGTGCTGTTTTTGCGCAGTGGCCCAAAGACACAGCCGAGGCTGATGTCGCGCCACAAGAGGGCAAAGATGGCGAGGGCGAAGTGATGATCCGCCTCGTGGCGAGCTTCGCGACGACGCAGGACCATGTGGAGCAATTCCTGGAAGCGGCTCAACGGGCTGAGGCTGCCTAAGCCTTGTTGGTTTGCGAACGTTTCAAGTTCTGGGCGATCTTAGGTGCGGCAAAGGCTGTGAAGCGGCGCACCTCTTCGCGCTTATGAGCCTCGGGCGAGGTTACCAACCAAACTGGCAACTCTGAGCCCGGAGGCGGATCAAAACACTGGACAAGATCTGGGTGGTTCTCACCTTCAGTTATCGGCAACGGGCCAACGGCCTGCCCTGTCCGGATGGCCGTGATCATATCACTTGCGCTTACACAGCGCAGCACGTTGGCGCGGTTAGACTTTATGTGGCTTAGAAGCGCGACGCGGTGTGGGCTCATATCTTCACGGTAGGCATCAGGTGTGCCGTGTTTTTTGGCGTAGCTGCGTGAGGCATAGTAGGTCCAACAGTTGTTGCCAACCTTGCGGGCGATCAGGCGCTCATCGGTAATGGCTGGTGACATGCGCAGCGCGATATCAGCCTCGCCCTTGATGAGGTCGAGAAGGCGTTCGGAGGCCACAAATTCAAAAGATATGTCAGGGTTCTCGTCGGTAAAATCGGCAACCACCTTGCCAATATTGCCCATAACGGCATGGTCAAATGCGGTGATGCGTATGGGGGGTTTTGGTCGTTGTTTTTCGACCAGTGCCTCAGCTTCCAAGGCTATTGCTGCCTGCTCCAAGGCCTTGGCATAGGGAGCCAGCTGCCGCGCTGCCTGGGTTGGGCAAGCGCCACGGGTGGTCTTTTCAAATAGCTTTAGGCCCAGCGTATGTTCCAGCACGTCAATGCGGCGCGAGACTGTTGTCTGGTTTATGTCCAGTTTGCGCGCAGCCGCCAGCGTTGAGCCTTCGCGTAAAACAGCGAGGAAAACGCGCGCATCTCCCCAATCTTTAAACCTGCTCTGCATTTTTGCAGATCAGCACGGTGACGTCGAGGATACCAGCGTTTTTGTGCCGCACCTATGGTTGGGGCATCAAACGAACCAAGGATGTCATCATGGCACAAACAGTGGCCCGCTCAAGTTTTTCGCTCTCCAACTGGCTGGATGAGTTGGCAATGAAGCTTGCAACGCCTCCGAAAAAGCGCACCGTCGCTAAAGCTGGCAATGGTGCTGATCAAGACGAGCGTGCCTTTGTTAAGGACATGATCGCCAAACACCCTCACACCATCCAGTGTCACTCTGATTTGGCCAGCTTGATGACCCTCTATCCTGGTCGTTTCTAAAAGCGGCTACAAAAAAGCCCGGCATCTCTGCCGGGCTTTCTGTTCAAGTTAGCTTATCGCGCTCAGCTTTTGGTAGCGTCCACTTCAATAGCGGCAGTGTCGCCGCCACTTGCGGTGCCATTGTTGATCGCGATTTTGCGCGGTTTCATGGCCTCAGGCAGTTCGCGCTTCAATTCAATGTGCAGCAGGCCGTTTTCCATCGAAGCACCGTTCACCTCAACATAATCAGCAAGCTGGAAGCGGCGCTCAAAGTTGCGTGCTGCAATGCCGCGATACAGGATCTCGCGGGTATCGCTGGCAACGTCTGCGGCCTTTTCACCGCGCACATGCAGCGTGTGGTTTTTGGTTTCCACATGCAGTTCGTCGGGGCCAAACCCGGCCACCGCCATGGAGATGCGGTAGGCGTTCTCGCCGGTGCGTTCGATGTTGTAGGGCGGGTAAGCGTTCTGTTCGTTCGAAACCTGCTGGTCGAGCATCGAGAAGAGCCGATCAAAGCCAACGGTGGAACGATAAAGGGGTGTGTAATCTACACGCATGAGAGTTCTCCATAAGAAGCAACAAAGTTGTGGTTGTCCGCTCGGCTACCGGCGATACTTTTCGCCCCGCAATCCCATTTGGCCATTGCTGCTGCGCCGTGCGGTGAAGGCCCGTTTTGGCGCCTTCGCATGAAAAGATGAGGATGGTTCTTACCTTTTTCAAGAGGCGGCGAACCCCGGTTTTATTGCGCTTTTCCACCCGATCTCTTCTCTGAACCGAAAATGAACGTGTGCTTCCAAGTGGGTTCAGGCGGTGGTCGCTAGGTTGGTTTCATCGCTGAGGCAAACACCCACTGCTCTCCCCCCTGGCTCAGCTCAGTCGCTCAAAGGAGATGATGATGACGAACCGCAAAACCTTCATGAAAATGGCGCTGGCTGGTGCTTTGGCTCTTGGTGCGATTGCAGTCGGTGCCTCGGTTGCCACGGCAGGTGACTTTTTCTTCAGCTGGTCCACGCCGCAAGGTGTGATGACCTGGGGCCCCAACGGTCAACACTTTCAGCCGCACCGTGCCGCACCAGCGCACGTCGCGCCGCGCCAGTTGCACCGCCCGCATGTGCAGCAACAGCGCCAGCAGCTGCGCCCACGTCAGGCACGACGCACGCTGCGACAGGCTGGTTTCCGTGACATTCGCTTCGTGCGTGAGCGCAACCGTGTCTACGTCTTTGAGGCACTTGGCCAGCGTGGCTACCGCCGCATTGCCGTCAACAAGTTCAACGGTGACATCCTTTGGCGTTGGGGTCGCGGGTAAACCTTGCCCGAGTAGAGAATGGGCTCAGGCGGCATCCATGTCCGCCCTCCAGGTTGTCACTTGAGTTCCAGGCCGGTGCCCCCCACAGCGGGGCACCGGCTTTTTTTGTGCCTGTGTATGTGTGCCGTCAGTTGCCAGCCCCCAGCAGGTGAGGCAAGACGGTTGCCATGGCTGTTGTCCAACCGAAAATGGCAGATGATGTAACGCGCCCCGAAGCCGTGACCGGCGAGGATGGGGCGTTTTTGTATTGGGTCGATGGAATGCCCATGCAGCGGCTGCACCGGGTGTTTTATCTTTCGGTGGGTTTGCGCCGGTCAGCCCGTGTGCGCGTTGCTCATTTTCGCCCGCTTGGCACCTCGCTGGGCACGCTGGTGCTGATGCATGGGCGCAGCGAGTTCATTGAGAAGTATGCCGACATCATCGCGCATTATGTGGGTGTTGGTTTTACGGTGGTGACATTTGACTGGCGCGGGCAGGGGCTTTCCAGCCGTGTTTTGCGCGACGAGCCCCGCAAGGGCCATATCCATGATTTCCACGCCTATGCCCGCGATGTGCAGATCGTGCTTGAGAAGGGTGTCCTGCCCGATTGCCCGTTGCCAATGATGGGGCTTGCCCACTCCATGGGGGGGCTGATTGCATTGCACCTGATGGTGCGCAAACCGCTCACATTTGACCGCATGGTGCTCTCGGTGCCGCTGCTGCGCTATAATGTTAGCACGCCGCACAAGACCATTGTGCGTGGGTCCAAATGGGCCTGTAGGCTTGGCTTCAGCCAGGCTTATCCGCCCGGTGTTGGTGAAACGATGACCGGTACCGGACCGTTTGCCGATAACCCGCTGACGTCTGACCCTGAGCGCTATACCAAGACCGCCGAAATGCTTTCTGATCACCCAGACCTTGGCCTGGGTGGCCCCACATTCGGTTGGCTCAATCAGATGTCGAAAGGCATGGCAGCTGTGTGGGAACAGAGCTTTCTTGATCGCATCAAAACGCCCTGCATGTTTGTGCAAGCCGGAGCCGATGAGGTGGTCTCACCAGACGCTATTGAGCGTTTGGCCGCTGCAGTGCCGACCGCTACCCTTCTGCGCCTGCCACGCTCCAAGCATGAACCAATGTTTGAGCGCGATGGCGTGCGAGACCTGTTTTTGGCCGGCACGGAGGCGTTTTTCTCGGTACCAGAGCTGCGCGCTGGCAACCTTAACCGGACGCTGGAAAACTTTGACGTGTCTTTGCTTTAAGCCCTGTTAGCGTGCCGCAGGCTGCAAATAGCCCAAGACATCATCAGCAAGGCTTGCATCGCCGAGCGCGACGACCTGCCCATCGAAGGCGTTTGTGATGTTGGTGAGCGCGTTGCCATGCCAGTCCATCACGCACCCACCCGCTGCTTCAATGATGGGGATGAGCGCACAAATGTCATAGGGTGACAGGCCGCTTTCCACCACCACATCTACGGTTCCTGCTGCAAGCAGCGCGTAGCCATACCAATCTGTACCATAGCGCACGCTGCGCACTGCGTTTTCTAGAGCATCATAGGCAGGCCGCTCTTGGGCGGAAAAGAGCGCAGGTGTGGTCGTGAACAGTGTGGCGTTGGTCAAAGTGTCACTCGAACGCGTGCGTAGCGATTTGGTTTGCTCAGCCTTGGCCCACACGCAAGCCTGGCCATTGCTGGAAAAGGCTTCATCAATGTAGGGCTGGTAGCCGAGACCTGCTGCCGGCCGCCCCTTGTGCGTAATGCCAACAAGCGTGCCCCATAGCGGTACGCCTGAAACAAAGGCGCGGGTGCCATCAATGGGATCGATCACCCAAATAAACGGTGCATCAAGGCGGACATTTCCGTGCTCTTCGCCAAAAATGCCGTCGGCAGGAAAATGCATTTCTATGAGTGCGCGGATCGCAGTTTCACAGGCGCGATCAGCCTCTGTAACGGGGTCAAAGTCACCACTGCCCGCAAGCTTGTTGTCCACGGCGCCGCCGGCGCGGAAATGCGGCACTGTAATCTGGCGCGATATCAGCTTTATTGGCTCAAACAGCGCAACGCGGTCGGCCAGGTCAGCGGCAAAGTCAGCAGCAAGGTCTGGGGTAGGACCAGTGGCATTGTTCATTGTGCGCTCACTTCACGTTGACGGTCGGGTGTTTGGTTTTTGGGCAGGTCTGAGGCAGGTCTTGGTTTCGCTTTTGCACAGCGTCTGCGCCCGCACAACGCACGATAAAGCTGGATGGGCGAACCTATGCCATCCGCAACTGCGCCGATCTGCTGCCGATGCGTAATATTCGTATAGCTTTTGCGAAATTTTTAGCCGTTGGAGCACCGTCTCGCGACATATTCGAAACAGATGAAACTAAACGCGCGCTAATTTTGAGCAAATGGTCAATAATTGCCTTGTCGTGCTTGACATGTTGCGGTGCACACTTCATTTTTGCGGTGCGTCATGGCCCTCCCGGCGTGACGCAAATGCCCTCTTTGGGCGTTTCCTCCCTAGACTTGAGCCGTTCGACTTCGTGTCGGACGGCTTTTTTTTGGTCTGTGTGGCAGAGCGAAAGAGGTGCGGGACTATGGCAGCTATTCAGCTGCGGCACGGTCCATGGGCTGCAGGTCTTCAACATCGAGAACAAACAAGGCGTCCATCATTTCAGCCAAGGCCTGCATAATGGCGTTGAAACCTGCATTGGGCACCAATGTGCGCTCGTTCATGTAGAGACCACGGTTGATCTCCAATTGCACCGCGTGGATGCCACGGTCGGGCCTGCCATAATGCTCGGTGATGAACCCGCCAGCATAGGGCTTATTGCGCGCTATGGTGAACCCAAGGCTGCGTAGTGTTTCCACGATTGTGTCTGAAATCTGTGGTGCGCAGCTGGTACCGAACCGGTCGCCAACGACAAAGTCTGTGCTCAGTGTGCCGTTTGCGGTTCGGATGAGGGACGGCATGGAGTGGGTGTCCACCAGTACCGAGGCACCGAAGCGCACATGGGTTTGTGCCAGCGTGCGGCGTAACGCGCTGTGGTAAGGCTTATACAGCTGATCGATACGCTGCAGCGCGTCACTTACTTTCAGCTTGCGCTTGTAGATAGGCTCTCGGTCGCCCACCACGCGTGGAACGGTTCCCAAACCGCCAGCTACCCGCAGCGAGGCAGTGTTGGCAAAGGGTGGCAGCGCATCACTGAACATCCGCGGATCAAGTTCGTAAGGCTCGCGGTTCACATCGCAATAGCAGCGCGGAAAGCGGGCAGCCAATGTCGGCGCACCCTTTTGCACCGCAGAGGTGATGAGGCGCTCAACATAGGTGTCTTCTGAGCGGCGCAGGTGGTGACTTGCAAGCTGCGATGTTTCCAGAAAAGCGCGCGGATAGCTGGTGCCCGAGTGAGGCGAACCAAAAACAAACGGAACCCGCTGTGTGATCGGCGCTAGCAGATCGAAGACAGGTTCATTGTCGAAAGATTCAATGGTTTCCATTCAGGCAGGCGCTTCCAACTCGTTATTTCGACAAAGGATCGCAGGTTCGTTGACTGAAGTCTACCGGGCAAAGGTCGCTCGGGTTAGTGCGCTCGCGCTTTGGTCTACCCATCTACAGATGCTGGGTGATGTGATGCGTGGCGTCTTCCATCGTGCGCACCATCGCCGTATGTAAGGAGCAGGGGCGCGGTACCGATTCGACCGCCTTGCCAGAAACTGCAGAGACAGCACGATATGACGCGAATTCTTTTGGCCGAAGACGATAATGATATGCGCCGGTTCCTGGCCAAGGCGTTGGAGAACGCTGGCTATGATGTTGTCTCGTTTGACAATGGCCAAAGCGCTTATGATCGTCTCAATGAAGAACCCTTCACGCTGCTGCTGACCGATATTGTGATGCCGGAAATGGATGGCATAGAGCTGGCGCGCAAAGCCACGGCCCTCGATCCGGATATCAAAGTCATGTTCATCACTGGTTTTGCTGCCGTTGCTTTGAACCCTGATGCCAACACGCCCAAAGATGCCAAGGTTCTTTCCAAGCCGTTTCACCTGAAAGATCTGGTGGATGAGGTGGAAAAACTGCTGGCTGCCTAAGCTTGCAACCTAGCGCTTGCATACCCTGGATATTGCCGATAAGACCGCCGCACCGTTGAGGGCGCGTAGCTCAGCGGGAGAGCACTTCGTTGACATCGAAGGGGTCGGCAGTTCGATCCTGCCCGCGCCCACCATCTTTTCCTTCAAAGCGGTGGTTGATAGGTTGTGCCTATCGACGTTGCGGCATCGCCGCGCTTTTGCACAGAGAAGCAGACCATGACCCAGGCTCCAATTGATGGTGTTTTGGCCGCCGGTGCTGCGTTGCGCCAGGTTGAGACCGGTTTCACCTTCACTGAAGGGCCAATCTGGCATCCAACCGAGAACTGGTTGGTGTTTTCTGATATCGCCGAAAGCATCCAATACAAGTGGAGCGAGGGCGATGGGCTAACAACGTTCCGCCACCCATCCAATCAAGCCAATGGCAACTGCTTTGATACAATCGGGCGCATTGTCACCTGCGAGCACGCATCCTCGCACCTTGTGGTTCATGATCATGGTGGCAAGCGTGTTGCGGTGCTGGCCTCACACTATGATGGTCACGAGCTGAATTCGCCCAACGATGTCATTTGCGATAGCAAGGGTCGCATCTGGTTCACTGACCCAAGCTTTGGCCGTATCCGCGAGGATTTGGGCTTGCTGCGCGCGCAGGATAGCCCGGTGCAAGGTGTCTACCGGCTCGACCCTGACGGTACGCTGTCCTTGGTGTGTGATGATTTTCAACAGCCCAATGGATTGTGTCTCTCAAACGATGAAACCCAGCTTTTTGTGAATGATAGCTGGGGCCCAACCATCCGTGTCTTTGATGTTGCAAGTGACGGCGGACTTTCCGGCGGTGATGTGTGGGCAACGATATCTGGTGAAGGCGAGGGCGTGCCCGATGGTATGAAAATCGACTTGGATGGTCGCATTTTCTGCAATGGTCCAGGCGGTGTGCATGTGCTTTCGCCCAGCGGATCGTATCTGGGTAAGATTGCAATGCCGGAGAAATCCACCAACTTCTGCTTTGGTGGACCGGAAGGCAAAACGCTGTTCATCACCGCCTGCACCAGTGTCTATGCGATCGACACGCTGACACGCGCAAAAAGCATGATTCCCTAAAACAAACGGCAGGGTGGCTCGGCAAACCACCGCCCGGCTTGACTTTGCGCCCCTAGCTTGGCAATGAACTTTCAGATTTTGAAAGGCGCGCAGCAATGCGCGCCCTTTTGTTTGCGGAAAAGGCGCCATGTGGGCTGCCACCGCGCACGGACCTTGGAAGTTGATTGCTATGAAGATCAAGAACTCTTTGAAATCGCTGATGAAGCGTCACCGCGATAACCGTATGGTGCGTCGCCGTGGCCGCGTTTACATCATCAACAAAACCCAGGGTCGCTTTAAAGCGCGCCAGGGCTAAAATTTTAAATCTTGGCGTGCGCCGGTTGGTCACGCCCTGATACTTTTGACGAACCGCGAAGTCTGGGTCACACTCAGGTTATGCGGTTTTTCTTTGCGGGCCTTGCAAGTGATTCGACCGGTGGCCAAACGGCCCGGCTCAACATGCATGCGATGTTGACCTTATTTGTGTTGGCTGGCGGGCTTCTGGCAGCAACAGGGCCCGCTGTAGCAAGTTCTGATACCGCTGCTCCATCAACCACACTCACCACACCAAATGCTGAAGATACCGCCTCGTTGGATGGCAATGCTGGCGACAGCGGCGAAGCACCGTCCGATCTTGGCGGGCTTCTCGCAGCGCTTGCCAGCAGCGAAGATGGACAAGCCGCCGACGAGCTGGCGCGACAGGTTCAGAGCATGTGGAACCAATCCGGTAGCGCGTCGGTTGACTTGCTTATGGCGCGTGCCACGCTGGCGATCCGTAGCCGCGACTTCACCCTCGCGCTTGATCTGCTGGACACCGTGATTACCCTGGCACCAGATTTTGCAGAAGGTTGGAATCGTCGTGCGACTGTGCATTTTCTGCGCGACGACTATGCCCGCTCCATTGCAGATGTGGAGCAGGTGTTGCGTCTTGAGCCCCGTCACTTTGGTGCGCTCAGTGGCATAGGAATCATGCTGGACGAGTTGGGGCAGGACCGTCAGGCGCAGCTGTTCTTATCTGAAGCTCTGCGCGTGCATCCGCATTTGAGCGTCGCCAAGCAACGTCTGGATGCCATCGAGACCCGCCTGCGCGGCGCTCCCATTTAAGGCACAGCATTACGTGATCTGGTTTCTTGGTTTGCTGGCAGCCGTGGGCGCGCTGCTTTTCGGCATCACAGTGCTTGGCACAAAACGCATCAACAGCCGTTACCGCTCAACCGGTACCCGTGTGGACGTCGACGGCGTTGTTGTTCACGCGGTGGTGCGTGGCACGCCTTCGGCTAAGAGGCCGAGTCTTGTCTTCGTGCATGGCGCCAGCTCCAATCATCGCGAGTTCATGATTGCGCTGGACGGTCAAAGCGAGGGTCGATTACCGCCTGATCAGCACATGATATTTGTTGATCGGCCCGGGCAGGGCGGCAGCGCACGGGTCCGGGGTGATCATTCACCCAAGGTCCAGGCCTTGCGCATTATGCGGGCCGCCCACCAGCTTGGTGCAAAATCCGTGATTGCTATTGGTCACAGTTGGGGCGGCGCTGTGGTTGCGCAGATGGGTGTGCATGGTGATGACATTGATAGCTGCCAGGATGCCAGTAGGGATGCCAGTGGTGAAGGCTTTGTGCGCGGTGTTGTGTTCTGTGCGCCGGCCACACACCCCTGGCCGGGAGATAGGTTCCAAGGCGTTGACTGGTTTTATGCGGTCGCCGACACGCCAATTATCGGCTGGCTGTGCACCCGATTGATCACGCTGCCCGTGGCCTGGTCGCAAATCGATGAAGGTGTTGAGAACGTGTTTTCGCCTGAGCCGCCCAAGCCGGGCTATGCCACGGCGCTTGGTCCTCGGTTGCTGCTGCGGCCTGCCTCATTTCGTGCCAACGCTGAGGATGTGCACCGCCTGCGCAAGTTCGTGATTGCCAACGCCCCGGCCTATGCCGGCATCACCTGTCCGGTACACATCATAACGGGTGATGAGGATGGTGTGGTGTGGCCCAGCATCCACTGCGATGGTTTGGAGCGCGACATTGATGGCGCAAAGAAATCGGTGATCACCGGTGGTGGGCACATGCCACACCAAACCCATACAGAACTACTTCTGGATGCCATTGAAGACGTCATGGAACGCGCCCAAACGAGAGCCTAAACGTTATGGGTGCGATACTGTCACAGGCGCGCGGCCTGCCTACCTGTTGCGGCTCTGGTCTTCACGCACAAAGGCAATGCGCAGCATGTTCGTCGCGCCCGGCGTACCAAATGGCACACCTGCGGTAACGATGATGCGATTGCCCGGGCTTGCAAACCCCTGGCTCATTGCCACGCCACAGGCGCGCTCCACCATGTCGTCAATATCGGTAGCATCGTCGGTCGCTACAGGATGAATACCCCATATAAGGGACAGACGGCGGGCCGTGCGCTCTTTTGGTGTGATTGCAATAATGGGTGTTTGCGGGCGTTCGCGCGCTGCACGCAGACCTGTCGCACCTGATGAGGTGTAACAGACCAAGGCTGACAGATGCAGCGTTTCGGCAATCTGACGGGCCGCCGCTGAAATTGCATCAGCGCCGGTGGCCTCTGGCTCAGTGCGCTGTGCATCGATGATCGAGCGATAGAGCGGGTCATTTTCAGTTTCAATCGCGATGGTGTTCATCATCGAAACGGCTTCATTGGGGTAGTCGCCCGCTGCTGACTCAGCTGACAGCATGATAGCGTCTGCGCCTTCATAGACTGCCGTGGCAACATCGGAGACTTCAGCGCGTGTTGGCACTGGCGATGTGATCATTGATTCCAGCATCTGCGTTGCCACAACAACCGGCTTACCGGCGCGGCGTGCTGCACGGGTGATCCGCTTTTGCGTGCCTGGCAAAGACGCCAAAGGCATCTCCACACCCAGATCGCCGCGCGCGACCATGATCGCATCAGAAAGCTCGATGATTTCCTCGATGCGCTCAACCGCCTGCGGTTTTTCAATTTTCGACAAAATGCCAGAGCGACCGCGCGCGATCTTGCGCACCTCGGCAACGTCTTCAGGGGTTTGAATGAAGGATAGGGCGATCCAGTCGGCTTCCGCTTCAAGCGCTGCGGCCAAATCGCGCCGATCTTTCTCGGTGAGCGCGCCACCGGTAATGATTGTGTCGGGTAGACTTACGCCCTTGCGGCTGGACAGCTTACCGCCGACGATCACCTGGGTGTCGATGTAGCTTTTTTGGTCTGTGCCCGTGCACTCCAGGCGCAGCTTGCCGTCATCCAGGATCAGCGTGTGGCCCACTTCCATGCCCGCAAAAATTTCCGGGTGCGGCAGGAGCACGCGTTCTACTGTGCCCGGCTCGTCTGTGGTGTCGAGGCGGAAACCGGCACCATTGTCCAGCATGACCGCATCATCGGCAAACACACCAACACGCAGTTTGGGGCCTTGAATGTCGACCAGAATGCCAATGGTACGGCCCACATCTTTTTCAACCTGCCGGATCTTTGCCATCATGGCGCGCATTTTATCGGGGTCGCCGTGGCTCATATTGATGCGAAAAACATCAGCGCCCGCCAGATGCAGCGCTTTGATCTGCTCGATCTCTGAGCTCGCGGGGCCGAGAGTTGCGAGGATTTTGACGCTACGATTGCGCTTTAACATGAGCTACCCGATACGGTTATTGAAGCGAGTCTTCGGTAAGTTGCACCGTCCAGTTGGCCTGACCGGTTGTGTCGACTTCAAAAAAGCCAGTGGTCTCTAGGCCACGCTGCGCGCAGTCTTCGAATCCTCGGATGGTGAAGATACGAGCGTGTGTACACATATAATGCCGACCTTTCCACTCCCCGCCACGGTCGTAATCAATCGCGTAGACATAATAGTATCGTGAAACCAACGCACCAGAGCGCACGGTTTCGCATGTATCTGCGGGAAGATTCCACCAGCCTTCGGAAATCCAGCCTTGGCGGGAAGCATAGCCCAGCGCCACACCAATCGTGCTGCTGGTTTCATTGCACACCCTGAAGCCCGTTGCCGCGACACTTGCTGTGCCAGATGTGCTGGCCTGTTCCATCGCATCGGCGCCTTCAACCACCCGGCCTTCAATGCCGTCGCTTGATGGTGCCACCTGGGTGCGCTCGTAAAGCAGGTAGCTGCCGACCACCAAGGCGGTCACGGCCAGTGCCGTCACCAAAAAGGCAAACGTCATGCCCGGTTTGCGGGCGCGGGTAGCTGTGGGGTTCAGTATTCTCATCTGGGATCGTTTTATCGTGCTGGCGCGTGTACGCAAGCGGTTGCTTATGGTGTTTGCTGGCAGAACACTCTGCGCCGCGTGATGTTCAACTGACCTGCATGTCGAGCACTCGCGACCAAATTACGGCGGAGTAGGCAGGAGGCTTACGAAATCTAAGGCCGATGAAAATTTGCGGTCCGTGTGGTCGGCGTTGCTGCCTGATGCCTCTTGCATATCGTTGGGCTAGAGCGTTACCTGAAATCTCTGGCATCGCGCGCCATTTGGCGCGTGGCGGTGCCGCCTTTTATGCGATTGCTACCAGAAAGCGCGCAGTATGGATCAGCCGGTCGAACGACAGGCCACAGAAGAGCGTGAGCCCTTGAGGCCAAATGCAGAGCGAGCCTTGCGCGATGCGCCGTTTTCGCTGCATCTGAGCGATGCTGCACATGGCCTCATCATTTTGTGTGATCACGCCGAAAACACATTGCCAACGCCCTACGGCACACTTGGTCTGCCGCCAGAGCAACTGGAACGCCATATCGGATATGACATTGGTGCCAAGGCCCTGTGCCAGAAGCTTGCCTCGGCGCTGGATGCCACGCTCGTTATGTCCAAATTTTCTCGTCTGCTGGTTGATCCCAATCGCGGCGCGGACGATCCCACAGTCATCATGCGGCTGTCTGATGGAGCCGTTGTACCCGGTAATGCCCGCATGGATGCAGCCGAACGCACGCTGCGGATGGAACAGTTTTATCATCCCTACGACGATGCGATCGCCCGAGCGATTGAGCATGTCTCTACCACCACCAAGCGTGCGCCGGTGTTGTTTTCTGTGCACTCGTTCACACCGGTCTGGCGCGGCCATCCGCGGCCATGGCATGCGGGCGTGCTCTGGGACAAGGACCCGCGTCTGGCGGTGCCGCTGATTACCGAGTTGCGCACCTGCGGTGATTTGGAGGTCGGGGATAATGAGCCCTATCGCGGTGAGTTGCCTGGCGACACCATGCACCGCCACGGAACCGTGAAGGGTCTGCCGCATGCCTTATTGGAAGTGCGACAGGATTTGATTGCCGATGATGCTGGCGTAGACGCTTGGGCCAAGCGCCTGACCCCCATGCTTGAGCGGCTGCTGACGATTGAAAGCTTGCAGCACGTGGCACCACCCCAAGAAGAGGCCGGTTCCTGATGGATGAAACAACAAAGCGCGATCTAGAAGCGGCTGCCTTTCGGCGGCTCGTGCAGCATTTTCAAAAACGCACCGATGTCCAGAATATTGACCTGATGACGCAGGCGGGCTTCTGCCGCAACTGCCTGTCCAACTGGCTGGTGGACGCCGCTGCTGAAGCAAGTGTGTCGCTGGACAAAAATGGTGCCCGCCAGATGGTCTATGGAATGCCTTATGAACAATGGAAGGCAAAGCACCAGGCCGAGGCAACGCCAGAGCAGGTTGCAGCCTTCCAAAAAGCGCAGGCTGACCACACAGATTAAACGCATTCGCGCGCTTGTCCCCAACCTAGGGCTTGCCATCCACCACTTGATGGCCTGCGCGTGTTGACCCGCTTGTGCCTGTTTGGTTGATCAAGGCTCACACGAGCGGAGAAACACTATGTCAGACACCAGCGTTGCCGCAGGCCAGTTGCGCAGCATCATCGAGCGTATTGAGCGGCTTGAGGAAGAAAAAAAGGCCATCGGCGATGACATCAAGGATGTCTATGGCGAGGCCAAATCCAACGGCTTTGATACCAAAGTGCTGCGCCAAGTTGTGCGCATCCGTAAACTCGATCAGGCCGAGCGTCAGGAGCAGGAAGCGCTGCTGGACCTTTATCTTGGTGCGCTTGGTGGACCGGCCGCACCATCACCCACTGATACCGACGGCGAATAGTTCGGGTCTAAGCGAGTTTAGCTGCCGGGCTGAGGTGTTGGTGCGCCAAACCCATCGGTGCGCAACTGAAAGCTGCTTGTTGGCTGGAAGCCGCTGGAACGGGCCAACGTTGGCGACAGCGTGACCTGACCCGAAGGCCGCACGAGTGTGGCGTGCTGTGAGCCGCGAATAGATTGCTTGGCAAGGGCTGCGGTTAAATCGGTAGACAGCGGGTAGAGTTGCCCGGTGATCCCACGGCGGCGCACCTGTTGTGCCAGTTGCACAGGGTCGGGTGCATTCGACGAACCGGCCACCGCATCAATAGCGGTTTGCGCTGGGGTGCGCGCTTGTTCTTGTGCGGCAAAGGCTGCTGCAATCAAACTGCTGGCTGTGCCATCTGTTGGCGGCAAAGGTGCCGGTGCGTTTGCCGCGACGAGCGTTGGTGTTGCGGGCTGGGGGCGCGGTACTGGTGCTGGCACAGGCGCGTCAAAGCGCGGTGCCGATGCCTGCTGAATGGGTTGTGGTGCTGCTGTTGCTGTTGCAGCTGCCGGAGTTGTTGCCAATTCCACGGCTTGCTCAACCTGGTTAGTAAGGCTGGCTTGGGCTGCGCGTCGCTCTGCAAAACGCGCTTCAATGATCGCTGCAATCTGGCCCGGTGCAGGCACATTCTGCGCAATCTGCTGTTCACGCGTGATCGGCGGAAGCGGTGCTGGGGTGGGCGCTGTGACAGCAGGAGCTGTTGCAATTTGCTGGGCGCCAAGCCCGGTGGGTGATGTGCCTTGCGGAGCGGTTTGAGCGGTTGCAAACGCGCTTTGCACCGCTGAGGCTGCCGGTGACAGGGTAGGCTGGACTACGCTGTCAGGTGTGCCAAGGGCTGCTAGCTGAATATCATCGATCGTTGGTGCCGGTGTTGGGGACGGCACGGCCAAGCCAGCAACCGTTGATGGCGCGTTCCAGCCGCCTGCTGGGGCGACATTGGGCGGTAACAAGGGTGATGGGGCCGCATAACGCTCTCGCGTTGACGGGCTGGCAGCGGTTGCGACTTCAACAGGAGCAGCCTGTGCGCTGGGCGGAACGCTTGCCACTTGTGTGGCAGGTGCGCTTGCAACCGGGGCTGGTGGTTCTGGCGCATTGCCGCCGCCAAACAAAGCAGAGAGAAACCCGCCGCCGGTTTCGCCTGGAGGCACGATATCACCGTCACCATCGCTTTGGGCGCTGCTCGCTGACGGGGTGCCGGCAACCGTTGTGCTGCGCCCACCCGAACGCTGCAACTCGCGCTGGGCCTGCTCAAAGCCGGGCATGGGGCGTCCATCGGCAGGCACGTGAATGGTTCGACCGTTGGGGAACACCCGGGCAAGCTGGCTGCGTGTCATGCGCGGCCACATGCGTACCGTGCCGGTGTCCAGGTGAACAAAGGGCGTGTTGGAGCGCGGATAATACCCCACACCGCCCTGTTGCTGACGCAAACCAGCAGCGCGGATTGCCGACGCGGAGACGCCAGGAATGAAGAAATCCATCGCCCGGCCCTGGGTATGCTGTGAGTTGCGTGCAACGCCGCCGGAGCGCTGACGCAACATGTTGTTGGTCGCTGGAGAGCGGTACGCCGAAACAACATGAATGGGTTCTGATGCGCCAACTTCGCGGTAGACCGTCCACACAATGTCGAACAGGTCCGGGTCGATGCGGGTGACTTCATCGCGCCGCCAGTCGCGTAGGAAGCGGTTCAATTGGTTGAGACCTGCCTGCACAAACCGACCGTTGCGTTTGTAGGTCACGGTTAGGCGTTCGTGGGTGTGGGTGTTGTACAGCGACAGGGTACGGTCTTGCGCCTGCGCTTGGCTGATACCGAACGAACCCAGCATCAGCGTGGCGAGTATCGCCAGAACAGCCAATGTTCCAAGCCGTGCGCCTCGCGCAATTAAGCTGTGTGGTGCCGTCCCAACCGTCAAATGACCCTCGTCGTCCTGGTTATACATCGTCGGCCGCAACGCCTTTGGCCCCAACATTTGTGTGTGCTTTGCCTGTGTCTGCACACTGGCTCCCGGACGCCACAAACAAGCGAGTCCTCACCGGTAAAACTTGGTCAAATCATGGCACCGCGCCTTGACCAGGTGCAAGTGGTAAGCCTTTACCGATGGCAGTTAAGGCCGCGTTAACTCAAGTAAACAGCACCTGACCCTAACCGGTACGCTTTTAATATCTTGGTGCTAGCTAGATTGTAGGCCCAAGGCTGCCAGAACACGGCCATGGTGGCCGTACAAGTCACGCGCCATGATCAACCGACCATCATCATCCACTCGCGCGGTGAAGTAGGTGATGTGCACCGGGATGTGCCGGTCCAAGATCAGGTTGCGCTCGCGCGGGCCTTGCAGGCTACGGGCGCGGGCCAGGTCCCAGTCCGGTTCATTTTCCAGCAATGCGCCAGCAAAAGCCCATGGGTCCAGCACGCGCACACAGCCGTGACTGAACGCGCGCTGGTCGCGCGAGAAAAGCCCGCGTGAAGGCGTGTCGTGGAAGTAGATCGCGTGCTGGTTGGGAAACATGAACTTGATTTCACCAAGCGCATTGCGAGCGCCGGGGCGCTGACGAATGCGCGGCATGCCCTGTTCGGCTGCCGCTTGCCAGTTGATCGCAAACGGGTCGACAACGTGGCCGTTCCAAAGGACTTCATAGTTGCCACGGTTGGCGTAGCCAGGGTCCTGCAACAGGCGCGGCAGAATTTCGCCTCGCGCTATGGACGAGGGCACATTCCAGTAGGGGTTCACCGCCATATATTCCATTTCATCAGAGAAGATGGCGGTGCGGTGCTGATTGCGGCCCACAACGGTGCGCGTGGTAAACGTCGTTTCGCCATCTCGGCGCACCCAAAGGCGGTATTCGGGCACGTTCGCGATCACATGGAAATCACCAAGGTCGCGCGGCATCCAACGCCAGCGCTCCATATTGGCGATAATGTGCGGCACCAGATCGCCGGCCTGCTCATTGAGTGCGGCAAAGGTCGCCGGACCAACTATGCCATCAGCGGTTAGATTGTGTTCAGCCTGGAAGGTTTTGATGGCCTCATCAAGGGCTTCGTCCACCAGGTTGGGGTCGAACGGCTCCGTCTCAGGAATGGCTGGCGCGTTGCTAAGTGGTGTATCTTCGGCGCTGGCGTTGGCCAGTTGAATTTCCGGTCTTGCAACGCTCGCAGTTGTTATGGGGTCTGGTTGAAGGCGCGGCTCCAGCCCAAGACGTGCTCGTAGCTGCGGCACCCTTGGGTCGCTGTCACCAAGGCGAATAGTACCGCCCTCAGCAATCAACTCCACGGTTTGTTGGGCATCGCGCTCGCGCAAATCTGCAAGCTGTTGGCGCAGGGCGTGAAACTGAGCGTGCGGCGGGTGATAGGCAAGCAGGGCTTGGCTCACGTCTTGGGATGCGAGCAAGCTGGTCATGACCGTTGATGGATCAACGACGTTGCGCTCCATCGTGATATCTGAGGCAATGCTAGCGGGGTTTACACGGCCGGTGGTGGCGTGGCGGGCGTAGCGTATGGCCCAGAGCGTCATGCCAATATCGGCGCGCGCTGCCTGCATGGCATCGCCAGCCATTTCACCAGGCGCCAAGAAGGCTGGGTTTTCGAAATCTACAGGGTTCAGGCCGTAAGCATCAGCGTTCTGGAACAGCTCGAGCAGAGCGCGGCCTTGTGTGTTCAGCGCACCAGCTTCCACAAACACCGGCTGGTGGTCGCGCCGGGCGTAGAAAGCTTCAGCGGCTTGGCGTTCAGCGCTGGTGGTTTCACCATCATTGTCCAGCCCTGCGCGGACGATAGCGGCAACCGACTGCGTGGTTAGCGTTTGGAACATGCTGGCATCGCGCTGCTCGATTATCGCTGCGATGGCATCGGGCTCAGGTTGCGCGGGGCTTACAGTCGGCACTGCGGCTGCCACGAGGTTCAGTCGACGTACCTCTTGCAGGCGCAGCCGCTCGCTGGGCGGAATTTCGGCGTACACGATGGCGGCACGGCTTTGGCTGTGCTCTCGTGTTAATAGGCTTGTGGTTAGCACTTCGTGCGCCAGCATTGCCTGCACGCATGCCGGGCTCACCTCGCATTCCATATCCATGGGCAGGCGGTCGCCTGCATTTGCGATGCTGCTAAGTCCGATCAATGCCGTGGACAGGGCCGCTGCCAGTGCGATTTTGCTGGCGGTGGTAGATGTTTTCGGCGGGATGGGTGGCAATGTAAGTGTCAAGGTTGTTGTCTCCTTGAGGCTAGCCGTTCGGCGCGCCAATCTGTAGATCACGCCCCACGCGTTGGTGGTTCAAGGGGTGGCAGAGCCAGACGATGGGCGCAACCGGAGCGGTCGTCATGACCGGTCCAAAAGCACCGATAATCAGGCTGACAGGCGCGAAGGTTGCTCATCTGCAACAACCGACCCACCAGGGTTGGCCGGATCAATCTGATAATCGCTGAGTTTACGATAGAGCGTCGAGCGGCCAATGCCCAATGAACGGGCCACTTCGCTCATGTGGCCACCAAGGTGCCCGATGGCAAAACGAATTGCTTTTTCTTCCAGGTCAGCCAGTTGGCGCGGTCCACCGGTGCCATCGGTCAAGTCCACCATGCCATACTGTGAAACGGCTCTCAGCGCGGCACTCTCGTTTGCGCTTTCGCCCAAATAGACCGTTTGCGCCTTGGTGGCTGGCGTTTCGGCGTGCGCCTCTGCAGCAAGCTCAATCGCGACGCCTTCACGCGCTGCAATCTGTGGAAACTCTGCCGGGGTTAGCTGATCGCCATCGCACAGGACCACCGCGCGGAAAATTGCATTTTCAAGCTGGCGAATGTTGCCTGGCCAATTGTAACGCGAAATGAGGTCGAGCGCGGGTGCAGAGAGACCGCGAATGTGGCGTTTGCCCTCTTCGGCGGCAAAGCGCACCAGGAAGTGCTGGGCCAGATGGGCAATATCATCCATGCGCTCGCGCAATGGCGGTACCCAGATTGGGAAGACGTTAAGTCGGTAATAAAGATCCTCGCGGAATGCCCCATCGCGCGTCAGATCGATCAGCGGTTTGTTGGTTGCCGAGATCAGGCGGAAATCAGCACGGGTTGATGATTTGGCGCCCACTGGATCAATCTCGCCATTTTGCAGGGCGCGCAGCAGTTTGACCTGCATGTCAGTGGGCAGCTCGCCAATTTCATCCAGGAAAAGCGTGCCACCATGGGCTTCGGCAAACTTGCCAATGTGTTTTTCGTTGGCGCCGGTAAAGGCCCCTTTTTCGTGCCCAAAAAGAACCGATTCGACGAGTTTTTCGGGGATCGCGCCGCAGTTTACGGTGACCAGCGGCTTATTGCGCCTTGGGCTGGACCCTTTGATGGCGCGGGCGATGAGTTCTTTGCCAACCCCTGACTCACCTTCGATCAAGATAGGGATCTGCGATTTGGCTGCGCGTTCTGCCAGTTGTACCACGCGCGCCATTGCCGGCGAGCGGGTTACAATGTCTGTAATTGTAAGACGCCCTTCGGCTGATCGCTTGATGTGGGTGACGGTGTCTTCCAGCGCGCTCATCTTCAGCACATTGGTCAAACATACGCGCAGGCGTTCTGGTGAAACCGGTTTGACAACAAAATCGTTGGCACCCGCCCGCATGGCCGAAACCACGGTGTCGATGGAGCCTTGCGAGGTCTGCACGATAACAGGAATGCGCGAGCCGCGGTCTTTTAAGGCTGCCAAAACGGCCATGCCATCAAGGTCCGGCATAATCAGATCGAGCAAGATGGCGCTAATGCCTGCGGCATCAGGTGCGGCAAGAAAGGCCAACGCCTCTTCTCCACCTTCTAAACAGATAGGTGTGTGGCCGAGCCGTGTCAGTGCAGCTTCTAACAGCCGCCGCTGGACTGGATCATCATCAACCACCAAAACAGAGGAACGCAAGGGCACGCACACTTCTCCACGCAACTTATCGGCACGAGACAAAGACACCTTTGGGCGACGTTTTGTTTCGTTCGGGGACAGAATGCCTTGATAATGTAAACGGGCGATTAAGCATAAACGCCTGAGGGCCAATCCTTTTCAGAAATGTCTTTTTTTGCGGAACCAAAAACCTTGCGTGTGCAAACCGCCAGGCGTACCCATCAGGTCTATCGCCGCATGACAACAAGATGAGACCGGCCATGGCCGCGCAAGACGCTGCACTTCAAAACTTGCCCGAATGGGACCTTTCAGCTCTCTATCCGAGCCTGGATAGCCCTAAGGTACGCGCCGATTTGGAGCGTGCACTGGCTGATTCCACGGCCTTCGAGGCGGCTTATAAGGGCAAACTGGCAGGGTTGCTTGCGCAGGGTGGCGGCGCACTGGCGAAGGCGATTGCCGATTTTGAGGCAATCGATGAGTTGATGGGCCGACTCTATTCGTTTGCTGGACTTGTTTATTCAGAAAATACGACCGACCCGCAGCGCGCAAAATTTTTTGGTGATGTGCAGGAAAAGCTGACCACGGCGTCGTCTTTGTTGGTTTTCTTCTCGCTGGAACTGACCAAGCTGGACGATGCTGCTTTACAGGCAGGCTATGCCGATGAAGCGCTGGCCCGCTACAAGCCCTGGATTGACGATAATCTGCGCGAGAAGCCCTATCAGCTTGATGATAAGCTTGAGCAGCTGTTCCACGAGAAGTCCGTTACTGGACGTGCTGCCTGGAACCGCCTGTTCGATGAGACCATTGCCGCCTTGCGCTTTGATGTGAACGGTGAAGCGCTGTCGCTGGAGCCGACATTATCTCTTTTGCAGGACCCTGACGGCAAGAAACGCAAGGCTGCCGCGCAAGCGGTTAGCGAAACGCTGGGCGGCGAGCTGCGGACCTTCACCCTGATCACCAATGTGCTTGCCAAGGACAAAGAGATTTCTGACAGGTGGCGCGGCTTTGCCGACGTTGCCGACAGTCGCCATCTTGCCAACCGTGTTGAAGGCCCTGTGGTCGATGCGCTGGTCTCCTCAGTGCGTGACAGCTTTCCGCGCCTGTCCCATCGCTACTACAAGCTCAAAGCTAAATGGATGGGCGCAGATGTTCTGGACTATTGGGATCGCAATGCGCCGCTGCCTGATGCCGACAAGAACCTGATCGGCTGGGAAGATGCCAAGGGCATTGTGCTCGATGCCTACCAGTCGTTTTCACCGGAGATGGCGACAATCGGCAAACGCTTCTTCGATGAAAACTGGATCGATGTGCCCTCTCGCGAAGGCAAGTCACCGGGTGCATTCTCGCACCCCACTGTGCCCAGTGCGCATCCCTATATTTTGCTTAATTATCAAGGTCGCACACGCGATGTGATGACGCTTGCCCATGAGCTCGGCCATGGTGTGCACCAAGTGCTGGCCGGTCGCCAAGGCGCGCTTATGGCGCAGACGCCGCTGACCTTGGCCGAAACCGCCAGTGTGTTCGGCGAGATGCTAACCTTCCGGTCCGTTCTCTCCCAGACCACCGACCCTGCGCTGCGCAAAAGTCTGCTGGCGGGCAAAGTGGAAGACATGATTAATACGGTGGTGCGCCAGATCGCGTTTTATACCTTTGAACGCAAGGTGCATGAGGCGCGCAAATCTGGCGAGCTGACTGCAGACCAGCTGTGCGATCTGTGGATCTCGGTGCAACATGAGAGCTTAGGCGATGCGATCCGCTTTGATGATGGGTACCGGCCATTCTGGACGTATATCGGCCACTTCATCCACTCGCCATTCTATGTGTACGCCTATGCGTTCGGGGATTGCCTGGTGAATGCGCTCTACGCGCGGTACGAAAATGCCCATGAGGGCTTTACCGAGCACTATCTGGACCTGCTTCGCGCCGGCGGCTCCAAGCCCTATGGCGAGCTTTTAGCACCGTTTGGGTTGGACGCCCGCGATCCGGACTTTTGGCAGGCCGGGCTGAATGTGATTGCCGGGTTTATTGATGAGCTGGAAGCGCTGGACGCCTAAGCGGTTGGGCTGAAAGCCCAGAGCTTGTGGCGTAAAAAATGGAAAGCTGAACCTCTGGCGCTATCTGTGCGTAGGACAATAAGTTCCCCTCGCACGACAATAGGTTTCCCATGGCTGACGCCACCAATGATGCTGAACGCAACCGCCTGACTGGCCGCCTTGGCCGCTATGCCAAGGTGAGCACCTCTGTGGGCGGTGTTGCTGCCACCATGGCGCGGCGGCGGATCTTTGGCGGTGCTAAAGTCAACCCGGCTGATGCGGAAGCTTTGGCCGAAGCGCTGGGCGGGCTGAAAGGTCCGCTGATGAAGGTGGCTCAGCTCATTTCCACCATTCCTGATGCGGTGCCGGCCGAATACGCGGCAGAGCTGCAGAAGCTGCAGAGCGAAGCCCCGCCCATGGGCTGGGCGTTCGTGAAGCGGCGCATGCGCGCTGAACTTGGCGCGGGTTGGCAGGAGAAGTTTGCAAGCTTTGACCACGCGCCAACGGCTGCGGCGTCACTGGGTCAGGTCCACAAGGCGCGCAGCCATGATGGCCACGACTTGGCGGTTAAGCTGCAATACCCGGATATGGCGTCTGCCGTTGCCGCTGATCTCTCGCAGCTTGATTTCATGTTTTCCATGTTCAAGCGCGTCGATGGCGCGGTGGATGCCAGCGAGATGAAGCAGGAAATCGCCGAGCGCCTTCAGGAGGAACTCGACTATCAACTCGAGGCTGGGCACGCGCGTCTCTATCGCGACTTCTTTGGTGATGATGACCCACTGGTGCGGGTGCCTGAGGTGGTGGACGAGCTGTCGACCAAGCGCCTGCTGACGCTGGGTTGGCTGGATGGAGAGAAAATCCTCGACTTTAGGGATGAGAGCCAGGAGGTACGCAACCGTCTGTCCACCGCGATCTTCCATGCGTGGTGGCGGCCTTTTGCCCATATCGGTGTAATCCACGGCGACCCACATCTGGGCAATTATCAAGTGTTTAAGGAAGACGGTGCGCCCAGCGGTATCAACCTGTTGGACTATGGCTGCATTCGCAAGTTTCCTGCCCGGTTTGTTCAGGGCGTGCTGGACCTCAATGAGGGCCTGATGAACGATGACGAAGATCAAATTGTCTACGCCTATGAACAGTGGGGCTTTGAGAACCTGACCAAGGAATTGCGCGATGTGTTGAACATCTGGGCGCGGTTTATCAACGGCCCATTGCTGGAAGACAAAGTGCGTGCGGTCGCCGATGGCGTGAATGCCACTGAGTATGGCCGTGAGCAGGCGATTATGGTGCGCAAGGAGCTTCAGCGCCTGGGTCCGGTAAAAATTCCGCGCGAATTTGTCTTTATGGACAGGGCAGCTATTGGGCTTGGCGGGGTATTCCTGCACTTGAAAGCCGAACTGAACTTTTTCCAGCTCTTCCAGAAAGAGATCGAAGACTTTGATCGTTTCGCGCTGGTCGAGAAACAATCCAAGGCCATGCAAGCGGCCGGTCTTGAGCCAATTTCAGCTCAAGAGCACGGTGTTGATGGTCCTGATTTGGTGGTGGCGGCGCAATAAGCGTGCCCTGTGCGGCATGCGGCATTGTCAGGGCTGTCCAAGCTGGTGTAAGCGCTGTGCAGATCGCCAATTTTACGTATTAAGAGAGCGCCCATGTCCGACGCTACCCAGAGCAACACACCGGTCTCCAACGACTATAATGAGCACAACCGCACATTTGAGATTTTCACCAGCCTGATCAAATGGGGCACTGTGATCACCATCGCCGTTTTGATCTTGATGGCGATTTTCCTGCTCTAGATAGAGACGCTCTTCAGGCAGGTTGTCTGCGCTTGTACTGGCGTGGCTGTAATGCTTGATTGCATTTTCGATTTTTCCAAGCCCGAGTTCTTCGGGTGCGCGTGTTAAGGACGCAATTCATGGTCAAAATAGCGGTTCCGGCGGAAACCGACCCCAATGAGGGTCGCGTTGCGGTAACGCCCGACACGGTCAAGCGCTTTAAGGCGCTTGGAGCCGATGTCGTGGTGCAATCAGGGGCGGGCTTAAAGTCGCGCATCCTGGATACAGCTTACACAGAAGAAGGCGCAGCAATCGCCGAAGATGCTAAGGCGACGGTTGCCGGTGCAGACATTATCCTGCGTGTGCGTCGCCCGTCTGATACAGACATCAAAGCCTATCCAAAAGGCGCGATGCTGATTGCGTCTATGGACCCTTACGGCAATGAAAAGTCGGTAGAGGCCATGGCCAAGTCCGGCCTGACCAGCGTCGCGATGGAGTTTATGCCCCGCATTACCCGCGCGCAGGTGATGGATATCCTGTCCAGTCAGGCCAACCTTGCTGGGTATCAGGCCGTGATTGATGCTGCGGATGTGTACGACCGCGCGATGCCAATGATGATGACCGCCGCTGGCACCGTGCCTGCCGCGCGCGTGTTTGTGATGGGTGCCGGTGTTGCGGGCCTTCAGGCGATTGCGACCGCGCGCCGCTTGGGTGCTGTGGTATCGGCGACCGATGTGCGCCCTGCTTCCAAAGAGCAGGTGGAGAGTTTGGGCGGTAAGTTCATCGCCGTTGAAAATGATGAGTTCACGCAGGCAGAAACTTCTGGTGGCTACGCCAAGGAAATGTCGGATGACTACAAGAAGCAACAGGCGGAGCTCGTTGCTTCTCACATCGCCAAGCAGGACATTGTCATCACCACGGCCCTCATTCCTGGTCGCCCGGCCCCACGCCTGGTGACCAAAGAGATGATCGATGCCATGAAGCCTGGCTCTGTCCTGGTCGATTTGGCTGTGGAGCGTGGCGGAAATGTTGAAGGTGCTGTTGCCGGTGAAGTTGCCGACGTTGGCCCAGCCAAAGTGGTTGGCTACTTGAATGTGCCCGGGCGCATTGCGGCCACCGCCTCTCTGTTGTTCGCAAAGAACCTCTATGCCTTTGTCGAGACTTTGATCGACAAGGAGAGCAAGGCTCTCAACGTCAACTGGGACGATGAATTGGTGCAAGCCACGGTGCTGACGCGCGATGGCGCAGTTGTTCACCCCAATTTTGCGCCCAAAAAAGATGCTCCTGAAGGGGAGGCAAGCTGATGAGTGATGCATTGAACGAGGCGGTGCAAGCCGCCCAGGACGCGGCCCAGGCTGCAGCCGATGCGGCGGCAGAAGCTGCTCGCATTGCTGCAGACGTGGCAGCGAGCGGTGGCGCTGATGTTATGGCGGCCGCTGCCTCTGGCGCAAGCGGCGGGGCGATTGACCCGTTCGTGTTCCGCCTTTCCATTTTCGTGCTGGCGATTTTCGTTGGCTATTATGTTGTGTGGTCGGTGACGCCCGCGCTTCACACCCCGCTTATGTCGGTGACCAACGCGATCTCCTCGGTGATCGTTGTGGGTGCGCTGCTTGCCGTGGGTGTCGACATTATGAGTGCAGAGGGCACAGGTATGGCGCGGGCCTTCGGGTTTGTGGCGCTTATACTGGCCTCGGTGAACATCTTTGGGGGCTTTATGGTCACCCATCGCATGCTCGCCATGTACAAGAAAAAAGAACGATAGGGCGGGACCAGAGATATGAGTGCTAATATCGCAGCCGTTCTGTACCTTGTTGCAGGCGTTCTTTTCATTATGAGTTTGCGCGGGCTTTCCAGCCCCGCCTCGTCCCGTCAGGGCAACATGTTCGGCATGATTGGTATGGCCATTGCGGTCGTCACCACGCTGTTCCTGACCAACCTTACAATGGGTTCCATCGTTCTTATCCTACTGGGTATGGGCATTGGTGGCGGCATTGGCGCGATCATCGCCAAGCGCATCCCGATGACGGCTATGCCGCAGCTGGTTGCTGCCTTCCACTCGTTGGTTGGCCTTGCCGCTGTGCTTGTGGCCGCCGCCGCGCTTTATGCGCCGCAGGCCTTTGGCCTTGGTGATGTGGGCGCGATTAAAACCGTTGCTTTGATCGAAATGGCACTTGGTGCGGCCATTGGCGCAATCACCTTTACCGGCTCTATCATCGCGTTTGCCAAGTTGGACGGCCGCATGTCGGGAAAGCCGATCATGCTGCCGGCTCGGCACCTCATCAATATTGCATTGGCGGTGGCACTGGTTGTTCTCACCATTGTTCTGGTGACGACGGAAAGCCACTTCATCTTCTGGATGATCGTGATTGCAGCGTTGGCGCTCGGCGTGTTGATCATCATTCCCATTGGTGGTGCGGACATGCCGGTGGTGGTGTCGATGCTCAACTCCTATTCTGGTTGGGCCGCTGCTGGCATCGGTTTCACCCTTGGCAACACGGCGCTGATCATCACCGGTGCGCTGGTGGGCTCGTCAGGCGCGATCCTGTCCTACATCATGTGTAAGGGTATGAACCGCTCCTTCTTCTCGGTCATTCTGGGCGGCTTCGGCGGCGACGATGCTGCTGCTGGCGGTGAAGGCGAAGAAGAGACGCGTCCTGTGAAGCAGGGGTCTGCGGATGATGCAGCCTTCATGATGAAGAACGCAGCCAAAGTCATCATCGTACCAGGCTACGGCATGGCGGTGGCACAGGCACAGCACGCACTTCGTGAAATGGCCGACACGCTGAAGGCCGAAGGCGTGGAAGTGAAATACGCCATTCACCCAGTTGCTGGTCGTATGCCCGGCCACATGAACGTGCTCTTGGCGGAAGCCAATGTGCCTTATGACGAAGTGTTTGAGCTGGAGGACATCAATTCTGAATTCTCCACCGCTGACGTTGCCTTTGTCATCGGCGCGAACGACGTGACCAACCCTGCCGCGAAGACCGATCCGCAGTCTGCAATTTATGGCATGCCGATCCTCAACGTGGCCGACTCTGGCACGGTGCTCTTCATCAAGCGCGGCATGGCTTCTGGTTATGCTGGCGTGCAGAATGAGCTGTTCTTCCGCGACAACACGATGATGCTGTTCTCGGACGCCAAGAAAATGGTCGAGGATATCGTGAAGGCGCTGTAGCGCTCGGCTGTTACCTCCACCGATGGTGAAGATGTTCCTCACCATACTCATTGTGGCCAGCATTGCTTACGCAGCGATGCTGGCCGCTTTGTATGGGCTGCAGCGGTCGATGCTCTATGTTGGTGGCGGCGAATTGCTGCCGCCTGCGGACATAGGGCTGACAGAGGTCGAGGTGTTGACGCTAGAAACGCCCGATGGCGAACGGCTTGCCGCCTGGTATCACGCGCCAGAGCCCGGCCAGCGAACCATCCTGTATTTGCAGGGCAACGCCCAAACGCTAAGCGATCGTGCGCTGCCGTTCAGCGGCTTCATGGAGGCCGGCTACGGTTTGCTCGCCATATCTTATCGCGGGTTTTCAGGATCAACAGGCACGCCCACCCAGGACGGTCTGGTGGCGGATGCGTTGACTGCCTACGAATGGTTGGCGAAACGCGGTGAGCTCGTAATCGTTTATGGTCAGTCGCTGGGGTCTGGTGTTGCTGTGCAGCTGGCCGCACAGCGCGGGGTGGAGGCCATTGTGCTCGAGGTGCCATTTAGTGCGGCAGTTGATGTTGCAGCCCAGCAGTACCCGTTGTTTCCCGTGCGCTTGCTTATGAAAGATCAGTGGCGCTCGCGCGATCTCATCGCCGACATCAATGCGCCCTTACTGATTGTTGGTGCAGGGCAGGACCGTGTGATCCCGGTGCAGCAATCGCGGCAGCTTTTTGAGATCGCAAAAGAGCCCAAGCACTATGTGGTTCTGCCTGACTCTGGACACATCGACGTCTGGGATCATGGTATGGCCGACGCATTAAACGCTTTCCTGAGCGACCAGTTTGAAGCTTCGCAAAGCCCCTAGCTCACGCGGCCAAGGCCCTGAAGTGCTGTGCGGTTGTTTTCATCGATTGTCAGTGCGCGCTGGTAAGACACGCGCGCGTTCTCAAGGCTCCCGGCTGCCTCGTAGGCAATACCGCGGTTGATCCAAGCATCCACATTGCGTGAGTCACGACCAATAACGGCATCAAAGTCTTCCACCGCTGCGCCCCAGTCACGCTGCGACAGGTAGGAAAGACCGCGCGCCATGTAGGGCTCAGTTGCATTGGGGTTAAAGCCAATAGCGGTTGTGAAGTCTTCAATGGCCAGAAGATGGTTGCCCTGCGCTTGGAAAATCAGCGCGCGGTTGTAGTAGGCGCGCGCGTCCGATGAATTCAGCAGGATCGCGCGTTCGTAATCGGCCATTGCTTCAGGGAACCGGCCAGCTTCGCGGTAGATGTTACCACGGCCCACATAGGCTGCATCATAGGCTGGGTTGGCAGCAATTGCAGCGGAATAGTCGGCTAGGGCGAGGCTGTCATTGCCCATCTCACGGTGCACCAGCGCGCGGTTGGCCAAAGCCTGATAAAAGCGTGGGTTCAGCGCCAAGGCCTGGTTAAAATCGGCGAGCGCGTCGCGGCTTCGCCCTTCGCGGCCATAGGCGGTGCCGCGCATGTTATACGCACCGGGGTCTTGCGGATTGGCGGAAATAACTTCGGTAAGCGAGGCAATATTCACGGCCTGGCTTGCCTGCAATGTGCCAGTGCTTTGGTTCAAGCCAGCGGTTTGGCAGCCCGCCAGCATAAGCGCTGCGCCTAGCATCCATCCCAGTCGCGCATTGCGCATTTGCGTGAGCTTGAAGGAGCTATTGGGAGTGGAAACGCGAACCATAAAGAGCCTCAAACACAGACCAAAATAAAAGCGATAGGCCTACGACAAGGCGAGCTGCGCTATTGCTGACGGGTATACACCAGCCTTGTCGGCTAGGCCATCAGTTCGATCTGAGTAAGGCAAGATCACTAGCGCACACGCGCAAGCGTCTATTTGCGCTGCTAGCGGCGGCCTTTGGACGGCAGCAGGCCTTCGCGCTGCATGCGCTTGCGGGCAAGCTTGCGGGCGCGACGAACGGCTTCAGCCTTTTCGCGCGCCTTTTTCTCTGATGGCTTTTCGTAGTGGCCCCGGAGTTTCATCTCGCGGAAAATGCCCTCACGCTGCATCTTTTTCTTCAGCGCTTTGAGAGCCTGATCAACATTGTTGTCGCGAACAAGTACCTGCACGTGTCATCCTGTCGTTAGCGTTCTGTGGACCCCACAAAGGCCGGGTCAGAGCGCGAAAGTTTTTTGTTTTCCAATGCGATGCTAGCCAAAGAAAAGAGCTCACCGACGTGGGTGCGCAGACCCTTGGGGCGTCTTTCATCCAACCAGTATTGCGGAATGAGCGTGGGCGATACCAGAACATAGCGGCTTTGTCCACAAAGGCAGCGGCTTTTCGCGTCAGCTTTTGCGTGGAGCGATCGTGTTTATGTGGCCCATTTTGCGACCTGGGCGAACGTCCGATTTGCCGTATAGATGAAGCTGGCTTTCTCCGCCCGGGCCCATAGTAACATAGGGCTGCACATCATCGCCGATTAGATTGGTCATCAACGCATCGCTGTGCCGCTGTGTTGAGCCAAGTTGCCACCCGGCGATCGCGCGGATGTGGTTGTCGAACTGATCCACCAGGCATGCATCCATGGTCCAGTGGCCAGAATTGTGAACCCGTGGCGCAAATTCGTTGACCAGCAGTTTGCCATCGCCATCAACAAAGAATTCCACCGCCAGAACACCAACATGGTCTAGCGCTTCTGCCACGTTTGCAGCGGCGTGTTGGGCATGTGCCTGCAGGTCTTCATGCACAGCAAAACTGGCAAATTGGCCGACAGCAGAGGAATCCAGGATGCCGTTTTTGTGGTTATTCACCGGCACATCATAGGCGCAGGTCTGGCCATCGGTGCCGCGTGCAACGATTGCCGAAATTTCTGCGACAAATGGAATTCGCGCTTCCAGCACGGCTGGCTGATCGCCAATAGTCTGCCAGGCTGTCAGCCACCCGGTCTGTGGATCAGTCTCGCCCTTCAGCCGCGCCTGTCCCTTGCCATCATAGCCCAGACGGCGGGTCTTTAGAATTGTATCGCTGCCCATCTGCTGATGTGCTGATGCAATATCATCGCAACAATCAATTGCCGCATAGGGCGCGACTGGCAGGCCCAGACCTTCCAGAAACTGTTTTTCAGTCAGCCGGTCCTGGCTGATCTGCAGCGACTTGACGCCGGGCCTTAGCGGCACATCAGACTGTAGGATTTCTAGGCTTTGCAGCGGTATATTTTCAAACTCATAGGTCACGACATTGCAGGCCGCTGCAAATGACCCCAGCGCATCAGCATCCGTGTAGTGGGCGCAGGCGTATTGGTTGCAAACTTGTGCTGCCGGTGCGTCGCGAGCGGGGTCAAAAACCAGCGTTTTTAGGCCATAGCGCGCTGCTGACATGCACAGCATACGCGCCAACTGGCCGCCGCCCAGAATGCCAACGGTATCACCAGGTTGGAGTGGCTTGCTCACGATGGTGTGTCGAGCGGTGTTTCGCCCACAGCATCTGTGCGCGCCTGTCGCCAGGCTGAAAGCCGCTCGGCAAGTTCTGGGTCACTCAGCGCCAAGATGCTGGCGGCCATAAGCCCTGCATTGGATGCACCAGGCTTGCCAATGGCCAGCGTGCCCACCGGGACGCCTGCGGGCATTTGAACGATTGAAAGCAGGCTGTCTTGTCCCTGCAACGCGGTGGCACCTACTGGTACCCCCAGCACAGGCAGGATCGTCATGGCGGCCACCATGCCAGGCAAGTGCGCCGCGCCGCCGGCGCCAGCAATAATCACCTTGTGCCCGGCTGCCGCTGCGCCTTCAGCAAAATCCACCATGCGGTTGGGTGTGCGATGGGCGGATACGATTTTAGCGACGTACGGCACGCTTAACTCGTCCAGCCGCTCGGCGGCGTTGCGCATAGTGGGCCAATCAGACTGGCTGCCCATGATGATGGCGACGGGTGGTGTGGCGATGGACATGGGGAAGGACCGTTCTTCAGGCAATGATGTCGGGAAGCATTTGATCTTCAAGCACGATGATCCGGTCTTTCAAGGCGAGCTTGCGCTTTTTTAGTCTCTGGATCTGCAGATGGTCGGAGCGACCCGTTTCCATCAAGGCGTCAATGGCATCATCAAGATCGCGATGCTCCTGGCGTAACCGTGCCAGCTCTTGCTTGGCGCTTTGATCATCATTGGATGGGGTGGGAGCCATGGAACGAATCAATATGAAAGTGCAGGATAGATATGGTGCAGCGCACAGCGCTTTAGCTCGATACCACGGCGTGCTGCGGTGCGCCACCGGTGGCCCAAAAACGCTACTCGCATCCGGTTTCGATGTGCTGCACTGCAGCGCTTTTCCACATTTTTTGTCCCATTGGTCGATTTTGCCGAACTTAAGCTCGACGGCGAATCATCACTATGCCAGCCTCTCCGTCTTGATGAAAAAAGGAGGATTGCATGACGGTTGAATCTCATCTCGCCGAATTGGAGCGGCGGCACCTCGCGATTGATAGCAAGATTTCCCATGAGGCGCGCCGACCGGCCGCCGATGACCATGAAATCGCTTCGCTGAAGAAGCAGAAACTAACACTGAAGGATGAGATTGAGCGTTTGCGTAAAGAAACCGGCCAGCCGCGTAACAATTAGCGCGATCAGGTTTCGATCTTTTCAGCCGCTCGGTAGCCACATGCTGCCGGGCGGTTTTTCTTTGTGCGATTACGCTGTGCATTGATCCAGCGCACCGCCCTTTGCCCAGCTTGCGCGCTACAAGCGCATACCCCCATCATGGGACAAAACAAAAGCCAAAAACAATGAGGCAACGCACATGGCGAACACGGGCAGCACGGCAAGCACAGCGAAAACAAGCTACCACGCAGTCTATGAGGCATGGCAGGATGATCCGCTGGCCTTTTGGGCGCGCGAGGCGCAACGCATTGATTGGGTGAAGCCCTTTGATCGCGTTTTCAATCCCGATGCTGGTGTCTATGGCCGCTGGTTTGATGGGGGGGTGTGCAACACAGCCTACAATTGCCTGGATCGCCATGTTGAACATGGTCGCAAGGGCCAGGCTGCGCTGATTTACGATAGCCCCATCACCGGGACGCAAAAGACTTACAGTTTTGAGGATTTGCGCGATGAGGTGAGCGCCTTTGGCGCGGTGCTGAAAAACCTTGGTGTGGCTAAGGGCGACCGCGTGGTTGTGTATATGCCGATGATTCCTGAGGCTGCCATTGCGATGCTTGCCTGCGCCCGCATTGGGGCCATTCACTCGGTTGTGTTTGGTGGCTTTGCTGCCAGTGAGCTTGCCACCCGCATCGATGATGCGCGCCCGACGGCCATTATCTCGGCCTCCTGTGGCATCGAGCCCAACCGCGTCATCGCTTACAAGCCGTTGCTGGATGAGGCGATTGCGCTTTCAACCCACAAGCCTGCCATCACGGTCATCAAACAGCGCGAGCAGAAGCCATGTGATCTTATTGAGGGGCGCGACCATGACTATGACGCGCTGATTACTGATGCCAATGCACGCGGGCTGGACAGTGAACCGGAGCCGATGTTGGCGACCGATCCGCTGTATATTCTTTACACCTCTGGCACCACGGGCATTCCCAAAGGTGTGGTGCGCGACCATGGCGGGCATATGGTTGCCCTCAACTGGACCATGCAGGCGATCTACAACATGGCACCGGGTGATGTGTTCTGGGCCGCGTCTGACGTGGGTTGGGTCGTGGGCCATTCCTACATTGTTTATGCGCCGCTGTTGGCTGGCTGCACCACCATTCTCTATGAAGGCAAGCCGGTCGGCACGCCTGATCCAGGGGCGTTTTGGCGGGTCATCGAGGAGCACAAGGTCTCTTCGCTTTTCACCGCGCCGACAGCATTTCGTGCGATCAAAAAAGAAGACCCGGACGGGAACTTCATCAAGACATACGATCTACACACCCTCAAAAGCCTGTTTCTGGCTGGCGAGCGTGCGGACCCGGACACCATTGAATGGGCGCAGGAAAAGCTGCGCGTACCGGTGATCGACCATTGGTGGCAGACCGAAACCGGCTGGGCCATTGCGGGCAACCCGGTTGGTCTTGGTGCGCTGCCCATCAAGCTTGGCTCACCCACCGTGGCAATGCCGGGTTACGATGTGCAGGTGATTGATGATGCAGGCCACCCGATTGCCCCGAACACGCTGGGCAATATCGTGGTCAAGCTGCCGCTACCGCCTGGCTGCCTGCCAACGCTCTGGAACAATGATGAGCGCTTTGTTGCTTCGTATCTGGAGGAGTTCCCCGGTTATTACAAAACCGCTGATGCGGGCATGATTGATGAGGAGGGCTATCTTTTCATCATGGCGCGCACCGATGATATCATCAACGTGGCCGGTCACAGGCTTTCCACTGGCGGCATGGAAGAGGTGTTGTCCGGCCATCAGGCGGTGGCCGAAGCGGCGGTGATTGGTGTCTCCGATGCACTCAAAGGCCAGCTTCCAGCGGGCTTTGTCGTCGTTAAGTCTGGCGTGGATACCCCGCCAGAAGTGCTCGAAAAAGAGCTGATTGCGCGCGTGCGAGAGAAGATCGGTCCGGTTGCTGCCTTCAAAACCGTGATGGTAGTGGACCGGCTGCCGAAGACCCGGTCTGGAAAAATCCTGCGCGGTACGATGCGCCAGATCGCTGATGGTGAGCCCTACAAAATGCCTGCCACCATTGATGATCCAGCCATTTTGGAAGAGATTACCGATGCACTGCAGACCAAGGGATATGCCGAGCAATAGGGTGCTCGCTACATCAAGTCTCCTTTGATGGTTGTGCCAGGAGGGTGCGCGCGCTAAACGCCGCGCACCCTTTTTCATGATCTATCAGCAGGATGACCCCCAATGTCTGCAAGCTTTGGCCTAGAGCGTAAAACCGCCATCGTGACAGGAGCTGCCCATGGCATTGGCCTGTCTATTGCCGAACGCTTTGTTGAAGAAGGCATGAAGGTGATCATCGCCGATGTGGATGACGCCGCGGGACACGAGGTTGCCGAACGCCTGTCTGCCTATGGCACGGCCACCTATGTGCATTGTGACGTGTCGGACCGGTTGGATGTGCGCAACCTGCTTGCCAAGAGCGTGGAAGCCTATGGCGCGATTGATGTGCTTGTGGCCAATGCTGGTATTGTCCACACGGCAGATTTCCTGGAGATCGAAGAAGCTGATTTCAACCGAGTGCTCGGCGTGAACCTGAAAGGGGTTTTTCTGACCGCCCAGGCGGTTGCCAAGCACATGGTGGAGCAGATCGAAGGCGGCGCAAAGCCCGGCACGATCATCACCATGTCCAGCGTGAACGCCGAACTGGCAATCCCCAACCAGGTGCCCTACTGCGCCTCAAAGGGTGGTGTGCGCCAGCTGACCAAGGTTATGGCGCTTTCACTGGCCAAGCATGGCATTCGCGTCAACGCCATTGGGCCCGGTACGATCATGACCGAGATGATGGAAACCGTGCTCACAGACGATGCGATCAAGCAGCGCATGCTGTCCCGCACGCCCTTGGGCCGCATTGGCGAGGCCAGCGAAATCGCCTCAATTGCAGCGTTTCTAGCAAGCGATCAGGCCAGCTACGTCACTGGCCAGACCCTCTATGCTGACGGTGGGCGCATGGGGCTGAATTACACCGTTCCGGTAGAACCCAGCACCTAGGGTCAGGCCCCATTACTCTGTTCGCCATGGCGCGCGTTTTGGCAAAGAGTTGCAAGGAAAAGCGTACAGAGCGGGTAGCTATCCCGGTCAAACGCTTTGACACAGCAGATCAAAGCTAAAATCGCCTCGCAAGGCGATTGGGTCCATTGGCTTGCCTGGTGCGTTGCAAAACCTTGAAAACCGCATGGTTTCCTGCGGCCTTGCGCCTTCCATACAAACCAATGCCCTCCAACCATGCCACGCAGATTAATGGGTCCTGGCCCTAGTATGTTGCCAGCAAAAGCCGGTTTTGGCTTTGCGCCCACCAATGTGGCAACACGAAGCGATTGGCGCTTAGGACTTGTCTTCGTCTGTGTCTGGCTCTGTGGTCAGCTCTTTGAGCTTGGCGAACACTGAATCTGCGTCCAAGTCGTCCTGCACTTCCTGCGCAGCTTCTTCCTGCGTCTCGGCGCTTGGGCCGCCGGTGCCGAACACTTCTTCCAGACTTGCTTCTTCTTCGGTTGGCATTACCGTTGGTGTGGTCGCTGCCAAAGCTTCTTCGGCGGTCAGCAGAACCGGGCCAGCAACTTCTGCGGTCGACGGTGCGTTACGCGAGGCTTTCTGTACTTCCAGATCAAGCTCAATCTGCTTGCACAGGCCCAGCGTTACCGGGTCCATCGGCGTTAGGTTGGCCGCATTCCAGTGGCTACCATTGCGGATGGTCTCGATGGTGTTCTTCGTCGTGCCAACAAGGCGCATGATCTGCGCATCCTTGAGCTCTTTGTGGTTGCGCAGCAGCCAAAGAATAGCATTTGGACGGTCGTGACGCCGTGACACTGGTGTGTAGCGCGGCCCGCGCTTTTTGGTGCTGGTGGCCACCTGTACTTTGGCTGGTTGCAATTTCAGGTCCAGTGCGGGGTTTTCTTCGGCAGCGGTAAGCAGCTCACGGGTCAACTGACCGGTCTGCAACGGATCGAGACCCTTAATGCCTTGGGCTGCTTCACCATCAGCAATCGCCTTCACCTCAAGTGGGTGCAGGGTGCAGAACTTTGCAATCTGGTTGAAGGTGAGCGCGGTGTTATCGACCAGCCAAACAGCGGTCGCTTTGGGCATCAAAAGGGTGTCGGCCATAAGAGAATCCTAAACAAAAAGGGTTCGCGGCCCGGCCGGATATCTTCCGGTCGCGGGTCCGAGCATCGTCTTGGTGATGTCGGGAAGATTAGGTTTCATAGTTAAAATTGAGCCAGTTTGCAATGGTGGCCCGTCTTACACCTCTTGATGGCACGCTATGGCTTCAAGATGATCTTGCCCATGTGCTTGGAGCTTTCCATGCGCTTGTGAGCTTCACTGGCCTGATTGAGCGCAAACACCGAATCGACTGGGATCACCACATCGCCAGCTTCGATGAGTGGCCACACATGGTGCAGCACATCATCGGCCAGTTGCGCTTTGAACGCATCAGAGCGCGCCCGCAGCGTTGAGCCGGTGTGGGTCAACCGTTTCAGCATAAGGCGGGAAAAGTCGGCCTCAACGCTTGCGCCATTTAAGAACGCTATCTGTACGATGCGACCCTCTACGGCAGCGGCCTTCCAGTTGCGCTCAATATAGTCGCCACCCACCATATCGAGAATCACGTTGGCGCCTTTGCCACCGGTCGCGTCCTTCACGCCCTGCACATAGTCGGTTTTGAGATAGTTGAACGTATGGTCGGCGCCCAGCTTCTCCATCGCTTCACACTTCTCATCCGATCCGGCTGTGGCCAGCACAGTTGCCCCATGCGCTTTGGCCAATTGAATGGCCATGGTGCCAATGCCGGACGTGCCGCCATGCACCAAAAAGTTTTCACCCTCGGTAAGACCTGCCCTGTCAAACACGTTGGACCAGACAGTGAAGGCGGTTTCGGGGATGCCGGCAGCCGCTTCCATCTCCAAGCCCTCAGGTACGGGTAGGGCGTGGCGTTCGTCTGCCACGCAATAATCAGCATAGCCGCCGCCGCTGACCAGCGCGGTGACGCGTTCGCCTGGCTGGTAACGGGTTGCGCCGCGCGCGGTGGCCATAACGATACCGGCCACCTCAAGGCCCGGGATATCACTTACCCCTTTGGGTGGCGGGTAGGCACCAACGCGCTGCAGCACATCGGGCCGGTTCACGCCTGCCGCCTCAACTTTGATGATGATTTGATGTTCATCCAGATGGCCGGGCATCGCGCGCGTGCCGGGCACCAGCACATCGGGCCCGCCGGGTCGGTCGATGGTGATGACGTTGATGGTCTCTGGCAGATCGGCAAGAAAGGTCATGATGGGTCACTTGTTGAGCAGGCGGGCAGGGATGTAGAGTTCGACTTAGCCATAGCCGGGACGCGGTCGCGATAGAAGAGGCAGGCTGAAAGGGACGAGTATGGACATTGATTTGGAACCCAAACCCAAGCCCACCATCACTGTGGGTGAAGACCTTTCTGATGCCTCGGTTGGCGAACTGGCTGAGCGCATAGAGGCTCTTCGCGAAGAAATTACCCGCTGCGAAGTGGTGATGAAGGGCAAGGATGCCGCCCGCCTGGCCGCCGATGCTGTGTTTGGCGCACCATCGGACTGAGCAAGCAATGAAAAAAGAGAGTAAAGAAAACCGCTCAAAAGCCATCTGTTAAGATTTGAGCAACCTTTTTCGGTTACTTCTTAAATCATCGAGTTGATCTCGTCAGTTTTTGAGCGATGGCTCATTGACGCCTCCCTGTTTTCAAACTGATTATATAGCCGTGGCGGTTGCTGCGGCTTTTTTTTGTCGTCTCGCCAGCCGTCGAGCTAGCGCGTGACGGTATGTTCTCGCCGCAAACGTCATCAGGGGTCGTTAACCGACCCTGAACATCAGGTCCTTATGTATTAAGGTGCTGGTTTACGACCAGCGCAAATGGGCTATGCTCAGCCCAACACGATTGACCAATGGCATAGGTGCGCAGCGATGGACCGGACAAGCGGCATGGATATGGATGATGATCTGCTGAAATCTGTCGAGGACCCAGTGTCATTTGCTGACCGGCTGGTTGGCTCCAACGCGTTTCATGATCTTTTTGAACATGGCATGCAGTTGGTGGAGATAACGGCAGAATATCTGGACAAGGATGGCCGCGAGGAAGCCAAAAGCTTGGAGCGTGCAGGCGCTATGGCCTACGCAACCGAAAGCATGCGGCTAACCACCCGGCTGATGCAGCTTGCTTCTTGGTTGTTGCTACAGCGCGCCGTGCATGAAGGCGAAATGACGCTGGAACAGGCTGCACAAGAGAAAGCAAAGGTGCGTATTCACGGGCTTTCGACAAGCACCAAGGGGCCGGGCTGGGATGAGTTGCCGGTCACATTGCGCGAGCTGGTGGAAGCATCGCTTGAACTGCAGGTTCGTGTGCAGCGGCTGGATGGTATTTTTTACACAGGTGGCAACACTGGCGCCAACGCTGAGGCACCGGCCGGTAATCCGGTGGCCGATCAGATCGCTCGGCTGTCCGACGCTTTTGGCTGAAGCTTGTCGCACCGCATGAATCAAAAAAGGCACCCATCCGGGTGCCTTTTTCGTATGCCGCAATGACTCGTTGGTGCTTATGAGCCCAAGAAGCCATCGAACTTGTTTTTGAACTTTGACAGACGGCCGCCACGGTCAAGCAATGTCTGCTGACCACCGGTCCAAGCTGGGTGCGTGCGAGGGTCGATGTCCAAGCGCAGCGTGTCGCCCTCTTTGCCATAGGTCGAGCGTGTCTCGTACTCTGTGCCGTCGGTCATGATCACCTTGATGGTGTGGTAGTCGGGATGGATATCCTGTTTCATCGATTGTATCCGTCGTTCCTGTGTTTTCTTGCCGGTCGTTCCTGGCAAGCGTGCGTGCGGCCCTGAAGTCAAATAGGTGAGCGGCGCGCGAAGCATGAAGAAAGGGGAGGGCGAAAGCTGCTCCCTGACGGGCGTGCAACCAACGCTTCAGCGGCGGTCGATACACCAAGGCGCACTTGCTTGCAAGCTGATGCGCGATCAATCGCCTCATCAGGGCATTGTGGCCTAACGATCAAGGCAGTTTGGGTTGCCAGCAAACCGTTTTGATCGCTAGTGAAACGGTTATGGCTCGCTACCCCGAACCCTCACTCGACCCTGCGCGTGCAGCGCAGACCAAAGCCCGGCTCGATCCGCAAACGGCTCGTCGCACTTTGCGCGACCTTTGGCCGTTTATCGCGCCGTATAAAGGGCGAATTGTTGCTGCGTTTTTCGCGCTCATCGGCTCCACTGGTGCCACGCTGACGGTTCCGCTTTCGGTGCGCATGGTAATCGATCGTGGTTTCACCGGTGAAGATGGCGTGCCGCTGGGCGGCGTTTTTGTTGGCCTGATTGCCGTGGTCAGCATTTTGGCGGTGATGAGTGCGCTGCGTTACTATCTGGTCATGTGGCTGGGTGAGCGTGTTGTCGCCGACCTGCGATCGGCGGTTTTTGAGCGCATCATGCGCTTTGACCTTTCTTTCCATGATACAGCGCGTTCGGGCGAACTCGTCTCGCGCCTGACCAGCGATGCCACGCAAATGAAGGCCGCAGTTGGCTCCAGCGTGTCGGTGGCGCTGCGCAATGTTTTCATGTTCCTGGGCGCCAGCATTATGATGGTGATAACCAGCCCCGCACTGTCGGGTGCTGTCCTGCTTGCAATACCCTTTGTGGTGATCCCGCTGATCGTTTTTGGCCGGCAAGTGCGTGCACGCTCGCGCGTTGCGCAAGATGTGCTGGCGGATGCCTCGGCCATGGCCAGCGAGGCCATAAGCTCTGTGCGCACCGTGCAGGCGCACACTGCTGAAGCCCGGCTTGCTGGTCAGTTTGGCAGCGCTGTGGAAGCAAGTTTCGATGCGGCCCGCCAAAGCATCGTGGCGCGGGCATTGCTGACGTCGTTTTCGATCTTTGTGATCTTTTCCAGCGTGGTTCTGGTGCTTTGGTACGGCGCAAATGCTGTCGTTTCCGGTGAAATGACCGCCGGTGAACTGGGGCAGTTCCTGCTTTATGCGGTGTTTGCGGCAGGCGCGCTGGGTGAGGTAAGCCAAGTGGTTGGCGAGGTTGCCCAAGCTGTGGGTGCAGCAGACCGCTTGTGCGGGCTGCTTAAGATAGACCCCACTATTTTGCGCGAAGGCAACAGGGTGCAAAGTGGCGACACGTCACAGCCAAGCCCGCAAGCAGGGCCAAACCCGCAAGCAGGATCAAGCGGGCATGTGGTGTTTGACCATATCTCATTTCGTTATGGCGAGCCGGGCAAAAAGGGTGGCAAGCCCAACCTCAACGCTCCCGTGCTGCGTGATCTATCGTTTGAGGCCAAGCCGGGACAAACCGTTGCCTTGGTCGGTCCCTCAGGGGCTGGCAAATCCACGGTGCTTCAGATTTTGATGCGCTTTTACGATGCGCAGACGGGCGATGTGTTTGTTGATGGCGAGCGCGTCACGCAGATAGACCCCGTAGCGCTTCGCGCCAAGATGGCGTTGGTACCCCAGGATGTCGCGATCTTTGCTGCCAGCGTGCGCGATAATGTTGCCTTTGCCCGGCCCGATGCGAGTGATGTAGACATTGCAGCAGCGCTGGATGCTGCCAATGCTTCGGCGTTTGTCTACGGCTTGCCTGACGGCATCAACACCATGCTCGGCGAGCGTGGGGTGACTTTGTCTGGCGGACAGCGTCAGCGTCTGGCGATTGCACGTGCGGTTCTGCAGGACGCGCCAATCCTGCTCCTGGATGAAGCCACCAGCGCGCTTGACGCCGAAAGTGAGCATTTGGTGCAGGACGCTCTGGAGCGTCTTATGGCGGGGCGTACAGTGCTGGTTATTGCCCACAGGTTGGCCACCGTGCGCAGTGCTGACAACATTGTTGTGCTGGAAGCCGGCAATGTGGTGGAGCAGGGCACACATGCGCAACTGGTTGCTGCGGGCGGACTTTATGCGCGGCTGGCGGAGCTTCAGTTCTCTGATGGCCAGCTTGCCGGCGGTGCGAAGCGGGTGACGGAAAAGGTCTAGCGCGCCCACCTTGTCCGCAGCGGATTTCCGCGAGGACAGGCAAAGAGAGTTGGCCTTGCCCGCAGCGGTTTATTGCGAGGACAGGCAAGCAGAGAAAGACAGGCGCTTATCCTAGCGCTCGGTGAGCTTGAATTCGATGCGCCGGTTCCTCGCAAGGCTTTCCAAATCCTCGCCCTCAGCGATGGGCTGGAACTCACCAAAACCTGCGGCCATCAGATGTTCCGGGGCGACCCCTTGCGCGATGAGAAACCGCACCACCGATGTGGCGCGGGCCGTCGACAGTTCCCAGTTGGTGGCGTAAATGCCCGTGCCTGAAAGGGGGCGTGAATCGGTATGACCATCGACACGGATCACCCAGTTGATCTCCGAGGGTATGGCCGCTTCCAGCTCAATAACCGCATCAGCAAGGCGCGCAAGTTCTGCGCTGCCGCCGGGGTTGATGTCGGCCGAACCTGAGTCAAACAGCACCTCTGATTGGAACACAAAGCGGTCGCCAACCACGCGAATATCAGAGCGTTGGGAGAGGATCTGCCGTAAGCGCCCAAAGAAATCGGAGCGGAATTGTGAAAGCTCTTGAACCCTCTGGGCCAAGGCAACATTCAGCCGCGCGCCAAGGTTGGCGATGCGCGTCTGGCTTTCCCTGTCGCGTTCTTCTGAGGCTTCCAGGGCATCTTCCAGAGCACCGATTTGACGGCGCAGCGCGGAGAGCTGCTGATTGAGCAGCTCAACCTGTGTCAAAGCTTCGCGTGAAATAGCCTGTTCTTCTTCCACCTGGCCTTGCAGGTCGGAGATCAGAGAACCGCTATTGTCTTCCTCATCGGGCGTGGCCAGCAGGCCCTGAAGGCGTTCCTGTTCTCCACGTGCGTCATTGAGATTGGTTGAAAGTGTCGCCAGCCGGGCTTCCAGTTCTTGGCCGGTTGCGCGTTCCAAGGCCAGAAGCTCGGTCAATTCGGCGATTTGCGCGTTCAAACGGTTGAGAACCGTGTCACGGCCAGTGATTTCCTGGCTCAGGAAAAACTGCGCCAACATGAAAATTGACAGCAGAAAAATGATCACCAGCAAGAGCGTTGCCATGGCATCGACAAAGCCCGGCCAGTAATCAACCGCCCCTGAACGCCGTCTTGATCGCGAGAGCGCCATGGTGGCCTACTCGCCCGGCTTGTTCGCGTTGGACAGCGAGGCCGATACATCTTCCATAACGGCGGTCAGGCGCTGGTTTTGCTCGCCTTGCTCTTCCACCCAGTCGCGCAGCATCTGCTGTTCCGAGCGCATATGCTGGACCAGCGACTGAACCCCTGCGGCCAGGCTATCAATGGACTGCTTGACGTCCGCAGCTTCTGCTCCGCCTGCTGTTGACGCGCTTGGCTGTGCTGCAGCCAGCTGGTTCTGAGCGGCCACCTGGCGGGCCAGTCGATCAACCGAGCGCTCCAGCTGGGTGATCGCCGTGTCAGCACCAGTTGCGGTGCTGGTCTGCGTGACATCGACGCCAGCAAGATTGGAAAGCCAGTCTTCCAGCTCGGTGTAAAAGCGGTTCTGTGCCTGACCTGCTTGCAGATCAAGAAAACCCAAAACCAGTGACCCGGCCAGACCGAACAAAGAAGAGGAAAACGCCGTGCCCATGCCATCCAAAGGGGCGGCCAGCCCTGTTTTCAGGTTCTCGAAGATGGTGCCAAAATCGCCAGAGGTCACGTCGAGGCCATCAATGGTATCGCCCACCGAGGCAATGGTCTGCGTCAGGCCCCAAAAGGTGCCAAGCAGGCCCAGAAACACCAAAAGCCCGATCATGTAGCGCAGGATTTCGCGGCCTTCGTCCAGCCGTGTTCCCACCGATTCTAGGATCGAGCGCATGGTCTGCGTCGACATGGTTGGTCCAGTGGTACCAGCAGAGTCGCGTAGATAGGTAGCAAGCTGAGAGAGAAGGCGGGGGTTGGGTTGGTCCTGCCCAGCACCATAGTCGACCAGGCGGAACGCGTTGACCCACCGGATTTCGGGAAAAAGCCGAAACACCTGAAATACAGCCAACACAACACCCAACAGCAAAACGCCAATAATCAGGCCGTTGAGACCTGGGTTGGCTGCAAAGGCCGTGCTGATCGGTAGGAACAGAATGAGCGCCAGAAAGCCTGCCAGTCCGACAAAAACGGCCATCAGCGCCAGATAGATGGTGGGGCGGGATAGGCTGTGGGGGTCCGCACTGTCAGCCATTGGCATGCCTCATGCTAGTAACGCGTGTTTACGCAACCTCTGGGTCAGGAAACTCTAAAGGCCTCATAACCTGTTCTTTTGCAAGACAGAACCAGCGATATGACAGTACCGGGGATAAAGTGAGGCCGGTTCTGGTCTTTGTTTTTATGATGTCGACGCCCTGGCGTTTGCCATTTTGGCGTGGGCCGCGCGCGCTTCACCCAGCACTTTGACCAGTTGGCCAACAACCAAATCATTGCCGGCGACAACGCTGCCGGTATCAAAAATAGCTGTGCCGCCCTGCGTGTCGCGGGTTATTCCGCCTGCCTCTTGGACAATCATAAGGCCAGCGGCCATGTCCCAAGGCGCCAGGCCATCCTCCCAATAGCCGTCCATACGGCCAGCCGCGACCCAGCAAAGATCAAGCGAGGCCGCACCAAGGCGGCGCATTCCGGAGGTTTTGCGCATCAACGTTGCAGCTTGGCGCAGCCACAGCGCGTGGTCGCCACGTCCCATGTGCGGCATGCCGTTGACCACAACACAGTCTGCCAACTTGCGCCGCCCAGCCACGCGCAAACGTTTGTCATTGAGGTAGGCGCCTTGACCCTTTTCGGCGGAAAACATTTCGTCGGTAATAGGGTTGTAAACCAGACCCGCCACCATCGCTCCATCGCGCTCAAGGCCAATAGAGACCGAAAAATGAGGCATGGAGTGCAGGAAGTTGGTGGTGCCATCCAGCGGATCAACGATCCAGCGATGCTGGGGGTCTTTGCCTTTTAATTCGCCGCCTTCTTCGCCCAGAAAACCCCAGGTTGGGCGTGCTTCCATCAAAACATCATGGATGCGACCTTCGGCTCGTTGGTCTGCTTCGGAGACAAAGTCGGCAGGTCCTTTGGTGGAGACCTGAAGGCGTTCAACTTCGCCAAAATCACGCGCCAAGCCGCGCCCAGCCTTACGTGCTGCCCGTTCCATAACGGTGAGGATTGCAGATTTTGCCATCGTTCTGAGATCAGTGCTTTTCGGTTAATCTGCTACTTTAGTCAGCGCGTTTCACGTAGGTGATATCGCTGGTGTCGACGATGATGCGCTCGCCACTTTTTACAAAGGGTGGAACCATAACGCGAAGGCCATTTTCCATTTTTGCCGGCTTGTAGGACGAGGACTGCGTTTGCCCTTTGACCACAGCATCGGCTTCAATGATTTCCAGTGTCACCTGACCTGGGAGCTGGAAGCCCACTGGCGTCTCGCCGTGCATCTCCACCAACACCTGCATGCCATCTTGCAGGAAGGCTGCGCGATCACCAACGAACTCTTTCGACAGGTTGATCTGGTCGTAGGTTTCAGAATCCATGAACACCAGCATGTCGCCCTCTTCGTAAAGGTACTGGAAATCCTTGGTTTCAATGCGGGCGCGCTCGACGCGCTCATCAGAGCCAAAGCGGTTGTTGAGCTTGCGCCCATCAAGCAGGTTCTTCAGTTCCACCTGGTTGTAGGCCGGGCCCTTGCCGGGTTTCACAGCGCCGGTTTTCACCGCAACCCAGAGGCCGCCATCATACTCCAGAACCATGCCTGGTTTGATTTCGTTGCCGTTGATTTTCATAGGGCAGTGTCTCGTCTCGAAAAGAGTAATGGTTTTGCAGCCTGCATGCGCGGCTGCCGTGGGCGCTGTGGACCATACATGCCGGTGCTTGGCAAGGGATGGCGCGGATTGACGGGTCTGGTTGGGCCGCGTGGCTAGCGCTGATTTGCTCGATCAAAGGCAACACGTGCTCGCGCTTGCCGGCGCTGCTCTTCCGGCAGACCGAGCACAAAAGCGTCAAGGCGCGCATCGGCAAGTCCGCCAGCCACCGCGCGGGCGTGGTAGTAGGCGGCAAGAACGGGGTCTAGCGGTACACCCAAGCCCTGTGCGTGGGCGTGCGCCAATCGGTTCTCAGCCACCGGATTGCCGGCTTCAGCCGCGCGGCGGAACCAGAAGATTGCATCTTCTACGCGGCGCTCTTCACTGTCCTGTGCATTGCCAGCATCCCCATTTAAAAGGCCCATGGCCAGTTCTATTTGCGCTTCTGTGTTGCCGCCTCGCGCAGCCCTGTTGAACCAAGCGTAGGCTTCGCGGGTATCCTGCCGCACGCCTGCCCCCTCGGCATACAAAATTCCCATTGTGTATTGCGCGGTCACGTCATCGGCCTGCGCCGCCTCACGCATCAGCTGCGCGCCAAGGGCCAGATCGCGCTCCACGCCGCGCCCTTCAAGGTGCAGCATCGCCAGCAACTGCTTGCCGCCGACATTGTCGCCTTCTGCGGCCTGTTTCAGCAGGTCTGCGGCTTCTTCTGCCGTGCCGCGGTCGATCACGCGATCCAGGATCATGGTTGCCAAGAGAACCTTGGCGTCGAGGTCACCCTGCTGCGATGCCAGTGCCAACCACTCAGCAGCTTCGTCCTGATCCTGGTCCACGCCCAAACCGGCGCTGTACATCTCGCCCAGGAGCCGCATGGACTGCACATCGCCACGCGTTGCGAACGTGATGGCAAGATCAAAAGCACGCGGATAATTGCCAGCGGAGAAAGCTTCCAGCGCTACCGCCGGGTCTAAGGCGAACAGGTCTTCGCTCTGGCTACCCACGTTTTCTGCGTTCTGCTGGTCCGGCTGAGGTTCGCCCTCATCGGTTTGGGCCCATACAGGCAATGCCAGCAAAAGTGTTGCAACGGCAGCAGCTGCAAGGCGCATCACGCGGCAGCCTCCTGGCGTTTCTTGGCAATTGTATCGAGCATAACGTTAAGGCGCGCGATTTCTGCGCCAGGATCTTCGGCCTGCCAAATCTGTTCGCGCACGCCGATAAACTCCACGCCACCTTCAGCAAGCTCGGCGAAGGCTTCATCGCTTGTTCCGGCCAGCGCCACGCAGGGGATTGCCATCATCTGCGCCCACCAAAGCGAAAGGGTCTGCGTTTTTGGGTGGTTCTCTGCGGATGGCTCGCGATCAAGACGGCCAAAAAACAGATAGTCAGGCTCGCGTTCACCCGTGCTTAGTGCCACATGGCGTGTATTTATGCCGCCATACCCGATGATCATATCGCGTTCTGCAAGCTTGGCGTGGGCTTCAAGGTCCAGTATTTTGGGATCGCTGACGTGCAGGCCATCGGCGTTCAGCCGGTCTGCCAGGCGCTGATCTTCGGCCACCAAGACCGCAAGCTTGGCGTCTTGGGCGGTTTCTACATACGGGGCGGCAAAGGCCTGAAAGCCTCGTTCATCGCTTTGAACGATGGCCGGGTCAGCATCAATCAGCAGGCAGCCAATATCGCCACCAGCCAGCGCGCTGGCAAAGCGTTCAGAAAAATCCTCCGGGAGCTGCCGCGGGGTGATCAAAAACAGACGGGAACGGAAATCTAAAAAACCCATTGGCCCTCAAAGCTCAATAAAAAAGGCGAAAGCGGGGCCGCTATCGCCAAGGGGTCATCCCGGACGGCTTAGCCGATCCGGGATCTGTGGTCTAAATGACAGTGTCTGATCCCGGAAAGCGCAGGGCGCTTCCGGGATGACATGTGTAAATCCTACCCAGCTACAGATGCTGCGTAGATCGAGTCGATGGCGTTTGCGATGGTCGCGTTGAATTCATCGTCGCTTTGCTGCGCCGAAAGCCCTTCGGACAGCGCGCGCGAGAAACTGGCGATCACGCCGGTGTTTTGCGCAAGGATCTCGTTGGCCTTGTCCCGCTCGTGGCCGCCAGACAGCGCAACAACGCGCATGACCTTGGGGTGATCCACCAGCGGTTTGTAGAGATTAGCCTTTGTCGGCAGGGACAGCTTCAGCATCACTGTGTTGCCGTCTGAAACTGTGTCCAGATGCTTCAAGAGCGAAGCGAGCAGCATGTCTTCAGCCTCGGCCTTGTCGGCGATCGAGATCGTAACTTCAGGCTCGATGATCGGCATAAGGCCGTGGGAGAGAACCTGCTCGCCAAGCTCGAACTGCTGAGCGACAACGGCGTCGATGCCGCTTGCCGAGGCACTGTTGATAACCGAGCGCTCCTTGGTGCCGAAGATGCCGTTTTCGACGGCGCGGGACAGCAATGCGTCCAGGCCAGGGATTGGTTTCATGAGCTGGACGCCGTCCGCCTCATCGGCCAGACCTTTGTCGATCTTCAGGAACGGCGCAACGCCGCGATCTTCCCAGAGAAAACGGGCAGCAGGCTTGCCGCCCATTTCGCGGTCCATGGTCATCTCGAACAGGATGGCGCCAAGCACCTTGTCACCGGTGAAGGCCGGGGCCGATGCGATGCGCGTGCGCATGGCATGAACAAGATCAAACATCTCTTCTTCAGAGCTGTAAGCATCCTCATTAACGCCATAGAGTTTCAGTGCCTTGGGCGTTGAACCGCCGCTTTGGTCGAGCGCAGCGATGAAGCCTTTGCCGGTGCTCATCTGCTCGGTCATTTTGTCCTTGGACATGGTGTTTCCCCTTTGAGTGTGGGCGCATGGTTGGTCCTTGCAGCGCCGCGATTTCATACGTATCGTCTAATTTTTTGCAGCGTCTTCTAGGGCCGCAACATCATCCTGCTTTGGTCTGCGCCGCTTCTAGCGCCGCAACCCCGGGCAAGGTTTTGCCTTCCAGCCATTCCAGGAAAGCGCCCCCGGCAGTGGAGATGTAGGTGAAATCATCCGACACTCCGGCATGATTCAGCGCCGATACAGTGTCGCCGCCGCCAGCTACCGATAGAAGCGTACGTGCCTTGGTGGCATCTGCCGCGCCACGCGCAGCGGCTACAGTGGCAGCATCAAACGGTGTGATCTCAAAAGCGCCCAAAGGCCCGTTCCAAACCAGCGTCTTGGAAGCCTTGATGGTTTCGACAACGTTTTTCACCGTTTCCGGGCCCGCATCCAAAATCATGGCATCGTCAGGGCATTCCTCGACGGGGACGGTTTTCGACCAGGCATTGGCCTTAAATTCCTGTGCCACAACGATGTCGATGGGCAGGTGGATGGTGCAGTTTTCCGACTCAGCCTTCTCCATGATTGCGCGTGCGGTATCGGCCAGATCATGCTCGCAGAGTGATTTGCCAACTTCGATGTCTTTGGCGGCCAGGAAGGTGTTGGCCATGCCGCCGCCGATCACCAGATGATCAACCTTGGCCAGCAAGTTGGAAAGCAGGTCGAGCTTGGTGGAGACTTTTGCCCCACCCACCACAGCCACCAGCGGGTGGTCCGGCTTGCCCAGCGCTTTGCCAAGTGCCGTCAGTTCAGCTTCCATCAAGCGGCCAGCGCAGGCAGGCAGAAGGCGCGCAACGCCCTCGGTTGAGGCATGGGCACGGTGCGCGGCAGAGAAGGCATCGTTGCAATAGACATCACCCAGCGAGGCCAGAAATTTGGCCATTTCCGGGTCGTTCTTCTCTTCCATTGGGGAGAAGCGGGTGTTTTCAACCAGGATCACGGCGCTATCCGGTGTCGCTTCCAGCGCTGCGCGGTCTGGTTTTTCGATAAAGGTGATCGACTGACCCAGCGCCTCTTCGAGCGCAGGCACAGTGATGCGCAGCGAGAACTCATCGCTCGGCTTGCCCTTGGGGCGGCCAAAATGAGCGAGCAACACAGGCTTACCGCCAGCTTTTTGAATGTCCTTGATGGTGGGCACGATGCGCTCAATACGTGTTGCATCGGTTACCTTGCCATCGTCCGTGGGCACGTTGATGTCGACACGCGTTAGGACGATTTTACCGTCCAATTCCATATCGTCGAGGGTGTTGAAGGACATGTTGCCTCGTTTTTGAATGCGAAGCGCCTCATCTTTGCGCTCAGCCAAATTGTCGTTCAGCCGGTCCAGCTTGCCAAAGGAATGCGAGAGCAGCTTGCCAACATAATAGACGTAGACGACGAAGCCGATAATTCCGGCTCCAATGAGTATGTTTTGCAGCATTTGCCCAATCTCCGACGTTTACCTGTGGTGGCAACGCTTTAACAAAAAAGGGCGCAGCTTTCGCTGCGCCCTGTTGTCATGAGCCTAAATGAGTTTTGCCATCGCCACGGCGGTGTCGCCCATGCGGCAGGAAAAGCCCCATTCATTGTCGTACCAGGAAAGGACCGAAACCATCGTGCCGTCCATCACCTTGGTCTGATCGGCGTGGAAGATGGAAGAGCGTGGGTCGTGGTTGAAGTCCATGGAAACCAGCTTCTCTTCGGTGTAACCCAAAATGCCTTTGAGCGGACCTTTGGCAGCGGCCTCTTTGATCGCCGCGTTAATCTCTTCCACGCTGGTGGATTTTTTGGCGATGAACTTCAGGTCAACCACAGAGACGTTTGGTGTTGGCACACGGATCGCAAAGCCATCCAGCTTGCCTGCAAGCTCTGGCAGCACCAGGCCGACAGCTTTGGCAGCACCGGTGGATGTTGGGATCATCGACATGGCAGCGGCGCGGCCACGATAGAGATCGCTGTGCATCGTATCCAGTGTTGGCTGATCGCCGGTATAGGAGTGGATGGTGGTCATCATGCCTTTTTCAATGCCGATCGCATCGTTGAGCACTTTGGCCACTGGCGACAGGCAGTTGGTGGTGCAGGATGCGTTGGATACCACCACGTCGTCTTTGGTCAGCACATCATCATTGACGCCGTAGACGATGGTTTTATCTGCGCCAGCGGCAGGCGCAGAAACCAGAACGCGCTTGGCACCGGCGGTCAGGTGCATCGATGCTTTTTCTTTCGCGGTGAAAATGCCGGTGCACTCCATCACGATGTCGATGCCCATCTCTCCCCATGGCAGGTTCTCTGGGTTGCGCTCGGCGAGCACCTTGAAGCTTTCGCGTCCAACATGAATGCGGTCGCCAGAAACGGTTACATCATGGGGAAAACGGCCGTGCACAGAATCATAGCGCATCAGATGAGCGTTGGTTTCCACTGGGCCCAAATCATTGATGGCAACGATATCGATATCATCGCGACCTGACTCAAAGATGGCGCGGACAACATTGCGGCCGATGCGGCCAAAACCATTGATGGCGATTTTCGTTTTCATGCTGAAGTCTCTCCCGGTGTTGACTTGAAGCGTTTTCGTAAACTTTACGCGCGTAAAATTCTAGTTTTATTTTCGGCGTACCCTAAGACGGCCGTACCAGACAATAAAGTGCGATGAATGCGTGGCAGCTATGCGCCACGCAAACGTCTTGCAGGTTTAGGCGGTTTCGAGCGCGGCTTTTGCTGCCTCAACGGCGGCTTGGGCTGTGATGCCAAAGTGCGCGTAGACTTCTTTGTAGGGGCCTGATGCTCCAAAGGAGTCCATGCCGATAAAGATGCCCTCGTTCCCGATGAAGCGATCCCACCCCATGCGGATGGCAGCTTCGATGGCGATGTTCACGGGCGTGGCGCCAATTGTGCTGGCCTGATAGTCGGCGTCCTGCGCTTCGAACAGCTCAAAGCAGGGTACCGATACCACGCGGGCCGAAATGCCATCAGCTTTAAGCGCCTCGCGCGCTTCCATGGCAATTTCGACTTCAGAGCCGGTGGCAAAGAGTGTGACCTGCGCATCCATACCGCCGGAGGCCAACTCATAGGCCCCTTTGGCGGAGCGGTTTTTGTCGGCGTCATCCGTGCGCAGTGTCGGCAGGCCCTGACGGGTCAGTGCCAGAATGGCGGGATGGTCAGCAGCTTCCAGCGCAAGGTGCCAGCATTCAGCCGTTTCAATCACGTCAGCAGGGCGGAACACATTGACGCCGGGAATGGCGCGCAGCGCGGCAAGATGCTCGACCGGCTGGTGGGTTGGGCCATCTTCGCCCAGACCAATCGAGTCGTGGGTGAGCACGTGAATAACCCGCTGGTGCATAATGGAAGCAAGGCGGATGGACGGGCGGGAATAGTCAGAAAACACCAGGAACGTGCCGGACATCGGGATAACGCCGCCATGCAGGGCCATGCCGTTCATCGCAGCAGCCATGCCGTGCTCACGAATGCCCCAATGGATGAAGTTGCCGGCAAAATCACCGGGCGCGACCGCCTTCATGGTGCTGGTTAGGGTGTTGTTGGAGCCGGTCAGATCTGCCGAGCCTGAGACAGCCTCTGGCAGATGCGGAATAATGGCTTCCAGTGCCATTTCGCTGGCCTTACGTGTCGCAACCTTTGGCGCTTCTTCGGCCATTTGCGCGCAGAACTTGGCGACAGCTTCGTCCAGGTTGGCGGGCAGGTCGCCGCGCATACGCCGGTCGAACTCAGCGCGCGCATTCACGTCTGCTGCGTCGTGTCGCTTGGTCCAATCGGTGCGTTCATGAACACCTTTGACACCGACAATGCGCCATGCATCCAAAATATCCACAGGCACTTCAAAAGGCTGATAAGTCCAGCCCAGAGCTTCGCGGGTAGCAGCAATCTCATCATCGCCCAGCGGTGAGCCGTGGGCCTTGGAGCTGTCTTCCTTGTTGGGTGAACCAAAGCCAATCTTGGTTTTGCAGGCAATCAGGCTTGGTTTGTCCGAGGCACGAGCACGCTCAATGGCGGCCTCAATGTCAGCCGGGTTGTGGCCGTCAATGCGCACCGTATCCCAGTTGGCCGCTTCAAAACGCTCCAGCATGTCGCCGGACTCTGAAAGCGACACGCGGCCATCAATGGAGATGTCATTGTCGTCCCAAAGCACAATCAGCTTGGAGAGCTGCATATGGCCTGCGATGGAGATCGCCTCATGGCTGATACCTTCCATCAGGTCGCCATCAGAGGCGAGCACATAGGTGTAGTGGTCCACCAGATCATCGCCAAAGTCAGCGGCCAGCAGGCGTTCGGCCAAGGCCATGCCAACAGCGTTGCCTAGGCCCTGACCCAGCGGGCCGGTGGTGGTTTCAATACCGCCTGCATACCCATATTCAGGGTGGCCAGCGGTTTTGGAGCCCAGCTGGCGGAAATCCTTCAGGTCGTCCAGCGTCATATCCTCAACACCGAGTAGGTAGAGGATCGAATAGAGCAGCATGGAGCCGTGACCGGCCGACAGCACGAAGCGGTCCCGATCCGGCCATTTGGGCTCGGTGGGATCGAACTTCATGAATTTTGAAAACAGGACTGTGGCAATGTCCGCAGCGCCCATAGGCAGGCCTGGGTGGCCGGAATTGGCCTTTTGCACAGCATCCATTGAGAGGAAACGGATGGCGTTGGCCATACCGGTGTGGCGGTCAGTGTCGCTCATGAGGGTGATAAACCGTTTGTTGGAAGCGCGCGCGCATGCCGCGCGGCGGGCGTCTCATCGTGATGTGGGGGCGTCTTAATGCACCCGCGTGCACTTGAAAAGATGGTCCACAAAAGATGGTGCATGCGTTGACGGGGCTTGTGCACGCTCCCTACAACGGTTTTGCGTAACATTTGGTGGGCGCAACAGGCAGGCAAAGTCGGTTTTATGGCGGGCAGTGATCTACAATCAGCGTTTGAACGGCTTGACCGTGCTATCGTCGCTGTTGAGGCCGAAGGTGGGCACCGCCGGGCTCTGCTCGATGAGCGGGAGCGCCTCTACGCCGAAGTTGCCCGTCTTTCGACCGACCGCGCGCAACTTGCGCAAATGCTCGATACTGCCCGCGCTGAAGCGCGTGCGCTGGAAGCTGCCAACCAAACCGTTTCGCAGCGGCTTGTGGACGTGATGGAAAACATTCGTACGGTGCTGGGTACCGATTCGGCTGGCACCGCCCGTTAGAGGCAAACGCAGGAGACCCCTCTTGGGACAGGTTGTTGTGACAATCGCCGGACGATCTTTTCGCTTGGCGTGCGAAGATGGGGACGAGGCCCGGCTTTCCTCGTTGGCACAAACCTTTGATGGCACGGTTGATGAGCTGCGTAGCTCGTTTGGTGAGGTTGGCGATACGCGCCTGGCGGTTATGGCAGGACTGGTGATGACCGACCGGCTGGGCGATGCGCAAAGCCAGATTGACGCCCTGCGAGGGCAAGTGGCCGAGCTGCAAGCTTCGCTGAACCTTGTGCAAAGCACCAATGTTGGTGCCAGTGACCAGGTGCGCGCTCAAGTTGAGGCTTTTGCTGCGCGGCTGGAGCAAGTCGCGGGGCAGACCCCAGCCAGTTAAGCGATCATCGCGCATCGAGTGCATGGTGATGTTGCGCGTTGATGTTTGGCCACCATGCGCCTATCTAACACCATGAGGCTGCGCTTCTCGTGCATCGACAAATATTCCTGGGGCCTTACCCATCCTGAAGGGAGTTGTCCCTGAACCGGTCCGTGGACCGGATTACACGGCGCCCACCTACTTTGTAGGTTCCCAGGATCGAGTTCGACACGGATGTTGTGGCTTCACTTTTTTCTCCCTCAGCGGCCTGCTGATGATGTCCAATTCACCTCTCCATAAAGCTGAACTGCGGCAGCAAGCGCTCGGTAAGCGCTCTGCGCTCAAGGATCGCGCTGCATTGCAACCTGTCGCGTTTCAGGGCGCAGGGCTGGTTGTATCGGGCTATCATGCCATTGGCTCCGAGATTGACCCCTTGCCGCTCCTGTTAGCTTTGGCGCACACAGGCGCAAGGCTTGCTCTGCCGGTCCTTCTGGATCGCGAGACGATGGTGTTTCGGGCTTGGGATTCATCCAAGCCGTTGGTTCCGGTGGGTTTTGGAACAATGGGACCCGCTGCGGATCAACCCGAGGTCTTGCCTGATCTTGTTCTTGCACCGCTGGCAGCGTTTTCTTCCACCGGACAGCGCATTGGCTATGGCAAAGGCCACTATGATCGGTACCTCTCCAACATGCAGGCTGCCGGGCATTTTCCAGCTTTTCTTGGACTTGCATTCGATGAACAGGAGGTGCCGCCTTTTGCTGCCGAACCACACGATATTGCGCTTGATGGAGTGCTGACGCCCTCAGGCTTGCGTGTTTTTGAGCATGGACAGGCTCGCCTTTCCTCTTTGTTGCAGCCAAATTTGCGTGCTAGCGACGCGCAATGAGCTTTAATCTTCTTTTTCTGGGCGATGTTGTTGGCAAAGCTGGCCGCGAGGCCGTGCAGCAGTACCTGCCTGACCTGCTGGCGCGCTACCCGATCCATTTTGTCGTCTGCAATGGCGAGAACGCCGCGCATGGTTTTGGCATCACCGAAGGCATCTGTGACCAGCTGTTTGACTGGGGCGTCGATGTCATCACGCTTGGCAACCACGCTTTCGATCAGCGCGACACGCTGGTTTATATAGAACGCGTACCAAACCTTTTGCGTCCAGCCACCTTCCCTGCAGGCACGCCTGGGCGTGGGGCAGGGCTGTTCCAGGCCAAAACCGGCGAGACCGTGCTGGTGATCAATGCCATGGGTAGGCTCTTCATGGATGCCATGGAAGACCCGTTTGCCACGATTGATCAGGAACTGGACAAAGCCCCTTTGGGCGCGGTGGCTGATTTTGCCATGGTCGATTTCCACGGCGAGGCGACATCAGAAAAGCAGGCCATTGGCGCTTATGTGGATGGTCGCGCGACGTTGGTGGTGGGGACACACACCCATGTGCCAACCGCCGATCATCGTGTGATGCCCGGTGGCACCGCCTTCCAGACGGATGCTGGCATGTGCGGTGACTACGACACGATTATCGGCATGGATAAAACCGAGCCGATGCAGCGCTTCACGGCCAAAGTGCCACAAGGCCGCTTTACGCCGGGCGAAGGTGAGCCGACCCTGTCTGGGGTTGCTGTTTGCGCGGACCGAAAAACCGGGCTTGCGCTGGCCTGTGAGCCGGTTCGATTTGGCGCAACCTTGCAGCCGGTCTTGCCAAGCTTCTGGTAGTTGGTGCGGCAAACTGGATTTTCATCGTTGCACCCTTTATGTGCGAGCAAACACTCATACACATAGAATAGCTCGAGGGGCCTATGGCCGGACATAGTCAGTTTAAGAACATCATGCACCGCAAGGGCCGCCAGGATAAGGCGCGTTCCAAGCTGTTTTCCAAGCTTGCCAAGGAAATTACTGTGGCGGCGAAAATGGGCGCGCCCGACCCGGACATGAATCCACGGCTTCGTCTTGCTGTGCAAAATGCCAAGTCGCAGTCCATGCCCAAGGACAATATCGAGCGGGCGATCAAAAAATCGGTCGCTGGTGAGGGCGAAGAGTATGAAGAAATCCGCTATGAAGGCTACGGCCCTGGCGGCATCGCGGTCGTGGTTGAAGCGATGACCGATAACCGTAACCGCACGGCCAGTGCGGTGCGCTCCTACTTTACCAAAAGTGGCGGCTCACTGGGTGAAACTGGCTCGGTATCGTTTATGTTCGATCGTGTGGGCGAGATCACCTACGGCGCTGAGGTTGGCGATGCTGATGCGGTGATGGAAGCTGCCATTGAAGCGGGCGCCGAGGACGTGGTTTCGGGCGAAGATGGCCATACCATCTATTGTGGTTTTGAAGACATCAACGAGGTTTCATCATCTCTGACGGCATCACTGGGTGAGCCTGTCAGCGTCAATCCGATCTGGAAACCGCAGAACTCTATCGATTTGGACGCAGAAAAAGCGGCCTCTGTCATGCGCCTCATCGACACGCTGGAAGATGATGATGATGTGCAGACGGTGTATGCGAACTTTGAAATGTCCGAAGAGGTGATGGCCAGCCTGTCTGAGGGCTAGAGCCTGGCTCTAAGCCCTTAAGACCGGGTCGAGCAACGGCAAGCTTGTGATCGCCGCAACAATGATGATCACCAGCGCCACGCGCCGGAACAGCTGGTCATTGCTGCCCTGGAAAAACCGCGCGCCAACATAAAGTCCGAGTCCGTAAGCCGGTGCCAGCCATATGGCCAGCGCGATGGTTTGGGCCGTGAAAACGCCATGGGCCAAAAAGGCGGCAAAGCTGCCGAGCGAAGAAAAAAAGAAAAACGTAATCAGGTTTGCCCGGATGGTTGGGGCTTTGGCTGGGCCGGACGCCCAGTAGGCCACCACTGGCGGCGCTGAAACTTGTGATACGCCGCCTAGAACCCCGGCCCCGCCGCCCACAAAGAATGAAATCGGTGCTTTTGGTGCGCCCTGGTAGCGCCAGCCCGATAGAAGCAGCAAAACCAGCGCGATGATGATGCCGCAAATTGCCCAACGCAGAACCAGTGCGTCGGTGGTTGCTAGCAGATAGGCGCCAAACCAGGCCCCGGCCCACGCCCCTGCCACCGCTGGCAGCACAGTGCGGATTTCCCATTTTTTGAACGCATTAACAGCAAGGGGCAGCGTAACCAGCCAGTCGATGAGGAAGAAGGCGACAACCACCAGTAGCGGGTCGTAGAGGTAGGTTGCCACGGGCATAAACAGCATCGCTGCACCGAAACCTGCAAACCCGCGCACGAGCCCGGCTGCGCCAATCGCCAGCAAGGCAGGGATCAATGCAGGGCTTTGCAAAAAAAACAGAAAGGCTTCGATGGCCGGTTGCATGTGCTTTGTTTGCCTTTGGCGCGAAAGCGCGTTGCGATACGCCTTTCGGCATGGAAAGCCAAGTGAAATGGAAAGCCAAGCGATTCGTATTTTCGGTATTGATCCGGGCCTGCGCCATATGGGCTGGGGCGTGGTGGAACTTTCAGGCACGCGTCTTTCCTATATCGCCAGCGGGGTGATTTCGCCGCCTGCTCGCGATGAATTGGCAATACGTCTTGCCGCGCTCTACGCAGCGTTGGAGGATTTGCTGAAAATGCACCGGCCCGATGAGGCCTCAGTTGAAGAAACCTTCGTCAACAAAGATCCAGTGTCCACCCTCAAGCTTGGCCAAGCGCGCGGCATGGCACTGCTTGCGCCTGCGCGGTTGGGCATTCCAGTGGGCGAGTATGCCGCCAATCAGGTCAAGAAGACGGTGGTGGGCGTGGGGCATGCCGACAAGAAACAGGTGCAGGCCATGGTAAAAGTGCTGCTGCCACGCGCGCATTTTTCCAGCGCCGATGAGGCTGATGCTTTGGCGATTGCTATTTGCCATGCGCACCAAAGGCCCACCACCCGACTCAAGGTCGCTGCTTCATGATTGGTAAGCTCACAGGGCGCGTGGATACGGTGCTCGAGGAAAGCCTGATCCTTGACGTCGGCGGGGTGGGTTATGAGATTTATGGCTCGTCCAAATTGCTTGCGCGATACCTTGGCGGCGAAGACGGCGTATCTCTTTGGATCGATACCCTGGTGCGCGAGGACCTCATTCGCCTTAATGGCTTTGAAAGCCAGAACGAGCGCGCCTGGTTCCGCCTTTTGCAATCGGTGCAGGGGGTTGGTGCGAAGGTGGCGCTGGCGATTTTGGGCACGTTGTCATCGGCTGATTTGGCCTCTGCGATTGCCTTGCAGGACAAGGCCATGGTGTCGCGTGCGCCCGGTGTTGGCCCCAAAGTGGCGCAGCGCATTGTTTCCGAACTCAAAGACAAAGCGCCTGCACTTTCTGGCGATGCGACAGGCACAATTGGCTTGCAGCAGGAGCTTGGTGAGGGCGTTGCGGCTTCAGCCGTGGTGGATGCGGTGTCTGCTCTCACCAACCTTGGCTATTCCTCACAACAGGCCTCCGGCGCTGTGTCCAAGGCCGTGCAGGAGGCTGGTGAGGATGCGCCGGCCGCAACGCTTATTCGCCTGGGTTTAAAGGCGCTTTCTAGCTAAGGTTGTGGGCGCGTCACAACGGCGCGGTTTCTGCTGGTTTTCCGGTAATGAGTCATCTAAGTACCGCGATACCACCCCTGGTATCAGGAAGCACTAATGTCTTTCGCCATCATTTTTTTGATCGGTCTTGTTGTTTTCCTGCCAGCCTTGATTATCGGCGGGCTGGGCTTCAAGCGCCGTTTTGAGAATGACGTCTTTGGGCGTATATATGTGTGGGACAAGCCGTGGGTGTTGGTCACGCAGGATGAGTTTGTCACGCGGTGCTACGAAAAGCTGCAAAAGCGTTTCGTGGTCTATGCGGGCGTGGTGTTGGTTCTCTATATGGTGGTGATTGCCGTTGTCCTTTAGGATGAAGGCGCTCTAAACCGCTCTGAGCCGTAAGCCACCAAAGTCGTTGTCCTCTTCATGATCTCACTATGATTACTCTGCCCGAACAACCGTGGCGCCGCGTGGCTGCCATCATGGCGCTCTTTCTGGCTGTCGGCCCAGCGCTCGGCGTGCTGGCAGGTGGTTTGTCGCTTGCGCTGGTGGCTGTGATCGGTGGTTCTGTGGGTGCCGGTGAGGCGTTGGCGACGTTTGTGCCCGCGTCCTTTCTGTTTAGCGCAAACGGCGCTTTGCTTACCTATGGGTTGGGCCTGGTTCCAGCGCTTGTGTGCGGCGGTGTCATCGCTTGGCACGAAGGTTGGCGTGGGCCGGTCACGGGGTTCAGCGCTTTTCTGCTCGGTGTGGGGGTTGGCGCGCTGTATTATATGATCAGCGAATTCATTGGTTTGCAGAATGCCGTCTATGGGGCGATTTTCAGTGTGGTGGTGTGCCTAGTCCCCACCTATCTTCTCTCGCGCATCGCTCGACTTTGGGGACGCAACGATCCAAAGGCACTGCCAGCCTCGAAGGTGGCGGCATGACTAAGGGTGTGAGATGATCAGATCTCGCAAACCCCTTAAGCTCACCTTGTTGGTGGCAGGTGTGGCGGTGGTGTTTTTGCCACCCATCGCCGGCATTGTGATGTTGGCGCTGCAGGTGCTGGGCAACCCGTCTTACGATCTTTCGCGCTTTGCGCTTGCCGACTATCCGCGCGCCATCCTGGCGCTGTTGGTCTCTGGCAGTCTGGTTGGGTATCTCTATGGCTTGGTGCCCGCCATCCTTACCAGTCTTGCTCTGGCATGGGTCATTCTGTCGGGCCGCACACTCACCTTTGGGTGGATCGCGCTGGCGATCATCGGTGGTGGGGTGCTGGGCTTTGGCATTATGTCGTTGATTATTGGTGGCATCACCAGCCTCACCCTCATGGTCACCTCGCTGCTGGCCGCTTCGCTGCTGTGGCTGGTCTTGCGGCGCCACCCGATGGTGCATCTGCGTGATACAGCGCAGGATGCGGCATGAGCGAGCGTTCGAAACTCCTGGATGCGGATGCGCGCGAACCTGAAGAGGTTTCGCTGCGCCCCAGTGCGCTGGATGATTTTACCGGCCAAGCTGATGCGCGTGCCAACCTCAAAGTCTTTATCGAGGCGGCCCGTACCCGCGGTGATGCGCTCGATCATGTTCTGTTTGTTGGCCCTCCTGGCCTTGGCAAAACCACATTGGCGCAAATTGTAGCGCGCGAGCTTGGTGTAAATTTTCGCGCCACATCTGGCCCCGTGATCGCCAAGGCTGGTGATCTGGCTGCGATCCTGACCAATCTGGAAGAGCGTGATGTGCTGTTCATCGATGAAATCCATCGATTGAACCCGGCCGTTGAAGAGGTTCTCTATCCGGCCATGGAGGACTTCCAGCTCGATCTCATCATCGGGGAGGGGCCAGCTGCCCGTTCGGTAAAGATTGATCTTGCCAAGTTCACGCTGGTGGCTGCCACCACGCGGCTTGGACTACTCACCACGCCGTTGCGTGATCGGTTCGGCATTCCGATCCGCTTGCAATTCTACACCCCGCAAGAGCTCGAAAAGATCGTGCGGCGTGGTGCTCGCCTGTTTGGTGTTGCCATGTCCGATGATGGTGCGCGCGAGATTGCCAATCGGTCACGCGGCACCCCGCGCATTGCCGGACGGCTGTTACGCCGTGTGCGGGACTTTGCCTTGGTGGAGGGCTCTGGTGAGATAACCCAAGCGATTGCAGATGCCGCGCTTGCCCGGCTGGATGTCGATAGCATTGGTCTGGACATGCTCGACCGGCGGTATCTGGACCTTATTGCCAACAAGTTTGGCGGAGGCCCGGTTGGCATTGAGACCCTGGCCGCGGCCCTTTCCGAGCCACGTGATGCGCTCGAAGAAATCGTTGAGCCGTTCCTGCTGCAACAGGGTTTTATCCAGCGTACACCGCGTGGTCGCATCATGACGCCGACCGCGTTTGGCCATCTGGGCCTGGCCGCACCGCGTGACTTGAACGCAGCACAAATGGCGCTTTCTCTTGGGGACCCAGACGCCGACTAGCGCCGTGCCACCGGTTTGTTGCTGCACCTGCTTGCTGGTCCAAGGTCTTAGTTTGCCTATCTTTCAGGCACGCTGTGCAACCCTTAAGGTGATGGCGTCGTTCGCTTGCCGGTTCACTTCTATGCTGCAAACGCTTGCCACTCTTCATACGCGTATTCAGCTTGGTGCATTCACCATCACTCAGCTGAGCGATGGTGCTTTGGAGCACCATGATGCGCATACCTTTTTTGGTACCAACGCAGACACCGCAACCTTTGATGCGCTAGCCAACAAGCACGGGTTGGCAACTGATCACTTTGATTTTCCAATCACTGTTACCCTTATCGAGCATGGCACACACCGCATTTTGGTGGATGCTGGCCAAGGTTTTGCCGGCAAGCCCAAAGCAGGCAGGCTGGGTCAGGCGCTCTCTCAGGCTGGTATCGCGCCGGGCAGTATTACCCATGTGCTGATCACCCATTTGCATGCTGATCACATTGCCGGGCTTTTGACAGCGCAAGGCGAGCCGTTGTTTGCCAACGCGCAACACCGCGTGAATCCGGCAGAGGTGGCCTATTGGACAAAAACCGCCAAGGGTTCAACTGCTGGGCAAAATGCGAGCCAGACCCTCGACGCGCTTGGAGATCTTGTCAGTTCTGTACGCCCTGGCGAAAGCTTGATCCCTGGTATTCAGCTCGTTGACAGCAATGGTCACACGCCCGGCCACATGTGTGTGCTGGTGGATAGCGGACGTGAAAAGCTGTTTATCGCGGGCGACCTTGCCAACCATCCTGTCTGGTCCATTGGTCAACCGGACTGGCACATGCGGTTGGATGTAGACCCTGAGCAAGCCGCGCGCACACGGCACCGGTTGCTTGGCATGATCGCTGATGAAAGCATGTTGATGGCGGGCTACCACATGCCGTTCCCTGCTCTGGGGCGTGTGCTACGCGATGGCGACAGGTTTGTTTATGTGCCGCTGGCCGATTTGCCTGCCTGATCTGACCGGCGTTCTATGCGCCGAGCAGCAAGCATGAGCAGTGAGCCGATAAGTCCCATAACAGCCGATCCAAGCACAACAGGTGTTACGGTCATCGCAAAGGCTGAACCGATGGTGGCTGCCACAGCAACGCTGATCAACGTTTGGATCGAGGCGGTGAGCGAAGACGCGATGCCTGCCACTTTGCCCAGTGGGCGCAGCGCAATGGCGTTGTAATTGCCGAAGGTTAGGCCAACCAAGAACATGGTCACCGAGATGAAGACCATCCAAACGGGGAGCGAAGGCACGTCACCGTTTATCGCGATCCAGCCATAAAACGCTGCTGACCAAACGACCTGAATACCAATGGCGATGCCGGTCACACGCTCCATCGTGAAGTGGTTCAAAAGCCATGCGTTGACCGTTGTGGAGAGCGCAACGAAAATCGAGGTCAGCCCGAAGTAGAAGGCAAACAGCTCGCCGGTGCCGTACAGGTCCTGCAAAATCTGCTGAGAGGAAACGATATAGCCAAGCAGGGTGCCGAAGGCACAGCCAGCAGCCATCGCATAGAGCATCGACGTGGGCGTGGTTAACACCAGACGCACCGTGCTGACCAGCTTGCCCGCATTAAACGGTGGCCGGTTGGTGTGGGTCTCAGGTTGACGTATTGTAAGCCAGGTTCCGCCGAGCAGCGCCACAGCCAGCAACACACCAAACAGTGCCTGCCATGGCGCGAACAGCAAGACGGCCTGCCCGAGTGCGGGGGCAAACGTCGGCACCAGAATGAAGACCGTGAGCACAATCGAGACCACTTGCCCCATTTGCTGGCCTTCAAAACGGTCGCGTATCAGCGCCACGATGGCAATGCGTGGCCCCGCGCCACCGAACCCCTGCAAAAATCTGCCAACAAGCAGCATCGTAAAATCTGCAGCAAAGATGCACAGCAGTGAGCCGCAAATATGAAAACCGATTCCGATTAGGATCGCAGGTTTGCGACCAATATAGTCCGACAACGGACCAAACAGCAGTTGGCCGATCATCAGCCCAGCAAAGGTGATTGTGATAATCGCCTGGCGGTCGTTGGCCTCTTCAAGTCCAAAATGTGCGCTCATTGCGCCAAAGGCTGGCAGCATAATGTCGACCGACAGCGCGATAATCGACATCAGAATGGCGGCGAGCACGACGAACTCGGCCTTGCCGGGCTGGGCGAGTGGGGTCTTGGAGCTGGTCACGAGGGGGCCTTCAGTCCGGAACAGGACGAGCCTGCTTTTTCACACACGGTGCACTAAGTCGAGTGCACGCTGCAACGATGGAAAGCTCAACCATGCCCACTTCACTCCACACCATTCAGGTTCGCGTCTATTATGAAGACACCGATCTGGCGGGCATTGTCTATCATGCCAACTATCTGAAGTTCATGGAACGCGCGCGCACCGAAGCCTTGCGTGAAGCTGGTATCGACCAGACCGCACTGGCCAAGGATGATGTGTTTTTGTCGGTGACGCATATGGATATCGCCTTTAAGGCGCCCGCGCGCATAGACGATCTGCTGATAGTTGAGGCTAACCCGGTTTCCACCAGTGGTGTGCGTGGGTTGATTGAGCAGCGGGTGCTGCTGGGCGAGCAAGAGCTGTGCACCGCCTCGGTGACTGTTGCGTGCATGACATCGAAGGGTCGCCCAGTGCGCATGCCGCCTGCCGCGCGTGCGCTGTTTACCGGCGGCTGATACCGCTAACCGTCGATTAACCATGTTTTAGGGTTGGCTCGGGTAAGCTGAACCCGAAAAGGTGCGCCTGTTGCGATGCAGCATCGCGTCCTCAAACTGACACAATCGCGGGCCTCTAAGGGGCACATAGTCAAAGCGCGATCATTGCGAACCTTCGAGGAATCCCATGGAAGGCACTGAAGTCCTTACCACCGTCATGAGTGCACCGTCGCACGACCTTTCGCTGTGGGGTCTGTTTTTGCAGTCTCATATCGTGGTGAAAATCGTGATGGTCGGCCTGGTGGTTGCCTCGGTTTGGTGCTGGGGCATTGTGATCGACAAGTATCTGATGTTCTCACGCAACAAAAAGGCAATGGATCGCTTTGAGCGCGTGTTTTGGTCGGGCCAATCGCTTGAAGAGCTTTATCAAGCAACCGCCCAGCGCACGAACACAACGATGGCGGCCCTGTTTGTTGCGGCCATGCGGGAGTGGAAGCGCAGTCATGAGCGCAATGCGCGTTCTTTTGTTGGTCTGTCCACCCGTATCGAAAAGGTGCTCGACGTTCAGATTTCCCGCGAGTCCGAAAAGATGGAGCGGGGCCTGCTGGTGCTTGCCTCAGTTGGATCGGCTGGACCATTTATTGGCCTGTTTGGTACCGTTTGGGGGATCATGACGGCCTTTCAGGCGATCGCCGCGACTGAAAACGCCAACCTTGCCGTTGTGGCGCCGGGCATTGCGGAAGCCTTGTTTGCAACAGCCCTTGGCCTGGTTGCGGCCATTCCAGCGACAATTTTTTACAACAAGTTTGTTTCTGATGTTGGGCGGCAGACAACACGTCTGGAAGGCTTTGCAGACGAGTTTTCGGCCATCCTTTCGCGCCAGATCGACGAGCGCGCCAGCGCCCGTCAAGCAGCTCAGTAGCGCAGAACAGTAAGGATACCACACCATGGGAATGGGCGTAGCATCAGGTGGTGGTGGCGGATCGCGGCGCAGGCGGCGGGCACGCCCGCGCGCGATGAGTGAGATCAACGTCACGCCCTTTGTGGACGTGATGCTGGTTTTGTTGATCATCTTTATGGTCGCCGCGCCGTTGCTTGTTGTCGGCGTGCCGATTGATCTTCCCGAAACCTCGGCCAATGCGCTGGAAAGCGAAGAAGAACCAATCACTGTTTCGGTAACAGCTGATGGGCGTGTTTTCCTGCAGGAAACTGAAACCACGATGGATGATCTGCTGACCACCCTGCAAAGCATTGCTGCTGAGGGCGTGGACACGCGCATCTTTGTGCGCGGTGATCGGGGTACCGACTATGGCAGGATCATGCAGGTGATGGCCCGCATTTCCGGCGCAGGATACCAGCGCCTTGGCCTTGTAACCGCCGAGGAGGAGGGGTCTTAAGCCACGCTTGCTTGCGTGTGCTGATGATCAGTCTGACGGATTGGCTATGCGGCTTGGTGTTCCCACATCTTTGATGCTTCACGCGGCGCTTTTTGGCGGCATGGCCCTGAACCTGTCCGAGCCGGAGGCTTTTGACGTGATCACGGCGCAGGCCGTGCCGGTGGACATTATCAGCCCTGAAGAATTGAGCCAGATTACCCGCGGTATGCGCAGTGCTGAACCTCTGACAACACCGGAAACGCCACCCTCGGCTGGTCAATCTGAGGTGGATCGGGGAACCGATACCGGTGGTGAGGGCCGTCAGGATGCAGCGACAGCGGCTGACAATGCCCGCGCAACACCCGACACCGCTGCGCCACCGCCGCCGCCTCCACCACCTGAGCCCGAGCCAGAACCACAGCCCGAAGAGCCCGCTCCTGAACCTGCCCCACCTGAACCGGTGGCAGCCGAGCCTGAGCCGGCGCCCGCGGACGAGCCAGCACCTGAACCAACGCAGACTGCACGGATCTCTGCGCCATCCCCTCTTGCGCGCCCTGACATTGCACCCCAGCCTGTGCAGCAGGCAGAGCCGGTGCAACAGCGCCAGGATGAGCAGTTCAACGCTGACGAAATTGCGGCGCTTATCAACCGCGATGAAAATCAGGGCGGTGGCGGTGCGAACGATACAGCGCCTGCAACGCGTGGTGCGCCTGAGGGGCGTGATCAGACTCTATCCGAGAGTGAAATGGATGCCCTGCGCCGCCAGATAGCTGCCTGCTGGAACCCGCCAGTGGGCGCCGTTGGCGCCAGCGACCTTGTGGTGCGCGTGCAACTTAACCTGACCCAAGCCGGTGCACTTAGCGGGCCCGCACAGGTGATCAACTCATCAGGTAACCCCGCCTTTCAGGCGGCAGCTGACAGCGCTGTGCGGGCCGTGCGCCGGTGTGCGCCATATTCTATGCCATTTGAGAAGTATGCTGCCTGGCAGGATGTGATAGTGAATTTCGATCCGCGCGATATGGTGCGCTAGGAGTAAGAGTAATGATGAAGGCACACGTCTTAGAAACAAACCGCGCCACGCACCGTTTGGTGATGGTCGCTCTGATGCTTGTGCTGGGCATGCTGCTTGCTGTGCGGCCTGCGCATGCGGTTCTAGAAATCGACATCACGCAGGGCAACCTTGAGCCGCTGCCGATTGCCATACCCGCTTTCACCTCGCAGTCGGGTGACGTGGATATTGCCACGCAGATGAGCCAGGTGATTTCGGGCAATCTCAATCGCTCCGGCCTGTTTCGCACGCTAGATCCGTCGTCATTCATTCAGCAGGGCCTGACGGTCAATGCCGGGCCAAATTTTGCCGAATGGCGTGTGATCAATGCCCAAGCGCTTGTTGTTGGTCAGGTTGAGCGGCAGGGTGATGGTCGCCTGCGTGTCGATTTCCGCCTTTGGGATGTGTTCGGCGCGGAATCCATGATCGGCCAGCAATATTTCACAACGCCGGAGAATTGGCGGCGTGTGGCGCACATTGTATCCGATGCGATCTATCAGCGTTTGACCGGCGAGAGCGGCTACTTTGATACCCGCGTGGTTTTTGTTGATGAGACCGGGCCGAAAGAAAACCGCATCAAGCGATTGGCGATCATGGACCAGGATGGCGCCAATGTGCGCTATCTTACCGGTGGCAGCGATCTGGTTCTGACACCGCGTTTTTCGCCGGGCCGGCAGGAAATCACCTACATGTCATTCGATGGTGGGCAGCCGCAGGTGTATCTGCTCAACATTGAAACGGGTCAGCGCCGCGTGGTGGGCAATTTTCCGGGCATGACGTTTGCGCCACGTTTTGCGCCTGATGGGCGCCATCTTGTGTTCAGCCTTCTTCAAAATGACGGCTATTCCGACATTTACCGTTTTGATCTGCAGTCGCAGAACACGACCCGCATGACCTCTTCGCCGTCGATTGATACCTCGCCCAGCTTCTCGCCAGATGGGCGGCAGGTGACCTTTGCTTCCGACCGGTCGGGTTCTGGGCAAATTTACGTCATGAACGCCGATGGTTCGGGTCAGCAGCGCATATCGTTTGGGTCTGGTACCTATTCCACGCCTGTCTGGTCGCCGCGCGGTGACCTCATCGCTTTCACCAAGCAGCAGGGCGGACGGTTCCTGATCGGCGTCATGAACCCAGATGGCACCGGCGAGCGCATCCTCACCGAAGGCTTCCACAATGAGGGACCGACCTGGGCTCCCAATGGCCGGGTGATCATGTTCTTTCGCGATACGCCGGGGGCCAATGGCGGCCCGCAAATGTGGACGATTGATCTAACCGGCTTCAATGAGCTGCGCGTGCCAACGCCCTCGTTTGGGTCTGACCCGGCCTGGTCGCCGCTGCTGAACTGACGCGCCGATCGGCTTGAGTGCGTTAAGATCTCGTTCAGCATAGGTTCATCAACCCACAGCGATTAAGGCACCTGCCACAAAAAAGCCCGCGTTTACCATGAACTCAAACGCGCGCTTAACCTTGCCAAGACATGAAGAAAACGCTTCACTTTTGAGCAATTGAACAATTGGGCGGCTCGCGCTGTCCGTTTTACGAAAGAATTTGATGATGGTCCGGGCTCAGTTTGGTCTTTTCTCCCGCCTGATGATGGCGTCCTTCCTGGCGCTTTTCATGGCTGCCTGTGCGTCCACAACACCAGATCAGCTGCCCTTGTCGCAGCAGGCTGCGCCTCCAGGCAGCGCGCAGGACTTTACTGTCAATGTGGGTGACCGGGTGTTCTTTGAAACCGATTCCACGACGCTGACGGCAGAAGGGCGTTTGACACTGGATCGCCAGTCCGCCTGGCTCAATCAGTATCAGCAGTATGCTATTCAGATGGAAGGCCATGCCGATGAGCGCGGTACCCGCGAGTACAACCTTGCGCTGGGCGCACGGCGCGCTGCGGCGGCGCGCGATTATCTAATTTCGCGCGGTGTGTCGCCAACCCGGCTTTCCACTGTGTCCTATGGTAAGGAGCGCCCTGTCGCCACGTGTAACGACATCACATGTTGGTCGCAGAACCGCCGCTCGGTGACGGTGCTGCAGGGTGGCTAAGCGGCACAACCCTTTGGATTGAACACAAAGCCGGGCCAAGTGTCCGGCTTTTTTGTGTCTAGTGTTCGGCCTTGGAAATCATCGCCATAAAGGGGGCTTGATCTCCGTTGGTCAGGTGCAGCGTGCCCAGCGTGGTGATAATCTCGCGGTGAGGGCTCTTCATTGCGGCGTTAATTTCATAGTCCTGATGCCCATTTAGGATCGCCCGGGCCGCTACCGATTCCATGAAGGCGCGCATGGCACGAACCGGGGTGCGCTCCATAAGGTCATCCGGGGCCTCAAAATTGTAGCGACCCTCGCCTCCGGTGCGGCCATCAATGAGAATAGTCTGATAGATCGCCATAACTGGAACCTTTTGACCGGCACGTGATGTGCCGCGCTGTGGTAAATCTGTTCGCCACGTCTGTACGCTCACCACGGCAATAGGCTGGCTAAGTTACAGTTTGATATCAGGCCTCCTCACATTTGCCGCCTTTGCGTGGGTACGCTTTTCCACTAGGTCGAGAAAACGGCCGACAATTTGGTTTGATGAGTGAGCCTATGTTTCTTCGTGCTTTTGCTTTTTCCCTTTTGCTGACTGTACCGGTCGCTGCTCAAGATGCGAGCGGCCAAGCTGTTTTGCTGCCTCCAGCCAATGTGGGCTCTGGCACTGTTGCGCAGGGAACGTTGGCGCAGGCAAATCCAGCGGCTGCTGCTGAAACCAATTTGCGGGTAAACCGCCTGGAAGGGGAGTTGCGCAATCTGACCGGCCAGATGGAGCAACTGATGTTCCAGATGCGTCAGATGCAAGATGAGTTGCGACGCGCGCGCGAAGACACAGAGTTCCGCCTGCTGGAGTTGGAAGGCAATGGCGCCGCCCGTGCGGTACCAAATGATCGCGGTGCGTCTGGGGGCACGGAGCCTGTTGCCAGCGAAGAGCAGTTGCGCAATGCGCTGCTCGCGCGTGAAGGGTCACAAACGCAGGCGTTGGGCTCGGCCCCACAGGATCTTGGAACGTTAAGTGTTGATGCTGCAGGTCAGCCGATCTCTGCGACGCTTGGCGAGCCCAACAGCCCGCTTGATTTGTCGTCGCTTACACTCAATGCTGCGCCGGACGTGCGCCCCGCAGAGCCTTTGGCTGGCGTTATGGCCAGCACCGAACCTGCTGTAGAACTTGCACCACGCGATGTGTATGAGCTGGGCTATGACCATGTGCTGCGCGGCGATTACGGCCAGGCGGTGGTAACATTCACCGACTTCATCGACCTTTATCCAGACGATCGATTGCGCCCCAATGCACATTTTTGGCTGGGGGAATCGCATTTCGCAATGGGTGCTTACACGCCCGCCGCGGAGCAGTTTTTGGCTGTGTTCAACAATTACCCTGAAGATATCAAAGTGCCTGACGCACTGTTGAAACTTGGTATGAGTTTGGAGCGGCTTGGCGCACAAAGCCAGGCTTGCGCCACCTTCAATAAGCTTCTGACCGATTATCCGCGCGCGCCGCAAATCGTGCTCGATACCGCGCGCACCGAACAGGGGCGTACTGGTTGTTAGGCGTGCCGATTAGCTTTGCTGGATTGCACACGCGCTTGGGCGAGCAATGGCACGCGGCACTTGACGAACTTCGGCATGAAGAAGCGGTGGTACTGGCGGTATCAGGTGGGCCTGACTCCTTGGCCATGCTGGCAGGTTTTGGCCTGCTTCACCATGCGGGGCTGACCAGCGCGCACATTCAGGTTGCGACCGTCAATCATGGTCTGCGATCCGAGGCTGCCGATGAGGTAGCCTTGGTGCAGCGCGTGGCGGCGATGCTCGGCCTGCCCTGTTCGGTGAAAACGCTTGAGCGCCCCAAAGCTGGTGGCAACACCCAAGCCTGGGCGCGCGAGCAGCGTTATGCGTTTCTGGCCGATGTTGCTGGCGCCAATGCTGCTGGCGCCAATGCTGGCGTTGTTTTGACCGCGCACACGGCTGACGATCAGGCAGAAACACTGTTGATGCGGGCAGCGCGCGGCGCGGGCAGTGAAGGGCTGGCAGGCATTCGCCAAGAGGGTTTTGTGCGCGGTGTCCGCGTTTTGCGTCCTTTCCTGAACTGGCCGCGCGAGCAGCTTCACGAGGCGTTGAGCGACCTTGGCCTTGAAGCTGCTTTTGATCCTTCCAATACTGACCCCAGCTACACCCGGGTTCGGTTCCGCAAGTGGCTTGGCGATGCTCCGCAGCCCGACAGCGCGCGCAGCGTTGCAGAAGGCCTTGCCAAGACGGCGCGTATAGCGGCGCTGGAAAGTGAGGCGCTAGACACCGTTGCAGCGCGTCATGTTGCAGCGTTCGATAGTCGCTCGCGCTGCCTGGTTTCAGGATCTCTTGCCTTGTGCAGCGAGCCGGTTGCCATTGTTGCCCGTGTTTTGCGGCTTGTCTTGCTCGGCGTGGCGCGGCATCGCCAAGCCCGTGACAAACTTTCGCTGGCCCGGCTGGTCGATTTGGCGACACTTGTGCAGACCCAGCCACAGGGGCGTCACGTGGTGGCCGGGGCGGTGCTTGAATGGACTACCGACGGCCAGAGCACAAAAGTGCTGGCCTATGGTGAGGCCGGTCGCGATGGTTTTCCGGTGCTTGATGTGCAGCCAAGCGCCCAAGCCGTGTGGGATGAGCGCTTTCACGTGCGCAACGCGACGGCGCATGCTGTAAGGGTGCGTGCATGGACGTCAGCGGATGCTGATGATCGTGATTTTGATGCGCCCAAACGTGTGCTTGCAACGTGCGCAATCGCGCTCAATGCCGCCACAGGAGAGCAGTTGGCGGGCCCTGGTTGGTCTGCCGGTGGCATTGAAATTCATGCTGCGCCGCAGCAAAACAGCTGTGAATCAGGCCTTGGCCATACGCTGCGGCGTTTTGCTTAACCGCTTTTGGCATAAACGGCACGAATTGGTTGCTGATTTGCCATGCTTCGCTTGGCAAGCGGGGCTGGGGAACCTATCTTCCACCTAACAACAGCGGCAGGGTGCCTTGCCTTGTGCCGTTGAGATGCATTTCCAGCCGAGGATTGGACGCTTTCAATGAATTCCAATTTCCGCAATTTCGCGCTGTGGGTCGTTATTGGCCTTCTGCTCGTTGCCCTTTTCAATATGTTCTCTGGGCCCACTCAGCAGAGCGCGGGCACCGATATTGCTTACTCTCAGTTCCTCTCTGAGGTCGAGAATGGCCGTATTCGTGACGTTACAATCATGGGGCAGCAGATCAGCGGTATCTATACCGATGGCGGCCAGTTCCAGACGTTTGCGCCTGACGATCCCAATCTTGTTCAAGGGCTTTCCAACTCTGGTGTGCGCATTACAGCGCGCCCGCAGGATGAAGGCTTCTCGCTCTTCTCGGTGCTGATTTCCTTTGGCCCGATGCTTCTGCTGATTGCGGTGTGGATCTACTTTATGCGCCAGATGCAGGGCGGTGCTGGCGGCAAGGCAATGGGCTTTGGTAAGTCCAAAGCCAAGCTGCTGACCGAGGCGCATGGCAAGGTGACGTTTGAAGATGTTGCCGGGATTGATGAAGCCAAAGAAGATCTCGAAGAGATTGTGGAGTTCTTGCGGGATCCGCAGAAGTTCCAGCGCCTAGGTGGCCGCATCCCGCGTGGTGTGTTGCTGGTGGGCCCTCCGGGTACAGGTAAAACGCTGACCGCCCGTGCGGTGGCTGGCGAAGCCAATGTGCCGTTTTTCACCATTTCAGGTTCTGACTTTGTGGAAATGTTTGTTGGTGTCGGTGCCAGCCGTGTGCGTGACATGTTCGAGCAGGCCAAGAAGAACTCGCCTTGCATCATTTTCATTGATGAGATCGACGCTGTTGGTCGCCATCGTGGCGCAGGCCTTGGCGGCGGCAATGATGAGCGTGAGCAAACACTGAACCAGCTTCTGGTTGAGATGGATGGCTTTGAGGCCAACGAAGGCGTCATCATCATCGCGGCGACAAACCGTCCTGACGTTCTTGATCCTGCGCTGTTGCGCCCTGGCCGTTTCGACCGTCAGATCGTTGTGCCCAACCCTGACATTGTGGGCCGTGAGAAGATCCTCAAAGTGCATGTGCGCAACGTGCCGCTTGCACCGGATGTGGACCTGAAGACTTTGGCGCGTGGTACGCCCGGTTTTTCCGGTGCCGACCTCATGAACCTTGTCAACGAGGCTGCATTGCTGGCGGCGCGCCGTTCCAAGCGTCTTGTCACGATGAACGAGTTTGAGGATGCCAAGGATAAGGTTATGATGGGTGCGGAGCGCCGCACGCTTGTCATGTCCGAGGAAGAGAAAAAGCTGACAGCCTATCACGAGGCTGGCCATGCGCTGGTTGCGCTAGAAATGCCAGCCTCTGATCCGGTGCACAAAGCCACCATCATCCCGCGCGGCCGTGCGCTGGGCATGGTCATGCGTCTTCCAGAAAAAGATCAGGTCTCACTGACGCGGGCTAAATGCTACGCTGACCTTGCGGTGGCCATGGGTGGCCGCGTGGCTGAAGAGGAAATTTTCGGGTACGAGAAAGTTACCTCTGGTGCCTCTGGCGATATCCAAATGGCGACCAAGCTGGCTAAGGCGATGGCGACGCAGTTCGGTATGTCCGATAAGCTGGGTCCACTTCTCTATGGTGAAAACCAGCAAGAGGTGTTCCTGGGCCACTCGGTAGCGCAAAACCAGAGCGTTTCTGAAAGCACGCAGCAATTGGTTGATGAAGAGGTGAAAGCCTTTGTTGAGCAGGGCTACCAGACAGCCAAGAAAATCATCACCGAACAGATTGATGATTTGCACACCATTGCGCAGGGGCTGCTGGAGTACGAAACCCTGTCAGGCGATGAGATCAAGGCGCTGCTTGAAGGTACCCCTCCGGTGCGCGAAGACAGCGATGATACACCAACACGCTCACGCGGGTCTGCCGTGCCAAGCGCTGGAGCCAAACCCAAAGATAAGGGCGGCGATGCCGGTGTTGGCGATATGGAACCGCAGCCTAGCTAAAGCGGTTGATTGAACACATTGAGCCCGGCGCACTGTATGGTGTGCCGGGCTTTTTGTTTGTGGTTTGTAAAGCTTGGTCACGATCTGTGATGGCTTGCACGGTTGCGGTAACGCGATATTGGGAGCGTTTAGCGTAAGGCCTGCTTTTTTGGTGAACTGGGTTGCGTGAAGAGCGTTTGGGGGAAGTAGCAGTGGTGCGGCAGTATTTTGGGACAGATGGTATTCGTGGCCGGGCAAATGCTGGCAACATGACTGCGGACATCGCCATGCGCGTTGGCATGGCGGCCGGTAAACTCTTCCAGAATGGTGGCCATCGTCACCGTGTCATCATCGGCAAAGACACGCGGCTTTCTGGCTACATGATCGAGAATGCCCTGGTTGCTGGTTTTACCTCCGTTGGCATGGATGTGTTCCTTGTTGGCCCGATGCCAACACCGGCTGTCGCCATGCTTACCCGCTCCTTGCGCTGCGATATGGGCGTTATGATTTCTGCCTCGCACAACGCTTTCCATGACAACGGCATCAAACTGTTTGGCCCTGATGGCTATAAGCTCTCCGATGACATGGAGCTTGAGATTGAGGCGCTTATGGATGCGCCGGTTGAGCACCTTCTTGCCAAGTCTCGCGATCTGGGCCGCGCCAAACGTCTTGAAGGTGAGCAGGCCCGGTATATTGAGTTTGCCAAACGCACGCTTCCCCGGTCTATGAGCTTGGGCGGCCTGCGCATTGTGCTCGATTGCGCCAATGGTGCGGCCTACAAAGTTGCCCCCGCTGTGCTTTGGGAATTGGGCGCTGAAGTCATTACAATCGGCAACACGCCTGATGGCACCAACATCAATGCCAACTGCGGGTCTACGCATCCTCAGGCGCTGTGCGACAAGGTGCGTGAGCTGCGTGCTGATGTGGGTATCGCGCTTGATGGTGATGCTGATCGCGTGGTGCTTGTCGATGAGACCGGAAGCATTGTGCAGGGTGACCAGCTTATGGCCGTTGTAGCCGACAGTTGGCGTAGCCAAAACCGTTTGAGCCAGCCTGGTGTGGTAGCCACTGTCATGTCCAATCTTGGCCTTGAGCGCTATCTGGAAGGGCAGGGGCTCAATCTTGTGCGCACCCAAGTTGGCGATCGTTATGTGGTCGAGCATATGCGTGCCAATGGATACAATGTGGGAGGCGAACAGTCCGGCCACATTATTTTGTCTGACTATGTAACAACCGGGGATGGCTTGGTCTCTGCGCTGCAAATTCTCAGCGTCGTTGCGCGGAGCGACAAGACTGTTTCAGAGGTTTGCAGTCGCTTTGAGCCGGTGCCGCAAATACTGAAGAACGTGCAATTTGAGGGTGACAGCCCTCTGATGCGCGATGCCGTGAAGTCCGCCATTGAGGCCGCAACAGTGCGCCTCGGCAACCATGGCCGGCTTGTTATCCGCCCGTCTGGGACCGAGCCGCTTATCCGCGTTATGGCGGAGGGTGATGATCCGGTGCTGGTGGAAACACTGGTGGATGAGTTGTGCGATACGCTGCGCAGGGCTGCTTAAGCTAATCGCGGGCTCATTTTTCTTAATTAGCTGCCTAAACTATCATAATATTACTTAAATAAACTTAAGTATTTATATCTTTTTAACTTTCCTTAAAAGTCGTTAACGATATATTTTAAGGTTAAAAATCAAGGTTAAGCTCACTTTAACTTATCTCGCCCATAGTCCTTCTTGCAGACGGCCCATCGCCACGTTCGGCGTGAGCCCGTTCGACAGCGAAGAAGGAAATGATGTGATGTGTAAATCATCCAAATCTCTGTTCATCGGTGCGCTCGCGTCCACCCTGGTTTCAGGTGTCGCGTTTGCAGCGGATTATACACCACCACCGGTGGTTGACTTTCAGCCTGAGTACGAAGCTGAGTTTGGTGGAAACCTCTATTTGCGTGGCTTTGTGGGGTTCACAAACCAGCGGGTTGATCACCTCGACAATGTGCTCTTTCAAACAGGCAACTTCGAGACTTTGAACTCTGAGTTCGAAGCCGGCGGCTTGGTTGGTGGTGCCATTGGCTACCGCTTTAACGAGTGGTTCCGCGCCGAACTGAGTGCTGAATACCGTATGCGAACAGCCTATGACGGCCTAGACCGTTATGATGGCAACCGCGATGGCGACTTTGCTGACAATCCAGATGATGGCACCAACCGCTACACGGCTGACAAATCCGAGTACGTTGTGATGGCCAATGCCTTCCTTGACCTTGGCAGCTACCACGGCATCTCACCCTATGTTGGTGCAGGCGCGGGTGCCTCGTATACGATGATTGATAACTTCGTCGATACGAACACACCTCGCGGCGGTGTTGCTTATGCCGCTGATAATGGCGAGTGGAATTTTGCCTGGGCACTGCACGCCGGTGTCGGCTTTGAAGTCAATGACCGCGTGACGCTGGATCTTGGCTACCGGTATATGCATCTGGGTGACGGGTCTACGGGCGATGTCATCGCCTACACCGGTACGAACACGGTCAACAACCCCACCCAATTCAATGACATGTCCTCGCATGATGTGGTGTTCGGCTTGCGCTACGATCTTGGTAGCTTCGACAGCATGACATCGGGCCATTACGGCTACTAGGTCTACGCTTCATACACAGTATAACTGGCCGCTGGTTCACTCCAGCGGCTTTTTTGCGTCTTCAGCAGAGGTCCGCTGCCCGCTGATGCGCCTCCACCAGTGAATGGCGTAATTACCTGATTGACGCCTCCTTCCACATCGCTTAGTGCCCGCAGTGGGACACCCCTCCCCAACGAGGGGCTATCTATCTGGAAGGATAGCAACATGAGCACTACAATGCCCGGCACGCGGCCGGCCAATCCGCGTTTTTCATCTGGCCCTTGCGCAAAGCGCCCCGGCTGGACCCTTGAAGGCCTCCAAGATGCGGCCTTGGGGCGTTCTCACAGATCCTCCGTTGGTAAGTCGAAGCTGAAGGAAGCGATCGACAAGACGCGCGCTATTCTGGGTGTGCCTGACGACTACCGTATTGGCATCGTGCCAGCGTCCGACACCGGCGCTGTGGAAATGGCGATGTGGACCATGCTTGGCCAGCGCCCCACCACAATGGTGGCTTGGGAAAGCTTTGGGGCGGGTTGGGTCACCGACTGCGTCAAGCAGTTGAAGCTTGATGCGACAACCGTCACCGCACCCTATGGTCAGCTGCCCGATATGGCGGCCATCGATTATGACACCGACGTGGTGTTCACCTGGAACGGAACCACATCCGGCGTGCGCATGCCCAATGGCGATGCCATTCCCGCTACCCGGGCTGGCCTGACCATTTGCGATGCAACATCTGCGGCCTTCGCGATGGACCTGCCCTATGACAAGCTCGATGTGGTTACTTTCTCCTGGCAAAAGGTGATGGGCGGTGAAGCGGCTCACGGCATGCTGATCCTGTCGCCCCGCGCTGTTGAGCGGCTGGAAAGCTACACACCGGCCTGGCCACTGCCGAAGATTTTCCGCCTGACGAAAGGTGGAAAACTCATCGAAGGCATCTTCAAAGGCGAGACCATCAACACCCCCTCCATGCTCTGCGTGGAAGACTATCTGGACACGCTGAACTGGGCAGAAAGCCTGGGCGGCCTCAAGGGCCTCATTGCCCGCGCGAACGCCAATGCGGACGTGATCGATAGCTTTGTGCAGGCAACTGACTGGATTGATTACCTGGCCGAGGTGCCAGAGACCCGCTCCAACACATCAGTGTGCGTGAAGATCGTCGATCCCGACATTTTGGCGCTTGATGATGATGCGCAGGCAGCCTTTGCCAAAGCCATCGCCAAGCGGGTGGAAGCTGAAGGCGTGGCACTGGATATCGCTGGTTACCGCGATGCGCCAGCTGGCCTGCGCATTTGGGCAGGTGCGACCATTGAAGCCTCTGACATGGAAGCGTTGATGCCATGGCTCGACTGGGCTTATGCAGCTGAAAAAGCTTCGCTTTTGCAGGCAGCATAAGCTTCACCTTTGTTTTCTCTGGGTCGCTTAAGAGCGACCCAACCGTGCTGGCGCTGAGAAAGCTTCGCGCACCACGGTTTCCCCCAAAATCCAAAATTAGGAGAGCCAACAATGGCCCCGCGCGTACTTATTTCTGACAGTCTTTCGCCCACCGCCGTTGAGATTTTTGAGTCTCGCGGGTGTGAGGTGACCTTCGAGCCAGGTCTTGGCAAGGACAAGGAAAAGCTCCTGTCCATGATTGGCGACTATGATGGCTTGGCCATCCGCTCGGCTACCAAAGCGACCGACAAGCTGATTGCTGCTGCTGACAATTTGAAGGTCATTGGCCGAGCTGGGATCGGCGTCGACAATGTCGATATTCCAGCAGCCACAAGCCGCGGCATCATTGTGATGAACACGCCGTTCGGTAACTCCATTACGACCGCCGAGCACGCGATCTCCATGATGCTCGCCTGCGCCCGTCAGATCCCCGCTGCCGATGCCTCCACGCAGGCTGGCAAGTGGGAGAAATCGAAGTTTATGGGCGTTGAGGTCACCGGCAAGACGCTTGGATTGATCGGTTGCGGCAACATTGGCTCTATCGTGGCCGACCGTGCGATTGGCCTGCGCATGAAAGTGGTCGCTTACGATCCGTTCCTCACCGAAGAACGCGCCATAGAACTGGGCGTTGAAAAGGCTGATCTGGATACACTGCTCAAGCGTGCCGACTTTATCACGCTGCACGTGCCCAAGACCGAGAAAACAGCCAACATTCTCTCCGCTGATGCCATCAACAAGATGAAAAAAGGCGTGCGTATCATCAACTGCGCCCGCGGCGGTCTGGTGGATGAAGCGGCGCTGCGTGCGGCGCTCGATTCAGGCCATGTGGCAGGTGCGGCGATGGATGTGTTTGCTGAAGAGCCTGCCACCGACAATGTGCTGTTTGGCGCGCCGAACCTGATCTGCACCCCGCACCTTGGGGCCGCGACCACCGAAGCGCAGGAAAATGTGGCGCTTCAGGTTGCCGAGCAAATGGCCGATTACCTCACCACCGGCGCTGTCACCAACGCGCTCAACTCGCCCTCCATTTCGGCGGAAGAAGCGCCACGCCTTGCCCCGTTTGTTAAGCTTGCTGAACTGGTCGGCTCGTTCGCTGGCCAGCTCACTGAAACAGCCATTGAAGGCATCACCATTGAGTATGCTGGCGATATCGCAGAGCTTAATACGCAGGCGCTGTCTTCAGCTGCTTTGGCGGGTGTGTTGCGTCCGCTGCTATCGTCAGTGAACGTGGTTTCAGCCCCTGCTATGGCGAAGGAACGCGGCATCCAGCTGGAAGAAACCAAGCGTGGGCAGGAAGGTGCCTACGAGACCTATATGCGCCTGACCGTGAAGACCGAGCGGCAGGAGCGCTCCGTGGCTGGCACCGTGTTTGCCGATGGAAAACCGCGCCTTATCCAGATCAAGGGTATCGCGATGGAAGGCGAGTTTGCCGAGCATATGCTTTACGTGACCAACAACGACAAGCCTGGCTTCATCGGTCGGTTGGGTACGTTGCTGGGCGAGGCGGGCATCAACATCGCCACCTTCAACCTTGGCCGCGCGGCCAAGGGTGATGACGCTATTGCGCTGGTGCAGGTCGATGAGCCAGTAGGCGATGATGTGTTGACCAAGATCGAAGCCCTGGAAGGCGTGGTGCAAGCCAAGAAGCTGCATTTTTAGGGAAGTTTGATCCCACGCACTGAACGTCATACTCGGGCTTGACCCGAGGATCCATCCCTAATGGTTTGCCTTGTGTGCTGGTGGATGACGAGAGAGCTGGATGGTCGGATCAAGTCCGACCATGACGGCACTATGGGGTGAAACGCACCCGAATATACTGTGCAGGCCGCCCGTCCAATATCGCCATGCCCAAAACAATGACGGCAAGGCCGCCCAATTTAAGCGCATCCAGGCTCTCTCCCAGCAGGGGTATCGCCAGCAGGCTGGTGGACAGTGGCACCAACATCGTCACAAGAATGACGTTGGTCGCGCCGGCCATTTGAAGCACCCGGAAAAACAAGATGTAGGCCAGGCCGGTGCAGACAACCGCCAGCGCCACTACAGACGCGATGACTGGCAGGGAGGGCACACCCAAGGTCAGTGGGTCATCGAAAATAAACATGACCGGGATCATCAGAACGCTGGACGCTGTGAGTTGGCCTGCAGCGGTGCACAGCGGGTTTTCGCCGGCAAAACGGCGGCCCCAGACCCCGGCAAAGGCATAGGAGATGGCGGTACCGATGAGCATCAGCTCGAAGATCAGGTGTTGGCCGATGCCCAGCAGGTAGCGCGGACCAATGACCAGCACCACGCCGACAAATCCGACCATAAGGCCCGCGAGCTTTCGTTTTGTCAGTTGTTCGTCTGCTAGCAGGAGGCCAGCCACTAAGACAGTGAAGAAAGGCGCAGACGCGTTGAGAATGCTGGCTAGCGACGCGGTAATCTGTGTTTGCCCGGTAAACATGAGGCTGAAGGCGATCACGTTGTTAAGCAAGCCCATAACCGCGTAATTGGTGAATGCGCGCACACTCCAATCCATGCGCACACCCATAACCACCATAATGGTGTGAAGCGTGAGCGCCGCCAGGAAAACGCGCAAAAACACCAGCGTGAAGGGCGGTATTTCCGCCACTGCGATTTTGGCGAACACGAAGGACCCACCCCACATGAAAGCAAGTAAGACCAGCAAGGCCCAGGCGCTGCCGGACATGGTTTTTTGAGTGATCATTGGGTGTCTCTAGTGCGGTGGTGACGCGCTTGCCACCCGAATTGGAACCGGAACGACTTAACCGCCCAAATGCAGGTCATCATCGGCTGGCCGGAAGCTGCCATGAACAGGGTCTATGGGTTTTATTGGCCCGCCCTGCGCTTCGTTGATGGCGTGGCGCCAGTGTTTGCGGCACAGCGAGATATAACGGTCATTGCCGCCGATCTCGATTTGCGCGCCGCCGGTCACGGCTTTGCCATCCTCGCCCACGCGCACCACCATAGTGGCTTTTGATCCGCACCAACAAATAGTGCGCACCTCGCGGATTTCATCCGACAAAGCCAGTAGGGTTTTGGAGCCGGGGAACAGCTGACCGGCAAAGTCTACCCGCAAGCCGTAGGCCATAACCGGCACTTTCAAATCGTCCACAATCCGCGCCAGCTGCCACACTTGTTCCTCGGTCAGGAACTGGGACTCATCGATCAGTATACAGGCTGGGCGGTCGGTGCCCGTTTTTGCAAGCTCTGCCAGATGCTCAACCATGAAGGCGTAGATGTCGGTTTCTGGCGTGTACGTTTCGGCCTTGGCCTCAATGCCAATGCGCGAGCCGATGACGCCTTCGCCCACCCGCTGATCAAGACGGGCAGTGAGGAGAAGGGTCGTCATGCCACGTTCGGTATAGTTGTGCGCAGCCTGCAACAGCATGGTCGATTTGCCGGCATTCATCGTGGAGTAATGAAAGTAGAGCTTGGCCATAAGCGTTTTTCTACAGCCCTGTTATTTTGGCGGTTTCTGAGCAGCGAGGGTTTGCGCCCGGCGTTTGCCCGCCCACTCGGCCAGCATAACCCCGCTCACCACAAAAACGATACCGGCTGCATGGTGTGCGCCAAAGGCTTCGCCGAGCAGCATGACTGCAAGGCCAGATCCAAACACCGGCACCAGATTGATAAACACGCTGGCGCGACTGGGGCCAATAAGTTCGACCCCACGCACCCAGAACACCTGCGAAAGCAGCGAGGGGAACAGCACAATGTAAGCCAGAAGCGCTGGCACCTTCCAACTGGTTTCGGGCAAAATGCCTTGCGAGAATTCCCACACCGCTGGAGGAAACGCGGTTACCATTGCACCCAACGCCATAAGCAACATGAAGATGTGCCAGGGCAATTTGGGCTTGTAGCGCAACAGGATGGAATAGAGTGAGTAGACCACCACTCCCCCCATCATGATGACATCACCAATGTTGAACTGGAGCGCCAGCAAGCGCTCAATGCTGCCCTCGCTGACCGTGACCGCGATGCCGACCACCGTTAGCGCCACGCCAACGGCCTGCAGCCAGGTTATCCGCTCGCGATAGACCACAAACATCAGCAGCATCACCACTGATGGAAATGCCGCCTGCTCGATGGAAACGTTAAGGGCGCTGGTGAAATTAAGTGCCCCATAGAGCGCGAAATTGAACAGCGAAAAGCCAAGCACCCCAAGCCCCATCACGAAAAGACCATGCTTACGGATCGTATCGCGGTGCGCCGCCAGATGTGGGCGCGCCACGATGAACACAATGATTACTACCAGCGTCCAGCGCACAAAGGTGAGCGTGAATGGCGGAATGACGCCTGCTGCCAGCTTGCCTGCAATGGCATTGCCCGCCCAGAAAAAAGTGGTGAGCGTGAGCAGCAGATAGGGGCGGTCAAACAATTTGAAGGTGCTTGTGGGCATGGTTGGCACCAACACTTTTTGTGCTGGCGAGGCAAGGCCAGTGTGTCGCGATCTGTGGAACAGACACTTGGTGGGGGTTACGTGCGTCTCATCTGTGCTAGTAACCCCTGAACGCCCCGGTGACCGGTTGACGCTTCAACCATCACACGGGGCACTTTTGTGTTTGGCGCTTTCAGCACGGCGCATAGCCAAGGTGAACAGGTATGGCAAATGTTGTGGTTGTCGGCTCCCAGTGGGGCGATGAGGGCAAGGGCAAGATTGTAGACTGGCTGTCTGAGCGTGCCGATGTGGTGGTGCGCTATCAAGGTGGGCACAACGCTGGCCATACGCTGGTAGTGGGTGAACAGGTCTACAAGTTGTCACTTCTGCCATCTGGCATTGTGCGCGAGGGCACCTTGTCGCTCATCGGAAATGGCGTGGTGATTGATCCGCACCATCTGGTGAAGGAAATCGCGACACTGGAAGCTCAGGGTGTTTCCATTACACCAGAGCGCCTGCGTATCGCAGACAACGCCACGCTGATCCTGTCGCTGCACCGTGAGCTTGATGGCATGCGCGAAAGCGCGGCGACGCAGACGGGCACAAAAATAGGAACGACGGGTCGCGGTATTGGGCCAGCTTATGAGGACAAGGTGGGCCGCAGGGCTATCCGCGTGATGGATCTTGCCAACCCGGCCACACTGCCCGCCAAGATTGACCGGCTGCTTGCACACCACAATGCGCTGCGCCGCGGGCTTGAAGCGCCAGAAATACAACCGCAAACCATTCTGGACGAGCTGCTTGAGGTTGCCGATCAGGTGACACCCTATACCGACCGGGTGTGGCAGGTGCTGGACGAGCACCGTGCCAAAGGCTCGCGCATTTTGTTTGAAGGTGCACAAGGCGCGCTGCTGGATATTGACCATGGCACCTATCCATTTGTGACGTCTTCCAACACGGTAGCGGGGCAGGCATCAACGGGGTCCGGCATTGGGCCTGATGGTGTGGGCTATGTGCTTGGCATCACCAAGGCTTACACCACGCGTGTGGGCGAGGGGCCATTTCCCACCGAACAGCTCAACGAAATTGGTGAGTTTCTTGGCACCAAGGGTCATGAATTTGGCGTGGTAACTGGGCGCAAGCGTCGCTGTGGCTGGTTTGATGCTGTGCTTGTGCGGCAAACTGTCAAAACTTCTGGCATTACAGGCATTGCACTGACCAAGCTGGATGTACTCGATGGCATGGAGGAGCTGATGATCTGCACCGGCTATGAAGTCGATGGTCAGGTGATTGACTATCTGCCCGCCAGCCAGGGTCAGCAGGCCCGTGCCAAACCCATCTACACGCGTATGGAGGGTTGGTCAGATACCACGGCAGGGGCCCGCAGCTGGGCAGACTTGCCCGCGCAGGCCGTCAAATATGTGCGTCAGGTTGAAGAATTGATTGGCGCGCCGGTGGCGCTGCTTTCCACCAGTCCGCAACGTGAGGACACAATTTTGGTGCATGATCCGTTCAAAGACTGAGCCAGAACCAGCTTTTGACGGCCTCATTGGTCCAAAAAGGCTTGCAAGGCCGCCTGTGTTAACCATGTTGTTGGCAATCAGGCTCTACAGTGTCGTTTGACCCGGAGAAACCGGCCAAGCCATTGACCGGCCTTGTGATCATTGGGCATTAGTGAATTGTTAAGTGTGCGTTGCCATGCGCCCGAAAAGCGCTGGCGGTTTCCAGATTGGTGTAAACATGGCGGATTTTGATGCAATCCTGCGCAAGGCGCTAGCCTCGCGCGCCGGTGCTCCCGGCGATGAGCGACGCAAGATATACGAGCGCGCGCGTCAAGCATTGGTTCGTCAGCTGACCGGATTTGAACCACCGCTGCCACCCGAAGATATTTCTCGCCAGCGTCTGGCCCTTGAGGGTGCTATCCGCAAGGTCGAGGCTGAGGTGGCTTCCAATGGTGGATATTTGAAGGGCGCTGAGCCGAGTGCAGCCACGTCCACGTCCACGTCCGCGTCACCAACACCGCCGCCTGCTGCTCGCCCGCCTGCCGCGCCAATCCCGCCGCGGGCCCCTGTCGCGCAGCAACCAGCTGCGCGTCCAGCCGCTACACCTGTTAGCGCAACACCACCTTCTCAGCCGGTTCGTGCTCCGGTTACCCCGGCTCCAACTGCGCCAGCCACGCCAGCGCCCGCTGCTTCGCCTGTGTCTGCAGCGCCTGCTCCTACGTCTTCGCCCGCGGTGTCGCCTGAGCCTGCACCGTCCTTTGCAGCGCAAGCCGAGCCTTCTTTGGATGACATGCCATCGGTAGCCGATTCCAAACTGCCAGAATTTGATGAGGCCGCTGCAGTTGCTGCGCCTGAAAAAAAGCGCGGAAACGCCGCTGGCCTAATTGTTGGCTTGGTTGCGTTGGTGCTTGTGGCTGCAGGCAGCGTTGCTGCCTGGCAGCTGGGCTTGCTGGATGACTTCATCGCTGGCAACGATCAGGAGGTTGCAACTCTGGAAGCAGAGGTGTTGGAAGAGGCACCCAACGTGCGCACTGTTGGTGACGATCCCACGCGCTCCAGCGAGCGCTTGCTGCCCGATAACCAAGGCACCGAGGAAAATGTTCCTGATGCTGCGTCTGAAGAATCGCCGACTGCTGCGCCGGACCAAGCTGCAACCGGGTTACCCGTCGCGCAGTCTGCGATTTTGTATGAAGAAGGTCTGACACCGGACGCTGATGGCTTCACCGCCCCGGGTCGAGCGCTTTGGACCTTGGACACCAGTACAGAAAGCCCTGCGATCGTTGGCGCCATTGATGTGCCAGCACGTGGCTTGAGCATTGGCATGCGCATTACGCGCAACCTGGATGATGCGCTGCCTGCTACTCACCTTATCGAGTTTAGTTTTGACCTCGCCGAGCCCTTCCCCGCTGATGGTATTGCCGAGCTTGTGGGTGTGGTCGTCAAACCCCAAGAACAGGCCGGTGGCGACCCACTGCGCGGCGCTATCGTTGATCTGGGCGAGGGTGTTTTCTGGCAAGCTTTGGCAGCCGGAGAGGCCGATCAGGTCGTGAATATTCCGTTGCTGCGCGATGGTCGTTGGTTTGATCTTCCAGTGCTTTATTCCGATAACCGCCGTGCAATTATCACTTTTGAAAAAGGTGAAAACGGCGTGGCCATATTTCAACAGGCGCTTTCTGCCTGGGGCAACTGATCCAGCAAAGCACTACGCCTTGAGCGTGTGAACTTGGGCGGGCTTTGCCCGTCCTTTCACGCTATGTTCGCCTGCGCTTACAAAGCGTGCTGCCAGCGTCGCATCGTTTTTCGCAGCCATGTCCAGGGTTTCTTGTGTCACAAGCAATGGCTTGGAAAGCGTGCCTGTAAGCGCCTCAACGCGCGCTGCAAGGTTGACGCTATCGCCAATGGCTGAGTAGGTGAACCTGCGCTTAGACCCCATATTTCCAACAAAAGCTTCACCGGTGTGGATCCCCACGCCTATGGCTAGCCCGCTGGATTGTTCTGCAGCTGTTGCGTTGTGTTTGGCAATCACATCCATCATTGCCAGCCCCGCACGAAGGCCACGCGCTGCATGGTCAGGTTGGTCCAAGGGTGCATTCCAGAACGCCATCATGCCATCGCCCATGAACTTGTCGATTGTGCCCTCCTGGGCCAGCACTGCTTCGGACAACGGGTCGAGTAGGGCATTTAATAGGTCAACCGCGTCAGTAGGCTCCATGCTCTCAGAGCGCGTGGTGAAGCCACGCACGTCCATGAAAAGAATGGTTATGGTTCGTCTTTCACCATCCAGCTTCAAGGCATCGGGGTTGTTCTCCAGTCGTGCCAGAACGGGTTCTGCCAGATAATGCGAGAAGGCGTTGCGAATAAAGCGTTGCTGTTTATCGGTGCCAATGAGCACCGGTACTGTAACCGCGCCAAAGGTGAGCAGCGTGGCCATTGTCGGAAAGCTTGCATCGATCAGTAGAAGGTGATCGGCGAAAGCGAGCCAGGACCCGGCACCAAGAGCAACAGTGCAGGCCATAGCAACTGCGGCGGCAAGCACGGGGCGTAGGGTGAGCGCTGCAACAATAACGATCAGCCCGGTGATCAGCAGCAGCAACAGTTCCAGACCAAGCGTCCAGTCTGGCCGGCTTAAGTGCGTGCCACTGATAATGTTGGTGATGGCTTGCGCGTGCATGGTCACACCGGGCACGATGGTGCCAAGTGGGCTGGCCCGCAGGTCAAACAGGCCGGGTGCTGAGGTGCCCACCAGCACAATGGTGCCGCCGACCTGCGCGGCTAATTCGGCGGGCATGTGGCGTGCAGCCAGCACCGTGCTTGCTGAAAGCGTCAGGCTTTCATGCTGCGTGCCATAGCGAATGCGATAGGAGCCGGTTGATGTCAGTGGCATGGTAAGAGCGCCAACCTGCATGTCTTGGGGAATGCCGCGCTCGGGCTCTCGCGGGTCGGCGTTGCTGCGCAACACAAGACTTTGGGCGCCTTGCGCTACTCGTAAGGCCTCCACAAACAGGCTGGGCAACAGCGTGTGTTGGCCTTGCGGATCGCCAATCAAGGTGAGCGCAGGAATGCGTCGTACCACGGCATCATCATCACTGGCCGAGACGTTTATGCCGCCGAGCCCAGAGGCTGCTTCATTGAGAAGGTTCAGATTGCTGATCACGCCGCTGGAACGTGTGAGGTTGGTTGCAGGAGATGGCCCCACCATCGCAAGCCCGGCGCTCGGCGTAATGCTACGCTGAGCGCTGCCCATTGCAGTGCCAAGAACCGAAGGCGACGTGCTAAGTGCTTGAGCAAAAAGGGCATCGTTGGTTGGAGTGTCAGCCAATGCTTCGCGTACGCTGCCTGCCAGTGGCGCGGATAAGTCCAGCGCATCAAGCATGGTGAGTGGACTGGTACGGTCAGGTTCTGGGAAGATCATATCAAAGGCGACAACAGCAGCGCCGGCATCACGAAGTGTGGTGACCATTTCGGCGACAAGTGAGCGCGGCCATGGCCATTGCCCATGTGTCGCGAGCGAGGCGTCATCAACATCGACAATGCGCACGGGCAATTCCGGGTTCAGTGCCGGGGGGTCAACGCGCTGGTAGAGGTCAAAGACGCGCTCACGTACAATCTCCACCATGCCGGGATCCATCGCGCGAAGCAGGGCGCTGCTCGCCAGAACGCAAAGACCGATAACAAGTGGAAGGATATGGCGGGTCTGGCGTTTCATAACAGTGGCCGGGCGTGCTGGGTGGTTTCGGCTGACAAGAACAACGCTACACTTAGCCCACTATCTGTGGCGTTCTGCGGTTTTTGGGCAACAGCTTTCATGTTTCCTTGGCGGACGTGGCTTTGCGATGCGTTGTCGGGTTGCACCAACGATGGATTTGGCAGCACGTCTGGTATCGGTTAGGTGACTAACTTCTGCGCCACAAAACTGATGAGACTGGCCTATGATGCGTTCTGGAACCTCAAGAACAGCAAAGCACTGTGCCGCAATGATGATGCTTGCAATGGGTGCACTGGCTTTGCCTGCCCCTGTTTGGGCGCAGGTGAGTGATGTCGAAGCAGCGTATCAAGCGGTTTTGTCCAATCCAGATTCGTTGGATGCCAATGCGGACCTACTGCGGAAGCAACTCGCTGAGGCGGATTTTCAGGCGGCCTCAGTTACGCTGCAACGTATTTTGCTCATCAACCCAAATTTTGACAGGGCGCGCCTCGTTCGTGCGGCCGTGTTCTTGCGGCTTGGTGACGATGCCGCTGCACGAGAAGATCTAAACCTGCTTGAGGGTCGACCGCTGAGTGCCCAGGATCGGGCTGAGGCGACCAGGTTGGCCGCGCGTGTGCAGAGCGACCCAAACGCACCACGGCTTTCAGGTGTTGTGCGCACTGGCGTGCTTTACAGCGATAACCCGACACTTTCACCTGGATCGGGCACAACTGATGATGGGCGCTCTTTTGCAGCGCCCACCGATGATGGGTTTGGGGCTTTTGGCTCCATACGCCTGTTGGGCGAACTGCCTTTGGGCAATGGGCAGGGCCACAGCCTACGAGCCCACGCACACGGCTATATGCGCGGCTTTGCTGATGGTGATGGCCAATCCACCTATGGGCGCCTGGCTGTCGGTCCGCGGCTGGATCTGGGGTTTGCGTTCCTTGACTTGCAAGCGCTGGGCGGCGTCGCCTTTTCGCATGGGCACTATTACGGCCACCATTTTGGGGGGCGTATTGCCGTGACCGTTGACGTCACTGACCGCCTTTCGGCCACCGCACGTGTAAAGGGCGTGTATGAGGTTTTGGATGTAAACCGCTTTAGGGCAACCAATTTGGGTGATGCAGACGGCACACTCATCACCGCGCGCCCCGGGTTCACCTATCGCTTATCTGATGCCTGGAGCTTATCAGCCAATGCCCTTTTCACCCGCAAGGACGCGGGCAGTGCTTGGTACAGTTATGATGGCTATGGCGGACAGGCGAGGGTGCAGTATCGCAACGCTGCAGGCTTGCTTACACGCTTTGGTGCGGCGGTGACGCGCTATGGGTATGATGCGCGCAACCCCAACTCATCGGCAAGCCAGCCCCGCCAGGATACTCGCTTTGCCGTGGATTTTGGATTGGCTATGCCCTTGGCCTTGGTGGTGGAAACGTTGGGCCAGAGTGATAGCGTCAGTTGGGCGCGTGACTGGTCGCTGGAGACCTTTGGACGTTATAGCGTTACGCAGTCCAACAGTTCGATTTTTAAGAATGACTCGTTGAGCGTGGGCTTTGCTATCGCCCGGCGCTTCTCGCTATAGGTTGGGCTTAGGATGACAAAAATCAGAACGATCTGTATCAGAACCAGCGCATCGTCTTTTGCGCTTGCGCTCCTCCTGTCGCTCGCTTTTGTTGCTGTATCTGCTGGTCAGCAGTCTCAAGTTGGCGTTGCGGCAGCTGTGCGCGGCGATGTTGTTGTGCGCACTGGTATATCCAGCCGTGTCCCATCTGGTGGTGAGGCCATGCTGCTGGGCGATCAAGTGCGCACGCAGGTGCAGTCTGGCATGCAGGTGCTATTGCTTGATGAAAGCGTGTTCACAATCGGCGAAAACAACGATCTGGTGATTGATCGCTTTGTTTATGATCCTGACCGATCGGTGGGGGAAATTGCAGCGCGCACCACGCAAGGCGTTTTGCGCTTTGTATCGGGCGGCGTAAGCGCCATTGCGCCACAGGGCGTGAGCATCCAAACGCCATCGGCAACCATTGGTACACGCGGCACCACAGTGGATGTGGTTGTTGGTGATGCCGCCGTGGCGTTGGCGCGCGCCGCTGGACTGATCCCCCCTGGAATGAGCGTTGACCCATCCACAGCTGTATTTGTCATTTTGCGCGGGCCGGACACAAACTATGCTGGCATCACGCAGCGGGGACGCGTTCTGGTGGAAACGGCCAGTGGATCGGTGGAAATTCGCACACCGGGCTTTGGTGTATTTGTTCCACGAGCAGGCGCAGCCCCATTGGGCCCGGCTATCGTTCCAGCATCGGTGAACACGCAAGTGATCAATGCGCTCGAATTACCCGGTGTAGGTGTCACCACAAGCCTGGACGGCGTGGATTTGACCGAGTTGCCCGAGGCGTTTCCGCCAGACACCTTGCCAACGATCCGGAACCGAAACCCGGATCTATCAGGTGCTGAGTTTGACCCTGGTGCCATTGTCGAAGTTGAGGATACACCTGCTGAAGAAGACGACAGCGCTGAAGAAGACGAGTAGCTGTCATGTGGGTAGCCCCAAACGGGACTGCCGCCCATGCGCAGCAAGCGTGCCAGTCTGATCTAAAGAGAGAAGACCTGAGAAGTGCAATCACTTCCCAGGTCTTGGTCACTTCCCAAGTCTTGGTCAGTCTTCACGTTTGAAGGCTGATGGTCATTAATGCGCCGCAGCGGCCGTCTCATCCAGCATGCTGGCAGCTGCGACCACAGCCTCTTGAACTTTCTCAAAGGCACGCACCTCGATCTGACGGATGCGCTCGCGGCTTACACCAAACTCCTGGCTGAGCTCTTCCAGCGTCATCGGGTCGTCCGATAGGCGGCGCATCTCAAAAATGCGGCGCTCACGATCATTGAGCACATCGAGCGACTCACGCAGCATTGATCTGCGATTGTCTTTCTCTTCGCCCTCAATGAGAGTGACTTCCTGACTGTCAGATTCATCGACCAGCCAATCTTGCCACTGCAGGCTTTCAGAATCCTGACGCACTGTCGCATTGAGCGAGGTATCGCCGCCCAAGCGCCGGTTCATAGAAATCACCTCGGCTTCAGACACGTTGAGGCGCGTGGCAATTTCTGTGATCTGATCGGGTTTGAGATCACCATCTTCCAACGCCGAAATTTTGCCCTTCACCTTACGCAGATTAAAGAACAGACGCTTCTGGTTGGCCGTGGTGCCCATTTTTACAAGGCTCCATGAGCGCAGGATATATTCCTGAATCGACGCCTTGATCCACCACATGGCGTAGGTCGCCAGACGAAAGCCCCGGTCTGGATCAAATCGTTTGACCGCCTGCATCAGGCCGACATTGCCTTCCGATACAACCTCCCCGATTGGCAGCCCATAGCCGCGATAGCCCATGGCGATCTTGGCCACCAAGCGCAAATGGCTGGTGACCAGCTTGTGCGCGGCGTTCGCGTCGCTGTGCTCGGCAAAACGCTTGGCCAGCATGAACTCCTCGTTGGGCTCCAGCATCGGAAATTTGCGAATTTCGGTGAGGTAGCCCGAAAGGCCACCGTCAATGGATGGTAGTGTGGAAACTGATTGTGCCATGTGCACGCTCCCTTATGTCGGCTCCCCCATGATTGGCGGGAGGCGAGGCCCCTGAAAACAAGCGGCCACTCTTGAGACGTGGATATAGGTACGGTTTTGGCCAAAACCGAGGCCTTGGAAGATTAAGGTTTGTTCACGCTTGCGCGATCATTGCCTCAAGCCTTTGAATTTCCTTATCTAATGGCACTTCAAAACGAGCGATTTCACCGGTTTCAGGGTGCTCAAATTGCAGGGTTCGGGCCTGTAATGCTTGCCTGGGGAAGGCCAAAAGCGCTTCTTTTGTGGCGTCATTGAAGCGATTTGCGCGTGTGCGCCCGCCCCGGCCATAGTCTGGATCGCCCACCACCCCATGGCCGATATGGGCCATGTGCACGCGAATTTGGTGCGTGCGCCCCGTTTCAAGGCGGCATTCCACCATCGCAAGTGAGGGAGCGTCTTTATCGCCATAGGTTTTTACGCGGTGACCGTGGGTCACTGCCTGCCTTGCATCAAGACGGTGAGATACCGCCATTTTGAGCCTGTTGGCCCTGTCCCGCCCAATCGGGGCATCAATGCTAAACTGTGTTTTCGGATTGCCCCAAACCAGCGCGGTGTACACGCGTTCCAGGTCATTGGTGCGTCCATGGTCGGCAAATTGGTTTGAAAGGTGCTGGTGAGCATGGTCGGTTTTGGCCACAACCATCACGCCCGATGTATCCTTGTCCAGCCGGTGCACAAGGCCAGGCCGCTTGACCCCACCAATGCCCGACAGGCTGTCGCCGCAATGGTAGAGCAGCGCGTTGACCAGCGTGCCTGAAGGGTTGCCAGCGCCAGGGTGGACCACCAGCCCTGCCGGCTTGTTGATAACAATCAGCGCATCATCCTCGTAGAGGATATCCAGCGGAATGTTTTCTGGTTCTGGGTTGGGGTCCTCAGGTGCAGGAATGGTCAATTCCAGCACTTCGCCACCTTTCAGCTTTTGCGCCGCATTGGTTTGCGCTTTGCCATTAAGGGAACAGTGGCCAGCCTTGATCAGCGCCGTGATGCGACTGCGCGACAGCCCTGTATCCTCGCTTGCCGCCGCAAGCACAGCATCGAGCCGCTTGCCGCGCGCATCCTCAGATGCTTCAAGGCGCAGCACGGCCCTACCATCGGTTTCACCTTCGTCTCCCTGATCCAGGACAGCATCACTCATGTCTTCCACGGCAACGCCCAATCCCAAAGCTCCCCGCAACGATGACGAGGAAGAGCCACTAGACCCGCGCCTTGAGTCGGTGGCGATAAAGTTGCGTCGACTTTCACAGATTTCCTCAGGTATTATGTTGCTGGGCGTTTTCGCGGTGCTTGCCGTTATCATCTACCGGTCGATGTCCGCGCCGTCGAGCACCGAGTATCCGCCCAATTTAACCGCCGATGAAGTGCGCACAATCGTGGTGGAGCGTCTTGTCGATGCACAGATCACGCAGGTGACAGCGGACGAGCGCTCGCTGTTTGTAAGCGTGGACGGCCAAGGCGGCCCCATGCTCTTGGAGATCGACCGGGCAACCTGGCAAATTGTTTCCACGATCGAGTTTTCGAACTAAGGCGTTTTTGACCAAGCCGCCGGTGCAAAAGGCGATCCGCGGCCCTAGCAGGTTTGCTTGATCAAGACTTCGGCTGTGGAAAGCCTTGGCGGGCGCTTGGTGCCTATGTGGGCTGCGTTAGTGTGCGGCGCACTGCATCGTGCCAGCGATCCATATGGAACTGGCGCGTTTTTTCATCCAGCATTGGTGCAAACTCCGCATCCTTTTTCCACGTGGCAGCGAAGGTTTCCAAGTCTGGACACAGGCCAGCTTTCAGGCCCGCTAGATAGGCTGCACCCTTTACCGTTGTTTCCAGATCATTGGGGCGCTGGACGTTGGCATCCAAAATATCGGCCAGCAGTTGCAGCGTCAGTTCGCTTTGCGTCATGCCGCCATCTACCCGTAGCACCGAGCGTTCACCCTGCGGCCAGTCGCGGGCCATGGCGTCCAGCAGGTCGCGGGTTTGAAAGGCCACACTTTCGAGCACTGCATGGGCGAAGTCTTCCGGCCCGGTATCACGGGTAATGCCGTAAATCGCGCCGCGCGCATCAGGGTCCCAATAGGGTGCGCCCAGGCCAACAAACGCAGGCACCAGTGTAATCGCACCACGCACGCCCTTTTTGGCGAGGTCATTCACCTGTGGTGCCGCTTCAATCAGCTTCAGCCCGTCGCGCAACCATTGCACAGCGGCACCGGCGATGAACACTGAACCCTCCAGAGCATAGGTGGGTTTGCCATCGAGACGATAGGCCAGTGTGGTGAGCAGCCGATTTTTCGATGGCACGCGCTCCGCGCCGGTGTTGAGCACTGCAAAGAGCCCTGTGCCATAGGTTGCCTTCACCATACCTGGGTTGAAACAGGCTTGCCCAATTGTGGCGGCATGCTGGTCTCCTGCACAGCCTAGAATTGGCACGGATGCGCCAAAGATTGCAGGATCAGTGGTGCCGAAATTATCGGCGCAATCCAGGACCTCTGGCAGCATTGCAGCAGGGATATTGAACAGTTTCAAAAGGTCTTCTGACCAGTCTTGCGTGCCGATATCAAAGAGCAGCGTGCGGCACGCATTGGTGGCATCGGTGACATGGCGCGCACCGCCGGTCAGCCGATAGATGAGGTAGCTATCGATGGTGCCAAACAGCACCTCGCCATTGAGTGCGCGTGTGCGAAGGCCGCGGTCTTGGTCCAACATCCATGCGAGTTTGGAACCCGAGAAATAGGGATCAAGCAGCAGGCCAGTTTGTGCCTGCACCATGGGTTCGGCACCATCGGCCTTGAGTTGGCGGGTGACCTCTGCGGTGCGCCGATCTTGCCACACAATGGCATTGCCTACGGGCTTGCCAGTGGTCTTGTCCCAAACCACAACCGTTTCTCGTTGGTTTGTGATGCCAATAGCTGCAATGTCGCTGGGCGTTTTGCCTGCTTTGTCGAGTGCCGATTTGATGGTCGACCGGACAAGGCTCCAGATCACTTCAGCGTCATGCTCGACCCACCCATCAGCGGGGTACATCTGCGGCAGTTCTTCCTGCGCACTGGCCAGCACATTGAGGCTGGCATCGTAGATAAGCGCGCGCGCTGAGGTGGTGCCTTGGTCGATGGCAAGGATGAAGCTCATTGTTTTCCCCCGATAGCGGTTGTGTGTTTGCTCTTATCGGCAAACTATCATGTCTTAGGCGGCGGAGCGCTTTTCCAGTGTTGCATCCAGAATATCCTGCACCTGCGCGAAGCCGGCATCGTCAAGGCCGATGCCAAGTTTGCAGCGGCGGAACAGAACATCCTGCGCCGTTTTGGCCCACTCATGATTGGCCATGTACTCCACCTCAGTAGGGAACAAACCGCACATAAGCGGCTGCTCCTCGCCTGCGCCGATAATGGCGCTCAAGCTTTGCGCCGAGCGGCCATACAGGCTTACCAGGCGCTCTGCTTGGGCGGAGGCATCCACCACGCTCAAGTTCTGCGCCAACTGTTCACACACGGCGTCCACTGTCCTTTCGCGTGCCACAGCATCCACGAACGCATCGTCAAAAGCGGTGTGGCCGGTCCAACCGCTTTCCATGCCCCTGTGGGATGGCTCGGTGATGGTGGAAAGGTCGTCCACCACCTTCTGGCTCAGCGTGCGAAACGTGGTCAGCTTGCCGCCAAATACGTGGCTCAACCCTGCCGAAAGATGCTTCTTGCTGATGATCTTGTAATCGCGTGTCACTTCCTGGGCGTTGTCCGAGCCATCATCCAGCAGCGGGCGTACCCCTGCAAAGGTCCAGGCGATGCTGTCGCGGGTGAGTTCTGCGTCCAAATAGAGGTTGGCCGCCGCCAGAAGGTAGTCGGTTTCTTCTTCCGAAATTCTCACATCAGCGGGGTCTACATGGTCGGCATCGGTTGTGCCCAGCAACGCATAGTCGCCTTCGTAAGGGATCATGAAGACCACCCTCCCATCGGGCTGCTGCATCAAATAGGCGTCATCCAGCCCGGCAGGTTTTTTCACCACAAGGTGTGACCCACGAACCAGCCGCAGGCCAATGGGTGAGTTGGACCCGGTGAGGAGGTGCGCCACCTTGTCAGCCCAAGGGCCAGCGGTGTTCACCACATGGCGGGCATGAACCTGATAGCGTGTTCCATCATCGGTGCTCTCCAAGGTTAGCTTCCACAGCCCATCTTGCACCATGGCATTCACCAGCTTTGTGCCTGGCTTGATGGTCGCGCCGCGTTTTGCTGCGTCGGTAAGGTTGGCCAGTGTCAGCCGTACATCGTCCACCCGGCAGTCATAATAGGTGAAGCCGCGTGTGCGCAGCGCCGGCTTAAGCACCTTGCCGGCTTCATCGGAGCTCAGGTTGATCGCCTTGGAGCCCGGCACTTTTCGGCTCATGGACAGGTTATCATAAAGGAAGAGCCCGAGCCGGATCAGCCACGCCGGGCGCATGCCCGATCCGTGGGGCAGCACAAAGCGCAATGGTGAAACAAGGTGGGAGGCAACCGACAGCAGGCGTGCCCGCTCGATCAATGAGGCGCGGACCAATGCGAACTCGTTGTGTTCAAGATAGCGCAAGCCGCCATGGATAAGCTTGGTGGACCAGCTGGAGGTGGCGCTGGCTATGTCGCCCATTTCCACAAGCAGCACAGAGTAGCCGCGGCCGACCGCGTCACGGGCAACACCTGCCCCATTGATGCCACCGCCGATGACGCAAACATCGACTGCTTGGGGTTGCCGGCCTTCTGCGGTGCTGGGCATTTGATCTTCCTAAAACGGTTTCTGACCTTTAGGTCACTTCCTCTTGTCGCAACTTTCGTCTTAAGCCGCTAGCACATCGGTGAAAACCGGCAAATGATCACCACATAGAATTAATCTCGGCACAATTGGTGCCTCGACCTGAAGGAATGGACCGATATGGCGCGCGCAAAATTTGATGAGTTGGAGCGTGGCATCGCGCAAACACGGGTGCAGGTGCAGGAGTTAAACTCTACGCAAGACAAAATCGACGAGCGTTTGGGCACCGTGCTGGGCGATAGCGCGATGGCAACCATTGATGTTGATATCAATGACCAAGACTTCAAAGCCGTGGTTGAGAACGAAGATAAGCTGCAAGGCAACATCGCCTCGCTGGTTTATGGTCTTGATGAAATTACGCAGACGTTTGGCTCTGAGTTCAAGTCGATGAGCGAGAGCACGTTTGGTGAGAAAATCTGGGGCATTTTCTCCAAGCGGCGGGCTGAAGAGATGAAGACCAGCCGTATTCGCAATGCTGATATTCGCTCCAACCTCAACAACCTGATTGAAAAGTCTGAAGTCATTCGCGGCTTGCTGGAAGAGCAACTCGCTGTGATTGATGATCGCCTGGATAAATCCAAAACTGCCCAAGCGGATGTTCTGGAGCGCGCACAGGTCACGGCTCGCACGATTGAGGAAACTGATGCGCAGTTGGATGAGCTGGCGCCACAAATTTCCGCCATTGATGCGCAAATTGCCGATGCCACTGGTGAAGCCCTAAAAGCTTTGCAGGCCGATCGCGCCCAGCTGGCCAATGCTTACAATGAGGCAACGGCCAAGAAGCAGGAGCTGGTGGCAACGCAGCAGAGCTTTGAGCGTTATGGAGCGATCTATGCAAACTATGTGGAGAGCCTAGCCAAGCAGAAAGCGGCGCAACAGACGCTGATTTCCAAGCTCTCTATCGACACCGAGCAGCGCACGATCATGTACGATGCACTGGTGGAAAGTTTGCGCACCTCAGCGCAGCAGAACATCGGCCACCGCATTGATGATGTGGGCCGTGAGACCGATGCCCAGGCCGAAGCCATGATTACGCAGATCGGCATTTCTTCAGAGAACCGTATTGTCTCGATGATGGAAGCCCACGAAATCTACATGCAGCGCACGGCGCATGTGCGCCAGAAGGCGGACCTGGCCAATGCAGAGTTTGCGCGCCGCTTTGGCAAGATCGTGGAGCAGGTCGAGTCGGGCAAGTATGTGGAGTAGCTGCTTGAGGCCGCTGCAATGAATGCACCTTCCAATATCGATGTGCGTCGGATCTATTTTCAAACGCTGGCGCGTTTGACTGCAGGGCTTTTGCAGTCTTCAGATTCTACTTTGGTGGACGTGTTTTCGCGGCTCGATGCGTTGTTTGGCCTGTTGGACAAACGTGACGCTGGCGGTTTGCCGGTGCGGGTGGACCGTAACGATAGTGGCCTGCCAATCTTGGCTGATGTCATCGCGCTGGCAAAAGATGTTGAGGCCCGCAGCGAGCCAGAGCATAGCTCAAACGACCTGCGCGAGAAGATGCTCGACCTGATGATGGAGCGCCGCCGTGTGCCGCGCCCGCTGCAACTGCGCGAGATTGGTCGGGCTGTGTATCAGGAGGCTGTACGTGGTGCGCTGCCGATCTTCTGGCCGCAGGGTCGCTCGCTCAGCCCGCGCGATGAAGGCAAGCTGAAGCGGCTTGCCTGGGATCATTGGGATGGCGGCACCAACCGGGCTGTGTTTACCCAAGCCTGGATTGAGTATCGCCAGCCGCGCGCTTTTCCGCACAGCGAGATGCAAGCCTTAGCGCGCAAGTTTTCCGGTACTGGCTTTACACCGCTTGCCAGTGCCATCGAGTTTGATGATGCCTTTGACGACATCGCGCTCAAACGCATGAAGCGTTGGACCATGGGGCCTTTTTATTCACCTGTGTTCATGGATTTGCCACCCGCGTTTGCGCCGTTGTTTGATGAACTGCCTGTGGACGATGCCTGGATGTTTGTGTGGCACGTGGATGAAGTCATCTCGGTGGGTACCGAAGAGACCAAAAGCTGGTTCCTCGCCCCCAAGATAAAGCGTGAGACTTATGCGGTGGACACCACTGATGGGCTGGCGACGGAGCGCGGCGCGTCTGCGTCCAAAGCGCATGCGCTGCTGCCGCACCGAGCGCACGCCAAGCTGATGGGCATGAATGGTGGCGGCCAAAAAGACTCCATCGATACCTTAACGCGCGGCATGCGCATCCATTCGCTGTCGCCCGATGGCAAGCTGTTTGAGGACGTATAAATCGTGGTCGATGCCAGCTCTGTTCGTATTCCCGAGGCGCGGATTGTGGAGGCGTATCCAGCGGCGTTGGGCCTGATGGAGAACGCCGAAGTTGAGGAAGCGCTGCCGCGCGCGCCGCAGCAGCTTGGTCGCACGCGTTTTGTTTCGCCAATTGCTGGTGCAAGTGCGCCAACGCGGCGTGTGAGGGCAAACCTTGAAGCGGCTTTGCGCAAAAGTGGCGGGGATGACCCACTGCTCTCAACCCGCGAGCATGGCATTTTGGTGAGCCTGCGACGGGCGTTGGCGGTCGGCATGACGGTGTCGGAATTCTTCATCGAACCGCTGGGTTATCTGGATTTAGGCGAGAAGAAGCGCACCTCCGGCCTGTCGTCTGCCGATGAAACGACCTTCCGATCCCTCGTGAGGGCGCGGGCTTTGGTGGCGACATTTGTCGCGGCCAGCCACTTTCTGCATAGCCTTGGCGATGCACCCGTTGGTGAGCCCACCGCGGTTGATGAACCAAGCTATGACACGGCCAGCGATGCGCTGAGTTTCGTGGTGGCGCAGGTCGCCAAAGCCGCCACCGATGCGGTGGATGATGAGGATCTTGGCCCCCGCATCGCGCGCGCCATGGCTGATGTGATCGACCGCGTGGAAGGCGATGCCCACCGCATTATGGGCGACAATTTGCAAACCTTTTTGGCGCGCACCTACGCCATTGAGTCCGACGATTTTCATGTGCGCGGGTTTGAGCGCTCGGCGTCCACCAAGGGCCGCAAGCCACTGGTTATGCAATTCAAGCAGGTGCATGAGGTGGTGGGCAACCACATCGCCAAGGCGCAGGCGATCAAGCTGGCCAAAATGCTGGTCGCCTACGATTTTGAGCGGCAGAAAAACCCGTTTGTTGAGCTGGGTGGGTTCCTGTTTACGTTCGTTGGCGATGGCTTTCCGGGCACCGGAAAAACCACGCTCATCCAGATGACCGCCGGACTGGTAAAAGACTATTGCGATCTGGCCGGATACCCCTTCGTGTACGAGAATTTCGGCATCGATCAGATCAGCGAATATCAGGGCAAGTCCGGCCAAAACTGCCGCGCCTTTATTGATCGCGTTCTGGACCCCAAAGCCATCGGTTTTGGCACGATTGACGACATTGATCAGGTAGCCGGTAAGCGCGATGACCGGCAAAGTTCCTCGGGACAACAAGAGGTTACCGGTGTTCTGATGGGCGCATTCTCCGGTGCGGAAACCGTTGTGCGTGGTAATGCCAGCTTCGGTATGTTTTCCAATTATCCCGAGAAAGTCGACGATGCTTTGCGCCAGCGCGCCGGTGCCCGTTGGCTGGTCGATGGGCCGCAGACCGAAAACGATTACATCGACATCTTCCATCTGCTGCTGGGCAAGAAACACGACGTGCCGCACGGCCAGGATGCGTTCTTCGCCGACCAAGCACTGAAGCGTGCGGTGGCGAAATCCTACGCCCAGCACAACCAGCCCAAGGAGGATGGTTTGCTGGCTGTATGGGAGGCCTTTACCCGTGAGCATGGCGCGCCCAAAACCATCCGCGATGTGGGGCTGTACTTGCACGCCATTAAAGAGGCCGAGCCGCGCTTTACCGGTCGCGCGATCAAGAACATCACCGATGCTATTAAGTACCGCGCGATGGATGTGGAGCTGCCGGACGATTGGTTTGAAAACCCCGAGGCGTTTCTGCAGAAGGGCTATGACGACAAGCTGGCCATGATTGAGGACCTTCAGAAGCCGATCTCGATGGAGTTCATTTTGCAGGAGATCAACCGCTACGCTGACAGCGAGTTTCGCTATTCCGACAAGTCCGATGAGGCAGCAATTGAAGCGCTTCTGCGCGACCACCGCGTGCGGGAGAAGGCCGCCAAAAGGTTGGGCTCTTAATGCAAAGACTCATCGAAGAAGGCCTGCGTTTTGGTGGGTTGCTGCATATCAACAGCGGCCATTTGGTCGACCGTTACAATGCGGCGCTGCGCGCACTCGGCCTGCCGGAAACGAAGCTGCCGGACTTCTATATCGATGCCTCGGGCTACTCCTACGAAGTGGCGCTGGAGATGCAGAACGCCAGCTTTCTAGATCCGGAGGGCATCAACCGGCGCTTCATCATCCTTTCACCCGATCAGGCAGACCTGCCGCTGATCCGCACCTCGTTCTCGGCTGATGGGCAGGTGATCCGCGCGTTCTTCTCCGCCAACGACCGCATGATCCGTGCCGTCACGTTGAAGGATGCGATCTATGGTGAGATTGAGAACCTCGTGTTCGATGTGGAGCGCCCTGCCGACGTGCTCGGCATCCGCGATGTGCGCTTTCTGGTTCGCACGCCCACCGGTCTCTTGGAAGAAGCGCAGATTCTCAAGGTACAGATGGACCGGTTTCTCAAAGAGCCGAACGCCTGGGCCGATGACGCACTGCTGGAGAGCATCGTTTCGGGGGCCAGCCGCGTGGGTGATGTGCGCCGCAATGGCTTTTTGCCGCGCGAGCTTTCATTCCAGTGGCCGAGCGTGTTCTGGACCAGCCATTTTGGTGGGGCGTATGTGATCAGCACGGATGATGGTCCAAATGGGGGGTCTGTGATGATCGGCGATCCCGACCAACTGGTGCCCAAACCGTTCGGTGCGTCCATCATCGCGTTGCATGAAACGCCGGTGTTGTTCTCCTATCTGGAAGAAGAGCGCCTTCTGGAGCCGTTCAACCCGCGCTGGCTAAAAGAGTCCGGCATTCTGGAGCATCGCCTGCGCCTGCTGGTGGCCGAGCTGCTGATGCTGGGCGACCATGATTTTGATGCGACGCCGATGATTGATGATGCGTATCTCTCGCGCTGGATCGCCGACAATATGGCCAAGCTCAACCCTGACAGGCGCTTCCGCGTGATCAGCCAGATGCGCGGGCTGCTCGATACGCCGGCCGAGGCAGCAGCGTATGAACGCCGCCTCACACCGGAGCAGCGGTTCTATTTCCGTCGCGCGGTGCCCGATGCGCCGGGCGCTGCCGACATCAACCGCATCATCGTGGAACACATGCCCTTTGATGCGCTCTCCACGTTCATTCTCAACAAGCGTCGTTTTTACGACATCTACGAGACCTACACGGAGCGTCAGAAGGCGTTTGCCGTGGACTATCTGACAACGCATTATGCGCCCAACACGCACGACCGCTGGCGCATGCGCGCTAAGGTGCGTGAGGCGTTTTTTGGTTTACACTAGAGGATCAAGCCCATGCTCGACCCCATCATCGACTGGTTCAAGGCTATGTGGCGCGGGCTTATGGCGCTGTTCAAACTGCGCCTGCCAAAGCCCGAAGAGGGCGGGCCGGAAAAGATGCGCGGGGCGCGGGCCGCCGGGCGGGTGTTCTGGCGCGGCGGGCTGCTGATCTTCCTCATCCTGTTCCTCATCTGGAACGTGACCTTCTTCTGGAATGTGCTCTGGACGCGCGGCGACACGCTGACCTACCCGCAGGATGTGCTGCACGCGAACGCCATGGCCACCGCCGAGGAAACCGCGACGGTTGATGGCGCGGCCACCGATGCGCGCACCTGCGACCGCTCGCAAATTGTGGATATGCAGGTTTATCTGCTGGACCTGATGGTGAACCGCAACGCCTGGGTGCCCAGCATGCCACAATACAAGGTGGGCATTTTGGGGCTGGTCGAGTGGGAGTCGACGCCGTATTTTGACAACAAGGCGTCCTTCCAGACGGGCGTGCTGATCGCTCTGCGCCGTACCGCCGTGGAACTGGTGGATGTGCTCGGCCGTGAGCGCGGTACCTCTGGCGCGGACAGTGACCTGGAAACCGCGCGCGGTCGCCTGCAGTTTGACGAGCAGACTTGGTGGTTTAACCCGTTTGATGATCAGCGGCCCTTTGGCCCTGTGCAGCCATCCTCGCGGCTTTTTGCCAACGCGATCCCGCTCTACGAGCGATACAATGATCGGCTGGAGGCGTGCGATGCGCTGTTTGATGCGCGCGCCGATAACCTCATACAGTTTCTGGATCGTATCGCCCGCGATATCGGCTCAAGCGTCGATCAGCTCTCGCGCCGCTCCACCGGTCGCCAGTACGACCCGGAGTTAGACACGTTCGTGCCCGGCGATGGCAATGATCGCGGTTGGTTCGACTTCCGCGCGGATAACTTGTTCATGGAAGCTTCTGGCCAGATGTTCGCCTATCACGGCCTGCTGCAAGCCGCCCGTGAGGACTTTGCCGATGTGGTGGAATCCCGCAATTTAGGCGGGGTGTGGGACCGCATGGAGCAGCACATCGCCGAAGCCGCCGCGCTGTCACCGCTTGTCATCTCCAATGGCCGCGAAGACGGTGTACTCATGCCAGATCATTTGAGCATTATGAGTGAGAATATTCTCCGCGCCCGCACCAATATGAGCGAGATCCGAGGGATTTTGGAGCGCTAGGGTTCATCTGCCACGGTGTTAATCTTAGCGAGCCGCGTTCCACGCTCTGCCGGAGCGCAGAAACGCAACCCTGGTAGAGATCGAGCTTTTGCCGAGCATGCAGGTTGGTCAAGACGAGGGCTTGGCCGATGCGTGGCTGTCTGTGGTTTAGCTACAGGCTATCGATGGTGAAGCGTACGGACATAATTTGCTCGTCGAGCAAATTCTTCTTTGCAATCAACTCTTTTTCATGGGCCCGTAAGATGTCGGCGACATCATTGCCTCTGAGTTGGTCGCTGTTGTCACGTCGAACAATGGCCAAGAGTTCCCGGATTGCATCTAGGCTTAGACCCATTGCTCGACAATTTTTGATGATGTTGATCTCATCGAGAGTCTTCTGGTCATAGAGCCTGCGCGTGCTCTGTCGATGCACGTCTATGAGCCCGATTTCCTCATAAAAACGCAGTGCACGTGCTGTTAAACCCGTTTGCTCAGCAACCTGAGAAATGGGCAAAAATTCGTCAAATTGAAGCGCTTCTTTCAAAACTATCTCAGCATTTGCGTATTAAACCGATTATCGAGGATGGCGGTGGTCCTGCCCGGATCAAGCCGCGCTGCTCTGCGCACACCGTAATGTTCAAGGAAGCCATGCTGGCTCAGGGCATCAGTCTCAGCCCCAACCGAGTTTTGGATATCGCGGGCTGGCTAAGGAGCCTTGCATCGTGTCGTCACTTCCCCGCAGCTGGCCGTAGAGCTCAGTTAGTCGGCTAAAGTATGATCAACGAAGGTCTTTGGAACTATCCCGAGGATGTTGTAATGTGCCTACTGCATTTGATGTATTTGAACGCTTGGCGTGCCGGTTCTTGAAACAAGTTCGGCCACAAATAGCTATTTGGTGAAGTGTTAAATGAGCGCTGCAAACAGCCCCCTCACCGACCTAAGCGAACGACAAACAGAAATCGCCAAGGCATATGCTGCGGGTGACAACTACAACGTAATTGCCAAGAGGCTCTACATCGCACCGTCCACCGTGCGCACGCATCTGGCAACGATTTATCGAAAACTTGGTGTGTCCTCAAAAATTGAGTTGCACCGAGTTATGAGCGGATCAGGGCCTCAGGAAAAAGAACCCGGGGAGGCAGCGGCGATAATATCTGAACTTGCGCTAAATCTTGAAGATGCTTTGCGGCGCGAGCGGGCCGTTGCCGAGGTGTTGTCGATAATAAGCCGTTTTCAAGGAAATACCGAGGCTGTCATCCAGTCGGTGCTTGGTCATGCTCTTGAATTGTGTGATGCGGAGTACGGGATCCTCTACAAGTACAGCGGCGATATGAAGTTCGAAGTTCTGTTTTCGCTTGGCATCCCAATGCCGTTTCAAGTGTGGCTAGAGGATTTGGGAGTTTTTTCGGTGAGTGCGGAGACCGGACTTGGTCGCGTTGCTGTAACGCGCGACGTCGTGAACATCACAGACGTTCGGTCGGAGGCACTGTTCGCAACTGGTGAACTACTTCGCATTGCAACCGTTGAACTTGGTAAAGCAAGATCATTCGCCGCTATACCAATGCTCGCAGGTGAGCGTCTTATCGGTGCTTTTACGGTTTACCGACAACAACTTCGGCCGTTCGATGACAAGGCCTTGGACATAGCAAGGGTTTTTGCCGATCAAAGCGTGATTGCGATTGAAAACGCTCGCTTAATTGCTGCTGCGCAAAAGCAGGATTAGCGCCAGTTCGGCACTCGTTCTTTATGTTTTGAGACTTGGCCTAAGCGCTAAACACTGGTCCGCTGTGCGCTTGTGTTCTGTTGGTCATCCTTCAGGAAAACCGAGTTGATTGTCCGGAGGAATTCTACCCCTGGCACCCTCGATTTTTATGGCGAAGGACAAGCCAGACGGCCGGGTTAGACCCGGCCGTGGCGTTGTTCTAGGAGGCTGCCTTCAGTGCCAGTCGCGCTTTATGCAGCAGGGGCTCGGTGTAGCCTGATGGCTGTTCCGCGCCTTTGAACACCAGGTCACAGGCTGCTTTGAAGGCGATGCCATCATAACCAGGGGCCATGGGCGTGTAGTCCGGGTCGCCTGCGTTCTGCTCGTCCACCACAGCCGCCATGCGCTTCATGACCTCCATCACTTCATCTTCAGTGACGACGCCATGCTCCAGCCAATTGGCCATGTGCTGGCTAGAAATGCGCAGCGTCGCGCGGTCTTCCATCAGGCCGACATTGTTGATGTCGGGCACTTTGGAGCAGCCAACGCCTTGGTCCACCCAGCGCACCACATAGCCAAAAATGCCCTGGGCGTTATTTTCCAGCTCGGCTTTAATTTCGCCGGGCTGCCAGTTGGGCCGGTCGGCCAGTGGAATGGTCAGCACATCATCCAGCGATGCCATGGGGCGCGTTTTCAGCTCTTCCTGCCGGGCCTTCACATCCACTTGGTGATAGTGCGTGGCATGCAGCGTCGCGGCGGTGGGCGAGGGCACCCAGGCGCAAGTTGCACCGGCCTTTGGATGACCGATCTTTTGGTCCAGCATATCGTTCATCAGGTCAGGCATGGCCCACATGCCCTTGCCGATCTGCGCCTTGCCAACCAGGCCGCAGGCCAAGCCAACATCCACGTTGCGATCCTCATAGGCGGCGATCCAGGGCGTTGATTTCATCGCGCCTTTGCGCAGCATGGGGCCGGCCTGCATGGATGTGTGCATTTCATCGCCGGTGCGATCCAGGAACCCGGTGTTGATGAACACCACGCGGTTTTTGGCGGCACGGATACACTCCTTCAGGTTCACCGTGGTGCGGCGTTCCTCGTCCATGATGCCCATTTTCAGCGTGTTGGCGGGCAGGCCCAGATGCTGCTCAATCGCGCCGAACAGATCATTGGCAAAGGCCACTTCTTCTGGCCCGTGCATCTTTGGCTTCACGATGTAGACCGAGCCTTCGGTGCTGTTGCGCTTGGTGTGTGAGGCGTCCTTTGCAAGGTCATGCATGGCAATCATGGAGGTGCAGAGTCCGTCCAGAATGCCCTCAGGAATTTCGTTACCTTCACCATCCATCACGGCGGGGGTCGTCATCAGGTGACCCACATTGCGGATCAGCATCAGCGAGCGGGTTTTCACCATAAATGGCTCGCCGCCTGGGGACTTGTACTCAAAGTCGCCATAGAGCTTGCGGGTGATCGTCTTGCTGCCCTTCTGGACCGCCTCTTCCAAGTCGCCCTTCATCAGACCCAGCCAGTTGCGATAGGCCAGCGCCTTGTCCTCTCCGTCCACGGCCGCAACAGAATCTTCGCAGTCCATAATGGTGGAGATGGCAGATTCAAGGTTGATGGTGGCAATGCTCGCCTTATCGGCTTTGCCGATAGGGTTCTGGTCGTCGAAGATCAGCTCAAAGTGCAGGCTGTTGTTGGCAAACAGCAGCATGGAGGGGGCGGCGGGGTCACCGTGATAGCCCTTGAACTTGTCGGGTTCGGCCAGCTCGGTGATCGTGCCGTCTTCCAATGTCGGCACCAGCCGGTCGTGCGCCACGACATAGGTGACCACATCGGCGTGGCTGCCGTGTTCCAGCGGGATCGCCTGGTCTAAAAACGCACGGCCCCATGCGATCACGCGCTGCCCGCGTGCCGGGTCATAGTCTTTGCCCTCTGGCAGGTCGCCCATCGCATCGGTTCCGTAGAGCGCGTCATAAAGCGAGCCCCAGCGGGCGTTGGCGGCGTTGAGCGCATAGCGGGCGTTCATGATTGGAACAACCAGCTGCGGGCCTGGGGTGGAGGCGATCTCCGGGTCTACGTTGGATGTCTCGACCGAGAAATCTGGCCCTTCAGGCACCAAATAGCCGATCTCTTTGAGAAACGACTTGTAGGCGACGAGATTAAAGGGCTGTCCGGCGTTTTCCTTGTGGTACGCATCAAGGCTCGCTTGCAGCGCATCACGTTTCGACAGCAGCTCTTTGTTGCGTGGTGCAAAATCGGCGACCAATGCGGCTAACGCGCCCCAGAACTGATCGGAAGACACCCCTGTACCGGGCAGTGCTGCGCCTTCCATAAAGGCGCACAGTGTTTCCTCAATCTGAAGCCCTGAACGAGACAGGTAAGTGGTATTGGGCTGGGCAGCCATGGTACTTCTCCTTGTGGCGCGGCCTATGCCGTGCGGCCTTTGTTGGGCGGGAAACTAGTCAGATCGCTGGCCCCGTCAATGTGGGTGCAATGCGATGCACTTATGAAAAAATAGAAAGAATGGTTCTGGGCCCATCGGTTGGGCGTAAAATGTTGGCCTGACCAAGAAAATATTTACACTTGCTTTAGTGCCAGTGTCGTAGCGTGGCATGATGTACATTGACGTTGCCCCTCTTGATATCATGGTGATCGATGACTCGGCGTATATGCGCCGCATCGTGTCGGCCATGCTGCGTGGGTTTGGGGCTCGCCGTATCCATGAAGCTGAAGATGGTGCCGATGCCCTCGAAAAAATTGAGATGCAGCCGCCAGATATGATCATTGTCGATTGGGTTATGCCGGTGCTCGATGGGGCTGAATTGGTTAAGCTGATCCGGCAACCTAACTTTGTGTGCGCCTATGTGCCGATTATTATGCTGTCCGGACATACGGAGCGTAGCCGCGTTGTCACATCCTCGAAGCTGGGTGTGAACCACTTCCTTTCAAAGCCGGTGTCCGCCAAAGCATTGTATAATCGTATGGCCGACTGCATTCTTTATCCGCGTCGGTTCGTGACAACGGACGACTATTTTGGCCCTGAACCGCGCAGCCAGACAGACAGCCAGGGTAGAAACCATATCGGTGTCGCGTTGGATGAAAATGGTCGCCCTGTTGAGGAATCCATTGCCAACTAGGCCGATGCCCGACATTTGACCCGGCGAAAAAAAAAGGCGCCGAGCGGCACCTTTTGGCAGTTTCAAGGGAGGTTTCAACGTCGCTCAACGCATCGTTGATGGCCTCAATATTCCAAAAAAAATCGCAATGATGTAGTCGGTCAAACCCGCTTCGTGCGCCTGCTTAAGGGGTATTGCGGGCGGACAAATGGCCAACAACCAGCTGCTATACGACTTTGAGATCGCTTTCGCTGGCTTTTGGCATGCCCGATGCCTTTCCTACAGGGGTACCAGATGCTGTTGCGGCGGCAATTCTTGTTCCACGAGGCTTGGTCTTGGTGTCGTCGGCTTTGGCCGTTTTGGCCTTGCTGTTCGGCTTGGATTTTGCGGTGTTGCCAGAGTTCTTACGCAGACGATCACGCGCCTCGACCAATGAAGTAACAAGACTGCTATCGGCACCGGACTCCTCAGCCTCGTTCAACAGCGCGTTTAGCCGCTCGCTACCCTCACTCTTCGCCGCGGATGCCGCTAGGCTCGCCGTCATTGCGTCGATCGATGCACGCAGCGTGTCTGGGTCGGTTGTCGACTGCGCCATCGCCCCTGAAAGTGGCGTGGCGAGGTTTGCCGCGCCAGGACCATTATCGCTGACAAGTTGCGGGCCGCTGCGTGTTCCAGACTTGGCAGCCGCCTGCTGGGCCGCTGTGAGTTGCTGTTCCAACGCTGTGATGCGTGTCGTCAGTTGATCGCGCTCACCTTCAAATACGGCTTTGGCAGCCGCCATGGCCTCGTTGTCGTCTTGGGCTTCCAGCAGCAGTCGGGCGCGCGCTGCTGATGCCTCAGCTGCGTTTTTCTCAGCGCGCAGGGTCCGAATGTCCTCACGCATACTTTCGATTTGCGCGCGGGCAATGGCCGTTGCATCTCCGCTCTGAGCCAACTGGCCAATGGTCGAGGGATCACTGTCACCTGAAAGCTGCATGGCGAGCTCGGCGCGCAAGGCCTCCGCCTCGCCCGAGATGCGTTTGATGTCTTGGTCGCGCATTGCCAGCTCGTGGCGAACATCGGCCAATTCGCGGTTCAGATCGGCAAGGTCATTGTTGCGATGAACAAGCTGCTCTTCTTGCTCGCGTAGACGCTCCCGTGTGGTGTTCAGAGAGTCACTCAGATCAATGAGAGATGTTTGGGTGTCATCACGTTCTGCAAGTACCAGTGCGGACGACGAACTCATCTGGTCGGCCATCAATCGTGCCTGCGCTGAAATTTGGCGCTCGCGCTCAAGAGCACGCTCCAACTCGCGGATGCTAATGGCCGCGCGTGCTTGTGCACCGGCGATGCGCGCCTCAAAAGCGCGCAACGTTTCTGGTCTATCGCGCTCCAGCCGGGCGCGGGTGAGGCGCACGGCGCGCACCCAAACAAGGCGGCAACCTATGAGGCCCAACAAACAGGCCGCAAAAAACCCAAGTGAGAAAACAATTATGTTGGCTACGGTCACGGGAGTTCCACCTGGATAACGCTACGGAAAACGGCTTTAATGGACGTTAACGTATTGTCAACCAAACCCTGCCGATAGGCAAGATACGCTTGTGAAACAGCCTTAACAAAGCCGTCGGGCGTTTATGCCCTTAGGACAGGTAAACGCGGCCCGATGATGGTGAGCGACGCGCCAATTGTAGCCCTAAAACGGGTTCCAGGTCGGCTGAGGGGTGAACTTCAAGTAGCCTACGCTGAGGCCCAGGCGGGCGCCAACGCCGGCGCGGATTGGCGCGACCACAACGTCTCCATTTTGGCTGGCAGACGCCGACAAACCACCCACAAAAAAGGCCGAACCATTTACCCCTGGGTAGCGCTGATACATAGCATCAATGTTAGGTAAATTGTACACCAGAACCATTGTGCGTGTGCCGTCTCCGCCCCAGTCGAGCCCCAGGGACGGGCCTTGCCAATAGATTTCGTGGTTGCCAGCGTTGCGGGTGTAGAGCACGCCTTCACCATAGCGCAAACCGCCGAAAAAGGCGGCGCTGGCCTCTTCGCCCAGTATGTAACCATTGGGCTGACCATACCGCGCGGTCAAATTTTCAATCGCTTGCGCCATGCCCTGCGCCATTGTGCCGAAAAACACATGGCCTGAGTCGACAATTTCCTGGGCACTGAAGGTGTTGCCGGTTGGCTGCTGTGCCTGCGCCCGCGCGAAAAGCGGCGTCATGAGCGTCAGCAGCAGAGCGAGCAACACGGCAAGAGCAGTGCTTTGCAGTGTTGCCGACAGGCCAGCGCGTTGGCTGTCTTCGGCAGCTAATTGTACCTTTGACCGTGCAGCGCGGTTAAGAACAGGCGACATGGATTGTTCCTTTTCTTGGCGGCCCAAATGAGCGGTACGACCCTTGCGAGGCGTTATCCGCACTCGCTTTAACGGTCCGCTCAGGGATCGCCGGTAGCATTGACCAGCGGCATAGTGCCTTGCCCATACGCGTGCCTCGCGGTGAAGGTGCGGCGCAAATTGGGCATTTGAATGAAATGTACTGCCAATATGGTGAACGAATGGTTTTAATGGCTTACAGTTTCTTGCGCGTGCGACCGTGCCGTCTCGCAGCCCATCTTTTGGTTGGGGTTTTCCTATGCTTTCCATTTTCGTCAGTAAGTCTGGCCAGTGAACGTATCGTTTCGCACCCGGCGCACCAGTTGGCGCTTTTTGGCTATGACCCGGTTGCCTATTTTGCTGACGGGCAAGCGCGTTTGGGCAGCCGGGCCTATGAAACACTGTACCAGCGTCTGGTCTGGCGGTTTGCCAACGAAGGCAATTACCGGTCCTTCTTGGCTGATCCAGACCGCTTTATTCCAGCTTATGGGGGGCACGGCGCCTTCAGCCTGTCCTATGGCGCGGTGTCCATTGGCCACCCTGAGATATGGATTGGTCTAGGTGGGCGGATCTTCTTTTTTCGCGATATCGCTGCCCGCTACGCGTTCCTGCTTGAAGCTGAAAACCTTGTCAGCGAGGCTGACAGGCACTGGGATGGCGTGGTCGAAACGCTCTCTCCTTAGGCTGGACCAGACCTGCTCGCGCTAAAGGTGCAGGTTTTTAGGCTCTTTGCCTGCGGCACAACCGGCATCTAGTCCTGCTCTGCGCCTGCGGCACAACCGCCATTGCTCCGTGCTCTGCGCCTGCGGCACAACCGCAGTTCTTTTCTCTCTAGGTGTTTGGCATGACTGTGGGGCATTCCATCGTGCGCCTGGCTTGGTAAGGTGCGCACGAATCGCTTCTCGCTATAAGGACCTAAGCCCATGTCGTCTTTCCCAGAACCGACAGCGATGGAGCTTGCCTCGTTGATCGTCAGCAAGACCTGTCACGATATTATCTCACCGGTTGGCGCATCATCCAGCGCCATGGAAATGTGGGCTGATGCCAAGGACGAATCCACCCGCGAGGTGGCCCAAACGCTGATGCAAAAATCCAGTGCCCAAGCAGTTCACAAGCTAAGCTTCGTGCGCATTGCCTATGGGGCCTACGGTGATGTTGGCGGAGATGTTGATTTGGGTGAGGCTAAAGATGCGGCCATGCCCTACCTGACCGATGATCGCACCACGCTGGACTGGCAGTTGGAACGTGTGATTGTACCGAAGACAGTTGCCAAGCTCGCCTTGGGCCTTCTCTCACTGATCAAAGACGCGGTTCCACGCGGTGGCGCGATAACCATCAACGGCACAGATCTGACCGGAAAAGCGCAGTTCCAATTGCGTGCTGAAGCCAAGAAAGTGATCATCCCGCAGGGTGCAGAGGACGCGCTTTCGCGTCGTTTTGCGGAAGGGGTGCATGCCCGCAATGTGCATCTTTATCACCTTGTACGCTTGGCTGATGAGGTTGGTGTGGGCATTGAGCCTGACATGGATGAGACCTCGATCACTTTTCGTACCGTGCCTCTTTAAAAGGTCAGTTTTACGATCACGCCCTGAAGCACTGCGTGTGTCCGCTAGGGATGCATGCGCTTTATGCCCTTCAAAGCCCTTGGGCATGCCCTTTCCAAAAAGTCGTTTCCTTACGCGCCCTTGGCTCAGAGTAAGCTGGCAAAGGGTTCGCCAAAAACTGTCTCCACGTTTCAGCTTAAATTAACCGTTCCAATTCACAGTCTACGGGAAAGTGCTGTGGTGGGGCCAAACGCCCGATGCCGCATGAGCACGATGGTTGGCTTTTGGTTGCGCGATCTACCGTGCAGCGGGCGCGCGTTTAGGGTGAGACTATGGATGATCTTCTTCTTGAGTTCCTGACTGAGACCAATGAGAGCCTCGACGTTGTTGACGTTGAGCTGGTGAAATTTGAACAGGATCCAAACAACGCACAGATCCTCGACAACATCTTCCGCCTCGTCCACACGATCAAAGGCACCTGCGGGTTCCTGGGCCTGCCACGCCTTGAGAGCCTAGCCCATGCCGGCGAAACGCTGATGGGCAAATACCGCGATGGCTGCCCGGTTACGACCGAAGGGGTCAGCCTTATCCTGCTTTCGATAGATCGCTTGAAAGCTATTTTGGCTGACTTGGAAGCTACAGGGTCTGAGTCAGAGGGCGATGATCAGGACTTGATCAGCGAGCTTGAGCGTCTGTCCATTGCTGCGGAAAGCGGTGAAGCTCCAGCTGCTGAGGCTGCACCGGAGCCAGAACCCGAGCACGAAGTTGAACCGGAGCCTGAACGGGAAGTTCGTCTTGGCGAGGTTCCGTTGGACGAGCTGGACCGGATTTTCGCCGAAACCGAGAGTGACTTTGACGCCGAGGCTGCTGCCAAGCAGCAAATGGTAGAGGCTGTTGCTGAGGCAAAAGCTGCCGCTGCTGAGCCTGCCAAAGAGGAAGACGTCAAGGTTGACGCACCAAAGGCCGATGCACCAGCGGCTGCAACACCAAAATCCGAAGCGCCGACACAGAAAAAAGCGGCTCCTGCAGCCCCTGCTGCTGAGAAAAAAGAGGGCGGGGAAAAGTCACTGGCCTCGCAGTCTATTCGCGTGTCTGTCGATACGCTGGAAAACCTTATGACCATGGTTTCGGAACTGGTGCTCACGCGCAACCAGTTGCTCGAAATCGTACGTCGCCACGAAGATTCTGAATTCAAAGTGCCCCTTCAGCGCCTGTCCAATGTGACAGCAGAGCTGCAAGAAGGTGTCATGAAGACGCGCATGCAGCCCATCGGCAATGCGTGGCAGAAGCTACCGCGTATTGTACGCGATCTTGCGGGCGAGCTTGGTAAAGAAATTGATCTGGAAATGGTGGGCGCGGAAACCGAGCTCGACCGCCAAGTGCTCGATCTTATCAAAGACCCGTTGACCCATATGGTGCGCAACTCTGCCGATCACGGTCTGGAAATGCCAGATGATCGAGCTATGCTTGGCAAGCCCGAAAAGGGCACCATCAAGCTTTCCGCCTATCATGAAGGTGGCCACATCATCATCGAGATTGCTGATGATGGTAAGGGCTTGCCGACCGAGCTTCTGAAGAAAAAGGCCATCTCCAACGAGCTTTACACCGAAGCCGAAATCGAGCGGATGTCCGAGACGCAGATCCATAAGTTGATCTTCCATCCCGGCCTGTCCACTGCTGCCAAAGTGACCAATGTATCCGGGCGCGGCGTGGGCATGGATGTTGTGCGCACGAACATTGAAGCCATCGGCGGCACGATTGACCTGAAGTCTCAGGAAGGTCGCGGCACGGTGGTGATGATCAAAATTCCACTCACCTTGGCCATCGTTTCTACTCTCATCGTGGAGTCTGCGGGTGAGCGATTTGCCATTCCACAGCTTGCAGTGATGGAACTGGTGCGTGCTCAGAAGGACAGCGAGCACAAAATCGAAACGATCCGTGACACGCCGGTCCTTCGCTTGCGTAACAAGCTCTTGCCGCTGTCTCCGCTTTCTCAATTGCTGGGCACTGAAACTGCTGCTGATGCTGGCGAGATCGGCGAAGAAGGCTTTATCGTCGTCATGCAGGTCGGAAACCAGACATTTGGCCTGGTGGTAGATGCGGTGTTCCACACCGAAGAGATCGTCGTGAAGCCCATGTCGTCGATGTTGCGACACCTGACGATGTTCTCAGGCAACACCATTTTGGGCGATGGTTCGGTGATCATGATCCTTGATCCGAACGGGATCGCCAATGCCATTGGTTCGGCCATTGAAGGGGAAGTTGCCGCGCAAAGCCAAGTCACTGCGCAGGTTATGGAATCTGACGAGGTTAAGCCTGTGTCGCTGCTGGTCTTCCGCGCAGGCGGTGAGGAACCCAAGGCGGTGCTGCTGTCATTGGTGACCCGTCTTGAAGAAATTCAAACCGAAGCCATCGAGCAAGCCAATGATCGCGATCTCGTTCAATATCGCGGTCAGCTGATGCCGCTGGTCAGGGTCAACGACTCTATGAAGCTGCGCGACAAAGGTACCCAACCCATGCTGGTGTTCGCCGATGAGCACCGCTCGATGGGCTTGATGGTCGATGAGATCGTCGACATCGTTGAAGAGACTCTCGACATCGAAGTCACATCGGAAAAATCAGGTGTGCTCGGGTCGGCCGTCATTAAAGGCAAGGCAACTGAAGTTCTAGACGTCGGCCACTTCATGCCGCTCGCCTTCGATGACTGGTTCATGATGAAGGACACTGGCGGCAAGCGCGATAGCTTTGATGTGCTGTTGGTCGATGACAGTTCGTTCTTCCGCAACATGCTATCGCCGGTACTACGTTCGGCAGGCTTCTCCGTCACCACCTGCCAAGATGCCCATGAAGCGCTTGAAATGCTGGACGATGGACGCCGGTTTGATGCCATTGTTTCCGACATCGAAATGCCGGGCCTGTCTGGGTATGAATTTACGACTCAGGTCCGTAAAGACAGCCGCTACGCGAACACACCTATCATCGCAATGTCGGCGCATGCGTCGCCTGCAGCGGTGGAGAAGGGGCGTGAGGCTGGCTTCTCCGACTATGTGGCGAAATTTGACCGCACCGGACTTATCGCCGCCATCAAAGAACAAACCAGTGAAGTGGAGTTGGCGGCATGAGCGCCATTCGTGATGCAAGCAACGACAGTAGCCGCGTAGCCTCTGGCTTGGATGTGCTGTCCAAAGACGTAACCCAGTATGTAACGGTGTATATCGCCGACCAACTGTTTGGCCTGCCTATCGGGCGTGTGCATGATGTCTTCATGCCTGATGCGATGACGCCTGTGCCGCTGTCGAGCAGCGAGATTGCTGGCGTTCTAAACCTGCGTGGGCGCATTGTGACCGCGATTGATATGCGCCAGAAACTGCATTTGCCTCATGCCGAGGATGGCAGCAACCGTATGGCTGTCGGTATCGACTACAAGGGCGAAAGCTATGGCCTGATTATTGATCGGGTCGGCGAGGTCCTTAACCTGCCTATGGGCGAGCGTGAGCCCAATCCGGTGAATCTCGATCCGCGATGGGCGGCAATATCTGCGGGTGTTCATCGTTTGGAAGGGACCCTGATGGTAATCCTTGACGTCGATAGCGTGCTGCATTCGCTCACCAATAGCGTGGCAGCCTAAGCCCCTTAATCTTGCCCGCTCTTGGGCTTTCCTCAAAAGGAAAAACCGCCATGAAAACCTGCTTGGTCGTTGATGATTCCAGCGTCATTCGCAAAGTCGCCCGGCGCATTCTCGAAGGCATGGAGTTCAGCGTGGATGAGGCTGCCGACGGCAAAGAAGCATTGGAAAAATGCCGCGCCGCTATGCCCGACTCGATCTTCCTGGACTGGAACATGCCGGTCATGGACGGGTTGGAATTCTTGAAGGCGCTGCGTTCTGAAGATGGCGGTGAAGCGCCCAAAGTGGTGTTTTGCACGACTGAAAATGATGTCGCGCACATTGCCAAAGCCATGCGAGCGGGCGCCAATGAATACATCATGAAGCCTTTTGATCGCGAGATCGTCGAAGCAAAGTTTGCTGAGGTTGGCCTGGCTTAGTGCCTGGCGGTTTAACCTCCCGCGCACAGAAGCAAACGACCATCTCTGACAGCGTTTGTGTGCACTCTTTTTCCTCCTTTGTGAGCTTGCCTTTATGTCATTAGCGTCTGCCCAATCTGCCAAACCCGTCACCGACCCGGTGCGCGTTATGGTTGTTGATGATGCGGTGGTGGCCCGTGGCCTCATGGCCCGCTGGATTGATGAAGATCCCGCGCTGGCCGTCGTGGGCACGGTTCGCACCGGCAAGCTTGCCGTTGAACAGGTTGATGCACTCGCACCAGATGTGATTGTTCTTGATATCGAAATGCCGGAGATGGACGGGCTGACAGCGCTGCCGCTGTTGCTCAAAAAACGCCCCGGTGTTCAGGTGGTGATGGCCTCAACGCTTACTCTGCGCAACGCACAAATTTCCATGAAAGCGTTGTCGCTGGGAGCTGCAGACTATCTGCCCAAGCCGGAAAGCAATTCCGGTGTTTCCACCAGCCCAGAGTTTCGCCGCGACTTGGTTGCCAAGGTCAAGGCCCTTGGCCATCGCGGCAAGGTTACCGCACGGTCCCCCCAGATCAAGCGTGCTGATGCTCCATTACGGCCAGTTCGTTCGGCCGCTGGGCCGACAAGCGCAATACCAAGGGCAGAGGTTTCTGCCGGTGCGATGCGCCGTTGGTCGTCCAGTGTGCCACGTGTTCTGGCCATTGGGTCATCGACAGGCGGGCCACAGGCACTTGCCAAGGTGCTGACCACGATCGGCCCTGCCGCAACGCGGGTTCCCGTTGTTATTACCCAGCACATGCCGGCCACATTTACGGCCATTCTTGCTGAAAATCTGGGTCGCGCCGCTGGCCTGCCATCAGCAGAAGGCCAGGATGGTGAGCTGTTGAAGGCTGGGCACATCTATGTTGCGCCGGGCGGTAAACATATGGTTGTCCGCCAAGGCGAGGGCGGCCCGATTATTGAGCTCAATGACGCGCCCCCTGTGAATTTTTGCAAGCCTGCGGTCGACCCGTTGTTTGACTCTTTGGCCAAGGTTTACGGTCCTGCGGTATTGGCCGCGGTGCTGACCGGCATGGGCAATGATGGTGGCGAGGGCGCATTACGTATCTGTGATGCAGGCGGCAGCGTCATCGCACAGGACGAAGCGACATCGGTGGTCTGGGGCATGCCGCAAGCCGTGGTGCAGAAAAAGGCGTGCAGCGCCGTTCTGCCACTTGATTCAATTGCCACAAAAATCACGACCATTCTTAGAGGAGAGCGCGGATGACACCGGCCGATTATGATTTTCTGCGCACCTTTTTAAAGGAACGCTCGGGCCTGATGCTGTCCAACGACAAGCAGTATCTCATCGAGAGTCGCTTGCTACCGGTCGCTCGGCAGGAAGGTGTCGACACGATTTCTGCTCTGGTTGCCAAGCTGAGAACGCCACTTGGGCGCACGGCTGGTGAAAAAGTGGTCGAAGCGATGACGACCAATGAGAGTTTTTTCTTCCGCGATAAAACCCCGTTTGATCACTTCAGCAACGTAATGCTGCCCGATCTCATGGAAGCGCGCAAAATGCAGCGCAAACTGCGCATCTGGTGTGCGGCGGCCTCAACAGGCCAGGAGCCCTATTCGCTGGCCATGATCATCAAGGATATGGGCCTGAAAGCGTCGACCACGCGTTTTGAGATCGTGGGAACCGACATTTCGCGCGAGGTTTTGGACCGTGCAAAGGCTGGCACCTACACTCAGTTTGAGGTGCAACGCGGTTTGCCGATCCAGATGCTGCTCAACCATTTCACGCAGAAGGGTGAAACCTGGGAAATAGCCGCCGCTATCAAGCAGATGGTGCAGTTTCGTCCACTCAATCTGTTCGACAGCTTTGGCGCGCTTGGCACATTCGACATCGTGTTCATTCGCAATGTGCTGATCTATTTTGAGCAAGACGCAAAGGTGGAGATCCTCGAGCGCGTTGCAAAACAGATGGCACCAGACGGCTACATGGTGCTGGGCGCGGCTGAAACGGTGGTTGGTTTGACCCAAGCTTTCAAAGCGGTGCCAGGCAGCCGCGGCCTTTATCAGCCCAATCCGGATTTCGTTTCCGGTTCCGGCACAGGTTTTCCGGCTCGACGGACCGCTTAGACGGCCCCAGCCCTTTGGTTTTTTAGAAGCCCGGTGATCATTTGGTCGCCGGGCTTTTTCGTGCCTGCATCTCCTGCAGGATAGGCAAAAAAAAGCGTCGCCCAGTAAAGGGCGACGCTTGAAAGCTTTGATTGGCAAAAAAGGTTGGTGCGAAAAGCGCTAAATGCCTAAGCGCTCTGCTTCATCGTGGACTCGTCAGGATCGCGCAGCACGTAGCCACGGCCCCAGACGGTTTCAATGTAGTTGGAACCACCGGTTGCAGCCGCCAGCTTTTTGCGAAGCTTACAGATGAACACGTCGATGATTTTCAGTTCCGGCTCATCCATCCCGCCATAGAGGTGGTTGAGGAACATTTCTTTGGTGAGCGTGGTGCCTTTGCGCAGCGAAAGCAGCTCCAGCATCTGGTACTCTTTGCCGGTCAGGTGAACCCGCTGGCCATCCACTTCCACCGTCTTGGTGTCGAGGTTGACCGTAACATCACCGGTGGTGATGACAGACTGAGCATGACCCTTGGATCGACGCACAATGGCGTGGATGCGGGCGACCAGCTCGTCTTTATGGAAAGGTTTGGTCAGATAATCATCGGCGCCAAAGCCGAGGCCGCGGACCTTGTCCTCGATGCCTGCCAAGCCAGACAGGATCAAGATCGGTGTCTTGACCTTGGACAGGCGCAGCGTGCGAAGCACTTCGTAGCCCGACATGTCTGGGAGGTTCAAATCGAGAAGAATAATATCGTAGTCGTATAGTTTGCCGAGGTCGACGCCTTCTTCTCCAAGGTCCGTCGTGTAGACATTAAACGCCTCTGACTTCAGCATCAGTTCGATGCTTTCTGCCGTTGCAATGTCATCCTCGATTAGCAAAACGCGCATGCCAATCCCCTTTTGCCCTATCCTAGGTTTTCGTCGCTCCAATAACGCGAACCAACGAAGGGCTTCGTTCTGCCCCACTGATAACGTTAACGCCCAGTTGTAAGCGAAAGGTTAAGAAGACCTTCCCTACGACTGATTTACGCAACACTTTGGAAAGCATGCGGAGTGATTCGCCCGCGTGCGTTAAGATTTATCAGACGGCGAATCAGGGGGGCAACAGCGTTCTGCCCTCAAGTATGACTAAAACTACGTATATTAGAAATTTCTAAGGCGCTCATGCACGATCTGGCCGACCAAATAGACGATCTACTGGACCGAGAGGTGTTCGGCCGCGTGACCGGTATCCAAGGGCTGCTGGTGGAAATCGCCGGGCCATTGCATTTGCTCGCTGTTGGATCGCGGCTTGCCGTGGAGATCAGCGACAATCGTTCGGTGCTGGTGGAGATTGTTGGGTTCAGGCCTGAACGTGCGCTCTGTCTTCCCTACGATCCCCTGGATGGCATGCGGCTTGGTTGCCGCGCCGTTCTGGTTGCCTCTGAGGCCATGACCAAGCCTGCTGATGCCTGGCTTGGCCGGGTGATCGATGCGCTGGGCCGCCCGATTGATGGCAAAGGTCTGCTGCCGCAAGGCGCGAACGCCTATGATTTGCGTGCCGCTCCACCACCGCCGGCCAGCCGTGCGCGTGTTGGCCCCCCATTGGATCTGGGCGTGCGGGCGCTCAACACATTTGTGACCTGCTGTCAGGGCCAGCGGCTCGGCATTTTTGCGGGTTCTGGGGTTGGAAAGTCTGTGCTGATGTCGATGCTTGCCAAAAACACCGAGGCTGATGTGGCGGTCATCGGCTTGATCGGTGAGCGTGGACGTGAGCTGCAAGAGTTTATTGAAGATGATCTGGGCCCAGAGGGGCTTAAGCGCGCTGTGGTGGTGGTCGCTACAAGTGATGAAAGCGCGTTGATGCGCCGTCAGGCCGCTTACATGTCCATGACTGTGTCAGAATATTTCCGTGCGCAGGGCAAGAATGTGTTGCTGATGATGGATTCGGTCACGCGCTTTGCTATGGCGCAGCGCGAGATTGGCCTTGCTGGGGGTGAACCGCCGACAACCAAAGGCTACACGCCCACCGTCTTTACCGAGCTTCCACGCCTACTGGAGCGCGCAGGGCCAGGCCTGAAGGGCGAGGGCACCACGACCGGCCTTTTCACCGTGTTGGTGGAGGGTGATGACCACAATGAGCCGGTAGCAGATGCGGTGCGTTCCATTTTGGACGGTCACATTGTTATGGAGCGTGCCATTGCGGAACGCGGTCGATATCCGGCTATCAACATTCTTAAATCAGTTTCGCGCACAATGCCCGGGTGTGTGCCGGAAGAGGCACGACAAACCGTGCTCAACGCACGCGCTTTGTTAAGCTCTTTCGGCGATATGGAAGAGCTGATCCGTTTGGGCGCGTACCGCCAGGGATCAGACAGTGATGTCGACAAGGCAATTGCCTTGAACCCCGCGTTGGAGGCGTTTTTGAGCCAGCAAAAGGGTGAATCCACATCACTTGATGAAGGATATGCGGCGCTTGCCCAGATTGTTGGGGCAGAGCCAGACGCGTGATTGGGAGTATTGAGTCATGAAGTCGCGTGAAAGCCTGATCCGTTTAAAACGGTATCAAGTCGACGAGAAACGACGCCAGCTGGGTCAGATCGAGGCCATGATGGCTGATTTTGAACGGATGGCGAGTGAGCTGGATCGCGAAGTTGCGATTGAGCAGGAGAAAGCCGGTATCACCGATATGGGCCACTATGCCTATCCAACCTACGCGAAAGCTGCTGCCCAGCGCCGTGATAATTTGCGCGAAAGCGCGGACAATCTGCGTGGTCAGTTGGAGGCAGCCCAAGATGAGTTGGCCGAAGCGGTGGAAGACCTGAAAAAGGTTGAGCTGCTGGAAGAGCGCGACCAGGAAGCGCACCGCGTGAGCGTTGCCAGCCGCGAGCAGGCCGAACTGGAAGAGCTGAGCCAGTCACGACGCAATCGCGCTGGTATGATCGGCTGATCACCCAGCGTTGTGCTTAGCCCGCCTTGCTTTGCCTTTTTGGCGCTATCGGTTTGGATAGCCGGCGGTTGCTAAAATGCACTGACCAGATCTTAAGGCCCGACCGGTTTCCTTTTTGGATGCCAGTTCGGGCCTTTTTCTTGACCTTAGTGCCACTGAGCGCCTACCCCTAAGACCGGTGTCTATAGGTGCGGGATCGGATGTTCGCAGACTTCAGTTGGACCAATCCAGGTCTCGATGAATTCCTCATTATCCTTTTTAATATCGGCAATATGTTGGCTGTCATTGCCTTTGTTGTGCGTGGTCCCATTCTGTTGCGCGTTTTGGCCGTGGTTGGCACCGGCCTGCAGGCGTTTTTCTACGCCTTCTTGAGTTCAGGCCCCATCGCTTATGGCGTGTTCTGGAAGGTGCTTATGGCAAGTGCCGCTTTTGCCTTCATGCTTGTTCTTTTGCGCGAACGCATGGGGCGGCAGTTCGCACCTGAGCTGCGTGATCTGGCGCAGGCCCTGAGCTTGTTGCACCCAGGGCAAATTGAGAAGCTGTTCAAGATCGGCAAGGTTGAGCGTGCTCAGAGTGAGCAGCGGATCATTGAGCAGGGCACCAGACCCGATGTGCTCACCTACCTTCTCGATGGGTCGGCTACTGTGCTCAAAGATGGCCAAACCGTAGATATCGAGCCCGGCACCTTTTTGGGTGAAATAGCTTTTGTGAGTAACGGCCCTGCGACAGCTGATGTGGTCATCGCGCCGGGTAGCCGCACCATCGCCTGGCCTGTGGACAAGCTTTCAGTGCTTTTGAAACGGGACGATCAGATTGATATCGCACTGCGCGGTCTCATCAATCACGATTTGGCGCGCAAGGTTTCAGCCCAGCCTGTTGGTGGTGCTTTGCAACCGGTTTCCGGTTAGCGACACCAAATACCCTAGCTCAGCACGTCCTGCCATTCCTTGTGCCGCTGGATTTGCGCCTTGGCGAACGGGCATAGAGGCATGATCTTGGTGCCCGAGGCGCGGGCATCCATCACCGCACGCTCCACCAGTTTCACGCCCACACCCATGCCGCGCAACGCATCGGGCACGCCGGTATGGTCGATAATGATCAGCGTCTCGCTAGCCCGGCTGTAGGTCAGTTCAGCCTCGGGCATACCGTCACTGTTGGCGACATAGCGGCCCTTCGAGCCGCTGTCTTCCAGCGTGATGGTCATGTCGGGGGTTGGTTTTTCCATCGAGTGAAGCCTTAAGGGTCAGAGAAATCAGCAAGCGGGATATGGGGTGCAACATGACGTGGGATTACCCCGGTCAGTCGCGGGTCTATGCTGATCTCAACACGCTGGCGGAAGGGTTGGAACCCCCTGCGCCGGTAGAAGGAGAGAGCGGCGGGTGAGTCAAACGTGCAGGTGTGCAACCAGGCGCGCGTTATGCCCGGTTGCCATGCGGCATGCAGGCCATGCTCCATCAGCACGGAGCCTAACCCTTTGCCGGTGGCATCGGGAACGACGCCGAAATAGCTAATTTCCAGTGTGTCTTCTTGGTTCTCTTCGTCCTCTTGGTTTTTTTGGCGCTGCTGCTGCGCTTCGAACAGGCCGATAGGGCGAGCCATTTCATCGCACAGATAGCGCAGGGTGGTGGAGGGTGCGGTGAGGATAGAACGAATAGCCTCATCGCTTTTTGTGAGCCGTCCATACCAGAGCCAGGGGTCGCCCACGGCATGATACAGCTCTTTGAAGATATCCACGTCTACCGGGTCTGGCTGAACGAAGCTGTATCCGGCAGGCAAGGGATAGGCGGTTGGATTGGGTGGTGTAGTCCTCTCAAGGCTGGTTTCGATAGTGGCCAGAAGGCCGTGCGGAACGAACGCAAAGCCATCTTTGTCTAGGGTTAGGGTCTTGGGTATCTGGGTCATTAGGCGATCTGCCCAAAGGTTTTCAGTTTCGCGCGTGGGTGAACCTCGGCTTGGCTCAGGATGGATGTTTGTGGGCGGAACCGCTCAATAATCGCGCGGATGTGGCGGCGGATGCCCGGCGAAACCAGCATGACCGGTACTTCACCCTGTTCGGCGGCACCATTGAAGGCGGTGTTCACCGAGGCGATAAATTCCTGCAGCTTGGTGGGTGGCATCGCCAGATGCTTGTCATCGCCTTCGCCCACAAGTGCATCGGCAAAGGCCTGCTCCCACTGCGGTGACAGCGGTAGCAAGGGCAGGTACCCAGCTGGCGACTGGTGCGCGGCACATATTTGCAGTGCCAGGCGGGTGCGCACATGTTCAGTGATCGCTTGCGGCGTGCGCGCGAATGACGATGCCTCGGAAACGCCTTCCAGGATCGTTGGCAGATCGCGGATTGAAATGCGCTCGGCGAGCAGGCTCTGCAGCACACGCTGAATACCCGAGACTGATATCTGCGAAGGCACGATGTCTTCCACCAGTTTTTGTTGGTTGGCAGGCAGGGCGTCCAGCAAGTCTTGCGTGTCGGCATAGGACAACAGATCGGCTGTGGACGCTTTGATAACCTCGGTGAGGTGTGTGGAAATTACTGTTGCTGGGTCAACGACTGTGTACCCTTTTATCTCGGCTTGATCGCGGAACTTGCCTTCAATCCATGTGGCGGGCAGGCCGAAGGTCGGCTCTTTGGTTTCGCGGCCCGGGAGGTCCACTGCGCCGCCGGTTGGGTTCATGGTCATGAACTGGCCTGAGAACACTTCACCCGTGCCAGCTTCCACTTCCTTGACCTTCACCACATAGGTGTTGGCGCCGATCTGCATGTTGTCGAGCAGGCGCACCGAAGGCATCACGAAGCCAAGTTCGGTGGCAAGCTGGCGGCGCAGCGCTTTTATCTGTTCGGTCAGGCGGTCGGAACCCTCGCCATCGTCAATCAGATTGAGAAGACCATAGCCAAGCTCGATGCGCAGATCATCAATGCGCAAGCTTTTGGAAATGGGTTCTTCAGCAGGAGGAGCCTCGGCAGTCGCTTTTTCGAGCACTTCTTGCGCCTTGGCCTGCGTTTCGACCTCGTTGGCCGTTCGTGTCGCTCGATAGGCAAGGTACCCCGCTCCAGCAGCAAGGCCCAGGAATGGCAGCAGCGGAATGCCTGGCAGCATGGCCAACACAACCATCACAAAAGCCGACATACCCAACGCTTTGGGATATCCGGAAAGCTGGGTCATCAATGCTTTGTCGGCTGCGCCCGAGACACCTGCCTTTGAAACCAGCAGACCAGCGGCAGTGGAAACGATGAGCGCTGGGATTTGGCTCACCAAGCCATCGCCAACTGTAAGCAGGGTGTAGGCGCGGCCCGCATCAGCAAACGACATGTCCATCTGGGCAACGCCGATGATGATCCCGCCGATGATGTTGATGAAGGTGATAAGCAGCCCGGCGATTGCATCGCCGCGCACAAACTTGGAGGCACCATCCATGGCGCCGAAGAAAGAGCTTTCATCTTCAAGCTCTTTGCGGCGATCCTTGGCGGTCGCCTCGTCGATCAGGCCTGCGGAAAGATCGGCATCGATGGCCATCTGCTTGCCGGGCATTGCATCCAGAGTGAAGCGCGCGGCAACCTCTGCGATGCGGCCTGAACCTTTGGTGATCACCACGAAGTTCACAATCACCAGAATGCCAAAAACGATGAGGCCAATAACGAAGTTGCCCCCCATCACGAACGAGCCGAACGCCTCGATTACCTCGCCCGCTGCATCGCCGCCGGTGTGGCCTTCCGACAGGATAAGGCGCGTGGACGCAAGGTTGAGCGCCAGCCGCATCATGGTTGCGATCAGCAGAACCGTAGGGAATGCGGAGAATTCGAGCGGCTTGTGGATGAACAGTGATGTCATCAACACGAGCACTGCAAATATGATCGACACTGCCAAAAACAGGTCGAGCATGAAGGGTGGCATTGGCATGATGAGGACGACCAGGATCGTCATCACGCCAAGCGCTAGGAAAAGATCGCCACGCCAAAGCGCACTTTTCAACTGCTCCATCGATGGCAGGGGGAAAGCCAGCCCAGATTTACCGGACGGGGAGCCTGGTGGAGTTACCGACGTATCGGCCATGCGCAATGCCTCAAACGACGCGCCCAAGGGGTGGGTGCGTGACTAGGCATTTTTTGCCGCTTTTAGGGTAAACAGGTGGTTAACAGACTGCTTAAAGCTGCCCGAAACGCCTTTTCCAGTGCGCTATTCTATCCTGATCGCGCAAATGGTAATTTGCGATGGTGGCATCGAGGTTGGATTGATCTGATAGCGCCTGCTCGCGGTCTTCGCCGATTTCGCTCAGGCGCATGGTGTACCAGGCGGTGATACCGCCCTCTGGTGGATCGGTGAACCGGGGAAAGGCTGGCGCTTTCGCCGACCCTTTCAGCCAAGCGTTGGGTAAAGCCGGGTCAAGCACCAGTGCGCGCGCCAGGCCGATGATATCCACCCCTTTGGCCAGCGCATCCAGGCATTGTTTAGGTGTTTTGAAACCACCGGTGACCATCAAAGGTTTGGTGGTCAGGCGCTGCGCCTTCTGCGCAAACCCCAGGAAATAAGCTCCCGGCTGCGTACCATCAGATGCTGCGCGTGCGCCGGGAAAATAGGTGCCGCCGCTTATATCGATGAGATCGATTGGCGCAGCATCAAGAGCTTTCACGACTTCAAGGGCGTCCTGTTCTTTAAATCCGCCTTCCAGTTGGTCGGTAGCGTTAAGCTTGATGGCAACGGGAAAGCTCCTGCCCACGGCCGCGCGTACACTCGCAATGGTCTCCATCAACAGTCGCATGCGTCCTGCAATCGAGCCTCCATAGGCGTCGGTACGTTTGTTAAAGAGCGGCGAGAGAAACTGGCTGAGCAGAAAGCCATGCGCGGCATGGATTTGCACGCCGCCAAAGCCGTTTTGCTTGGCAAAAAGAGCGGTGCGCGCAAACTGAGAGGGCAGGGCGCGCACCTCTTCCAGCGATAGGGCCTTGCAAGTGAGACCCTCTATCTTCAAAGCGCTTGGGCCTTTCGGCGTGCTGATGGGTGGATGCGCCATGGCGCCTGCATGGCCAAGTTGCAGCCAGAGCTGCGCGCCGTTCGTTGATCCACGCTTGGCGAGCTCTTGGAAGGCGGCCAGGTCCGCATCTTCGCGCAGAACGAGATTGCCCGGCTTCTCGGCGAAATTCGGATCGCCCTGAACTTCGCCAATGATCGACGCGCCAAGGCCGCCTTGCACCCAGCGTTCGTAAAGTCGAATTTGTGCCGGGGTCGGGTTGCCACGCCCGTCGCCCAGTGAGTCCGACATTGCAGACTTGATGATCCGGTTCTTGATGACTGCGCCACAGGGTAGCTCAAGCGGGCGGAACAGTGCGTCCAGTTCAGCGCCCTTCATGCGCGTCAGACTTCAAGATCGTAGACAATAATCCCGTCGGCGCCGCCATTGCACAGATCGCAGAGCTTACCACCCAGCGCCTTGTGCTTTGGGTTTTCGGCGTAGTGCTCCAGTGCGGCTTTATCAGCAAAGCGGATGACGAAGCCTGCATCATAGTCGGCTGACTTATCTTCGAAGTCGCGATTTGGACCGTGATCGAAGGCGAGGACGCCGGGTAAGGAAAGCGCAAGCGCCTGCAGACCTTCAAGAACCGTTTGCTGATCAGCTTGGCTCGCGTCACCATGGAAATTGCAGAACACGCAATGGAGAATAGCCATGCTTTACCCGGCCATCTGCGTGCGGGCATGGCCAGGTTGAGGAACAGCAACGCCATGCGCGGTGTAGTCATTGAGCTTGTTGCGAAGCGTGCGGATTGAAATACCCAAAATGTTCGCTGCATGGGTGCGGTTGCCCAAGCAGTGATCCAGCGTATCGAGAATGAGGTCCTGTTCCACTTCTGCCACCGTTCGGCCAACAAGCGCGCGGGTAACGGCCTCGGCTGTCATCGCTGCTTTTTGAACAGCGCTGGAGGTTGGCATGGCTTGGGCTGCAAATTCGGCCCCATCGGGTGTGATGAGTGCTTCTGGGCCGATCTCTGGGCCAGATGCCAAAAGCACGGCGCGGTGAACCGTGTTTTCCAGTTCGCGCACATTGCCTTGCCAGTGCGCAGACATCAGCCGGGTACGGGCGGGCTCCGAAATGGGCCTCCAGGGGAAGCCATTGGCCTTGGCATATTTTTTGGCGAAGTGATCGGACAGCGCCAAAATATCGGCCGGGCGCTCGCGCAGGGCGGGCAGCGAAAGGTTCACGACATTCAGGCGGAACAATAAGTCTTCGCGGAAAGAGCCTTCTTTGACAGCTTCAGACAGGTTGCGGTTGCTGGTCGCAATGATGCGCAAATCCACCGGCACTGGCTTGGAGCCACCGACGCGATCAATAATCCGTTCCTGCAGCGCGCGCAGCAGTTTGGCTTGCAGGCGCACATCCATTTCCGAAATTTCATCCAGCAAAAGTGTGCCGCCGGAAGCTTCTTCAAACTTACCGATGCGACGGGCCAAAGCCCCGGTGAACGCACCTTTCTCGTGGCCGAAAAGTTCAGACTCCAGCAGATTTTCAGGGATCGCTGCGCAATTGACCGACACAAAAGGCATGGTTGCGCGGCTGGACTTGGCGTGGACATAGCGCGCCATCACTTCCTTGCCGGTGCCGGATTCGCCGGTGATGAGGATCGAGGCATCAGACGGAGCGATTTGTTCGGCAAGGCGCACCACTTTCATCATCGCCGGATCGGTGGACACCATATCCAATTCTTCGGTGGTGACAGCGGCCAACACTGCAGCAATCAGCGCAGGATCGGGTGGCAGGGGAATGTACTCGCGTGCGCCATCTTTGATTGCTTTAACGGCAGCATCAGCATCGTTCTTCACGCCGCACGCAATGACCGGCGCAGATATATGCTCGCGCTCCATTGCCTGGATGAGCATTTTGATGTTTTCGGCGACATCGACCATCACCAGATCAATGGCTTGCCCGCCACGAAGGGCGTCCAAGGCAGTTGCCTGATCATCGGCATGAATAACTTTTGCGCCACGCTCCATCGCCATGCGCGTCGCGCTTGCCATCTGTCCGCCGAGATTGCCAAAAATGAGAAGTCGCATCGGGTCTATCCTGCCTGTCGGTCTTTTGTGTTGTTGTGCCCGTGGGGGCTATTTGTCGCTTTTTATGATCTCGGTCATGGTCACGCCCAGCTTGTCTTCCACCAGCACCACCTCGCCGCGCGCCACCAGACGGTCGTTGACGAAGATGTCGATGGCCTCGCCAACCCGGCGGTCCAGTTCCACCACTGTGCCAGGCGCAATTTTGAGCAGTTCAGACACCTGCATGCCCGAGCGCCCCAGAATAGCTGAAACGCGCACCGGTACATCGAACACCGCTTCAAGATCGCTGGCATCCTTGCTGGCGTTGGGGTCAATGTCGCCGTCCGTGTCGGCCACCGGACCATCAAGCTGATCGAACGAGATGCCGTCTTTTGTCGCGGCGGGCGAAGCGGGTTCCACCTGCCCAATGTTGGGGTCGTTCATGATATCGTCGATGTCGTCATTTGTGGTGTCGCTCATGAGGATGCACCTTCCATGGAGGCCAGAAGCGCCTCGGATTCAGGAGAATTTGGAGCAGGGCTTGCGCTTTCTGCCGGGTCGCTCGCACCATTGCGTGCGGATAGATAGCTAGAGATCAGCTGGTCCATGGCCTGTTCGATTTCGTTTTGGCTGCGCGACAGTCCACCATCGGCCCATTCGATGCGCGCATCGCCGGGGTCGAAACCTTCCTCGCCCAAAAACACCAACCGCCCCTCAAAACCTTGCGCTGTGGCAATGCCTTCCAGGCGCTTGCGTATGTCGTCCACATGCTCTTCGCTCATGCGCACCACCAAGTGGGAAGCGTCAAACATGGGTGCCAAGCAGCTGCGGAAAAGCTGCTCTACTTCGCCCTGGGGCTCGGCTTGGAGCAGGCGGCGCGCGAGTTTCTTGGCTGCGGTAACGGCGATGCGCACTGCGCGTTCTTCGCGGATGCCGATTTCAGTGTCCAGCTTACTGATCATGTTGCTGGTAACATCGGTCAAATTTTTGGTTTCGTTGGCCAGCGCCAGGGCGCCTTCGTCCAGTGCTTCCTGACGGCCAGCGGCATGGGCTTCAGCGCGCACGCGCCGTTCCAGCGCAGCCATCTGGGCCTCATGCTCGTAAACGGTAATGGTGGGTATCGCTTCAGCTTCGTCTTTTTTGCGATGCTCAGCATCGAAGTCCAGATCGAACAGATAACGGGAGGTTTCGCTGGCAAGGGTCATCAGTAGATCACCTCGTCATCGCCTGCATTTTTGGAAATGACCATTTCGCCCTTAGCGGCCAAGTCTTTGGCCAGATTGACCAGAGACATCTGTGCCTCATCCACATCGCGCAGACGAACGGGTCCGAGAATCTCCATTTCTTCGCGGATATTTTCCGACTGCCGGGCGGACATGTTGCCCAGGAAGAACTCGCGGATTGGCTCGCTCGCACCTTTCAAGGCGATGGGCAGCTTGGCTGTATCGGCGCTGCGCAGCAGGACCTGAATAGAAGACGCATCAACCTTGCCCAGGTCCTCGAATGTGAACATCAGCGCCTTGATTTTTTCTGCTGACTCCCGGTTGTCCTCTTCCAGTGTGGTGAGGAACTTCGCTTCGGTCTGGCGATCGAAATTGTTGAAAATTTCTGCCATCGTTTCATGGCTGTCGCGGCGGCGGGTGGTGGACAGGTTCGACATGAACTCAACGCGCAGGGTCTCCTCAACCTTGTCGAGTATGTCTTTCTGTACGCTCTGCATGCGTAGCATGCGCTGGATGACTTCCATGGAAAGCTCTTCAGGCAGAAGCGAGAGCACCTTGGCAGCATGGTCGGAGCGAATTTTTGACAGCACCACAGCGGTGGTTTGCGGGTACTCGTTCTTTAGGTAGCTGGCGAGCACGTTCTCCTGAACGTTGGAAAGCTTTTCCCACATGTTACGGCCAGCAGGACCACGAATTTCCTCCATGATCGCGGCCACTTTTTCGCCGTCCATAAAGGAGCCCAGCAGTCTTTCGGTTGCTTCATAGCCGCCGGAGAGCGCTTTGTTGGTCGTGACATTGTCGATGAATTCAATGAGCACGCCTTCGATAACTTCCGTTGACAAGCGACCCACCACAGCCATGGACTGCGAGACATCGCGCAACTCGAGTTCATCAAGGCCACGCCAAAGCGGCTCGCCATGCTTGTCGCCCAGTGCGAGAAGGAGAACCGCGGCTTTTTCCGCCCCTGAAAGCTGCTCCAGTTTGACCGAGGACTGGTCACCCCCAGCGGTACGCTGGGCTGCTGTCATCCCATCGGCGGCGGGGGCAGGTGCGAGGGCGCCAACGCTCATGATCTAGGCCCGCGACGGTTGGTTGAGCCAGCCGCGCAGAACGCCAAGGGCATCTTCGGGGCGTTCACTGATGAGTTCACCAACTTGCTCCAGAGACTTTTTCTGCAGCGCGCCAAGGGCAACGGCATTTTCAAAGGCTTTGACGGTTGTGCTTTCCAGGGCCACGGCCGGCACGTTCGGCATAGGCGATTCCAGCACTTCGCCATTTGGACCAATGACGGTGCCTTCAGCTTCAGGGCCACCGGCGGGCAGGGCCTCCAGTGTATCGGCTTCTGCTTCAAAGACGCGGCCCAGCAGCGGGCGAACCACAAAGAACAAAACGATGAGCGTCAGCACTGCGATCACCGCAAGCTCGACTGCGCGAAAAATATCATCGCGCGTGAAGGAGAGAAGACCGGCTTCGTCTGGCAATGTCAGATCCGGGCGAGCTGCGAATTGAAGATTGACCACTTCGACAACGTCCCCGCGTGTTTGGTCAAAGCCGACCGCAGAGCGCACGAGCATGGCGATCTGGTCCAGTTGTTCCTGCGTGCGTGGTTGGTAGACCGGCGCGCCGTTCTCGTCCTGGGTGTAGATGCCGTCGACCAGCACCGCGACCGAAAGGCGATCCAAGCGGCCTGCTTCTAGAATTTCTGTGCGGTTGGTGGAAGAAATTTCAAAGTTGGTGACTTCCTCGAGCGTTTCGCGCGCTTCCTGAATGCCACCGCCTTGGGTGCCGGGATCTGCTCCAGGCAATTCATTGCCAACGGTGACTTCACCGGCGGTGGTGTCGTTGGTGGAGCCGGTTTCTTCGCGCACCTGCGTGGAGCGCACCACTTGACCGTCGGGGTCAAAAACCTCGGACGTTTCAGAAATGCGGTTGTGATTGAGCTCAACAGCTACATTCACCCGGGCACGCCCAGCGCCGACTACTTCGGACAGAATGTCTTCAACTTGGGTGCGAATGCGGTTTTCCATGCCAAGGGCGCGCTCATCCAATGAGGCGGCCATCATGGCGGTTTCATCATCACCTGCGCCGGAAGCCAAAAGTTGTCCGGTTTCATCAACGATAGAAACACGGCTGGCTGAAAGTCCATCGACAGCTGAAGCTGCAAGGTGCTGAATGGCCCGAATTTGACCAGCTTCCAACGTTCCGCGTACCCGTAACACAATGGAGGCTGTGGCCTCGCGCTGATCGCGCTGGAATAGCTCGCGCTCAGGCAGAACCAAGTGCACGCGCGCGGCAGCAACGCGATTAATGGAGGCAATGGTGCGTGAAAGTTCGCCTTCCAATGCGCGAAGCTGGTTGACGTTCTGTACAAAACTGGTCGCGCCAAGCGTGGAGGAGCTATCGAAAATCTCGTAGCCAACCGTGCCACCAGAGGGCAGGCCCTGCTCTGCCATTTCCATGCGAAGGCGCAACACGCGGTCTTGCGGGACGAGAATGGTCGCCCCGTCATTGCGCAACTGGTATTCCACGGCGCTGGCATCAAGCTGGCGCATGACCTCCGACGAGTCTTCCAGGGTCATCTCAGTGAACAGTGGTACCATAACCGGCGCGGTGACGCGCATGGTGATGAAGGCGAAAAAGCCGATCAACAAAGCTGCCACAATGCCCATGGCGCCAAGGCGGGCCGGTCCGAGGTTTTGGAAGAACGCAAGCATGAAAGTGCCAAACCACCTAAAACTGAGCGTTGTGCCGGGCGCCGGATGGCGAAGCAAAAACGCTGATAGGCAAGAATTGCCCAGGTGATGGTAAACAAGGCGTTAACCGATCCGTTAACGGACCCTAGAATCTGCGTAGAATGGGTAAAAAACCGCACAACGCAAAAAGCCGGCCCTGTGATAACCCCTTGGGGCGCACCTGGCCGGCTATTTGGTCTAAAAGGCGTTCAGAGGCGGATCAGGTGATCCGCGATCTGGCAGTTGGGGCGAAAACCCTAACCGCGATATTGCTGAATACGCGTGGTGCGCAGCCCAGCTAGACCGTGACGGTCAATCGACATTTGCCAAGCGAGGAACTCTTCCACCGTTAGACGATAGCGTTCGCACGCCTCTTCCAACGACAGCAGACCACCTCGCACGGCAGCAACGACTTCCGCCTTGCGGCGGATTACCCAACGGCGCGTTGACGTCGGCGGAAGATCCGCAATCGTCAGGGGGCTACCATCAGGTCCTATAACGTATTTCACGCGCGGACGCTTGAACTCGGTCATCGTACTCTCACTCAACACAATCGATAACGCAGAGTAGAGGTTAGCGGACGGAGCTTAAAAACACCCTAAGGCCGTGGTCATGCTTCGTTAGGAAATTGGGGCAGTTTTTTGGCACGCCAAAATGGTCGTGCAGTGAGGCAGGAATGCGGGCTTAACTGGCCTGATCAACGCGGCGGATCGCGCCCATGTTGATTTCAACATCGCCGATCAGCAAAACGGGCTCGCCACCGGTAACATCGACGGCGGTCACTTCACCCGAGATCGCTGTATCCACATCCACAAAGGTACCGTTGGCCGTGTTGCCAAAAACCTGGATGCTGTAAGCGCCTTGCGGTGCCATCTGCCCGTTGGACATGCGCCCATCCCAAGTAAAGGTGCTTTCGCCGCGCGGTATGTCGCGCGGTGTAGAGTAAACCTCAAACCCGTTTTTATCGGTGATCGTGATGGTTGAGGCGTCGGCGCTGGCATCAGTATCCAAAAGCCATGTTGCCGATCCACCTTGCAAATTGGTCGTGGTGCCATCTGCCGTTATGGTCGATCCGAGATAGCCAACCACCGCATTTACGGCTTGCGCCTGCGTGGATGTGATCAGAGACTCCAGGTATGAGTTCGTCTGGATTTGTTGCTCGACACCAGAAAATTGAACCAGTTGCTGGGTGAACTGGTTGGTGTCCATAGGCTCCAGAGGGTCTTGGTTCTGCAACTGCGTGGTCAGCAATTGCAGGAAGGTATCAAAATCATCGGCGAGCATCTGTTCGTCGCGCTGCGCATTGGCAACGTTAACTTGTGCAGAGGATGCCGAGGCGAGCCGATCAAGCGTGTTCATGGGTCGTGTTCCTTTGTGTGGCTAAACGCGCACGTCCAACTGGCCAGTAATTGACAGAATTTGTCGGGCGACTTGCGAGCTGCTGATTGCCTCATCGCTTAGAAGTTCGCCGCTGCGGGCAGAGGCATCATCACCGGATTGTCGGTCCGCGGATGCTTCATCGTCGTTTTGTTCAGCGCCATTGCCTGCAAAACCGTCAGCAAAATTATCATTGGCATCGCTTGCAAGCTCAAAGCTCACCGAGCCGGGCTCTGCCTTCAGCCCTGCCTGTTGCAGTGCGCGCTCAAGGCTACGCGCATCGGTTAGCAACATCTCCAGCGTTTCGGCGCGTTCGACAATCATATGCGTGCGCGTCTGGCCACTGGCATCCATCTCAAGGCGCACATTAAGGCGGCCAAGTTCTGGTGGGTCGAGGCGAATATCAAATTTGGTGTTGCCGTTCATAGCCTGGCGGGTAATTTCCACCGCTAGCGCGCTCACGGGCACTGCTTGGCCCGTTGTTGCTTGGGGCACCGCCGTCACGGCGCTTTGTGCCCCTGTCGTCATGGCCTGCCCACCAGTTGGTAGGGCGGTGGCGGTGGATACCTCGGCATCAACGCCAGACTGCGATACAGCTTGTGCAGCTTTGGTGATCAAGGCCTCAAAGTTCTGAGCGCTGTCAGTGCTGCTAAAGCCGCTGTCGGCAAGCGCTTGGGTAAAGGTGGCCGAGTTTATGCCGTCAGCACTTGGGCTGCCTGCGCCCGCTACAAGTGGGTCGCCAGAGACATTGGAGCTTTGCGCACGCATAGCAGCAAGGTTCTGTTGCAGGGCATCGGGTTTGTCTTCAGCCGTTGGAGCGTTGAGGCCATCAAGACCGGGGGTCGGTGCTGTGGCTTGCATAAACCAACGGCCCAGCGCGCCAGGTTCAGCATCTGCCAGGGGAACGCTGGCTGCGGCTGTGGCAACAGCCAGCGGCTGAACGGCCGCTGCGGGCAGAACTGTTTGGGCTGCCTGATTTTCAGTGTTTGTGGTGTTGGCCGAAGCAAGCAAAAGCTCTGTCAACTCGGCCAAGGGGTCAGCCGGGGCCAGGTCAGGTTCTGCAACCTCGGTGATGTCTTCGGCCGGCAAATCGTTGGCCTCTGGATCGGCGGTGATGGCGTCATCTGTTGCCTGGGTTTCTGCGCTTTCAGCAACAGTGGTCTGTGTGGTGTCATCGGCTTTGGCCGTCTCGCGTGCGGGCTCTTGAGGCTCCGTGCGCTCTGGCTGCTCGGCACGTTTGGCTTCACGCTTGGGCTCGGCCGTCTCGCGGGCCAGGTTGTCTTCAAACCGGGCGCGGTCGTCATCGTTGCGCGCCGCAGACGGTTTGCTGCGCGCATCGCTGGCGCGGTCAACAAGGGCAGGGGCGGGAAGGGGCTTGAGCAGTTCAGCAGATGCAGACACGGCAGGCACTCTATCGATGGTTCTTTGCTGGCTTCTGCCTTTCAAGCTGCGTGCCAGTTCATAAAAATCATATTTTTCAGATTGTTAGAGGCGTTTCACTGTGCCTTGGCAAAGGTGAAGGCGGCAGCATTTGCCTGGTTTTGGGCTGATCGGGGCCTTTGTCGGCGTATCTTGCCGGGTTTGCTCTGCTGGTTTAGACAGCGGGCTCATCGCAGGCTTTTGAACCTGCTGCATGAAGGACAAGACTATGAAACTCTCTCTGCCCGGCAACCCGGAGCCGGCAGCCACACGTGTTGTTGTGGCAATGTCCGGGGGCGTCGACAGCTCCGTTACCGCAGGCCTTGTGAAGGAGGCCGGCTATGACGTGGTCGGCATTACGCTTCAGCTTTATGATCACGGACAGGCCTTGGCTAAAAAAGGCGCATGTTGCGCTGGCCAGGACATTCATGATGCGCGCAATGTGGCCGATGCGCTGGGCATGCCCCACTATGTGCTGGACTATGAGAGCCGCTTCAAAGAGCAGGTTATCGATACGTTTGCCGATAGTTATCTGGCTGGTGAAACGCCCATTCCATGCGTGTCTTGCAATCAGAGTGTGAAGTTTGTGGATCTGCTGAAAACAGCCCGCGACCTGGGTGCAGCTGCCCTTGTGACCGGGCACTATGCTGACACCCGCATGGACGAGGCTTCCGGTCATATGGCGATGTATCGCCCAGCTGATCTTGACCGTGACCAGAGTTATTTCCTGTTTGCCACTACACAGGAGCAGCTGGATCTTGTGCGGTTCCCGCTGGGTCACATGACCAAAGATGAAACCCGCGCCCATGCCGCCCGCATGGGGTTGGATATTGCAAATAAGCCTGACAGCCAGGACATCTGTTTCGTGCCCAATGGCAACTATGCCGACATTATCGCCAAGTTGCGGCCCGAGGCTGCTGAGCCGGGTGACATTGTTGCGCTGGATGGCAAAGTGCTGGGCAAGCACAAGGGCATTATCAATTACACCGTTGGTCAGCGCCGCGGTCTGGGCATTGCATCGGGCGAGTCGCTTTACGTTGTAAAGATCGATGCGCCAGCCAAGCAGGTTATCGTTGGCCCACGCCAGGCTCTGGGTGTTGCAAGAGTAGCGTTACGCGATTTCAATTGGATAGGCGGGCCCGATGTGGACCTTGCCAAGGGCATGCAGGTGGGTGCGCGCGTGCGTTCCACCCGTCCACCGAAGCCTGCGATGGTGCGGGTGCGCGACGGTATTGCGACGGTTGATCTGATTGAGGGTGAAACAGGGGTCGCGCCCGGACAGGCATGCGTGCTGTATCAGCATGATGGGCCTGGCGCACGCGTGCTGGGTGGTGGGTTTATTGCCCGCGCCATTAACGCTTTTGAACGGGATGCTGCCTAAGATATAACGGCGGTGGGCATGTTGGTTGACAGCAGGGTAAAATGCCGCTTATACGCCCAACCTGATTTGGGCTGGGAGGCCCGAGTGCCCTTTGGGGCGGAGTAGCTCAGCTGGTTAGAGCAGCGGAATCATAATCCGCGTGTCGGGAGTTCAAGTCTCTCCTCCGCTACCACTTTCTTATTGATATTGTTGGATAAAATTTGCGGCGTGCGATTTTAGTGCGTCGCAAATTGGCTAGCATAGTGCTAGCATAGCGCACTCAGTGCGCCTTTTCTTTCAAACACTTCGCCAGTCCAGCTAAACGCACCTAGCAAAGTGCTAGCAGAGTTAGCAGTGAAACGCAGAAAATGCGGTTCGCGCGCCTTGCTTCAATGCAGCTATGCTCATTTCTATTACTGATATGGCGTTAGCGCGTTGAAATGCAACGCGATTTTCTGTGCTAATTTTCGCTGTCAGGCTTTGTCCATCGCGCCGAGCGGCACTACATTGTGGTCATGTCTAACGATCCGCACAAACCTCCCTATGCGCTTTATCAGCCAAACGGCAGCAAAAAATGGTCTGTGCGCTTCTCGATTAAAGGGCAGGGGCAGCAGCGCATTGCGCTGGGTACGTATGATCGCGATGAAGCTGAGCGGCTTGCTTTGGCGAAGTACCACGAGACGGTTGGGATTGCCGCTGCTGGCTTGAGCGTAACGCGCAAAAGTTTTGCCGCGATTGCGGAGGAGTTTATCGAAGAGCTTGAATATGAGGTCGCGCGCGGTGACAAGGATCCCTATCATTTGCGCCAGTTCCCACCCATCATCCGCCGTTACTTTGTCGGCTACTTCGGCAACACCCTCAAAAAGAAGTCGATGAGCGCCATCACCGGCGATGACATCGAAGCCTATTGGCGCTGGCGCTATGACTACTGGACCAAGGGCCCAGGCCGGAACCAACCCTTCATCCGCTATGAGCGCGAGGTCATGAAGGATGCAGGTCCGTCAAAGAGACAGCGCCATCACGCAGCACACTCAACAAAGAAAAGATGCTGCTGCGGCAGCTGTGGCAGTTTGCGCTGGACAGAAAGTACGTCCTGGAAATCCCACCCATTAAACTGTCCAAGTCCAAGAAGCGCGAGGTTACCGACAAACCCGGTTTCACCTTGAAAGAGTTCATGCACCTCCAGGATGTGAGCGTGAAGCGCATCGCAGAGGCGGAAGAGCAGGCAGCGTTCGCAAGATTGCACATTGATCGGGTCAAGCTGCACGCCTTCATCATGATCGCTGGCTTTTCTGGCATGCGCTCAACCGAGCTCAACAACATGCGTTGGGGTGATATTGGTGAGCGCACTGTCGAACATGACGTAGACTTGAAGTATGCCGCAACGGTCATCCAAGTGCGCGGCAAGGGCAAGGAGCGTGAGATGGTACCGCTGCCGGAGGTGATGACGCACCTCAACATGCTGCGCAACCTGTTCCAGCTGGAGTTCAAACGCGAACCTGAAGATGCTGACCCAGTGTTCTTTAGCCATGATGGCAGCCCCATCAAAAGCTTCAAAAAGGGCCTTGCTGCTTTGCTCGACGCGGCAGGTCTGCGTACCACACAAGATGGCCGCATGCGCGACAGCCACTCGTTCCGCCCGTTCTACATCTCGCAGCAAATCCGAGAGGGCGTGAACACCCATATCCTGATCCGCAACACCGGCACTTCGGGTAAGATGGTCAACGCCCACTACAACAAGATTTTGCCCACCGAAGAGATCGGCAAGCTCACACCCGACTGGCTTAAAAGCAGGCCGTTCACCAGCAAGACGTAGGTGCGCATCAATGTCTCAATATCGGAAACCCATGTCCGGACATGGCGTTCAACCGCATCATTTAGAGCTGTGACAACAGTGTTTGAAATACTGGTGTCACAACAGTGATCGAAACACTGTCGAGGTGATAGCGAACTGATCGGTCTGCTGCTTCCGTCTAATGCAGATCGGCGACTTGGCAGTAGTGGTGGGTCCACAACAGGCGGGAAATGTGAGTTCGCCGCAACTGCACAATTATGCAGATTTAGGAAAAGCAGCCATCAATTGGACAGGGGTTCTTCCCGTAATACTGCGCCGCCGCATAACCGCTTGGAGCCCTTTCTGGTCATCCGTTGAGGGACTATGCATTGGCAAAACCGGCCCAAAGCGGACATTTCCCGTTTGCAAGAAACAAATTTTTCGACGGTACCGAAGCGGGGGGTCGGATTGGTTCAGTTCTCCGCCTGCTTTATTGCTCCAGGCGACAACTGCAGAACAAATAAAGAACGACCAGGCACCCCATTCCAGGGTGCCAGGCCGATGTATCAGTCGTAATTGCGGGGGAAGTTGACGACGGACCCGTCGGCACGCGTCAGGCTTCGCGCGTAGATCTCCATTGGGCCGAAATCGTCGTCCACGAAGCCATTGACGGTGACAGCCTCGCCCACATTAGCTGGTACCCAGTTCGGGCCGACATAGACCCTGACAGTGCCGCTCTGGTCGGCAAGCCGGAACTCATCTTCATCGGTGATGCGCTCGACGGTGCCTGCAACGGTTACCATCGTTCCACGCTGCAAATCGCCGATGGGCGTGAGCGTCTCTGCCGAGGCGGCGGAGGACAAAATAGCTGCGAATGAGGCTGCAAGAAGAACTTTCATTTTGACGTATCCTTGTTGGCTTGGGGGGATGGACGCAGCGCCTGTTAGTCGAGCGCGATGCCCAAAAGGACCAACAGGAGAACACCGCCCGCGACCAGGACTTTCCGGGAAAGTTGGACCTCGCCATTGAGCCAGGCGCCAGCACGCTGCATGTCGGTTTTTTGCAGATTGGTAGAGTGGTGATCGGTCATTATGTTTCGCTCCATGTGCAGATCGTTCATCGATCCGATGGACGCGTTATGTAGCGAATACCTGATGGCAGCCTGACGACCCGATCAGTTTTCTGGCGATTGCCAGGTCAGCGTAAACTCGGCTCCGCCGTCTTCACGATTGCGCGCCTCGACTGATCCGCCTTGTGCACGTTGAACCCGTTCGACAATGGCGAGCCCGAGGCCCGCCCCACCTGCAGCTGCCTGCGGACCGCGCCAGAACGGATCAAACAAGCGGGTTTGGTTGCCCTCTGGCAGTCCACCTCCGCAATCGCGCACATTAAGATTCGGCCCTGGCCCAACGGCCACATCAACCTTACCCTTTCCCCCATGGATGATGGCGTTCTCGACAAGGTTTGTCAGGGCGAGTTCGACAGCTTCGGTATCGGCGAGTGCCACAACTGGCTCATTGGGCAACTCGACCGACAGCTCTACGCCGCGCTGATAGGCAAAGGGTGCCAGAGCCGTGGCAACCCCCTCTGCGATATCGCACAGATCGATCGCAGACGTTGCGGCCAGCGCCTCTGCACGGGATGAGGCAAGCACCTGTTGGACCATTCGCGACAAGGCGGATAAATCGGCTCGGAGCTTGTCGGTGGTCTCGCCGGCAGGCAGTGCGTCGACCCGCGCCACCAGAACCGCAAGTGGGGTGCGCAGGGCGTGAGCTGCCTCGGCAGCGCGCCGCTTCTCTGCTTCCAACGCCAACGCCAGCCGTTCAACCGAGCGCTGAGTCGCATCCATCAGATCAGCGATTTCTTCAGGTACCGTCACCACAGGCGCCGGTGTCGGATTGCCCGGACGAAGGTCCCGCGCCCAGGCGGCGGCGATGGAGATGGGCGCAAGACCCCTGCGGATCAGGAAGGTGTTTGCCGCCACCAGAAGGAGGACAAGAGGCAGGATCGGAAGCCAGACATGTTCGTAAAACTCGTCTAGATAGGCGCGCCAAAGCAAGCGCGCCGGATCGCTAACCATGACGAAGACCATCCGCAGACCATCTTCGCGGTCTGCGAACTCATGTCCCGCCACGATAAACGTTCCGTCAGGTCGCTCCAACCGGGTGATCCAGTCATCCGGATAGAGCTCGGTCGCCGCAGGCGGGATCAAGCTTTGGTTCATGGCATCAAGAATGACACCTCCCCGGTCCACCAGCGCAAAGGCATAAGCATTAGGGTGTTCTGCGTACAACGAGCGGACCGGCGCATTCTCTGGTAGCGCCGAGCCATTCAGGCCTTCTTCCATGTGCTCGACCTGGTCGTTGACGAGTTCTGCTTCGAGCGTGCGCCGATCAGATCCATAGTAGAGACCGATCACAAGAGAGTTCAGGAGCAAGACGACGCCTGCAATCAGTGTCAGGCGCCTTGCCAGCATCTTGGCAAGGGGCGGTCCAACACGCGATGCCATGTGGCTCATTGGCCTTGCTCTCGTGGCAGCATCCAGCCGAGGCCACGGACCGTGACGATTGGTATGGCACACCTTGCTGCCTCAAGTGCACGGCGCAGACGCGATACCGATGCTTCCAGTGCATTGGGCCCGACCTCATCATTCAGCCCGTAGACAGCCTCCTCCAAAGAGCGACGTGAAGCGACCCGCCCCGATGCACGCATCAGATGCTCAAGCACCGTGACCTCGCGCCTGGCCAGCGCAACAGAAGTGCCATTCACAGTGACACTGCGGGCAGCTGTATCCAGTTCCAGGGATCCAAGGCTTAAAACGGTCGCAGAGCGATTGCCTGGTCTGCGCAGAACCGCACGACAACGCGCAAGCAGCTCGGGCATCTCGACGGGCTTGACGACATAGTCATCCGCACCCCCATCCAGACCCGCGATGCGATCCGCCAGTTGGTCACGAGCAGTCAAAACGATGATCGGCACCCGTCCACCATTGCGAAGGCGGGGCAGTAGGTTCAATCCATCACCATCGGGCAAGCCGAGGTCCAAAATAACGAGTTGATAGTCTGAAAGCGACGCCAACTCTTGTGCATTGATGGCAGTGTTTGCGTGGTCGACAGCAAAACCATCTCGACGCAAGGCATGGCTGACAGCCTCCGCAAGTGGCAAGTGGTCTTCAACAAGGAGCACACACATGATCTACAGGTCTTGGATAGGTTGATCGGCATCGAATGATGGAACCAGAAGCGTCACATTCGTTTCTCAAAAAGCGCTTTATCTTGATACGAGGCTGGCGGCAAAGCGATCACCAGACATTGGTCCACTTCCGCCCTATGCCGACCTTCCGCAGCCGCCAGGTCGCCGATCTCCTTAAGACGGAATCAGTGCACTCACCAATTCGCTATCACCGCAACAGTGTTTCGATCACTGGTGTGACGCGAGGGCTTCTAACGCTGTTTTCGCTTTCAAGCGTCGAGAGGAAGACAGACTGTTCACACTTTTGAGACGAACCAATCGCTGCTTCGATGCGTTGTAAGGGAGGTTAATCAACTCAGGCGCTCAAGGAGCATCCAATGGACTTTTCCCGCACACTGACCACCACCGCCACTGCCGCAGTTTTGTCGCTCGGTATAGCATCAGCTGCCATCGCTGACGACCACATGAAGGACATCGTCGACACAGCGGTAGAAGCTGGTTCGTTCACAACCCTCGTCGCAGCAGTGGAAGCAGCTGGCCTCGTCGAGACGCTGAAAGGCGAAGGTCCATTCACTGTCTTCGCACCAACCGATGAAGCGTTCGCCGCATTGCCGGAAGGGACCGTCGAAAACCTGCTGCTGCCTGAAAACCTCGAAACGTTGCAGGCTGTTCTGACCTACCATGTGATCCCGGGTCAGGTGATGTCCGCAGATATCGCTGGCCAGGAACTCTCCGTCGCAACAGTCGAAGGTTCAGAAGTCTCGATCAATGCAACCAATGGCGTCATGATTGATGGCGCAAATGTTGTCACCGCGGACATCGAAGCGACCAATGGTGTCATCCACGTCATCGATGCTGTGATCCTTCCGCCGGCAGCCATGTAAGTACGGCAACGAGCGATTAATTTACAGCCGGGGAAACGCCCCGGCTGTTTTGTTTTTGCACAACAGCTGTTCATGCGCAGGCCGATGCTGCTGTGCCGCTCAAGTCTGACATAGGGGCTAAACGACGGTAGAAGTCAGCGGCTCTCCGGCCCGCTTCCCGCCCATGTGAGAAGTTGGCGGTCAATCGTGCCTCGGTCAAAAAGTCCGCTCAGCTGTCGTTCGCGATTTTCCAAAAACCTCTACCCAAAACACCCCTGCCAAAAACGGTCGATATCGGTGAAAAACTCGCCGTACCGAATGTTGTGGTTTGACGGTTTGCACCTTTCTTGCCCCCGCCTGAATGGCGGGCTTTGCGGGTAGTTGTGATGTCGCAGATATCTTTATGTTGGTACAAGTTTCACGAGGCGTTTGAGGTTCTGGGCGGTGGCTGCGAGGAGGAATTCTTCTTTGGCTCCTGATAATCCTCGAAGCCTGAGGCGGGTTAGTTTCTGCCATCGTTTGAGATGAGCAAATAGCATTTCAATTTTCTTGCGTCGGGTGCGGGCAACTTGAAACGCCTTTGTATCGGCCAGATCTCGAGCGGTCTGTCGGGCCTCCTCGTCCATCAGCCGCATGACTGCGCGCGATGGCGCATCTGTGCATTGGATTTTGAGCGGGCAGCCACGGCATTGGGACGGCGTCGCCTTGTACCGTTTCACGCGCGTGTCTTCATCAATACTCTTGAGGGGCAACTGATGGCCGTGCGGGCAGACATAGTGATCGTTCGCCGCATCATACTCGAATGCATCACGCGTGAATCTACCGAAGGTTTGAGCCTTGCGGTCAAGGACCGGAATATAGGGTGTGATCTTGCGCTCCAACAACCACGACAGGAATGGGCCAGTGCCGTAGCTCTTGTCCGCCGCGATGGTCTTGGGATCATATCCCGCGACTTGGCGTTCCAACATGGTTTTGGCGGCGACGATCTCTTGGCTTAGTCGTGCTGGGGTTCCCTCGACATCAACAATAATGGCGTGCTTATCGTCGGCCAGATAATTGACCTCATAGCTGAAGCGACCCGGACCATCCTTCAATGACCACGCCGCCTGTGGATCTGTTTCGGACAGGTATTTAGGTGGCTTGTGTTTTGGGCCAGACACAGGAGCTGCGCTTTCTTCAAGGTCGTCAAGGAAGTCCTGAACCGGGCGCGAGACGCTGTCGCTTGCCGCCCAAATGGCTTCGACTTCCTTGGGCGTGGCCTTTCTTGCACGATTGGCATCAGCATGAACGGTGCTGCCATCAATCAACGCCCCAGTGCCACCAATCAGACCGTTATCTGCGCAGGCACCAACCACCAGATCGAAGACACGCCGCATGACATCTCCATCGGCGAAACGCCCGTGTCGGTTCTTGGAAAAAGTTGAGCGTTCAGGCACTGTTCCCTCAAGGCCAAGACGGCAAAACCAGCGATAAGCCAGATTCAAATGCACTTCTTGGCAGATCTGAGTCTCAGATCGAATGCCGTAGAGATAGCCGATGAGCAACATCCGGATCATCAGCTCAGGGTCAATTGAAGGGCGACCTGTATGGCTGTAAAGCGGGGCCAGTTCGCTGCGAAGGGCTGAGAAGTCCATAAACCGATCTGCGTGGCGCAGCAGATGATCCTCCGGAACGTAATCATCCAACCGAAGCCGATAGAAAAGTTGTTCCTGGTGTTCGACCTTACCCATCATCGCGCTGCCCTCCGCATCAATATACCAATTGAATCAGCCGGATAGCTGGTAATCAACCATATTCTACGACAAGAAACACAACACTCGGTACGGCGAGTTTTTCACCGATATCGGTCCTTTTTGGAGACTCCAAAAACGTATGGGTTTTGGCACTTTTCGCGGTGCGGCAAAGGTCAGCTCCGAGCCTATTCTGTTGAAAAACTCTGCTTTTGCTGAGTTTGACGCCTTCGGCAGCCAATCCTCGAAATCGGCCCATTGATATCATTGAAGAATTCGGAGGGTCTGAGCTTACGGTTGCTCCCAAATCAGGGCTCAGAGCGTTTTTCAACGGAATAAGCCCAAATCAGCCCTTTGCGACTGCCTCATCTAGGTAAGCTTTGATCGTTTGGTGCTTAAACTCGAACCCTGCATCGAGTAGCTTTTTTGGAAAGACATGCTGGCCCTTAATGATCAACTCGTCTCCCATTTGCCCCATGGCGGCCCGGATGGCGAATGCAGGCGTCGCGAAGAAGCTTGGCTTGCCCAAGGCTTTGCCGAGCGCTTTAGCAAATTCTGCATTCGTGCACGCTCCCGGTGAGGTACAGTTGACCGGTCCGGTGATGTGTCGATTATCCAGCAAGAAGTTGATGGCACGCGCTTCATCCTCAACGCTTATCCAGGACATCATCTGACGCCCGGTGCCGATCTTGCCGCCAATGAACATATTGAACGGCTTCATCATTTGCGGAAGCGGGCCTTCCGTCGCGTCGAAGACGACGCCTGTTCGTAGAAGCACAACCGAGTTGCCAGTCGCCTCGGCTTGCAACGCAGTGCCCTCCCAGATGTCGATGAGAGACTGCAGAAAAGCAGTGCCTGTCCGGGCATTGGTGTCATCTTCGGTAAACCGGATAAATGGCTCGGTATAGAACCCATAGGCACTGACCGCAGACGCACTGATAAGATGAATATCTGGGTTTTTTGCGCATAGGTCGACGCAGATTTCTGTCGCCCCGATCCGACTGTCCCCCATCACCTGTTTGTAAGCGCCCGTCCATTTCTCGTCCGACACACCCGAGCCAGCAAGATTTATGATCACGGAATAATCTTTGGCGTCGCTGTCCTTGAAGCCGTCCCAGTCCATATGGTTGGTCGCGCCCGGAAAAATGGAGCGCAGCTTCTCCACCGAGCGCCCGACGACCGCAATCTCATACCGGGTTTTGTCCACGATATCGTAGAGCGTGCGGCCTACAAGACCAGTGGCCCCAATGATGGCAATCGTTTCTTTGGGCATCGCAAATTCCTATCTGGCGTACCATGTGGTCTATTTTTGGACGCTATGTTATAAAAATAGGAAAGGCAATAATGGACGGACTTGTATTATATTATGATGTCTCAACAGGAGCCACGAAAACGAGGCCGCCCCAAGACGTTTGACCGCGAGCATGTGATGCGTGTTTCAATGATGGCGTTTTGGCAGGAAGGTCCGGAAGCTATTTCCCTGAACGACGTTTGCAAGCAGGCAGAAGTCTCCAGGCCGAGCCTTTACCGTGAGTTTGGTGGCGAAGACGGTCTGCTAGCGGCGAGCCTGCAGAAGTATTTTGAGGTCGCTTTTGTGCCGATTTTCAAAACGCTCGAAAGCCAAGAACCCTTCCAAGTCACCTTGGAAAACTTCACAGCAAAGATGACCAACGAGCGGACGGAGAAAGGTATCCCCGAAGGCTGTCTGCTCGTGAAAATTCGCAATGCACTTAGCCATATCGGTCCAGAGACTGCAGAGGCGATCAAAAGCGTGCATGCCTGGAAGTTGGAAGCATATGCCAAGTGGATTGATCGCTGCAAAGAGAACGGCACGCTAAAGAGCGACACCGATAGCAAACTGTTGGCAGCCTACATCGACGCACAGATGAATTTAACAATGATGCGGGATGCAAGAGGCGATGATCGCGCCATATCTCGAGAGATTCTTAAGCTGGCGCTGGTGAATTTGGTTTAACCAAGCCCAGCACCGACAACCCTTATGCCAGTCGGTTCAATATGCAACTGGGTGTCTAAAGTCACAAACGCCATCGCTTCGGCATTGGGCGTTTTGTCCGCAGACCCGTCATCCAGCGAGCTTGTCGAGTTGCGCTGCGGCGAATGTCCGCTTGTGGAACTGCCCAAACAACGCATGAACGGCAGCTTTGGAAACGGACTTGGCTCAAAGCATCTCAACCGCATTCCTCAGCTGATCAGCGTTGACGTCGATGTAGCGCTGCGTCGTGGATATGTGGCTGTGGCCTGCAAGCTCGGCTAGCAAGCGCACGCCAACGCCACGATTGGCTAGGCGCGTAATGTAGGTGCGTCGTCCCGAGTGACTGCTGGCGTCTTTGAGCCCGCAAGCACGATAGATGTCGAGGAACAGCTGGCACATCGTGTTGGCGGAGAAGTGCCCACCCTTTTGGCTAGCAAACAGCGGCGCATCGGCTTTGTTTAGGTTTGCTGTTGCGCCATAGCTCGCGAGCGACTTCCTCAAGCGCTGGCTCAGATACACAGTGCGTGCCTTGCCACCCTTGGCTTGCTCACCTTGCAGCACGAACGCTTCGCGCACTTGCCCATCGTCATCAAACACATCGCTTGCTTTGAGCGCTGCGATCTCCTTCACACGCAGCCCAGCGTAGAAGCTGACCATGATGATCGCTTCATCCCGTGCTGGATGACGACGTGTGCGGCAGTACTGTATAACGCGACGTAGTTGGGCTTCATGCAGCGTTTGCGCTTGGCGCATTGATCCCCTCCAAAACAACGAACTTCACTGCAAACGACTGTAAAGTCTGAGGTTTTGGTTGGTCGACCGAAATCACGTCATGGCAATCCGTTAATGATCTCAATGACTTATGCGATAACCTCATAGATTGCGTATTCCATGAGGTTTTGTTTTCTGCATGATTTTTAAGGCCTTATGCTGCGTTGCAGCTTCGCCGCTCCGCAAGCTCGTATCAGTTTGCTCGCCTTCGCTGCCGCTTCAGCTATCAAACAGATAGAGCGGGATTTCTCCTTAAAGCTGTTCGATATGTGCTCCTGATCAAACACTATCCGATGCCCTGGGATGGGAGAACAAGCCAAGCCCCTTTTACGGGACTTAACTTGTTCATCCCGCACCGGGCGGTTCGTCACAACTGGCTTCACAAAACCCTTTCGGGGTGGGCAGGTTTTCCGATCAATCCCATTACATGCTGTCTTACGCTTGCAGTGCTGCGGCGAGAGCCAGACGCTACGCAGCTGCTCAATTGGTTCGAGTTGGCAGTTCCAATTCACTTGTCTTTGCTGGGCGTTCCCAGCCAACCATTACGACCTCACAAACGTCATCGCAGAGTGCCGCGTGCGTTTCAGGCATCCTGCAGTGCAACACATGTAGTGCATGCCCACAGGGTAGTGTGAGGAAGACGAACAACGGGCCGTTCGATTGCTCACCCACGCACATCAGATGGGGTTTGCAGCGTTGATCAGTTGGCACGCCAGCCTTGATCCCGTTTGTTGCGCGCCGCTCTGGCTAAATAGCTTGAAACGATCCTGCCAGGCGCAGCGCTCAGTTATTTATCCAACGGAGGCAAAAACCATACGAAAAACGATTTTGAACGAGGTCTGCGCGTTCCTCCTCGAAAACGAGTTGGTCGCCAGTGAGAGCGAGTTTAGCAGGGACTGGTTGTGCTGCGATGGAAGCTACATGCGTGGGCTTCGCTTTTGCGACAAGCTGCCCAGCATCATGAGTATCGCCGTGTGTGCAAGCAAGCTTGAGCACTATGGACAGCGGCTGCAGCGCAAGGGCAGGCACAGCGCGTTATCGGATCGGTTGCTTGAATTCAGCCTAGCCTGCCGCGAGCAGATTGAACTGCGCGCACGAGCCAAATGGGTCACAGCGCTCGAAATGGGTCCTGCAGCCTGACACATCCCCGCGCCCGGTTTTTTGCGCTGGAGTACTTACAGATCGTCGGTGGTGATTTTGCATCACCCCACCCAGCTCACCGACGTCAGCTAAATAGTTGATGAGCAGTTCCAAAGACATCCAGCGCGCGCTCAACGCGATCCGCAGCGAGCTTGATGACGCAAATCAGCAAACGCACCTGGAAATACTCCAGCTCATGCTCGCCCATGTAAGCTGCAGGTACTCGCGAGACACTTTCTGGCTTGATTATAGCTTTTCTCGAAGCGCCTCGTAAGGCGTTTTTCCGCGGAATGCGCCATGTGGTCTGCCGAAGTTGTAGAAGCGCTCCCACTCGTCGAGTTTGGCCTCCAGATCAACATCGCCTTTGTAGCTGAGCAGTTGGTAAAATTCCTGTTCGTCAGATCGGTGTGAGCGCTCGACTTTGCCGTTCAGCTGTGGCGTACCGCGCCGGATATAAGCGTGTCGAATACCTTGATCCTCAACATGCCAATGGAACTTCGCTTGGAACTCATGACCGTTGTCCGTTCGGATTTCTTTGATGCGGAACGGGAACTTCTCGATGATGTGGTCGACGAAGTCGATAGCGCTGGCCTGAGTGTGCTTCTCGTAGATCTTGAGCGCACGTACACGGGTTGCGTCGTCGATAGCTGTGAACTGAAAGCGCCGAACCTTCTTTCCATCTTCGCCTTTAAACATCAGAAACTTCACGTCCATTTGGATGTGGTGGCCAGGCACCTGCTTGTTGTAGCGTTTGGTGTGAACCTTCCGCAGGCGAGTTCCGCGAGGCAGGCGATTGACCCCATGCCGCTTGAGAATGCGCGAGACGGTTGCGTCTGATATCTTAATCTCGTGGTAGCGCTCCAGGTACCAGACGATCCGCATCGGGCCCAGGTGGTACTTCTTGCGTAGGTGAAGAACCTTCTCCTCAATCTCAATCGGCGTGCGGTTGGCATGCCATTTGGGGATCGGTGGTCGGTTTATAAGCCCCTGTTCACCATGCCTGCGGTAGGCAGCGCGCCATCGATAGAAACTGCTTCTACCAACGCCAAAGTAGCGGCAGGTCTTGTTGATATGCCCGGTCTCTTCAGCGTGGTGCAGAACACGCAGCTTGCGTTGAATCTCGCGGCGATCCTTGTCCATGAACATCTCCTTCATCCCAGAATTGGGAGTTAAACAGAGAGTGTCCCAAGAGTACCGACATTCCTACACAGGAAATGTTCGTCCGATGCAAGCTCACGCCTGATGACCTGACAGCCTTGGGACTGCTAGGTTTGGCTAAACACCCAACCCAAGCCACAGAGCCGCAAAACTCAGATATCTACCTTGATGAAGACTACTGGCGCTTACGAGTTGGACCGTTTGTAGAAATCTTGGAGGCCGCCCGAATAAAGCTGATCGCGCTGAAGGACGAGAGTGCCTGACCAAATTGCAACGAGAGCTTGCCTACTGCTCGCCAGTAAACGCCCGTCTTTTGAGCCAATCGGGTGTCGGGTTGCCGATCTCTTTGGTGGGCAGCATTGTACAACTGTTTCTCGACATCCATCGCGCTTGCGGGCTCAAGGACGCCAGCAGCGGCTCAGGACGCCGTTGAGCTACTCTAGTCCGCTCAGGGCGGGAACCGGTCGTTGCAAGCTTCAGCATTTGACGCCTGCTTCATCCCCAAAGCCGCCTTTAGCAGCATCACGACAGACGCCCGAATTGGGCGGGGAGCAATCATTTGCTTTGCACGCGAACTGGCATAGGCCACTCGGGTAGAGAGGCAACCAGCTTGGGCGCAAAAAAGCGATTTTAGTCTCTGCATCAAACAGTAAGTCCATCCAAGCTTGTGGTACCACCGTTGCGGTTTCGGACCGTGCTATTCTCATAGATAGTCGGTAGGCGCCTTTGATCCGTTGAACTGGGGAATGCAGATGCCACCGTTGACCGAAACCCAGGGCGCTTATCATCGCCAGGCAGCTGCTGCTCACATGGTTGCCAATATTCCTCGTGCTAAGTTTGACACATCGGTTGATAGAGTGATCGAGGGGCTGCGGGGTCACCTTTATGATTGCGCTGACACTATCTTCGTCACGGATGCCAGCGGGCATTTGGTCGGCATTGTTCGGATCAATGATCTGTTTGGAGATGGCGCCAAACAGATATGCGACCTCATGGAGGAACAGCATCAAGCTGTGAGGCCGGGCGATGACCAGGAGAAGATTGCTCAACTGGCTATCGATCTCAATATGATCGCTGTGCCGGTTGTCGACGATCTGGGCCAATTGATCGGCGCGGTCCCACCCGAGGCCCTGTTCCGGATTCTGCGTGAAGAGCACATGGAAGATCTGCAGCGGATCGCGGGCATCACAACCCATGAGCATGGCGCAGAGGCGTCGTTAGACGCCTCTATCATGAACCGCTTTGCGCGTCGTATGCCATGGCTGATCTTTGGCCTTTTAGCGTCCTCCCTGATCACGCTGGTGATGATTGGGTTTGAACACACACTTTCGCAGAACGTCGCAGCTGCATTCTTTGTCCCCGCATTGGTCTATATTGCTGGCGCAATCGGAACGCAGGCCGTTTCCGTTTCCGTCCGCAGCCTTTCCCTGCATGACGTGGCGATTGGTCCCCTTTTGCGCGATGAGTTGGTGATCGGCCTTGGTGTCGGTGCAACTCTGGGCCTTTTGGCCGCTGGTGCAGTGTTGTTGGGGTTCGGCCAACCACCCCTTGCGATAGCCGTTGGCCTCGCGGTCCTTGGTGGCGGCGTCGTTTCAGCGCTTGCAGGCTTCACGCTTCCATGGGCTTTCATGCGCCTTGGCTTCGATCCGGCTCTTGGTTCGGGGCCGGTGTGTACGATCATCCAGGACGCCGCCAGCCTGGCCTTATACTTCGCGCTGGTTACCGTTCTGGTTCTCTAAAACGGCCCTACCATCAGACTTGAACCTGAGGTCTTAGAGTTGATCGGCCTATGGCGCCGGGCGTAGTGGCACGGACTCAAAATTGGATGGGCTTGGAGCTATAGATACCCGACCAGTTTGAAACCGGTTTGGGGACATCATGACCGAGCAGCAGTCTATTCCGCCATGGTTCAACCGAGGGAAATACGCCGAGTCTGCCGACCAGATCCGCAAGGTAAAAGCCCAGCTTGATGAGACAGCTGTGCGATCTTTGGCAGCTGAGGCGCTTCACCGTGTTGTTGCACGAGATGCCGAACACGCCCCTGATGATGGGCAGGAGCATGTTGCGCTTGATGTGGATGAATTGGCCCATGCTTTGGTTGATGAGGATGCCGATGCGGGTTTGGTCTTCGTAACCCAGCTTCAAGATACCGGTGTCTCTGTTGAGCGCATCTATTTGGCGTACTTGGCGGCCGCATCGCGCAAACTTGGCGCTTGGTGGGATGAGGATCAAATATCACTGTTTGATGTCACCACGGGTACAGGGCGCATTTATGGGATCCTCAGGGCGCTGGACGATCAGTTCAGCCCGAAAGCGAGCATCCCAGGGAAGGCAGCGCTTTTTGCGTCCGTTCCTCATGAGACCCATACGCTTGGGGTGCGAATGGCGGCCGATCTCTTTCAGAACAGAGGATGGGGCATTGAGCTGGTTAGTGGTGCGTCACATGATGAATTGATGGACCGTATTGTTGCCTCTGACACTGCCATCATCGGGTTATCAGCAGCTGGGGCACACGCCCTACCGCATCTTGCACGCCTCATTTTGGCAATCCGACTGCAGCGGCCATCGGTGTCGATCGTTGTGAGCGGACAGATCGCGCTTGAGGCAAGGACCGAGGTTGAAGCCATGGAACCTGATGGCGTGGCCACCAGCGTACCAACGGCAATCAACATTCTGGATGGGCTAGCCCAGGCCCATACAAGGCACTAGCACGCCCATTGCATCCGCCGATTGATGGGTTCTGTTAGGTCTTGTCAGCCATCCCCGCGCCAGCATCGCTCGTTTGGGGCATGCGGCGTCCACAAGTCTTGTGCATGCTGGCCACCACACGACAGGCCACAGTGGTATTGCCTCTCACCGGGCCCGGTTGCAGGACTGTTTCCCGGGTCCGACGGCCGCTCGGTTTGTCCGACACGCTCAATGCAGTGTCTGCGTGTTGCGGTAAGACTGTCCTGACATGTGATCAGCTAAAGCGCGCTTGCTCGATTGCCGGCAAAGGCAAACATGGACAGCGAAACAAAAACGTGGTCGACATCCTCATGCCTCTGGGGGGATTGGTGGCCGCTACAACGATCAAAGACATTCTGGGTCACCGTCCTTTACTGAGCGTCGGACCGACAACTACGCTGCGTGCAGTTGCCGAAGTGCTGACGCAAAACAGGGTGGGTGCAGTTGCAGTTGTGCAAGACGATAGGCTGGCTGGGCTCATTACCGAGCGCGATATTGTTTTCCGCTGCGTTGGGGCAGGTGGATCGGTAGACGCAATGACGGCCCAAGACGTTATGACGAAAGACCTTATAATGGTCGGCATCAATGAGCCGATTTCCGAAGCTTTGGCCAACCGCATCGGCGGCCCTTTCCGACATTTGCCTGTGATGGATGGCAATACCCCGCTTGGGGTTCTGTCATACCGCGACGTTCCAGCCGAGCACATGATGCTTTTTGAGCGTTTTCGTGAGATGCGCCACGCACGTGCTGACGGATCTGAACGCTAGACACCGCTTTAAGTTGTGCCTGTTTGGAGCGGGAAAGTTGGTGCATCGACCAAACGGCTCTCAATGGGACCGAAGGCTTGTACAGCCAAAACGGACGGAGCGCAGTCTTTGGAAGCTTCAGCATTTGGTGCCCGCTTCATCCCCATAGCGGTCGTTGGTGGAGGTGCGGCACACGCCCGAATTGGGCGGGAAGCAGCCGCTCGCGCGCTTATGATCACCACTAGCCAAACCCCGCGCCACTAAGAGTTGTAAAATGGGAGCCTCCAAAACATGGGGTCTCGGCATCACGCATGGGCCTATAACTAAAAAAGTACAGACTGTGATACTGACGGCGATCTCCCGCTACCGTATTACTGAAACTGTCTGTTCTAGAAGGGTCGCCTGCCCAAACGTGCTGAGAAATGCGACGCCCGCTGCGTCAGGCCCGATGCCAATCCGCGCAATCGTGTCTGCAGGCGCCATGCCCGTCGCATCGACTAGATGCCAAGTCCCTTCGAGAAAAACTTCAGCGACTGCATGAAAGTCCTGTGGGGTCACGCCTGGAGCGTAAACGCTGGCAAAACGGGCAGGAATTGTTGACGCACGGGCTAAGGTGATAATGACATGCGCATAGTCACGGCAAACGCCTTGACGTTGAACAAAGCTGTCCAGGGCCGTAGTGCTGCTGTTGCTAGAACCAGGCACGTAGCTAAAAGCGTTTTCGACCCACTCTCTCATTGCAGTAATCCGAGCCCCGCCTTCGCAGTACCCGAACTCTGCGGCCACGAATGACTGAAATTCGTCCGAAGGGCAAAACCTAGACGGCATCAAGTAGCGGACGGTATCGCCCGGGAGCAAATGGGGCGGCACAGCCTGCAGGGAGGAAATATCAAGCGCTGGTCGATCGATTGTGACATGCGCCTCATAATCAACATGGAACTCGCCATCGGCCCGAAGCCATATGCGCTCGCCAAGTCCGCCTTCCGCAGAAACCCGGGCAAAGTGGTCGACCTCGGATGTGTTCAGCTGCGATGATTGCAGCTTCTGATCGGCTAGGTCGGCAACTTCAATCTGCAGCAGCAAGTCGGTCGGGCCGTCGAGTTGGTAGATCAGATGAACACTAACATCGAGTTCCATATGACCACTCTCGCGAAAGAATTCGCGGCTCCATTAACGACGCATTCCGCGCTCGATTGGCTCAACGGCGGACCAAGGACCTTGTTTACTGAAAGTCAAGATGACGCAAGGGCTCGGGATAGCTGGCGCTCAAGAAGGCTCAAAGCAGACCCTCAACCAGCTAATCGGTAACGTCCGCTCAGCCGCCACAAGCTGACTTGTTGAGGTTGGCCGTCCAAGGTCGGCTAAGGGCCGTTTTTAACGAACAGCCCTTCAGTTTCACCCGATAATCTTGATCAGAGCGCTTTCACTTAAGCGGTGGTTTTCAAGTGCTTCGAGTGCTCTACCCGTGACAGCGTCATCAGGCGCGTAATTCTCGCGATTTGCACCTTGTAGGAATGTCGGTACTCTTGGGACACTCTCTGTTTAACTCCCAATTCTGGGATGAAGGAGATGTTCATGGACAAGGATCGCCGCGAGGTTCAACGCAAGCTGCGTGTTCTGCACCACGCTGAAGAGACCGGGCATATCAACAAGACCTGCCGCTACTTTGGCGTTGGTAGAAGCAGTTTCTATCGATGGCGCGCTGCCTACCGCAGGCATGGTGAACAGGGGCTTATAAACCGACCACCGATCCCCAAATGGCATGCCAACCGCACGCCGATTGAGATTGAGGAGAAGGTTCTTCACCTACGCAAGAAGTACCACCTGGGCCCGATGCGGATCGTCTGGTACCTGGAGCGCTACCACGAGATTAAGATATCAGACGCAACCGTCTCGCGCATTCTCAAGCGGCATGGGGTCAATCGCCTGCCTCGCGGAACTCGCCTGCGGAAGGTTCACACCAAACGCTACAACAAGCAGGTGCCTGGCCACCACATCCAAATGGACGTGAAGTTTCTGATGTTTAAAGGCGAAGATGGAAAGAAGGTTCGGCGCTTTCAGTTCACAGCTATCGACGACGCAACCCGTGTACGTGCGCTCAAGATCTACGAGAAGCACACTCAGGCCAGCGCTATCGACTTCGTCGACCACATCATCGAGAAGTTCCCGTTCCGCATCAAAGAAATCCGAACGGACAACGGTCATGAGTTCCAAGCGAAGTTCCATTGGCATGTTGAGGATCAAGGTATTCGACACGCTTATATCCGGCGCGGTACGCCACAGCTGAACGGCAAAGTCGAGCGCTCACACCGATCTGACGAACAGGAATTTTACCAACTGCTCAGCTACAAAGGCGATGTTGATCTGGAGGCCAAACTCGACGAGTGGGAGCGCTTCTACAACTTCGGCAGACCACATGGCGCATTCCGCGGAAAAACGCCTTACGAGGCGCTTCGAGAAAAGCTATAATCAAGCCAGAAAGTGTCTCGCGAGTACCTGCAGCTTACAGTTTCCCAACCCATGAAGCTTGTCCGCATGCACTTGAGATTGATTATCGTGAACTGCGTCGTTTGATCCATCGAAGGAACAAATAGCAGCGCAAGGAAGTTGAACGGCTCACCACGTTGCATGACGACAAACAGGTGCGCGCAAGCTAGGCCAAAAGGTTCGCGAACACAGTGTTCACGAACGCTTGCGAAAACACTCAATCAGGTGCCCAGCGCTCGGCTGCCCGCCGAGCCTGAAACAGGCCGCATGAGGTTCAGGAATTAACCCTACGATAAAGGGACTGATTACCGTCCCAGGTACGTTTTATGCTGCGGAGGAAAGGAACGTGGACATTGACTCCAGGCTATCGCGATCCATTGGAAGCTGCAGGGTTAAGCAGCGGTCGGTTGCCTCAGCAACACGTACAGGTACATTTCCCAGCTTTGGAAGTTCAATATCTAGTTTCGCCCCGGGCTTAAGGCCTATTACACCGTCGACTTCGAGTTGAGCGGGCGACATCCGGAATGCTTTTACACTGTGTGGTCCATTTGGAGTGTGAACAGTGACGTCAAAGGTCACATCGCGCACATTGATAGAATCGCGAACCTCGGCTGAAGATATGCCATCTAGGAAAGACAAAACCTCTTCTGAGAACGCGGTTGTCTCGCCCTGTAGCATGTTTGCAGATGAGCGAACGTTACTGGAAGATTGGTGCGTTTCTTCGCCTGCTTCGCGCACACGACCTATGTCGTGCAGAACACTTGTGGTTTGATCGCTTACCTCTTGAACAATGCGGGCAATCTCGCTCGTTGCGGCCTGTTGCTCCGTTGTTGCAGCAGCAATCGCCTGCGAGACGTTATCAAGTTCAGAGATCACATCAGCGATATTGATGACGCCATTGCTCGCAACATTGGATGACTCCTCAACTGATGCAACGGCAGTTTCGACTTGTTCCGTCGCTTGTGTCGTCTGTGAGGCCAGCTGTTTCACTTCCGAGGCCACAACCGCGAACCCTTTTCCCGCTTCGCCTGCACGGGCAGCCTCAATGGTTGCGTTGAGGGCAAGTAGATTGGTTTGTTCTGAAATGGTGCGGATGGTAGAAAGCACATCATAAATCTGTGAAATCGATGTCTTCAAATGATCGACTCCGCCGCGAACATCGCCAGCCATACCTGCTGCCCGTTGAGACAAATCACGTGCGCCGACAATTTGCTTTGCAATCTCGTCAGATGATGCTGCCAGTTCCTGTGCTGCCGCAGCGGCAGCGTTGACACCTTCTGACGTGCGTTGCGCGCTTTCAGAAACGGCTGAAGCCTGACGAACATTGCCTTCGGCGGTTTCAATCAAGGCGCCGGATGTTTGTTCCATACCTTGAGACGCATGGGACATTTTTTCAAGCACACCCTCCACTGCTTTGCTGAACATGCCGACCATCTGATCGATATCGTCCTGACGACGCTTAGCAAGGCGAGCCGCGTCTTTCTCTGCTGCTTCAAGGCGCCTGCGCTCACGTCCAGCCTGTTCAAACCCTTGCAAGGCGCGTGCTGTCTGACCGATTTCATCTTTGCGATCACGCCAAGGAATAGTGACGTCTGGTTCCTCATCCGCAATTCGGCCCATGAGGGTTGTCATATGGCGGATAGGGCGTGCAACTGCAGACACCAATGCATAACCGAGCGCCAACGCCGCAACAGTTGAGATAATCATGCCGATAATCGACAACACATTAGCTTGTTGCTTGACCAGCAAAAGGGCTTCGCTAGCTGCGGCTTCGTTGGCCTTTGCAAGCGTCGCCATCTCTTGGGAGGCAGCCAGCAAGGTCACAATGTCTTCATCAAAGAGCGTGTTCGCGGTTTCGACTTGTGTTTCTACCAGCTGGCGCAGTCGGGGCAGCCCTGCTTCGAAAGCAGGCATCTCTGGTGGCAAAACAACAGCACCGGAGGTTGTTCTCTGCAATCGTTCTAGGTCGTAATTCGCGGAGCTGATTTCAACCGATGCCCGATCAAGATCTGCCGGTGCGAATCCATCAAGGAACCTATTTGTATAGTCGCGAGCGAGCATCAACTTTAGCTCTGCGCGATAGACTTCATTTGCACTGCCCGCGAGGCCAGAGGCTTCCAATTGGAGGGCTTGTTCACTTAGGTTTGCGCGCGCTGCTGTGCCACCAGAACGCAGGACACTTGCGACAAGAGTATTTTGCTCGTTGCGAAGTGCAGCGAACTGAGAGAACCGCGAGCGCGTCACACTTAGTTGCTCGCTGGCCTGCTGCAAGGAATACCCATAGTCGCCATTTACGAAGGTCGCAGCCTGTTCGAGGGCGTCCTGAACCGATCTATATTCCTCAAGGGTCGCGTTGTATCTGTCGAGTGTGTTTCGCGCGACGTATTCCTTCGAACTTGCGACAAACGACTGAATAGCAACCTCGATGGTGCGGGCACGGTCAAGTTGTTCTGCTGCAAATCGGTAATCATCAAAACTATCTTCAATTGACCCAAGATTGATAAGGTTCTTAGCGCCAGTTCCGATGATGACGCAGGCTATTAAGCCCAACCCAATTGTCAGTTTTCGCGTAATGGTAAGATCAGCTAGCCACTTTAACATCATCATGACTCCATGACTGAGGTGATGACTTTGATCAGTTCATCATTGCCAAAGGGTTTGGCCAACGTAGCATCCGCCTCTATCGCAGCCATAGTGAGCGCTTCGTCAGCTTGAACCAGCGACCCGCCACCAGAAACGGCGACAAACTTAGCCGTCGGTATTTTTTGCTTAAGGCGATCCATTGTCTCAACACCGTCAATTTCCGGCATCATGACGTCTGTGACCACAATTTCTGGCCGAAAATGAGCGACTTTTTCAAGAGCACTCGTGCAGCCATCTGCTTCTTCAACTATGTGTCCAGCCCGCTTAAGAATAGAAACAATGGAATGGCGAACGCCGGGCACATCGTCGACAACAAGTATCTGGGTCATAGGTTTGCCTTCTATTCCTTATGCAGCGTCAGAAGTAACTTCGTTGGGGTGCTCATGAGTTGATACTCGCGGCAAAGACACATCAAAGCGCGTGCCGCGGCCGATTGCGCTTGATGCAATGATAGTCCCACCCCAGCGCTGGACGTCGGCGGCAATAAGCGCCAGGCCAAGTCCAGTGCCCTTGCCAACTGGTTTGGTGGTGAAGAAGGGGTCAAAAATACAATTGAGGTGATCGCCGGAAATTCCACAGCCATCATCGGATATGGCAATGTGGACGCTATCGTTACCCCCCAATATTTCGACAGTTATCGCGCCCGGTCTATCGCCAATGGCATCAACAGCATTTTGAACCGTATTGGAAAGCAGTGTTCGCAGGCCCGCTACGTCCACTTCCGCTTTCAGCATGTCCGGTGGGGTGGCTTCGATTTTCAGATCAAGCTGAATAGTGCTTGGTAACGTTGGTGTGACTTGATCTAATAGGCTGCGAATTTCAGTCGGCAGATCAACAGCCTTTAGGTCAACAGCCTCAGCCCGCGCAAATCGGAGGACTTGACCAACAATCGACTTCGCGGCCTGTGCGTGCGTTTCTATGAAAGAAAGTCCGGTAAGTGCGTCTTCTGCATCATTGGGAAGAAGATCACGTATGAATTCTGGATAGGTTATCATGGGCTGGAGGAGATTGTTCATCTCATGCGCCAGGCCGCCCGCTAGAATGCCAAGAGACTGAGTCCGCGCAAGCTGTGCGTCGCGGGCCAAACGTTGCTTTTTTTCCGTTATGTCGGTCTGGCAGCCCACAAATGACTCCAGTTCGCCACCCGGCCCGAACACCGGAGTGACGTTCAGAAGGTTCCAAAAAGGCTTTCCATCGGCTCGGTAATTGAGAATTTCAACTTCAAAAGGACGAGCGTCCGCCAGCGCCTCACGCATGAGCGCTATAGTGTCTGGGTCTGTGTCTGGTCCTTGGAGAAAGCGACAGTTTCTCCCCAGTACGTCCTCTGCTGTGTGGCCGGTGGTGTCTTCAAAGGCTTGATTCACGTAAACAAGCGGTAGGCCGTCCTGACGTGCATCGGCGATGACAACGTTCATGCGCGTTGCATTTAAAGCTGACCACAGAGTGTATGCAGATACTTGATTCAAGCCGTACCTCCAAGTTTCAAGTATTTAATCAAGCTATGTTTAATTATGGATTAATGCTTATGGGGGGAAGGTTGCAAATACTAAAATAAGCGCCCTGGAGCTCTCGTTTGTTGAATAAGAGATTTCTTAATTGGTTGTAATCTCGGGACGGTCTCAGCTTATCTTTGCTATTGAGACTGCAGTGGAAATTCATATTCAAGGGGGCAATCGATCCGATTTCGCATTTGCTGAATGCGGTTCTGGGTTCGCTCAGCGGTTTGGATCGCCTGATCGAGTACTGCTATTGAGTTCGCTGCGTTGTCACCTGCCTCTACGGCTAAAGTTGCTGTCAATTGTTCAAGTGATTTGATGAGCGCTTTTTGTTTATTCTCAATAATCTGGGCGACCTGAAGCTGCGTCATCCAATAAGATTGAGAACCGGTTGGATCGTGAGCTCCAAGGCGATGAACATTTTTATCGGGCATGAATTTCATCCTCTGAAATGTGGCCCTACTTGGACGTGGCTGTCGTAACCAGAATGGGCTTGATGATACCGGTCACGTCGCGCGGATTGTGACAGTGCAAGAATGGGTGCACAGACCGTCGGAAGCTTGCTTCCAATCGATAGTTTTTGATGGTCACCAGTCACCGAGTTGTTGCAGCATACCCAAGAAATAAGGTGCTAAAAATTATCAAGTAGTTACGCTTACGTATATCTACCCAATTGAATGATAGCAGGCGGTCGGCATGCCCTTGGACGAGTGCTTGACAGATTTGCAGCGGCGCAGTCGTTGAGTGGTTTTTTATATACGAGCACTTCTGATTGCACACGCAATCGACCGCGCCTGCAGCTTGGCCCACCAAGGCTGCGATATAATCGCTGTCAGGATACAACGATCACCACTCACACAGGCACCTTATGGCTCCGACCTTTGAGCGATGGATTTGCATCGTCTGCAGAGCCGCCGTTCATTTAATCAAGCACTATCGCTGCAACCCCGATTTGAAATACTGTGTTCAACACAGTGTTTGTCAGATACGCAATTTCAACTGCGAAAATACAAGATGTAGCGCACTTTGTTGCGCACTAGTAGAATAAGCTCGTAAATTATTGTAATATATAGAAATATTTAGATTGTCTCTTATCATAATCCGCGTGTCGGGAGTTCAAGTCTCTCCTCCGCTACCAACACCTTATTGATATTGTTGGATAAAATTTGCGGCGTGCGATTTGAGTGCGTCGCAAGTTGGCTAGCATAGTGCTAGCATAGCGCACTCAGTGCGCTTTTTCTTTCAAGCACTTAGCCAGCCCAGCCATACGCACCTAGCAAAGTGCTAGCAAAGTTAGCAGCGAAACGCAGAAAATGCGGTTCGCGCGCCTTGCTTCAATGCAGCTATGCTCATTTCCTTTAATGATATGGCGTTAGCGCGTTGAAATACAACGCGATTTTCTGTGCTAATTCTTGCTATCAGGCTTTGCCCAGCGCGCCGAGCGGCACTACGTTGTGGTCATGTCTAACGATCCGCATAAACTGCCCTATGCGCTTTATCAGCCTAACGCCTCGAAAAGTGGTCCGTACGCTTCTCCGTCATAGGGCAGGGATTGCTGTCACCAACCGCAAACTTGATTCAACGATCGGCTATCTGCTAGTAAAAAGCCATCCATTGAAAAGACGATCATCATTTTACGTTGATACATCCCGCAAACAACACCGGGGTGGTCAGGGAAATTGTTTTGATATTGTCGGAGGGACTTATGCCGGAATCAGTGTTGACCATATACAGGATCGAAGATCGCACGATGCTACAAAAAGGACATGAAGAAGTGTCCCAGTATGTGGCTGACAACTATGGGAAAGACGCAGTTTGTCATGATGTTGTGCATGCTGACATGACTGAAATCGATCTGACTCGGCGTGTGATTAATGCGCTTGCCAATCCATCCTCTGACAAATTGAGTGGCGACCTGAAACATCAGGCCCGTTCGGGTGCAAACTACGTGTTTGTTGGGCCTGCTGACGGCGAGCCGGTATTTGGTCGAAAACTCACTCAATTGCTGGCGGCCTAATACACCGGCTTCGCGCAAGCCTTTGCTGACGGAACGGATTGTTTACAGATCATCGGATCTGAGAAGGAGCCCGGCGATAATGAGAGTGCTCAGGCTTCATGATCAGGCAGAGTTGTGCGGCCGCTGAATGGCATATGATGAGCATGCGAGAGTGATGGTCAGCACAGTTGAGGCAATTGAGGGCTGGACCAAATGCGCGTACGCGTTTATCCGTAATCTATTAGGCTGCGATCACCGTCGCAGCGCTTGGATGGACACTGTATGCTTACCAAAATCATTTACGTCAGCACGCGGGCTACACGTGATGTCCAGCTTCAGAAGCAAGAACACGTAGACATACGAAAATCTTCAGAGCGCAATAATAGCCATGAAGACATAACAGGCATTTTGATTGCTACGCGCAGCCATTTTATCCAGGTCCTCGAAGGTGAGGCGGAAGATCTTGAAAAAGTATTTAGCAGGATAAAGAAGGATGAGAGACATTATAAGGTCGCTCTAAAGTCCGATCGGTTGATCAAGCGGCGGCTTTTTGGAAGCTGGGCGATGAACGTTGTTCACATCGATAGCATTGCTGGCGTGCTCTACGGCTATCGATTTGATCTTCTGGATATGGATCCCTACGCCATGACCTATAGCGCGATCGCAGAACTGATTAAACTGAGCGGGCCGCGTGATTGATGAGTGCGATCAATAGACTTGCTTTGCGCAAGCCGTCTCGAACGGAACGGATCGTTGACAGGATGAGAAGCGTCTGAAGTCGTACTCTACAAATAGCTGTGACACAGAATTTGATGTCGTCAATAAGCGCTGTGCAGAATGGGATTCCAGCCCAGCCATACGCACCTAGCACAGTGCTAGCAAAGTTAGCAGCGAAACGCAGAAAATGCGGTTCGCGCGCCCGGCTTGGGCACAGCTATGCTCATTTCCATTACTGATATGGCGTTAGCGCGTTGAAATACAACGCAAATCTCTGTGCTAATTCTTGCTGTGAGGCTTTGTCCATCGCGCCGAGCGGCACTACAGTGCGCGTATGACGAGCGATCCCAATAAACCTCCCTATGCGCTTTATCAGCCAAACGGCAGCAAAAAATGGTCTGTGCGCTTCTCGATTAAAGGGCAGGGGCAGCAGCGCATCGCGCTGGGTACGTATGATCGCGATGAAGCTGAGCGGCTTGCTTTGGCGAAGTACCACGAGACGGTTGGGATTGCCGCTGCTGGTTTGAGCGTAACGCGCAAGGGCTTTGCGGCCATTGCGGAGGAGTTTATCGAAGAACTTGAATATGAGGTCGCGCGCGGTGACAAGGATCCCTATCATTTGCGCCAGTTCCCACCCATCATCCGCCGTTACTTTGTCGGCTACTTCGGCAACACCCTCAAAAAGAAGTCGATGAGCGCCATCACCGGCGATGACATCGAAGCCTATTGGCGCTGGCGCTATGACTACTGGACCAAGGGCCCAGGCCGGAACCAACCCTTCATCCGCTATGAGCGCGAGGTCATGAAGGATGCAGGTCCGTCAAAGAGACAGCGCCATCACGCAGCACACTCAACAAAGAAAAGATGCTGCTGCGGCAGCTGTGGCAGTTTGCGCTGGACAGAAAGTACGTCCTGGAAATCCCACCCATTAAACTGTCCAAGTCCAAGAAGCGCGAGGTTACCGACAAACCCGGTTTCACCTTGAAAGAGTTCATGCACCTCCAGGATGTGAGCGTGAAGCGCATCGCAGAGGCGGAAGAGCAGGCAGCGTTCGCAAGATTGCACATTGATCGGGTCAAGCTGCACGCCTTCATCATGATCGCTGGCTTTTCTGGCATGCGCTCAACCGAGCTCAACAACATGCGTTGGGGTGATATTGGTGAGCGCACTGTCGAACATGACGTAGACTTGAAGTATGCCGCAACGGTCATCCAAGTGCGCGGCAAGGGCAAGGAGCGTGAAATGGTACCGCTGCCGGAGGTGATGACGCACCTCAACATGCTGCGCAACCTGTTCCAGCTGGAGTTCAAACGCGAACCTGAAGATGCTGACCCAGTGTTCTTTAGCCATGATGGTAGGCCCATCAAAAGCTTCAAAAAGGGCCTTGCTGCTTTGCTCGACGCGGCAGGTCTGCGTACCACACAAGATGGCCGCATGCGCGACAGCCACTCGTTCCGCCCGTTTTACATCTCGCAGCAAATCCGAGAGGGCGTGAACACCCATATCCTGATCCGCAACACCGGCACTTCGGGTAAGATGGTCAACGCTCACTACAACAAGATCCTGCCAACCGAAGAGATCGGCAAGCTCACACCCGACTGGCTTAAAAGTAGGCCGTTCACCAGCAAGAGTTAGGGCCTCAAGCAGGTCCCAACATCGGAAACCCATGTCCGGACATGGCGTTCAACCGCATCATTTAGAGCTGTGACAACAGTGTTTGAAATACTGGTGTCACAACAGTGATCGAAACACTGTTGAGGTGATAGCGAACTGATCGGTCTGCTGCTTCCGTCTAATGCAGATCGGCGACTTGGCAGTAGTGGTGGGTCACAACAGGCGGGAAATGTGAGTTCGCCGCAACTGCGCCGAGATTATGCAAGTTCACGAAAAGCAGCCATCAATTGGACAGGGGTTCTTCCCGTAATACTGCGCCGCCGCATGACTGCTTGGAGCCCTCTTCAGACCTTTGGGCCGATGATCACCTCACTCATTTAGCCCTACTTAGCCGCCATTGAAGAACAGGCTCAACAAGGCCAGATTTGAGCCAACGCAAGAGGCTTGCTGACATGCCTGTTGATGGACACTTGCAACCAGGTTCTGGCAGTCGCACTCAATTGGGATTGGGTCCGCTCACTGGTTGAGTTCCAACCGCCAGAACTGTCGTCAGCGCCATCGCCAACGCGCATGTGGATAGAGACGAGAGGCCAGTTTCAATCGGTCGGTGTCGATCTCTAAACGAGATCAATCTCATCTACGCAACAGCCTCGAAAGCGAGACGCTTGGTCGTGTTTCGCTGGCTGCTGCGTCTTTCAACTTTTTTGGCCACAAAGGGAGATGCCATAGCGCGTATCAAGGCGCTGTAGTTCAGCTGAAAGGGTAACTGGCTACCGACGGCCAAGCGTTCTTTGCCGCAGTCCACAATGAGGTGATCGCTGCTTGATCCTAAGATGGAGACGCCCTCAGGAGCCGTCAAACCTTCTGGATCAACATCCATGTGACCCAGAGCCAAGATGGCTTGCTGCACATTCCCCCGATCAGTCGGGCGCACCACTTCACCAAAGGCGTTCTCGGCAATCTCACCCCAAGGTATGGTTGGCTTGGTCCCGCACTCGATCACCTCGGCAACCAGCGTGATTGCATCGGTATAAAGGCCTTCAATGGGTTGGCGGTGCAGCGGTTCGCAACCCAGCAAGATCGCTTCCCCTAGACGCAAATGGTTGATCCGCCCTGTGTTTGCACCGCTCAGCACCCAATTGAGATTGCTGGAATTGCCCCCTGACACCGTCGAAACGATCGAGCCGAAGGTCGCGTCAAGCGCGTCGGCCAGGTGCGATAACTCGCCCATATTTATGTCGGTGGGTGCCACGCCGCACCTGCACGCCAAATTGGTACCGATGCCCTTAAAGGCGATGTTGGGGAAATCTCGTGTTCGACGCACCACAGCTTCGAGATCGGTCGGCAAGATGCCCTCGCGCAGATCCCCCAGTTCGACCATCAAGATCACGCCGTGCGTACGCCGCTGTGCACAGGCTGCCTTGGAAAGCTCAGAGATGACATCAAGTTCGGTGTTCAAGCTTGTGTCAACATTTTCGACGACCAGGGAAGCCTGGCTGATCATGGGAGACCGGATCAGCATCATGGACGCATCAACCGCGCCCCTCCGCAGTGTTTGAATGTTTTCAATGCGGGAGTCGGCCAGTCCGCTTACCCCGGCGTCTAGTAGTGCGTTGGCTATGTCAGGCAGGCCAAGGAAGGCCTTGGTGACGCCGCTAACAGCGATACCGCGCTTGGCGAGCAACTCTACAAGACTGAGAGCGTTATGATGAATTTTGGCAAGGTCAATCTCCAGACGCGGCGCTATCAACTGGTGCCCACGGTCTGGATCTCGCGCAGATGTGGAAACGCGGCCAGCACCATCTCCACAAGCTGGTAAGACGGGCGTGTCAGCGCATCGGTTACCGGGATACCAAGCTCATCTGCAAATTCAATGATGTCGGCACTCACCTGCGCATCGTCCATGTTCTCGTGGTTGATCGTTAGCCCGATCACCTTGGTATCGGAAAACGTTTCGATCATTTTGATTTCACTGGCTGGTGTCGGCATCGGCATGTCTTCAAAATCGCAGCGATGGGTGCGAGCGGGGGCATGTTGAAGCACGACGCCCTGCGGCGCGCAGCCGCGCAGAATGAATGCTGTCGTTGAGAATGCCGGATGGCTGAGTGCGCCTTGCCCTTCTACGATTATAACGTCCGGGGTTTCGGCCTCGAAGGCCTCGATAACCGTCGCTTCCAGCTCGCCTGCGCAAAACTGTGAAGGCACGGCATCCATCGCTATCCCATGGCGCGCACCCTGAATGAGCCCGGTCTGGCCCGTACCCACCATCACCGCTTTTATGCCTGCCTCGTTGAGGGCGCGGGTTAGGATCGTCGCCGTTGTGCGTTTGCCGATGGCACAATCGGTGCCAAGCACCGCAATACGCGGACAGGTGACCTCAGCGATGCGGCCGGAGAACAAGCGCAAATCTTTCTTGGCGCGTGGCCTGCGAATATCGAGAATTGTCACATTGTTGGCAGCGCATGCATCGGTGAACACTGGGTCATCATTGAGAAATTCGTGTAGCCCGTTGATGATATTGATGCCATGACCCATGGCCTCAAGCACCAGGTTGCGCTCGTCTGCCGAAAGCATTCCGCTGGATGGCGCCATTCCATAAATGAGAAAGTCTGGCACCCTGTCGGCCTGCGCAAGCGCATCGGCAAGGTCGCGGCAGATGGGTATTCCATTGGGTGCATCGCCCAATACCACCCCAGAATCTTGCCCGGCCTGCTCACTATCGATCACCGACCGAATGTCATATTTTTCGGAGTGCCGAACCAGCCCATTCGCCGTTTTGCCATCAATGGCGCCGAAATTGCCTTCGCAGTACACAACTGCGGTGTTTAACCGTTTTGGTTCTCGATCCATGGGAAAGGGGACGACAGATGTGCCATCTTTCACAAGGGTCACGTGGTTTTGGTGCCCTTTGGCGAGTGGTGGATCGAGATGGATTATAGAGTTCATTTTGGTTCCTCAAAGGGCAATAGGGGAGTGCAAGGGATAGGCAGGCTCCAGAATCTCAACAAATGTCAGCTGAAGCCATTTGATGCCTTCTAGACCGCACCATTCTTGCTGGTTGCGTCCAAGCTCACAGGCACGCGTTCATAGGCACACGCTCATAGGCACGCTTTCACAGGAACGCGCGCAACGTCATTTGCTGCACGACGACGCCATGACGGATAGCCACACAAACCTGCAGCCTCGCAGCCATGCGTGAGGTAAGTGAACACGCGCGAAGACTGGCCCGCGCGCGACTTTCGGTGGGCTTTTGGCGCGACCAAAAGCCCGACTGACCACCTTTGCCGATACTGCAAAGATGATCATCGCGTGTTCATCGGCCGCAGGAAAAATCGGTACTGCTGACGTGTCTTGCCAGATTTGCCTGGTCTGATGTTCCAGCCAAACGTTGGCGCGGACCAATACGAAACCTGGCCAAGCTACGTTGCATCCAAATCCAGCCCATCAGCGCATGCCGATGCAAGATCACGGTTGGGCGCATCCGCTCCTGGAACCGTCGCCCAGCCCGCGGCCATTATCGCATCGCGCCTTGCAAAGCTTGAGCCAGCACGCATGGCGGCCAGCTGGGTCATCCGGTTGGGATCGGTTCGTGCAATGTCCAGACAAACTGGGACCAGGGCCTCAATGACGCTGTCACGGGACCTGTCGCTGGCGAGCTCATCTGCGCTTGCGCCTGTCATCCAGCCGCCCCAGGAAAAACCAACAACGCTGACAACAACGGCGCCGACAATGGCGCCAAAAATGCCCGGCTTAAGCCAAACGGGAATATTCATTTTGCATCCTCCAGCGGAGGAAGCGCCGCGCCGCTATGATCTTTTGTCTTGCTTATGTCTCGATCACGATCAAGCGCCGTTTCCAGGTCCGCTTCGGTGATTGAAACCATCTCGATGCGCCCCGTGCGGCTGCCTTTTCCAACGACCGTCAAATAGGTTGCGGTCCTGCGATACGCCAAGAAACTCAAACCCTGAATGAGCTCTTCATCGACCAGAATTTCATAATCTCCGGCAGGAAGCGCCTCGGAATAGCCAGCAATTGTAAAAGCGTTGGAAAAGGTCACTATCGACTTGGAAGAGCGTCCGTCCATCTCTTGCGTTCCGATACAGCTGGTGTGGATTCGTTACGCGCGCCGCCACCGATCCTTACGTGAAGAGATCTCAGCAAGGCGCTTAATGACCATAGAACGGGCGCAACCGGCCCATGCTGATCCATGTTAGCGTGCGCTTAAGTTCTTGGCGGTGGCCAGTTATTATAGACAGTCGGCTCGCTGCCGGTGAAATCCTGCGCCATGGCTAATCTGCATCAGTGCGCGGCATCGGAATTGGGTTGATGTGGTGTGCGGCTGCCGACCAATCGGCGAACCGTATTTCCGAGCACAGTAGACGCCGGGCGAATGCAAACCAAGAAAAGGCCTGTGTTCATCGCGCCCTACCCTCGGATCGTCCAGGAAAGGACAATTCAATGAATGAAGAGAACAAGACTGTCGTGCAAATGAAGACCGTCAAAGCGGCTTGGGATAAGGCCCCCGCGGGGCCGAAAAAGGACGCGGCACTTAAGCATTATCAAGCTGCCGAAAAAGCCCACGAAGCGGACAATGACGAAGAGGCCCACAAGGCGCTGAATGCTGCAAGCAGTGCTCTTGGCTGATAGACCCATTGAGTGAAGAAAGGGTCGCCCGAGCTAATCGCGGGCGACCTTTGCTACGTCAGCAGTGGTCCGGTTTGATCCAGATAGGCCGGATCAAAATCGGCCAATGCGACCAGGCGATCATAATTGTCGAACGTGACCTGCCCATCCTGGAACGTAACCGATCCAGCTTCTCGCAGCTTTCGCAAAACACGGTTGACATGAACCGCGCTCAGCCCGAGCGCATCGGCGAGGTGATACTGGGTCAGCGGACAAGCATAGCCAGCCTTGCTGCCCATCCCCACCAAGGACAGCCTTGCACCCAGCTCCAGCAAAAAATGCGCTAGCCTTGCATCTGCGTCCCGTCGTCCAAGACCAACAAGATGCTCCACCACCATCGCCTCATCGCGTGACATGGCCCAAAAGAAGGCTGTTGCTAGGCGCGGCGTTTTCGCCAACGCCTCAAGAAGGTCGCTGATCAGAACTTCAACAGCTTCGATCTCAACGATCGGCTCAATGCCATGGTCGGACGTGTGCAAAAGGACACTGCGCAACCCCAGAAAATCTCCCGGAATTTGGAAATCGACAATCTGGCGCGAACCGTCGGGTTGACTTTTGTAAGAACAGACCCATCCGGAGGCAAGAATATAGGCTGCCTGCTCAGACTGACCCTGATGAACAAGATCCTGGCCTGCGACAAACGACCTGCGGCGCTTATGCAGACCTTCTAACGCGCCAAGCTCATCCGGCGACAACGCCACAAATGTGGAGAGCTTTCGCGTGAGGGGACTGGTTTCGATGAACGTCAAGGGCCTCTCCTCATCCTGCGAAGAAGTCACGACGAAGAGACTGCTTTCGATCAGTCCAGCATACCGCACTTTCTGCCAAGATGGTGGAAATCGTCAGACCCTGGCCTGGCGCTAATCCACTCGCCTTAACCAGGAAGAGCCACAATGTCCGACCATAACGATGTTTCTGGAATGGCCGCTCTTACGATCTGCGAAGCGCTCCTTCTGGCAATGAACGATCACCAACTTCTTCCCGAACGCGAGACAATTGGGGTTTTGCGCGACGCCGCGATGACCCACGAAAAGGCCGCCGCCGAGGATGCTGACAACACAACACATCGCTCCGTTGCTGAACTGATCAATCAGATCATTGTCGGTGAACACCAGCGCAAATGGGAGCGCTACCCACCAAGCCTGGGCCAGCCGTCCGCAAAGCCAAAGGAGTAGAGCCGCATATACCGCGCGCCACCATGGAACAGTTCAGCACCGCGCTGATCTCTTCAGGATGAACACTCAAAGAAAGGACTCATGGCAATGGCCAAAGGACAGAAACGAAGCAACCGCGAAACCAAGAAACCAAAGCAAGAGAAAAAGGCAGCACCCGAAGCTGAGAACCCGTTTAGAAAGCAATTTAAGCAAGGTACATCGTCCAACCCCGCACGCGGCAAGGGCAGAACCTAATGGCTTTGGCCTTCCCCAATTTGAGTCGCAGCTTTGACGAGAAACGAGCGGCCATACGGTTTACTGGCTACGATGGGATGTTCCAGATACCGTTTTTGATTGACAGCCGAGCACTGATTAAATCGGGCAAGAGCGCGATGTCAGAAACGGAGTGCCTGGCGGCATTTGATGCAGCGGTCGATTCGGTTCACGCAGCTGCGCGCAAGGCCTATACGCCAGGGCGCCAAACCCCGTATTTACTTGGCGCAGGCGATCTATGATGCACCTCCGCCTGGCATGTGCAACATAGACCTAGCACCAGGCTATAGCTGAGCTGGTTCCGTACTTTTTGCTTGAGGATTATCACAACAGCATGAGTTCAATCGTTTGCAGGAAAAGACGCGGTGTTGATTATGTTTGCTAGACAGTTCGGTCGAGGCCTCTTGGGTTCGCCGGGCCCAGAGGTTGGCCAACCGGTAGCGAATTCCGCTGCGTTCTGAAACGTGCCACGAAACTCTATCCCACGGGGACCGATGACCATCACGAAAATTACTCAAAGTGTAGGAATGTCGGTACTCTTGGGACACTCTCTGTTTAACTCCCAATTCTGGGATGAAGGAGATGTTCATGGACAAGGATCGCCGCGAGATTCAACGCAAGCTGCGTGTTCTGCACCACGCTGAAGAGACCGGGCATATCAACAAGACCTGCCGCTACTTTGGCGTTGGTAGAAGCAGTTTCTATCGATGGCGCGCTGCCTACCGCAGGCATGGTGAACAGGGGCTTATAAACCGACCACCGATCCCCAAATGGCATGCCAACCGCACGCCGATTGAGATTGAGGAGAAGGTTCTTCACCTACGCAAGAAGTACCACCTGGGCCCGATGCGGATCGTCTGGTACCTGGAGCGCTACCACGAGATTAAGATATCAGACGCAACCGTCTCGCGCATTCTCAAGCGGCATGGGGTCAATCGCCTGCCTCGCGGAACTCGCCTGCGGAAGGTTCACACCAAACGCTACAACAAGCAGGTGCCTGGCCACCACATCCAAATGGACGTGAAGTTTCTGATGTTTAAAGGCGAAGATGGAAAGAAGGTTCGGCGCTTTCAGTTCACAGCTATCGACGACGCAACCCGTGTACGTGCGCTCAAGATCTACGAGAAGCACACTCAGGCCAGCGCTATCGACTTCGTCGACCACATCATCGAGAAGTTCCCGTTCCGCATCAAAGAAATCCGAACGGACAACGGTCATGAGTTCCAAGCGAAGTTCCATTGGCATGTTGAGGATCAAGGTATTCGACACGCTTATATCCGGCGCGGTACGCCACAGCTGAACGGCAAAGTCGAGCGCTCACACCGATCTGACGAACAGGAATTTTACCAACTGCTCAGCTACAAAGGCGATGTTGATCTGGAGGCCAAACTCGACGAGTGGGAGCGCTTCTACAACTTCGGCAGACCACATGGCGCATTCCGCGGAAAAACGCCTTACGAGGCGCTTCGAGAAAAGCTATAATCAAGCCAGAAAGTGTCTCGCGAGTACCTGCAGCTTACAGTCCCACCAGGATTTAGGCTGAAGCCTTTACGCAGAAGATAGAGCGAGACCCGCATCGGGGTCGGTCGAAAAAACTGAATTCTGATAGAGATGTATCAATTCAAGCTGAGCGGCCTTCTCAGGCGCCGGTCGTAAGCAATCAAGATGAGCACAAAGCCGGCCATCACTCAGTGGCTTCATGCGGCTAGAATATGAGAACCGTTGTTGCAGAAGACGCGGATCTCCGGTCAGCTCGCTCACGCGACGAAAAGCCAACCGACGATGATCATCGATCCCAGCCCCGTATAGAGAAGGCAGGGCAGCAGTGTGCGCTCAAGTATCTCGCCTTCGCGGCCAGCCAAACCAACAGTTGCGCTTCCTGCAATAATGTTGTGCGGGGCGACGATATTGCCGATGGCTGCACCGAATCCCTGCGCGGCAACCATTAACGTGGCAGGCAAGGAGAGACTTTGTGCGGTTGACACATGAAGGTCGGTAAACAGGATGTTGGAAGCGGTTGCCGATCCGGTGATAAATGTGCCCAGCACGCCCACAAACGGCGCGATAACCGGCCATGCAGGGCCGACGCTTGCAGCGGCGGTGGCGAGGCTTGAGATCATCTCTATATGAACCATAAGCCGCGACAGCGCCAACATCACCAGAAGCGCCAACGCCACTGGCAACATGCGGTGTAAAGCGGCAATCAGCGCTGTAGGGAGCAACCCAAGCATACCTCTGGCGATACCGGCGAGTACCAAACCAGTAAAAAGCATTGTGCCGGGATGATAGAGGGGCTGGAACGAGCCGCTGAAACCATCGAAGGTCCAGTTCAAAGCAATGTTGCTCAGAGCCTGCTCAATAGGCGGTATCAATCGTGTCAACAGCACAAGCACGAGGATTACCAGGTAGGGTGACAGATCGGCCGCTAGCCGTCGCAGGTCCAGCCCGGTTGGTGGTTGGCCGCGGCGCAGCAAGAAGACGAATGCAGCTCCACCCAACAAAGCTCCACCCAGTGTCGGCAATTCTGGTCCAATGAGCGCTGCAAACGCTAACGAGGGAAGCACAAAACACATCGCCGCCAGCGCTGTCCAAAGCACATCGCGACGCGACAGCGGGCCCTGTGCGGCAAGCCGAACCATCGCCAACAGCAAGAGCGGGGCGCAAGCGGCATGCAGTGCTGCCGTCGTTATGGCGATTTCTGTGTCGCCGAGACCTGCTATGGCGACCTGTGCAAGGGCCGGTGTGCCCACCGCCCCGAAAGACACGCCTGCTGCATGGCCCAAAAGCGCAAGTACCACAGCCCTCACCGGCGCGTAGCCCAGGCCGACGAGCAAAGGCGCAGCCAGAGCAACAGGGGTGCCGAAACCGGCAGCTCCTTCCATGAACAGACCAAAGAACCAGGCAATCACGATGGCCTGAAGGCGGCGGTCGTCCGTTAGCGAGGCAAGCGCACTTCTGATATGCGCGATGGCGCCGGATTGTTTTTGAAATTCAAAAATCGCCAGAGCCGGAAGGATGATCCAGAGGATTGTCAGCGTTGTGTAGCCTGCTTCCGCGGCAACGCCGAACAGCAGCGTGTGCGCATCATTTTCCGCTGGTTGGAACGCTGTGAAGCTGAGCAGCAAAGCAACCGCTAAGCCAGCGCTTCCAGCGACGATGGCGGAGTGTCGTAGAAGGCCCATGCCGATTAGGATCACCGCCAGCGGTGTTGCCGCGAAAAGCGCTGACATCGTCTAGCCTTGGCTGGGCATAGCGACGGGATGTACCGGCGCGCCATCGCGTTCGAAGGCGGTGATATTGGCGATCGTCGTTTCTGCAATAGCGGTAAGCGCTTCGCGCGTGAAAAACCCCTGATGGCCGGTGATCAAGACATTGGGAAAGGTCAAAAGCCGGGCAAATACATCATCACGGATGAAGGTCTGCGAAAGGTCTTCAAAGAACAGATTGGCCTCCTCTTCATACACGTCCAATCCAACGCTGCCGACAGCACCACTCTTGAGCCCATCGATTAGGGCGGTGGTATCAACAACCGCACCCCGGCTCGTGTTGATGACCATCGCACCGGGTTTCATCTGTGCGATCGCAGCGGCACCAATTAGATGGTGCGTGTCCGGCGTCAACGGGCACTGCAGCGTGATGATATCGCTGCGGTTCAGGAGCGTTTCCAGATCGACATACTGAACGCCGAGCTCGGTGCAGGTAGGATTTTCGTTTGGATCAAAAGCAAGCAAATCACAGCCAAAACCGCTAAGAATTCGCGCCACGATCGCCCCTATCTGGCCGGTGCCAATGATGCCAACAACTTTGCCGCACAAATCAAAACCCAGCAGGCCGTCCAGGGCAAAATTACCATCGCGAACACGGTTGTAGGCGCGGTGCAGTTGCCGGTTCAGTGTCAGGATCAGCGCGATGGTATGCTCGGCCACTGCATGCGGCGAATAAGCCGGAACCCGAGCGACCGAAATCCCTGCACCTTGGGCTGCCGCTAGATCAACGTGATTGAAGCCGGCTGAGCGCAGCGCAATCATACCGACGCCGAACTGCGCCAGTTCCGCGATCACCGCACTGTCCAGTTCATCGTTAACAAATGCACACACGACGTCACTGCCGGCCGCTAATGACGCGGTATTGCTAGACAGGCGCACATCGTAGAACGCAAGATCATGCAAGCCGTCATTTGCCGCTTTGATAAAGTCTTCATCATAGGCCTTGGTGCTAAAAACTGACACCTTCATCAGTGGTCATACCTCAATTTGCTGAACTGTTTCGTCGGTCGCCAGGGAGAAGTTCAAATCAGCGAAGCTAATGCCAAGACGTCGTAAGATGTTCGGATACAAATCCCCGCATTTTAGCCATAGCATGAACCAACAGAAGCATTTCATAAACTGATCGTACCCAAGCGTCACTCATGCGGCATGCCTTGATGAAAATATCCCTGCGGCATCTCGTCATCGATGAAACAAAACAAACCCATTCCGAAAGCCACTCAATAGCCATTTCTGCGATGAGCAGAGGCGCTGGATTTCTTACGGTAAACGTGCGTTGCGGGGATTATTACCCACTGATTGGGTCCAGAGCAGCCCTTTAGTGCACTCGTCTGCAACGGCAGCTTAGGGCCGGTTTTACTAATGCATAGTCGTTCAACCGATGATCAAAAAGGGCTCAAAGCGGTCAATTTGACCAACTCCAGATTTTGCTATGGTGCATTGCTCAAATGTCTGGAGTGGTGCGGTGTGGAGGGTATGGCCAAGAGGAACCGCCATGTCTGCTTCGAACCTTCCTATGGTCATCCCGTCAAAGAAAGCCTGGAATCATGGCCGCATCATCGGCCAGAAACGACCGCTGCTTCCCAAGCACGTTTGGGCCATTCGCGTCCGACTTGAGCTGGCGGGAGCCACCCGCGACCTTGCCCTATTCAACATGGCGGTCTGTAGGAATGTCGGTACTCTTGGGACACTCTCTGTTTAACTCCCAATTCTGGGATGAAGGAGATGTTCATGGACAAGGATCGCCGCGAGATTCAACGCAAGCTGCGTGTTCTGCACCACGCTGAAGAGACCGGGCATATCAACAAGACCTGCCGCTACTTTGGCGTTGGTAGAAGCAGTTTCTATCGATGGCGCGCTGCCTACCGCAGGCATGGTGAACAGGGGCTTATAAACCGACCACCGATCCCCAAATGGCATGCCAACCGCACGCCGATTGAGATTGAGGAGAAGGTTCTTCACCTACGCAAGAAGTACCACCTGGGCCCGATGCGGATCGTCTGGTACCTGGAGCGCTACCACGAGATTAAGATATCAGACGCAACCGTCTCGCGCATTCTCAAGCGGCATGGGGTCAATCGCCTGCCTCGCGGAACTCGCCTGCGGAAGGTTCACACCAAACGCTACAACAAGCAGGTGCCTGGCCACCACATCCAAATGGACGTGAAGTTTCTGATGTTTAAAGGCGAAGATGGAAAGAAGGTTCGGCGCTTTCAGTTCACAGCTATCGACGACGCAACCCGTGTACGTGCGCTCAAGATCTACGAGAAGCACACTCAGGCCAGCGCTATCGACTTCGTCGACCACATCATCGAGAAGTTCCCGTTCCGCATCAAAGAAATCCGAACGGACAACGGTCATGAGTTCCAAGCGAAGTTCCATTGGCATGTTGAGGATCAAGGTATTCGACACGCTTATATCCGGCGCGGTACGCCACAGCTGAACGGCAAAGTCGAGCGCTCACACCGATCTGACGAACAGGAATTTTACCAACTGCTCAGCTACAAAGGCGATGTTGATCTGGAGGCCAAACTCGACGAGTGGGAGCGCTTCTACAACTTCGGCAGACCACATGGCGCATTCCGCGGAAAAACGCCTTACGAGGCGCTTCGAGAAAAGCTATAATCAAGCCAGAAAGTGTCTCGCGAGTACCTGCAGCTTACACTTTTTTTGAGTAGGCGAAGCTCAAGTGCTTGTTCAGCCACGACCTCCTTCAGATCCCGCGCCTCGCGCCGCAGCCCTTGAACCTCGCCCGTGTTCGCTTCGCGCGCTGTATCGCCTGCCAGTCGCTTCTTGCCAGCTTCCATGAACTCTTTCGACCAGCTGTAGTATTGGCTTTGGGCGATGCCTTCCTGGCGACAAAGCTCAGCAATCGTGTCCTCGCCGCGCAGTCCAGCAAGGACGATCCTTATCTTGTCTTCTGACGAATACCGCTTGCGCGTCTTACGGCGGATGTCCTTCACCGTGCGATCGGCAGCATCGGTATGGCGTTTGGGTGTAGGTCTCATTCTTCACTCCTGCTCGGTGAAGATGAGCCAGAAACTCTCCCTTATGCAATCAGCTCAATTGATCCCATCAGAGCTGACGGGGAACAGTCAGAGACCACAAAGGTCAACACTGAATTCTGCTCGTCAACGCTCACCTGCACTTTGGATCGCGCAAACTTGATAGCATTGTCCATGAGGTTACGTAGAGCGATATCAAGAGCAAAATGCTCGCATTGAATGGTGACGCTCGCAGCGCTAATCTCGAGTTGGGTCAAAGGGTCATGAAGTAACCCGATATTGTCGCACCACGCCTCCAAATCCACCTGGCTCTGACCCATGTCATCGGTCATAGCGCTGGATGCATATTTAAGGTTGTCATCAATCTGATGCAGGGCCTTTGCAGCGATCTCGTCTCCCAGATCGGCCAATTCGTTCTGCTCGTCAGTTAGAGGCGGCTTACCCGCTTTGAGCAACTCAATCACTGCTCTAATTTGCTGAACAGGACCGCGTAAATCGTGTGATGTCGTCGCGACTAAGACCTGCATGTCACTATTGATTTTGGCAATTTCTGCTGTGGCTTTGTTGAGATCCTGCTCAACCCTTTTCTCAGCATCAATGTTCACACCAAAGCCGATGATCCCGATCACCTCGTTGTTTTTCAGTACAGGAGAGAGCGTCGTTCGCCACCATGCAATGCCATTAGGTAGAGACAACTGTTCTTCGTAAGCGTAGAGCGTTTTCGCTTGAATACACTCGTGATAGCGCTCCGTGATGGAAGCCGCCACATCGGGGGGCAGTACCTCATGTGGCGTTTTGCCAATTAAGCTGGATGCATCAAGTCCCGACTGCTGTTCGTGGGCCGGGTTCAGGGCGATGAAGCGCAGCTGCCCGCTATCTTCCACTGAAATCCCAAACATGGGAATTTGGAGATGATTGATCGCTTCAGCGAGGTTGTCGAGACTGTCGAGCAAGTGGTGCAACTTTCATGAGGAACGACTTTGCCAGACGCTGTTGCGTTAGCTGGGTAGGCTTAATCTAGCCGTGTCGAGGCGACGGCTCCACAGGTAAAGTAGCGGAACCACTGTGAGTTCCATAGCTAAGCCGATGAGATGTCCGGTCGAGGGGATACCGTCAAGCCAAAGTGACGCAAGCCGCGCCAAGCCACCTGCAAAGGTGAGCATGGCTAGAAGCTGGAACCGGCACAAGTACTCGCCAATGCCAAGCCCGACACCCCAGTAAGCCAGACCCATCGCCAGAAAGATGCCAGACAGAAACCTGAAATGGCTGGCCGCATCAGCATTTTCAGCCTCAAGCTCAAAGCCTGGGAACGATAAGCCTAAGAGTACGCCCGCAGCGCCGGCACTGATGGGGATCAGCGCGAGCACAGCGACGATGCAGCGGAAGACTAGCTGGCTACGATCATGCTGCATCGGGATCTGTAGGGGCGAAGGTCAAGGCCAACCCGTTGAGGCAGTGACGTTCGCCAGTTGGTGGCGGCCCATCGTCAAAGATGTGACCCAAGTGCCCCTTGCAACGGCGGCAGTGAACCTCAGTGCGTGGGATAAACAGCGTGTTATCCGGCTTGGTGCGCACAGCATCATCCATGGCTCGCCAAAAGCTCGGCCAGCCGGTTCCGCTGTCGTATTTCACCTCGGAGGAATAGACGGGCAGATTGCAGCCAGCACAGTGATAGGTGCCCTCGCGGGTCTCCCCATTTAACGGGCTGGTGTATGCTGTTTCGGTCTTTTCCTCGCGCAGGACCAAAAACTGGTTCTCGGTGAGGATCTCGCGCCATTCAGCTTCGCTCAGCTCAACCTCATAGGCATCGCCGAAGTCTTTTAGCCTGTCACCGGCTTGCCCCGATGCATCCAGCGCCGTGCTGGAGCGCAGCCAATAGGCGCCGGTCGCGCCGATACCGACAACCGCTGCCGAGCCGAAAAGAAATGTGCGTCTGTTCATGATGGTATCCTCCTAATGGAAGGTGAGAGCCCCACGCGCTGCGTAAGACGCGTGGGGTCCCCCCAAGACCGCGCATTGGCACACAACGCGCGGAACTGAATGCAGTGGAATTGGTCTGGGTCTACATGCCCTTCGAGGCTGCAAAGCTACCGATATCAGCTGTGCCCAGATCAGCGATCATGGATGCAGCGCCCGTTTCAAGGTCAATCGAGTAGAGACCTGCTGTATCCTGGCCGTCGACCTGCAAGATCGCATAAGCCTGATCTGTGCCTTCTTCAGGCGAGACGATATCAAAACCACCAACAGGCAAGATGTCGGCAGGTTCACCGTCAATGGTGATCAGGCCAATCGTTTCAAGCGTACCGGCATTGTTGGCCAGGCTAACAAGCGCATTGGCACCAGCGTCGAGCGCATACTGGAACGTGCTCTCAGCCGTCATGCCGTTGATGGCATTCGTGTACGCATTTGCAAAAACGAGAGGTTCTGCGCCCTCGGACGTATCACCTTCGGCGTAGAACAGGTCGGTGAAGCGGCGTACCGAGTTGGCGCGTTCATCCATGTCGCCGAAACCAACAGGGAAGTAGACCAGATTGTCGTCTTCCGATGAGACCGCGCGAACCGCGTCGATGGCGTTGTTAAAGTCAAAAGTCACCACAGCGTCAGAACCAATCATGGCATCATCCATGAAGGTTGCATCCTGGTCCATGGTGTCGCCGGTCATTGGATCGATGACGACGATAGCGCCGTCAGCGTAACCAATAAGCTCACCGGTGACCGGACGCCATGCAATGGAGCGGACTGGATTAGTGAGCTCAACAGTTCGCGCATCATCAGTTGCAGCCAGGCTGTCCATGACGATGAGGCTCGCGCCATCTGTGGAGAGTGCGTAGCCGGTGGTTCCGGCGTGATGGTGGGCGAAAGCGGGAGCTGCCAGCATCGCGAGCGCGGAGGCAGAAACAAGAAAACGGGTCATGAGATTATCCTTGGGGGATTGTATTGAAAAAACGGGGCTGCCCCCGCTCACCCTGTCAGTTTGACAGGGGAGCAGGAGCGAGCATCGCAGTCTGTTACTGAGGCAGAAGAACCGTATCAACCACGTGGATCACGCCGTTCGACTGATCGACGTCCGCAATGGTGACTTCACCGGCATTGCCGCTCTCGTCGTAAATGAAGACACTGTCACCATTCAGCTGTGCTGACAGACGGTCGCCGGACACTGTGTCCATATGGAAGAAACCATCGCTTGAGGCGTTAATGCCCTCGATCAGGTCCATGGCTGAAATATCGCCAGCAACAACGTGCGCTGTCAGGATCTTGACCAGCATGTCTTTGTTTTCGTCCATCAGCAGCGTGTCAACGGTGCCAGCAGGCAGAGCAGCGAATGCGTCATTGACGGGTGCAAACACGGTGAAGGGGCCTTCGCTCTGCAGCGTTTCCACGAGGCCGGCAGCCTGAACGGCAGCAACCAGTGTGGTGTGGATCGGCGAGTTCACAGCGTTTTCAACGATGTTGCGCTCTTCCAGCATCGGCGCACCACCCACTGTTGGGTTCATGGCATAAGCCGCACCGGTCAGCGCCATCGTCGTGGCAGCAGCAGTTGCGAGAAGTGTTTTTGAGAAAGTCATTGTTGTCGTCCTTTGTTTGTTTGTCTGGGGTAGACACAAACAAGGACGGGTGCGGGTCTGGGAAAGTTTCAGCAGCGCTCAAGAAATTGCCGAGCAACGCCGATTAATTCGTCAAGACATTGTAATTAATGGCAATTATTATGAAAAAAATTCACTCTACCAGCCAAAGATCGTTTTTTGATGGTGCTTTCGCGTCGTCGATCGGCGTGAATCTTTCACGTCCCAAGCTGCGAACCCACGTGGATTGCGTCTCGGCATTGAGAGTTTGAGCAACCTTTTGCGCTTTATGAACACCTCGCTTCCACTGAAAGGCATCGGTCAACTTTCTATCGACCGGATAGATGCCAACGATAGCGCGTGTTGGACGCATGGCTTCAGCAGATGAATAGAGTGGAAGAATGAGACGGCGATAGCCGAAGTGATGCATTAGAACGCGAAACTCGCGCACCGTGTATCTTGGAGTTCCCTCCTCGCTCACAGTAGCTAACGTTTTGTAGATCTCTTTGCTGATCGAGCGCGGGTAGACCTCGTCAATCGCTTTTCCAGTCGGGTCTGATCCCAACAGGCGGATGAGGGCGCTTCCTACAATTTCATAATGTGCAACAAGCGGATCGTGATGAAGTGTCAGCAGCGCCATGTGCTGAATGACACCGGCAAGTTGATCTGTCTGAAACTTTTGTTCCAGAACCCTGCTCGACTGAACATCGATGGCCGTTTTCCAGGCTGCGTACAACTCGTTCAGGCCCCGATGATTAATCTCTTCAGGATCGGCAAAGTGGGCTGTTCTTGCAAAGACTGGATTGAGGGGCATGCGTCCGCTTTTTCAAGACTGATTTGGAAGCAGTCTAACAAGACCAATCCGACATCGCGTTAATCGGATACATCAAACATCGAAATAGCAAGGACGCTGTTCAATGTTCGACCGACAATGCCACTAAATATTGAGAGCGCCGACGGGCCCAACCGCTAGAATATCGCCGGTTGGCTGGCCAGTTGGCGAACCACCATCTGGCTCGTCGCTGATTGCTAGGGCAGCGCCCAAATCTAGTTGCTGCGCCAAGTCTGGCTCAAGCGCCACTTCAACCCGCTCACCGACTGGGAGTGTGCCCAATGAGATGGGCGCACTTTCAGGTGCGATGAGCCAAAGCTCGAAGTCTCTTCCGGCTTCTGGGTCACCCGATGTACGGGTTAAAACCAAAGTGTCTGAACCTGGTTCATAGTATGCAGCCACGCTCAAGGCGCGCTCTTCGTTCGCAAGCTGGGCGATGAGAGCACGCCCATCAGGCTGAACTCCAGTGGTCGGTGCGTAGACAGCGACGGCCATAAACAAGGCGGCCGCCGCAGCAACGGCAGAAAATCCACGCCAGAACCATAAACTGCTCAGGAAGCCTTGCTTGTGGGCTTGCGTGCTTTCGGGGAACAGGCGCTGCTCGATTTGGGTCAGAGCGCCCGAGGGCGGTGCGACGGGTCCGAAAGACCCAGCCAGTGGAAGAAACGTCTCATCCCATGATGCAACAGCCGCTCTCAAAGCTTGGTCGTCGCGCAGTCGCAGCTCAAACGCCTCACGCTCGTCTGCGGACAGCAGCCCAAGCGCGAACTCGGCAGCAAGCGCGTCGTCTTCTGGCATGGCTGAGCTGGTTGGTTCATTCGCCATCACACGCCCTCCATGCAGGTTTTGAGTTTAGCCAGACCGCGCCGAAGCCAGGTGCGTACCGTGTTCAGTGGCACCTCCAAATTCTGCGCTATCTCTTGATAGCTGTCGCCCGACACATAGGCGTCACGCACGGCAATCGCATGCGTGTTATCGAGCGTTTCAAGACAGCGTGTCAGTTGGTCACCCAGAGACGCGTTCAGCGCTTCCTGCTCCGGGTTCATGGCCTGATCAGCCACGTCGAATTTATCGTCAATGGACGCCGCTACTGGTTTACGAGCGCGGATGAGGTCAATGGCGTGATTGCGCGTGAGCACAACAAGCCAACCCATCGGGCTGTGCTGGCTGCCTGCAAACGCAGGTGCCTTCTGCCATATTTTTACGTAAACCATCTGGAGCGCGTCTTCTGCATCGTGTCGGTCCTTCAACAGACGAAGCAGCACACCAAAAAGTTTCGCACTGGTCGCAGAATAAAGTTCACGAAACGCCTGCCGATCAGCAAGCGCCACCTTGGCCAGCAAGTTTCCAATTTCATCGGCGTTCATTTATGGAGCGTGCTCTCGAAGTTCTGATCTCATTGTAAGCTGCAGGTACTCGCGAGACACTTTCTGGCTTGATTATAGCTTTTCTCGAAGCGCCTCGTAAGGCGTTTTTCCGCGGAATGCGCCATGTGGTCTGCCGAAGTTGTAGAAGCGCTCCCACTCGTCGAGTTTGGCCTCCAGATCAACATCGCCTTTGTAGCTGAGCAGTTGGTAAAATTCCTGTTCGTCAGATCGGTGTGAGCGCTCGACTTTGCCGTTCAGCTGTGGCGTACCGCGCCGGATATAAGCGTGTCGAATACCTTGATCCTCAACATGCCAATGGAACTTCGCTTGGAACTCATGACCGTTGTCCGTTCGGATTTCTTTGATGCGGAACGGGAACTTCTCGATGATGTGGTCGACGAAGTCGATAGCGCTGGCCTGAGTGTGCTTCTCGTAGATCTTGAGCGCACGTACACGGGTTGCGTCGTCGATAGCTGTGAACTGAAAGCGCCGAACCTTCTTTCCATCTTCGCCTTTAAACATCAGAAACTTCACGTCCATTTGGATGTGGTGGCCAGGCACCTGCTTGTTGTAGCGTTTGGTGTGAACCTTCCGCAGGCGAGTTCCGCGAGGCAGGCGATTGACCCCATGCCGCTTGAGAATGCGCGAGACGGTTGCGTCTGATATCTTAATCTCGTGGTAGCGCTCCAGGTACCAGACGATCCGCATCGGGCCCAGGTGGTACTTCTTGCGTAGGTGAAGAACCTTCTCCTCAATCTCAATCGGCGTGCGGTTGGCATGCCATTTGGGGATCGGTGGTCGGTTTATAAGCCCCTGTTCACCATGCCTGCGGTAGGCAGCGCGCCATCGATAGAAACTGCTTCTACCAACGCCAAAGTAGCGGCAGGTCTTGTTGATATGCCCGGTCTCTTCAGCGTGGTGCAGAACACGCAGCTTGCGTTGAATCTCGCGGCGATCCTTGTCCATGAACATCTCCTTCATCCCAGAATTGGGAGTTAAACAGAGAGTGTCCCAAGAGTACCGACATTCCTACACCAAAAAGTTTCGCACTGGTCGCAGAATAAAGTTCACGAAACGCCTGCCGATCAGCAAGCGCCACCTTGGCCAGCAAGTTTCCAATTTCATCGGCGTTCATTTATGGAGCGTGCTCTCGAAGTTCTGATCTCATTGTCCGTCGTCAGGGTTTTTGGGAGCGATTGCTGCTTAGCTTAAGCGAGAGATCAGCTCATCTGTTTCTAATGTTACGCGGCTTGATTGCGGTATTGCAAACGCCGCTGTTTGAACGTGTTGCGTTTGATCCTTACGCGTTCGAGTAGAATGGTCTGGCCACGCCCGAAGTAGACGTCGGCCGGTGTCAGGTTTTCCAGGCTCTCGTGGTATCGATGGTGATTGTAGTGCTCGACAAAGCGCTCGATGTTGGCGTTGAGATCACCGGGCAGGAAGTAGTTCTCAAGCAGGATGCGGTTTTTGAGGGTCTGATGCCAGCGCTCAATCTTGCCCTGCGTCTGAGGATGGTAGGGCGCACCACGAACATGCATCATGTTCTGCGACCCCAACCAATCGGCCAGTTCGCCGGAGACGTAACTGGCACCGTTGTCCGACAGCAGGCGAGGCTTGTGGCGAACGGCAACTTGATCACAGCCTGAAGCCTGCAATGCCAGTTCCAGCGTGTCGGTCACATCGCTGGTCTTCATTGTGGTGCACAGTTTCCAGGCCACAACGTAGCGTGAGTAGTCATCGAGGATGGTCGACAGGTAGTACCAACCCCAGCCGATGATCTTGATGTAGGTGAAGTCGGTTTGCCACATCTGATTGATGGCCGTCGTTTTGTCACGGAACTCCTCGGCAGCCTTGATGACCACGAAGGCCGGGCTGGTGATGAGGTCGTGGGCCTTGAGCAACCTGTACACACTGGCCTCTGACACGAAGTAGCGCTGCGTATCGGTGAACCGCACAGCCAGCTCACGCGGCGATAGCTCTGGCTCGTCCAATGCCATCTCAACTATCCGCAGACGAACATCGTCCGGGATACGGTTTGTAGGAATGTCGGTACTCTTGGGACACTCTCTGTTTAACTCCCAATTCTGGGATGAAGGAGATGTTCATGGACAAGGATCGCCGCGAGATTCAACGCAAGCTGCGTGTTCTGCACCACGCTGAAGAGACCGGGCATATCAACAAGACCTGCCGCTACTTTGGCGTTGGTAGAAGCAGTTTCTATCGATGGCGCGCTGCCTACCGCAGGCATGGTGAACAGGGGCTTATAAACCGACCACCGATCCCCAAATGGCATGCCAACCGCACGCCGATTGAGATTGAGGAGAAGGTTCTTCACCTACGCAAGAAGTACCACCTGGGCCCGATGCGGATCGTCTGGTACCTGGAGCGCTACCACGAGATTAAGATATCAGACGCAACCGTCTCGCGCATTCTCAAGCGGCATGGGGTCAATCGCCTGCCTCGCGGAACTCGCCTGCGGAAGGTTCACACCAAACGCTACAACAAGCAGGTGCCTGGCCACCACATCCAAATGGACGTGAAGTTTCTGATGTTTAAAGGCGAAGATGGAAAGAAGGTTCGGCGCTTTCAGTTCACAGCTATCGACGACGCAACCCGTGTACGTGCGCTCAAGATCTACGAGAAGCACACTCAGGCCAGCGCTATCGACTTCGTCGACCACATCATCGAGAAGTTCCCGTTCCGCATCAAAGAAATCCGAACGGACAACGGTCATGAGTTCCAAGCGAAGTTCCATTGGCATGTTGAGGATCAAGGTATTCGACACGCTTATATCCGGCGCGGTACGCCACAGCTGAACGGCAAAGTCGAGCGCTCACACCGATCTGACGAACAGGAATTTTACCAACTGCTCAGCTACAAAGGCGATGTTGATCTGGAGGCCAAACTCGACGAGTGGGAGCGCTTCTACAACTTCGGCAGACCACATGGCGCATTCCGCGGAAAAACGCCTTACGAGGCGCTTCGAGAAAAGCTATAATCAAGCCAGAAAGTGTCTCGCGAGTACCTGCAGCTTACACGCTGGAAGCCTCACCGGCTGTTGCCGGGATCATCGCCAATACGGTGTTGGCCGCTGCAATCGGAACTGCAGCTGGCCACGCTGTGGGGTGGTGGCAGGATCGTACAATGCTGCCTGAAAAATCCATCACTGGTCTGCTGGGCGGGCTTGTCGCAATCACTGCTGGAGCTTCGGTGCTGAGCCTGGCCTCCGCCATGCTGATTGGGGCTGCTGGCGGTGCGATCGCGGTTTGGGGTGCCGGTGTATTGGAGCGCCGGTTCAGGATCGACGACGCGGTAGGTGCCATCGGTATTCACGGGTTTGCTGGCGTTGTCGGAACCATCGGACTGGCGATTTTGGCGCCTATGTCGGCACTGCCGTTGGATAGTCGCTGGGATCAAATCGGTGTTCAAGTCTTCGGCGTTGCACTCAACTTTGTTTGGGCCTTCGGTCTGGGCATTCTTGCCTTTGCAGCTATTGCGAAACTGGTTCGCTTGCGCGTTAGCGAAACCGGAGAGGAGCTGGGCCTCAATGAGACCGAGCACAGCACCCGTATCGGCATCGGCCACATCGAGCATGCCTTTGATCGCTTGGTTGAAGGGAACGCGGATTTGTCTTTGCGTTTGGACGTTGAAGAGGGTGATGACGCTGAACGCTTGGGCCGCCTTTTCAATGCTTTGATGGACACCATTGAAAATGAAGAGACTGCAAAAGGAGCGGTTGCCGAGAAGCACCGGGCTGAAGAAGAGGCGGAACGCCTGTCAGCGCTCGCTGATGCGACATTTGAGGCGATTGTGATTTGTGCTGACGGCCGGATCATTGATGGCAATGTCGCACTTGAGCAACTGACGGGTTTGACGTTGGATGCAATGCGCGAACAGAGCCTTAAAGATCTGGTTTTCAAAGATGATGTTGCGCTGTTTGTTGAGCATTTCCAGACCTCTGGTGGAGAGCCATATGAGGTTGGCCTTGTGCACACTGATGGCACTAGGATCCCGGTAGAAGTGCGCTCCAGGGAAATCGCCTATCGTGGACAAGCCACGCACGTTGCTGCGATGGTAGATTTGCGCGAGCGGAAAATTGCGGAAGAAAAAATTCGGCATCTTGCGCAATATGACCCACTCTCTGAGCTGCCCAACCGGGCGTTGTTTTCCGATCGCCTTGAACAGCTGTTCAGCGCAGGGGCTCCGGGTCACCAGGCTTTGGCTGTCATGCTGTTGGACTTGGACCATTTCAAAGACATCAATGATCTTCACGGCCACGCAGCGGGAGACCTTGTCATTCAGGAAACGGGTAAGCGCTTGAAGGGCCTTATCGGTGATGGCGGGATTGTTGCCCGTTTGGGAGGCGATGAATTCGCTGTGATCCTCTCGCAGGCCCACTTTGTGAACCAGGCAACAGACTTCGCGCACCGCGTGACGGTGGAGTTGGGTAAGCCGATTGTCGACACCGATGGGATGGTGCTGCAGACCGCAGCAAGCATCGGTTTGGTGTGTTTCCCGGACTTTGGGCAGGACACCGGACAGATTCTCTCGCGCGCCGATGCAGCGCTCTACCGTGCCAAAGAGATGGGCCGAAACACCTATTGCGTGTACGAGCCGGGTATGGACGAAGAGGACAGGCGCAAGCGTGCCGTCGACGCTGAATTGGGCGACGCGTTGCTAAACGATCAGTTCGTTGTCTATTTCCAACCAAGGCTGACAACAGCCACAGGAAAAATTGACAGCTATGAAGCCCTGCTGCGCTGGAACCATCCTGAGAAGGGGATAGTCAGCCCTGGTGAGTTCATCTCGGTAGCAGAGCGGTCTGGAAAGATTGCGCCGATTGGTGCGTGGGTCATGCGAGAGGCTTGCCGACTGGCCAAGGAGCAGCTTGGCACGGCGCGCGTCAGCGTCAATGTCAGCACGCTTCAGTTCCGCGAAAAAAACTTTGTGCAAGATATTGCAAAGGTTCTCGACGACACTGGGTTGCCGCCCGAGCAACTGGAAATTGAGGTCACCGAGAGCCTGCTTATCGACGATGATGAGCGCGCTCTTGCGGCGCTGCGCGCGATCAAGAAGATTGGTTGTCACATAGCTCTGGATGACTTTGGGACGGGATACTCATCGCTTGGCTATCTAAGCCGCTTCCCCTTCGATTGCATCAAGATCGACCAGTCATTCGTGCGCGACATGCGCGCCTCCAAGAATGCTAGCGCGATTATAGATACGATCATTCGCCTTGGGCGCGCGACCGATATGCGCATCGTTGCCGAGGGTGTGGAACGGGTTGAAGAACTTGGTGATTTGGCCGAATTGGGATGCGATGAAATGCAGGGCTACCTGATTGGCCGTCCTGTGCCGATTTCAGAGCTGAGGCGAGCGGCGCCTGCGGACGTTTTGGCGGCATTGAGTTCTATTGATGAGATTTCAGATGCCAACCTCGCTCAACTGCGTAGCATTGGCGAAGCCTCAAATACAGGGTCGAAACCCAAGGCCAAGCAATCGGCGGCCTAAATCAGCCGGATCGCGCATCGCCGTAGCACGGGTAACTGATAAACCCGCACGCGGTTGAGCTTCCCCGGTGGCACGGCGACGATGGAATGGCCTTGAAGCTATGGCCGGTTGTCACGAGGTCGAAATCCTCGACCTCGTGACAACAAGGTCTGCAACATAAACGGCGCGCGACTTACTGCGCCAGATACTGGTTGGTGAACCACACCGACACATCCGGCATTGTCTCCAGGGGCTGCCCATCATCACCGCGCAGGATGCCAGCTTCAAACAGGAAGCCTGTGATGGCATCAATTTTCGCCGGGTCAATGAGGCCAACCGGCTCGCCCGGATCTTGCAGATACCCACCATCGACCAGAGCCTGCATGGATGCACGGATCAGATCCGGGTTGGTCAGGAAGCTTGCCGTTGCTTCGATCAGGATATCGGCGGCTTCGCTGGGGTTTTCTGCGGCAAAAGCGTAGCCGCGCTGTGCGGCCTGCACGAAGGCTGTTGCGGTCTCTGGGTTCTCATTCAACCATGTCCCATTGCCACCCAGGAAGGTCGTGTGCTGGTCAGGCACGCCGTAATCAGAGTAGCGGAAGGCGCGGCGCGGCCGATCCAAAAGCACCGAGTTCACACCCTCCCATGTGCTCACTTCCAAGGTGAAATCCACACTGCCATTGGCGAGCGCCTCATAGGCCGATGTGCCCAGCGTAACCGTGTCGAAGGAGCCTTGCCCGCCATCATTGGCGATGATGGTGGAGATCAAAGCCTCCTCCCACGCGCTGCCGAAGCCTGCGTAGGTCATCCCATCAAGGTCGGCTGGGCGCTGGATATCTTCCCGTTCACCATTGAACACAAGCCGTCCGGTCTCGTGCTGAACCACGGCCATAACAACTGTCATGTCAGCGCCTGTGGCGCGCTGGCTGTGGAAGCCCACGGCGCTCAAAATACCAAATTCAGCAACGCCGGTTGCAACCAGCGTACCCGATGACGTGTCGGTGTAGGGCAGGATATCGACATCCAAGCCGGCGTCTTCGAACCAGCCTTTGGCTTGCGCCACGTAAAGGCCGACATGGTTCGTGTTGGGCGTCCAGTCGAGCGCAACGCTCAGGCGCTCCTGTGCATTTGCAGGCAGGGACAGGCAAACGAGCGCAGCCGCTGCGAGAAGGTATTTCATGAGAAGGCTCCAGTTTGGTTGAGAAGAACATGTGTCAGGTCTGCTTCCAGCGCGTGCGCCACGCTGTTTATGGGTCGCGATAGCCTTGGCCGTTCCATTGGCACGGCAATTTCGGCGATCACGCGTGCGGGGCGGGCGGAGAGAACATAGATTCGGTCTGACAAGGCCACGGCTTCACGCACATCATGGGTGACAAGCAAAGTGGTCCAGCGCGCAGCTTGCCAGCGCGTTTCAAACCAAGTCTGCATCTGCGTGCGGGTCAGTGCGTCCAGTGCGCCGAAGGGTTCATCAAGCAACTGAATGGAGCGCCCTTGCACGACAGTGCGCAAAAGAGCAGCGCGTTGGCGCATGCCACCTGATAACTGGCCGGGAAAGTGTCGTTCAAAACCAGCCAAACCGAAGTCCTCAAGGAGAGGCTCCACCTGCGCGCGGGCCTGGCTGCGCGCCATGCCTTGGACTTCCAGACCCAGCGTTAGGTTGTCGATCACGCGCCGCCACGGCATCAAAGCATCGCGCTGTGGCATGAAGGCAAAGGCTGGCTTGGCCTGCGCTAATGGCGCGCCCTCGATTTCGATGCACCCGGCATCATGGTGCACTTCACCGGTCAGCAGGCGAAAGATCGTCGATTTACCGGCACCCGATGGTCCCAGGATCGAGACGAACTCTCCTGGCTCCACATGCAGGGACACGCCATCAAGCACGGGGGTTTGGCCCAGCGTAACCGAAACATCGGTGAGCTTGAGCGCGCTCATGGCGCATCACCATAGGTGCGCCAGCGCAGGGCAAAGCGCTGAACAAGCGCAGTGATGGCAAACAGCACCAAGGTCAGCGCAGAACTGATGACCACCGCCGCCAACACCAAATCAGGCCGGAAGCTGTTCTTGGCGTTGAGGATGACAATGCCCAGGCCCGCCCGCGCGCCGACATACTCAGCAAAGATCGCGGCCACCACGGCATAGGTGATCGAAATACGCAGACCGGCAAAGAAATAGGGCAGCGCCGATGGGAGCCGTGCCTGCAAAAAGATCGTCCGGCGTGAGGCCTTCATCGAGCGCAACAAGGCCTCAATGTCCTGGTCCGTCGAGCTGTACCCATCAACCAGTGCCACAAGCATGGGGAAGAAGGTCACCAGCGCAACGATTAGGATTTTGGGGGTCAGTTCAAAGCCGAACCAGAGGACCACCAGCGGTGCGATGGCGACCAAAGGCAAGGTCTGGCTGACCACGAAAAGTGGAAACAGTGCCCGGCGCACACGCGGCATGAAATCGAGCGCAACCGACAGAACAAAGGCCACCGCCATCGACAAAGAAAAGCCGACCAGCGTTGCGGTGATCGTGGGCTTTGTGTTCTCCCAGAGTAGCGCCCGATTAAGCCCGATCTGCTCTATCACCCGCGAGGGTGCAGGCAGCATCAGCGGCGAAATGCCGGACAGATGCACATAGAGTTCCCAAACCAGAAACGCGCTGGCTAGGCTCAGTGCGGCGGGGATAGCCCTTATGATTTTCGCTCTAACAGGCGCGGATTGACCCCGCGCGCTTACCCCCTTGCGGGGTTCATACCGGTTCATGGCTTAGCGCTTGGACGGGCTGTTGGCAGAAACCGTAAGATCGATGGTCACATGGCCAGCAGGCGGGCCAAACTGGCAAAATGCTTGTTGCAAGGTGGCAAAGACAGCGCCTGCATCACCATTGAGACGGGTGCAAAAGTTCTTCGAGCGAAGAAAGGTGCCACTGCTTTTCAGAAAGTCGATGCAGCCCATGATCTCCGCCATATGGTCGCCTGCACCCATGACATAAAGCGAGAACTGAGCATCAGCCTCCTGGCCGTGATGGGGCACATTCTTAAGGGCTTCCAGTGCCTTTTGTTGGCGCTGGGCCAACGGCTCAGATGGGTTGGCCAACGCGTTGGTCTTGCAAATGGGATCGTCCGGCTCGCCAGGGCACCCGCGTGAGAGCGTGGCACGCAAAACCACGTGGTGGTCTGTCTTGGCAGCGGCGACATAAAGCGCGCCCAACGCTGGAAACAAAACCTCTGGCGGCCCGACGAAAAGCGTTGAGATGTCATCAGTTTCGATGCGCAATTGATCGCGCCACGGGTCCAGAGCGCCCAGCGAGGACAAGATGACATCCACAAAGCCATCAGTCATGGGGTAGAGAGAAACTTGCGCGCCTGCGAACATATCGCATCTCCTTGCTACGCTGGCATTATCCAGATCAGCTTGAAGGGTCCGTGAGCTTGGCGCCCACATCTCAGCCGCGGCTTCACGCAGCACCCCTGTGTGCGATTGATATCCACCTTTCCTGCGTCATATGCAAGCCAGTTGACGCCGATGTTGCGTTTCGGCCCAGGCCTTTGCGGCAAGGTGCGGCGAATAAGGTTTTCTGGTCTGCGTGTTTTGACTTGCCGCTTAAGGGTTGAAAGCCGTTTCAATAGCACGCTTTGCGTCCTCATAGAGGGCGCGGGTGTCTGATAGGATGTCTTGCGCCTTCCAAAAATCGAGCGGGCGATATTCTGCCACAGCGGCGCGCAGCAGTGTTGCGTTTTCAAACTGAGCAACCATTTGGCGCGCCATCGTACGCTGCATCAGACCATTGGCAGCATAGGCGACGTCGACCATGCTTGGCTTGATGGCTGGGTCGCCAAAAGTGCCGCCTGCCACATCCACCCCGATAAGATGCTCCGCACTGCCGTGCAGCACATTTACCGGCACTGGATTGGTGGCGCTACCGTCGGTCAGGTAACGGTTATCAATAAAAACAGGCAGAAAAACCGCCGGCATACAGGCCGAAGCGGCAAGCGTGGGCCTCAGCAGGCCCTGCGTGAACACGGCATCGCGTTCGCCATAAAAATCGGTGGCAACCACATGCAACGGTATGTCCAGGGCCGCAAAGTCTTGCGGCACCTCATTTGGCAAGAACACATCCAAAATGGTTTCAAGGTTCAGCTCGCCCAACCGCACGCCACCATCGGATAGGAAGGTCTGAAGGTCAGAGGGAACGGTGCGGAAGAGCGATCGCAGCAGCTCCAACCGATCGGCAAGGCGTTCCTCAACAAACGCCTCAACCTGCTTTGCATCCATACCTGCGCAATACCCCGCTGCCATGATGCTGCCAATGGATGTGCCCGCCATTGCCTGGGGGCGTACCCCCAAGTCATCGAGCGCCCGCAGCACATGAATGTGGGCAATGCCGCGTGCTCCGCCTGCGCCAAGCGCCACCGATAAAGTTGTCATGGCTATACTCCTTTGTTGGCGGCCTTAAGCAGCTATCGGTTTTTCAAGGTCAGCGGCAAGGGCATTGACGGCGGCAAAGTCCACCTTGCCCGAGCCAAGCACTGGAATGCTGTCCACCACATGCACCTCTGCCGGCACCATCAGGTCTTGCGCGCCGTGCGCCTTGGCAAAGGCGTTGAAGCTTGCGCGGTCGGCCCCTGCGCTTTGCGTGAAGAGCACAATGCGCTCGCCTTTGCGTGCGTCTGGCAGGCTGGCCGCAGCCGACAATTCGCCTGGCCACATGTGCGAGGCCAAAGCCTCAACAGCGGCCAGCGACACCATCTCACCGCCGATCTTGGCAAAGCGCTTGGCGCGGCCTTCTATGGTGATGAAGCCTTCCTCATCCATGGTGACGATGTCGCCGGTATCGTGCCAGCCATCGACCGGTGGCTGCAATACACCTGGCTTATCAGCCATCAGATAACCAGCCATGACGTTGGGTCCAGCGATCATCAGGCGACCGCCTTTTTCCACTCCCGGCACGTGCTCAAGACGCGCCTGCATACCCGGTAGCAAACGACCAACCGTGCCCGGCTTGGTGTGCATGGGCGTGTTGATGGCCACCACCGGCGCGCATTCTGTCACGCCATAGCCTTCCAGCACCCGCACACCGAATTTCTCCATATACAGCGCACGGGTGGATGGGCGCACAGGCTCTGCACCTGCAAAGCAATAGCGCACCGAGCGCAGATCATAGCCGTGGGCAACGCGGGCATAGCCGTTGAGGAATGTATCGGTTCCAAACAGGATGGTCGCGTTGGCGCGGTAGATCAGCTCTGGAATGATCCGGTAGTGCAGCGGTGAGGGGTAAAGGTGCGTCGGCACGCCAGAGATCAGCGGCAGAAGTGTGCCGCCGGTCAGGCCGAACGCGTGGAACATGGGCAGCACGTTGAACACTTTATCGGTCGGATCAAAGTCGATGCTTGCTGCTGCCTGCGTGGCGTTGGCCAGAAGGTTGGCGTGGGTGAGCACCACGCCCTTGGGCGCGCCTTCTGAGCCGGACGTGAAGAGGATGATGCCGGAGTCATCGGCGCTGCGCGCCACCAGTGGGCGCGCGCGACCCAACAGCCCGCGTACTTTGTCAGCGGTGCTGATCTGCGTGCGCAACTCATCCAGCCAGATGAAGCGAACATGCGCTTCCATCGCTTCTACCACACGCTCCAGCTTGGCCTGCGCGATGAAAGCACGCGAGGAGAGCACGGTTTTCACTTTGGCTGTTTTACAAGCCGACAGTATGTTGGCGCTGCCAGCGGTGAAGTTGATCATCGCGGGCACCTTGCCCGCTGACATGGTGGCAAGGGTGGTCACCACGGTGCCATTGGCAGTGGGCAGCATAACGCCGAGGTTGGTTTCGCCCTGGGTCAGGTCGCTGAGCTTGCGAGCGAGTACGGAAATTGCGGTGAGCAGATTGCCATAGCTCATTGTGCCCGAAACCGGGTCCTCCACCGCAAGGCTGCCCATGCCATGTTCCTTGCCTGCCTTGATCACGCGTTCCAGAACGGTGGAACGTTCGTCCATGCTGGTGGAAAACATCAGCTCGCTCATCATGGCGTGAAGCTTGGCACCGGCAGCCTCGCGACGGGCAGGACCTTTCAAATCGGCGTCCAAGGTCAGTTCCTGCGGCTCCATGATGGTCACCTTCACTTTGGGGAACCAGCTCTTGCGAACCTGACCGTCTTTCAGGCGCGTGAAATGCGTTTTCTGCAGGCCATCAATGCGGATCGGCACGATTTTCGAGCGGGTCTTGTCGGCAACCAGAGCCGCCCCGTCATAAACCTTCATCAGGCCACCGGTCACCGTCAGGCGACCTTCAGGGAAGATCACCATCGGCTCGCCACCCTTCACCCCATTGATCAGCGAACGCATGGCCATCGGGTTTGTTGGGTCCAGCGGCAGGGCGGTGGCAAGTTTCAGGAAGGGTTTCACCCACCAAGCCTGCGCAATCCGCGTATCGATGGCGAAAGTTGGGGCTTTTTCAGTGAGGGTCAGCGCAAGGCCTGCATCCAGGAAGCTGGTGTGGTTGAGCGCCAGAATGGGGGCCTCACCGGCTTTTTCCATGTTCTGCGCGCCCTCAACTTCCAGGCGGAACACCGCGCGGTAGATGATCGACACCAGATCGCGCAGCGGGTTGGTGGGCAGGAAGCGCAGCATCAGGCCAGCGGCCACAAGGTTCAGCACTGCAAGGCCCACCAGAACATCCACAGCAGAAAAACCTGCCGCAAGGACACCAGCCAACACCAGGCCCCCAAGGGTCATAACGCCTGCCGACAGGGCATTGGCACCGGCAACGGTGCGGGCGCGGCGTTCGGCCTTCGCCCAGGTTTGCAGGGCACTGAAGGCAGGCACGACCAGCAGAGCACCAGAGAAGGCAAGGCCCGCCATGGAGAGGCTCACGCGGATGACCTCGGGCTGTGCCACGAAGGCAGGAAAGTCTGGCGCAGCGGCCATATCAGCAGCGCTGAGGACGAAAAACAGATCAAAACAGAAGGCAGCCATCAGCGCGGTGCCAACCACGGCAGGCAGCAGCACAATGCGGCCCGCCGATAGCCAGGCGGCAACGGCTGAGCCAACGCCAACAGCCAGCGCAAAAACGGTGAGGAAGTAGCTGACGGCCAATTCCTCGCCCATCAGAACCTCTTTCACCACAATCGGCATGACCGACAGAACCGTCGCGCCAACCAGCCAGAACCAGGCGTTGAACAAAGCCGTGCGCCAGATGCGCGGATCTGAGCGCAAGCCCGACAGGATGTTCCACGTTGAGGCAAAGATATTGGTGTTGATTGCAAGATCAGGCGCGCCGACCTTGGTGGGGGGAATGGCGCGCGAAAAGGCATAGCACGCCAGCGCCAGGCCGATCATCACCGGGCCGAACAGGGTAACCGATGCACTGGTCGCAAACAGCAGGCCAGCGCCAATGGTGCCGCCGAGGATGGCTAAAAACGTGCCAGACTCCACCCAGGCGGTGGCGCGGGGTAGTTCTTGCGGTTCAAGATGATCGGGTAGAATGCCGAACTTGATGGGGCTGAAAAGCGCCGAGATCACGCCAAAGGCAAACAGCGCGACGAAAAGAACCAGCAGCGATTGCAGCGCCATGCCGGCAACAGCGACGCCTGCCGCGCCCACTTCGGCAAGCTTCAGCCGCCGGGCGATTTTGGACTTGTCATTGCGGTCTGCAATCTGACCACCAAGGCCCGAGAGCAGCAGAAACGGGGCGATGAACACAGCGCCCGCAAGCGTCACCAGAATGCCGGAGCCTGCGGTTGGTGAGCTTGCACCAGAGACCTGAAACAGGATCAGCAGCACCAGAGCGTTCTTCAGGAAATTGTCGTTGAAGGCGGACAGAAACTGCGTCCAGAAAAGCGGCGCGAACCGCTTGGATTTCATCAGCGTGCCAGACATATCAGTGTCTCCAGAGGGCAAGATTTGGGGTGATGTTCGAGGACGCGCCGCCGCGCGGGGCTGGCGGCGCGCGAGGTGGCTACAAAGTGTCGGAGCTGGAGGTATCCAGAAGCAGCTTCTCGGTCTTGGCATCTTCCAGACGGTTGTGCAGCTTCTTGGCTTCATCGGCATCGCGCAGCGTTTTGCTCAGCGTGATCGCCGTGTGCACCAGCATGATGGCCGACATGGCGTAGAAGCCTTTGGCGGAGAAGCTCGCCTGCAGATTGTAGATGCCAAGAGCCATCATGGTCACCGCAAGGGCGAAACTGCCGGCGGTAAAAAGGGTCCAGTAGCGCGAGTGGCTGATCGTTTGGTCGGTCATGGTAAGTCTCCTGATTTGGGTTTGGTTAGGCAGCATCATCGCTGGCGGCGCGTGCTTTGAGGCGGGCCAGAACGTCGTCTGCTGTCGTTTGGGTGGATGGTCCGCAGCCAGCGTCAGCAAGTCGCTCGACGATGTCGGCAGGGTTGTTGCTCACGGTGAGGTCGGCATAGGCGGCGTCGGCCAGGCCAACCGTCTTCTGGTGATCTTCAATTTTGGCCAGCGTGCCTTCAGCCTCGCTCAAGGCACCCTGGCCAGACAGCGAAACGCGCTTGCCAACCTTGTGCACCTGGTCACGCGCAGTCACGACGCGTTGGCCTCGTTGCAGCTCCCGCAGGCGGGCCTGGGCCTGACGCAAACTTGCGGTGAGGCGGGTGATCTCCGCGCCAAAAGCCGCCTGCGCCTTGAGTGAGGCTGCGTGGTCATCCTCCAGCTCAGCGATGGCATCGGCAGCCTCGCGCGCCAAATGATCAGCGGACTTTTCCAGCGCCGCGCAGGCCCGTGCTTCAAGGTCGGTGATCATGATGCTGATCTTCACAGAGCGTTGTTTCTCCTGCTCTTTTTGGGCCTTCACCAGCGCCACAGCCTTCTGGGCACAGCGAACCGATGCGGCGGCATCACGTACCTGTTGACCCAGAATGCTCATGGCGTGGCGCTCCTCAACTTTGTCGGTTGCGCTGGATGCCAGTGCTCTTGATAGTGTGTTCAGGATTCTCAGCATTGTGGTTCTCCAATAAATGAACATTGTTCACTTTTTGACGGAACCACAGCGCTTAGGCGCCGTCAAGAAAAAAGTGAACTCAGTTCATTTTTTGAAGTTGCGAGAAATATGAGGGTTCATGGCGGGTTTGCAGAAGGCCAAACGCGAAGAGGCAGCGCGCAAGCTGCTTGAAGCGGCGGTGGCGTGCGTGGAGGAAAACGGCATTGATGCGCTGCATGCGCGGGAGATCGCCAAGCGCTCAGGTTATTCTGTGGGCTCGGTCTACAAATATTATGAGGACCTGGACGACATCATCGCGCGGGTGAACACGGTAACGCTCGAGCGCCTGAAGGTGGCAATTGGCGCTGCTGTTGCAGAAAAGGCCGACCCGATGGACCGGCTTAAAGCTCTTGCGCACGCGTACTTTGCCTTTGCCCAAGATAACCGCAGGCTGTGGGAGGCCCTGTTTGGGCACCGCCTGCCAGAGGGTCGCTCGATCCCGCAGGAACACCGCGATGAAAATATTGCACTTCTTGCCGTGATCGGCGGTGCATTGCTTGAGCTTGATGCTTCACTTTCACCGAAGCAGCTGGATGCCCGCACACGGACATGCTTTGCCGCCGTGCATGGCTTGGTCACTGTGAGCGTTGAGCAGCGCTTTGTGGGCTTGTCCGGCGAAATGTTCGCAAGTGAGATGGAGTTTTTGGTGGAAAGGCTTGCAGGGCCCAGCAAGTAGCGGGGCAGAGTTCAGCCAGTCTTTTGGTTAAAGGTGGCCGGTTTCCCTAGCGTCCAGTGGCGATACAGTTTTGAGGTGATTGACGCCTGGGTCAGGAAAAGCTTTTTCGACGCACCGTTTGACGGTTGACTGCTTAAAAATTCCTCATCACATTCAATACGGATGGTCGCGTTTGCTCTTTGTTTGCGCTCACTAACAGGGGCGGATGACATTCTTTGGCAGACTCTGAAAAAGAACCGAATTTTTGGGTCGGCATAGGCGCCTCTGCCGGTGGTTTGGAAGCACTGAGAGCGTTTGTGCGCAACGTGCCGCGCAACCTCAACGCGACCTATATTATTGCCCAGCACCTGTCGCCGCATCACCGCAGCATGCTACCGGAAATCCTTGGCCGTGAGACCGATTTTGAGGTCCTTAGTGTTGAGGATCACGTGCACCCTAAGGCCGACAAGGTGTATATTACCCCGCAAAATCGGGACATTTTAATTGATGGCGACACATTGCGGCTGGCACCGCCCAGTCAGGCGTCCGGTGCGCCAAAGCCGTCTGTGGATCGACTTTTTCGCTCCCTAGCCAGTGAGAAGGGCCGCCGCGCTGTTGGCATCATTTTGTCGGGTACAGGCTCTGATGGTGCAGAGGGTGTGCGCGCCATCAAGCAGGACGGCGGTGTGACAATCGCGCAGGACGATATGTCGGCGAAGTATCCCGATATGCCGCGCGCGGCGGTCGAATCAGGCTGTGTCGATTTGGTGATGTCACCTGAGGAAATTGGCAGTCAATTTCCGATGATTCTGGAAAAGCGAGCTGATTTGGAGCCGCTGAAATCGTCTCCAGTTCATTTGGACAGCGTTTCTGAGCTTATCCACCTGGTGCATACGCAGTCGCGGGTGAATTTTCACCACTATAAAGCAGCAACGTTGCAGCGCCGTATCGAGCGGCGCATGGCTGCCGTTGGTGTAACGACGATTGAAGATTACGTCGCGATCGCCCGCACCACGCCGGCGGAAGTGGATGAGCTGTTTCGTGACTTTTTGATTTCCGTTACCTCCTTCTTTCGTGACCCCGGTGAATTTGAAGCGCTGCGCGAATATGTTGATCGCCTGGTAAACTCCAAGTCACGCACGGAACCCATTCGGGTGTGGATTCCAGCTGTGGCAACTGGTGAGGAAGTTTACTCGCTTGCAATGATGTTGGCGGAGTCGCTTGGCGGTCTTGGAGAACTTTCCAATCGCCGGGTGCAGTTTTTCGCATCAGACCTGGATGCGGCGGCCATCGAAGTGGCGCGCAAGGGCTTCTATCCAAGCAGTGCGTTGGATGCGATCCCGCGTGAATATGTTGATCGTTACCTGGATCGCGTACCTGCCGGGTACATGGTCAAAAAGGCGATCCGCGAGCGTGTGGTCTTTTCGGTCCACAATGTGGTGCAGGACCCCCCTTTTCTGAATATTGATTTTATTTCCTGCCGCAATCTGCTGATCTATTTTCAGCCGGCATTGCAAGCTCAGGCCATCGCGCGCTGCCATTATGCTCTGGTGCCAAACGGGCTGTTGTTCCTGGGTAAATCAGAGACGATTGCGGCCAATGAGTCGCTGTTCCACGCCGTTGACGAACACCGGCATATCTTCATCCAAAGGCCGGAAGCTGAGAACCGCGGGATAACCAACCGACCCTCGGCAGGCTTGCCGTCGGCGCGCAGTGTCAAAAAAGAATCCCTGGCTGAGGCGCAACTTGTTCGCGTTAGCGTTAGCCGATTTGACTCGCTGGTTGCGCAATTCGGCCCTGACGGCGTGCTTGTGGACGAGGATCTAAAAATCCTCAAGACGTACGGTAACATCAATCCGTTTATTGAGATCACCAGCGGGGTTGCCAACTTCAGGGCAACATCTTTGTTCAAAGAACCGTTTGGGCAGGACATCCGCACTTCAGTGCCTATCGCGCTGCGCAAAAGACAAGCGCGGCGTGGTGTCGCCCATGCTGACCCAGAGGATGAAAGCCGGAAAACCCGAGTGGTTGTTTACCCGATTGATAGCGGCCCCAATGAGCCGCCCATAGGGCTGATCCTGTTCAACACCTGGCAGGAAAACGTTGTTGATGTACCAACGGTTGCGGCCAACGACGAAACTGGAACGCTGATCCAGCAGATAGAAGAGTTGCGCAGTGAGCTGGCGATCGCGATGGCGAACTTGCAGCAGACCTCCGAGGAGCTTGAAACCTCCAATGAGGAGTTGCAGGCGCTCAATGAGGAATTGCAGTCGAGTAATGAAGAGCTGCAATCGACCAATGAAGAGCTGGAAACCTCAAACGAGGAACTTCAGTCCAGCAATGAAGAGCTTTCCACTGTTAATGAAGAGCTGCAGGTGAACAGCGGCGAGCTGCGGATTGTCAATGACAGCATCCGATCTATCCTGCTCAATATCGGCTCCCCGCTCATCGTTGTTGATAATGGCCTGAACATCCTATTTGTCAGCAAGGCCACCGAAGCCCTATTCGAACTCGATAATGGGCTAGAGCTGCCGCATTTGAGCATGTTGGCGAACCGTCGCGGGTTCCCCAATCTGGTTGAGCTTGCTCGCAACGCCATTAAAAACAAGCGCCGTACCGAAGTGGAAGTTGTCGCCGATGGCGTCAACGCTATTGTTTCCGTCGTGCCCAATGTGACCGAACGTGACGGCATGACCGGGGCTATTCTGATGCTGCACGATAACACCACGGACCTGCGTGAGCGCAATCGGCAGTTTGAGCTGGCGGGAGAAATGTCCGGCGTTGGCTACTGGAACATCGATCTGTCAGACAACACGGTTTTTTGGTCCAATCAAATCTACCGCATTCACGGGGTGCGCCCCGGAGAATACACCCCCGACCTGGAGACCGCGATTGCCTACTATCACCCCGATGATCTGCCGGTCGTTCAAGCCAAGCTGGAACAGGCGATCAAAGACGGTTCGACGTTCGAGTTTGAGGCGCGCCTGCTTCAGCAAGAAGGTGATGAGCGGATCGTGCGCTCGGTCGGGCAAACCCATGTTGATGGTGACGGCAAAGCAACGTCGGTCTTTGGCGTTTTCGTTGATATAACCGAAGACAGGCACAATGCAGAGAACCTGCAATCGCTGCTTGATGACCTCTCCAAATCCAACCAAGAGCTGAACCGCTTCTCCTACGTGTGCTCCCACGACATGAAGGAACCCGTGCGCCTGATCGAAGCCATGTGCGAGCTGGTTCTGGATAAAGATATTGGGATAGACGGCGATGAGCGTGATGAGATCATTGGGCGTATCGGCACCAACGCCTCGCGCCTGAGTGAAATTATCGATGGTTTGCTCGCTTACTCGCGCATCGATGAGAAGATCGATGAAAGCGATATCGACCTCAATGAAACGATAGAACAAATTCGCGAAAGCTTGGCTTTGTCGCTGGAGGAAAGTGGTACGCAGCTCACTGTTGGCGACCTGCCGACAGTGCACGGTGCGCCCATCCATTTCTTGCAACTGCTGCAAAACCTTGTGGCCAACGCTATCAAGTTCAACAACGCTGAAACGCCGGAAATTCACATCACCGGCAAGACGTTGAAGGACGAGATACGGTTGTTCATCGAAGACAATGGTCCCGGTATTCCGCCGGCCGCGCGTGAAGAGATTTTTGCCGTATTCAAGCGCTTGCAGCGGCGCGATGAGGTGGAGGGTACGGGTCTGGGCCTGTCGATCTGTCAGCGGATTGTTGCGCAATATCATGGCAGCATCAGCGTTGAGACGAGCCGCAAACTGGATGGCGCCAAGTTCGTGATCAGCCTACCAAGACTGCGCGGAAAGACATAAGTCCCATGCGCCTTCAGACCCTTCATTACATCGACGATTCCCCTGACGAGTTCCTCATCACCCGTCTGCTGTTTCGTCGCTCAAAGATTGATGTGGAACTGATGACGCACAGCGATTTTGCCGACTTCATGCGGACAGTGGAGGCCGACGAGGATTTCGAGCCAGCCAAAACGTTGGTGATTAGTGATCTAAATCTTGCCGTGACCAGTGGTTTGGATGGTGTGCGTGCTCTGCGGAATAACCCGGATATGGCGAATATTGTTGTCGGTATTTGCTCTGGGTCAGATGACCCCGCAGATTGCAAAGAGGCGATGCAGGCGCAAGCTGATTTTTTTGTGACGAAGCCATTGAACAAGGAGGCGCTGGCTAAAATTTGTAAGGATGTGGACAGCCTACTGTTTGTTGAGCGCGACGATGGCACCTGTCATCTTATGCTTTCAGGGCAAAGCTCGGCTGGCGCTGCATCATGAGCGCAGCAAAAACCGTTCTGTTCATTGATGACAATGAGCAGCAAATTCGGATCATTCAAGCTTATGCTGCGCTGCTAAAAAATGTCGATTTTCAGTTTTGCCAGAGCCTTGAAGAGGCCGCAGCTGCGGTAGCAGAAACGCACTTCGATCTATTGTTTTTGGACAATCGTCTGCACCCTTATGAGAGTTGGGTCGACACCCTTCCGGTGCTTGTGGATGCTGGGTATGAGGGCAAAACCGTCGTTGTGTCAGCCGATATTCGCCAGGCGATGAGGTCCGATAAAAGCACCGGCGAGCGCGTTCAATTTGTCGATAAATGTGAGCTGAGTTTGTCGAATTTTCCGGTGATCGTTAAGAGCATTTTGGCTTCAACGCACTGACATGAAAAGGCAATTTTGGTTGCCGGTATATCCAGCACCTTAACGCCGGCGGCTCATTGCATCGGTGCATGCAGCGGCTGAAACACGGTCAGTACGATGCGCGGTTTTACCGCCTGTGCGGTAATCCCTGGTGCACCCTTTTCCTGAGCAGGCATTTGTCCTTAAAAGACTGGTGCAAACAAAAACCAAAAAGCGCGCCAATCGGGCGCCGCACCAGGGAGAAATTGCGTGAACTTTAAACATCTTACTATCGTGGCAACGACCGCCGCTGCCATTTTTGCGACCGGCGTTGCTGTTGCGCAAGAGCGTGTTACCTATCGTTCTGCCAGTTCTGGCTCGTCTTACTTTTTGATGGGCGTTCAGCTCTCAGAAGCCATCAGCGAAGGCACAGATGGTGCGGTGAGCGTGACGGTCGAAGAGAGCCAAGGTTCTGTTCAAAACGTCATGCAGGTTCGTGCGCGCGGCGCTGACTATGTGTTCACCACGCCTCCCGGGCTGATTAATCTGGCGCGTGAAGGGCGTGCGATGTTTGAAGATCGCAGCGACCCGGCGTTTGATGGCATCCGTTCGCTGTTCCCGATCCCATCACTGACTATGCATTTTGTGGTCAGTGAGGACAGCGGCATAGAGACCTTTGAAGATCTGGCGGGTGCCAGCATTCTGCTTGGCAGTGGCAGCTTTGGTGCACGTGAAGGTGCACGATACATTGAGCTTTTTGGCCTACAGGATGACGTTACGATCTCGGACTCAGATCTTTCGGGTGCTGTTGCGGCGCTGCAAAACGGCCAAATCGACGCCTTTGTAACGGCAGGGTCCTACCCGGCACCCAATGTCATTGAGGCGGCAGCGTCTACGGGTGTGCGGGTGCTATCGATGTCGGATGACCAGGTGGAGGAAACCGGGCGCACACGCATCGTGATCCCAGCGGGAACCTACACCGGTCAGGACAGCGACATCGTCACCACATCGCTTCCTGTGGCAGCGTTTGCCACCCAGGCGATGTCAGATGAGACCGCCTATTTGCTCACCAGCACATTTTGGGAGCAGCAAGAGTCACTGACTGCGGATGCAGCTTGGTGGGGCGGGGTATCGACGGATCTTCTCGGCACGATCAGCACTGAGTTCCACCCCGGCGCCTTGCGGTACTATGAAGAAATCGGCGTGGACGTAAGCGGCAACTAAGCTGCTCGTTCTCCCGTAACCGCACACTGTCCAACGCCCGGCGACCGGCACTCGCCGGGCGTTGTAGACCGTGCAGACACAATGATGAGTCCCTTGGGGAATTGATACAGCATGTTTGAGGCTACCGATCGGCCGACAATTGGCACACCTCGACATGGTGGTTGGTCTGCGTGGGTATGGCTTCTGCTGGGTGCGCTAACACTTGCCTTCCACCTGGGGCTGATATTCTCCGGCCTTGTCCCTAACCTCGTCTCCCGCCCCATCCACATGGCGCTGTTGCTGCCATGGGTGTTTATCTTTGCCGCCAAGGGGCGATTCAATCTGGCTTCGGGGGCCTTGCTGACAGCCTTGGGTGTTGCAGCCTGTTTGTCGATTGCATGGAACCACGCAGATCTGCGAGAGCAGTATGGTTTCATTGAAACCGATCTTCAGATTGCCACCGCTTTTTTGCTGCTCGTCATCGCGATGGAGGGTGCCCGGCGTATGATCGGTTGGCCGTTGCCACTGGTTGCGCTTGTTGCGCTGGGATACGGGCTTTTTGGTCAATATGTGCCTGGCGAGTTTGGCCATTCAGGTGTCCCGCTGCGCAGCTTTCTGGGTACGCTGGTCATTACTGAGGGCGGGCTGTGGGGTAAACTTACCGGCGTGTCCGTGAGCGTCGTTGCGATCTTCGTCATTCTTGGTGCCGTCATGAATGCAGGTGAGGCGGGGCAAGGTTTTATGAATGTTGCTGCTGCTGCTGCAGGGCGCTTGCGCGGCGGGGCCGCCAAGGTTTCGGTGCTATCGTCAGCCCTGTTTGGATCCATCTCGGGTTCGGCATCTGCCAATGTTGCGTCCACCGGTGCGGTCACACTGCCTGCGATGACCAAGCTTGGTTATCCCAAACGCTTGGCGGCAGCAGTCGAGGCCGTGGCCTCGTCCGGTGGACAGATCATGCCACCGCTCATGGGTGCAGGCGCGTTCGTTATGGTGGAGCTGACAGGCGTGGCTTATACGCAGATTATGGCAGCAGCGCTGCTGCCCGCGATCCTGTACTTTTTCACGGTTTGGATTGGTATTGATGCTTTTGCCTCGCGCTATGAGCTTAAAGCCATACCGGCTGAGGAGCGCCCGTCGGGCGCAGATGTGCTGATCACATCGCTGTATTTTGCAGTGCCGTTCACGGTCTTGCTGTTTGCCATTTTTGCGATCGGCTTTACGCCGCAATATGCAGCGGCTTTGGCAATTTTTGCAGCCGGTGCGATGCTGTTTTTCAACCGGCAGACGGGCTTTGACATCAAGCTTGGGTTGGAGCGAACCGCTGATGCGTGCCTGTCGGCTGGTAAACAGGTGGCGATGATCGGTATGATCATCCTGTGCGCCTCAATTGTTATCGGTGTGCTGGCAATCACCGGGCTTGGTGTCAAAATTACCTCGCTGATCGTCGGCGGAGCCGGCGGGGCCCTTTGGCCGGCCTTGCTGCTGACTGCGCTTGCGTGTCTGCTCCTGGGCATGGAGGTGCCAACCACGGCAGCTTACGTCATCTGCGTTTCTGTGGCCGGGCCGGCGCTCATAGAGTTGGGGCTGGAGCCGCTGCAGGCCCATCTGTTTGTGTTCTGGTTTGCGCTGCTTTCCACAATCACACCGCCTGTGTGCGGGGCAGTGTTTATTGCCGCTGGTATGATCAACGAGAACTGGCTGAAGGTGTCCATCACCGCGATGATGCTTGGCATTGGCCTTTATGTCATTCCGCTTGCAATGATCGCCAACCCGCAATTGATCGGGCTGAGCGATGCTCTGCTGCCCGCGCTTTTGGCCGCTGGGCAAGTAGGTCTTGGCTTGGCCATGATTTCCTTTGCCTTGATCGGATCGTCGACTTGGGTGCTGCGCGTGCCACTGTTCGCACTGGGCTTTGTAATCGTGTTTGCACCCGTCCTTTTCTAGGCTGGCAAGGCAAGCGTCATCGTCACCCGATCGCCCGCAAACCATGTTCGGCCATATTCTACAGGCATTGTGTTTGTATCCACGTTGACACTGGTGGTCCGCAAAATTGGTGCGCCGGGCTTCACCTGCAGCTGCCCAGCTAGCGTCGCTGAGGCAAGCTTGGCATCGATGCGTGTGTGTGCCCGGGTGTAGTCGTTGACACCGCCTGCCTTTAAAGCTGCTGTCACCGATGGGTTTGCGCGCAAGTCATCGGGCAGAGCCGGGAAGCGCGCTGCCGGGAATACGCTGCGGAAGACCGCCAGGGGGTTGTCATCGACCAGCGAGAGACCTTCGCAGACGTGTACAGAGGCGCCAGCATCCAACACCAAGGCTTCTGCTTCATTTGCATCGGCGTACCGCGTCTCAATCCTGAGCATTTGACGCTCGGGCGTGCGCCCGGCTTCCAGCATGTTTTGGTGGAACCGCACTCGCCTGCCCAAGGGATAGTCGGTTGGGTTCTGCGCAACAAACGCGCCCGAACCTCGGCGCGTGTGGACCAGCCCCAACCCAACCAGATGGGCTAAGGCGCGGCGCACTGTATGGCGGTTGACGCCAAACCGAGCAGCCAGCTGGGCCTCGGTCGGCAACCGTTCACCTGGTGCATAATGACCAGAGCCGATTTCTGTTTCCAGCGTGTTTGCGATGGATGACCACAACGCGTTGCGCATGGCTTGCCTTTCGTTGATCGATGGTCATACGCGCCCGCCAAGCACTGTCATGTAAACTTCATGAAACAAGCGTTGCTAGATGGCGACGTGCTGTCTATGATTTGTCTAGTTGTATAGATAAATGGACAAATCGACAAGATGTCGAACACTCAAAAATTTGATCGCAAGGCCCGCCTATCGGTGTTGGCCAAGGCTCCGGCGGAGCGCCTCAACGCCCGCTGGGCAGACTGGACGCAGCGACACGGTGCGCCGGAGCATACTGTGTTGCGCAGCCCTGAGATCGGCACCGTGATGGTGCGCGGTCGCGCTGGAGCTATCGGTGCACCTTTCAACTTAGGTGAGATCACCGTGACGCGTTGCTCGGTGCAGCTTGAAGGTGGTGCGGTTGGCCATGGCTATGTGCAAGGGCGTGACAAGGCGGCCGCGATCGCAGCTGCGTGTTGTGATGCTTTGGCGCAAGCGGGGCAAGACGTGGCCATAGACAGCGATGTGACCACGCCGCTGGCGACTGAACTTGAAGCTGGTCAAGCCTCACGCGCCGCCAAGGCAGCGGCAACCAAGGTCGAGTTTTTCACATTGGTGCGGGGGGAAAGTTGATGATCGAGGGTTCAGTTTATACCGGCGGTTTTGCAAGCCCGGCCTATGACAGTGCACATGCGTTCCGAGCGGCGATGAACGCCATGGCGCGCCCAGGCAGCATTGAGGCTATTTTTGGTGCTCAGGCACCAGCGCCTCTTTCGGTTGCTGCGGGAACGCTGCTTTTGACGCTTTGTGATCCCGATACATCTGTGGCGCTTGGCGGCGCGCATGACTGTGAGAGCATTCGCCAGTGGATTACGTTCCACACCGGCGCGACGTTTGCCGGCCCCCATGATGCTGATTTTGTGGTGGGCACGTGGGAGGCGCTGACGCCGCTATCGACCTACAAGATTGGCACCTCGGAATATCCTGATCGGGCGGCCACGCTCATTATTGAACGCGAGGAACTTACCCCCACAGGTGCCATGCTGTCGGGACCCGGGATCAAAACAACCGCCCGGCTCAACCTGCCTAAAACCGATGCCTTTGCAGCCAACCGTCAGTTGTTCCCGCTTGGGGTCGATTGCTTTTTTACAGCTGGCGAGCGGGTAGCTGCCCTGCCGCGCTCAACCACCGTCATGGAGGCCGTCTAATGTACGTTGCTGTTAAAGGTGGCGAACGCGCCATCGACAATGCACATGCATGGCTCGCGCAGGAGCGACGTGGCGACACCGCTGTTGCCGAACTGTCGGTGCCGCAAATTCGTGAGCAATTGGCGTTGGCTGTGTCTCGCGTGATGGCAGAGGGCTCTTTGTTTGATCCTGATCTAGCGGCGCTGGCCATCAAACAGGCGCGCGGTGATATTATCGAAGCGGTGTTCCTTATCCGAGCGTTCCGCACGACACTGCCGCGCTTTGGTGCCTCAGAGCCCATTGAAACAGGTCAGATGCTGTGTGAGCGACGCATCTCGGCCACGTTCAAGGATTTGCCAGGCGGCCAAGTGCTCGGCCCGACGTTTGATTACACGCACCGCCTTATCGACTTTGCGCTGGAAGCGACCGGTGAGGCACCAGTGCGTGCAGCAGAGCTCGATGCCAAACCTGAACCTGTGCCGCATGTGACCAGCTTTTTGGACAAAGAAGGCTTGTTGCAAGGCGAGGCGCAAGGCGATGACACCCCGCGCGATCTGACTCGTGAGCCTTTGGATTTCCCCGCTGATCGGCCCTTGCGGTTGCAGGCGATTGCCCGCGGCGATGAAGGTTTTGTGCTATCCATGGCGTACTCCACGCAGCGTGGCTATGGCCGCAATCACCCCTTTGTGGGTGAGATGCGCGTGGGCGCCGTGTCGGTTGAAATGGACATTCCGGAATTGGGCTTTGCCATCGACATTGGTGAGGTGACAGTGACGGAATGCGAAACGGTCAACCAGTTCACCGGCTCGAAAACAGAGCCGCCGCAGTTCACCCGTGGCTATGGTTTGGTGTTTGGGCATTGCGAGCGAAAGGCCATTTCCATGGCCCTGGTGGATCGGGCCATGCGCTGGGAAGAGCTGGGTGAGGACAATGTTGGCGCACCTGCGCAGGACATCGAGTTCATGCTCAGCCATGCCGACAACGTGCAGGCAACCGGCTTTTTGGAGCACATTAAACTGCCGCACTATGTGGATTTTCAATCTGAGTTGGAACTCATCCGCAAGCTGCGCACCGAAGTGGCAAAGAACCGTGCCGCGCACGACACTGCGCCGCTTGCGGAGGCTGCAGAATGAGCGAGTCCATGACCCAAAGTCCCTACAATTTTGCCTATCTTGACGAACAAACCAAACGCATGATCCGGCGCGCTATTCTCAAAGGTCTGGCTGTGCCCGGATACCAGGTGCCTTTTGCCAGCCGCGAGATGCCCATGCCGTACGGATGGGGCACAGGCGGGGTGCAGGTTTCTGCGGCGGTGATGACGCCCAATGACACGTTCAAGGTGATCGATCAGGGTGCCGACGACACAACTAATGCTGTTTCAATTCGGAAGTTTTTTGAGAAGACGGCCGATGTGGCTGTAACCGAAAAAACGGCTGACGCGACGGTCATCCAAACACGTCACCGGATCCCTGAGGAGCACCTGACTGAAGGGCAAATCCTGGTCTATCAGGTTCCAATCCCTGAGCCGTTGCGCTTTTTGGAGCCGCGGGAAACCGAAACCCGCAAGATGCATGCACTTGAAGAATACGGCTTGATGCATGTGAAGCTTTACGAGGACATTGCCCGCCACGGCGAAATAGCGACCGCCTACGCCTACCCCGTGAAGGTGGAAGAGCGCTATGTGATGGACCCGTCGCCCATCCCAAAATTCGACAACCCAAAGCTAGAAAGCGATGCCATCCAGCTTTTTGGCGCTGGGCGTGAACAGCGCATTTATGCGGTGCCGCCTTTCACCAAGGTCGTGAGTTTGGATTTTGATGACTATCCGTTTGAGCTGCTGCGCGCGGACCAATGCTGTGCCCTCTGCGGTGCTGACCATACCTACCTTGATGAGGTGATTACCGACGATGCTGGCGGGCGAATGTTTGTGTGTTCTGACACAGACTACTGTGCGCAGCGCCGCGAGGCTGGCCATATCGGTCTTCAGGGTGAAGCCGCATGAGCACGCTTGGTATCGACCATGTCGGGCTGACTGTTACCGACCTTGCCGCGTCCCAAGCGTTCTTTGTGGACTGTCTGGGCTGGGAGATCATTGGCGGCAACCCGGCCTATCCATCAGCCTATGTTACGGATGGTTTGGCCAAGCTGAACTTGTGGCAGCAGCGAGATGAGCGGCCACGCGGTTTGGACCGCCATGCCAATGTCGGCGTCTACCACACCGCGCTGAAAGTTGCCGACGCGCCAACCCTGGCAGCGGTGTTTGACAAAGTAAAAGACTTTGCCGGCGTTGCTGTTGAATTTGCCCCCGAATTGTTGGGCAACGGCCCCAAAGTCCATTTTATGATCCGTGAACCGGGCGGTACACGGTTGGAGTTTTGCTATGACCCACGCTGACGTCACACCTCTTTTGGAGGTTCAGTCTCTCACCAAATCCTACGGGCAGCGCATTGGCTGCAAGGATGTATCGTTCAAGCTTTACCCCGGTGAAGTGATGGGCATCGTGGGTGAATCTGGCTCCGGAAAATCCACCCTGCTCAACGCGATGGCTGGTCATTTGACGCCTGACAGCGGGCGTATTTTGTTTGATACGCGTGCCGATGGTCCGCGCGACACATTGGATATGAGCGAGCCGGAACGGCGTATGCTTGGCCGCACCGACTGGGCCTTCGTGCATCAAAATGCGCGCGATGGATTGCGCATGCGCGTGTCTGCTGGCGGCAATGTGGGCGAGCGACTGATGGCAGTTGGTGCGCGCCATTATGGCGATATTCGCCACGCCGCTGAAGATTGGCTGGAGCGTGTGGAGATCAACACCGACCGGATGGATGATCGTCCGGCCCAGTTCTCGGGCGGTATGCAACAGCGCTTGCAGATTGCCCGCAACTTGGTGTCTGGCCCGCGGCTGGTGTTCATGGATGAGCCAACGGGCGGTTTGGATGTGTCGGTGCAAGCGCGTCTGCTTGACCTGCTTCGCGGGTTGGTGCGCACGATGGGCCTTTCAGCAATTGTGGTGACACACGATCTGGCTGTGGTGCGGCTGCTGGCCGACCGGCTGATGGTGATGAAGGGCGGGCATGTGGTGGAAACCGGGCTGACCGATCAGGTTCTTGATGATCCTCAGCACGCCTACACACAGCTGCTCGTATCTTCGGTTTTGCAGGTTTAGGAGTTCAAGTGATGGCACAAAAGCCAATGATCAAAGTTGAAGGCTTGGGGAAAAACTTCACGCTACACAACCAGTCCACCACTGTTATTCCGGTGCTGGAAGGAGGCGTGTTTGAGGTGTTGCCGGGCGAGTGCGTGGCGCTGACCGGGGTGTCCGGTGCGGGCAAGTCCACCGTTATGCGCATCCTGTATGGCAACTATGTTGCGCAAGCTGGCAGTGTGCATATCGATGGGATCGACATCACACAGGCTGAACCGCGCCAGATCTTGGCGCTTCGGCGGGAGACGCTGGGTTACGTTAGCCAGTTTTTGCGTGTTGTGCCGCGCGTGCCGACGCTGGAGGTGGTGGCCGAGCCGCTTCTGGCCTTGGGCATGGATGAACACACCGCGCATGCGCGCGCGCGTGATCTGCTGACAAGGCTACGCATTCCCGAACGTCTTTGGGAGCTGTCGCCGACAACCTTTTCTGGCGGTGAACAGCAGCGGGTGAACATCGCCCGTGGCTTTGCCCATACCTACCCGGCCATGCTGTTGGACGAACCAACCGCGAGCTTGGATGCACAGAACCGCGAAACGGTGCTCATCTTGATTGAACAGGCTAAGGCCAATGGGGCCGCGCTGGTGGGTATCTTCCACGATATCGCCGCGCGCGAGCGCGTGGCCGATCGCGAAATTGACGTTTCTGCCTTTACGCCCAAGCTGGCCGCTTGATGCAAACGGGAGCATCTGTTGGCCGTTTCATTGCGGTGGTTGGCCCATCGGGTGTGGGTAAAGACAGCGTGATGAATGCGCTGTGCCAGGCCGTGCACGGCATGCAGCGTTGTAGGCGGGTCATTACCCGTGCGCCCGAAGCAGGCGGTGAAGACTATGAGGCTGTCAATGAGAACGTGTTTAACAGCCGTGCTCGGGCTGGTGCGTTTGTGCTGTGGTGGGATGCCCACGGGCTGTCCTACGGCATCCCGACCAGTGTGCATGAAACCCTCGCCAGCGGGTGCGATGTTGTCGCCAATCTGTCACGCCGCAAACTGGTTGAAGCACACCGCACCTTTGATCCGTTTTTGGTGCTGTCGATAAGCGCCTCGCCAGATGTCTTGGCACGGCGGCTGGAGACACGCGGGCGAGAGAGCGCTGCGGATAGGCAGGCGCGCCTTGGCCGCGCCGCGCCAACCCTGCCTGATGGCTTGCCGGTCGTTGAAATCGACAATTCCGGCGCGTTGGATGACGCGGTGCGTCAGGCGGTTGCGGCGCTTAAATCGCCTCAACTTGCCAGAGCATAGGAGGCGATAACGTGGAAGAAACCATTTGCATCTTCGCCCAACAGGCTGATCGATGTGACCGGAAACGGTTGCGGGATGAGCGGTGCGAAATGGTCCTGCAGGCGGGTTGCCAATTTGCGGGCATCCTCAGCACTAAGCCTTCCGGACAGCGTCATGTGAAAGCGAAACTCGCTCATGACATAGGGGTACCCCCAGCGCACCAGATTGGCCTCTTGAGCTGCGGTCAGGTGGGCCTTGCGCCGCTTGGCAAGCTCGGCCTCGTTCAAGGGTGCGCGGAAATCCTCAAAGCCTTCCACGACTGCGTTGCAAAGCCGGTTCAAGCTGTCGCTGGGCGTTTGAGGCACCAGCGCAACAAACCCATCGAGTGGCTGTACGACCATGCGCTCCACCACGGCGCCTTGCAAAGCGCCAAGGCGGCTGGCGCAGACGGCCTCGAGATCGCTTTGGGTCAAACCTTCCGCCAAGCGGAAAGGTGGCTTCATGGTGCCGTGGAAGCCATATTTGCGCGGCGTTGCAGTCAGATCGGCGACAGATGCTGGCAAACCCTCCAGCGCGGGATGTTCGGTTTGTTTTCCTTTGCGCGAATCCCAGCCCAGCCAGCGCGAGGCTTGCCCATGCAGTTCGTCTGGAGCCATGGCGTAAAGCGCGTAGCGGCGAAAGTCTTGCATCATATCATCCTCGAAGGTCCGGGTCTGTATACTCCCTCCTTGCACAGCAGAAAGAACGTCCTATGACGCCTCAGCTTAATCTTGCCCAGACTGTTTTGGCCAACGCCAAGCTTGTTCTCGCCGATGAGGTGCTTACCGGTAGCCTCACCTTTGAAAAAGGTGTGCTGACATCAATTGATCAGGGCGCCGGTGTGCCTGTCGGAGCCGTGGATTGCGAAGGTGACTACATCGCACCGGGACTGGTGGAGTTGCACACGGACAATTTGGAGCGGCACCTGTCACCGCGCCCCGGCGTAAACTGGCCGCATGGGGCCGCCATTGCAGCCCATGATGGCGAGCTTGCCTCCACTGGCATAACCACTGTGTTTGATGCAGTGCGTCTGGGCTTCATCGAATATGCGGGCACGCGCGAGATGATCGAGCCCTATGCGCGCTCCATGGTGACGGAAATTTTGGCGGCGCGCGAGGCGGGGCTGTTAAAAATATCCCACCACATTCATTTGCGCGCTGAAATCTGCTCCCATTCGCTTGCCGATGAACTGGCAACCTTCACCGCGGACGATCGTGTTGGCATCATCTCGCTGATGGATCACACGCCCGGCCAGCGCCAGTTCGCCGATATCAGTCAGTATGAGAAATACATGCGCGGTAAACATGGTCTCTCGCAGGCAGAGTTTGACGCGCATGTTGAAGAGCGCAAGCAGCTGCGCGAGCACGTTCACGAAAAGCATGAAGCCGCGGCGGTTCGCGCTGCCAATGATTTTGGCGCAGTGTTGGCAAGCCACGATGACACAACGCAGGAGCATGTGGAAACGAGCGCCGGTTTTGGGATTAAACTTGCCGAGTTTCCAACCACCATCGGTGCAGCGCACGCCTGCCACGCGCATGGCATTGCGATCATGATGGGCGCGCCGAACCTTGTGCGTGGCGGCTCCCATTCAGGCAATGTGGCGGCCCACATACTGGCCGAGCATGATCTGCTGGATATTGTCTCGTCGGACTATGTGCCCTCAGCGCTGCTTTACTCAGCCATCAAGCTTGCCGAGCTTTGGGATGACATGCCCCGCGCCATCTCAACCGTTACGTCGGCACCGGCACGGGCAACGCGTCTGGATGATCGCGGCGTGCTGGAGATTGGTAAGCGTGCCGATGTGATCCGCTTTCATATGGCTGGCGATGTACCGCTGTTGCGCGGCGTTTGGAGCAATGGGCGGCAGGTTGGATAGATGAACGCTCAGGTCATTTGCGTTGCCAAAAATGGAACGCACGGCTTCTCCAAGCAGGTGGAAAAGAGCATTGTTATGTCTGCAGGTCGTGGTGTGCAAGGCGACGCGCATTATGGTGAAACGGTCAAGCACCGCTCCCGCGTTGCTGTGGATCCCAACCAACCCAACCTGCGTCAGGTGCATCTGATTCATCAGGAGTTGTTTGATGAGGTCGCGACAAAAGGCTTCTCGGTTAGACCTGGAGACTTGGGTGAGAACATCACCACGCAAGGGATCGACCTGCTTGGGCTATCTACAGGCACTGTTTTGAAGATCGGCGCAGGTGTCGAGCTCAAGGTCACGGGCCTGCGCAACCCTTGCGCGCAAATCGACACGTTTCAGCCCGGTTTGCTTGGCGCGGTTCTGGAGAAGCGCGATGGTGGAGCGCTTGTGCGCAAATCCGGCATTATGGCGATTGTTCTAACGGGCGGGCTCGTGCAGCCTGGCGATAGCATTGATGCGGTTGCTCCGGCAGGCCCACACCGCCCACTAGAACGGGTTTGGCGTATTTCCAGCTTTAACCGGTTCACAAAACTCTGCCTCTGGCTGCCGCTCGAACGCGCTTGGTGACACTATGTTGATCCGGCGTTTGCTGGAATGCCTCTAGCACACCAAGCCTTCACTTTTGAGGTACTCAAAACCTGCCGGGATATCTTCGGCGTGGCGCAGTTCAAGCACCAGATGGGGCGCATCTTCGGTGCCTATCTGCGGCAGGATTGAAAGCGCCCTGAACACGCTGTGCCAAAGAATATTGCCTTGCCCTGGCGCCCAGTGGCGGTCAGCATGCCCATCGGCATCTTGCAGGTGTACGTGGCGCAGATCTTTGCCCGCATCAGCAACGAAATAGTCCACCGGTGGTGCACCCGTAGCGCCATGGGCGTAGTGGGCGTGGCCGGTGTCGATGGACAGCTTCACCCGCTCACTGTTGAAGCTGGCGGCGAGCTCGCGGCGATCACGTGGATCAATATCTTCAATGTTCTCGATGACCAGCGTCACGCCCTCTTCCTCGGCGCGCTTGACCACCGACCCGAGCAGGCCATGGACCCGCTCAATCTTCTCCTGCGCCGCGCTGTCTTGGCCGCCGCGCGGGGGGTAGTTGAAGCGGTTGAAGCTGTTCCAGGTGGTGTAGGGCGAGTGCACCACCATCTGACGTGCGCCCAAGGCTGCTGCGATGTCGATACCGGTGAGGAAGCGCTTGGTGATGAGCGGCGTAAATTCTGGATCATCGCAATCCAGCGGGAGGTACCAAAACGGCCCATGGATACCCAAGCGCCCCGTAAACCCATCCAGATGTTTTTTGGCCTCATCCACACGCGCCTTCCAGTCACCCAGAATGACGTCAGAGGCATAAAAGTCCTGGATTTCAAGATCGCGCTCACCCTCAATCAGCCAGTCGCGAAAGGTCGGCAGATCGGCCACCTTCAAGGCGGCCCCAATTTTCAAAGGAAGCATCATCGTCTCGCTTAAAATACCCGTGCGCCTTCGCGCCATACGCCGCGCACCACGGGTTGGTTGCCGTGCAGATGCACATGGACAAGGTCGGCACGCAAGCCGGTTGTGATGGTTCCCCGGTCTGTCAGACCGGTAAGGCGTGCAGGGGCCTCGGTCACCAGTTTGATGGTGTCGGACAAGGCCATGTCCATGCTGTCATCGGCAGCCAATGCAAAGGCACAATCAAGCGGGCTGCGCGGCACGTAATCTGATGCCAACGCATCGACCAAGCCAAGCTCCAGCAGCGTTTTGACGGCGATATTGCCCGATTGAGAACCACCGCGCAGATAGTTCGGCGCACCGACCACATTGGCGAGCCCGAGCTCTTTTGCGCGCTGTGCAGCCTCGACAGTGGTGGGGAACTCAGAGACGCTCACGCCCTCTGCGTTGGCCATATCAACATGCTCAACCGAGCGATCATCATGGCTCATGAGCGAAGACCCATGGGCATGCGCCATGGCCACGATCTGCGCGCGCACATTGGTGCCGATACGCGCAGATCGTTCAAACAGCTCAGCCATCCGCTCGCGGCCTTCATCCAAGCTGATCTCCATTTCGTGCACCATATGATGCAGCCAGCGCTCGATATCGGGGCTTTGCCGGTCGCCCGGCGTGTGATCCATCACCGAAACGAGCTTTGCCAGCGGACTTTCCAGCGCCGATCGGGTGAGGCTGGGGGTATCAGGGTCAGATATTTCACAGCGTAAGTGCAGCAAATGGTCTGCACGAAAGAGATTGGAGCGTTGCGCATTCTCAAGCGCTTCGATGAGCGGCTCAAGAATTTCGCGCCGCTCTGGACGCTTCATAGACGCTCCAACGCACAGGCTGTCGAAGACCGTGGTGGTTCCGCCGGAGATGACAACTGCATCGTGGGCGAGCAAGGCGGGCAGAAATGCCCACTGCACCGTTGAACGCGGATGCACGTGTGTTTCCACATGGTCGGTGTGTACATCGATGATGCCGGGGATCAGATAATCGCCACCAATGTCGATGCTGCTGCCGCTTGTCTGCTCACTGTCTATCGCCTCAATGACGCCGCCAGACGTGCTCAAAGCGCCATGATGAACCTCATCTGGCAACACCAAGCGCGCATTTGTGAAACGCAATGCGGCGGTATCATGGGTTGCATTTGCGGCGGGGGAGACGCGATCCAGCATTGTGTTCTTCCTTGCGTTGATGGTGCCTTAGGTACGCGCCAGCGTGACAGTTGCGTGCCATTTCGATGATCGTTTTATGACAATAGCACCTGTGCGGGGTGGGTGCGCTTTTCAGCAGCGCGCGCCTCTGCTTAGCCATCGTCACCACCTGATCACGGCAAGTAAATTAAGGCCAAGCACATGAGCACGCAGCTTTCACACTCTCCCACCATCCACTCTGAGGCCGAAGTCAGCGAGGATTGCACGCTGGGCCGTTGGACAGAGGTTGGTCGCCGCACACAGATGAAAGCCTCGACGCTGGGCGATTACAGTTACGTTACGGAGGATGGTCATGTGATGGCCACGACCATCGGTAAGTTCTGTTCGATTGCAAATGGTGTGCGGCTTAACCCCGGCAATCACCCCACATGGCGTGCGAGCCAGCATCACGCATTTTATCGTTCAGCGTCTTATGAGCTCGGAGAGGATGACGCTGATTTTTTCGCGTGGCGGCAGGAAAACCCTGTGATCATTGGCCATGATGTTTGGATTGGCCACGGTGTGACGGTGACGGCCGGTGTGGTCGTTGGCACTGGTGCCGTCATTGGGGCCGGTGCTGTGGTGACCAAAGATGTGGAGCCGTACACAGTGGTTGGCGGTGTGCCCGCCAAGCGCATTAAACGTCGGCACAGCCAAGCCCAGGGTGAGGCGTTGATCGCCATCGCATGGTGGGATTGGAGCCATGATAAAATCGCCGCTGCGATGGATGACTTTCGCACACTCAACGTCGACGCCTTTATCGCGCAATACCGATAGTGGTGCGCTCGGCAGAGAGAAAACGTCATTCTTGCCAATGCTTTAAGGTGTCACAGAGTTGACAGGAAACGGTAGCAGGACTTTCACAGAACCTTTGCTGAGCTGTCACGCACGATCCCTAAATAGGTTTTCGTCGCAGGTTGCTGCTGAGTTCTTCAGCCTGCCTCCCCCACATTAAAAAAGCGAAAACAGGGATTCCCATGTTGAAAATGACACTTAGCGCGCTGATCGTTGGCGCAACCGCTCTTACGGGCACTGCTGCACTGGCCGACTGGCGCGACGACGTGCCAGTGTTCCGCATTGGTATCCTGGGCGGCGAGAACGAAGCCGACCGTTTGCGTGAGCGCCAGTGCCAGGCTGACTATCTTGAAGAGCGCTTGGGCGTGCCGATTGAGCTGTTCCCAGCATCTGACTATGCAGGCGTTATGCAGGGTCTTCTGGCTGGTCAGCTAGAATTTGCCGAGCTTGGTTCTGCTGGTTTCGCCGGTATTTTTCTTCAGGATGAAACAGCGGTTGAGCCGCTTTACACCGCGCAGCAGATTGACGGATCACTTGGCTACTATTCGGTCATGTATGTTCGCTCCGACAGCGACATTATGAGCCTGGACGATATGGAAGGCCATTCACTTGCGTTCGCCGACCCTAACTCAACCTCGGGTTATCTGGTTCCAAACGCTGAACTCAACGAGATGGGCATCGATCCAGAAGCGTACTTCTCGCAGACCGGTTTCGGTGGCGGCCATGAGCAGGCTGTGATCTCTGTGCTTCAGGGCCAGTATGATGGCGGCGTGACCTGGACATCCGGTGTCGGCGACATCAACGAAGGCTACTCACGCGGCAACTTGCGTTCAATGGTCGACAAGGACCTTCTGAATATGAGCGATCTGCGCATCATCTGGCAGTCAAACCTCATCACCAATGGCCCACGTGTTATTCGCTCGGCCGTGCCAAATGAACTCAAAGACCTTGTGATGGGTTCAATGATGCGTCTGCAGTTTGAAGATCCAGATTGCTTTGAAGCCATCAACCAGGGCGCAGCTCTGGCCTATTACCCGATCGACACAGAGTTCTACATGCCGATCATCAACATGCGTCGTCAGCTGGCTGGCGTTCGCTAAAGCGACAGCTGCTTAGAAGGGTCGGGCCTTTGGTCCGACCCTTTTTATGTTCCCCCCGTCATTCCCCCGTATTTTACCCCGCACCCTAGCTGGAGCCTGCACGATGCTTGAGATCAAAGGTCTGTCGAAACACTTCACGGCGACCAAGGCCGTCGATGACGTGACTGTCACCATTCCCGACGGACAGATGGTTGGTGTCATTGGCCGTTCCGGCGCCGGCAAATCCACGCTTCTGCGTATGCTGAACCGGTTGGCAGATCCGACGGCTGGCGAAGTGCAGTTTAAGGGTAATGATGTTGCGCAGATCAAAGGTCGAGAGCTGCTGAAATGGCGCTCTGAGTGCGCGATGATCTTCCAGCAGTTCAACCTTGTTGGCCGTCTGGATGTCATCACCAATGTGCTCACTGGCCGCATGTATCACCATGGCTTTGCTTCTTCGATGCTCAAGCTCTATTCGCCTGCGGAGCGCGCCTTTGCCATTCACGCGCTTGATCGTCTGAGCATGGCGCATACAGCCACGCAGCGCGCTGACACGCTTTCGGGTGGTCAGCAGCAGCGTGTGGCCATCGCGCGGGCGCTGGTGCAGGAGCCCAAAATTCTGCTCGCTGATGAGCCTATCGCCTCGCTTGATCCCATGAACGCCAAGGTGGTGATGGACGCGCTGCGCACCATTAATCAGCAGGACAAGATTACCGTGGTTTGCAATCTCCACACGCTGGATACCGCGCGCAATTACTGCGACCGCGTCATTGGTATGGCTGCTGGCCGCGTTGTGTTTGATGGCAAGGTCGAAGATCTGACCATGGAAGCAGCCCGCGAGATTTATGGCGCTGAGCTTGACGACTTCACCGAAGAAATGACCTCAACAGATCTTTCCACGCTTGCCCGCCCTGTTGGTCAGACCGCGGTCGATGGGCAGGCTTTGGCATCGTAACGCCAAAACCCCGCAGCACACGCCAGTCCCCCTCTTTCAGAAGTTGCACGTCCATGGCCATCACCGCAGATCCTAGGCTCACTGAGACCGGACATCGTGAAGACCCGGTGTCGGTTTATGAGAAACACCGCAAAGAGCTTGCCCGCGCCAAGAGGGGGCAAACGATCCTGTTTGCTGCTCTGTTTTTTGGCCTGCTGGTCTTCTCGGTCATCACATCGCAGTTTTACCCGGAGCGCTTGGCGCAGGCAGGCAGCCGCGTGTTTGAGTATTTCGGCACCATTATGCCGAACCTACAACTGGATACGCTGTTTGCAGGCCGAGACGCAGATGGCCGTGCCATCGAGGGGTCGCTGACCTTTTGGTACACCGACCTCGACAAGTATCTGGCGCTGATCTGGGAAACCATCTTGATGGCCGTTACGGCCACGATCCTGGGCACGGCTGGCGCGTTGGCGTTGTGCTTCGCCGGGTCCAGCAACCTGATGCAGAACACTTGGATCTACTTCTTTGCGCGCCGTTTCATGGAAATTTGCCGCGGCGTACCAGAAATCTTGATCGCGCTGGTGTTTGTGTTTGCGTTCGGTATCGGCCCACTGGCGGGCATTCTGGCGATCGCAATCCACTCTGCTGGTGCGCTGGGCAAACTGTTTGCTGAGGTGAATGAAAATGTCTCGCAACGCCCCATTGATGGCATTCGAGGCGTTGGCGGTAACTGGTTTGAGCAAATGCGCTATGGCGTGCTGCCGCAGGTGCTGCCGAACTTTGTCAGCTACGGCTTGCTGCGCTTTGAGATCAATGTGCGCGCGTCTTCCATTATCGGGTTTGTGGGCGCGGGCGGTATCGGCCAGGAGCTTAACCGGGTGATCTCTTTCTACTCCGATGACCGTGTTCTGGCGGTGCTGATCCTTGTGGTTCTCACTGTCACCATCATCGATCTTATTTCCGAGCGCTTGCGCATGTACTTTATCGGTAAGGAGCAGCTCTAATGGCTATCGCTCGCCCAGTTCGCACACTTGCTGATATCTCGGCAGATCAAATTAAGGCTGCTCGTGCAGACAACCCCGATGCTTTTGGCAATGCCAGCCGGTCGCTGCTGGTCTATGGTGTATGGGCGTCGGTGTTCATCTACCTTGCCTTCGCCTTCTGGTACTTCGATTTTGGCCGCATGTTTGCGCCTTCGGAAAATGCACAGCGTCTTTTGGCTGCGATGTTTCGTTGGCAAGACATGGAAACCTGGCAGTACGGCAACATCTACCGCGGCATTGCAGAAACATTGGCCATGGCGTTCCTTGGCACTTTCATGGCATCGCTTGTCGCCCTCATTGTCGGCTTTTTGGCGGCGCGCAACGTTGTGCGCATCCCGGTCTTCCGTCACACCGTGCGGCGCATACTGGATGTGTTCCGCGGCGTTGATCAGCTGGTCTGGGCACTGGTGTTTGTGCGTGCGGTGGGCCTTGGTCCGCTGGCAGGTGTGCTGGCAATCTTCATCTCTGACATTGGTACGCTGTCCAAGCTTTATTCCGAAGCGATTGAGAACATCGATCGCAAGCAGGTGGAAGGTGTAAAGGCTACCGGCGCTGGGCCAGTGCGCACCATCCGCTTTGGCATTCTGCCGCAAGTGCTCCCGGTGTTCTTGTCGCAATCGCTCTATTTCCTGGAATCCAACACCCGCTCGGCGACCATTTTGGGCATTGTTGGCGCTGGCGGTATCGGCATGATCATCATCGAACGCTTCCGCGCGACGCTTTATGATCAAGTTGTGTTCGTGGTCATCAATGTTCTGATCTTGGTCGCTATTATCGATTGGGTATCAAAAAAGATCCGCATGAAATTCATTGGTGAAGTGGGCCATTAGGGTGCCTTGGTCACTCATGGCAGTGTGGAGCGTGAGACCAGGTACCGCTTTGGCTTTGGCCCGATCCTTGTCCTTATCCTTGTCTTTGGCGACACGCTTTGGTGATCGTGGTTGGCATTCCAGCCCATAGCAGCCAGATTGGTGCCTCTTTTGTCAGTCACAGGCAGGTTATGGCCGATATCACGCCCACCTTCTCTTCAAAGATCCGCACTGCGCTGCTGACGCTCGGCGTCCTGGCGCTGGTAATGGCGCCATTGTCTTCGGTGAACCCGGTTGTAAATGCTGGCAAGCAGTACGCCGTAGAGATCACCGCATCAGCTGTGGCACTCTATGCCAGCTTGCGATTGATCAATTCTGTGCTTTCCACCGCTATGGAAACGCAGGTCAGCGGCGGCGCGGTGCTTGTTTCAGGCACCGTGCAGCCGCTTAAAGCGCTCGAGCCGGTGGATGATACTGTGGAACGTGTTGCCTCGGTTGTGTTCGCGCTGGCCCTTATCGCGGGCATTGTTACGTTGGCTTTGGCTCCGGTGACGATGCTTGGCCTGGTGTTGCTTGGTGTGGGCCTTATTGGCCTTGCCTGGCGGCCGGGCGCACCTCCAGCCGCTCTAACGGGTATGCTGAACAACGCACGCGGTCTTGGCCTTGCTTTTGGCGTTGTACTGCCCGTCGGACTGCTGCTGGCTTTTGCAGGCGGCACTGTGTTCACCGAGCGCGCGGTTGAGCGCGCCAATACCGTAATCAATTCTATGACGCAGACGTTAGAGGCCGAGGCACTTGTTTTGCCGGTCGAGGAAGCGACTCGGGATAGTCAACCTGCCCAGCGCGGTATGGCGGGCGCTATTGAAAGCCTTCAGAGCCGGTTTTTTGATGGGGCTGCAACCATCAGCGGCTCTGCAACTGACATCGCAACCAGCACAGGGCGCTATCTGGAGTTGGCTGGCACAGTCATGGCACGCGCCGATGAGCTCTTTGAGAGCTTTGCCGAGTTGTTGGTGGCGTATCTCTTCCATCTCATCGTGTTCCCGGTTCTGGTGGTTTTTGTCCTTTTGAAATTGCTTGCACCGCGCCATCTGCGCACTTGATCGCTTGGCACGCGGGTGCTCAATTGTGCTTGGATAACGATGCGGCCAACAAGGCCGCACGGCATGCGGGAGAACTTCCATGAGCGACAACGTCTCGTGCTACATTCGCGACACCAAGGCGCGCCTGCGCAGTCTCCAGAATGTGAAAGCGTCCTTTGATGGCGTGCGGGAGGCTCTGGCACGTGAGATTGATCTGATCCGCGATAATGATGCCAAGGGAAAGCCAAATATCCCGGAAATCTCTTACGCCGATGTTGCCGAAGGAAATGTATCCACAGCAACGCGCGAGGCGATCCGCAAGACCGGCACGGCGATCATTCGAGGTGTATTTCCCCGTTCACAGGCAGAAAGCTGGGATGCGGAACTGGGCGAGTATATTGCCGAGAACGACTATCTGGCCAAACAGAAAGAAAAGGCTGGAATGGACAAATATTTCAGCGCGCTGAAAGCCGGAGCACCGCAAATTTATGGTCTCTATTGGTCCAAGCCACAGGTGATGGCCCGCCAAGCCGAAGAGATGGCGACCACCAAGCGTTTCCTTAACCGGTTGTGGGATGTTGCCGGGCCGATGGGTAATGAATTCGACCCCGACCAGGACCTTTCCTATGCAGACCGCACCCGGCGCCGTGAGCCCGGAGATACCACTTTGGGCCTCTCCCCGCACGTCGATACCGGATCCTATGAGCGTTGGGTGGACCCGGCTTATCAGCGTATTTATGGCGCGATTTTTGAGGGGGCTTGGGACAGATATGACCCTTGGAAAGCGACCTACCGCACGCAGGTGCGTGAGTATAAATCGCCTGCGGTGTGTTCCATGTTCCGCACCTTCCAGGGTTGGACGTGCCTGACCACACAGGGCCCAGAAGACGGCACGCTGCGCGTGATCCCGTCAGCAATGGGCATTGCGTATCTGCTGTTGCGTGGCCTGCAGGATGATGTACCCGATGATGACCTGTGCGGCGCAACGCCGGGCCGTGCGCTTTCGGTCAGCGAGCAGTGGCACAGTGAACTTCTAGCTGGCAAAATCTCTATTCCGACCGTTGAGCCAGGCGACACCGTATGGTGGCATCCTGATGTGGTGCACGCTGTAGGCGATGAGCACCATGGCAAGGACTACGCCAACGTTATCTATATCGCGGCCTCGCCCAAATGCGCCAAAAACCAAGCTTACGCCCATGGGCAGGCTCAAAAATTTCTGGCTGGTGAGAGCGCGCCGGATTTTGCTGCCGAAAACTATGAGGTGGACTTTAAACGTCGTGCGACCCTTGATGACCTCACTCCGCTTGGTCGCGCGCAAATGGGGTTGGCGTAACTCCATTCCTCTAGATAGGGTTTTAGAGGAATGATTTTGCAACAAGGTGCATGTCTTGCACGATGTGCGCCTTGAGCTTTTGTGGGCGCGCGCCTATCAGTGCGCAACACAGGAGTTTGCACATGTCCGCTATCCATTCCGATCTTGTCTCTATGATTGGCAACACGCCGCTGGTTCGCCTGCATGGCCCTTCAGAGGCAACGGGCTGCGAGATATTGGGCAAGGCAGAGTTCCTAAACCCAGGTCAGTCGGTGAAGGATCGTGCGGCCCTTTACATTATCCGCGATGCGGTAGCCCGAGGTGCACTGAAGCCCGGCGGCACCATTGTGGAGGGAACCGCCGGCAACACTGGTATTGGCCTTGCGCTGGTTGGTGCCTCGCTTGGCTTCAAAAGCGTGATCGTGATCCCCGAAACGCAGAGCCAGGAAAAGAAAGATATGCTGCGCCTTGCTGGTGCGCAGCTGATTGAAGTCCCTGCGGTGCCCTACAAGAACCCCAACAATTATGTGAAATACTCGCAGCGCCTTGCCGATGCTCTGGCCAAAACAGAGCCCAATGGCGCGGTTTGGGCCAACCAGTTTGATAATGTTGCCAACCGTCAAGCGCATATTGAGATGACTGGGCCTGAAATTTGGACTCAGACTGACGGCAAGGTGGATGGCTTTATTTGCGCTGTTGGTACTGGCGGTACCTTGGCGGGCGTTGGCATGGCGTTGCAGCCCAAAGGCGTGACTGTCGGCTTGGCTGATCCCGGTGGTTCGGCAATCCACAGCTTCTACACATCCGGTGAGTTCAAGGCCGAGGGCGGCTCGATCACTGAAGGCATTGGGCAGGGCCGCGAGACGGCGAACCTTTCCGGCTTCCGGCCGGATAAGTCCTATACCATTCCAGATGAGGAAGCGCTGCCCATCGTGTTCGATCTGCTGGAGCATGAGGGGCTGGTGCTTGGAGGGTCATCTGGCATTAACGTTGCTGGCGCAATGCGCCTGGCGCGCGACCTTGGCCCAGGCAAAACGGTGGTCACGATCCTGTGCGACTACGGCACGCGCTATCAGAGCAAGCTCTACAATCCGGACTTCTTGCGGGAGAAGGGTCTGCCTGTACCAGGCTGGCTTGAGGGCGAAAGCCGTGCCGTGCCTGAGGTTTTCGAGGACGCTTAGATGGCTTTAGCGGCACCCGCTGTTTGCGGGGCGTATTGTTGCCAATTTTAGCCGCCACCACATATGCTCAGACAGAGATCCATGAGGAGAGCGGGCGTGCCATCAATATCAGTGAACCGACGAGCTGTTTTGACGACAGGTGCCGGCCTCGCCGTTGCCGGCGCCACTGGTCTGCTGTTACCGGCAACAGCAAAGGCGCAGGCGGTGGCACCCACCGGATCCATGCGCGGCGGCTCCAACAATTACCGTGCTGGTGCGCCCATCGTTGAGCGGATCGGCAGCGGTGGTTTCATGATGTCGGGCACCGTTCGCCGCGCGGGCGATGGGGCACCGTTGGCCGGTCAGCGCATCCAGATTTGGGCGCATACGACTGAGGGTCATGAACGCGACTGGCATAGCCATGGCGCAACGCTGACTGACGATAGGGGCATTTTCCGCATGGACATGCCGCAGATCGTGCCTGCTTTTGGCCAAGCACATGGCCACCTTGCCTATGACAGCGAAGATTTTGAGACAGTGTTCCTGCGACCGGTCATGTCGCGCTCAAGCGATACCAGCCTTGAAGCGCATTTTGTGCTGCAGCCCGCTTAGGAGCAGATGCGCCAGCTTCTCCTTTGGACTGGTCTGCTGGCGGCTATTGCATTGCCAGTGCTTCTTGCTGCGTTCAGCCCGCAGCTTGCCTGGCGGCAGCCGGTTTACATTGCTTCCAGCTTTGCAGGCATCGCCGCTTTGGCGCTTCTCCTTGTACAGCCGCTGCTGATCGCGGGCTCCCTGCCGGGCATAGGCAAGCCGGTGGGGCGCCAGACCCATAAGATCGTTGGCGGCGTGCTGGTGCTTACCGTGATTGCGCATGTTGGCGGTCTATGGCTCACCAGCCCGCCCGATGTGGTGGACGCTCTTTTGTTGGTCTCACCCACGCCGTTTTCCATTTGGGGCGTGCTGGCGATGTGGGCTGTGTTTGCCAGCACTGTTCTTGCCGTCTTCTGGCGTCGACTTGGCCTACGCCTTAGCACTTGGCGCAGCGTCCACTTGGCGTTGGCAGCGGTTATCGTGGGCGGTACGATCGCACATGTGCTGCTGATCGAGGGCATAATGCAGACATTGTCGAAAGTGTTGCTCTGCGCGCTGGTGGGATTGGTCGCGCTGAAGGTTATCGTCGAGTGGCGGGCAAGGTTTAGCCGAGCCTAAGTGCGCGCGCTAAAGCGTACCATTACCTGCTCGCTTGGGCGCGTTGTCATGCGCGCCACGGGGCGGATGGCGGGGTTCTCAACCTGGATATCGTAACGGCGCACGAGGCGGGCCAGGAACAGCGTGCTTTCAATGGTTGCGAACGCCGCGCCGGAACAGAGCCGATGGCCCTGGCCGAACGGGATGTAGCAACCCGGTGTCATCTCGGCCTCGCGCGCTGGCGAAAAACGATCTGGATCAAATACATCTGAGTGTTTCCAATAGCGCTGATGCCGGTGCACCACCCACGGTGCCACCATTACCAATGCCCCCTTTTTGATGCGCTTCTTGCCAAGTTTGGTGCCTTCCAGCGCCACACGCGGCAGGAACGTGATCGGCGGATAAAGCCGAAGCGTCTCACGGAACATGTTGCGGGTGAAGGTGAGCTTTTTGGTGTGCTCGATGGTGATGGGGCCGTCGCCGCAGACCTGCTTCACCTCGGCTCGCATCCTCTCACGGGTGGGCGCGTGCATCGCCAACAGATAGACCGCCCATGTCAGCGCGCTGGCGGTGGTTTCGTGTCCGGCCAGAAAGAACACGCCCAACTGGTCAATCAGCTCTTCGCGGGTGAACGGTTGGCCAGTGGTGGCGTCCTTGGCGGCGATAACAGCGGCGGCGATGTCATCATAGGTGCCAGGGGAAGCGTTGATGTGCCCGTCGATCCACGTGCCCAGATGGCTTCGGATGCGCGCGCAGGCGGCCAGCACTTCGGGCTTTTGCGGCACCGTGCTCCACGCTTTATCGAAGATCAGCCGCAGCACCTCAACTTGCGCCACCGAGCGCTCGAAGATTGCAAAATCATCAAACACCTGGTGGGCGATCTCTGACTTGAGCGACGAGGAAAACACCGTGCGGCAGATAATGTCGGCAGCCAGATGGCCCATCGCCTTATCCAACGAGAAGGCACGCCCTTCAGCGATTGTTTGATCAAAATAGCTTTCCGCCTCATCGACCCCTGCGCTCATGGCAGGGAAGGCGCGGTTGATCCGCATGGCCGTGAAAGCCGGATCCACCATTGCGCGCTGTCGCCGCCAAGTATCGCCTGAGGAAACGAAGATGCTATCGCCGATCAGCGCCTCTGTGGCATTCACCATCAGGTCGCTTTTGGGAAAAATCTGGTTCTCATCGCCAAGCACCTGCCGGATTAGCTCTGGCGCGTTTGCGATGACGATGGAGCGCCGCGAATAACCCAGCGGGCCGATAGGGTCGCGATAGGCTGTATTGGGAAGCAGGCTCAGCAGATCACCGTCACCTTGCCGCAAAACACGGATAAGCGAGACAATGGCGGGCAGCGAAACGGGGCGAGGGGGCGTATAGGGAGTAGTCATTGATGCCTTTTGGGCGAAAAACGTAACCTATTCATCACAATTCTACTGGATTTGACACCCTGAACTGTCGCATAATGTGGACATGGCGACCGCATCCTCTACCATAGACGCGCTGCCCATTTTGGGTATTCCGAGCATTGATGTGTTTCACACCTTTGTGTGGGGGCACATCATCTTTGGGGCCGTTGGGCTGGTGCTGTTCTGGGTGCCGGTGGCGGGCAAAAAGGGCGGCTGGTGGCATGTCCATGCCGGGCGCGTTTTCACGATCTGCATGCTGGCGACGGGTTGCTTGGCGACACTCATCAGCCTCACCACGCTGTATGATCCTGCGGGCACGCACCCACATCTCATGACCCACCCAGATTTTGGCAATGTGACGGTTATCCGTGATATTTTTGGCTGGCTTATGATTTATCTGGCCATCCTCACCATCAATCTCACCTGGTACGGGTGGCAGACGGTGAAGCACAAAACCAACCGGGCCGCGATCCGCGATCCGCTGAACCTGTTCCTGCAGGCCGCGCTGTTGGTGGCCACTATCAACTGCACCTATCACGGGCTGGTGGACGGGCAGGTGCTGATGATCGGCATTTCCACCATCGGCTACGCCACGGTGATCACCAACCTTTGGTTCCTTTATAAGCCCAAGCCCTGGGTGAAGGACTGGCTGATGGAGCATATCAAGGCGTTGGTGGGCACCGGCATCTCCGTCTACACGGCGTTTTTTGCGTTTGGCGCGGTGCGCTTTTTGCCCGAAGCTGCCTTAACGCCCGCACTGTGGTCGGTGCCGTTGGTGATCGGGCTCAGCATCATCTTCTACCAGTGGTACCGAGTGAAAAACCCAAAACGTAAGGTTGGGCGGGAGAGCGTGCAGGCGGCGCATTAGTTGCTCTGAGCGCCCACTCGTTGGCCATGATGGTGTCATGGCCTTGAAGCCTAATTCTTTGCCGACCCGATGGCGTTAATCGCTGCGCTTACTTCGCTTGCAGGCATTGGCCGTGCGAAGAAAAAGCCTTGGATCGCATCGACGCCTGCATCCTGGAGAACTTGGACCTGCGCATCGTTCTCAACGCCTTCAGCAATGGTTTTCATGCCATATTGGCGCGCAACGGACACGAACAGATCAATCAAGACGCGCGAGCGTGGATCATGGTCGATGTGGTCAATGAAGAATTTATCGATCTTCAGTGTACGCGCTTGCAAAATCTGAAGCGCAGCCAGACCATTGTGCCCTGTTCCCGCGTCATCGATTGCTATGCGAAATCCGTTTTTGGTTAGCTTGCGGGTTGTGTCGGCCACTTTCTCGGGCGAGCTGATAACCTGTCTCTCGGTGACTTCCAGGCAAATTTGACGGGGAGATAGGTCGTTGGCTTTCGCCAATCCCATTATCTCATCAACAAAGTTTGCCTCGACAAGCTGCTCGGGAACAACGTTGAAGCTAACATAAAAGTCTGGCTCCGCTTTCAGTCTGTCGGCTAGTCCTGCTGCTGTGTGTTTCATCATCGCAGCCAACAGCTGCCCGTTAAGGCCATAACGCTCCACGACCGGTATGAATTGTCCCGGCGAGACGGTGGTTCCGTCAGTTTTTGTCCAACGCGCCAGTGCTTCGAACCCTATCACGGCGCCCGATCGGACGCCGACGATGGGTTGAAAGTGAGGAATGATCTGGCCTGCACGCAATGCTCGCTTCACGTCGCCCAACAGCTCGTCGCGGCCATGCAGAAAAGCCCATGTGGCAAGCCCTGCAAAAAACGAGCAAAGCGCAAGCCAGCCCAGCCCAATTGAACTGGGCAAGTCTGAGTGCCAGCCTGCAAGGACCTTTGGATCAATCAGAATATCAACCGCAAAGGGATAGCGCGCGCCTAAGCTGGAGAAGGATGTTGGTGTTATGTCTTGGCGAACCTGCGAGCCGATAAAGCTGGCAACTGTTTCTTCTGCAAATTAAAAGATCAACACGGCCTGTGTTGCGCAGCTCATTTGGTAGAATATCGAACAGAAGAGCGTCGGCGCTGATCGCTGCAATCAGCTCCAGGTTTGTGCCAAGGCCCCACGAAACGCCGATAAAACTGCTGTTTTCACCTTGCAGGAGGCCAAAGCGATAGGCGGGATTGCGGGCCTGTGCCCACTCACTTCGTTCATCCGTGGACGGCAAGGTGGAGCTTAAAGCCCCAAAGCTCGAGCACTGCTCGGTAGGCGTAACCATGTAGATATCAGACACGGTTCCAATACCCAAAACCAATTCACGCAGCTTTGAGCGCGCCTGCAGATTGCAGGTGCCCTGATTGGTCAGCAAAAACTCGCTGTTGGCAATGATGACAAAATCGACAGCCTTTTCAGCGCGACGCATCAGCTGATGTGAGAGTTCATCAAGCTGCATGGCATTGCTGCGCTGGTTAACCTGATGATGCAGTACCAAGCCGCCCAACAGACCAGCTGACAGCAGCGCCGCAAAAAGCAGAGCCGCAAAAATATGATGTCGACGAATGTTCACGTTGTGCCCGCCTCTTTGCACAACAGAATGGGGTAAAACGCCTAAGTTTTAGCTAATCAAAGAAGAGCTATTTGGTCGCACTCTGGCTATTGATTTTTGACCACGTCCTCTTGAAGGCCTAGCCTACCCCGAACGTTCTTGGCCCGGCTTGGCCTGGTTTAATGGTGGCTATACCTTTGCAAATTCACTTGCATCCGGGGCCACCTTCTCCATCACTTTGGCCGATGGCAGAACGCCCGGGACGCCCGCGCCGGGATGGGTGCCCGCGCCGACGAGAAACAGGTTCTTCGCTTCTGGTGATTTGTTGTGCGGGCGGAACCATGCACTCTGAAACAGTTTTGGCTCGATGGAAAACGCTGCGCCATTGACCGAAGACAGCCTGTCCTGAAAGTCCTGCGGGGTCAGCATATGCTGGGTCACGATGCTCTCACCCAAGCCCGGCAGCACCGTTTCTTCCAGCCGTTTTTCAATTGCCTTGCGGTAAGGTTCAGCCTGGACGCTCCAGTCGGTGCCGCTTTTCAGGTTGGGTACCGGCGAGAGCACGTAAAACGAGTCGCATCCTTGCGGCGCCAGAGAGGGGTCGTTGGCCGTTGGCCGGTGCAGATAGAGCGAGAAATCGTCGGCCAATATCTTGCGCTGGAAGATGTCTTTGAGCAGCTCTTGGTAGCGCGGCCCGAGCACCATGGTGTGGTGCTGGCAATCCTCAAAGCGCTTGTTGGTGCCAAAATACCAGACGAACAGGCTCATGGAGAAATCGCGGCGCTTCACCTTGGCGTCTGTCCAGGTTTTACGCTTATGGTTGCGCAACAGGTGCGTGTAAGTGGCCGCAGCATCTGCGTTGGACACCACAACAGAGCTATCCAATCGCTCGCCGCTTTCTAGCGTCACGCCAACCGCAGTGCCGTTTTCAACGCGAATTTCATCGACGCCCGCATTGCAGATCACTTCGCCGCCCTGATCCTCGATCAGATCGACCAGCCCCTTTACCAGCGCACCTGTGCCGCCTATGGCGTAGTGCACACCATATTTGCGCTCCAAATGGGCGATCAGGCAGTAGTAGGCGGTGGTGGTCAGCGGGTTGCCGCCGATCAGCAATGGGTGGAAGGAGAAAACTACCCGCAGTGCTGGGTCTTTGAGGTATTTGCACACGGTGTTGTACACCGAGTTATAGCCGCCAAGGCGAATAAGGTCTGGCGCGCACTTGAGTGTAAAAAGCAGGCTGTGAAATGGCACATCCACCAGCTTCTCAAAGGCCACCTTGTAGATGTCTTCGCTGACCTTTTTGAAGCGTTCAAAGCCCTCCACATCGCCAGGGCTGAAGCGGGCCACTTCGGCGCGCATGGCATCATCATCGCCGCAGTAGCGGAACACCCGGCCATCATCAAAACGGATGTCATAGAAGGGATTGGACGGGCGCAGGTCGATGTAATCTTCAAAGCGTTTGCCGCACAGTTCCCACAGTTCGTGGAACACCTGCGGTGCGGTGATGATGGTTGGCCCTGCATCAAAGGTGTAGCCGTCTTGCTTGTAGGTGTAGGCGCGCCCGCCGGGCTTATCGAGCTTTTCCAGCACCGAAACGCGATAGCCTTTGGCCCCCAGACGCACAGCCGCGGCTAGCCCGCCAAAGCCAGATCCCACCACAATGGCCCGCGGACGGTTGTCAGTTGTGGTGTCAAGCATTGCAGGCCTCTTGTGTGTCTAACTGTATTGACGCTACCAGCTTGGCTCAAGGCGGGCAACGCGGGGTTTGGCCGCATAAACTCGTATGGTTGGTTGTGTTGCCTACAGTCCTGCTCACGCTTGGCCGCCTGCCCAAGGGTCTGGATATCGCCCGCAGCTTTAACGCAGCGGGTTGGCGGGTGATCGTGGCCGAGCCGTTTGGCTGGCACTTGTGTGGGGTGTCCCGAAGCGTTGCCAAAAGTGCTGTGGTGCCCGCGCCTAACAATGACTGCAAGGCGTATCTGGCGGCTTTGGGCGATGTGATTGCGCGCGAGAACGTGTCGCTTGTCGTGCCGGTGTCTGAGGAGACCATGCATGTGAGTGCGCTGGCCGGTCAGCTTTCACTTTTCACCAGCGCACAAGCCGATGTGCTGGCCCTCCATGACAAGGTGCGGTTTGCGTCCTGGCTTGCAGAGCAGGGTTTGGCCGCGCCAAAGACCGCGCTTATCGGTACCAATGAGGCACAGGTTTTAGCCCGTAGCGGGCCATCAATCGTTAAGGATCGTTGGGGGGCGTCCGGTTCAAACGTTGAGTTTTACGATCAGGGTGCCAGCCTGCCACCGCGGGCGGGTGCACTGGTCCAGGAGCGGCTTGAGGGCGACGAGGTCAGCACTTTTTCGATCGTGCATGAGGGTAAGGTGTCGATCACTGTGGTGTACCGGGCAGTTATCCGCGATGGCACGGTGAGCACGGTGTTTGAGCGGATCGACCTGCCCGAGGTTGAGACTTATGTGGCAGCCATTGCAAGGGCCAGCGGCCACACCGGGTTCCTTTCGTTTGATCTGATGATCACGGGCACTCATTCTTGCTCTGGGCCTTTGGCCCAACCGCTGGGAGACCCCGTGGCGTTTGAATGCAACCCGCGCGCCAATAGCGGCATCCACTTTCTGGAGACGGGCGATATTGCCCGCGCGATTCTAGAGCCGGGCTTCACCCCGCGCTTCAAGCACCACACGCGCATGCAGCAAGCCTACCCAACGCTGACACTGCTCTGGGGTGCCATTGGTACATGGCCGCGCTACCGGCAGATTGCCAAGGCATTGTTCACATCCCGCGATGTCACCTGGAGCCTGGCTGATCCGCTGCCGTTTGCCCTCATGACTCCGGTTACATGGCCATTGCTACGCCAAGCTATGTTTGAGGGGCGCACCCTCGGCGAGGCAGCCATCCATGATATTGGCTGGCTTGGTTCTGATCAGGCCTGATTTTAGCATAGGGACAAGTGTCCACTTTGCATGACACTTGACGCCTGCTACCAAACTAGAACCTTGTGATTTTTGATTGGCGATATGCAGTGTCTACCCGCGTAAACTTCCCCTTTTCCGCCATCGTCGGGCAGGAGGCGATGAAGCGCGCGCTGCTCATTTCCGCCATCGATCCGACTATTGGCGGCGTGCTGGTTTTTGGCGACCGCGGTACCGGTAAATCGACTGCCGTGCGGGCGCTTGCCCAGCTTCTGCCCAAGATGAAAGTGGTGGATGGCTCGCCCTACAATATCGACCCCGCCAGGCACGATGATCCCGATGTAAAAACGCGGCAGGTTCCCGTGCCCGTGGTTGATCTGCCGCTTGGCGCAACCGAAGATCGTGTGGTGGGCGCGCTTGATATTGAAAAGGCCCTGACACAGGGTGAGCGTGCTTTTCAGCCAGGACTGTTGGCGCAGGCCAATCGCGGCTTTCTCTACATTGATGAGATCAACCTTTTGGAAGACCATCTGGTGGATCTGCTGCTGGATGTTGCAGCTTCTGGCGAAAACGTGGTGGAGCGCGAGGGCCTCTCAATCCGCCATCCGGCGCGCTTTGTACTGATCGGTTCAGGCAACCCCGAAGAGGGTGAACTTCGCCCGCAGCTGCTTGATCGCTTTGGCCTGTCTGTGGATGTCGCCACGCCTGATGATGTAAAGCAGCGTATAGAGGTGGTCCGCCGCCGCGATGCGTTTGATCGCGACCCACAGGCTTTTGCGGAAAAATGGAAGCGCAAGGACGGTGCAGTGCGTCGCCATATTGTGGCCGGCCGCAAGCGACTGGATGGCCTGCAGGTGCCCGATGAAGTGCTGGAGCAGGCTGCGGGCCTCTGCATGGCGCTGGGCACAGACGGCCTGCGTGGCGAGCTGACCTTGATGCGTGCTGCGCGTGCCTACGCCGCTTTGGAAGGCCATGACAGCGTGACGGCTGACGCGCTGCGCTTCGTTGCACCGATGGTGCTCAGCCACCGGTTGCGCCGCAATCCACTCGATGACTCCCGTGCGTCCACCCGTGTGGAACGAGCGGTGGACGAGGTGATGGGGTAACCCATGGATCTTGAAACCGGCCTTGGCGCAGAGGCTAAGTCTCAAATGTGGGCGGATGCGCTGACATGCGTTGCGCTGGTGGCACTGGATCCGGTGGCGTTTGGCGGCATGGTTGTGCACGCCCATGCTGGGCCGGTGCGTGATGGGCTGATGGAGGCCATGCGGGCGCTGGCGCCCGCCGACATGCCGATCCGTAAAATGCCAAGTCACATTGCTGATGAACGTCTGCTAGGCGGGCTGGATATGGCCGCCACTCTAAGCGCTGGAAAGCCTATTACCCAGCGTGGTTTGCTTTCCGAGGCCGATGGGGGCCTGTTGCTGGTGCCGATGGCCGAGCGTATGGAGGCGCTCACGGCGTCGCGCCTGACCGCGGTGCTTGATACGCATGTGGTTGCGCTGGAGCGTGATGGCATAACCGCCACGCTGCCTGCCAATCTGGGCGTGGTGGCGCTGGATGAGGGAATTGGCGAAGAATCGATTTCCCATGCCTTGGCTGATCGCATCGCGTTTCGTGCCGATCTTTCGCAGTTTTCCATTCGCGACATGCAACCGGCACCTCTCACTCGTGCGGAAATAGTAGCCGCCAAGCCGGTGTTCGCGGCAGGGCAGACCAGTGATCAACTGTTCGAGGTGATGACCGCGCTTGCCACCGCATTTGGTGTGTCTTCGGTGCGGGCGATCTTGTTTGCCATTCGCACCGCGCGCGGATTGGCGGCGCTGGACGGGCGAGCCGATGTGGAAGATCAGGACATTGAGATGGCGGCCCGCCTGGTGATCGCACCGCGCGCGACCAGGCTGCCCTTGCAAGAAGACGAGCAGGATCAGCCGCGAGAAGAGTCTGAAGCACCACCGGAACCTGAGGAGCCTCAAGTTCAAAGCGAAGCGGATACTGATGATCCTCCGCCGCCGCCTGATGGCCCGCTAGAAGATCAGGTGCTGGAGGCAGTGGAAGCTGCAATCCCTGCACAGCTGTTGGAGCAGTTGAAGCTTGGCGCGTCTATGGCCAGGTCGAGCCCGCAGAGCGCAGGCGGCAAGGGGGTGCAGCAACAGGCGCTGATGCGCGGGCGACCGATTGGTTCGCGGCGCGGGCGGCTGGATGGCCGCTCGAAACTGCATGTTGTGGATACGTTGCGGGCTGCTGCCCCTTGGCAGCCGCTGCGTCGCCAGTCTGGCACTGCCTCGCGCATATCCGTGACCGGTGAAGACATCCGTGTGCGCCGCTTCAAGCAAAACGAAGAGAGCGTCACTATTTTCCTGGTGGATGCATCTGGTTCGGCGGCCCTGCACCGGCTTGCCGAGGTTAAGGGCGCGGTGGAACTGCTGCTGGCGGAAAGCTATGCCCGGCGGGACTATGTGGCGCTGATTGTGTTTCGCGGTGAGGGCGCAGAGCTTGTGCTGCCACCCACGCGCTCGCTGGTGCGGGCCAAGCGTTGCCTTGCCGGGGTGCCTGGCGGCGGTGGTACGCCGCTTGCCGCTGGTCTTGATGCCGGGCTTGATGTCGCGCTGGAATGCAAGCGCCAAAGCAAAAGCCCGCGTCTAGTGGTGATGAGCGATGCGCAGGCCAATGTTGGCTACGACGCAACGACGGGCCGTGCTGGTGCGCGCGAAGACGCGCTTACAGCGGCGCGCCGCATTGCCGCCAATGGCATTGCCGGGTTGTTTATAGATACCAGCCCCGCGCGGGGGGCTAAGCGCGGCGGGCCTTCAAAGGCCGCAGAAATTGCGCAGGCCATGCAGGCCATTCATCTTGCGCTGCCTTACCCCAGTGCAAGCGGCCTTAAAGAGTTGGTTGCTGGTACGCAGCGGCAGCGGGCGAGCTAGTGTGAGCCTGCGCCAAACAACTTCTTGCCCATCGGCTGCGCTGTCTTGGCGTGTGCACAGCCGCCACTGGCCGCACGCTGAAGCGAGCCGGTTTATCGATGCTGGTGGCATGCGCTGGCACGTGCAGGATATGGGAGAGGGCCCCACACTTTTATTGGTCCATGGGGCAGGTGCCTCAACGCACAGTTGGCGCGATATGATGCCTGGCTTGGCGCAGCATTGCCGCGTTATCGCCATCGATCTGCCTGGCCATGCTTTCAGCGGGGCTCCCTCGGCTTACCGACCCACGCTGAACCGGGTGGCCAGCCTGCTGGGCGAGTTGATCGCGGTCCTGGGCGTGGATGTGCGCCTTGCCATTGGCCACTCGGCGGGCGCTGCGACGCTATCGCGTATGGTCCTGGATAATCGTTTGCAGCCCGCCGGACTGGTCAGCTTCAATGGTGCATTTCAGCCTTTTGATGGCGCAGCAGGCGCCATTTTTCCAGCCCTTGCCAAACTGCTGTTCGTCAATCCGCTGGCACCGCGATTGTTTGCCTTGGGTGGGCAAAGCCAACGTCGGGTGCTGCGCTTGATCGAAGGCACCGGGTCGCGCATCTCGACGGAAGGTTTGCGCCACTATTCCACCCTCATGCAGTCACCGGGGCATATTGCTGGTGTCTTAGGCATGATGGCCAATTGGGAGTTAACTGAGCTGATGGCTGAAATGCCTGCCATGCAGATGCCCATGTTGCTGATTGCGGCGCAAAACGACAAGGCTGTACCGCCAAAGGTCAGCGCGGACGTGGCGGCGCGCTGCACAACGACAACGCTTGAGTTGTGGCCTGGCCTTGGGCATCTGGCGCATGAAGAAGAGCCAGACAAATCGGTTGCCCGTGTTTTGGATTTTGCCCGTCAGGTCGGCGTTTTGCCTGCAACTAAGGGTGAGCATACGCAGAACTGATGTTGCCCTTGCGGCGCAGCTGTTCTTATATCCTTGCCAACGATAAAAAAGGCGCAGTTCTCTGGTTACCCCTGTCCTCAAAGCGAGCTTACAAAAGGGTTGGAATGAAGAAGCCTGCCGGTCGCTGATCCGGCAAGGGTCGAAGTCCTTTTACGCCGCTTCGCTTCTGCTGCCACAGCGTATCCGCAAGCCTGCCTATGCGCTCTATGCCTTTTGCCGCCTCTCCGACGATGCAGTCGACGCGCTGGATGCACCAGCTGATGCGGTGGAGCGGCTTCGAGAGCGGCTAGACCTTGCCTATGCTGAAAAACCCAAAAATATCCCTGCAGATCGGGCCTTTGCGGAAATGATCCAGCACCATCAAATGCCACGCGAACTGCCCGAGGCTTTGCTTGAAGGTTTGGAGTGGGATAGCAAAGGCTGGTCGCCGAAAACCTTGTCTGACACGTACGCCTACAGTGCGCGTGTTGCCTCTGCCGTGGGTGCAATGATGACGGTGCTGATGGGCGGGCGCGATGCTGATACCATGGCGCGGGCTTGCGATCTTGGCGTTGCCATGCAGCTCACCAACATTGCCCGCGACGTGGGCGAAGATGCTCGCAATGGCCGCACCTACATTCCAACTGATTGGCTCGAAGAGGCTGGCGTGGACGTCGAGGCGTTTCTGGCGAGCCCGGTTTTTGACGAGCGCATTGCAGCCTGCACCGAGCGTCTACTGGAAGCAGCTGACATGCTTTATGATCGCTCACTTGGTGGCATTGCAGCGTTGCCGGCTGACTGTCGCCCAGCCATTCATGCTGCCCGGCTGATCTACCGAGAGATTGGCCGCAAAGTGGCATCCAACGGCTACAACTCCGTGGATCAGCGCGCCTTTGTTTCCAAGCATCGCAAGCTCGTGCTGTTGGGTTCGGCCTGCAATGCCGCCGTTTGGGCACCGCACAGCGAGCCTGCGCCAGCCTTGGCAGAAACGGCGTTTCTGGTGGATGCAGTTCCACCGTTGAGTGATCGGGTGGCAATGCCTGCAAGCAAAGATATCCGCTCGGCGGAGCGCATTATTGAGCTGCTCGAAAAATTAGACCAAAGCGAGCGAGCCCAAAGTACGCGCGCGCAGTCATCTTAAGTCAGCAAACCGCTTTCCATCCAAGGCATGCGTCTATACGTAGGCTTTGGTGAAGGGATTGCTGATGGATTTTCCGATTTCCTGGTCGATGATTACATTTTTTGCGGTGACATTCGTTGCCGCATTGTCGGGCGGTTATTTTCGACCCGGCGCGTGGTACCGCGATCTTGCTAAGCCAAGCTGGAACCCGCCGGACTTTTTGTTCCCCATCGCCTGGACAATCCTCTACGCCATGATGGCCTTTGCCGCATGGCTGGTGTGGGAGGCTGTTGGCTGGCCCGCTGCTGCTGTGCCCATTGGCTTCTGGGTGGCGCAGTTGGTGTTCAACGCGCTTTGGTCAGCCTTGTTCTTCGGTATGAAGCGCATGGATTATGCGCTTGTGGACGTTGTGTTTCTTTGGCTGTCCATCGCAGCTTGCATTGCCAAGTTCTGGCCGATCAGTCAGCTGGCCGCGTGGCTCATGTTACCCTATCTGGCATGGGTCAGCTTTGCAGCGTTCCTGAACCTTACGATCCTGCGGCTTAATCCAGCGCAGGCAAGCTGATGGACGAGGTAAGCTGGGTTGTGGGTTTTAAAAGCTCGCTCTTCATTATCGTGTTTGGCTTTGTGTTTATCGCGCTGTTCTGGCAGCTACGTTCGGTGGAAAAGACCATCAAAAAGCGCAAGGCCAAGGAAGCATCAGAGGCTGAGGCCGCTGATTCTTAAGGGCGCCATTTTGATCGCCTTGGCATTTTGAAGGGCAGCATCAACTTCACGATAGGGTTGGCAAAGCGGTCCAGGTTCAAGCTTTCGTGCACCGCTGGCACGGCCTTCCCGCCAAGCACCATCTGCAGTGCGTCACGGGTGTAGAAGGGCGCATCGACAAATGTGGTGGTGATATGCGTGCGGCTTGCGTCCTGTGACCGCGTGTTGCGCGCCACACCCCATAGGCCGCGCTTCAACTTTACAGGCGGTGGCACATCGCATGGTGTGACTGTTCCATCGGTTCCAACATGGATCGCAATGGTCTTTTGAAAGCCCGATCTCTCTTCGGGTTCGTAAAAGATAATTGCCCCATCCTCCACGCTTGCCCGCGACCATGTCCAGCCTGAAAAGTCGGCTTCGAGCGCTGCCTTGCCGGTGTTGGTGTCGCTGTAGCCGTGGCCGCTCCACGAAAGGCCGGGGCTTTCAAAGTCGGCTTCAATGTGCCCGAACGGTGCGTAGGGCCACCAGTGGTGGCGGGCGGTTGAGTCGAGTGCAAAGTGCTGCGGCTGGGCCACATGCGGTGTAAAGCGGATTTGCCCCTTCAGCTTTGAGGGCAGGGGGGCGGTGACCTCGTTGACGTCGATCACCAGCGTATCAGCTTCCCAGCGAAGCGAACTTGGCCCGACGGTGAAATGATCGGGCCCATCATTGAGCGCGCTGCGCCCGCGTTCGGTCATCGCCCAACGCGCTTTGGGGCCATAAAGCGCGACATTGATGTTGATGTGATCGTACGGGTCCTTGCGACCCGACCAAGCGTAGTAGGGCGAGAACACGGAGCCAACAAACGCAATGACCGATAGCCCGTGCAGGCCATCATCGCTTAAGCCGTCGACATACCACCAACGGTAACCGCCCGGCGTGACGGGCGCGTCGAAGCGAGGTCGGCAACGATCCGCGCTGCCGCCAGGCGGCCCGAAAGGGCTGCCATCGGCACCCCCGGACCCGGATGCACGCTGCCCCCCGCCAGGTAAAGCCCCGGAATGCTGGTGCGATTGTCCGGCCGCGCGAAGCTGGCCAGGCTCGAGTGGTTCGCCCGCCCGTACAGCGCTCCCCCGCTCGCCGGAAACAGCTGGTTGAAGCCCTGAGGCCCGGTCGGTACGCTCGCTGTCTCGTCCACGTTCACGGTTAGCCCGCAGGCTTTCAGGCGCGCCAGCGTGCGGTCCATGCATTGTTCCATCTCCTGCGTATGGATGTCTAATTCGGGGTTTTGATCGCCATTGGGCGGTGCGTTGATGACCATCAGCATGCGCTCCGCGCTGCCAGGTTCGGCTAGATCACCTGTGTCGGCGCGGTCTTGCGCGCAGATATAGACGGTCGGATCGGATGGGTATTGGCCGCGCTTGAAGACGGCCTGAAACTCTTCGCGGTAGTCTTGCCCAAAGAACACCGTGTGGTGGGCGAGCGGCAAACCGTCGGTTTTCGCCTTCAGTGCCCAGCCAATGGCTGACAGGCTGCGTTTGGCTGGCTTGACTGGTTTCACCGCGCTCTTCACGCCCTCGCCAAACAGGCCAACGCCCAGCGCTGAAGCGTCGGCGTTGGCAACCACGATGTCGGCGCTATGGCGTTCGCCATTTTCTAGGTGAATGGCACGGGCTGCACCGCGTTCTACCTCAATGCTCGCAACTTTGGCCCCGGTCTGGATGGTGACACCCTTGGCGATGCACGCGCGTTTGAGCACCTGCGCCAGTTCACGCATGCCGCCTTTCACAATCCACACGCCGTCAAGCTCCACATGGGCGATCAGCATCAATGTAGCAGGAGCAAGAAAAGGCGAGGCGCCAGTATAGGTGGAATAGCGGCCAAAAAGCTGCACAAGGCGCGGATCTTTGAACCTGCCATCCAGCGCCGACCAGAGAGTTGAAAACGGCTTTACAGCCAGTCCCTTTGGGCCGAGTTTGGCGCTCATGCCCAGGAATGATGGTTTGGAGGAGCGCAGGAACGGGCTTTCCAGCGTCGCATACATGTCTGCCGCTTCCTTGGCGAAGGTGCGGAAATTCTGTGCTTCACTGGGACCACAAAAGGCACCTATGGCCTCAGCGCTTTGATCAAGGTTTGCAAAAAGGTCCAGTGTGCCGGTTTCATCCCACGCATGGCGGGCTAAAATATTGGCCTTGGACAGGGTAATCGCCTCATCGAAGTTGAGGCCGGCCTCTGCAAACAGCTCGTCAAACACCCATTTCATCGTAAAAACTGTGGGGCCGCCGTCAATCTTGGAGTTGCCAGCAGGTACGGCGCGCATCTTGCCGCCCACCTCGTTTTGCGCCTCCAGCACGGTCACCTGCAGGCCTTTGCCAGCAAGGGCAAGGGCCGCAGAGAGGCCGCCAACGCCAGCGCCAACGATCAATGCATGGTGGTCAGGCAAATTGTTTACTCAGCGTTATAAGTGTCAAACATTATTGACACTATGCTAAGTCGCTGTAGATTGACAATAACGGAAAGCAACAAGCCAAACCTTGCCAGGGCGCCCGTCGCTAAGGCAGTTTGCGTTTAAGGCAGCCACGCTGCAAAGGATGGTCTCTATGGATAATATGTCACGCATCGACCATGCCTTGAAGTCTGCCGTTGATTTGGCGGGTGGGCAGGACGCACCTCCCCAGCTTGCTGAAGCTATTCGCTACTCGTTGTTCCCTGGTGGTGCCCGTGTGCGGCCCCGCCTCTGTTTGGCTGTGGCATCAGCCTGTGGTGATGATCGCCCGGAGCTTACCAACGCTGCCGCTGCCGCTGTTGAACTGCTGCACTGCGCCTCGCTGGTGCACGATGATATGCCCTGCTTTGATGATGCTGACACGCGCCGTGGTCGCCCAGCAGTGCACACTGCCTATGGCGAGCCGCTGGCCTTGCTGGCGGGGGATGGCATGATTGTGCTGGCGTTCGATGTGCTGGCACGCGCTGCCAGCAACGCGCCTGAGCGCCTCGCCCCGCTTATCACCACTGTTGCTGGCGCTGTGGGCATGCCGAACGGAATTGTGGCTGGGCAGGGCTGGGAAAGCGAAACATCTGTGCCGGTCGAAGCCTATCACCGTGCCAAGACGGGTGCCCTGTTTGTTGGCTCTGCTATGGCAGGTGCCGTCGCGGCTGGTTCTGATCCTGCGCCTTGGCGCGCTTTGGGTGCCAAGCTGGGTGCTGCCTATCAAGCTGCTGACGATCTGCGTGATGCGCTGTGCGATGCCGAAGAAATGGGCAAGCCTGCGCATCAGGATGATGCCAATTCCCGGCCTAGCCTTGTTACTGAATGCGGCGTGAAAGCCACCATTGGTCGCTTGGAAGGCTATGTCGCCGGTGCCATTGCAGCGATTCCTGACTGCAAGGGCAGGGAAGCGCTGGAAACGTTGATTATGAGTGAAGCCAAGCGCCTGAAGCCCAAGAGCCTATCGCAGGCGGCAGCTTAAGCCTCTATGTTGAATTTAGACCATTTCTGACGTCGCCCACGACCCCATGACGGAGCGGCAACGGCAGCCTAACACCATGCCCAGTGACACCCCAATTGACACCTTGCGTGACCGGTTTTTGGATTGGCGTGCCAGCCTTTTGCAAAAGCCATCCTTTATTCGCTGGGCCACACGGTTTCCGCTCACCCGTGCGCTCTCACGCCAAAAAACCAGTGCGATGTTCGATGTGGTGGCGGGGTTCGTTTATACGCAAATCGTGACCACCTGCGTGGAGGTTGGTCTGCTGGAAGCGATGGCCGAGCGGTCGGTGACCGTGGCGCAACTTTCCAGCCGAATTGGTCTTGATGAGGATGCCACGCTGCGGCTGGTGCGTGGGGCGCAGGCGTTGGATTTGGTGAGCAGCCGATCTGGTGGGCGCTACGGTTTGGGCGAGCTCGGTGCTGCGCTTTTGGGCAACCCCGGTGTTATCGCCATGATCAATCATCACCGTATTCTATATGATGATCTGCGCGACCCGTTGGCGCTGTTGAAAGATCAGAAAAGCCCAACCGGTTTGTCCCGCTATTGGGGGTATGCGCAGGCCAGTGCACCAGGCGCGCTCGATAGTGAGGCTGTCGGTGACTACAGCGCGCTGATGGCTGCCTCTCAGCACTTTATCTGCGAAGAGGTGCTGGGCGCGTATTCGCTGGCACGACACAATCGCCTCATGGATGTTGGTGGCGGTGAGGGGCGGTTTGTTGAGGCAGCCCTCGGCGCGACGGCGAACCTGCAGGCGACCGTGTTTGATTTGCCCGCCGTGGCCGCGCGCGCGCAGGCGCGGCTTTCAGGCGTTGGCCTTTCGGATCGTTTTGAAGCCCAAGGCGGGGACTTTTTTGCCGATTCGCTTCCACGCGGAGCCGACATCATCTCATTGGTGCGCATTTTGCACGATCATGATGATGACAAGGCCTTGCTCCTGCTGCGGCAGGTGCGTGCAGCTTTGGAGCCGGGCCAAACGCTGCTGGTTGCCGAGCCTATGGCCGACACGGCAGGCGCGCAGAAAGCTGGGGATGCCTATTTTGGGTTTTATCTGCTGGCCATGCGCTCTGGCCGCCCGCGCACTGAGGCCGAGCTGCGCTCCTTTTTGGCAGAAACCGGTTTTGCGAACATTAAGGCGCCCAAAACGGCCAATCCTTTGCTGACACGGGTGCTTATTGCACAGGCATGCTGAGCTGAATGCAGCCGGTATCAGCCAAGCTGCGTAAGGGAAAAAGCGCAGTTCAAAGTGTCAAATTTACTTGACATGTCTATGTGTCAATTTAGAGTGTCAGTCAGGCCCATTTGTGCCGTATTGTAAAAACTGAACTGAAAAACCGCTAAATGACCCTGTCCCTTTCCACCCAAGCCGTTGTGCTGCAGGCTCCTGAACAGCTTGCGCTCTGCCAGCTTGATCTGGCTGCGCCAGGCGATGCTGATCTGGTGGTTGATGTGGACTATAGCGGCATCAGCGCAGGCACTGAGCGCCTGTTGTGGAGCGGCCGCATGCCTGATTTTCCCGGCATGGGGTATCCGCTTGTGCCCGGTTACGAATCGGTGGGTCGGGTTGTGGATGCAGGCCCCCAGGCCGCGTCGCGCATTGGGCAGACTGTTTTTGTGCCCGGGGCACGTTGCTTTGGCGACGTGCGTGGGTTGTTTGGAGGTTCGGCAGCGCGGGTGGTTTTGCCATCTGAGCGTGCGCCAGCCATTGCCGATAATTTGGGCGAATCGGGCGTGCTTTTGGCACTTGCAGCGACCGCCTATCATGCGCTTGCTGCGCACGACGCTGTGCTGCCTGAGTTGATTGTTGGCCATGGTGTGCTTGGCCGTTTGCTGGCGCGCATAGCCACGTCTTTGGGCGATACCCCGCCGACCGTCTGGGAAACCAATGCCGCTCGCACCGATGGTGCAGTCGGCTACACGGTTCTACACCCAGACCAGGATGAGCGTCGTGACTATGGCGCTATCTATGATGTCAGCGGTGATGCTGATTTGCTCGATACACTGATGGGCCGCCTCATTAAGGGCGGGCAAATTGTGCTGGCGGGCTTTTACGACAAGCCCGTTCAATTCGCTTTCCCCCCGGCCTTCATGCGCGAGGCGCGACTGCGTGTTGCTGCAGAGTGGGTGCCCGGCGATCTGGAGGCCGTTCTTGGCCTTACCGACGCTGGCAAGCTCTCTCTGGCGGGCCTCATCACCCATCACGAATCCGTTGCGAACGCCGATAGCGCGTACCGCACTGCCTTCAGCGATCCTGACTGCCTGAAAATGGTGCTCGACTGGAGCGATCTCAATCAGAGGAAAGCCTCATGACGTCCATGTTAGATGACGCCCGCCCGCTCAACGATAGTGAGGCAACAACACACACGTTGATTGATACTCAGGCTGCGGTGCGCGCTGAAGCCGCGCAAGAGCCTGATCCGGTTCATACCGGACCGGTCACCAAGGAAACGCAGATCATCGCGATCTACGGCAAAGGCGGTATCGGCAAGTCTTTCACGCTGGCCAACCTGTCTTACATGATGGCGCAGCAGGGTAAGAAAACCTTGTTGATTGGCTGCGACCCAAAGTCTGACACGACGTCGCTTCTGTTCGGTGGCAACTCCACGCCAACAATCATCGACACATCATCGAAAAAGAAAGCCGCCGGTGAAGAAGTTGCCATTGGCGATGTTTGCTTCAAGCGCGATGGCGTTTACGCCATGGAGCTTGGCGGTCCTGAAGTGGGGCGTGGCTGTGGTGGTCGTGGTATCATCCACGGATTTGAAACGCTGGAAAAGCTAGGCTTCCACGACTGGGATTTCGACTACGTGCTGCTCGACTTTTTGGGCGACGTTGTCTGCGGGGGCTTTGGCCTGCCGATCGCCCGTGACATGTGCCAAAAGGTCATCGTCGTTGGGTCCAATGACCTTCAGTCGCTCTATGTGGCCAACAATGTGTGCTCGGCGGTGGAGTATTTCCGCAAGCTGGGCGGCAATGTTGGTGTGGCGGGCATGGTCATCAACAAGGATGACGGCACCGGCGAGGCTGCGGCCTTTGCTGAGAGCGTGCAAATTCCGGTGTTGGCGAGCATTCCGGCAGATGAAGACATTCGCCGCAAAAGCGCGAACTACGATATTATCGGCAAGCCTGGTGGCGAGTGGGGTCCTTTGTTTGAGGAGCTTGGCATGAACGTCGCCGAAGCGCCGCCCAAGCACCCAACGCCTTTGACCCACGAGCAGCTGTTGGAGCTGTTTAAAGGCAAAGAGAGCGAGAACAGCTACACCCTGGAGCCAGCGACACATGCCGACATGTGCGGCGTGAATTACGTCGAAAAGCCCTCCCTTGAAGTTGTTTACGACGAGGTTTGAGGGTGAGCGCGATGGACCATCTTGATCGACCTAACCCTGGCTCAGACGGCGGATTTTCCGCTGATGGGCGAGAGGTGCATGAAGTCGTTTATGACGAGGCTGGCCAGGTTCGGGTGAACAACGTGCCTGTTGCGCCGGTAAAATCTCAAGCGTCTGATGCGCCGGTTTCGCCTGTTGTTGAGGGTGAGGGCTGCCACGCTGGCAAAGACACCATGTTGGAGGCTGCCAAGAAGGCTGGTCAGAGCGAGATGCTGGATCAGTTTGCTGCTGATTATCCGGTAGGCCCACATGATCAGCCCCAAAGCATGTGCCCGGCCTTTGGCAGCCTGCGTGTTGGGCTGCGCATGAAGCGCACCGCAACGGTGCTCTCTGGCTCAGCCTGTTGCGTTTACGGCCTGACATTCACATCGCACTTCTATGGTGCGCGGCGGTCGGTCGGCTATGTGCCGTTCAACTCCGAGACTTTGGTAACTGGCAAGCTGTTTGAAGACATTCGCGAGGCTGTGTTCGACCTGGCTAAGCCTGAAGATTATGACGCCATTGTTGTCACCAATCTTTGCGTGCCATCGGCTTCTGGCGTGCCGTTGCGGTTGTTGCCCAAGGAAATAAATGGCGTGCGTATCATCGGCATCGATGTGCCAGGCTTTGGCATTCCCACCCACGCTGAAGCCAAAGATGTACTGGCTGGCGCGATGCTGAAATATGCGCGCGAGGAAGCGAGCAGCGGCCCTGTGCAGGCCCCAGACGCGCCGCGTAGCGATAAACCAACTGTGACGCTGGTCGGCGAGATGTTCCCTGCCGATCCGGTGGTTATCGGCCAGCTTCTGGCGCCCATGGGCCTTGCTGCTGGACCCGTTGTGCCAACACGCGAATGGCGTGAGCTGTATTCCGCGCTTGATTGCGCAGCGGTTGCTGGCATCCACCCGTTCTACACAGCATCGTTCCGCGAGTTTGAAGCTGCCGGTCGCCCAGTCATTGGTTCTGCTCCTGTAGGGCGCGATGGTACTGCCGATTGGCTGCAAGCCATTGGCCGGGCTTGCGGTGTTTCCGCTGAGGTGATTGGCAACGCCCAAAACGCTGTTTTGCCTGCCATCGAAGGCGCTCTGGCGGCTATGCCGATAAATGGCCGCATCACGCTATCTGGCTATGAAGGTTCTGAGCTTTTGGTTGGCCGGTTGCTTGTCGAAAGCGGTGCGGACCTGCGCTATGTGGGCACCGCGCTTCCCAAAACGAGGTTCAGCGATCCAGACCGCGAATGGCTTGAGGCTAATGGTGTTCAGGTTCAGTTCCGCGCTTCGCTGGAGCAAGATCTGGCGGCGATGGCTGAGTTCAAGCCTGATTTGGCCATTGGTACAACGCCAGTTGTGCAGAAAGCCAAAGAGCTTGCAATCCCGGCGCTCTATTTTACCAATCTGATATCTGCCCGCCCATTGATGGGCCCTGCCGGTGCCGGGTCGCTTGCCACCGTCATCAATGCCGCGCTGGCCAACAAGACCCGCTTTGACACCATGACCGCCTTCTTCGAGGGCGTCGGCACTGGCGATACGGCTGGCGTCTGGCAGGACACGCCCAATGTGCGCCCGGACTTCAAGAAAAAGTACGCGGCGCGCGTCGCCTCCAAAACCAAAAAGGTCGTGGAGGGTTCCATCGGATGCTAGTTCTCGATCATGATCGCGCTGGTGGGTATTGGGGCTCGGTTTACGCCTTCACCGCCATCAAGGGTTTGCAGGTGATTATCGATGGCCCCGTGGGCTGCGAGAACCTGCCGGTGACCTCAGTGCTGCACTACACTGATGGTCTGCCGCCGCATGAGTTGCCCATTGTGGTGACGGGTTTGGGCGAAGAAGAGCTTGGCCAAAAAGGCACAGAAGAGGCGATGAGCCGGGCGCATAAAGTGCTCGACCCTGATCTGCCCGCTGTTGTTGTCACCGGCTCCATTGCCGAGATGATTGGCGGCGGTGTAACGCCAGAGGGCACCAATATTGCCCGCTTCCTGCCGCGTACAATCGATGAAGATCAGTGGGAAAGTGCCGACCGTGCCATCAAGTGGCTGTGGACGGAATATGGCCCGAAAAAAGTGAAGGCCCTAAAGCCGCGCAAAGAGGGCGAGGCCCCGCGCGTCAACATCATTGGCCCGATCTACGGTACATTCAATACACCCTCTGATCTGGCCGAAATTCGCCGCCTCATTGAAGGCATTGGCGCGAAGGTGAACCTTACTTTCCCGCTCGGCAGCCATCTGGCTGATGTTCCTAAGCTTGCGGACGCTGAAGTGAATGTCTGCATGTACCGCGAGTTTGGCCGCGCGCTCTGCGAAACGCTGGACCGGCCCTATCTGCAGGCGCCGATTGGCCTGCATTCCACGACGAAATTCCTGCGCGCTCTGGGCGAGATCCTGGGCCTTGATCCGGAACCGTTTATCGAGCGCGAAAAGCACACAACGATCAAACCCTTGTGGGACCTTTGGCGCTCTGTGACGCAGGACTTTTTTGGTACCGCCAGCTTTGGTGTGGTCGCCTCTGAGACCTACGCAAGAGGCTTGCGGCATTTCTTGGAAGAGGAAATGGGCCTGCCGTGCACGTTCTCGTTTGCGCGCTATACCGGCAAGAAAACCGACAATGCTGCCATTCGTGACGCCGTGCATAGCAAAACACCATTGGTGCTGTTTGGTTCCTACAACGAGCGCATGTATCTGGCCGAGAAGCCAGGCGCGAGCCACGGGCCGCAGGCGCAGTACATTCCAGCGTCCTTCCCCGGCGCAATTATTCGACGTGCAACGGGTACGCCGTTCATGGGCTACGCGGGGGCCACATACCTCATTCAGGAAGTGTGCAACGCGCTGTTCGATGCACTGTTCAATATTCTGCCGCTGGGCACTGACATGGATGCGGCGCAGGCAACTCCGGCTCGTTTGCTTGAAGATCTAAGCTGGGATGAAGACGCCAAGCGCTTACTGGATGATCTTGTTGAAGCTGAACCCGTGCTGGTGCGCATTTCAGCTGCCAAACGCCTGCGCGATTCTGCCGAGAACGCCGCCCGCACTCAGGGCCTGCGTCATGTGAGTATCCAAACAGTCCAGTGCGTGGCCGGCGTTTCATCGACCAAGTCATCTGCACCGCAAGGCCCGGCTAACACCACAGCTTCACGGGAGCTGGCATGACCACTCTTTTCACCATCACCCTTTTGACCACCCTTCAGGAGCACCGCTCATGACCGATGTCACTGTGTCCAACACCCGTGCGCGCAGCACCGATGACCGCCGCGTCTACTGGCTGCTTTTTGCGCTCACTTTCGCTTTGGCGCTGCCAGTGGTGATGCTGGCGCGCCTGCTGCCCTGGCGGGTTTTTGGCGCACAAAACAGCGTGCGTCCTTCGGTGCTTGCGGAGGCACGATCGGCCGCAAGTGTTGCTGCTGGCTATGCCTTGATGGGCTGAGGCCGGAAGAATCTGGCTGGCGCAAATGTTCTGCGTCTGCCGCCGCCCCTGATGACCAGGGGCACAGAATTGACCGGGCTTTTGCCAGGTCACCAAAGGTTGCCCCGGTTCGCTGGGTCAACATCGGGCACTTCAATTCGCCCGGTAATCCCCGCCGCGCGGGAGGTGCGCGGTAACCGCCGAAAGGCAAATCAGTGGAGGTCATTTCCATGGCTTCAAATACCCCTTCGGGTCTCAACGCTGAGGAAGCACAAGAGTTTCACCGGCTCTTCGTGAAGAGCGCGATCGCAATGTCGCTTCTTCCGTTCCTCGCCCACATTTCGATGTGGTTCTACAACCCTTGGCTCTGATGAGCCCGAATAGATAAGGACCTGAAAACATGTGGAGAATCTGGATTCTGTTCGATCCGCGTCGCCTTCTGGTGGCGCTTGCAGTCTTCCTGTTCACGCTTGCAGTTTTGATTCACTTCATCCTGCTGAGCACGGACAAATTCAACTGGTTGGAAGACTCAGCCATGAACAGCACCACGCATATCGAAACGATGATTCCGACCAGCCATTACGGCTAGTTGCGAGGCTATCGTTCGCGAACGGTGGCGGAGGGCACTTTGGGCATATCTCTTTTGGGATTGTCTCGGTTCCCCCCGCCTCCCATCACTCGACAATTATTGGCTTGAGCTGACAATCCGCCCGCTCGGCTAAGGAGGACATCATGGCTTTGCTCAGCTTCGAGCGGAAGTATCGCGTGCGCGGGGGCACACTGATTGGGGGCGACCTATTCGATTTTTGGGTGGGGCCGTTCTATGTCGGTTTCTTTGGCGTAACGACACTCTTTTTTACAATTCTGGGCACGGCGCTGATCCTGTTCGACGCTTCGCAGGGGCCGACCTGGAATATTTGGCTGCTTTCAGTCAATCCACCAGACATCTCTTACGGCTTGGCTCTCGCGCCGATGGCTGAAGGTGGTCTTTGGCAAATCATAACGATATGCGGCTTTGGTGCTTTTGCATCCTGGGCGCTGCGCGAGGTTGAAATTTGCCGTAAGTTGGGCATGGGCTATCATGTGCCCTTCGCTTTTGCGGTGGCCGTTTTTGCTTTTGCGACGCTGAACATCATTCGTCCGTTTGCACTGGGCGCGTGGGGACACGGTTTCCCCTATGGCATTATGAGCCATCTCAACTGGGTGTGGTTCACCGGCTACCAATACGGTAACTTCCACTACAACCCTGCGCATATGGTTGCGATCACGTTCTTCTTCACCACAACGTTTGCCCTGGCCTTGCACGGTGGCATGGTGCTTTCAGCGGTGAATCCGCAAAAAGGCGGCACGGTGAAGACGCCAGAGCATGAAGACACCTATTTCCGCGACACCATTGGCTACTCGATCGGTACGCTGGGCATTCACCGTCTGGGGCTTTTCCTGGCACTGAACGCAGGCTTCTGGAGTGCAGTGTGTATCATTATCTCAGGTCCGGTTTATGCCGGCTCTTGGATCGACTGGTGGGAGTTCATTCGTGAAACCATCACCTGGAACGGCGTCTAAGGGAGGACAAGAACGATGTTGAATAACTATCAAAATCTCTTCACCCGCGTTCAAGTCATGGGACATGTCGAGCCAGGCGTTCCCATCCCTGATGAGGACACTGACTTTGAGCGCACAGCGGGCTTTTTGAGCTACTGGGTCGGTAAAATCGGTAACGCGCAGCTGGGCCCCATTTATTTGGGCGCGACAGGCGTTGCCTCTGTTATCTGCTTTGCCCTGGGCTTTGCCATTATTGGTTTCAATATGGCGGCCGACGTTGGCTGGAACCCAGTGCTGTTCGTGCGCGAGTTCTTCTGGCTGACGCTTGATCCACCGGCACCTGAGTACGGTCTGCAGGTTCTGCCTCCGCTGCGTGAGGGGGGCTGGTTCATGATTGTCGGCTTCCTGTTCACCGCTTCAGTTATGCTGTGGTGGGTGCGCATGTACCGCCGGGCAAAAGCGTTGGGTCTTGGTCTGCACGTTTGCTATGCTTTTGGCGCTGCAATCTGGCTGTTCCTTGTGCTTGGTTTCATCCGTCCCGTTATGTTGGGCACCTGGAGCGAGGCTGTGCCGTACGGCATCTTCACGCACTTGGATTGGACCAACAATTTCTCGATCCGGTATGGCAACCTTTTCTGGAACCCGTTCCACATGCTCTCGATCGTCTTCCTGTATGGCTCAGCCTTGCTGTTCGCCATGCACGGGGCAACCATTCTTGCAGTGACCCGTTATGGCGGCGAACGTGAGATTGAGCAGATCACGGATCGTGGCACGGCTTCTGAACGTGCTGCCCTGTTTTGGCGCTGGACCATGGGCTTCAATGCTTCCATGGAATCCATTCACCGCTGGGCCTGGTGGTTCGCAATGCTGACCACATTGACAGGTGGCATCGGTATCTTGATTACCGGTACGGTGGTCGATGACTGGACGCTGTGGGGTATGAAGCACGGTGTGGTGCCGGAGGACCTCTCCTGGTGGCCCATTACACCAGACTCCACCTTCTCCTCCTGGGGACAGTAGTGGGCGAGTAGTTGATCGGTAGGCTTTAACTGCCCAATAGATCCAACAGTTGAGAGGGCGCTGACCAAACGGTTAGCGCCCTTTTGTTATACGTCTTTGCACAGTCCATTTTACAAGGTTCTGTTTTCCAAAAGGCGTTGCAGCAGCCGGTCGCATAAGACGGCGCTTTGGTATGGGTTATTTGCAAGGGGCGGGCCACTAGGGGAAGGTAGGGATACTTGGATAGCCTATAGCGGCGCTGTTGCGTATTCATCCAGTGTCGAGCGTCTGGCGTGTTTGAGCCGCATGGCGCAGTGGGGCCCCGTGCTTACCTTCTCGAATGAAGATGCCTGAATCACGGTTTGGTTGGAGGCTAACAGTTGCTGCATTGGCACTGAGGCAAGGTGTCAGCGTTGGTCAAACAATCGGTAGAAATCCACCCCTAGGGGCTGCCTTTCCCGATGTCGGGTCCCGTTGGTGTTGTGCGATTACTGGAGAAAATTTGTATGTCGATGTTCGAGCACAAATTGAGCGCATTGATGATTTGGTTGGGCACTTTATTCGGTGTCGCCGGATCCACGAACTGATGTCACGCGACCTTGCTCTGATGGGGCCCAGCATATCATCAGGCTGTTTTCGGCTGACAGTATCGACGCGGTTGAGACAGTGTACATAGATAGAATGGCGTTTGCAGCGGCGCGCATCGACGAGGACGAGGCTGCATCGTCCGGCTTGCTGGCGCACATAGAATCCGGGATTGATCGGGTGATAGGTCTCAATCAAGAATCGGATAACAGTTTCAGCACCACGTTCGTTGACGGTGCAACGGGCTTTTATGCTGATCAGCGGCTTGGTCGTGACCGCCGCATGATTACGATGACGCTATGCCAAAATTGGGCAGGCGACCCAAATACGTGCAGGAACGCAAACATCGTCTTTTACGGCGAAGACCAACCCTACCATTGCGATTTCAATATCGCGCTAAACACCTTCATGACCTATGAGCGGGAGCAAGAGTGATGGCCAGAATGCCTACGCACGTTTAAGGCCCGCTCGCCTGCGATGGTTTGTGAGCACCGCAAGATCGTCGCGTTGGTGTGCCATCTTGTCATTTAAAACACGCGGCCACGAGGCCTCCCGTCGATACCGGCATTTGGGCGCGAAGAAGTAACGAGGTGCGGTTTCCGGTGCGTTGACGCCCATCGCCTTTAGGATCTTAGGCCGATCATGCCGGATGCGCTGTGTGGACAGCTTGCCGAAAAAAGGGAGTATAAGGACTGTGAAAGCGCGCCGCATGGGGGAGCTTTCATGGGTGCCTTGCCCATTGTTCTGGAGAAAACGGCGCTCGCTAGACAGGCACTTACCTGCGCATTCAAGGCTTTGAAAAGTACCAGAGGGCTGAGCCTGCGTATTGGTCCATCGGTTGGCACGTGCGGCGCAAAGCAGCCTGCCAAAGCAAATGGCTAAGCCAAGAACAGCCACAGCCAGTCGCTATTGCTCTGTTTTAAACAGGAATGCCCTGTTTTGCCCTACTGCGCAGCGGTTGCAGCGCCAGCGTTGGCCAGGTTCATGAGGTCCGCAGCCGCGCCCGTTGAAAGGGGCCCAAAAGACTCCAGGCGTATCAGTCGGCCGGTCAGCGCATCTGCCAAGTACACGCCGTCATCAGCATGCATCTGCAGCTGGAAGGGCGCAGTGAGATCAATGTCCGAGGCAGCACGTGTTCCGCCAAGGCTGCGCAATGTGCCACGCAGCAGGCCATCGCTGCCCGGTGCAATCACACTGACAAGCTCGCCGTTACTGCTGTCGACAATGGTGATGCTGCCATCGGCTTGATCGGCGAAAAGCAAATCCTGTGAAAATGCAATTGCCGCGTCTGCAGGGCGCTGGCTTGTGCCGATACCACCATATTGGGCGATGCCAACTGCAATCACCGTAACGATCGCAAGGCTTGCCGCCATGATAACCATCGGTTTGGGGATGTAGTGAGGGTCGGTCTCTCGTGGGTCAGGCCTTGAGGCGTGTTTGCTGGTCTTCAGGGCCTCTTCGGGCGAGGCAGATGCTTTGACGCTGCTGCGCTCAAGCGCTTCGTTGGTTTCAACGTAAGAGGTGAATGCGTCAGTCAACAAGCGCGCAACGTTTTCGGCCTGCGGAATGGCGCGCAAAGTTGGCTCGGTCTGCGCCATCTTCCACGGGCGTACGTGCGGCCACATGATCATGTAAGCAATCGATGTGCCCGGCTTTAGGGCCGCTGACAGGTTGCCGGTTCCATTGGGGTAATGCTTGAGCGCCGCACCGGCCAGCGCCGCGAAAGGCACGTTAAAGGTCTTTTGAATGGCAACGCCAATGCGCATCACGATGCGCTTGTTGGTGATTGTGTAAACGGTTGTTTTTTGAACAAACCACGCCAGTAGATAGAGGATGCTCAGGCCGACAGCACCGAAGGCAAGCATGACACCAGCTTCACCCAACGCCACGCTCAGGCTGGTGCCTGTTGAAAGGTCAAGGACGATGCGGGTTGTCGCGCCCAGCGCCAGAAGGCTTGCAATGATGCGTGTTTTGAAGACCTGGCGAGCAAAGGCCCGCCAGGCTGGTGCGCCTTGCCACAACACGAACTCGCCACGCGGCAATGTCGCAGGAAGCCCGCGGACAGGCTCGGTGGCATAGTCATCGTGATTGTGGATGTAGTTCATAGCAGTGGTGCCGAGCGGTTGGGTTGCGCGTAGAAATAGCCAGCACCGAAGTAGCCCATGATTTTCTCTTCTTCGAGCATGGTGATTTCGTCGGACTTGGCAGTCGCTGGCACATCCTTGAAGTGCTTGCCTTCAACGGCGTGCACGTAAAGTGAGGGGGTTTCCCCGCCTTTGACGATCGCAAAGTTGGTTGGCATCAACACGTTGCGTGCTTTCTCGCCTTTGCCAACGGCAATCTCGAAGTAGCGGATGACGCTTTCAGCCTGATCGATCCAAACATCGACAACCTTGCCGCCAACTTTGCCATCAACGCCAACAACATCAGCGCCAATTGGGTTGGGATCGCCATCAGGAATTACGTAGGCGTCCAGCGACTTCATCGGGCGAATTTTTACAGCGCCAGTGTCCATGATGTCGGGGACATCTGCCCGCAAGGCGTAGGCACCTGGGCCAACACCGTCCAGCATCGGGTTTTTGCCCGTTGGATCTTTGGGCGCACCTGACCAAGGCTCAGATGGCGCAAGCGCTAGTTCGCGGGCCTCGCGCTCATAGTTAGGGACCGTCACCTCGCCGTGGCCGTGGGCCATTTTAAAGGTTTTGGGCGTTGGCATATAGATGCCGTGGTTATAAACGGCGCCGGTTTCATCAGACTCCAGCGGATAGCCTTCGCGGCGTCCTTCGGCCTGTAGATAGAAAACCAGTGCTCCGAAGAACAACCAGAATACGTAGAGTAGCACCTGCGCCAAATCGAGTTGGCCGGTGAAGTTGACGAAGTCAAACTGGGAAAAATCCATGTTGCCCTCCAAATGCTCCCTTAAGCGTCAAACGTGGCAGGCCAAATGCGCTGGCTGCCGAGCGGGTGGCTGAACTGGGCGTAGCGGAAACTGTTGTGCGGGCCGACATAAGGCCGTGAGCGGTGAACCGCCTGATTGCCCTGAAAATGTCGATCGACGCGCGTCACTGGCTTCGTCCATTCTGTTGGTCTGGCGGCATGCGCCAAGCACTATCCCCTCACGCCGCAATGGCTGGGATAGACCGGGTCAGAATACGGTTGAACAGCATAAAGTGTCAACCAAATTGGACGTTGAAAATAGTTTACAATCGCGGGGTGCGGCCACAAAACCGTTTTTGGTGGGTCGCTATGGCTGGCCGATTACGCCGCTGGCGCCCAAAGATCGGCCCAGCGTTCCACATAAAGCCGAAACCAGGGGGTGAACTGCTCTGGCGACTCAGCAATTTCGTGAGCCAGATCAGCCATGCTGATCCACCGGGTCTGGGCAACTTCTTCGGGATTGGGTGTGTGGGACCATTGTGCAGGGTCCACCGTTCCGGTGAACATGTGCACCCGTTCATGCTCGGTTAGCCCGCCGCCCACATCAGCCTTGTAGGTCACAATGCCGATGGGCAACAGTGGCAGCGTTCCGCCAAGTTCCTCGCCCATGCGGCGATGGGCGCTTGCCGCAATGTCCTCTTCCCAGTGCGGGTGGCTACAACAGGTGTTCGCCCACAAACCGCCGCAGTGATACTTGTCGTGGGCGCGCTGTTGGATGAGCAAGTCGCCAGACGGGCTAAACACAAAAATGGAAATGGCAATATGCAAGGCACCGAGTTCATGCGCCTTCATTTTCTCGATGGGGTAGAGTTTTCCGTCGTCTGCGATGGCGGGAATGGTGATTTGCGTCATGATAAACTCGTGGGCTGGGTCGACTGCCAGCTTAGACGCATCGTGCGTGCGCTTCTATGCCCATTTGCATCCGCACTAGCCGGTAGCGCCTCGGTGACTTTGCTTTTCGGGTGCACCAGCGCGGCAAACAGCTTTTCCAGCGTGGCGGTATAGTAGACGCAGGCTTCATCGGGTGCGTAGACTTGGGAGCAGCCGGGGCATGCGGTAAGTTTAAGGTGCGTTGATGGGCCAATGGTGTAGGTAAATGCGCCGCTGCCAGCGAATGTCCATGCATGTTGGGCGATGGCGCGCAGCAGCACACGGCTGGCAAGGTGGGCCGGCATCCATCTCAGCAAGGCTTGAACTGGCTTTGGAATGCGATGGGCAAGAATGTACTGCCCCGTCTGTGTGCCTGCCTTGCTCAATATGGCCAGAGCTGGGGCATGGGGCAGGGTGGTGCGCACGGCCTGGTGCAGGCGTACAACGTCCTGCTCATCGACCATGCTTGATGGCGCCGCGTCCAGATAGTGACTTAGCCCTGCCTGATGCATGATAGAGCGCATTTGCGCGTTGCCGAGGGTATTTGTCAGCACGTCTTGCACTTGCAGGATAGCGTTGGGCCCGATTTTGCCGGGCGCAGAGCCAATATCAACAGCCGAGGCAGTCCCGCCACGTGCGTGAAGCGAAGGCGAGGCTGTGCTGCTGTTCATTCGGCGGGCGTGCTTTCAGCTGCGTTGTTGCTCTTGGGCGCGTGGCGGCCCTTGTCCTTGGGCCCGCCAAAGAGTGTGACACGGCCGACTTTTTCCGCTTCTTCCATCTGTTCTTCGCTCAGTTGCATTGGAGCGCCGCCGCAGGCCATGGCTTTGGCAGCCTCGTGCATGGTGCTTTCTGGCCGGTTGTGGTTGGTTTGCCATTCCACCTTGCTGGCATCAAAGCGCTGCTTGGTGGTGTCGAATTTGAAGTCCACCTTGCCCTTGGATTGCGGCCCCCAATAGCCCACGCGACCAAGATCGTAGAACGTGCGCTCAAAGCCGGCTTTCATGAACGCTTTCAGGCAGCCAAGCAGATACTTGCGGCGTTGGCCGGTGCCTTTCCACGGATAGCTGAAAAGCGCCTTGTTCATATAGAAACGTCGGTAATTGTGCATGACGCGGTCAAGAAGCGTCGCGCGATCCATGCTCTCGGGCTTCATAATGGGGGTGACAAAATTGTATTTGTCGAAGTCAAACACCTCCACCTTGTCGCCCAGCTCCTGGAACAGATCGGAAAACGGCCATGGCGTGTACATCGCCCAATTGGCAAGGTCTGGCTCCCAATCGCGGGCCATCTGGTAGGTTTCTTCCAGCGTCTCGACGGTTTCGTTTTCAAGGCCGACGATGAACTGCGCTTCTGTGACGATGCCCGCATCGCGCAGCAGTTTGATAGCCCGCTTGTTCTCTTCGATTGTGGTCTCTTTGTTGAAAAGATCGAGCTTCATCTGGGCAGCCGCTTCGGTGCCTAGCGAAATGTGAACCAAGCCTGCCTTGCGGTAGAAGGGCAGCAGTTCTTCATCTCGCAAAATGTCGGTGACGCGGGTGTTGATGCCCCACAACACATCGAGGTCGCGGTCAATCAGCTCCTGGCAGAACTGGATGAATTTCTTGCGGTTGATGGTGGGTTCTTCGTCGGCCAAAATGAAGAAGCCGATATCGTGCTCCTTCACCAGAACCTCAATTTCATCGACCACCTTTTTGGGGTCGCGGATTCGGTAGTCGCGCCAGAATTTCCACTGCGAGCAGAACGAGCAGGTGAACGGGCAGCCACGCGCCATGTTAGGGATCGCAACCCGCCGACCCATGGGAATATACATGTACTTTTCCCAGTCGAGGATCGACCAGTCGGGTGCAAGCCCGTCAATATCTTTCACGGTTGGTGCTGCGGGTGTGGCAACCACCTCGGTTCCATCCAAATAGGCAATGCCTTGGACTGCTTCGCGCGCGCCCGGCCAATTGCCGGCATGGATGGTGGAGATGAGATCGACGAAAATCTCTTCGCCTTCACCGCGCACGATGCAGTCGATCCATGGCGCTTCGGCCAGCACCTGTTGATACATGAAGGTCGCGTGGATACCGCCAAGCACGGTTACAGCATTGGGGTGCAGCTCTTTGGCAACCTGCAAAATGCCTTGCGCTTTGTAGATAGAGGGGGTGATGGCCGTGCAGCCAATGACATCAGGGTTTTCCGCTGCAATGGCATCGCGAATGTCGCCATCCGACATTTTGTTGGTCATGGCATCGATGAACTTAACGTCCGTGTAGCCAGCTTTCTTCAGTGAGCCGGTGAGATAGGCAACCCAGGCCGGTGGCCAATTGCCCGCGATTTCCGCGCCGCCAGAATGGTAGTTGGGATGGATTAGAAGGATGCGCATTGGCTTGGTCCGCTCGCTGAATCGACTGGCCATCAGACGATTGCCTGACCATTTCAGTGAACAGTTTTAAGCGTCCATTTTCGTTGACACGTATCAAATCAAGTTTGGTTTGATCCGCACGGGAATGTGTTCACCCGCTGTGCTCATCCGTTGGTTGATCCGTATAGGGGTTTGTTCCCAGTTTGTGCTGGAGCTGGCACCAGACACAAAAAAGGCCGGTGCGCTGGGCACTGGCCTTTTTAAAGCTTCAAAATGGTGTGGAGCGTTTACTCGGCGGCAGCTGCGATAGCGTCCGCGTTGTAATTTGCCGCAATCACTTCTGCTGCGTCCACTTCGTTACCATCGGCATCAAAGCCAGCCAAATAGTTGATCACGTTTTGGATCTGCTCAGGCTGACGCAGGCCACCGAAAGCCATGCGCGTCCGTGGAACCATAGCGCGGGGGTTTTCCAGATAGGTAGACATGATTTCCACGGTCCACACGCCTCCCTGCGCTTCACCTGCTTCCAGGTGAGAATCAGAATAGCGGAAGCCATCAACCGAAGCCCATTCGCGGCCAATGATACCGTTCAGTGGTGGACCGACACGTGCCATCGCATTGGGGCCAACCATGTGACAGGCTGAGCACTGACGGAACACCGCTGCACCAGCTTCTGCATCGGCGTCGATATAGGCCTGTGCATCCTGTGCTGCTGCAACACCTGCGCCGCCAACCATGGTCATAGTTGCAGCTGCAAGGGCGATCCCGAAACGTTTCATCATTATCATTCTCCCTTGGCCCACTAAGCCGTGATTGACTTGGGCCCTTATTGAAATGCCACTCCGCAAAAACACTGACTAGAGCACACGCGGGATGTCAACCCGCTTAGAGCGCGACTTTTTGCGTTGGTTACATGTCTTTTACGTTCAAAGCGGGGCGCGGGTTCAAAAAGAAATGGCCCCCAGCCTTAGACTTAAGACTAGGGGCCGCTTGATCTTGATTGGTTTGCCGGTGTTAGGCGACTGCCCGCGACAGCGCGCATTGCGACCAAAGATCGTTCAACGCATTGACCAAATGAGCGATATCATCATCACTGTGCAGCGGCCCAGGTGTGATGCGCAGCCGCTCTGTGCCCTTTGGCACTGTGGGGTAGTTGATGGGCTGAATGTAGATCCCATACTGGTCAAGCAGCACATCAGAGATGAACTTGCACTTCTTCGGGTCGCCCACCATCACCGGAATAATATGGCTTGGGTTGTCGATGTGCGGAATGCCCTTGGCATCCAATGCAGCACGCACGCGGGCAACGCGATCTTGCTGGTTTGCGCGCTCAACGCTGCTGGTTTTCAGGTGCTTGATCGAGGCAGCAGCACCGGCAGCAATTGTCGGGGGGATGGCGGTGGTGAAGATGAAGCCTGATGAGAACGAACGCACATAGTCGCAAAGCGCCCTGGAGGCCGCGATGTAGCCGCCCATCACACCGAACGCTTTGCCAAGTGTGCCTTCAATGACGGTGATGCGGTCCATCAGACCCTCGCGCTCGGCAACGCCAGCGCCGCGTGGACCGTACATGCCAACAGCATGGACTTCATCAATGTAGGTCATCGCGCCATGCTTTTCGGCAACGTCCAAGATCTCTTTGATCGGAGCGATGTCACCGTCCATTGAGTAGACCGATTCAAAGGCTACGATCTTGGGGCGACCCGGTGCAATAGCCGCCAGCTTGCGACCCAGATCTTCGGGGTCATTGTGTTTCCAGATCACTTTTTCTGCGCGTGAATGGCGAATGCCTTCAATCATCGAGGCGTGGTTGAGCGCATCGGACAGAATCACGCAATCTGGGATCGTGGAGCCAAGCGTACCCAGCGAAGCCCAGTTTGAAACATAACCTGAGGTGAAGATGAGCGCGTCTTCTTTACCGTGTAGGTCGGCTAGCTCTTTTTCCAGCAGCACGTGGAAATGGTTGGTCCCAGAGATGTTACGGGTGCCGCCCGCGCCCGCGCCGCAGCGATCAATTGCATCATGCATCGCGTCGATAACGCACTCTTCCTGGCCCATGCCCAGATAGTCGTTAGAGCACCACACGGTGACATCCTGTGTGCCATCGTCGGTGTGCCGCAATGCCTTGGGGAAGCTGCCTTTGGTTCGCTCCAGATGGGCAAACTCGCGATAGTTGCCTTCTTCACGCAGGCCATCCAGTGCGCCTTCGAAGTAGGCTTCGTAATCCATGTTTTCGTCGTTGGAGGCTGGGGGATGCCCGTGCATTGCAACCGGGCCAGTGTCATGACCGATATCGATCGATCCCATGGGACAGCGATCAGCGCTCACAAGGGTGTGCAGCTCGGCGGTTTTGGTACCGTTGTATTCGGTTGAGTCGGTCATGGTTTTCAGTCCCCGATTTGAAGGCGCGTCGGAAAACGCGGCAGGATCTTGCAGCATGCTGATATTGTTTTCAGCTTTGTGCGTGATGGATGTGGAAGTGGCAGCTGGCAAGGCACACCTGGAAGATGCTGCTGCGGTTGGTGATGGCTGAATTTCTTCAGCCGGGATGTTGTCGGTTTTGCTATCTGGCGCCCGAAGGTACCAGCGCCAAAGCTCTTCATCGCGCCATGGCAAAACAAGAAACCAGTGCTCGATCACGCCGAGTGCGGTCAGCGTGGCCAACAGAATGAGCTTGGTTTGCATGGGAGGCTGGGCGCTGAGGGCCGCTTGTGCAAGCAGCACTGTCAACACCGTGGCCAGTGTCATGGACACTGGGAAGAGCAGGTTTAACGCCCGCGTGCGGAAGTAGGTTTTTAAGTGATTGAGATGCGTGGGCAGAAATTCCTCGGTGATGTTGGGCACACCGAGGAAGATGTTGAATTTGGTGGAGAGCCGCATGCCCCACAGGATTGTAAAGGTCCAAAGGGCTGTTTGGTTGGCAGCGCCCCAAAGTAAGGCAGCCAAGCCCACCACTGTGAGCGCAATGGCCACTTCATGATGGATCAAGGTTTGGGCAGCGTACTTGAACCGTGCAAAGCCTTGTGCGCCCTGCGGGCAGTCGGTGCGCCGGGGGCCGGTGATTGTGCCTGTGAGGAAGCTTACCTCGTGCCAGCCCCAAAGGGCCAGTCCACCAGCAAAGCCGATGAACGCGCCGCCGACAGTCAGGGCATCGCGCGTCCACCAAACAGCGCAAAGGCCGGCAACAGCAAAGGTCGTCGCCGTCAGCAGTGTTGCACGCGGCGTAACCCTGGGCAGCCGATCAGCCAGCAGAATGATCCCGGTGGAGAACCACCAGAGGAACAGTGCAAAACCAATTGGGGCGAGCCAGGTTATCAAAGTGCTGTGCCTACCAGGTTGGTTGCAACCGGCTGGTCGCCGGAAGGGTATTGGACTTGGTTTTCATGAAATAAAGCCCGGCAAAGGTAAGCCCGGCTTTGGCGCCAAGGCCAAACTTCTTCAGCTTTCCGCCAACACCACCCTGTTTGGCAGCTTGGCCCATCGCGATGTTGATGCGATTGAGTTTGCGCAGACCTTCCAGGAACTTGGGATTGTCGAGGTCTAACAGCACTGGGAAGCACTGTTTGGTGATCTCCGTTGTGGTGCGGAAAACCTGCATATCGTATTCTTCGACATCCACACCCAAAGCATCATGAAACGCCGGGCGTGCCTGATCGCGTACATGCATTGTGCAGAACACAGCCAGCAGGAAGAACCTGATCCACAGCTTGTTGGTGCCCTTGAGGAGGGCAGGGTCCGCGCGCATCAGCAGCGAGAACGCTTCGCCATGGCGGAACTCATCGTTGCACCACTCTTCAAACCATTTGAAAATCGGGTGGAAGCGGTTTTCCGGGTGCTTTTCCAAATGGCGGAAAATGGTGATGTAACGCGCGTAGCCGATCTTCTCCGACAGGTAGGTGGCGTAGAAAATGAACTTGGGCTGGAAGTAGGTGTACTTCTTGGCTTTGGTGAGGAAGCCAAGGTTCACGCCGATGTCGAACTCTTTTAGCGCATCATTGATGAAGCCTGCGTGGCGACTTTCATCGCGGGCCATAAGCGAAAACAGCTCACAAATCTCTTTGTTTTTGCCGCGCTTTTTCATCTCTTTGTAGAGCACGCAACCGGAGAATTCGGCCGTCAGTGATGACACCAGAAAGTCGACAAACTCCTTGCGCAGCTCTGGGGTCAAGTCATCCAGGTTGATGTTGTCCCACTGTTCATTGCGCTTGAAGTGGCCGCGATTGGGATCATCGCGCAGCTCTTGCATCAGCTCGTCCCACTCTTCGCGCACCAGCGTCACGTCTACCGCGTCCAGCTTGTCAAAGTCGGTGGTGTAAAAGCGCGGGTCGAGCAGGGTCGTTTCCTGCGCCATGCGCGTTGTTTCGTTAATTTCGGCGCGCGCCTTTACCGCTGAGGTGATGGGCGTGCCGTCTTTAACCGGAGCATGAACGTTCATAGGGTGACCTCCTCAGAGAAGCTGAATTCGCACAGTTCCATGAACTCAAAATCGCCTGTCAGGCGGGTCCATGTGCGCTCCATCCACGTGGCGCGCTTCACCGTTGCGGTGCGTTTGAAAACCTGATGTTCGCCATAGGGCACCTCAACAGGCTGGCCATGAACGATCACCTCATCACCTGGTTCAATGGCGATATCGCCATCAAGTTCTACATATGCGTGCAGGCTGTCGAATGTGTTTTGCACATCAACTGTGCAGCCAACATCGAAGCTCGTGCGACCAAATACACCTAGCATGTGAGGTCCTCCTTCTGCCCGGTTCTAGCCGAGCTATCCTGGGAACTCGGCAAGCCCGAATCCTTGCCGGTTGGTTGACGTGTCTGTTGCCCGCCGCTGCTGGCCCACCAGAGGGCCCAGCACGATGAGCGTTGCGAAAAGTAGTCCAATTTCAATGTGGTAGACGCCGCCATAGCTGAAGGCTGGGTCCGTGATCACGCGGCCGAACAATCCCGTTTCGCCCATGGCCGCGAACAGATCGCGCAGGATGCCACCAGCCGCCAGCCCCACGCCGGCCGCTGTTGCATTGACTGCTCCCCATGCGCCCAGCGCAATACCATTTGTGGAACGGCCATCGGCGGTCGTTTCGGCCAATTGCATTGTTGCCGTCAGCAAGCACACAGCAAACAGGCCGCTTCCAAAGCCGATCATGGCGGTTGCTGCACGGAACATGAGTGCCGACTGCAGCGGCGCTGAAAACACCACCAATGTAAAACCAACCACGCCAATCATCACGCCGAGACCCGCGTACCGATAGGGGTCGCAGGCTTTGCCCAGACGCTGTGCGGCCAGTGCAAAACCTGCCAACGTGCCACCAGCAAAAAGAGCGGTGAGAAGCGTGGTTGCACTGACTGACAGACCCAGAACCTGACCGCCATAGGGCTCGAGCAGAATGTCTTGCATTGAAAAGGCAAGGGTTCCCAAGCCAACAGCAAGCAACAGGCGACCTGTGCGATTTTTTGAGGTGAACGCCTGCCATGCTTCGCGGAAGGATGGGCGTGGCAGCTCCGGTGCGGTGGCTGCTGGGTTGCGTGCTTCCTGTTTCCAAAGAGCGACGACGTTCAGCACCAGCGTGACCAGGGCCGCGCCCTGAATGACCTGAATGAGGCGTTGGTGGCTGAAGTCTGCCAAAAGCCAGGCAAAACCAAGTGCGCCGACAACCATGCCAACCAAAAGCATGACATAAAGAAGGGCAACCACCCGCGGGCGCGCTTCAACCGGTGCCAGATCTGTGGCCAGCGCCAACCCGGCGGTTTGTGTGGTGTGCAGGCCGATACCGATGAACAGGAACCCAAGGCCAGTTATGAAATGCCCAGCATAGAGCGGTGCGGTGCCTTCGCTCATGACCAATATGGCCATCGGCATAAAGGCAAGGCCGCCAAACTGGAAAATGGTGCCAAACCAAATATAGGGTACGCGCTTCCAGCCAAGCACCGATTTGTGCGTGTCGGATTTGTGGCCGATCAACGCGCGGAAGGGTGCAAACAGCAGTGGCAACGCCACCATGAGTGCCACAAGCCAAGCCGGAACCGAAAGCTCCAAGATCATGACGCGATTGAGCGTGCCAGTGATCAGTGTGACGGCGATGCCGACCGAAATTTGAAACAGCGACAGGCGCAGCAGGCGCGGCAACGGCAATTCATCGGTTGCCGCATCTGCAAACGGCAGAAAGCGCGGCGCAACGTCCGTCCATCTGTCTTTGAGTTGGCGGCGTGGTTGGCTCACAGCGTGTTGCCTGTCCGGGTGATTTGGAAGGCCTGGCTGGTATAGAATCCCGATGCGATGCGCTTTGTGTTGCCGACGGCAAATTTTGGAAGGCGCTCGCCGACAAGGCGGCGTAGTTTCTTTTCTGAGATTGGCACGATGGCTGGAGAGCGATCGCCACGCGGGAACAATTGACCCACAGCGTGCATGGCTGCCAGCAGTGGGGTTTTGGGCGCAAAGGTGAAAATGACCTGAGATTTGGCGCGCTCTGCCAGCCGGGCCACAGAGCCCACTTTGTCGCCCGCCTCATAATGGATGACGCTGTCCATCGCGACCACATGGTCAAACTGGCCAAAGCTCGCATCCAGCATGTCGCCTGCGTGCCAAGCGATTGTACCGGGCAAACCTTGCGGCATGCGCTCGCGCGCGACGTCCACCAGGTTTGGCGAAAGGTCCACAGCCACCACGTCTGCGCCGCGCTTGGCCGCTTCCACGGCTAGAGCACCGGTGCCGCAGCCAGCATCCAACAAGCGTTGGCCGGTCATGTCTTCTGGCAGCCAGGACAGCAGCGTTGCGCGCATTTCATCGCGGCCCGCACGCACGGTGGCGCGGATGCCGGAGACGGGCGCATCAGACGTAAGCCGCTCCCATGTTTTGGCGGCGGTGCGGTCGAAATAGTGTTCCAGTTCGCCGCGGCGTGTTTGGTAGGTATCAGCCACTAGTCAAACCCCAGGAAGTCAAAGATGTCGCGATCCTTCATCGGCGAGGGGTCGCAAATCGTGTCATCAACCAGCAGGCCAGCGGCCAACCTCAGATACTCTTTTTGCACAGCCAGAACCGCAGGGGTTTCATCCATCTCAAAGAGGGTGCGCTTTTTCAGGCGACTTTTGCGAATTTCGTCCAGGTCCGGCAGATGCGCGATGCGCTCAAGGCCGACCACTTCGTTGAAGCGATCAATTTCGTCGGTGTCAGTTGATCTGTTGGCGATGACCCCGCCGACGCGCACATCATAGTTTTTCGATTTGGCTTTGATGGCCGAGACGATGCGGTTCATCGCGAAGATGCTGTCAAAATCATTCGCCGTCACAATGAGCGCTTTTTCAGCGTGTTGGAGGGGGGCAGCGAAGCCGCCGCAAACAACGTCGCCCAGCACATCAAAGATCACCACGTCTGTGTCTTCCAGTAGATGGTGCTCTTTCAAGAGCTTCACCGTCTGACCAACGACATAGCCACCGCAGCCGGTGCCGGCCGGTGGGCCGCCAGCTTCCACGCACATCACACCATTATAGCCCTCAAACACAAAGTCTTCGGTGCGCAGTTCTTCGGAGTGAAAGTCCACTTCTTCGAGAACATCGATCACCGTTGGGCAAAGGCTTTTGGTGAGCGTGAACGTTGAGTCATGCTTGGGATCGCAGCCAATTTGCAGCACGCGCTTGCCAAGTTTGGAAAATGCCACTGACAGGTTGGATGAGGTCGTAGACTTGCCGATGCCGCCCTTTCCGTAAACCGCAAACACCTTGGCGGTGTCGATGGTCATGGAGGGGTCCATCTGGACCTGCACGCTGCCTTCGCCGTCTGCCCCTTTGGGGGCAAAGCCCTTGGGCGAGCGGTCAAGCAGTGTGGTTTTGGTGCCAGTTGGCGGTGGGGTCACAATGTTCATTCTGCGGCCTCCAAGCCAATTGATTCGTTCTTATCGTTTGCTGAAATGCCAATGCCTTCCAGCCGATCTTCCAGCTCTTCACCAGCATCGCGCAGGGCATCGAGCGTAGCGTCATCTGGTTGCCAGTATTCGCGCTCATGCGCTTCAATCAGGCGGTTGGTCATGCTTGCGGCGGCGGTGGGGTTGAGCGCTGCTAGGCGGCGGCGCATCTCCGGATCCAGCACATAGGTCTCGGTGAGTTGCTGGTAGACCCAGGGCTGCACCTGACCGGTGGTCGCCGACCAGCCCATCGTGTTGGTCACATGCTCTTCGATCTGGCGCACGCCTTCATAGCCGTGCTCCAGCATGCCCTCGTACCATTTGGGGTTCAGCATGCGGGTGCGGGTTTCCAACGCCACCTGCTCCGACAGGCTGCGCACCTTGCCTTCGCCGCGGGTCTGATCGCCAATGAATACCGGTACATCCTGTCCACCCTTGGCGCGCGTCGCAGCCTTGCTGATGCCGCCCAGGGTGTCGAAATAATGGTCGATGGTGGTGACGCCCAGTTCAACTGAATCCAGGTTCTGGTAGGCGATATCAACGTCGGCCAGCATGGACTGCAAAAGCGCTGCCTGCTGCACCGGCTTGCCGGACGCGCCATAGGCAAAGCTCTTGCGCTTTTCATACGTTTCGGCAATTTCGTCATCATTATCCCAGGCGCCAGACTCAACCAGATTGTTGACGTTGGAGCCGTAGGCCCCATCAGCGTTGGAGAAGACGCGCAGGGCCGCCGTTTCCATGTCGCAGCCATGCTTGTCCATGTAGGCCAAAGCATGGGCGCGGATGGGGTTCTGGTCGGCAGGCTCATCGGCATTGGCGGCCAGCAGGGCAGCCTCAGCGAGAATTTTGGTTTGCAACGGCAACAGATCGCGGAAGATACCCGACAGGGTCATCACCACATCCACACGAGGGCGGCCAAGTTCGTCAAGCGGTGTTAGCTGCGCACCGCACAGGCGGCCATAGCTATCAAAGCGCGGTGCTGTGCCCATCAGGGCCAGCCCTTGGGCGATGGTGCCGCCTTCGGTCTTCAGATTGTCTGTGCCCCAGAGCACCAATGCGATGGATGCGGGTATAGACCCCGTCTCTTCGCGGTAGCGCGACAAAAGCCGTTCAGCCTGCTGCGCGCCATCCTGCATGGCAAAGGCTGATGGGATACGGAAAGGATCAAACCCGTGAATGTTGCGCCCCGTGGGCAGCACATCGGGTTGGCGCACCACATCGCCGCCGGGCGCAGGGCTGATGAAACCTGCATCCAGCGCGTGAATGATCGCTTTAAGCTCATGATCTTCGGCCAGAAGCGCGTCCGTTTTGGCCAGTGCATGCAGCGTTTCAACGTCAATCGTGCAAGCTGGATCCTCACCCATGACGATGGCCAAGGCATTATCTTTGGATAGCTCAAGACCATGAGCTGACTCCGCAATTGCCTGAATCATGTCGGCACGTTCTGGTTCGCTCATCGGCTCGCCTACAACGTGCAGACCATGCGGGATCAGCGTGTATTCAAGTTCCAGGATCGCATCCTGCAGGGCTGTGATCTGCGCAGGTGCCTCGTCGCCCCAAACTGGTTCTTCAGCGCTCAAGTCAAGTTCGGCTGCCTGGGTCTGAATAAGAGATGCAAGGCTTAAGGCTTCAGCACCGGACACATCGTCCATGCCGCGCCAGCGCTCAATGGAGGCTTTGAGCTCATTGAGGCCCTTATAGAGGCCTGCCTGCGCCAAGGGTGGCGTGAGATAGCTGATCAGTGTCGCAGCGGCACGCCGTTTGGCAATCATGCCTTCTGATGGGTTGTTTGAGGCATAAAGATAGTAATTGGGCACATCGCCGATCAGGCGATCAGGCCAGCAGTTGCCGGACATGCCGGTTTGTTTGCCGGGCATGAATTCCAGTGCGCCGTGGGTGCCAAAATGCAGGTAGGCATCGGCGCCGAAATCTTCGCGCATCCAACGATAAAAGGCGCTGAAAGCATGCGTGGGGGCAAAGCCCTGCTCGAACAGCAGGCGCATCGGGTCGCCCTCATATCCAAACGCGGGCTGCACACCGACAAACACGTTGCCGAACTGCGCACCCAGAACGAACAGTGACTGACCATCGGTCTGTTGCTTGCCTGGGGCAGGGCCCCACACGGCTTCCAGATCGTTCAGGTACGTTTCGCGGCGCACATGATCATCCACCGGTACGCGGACATGCACATTGGCATGCGCGCCATATTGGGCGGCGTTACCCGTGATAATCGCCTCACGCAGCGCATCCACGCTTTGTGGCAGGTCCACATCGTAGCCGTCGTCTTTCAGGCCCTTCAAGACATTAAAAAGTGAGCGGAAAACAGACAGGTACGCTGCTGTGCCGGTATTGCCGCCATTGGGTGGGAAGTTGAACAGCACAATGCCAACTTTGCGCTCTTGGCGATCAGAACGCCGCAGGGCGATCAGTTCATCAACGCGCACGGCCAGACGTTCCGCGCGTTCCGAACAGACCTGCATCAGCTTGGCGAGTTCTGGATCGCAGAAATTGCAGGCACGGCTGCAGCCAGTGCACGGGTCGGCGGTGGTATCGACGCGGCCACCGAAAACAGTGGGTTCGGTCGCGCCATCAAGCTCTGGAATGGCGACCATGATGGTCGATTCAACCGGCATCAATCCGCGGTCGGATTTGGCCCATTCCTGCAAGGTCTGGAACTCAATAGCGTGGGCAGCCAAATAGGGCACATCCAGCCCGGTCAGCATTTCTTCTGCTGCCCTGGCGTCGTTGTAGGCGGGGCCGCCAACCAGCGAAAAGCCGGTCAGCGACAGCATTGCATCCACAATGGGACGGCCGTCTTTCACGAAGAACTGCTCAGCGGCTGGCCGCGCATCCAAACCCGATGCAAACACCGGGATAACCTTCAGTCCACGTGCTTCTAGCGCGCGGATGACGCCGTCATAATGGGCGGTGTTGCCTGCCAGCAGATAGGACCGCATGAGGATCAGGCCAACTGTGCCACGCGCTTTGGCGGGCGTTGGCAGACCGGCATCTGTTTCGGTGACGCGCGTTGGCAGGTCTGGATGGTAGATGCCAACTTCGGGATAAGATGCGGGCATTTCCACGGTAACGGCATCACGCAGATTTTCGCGCGGGCCACTGGCATACCGGCTGACCAGAAAACGCACCATGTTGGCGACGTTTTCATCGGAGCCTGAGAGCCAATATTGCAGAGTGAGAAAATAGGCGCGCACGTCCTGCGCTGTGCCTGGAATAAACTTCAAAATTTTCGGCAAACGCTTCAGCATCGCCATCTGCTTGGCGCCGGACGCGTTCTCGCCAGGTTTTTTGCTGGAGCCGCGCAGTTTTTTCAGAAGAGCCAGCGGACCCGACTGCTTGGCGCTCATATCGAATTGGCCAACGCGGGTGAGTTTCACAACGTCACCGGCTGACATCATGCCGATCATCGCATCGCAGCGATCCCTGCGTGCTTCCAGTGCGGGCAGGATGGCGCGGACCTGATCTTCCATAAAGATCATGGTCGCGAGCACAATATCGGCGGTTGCAATGGCGTTCTTGCAGGCTTCCAGGGCCGCGGGATCATCCGACCATTCGGTGGTGGCATGCAGCGAAATGGAGACGCCGGGCATTTCACGCAGCAGCATTTTCTGCGCACGCTCCACCGCACCGGACAAATGATTGTCCAGCGTGACGATCACGACCCTTACGGGTGTGCCATCAGCGGCCGAAGTGAGCTTTAGCATCGTAGAGTGTCTCCAGGGTAATCTGCGCCAGCCCATGTTCGGCGGCAAACGTCTCGGTGTTGCGGCGTGCCTTTCCACGCACAAAGAAAGGTATTTTCTTCAGTTCTTTTTCGGCGTCAGCGGTCCAGGCGGTTTCACCGGCAACCACTATGTCTTGGGGTTCTTCGACCTCAGGATCTGGCACATGCTTTGAAGGCGCGTGCCCATGGTGTGAGGGGCCGTTTGCGTCAGAGAATTCGAAGTCGTCGCGGAACATGCCCAAAAGGTGCTCTTCCAGGCCCATCACCAGCGGGTGAACCCAGGTATCAAAGAGCACGTTTGCGCCCTCAAAGCCCATTTGGGGTGAATACCGTGCGGGGAAGTCCTGTACGTGAACTGGCGCCGAGATAACCGCGCACCCCACGCCCAAGCGTTTGGCGATATGGCGCTCCATTTGCGTGCCCAGCACCAACTCAGGTGTGGCATCAATGATCGCCTGTTCGACTTCCAAATAGTCGTCGGTGATCAGGGGCTCAACGCCGTAGGTCTTGGCGGCGGCGCGAATATCGCGGGCAAACTCACGGCTGTAGGTGCCCAGGCCCACGACCTTAAAGCCCATCTCTTCATCAGCAACTTTTGCAGCAGCCAATGCGTGCGTGGCATCGCCAAAAATGAAAACCCGTTTGCCCGTCAAATAGGTGGAATCGATGGAGCGCGAGTACCATGGCAAGCGGCTTTGCTCGCCTTGGATAAGCGCATCTGCATCAGCGCCGATGATCTGCGCAACCTCACCGATGAAGGCTTTGGTTGCGTTCACCCCAATCGGTACGGTCTTGGTCATGGGCTGACCAAACGCGCGCTTTAGCCAGTCAGCGGCGGTCTTTGCGATCTCGGGGTAAAGCACGACATTGAAGTCAGCGTCGCCAAGGTTGGCCAATTCGGCTGGCGTGCAATCAAGCGGCGCGACCACGTTGATGTCGACGCCCAAGCTGGTGAGCAGACGTGTGATCTCTGTAACATCATCGCGGTGGCGGAAGCCGAGCGCGGTTGGTCCAAGAATGTTGGCCGAGGGGCGCTGACCTTCAGGGCGCGGCGCGCGCGCGGTGCCAGGCTCAGGTGCTTGTGCGCCAGCGATGCCGCGCACCAACTGGTAGAAGGTTTCTGATGCGCCCCAGTTCTCCTTCTTGGAGTAGGACGGCAGCTCCAGCGGGATCACCGGAATGGGCAGGTCCATCGCTTTGGCCAAACCGCCGGGGTCATCCTGAATGAGTTCGGCAGTGCAGCTTGCCCCGCAGATCATCGCTTGGGGCTGGAAGCGTGCATAGGCATCACGCGCTGCCGACTGGAAAAGCTCAGCCGTATCCTTGCCCAAATCGCGGGCCTGAAACGTGGTGTAGGTGACGGGCGGGCGTGCCTTGCGCCGTTCGATCATTGTGAACAGCAGGTCAGCATAGGTGTCGCCCTGGGGCGCGTGCAGCACATAGTGCAGGCCTTTCATCGCGGTTGCGATGCGCATGGCGCCAACATGTGGCGGGCCTTCATACGTCCAGACAGTGAGTTGCATAGCCTTGCTCCCCTATACCTGCAGCCGTGTGCGGCGGATGAGCGGGCGGGCGAAAAGTTCAGCCAGATCACCTGCTTGTTCGTAGCCCTGGATCGGGGTGAAGACGAGCTCGATCGACCATTTGGTCGTCAGGCCCTCAACCTCTAGCGGGTTGGCCAAGCCAAGGCCGCAGACTGTGATATCCGGGCGCTGCGCGTGGCACCGATCGAGCTGCTTATCCACATCCTGACCTTCGCTCACCAGCACATCATCGGGCAGGGCATCCAGCTCTGGTGCCATCAGCGTCTTGTTGAGGAAGGGTGTGCCAACCTCCAGCGGTCGCATGGCCAGTTCTTCATGAAGGAAGCGGGCCAATGGAATTTCCAGTTGCGAATCGGGAAAGAAAAAGACGCTCTTGCCATTCAATTCTTCGCGGTAGTGCTCCAACGCCTTTTGCGCACGGGCCTGTGCAGGAGCGGTAACTTCGTCAAAAAGCGCATCCGCAATGCCGAAGGAAGCAGCTGCTGTTTTCATCCATGCGGTGGTGCCGCGTGCGCCAAGCGGGAAGGGTGCCGGTAGGTGGGTTGCACCGCGGCGTGTTAGCGCGCGGGTTGTTTCAGTCAGGAAAGGTTGTGCAAGCAGGAAGCGTGTGCCAGGGCCAACCGCTGGCATGGAGCCTGCATTTCGCGCCGGTAAGAATGACACGTTGGTAATGCCCATGGCGTTGAACAGCCGGGTAAACTGATCTTCCACAACATCGGCCAGTGCACCGACAACCATCAGCTGATCGGCTGCTGCATCGCCCGCTTCAGGCAAGCTTGGAACAAGGGATGCGAGGCACGCATCCTCGCCTTCAGTGAACGTGGTTTCGATGCCAGAGCCAGAATAGTTGAGGATGCGCACGTCGGGCGCATAGGTGCCCGAAAGGCGCTCGGCTGCGCGGTGCAGGTCAAGCTTGATAACCTCTGAAGGGCAGGAGCCCACAAGGAACAGAAGCTTGATATCGGGACGGCGTGCCAGAAGACGAGACACAACCTTGTCCAGCTCTTCATTGGCATCTGCCAAGCCTGCAAGGTCTTTTTCTTCCATGATCGCTGTGCCGAATCGTGGCTCGGCAAAAATCATGACGCCGGCAGCAGACTGCATGAGGTGTGCGCAGGTGCGTGAGCCGACAATCAGGAAGAAGGCATCCTGAATCTTGCGATGCAGCCAGATAATGCCAGTCAGGCCACAAAAAACCTCACGCTGGCCGCGCTCGCGCAGCACTTCATATTTCGATGCCGGCGAGCCCTTAAGAGGCCCCGCGTCAGGGTCGCGGCAACCATCGATCAATGTGGTTGTGATGGGCGTAAGATCGTTCATCGTGCGCCCTCCAGCGTAAAGCCGGGTGCCGGTTGGCTGGCTTGGTCATAGGCTGCTTGCAGGCGGGCCTGGCGTAGTTTCCAGACAAATTGGGCGGCGTTGATAACGTAAGTGACATAAGCCGCCAGCGCCAAAACCATCTGGCCTGTCGCGTCCAGAAGCCCGAAGAACACGCTTGCCAGGTAGGCCGTGTGCAGCGCTAAAACGAGCATGGAAAACACGTCTTCCCAGAAGAATGCTGGGGCAAAGAGGTAGCGGCCAAAAACCACTTTCTCCCAAATCGCTCCGGTGACCATGATCGTGTAAAGAACAAGCGTCTTGATCACCACTGACCAGGTGGCCAGTGCGAAGCCGTCGCCGGTTATCAGGTAACGTGCAACCAGCGCTAAACTGACAAGAAAAACAAGGAATTGGATGGGGGCCAGGATGCCCTGGACAAGTGTCCAGACAGTGGCGTCGCGGCGTGCACGTTCAGCCGGGGTGTAGAGGCCTGATGCTGTGCTGGTGCTGGCCGCATCAGAGGTGTTTTGCCCCATGTCCAGTGCCGTATTTTGCGATGTCTGCCAATTCATAGGTGTGCCACTTCGCTCCCATCGCATGCGCACACTTTGAAGTGTTTCGTTTGCGCTCATGCCTGATGGCAGTTTAAGAGTTGAACCGACGACGTGTCAATTCTTTTGGACGTCAATAAAATTTGACACCAAGACAATTTTGGGGGATGTTGGGGCAGGTCGGAAGGGCAGTCAGTGGCGGCGAGATGCCTGCACAATTGCCATTACCGAATAAATACTCAGGTTTTAGTACAGAACAGAATAAATGCTGTTGGCCTAGAGCGGGCTATCACCTAGGCTAATCTGATCGGGTCCCTGGAAAGCGGAAAATTCTGCTTTTGCTGGACCACATTTGGGTTTGTTGATCGCGGTCCGGCGCTGCTCTTCTCGCGGCGGCTGAGGCGGCAAGACGTAGACGTTGCGCGATGAAATGGTCGCGATAAAGGAGCATCAGGCATGCCGCATCGAGCACAGGCACCGGTTGGTTCGCCGCATAGCCGTTCACGCGATACGACCGGGTCCGGCATGCGTTCAACCCTGGACGCCTCGGATGGTTCTCGGCGTTCTGGCAACAGCCTGATCAATACCATCGAGGGCGAGGTTATTCCCCGGCTGCTGTTGGCCCATCAGGCCATGGTGCGCGAAGAGGCTGAGCGCAGTGAAGCCACCAGCACAGTGACCTGGCAGGCGCCGGACTACCCCAGGGATGGTGAGTTGCGCGGCGATGATTTCGCCGTTCTTAGTGTAACGCACGCAGACGTGGTGGCCTTTGCTGAATTGCTGATTGCTTTTGAGCCAAAGGTGGCAAATCGCTTTATTAGTGCGCAGATTGCGCGCGGTCACAGCGTTGCAGACTTGCTGCTGGACTTGTGTGCACCCACCGCGCGTGAGCTTGGCGATATGTGGCTGCGTGATTCCTGTAGCTTTTGCGATGTTACGATGGGTTTGTCGTCGCTCGAGCAGGTCATCATGCACTGCTCAAGCGCATCTGACACAGTGGCTGCTGGGCCCGATCGCGACCGCACCGCGCTGCTGGCACCCATGCCTGGCAATCAACACATCTTTGGTCTGCTGATTGTGAAAGAGCTTTTCCGCCGCAATGGATGGATCGTGCGCGCGCCTGAGCAGTCTGATCCTGCATCGGTTCTCGATGCGGTGCGCAAGACCCGTTTCAGTGTGCTTGGGCTTTCGGTTGGCAACCGCGATGACTTGCAAGGGTGCGAGAAGTTAATCAAGGCTTGCAGAGCTGAGTCGCTCAACCCTCGATTGATGATTGTGGTTGGTGGGCACGGTATCCAGGAGGCCAACATGTCCACCCGAACACTTGATGCCGATCTCATTGCCCGTGATGGCCGCGAGGGACTGGACCAAATCGAGCGCATGATTGCGCGTCAGTCGCCCGCGCGACTGTACAACTGACAACAGTGCGAAGGTTTGGTGTGACGACCATGCTCAGACGGGATGACAGCCTTGCTTAGCCCCAATATTGCCCGCACGTTTAACGATGCTAAAAGTCATTTGGGGTCGATGGACTCCGGTGTCGCGGCCAGTCTGCTATCGGCGGCTGCCGATATGACACTGGTGCTGACCGCCGATGGCGCTGTTCTTGACATGGCCTATTCGGGCGCTGAACTTGCCGGTGAAGGCGTGGACGCGTGGGTTGGCCGCCCGCTTGGTGCGTGCGTGGCCGAAGACAGCCGCGACAAGGTGGAACTCATGTTCAGTGAGTTGAGCTCAGGGCTTGTCTCGCGCCGCCGCGAAATCAATTTCCTCGCCGATAGTGGCGATTCGCTGCCGATGAATTGTATGGCGGTGCGTATCGCTGATGATGGGCGCATTGTTCTTTTTGGCCGGGATATGCGCGGTCTTGCTACGCTGCAGCAGCGGCTGGTGAACACGCAGATTTCGATGGAGCGGGAGTATACCCGCTTGCGTCAGGCTGAGGCCTGCTATCGGCTGCTTTTCCAGATCGTGGGTGAGGCCGTTCTGATCGTTGATGCCTCAACCCTGGCGGTCAGTGACGCTAACCCGGTGGCCGCAGAACTGCTGGGCGTTCCAGTGGCCAAAATCGTCGGTCGGCGGGCAAGCCATGTGTTTGACTCCAAGGATCGTGACGCTGTTCGTACTCTGCTCGCGACCGCGCAATCATCTGGCCGTGCGGAGGCTGTGACTTCTGAAACTGCATCAGACACCGGCGGCTTGGAGCTGAAAGCTTCGCTTTTTCGGCAAGCTGATGTCACCACCATTCTTGTTCGTCTGTTGCCGCGCTCTGGAAATGGTGCGCGGCCTCAATTGCAGCAGAGCGATGGAGTGATGGGCGTTATCGATCGGCTGCCAGAGGGCTTTGTGATTATCGATAGTCAGCGCTGCGTGCAGAGCGCCAATGCTGCCTTCCTTGAGCTTGTGCAGGCTGCTAGCCCCGAGCAAGTCGAGGGCAAGGTGCTCGACACCTGGCTGGAGCGTTCCAGTGTTGATGCCAATGTGCTGCTCTCCAACGTGCGAGAACATGGCCTTGTGCGCCGGTTCCCGACCGTTTTGCGTGGCGATATGGGATCTGCTGAAGCGGTGGAAATTACCGCTGTGTGCGTGCCCAGCGATAGCAAGGCCGATGGTGATCTGTTTGGCCTTATTATGCGCCGCGCCGTTCGCCCGCAAAGCGAAGATACGCCGATCACCGGGTTCCCTGCCCAGTCGGCAGAACAGCTCACCGATCTTATTGGTCATATGCCGCTGAAGGAAGTGGTGCGCGAGACGACCGATGTGGTGGAGCGCCTTTGCATTGAGGCTGCCTTGAAACTCACTGGCGACAACCGCGCCTCGGCTGCACAGATGCTGGGTGTGTCGCGCCAGAGCCTTTATGCCAAAATGCACAGGTTTGGGCTTGGTGATCTGGCCGCCGACAGCAATGATGCCTGACAAGCTGGCTGGACACTGAAACCGGGTTGGATAAACTACTTAAGTCGGTCCAATTGACGGTAAAAAGCGTCAAATAAATTTGACACTTTGAGGGGGCGGGCGTACCGTTTGGGTATGAAACGCGACGCCCTTACACTGCCTGCAACCAGTCGGTTTGAACCCGCTGCCGTCCTGGAGCTTCTCAAGCCTGTCACTTGGTTTGCGCCCATGTGGGCGTTCACGTGCGGTGTCATTTCATCTGGCGTTTCCATAACCGCTTCATGGGCGTTTGCCCTGCTGGGCATTGTGCTGGCAGGGCCTTTGGTGTGCGGGATGAGCCAGGCGATTAACGACTGGTACGATCGGCACGTAGACGCAATCAACGAGCCGAACCGTCCTATTCCATCTGGGCGTATCCCGGGCCAATGGGGCCTCTACATCGCGATCATCGTTTCGGTGTTTGCGCTGGGTGTTGCGAGCCTGCTTGGCACCTGGGTGGTGGTTGCCACGATTGTGGGTCTTGTGCTTGCCTGGGCCTACAGCGCGCCACCATTACGGCTGAAGGAAAATGGCTGGTGGGGCAACGCTGCGGTTGGCTTTTCTTATGAGGGATTGGCCTGGTTTACTGGCGCCGCAGCACTCATAGGAGCCTTTCCCGATACCCGCATCGTGGCGCTTGCTGTGCTCTACAGCATCGGCGCGCATGGCATCATGACGTTGAATGACTTCAAGGCCATTGAGGGCGATAAGCAGATGGGTGTGCACTCGCTGCCCGTGCAGTTGGGGGCCTCTGGCGCAGCTAGGCTTGCGTGTTGGGTTATGGCGCTGCCACAAGTGGTGGTGATTGCGCTGCTCTTTGCATGGGATAAACCGCTGTTCGCTTCGGCGGTTGCCGCGCTGTTGCTCGCGCAAATCGCCCTGATGGTAAAGTATCTGCTGAACACCGAAAAACTGTTGGCACAGCCCTATCGTAACGCTGCGATCTACAATGCCACCGGAACGACGCTTTACGTGTCAGGCATGATGGTGAGTGCCTTTGCCGTACGCGGCCTCATTTTGGGCGGTCTTTAAATGGCGAATAGGCGACTGGCTGACACGCAGAAACATTTGGGCTGGTTGGGCATCATTCGCCTCGGTCTGGTGCAAACTGCTTTGGGTGCAATTGTCATTCTCACCACATCCACGCTCAACCGTGTGATGGTTGTGGAGCTTGCTCTGCCCGCCATGCTGCCGGGTATTCTGGTTGGTATCCACTACGCCGTGCAGCTGTCACGTCCACGCTGGGGCTATGGCTCGGATATGGGCGGCCGGCGCACGCCATGGATCATTGGCGGCATGGTGGTGCTAGCCCTTGGCGGGGTCGGTGGTGCACTTTCGGTGGCCTTGATGGCAACCAACACGGTTCTCGGCGTGGCTGCTGCAACACTTGCGTTTATTGCAGTGGGCATCGGCGTTGGTGCTTCAGGCACATCATTGCTTACTTTGCTTGCCGTGCGTGTGAAGCCCGAGCGTCGAGCGCCTGCCGCAACAATCGTTTGGGTTATGATGATCGTTGGTTTCATCCTGACTGCAGGCATTGCCGGTGGTCAGCTTGATCCGTTCACCATGACGCGCCTGGTTGCGGTTACTTCTGTGGTTAGCGCACTGGCCGTTACCCTGACCGTATTTGCCGTCTGGGGCCTTGAAGGCAAAGCGCCCGCAGTGATTGTTAATGACGGCTCGCAGAAACCAAGCTTCAAGCAGGTCATGTCTGAGGTTTGGAATGAGCCGAAGGCGCGAAACTTTTCCATCTTCGTGTTTGCATCCATGCTTGCCTACTCGACGCAGGACCTCATTCTGGAGCCATTTGCCGGCGCGGTATTTGACTATTCTCCCGGCGCCTCAACACAGCTTGCTGGAACACAGCATGGTGGTGTCCTGATCGGCATGATTGTGGTTGCTCTTGCTGGTATGGGCCTAAAAGGCCGCCGTTTTGGTAGCCTGCAAGCCTGGACCATGGGTGGCTGTATCGCATCTGGCGTTGCGTTGTTCGCGCTGGCTGTTGCTAGCCGCTTTCCTGAGAATTGGCCCCTTCAAGCCAATGTTTTTGCGCTTGGTCTGGCCAATGGCGCGTTCGCTGTGGCTGCTATTGGCTCCATGATGAGCCTGGCATCTGAGGGCGGCAAGGGCCGTGAAGGCGTGCGCATGGGCCTATGGGGCGCAGCGCAGGCTATTGCGTTTGGGCTGGGTGGGCTGGTCGGCACCATGGGTATTGATATCACCCGTGCGATCACCGGCTCTGTCAGTTTTTCCTACACCACCGTCTTCACGCTGGAAGGCATTGTGTTCCTGGTTTCTGCGGTCCTCGCCGCGCGGATCGGCATGAACCATCTCAATGAAAAACGTAACCGGCTTGCCGTTGCCGGTGATGGATACCTCTCGGGCGTTGGAGGCCCTTAAGTTATGCAAACCGATCAAAGCCCTCATTCTGCTGCCAGCCCTGCTGCTGCCCCTGTTGCGGCGCTTGCTGAAAGCTATGACGCTGTTGTTGTTGGTGGTGGGCCGTGTGGTGCCACCGCTGCCAGTGAGCTTGCCCGAGAAGGCTGGAATGTTCTGCTGATGGACAAGGATGGCCGCATCAAGCCTTGCGGAGGTGCTATTCCTCCGCGCTGCGTCGATGATTTTGATATCCCGGATTCCCAACTGGTTGCCCGCATCAAGTCTGCACTGATGGTGGCGCCGTCTGGCCGCCAGGTGCCCATGCCCATTGATGGTGGCTATGTGGGCATGGTTGACCGTGAGCATTTCGATGAGTGGCTGCGTGAGCGCGCCGTTCTTGATGGCGCTACGCGTGTCAAAGGGACCTTTGATCACTTTAGCCAGAACCGGGATGGCACAGTGACCGTCCATTTTCGCAGCAAGGATGCGGACCCAGAAGCACCGCTGGAAACCGTGCGCACCCGCGGACTGATCGGTGCCGACGGTGCACGCTCTGCCGTGGCCAAGCAGGCCGTAAAAAACGCCGATCGCGTGCCCTGCGTGTTTGCCTACCATGAGATCGTCAAAGCGCCGAAGGCAGGTAGCCTCACCGGTGCTGATGGCGAGAGTGTGCCTGACTACGAGCCAACGCGCTGTGATGTATATTATCAGGGCCGCGTCTCGCCGGACTTTTATGGCTGGGTTTTCCCCCATGGTGAGCATGCCAGTATCGGTGTGGGCAGTGCGAACAAGGGCTTTTCGTTGCGCGGAGCGACCACCAAACTGCGCGAGATATCTGGCCTTGATGGGGCCGAGACTGTGCGCCGTGAAGGTGCGCCCATTCCGCTCAAACCGCTGAAAAAATGGGATGATAACAAGAATGTTCTTGTTGCCGGTGATGCGGCAGGCATCGTTGCGCCATCCTCGGGCGAGGGCATCTACTACGCCATGGAAGGTGGCCGTCTGTCTGGCCAAGCCGTTGCGCGGTTCCTGGAAACGGGCGACGCCCGTGCGCTTGCAACAGCGCGCAAGCGCTTCATGAAAGCGCATGGCCGCGTGTTCTGGATCTTGGGTATGATGCAGTACTTTTGGTACTCCAGCGATAAGCGCCGCGAGCGATTTGTTTCGATCTGCGAGGATCCTGATGTGCAGCGCCTGACGTGGCAGGCCTATATGCACAAGAAGCTGGTGAAGGCCGATCATATGGCTCATGTGCGTATATTCTTTAAAGATATTGCGCACCTGTTTGGGTTGGTATCGCCGGGCCCCAAGGATGGTGCTGATGCATCAGCACATGGCGAGCCAAAGCCGCAAAGCTAGGCCTATGCTGCGTCAACTGCTGGGGCAATTGGATTGAGATGATGGCGCTGTATCAGTCAGGTCATTTGATTGACCTGATTTTGGCCTGTGTTGCGCTCGAAGCTGTGGCACTTCTGTTTCTGCACCGGTTTGTCTCCGGCATGCCAAGCTTGCTGGGCGTCCAGCGTGCCTATGTGTGGCCCGCGCTCCTCTCTGGTGCCCTGCTAATGCTTGCTGTGCGGCTGGCGGTGGTCGATGCCAGCATGAGTGCTGTCTTGGGGGTTCTGGCAGGTGCTGGGGTGCTGCACGCGCTGGACCTGTTTCTTCGGTACCGCTTGGTGGAAGAGATTTCTAGCTGAATGGCTTCTGCGGCGGTGCCTGGAAGCCCAGTTCCAGGTCACCAAACATAGGCAGCGTTCCGTCATCGCCATTGGGTATACCATAGCGCAGCATCCACGGCTTCACCGGGGCCAAAGCGCCGGTAGGTTCCCACGCAAAATAGCCAAGTGCACCGATGCTGGGAATGGCCTCGCATGGGGCCGGGTTTTTCAACACCAGTCCGTGATTGCCGGGCCGAGAGCTGAACCACGAGCTGTCGCTGGCGCTGATGATATCCACCACATCCACGCTGCCGATGATCGCGCTGCGTGAAAGGTTGGCCGGGGGCGGGCAGGTAACGCCATGCTCAGCTAGCTTGTGCACGCCCCAGCGATATTCATCCTGTTTCATACCGCTGGCCGCGTGGATGGCAATACGGCGACAGTCCATGCGTCCGGCGCGAATGGAGCCAAGGGAACGGTTCTCGATCACCTTGCCGCCATGGATGATGGCCCACGCCCAGGGCTGTCGCACGGACAGGGCAAGAGCTGGCAATTCAGCAGCCATCGGGCCAGCGGGCGCCGGTGTGTCTGGCATTGTAATACATGACGAGGCCTGCCCACTCACGGATACCAAGCTGAAGGTTGGCAAGATTGCTTGCGTAGTCCCAACCCAGACTATCACGCCAGCGCCCGCCGGGTACGGTTCGGTGATCGGTTGGATCGGCGATAATCGGTTGGATCTCAGCTTCGCACATCACGCCGATTGCGCGGGGCATGTGGAACGCGCTTGTGATGAGCAGCAAGGGAGCCTCGACGCTCGGCTCAATGCCTTCACTGTCCAGGAACGCTGTGATGTCGGCGGGATGCTCTGCGGTGGTGCGGGCAATCTCTCCGAGGTGTACACGTTCAGGCTCTATGCCGGAGGCGCGCAGGATATCCCCCACACGTTCGGTACTGCCGACCAGTAAGGGATTATTGGTTGGATCGAATGCACCGCCTGTGAACAGCACAGGCGCATCGGGAAACTGATGCGCTCGGCGGATCGCATGCAAAATACGGTCGCCAGCAGGCCCGATGTTATGGGCATCCCAAGCTGCACTGGTTTCAATGTCCTCGCCCCCGCCCAGCACAATGATCGCGCTGGGTGAGCTGGTCAGCTCAGGATTGGTCGCAAAGCGGTTTTCCAGCGGGTGCAACCACACATGTCCAACCGGCACAAAGCCCACCAGCGTAACAGCCACAACGAGCGACAGCACAATCCAGCCAGTGGCTTTGCGCCAGCCTTTCCATCCGGTCCAAAGGGCAGAGAGTAAGCCCACCCAGAGCCAGAAATCCGGCCGGATAAACAAGCTAAGGAGCTTTGAGGGCAGAAGGTCCAGATCACTCATCAGCCCAACTTTCCTAGCGTTCGGGGATCAGACCTTTTGGAGCGAAGCGCAGGGCAAGCACCAAAATGAGGCCCATCAACATAGGGCGCAGATGTGGCGCTGCTTGCTGCAGCCATCCTGAAAGTGCGCTGCCAGCGTCCAGACCGCTGGAGGCGAAATCAACCAGCGCAAAGCCCGCGGCCTCTGACTGTACCCAGACGAACCAGATAAGGAAGCCACCGAGCACAGAGCCGAAATTATTGCCTGAACCGCCGACGACCACCATCACCAGAACCAGAAAGGTGAAGCGCAGCGGCTGGTACGAGCCAGGGGTAAACTGGCCATCCACCGTCACCAGCATCGCGCCTGCAATGCCGCATATGGCCGAGCCAATGATAAACGCTTGCAGGTGGCGACGCTTGACGTCTTTGCCCATGGCGGACGCTGCATCAGGCCGGTCGCGGATGGCACGCATCATACGGCCCCACGGTGAGCGCAAGGCCTTTTCGGCCAGATAGACCATGATGATGAGCACGGCTGCAAACAGTGCGATGAAGGCCAGCTTGACCACGATGCCAGCGGCAACATTGGGTTCCATGCCCCAACTGGTTGCCATGGCGATGAAGTCGGGGTCAGTTTGGAGATCGATCTCGTAGGGCACGGGCCGAGGCAGCCCGGTAACGTTTTTCACGCCGCGAGACAGCCAGTCTTCGTTTTTGATGACGGCGAGAATGATTTCAGCGATGCCGAGCGTTGCGATAGCCAGATAATCGGAGCGCAGCCCAATGGCGATCTTGCCGATGATCCACGCGGCACCGGCAGCCAGCAGGCCGCCCAGCAGCCAACCGCCCAAAATGGTGAAGCCCATGCCGCCCAGATAGCCGCTCTGGGCTGGATTCACCGCCTCGATGGCATCAGTGGCCGGGCCAAATGCCTGACCAAACGCAATATAGCCCGCAAGGAGTGCAAACGTGGTGGCAAGCATGCGCACAAAGCCTGTGAGCTTGGCGCGCACGAATAGGACAGCAGCAATGGTTGCGCCAATGATCAGCGCCGAGAGCCCAATGCCAGCGCCGCCAGCGGCCCAAGCCTCTGGCACAGGGTCAGCGGCAACCAGCACAGCAGCAAGCCCGCCCAGCGCTACAAAGCCCATAGTGCCAGCATTAAAAAGGCCCGCATAGCCCCACTGCACGTTCACACCCAGCGTCATGATTGCCGAGATGAGGCAAAGCTGGAGGATAGTGAGTGCTAACAGCCAACTTTGTACTGCGCCTGTCATCACCAGCAGGGCACCCATGATTGCAAAGAGCAGCCATGGGTTTTGCCAGATCGGCTGCGCGCTGGTGTCCACGCGCGAGGATGCTGAAGCTCCGCTCATACGATGCGCCCTCTGAAGATGCCCGTCGGTCGCACAAGCAGCACGATCACGAGCAAGATGAAGGAAATAGCGAACTTGTACTCAGTTTCCATAAGCTGCCAAAGACCGTCCAGATCAGTGCCTTCTGGCCCCAGGTACTCAAAGACCCGGCGATAGGCATAGGTCAGCGCTACTTCTGAAAATGCGATCACAAAGCCACCGACCACAGCACCAATGGGCTGGCCAATGCCGCCCAAAATGGCCGCGGCGAACATCGGCAGCAGCAGCTGGAAATAGGTGAAGGGACGGAAGCTTTTGTCCAGCCCGTAAAGCACACCGGCAATGGTGGCCAGCGCCGCAGCAATGATCCAGGTAACCGCAACCACGCGCTCTGGCTTGATGCCGGATAGCAGTGCCAGGTCTTCATTGTCGGCAAAGGCGCGCATCGACTTGCCGGTGCGGGTTTTCTGCAAGAACCAGAAAAGCCAGCCCATGACCGCGACAGCCACGACAATTGTGATGACCTGCGTTGTGCGCAGGGCAAGGCCCTCGTCGAGCCCGGTCATTTCGCGGAACTCTCGCGCGCGGATGATGAAGCGTGACCCGTCGGCAAAGTTAATGTCGCCGGTGCCAATGAACATGCGCACAAGGCCGTTCATCATGAACATCACGCCAACCGAGACCATCACAAAGATGACGCCATCAGAGCGTTTGTCGCGGTAGAATTTGTAGATCAGTTTGTCGGTGGAAAGCACCAGCGCCACCGTGCCAAGAATGGCAAGCGGTAGCGCAAGCAGCGCCACTGGAAGCGGTCCAAGTGACACGCCGATAGCCTGCAGGCCCCAGGTGACAAAAATTGCCATCATGGTGCCGAACGCCATGGTGTCGCCATGGGCGAAATTGGCGAAGCGTAGGATGGCGTAGATCAGCGTGATGCCCAGGGCGCCGAGTGCCAGTTGCGCGCCATAGGTGACGGCCGGGATGAGCACAAAGTTTGAGAGCAAGACGAGAGCGTTTGCCAGTTCCATCAGAGAATGCCCATTAGCTTTGGTCCCCGCCCAGGAAGGTCGCGCGGACCTCTTTATCAGCCAGCAATGCTGCGCCAGTGTCGGTGTAGCGGTTCTGCCCTTGCACCAGCACGTAGCCGGTATCGGCAATTTCTAGTGCCTGGCGTGCGTTTTGCTCCACCATCAAAATAGCAACGCCAGTTTTTGCGATTTCAAGGATGCGATCAAACAGCTCATCCATCACGATGGGCGAGACGCCGGCTGTCGGCTCATCCAGGATCAGCAAGCTGGGCTCTGTCATCATAGCGCGGCCCACGGCCACCTGCTGGCGCTGACCACCTGAGAGCTCGCCTGCATGCTGATGGCGCTTCTCGTAGACGGCGGGAAACACCTCATAGACCTTGTCGATCACGCCCGCGCCGCCATCTTCGCGCAGGAATGCGCCCATCTGCAGGTTTTCTTCCACCGTCATGCCGGGAAACACATTGTTGGTTTGAGGCACCATGCCCATGCCCGCTTCCACGCGCGCTTGCGGTGGCAGCGAGCCAAGGTCTTTGCCATCGAAGGTGACCACACCTTCGCGCAGGCCCATCATGCCGAAAATGGCCTTGATGGCGGTGGACTTACCTGCGCCATTGGGGCCAACGATTACGGCCACTTCGCCGCGATCGCAGGTGATGGTGCAGTCTTGCAAAATGTCGGCCTTGCCATAGCCGCCGCGCATATTGTTGGCTTGCAGGAGGCTCATGGTGCTGCCCCTTCTGAAGGAGCGGTGTCTTCAAACTTTGCCGCCTGTTTGCGACCAACGCCGAGGTAAGCCTCAATCACGCGTTCATCCTTGCGCACCACATCGGCGGGACCTTCCACCAATACATTGCCTTCTGCCATCACGATGACAGGGTCGCAGAGGCGCGAGATAAACGCCATGTCGTGCTCGATCATGCAAAAGGTGTAGCCACGCTCTTGGTTGAGGCGGATGATGGCGTCGCCAATGGTGTTGAGCAGCGTGCGGTTTACGCCCGCGCCCACCTCATCCAGGAACACAATCTTGGCGTCCACCATCATGGTGCGGCCAAGCTCCAGTAGCTTCTTCTGGCCACCAGACAAATTGCCCGCGCGCTCGTCAGTGAGGTGCGTCAGGCTCAGGAATTCCAGAACTTCATCGGCTTTGTCGCCGATTTCCTTTTCGCGTGCTTTCACCGCGCCGGGTTTGAACCAGGCGTCCAATAGAGACTCACCGGGTTGAGAGGGCGGCACCATCATGAGGTTGTCGCGCACCGAGAGGGTCGAAAACTCATGGGCGATCTGAAAGGTGCGCAGCAAACCCTTGTGAAACAGCGTGTGGGCTGGAAGCCCAGTGATATCCTCACCGTCCAGCTCAACCTTGCCCTGCGTGGGAGGGAAGGCGCCAGCGATGATGTTGAAAAGGGTGGTTTTGCCTGCACCATTGGGGCCGATCAGCCCGGTTATGGTGCCGGTCTTAATTTCAATGGAAGCACCGTCAACGGCATGCACGCCGCCAAACCGCTTGTGAAGATCCGTAACGCGGATCATGTTTGCCCCCATTTTTACTCGAACTCGACCCAGCCTGTCGGCACTTGAATACAGGTATGGCCGCCCCGGCAAGGAGCGGCCATAACCATTATGTGCAAAAAGCAGGCAGCGCTTAGCGCGTGCGCACTGTTTCCAGCGAACCGTCGATCAGCTCAAACTCGTTGAACACGCCGTCTGGCTCGCCAACTTCGCCGAACTCAACGCCGGTTGCGCCGACATAGTCGATCTCACCGCCAGCGGCGAGGATTTCCAGGCCGCGGGCCAATTCACCGGCAGCGATTGGTTCACCTGGTGCATTGGCAACGGCCATCATGTTGGCAGCAGCAGCTTCTGATGTGGCTTCACCACCTGCCTGCATAGCGAGCAGTATGAGGGCAGCCGCGTCGTAGGACTGACCAACAAAGGGGCCTTCGTCATTCACGTCGCCAGCTTCAGCAACCGCTGGCCATGGGTTGTCGTCGCCAACCGCAGAACCTGGGAGCGTGCCAAAGAAGCTCTCAAGATCATCGCCCAGGTTTTCGATCAACGAGACGCCAAACATGCCGTCACCGCCGATGAACGTGTCGAACGCGCCGGTGTCGATGGAAGAACGCATCACGCCCAGGCCACCCTGATCAACGTAGCCCAGAACCACAAGCGCGTCGCCGCCGGCAGCAGACAAAGCTCCGACTTCAGCGGAATAGTCGCCGCGGCCATCTTCGTGTGGAGCTGACAGGGTGACGGTACCGCCCAAGCCTTCGAAAGCAGCCACAAATGCGTCAGCAAAGCCCTGACCGTAGTCGTTGTTGGTGAAGGTCACTGCAACTTCTTCGATGCCACGATCCATAGCCACTTGAGCCAGAACCTGACCCTGACGCGCATCTGATGGTGCTGTGCGGAAGAACAAGCCATTGTCTTCGATGTCCGTCAGTGCTGGCGAGGTGGCTGAGGGTGAAATGTTCACGATGCCCTGTGGAACAGTGACATTGTTCACGATCGCAGTTGTAACGCCGGAGCAGTCAGCGCCCATGATTGCGGCAACGCCTTCAGAGGAGATGAGACGCTCGGCAGCAGCGGTTGCGGCGGAGGCATCGATGCAGGTTGCGTCACCACGTGCGGTGGTAACAGTTTTTCCATCCAGGAATAGTCCAGAATCGGAGATTTCGCTCATGGCCAGCTCAGCACCTGCTGCCATGTCGGGGGTCAGCGATTCAATCGGGCCCGAGAAGCTTAGGATGACGCCGATTTTCACTTCATGGTCGTCGGACAATGCAGCGGACGATGCGGTGATGAGTGCGGCGGTGCTGAGACCGGCGAGGAGAACTTTTTTCATACTGTTTTTCCCTGTGAGGACGATTGTGCGCGTCTTTGAGAGCGCTTGTTTTAGCATGTCGTCGCGTGCGAGCACTCTTTGCGAGGCCCGCGCGTGCGGTTTCTTAAGGCAAGTTAGGGATTGTACGCAAGTCGAACGCGACCTGACGACTGAGATTGGTTAGCGCGCTTCCACAATCAGACGGGTTCGCTGGTAGGCGTCCAATCCTTCAATGCCGCCCTCGTGCCCGTAACCGCTGTCGCCGATGCCACCAAACGGTGTCTCGGGCAGGGATATGGCGGTAGAGTTGATGCCCAGCATGCCAACCTCTACCTCGCGGGATAACCTGTCCATGGTCGAGCCATCTTGGGTAAACGCGTAACCCGCCAGCCCAACCTCAAGCCGGTTGGCGCGGGAGATCATTTCATCCACGCCATCAACGGGCGATATGGGCACCACGGGGCCAAATGGTTCTTCGTTCATCATCTCCATGTCGTCGGTCATGTCGGCCAGTACCGTGGGGGCGTAGAACGAGCCTTGGTTGCCGATGCGCGCACCTCCCGTGGTGACAGTTGCGCCCTTGGCCTTGGCATCCTGCACCATGGCCTCCATCCGCTCCACTTGCCGCTCGGCGATTAATGGACCCATGGTGACGCCACGCTCCAGCCCGTTGCCAACGTTCACCGCTTTGGAGGCGGCCGTCATGCCATCCACGAAATCAGCATAGACCTTGCGATCCACCAGAAAGCGCGTCGGCGAGATGCACACCTGCCCGGCATTGCGGTACTTGAAGGCTGCCGACATGGCGATGGCTTTTTCCAGGTCAGCATCAGCTGTCACCAGCACCGGCGCATGGCCGCCAAGCTCCATGGTGACGCGCATCATGGTGTCGGCGGCGAGCTTGGCCAAGTGCTTGCCGACGCCGACCGATCCGGTGAAGGAGAGCTTTTTGGTAATCGGTGATGCAATGAGGTGGCGGGAAATGTCGTCCGGCACGCCGAACACGATCTGCACTGCGCCATCGGGCACGCCAGCCTCGAGAAAGCACTTGGCAAGTTCGACGGCGGTGCCCGGCGTTTCTTCAGAGGGCTTCACCGTTACCGAGCAACCCGCACCTAGGCCGTGCGCCATTTTGCGGATCACGTTGTTGCCGGGGAAGTTCCAAGCGGTGAATGCACACGCTGGGCCAATGGGTTCGCGCACCGCCATGTAGCGCGCGCCAGCATTGCTTGCGGGGATGATACGGCCATAGGCGCGTTTGCCTTCCTCGGCACACCAGCGTGTGACGCCGATAACGAAGCCGATTTCCGCCTTCGCTTCGCCCAGCGGTTTGCCCATTTCCATGGTCAGCACGCGGGCGATATGGTCCTTGCGCTTTTCCATAAGGTCGGCGGCCTTTTGCATGATGACGGCGCGGGCTGCGGGCGTTTTGGATGACCACGCCTTGAACCCTTTTTGTGCGCCTGCAAGCGCTGCATCCAGATCAGTTGCGCTGGCGCGTGGCACCTCACCAAGGGTTTCGTCTGTCGCGGGGTTGATGACTGGTTCCACGCTGCCACCGGTGCCTTTGGTCCATGCACCGTCGATGAGCATTTCGATTGCGGGGTAGGTGGTCATGACGAAATCCTCAGACGTTGCGTTGGTTGAAAGCTCACATAGGGGAGATGCGCAGCGCTGGCGAGGGGGCGGTCAGGCGCCTATACCGGTTGGCACTCAACTTGCTGGAATACCGGCATCAAAGGATCGACATGACGCATTTTTCTGCTCCTACCAACACGACCTCAGACCCGTTGGGCGCGTTCATGGCGCATGCCCCTTACGCTCTTGAAGGCTATACGCAAGAGCTGCCTGACGGGCCGCTGGCGGGTCTGACGCTGGGTGTAAAAGACCTCTACGATGTTGCAGGTTTGAAGACCGGCGCTGGGTCTCCTGCTTGGCTGGCTGAAACGGCTGAAGCTGGCCAGCACGCGCCGAGCGTTGCGGCATTGCTGGACGCAGGTGCCCGCTTTGTGGGCAAAACGCTGACCGATGAGCTTGCATGGAGCCTGAATGGCGAGAATGCTCATTATGGCACGCCCGTCAATCCAGCGGCGAATGGACGGATCCCAGGCGGGTCCTCTGCTGGTTCAGCTTCCGCCGTTGCTGGTGGGTTGGTGGACATTGGTCTGGGGTCTGACACTGGTGGGTCGGTACGTTTGCCCGCCAGCTATTGCGGCATTTGGGGGCTGCGCCCCACGCATGGTCGCATCAACATTGAAGGCGCGGTGGCGTTGGCACCTGGCTTTGATACGGTGGGCTGGTTTGCCAAATCTGCCGATGTGATGACCAGCGTGGGCAAGGTTTTGCTGTCAGGCGGCGACACGACAAGCCCGTCACGAATGCTATTGGCAGAAGACATGTTTGCCCGCGTCGACGAGACGGTTCGTGGTGCCCTGCTGGCCAAAGCTGAAACTGTGGCTGAGCGCTTATGCGTGTCGCTTGAGACCATTCATCTTGGCGACCTGCGGATGGGCGATCTGGAAGCCTGGCGGCATGTGTTCCGCATCTGCCAGTCGGCGCAAGCTTGGCAGGTGCATGGGGCGTGGTCGCAGTTTGAGGATCGGCATTTTGGCCCTGGCATTAAGGATCGCTTCGCCTACGCAAAAGGCCTCACCCAGGCTGAGGTCAGCCAGGCCAATGCCGCTCGTGAAGCGATCGCCGCCTATCTGCACAGCATCATAACGCCAGGAACTTTTTTGATTGTACCAGGTGCGGCGGGTGTGGCGCCACTCAAGGGCCTGCAAGGGCCGGTGCTTGATGATATCCGCAACCGTGCGCTGGAGATGCTTTCACCATCAGGTCTGGGCGGTCTACCTCAGCTTGCCTTCCCCGCGGTCAGTACCCCTGAGGGGCCTGTTGGCTTGGGGTTGGTTGGATCATCCAACAGTGATGAAGTGCTGCTCGAACTTGGCACGAAGCTGGAGGATCTATGAGCCGGTTTGATGGTTTAAACCTGCTTGGCCCCAATGCTCGCAATCAATGGGGCGTCAGCGAACAAGCTGCTGATCTGGTGCGTGACGTGCCATCTCCAAGGCCGATCGAGATCCAAGCTGCGCCCAAGCCTGTGCGTGTGGATACTGCGCGCAGTGCAGTGATCGTGATCGATATGCAGAACGACTTTTGTCACGCTGACGGTTGGCTCGCTGGCATTGGCGTGGATGTGACTGGTGCGGCCAGCGCAGTGCCGCACCTGCAAAAACTGCTGCCGATAGCGCGTTCATCTGGCATGCCGATTGTCTGGGTCAACTGGGGCAATAGGGCTGACTTGGCCAACATCTCGCCAGCTTTGCGCCACGTCTATGATGGGGCAGGTGAGGGCAAGGGGCTGGGCGCACCGATGGGCGCGCGCAACGCCCCTGTACTGGAGAAGAGCAGTTGGGGCGCTGCCATTGTCGATGACCTGGAGACCCATCCCGATGACATCTTCGTGGACAAGCACCGCATGTCCGGGTTTTGGGATACGCCTCTTGATGCGATTCTGCGGAACCTGAAAGTCGATACGCTGTTTTTTGGCGGAGTGAATGCTGACCAGTGCGTGTTGCACACGCTCGCTGATGCCAACTTTCTTGGCTACGACACGCTGATGTTTGAAGACGCCAGTGCCACCACCAGCCCGGACTTCTGCATGCAGGCAACGCTCTATAACGCTCGCCAGATCTTTGGCTTTACGCTCACATCCGATGCTTTTGTTTCTGCCCTGCAAGGAGAGACTTGATGACTGTTCCACTTGCAAGTGCGCCCACCAGCGCGATTGCACGCAAGCCTGCCGACCTCAAAGCCTATAAGATCAGCCCTACAGACACGAACTATTTTGCGTGTCTGGCTGACCCGGTGCAGGATGGCGTGCCATTCACTTTCATCGTGGAAATCTACGAAAAAGGTGGCGCAACCCCGCCCAACTCGCACAGCGTAGCCTACGAGTTTTTCTTCATCCTTGAAGGTACCGGCAAGGGGTACTGTGATGGGGTGGAGGTTGACCTTGCGCCGGGCTCATCCCTGCTGATCCCGCCGGGCAAAGAGCATATAGTTGAGAATACCGGGCCAGGTAAGCTTTACGCGCTGTGCGCCATGGTGCCCAATGAAGACTTTGCTGAGCTGATCCATTCTGGCCAAGAGGTGCCGCTTACCGAAGACGATCTTGCGGTCATTGGACGACGCCGACCAGTGGGCGCCTGATGGACATTAACCACCCTGAGACACTGGCCGAAGTCGAAGAAGCCTTTGCACGCTACGAGCAAGCGCTGATCACCAATGATGTGGCAGTGCTGGATGCGCTTTTCTGGAGCAGTGGGCATACCATCCGCTACGGCCCTGCTGAGAGCCTTTATGGCCAGGACGAGATACTGGCGTTCCGCAATGCCAGGCCTTCCAAGGGGCTGGACCGCACCCTGCGCCGCACGGTGATCACCACCTTTGGCAACGACATGGCAACAGCCAACACCGAGTTCACCCGTGATGGGACCACCAAAGTTGGACGCCAGTCGCAGACCTGGGTGCGTATGGACGAGGGCTGGCGGGTGGTTGCTGCGCATGTGTCGCTGCGAGATAGGTTGGAAGACGACGCGTAGGCTTTGCTCATGCTTTGGCGGCCTTGTATGCCGCTGTGATAGATGTGAATTTGCCCCATGGATGTTGTATCTGGCACCGAGCTTGTGCTCATTGAAGAGGCATATGCAAGCGCGTGTCGCGCGAATATTAGGCACGGCGCATAATTGTGCAAATTGGGGCCTCCTGCGTATTGCCGGTCTTACCACAGCGCATTACCCATTGGTCAGGCGTTGGCTTTTGCACATTCACGGCTGGCGCAAGGTTGCCCGTTGTGGCGGCCGTTTGAAACAGCACAAGGAGAGTAAAATGGCTCGCAAACTGATGGGTGGCACCGTTCTGGCTGCAACTTTGAGTGTGGGAATGGGCGCAACAAGCGCCTTGGCAACCGATATTCGATTCAGCATGGATTGGGCTTGGCAAGGGCCACAAGCTTATGCGCTGATGGCGCAGGATAGCGGTTGTTTTGAAGAAGGCGGTGTGAATATTTCCTTCGACCGCGGTTTCGGCTCGGGTCGTGTGCCGGTAGATCTTGCAGCGGGCACCTATGATATGGGCGTTGCCGATATCAACCCAACCATCAAGTTTCGGGCTGAAAACCCTGACAGTGACCTCATTGCCGTTGCGGTGATGTTCGACGGTTCACCACTGGTGGCGGTGGTTGCAGCTGATAGCGATATCGTTGAGCCAAAAGACTTTGAAGGCGCGACGCTGGCAGCACCAGACTTTGACGCAGGGCGTCAACTTTTCCCGATCTTCGCCAAAGCAAACGATATTGATCAATCGACCATCGAATGGATCTCGGTCAGCCCAGAATTGCGCGAGCCTATGCTGGTGCAAGGTGAGGCTGACGGTGTGACAGGCTTCATCACCTCTTCCACAATGAGCCTTGCGCGCCTTGGCATGTCTGAAGACGAGCAGCGCGTGTTCCGCTACAAAGATTATGGCGTGGAGCTGTACTCGACCTCGATCCTGACCAGTCGTGCTTTCGCTGAGGCGAACCCAGAAGCGGTGGCCACCGTGGTCGGTTGCATGATCGACGGGCTGAAAATGGCGATTGCCGACCCAGATGCCGCGATCGCCCGTTTGGCCGAGTTCGAACCGCTAACCGATGTGCCTATTGAGCGGCAGCGCTGGCAGATTTCGATCGATGAGATGATCATGACCGACAACGTTATCGCCAACGGCATTTCATCGGTGGATGAAGAGCGGTTCAACCTTGGCATTATGGAAGTCGAAAACGCCTATGGCATCGAGAACCTGCTGACGATGGACGATATCTATACAGACGCCTATCTTCCAGACGCAGAAGCTCGCATGCTGCCCGGCATGTAAATCAACCCCGGTCAGGTTTTTAGGAGGCTGCCCCATGGGAAGCGGATTTGTCCATATCGATAATGTTGCCTTGCGCTACGGCGGTGAGGCAACAGGCACACTGGCTTTATCAGGTATGGATATGTCGGTTGGCGAAGGCGAATTTATCGCTGTTGTTGGTCCTTCGGGGTGTGGCAAGTCCACCCTTATGAAAGCCATGTCTGGACTATGGCCTGTTACGTCCGGCGGCGTTAGCGTCGCCGGGCAAACTGTGTCAGGGCCCCTTTCAATTGTTGGCATGGCTTTTCAGGCAGCCACACTGCTGCCGTGGCGCACCACACTTGATAATGTGATGCTGCCGCTTGAAATCACGCAGCCATACCGCTCCGAGATGAGCCGTCGCAAAGGCCATTTCAAAGATAAGGCACGTGCTTTGTTGAAGCTGGTTGGCCTTGAGGGCTTTGACGAGAAATATCCATGGCAGCTGTCCGGTGGCATGCAGCAGCGCGTTTCGCTGTGCCGTGCGTTGATCCATGAACCAGCCCTGTTGATGCTGGATGAGCCTTTTGCTGCGCTGGACATGTTCACCCGCGAAGAACTTTGGGGCGTGTTACAAGAGGTTTGGCTGACCAAGAAGCCAACCATTATTCTGGTGACGCATGATTTGCGTGAGGCGGTCTACCTTGCCGACAAAGTGTATGTGATGAGCGCGCGCCCCGGCCGGATTATCCACGAGCGTGTCATTGATTTCGCGCGTCCGCGTCAACTCGATATCACTTTCCAACCCGACTTTGGCGCCATCGCACAGGATTTGCGCGACCATATTTACACTGCACGTCAGGACGCCGCGTAATGGCCGACACCACAGCATCATCATCGCCAGCAACACCGATAGACGACACCAAGCCTACGGGCTTTCGCCTCTCTCCCAAGAGGCTTGAACAGATCATGCCATGGGCCGTCGTCATTGGCCTCTTCCTTTTTTGGGAAGGTGCGGTTTGGGTGTTTGATGTGCCCGAATTTCTGCTGCCGGCTCCTTCAGTTATATTTGAGGCCATGTGGCAGTGGCGCGTGCCAATTTTGGACAACGCCGCTCAAACCGCCATGACAACCGTGGTTGGCTTTGGCATCGCTATCGTGTTTGGGCTTGTGACCGGTATTTTAATCGGTTCATCGAGCCTCATCTATAACGGGTTTTACCCTGTTCTGATCGGTTTCAACTCCATCCCCAAAGTGGCGGTCGTGCCCATTCTGGTCATCTGGTTTGGCATCGGCACGGTGCCTGCCATCATCACCGCATTTTTGATCTCGTTCTTCCCGATCTTGGTGAACGTTGCGACCGGTATTGCGACCGTTGAGCCGGAGCTAAAAGACGTGCTGCGCGCGCTTGGTGCGTCCAAACGCGATATCATCGTTAAAGTTGGTATTCCGCGTTCGCTGCCCTACTTTTTCGCCTCGCTGAAGATCGCCATTACCGTTGCGTTTGTTGGGTCCATCATTGCTGAGACGGTTGCTTCGAACAAAGGCATTGGCCATCTGATGATTGTCGCATCCTCGCGCTTTGAAGTGCCGCTGGTGTTTGCCGGTCTGTTGGTGACAGCCATAATGGGCGTGATGATGTATGCGGTTGCCATAATCGTTGAAAAGCGCATGACCGGGTGGTCCACGCGCTCGATGGACGGTGCCTCGGCAGGTCTCTAAGCGCCGCTGATACTGCTTTAACCGATGGCCTGACCGGCCTCGTCGAAAAAGTGCAGGTTGTCTTTTTCAAATATCAAGGCGGCTTCCTCACCGACTTTCGGATTTTCTGTGCCTGAAAGGCGCGCTATCAGCGTTTCGTGGCCTTCCGGGGTTACGTAGACATATGTGTCTGCGCCCAGATACTCCACCACATCAATACGACCCTTTACATGGGCAAAGGCGGCATCGCCCAGCTTGATGTGTTCAGGCCGAATGCCAACCTTGACTGCCTTACGGCCACTGGCATGGTGCGGATAGCTTCCGATGCCTTGGCCCTCAATGCGGAAATTTTCGTCAAGGGTTGTGCAGGGCAGTACATTCATTTTGGGTGAGCCGATGAACTGGGCCACAAACAAATTGCCCGGCTTTTCATACAGCTCGCGCGGGGATCCGACTTGCTCAATACGGCCGGCTGAAAGCACAACGATCTTGTCGGCCAGCGTCATCGCCTCCACCTGATCGTGGGTCACGTAGATCATGGTGGACTTGAGGTCCTGGTGCAGCTTGGCAATTTCGAAGCGCATCTCAACACGCAGCGCAGCATCCAGGTTTGACAGCGGCTCATCAAACAGAAATGCGCTTGGCTCGCGAACAATGGCGCGGCCGATCGCAACGCGCTGCCGCTGGCCACCCGAGAGGGCTTTGGGCCGCCGGTCCAGATAATCATCCAGCTTCAGAACACTTGCGGCGTAATTTACCTTCTCGTCGATTTCAGCTTTGGGTTTACCAGCGGTTTTTAGGCCAAACCCGACATTTTCACGAACCGACATATGCGGATAGAGGGCATAAGACTGGAACACCATAGCCAGCCCACGCTGAGATGGCGGGGCAGCGATGACGCTTTGACCGTCAATCAGTATGTCACCACGAGAGGCTTCTTCCAGGCCCGCGACGATGCGCAAAAGCGTGGATTTTCCGCAGCCAGAGGGGCCCACGAAAATGACGAACTCGCCATCGTTGATCTTCAGGTCCACGCCTTTAATGACCTGCAGCTCATCGAACCACTTCTCGACAGCTTTCAGTTCAATCGCGCCCATGTTTATGCTCCCCTCAGCTGTTCTTTAGGCTGCGCTGGGTATGGCGGCGGGGGCCCAAGGCGAGCCCACGGTCGCATATTGAAGCCACATGGCTGCCGTCCACGAAAACGCCGCGCCGCCTGCAGGCACACCCAGATTGCAGTCAAAATACTCTGCAAAGCTTGCCGTTTTTACGAGCGTGCGTGTGTCGTCCCAAAGCTCCAACGCTTCGCTCATATAGCCCTGATCGCGAAAGCCCTTGCCGATCATCATGTTCATGAAAGCCCACACCGGGCCACGCCAATAGCGCATGGAGTCGAAGTTGGGCTCATCAGGGTCATGGCTGGCAACGCCAAAGCCGATCTTGTCACGCACGCGGTGATAGTGCGCGAGCATAGCGCGCTTTTGTGCTGCGTTGCCGACCTCGGCAAAGAAACACAGCATAGCGGCATTGGACACGCCACGACTATGCTTTGAAGAGCGCAAGTCGTAAGCGGCGAAGGTCTGTTGATCCTCATTCCAAAGGCGCTGCGCACCGCTTTCAGCGCGCGCAATCCATTCCTCGATTTCAGGAATGTCATCCACTTTCTTGAGTGTGTTTGCCATGCGCATCAACGCGCGATCAGCGGCTAAGAGAATGAAGGTGGTACCGGGGTCAGCCACAAAAAACGGGTTGCGCTGGCCAATGTCGCGGGCGTTCCATCCCAATGAGCGGCCAAATTCCACCAGCGCAATGTACTTGTCGTATTCGTCCTTGGTTGGCCGCATAGAAGCATCCACATGCTTCAAGTCGCGGCGCTCATAAGGGGCAACATGGGAGCCATCAACCGCTTGCAATGCATCATCCCAGTCTGGTGAGTTGTCGCGGCCAGATTCCCAGGGGTGGGTGATGGCAACGATGCCCAGTTTGCCGGGGTCGCGATAGTCATGCCACCAGCGATGCCAGCGCATCAGCGCATCAAACACGCGGCTCGCCCGTTCAAGGCCATGGGGAGAATAATTGCGCAAAAGCAGCTCTTCTGCGCAAAAGGCAGCAACCGGCGGTTGGGAGTGTCCTGACGTTGGAACGGGGCGATTTGTGCCCCAGACCGTGGGGCCTGGAAAATAGGTCGGTGCTTCCTGGTGAAACACGATGTGGGGTATCATTCCATCGGGCCACTGATGGGCGATGAGTGTCTCGATTTCGGTCCATGCCCGATCAACATTAAAGGCGGCAAACCCCATCGCGACAATCGCGGAATCCCAGTTCCACTGATAGGGATAAAGCCCCGCCGTCGGCACGGTATAGCCGCCACGGTCATTGCCGGTGATGATGGACTGCGCCTGTTGGGTCAGGTCGGCGTCATTGGGTGTCTGGGTGAGGGGGGTGTGCAAAGATCAGCCTTTCACGCTGCCAGCGGTGAGGCCTGCAACCAGGAACCGCTCCAGCCATAGGAATACAACAAGCACTGGCACAGTGGCGACAACCGCCCCAGCCATCAAGTGCTGTCGCGGTACTTCTGATGAGTTGAGCGAAACCACGCCGCGCGAAAGGGTGAAAATGCCTGGATCATCCAGGAACATGAAGGCGAACAGGAATTCATTCCAAGCGATCATGAACACGTAGAGGGACACTGAGGCGAGCGCTGGTAGGGCCAATGGCAACGTGATTTTGATGATCACGCCAAACCGGGTCAGACCGTCCATCAGCCCTGCCTCTTCTAGCTCCGCCGGTATGCCCTCGAAATAGCCTTTGAGCATGTAAAGTGCGACCGGCACGGTGGTCGCTGGGTAAACGATGAGCAGGCCCAGCAACGAGTTGCGAAGGCCCAACTGGCTGAACACGGCATAAAGCGGGATCACCAGCACAATGGCTGGCACCATGTAAATGAGCAGGATGGAGCGCGCGAATGTGCTGCGCCCCTTAAAGCGTAACCGCGCTACCGCATACGCGCCGGGTATGGAGAACAGCAGCGTCAAGATGACAGTGGCGGTTGAGACCACGAAGGACACCAGCAGGTAGCGGCCAAAATTGAACTGGGTGAACAGCTCGTAATAGCTGGAAAACAGGCTGGTAAAGCCCTGTGAAAGATCGATGGAAAGATCCAGAGGGTTGGCCAGCAGCTCTGACTGGTTTTTCAGGCTGGTCATGACCATCACGTAGAATGGTAAGGCGACCATCACGCTGAAGACAACAAAGCCGAGCCCTTTCATGACGCGGATAAAGGCTGCTTCCGTCATGTAGCGCGATATGCGGGCGCAAGGCAGATCACCAATCATCAAGCCGGTACCAACGGCGGTGAGGTAGGCGAAACTGGCCAGAGCAATGAGCTGCCAGACGGGAACCGTTTCTAGCGGTAGGCCAAATGGCATGGCAAAGGTGACGGCAAGCAGGCCGACGACCAAAAGGATGGCAGCGGTTATGCGCGAGCGTAGGCTGTGGCGCATGGCAGGCGGCGTCCAGCCCAGATAGGCTCCCATGACAAGTCCGGCGAGCGCTGCGGCACCGGCTGGCGGTGTGGCAAAAGCCCCGGTCACCAGACCGAGGGTTACGCCAACCACAATCATGATCACGAAGCCGGCCAAGGCGCCGATGATAGCACTCATGAGCGTGCCTGCGCCAAAAGCGAAGCTGCTGTGTGCGCTGGCAGATTGGGCTGTTTGAGATGCTGGCGTGGTGGCCATCGCTTACGCGCCTCCCTCTTTGGGAGAGAAGCGGAAGAAAGCGAGCGCGAAGGCAAGCAGTACAAAAAACACGACCACGGCAACGGCTGCGCCAGCACCGAGGTTGGAAAGCGCGAAGCCCTGCTCGTACACTTGTACCGTCAGGGTCCGGGTTCCTGCTGCGCCGCCGGTAAGCAGGAAGATGTCATCGAACTTGTTGAACGTCCAAATGAAGCGCAACAGAAACAGGACCGAAAGGATGCCGACCAGTTGGGGCAGCGACAGGTACCAGAACTGTTGCAGCGGTGTCGCGCCATCCATTTCGGCAGCTTCGTACATTTCAGCGGAGACTGACTGCATGGCCGCCAGAATGAACAGGAAGGATAACGGGAAGTAGCGCCACGCTTCAAAGGCAATGACCGTGGAGAGCGCGACAGGGAACTGGAAGGTAAGTCCGAAAATTGTCACGTCCACAGCGCGGGTGCCAAAAAAGTTTATGGGCGCCCCGATGAGGCCCATCTCCTCCAGCATGGCGTTGATGGTGCCCGAGAACGGATCAAGCAAGATTAGCCACGTGAAGGCGACTGCGATAACGGGCGCGACATAGGGGAACAGAAAAAGCCCACGCAAAATGCCCCGGCCTTTGAAGGCGGTGTTCATAAGCTGTGCGGCGAAGAGGCCGACAATCAGCGCGCCTGCGGTGGAAAACACTGTGTAATATATGGTGACACGCAGGACGCTCCAGAATTCTGAGCTGGAGAACACGCGGTTGAAATTTTCCCATGTGAAATCAAGGCTTGTGAGCACATTAACGCCCGAGCCGGTGATCAGCGGATCGGTTTCACGCACATCACTTGGGGCATCCAGATAGGCTTGCGTCACCTCGGCTTGCAGCCGGAAGCGCTCGCGGAAGCCGCCGTCTAAATCACCCAGTGCGCAGGCCAGCTCACGGCCGCTCAAGCGGCAGCGCTCGTCCAGCTGCGTTACGGCTAGGCCCAGCGGAATGGTGTCGGTGAAAGCGGCATCCACCACCGGTCGGTCCGGCGAGGAATTGCGCAACCGATACTCAAGCTCCACAATATCGCCGACATTTTCAGCATCGCCGCGCAGCCGCTCCGTCACCAGTGCGGAGGGCGCGCGTAGATCAGCCAGTTCAACAGGTTTGACCGAAATCCAGAAGTTGGCGAGCAGCGGGCCAAGAACCACAAGAATGACGATCAGCGCCGTGGGCAGAAGCATGCCAAAGGCAAGCTTTGCCTCACGCTTGCGCATGGGGCCAGACCCCCGAGGTGGACCAGAATGGGGTGGGCCTAGAGATGTGGGTTCAGTTACGGACATTGGAGCTACCCGCAGCGCAAGGGTTGGTGCCGCACAAGAACCAGCGCGGCACCGCGTTTGTTAGAGCTTATTGCCCAGCCTATTCGACCGCTGCAGCAAGCTCATCGTTGATGATCGCAACGGTTGCCGCTGCATCACGCTCACCATCAATAAACTCGCGAACATAGCGGTTGATGATCTGTGAGTTTACGATTTGCGAGGCAACGGAAAGCTGTGCTTCGCTCACACCCCAGCGGTCTGCGGTTTCAAGACCGGCAACGATCTCGCTGACCACTTCAGCGGGGTAGAGATCAGCCAGTGGCGCACGGCGGTCCACACCCACATCCAGCGTTGCCCAGCCATCGACGAAGGCGGTTGGGTTGTCGGATGTGCCACGACGCACTGGGAACTTGCCCTCTGGTGCAATCGACAGTGTGGAAAGGTACCCTTCATCCATCGAGTAGGCGACGAAGTCCTGAGCCACATCCAGGTTCGCACCGGTCGTGATGCCCATGTAACGGATGTCCGCCCACGCTGCGCCATCTGGGTTTGATGGACCAGAGAAGGTGGTGACGATGCCGGTGGCCGCGGCCAGATCACGTGAGGTTGGATCATCGTTGATGGTTGGTGGTGCGCTGTCACGCAGGCCTGCCAATTCGTCTAGAATGAAAGGCGACCAGATGATCATCGCGGCCTGTCCGGCAAAGTAAAGCTCGCGAGACTGCTGCCAGAACAGATCGCCGGGAGGGGATGCCTCGGCAATGGCCTTGTAGAATTCCAGCACCTCGATTGTTGCTGCCTCGTCCAGTGGGGCGAAACCATCGTCATCAACCGGCGACACGCCGTTGGCGAGGAACACATGCTCCAGAACCTGGCTCATGAAGTTCTCGTCAATCTTGGTCGCCGCAACAAAGCCAAAAAGCTCTGGCGGATTGTGTAGCGCTTCAACGGCGGCCAAAATGTTGGCGTAAGATGTTGGCGCGTCCAGGCCTGCCTCTTCAAACAGGTCCGCGCGGTAGATCACCATCTGGGTCCAGCCATCCACTGGTACAGCCGCGTAGATGCCGCCTTCGATGGCTGCCATTTCCAGTGCGCCGGGTGCAAATGTATCAACGCCCAAGTCTTCGATGATGTCGGTGGCTGCATCGGGATCAAGAATCCCCGCTTCGGTCCATGGGAATACATATTGCAGCGTGTGATAAATCACGTCTGGCAGATCACCAGCGGCGAACGCAGCGGTGGCGCGTGTGCCAAGTTCGTTCTCTGAGACCGGGATCACCTGCACGTCGTTGCCGGTTGCAGCAGCGAAGTCAGCGGCCATCTGCTCTTGGATGGCGAGGCGCTCTGGCTGCTCTTCAGTGGTCCAGAAACGAATAGTGTCGGCGTGGACCACAGATGCCACCATGGTGCCAGCCATAAGCGCACTGATGGTGAGGGTTGTTCTTTTCATGCATCATCTCCCTAGCTTTAATGCGCACCTTGGCGGCGCGCTGGCCTCGTTTGTCGAGGCTCTGCCCATTGGTAAAACGCCTTTGGGGCGCACGTCTAGTGCACTGAGTGCGGGTTTTTTAAGCGTTTAGCTGGGTAAGTAGACTAGCTGCGCCAGTGCAGCACGCGACTTTCGATAAGGCCGAGCAGGAAGTTCATGACGACGCCCAAAACCGATAAAATGATGACCCCGGCGAACAGTCTTTCAAGATCGTAGAGCGAACCCGCTTCCAGAATGTAGGCGCCAATGCCCCGGCGCGCGCCAAGCATTTCGGCGGCAACGAGTAGGATGATGCCGATGGCCACTGAAACCCGAAGGCCGGAGAAAATTCCCGGCATTGCGCCGGGCAGCACGATTTTGCGCACAATGGATTGCCAGGACAGCGAGAAGCTTTGGCCCATGCGGATGAGCGTGCGATCAACATTGTCGACCGCTCCATAGGTGGCCACAACCATGGGTGTGAAAGTGCCCAACGCGATGGGTGCGTATTTTGATCCCTCACCAATGCCAAACCAGATGATGAACAGCGGCAACAGCGCAATTTTGGGGATCGGGAAGATGGCCGCGACCACAGGCACAAGGCCCGAGCGGGCATAGGAAAACAACCCGATAATGATGCCGACAACAACACCCGCCGCGCAGCCCATAGCCGTTCCCACAGCAAACCGGGTGAGGGACGGCAGCAAATGCTCAAACAGAGCGCCCGTGCGCCATAGCTCGCCGAAGGTGGCCGCCACATCTCCGGGCCGAGGCAGCGTAAGGTTGGAAATAAACCCAAAGCGCGTGCCAAGTTCCCAGATTATGAGAAGGCCCAGAAACACCAATGGGCCGATCCACAAAATGGTCTGTGTGCGGAAGCCGCCACCGCGAAAACGAACTGTTGCGCCTGGCTCGATTGTTGTGCTGCCGGTGCGCGGATTGTTAGCCGGTGGAGCTTGAAAGGTCAGATCAGCCATGCACAAGTTCCTGATCGGCCGCCTGCGCCTCATCGCGCATCAGGTCCCACAGGCGTGCTTCGGTCGCCACAAGGTCGGGGTCTGTGCGCTCGCGCTCATTGAGTGGTGTATCGATGGTGATGATCTCACGTATCTCGCCGGGGCGGCGTGAGAGCACAACAATGGTGTGCCCCAAGCGCACGGCTTCGGCCAAATTGTGCGTCACGTAGACAGCGGTAAATCGTTCGCGCGCCCAGAGGTCAATGAGATCGTCCATCAACAGTTCACGCGTCTGGCTATCGAGCGCCGACAGCGGTTCATCCATCAGCATGACCGATGGTTTGACCGCCAGTGCGCGGGCAATTGCGACGCGCTGCTTCATGCCGCCGGAAAGTTGCTTGGGCAGCGCGTCGGCAAAATCTGACAGTTTTGTGCGGGCCAGCACATCGGCAATGATGGCTGCTTGTTCAGCTGCGCCGAGTTGGTGATCTTCCAGCACCAAGGCCACATTGCCTGCCACTGTGCGCCATGGCAGCAGGGCAAAATCCTGGAACACATATGTTAGTGGATTGAGGCTTTCGACAGGTGGCTGACCGCGCTGCACGACGGCGCCGCTTGTTGGTTTTTCCAGTCCACCAATGAAGCTGAGAAGTGTGGATTTTCCGCAGCCAGAGGGCCCAATGATGGAGACAATGCGCCCTTGGGGAATATCCAGATCGATGTCGCGCAGAACGTCTAGCGCACCATAACGATGGGACAGGTTTTCAATGCGCAAATCCACCAGCGGTAGCCTTCGTGAAAGCGCCGGGGGCACTCAATTGCCCCCGGACTGTTTGCAGGTGATGGACCCTTAAATGGTGTCGACGTAGGAGCTGTCCACCAGATTGTCCATGGAGGCGCTGTCGTCGATCAGCCCTTCGCTCTTGAACCAGTTCATCTGGTCGGCGAGCGAGCTGGTGTTAAGAGCGGCACCTTCATTGATGCGCATGGCACCGTTAACGATGGGGCCGCGCGCTGCATCCAGCTCACGGTCTGTGTAGACATATTTGTGGATCAGCTGGACCATCTCTTCAGCGCCGTCATCACCCTGTGTTTTGTCGACCAGTGCTGCGTTAAAGTCAGCAGCACCGCGTGAGAACGCCGCAATGAACGCTTCTGTTTTGGCGCGTTCACTGGCTGCATTTTCCGTGGACGTGAACACGGTGGTCACTTGATAGTTGGGCAGGTAATCTGAAACATCGCCGATGATCTGCACAGCACCGCTTGCGCCCAAGGGCTTGGCGATGTGAGGCACGATGGACCATGCATCCACCTGATCGGAGCGGATGGCGCCGATGATGTTTCCGACGCCTTGTAGCGGCTGGAACTCAACCTCTGCACCTTCCGCGCCAGCGATTTTCGATCCCATATAGTGGAAAGACGAGCCCGCCTGCGTCACAGCCCATGTGCGCCCGTTAAGCTGCGCCGGTGAGGTAACGCCATCAGCGTATGCACCGTTGGAGACCACGATTTTCTGGCCATCAATGCCTGGCTCTTCAGACAGCGCGCCGCCGATGACTTTGGTCGCACCGCGTTCTGCCAGTGAGATCAGCGCGCCGGAAACGGCAGTCACCGCATAGTCGGCATCGCCCGAAGCAATGGCCAGCGCCATGGGCTGGGCGGCCTGGAAAAATTCAAACTCAACATCAAGGCCAGCATCTGCAAAGTAGCCACGCTCAAAGGCGACAAAGCTAGCAGCATGGCTGGTGAAGCGCAGCGCGCCCACTTTGATGGAGGTATTGGCGTAAGCCGGCTTGCCCAGCATTGGCGCGGCAGCGGCAGCGCCCAAAAGGCCGAGTGTCTGGCGGCGTGTGAACTTGGTCATGTTTCTCTCCCAATATGAGGGCGCTGTTTCATCGGCCCATTGCGCAAAGGCATTAGGGAGTGGCCTGGCGCTGGCAACCGCACGTAAGCATTAGTGCGTAATACTACAATGCTGATGCCTAGGTGCGCTCGCCAAACCAAATGCGCTTGAGAAGATCTGTGCCGCGCACTGCCTCGTGATAAAACACAGCGCAGAAGTGCAGGGCGATGAGGACAACCAGCAGAAGAGCCAAGTAGCCATGCGCAGCGCGTGGTGGCAGATCGTCAAAGCTCATTGGCAGCCGGTCGCCTGATCCGCCGAACACAATTGGCGGCAACCCTGCCATGATGCTCATGGCAATGCCTGAGCCGACAATGGCAAAGATGGTGCCATAGACAATGAAATGGATTGGCCGTGCGATCTTGTTCAACACCGCGGATCCGCTATCGGGCTCTGGCGGCTTTTTCGTGCGCAGTCGGGTGATGAGACGGGCGACCATCAAAACCAAAATCAATCCACCGAAAATCATGTGTAGACGCAACGCGCCCAACTTTGCCGCATCGCTCTCGGGGATCTCATCCAGAATGGAAAAGCCATGCAACAGACTGACAGAAATCAGGATAGCAATTGTCCAGTGCAGGGCGACAAGCAATGGGTGATAACGGGTCATGATGAACCTTCGCGTTGTTTCTAGCGTGGCTTGATACCGTTGAGCAAAATGGTCAGCACGGCCTGCGTTGCCTGTTCAAGGAAACCTGCTTTGGTGTTTTGCCCAGCGGTGACCGCATCAATCTGGGCTTCAAAATCGGCGTAGTGCTGGGTTGTGGCCCAGATCATGAAAATCAGGTGCACCGGGTCCACGGGGGCCAGTTTTCCAGCATCGATCCAGCCCTGCAGGATGGCCGATTTTTCTTCTACCAGTGACTTTAGCCGCGTTTCCAGAAAGTCCTTCAAGATAGGCGCGCCGGTGAGCACCTCGGAGGCAAACAGGCGCGAAGCCTGTGGCCGGTCAGCGGACATGCGCATTTTGAGCGTGATGTAACGGCGCAGCTCCTCTACCGGGTCGGCGGCGGGATCCAGTGTCATAAGCGGGGAAAGCCACTCTTCCACGATTTGCTCCAACACGGTGCGGTAGATCGCTTCCTTGCTGGGGAAATAGTAAAGCAGGTTGGGCTTGGACATGCCCGCCCGCTCGGCAATCGCGTCTATTGTCGTGCCGTGGTAGCCGCGCACGGAAAACTCGAACACCGCAGCATCGGAGATGACGGCGCGGTTTTCCAACTGGATGCGGCTTTGTTTGTTCAAGGGTTTGTCCGCAATTGTGTTGCACTGCACATACGCTAGCTTGGCTTGGGCCATCATCGCAATGCTTCGATTGGATGCGTAGTTGACCAGATGGTCAAAATGTTGACGCCGCGCCTCCACCGGGTTTGACTGCCCCTATCAATTTTCAGCGAGAAGGGATTCCTGATGGGGCAAATGGGAAATCAGCCAGGCGAGAACCTGCGCATTAATCCAGATCGCCTGTGGGATAGCCTGATGGATATGGCGAAAATCGGCCCAGGTGTGGCCGGCGGCAACAATCGCCAGACCGTGACCGACGAAGATGCGGAAGGGCGCGCGCTTTTCCAGAATTGGTGCGAGGATGCGGGCCTCACCATGGGTGTCGATGAGATGGGCACCATGTTCATGACGCGGCCCGGCACCGACCCTGATGCGCTGCCTGTCTATGTTGGGTCTCATTTGGATACCCAGCCCACTGGTGGCAAATATGACGGCGTTCTGGGCGTGCTTGCGGGCCTGGAAATTGTGCGCACGCTGAATGATCTCGACATCAAGACCAAGCACCCGATTGTGGTCACCAACTGGACCAATGAGGAGGGCACGCGCTACGCCCCGGCCATGATGGCCTCGGGCGTGTTTGCTGGCGTGCTGGAGCAGGAAGACGTTTACACCCGCGTCGATGCAGAGGGCAAAGCGTTTGGCGACGAGCTAGAGCGCATTGGCTGGAAGGGCACTGAAAAAGTGGGCGATCGCAAAATGCACGCCTTCTTTGAGCTGCACATCGAGCAAGGGCCGATCCTTGAGGCCGAAGGCAAGGATATCGGCGTTGTGACGCACGGGCAGGGCCTGCGGTGGATCGAGTGTACGGTGACCGGCAAGGAAAGCCACACCGGCTCCACGCCGATGCCTATGCGCAAGAATGCCGGGCGCGGGCTGGCGCAGATCACCGAGCTTGTGCACGCCATCGCCATGGACAATGCGCCCAATGCCGTGGGCGCGATAGGGCACATTGATGTCTATCCCAACAGCCGCAACATCATCCCCGGCAAGGTGGTTTTCACGATCGATTTCCGCTCGCACGAGCTGGACAGGTTGAATTCCATGGTTGCCCGCTTTGAGGCTGAAGCGCCGGGCCTGTGCGAGGCGATTGGCGTGTCGCTAGAGCATGAGATCGTTGGTCAGTTTGACCCGCCGGCGTTTGATGAAACCTGCGTTGGTATGATCCGCGAGGCGGCGGAACGGCTGGGCTACTCGCACAAGGATATCGTTTCCGGTGCAGGCCATGATGCCTGCTGGATCAACAAACTCTACCCCACTGCGATGGTCATGTGCCCGTGTGTGGATGGGCTTTCCCATAATGAAGCCGAAGAAATTACCAAAGACTGGGCGCGGGCAGGGGCGGATGTGTTGTTCCACGCCGTGGTGGAAAAAGCGGAGATTGTAGGTTGAGGCCGAGTTTGTCTTCAAAGTGGCGCGAGGCCCCGGATCGAGTCCGGTGCTTAGTTATAGTTTCCCAAGTCCCGGCCTTGAGCCGGGACCTCGACCCCAAGCTTGGTGCGTTTTGTGACCTTCCATGTCTACATTCTAGCGAGCAGACCCGACGGCGCACTTTACATCGGTTCAACAAGCAACCTCATTCAACGCATCGAGCAGCACAGTGCCGGGTCAGTTTCCGCGCATACCAAGCGATATGGCATCCACACGCTGGTGTATTGCGAAGAGCACGGCGAACGACATCTGGCAGCCAAGCGCGAACATCAGCTCAAGCGTTGGCGCCGCGATTGGAAAGTTGCGCTGATCGAAGAGCAAAACCCAAACTGGCGCGATTTGAGTGTTGATCTGATCACCTAAAGTTGCGCGAGGTCCCGGCTCAAGGCCGGGACTTGGGCTACAGAAAATTTAGATAGAGGCTCCGGATCAAGTGCGGGGCTTGGCGAAACACCAACTAAGCCCCGGACTGACGCTCGCGTCTGATCCGGGGCCTCGGCAAAAACGAGGCAAACCCCATGACCACCATCATCAAAAACGGCACTATCGTCACTGCCGATCTGACCTACAAGGCCGACGTCAAAATCGAAGACGGCACGATCACCGAGATCGGGCCGAACCTTTCCGGCGGCACCGAACTCGACGCAACAGGTTGCTACGTCATGCCCGGCGGGATCGATCCGCATGTGCATCTGGAAATGCCGTTTATGGGCACCTACTCGTCGGATGATTTTGAAAGTGGCACGCGCGCTGGCCTTTCCGGCGGCACGACGATGGTGGTCGATTTCTGTCTGCCAAACCCTGAGCAGAGCCTGCTGGAAGCCATCGAGCGCTGGGACAACAAATCAACCCGCGCCAACTGCGACTACTCCTTCCACATGGCCATAACCTGGTGGGGTGAGCAGGTGTGGAACGAGATGGAGACCGTCGTTAAGGAAAAAGGCATCAACACCTTCAAGCACTTCATGGCCTATAAGGGCGCGCTGATGGTGGATGATGCTGAAATGTTCTCATCCTTCCAGCGCTGTGCTGGCCTGGGCGCGCTGCCGATGGTGCATGCGGAGAACGGCGATGTGGTAGCTCAGCTTCAGGAAAAGCTGATGGCCGAAGGCAACAATGGCCCTGAGGCGCACGCTTATTCGCGTCCTGCCGAAGTGGAGGGCGAGGCAACCAATCGCGCGATCATGATCGCCGATATGGCGGGCGTGCCGGTTTACATCGTGCACACATCATCGGAACAGGCGCATGAGGCGATCCGCCGGGCGCGGCAGAACGGCATTCGCGCCTATGGCGAGCCGCTGATCCAGCATCTGACGCTGGATGATAGCGAGTACAAGCACCCCGATTGGGACCATGCAGCGCGGCGCGTTATGTCGCCTCCGTTCCGCGATAAGAAGCATCAGGACAGTTTGTGGGCGGGTCTTGCGTCGGGCAGTTTGCAGGTGGTCGCCACCGATCACTGCGCCTTCACCACCGAGCAGAAGCGCAACGGCGTGGGCGATTTCCGGCTGATCCCCAACGGCACTGGCGGGTTGGAAGACCGGCTGCCGATGCTCTGGACCTATGGTGTGGAAACGGGCCGCCTCACGATGAACGAGTTCGTCGCCGTCACCTCCACCAACATCGCCAAAATCCTGAATGTGTACCCGAAAAAGGGCGCCATTTTGGTTGGTGCTGATGCTGATATCGTGGTCTGGGATCCGACGAAGGAAAAGACCATCACGGCGGGCACGCAGCAGTCGGCCATCGACTACAATGTGTTTGAGGGCAAGCACGTAAAGGGCCTGCCGCGCTACACGCTGACCCGCGGTGAAGTGGCCGTGGACGATGGCAAGGTGCAGACCCGCGAGGGCCACGGCAAGTTCGTCAAGCGCGAGCCGTTCCAGGCGGTCAACACGGCTTTGCAGCAGTGGAAAGAAGTGACAGCGCCGCGCAAAGTGGAGCGCACCGGCATCCCCGCGAGTGGGGTTTGATGCGGCTACACTTAGCTGCCGCGGCCACCCTTTGCGCGACATCTGTCCTTGCAGCCGAGCTACCCATTTCAGGTGTTTATGGCGATGAGCTTGGCTGCGCGCGTTTGATCCCCAGCGATGCTGTGGATGAGCCCGGTGGATTCAACCTCTATGCGGACCGGTTTGTCGGTTACGAATGGGGCTGCACATTTGGCGAGGTTTGGCCCTTTGGCGATGGGAGAACCTATGGCGTTCAGGGTCTGTGCGGTGCCGAAGGCACGCCGTTTGTCGAACAATATGTTATCGAGCGCGCCTTTGATGATGAGGACCGCTTTACGATCTACGAGCCTGATGGCGGACGTCAGTTTGTGGTCGGGCTATGCGAAGCCGCGCCTGTGCCCGGCCGCAAAGGATGACGCTTGAGGTGTTGCGCGGTTTGTGCATTTTGTAGGCACGCAAAAGTAAAGTGCAGAAAGTAGCCCCGTGAAAGCCTGCCTGTGACCTCTCCGCCTGTTATCTCCGCCCAAAATCTAGACCTCACCTTTACCACCAATGATGGGCCGGTGCATGCGCTCTCTCAGGTGGATCTCGACATCCAAAAGGGCGAGTTTGTTTCCTTCATCGGGCCATCTGGCTGCGGCAAGACCACATTCCTGCGCGTTATCGCCGATCTGGAAGCGCCAACCGGCGGCACGATCACTGTGGATGGCACCACACCGCATCAGGCGCGGCTGAACCGCGCCTATGGCTACGTGTTTCAGGCCCCGGCGCTCTACCCATGGCGCAAGATCGAAGACAACGTCACCCTGCCACTGGAAATTATGGGCTACGCCAAGCCCGAACGCCAGAAACGTGCGGCCAAGGCGCTGGAGCTTGTGGATCTTGCAGGCTTTGGCAAGAAGTTCCCATGGCAGCTCTCTGGCGGCATGCAACAGCGCGCAAGCATTGCCCGCGCGCTGGCGTTTGATGCGGACATTTTGCTAATGGATGAGCCCTTTGGCGCGCTGGATGAGATTGTGCGCGATCACCTCAACGAGCAGCTTTTGAAGCTGTGGGATCGCACCAACAAAACCATCTGCTTCGTCACCCACTCGATCCCCGAGGCGGTTTACTTGTCCACCAAAATCGTGGTGATGAGCCCGCGCCCAGGCCGGGTGAGCGACGTGATTGAATCGACACTGCCCAAAGAACGCCCTCTGGACATTCGCGAAAGCAAAGAGTTTCTTGAGATCGCGCAAAGGGTGCGCGACGGCCTGCGCGCAGGTCACGCCTATGATGAACCTGTTTGAGGGGAGACAGTTTAATGACAATCGATTTTGACGTTTTCGGCCTGCTTTTAAGTGTTTTAGGGGCGCTTCTTATCGCCTATTGCGCGCTGTCGGTGCGCAGTAGCTACGAGCTACAACAAGATATTGACGGGCCCACTGGTTTTCTGCCGCGTTTTCAGGCGGTGCTGGCGCGCTATGATATTTCCATGGGCTTCGGCTACATTGCAGCTGGCATGGCGCTGCAAGCTGTGGGTTCGCTGGGGTCGCCTAACCCTGCGGTTGGTGCCTTTGCAATGCTGGCAGGCGTGTTCCTCTACATGATCTATTTGGGTGAGCGTCAGCAGTTGGCGCAAGGCGCTGTCGACGCCTACGAAAATCGCAAAAACCGTTAGGGTGCAGCAGGGTGCTCGTCTTGCTCAACTCGATGATGCGCCCGCCTGCGCGGCAATCCTTAATGGATGGATTGACGCCACTGCCTGGATGCCGCGTGTACACACCCATGAGGGCGTGGAAGCGTATTATCAGCAAGTTGCCCTTCCTGGCTTCAGGGCCTTGGTCATTGGCGAGCCTGTGCAAGGGTTCCTTACCCTTGATGAGGCAACGAGTATGGTAATGGCACTCTATGTTTCTTCGCCCGGCGGTGGGTTGGGCAAAGCACTGCTTGATGTGGCAAAGGAAGGGCGAAGTTTTCTTGAACTTCGCACATTCGTAGCCAACACAGGCGCTCGCACTTTCTATGAGCGTGAGGGTTTCAAGCAGGTCGGACGCTCTTCTGGGGATAATGAAGAGAACTTGCCCGATATTCTGCTGCGGTGGGCGCCGCATTGATGTTCACCCGCTCGGTCCTTCCGGTTCTCACCGTTATCGGCATCATTTTGGTGGTCTGGTACGCCGGGGCCGTGGGCATGAACTGGCGGATCGAGGCTGAACGCTTTGAGCGTATGGGGCTGGAAAAAACCAACACCGAAATGCTGGCCGCAACCATGAGCATGGACCGGCCGATACTGCCCGCGCCACACCAGCTTTGGGCGGAAATCCAGACATCCGTGTTTGAACGCTCGCCCACCTCGCGTCGGTCGCTGGTCTACCATGCGTGGATAACGCTTTCCTCCACGCTTGTTGGTTTTGGCATGGGCACGCTCTTTGGCATCTTGCTTGCCGTTGGCATTGTCCATTCCAAGGTGCTTGATAAATCACTTTTGCCGTGGATCATCGCCTCGCAAACCATCCCCATTTTGGCCATCGCGCCGATGATCATCATCGTGTTCAACACGGTCGGCGTGACGGGGCTGATCCCCAAGGCGTTCATCTCTACCTATCTGGCGTTCTTCCCGGTCGCGATTGGCATGGTGAAGGGACTGCGCTCACCAGAGGCAATGCATCTAGATTTGATGCACACCTACTCGGCTTCGCAGTCCGACACATTCTGGAAATTGCGGCTGCCCGCCTCGCTGCCCTATCTGTTTGCGTCCATGAAGATTGCTGTTGCCATATCGCTGGTTGGCGCGATTGTGGGTGAGCTGCCCACTGGTGCGGTCGCTGGCCTTGGCGCGCGGCTACTTTCGGGTTCCTATTATGGCCAGACCATTCAAATCTGGTCAGCACTCTTTACGGCGGCGTTCCTGTCGGCGCTGCTTGTCTACTCTATCGGCTGGATTGGCACTTGGGTGAACCGCCGCATGGGCGTGAAAGAGGCGCAGGTTTGATGGGCCTTACTGGCACCAGTATCTTGTGGGCGACCCTTGTGTTCTGGGTGCTTGCCTTGGCGGCCAACCAAAGGCTTGCAAAGCTTGACGTGACGGGCCCCATGCGGTTCGTGATCAATTTCGCCATCCCCGTGCTTTTCGGTGTCACGCTGCTGGTCATCTGGGAGGGCATCACGCGCGGTCTTGATGTGCCGCAGGTGGTGATGCCGCCGCCAAGTATGGTCTGGGACCGTATAACGGACTCAGTTGATATACTGTTTGCCGACTTTGTGCAGACCTTCGTGAAGGCGGTTATCCCCGGCTACATTATGGGCTGCTCGCTGGGCTTTTTCATTGCTGTCATTGTCGACCGTTCGCCTTTTTGGAAGGCGGGCATTATGCCCATCGGCAACCTTATGTCGGCGCTGCCGATCATCGGCATCGCGCCGATCATGGTCATGTGGTTCGGCTTTGACTGGCCCTCCAAGGCTGCGGTCGTGGTTGTGATGACGTTCTTCCCCATGCTGGTGAACACCATTGCGGGCCTCAACACGGCGAGCGCCATGGAGCGCGACCTGATGCACACCTACGCATCGACCTATCCGCAGACGCTTCTGAAGTTGCGCCTGCCAGCGGCGATGCCGTTCATTTTCAACGCGCTGAAAATCAACTCCACGCTGGCGCTTATCGGGGCAATTGTTGCTGAGTTTTTCGGCACGCCGATTGTAGGCATGGGCTTTCGCATTTCAACTGCCGTGGGTAGCCTCAACATTGATCTGGTGTGGGCAGAAATATTCGTGGCCGCCTTGGCAGGGTCGCTCACCTATGGTGCCATAGCATTACTCGAACGGAAGGTTACGTTCTGGCATCCGTCGAACCGGCGGGCGCGGTAAAGACTAATTAAGGGGAAGGGGCCGCAAAGGCCTCTCAAAAGGCAAGGAGCTAGACTGATGAAAACAACGACCAAGCTACTTACGGGGGCTGCGTTGCTGGCATCCTCATTTGCAATGACGGCGCCAGCGCTGTCGGCTGATGAGCTGACACTGCAGTTGAAGTGGGTCACGCAGGCGCAGTTTGCGGGCTACTATGTGGCACTGGATCAGGGGCTCTATGAAGCTGAAGATCTGGACGTGACGATCAATCCAGGCGGCCCAGATATTGCTCCACCGCAGGTGATCGCGGGTGGTGGTGCAGATGTGATCGTCGAGTGGATGCCTGCCGCCTTGGCCGCGCGTGAGCGCGGCGTTCCACTGGTGAACATTGCTCAGCCGTTTGCTCGCTCTGGCATGATGCTGACGTGCCGCAACGATTCCGGTGTGACCAGCCCAGATGACTTTGCTGGAGCGACGCTTGGCGTTTGGTTCTTCGGCAATGAATACCCGTTCCTGTCATGGATGAGCCAGCTTGGTCTTTCCACTGATGGTGGCGATGATGGCGTGACCGTTGTGCGCCAGGGCTTCAACGTGGATCCGATTATCCAGGGTCAGGCCGATTGTGTGTCGACCATGAACTACAATGAGTATTGGCAGGTGATTGACGCGGGCTTCAGCCCCGATGATTTGACCGTGTTCAATTACACCGACCAAGGCGTGGCAACGCTGGAAGACGGCCTGTATGTGCTCGAAGAATCGCTCGAAGACCCTGAAATGGTCGACAAGCTTACGCGCTTCGTGCGCGCCTCTATGGCGGGCTGGACTTGGGCGCAGGAAAACCCTGAAGAAGCGGCAATGATCGTGCTGGAGTATGATCTGACCGGTGCACAAACAGAAGCTCACCAGATCCGCATGATGGGCGAGATTAACAACCTCACGGCAGGCTCGACCGGTGCTCTGGATGTTGCAGCGTTTGAAACAACAGTCGACTCGCTGCTCTCCGGCGGTGATGATCCGGTTATCACCTCGCGCCCAGAAGGCGCGTGGACAAGCGTCGTGACGGACGGTCTTTAGGCTAGACTGTCCAACACGCTCCGTGCTGCTGGCACGACCGCTTTGTTGGACGACTGATGCATGAGAATACAAGGGCCGGGAAACCGGCCCTTTTAACATCGGGGTATTGCTGTGCTGACGCTTGAGACGCTTTTTGAAAGCCCAGACTTTGTATCGCTCTACAACGCTTATGCATCACGCCACACGCATGGGCTGCGCGCCCATGATGTACTTGGCTATGGTGATAGCTCTCATGCTGAACTTGGTCAGGCGATAGGCAACATGCTTGGCGTGAAAGCGAAGGCCAGAGAGACAGTCACGCTGCCCCTGGCTGAGGTATCAGCAGCGCGTGCCTTGGTGTTGGCATTGGCAAGCCAAGGTATCGCGCCCAGAGAGATTGTGGCCGATCCGGATGGTCAGGGCTCGGTGATTTCAAGCGCGATTGCCGACAGTTGGGCGACGTTTGAGGGGTATTGCTTGGCCCGCGTGCTACCCCTTGAGTCTGAGTGCAGGATAGATGTGTCCATGGTGTTCCCGGGGCAGATGTTCGATTGGGGGCGCGGAAAGCGCCTCCTGCGCGGTGTAACGGCCGCGCTTGATGGGGCTGTTGGTGCGGTGAACAAGCTTCCGGTTTGATTATGATGCAGGCGCATATGCCTCAATGGGTCAAAACAAGCGTGCATCAGCCACGCTGATATCCACCTCAAAAACCCGGCCAATGCCCAGAATGCCGATGCGGGTAAGCTTGCTCACATTCAGCGGCTTCTCGATGCGGTGGGGCTCGAAATCGGTAAACGGAATGCGATGCGTTTCCCATGCGGGTCTGGCGATGAAGCTCTGACGGTAGCTCTGCCAGGGCCGGGTGATATCGCTGGTGCGCAGGTGGACGTTGTACGTTTCGCCATTGCCCTGGGCTGTTAGTTCGATGCCGGTGAACCCATCGCCGCTCATGGGCAGATCCGCAGCCATCTGTATGAACCCGCCATTGTTCTCTAGGCTCACCGTGCCGCGCATGCGGACTGCCGCGCGGCCTTGCACAGTTTCAGGCGTAAGCGTGCCACGTGATACGCCGCCCATCACACCGTCGGTGACGAGGGTAAAAGCTGGCAGGGGAATTGTTTGATCCGTCATGATGCTAAGAGTAGCGCCTCGCGCCCATCAAACAAGCACGAGTGGCTCTTGACCGATTTTTGACCAGATGGTCTAGTTTCCTTGAAAGCGGTTTTGTCATCCGGCGAGGTGCCGCTTGCACTAGGGAACGCACCCATGGTCAGCCTGCAAAGGCTAAGCCTCACAGAGGCAATCGCGTATGAAGGGGCGGGCGATGGCTTGCTGGCCGAACTTGGCCGTCAGGCATCTCGTATTCGCCAGCGCCATTGGGGCGATACTATCACTTACAGCCGCAAAGTGTTTGCGCCGCTGACCACCATGTGTCGCGACACGTGCGGCTACTGCACGTTCGTCAAGCACCCCGATGAACCCGGCGCGTACATTATGACGCCCGATCAGGTGCGCGAAACGGCAAAGCGCGGTGAGAAAACCGGCTGCAAGGAGCTGTTGTTCTCGCTCGGCGAAAAGCCTGAGCTGCGTTATAACAAGGCCGCCAAGGCGTTGGCCAAGCTCGGCTACTCCAGCATGGTCGATTATCTGGCCGACATGTGCGCGCTGGTGCTGGAGGAAACCTCGCTGCTGCCGCACGTCAATGCTGGCACGCTCACCGACGATGAAATTGCCAAACTCAAGCCCGTTTCGGCCAGTATGGGTATGATGCTGGAAACGGTGTCCAACCGCCTTATGCAGCCGGGCATGCCGCACCATCAGTGCCCTGACAAAACACCCAAGGCGCGCCTGCGCACACTGGAAACGGCGGGCCGCAACAAAGTCCCGTTCACCACGGGCCTGTTGATTGGCATCGGCGAGACCTGGGCTGAACGGGTGGAGGCGTTGGCTGCCATCAATGCTGTGCATTTGCGCCATGGGCACATTCAGGAAGTGATCATCCAGAACTTTCAGGCCAAACCAGGTATTGCGATGGAACACCACGCTGAACCGAGCTTGCACGATATGTTGTTGACGCTGGCCACAGCGCGGCTGATGCTGGACCCCTCAATTAGCCTGCAAGCCCCGCCTAACCTGTCTGCGCGCCATGCTGATTATCTGTCAGTTGGCATCAATGATTGGGGGGGCATCTCTCCGGTAACGATCGACTTCATCAATCCGGGCCATCCGTGGCCCCAACTCGATGTTTTGGCCGCTTCCACAGCTGCTCTCGGACTAAAGCTGCAGGAGCGTCTGACCGTTTATCCTGGCTACCTGCGTGATGGGTATGTGGCAGATAACGTGCTGCCACGTGCCCAGGCGATGGCGCGTGGTGATGGATTGGCGGCATCGCAAGCTTTGGAAGGTGCTCTGTAATGCTCATGCCCAAGCCAGCGACGTCGCCCGTGCGGGCAATCCTCGATAAAGCGCTTGCTGGTGAGCTGGTTAGCCAGAGTGATGGTGCGAACCTGTTCAGGGCGCGCGGTGCGGATCTGGAAGCCGTTGTCGCCGTGGCCGATCAACTGCGCCACCAGAGCGTGGGCGATGCTGTAACGTTTGCGGTAAACCGCAACATCAACTTCACCAACATTTGCTATATGGGCTGCCAGTTTTGTGGCTTTGCCAAGCGCGTGGAAGACAAAGGTGCGGAGTTTTTGCCGCTTGAAACCATTGTTGCGCGAGCGCGCCAAGCATGGGAGCGCGGTGGCACAGAGGTGTGCATACAAGGTGGTCTGCACCCAAAAATGGATGGCGAGCACTATCGCAACATCCTTTTGGCGATCAAAGCAGAGCTGCCGGACATGCACATCCATGCCTTCTCGCCGTTCGAGATTTGGTATGGTGGCAAGAAAACTGGCATGAGCATTGCCGAGTTTCTGGGCGACCTGAAAGCCTGCGGACTTGGCTCCATGCCCGGTACTGCTGCAGAAATTCTCGATACTGATATCCGCAAAGTTCTGACCCGCGACAAGCTGACCGCTGAGCAGTGGGTGGAGATTATCAGCACCGCGCATGCCGTTGGAATCCCGACCACCGCCACGATTATGTACGGCCATATTGATGGGCCAGAACATTGGGCCGCGCACCTTGCATTGGTGCGTGATATTGGCCTGGCAGCGCGCGATAAGCCTGCGGGATTTACCGAGTTTGTGCCACTTTCCTTTGTGCACGAAGAAGCGCCGATGTTTGTTAAAAACACGCCGGGCATTCGCCCCGGACCAACGCGCGAAGAGGTGATGCTGATGCACGCTGTCTCGCGCATTATGTTGGCTGGCGTTATCGACAACATCCAGGTGTCTTGGACCAAGCTTGGCGCAGAAATGGCGCAGGCGATGCTGGGCTGTGGCGTCAACGATCTTGGTGGCACGTTGATGAACGAAAGCATTTCGCGCGCTGCCGGCGCAAAGAACGGGCAGGAAGTGACCGCACACGAGATGGTGCAGATCATCCGCGCGGCAGGCCGCACTCCGGTCCAGCGCAGCACGCTGTATCGAACACTGCGCGATTTCAGTGATGCTGACCCCGAAATGTTGGTGCCTCTGGTGGACCGAAAGGGTGCCGACCCAATTGCGTTTCTGAAAGACGAGCAGAAACTGCGTGCGTAAAGTCACCCTCCTTGCAGGCGGTGTGGGCGGGGCCAGAATGGCAGAGGGCCTGAATGCGCTGGACGATGTGGAGCTGACCATCATTGGCAATGTTGCCGATGACGATGCGTTCCATGGTCTTTGGGTGTCTCCGGATATCGACACTGTAACCTACACGCTGGCGGGCATGATTGATCGCAAACAGGGCTGGGGTGTTGCAGACGAGGGTCTGCGTGCGCTTGAGGTGTTGAAGACGCTGGGCGAGCCGACATGGATGACGCTGGGCGACAAGGACCTTGGCCTGCACATCTACCGCACCATGCGCCGCGCCGAAGGTGACCGGCCCACCGACATTGCCCGCGACATTGCCAAAGCCTTTGGAGTCCAAGCGCGCATTGTGTTGCCAACCGATGATTGGGTGCAGACGCGGCTGTTAACCGACATGGGCGGCCTTAGTTTCCAGGAGTATTTTGTACGCGAAAAGTGCACCCCGCAGGTCAAGGAGATTTGGTTTGAGGGCGTCGAGTTTGCCAAGCCAACGCCTGAGGCGCTGGACGCTTTGGCGGGCGCGCAAACTATTGTCATCGCGCCGTCCAATCCGCTGGTCAGCATAGACCCCATACTGTCCATACCGGGGATCCATGATGCAGTGGTGGAGGCTGATGCGCCGGTTATCGCTGTTAGCCCGCTGATCGCTGGAAAAACCGTGAAAGGCCCTGCGGCACGGATGATGGCAAGCCTTGGGCTGAATGCCACCGCACATGGCGTTGCTGAACACTATCAGGGTCTGGTCGATACGATGGTGATTGACGATGGCGATGAGGCGCTGGCCCCGGCCATTGAGGCGCTGGGTATGGGGGTTTGTTTGACCGATATTTTGATGCCAACGCTGGACCGAAAGCGTGAGCTGGCTGCGCAAGTCTTGGAGGCAGCATGAGTTGGGCTCAGTCTGACCATTGTGATCTCTCGGATCTGTGCATCATCATTCCGATGAAAGACCCAGGTGCGGCTAAAACCCGGTTGGGCGATACGCTGCCCGGCAAAACGCGGGCGGCGCTGACCCGTACACTGTTCCGCAACACGCTGCGCGTGCTGCGTACGGTTGATCCGGCATTGACCATCGTGGTGGTAACCAACTCTGTGGCTATCCATGAAATTGCTGCGCCCTTTGGGGTGCAGATACTGGAGGACCCGGGGCTGGGGTTGAACGCCGCTGTCGATGCCGGCGCTGAATATGCGGCTGATGCGGGTTATGCCAGCGTTTGTGTGCTGCCTGGTGATCTGGCCGATCCATTGGCCAAAGATCTTGCCGCGCTATTTGCAACGTCGCGCGGACCATTCTCCATGGTTATTGCGCCCGCCCATGATGGCGGCACGAACGCTCTTTTGGTTTCACCACCTCGCGCGATCCAATTTGCCTATGGTCCGGGCAGCTGTGCGGCGCATCAGGCGGCGGCGGAGGATGCGAAGCTTTCCTGCGTTATTCAGCCTTTGCCGAGCCTGCTGTACGATGTGGATCGCTCCACTGATCTTGGCGCGCGCCTTGCCCGTGGCCTCAATCGTTCCTTGGGTGCTTTTGCATGAGTGCAACCGTTGAGATGATCGCGTTGGGGGGCTTGCCGGAGATTGCGCGTGGCGATGATCTGGCGGCCCAAATTGGCGATGCCTTGGATCGACAGCACCTGTCACTGCGCGATGGCAATGTGCTGACCATTGCACACAAGGTGGTCTCCAAATCCGAAGGCCGCGTGCGCGATCTGGCGGATATAACGCCTGGAGAGGAAGCCAGAAAATACGGATCTGATCTTTCCAAAGACCCGCGCAAGGTGCAGGCGGTGCTGGATGAAAGTTCTCGCGTGCTGCGCGCGTTCAAGCACCCGCATGCCACAGAGGGCACGATGATCTGCGAGCACCGGCTGGGCTTCATCTCTGCCAATGCGGCCGTCGATGAAAGCAATACCGCAGATGAGCATCAGGTGATTTTGCTGCCTGAAGATCCTGACGGTAGCGCTCAACGGCTGCGAGCTGCGTTGGAAGAGCGTTTCGCGGCGCAGATCGGCATCATCATCACCGACACGTTTGGGCGGCCTTGGCGCTTGGGACAGGTCAATGTTGCCATCGGTCTTGCTGGTGTGCCTGCCACGATCAATGAAGCTGGAGGGGTTGATGCGCGAGGGCGCCCCCTTAGGGTGACAGAACCAGCCTTTGCCGATGAGGTGGCCGCTGCCAGCGGCTTGGTGATCGGCAAGGCGGCTCAAACGCCAGTGGTGCTTTTTCGGGGCCTACAATGGCCTGTCGTTTCAGATGCGCGAGCCGGTGACTTGCTGCGTGCACAAAGTGAGGATGTCTTTCGATGACCACAGCCCAGTCTCCTGCCCAAACCATTGCCATAATCGGGGGCACGGGCCCGCAAGGAAAGGGCTTGGCGTTGCGTTTCGCTCGCGCAGGCGTTCCGGTGGCGATAGGTTCACGAGATGGTGACCGGGCAGCGCAGATAGCCAGTGAGTTGGCTGCCAAGCTTGGTGATGATGCTGCAGCGATCACTGGGCACACTAATGAAGACGCTGTTGCCGCTGCGCCGCGCATGGTGATCCTTTCGGTGCCTTATGCCGGGCACGATGCAACACTGACGGCTCTCAAAGGTGCGCTCGCAGGCAAGGTCCTGATTGATATTGTTGTGCCGCTGGCACCCAATGATCCAAAGATCGTGGAGATGCCACCGGAGGGTTCGGCCACCGAAGCTGCGCAGGCCATTCTGGGTGACGACATTCCAGTGATCGGCGCGCTGCACAATGTCTCTGCGGTTACGCTGAACACGTTGGAATGGGACATCAATTGCGATGTGCTGGTGTGCGGCAACAGCCTGGAGGCACGCAAGGAAGTAATGGCGCTTGTGAAGATGCTTGGCGTGGAAGCCTACAATGCAGGCGGCGCAAGTGCGGCGCGTTGCATTGAAGCGATCACGCCGATCCTTATCCGCATCAACATCTCCAAGCAGGTGCCGTTCACCCATGCGGGGATTAAGGTCTGGGCTCCATCCCACTAGAAACAAAGACAAAAGGGGACTGAACAATGGAATTTGGGATTACATTTAAGGGTGTCGTCGATCCTGAGCGCGCTAAAGCACTGGTTCGGCTCGCTGAGCATTCCGGGTTCAGCTATTGCTGGTTTTACGACAGCCACATACTTTGGCGCGAAAGCTACATGGCGATGGCCATGCTGATGGAACACACAGAAACAATGCGTTTTGGTCCCTGTGTGACCAACCCCAACACGCGTGACTGGTCACTTGCAGCGTCCATGTTCGGCTCGTTGGCCAAACAGTCGCGTGGGCGTTTTGATATTGGCGTGGGTCGCGGCGATAGCGCTGTGCGCGTGATGGGCAAGAAGCCCGCCAAGTTGGCCACTTTGGAAGACTTCGTGCTCAAAGTGCAGGCTTTGGTGCGCGGCGAAGAGGTGACCTACGGAGATGTGCCTGCACCTATTCAGTTCCCGTGGGCGAACGGTTATGAGCTGCCAGCATGGATTGCCGCTTATGGCCCCATGGCGCTGGCTTCAGCGGGTAAGGTTGGCCAAGGCCTAATTTTGCAGATCGCTGAACCTGGCATTTGCAAATGGTTGACCGATCAGGCTGTTGCGGCGGGCAAGGAAGCTGGTCGTGATATGTCGGGCTACAAGGTCATGTCCGCTGCGCCGGCCTATTTCGGCTCTATGGATGAGTGCCGTGAAGCCACCAAATGGTTCCCCGCTATGGTGGGCAATCATGTGGCTGACATCGTTGAGAAGTACGGCGCAGACACCGACCTGGTTCCACAAAGCCTGACGGCCTATGTGGAGAAGCGGCGCGGTTATGACTATTCCAAACATGGTCAGAGCGATAACCCTTATCTGGATTTCATCACTGACGACATTGTGGACGGGTTTGCTGTCCTTGGCACGCCGGATGATCACATTGCCAAGCTCAAAGAACTTGAGGCGGTGGGTGTGACGCAGTTCAATATCTATCTTGATAATGGGCGCGAGGCCGAGATTATCGAGACCTATGGGGACCATGTGATCCCTGCTATGCGAGGCTGAGTTTACGTGCCATCACGACAGGTGTGGCCGCCCTGCGGGGCGGCTACGTAATCCTGCATAGATATTGATATTGCAGCGCAAAATATTGCTGCGACGCATCATAAATACCAAGCCTCATATCTCTAAGCTATTGAATGGTCAGTGAATTTTTTCACCTAACCAAAAGGCGGGCGTCCTTGGTGTATTACCCACAAGTATAAGGGGTTGTCCTTACGTAGCCGCTTCAAGAATCCACCGGCATCCGGTACTTTGCCCGGTAGCTTTGGATCGTTACCTTTTTGGTAAACATAAGAGGCGTGCGTTTCGCGCGGCTCAAACGCCGTTCTGGCAACTGCGATTCATGGGCTGGAAACGTCTTTAGGGAGGACGAGTATTGTCTGAAAACTCCGAAGAAAACACGGCATACTGGTCGGCGAACCTTCGCTTGATCGGTTTCTGCCTTGTTATCTGGGCGCTTTGTTCGTTTGGCTTTGCCATTCTGCTTCGCCCACTACTCGCTGGTATCGCCATTGGCGGCACCGACCTTGGTTTTTGGTTTGCCCAGCAGGGCTCCATCCTCGTGTTCTTGGTTCTGATCTTTTTCTACGCATGGCGTATGAACTCGCTCGACCGTGAACACGGTGTGGACGAAGAATAGTCCAGGAGCACACTAATGGATCAAACAACCCTCAATTTTATCGTCGTGGGCGCGTCTTTCGCGCTTTACTTCGGTATCGCTATTTGGGCGAAGGCTGCCTCTACCAGTGAGTTCTACACTGCTGGTCGTGGGGTCAACCCAATCGTCAATGGTATGGCGACCGCTGCTGACTGGATGTCGGCGGCTTCATTCATTTCGATGGCGGGTCTCATCGCCTTCGTTGGTTACAACAACTCTTTGTTCTTGATGGGCTGGACCGGCGGCTACGTGCTGATGGCCATGCTGCTTGCGCCTTACCTGCGTAAGTTCGGCAAGTTCACAGTGCCGGAGTTTGTTGGTGACCGCTTCTACTCCAACACTGCGCGTGTTGTGGCTGTTATCTGTCTCATCGTTATCTCCGTAACATACGTGATCGGTCAGATGCGCGGTGCAGGTATCGCTTTCTCACGCTTCTTGGAGATCGACATCACTGCAGGCCTGTTTACGGCTGGTTTTGTGGTCTTCGTGTACGCCGTTCTCGGCGGCATGAAAGGCATCACCTACACGCAGGTTGCGCAGTATGTGGTGTTGATCACGGCCTACACCATTCCTGCCGTGTTCATCTCTTTGAACCTCACAGGCAACCCAATTCCAGGTCTGGGTCTTTTCTCGACCATGGCGGAAGGGACTGCGGGTGCGGGGCAACCGCTGCTGACAACGCTTGATGGGCTGCTGACAGATCTTGGCTTTAGGGAATACACCGCAACGACCAATCCATGGTTGATGGCGCTGTACACTCTGTCGCTGATGATCGGTACGGCTGGTCTGCCACACGTTATTATTCGCTTCTTCACCGTGCCTAAAGTGGCCGACGCACGTTGGTCTGCTGGTTGGGCATTGGTGTTCATCGCACTTCTGTACCTCACAGCTCCTGCTGTTGGTGCCATGGCGCGTATGAACATCACGACCACCATGTGGCCGGCTGGTATCGAGAACGAAGCTGTAGCGGTGGATGAGCTGCCGGATTGGTTTGAAACCTGGCAGGTCACTGGTCTGCTCGGCGTGGAAGACAAGAACGGCGACGGTCGCATCCAGTACTACAATGATGCGAACCCAGCCATGGCTGAACTGGCTGCAGAGCGCGGCTGGGAAGGCAATGAGCTTGTTACCTTCAACCGGGACATTCTCGTGCTTGCCAACCCTGAGATTGCTCAGCTTCCATCATGGGTGATCGCGTTGATCGCCGCTGGTGGTATCGCGGCTGCGTTGTCAACGGCGGCGGGCTTGTTGCTCGCTATCTCGTCTGCCATCTCGCACGATCTCATCAAGTCGGTGTTCAAGCCGGATATCTCCGAGAAGGGCGAGCTGCTTGCTGCTCGTATTTCGATGGCGGTAGCGATCTGTGTGGCCGTCTATCTGGGGCTTAACCCTCCAGGCTTTGCGGCGCAGGTTGTGGCACTGGCCTTTGGTCTTGCTGCTGCGACCCTGTTCCCAACGCTGATGATGGGCATCTTCTCCAAGCGGATGAACTCTGCTGGTGCGATCGCAGGTATGCTGGCTGGTCTCATTTCGACCTGTCTGTATCTGTTCCTGTTCCTTGGCTGGTTCTTTATTCCAGGCACGAACAGCTTCACACCTGATCAGTACCTGTTCGGCATTCCACCGACCCACTTCGGGCCGATTGGTGCGCTGTTCAACTTTGCTGCTGCGTTCTTGGTGTCGCGTGCGACATCTGCTCCGCCACAGCACATTCAGGATCTGGTGGAATCGGTTCGCTTCCCACGTGGTGCAGCCGCAGCCGTAGACCACTAAGCTGGCCTCTAAGGTTACAGCATTCTGAAACACCTCTAGGCGGGCCCGGCGAAAGCTGGGCCCGTTTTACGTTCTGGCGCTGGTATTTCTGCGCACCTTACGTCCTTTACCGACTTGGCCATTCCGGCACTGCGGCGCATTGTGAGCAACGCTTTTTTGCCGCTTGGGGCCTGTTCCTCCAGCGTGACCCATAGGAGTTTCCATGGAAGAGGCACTGGCCAGCGCCCCCTCATTCATCCGCAACCACCACCCCTTCGATTCGCTTCCCCAGGAGGCGCATGAGCAGTTGCTCGGTCAGTTTGGTGTGGAGGCCTACTCCAAGGATGCCATCATCTATGGCTTTGGGCAGGATGTAGACGCACTGCGCGTTGTCGCGCGCGGTGAGGTGGAACTGCTTTCGCCCGACGGAGATGTGATTAGCCAGGTAGGCGCGGGCGATAGCTTTGGCGCACGGGCGCTGTTCAACGATTCTGTGGCCAACCAGTCTGCTCGTGCCGCCGCAGACCGTGTGGTCGTGTATACGCTGCCCGCGTCAACGTTCCACGAACTGCTGGATAAATACAAAGCGTTCAAAGCGTTTTTCGGCCGTTTCACCGCGTCCAAGGTGCAGAGTTCATCGCCTGGCTCGGATGCCAGCCTCGTTGGAATTGAACTGCGCGAGTTGATGACGCCGGACCCTGTTACCGTTCCGCTTGGCATGACGGTCCGTGAGGCCGCTTCGATTATGGCCGACAAGCACATTTCCTGCGTTGTGGTGGTGGATGGAGACAAGCTTGTAGGATTGCTCACCACTGGCGATATCACGGGGCGCGTCGTTTCGCAGGCGCGTGATCCCAGATCGACGTTGGTCGATGAAGTGATGACCGCCGACCCAGTGGCGTTTTCACCTGACACGTCCGGCTTTGATGGCATGCTCGCCATGAGTTCGCGCAGCATTGGTCACCTGCCCATCGTTGAAGACGGCAAGCCTGTTGGCATCATTACCCGAACGAATATTGTGCGCCGTCAGCAGGTTTCGGCCGTCTACCTTATCGGAGACATTCGTCGCCTCAGCGATACCGCCAAGCTTGCCGATGTTATTGATAACGTCCCCAACCTCTTGGTGCAGCTTGTTGGGTCAGGCGTTCCACCGCACCAGACCGGTAGGGTGATCACCTCGCTGAGTGATGAACTCACGGTTCGCCTCTTGGAGCTTGGTGAGGAACAGTATGGACCGGCGCCAGTGCCTTATCTCTGGCTTGCCTGCGGCAGTCAGGGGCGGCGGGAGCAAACAGGCGTTTCTGATCAGGATAACTGTCTGATTTTGCACGAAAATTTTGATCCAGCGACGCATGATGCTTATTTTAAGCAGCTAGCGCAGTTCGTCTCTGATGGCCTGGATGAGGCAGGCTACTTCTACTGCCCTGGCGATATGATGGCCACAGCAGACCAGTGGCGGCAGCCAGTCAGCGTGTGGCGCGGTTACTTTGACAAATGGGTGCGCAAGCCAGACCCTATGGCGCAGATGCTTGCCTCGGTCATGTTTGACCTTCGGCCCATCGCAGGAGATTTTAGCCTGTTTGATGGCCTGCAGGAAAACACACTTGAGATGGCCTCAAAGAACTCGATTTTCCGCGCTCACATGGCGGCTAACTCGCTCAAACATACCCCGCCACTTGGACTGTTCCGCGGGTTTGCGCTCATTAAAACCGGTGAACACAAGGACACTGTGGACCTGAAACACAATGGTGTGGTGCCGATTACTGATCTGGCGCGCATGTATGCGCTTGAAGGGGCCATACCAGCAGTGAATACGCGTGAGCGACTGGAAGCTGCGCGTGATGGTGGTAAGCTTTCCAAGTCTGGCGCGAGTGATCTCATTGATGCCTATGATCTTATCTGCACGATGCGACTGCGCCATCAGGCTAATCAGATCCGCGACGGTGAGAAACCAGACAATTTTCTGGCACCTTCACGGCTTTCAGCCTTTGAGCGCAATCACTTGAAAGACGCCTTTGGCATTATCAAATCACTTCAGTCTGCTTTGGGTCACGGGCGCGCAGCGGGCTAAAGCAGTTCCAGTTACTCGGGCAACGGAGCGCGGGCCTCTGACTATCGTGCAGGCGCGCCTCTTGGCGCTTTTCCGATGAGCTGATTGCTGGTTTTGCTCCTGTTGTTTCTTCGGTCGCATATGCAGGGAACCAGACGGCATACTTTCTCCTTGAAAATGCTCTAGGACTCGCCTTCCAGCACCCGGCACGCTAAAGCAGCGAGCACAGTATGTGCTGGGCTCACAGCACCATCTCACAAGCGTAGGTTTTCATGTTTCTAGGGTATGTCGGCGCTATTGTTGGCGGTATCAGTGTTGCGGCGCTGTTGTTGGTCGTTTCGAAGATTTTTCGCCTCAAATTGCCGGGTTGGGCTTATCCCGCCGCGGCTGGCGCAGGCATGTTGCTGCTCACCATTCACATTGAGTACAGCTGGTTCGGCCAAGTTCAGGATGGGCTGCCTGAGGAAATCGAGATTGTTGAGACCTTCAACGAGACCGTCTTCTATCAGCCTTGGACCTACATAGTACCACGTGTGAACCGCTTCATCGCGGTGGATCATGGGACTGCCCGCCTCAATCCCAATGTTGACAACATGGTGCTGATCAACACGCTGCTCATGGAGCGCCTGACGCCAGCGCTTATCGCAACGCAGTTTATCAACTGCACAGACGGTGCGCGCATGCTGACCAGCGAAAGCATGGAGCTTGGCGATGATGGCATGCCACTGGATAATGAGTGGGTGAGCGTTGGCTTGGATGATCCGCTGATCAGTTCTGTCTGCGAGCGCCACGCCGAACCTGTCGCTGAGGGCTGACGCCAGACACCAGGCCCTGTGACTTGTTATCCAAGGCTGCTGAGTTAGCCTGCAACCAAAGCGGTATGCGTGCTTTGGTGCGGATCAAGGCACGCCCCTCTATCCCTGACCTATCCTTACCGCTACGCTGCGTGCGTGGATGGAAGAAGCCCTGCAAAGGGTCGCCATCTGCAACCAGGTGCTCGCAGCCTGTGGGAGGGAATGCGCGTCATGAACAAAGTCGATACCAAAGCCAACACCAAAAACGGGCCTATGCAGGCCGCCCTTGAGCTTTTTACGCCACCGCTATTGGTTGGCGTGGCGTTGGTGATCCTTGCAGGCATTGTGATGTGGGGCGGATCAGACGGCTCCCTGCGCGGTACGCTTGCACCGGTGTTGATGTTGGCTTCGGCAGGGTTATTGGGGCTTGTTATTGTTGCCATGGGCAAGGTGAAGCGCGGCGCGCTTGAGCCAGCAGAACGCCTTGAGGCAGCGCTGGTGGCCGTACCCCAAACTGGCGTTGCTGCCGTTGCCGGACTGCGTGATCCCGGTTTTCTGGGCGGCGTGGTGCGAGAAGTGAGCACGCTCCTCGACGAGCATCTCTCGCTGACCAAAGACGATGCTAGCGCTCGCGAAAGCGCTGTTCGAACGCGTCTAGAAACGGTGTTGCGCGACCTGCATGATGGCGTTCTCATTTGCACGCTGGACCACCAGGTGCTGCTCTACAATCGGCGCGCGCTGGATATTTTGCATGTCACCGGTGATGTGGGCCTGGACCGCCCGCTGTTTGAAACATTGGCCGGTCGACCGTTTCGCCACGCCTTGTTACGCCTGACATCGCGATACCAATCCGGGCGGCATATCGACCATGATGATGGCCTCTCCATACTGCTGATTGCGGGCACAGCAGACCGCCGCCACACCATCAAGGGACGCATGTCGCTGATGCTGGATGATGGAGGTGAGGAGCCGGTTGGATATGTGGTGACGTTTGAGGATGTGACCAACGACCTTTCAACGGCGCTCTATCGTGAACGTGCATTGTTTGACCTGCGCGATGATATGCGTCGTCGCGTGGACGAGCTTTCGACCAAATCGCAAGGCTCGGCTTTGCATGCGGATATATCTGCCGTTTCTGATGAGTTGGAGCGGCTAGACGCTGTGCTGCTGGACGTTCTTTCTGGCGCCTGGCCTATGAGCGCTGTTTTTTCCAACACGCTGTTTCATTGCGTGGCGCAACGCAATGCCGAGCAACGTAACCTGACGTTTTCCGTTGAGGGCGACCCGGTGTGGTTGCACTGCGATAGCGCGTCGATCACCGATCTGTTGGACAGGCTGGCCAACCGCATCGCCGTGGACTTCGAAGTCGATAGTTTCCGCGTTATCGCCACACTTGCCTCAGAGGGGCAGGCCTATCTAGATTTGCTGTATGCTGGAGCCCCAGTGAGCCAGGAGGTGTTGTCAGGCTGGCTTGGGGAACAGTTGGAGCCAGATCTTGGTGCCGTTACCGGTGAGGATATCTTGCACCGTCATCGCACCCATATCGCTGTGGATGGCGATATTGGCGAAGGCTTCACCCGCTTGCGCCTGCCTTTGAAAGTTGCCGCAGAACGCTATGAAAGATCCGAGCGTTCGCTCATGCCTGCACAGGCACGTCGTGAATTTTACGATTTTGATTTGCTGCATCGCCCACATGCCAGCGAATTGGATGGCCGGCTTTTGCGTGAACTGACCTGTGTTGTTTTCGATACCGAAACCACAGGCCTTGAACCGTCCAAGGGTGATGAAATCATCTCGATTGGGGCGGTGCGTATTGTGAACGCACGTCTGTTGCGCGGAGAGATATTCAACGAGTTTGTAAACCCGCAGCGCAACATTCCTTCGGCATCCACCAAGATCCATGGAATTACCGATGCTATGGTTGCCGATGCACCGGTGGCCGGCGAAACTTTACCGCGCTTCCATGGCTATGTGGGTCCTGGAACGCTGATCGCGCACAATGCAGCCTTCGACATGAAGTTCCTGTCGCTGAAAGAAGAGGCAATTGGCATGCGCTTTGAACAGCCTGTGCTTGATACGTTGCTTCTGGCCGCCCATGCGTTGGGGCGTGATGACAGCCTTTCACTGGATGGTTTGTCGGAGCGGTTTGGTGTGGTTTTGCCTCCTGAAGACCGTCACACAGCGCTGGGTGATGCGCTGGCGACCGGTGAAGTGTTCCTGAAGCTGTTGCCGTTGCTCGAAGCCAAGGGCGTTCACACGCTAGGCGATGCGCTTAGAGCCTCAGACCGACAGGTTGGCCTGCGGCGCATGCAGGAACAGTTCTAAATTCACAGAAGCAGACAAGAAAAAGGGGCGGGCCAAAACCTTGGCACCGCCCCATTACTTGCGATCAGAGCGTAATGGCTAAATCGTAAGTTCCTGAACTTCTTCGCCTGGTTGAGGCTTGGCCAGCTCTGGGTTGGCTGCATTGAGGGCCACAAGGAACAGTGCGATCAGGAAGATTGGTGTTGCGATCACGGCAAATACAATGAGCGCCACTGGCCCAAATAGAATGAGGGCGATGATAAGGCCAACAATTGCATTCACCAAAAACAGTGACAGCGTGGTCGCATCGGTCCACCGGCCAGAAAAGAAGCTGCGCTTCTCGCCCGTATCGTCAACATCAGGTTCAACGTGTTCGATCCCCATTTTTTCATCGCGCTGCGCTTTCAGGCGGCGAAAGAGCCCGACCACAAGCGCGGGGATGAACAGCAATAGACTGGCGACCAAGGCAAACGGGGCGGAGACGATTTTTGCAATGCCTGTCTGCTCAGCGCCAGTTGTCAGGCTCGGCCACGCAAACAGCAGGCCAAACAGCAGCAGGCCGATTAGCGTGACCCAGACTGCCCCTGCGACGCCGCCCACAGCATAACCAATGCCGCCGAAGCCAACGATATTGATGAGAAGGACGATCAGGCCGCCCAGGGTTTTACCAGCAGTCGATTTGCCTGGCGTCGATTGGACTTGGCTTGAAGTGCTCATTGCTTTTCATCCGTCGGGTTATTGAGAGGTTGAGAATGTTCAGGATGGTCATCGGTGTACAGGATCCGCTCGGCTGCGCCTTGAAGATCATCAAACTGTCCTGATTTTAGCGCCCAAAAGAACGCGATTAGACCTATTGTTGAGAGAACAAGCGCCAACGGCACCAAAAACAGCAGGACATCCATCAATTTGCTCCTGCGGTTTGAAGGGATGGTGCTTGTTGTGGCTTGGCCTTGGCTGCCCGCTTGAACGGGTTGACCCCATCAAGTCGAAGCGCATTGAGCGTGACCAGAATGGAGCTTGCTGCCATGGCGATGGCTGCGATCCACGGGGTGACCAAACCGAGCACAGCCACCGGAACCCAGAACAGATTGTAAGCAACCGAAAAGGTGATGTTCTGCTTCATGATGCTACGCGTGCCGCGCGCGGTGGCCAGCAAATCGGGCAGTGCTTCGAGCGTGTTGCCTTGAAACACGGCATCTGCCGCGCGTCGCGAGATATCAGCAGCCGCAGTAGGAGCCAAGGAGGCGTGCGCGGCCGCAAGGGCAGGGGTGTCGTTCAGCCCATCACCCACCATCAGCACGTGTTCGCCTTTGGCCTTCATGGCCTCAATCGCAGTGATTTTGTCGGCAGGCGTCATGTCGCCCGTCCAGTGAGCAATGCCAAGCTGTGCGGCCAATGGCGCAACAAACTGCGCACGGTCGCCCGACATGATCGCGATATCAAAACCGCGGGCTTTCAGCGTGTCGATGACGTGTTCTGTTTGAGGGCGCAGCAAAGGCGAAAACGTGAAGCGGGCCGGGGCATAGCCTGGGCGCGTAAGCCAAACCTCGGTTTCCAGGCCGCCCTTGGCGGGGTCGCGATCAAGAGCCGTTTCATCAAGCTCGCACCAGCGCGCCGAGCCAAGGCGAATCTCGCCATGCTCTCCAGCCCAAGACAGGCCCATGCCTGGTGTATCCTCCACGCCTTTGGCACGCGGCACATCGGGTGCTGCCTGACGAATAGCCTGCGCCAGCGGGTGTTTAGAGGAGGCGGCGATGGCGGACGCAAGCTCCAGTGCGCTATCATCATCAGGTAGGCCCACAAGGCGCGGCTCAAGCGTGGTCAGCGTGCCGGTTTTATCGAAGACAATGGTGTCGATGGCAGCGTAGCGTTCCAGTGCGGTTTCGGATTTCACCAGCACGCCCTTGCGGCTGAGGCGGCCGGCGGCGACCACTTGGGTGATCGGCACAGCAAGGCCCAGTGCACACGGGCAGGTGATGATGAGCACGCACACGGCGATCATCAGCGCCTCGGGCACCACCATACCGCCGATGAGCCACCAGCCCAGAAACGCGCCCAGCGATAGGGCGTGCACGGTGGGCGAATACCAGCGCACCACCTTGTCGGCGAAGGCCATGTAGCGGCCCTTTTTCTGTTCGGCAGCTTCCAGCAAGCGGATGATTTCAGCGAGCACCGTTGCCTCGCCCACGCTCTTGGCTTCCACCACAAGCGGTCCGGTGAGGTTCATTGTGCCGGCCAGCACATTTGCCCCAGCGGCAATGTCTTTGGGTGTGGTTTCGCCATCAATCAGCGCGGTGTCGATGGATGTACTGCCCTCGCGCACAATGCCGTCCACGCCTATGCGCTCACCAGCGCTGACCGCAATGCGATCACCGCTTTGCAGGCTGTCGGATGCCACAGCTTGCAATGTGCCATCTGGCAGAAGCTTCTGCACCGGCTGTCCGGCAAGCATTGCCAGATCGTGCACTGCAGAGCGGGCTGTGCCACGGACTTTATGGTCCATATAGCGGCCCACCAGCAGGATGAAGAGCAACATCAACGCGCCGTCAAAATAGACGTGTGGCCCGCCGGTCCATGTTTCGTAGAGGCTCATAAGCGTGGTGAGCGTGACCCCGATAGAAATTGGCAAGTCCATGTTTGTGCGGCGCTTGCGCAACGCCGATATGGCCGAACGATAGAAGGGCAGGCCAGCATAATAGACCGATGGCACAGCAATGATCGCTGCCACCCAATGGAAAAAATCGCGCGTTGCCTGCCCCATCGTTGCAAAGTGCCCAGCCCAGACTGCCCAGGCGAGCATCATCAGGTTGGCGGCGGCAAAAAAGGATACCGACAGCGCCATAATCAGTTCGCGCTCAGTTTTTTTATCGCGGTCCAGCACCGCCTCGGATCGGTACAGCGTGACCGGGAAGCCAAGGTCTTCCACGGCTTTGGCAAACTGGTTGGCGCGGGCCTCGTCACCTTGCCATTTTACCGTCAGGCGGCGCGTGGAAAGGTTGACCCGGGCTGTATCCAACACTGGCTCACTGGCCAGGCGGTCTTCGATTTTGCGCACGCAGGCACCGCAGTGCACATTGCCAACCAACAGGTTGATTGTGTGCTGGCCATTGTCGGCTGTTTCCACAGCGGTGGAATAATCCAGCGCTGGTTGGCGTGCCAGTGCGGCTTTGGGGGCTGCTGTGTAGGATGCGTCGAGGGCTACCATGGGCGTGTTCAGTTGACCCCTGGTGCGTCGAGATAGAACTCGTCGGTGGCAAAATGGCGCTCGCCTTCAACGTCTGCCAGCACGCTCACAAACCAACGACCACCAATGGGGAAGTCTGCGGCGGCTTCGTAGCGGCCATTGCCAACATCGCTAAGGGTTAGCTGCACTTGTTGGGCATAGCGTGACATGCGCTCGGCCATCAGAATAACCGAGCCGCCAGACAACGCCTCGCCGTTGCGGTCTGTCAGCGTGATAGCAGCAATCTGCCCCTCGCCGGACAGGCCGGGAATATCCATTTCCAGCTGCCAGCCGCGTGCGGCTTGCGCCTCTTCGGCAGCCAAAATATCATCATAAGCTAGGCCACGCTCGTAGGCGTTGGTCGTGACCAAGCCGTTGGAGGTGCTCAACGCCAGGTACACAAACCGGCCTGTGACCGCAAAGAGCACCAAAAAGCCAGCAACAAACAACAGTGGTATCCAACCATGGCCGTTGGTCAGCCAGCCAATGAAGCCGCGACCCTCTGGGCGCCTGTCGATCGTTTCCATGCTCATGGTGCAGTTTCTCCCTTAATGCCGTTAGGCGGGTAATCAGGTTAGTTTTCTGGGCCCCAGAAATAGGTGCTTGTGCTTGTCATCACCTGACCTGAGTCGCCATTGATCAGCGAGAAGGTGATCGGCACTTGACCTTCAGGGCGGCGGGTTGGTGGTACGGTGATGAGCACGCGCAACGAGGCTGACTCTATGTTGTCAAAGGCAATGGTAGGGTTTTGGCCTTCGGCCATCACAGAGCCTGCATTGCTGATCGCGATGGTTTCACCAACCAGGCCCTCGACTTCAAAGCGCACGGACTCGGCCTCGGCATTCCTGTCGGACAAGCGCACATTGTAGATGTTGCGGATGGAGCCATCCGACAGTGTCACAAAAGCTGGATCACGGTCAGGCGTGATGGCCACATCAAAGCCGGTTCGGTTGAGAACCACATAAACCATGGCCGCTGACACCAGCAGCATGAGTGCGCCATAGCCATAGAAGCGAATTTTGCTGGGCTTGCGGGTCTTGCCACCAACTTCCACCACCGGAGCTGCCAGATGTGCTTCGTCGTGGGTCTCAGCCAGGCTGGCAAAGTTGATCAGGCCGGTGGGGCGGCTAAGCTTGGTCATGATGCCATCGCAAGCATCGGCACACAGGCCACAGCCAATACAGCCAAGCTGTAGGCCGTTGCGAATATCAACGCCAGTGGGGCACACATTGACGCAAAGGTTGCAGTCTACGCAGTCACCAATATCCGCGCCTGCGGCCTTCTTCTTGGCTTTGCCGCGCGGCTCACCACGCCAGGCGTGGTAGGTGACGATTTTGGTGTTGGGGTCGAGCATCGCCGATTGGAAACGGGGCCAGGGGCAGAAATAGAGACACACTTTTTCGCGGGCAAAACCAGCAAGCAGATAGGTTAGGCCCATAAACACGCCCACCATAACGATGTGGACGGTGGACGCCTGAAAAGTGGGAACCTGAGTGAACGTGTTGAGCGTGCCAGCGAAATAGCTGATCAAGGTCAGGCCGGTGAGGAAAGCGATCAGCAACCAAACGAAATGCTTGGCAGACTTTCGCGCGAGGTTCTCGCCCGTCAGGCCTTGGTTGGCACGACGTATTTGGTCGTTGCGATCACCTTCAAAGACGCGCTCCACCATCTGGTAGGCATCTGTCCACAGGGTCTGCGGGCAGGAGAAGCCGCACCAGATGCGGCCCACTATGGTGTTGGTGAAGAACAGCCCAAAGGCGGAAAACAGGAGCACCAGCGTCAGCAGATACAAATCCTGCGGCCAGAACGTGAAGGGTCCAGCGTAGAACTTGCCTTCGGTGAAGGACATCAGAAACGCTTGGTTGGGTGTCTCGCCAGGGCGGTTCCACGGGATCCAAGCTGCGCCGAAGAAGGCCAGACTGATCAGCGTCAGAGCGATGGATTTGATGCGGCGGAAGGTGCCGGTAACGGACTGCTGGTAGACCTTTTTCACACCGGGAAATTCGTCTGCATCATAGCCAACGGTCATGGCTGGTTGATCCTTGCGTGGAACATTAATTATCTGCCCCTAATATGTGCGCTGGGGCATCTGTTCGTCATGCGCACTAGCCCTTAAGGGCAACTGCGCGGACCTTTTGCCGCGCAGTTGATTTGGCATTTTGGCGCTAGTCCAGCGCGGCAGTTTCGCCAGCCATATCGTCTTCGCCACCACCCAGTGAGTGGACGTAGATCGCCAGCATTTTGATGGTCGCTTCATCTAGGCGCTCACCAAAAGCGGGCATCACGCCCAATTGCGGGTTGCTGATCTGGGCCACCAGTTGCTCTGGCTCGCCGCCATAGAGCCAGACAGCATCGGCAAGGTTTGGCGCGCCAAAGTCATGGCCGCCAAGGCCGTTGTCACCGTGGCAGGCTGAGCATTCTAAAGCGTACATTTCTGCGCCGGGCAGTTCATCGCGTGTGCCGTGGTTGGGTGCGTTGGGGTTGAGTGCCAGCACGTACTGGGCGACCTGTTGAATCTCTGCCTGCTCATAAAAGTCGCCATAGGCAGGCATGATGGAGAAGCGGGCATCCAGCGTTTCATTCCGCACACCATGGTTGATGGTGTACCAGATTTCTTCCAGCTGGCCGCCCCAGAGCCATGCATCATCAATGAGCGAGGGGAACTGGCCGATTTGGCCGCCGCCGCCAGCGCCGTGGCACTGAATGCAGTTGACGCCAAAGGCAGACCGGCCACCGTTGAAGGCAAGCGTGGCAAGTGCTGGATCAGCGGCAATATCGGCCAATTCCATTTCGGCCAGCACTGCGCCTTCAGCTTCACGCTCCGCCCGCACCTCTGCAAGTTGCTCTTCCAGATTCAGGCGTGCCGTATAACCTGTTAGGCCAGCGGTCGTTTGGCCGCCCAGTGGGATGGCTGGCAGCAGCACAGCGTACACCAGCGCAAAGGCAATGGAGGCGATCCACACCAGCATCCACCAGATGGGAACGGGTGTGCGCAGTTCGCGAATGCCGTTCCATTGGTGACCGGTGGTGTACTGACCCGTAATGGGGTCGCGTTCGATCTTGTTTCCCATGTTAGTCCTGCCTTGCGGCTTCGCCGCGCGATGTTGGGGGCGTCTGGACCCGAGGCTCGGGAGCGTCTTCCCCACGGAAGATAATGTTGGCGTGGTCGTTCATCGCTTCGCGGCTGCCAGGGTGGTAGGTGCGAATGATGAGGAAGAGGATGGCAATCAGGCCGACGGCCAGAAAGCCAGCTTCGGACCAGCCGATGAAGGTTTCAGCGTTCATCGTCCAACCTCCTGGCCCTGCACCATGGTTTCTGGGTCAAAGGTGGTGAAGTCCACCATCGTGCCCAATACCTGCAGATAGGCAATCAGCGCATCCATCTCGGTGATCTCTTCATCATTGCCGCTGAAAGGGCCGAGAGGCGCACCGGCATAGCGTTCGCGCAGTGCGGTCACGTCACCCAGATCAGGGGTTGCCTGTGCCACGATGTCATCGTTCATCGCGGCTATACCTTCATCGGTGTAAGGAACGCCGACAAAACGCAGTGTGCGCATGTGCGCATCAAATCCTTCATAGTTGAGTGGACGCTCAAGGAATGCGTAGGCAGGCATGATGGAAGCTGGCAGCACAGCCTGCGGGTCACGCAGGTGAGCGGCATGCCACTCGTTGGAGTATTTGCCACCCACACGAGCAAGGTCTGGCCCAGTGCGCTTGGACCCCCACAGGAAGGGGTAGTCGTAGACGCCTTCGGCAGCCAGCGAGTAGTGACCGTAACGATCCACCTCATCGCGGAACGGACGTACCTGTTGCGAGTGGCAGTTGTAGCAACCCTCCCGCATGTAGATGTTGCGCCCGATCTGTTCCAGCGGCGAGTAGGCGCGAACGCCTGATACCGGCTCGATGGTCGATTCCACTTTGAACAGTGGGATGATCTGCACCATGCCACCAATCCCAAGGGACAGGAGGATGAGGAGGATCATTAACGGCGTGCTTTTCTCAATAATACCGTGATTGAACATGGCCGTTTACTCCGCCGGTGTCAGGCCAGCAGCAGGTGCTGTACCGCTTGAGGTTGCAGTTGGGGTGCTGCGGGCCAGGATCGGACCGGTCATGGTGCGGTAGAGATTGTAGATCATCACCACCACGCCAGAGACGTAGAGCAATCCGCCCAGGAAGCGCGTCACATAATAGGGGTGAAGCATCGCGACCGTGTCTGAGAACGTGTAGAGCAGGAAGCCGTTCTCATCGTAGGTGCGCCACATCAGGCCCTGCGTGATACCCGACACCCACATCGCTGTGATGTAGAGAAGGATACCGATGGAGGCGAGCCAGAAGTGCACCTCGATCAGAGCCACCGAGTGCATCTGGCGACGCCACAAGCGTGGAACCAGATAGTACAGCAGACCGAAGGCGATGAGGCCGTTCCAGCCAAGCGCACCAGAGTGCACGTGACCCACCGTCCAGTCGGTGTAATGCGATAGTGCATTGACCTCTTTGATCGACATGAGCGGGCCTTCAAAGGTTGCCATGCCATAGAAAGCCACAGCCACCACCAGGAAGCGCATGATCGGATCGGTGCGCAGCTTATGCCAGGCTCCAGACAGGGTCATGATGCCGTTCACCATGCCGCCCCATGAAGGCATCCACAGCATCACCGAGAACACAACGCCCAGTGTCTGCGCCCAATCGGGCAGCGAGGTGTAGTGCAAATGGTGCGGACCAGCCCAGATGTACAGGAACACCAATGCCCAGAAGTGAACGATCGACAGCCGGTAGCTGTAGATTGGGCGTTCGGCCTGCTTGGGCACGAAGTAGTACATGATGCCGATAAAGCCGGCGGTGAGGAAAAAGCCCACCATGTTGTGGCCGTACCACCACTGGATCATCGCACCCTGCACGCCCGAATAAATCGAGTAGGAGTGCGGCGAGAGCCAAGACACCGGAATGGAGATGTTGTTGACCGTGTGCAGCATCGCCACGGCCAAAATGTACGCCAGGAAGAACCAGTTGGCTACGTAGATGTGCGGCTCTTTGCGCTTGATAAGCGTCGCGGCAAAGATGACCAGGTAAGACACCCACCACAGTGTGATCAGAATATCAAAGAACCACTCTGGCTCAGCATATTCCTTCGACTGGGTGAGGCCCAGCACGTAGGAACCAGCCGCCGAAAGCAGCACAACCTGGAACAGCGCGAACTGAACCACGTGGACCCATTGGGGTAGCCACAGCCGTGTTTGGCAGGTGCGTTGGACAACATAATAGGATGCCGCGAGTAGCGCGTTGCCGCCAAAGCCAAGAATCACACCTGATGTGTGAACTGGGCGAAAGCGGCCAAAATTGATCCACTCATGGAAGTTGAGCCATGGGAAAGCGAGCTGAGCTGCAATGAAGACCCCTGCGCCCATACCAACAAACGCCCAGAGGGCGGTGGCAATGACGTACAGTCGAATGGCGTCATCCGCATAAGTGAGCGGCTTTGCCTGGGGTTCAGTGCTGCCAGCTGTAGAAGCTACGGCTTGTGCTGACATTATCGTGGTGTCCTTGACCTTAACTATTCGGTTCATTCTGCGCATCGGGGCCGTTAGAAGCCGTGGTGGCCAGCGTCGTTGGAACCGACTTGGAAACCGGTACGATTCTGACAAAACGGACTCATCGCCCCTGCGCACGCCCCACAAACGCTTCTGCGGGCGAGAAGGCGTTGCGCTAGGTCAAAGCTAGCTAATGTTCCCTATCCTTCATCAGTTGGGGAGGCTGCGCACGCAGGACTGCGGATCGACAAAAGTCTGCGTCAATCGGGCACGTCGCATTTGATCTATGTCGATCCGTGCAAACGGTTTTGGGTATAGCGCTGAGCCAGAAACCTCTGCGCGCGCAGAACGGCAGCCTTCCACGCACTTGCGCTTATTGCGCCGCATGGACAGGTTGTCGCATTATGAGCGCTGTGGTTTTGCCTTTCGCAGGCGCCGGAAATAGCAGGCATCAAGGGATGAAACACCGATGAGCAGTGCAAACGATAGTCAAACCATCAACGAGCTTGATGAAATCATCGGAGAACCCGATGACAGCCGCTCTGGCTTTGTTCCGCAGGGCTATGTGCCGCCCACGCAGGTCAACACTATTACGTTGGACACCGTGTTTAGTGCGCTACACGCCGGCATTGCAGACTTTAAGAAGGCTGCTTTCGTGTCCACGTTCTTCGGTTTTGCCTATTTCGCGATGGGTCTTCTGCTTGTGATCGTCGCGCTGGTCACCGAAGCCTATGTGTTGATTTTCCCTCTCACAGCTGGCTTCCTGTTGATCGGGCCGATTTCCGCGATTGGGCTTTACGAGGTTTCTAGGCGAATCGAAACCGGCGAGCGCGTTGAGTGGGATGTGTTGGGCGCGTTCAAACGCCATGGCGTGACCCACGTTTTCCTCTACGGTTTCACGCTGGCCTTCATGATGATTGTTTGGCTGGTGGTTGCACGTGTCATCTACGCTCTCAATTTTGGCTACAACCCAGCGTTCTTCGCGCAGATGGATCTGACATCGCTGATGGAAGAGCTGTTCACCACGCGCGGCCTTGTCTTCCTGTTTGTCGGCAACGCCTTTGGTGCGGTTCTGGCTGGCACAGTGTTCGCCATTTCGGTGGTGGGCGTGCCCTATCTTCACGATAAGCCGGTGGATTTCATGACTGCCATCATGACCAGCATCCATTCGGTGTCCAAAAACCCTGGTCCGATGCTTGTGTGGGGCCTGATCGTGGCCGTTATCATTGGCCTTTCAGCGTTGTTCTTCTTCTTTCCGCTGATCTTCACCCTGCCGATCATTGGCCATGCAACGTGGCACCTCTACCGTGCAACAGTTGTGCCGCCGGTCTGATAAAGACAAAAGCTGATCAAAGAAAAAGCCGCGTCGGGTACACCCGGCGCGGCTTTTTAGGTTTTGAGGGGATCCCACTTTTTGGTTTTGTCGTTCGCGGGGAAATCTGCTTTTCGTGAACGCGGCTCTAGCGACTGCGATTTTTCACGGGGATTGGTTTGAGGCCAAGGCGCTGCATGTCGTCAGTGCTCATCAGGGGATCACTGCGCTTTGGCGGCGGCGTGCCAATGTTCTCGTAGGAGAACATGACCGCAAAGCCCATTTGGATGCTGGCAAAGGTGAGCCCGATCATGAATGTCATGAGGGCCACAGCTAAAATGCCAACATCAGACTGGGTGACAAGCGTTGCCATGTTGCCGACATTGAAGGTGAGCATGGCCGCCACAAAAACACCAGCCAGCGCAAAGCCAATGGCAGCATGCTTGACCAAAAAACGCACCAGGGGCGGCGCCGTCTTTTCTGGTTGAGGTGTTGTCATGACGTCTCTCGCTTGATTATGCGTACTATACCGTACGTTAAACGTGGCGATCTGAGTCAAAAAACTTGCGCGTCGTCTGGTTTTTTCAACCAAGCCATTGAATGAAATGGATGATTTTAGATCTCAGGTGCAAAGCGAAACGGGTATTGCCCTTGATCAACGCCTTATGGTTCTACGTAAAGAGGCTCCAAAACCATCTCCGGTACACGCACCATGCCCTTATCGGTGATTCTAATTTCAGGGATGACTGAAAGCGGGATTAGGTTGAAACCCATAAACGGAATCTGGCAGCCCATCTGCTTCCACACCTGTTTAAGTTCGGCCATTTCTTTGGCCACGACCGTAACGCGCTTGTCTGACAGCAGGCCTGCAATGGGCAGTGGCACGATGGCCGTAACCTTACCGTTCTGCACCGTTACCACGCCGCCTTGCTGCTCTTTGATGGCATTAAGGGCGACATGCATGTCAGCCTCATTTGTGCCAGCGATAATTATGTTGTGGCTGTCGTGACCAACTGAGGAGGCGACCGCTCCATCTTTCAGGCCAAAGTCCTTCAAAAGGCCGTGGGCGACGTTTCCAGTTGTGCCCGTTGCATCCTGGCTCTTGCCGTGCCGTTCAACGATTGTGACGTAGCACAGGCCGTGCTCTGCAAAATGTTCAGACCATTCCTTTCCAGCTGCCAAGGCAACCGTGTCGTGGAACAGGGTAATACCCGGCAGGGCGACCTTCAGCACATTCGCTGTTACCGCTTTTTCGGGAGCGGGCGGTGTCATGGCGATCGTTGCTGGCAGCTTCACGCTGGTGAACGCCGCATCGGGGTAGCTGTAGCGGTTGGAAAGCGCCTGATCGAGCAATGGGGTGACCGCTTTGCACTCAACAACAAGCTCACCGCCATACCAGGTGTTCAGTGGCTCATGATCATCGTTGAGCAGCACCAAATCAGCGCGCCTGCCGCCGCCCAGTCCGCCGATTTCGTTTTCCATGCCGAAGCGCGTTGCACCATGCAGTGAGCCCATGGACCAGGCCGTTTCCGCTTTGATGCCCGCTTTGATTGCCTGACGGGTCACCCAGTCTTGCCCGAAGACCAGCAAATCATCTGCATCACGATCGTCGGTGCACACGCAGACACGTTTGGTGGAGGCACCCAGCTCGGTGATGGTTTTGATGGCTTCTGGCAGTGAGTGCCAGGGCGTCGTGGGCGGACCACCGCGCAGGAATACCCATATGCCGGCATCCAACAGATCATCGGCGATGTCGCGATCGATGGCTTCGTGTGTATCCGTTACGCCCGCGGCGGCATAGGCGGCCACAAATTCGCGACCATAGACGTGGCCAGAGACGGGTCGCCCGCGCGATAGCGATGCCTCAATAATGGCGTGCGAGCGTTCATCGGACATGCAGACAGGCACAAAGTCCATCTTCTCGCCTAAAGCGACAGCTTCGGGCCATGCATCGAAGATATCTGCAATTTTCTGCGGTGTAAGATCGCCGCCAGCGGTTTCCATGTCTGGTGAGGTGGCGGGGACGGTGGAGGGCACGGTGAGGAAGATCGACAGCGGGGCTTGGCGCGCATCTTCCAGCATGGCTTCCACGCCTTCCACGTCCATCACGTTGCCAATCTCGTGGCTGTCGCAGAAAATTGTCGTGGTGCCATTGAGCAACGCCGCCTCGGCATAGGCACAGGCGGTGACCATGCTGGACTCAATGTGCAAATGCGGGTCCACCAGACCGGGCGCTATAATACCGCCCATGCCGTCATATTTTTCGGCTTGGCCTTGATAGGTGCCAGCGGGCTTGACCGCGGCGATACGTCCGCCGGCAATCCAAACCTCTTTGTCGCTGGCGGTGCGTTCAGAATAGGTGTTAAGCGTGCGCACACCGGTAATAACACGGTCGGGGTCTGCGCGCCCTGATGCCACGTCGGCCAAGTGCCGCGTCATGCCTGACAATGGTTTTACTGAAAAACGGGTGAGCGGCATTTTGTTTGAAAAAGGCATGGTGAGCTCCGGCTGGGTTGCGCCAGAGTCTCACTCGCCTATCCAACTGGCAAGCGCCTTTTCTGAGCAGCTTTCCTGAAGCCCTAATCAAAGCGGGTGATGTCGGCCTCGGCGACGTCTTTCAACAGCCCAATGAAACCGCGCGCGTAGTGATCGGCGGTTTTTGCGCCTTTGTCTGCTGTGGCGATGCTGGCGTCGCCCACTGTGCCATCGTTGTTAAGATCGGATGATATCCAGCCATAGGCGGGCATGCCGGTGGGCGAGATATTGAACCCGCCTTGCAGTGGTTCGGCGGTCGAGCGGAAATTTTGCGCCTTGCTCATGTCCACCAGATCGGGCTGGAAATGCAGCATCATGCTGGTCTCCACGTCGCCACCATGGATGCCGAATCTCATTTCATCGTCGGTATAAAGGCCCTCCGGCGTACCCCAATTGCCCCACTGGCTTTTCACGCACAGCATGCGGGCCTGCACGCGCATCTCGCGGGCAAGGATGGAAATGAGATCAAGGTTGCCGCCATGGGAATTGGTGATGACCATCTTGCGTACCCCAGCGCGAGCGACCGAAAGACCGATCTCAGTCCAGATGGACAGCGCCAGATTGGCGGGCAGAGTTAGAGTGCCCGGCGCATGCAAATGCTCGTTGCTCTTGCCGATCGCCTGGACAGGGAGAATGCGCACATCTAGGTCGGGTGCAAGCTCCGGCAGCAGCGCTTCGACCGTGCTCAGCATGCCTTCATTGAGGTGGGTATCGACCCCCACGGGAAGATGCGGGCCGTGCTGCTCAATGGCGGCGGTCGGCAGCACCGCGATGACCTTTTGCGGGTCGAGATCTTCAAACTCGGTGGTCTTGTACTGTGCCCAGCGATAACGTTGTGACATCTAGCTGGCCGCCTTCTGGCTGTAGGTCGCGGTAAGGCGCTGGGTCAGATACTCATGCGCCAGGATCGGCGGATAGTGCCGCTCGCCGGGCACCGTTGGCAGCGTGGTCACCAGACTGTCAGGATTGGGGTCCATGAAAAACGCGATGGAGCGTCGCTCTTTCTTCGGGCGTTGCACACGGTGCGGGTTGGACACGTACACATCGTTTGTCCAGCGCATCAGTAGGTCGCCAATGTTCACCACGAACGCGCCCTCTACGCTTGGTACATCGATCCAGTTGTCCTGATCGCGCGGCTTCACTTGAAGGCCAGCGGTGCCATCGGTCATGAGCAAGGTGATGGAGCCATAGTCGGTGTGCGCACCTGCGCCAATTTCACCGGGCTGCGGATTGGTTGCTTCGGGATAGCGCAACACGCGTAAGGTGGACATGCTCTCATCGAAATGGCCTGCAAAATACTGCTCGTCCAAATCAAGGTCCAGCGCGATAGCCCGGTGCAGGTTGACACCAAGGTCAAGCACAGCATCAAAATAGTTGGTGAAGGTGCTGGCAAAGCCAGGCACACCATCGGGCCACATATTGACCCCGCGATAGGGCTCTTTGGCGATGACGCGCGGATCATCAGCGGCCAAATCAAGGCCCATATTGTAGGCCTCTTTCTGGTCCATCTGGCCGGACTTTTCATCCAGTGCCTCTGAGCCCGTGCCCGCATAACCGCGATTGTTTGGCGACTTGTCGATGGAGACTTTGGCCTTCTCGTCAGCAGGCAGTGCGAAGAAGGCATCTGCCTTGGTGAACATATCCGCGATGAGCTGTTCGGGAACGCCATGGTTTTTCACCACAAGAAAACCCGGCCCACGGGCGGCCTCACCCCAGGCCTTCACAAAGCTATCCTTTGTGTTGCCACTGAAGGTTGCGTAATCAAGAACGGGAATGGTCGTCATACTGGTTGGCCTACTTTTTCAGGATAGGTCTGTTGCACACGCGCCTTTGCGGACACGCCCAACAGGTTCTTCATTTTTCGTGAGACTCTCACCAAGTGCCGCTCGCGGCTTTCTTGCGTTGAGCTGTCCATAAGATAATGCGCGGCGAAGGTCGCTTTGGCCCGCCGATTGAGGCAGGTGCGCAAGCCCCGCATCAAAATGCGTTTGCCGGGTGATCCAACCATTTTGGTTAGCCACCAGGACGCGCCGCACGTAGTGAACACGCCCAACCGCTTTATATGCATCAGGTTGTGGGTGATGCGTGGGTTGTCATCGGTTGGCATGGAAAACGCGACGCCCGGTACAAGCACACGGTCTAGCCAGCCCTTGAGCACCGCCGGATGACCAAACCACCACGTGGGATAGACAAAAATGATGCTGTTGCACCAGCGCACAAGGTCCACATGCTCTTGGATGCGGGCGGTGTTGCAATTGGTGTCTTCGTACTCAGTCCAATCTTCACGGGTGAGGCAAGGTTGAAACTGCTCGTTGTAGAGGTCGATCACGCGGTGCTGCGCGCCTGACTCTTGCAGTTGCGAGATAACGGTTTGAAGCACGGCAGCATTGAAGCTACCGGGGCTTGGATGCGCATAGACGATGAGTGCCTTTATCTGTGATGCCTGCTCGTGCGATGCCTTCAAATCTGATGCCAACATGGCGGGTCAGAACCTCTCCATTTTTGTGGTTACCTTGGATAGAAATGCGTTGCGCGTTTCATTGCTCGCGCGATTCATGTCGTAAAGTGCGAGGTAATCCATAGGCGCACCGCCGGTGACGTAACGGATGGAGCGCGTCATGAGTGCGCGCGGAGGGTCGCCAGCCAGAAAAGCACGCACCCGCGTGCCGCCATAAGTGGTAACAACGGCGTATTTCTTGATGTGGGTAAGCGCCGGGCCGACCTGCCCGTTGACCAGTTTGAAGGACACGCCGGGCAGGAAGACCCGGTCGAAAAAGCCTTTCAAAATGGCTGGGTAGCCGAAGTTCCAGACCGGGTAGACGAACACCAATTTGTCGGCAGCGCGCAGCCGGTCAACATAGCCTTGAACAGGTCGGGTGTTGGCTTCCAAGTCGTGATACTCGCGCCTCTCATCGGTTGTGAGAACAGGCGAGAAGCCTTCGGCATAAAGGTCGCAATCATCGACTGTGTGGCCTTGCTTGGTCAGGCTTTCAACAACGCCAGTATGCAGCGCGCCGGAGAAGCTCTCCGGCACGGGATGGGCGTAGATCACCATCACCTTGCTGCTTGTACTTTGGCTGCTGATTGCCACCGTCATCCCCCGATTTTGGTTGGCGTCCCCCGAAAGTTCTTGGCTAGCTGGCCTTCTTCATTTTTGGATAGTCATACGGCTTGTCGTAGCTGAAGTTCGGATCATCCCAGGAAATCATCTTGCCGGGGTTTAAGAGGCCTTTTGGGTCAGCCTCTTTCTTGAACTTCAATTGGCGATCATCTGTCTTCTGCCTGCCGCCTTCCTCCAGCGTGTAGCGATGCGGATTGAAGATCAGGCATTCCTGCTCTTCGTGGATGCGGATGATTTCTTCCAGCCGCTCCTGCGTGGTGAAATCAACAATCGGCAGCCCTGCAAAGATGATGCGGCCATTTTCCCGCATCACTTCCAGGTGCTGCAGTACTTCTGCACCGAATGTCTCGCGGATCTTGGCCACCATCGCCACTGGATCAGCGCCCCCATAGCGCACCTGAAGGTAAGTGACTGATGGCTTTACCTGAAGCGCACGCAAGGTTGTGTGGTTCCACGTGTACTCGGCCAGATGTCCGGGCGTGCGCTCAAAAGTTGAGGCATCCGAGCGGTAAATAATGTCTGGGTTGTTGTTGCGACCCATGAAAGCGGTGAACGCATCCAGCCCATGGGGAGCAACCAGCACGATGAGGATCGATTGATCTTCGCGCACATGGCCTTTGAAGCGCTTGAAATAGTTGAAGGGAATGGGCGCTTCAATCGGTGTGATCAGCTTGCAGAGTATGCCGTCCTGGTGGGCGAGATCATAGGCGAACTGAACATTGTCGGCGAAATTATCAAAGCCAAGCGCAAACTCCACCCATTCGTAAGCGGGGGCAAGTGGCATCTCGATTTCGGTGATTATGCCGTTGGTGCCGTAAGCGTGCGACACGCGAGCAAGGTCCTCGCCGGTAAACTCCAGAATGCGCGGCTCTGCTTCCATTGTCACAACGCGCAGGCGCAAAATGTTGCCGAGGTCGCGTAGCGCGCCCCAGCGACAAGAGCCGATGCCGCCTGAGCCACCGGCAATGAAGCCGCCAATGGTCGCCGTGCCATAGGTTGAGGGCATCATGCGCTGTTCCTGGCCCGAATGTGCACGGGTTTCTGCGTCCAGATCTTTAACCACTTTGCCCGGCTCCACGATCACACGGCCGGGGTGGATTTCCTTCACCTTGGTCATGTTCTTCATATGCAGGATTACGCCGCCTTCCAGCGGCATGGCCTGACCGTAATTGCCAGTGCCTGCACCGCGTGTGGTGACGGGCACATCGTGTGCGAAGCAGGTTTTCAAGACCTCGATCACTTCGGATTCAGAACGCGGAGAGACCACGAAATCGCCGACCAGATGGTCCATCTTTTCTTTGAGCAGCGGTGAGTACCAGAAAAAGTCGCGGCTCTTCTGCTTCAGTGTGGCTGGGTTGTCGTCAATATCGAGATGGTCGAGCGCTTCACGCACTGCGCTAACATTTCCGGTCATGCTCTACTCCATAAGCGCGTCGAGGGACGCATAATCTGGCAAAGGGTTATCAAGAATGGCGCCATCGCGGATGACAGTTCTGTCCATCTGCGGGCGAGAGAAAAATTCGTTCCAAGTGCGAGCCTTCAACAGCACCATGTCGGCAGGCGTGCCCGGCGCAAACGGCGCATAATCAAAGTTGCAAACACTGGCTGGTGTGCTGGTAAAGGCCTTCACCCAGTCGCCGCCAGAATGATCCAGATGCGCAATGCGCGTCGCCTCCCGCATCACTTCCACCATATCCAGATCGCCATAGGCGTAGAACGGATCGCGGGTGTTGTCGGAGGCAAACGACACCTTCACGCCACGGCTTTTGAGCTCGTGCACCAGGGTGACCCCGCGCCAGCGCGGCGTGCGGTTTCCGCCGGTGCGGTCTTGCAGATAGAGATTGCACATGGGCAGCGAAACGATGTGGATACCGGCCTGCGCCACCAAGTCCATCGTTCGGTCAGCCTCGCTCTCATCCATCACCGCCAGCGAGCAGCAATGGCCGCATACAACAGGACGATCAAAACCCAGTTTAATCACGCTCTGCGCGATTGTTTTCAGCGTGTTGACGGTCGGGTCGCCAGTCTCATCGACATGCAGATCGGCTTCCATGTCACGGGCTTGGGCAATGGCGATGAAGTTCTCAATGCGTGCCTCAATGTCGGGCATGGGGTAGGGCACATAGCCCAGCGCGCCGCCAGCTGATTGCGTAACATCAGCAACAGATTTGTATGCGCCTTCTCTATCACCTTTATCTGCGGCTTCCACCGAGTCGGCTCCCACCAGTGAAACTGCCTGCAGGTCGATGCGGCCCTTCCAGTCGGTGCGAAGTTCCTCAAACACTTTGAACGAAATCTCGTGCTGCGGCGCGATGCTATCGAGATGCGTGCGGATGGACTTCGTGCCGTGCGCATACGCACATTCCAGTGCGAACTGCATGCGGGCGCGCACATCTTCGGCTGACCAGTTGGCCGTGCGATCCTCGCCTACAGCGCCTAAGGCACCGGGGAAGCTGCCATCAGGGTTGGGTTTGCGCGGCCAGATATGTCCCTTGTCGAGATGCGTGTGCATGTCGACAAAAGGCGGCAGCGCCATGCGCCCACCCATGTCAATGTGGGTGTATGCAGGCACTTCAGAAAACACACCCTCACGGATCGTTAGGGATGCTGTGACCATCGGCTCTGTTGAGCCAACGAGCGGACCGGGTATGGCAAGATTGCCGAGTGTAACGGGGCCGTCGGGCAGTTCAAAGGATGTTGACGGTGGCACGCGCTACTCCCGTTTTAAGGCACTCTCGTGCCATTTGTGCAAAAGAGCCCAGCTAAGCAGGCTAAGGATGGAATAGATCAAAATGCCGGTCGCCGCGATTAACAAAAGCGCTGCAAACATGCGCGAAATGTTGAGCCGATAACCGGCTTCAAGAATGGTGAAGGCAAGGCCTGATCCGATGCCGCCGGTGCCCGCCACATACTCGGCCACCACCGCGCCAATGAGGGCAAGCCCGCCTGCAATGCGCAAACCGCCCAGGAAGTAGGGCAGGGCAGAGGGTAGCTCCAAGAAGCGCAGTTTCTGCCACCGCGATGCGCCATAGATTTTGAAGAGATCACGCAGATTGTGGTCGGTGGAATTAAGCCCCAGCGTGGTGTTGGACAACACCGGGAAGAACGCAACCAGCCAGGCACACAGCAAAAGCCCGGCAAGGCGCGACTCCACATAGATGAAAATAAGCGGGGCAATCGCCACGATGGGCGTGACCTGCAAAATCACCGCATAAGGGTAGAGCGACATCTCCATCAGGCGGGATTGCTTAAACAGGATCGCAAGGCCAGCGCCGCCAATGATGGCAATAATCAACGCCATGCCCGTGATAGAAAGCGTAACCCACAAGGCGCTGAGCAGCGTGGGGAAATCCGCGATAAGCGTGTCCAAAACGCGGCCGGGACTTGGTAAAATGAAGTGCGGGATTTCATTGACCTGAACCAGATAGTCCCAAAGGAAAATGCCAAGGGCGATCATCGCCAGCGGAAACACCCAGGTGCCAATGCGATCAAGCCGCTTGCGGCGCGCAATGGCGCGCTCTTCGAGGTCGATAACCTGCGCATCATCAGAGGCAACTGTGTGTGGCGCATCTTCATTGGATAAAACGGCCATCAAGCGGCCTCCGGGCTGTTGGTTGCCAAAGTGCCATGCAACGCTTGCGAGGCGGCACGGCAATAAGCAGCATAGTGTGATGAGGTGCGAAATTCTTCCTTGCGCGGGTAGGGCTCTTCCACAGTAAGCTCTTCCACCACGCGTCCGGGGCGGGCTGCCATAACCACGATACGGTTGGACAGGAACACGCTTTCAAACACCGAGTGGGTAACGAAGATAACCGTGCAGCCAATACGCTCCTTCATGGCCAGAAGGTCGTTGTTGAGCTTAAAGCGGGTGATCTCATCAAGCGCCGCAAAGGGCTCATCCATCAGGATCAGTTGTGGGCGTGTGACCATCGCGCGGGCAATGGAGACGCGCATTTTCATGCCGCCGGAAAGCTCACGCGGATAGGATTTTTCGAAACCTTGCAGGCCCACGACATCGAGGATTTCATCGATTTCCTTGCGCACAGCTTGTTTGGAAATTTTCGATAGCCGCATCGGCAGCCACACATTGTCCTCAACGTTTGCCCAGGGCATGAGTGTGGGTTCCTGGAAGACCACGCCAAGCTTTTGTCCGCCTGTGGACGCGGCGGCGTTGTCGGCCCACGCAATACGGCCTGAAGTTGGCCGCATCAGGCCAGCAATCAGGCGAAGCGCTGTGGATTTGCCGCAGCCTGAGGGGCCGAGCAGTGAGACAAAATCGCCCTCGCGGATCTCCAGTGACATATCATCGAGCGCCGTGACGGTGCCGCCAAACACCTTGCCAACATGGCGTAGTGAAAGGATGGGTTGTCCGGAGGATAGAGTGTTTGTCACGGGGCAATCTCAGCTGAGGTGAAGCGCAGAAAAGCCCCCCGAGCACACCAGTAAGGTATGGCCGGGAGACGCGTTGGTGGGGCTAGGGTGCTGCTGCCTTTATGGGCGCAGATCCAGGCCCAAGCCCTGGTTCACAAACTGGGTCGTGTAGGTTGCCGACAGGTCAAGGCCTGCTTCCACAACGCCCGCTTCCACCATCTGATTGTAGAAAGCGTTGACGGTTTCATCGGTCAGCGCGCCAATGCCCAGCTCCAGCGTATCGCCGGAATCCACGATGCCAAACTCGATCATCTTCTCGATCGCATAGTCGATCTTGTCCTGCGACATCTCTGGGTTGTCGGCAATGATCAGCTCATTGGCCGCAGCATTGTCGCCGTAGAGGTAGTTGTACCAGCCAAGGATGGAGCCTTCGACGAAGCACTCCACCACTTCGGGGCTTTCATCGATGGTGGACTGCATGGTCTCAACGGTCGTGGCGTAGGTGGCAAAGCCCGCATCGGCAATCAGGAACACGTTGGGTTCAAAGCCTGCCTCGGTCTCAATGGAATAAGGCTCAGAGGACAGGAAGCCCTGCATCCCCATCCGCTTGTCGGCCAGGAACGGTGCCGGGTTGAAGGTGTAGGGCACACGCTGTTCTGCTGTGAAGCCCTGGTCAGCAATCATCCAGCGATAGTAGCCTTGGAAACCATTGTCGCCGATCAACAGCGTCAGGTCTTTTAGCTCTTCCCACGTGTCAGCTTCGCCTGGATGGGAGATGATCACCTGTGGGTGCTTCTGCATGGTTGCCATGACGGCGACAACAGGAATGTCCTGCTCAGCGGCCAGGAAAGCTGGCAGAAGATCGCCGCCCATGTGGAAATCAAGACGGCCAGCCAGCAGCAGCGCTTTGTTGTTGACCTGCGGGCCGCCGGTCATGATCGTCACGTCCAGGCCGCACTCAGCATAGGTGCCGTCAGCTACGGACTGGTAGAACCCGCCATGCTCGGCCTGTGCCAGCCAGTTGGTGCCGAAGGTCACTTCGGTCAGGTCTTGCGCTAAGGCTGGCGTGGTAAAACCAATGGCCAGAGCTGTCGCGGCGAGAAGGGATTTGCGGGTGCTCATCATGGGGTCTCCTGATCGGATAGGCACGGGGGCGCCCGCACCTGTGTGCGGGCGTTCGCTGCCGATTAGGTGACGGGTGGCGCGCGATGTCAACGGCCATTTGCCTACATATTGGTCGCATGTGAAAACTGCACGAACAGTAGTCACTCTGCCCTTTACGTATGCCTTCTCGTTAGGCAAAAAGCACGGTTGGAGCCGACTTACCCCTCTTATTGGCCTAGATAAGCCATTAAGATGCCGATCGGTGCCGTGATCAGCGGTGCGAAGATAAAGATCGCCAGCGCAATCCAAACCCATTTCCAGTAGGATTTTGGTCGCGTGTAAACGGGCACGTTGAGGCTGCTTCCGTCTTGGAAAATCTGGCTGGCCCGCTCCAAAATGTCATCGGCGCGCACTTTGTTGTTGCGGCCAAGCAAGGCGCCAATGGCACCTGTCACGGCCGAGAGCGCAAGCATCCCAAGCCAGAGGGGAAGCAGCAGTAAGTTGACAAATCCACCGTGCCGACCGGATGTTTGCGTCATAGCATTCACCGAGGCACCGGTGGCCATGCCAAATATACCAGCTGCCTTGCCACCGGTTTGTTCTTTTACGTCGCGGGTGAAATATTCCATCTGGTCGATGGCGTGGTTGCACCAGGCGACATTGGTGACGGCACCGGTGGAGCGATTGGTGGCTTGCAGAAACGTAACGGGCTGACTCATGCGCGCGTTCAACTTGGTGGAAAACTGCATCAGGTGTTCGCGACCCGTCGTTTCTTCCAACATGAAGAACTGCATTTCATCCTCGTTGCGCAGTTCGGGCTGCGAGATGATGTTGCCTTTGATCATGGAGAAATCGTAGATCGCCTTGCCGCTTTGCAGCGTTTTCAAGTGATCGGGGATTGTCATGATGGGTGGGGGCGTGCCGATGCTGTCCATGGGATGCTCGTTGCTATGGTTGGCGTGGGGATGATTAGCTACAGCAAATTTGTCGCCAAAGGCTGTTGAACTCGGCAAAAGTTTTAGCCAATCGTTGTTGAGGATATTAACCGGCGAAGGATCAGCCATGTCATTCAAATCTCTTGCACCAGAGAGCCTTGCTCCCCCCTTTGCCCGCTACGCTCATGGCGTGGAAATTGAGCCCGGCAAACGCATGGTGCGGACCGCCGGTCAACTGGCGATGGCTAAAGATGGAACGATTCCGGAAGGCTCACGTGAACAGGCTGATCTGGTGTTTGCCAACATTGAGGCAGTTCTTGCCGAAGGTGGCATGACCAAGCACGATGTTTGCCACTTGTTTGCCTTTGTAACCGGCCGCGAGCACATGGCTGGTTATATGGCCGCGCGCGATGCGTGGCTGGCCGATGTGACCAAGCTGCCTGCCTCGACACTCATCATTGTCGGGGGCTTTACCCGTGAGGAGTTTGTGGTGGAAATCGAAGCGACGGCTGTGGCGTGATGCTGGCTTTGCCGCTGTCTTCTAAAGCGTTGCAAATACCTGCGGCATAAAGGGCAGATCGGTGCGTTGGCCTTGCGCGCCTGCTGCCGTCAGCATGGCGTGGATTTGCCCGCGGTGGTGCGTTTGGTGGTTGAAAAAATGCATGACCAAGGTTGCTGTCGGTTTGCAAATCTCTTGCCCCAGCGTTCCTGAAAACCAGCACAGCTCGCCCTGCAGCCACTCTGCGTCTAATGCTTTGCTCCATTGCAAGATCGCCTCGTCCAACGCTTTGCGCCTTGGGCAATAGTCCTGCCATGTTGCAGCAAAGGTCACGGACTCGTCGATCCCGCAGTCAGGCGCGAGCGTGCCGGCAAAGCGGCTCATCCAGAACGTATCACCCCACAGCAAATGGGAGGCTGTGTGCATGATGGATCCAAAAAACGCGCCTCGGTCTTTCTGAAGATCATCTGCGCTTAGCGTTGCAGCCGCCGCTGTCATGGTCTCGTTTTGCCAGGCGTTATATTGCGCCATCGTGATGGCGTAGGATGGGTCGATCATGATGGCTTACCTTTAAGTCTGATTGCGCTAGCTATCGGCCAGATAGCCGTGCACGGCGGAAACGACGACAGAGCCCTCGCCAACCGCTGAGGCCACGCGCTTTACCGAGCCGGAGCGGATGTCGCCCACCGCATAAACGCCTGGCATGGATGTGGCGTAGCCGCGGGTTTCCAGGCTCACATCACCCCCGGTTTTGATGAAGCCTTTTTCATCCAGGTCGATCTGACCATCCAGCCAGCCCGTATTGGGGGCTGCGCCGATCATGATGAAGAGCGCTTGGCTATCAATTGTTTCTACCGCTCCTGTCTGGCGGTTCTTTATGCGAACGGCGCTCAGACGCTCTTCGCCATCAAGCTGGCAGACCTCGCTTTGCGTCCACAGGGTAATAGAGGGGTCTTTCAAAATGCGGTTGGAGAGATAGGAGGACATGGTTTCGGCCAGTCCATCGCGGCGCACGAGCAGATGCACATGCTTGGCGTGGCGCGACAAAAACATGGCTGCTTGTCCAGCGGAATTGCCGCCACCAATGATCACCGCTTCGGTGTTTGTGCAGAAGCGCGCTTCAATCTTGGTGGCTGCGTAGTAAACCCCGTTGCCTTCCAGGTTTTCCAAATTGTCCAGTGGTAGGCGACGGTATTGCACACCGTTGGCCAGAATAACCGAGCGGGTTCGGATACAGGTCTCGTCATCAAGGTCCACTTCAAAATGGGTGCCTTTGTGCAACAGTTTTGCGGCTCGTCTGGGTACCGTAAACCGTCCACCAAACTTAATCGCCTGTACCTCGCCCATATAGGCAAGGTCGGCACCGGAGATGCCGCGTGGGAAACCCAGATAGTTCTCAATGCGGCTGGACGTGCCAGCCTGTCCGCCAATGGCAGTGTCTTCAATTGTGATGACGTCCAGCCCTTCAGATGCGCTGTAAACCGAAGCCGCAAGGCCTGCTGGCCCAGCACCAACCACAAGCACATCAAACTGTTTGTCAGCTTTGGCCTCAAGGTCTAGGCCCAGCGCCGCGGACACCTCCTGCGGGTGTGGGTTGACCAGCACCTCATCCTTGCCAATCAGCGCCAGGCAGTCGGCCTGTGGAAGACTATCTGCGTCCTCCACCAGCTTTTGCCACCCGTCCTGAGCGCGGTCGATAAAACGGTGTGGTACGTGGGAGCGCGTGGCGTATTCCAGCAGGCGCAAGGTGGCGCGTTTGTTGGGATCGCCGACAATGGCCAGGCGCCCCTCGTCCCACTCCATAATGAGCCGCCGACGTGCGGCGAACGCACTGACGATGATATCGCTCATCTCGGGATTGGTCGCGATTAGCTCGCGCAGGGCAACATTGCTCACATGGATGATGTCGGATCGTTCGGCAAACTCGCCAGCAAAAAACGTGCGCTGACCCATCAGCATACCCAGCTCACCCACCATATCAGGAGCGGTCAGCGTGATAACGGTGTGTCCGTCGGTGCGGTCGATGATGTTGAGGCTACCGCTGAGCAGATAGTTGAAATCATAGCTGTCCTGGCCAACCTCAAACGACACATCGCCAGGTTTCATCACGCGTCGCTCGCCAACCGATTCCAGCAGCGAAATTTGCTCGGCAGAAAGTGTTGGATAGGCCATCGCCTGGAGTTGAGATTTGGATTGCGCATTGCGCGATGTGCGTGGCTTTGTCTGCATGCAAGTGGCCTTGGTCGTTGGAAGCAGATGCCCTATGTCGGTTGCTCAAGAGAAAAAGGAAAGAGCTACAATGCGCTATTTGCACACCATGGTTCGTGTTGAGGACCTTGAGGCGAGTCTCAACTTTTATTGCGGCCAGCTTGGCATGGTTGAAGTTAGTCGCCGCGATAGTGAGGGTGGACGCTACACCAACGTGTTTTTGGCTGCCGCCGAGGATGAGGAGGCCGCGCGAATAAGCAAGGCACCGATGTTGGAGCTCACCTACAACTGGCCTGCAGAGGACGGGACATTCGAAAGACTGTCCGGTGGACGAAACTTTGGGCACTTGGCTTATGTGGTCGATGACATTTACCGGCTTTGCCAGTCGTTGATGGACAGTGGTGTGACGATCAATCGCCCACCGCGAGACGGGCATATGGCGTTTGTGCGTTCGCCTGACGGGGTCTCAGTGGAATTGCTTCAGAAGGGTGATGCGTTGCCAGCTCAAGAGCCATGGGCGAGCATGCAAAACAGCGGCGAATGGTAGACTACAAAACTGACTATCTGGTAATCGGCGGCGGCATTGTGGGCTTGTCCACCGCAATGCAACTGGCAAAATCGCAGCCTGGTGCGAGCGTGCGCGTGCTTGAAAAAGAGAGCGTGCTTGCCGCCCACCAGACCGGTCATAATTCCGGTGTCATCCATGCTGGTGTTTACTACGCGCCAGGCAGCTTGAAGGCCAAGTTTTGCCGTGCTGGTGTTGCCGCGACAGTCGAATTCTGCACCCGACACCAGATACCTTTTGAACAATGTGGCAAGCTGCTGGTTGCGACCACGCCGCTGGAGCTTTCGCGCATGGATGCGCTGGAGGAGCGCTGCATTGCCAATGGGCTGGATCCGCTGCGCCTGTCTGCGGAAGAACTGAAGGAGCGCGAGCCCAACATCACCGGGCTTGGTGCGCTGTTTGTGCGTGTCACAGGCATCGTTGACTATCCAGCGATGGCACGGGCCATGGCGCGTGAGCTGGAAGAAGCTGGCGGTGTGGTGGAAACGCGTTGCGCGGTCACTGGCATTGCCGAAGGACCCGATGTGGTGTCGGTTGCAACCAGCAACGGCATCTTCGAGGCTGACCAGCTGGTGGTGTGCGGCGGGCTGCAGGCCGACCGGCTGGCCAAGATGGCAGGCTTGCCCGTCGACTTTCAGATTGTGCCGTTTCGCGGCGAATACTATCGGCTAAACGCACGACATAATACCATCATCAAGCACCTGATCTACCCGATCCCCGACCCTGATTTGCCGTTTTTGGGTGTACATCTCACCCGTATGATCGACGGCACGGTGACAGTTGGCCCCAACGCCGTGCTCGGTTTTGCACGCGAGGGTTACGCCAAGGGGTCGATCAATATTGGTGATGTCATTTCGATGGTCGGGTTCAAAGGCTTTTGGAAGGTGATGGGGAGGAACCTCAAATCGGGGGTCGCCGAGTTCCGCAATTCGCTTTCCAAGGCGCGCTACCTGAAGCTTTGCCAAAAATACGCGCCGAGCCTGAGCCTCGATGATTTGGAGCCGTACCCTGCCGGCATTCGCGCGCAGGCTGTTATGGCTGATGGCACGTTGGTGCACGACTTTCTGATCCGCCAAAGCGCGCGCACGCTGCACGTGTGTAACGCGCCATCCCCGGCAGCAACGTCATCGCTGCCGATTGGCGAGCATCTGGTTAGTCTTGTTCGCGAGCAGCGACAGGTTCTGCTTGAAGAGACTGCTGCTTAAGCAGCTCCAATGGCACGCCGCCGCCCGTTAGTGCTGGGATGACCCGCAGCGTAATGATCTGATAGGGCCGCACGTCCAGCTCGATATGGTTGTGCCGTACGGGGATCGGCTCGCGCACGTCTTCTAGCAGATTGCAGCGCTGAACGGCGGCGACATCAAAGCCAAATTGAACCGTCACCGGGCCACGCTCGCGGCTGTTTTCATAAAGCCGCATGATGATGCCGTTGCCATCCTCGGCCTTTTTGATTGTCTCGATGATCAGGTTTGATTTATGCGGCGTTGCAAAGTGTCGCCAAGCGGTGCGCCCTCCCGGGTTTTCCACTGGTTGGATGATCAGCGGGTTGTTCAGATCGTATGCCGCGCGTGGCACCTCGCGTCGCCAATCACCTTCATGGGGCAGCAGCGCGTAGGTCATGTGGTGTACACCCTGGTCGGCTATGGGGTCGGGCATGGTTGCTGACTTCAACAGCGATAGCCGCATGACATTGTGGTGGATGTCGTAGCCATATTTGCAGTCGTTGAGCAGCGCTACGCCGTAATTGCCTTCAGATAAATCTGCCCACTTCTGGGCGGCACTCTCAAAGTGCGCATAATCCCAACTGGTGTTGCGGTGGGTGGTGCGCTCCATATTGCCGAACTGAATGTCGTAGGTGGCAGTTGGCGAGAGGATCGCAACAGGAAAGGCCACCTTCAGCAGAGTGTGGGTTTCGTTCCACTCAACCGTTGTATCAAAGTCGATACGCTTCGAGCGGTGGTCGAGCGAGATGCGTTGGGTGATTTTGGAACGGCGGAAAGTGCGCTTGATTTCGATGGTCGCGCGCAAGGGGCCGGTTTCCATCACTGTCATGGAGTCCAGTGCATCAATCACATCGCAGCGATCTTCATAGTAGATGTCGATGTCCCACGCGTCCCAAACCACGGGCCGGTCTTCAAAAGCGAGCAGGCGGTTGCCGGTTTGGTTTGTTTCCAGCACTTCGCGCTTGGCGCGTTTGTCCCACACTGAAGCGATCTCGCCCTTGCTGTTGAACTTTACGCAAAGGTCGAAGTTTTCCAGCAGAGCTCCATCGGTCGTCAGTTGCGCGGAGAGGCCAGTGTTGGGGTTGGCTGGCGCAGCCGTGGGGCCAAGCGCCATCACCGAATAAGGTTCAATGATTGGCGTTTCGATCAGCGTGCCTCCGGTCACTTTCTGGGTCAGTAGGCTGCGCTGGTCGCGCAGGTCCATTATGCCGCCCTCTACGTCGCGGCGCAGGAACCCTGTTCGCCCGCCGCCAAAGGGTTGAGCGTTTATCACCAGCGCTGTGGTGTCCTTGGGCATCGACTCGGCTAAGGCGTCGATCGCGGCATCGCGCGCTGCCGTTACGTTGTGGCGCACCTGCGCGTAGTCGGCCATGGTTTCATCGTAGACCTCGGTGATCGATGAGCCCGGTAGAATGTCGTGGAACTGATTGAGCAGTACCAGCTCCCAAGCCTGTCGCAGGGTCTTGGCCGGGTAGGGGTGACCGGTGGTAAGCTCGGCAAGTGCGCCGATGAACTCGGCTTGGTGCAACAGCACTTCGCACTTGCGATTGTGCCATTTGGCGCGGGCTTGGCTGGTCAGTGTTCCCCTGTGCAGCTCCAAATAGAACTCATCATTCCAGGTCGGCACTTCTGCAACATTGGGGTCGTTTTTCGCATTCTCGAAAAACTCGCGCACCGTGCCGGGGCGCAGTTTGGGCGTGCCAGGTATCTCCTGATAGGCGTGCATGGTGTCGATGAGATCGCGGGTCGGCCCGCCGCCGCCATCGCCATAGCCATAAGCGATGATCAGCTCGCTGTGGGAGGGTTTTTGACGGAAGTTCTCCCAGGTGCCGAACACCTCTTCGGCGGACAGTTCAGCCTTATACGTGGTCGCATGGGGCAGATATTGAACCTTGCGCGGGGTGGTGAGAAAATGCGCCATCACCTTGCTTCCATCTAGCCCCTGCCACCACATCAGCTGGTAGGGCATCTGGTTGTACTGGTTCCAGTTCAGCTTGTTGGTGACGAACCATTTCAGGTCCGCCTCCTTCATCAGCTGCGGCAGAGACCATGTGAAGCCAAACGTATCGGGCAACCACAGCACAGGCGTTTCTGCGTCCGCTCCATATTCTTCGCGGAAGTAGAGGCGACCATAAACAATCTGGCGGGCCAGCGCCTCCGCGCCGGTGATCACGCAGTCTGGCTCCACCCACATGCCGCCCAGCACTTCCCAGCGACCCTCTTCGATGCGTGCGCGCATGCCTTCGTGAATCTCTGGATAGTCTTCCTTGGTGAATTGATATTGCAGCGGCTGGGACTGGCTGAACGTGTAGTCGGGGTAGGTGTCCATCATCTTCAGCACGTTGGCGAAGGTGCGCCCGCATTTCCGGCGCGACTGGTCGACCGTCCACATGTACGCCAGATCAAGGTGAGCGTGACCGATTGCCAGAATGTCCACATCCAGTGGGTTGCCGCCTGCAGCCAGGCCGTCTTTCAGTGCCGTCAACGCGGTTGGCACAGACGCATAAAAAGCCTCACCGCCCACGGGGTCACGCGTATCGAGCGCCTTGAAGGCGGCGTCCAGACTTTTCAGAATTTCGTTGCGGGCGGTGGAGGTTTCGGGTTGCTCGCTCACCACGTCCAGAGCCGTTTTGGCGAGGCGATAAAGCTCGCGCGTGGGTGGATCAATTTCCACCAACGAACATTCGCGCATGAACAATTTGTCTTTTGCCTGGGGGTTGGGCGGCCAGCCAGAAAGACCGGTCCAACCGTGCAGCGCAAGATCGTGCTCGCGCCCATCTTGTACACGCTCTGGCAAGAACAGTTCGTGGTGGTGGCGATCGACAGAGGCTTCGTGCTGTCCGTCAATATAGGCCAGTGCCTCAGGATGGGTGAAAATGTCGCCAGCCACGCCGAGTGGCAGATGCAGGGCCAATGGCCCACAATTACCCCAGCCTGGGGGCACCGAAATGCGGTTGCGCATCACAAAATCGGTCGCCCACGTTCCCCATTAGCTATCGAAGGGGATGATGGGCCAATCACTGATATCCACACCTGCTTCCACCGGTGCTTTGGCAAGTGGTCCCGATAGGGTTTTGTAGGCGAAGGGCATGATCGGCTGTTTGCGCCGATAAACCAGCGGTGCGATCAGCTTTAGGCGGGCGGCAATTTTCTCAACCGTCCAATAGATATTGTGTTTCATGGATTTGGGACCGTGCCCGAACAGGGCGCTGAGGGTCTGAGACGAACTAAAAGTTGGCGGGCAGGTATACAAGAGTGACGCGGCTTTGAAATCGTCAAAGCCGCGTCACCTAAGGCAGTCGTTAATGGCGCATGCCGGGAGATACAACGCGCCATGGGTGCCGCCTCAAAATGATCTTAGGCAGCAGCGGTAAGCGTGCCCGGTACAGTCAAATCAAAGCCAGCGACCTGTCCGCGGAACACTGTTTGTGTGCTCTTTGACAGGGTCTCTAGGGTCTTCACGTCATCATCAGCTGATGCGCTCTCGCCCCAGGGGCGGTTCACATCTGGCCAGGGTATCGAGTCGATAAGAAGCTGCGTGTAGGGGTGTTGCGGATTGCCGATCACGTCCTTGGGCGGACCGGCCTCGGCGATGTGGCCGTGGTAAAGTACAATCACATAGTCCGACACATGGTAGGCGGTCGCCAGATCGTGCGTGATGAAGAGGATTGAAATCCCATACTGGTCTTTCAGATCGTAAATGTTCTTCAGGATCGTCGCGCGTAAGCTCGCATCCACCATCGACACAGGCTCATCGGCGATCAGCAGTTTGGGTTCCAGCATTAGTGCGCGGGCCACAATGAGCCTTTGGCGCTGGCCACCCGACAGCTGATGCGGGTAGCGGCGTAGCACTTGACCAGGGTCTAGGCCCACAGCGGTGCACGCCTCAAACATTTTCTCCTCGGTGTGGCTGTCAGATTTGGCAAAGCCGAACCGCTTGAACGGGAACCGCAGTGCATGGTCGACCCGGTAAAACGGGTTGAAGCAGGCATATGGGTCCTGGAAAACGGCCTGAACGGATTTGCGAAAATCAAGCCGGGCACCTGGTCCCATCTTGTTGATGTCTTTGCCCTCAAACATCACCCGGCCATCCGATGGCGGTGTGAAGCCCAGCATCATGTCACCCATGGTGGATTTTCCGGAGCCGGACTGGCCCACTATGGAGATGATTTTGGGCACCTCGCCGTCCAGTTTGAATGACATGGGCTGAACAGCAGTAACATCGCCGTAGCGTTTGGTAACGCCATCAAACTCTAGTAGTGGCTCTGAGCCCACCGAGCGATTGATCGGCGGTGCGCTAGGCTTTCGGTGTCCAGAAAGCTCTCGCCGCCCACCAGCGGCACCGAGGAAATCAGCTGCTCGGTGTACGGGTGTTTCGGGCTTTCGATGATCTGTTTCACCGTGCCGTGTTCCACCAGCTCACCGTCTTTAAGGACAGCCAGCTCATCCACGCTTTGCGCCATCAGGCCCATATCGTGACCGATCAAAATCAAGCCGGAGCCGATTTTGGCCTGCACCTCTTTGAGGGTCTGCATGACATGGCGCTGCGTCACCACATCAAGCGCAGAAGTTGGTTCATCGGCAATGATCAGCTCCGGGTTCAGCGATACGCCAAGCGCGATGCACACGCGCTGCTTCATGCCGCCCGATAGCTCGTGCGGGTAAAGCCTGCCAACATGGCCGCCAAGGCCAACACTTGCCAGACAATCATCGGAGCGTTGTTTTAGCTCCGCCGTCGACACCTTGCCCTCATGGGCGCGCACTGCATCCCATATCTGATCCTCGATGCGCATGATGGGGTTGAGCGAGTTCATCGCCCCTTGGGGAATGTAACTGACGCGCGAAAGCCGGGTGCGGCGCATCTGCTCCTCACCCAGTTCAAGGATTTCTGTCTCGCCGAGCAGAATAGAGCCTTGCGAGACAATGCCCGGTGCGGCCAGCATCTGCATCACTGCAAGCGCGGTGGTTGTTTTGCCGGAGCCGGACTCGCCAATAAAGCCGACGCGCTTGCCCTCATAGATCGCCAGATCAAGATTGCGTACCGCATGCACCAGTCCCGCCGAAGTGGGGAAGTCGATGCAGATGTCCTTCAACGTGAGGACCACTTTTCCTGATTGTTCTACAGCCATGGTTGCGTCCTCAAACTTTACGAAGGCGGGGGTTGGAAACCTCATCAAGCCCCAAGTTCACCAGCAAAAGCGCGATGAACATGATCGCCAGAAGAGCTGTGGGAAGACCCCACCACCACCAAAGATTTTGGATGAGTGCCCCGGAATTGATGGCATCGTAGATCACGCGGCCAAGGGTCGGGATGCGCTGAGGACCAAGGCCCAGCACCTCTAGCCCCACAGCCGTCACGATGGCCGTGGTTACGTTGGCGATGAAGGAGCCGAAGAGATACGGCACAAGGTTTGGCATCATCTCGCGGAACATGATGTGCCAGACCGAAGCGCCCGAAAGCTGAGCCATTTTCACGTAGCCGGACTCACGCATGGAGAGCACCTGCGCGCGGATGAGACGTGTGGGTGATTGCCACATGAACCCGGCAATCAGCACGGCCATCATTATCAGAGAAACGTCGCCAAACGCTGACTGGAATACCACCAGAATGAGAAGAGGCGGGATGGTGATCATCACGTCCGACAGGATGCGAATAACATCATCAACGCGGCCACCAATGAACCCGGCGGTAAAGCCGAGGAATATGCCGGTGGACATGCCGATCAGCGAGGCAATCGCCCCGATCATCAGCGTGTTGGGTGTGCCCACGATAAGCAGCGCCATCAGGTCACGGCCTGCGCCATCGGTGCCCAGCGGAAACTCGCCAACACCCGGTGTGCCGCGCAAGTTCTCAAACCCCAGCGGTGGCAGGCGCAGCGGCGTGGAGCCAGTAAACACCAACTCGGTGTTCCAAAGGAACTGTCCCACAAAGCCCATGAAGACGATGAACAGCAGAATGCCGATGCCCCAAAGGAGTTTGGGGTTGAGCCAAGGGTTGTCGAACCGGTTGAAGCGACCGCCTGCGGTGGAGGTGTCCACGACGCCTGCTGCTTCGGAGTCGGTTGTTGGGGTGAGTTTTGTGTCGGTCATCTTACCCACCCTTCTGTGTTGATTGGCGGATACGTGGATCAATCAGAGGATAGATAAGATCCACGATGAACACGCTGGCGGCCGTCATCAAAATGATGATGAAACTAACCCCCTGAATGACAGCGAAATCCTGATCGAGGATCGCGTCGTAAAGCAGTTTTCCCATGCCATTGTAGGAGAAGATGCGCTCCACCAGGATCTGGCCAGACACCAGCAGGCCAATCTTGAGGGCAAAGGCTGTCACCTGTGGCAGGATCGCGTTGCGAACCATGTATTTGTAGAGGATGTAACGGGGCTTCAGGCCCTTGGCTTTGGCAAGGTTCACATAGTCCTCGCCCTGCACGGTGATCATCAGACCCCGCATGCCAAGTGTCCAGAACCCGAACGTTACCAGAATAATAGAGAGCGCGGGCAGGGTGCCGTGATAGGCAACCGACTGCATGAACTCCAGTGTCCAACCCGGTTCCACGTTTATGCCGTAAGAACCGGTGAGCGGGAAGAAAAACTCGTTGCCCGTCCATTGTCGCATCTTGATGGAGAAGAGGTACAGCAGCAGCAGCCCTGACAGGATGGGCGGGATAGCGGTGAAAATCATCATACTGGGTATGACTACCTTCCAGACCTTCGGCGTTCGCTCCCACACCATGAACGCGCCCAGCGCATTACCGATGAAAAAGGTGATGATGACCGAGAGGATCATCAAACCGAGGGTCCAGGGCAGGGCCTGCCAGATAAGGGCAGCTACGGGTGTGGGGAAGCTGGCCGCAGACAGGCCGAAATCGAAGGTGAGTATGGAGCGGATGTAGAGCAGATATTGCATCCACAAGGGCTCGTTGAGGCCAAAGCGCTCACCCAGCTGCTCGAGTATCTCTTCAGAACCGGCAACAAATGCGCCGCCCGATGCCATGCGGCCCAGCATCACCTCGGCAGGGTCCACCGGCGACAGGCGTGGGATGATCCAGATCAGTGTTGCCGCAATCCAAACGGTAATGACGAAGGTGATCAGGCGGTTGATCACATATTCGCGTGGAATCCCGCCTCCCGATGAGCCACTCATGGCCAAGCTCCCTCAAGCTGTTGTTCTGCCGTTTTTGTTTTTGGTGGCAGATACAAGAAGGGCGGGTCACAGTATCCTGCGACCCGCCCCTTTATCGTGCCGACCTACTCAGCTTTTTCCAGGTTGTGGATGATCTGATGAGCAGACCCCCACCAGAAGGCTGGGTGGTTGTAGTTGTTTTCCGCTGTTGGCCAGCCGGTCCAATAGGTGGTGTTGAACGGCAGCAGTTTTGCAGCCTGAACCAGCGGCACGAAGGGTACTTCAGCAGCCAGATAACCGTGCGCTTCAGCGACCATGTCGACGATCGCGGGATCACCAATGGCCATGGTGCCCATGGCTTGCACGATTTCCGTGTAAGACGCCGTTGCATCGGTGTCCCAGCGCCCGGTGTTATTGAAGCCCGGTGCACGCTCACCAATCGGTGCGATTGTCGCGTTGGTGTAGCGGTTCATCGACGCCCAAGGCTCGTTGACCGACCCGCAGGAGAGCCAGGAATAGCTCATGTCGTAGCCGCCAAGCGGCAGCACTTCGCCCCAGAACACTGAGTTTTCCACGGGTACCGAACGGGCAGAGACGCGAGCACGGTTCAGCTGTTCCACGATCACGTCGATGGTGCGCGTGTATTCAGCGGAGGCGGAGTTGACGTGGATATTCGCCGTCAGGTCTTCGCCATTCAGCTCATAAATCCCATCATCACCCATCACGTAGCCGTTGGCTTCGATGATGGCCTGCGCGCCTTCTACATCAGCATCGGCGGTGAAGCCATTGCCTGCTGCTTCGATGGCGTCGATGAACGGATCCATTGCACCATACTGCACAAACATGGTGCGTGAGGCCTGCGTTGTGCCTTCATAGGCAACGTTCACGATCTGGTTGCGATCGATCAGCATTTCCACAGCGCGGCGCATGTCCGCATTGTCCCATGGCGCAACGGTGGTGTTGAACTCCATCTGGCGGGCGCAAGGATCTGGCCATGCGTAAGGAAGATCATCAAACCAAGCGATGACATTGGGGTTCTGGAAGCTCATGGCCTCAAACGTGCCAAGCGTCACGGCCTGTGCAGCGTCCAGCTCGTTGGCGACCATCAACTGGGCGCGGTTTTCCTCGCCACCTGACTCAAGGAAGATCACGCGCAGCGGCTCTGGCAGATCCATAGTGCCCGTCGCAGCGCCCCACCAATCATCATTGCGGTCCCAGATGGCGCGGTTCGTCGCCATGCTTGTCATGGTGTAGGGGCCGGTGCCGATGGGCGGGTTGAACGCGAATGTCGCGGGGTCTTTACCGTCCCACACATGCTGCGGCATGATGAGGAACGAACCGAAGATGCGGTTGGCAAAGTTTTCCAGAACGAAGCGTGGGTTGGCGTTGTTGAGGGTGAATTTCACCGTCAAGTCGTCGACTTTTTCAACGCTTGCAACCTGCGCACGGATGGTGGCTGGCTCACGCTCGGAAAGGCCTTCATTGTCCAGCGCCATCTGCACGGTGAACACAACATCATCGGCATCAAACGTTTCACCGTCCGACCATGTCACGCCATCGCGAAGAGATACCGTCCACTCGTTCTGCGCATCGTTGGCTTCAAAGCCTGTGGCAAGCCACGGCTCAATCTCGCCGGACCCATAATTAAGGATGAAAAGCGGCTACCACATCGTCTGGTGCGCGCCATGCTGACGCTTCACGCCAGGTGTAAACGGGTTGAAGTTTTCAGGGTCGCGGATGGTGCGATCGATGTCGAAAACGACGGTGTCTTCGCGTGGCACGTCCTGCGCAATGGCAACGCCGGTAATGGCAACCGCAAATGCGGTGCCCGCCAATAGGCTGGCTTTCAAGTGGTTCATAGTATCCTCCCTTAGAACCTTGTTTGGTTCCGTTTGTGGAACCTCCGGAAGCCCTTTCGGAAAACTCCCGGCCTTCTTGTGAAGCTCGTTTGATCAAAGGATATGTCTATATTGAATACGAATGCAAGGCTGCATTTGGTTTGTGCGCTTTCCAGAAGTGATGGCATCTAGTGGACATAGTCCATCACCAGCACACGGGTGTCGGCTGGGATGTCTGCCTTGTCGATCGTAGTTGTGTGGTCGAAAGCGAAATCCACTTGGCTTTCATCGAAATAGCCAAGAAAGCTCTCTATCCACATGGTGTTGCGTGGCCGATAGGTGAGGGTGCGAAAATGCATTGGCACCACGATTCTTGGCCGGGTTTTCTGGATCAGTTTGTCCAAGTCTGGCAACTCAATCGTCAGGTAGCCTCCTGCTAGAGCGAACAGCACATCCACATCCTCAAAGAAGGTCATTTGCGCTTCGGTGAGTGGATTGCCGACATCGCCCATGTGCGCGATTTTTATGCCGTCCACTTCAAACCGATACATCCCGTTTTGCCCCGGAATGCCGCGTGGATGGTTTACCCACTCGGCAGCCTCAACAGCGCTGATTGTAATGCCGGCGGCGCTGGTGGTTTTTTCAGCCAACGCTAGGTCAAGGGCATTCACCACCGCTGGATTTCCTGGGATCAGGTCACTGCGGCAGTGCGCATCATCATCATCTGAAGAGATAATCACCAAATCTGCGGTTTCGCTGATCGGTCGGTATCCAACGCCCTCAGGCGTGTAAGGATCGGTGATGATGCTGGTTCCATCATCGCCAGTGATGCGAAACGCGGCATGGCCATACCATTTCAGCTGCATGGTGTTTTTGTCCCCTCTCATGCTATCGCGACGCTAATGCTGCGATGTTCTTCTACTGATCGCGCGTGTTGAATGCGTATGCAATACGGTGTTTGCCTGTTGCGATCGCGCACAGGAAAGACAGGCCATGCCAAGCGAACCAACGCCACTCATTCTGTTTATTGCCATCTTGTCTGTCGTGCTTGGTGGTGTCGCGATCACAACACAAGCACCTGTGAATGCGGTCCTCAACCGAACGCTGGCCGACCCAATACTAACAGCCTGTATCTCGTTTTTTGTGGGCTTCGTAGCGTTGCTGCTGGTGTGGCTTGTAAGCCTTGTGCTGCGCGAGCAGGCCTTTGAGGTGCCAGACCTAAGCGCACTACCAGTATGGGTTTGGTTTGGTGGATTTATGGGCGTGATATACGTGCTGGCTACGTTGTGGAGCGTGCCGAAGGTCGGTGTTTTGACCGTTGTTGCTGCTGCCGTCTTTGGCCAGCTCACCGCTTCTTTGGTGATTGATGCAATGGGTGCCTTCGGGCTCGAGCCGAGGGCGATTTCACCCACCCGCATTCTGGCTGTGCTAATGGTCATGGCCGGCCTGCTGCTTTCACGGCTCTAGTTTCCACCGACATTGCGTGGGCCAGATTTGGGCTCGAAAACATCGCTTTGGGGACGGCCATGGTGCTTCCAATTGCCGGTTGGGTCTTTGCCTCGTGCAATGATGGCCTCTATGCCTTGCTCCCAAATTTCATCGGTAATCGTGACCTCTGGCGGGCAGTAACGGATGGTCAGGCCACAACGGCGACGATAAGAGCGGTTGGGCAAAGATCCATGAGCGAGCATGTCAGCGTGCAGCGAAAACTGCCCGGCATTAAGCGCGTTGGACACAGGCTTGCCCATGGCTTCTGTTCCGATGAGTTCCTTGTTGAGCACATTGCCATCACCCGCCGTCTGCCATTGCAGCTCGCCTTTGTTATGCGTGCCGGGCAGAAAGCGCATTGCTGAGTTTTCCTCATCGGTGTCGTCAATCGCCAGCCACACGGTGACGGTGCGAGCAGGGGCTAAATGCCAAAAGCTTGCATCTTGATGCCAAGGCACAGTCTTCGGATCGCCAGGCAATTTGGCGAAAAAGTGAGAGGCCCAGCAGATGATATTGGGTCCGACAATGTCCTGCACGTGATCAAGGATCGTTGGGTTGGTACAGAGGTCCCAAACACCCTTCAGGCGGGCTTGAAAACAGTTGACCGCGTAGCCGCCATCCGGCCCAGCCTGCGCCAACAGAGCATCAAAATAGGAGCGGTTTTGTTGGGCTGCCTGGTCGCCAAAGGCGGTTAGGCCGGAGACATACCCAAGCGCATTGTAGTGCCTGATTTGCGCAGCGCTCAACGTTTGTGGGTCCTCATGCTCCACCGGTTTGAAGGAGAGGTCTTTGTGGCGCTGAAGCATGGCTGGGTCTCTTTGCCGTATCTGGTGCGCACAAAGATGATCGCATTGATCTGATATATCTTCCTTCATGAAGCCAAAAAAATGTAGTATTTTGATATTTATGCCCAAACAGCTTCATCTTTCTGATTATCTCAGCACGGGCGATGCCTTTCATCTGGCGCGCTCAAGCCTGCGTTCAGGGGGCAAGCCGCAGCCGCACTGTCATGATTTTTTCGAGCTCTTTTGGGTGGATAGTGGATCTGTGTTGCACAGCGTTGCTGGCGAGGTTCGCGTTTTGGAGCCGGGAACAATCTGCTTTATCCGACCAGAGGATGTGCATTGCTTGCAGGCTCGCCGCGGGACAGCAAGCATTGTCAATGTGGCCCTGCCGCAAGCCACGGTAGCCTTTTTAGAGGCCCGTCACGGTGCGGTGCCGTCTGGGTCAAGTTTCTGGTCTTGCGATGCCGTGCCCGAGCATAGGCAACTTGGCCCGCTGGCGCATCGCACACTTGCAGCATGGGGCCAACGGCTGGATGCATCAGGGCGCGGGCAACTGGCACTGGAAGCCTTTCTGCTCGCCGTGCTTGGCCTACTGGTGCACGATGATCCCCTGCCGCAGGGCGCAGATGCTGGTCCGATCTGGCTTCAAGAGGCGTGCCGCGCCTTGGCCCAACCTCAGATCTTGCGAGCAGGTGTGCGTGGTTTTGTACAGGTGGCTCAGCGGGACCCAGCGCATGTATCGCGCGCCTGCAAACGCTTCACCGGCAAGGTTCCATCCTTGCTTGTATATGAGGCACGTATGGCGCTTGCCGCGCGGTTACTGGCAACCTGCGACCAGCCCATCGTCGATGTTGCGATGGAGGTTGGTATGCCAAACCTCAGTCATTTTTACGCGCGCTTCAAGGACCATTTTGGACAGACGCCACGTGCTTATAGAGTTCATCAACGCAATGATATTGTTGCCATTGCAGGGTAGTATGCAGTTGCTGTCACTCACCGTTGGTGGCTGCTAATACATTGAATTATGTGAACAAAATTGAGGCGCTATGAGCGTATTTACTGCTTGTTAACCATGCCGGCGCACGCTCACACTTTCATGGTGAGACGACACTGCGCGAGGACCCTATGACTGACCAACACTTCGATGCTTGCGATGCGACAACACCGAACAGCGAAATGGCGCTGATGATGAAAGGGTATGGCCTGACCACGGCAAATATTTTGTACCGTATGCCAGATCACCCGGGGCTGTTGCAGACGTTTATCTGGCAGGAATACGATTTGGCACCAGATTTTCCGCGTCTTTTCAGTTTCATCGATTTCTGGAAAGCAAAACTCGATGGCCCATTGCACTCGGTGCAGTATGCGCATCGCCGCCTGATTGAGCCAGGGATCTGGCGCAAGGTCGACGGAGAACTTGCTCTGCATTGAACAGCGCGCCAAAGGCCTCGCAGGGGCGAGGGCGCATTGACCGGCTGTCCAACGCCGCTAAAGAGAACCCATCTTACACGTTTGATGATGGATTCCCGCCATGCAGCGCTCGCAGGTCAATGCCATTCTTGAAGAGGGCGATGCCTTCTTCAAATCCTTCTCGTACACGCTTCCGCCATTTGCCTATTGGTCGGTGGAAGAGATGCTGGCGGCTGGCCGAGCGCCCGGTGGCAGCATGATTGTTGACCGGCGGATGGGCTGGGACATTACTGACTATGGCACAGGCAATTTTGAAAGCACGGGGTTGTTTCTGTTCACGGTGCGCAATGGTTTGCTCAGTGATCTGCAGGCCGGTGGCGGCATGGTGTACGCGGAGAAGATCATGATCTCGAAAAAGGATCAGATCGCACCCATGCACAAACATGCCATCAAAGCCGAAGACATCATCAATCGGGGTGGTGGCAAGCTTGTGCTGGAACTTTTTGCCGGTGCCGAAGATGGCTCATGTCACCCCACAAAGCCCGTTAGTGTTCCCGTCGACGGACAGATCCGCACCGTGGATGCCGGAGGTCTGTTGAAATTGGATCCGGGCGAAAGCGTCACCTTGCTTCCCGGCGTCTGGCATGCCTTCTGGGGTGAGGGCGGCGATGTCTTGATCGGTGAGGTGTCCACCGTCAACGATGATGAAACGGACAATATTTTCCGTGAAGAAATCCCGCGTTTTGCCGCGATCGAGGACGACGTGCCACCCAATCATTTGCTGGTATCGGACTACGCGAAATGGCTCGCTGCATGACATCGGCTGTTTGATGCGTGGCTGATCCGACCTCGACCCCGATAGCTGCAATGCCCAACACGCTGCGCTGGCACGTTCGGCGCACGCTTGTGCTTGCCTGGCCGGTCATTCTTTCACGCGTGGGCGTGCTTATGATGACCACGCTGGACGTGGTGGTTGTGGGGCGTGCAGGGGCCAATGAGCTTGCCTACTACGTGCTTGGTTATGCAATCATCGACAGTATGGTCGCTGTCATGGCGGGCCTTCAGCTTGGTGTGCCTGTGTTGGCCTCACGCTCTATTGGTGAAGGCCGGTCGAGCTTGGTTGCTGCTATCTGGAAGCGCGGCCTGATCTTCTCGGTTGTTGTGGGAATTGTCGCCGCTGTTCTTTTGCAGGGGGCGCCTTGGTTCTTTGCACTCACCGGCCAAGAGCCGGATTTGGCGCGTGGTGGTGGGGCTGTCATGGCGCTGCTGGCACTTAGTCTGCCGTTTATCGGGCTGTTTTTGGTTTCGGCCACAACGTTGGAAGCGCTGGAAAAGCCATTTCATGCCACGCTCGCCGTGTTGCTCGCCAATGTGCTCAACCTCGCGCTTAGCATCGTCTTTGTGTTCGGTCTTGGCTCTATTCCCGCCATGGGCGCGTGGGGGTGCGCGCTTGCCACTGTCATCACCAGTGCTGCACTTGGCATTGGGCTTTCGCTTTACGTGCGTTTTGGTTTGCACCAGCGCGCGCGATTTGGCTTTGGGGTGGTCGGCAAGGATGCGCCGGTGTCTGGTGCCGAGCAGCGTAAGCTTGGCTTTGCGGCTGGTGCCTCATATGGGCTGGAAGCGGGTGCCTTTGCCGGTATCACCATTCTCGCAGGTCTGCTTGGCGTGATCGGGCTTGCAACTATGGGTGTGCTCTTTCAGCTGTTTGCGCTCACTTTCATGATTTCCTTTGGCATAGCCGGGGCCACACAGGTGCGCGTCGGCAACGCGTGGGGCCGTCAGGATGCGCGCGGCATGATGCAGGCGGGTTTTGCAGGTTTGGGCTTGTCGCTGGTCTGTTCTGGCGCGGTGAGCCTGTTGTTTGTGCTGTTTCCAGCGTTCTTTGCCGGACTGCTCACAACTGACGAGCGGGTGTTGGCAGCCAGCCTGCCCGTGATGGCGTGGATGGTTATGGCACTGCTTGCCGATGGCGGGCAGACAGTGCTCAACCATGCCTGCCGCGGGCGTGGTGATACCTGGGTACCGACTCTTCTCCATCTGGTAAGCTACTGGGTAATCATGCTGCCGCTAGGCTGGCTGCTTGCTTTGCGCCTGGAGGGTGGCACGGCCGGGCTTTACCAGGCGATCTTGCTATCGAGCTTGTTTTCCCTTGCCGCGATGGGGCTGCGCTTTAGCCTGCTTTCGCGCCGTGGCCTGCCAACTGCCGCATCCTTAGCCAAATAAGCTTATCCCTTCGGACTTGGCCTTGCCAAAGCGGTGTCAGCTGGGGCAAATTCATCGAAACCGTTTTCGGGTCACGCAGAAGCTGCTGCGAAAGACAACAAGATGGCCAGCAAGGTCACGCAATTGAAGGGGGTAAGCGATGCCCAAAGCGAGCATCGGTGTGGGCAAAGCCAACACGCGTAACCGCCGTAGCCGTGGTGGCATCAACATTAATGATGTCGCCGAGCGCGCAGGCGTTGCCCCAGCGACCGTCTCGCGGGCGCTCAACGGCTATACCGATATTGCCAAGGCAACGCGCGAACGCATTCTCTCACTCGCCGCAGAATTGAATTATCAGCCATCTTCGCGTGCGCGGCAGCTTGCGCGCGGGCGTGTTGAAACCATTGCCTTTGTGTTGCCCATTATCAGCCGTCAGGCCAATGATCCGTTCCTTTCTGACTTCTTAGATTCGCTGGCTGCGGCGCTCGCCGGTCGCGACTATGATTTGTTGGTGGCCACCGTGCGGGAGGGCGAGGAAGAACTTGCGGTTTATCGTCGCCTCATTGCTGCAGGAAAATGCGCCGGTTTTGTTGTCACCAACTCGCGCGATGATGATCCACGTATCAGCTTGCTCAACGACCTTCAGGTTCCCTTTGTGGTCTATGGGCGCGCACGCACCGCTGTGCCCTATGCACATTTGGATATGGACAACGAAGCGGGCATCGCAGGCATGGTGGATCATTTGGTGGCGCTGGGGCATGAACGGTTCGCCTATCTTGATCTCAATGAAGAGGCGACTTTTGCGCGCCTACGCCGATCCGGTTTCGAAATCGGGGTTACGCGAAACAAGCTGCCTGCAGAGCAGGTTTCCATGGTTTCGGTAGCGCATACGCCGGCGGGCGGGCAGAAGGCGATTGGAACCCTTTTCGATGGCCCGCAATCGCATCGGCCTACCGCTGTTGTTTGCCCGGCAGATGTCGTGGCCATAGGCGCGATCCAGGGTATTAGCGAGCGCGGCTACACAGTGGGGCGTGATGTTTCGGTGACCGGTTATGATGGCGCACCTTTGGGTGCTTACACATCGCCACCACTGACCACGATGAGCCAGCCGACAACGGATATAGGGCGGCAGTTGGTCGATATTCTGTTCAAGGTCATAGATGGGGCTGACCCCACTCAGTTTAACACGGTGCTGCGGCCGACCCTGGTGCGTCGTGCTTCCGACGGATCGCCTTCCATGATGCGAGCAGCGCGCGCTTCACGCTAAGTGCTGAGCTGCGCCAGCAGCAGGGCGTGGCCTGTTTTGAGGCTGGCTTTTAGGGTGCCAGCGACCTGGTTGGATATGGTGCGGGTGCTGCCAAAAGGCAGCGAAAAATTGTCCAGCGGCCAGCGTGCACCTTCCAGCGTCAGCCCTGACACGTCATTAAAGGCGAGCACGCTAAAAGTGGTTCCGGGCTTATAATCATACGGTTTTACGGCTGAACTTAGCGCGGTTGCTTCTTCGTCCGCGTTTGTCAGCAGGACATCAATTCCGGTTTGTGCCAGCGCGCAGGCTTGCGCCATGATGGCATAGCTGTGGTCAGTTCGTCCGCCAAATGCGCCAACAAGAATGAGACGCTGCGCGCCTTGAGCAAGCGCCTCCTGGACTGCAAGGGCACCGTCAGTATCGGATTTGTCGGGCGAGTGCGTTTGGCGAGGAACACCGGCAAACCGCGCTTCGTCTTCAGCGGATGCCGAGTCAAAATCGCCAACCCAGAGTTCTGGTTCCAAACCCAGTGCTACCGCGTGCGCGATGCCCCCGTCGCTTGCAATAACGCGGGTGTTGCGCACTTGGGCCTGTAGACGCTCCGACGGGCGGATTGATCCGGCCAAAAGGATGGTGAAAGTGTTGCTCATCATTGTCAGGTGATGGCCTAGCATCATCCTATGCGCAAGCATCGCCTGCTCCTGCTTGCAGGCGTGCACTGGACACAAACGCAATTCCCACTTACCTGTTATCTCGCTCACCGGGGTGTCCCACATGGGGCTGAGATGCGCTTTGCGCGGACCCGCAAAACCTGATCCGGATCATGCCGGCGGAGGGATTTGGGCCAGCGCGCGCCGAGATTTGGGCGACGCTTTCTCCAATATCTGATGTTCCGTTTGGTAATCCGCTCGCCTCAAGTGGAGACCTTACTCATGGCCTTTTCAACCAAGATCGCGCTTGCTGCGTTTGCCACAACGGTGCTGGCAGTGCCGACCGCTTGGGCCGATGATCGCATGCTAACCATCTACACCTATGACAGTTTTAGCGCCGATTGGGGGCCGGGCCCAGTGCTTACAGAGGCTTTTGAGGCGCAGTGCGAGTGCACCATTGAGTGGGTTGCCCCCGGCGATGGCGTCGCGGTTCTCAACCGCTTGCGTTTTGAGGGCGACAGCACCGACGCTGACCTTGTGCTTGGCCTTGATACCAACCTTATGGCTGAAGCGCAGGCGACCGGGTTGATCGCCCCGCATGAGGCTGATCTGTCCGCGCTCGACCTGCCCATCGACTGGACCAGCGACAGCTTTGTGCCGTTCGATTTTGGCTACTTTGCCGTCATTTACGACACGCAGGCCATTGATAATCCGCCCACCAGCTTGGCCGAGTTGATCGAAGGCGATGCTGACCAACCCATTGTTATTCAAGACCCGCGCACCTCTACGCCGGGCCTTGGTTTTCTGCTCTGGATGAAGGCCGTTTATGGCGAGGAAGCACCCGACAAGTGGGAGCAGCTCTCCGAGCGTATCCTCACCGTCACACCAGGCTGGAGCGAGGCCTATGGCCTGTTCACCGAGGGCGAAGCGCCTATGGTGCTCAGCTACACAACCTCGCCCGCCTATCACATGGTGGTCGAAGAGGATGAGCGCTACCAAGCCGCTGCCTTCTCCGAAGGCCATTACATGCAGATTGAAGTGGCCGCTGCCGTTGAAGGCTCGCTTGAGATTGATTTGGCGCGAGAATTCTTGGCATTCTTGATCGCGCCACAAGCTCAGGGCGTTCTGCCGGTGACCAACTGGATGCTGCCCGTGGCTGCGCCAGCTGATCCATTGCCAGAGCCGTTTTCACGCCTTGTGACGCCGGACAACGCACTGTTGATCGACCCTGGAACCGTGGCGGCTGAACGCAGTGCTTGGGTGGACGAGTGGCTGGATGCGATGAGCCAGTAAGGCTCTCTGTGCAGACAGTGAAACCAGCGGCATGGCCCGGCCTCCTGGTGGTGGCTGGGTTCGGTGTATTTATTTTCGCCGCCTTGGTGGCCCTGCTGCTGGTGGGCGGGGATGGCCTGCCATGGGAGCGACTGACCAGCCGCTACACCCGCTCCGTGCTGGTGTTTACACTGCTGCAGGCAACACTGTCGGTTGCGCTGTCCATTCTTGGGGCGCTTCCGCTGGCGGTGGTGCTGCATCGCCATCAACACTTTTGGGGCAGGGCGGCTTTGGTGCGGCTTCTGGCGCTGCCGCTTGCGCTGCCTCCATTGGTCGCTGTGCTGGCGCTGCTCGATGTGTGGGGCCGCAGCGGGCTGGCGACCACGCTGCTGCAATCCCTTGGCTTTGATGTGCGTCTGAATGTGTTTGGCTTGCAAGGCGTGCTGCTTGCCCATGTGTTTTTCAATTTGCCACTGGCCGCGCGGTTGATGCTGTCGCATCTCGAGCGCCAGCCTGCGACCACGTTTCGTCTGGCCGATCAATTGGGACTGGCCGGTTGGAACCGGTTCTGGCGACTGGAATGGCCACTGCTGCGCAGCCATCTGCCGGGTGTCGCTGGCCTCATCATGATGCTCTGCATTGGCTCCTTTACCATCGTGCTGACGCTGGGTGGCGGGCCGTCTTCGGCCACTTTTGAAGTCGCGATCTACCAGGCGCTGCGGTTTGATTTCGACCCAGCTCTGGCGGCGCTTTACACGCTGGTACAGCTTGCGTTGGCGGGCAGCATCTTGGTGTTTTTGAAAGCCATTGGCGGCGCGCCCAGTGACAGGGCCGGGGCGCTTGCGTTGCATTTTGGTCGGGTAAGCCCGCTGCCGGGTTGGGGTAAGGCTATCCTTGTGCTCGCCGCTTTGTTTTTGGTGGTGCCACTGGTTGCGCTGACGTTTGCTGGCGTCGTCGCTGACTGGGGCAGGCTGCTTGGCATGGCGCGGCTCTGGTCCGCCATTGGCACGAGCTTGGTGATTGCCAGCATCGCGGCGCTCATTGCCACTGGCGCGTCCTATCTGTTGCTGGTTGCCAGAGCGCGGGGCTTTGCCGCCCGTTCGCTCGCCTCCGAACTGTTTGATGGCGCCTACGGTATGGTGGGATCGGCGGTGCTTGCGCTTCCGCCGCTGGTGTTGGGGGCAGGGTGGTTCTTGCTGTTGCGCGGCATGCCGGCCCAAACCCTGATCGCCGGAGCGCTGGTGGTTCTGGTCAACGCGCTCATGGCGCTGCCTTTTGTTCTGCGTGTCATGGGGCCAGCGTTTGAGGCAAGCGAACGCCGCTATGGCCATCTTTCCGCCAGCCTTGGCCTTGGTGGCTGGCAGCGCATGCGGATGGTGGATGGGCCAGTGCTTGCCAGGCCATTCGCCGTGGCGCTTATGTTTGCGCTGGTGCTTTCGGTGGGTGATCTGGGCGCAGCGGCGCTCTTTGGGGCCTATGATCTGGTCACGCTGCCGGTGCTGATCCTCAACCTCATGGGCAGCTACCGCACCGATGATGCGGCGGGCGTTGCGTTCCTGCTTGGCGGGTTTGTCTTCGCGCTCATTGCGCTGGCTGAGCGCAGCCATAAGGTGCTTGGGTGAATTTGCAATGATCACGCTCAACGCCGCCCAAAAACGCTTTTCCGATGAGCGCGCTTTTAGCTTCGATCTAGAGATCGGCGCAGGACAAAGCTGGGGCGTGATCGGGCCCAGCGGCTCAGGCAAGTCCACGCTGCTGCACATGCTGGCAGGGTTTCTGGAACTGGACGCTGGCCACGTGCTGTTGGGCGGGCAGGACCACACGCAAAGCGAACCGGCGCAGCGTCCCATCTCCATGGTTTTTCAGTCCAACAATCTGTTTGATCATCTCGATGTCGCCACCAATGTGGGCCTTGGTATTTCAACGCGGTTCAAGCGTTCTGGCGCGCCGATGCAGCGGGTGTCCGATGCGCTGGCTCAAGTGGGGCTTGCGGGCTTTGAGGGGCGCAAGCCCACCGGCCTATCGGGTGGTGAAGCGCAGCGTGTGGCGCTGGCCCGTGCGCTGGTGCGCGACAAACCCATCCTGCTGCTAGACGAACCCTTTGCCGCGCTCGGCCCCTCCATGCGGCAGGAGTTCACCGCGCTGCTCAGCGCCATGCAGCGCAAGAACAAGCTCACCATGGTCACCGTGTCGCACGCGCCCGATGAGCTGCTCGATCTCTGTGATCATCTGGCGTTTGTGTATAAGGGCGGCATCGCAGCCACCGGCGATGCACGCGCTATGCTGGACACGCCGCCGCACCCGGCTCTGGCGGCCTATCTCGGGGCTAAACTATAGTGCCTATTCTTTGACATGGCGGCTTCATGTTGGAGCGGATAAACTCTGACCAGTCTTGATTTAACCAAGCTGGTTTCATGAACATCTCTCCCCAAGATCCTTCACTCGAGCTTGCCAACACGCCCTTTGAGTCGCTGTCTGTCGGCCAGAGTACCTCCGTTGTGCGGCTTTGCACGGCCAATGATCTGATCGTCTTTGCCCATGCCTCGGGTAACATGAACCCCATTCACCTGCCCTCAACTGACATTGATGGCGATGGAAAAGACGATGCGCCCATCGCGCCGGGCATGTGGCTTGCCTCACTCATCTCATCCGTTCTTGGCAACAGCCTGCCCGGACCGGGAAGCCTGTATATGTCGCAGACCCTGAGTTTTTCAGGTCGCGCGCGTGTGGGCGATGAGTTGACCATTAAGGTCACGGTCGCCGCGCTGGAACCGGATCATACCGTCACGCTGGTGACGCGGGTGGTCGGCCCTGATGGCGTGGTGCTGGTGGAGGGCGAGGCCAAGGTTAAAGCGCCATCTGAGCCGGTCTATCTCAACGATATCGAAGTGCCCGACTTACAGGTGCAGAAGCACAAGCATTTTGATGCAATGCTGGAGTTGGCACAAAGCCTTGAGCCGCTGAAGGTGGCGGTTGTTGCCCCCGATGATCCCAATTCGCTGGGCGGGGCGCTGTTGGCCCGCGATGAGGGCCTGATCCTGCCCATTCTGGTTGGGTCGAAACCCCGCATTGAGGCCGCAGCCGCGCAGATGGGCGTTTCCATCGACGGGCTGGAACTCATCGATATTGATGATGAGGAAGCCTCCGCCGCGCGCGCTGTGGCCATGGTGCATGAGGGGCGTGTGGCCTCGATCATGAAGGGGCACATGCACACCGATCACCTTCTGAAGCATGTGGTGAAAAGCGATGGCGGCCTGCGTTCGGGCAGGCGGATCAGCCATGTTTTTGTGATGGATGTGCCGGGTCGACCCGAGCCGATCATCATCACCGATGCGGCGATCAACATTTCGCCGGACCTCAAAACCAAGGTCGATATCGTGCAGAATGCGATCAACATCGCGCTGTCGATTGGCATCAAAACGCCCAAGGTTGGCATTCTTTCCGCCGTTGAAACGGTGAACCCGGCCATCCCGTCAACAATAGATGCTGCTGTGCTCTCCAAGATGGCTGACCGTGGCCAGATCACCGGCGGCATCGTCGATGGACCGCTGGCCATGGACAATGCGGTGGATGTGAGCGCTGCGCGCACCAAGGGCATTGGCGGGTTGGTTGCGGGTCATGCGAACGTGCTGGTTGCGCCAAACCTTGAGGCCGGCAACATGCTCGCCAAAGAGCTGACGTTTCTTGCTCATGCTGAAGCCGCTGGTCTGCTGGTCGGTGCCAGCGTGCCGGTGATCCTCACCAGCCGCGCAGATGATGATAAGGCGCGTTTGGCATCTTGTGCCTTGGCCGTGCTGCATGATGTGTGGCTGCGCACAGGCAAGCCGGTGAAAATGGGGCTCTTCGGTGGGGCGAAAGCCTGATGCGTGATGCTTTGCTGACGCTGAATGCAGGCTCATCCAGCCTGAAATTCAGCCTGTTTGCCGTCAATGATGGCGCGCCTAAGCGGCTTTACACTGGTGGGTTTGATCGCGGTGCCGCGCCTGATGTGGTGAGCGTCACGCCCGTGGGCGGTGCTGCTACCCATCTGCCACTTGCGCAATCCGGTGAGCTTGCCAGTGCCTTTGCAGCGGTTCTCGACTGGTGTGAGGGCCGCGATGATTTCGGCAGCATTGTTGCGGTGGGCCACCGCGTGGTGCATGGCGGCATGGAGCATACCGCGCCGGTGCTGCTGGATGACGCCACCATTGCCTCGCTCGGCAAGCTATCGCCGCTTGCGCCGCTTCACCAGCCGCACAATTTAGCCGGTGTGGAACAGGCGCGCGCCGCGTTTCCAGGTGCTTTGCAGGTTGCGTGTTTTGATACCGCCTTCCACCGCACCCACCCCTTCGTGAACGACACGTTCGCGCTGCCGCACAAATACTATGCTGAGGGGGTGCGCCGCTACGGCTTTCACGGGCTGTCCTATGACTATGTGTCTGGCACGTTGCCGCCGGAATTACATGATGGTCGCGTCGTGATCGCCCATCTTGGCAATGGGGCATCCATGTGCGCGCTGAAGAGCGGCAAAAGTGTTGGTTCGACCATGGGGTTTTCCGCGCTCGATGGTCTGCCCATGGGCACCCGCTGCGGGCAGATCGACCCCGGCGTGCTCATCTACATGATGCAACAGCACGGCATGGACGCCGATGCGTTGGTAAACCTGCTCTACAAAGATTCCGGCCTTAAAGGCATGTCGGGCATCAGCAATGATATGCGCGAACTTCTGGCCAGCGATGATCCGCATGCCAAAGAGGCCATCGACTATTTCGTGTTTCGTATCCGGCGCGAGCTTGGCGGTATGACGGCTGTGCTGGGCGGGCTGGACGCGCTGGTGTTCACCGGCGGAATTGGCGAAAACGCAGCACCCATCCGCGAGCTGGTGTGTCGGGGTTTTGACTGGCTTGGGCTGGCTGTTGATAGCCAAGCCAATGCACAGAACGCCGCTATTGTTTCATCGGCCTGTTCCAAGGTGGAGGTGCGGGTGACCCCAACCGACGAGGAAGCAATGATTGCGCGCTACACGGTCGCTATGCTTGGCAGCTAGGGTCTTGCTTGCTAGGCTGGTGGCATTATGGCTGCTGATAACTCCACATCGCTTGTAAGCCGGGCCGGACGACTGTCGGATGCGGTCGCGCGGGTGCAATCGCGCCATGTTGGCGATACTGTTCATGCTGATGTGGCTGGCCCGAAGCTTGTCGATGTTCCCGCGCCGCCCTCACCACTACTGGTCGAGTTGCCGGTTGAACCAGAAGAAAGTAAACCTGCAAAAATGCGTTTCTGGCCGGGGCTGTTTTTGTTTGTTCTGGGCGCCGTAGTCGCTGCAACGGCGCTGTTCACCTATGCATGGCTTGCTGCAGGGCCGGTCGGCTAGACCTCTATCATTTTAAGCGGGTTTGGGCGCTGTGAACGTCTCGGTGCTAAGCACTTCCACTTGATCTTTGGTGGTGGTGTAGCCGCGCCGGGTCGCGGTAACCGTCCAGCCGCTTTCTGTCTCATCGACATCAAAAAGCGTGTAGTTGGCTGGCGGTTTATGGCCGCCCACGCCCTGCGCTGAGGAAGCCACCCCAAACACTGCGATATCTCCGTTTGGCCCCTGCACGTTGCGGCGTGTTGGCAGGTGGGTGTGACCATGCAGGATAAGCTCTGCCCCATGCTCTTGCCACACCTGGCGCACCCGTTTGGCGGCGATCAAGCGCTTATAGCGAGGGCCAGCCCTGTCAAAGGGAGGGTGATGAATGAGCACCAAACGGAACGTACCGGAGGCTGTTCCCAATTCAGCGGCCATGCGGTCGCGTTGCAGGCGGTCTACTGCACCGGTTGCCATAAAGGGGCCAGAGGCGCGCGCTGTTGAAAGGCCGATGATGGTCACCGGCCCACGCTTGCGCACGATGGGGTAGGGGCCGTTTACGGTATCGCGGGTGGCATCGGACGTCAGAAAAGGGGCGCAGTGCGCATTGAACCTGTCCAGTGCGCCGGGCACATAGGCATCATGATTACCTGGGATTGCGGTGACCGTCTCGCCGGTGCCCAGGCAAGCTAAAAAACGCCCTGCATTCTCAAATTCAAGCTCGAGGCCGATGTTCACAAGATCGCCGGTTACGGCCGTATGGTCGGGCGAGTGGTCTTTGAGATCGGCCAGCAATGTGTCGGTAACCGCCGGTGCAAAGGACTTTGCGCGATTGCGTTGCCAGTTCAAATATCCGAGCACGCGTTTGGATGCCAAGTCACGCCGGCTTACGACCGGCAGGGGGCCCAGATGACAGTCGGAGATATGTGCGATGCGAAAGGTCATGTCGCGCGCACAGTGCGTATTATCGGTGCGCGCGCAAGGGGCGGGGCGTCTTCAGCGCCTGTTGCTGACTGTCGCGCCCATGAAAATGCGAAAAATAGCCACCGGCACTACCAGGGCATAAGGTCTCGGACGGCGGAGTTGCCGGGGCGTGACCAATCCATAGATGAGTGGCGCGGTGAGAATGGGCTTTTTGTGAGGGCTTTCCAGAACAGCGAGAACATGGGTGCTTAACCTTGCAAGGTGCGGGGGGATGAGCCAAGCAAGCCCATGCATGTGGGCGCGTCTGGCGGGGCGTCGGACATATCGCGAGGCAGAGCGAGCCCACAACACATGCGCGCGCGTTGCTGCCATGTGCTGCGCGCATAGGGCCACCATACAAAGGCCATGTTTGGTAAGGGGCGAAGTGGATAAACCGAAGGGATTGACGAGAAAGCTCAGACGCTGGGTCTGGTCGCGCATCATGTTGTTTCAACGCGGCATGACGTTGGGCGTGCGCGTTCTAGCCTTTAACGCGCAGGGACATGTGCTGATGGTGCGCCATGGCTACACCCATGGCTGGCATTTGCCCGGCGGTGGCGTGGACCACCATGAAACCATGGAAGAGGCTGCCTGCCGTGAAGTCGAGGAAGAAACCGGCCACCGGGTTGATGGCGATTTGACGCTTCAAGGCCTCGTTTACAACCGTCAGCAGTGGAAGGGAGATCATGTGGCCGTCTACGCAGCTTCTGGTCTCACGAAGCTGCGCGACATTCAGCCGAACTTTGAAATCAAAGAGATCGGCTTCTTTCCACTCGACGCCTTGCCAGAGGGTACAACCGAAGGCACGCGCGCCCGCCTCGCTGAATGGCAAGGCGGTGCGCCATTATCGCCCTATTGGACCTAGGCGGCTTTCAACACATCACGCCCATGGGGTGCATCGAGATCCATCACCGGCCCGGTTGGCACGATGCGTGTGGGGTTAATGGTCTCCTGGCTGGCGTAATAGTGGTCTTTGATGTGGAACATATCGACTGTCTGCGCCACCCCGGGCACTTGATAAAGCTCGCGCAGATAGCCTGCCAGATTTGGGTAATCGGCGATGCGGCGCAGGTTACACTTAAAGTGGCCAACATAGACCGGGTCAAAACGCACCAGCGTTGTAAACAGTCGCCAGTCAGCTTCAGTCATTTGCGCGCCAACCAAATAGCGGTTGGTTGATAGCCGCTCTTCCAACTCGTCCAGAACGGTGAAAACCTCGGTGACGGCTTCTTCGTACGCTTCCTGCGTGGTGGCAAAACCGGATTTGTAAACGCCATTGTTGACGGCATGGTAGATGCGCTCGTTAATCGCATCGATTTCGCTGCGCAGCGCCTCTGGGTAAAAATCGCCCGGCGTCGCGCCGACACCTTCGAACGCGGAGTTTAGCATGCGAATGATTTCTGAGGATTCGTTGGAGACGATTGTGCCGGTTTGCTTGTCCCAAAGCACCGGCACCGTAACCCGGCCCGAATAGGTCGGATCAGCCTTGGTGTAGACCTGATGCATCATGTCAAAGCCGAACAGGCTGTCAGTGGTGGCAGCAGGCTGGCTGGCGTCGAAGACCCAGCCTTTGTCCAGCATATAAGGCGAGACCACATCCACGCTAATCATGTCTTGCAGGCCTTTGAGTGCCCGGAAAACCAATGTGCGGTGCGCCCAGGGACACGCCAGCGAAACATAGAGGTGGTAGCGACCAGCTTCGGCCTTGAAGCCGCCATCGCCCGTGGGCCCGGCACTACCATCAGCGGTAATCCAGTTGCGGAACGCGGAGGCTTTACGCACGAACTTGCCGCCAGATTTTTTCGTGTCGTACCAGACGTCATGCCACACACCGTCAACCAGCATTCCCATAGGTCTCATCCTTTTCCATAGCCTTGCCTCGTGTCATACGGCAGCGCATGCGAAGCGCATAGCCAGATAGTCCCGCACGCACTGTTGCAAATTGGCGAACGCTTGTCGCGATTGCCAATTGCCTGGGTTCTTTTGCCGTGGTACCGGGCTGCCATGAACAGAGTTGGCATCATCTGCTTGCGACGACGCGCACGACGATAATTCTAGGTGACCCCTTGCGGTGGCCCGCCATTCCGTGCGTTTGCCCTTCTTCTGTTCGAGACCTTCCGATGACCATTAAGCCTTCCAACGGCACCGCTGTGCCGAGCACCGTTACCTTCGCATCCATGACGCAAGCCCATGAGGGGGATGTGTTGGCATTACAGGCGCGCGTGTTTGGGCCGGGACGATTTGTGCGTACCGCGTTTCGCCTGCGTGAAACGGCAGCGCCGCTGCTGTCCTATTCCCGTGTGGCAGAAGAAAACGGTAGGCTTATCGGTGCGGTTTCAATGTCGCGGATAATGGTGGGCGATGTGCCCGGCGTGTTGCTGGGGCCACTGGCTGTGCTAACAGAAAAGCGTGACCTGGGCGTGGGCAAGGCGCTTTTGCAGGACAGTGTTGCTGAGGCGTTCAAAGCCAGCGAGCCCTTTGTGCTTTTGGTGGGCGATCTGCCCTATTATGCGCCTGTTGGTTTTTTGCCTGCCCCATTTGGTACCATCATCATGCCGGGGCCGGTGGACCCAGCCCGGCTGTTGATCGCGCATAACCCTGATGTTTCGACACGGCTAAGCGGTAAGGTTGTTGGGGCGGCCTAGAGCAGCTCTGGTGATCATCGGGTAACGCGTACCGCTTTCGTCCGGTGATCAGGGCTGTGACCTCGGCTGGGATGTGGGACAGGTTTTAGCGCCCTTCGCGCCACCACGCTGCACCCCACAGCGCAAGCATTGGTAACAAGGCCCAAAGTCCCAGCGAAAGTGGCTGTTGTCGCGCGCCGACAAGCACGGTTGCATCGGTGCGGCGAATGCCTATCCAGCCATTGCCAGATGCACGTGCGGCCTCGCCCACAAGACGCACCCGCGGGATTGCAAGTGCATCATCGGGGGCCTGGCGCAACCGCGTGATGCTACCATTGCTGGTTTGCGCAAGGGGCGTCAGCTGATCTGTGGTGGACACGACCCGTTGCAACTCAACCGGATTCGGCGGGCCAACATGCGCAAGCGTTGTGAGCGTGCCATCGGTGATGCGCCAAAGGCCGATTTCATCAGCGGGCATTCTCGCCACATACAATCCATCGCCCTGCGGTTCTGGTTGCAGCGTTGAAACATTGCCCGAAGGCGCGGTGATGCGCAGTGGGTCCACGCTTTCGCCTAAGGTTCTTCGCTCAATGAGCAACCGCTCGCCGACAATGCGCGCACTCAGCGTCTCATCTTCCAGATCGGGTTCACGCATTAACCAGTGTGCCATGCGGCGCAGCAGTTGCACATGTGGTCCACCGCCTTCAAAATTGCGCGCCCACAACCACACATGGTCGGAAAGCAGCAGCGCGACCCGGCCGTCTGCAGCACTGTCGACGGCCAGCAAAGGTGCTCCTGGAACTGAGCTTGAAGCGGGCGCGCTCATGGCAACAGCGCTGGCGCCCAGCGCCTCGGCTTCTATGATGCGGAACCAGCGGCTCCAGTTTGGCACACCCTCACTGTCGCCGGTTATGTCGCCTGGTAGCCCACGGGTAATGGGGTGGCGCCGTCCAAGCTCTGTCACCTGCGGGCGGAACGGTTCTTCGGCCACGCTGCCTGTTGGGTAGGCGGGTAATATGTCGGCCAGCGCGGTGAATGCGATGCTGGTCTCGTCGGCAAACTCTGGTCCAGCGGCGACCAGAAGCGCGCCGCCGCGGCGCACATAGTTGGCAATGTTATCGAAATAGACCAGTGGCAGCACGCTGCGGCGCTGGTAGCGATCCAGAATAATCAAATCGAAATCATTGATGCGATCTACGAACAGTTCGCGCGTTGGAAACGCAATTAAGGAGAGTTCGCTGATCGGCGTGCCATCTTGTTTTTCCGGCGGGCGCAAAATGGTGAAATGGACAAGATCCACGGAGGGATCGGACTTCAAAAGGTTGCGCCAGGTGCGCTCACCGGCGTGCGGCTCTCCTGAAACCAGCAGCACACGCAGCGTGTCGCGTACGCCCTCAACCGAAAAGACGGCCTGATTGTTGACGTCGGTCAGCTCACCGGGGGCCGGTTCAATGCGGATTTCGAAAAGATTGTCACCGGCGCGATCAACCTCGATGGGCACATCAACCGGCACACCAATGGGAATGGCTGCTTGCGCCAGCACAATGCTGTTGCGCAGCAGGGTCAGCTGGACCGTTGGGTCACTGCCGGGCACCAGCGGCATACCATCTTCAAGAATTGTAAATTGAACCGTCTCTCGCCTGTCGACCAAAGCAAAGCGCGGAACCTGCGTCAGCTCGATGCGTCTATCACCCTCCTGCGCGTGTCCGGTAATGAGCGCATGAAAGGGGACGTTGCTGCCTTCACTTAGCGATGTCTGGCCACTCTCGGGCACATCTATGATCTGCCCATCGGTCAGCAAGACAATGCCGCCCAAGCGCTCGCGCGGCACATCGGCAAGCTCGGTTGCTATAGGGTCAATGGCGCGGGTACCGGTCTGCGGATCGGTGCTCAGGCGGATCTGGCGGATTTCAATGTTGCCAAGTGCCTCCAATTGGGGAAGCAGCGTCTGCGCAACCTCACGGATGGTCGCATCACGTCCATCCATGCTCTGGCTGGCGCTTTCATCGCTGACCAGCGCTACCACTGTTGGCAGGCGCTCGCGCTCTTCCAAGCGCAGAGAGGGATCCACAAGAGTAGCGAACACAATCACCATGGCGCCAAGGCGAAACCATGTGCCCCGACGACGGTTCAGTAGACCGATGAGTGTCAAGCCAAGGCCGCCTGCAGCAAGCAGGCCAATGAGCCAAAGGGGGACCAGTGGATTAAAGAGTAGGCTCGCGTCGCTCATTGCACCAACCGTTCCAGCAAGGCCGGTATGTGCACCTGATCAGCCTTGTAGTTGCCGGTCATCACGTACATGCCAATGTTGACACCGGTGCGAAAGGCAAACTCACGCTGTCTGGGATCAGGCGGAGAGGTGGCATAAAGTGGGCGCCCATCTGGTGAAAGCGCCCAGGCCGAAGCGTAGTCGTTTCCAGTGATCATAAGCGGGGTCACGCCGTCGCCGCCGCGTGCCGGGCGATCAAGATCCTGCGCGTTGTCGGGCAGAGCCTCCACCCAGAGCGGGCCAGTGGCAAAGCGCCCAGGAAAGCTGTCTATCAGGTAGAAGCTTTTCGTCAGCACGTGGTCGTCAGGTACAGGTTCCAGCGCTGGAATGTCGAGCGCTGCAAGCAGTGCGCGCAGGTTTGCTGTTTGCGGGCTGATGCTTGTCGAAGCAAAGTTCGAGGCTTCATCCCGCGTATCAAACAGGATGGTCCCACCATTGTTCATGTAGGCCTCAATGCGGGCGATAACCTGATCAGATACCGCAATCGGCTCTTCGGGCATCGGCCAGTAGATCAGCGGATAGAAGGCAAGTTCATCGCGCGATGGGTCCACAGCCATGGGTGCGCCGGGCTCGAAAGCTGTTCGCTGGGTCAGCACGCTTGAAAGGCCGTTTAGCCCTTCGCGCGAGCGCTGATCCAGGTCGCTGTTCCCGGTGATGACATAGGCTAGCCGTGTGGAGTTTGCCGCGGCGAGGAGGCGACTTAATTCGGTGTTGGCTTCAGATGTGTTCTGGGCCACCGCATGCTGTCCCGGGCCGCCCATCACGAAAAGCCCAACCATAAAAATCATTGACGCTGTGCCTGCCGTTCTGCTGACAACTGTGCCAGCGCGTGTACCAGCAAGTGCGCCCGCCAGAGCGCCAGAGAGCGCTAGGGCAACCACACCATCAACCAATGCCAAAAAGGCGGCAAGCCCCAGCAGGGTAGGGCGCAGGGAGATCGCCTCGTCGGCGGCAAGGGTTAGCGTCTGTAATCCATGTTCGGCGAGCGTTTCGGGTGTTTGGGCGATGAAGCCTGGTGCATCGGTGAACAGGTTCAGTGCCAATGTTCCATCGGCGGGACCATAAAAGCCGGGCGGGTTGGCAAGCATCGGTGATGGTGCCTGCGCGCTCACCACCAGCCCTTCGGCGTGGGTGGGTGGAGAGCCAAGCGCTCCAAACCCATCCAATGTTGCGCGCGGTGCAAGAGCTATAGACGCTGCGTCCGCGCTTTGTTGGCTTGCCGTCCCTGTTGGTGTTGAGAGCGCGACCAAGCGGCCCATCATATCCAGAAACAGGCCCGAGAGGGGCAAGTTGGACCAGCTGGTGTCGGCGGTCACGTGGAAGAGCACCAGATAGCCATCGCCACGCGGCACACCGCTCACCAGTGGCGTGGCATCGGCCAGTTCAGCGTAGGTGCTGGCCAGAAGGCCTGCGCCGGGCTCGCTGAGCACTTGGCGTTCAATGCGCACATCATCTGGCACGGCCAGGCCAGCAAACGGGCTTTGCGCGGAAAATGGCGCGATGGTCTGCGGCTCTTCCCAGGTCAGCGCGCCTCCGAGCTGGCGATCTACAGCACGCAAGGGCACAGGCAGCAGGGCATCGGCCGATTGGATGAGCCCGCTGGACGCAAAGCGCACCAACACGCCACCATCCTCAATCCACGCCTCGAGCAGAGAGACGGTGGAGGGAATGAGACTTGCCACATCCACCAGCACAATGACGTTCACGCCCTCGTCAATCATACTGGCAATTTCACCACTGGTATCGCCTGAGCGCGGCACGGTGACGTCGGCAATGGGTGCCAAAGCACGCTCGACGAACGTTGTGCCAGAAAGCAGGGGCTGCGCCTCATCGCGGCGTTCAGCGCCGACGACGCCCACGCGTCTGCGCTCTAGCCGGTCATCGACCAGAATGACCTCACCGGCATGGGTAGCTGGGGTTATAGCGATGCGTGCAATGTCATTTCGAAGGTCGCGTGGCAGATCAAATGCAATGCGTTCGCGCAAGATGCCGTCCTCATCCAGCAGAGAAGCGGTGGCAAGTTGCCGCGCGGCCGCATCGCTGGCAGCCAGCGTGAACAAATTGGTAGGGCTTGCGCCTTCAACACGGTCCAACAGGACGGCCGGGCCGTCGGCGCCGCCATCCAGCCGCAAGGTGAATGCAGGAGCCTGGCTAGCAACAACAGCCAGCGGGTGTTCGCTGGCCAGTTGGGTTTTCCAGGCGAGCAGTGCCTCGTCAGGCTGTATGCCGGTCCCCATCCAAACAAGAGAGGCATTGGCCCATGGCGCGCTTTGCAACAGCCCGTCCACTCGTGTGATCATTTCGCCTGGCAGCACCGTGACCGGCTGGGGTTCCAAGCCATTGAGGCTTGCTAAAGCTTCGGCTCGATCACCGGGCAGTGGCGTTGCGAAATTGGGTTGTGGAAAAGCAAGCAAACCAACCGGGCGGTCCTGTGCATCTGCTGCCTCAATCAAGCGCTGCGCGCCTGCCAGTGTGACCTGCCAGCCGGGCGCGCTTGCCCAATCGCTTTGGATAACGATCAACACTGGCCCGTTGTTATCGCCGGGAAGGGTGATGGGGTCGGCAGCGCGCCAAACCGGGCCAGCAAAAGCCAGGATAAGGCAAGTCAGCAGCATGGCGCGTAAGGCGATCAAACACCATGGCGTTTTGTTGGGCGTGTTCTCGGTCTTTTGCAGACGTTCCAACAGGCGCAGCGGGGGAAAAGGTGCCGGAGCTGGCTGTGGCGGTGTGGCGCGTAGCAGCCACCAAAGCGCAGGCAGAGCAAGCAGCCCCATCAAGGCCAGTGGAGCCAAGAAGCTAAGCGCGGCCATCAGTCAGCGCTCCCGCCCGCGAGAAAGCGCTTCCTGTAAGGACAGGAGCGCAGGCGCAGCAGGCCGATCAGTGTGGCAGACGGTATGGCTCCAGCCGCGTGCGCGCGCAAGCTGACGAAGTTCCTGCGTAAACGCTTTGAAAACGGCCTGATAGGGCGCTTTCCAATCTTCGGCACGTCCTGCTGTGATCTGGCTGGAGTGGCGATTAAGCGGCTGGAAGCGCATGCGGCCCTTGAAGGGGAAAGCCTCTTCAACGGGGTCAATAATCTGCACCAGATGTGCGCGTCCACCGCGCGCCACCAACTGTTCCACGAGCTTTGTGCGGGCTGGCTCATCGAACAAAAAGTCGGACAATATAACCACGTCTTCGCGCGGTTTTACCGCTGTCATGTCAGACCAGCGTAATTTGCCGGATTTGTCGGTGTCGCGCGTAATAAGTTCCAGCGCTATGGCATTGTTGGCCGCATTGCCCGTTTTGGGCCGTTCGCCACCAATAAGTCCCACGCGCTCGCCGCCCTTGGTCAGCATGGATGTCAGGGCCAGCGCCATAATGACCGCACGATCCCGTTTGGGCTCACGCGCATCTGGCGAGGCAAAGCGCATGGACGACGATAAATCCACCGAAAGGCGAACGGTGTGGGCGCTTTCCCACTCCATCTCGCGCACAAACAGCGTTTCGCCGCGCGCAGAGCGTCGCCAGTCTATGCGACTGGAGGCATCACCAGGGCCATATTGGCGGTATTGCCAAAAGCTTTGTCCAGGACCGGCGCGCTTGCGACCATGCAGGCCAGCAAGCAGCGAGGCAGCAAGGTTCTTGGCGTCCACCATCAGATCTGGCATGGCGTCGGCCAATGCGCGTGGCGCTGTGCCAAGTGTGCGTGGATCGAGCGGCGCCAGATCCCTGGAGCTCTGGCCGCCCGAACTTTTGCCGCTACCAGTACCGCCCGGCCAGTTGATCAAAGAAGCGCCTCGACCAGCTTGGCCACCAGATCACGGCGTGTGGCGCCTTCAGCCCGCGCGGCGTAGGTTAGCGCCATGCGGTGGCGCAAAATAGGTTCGGCCAGCGCTGCGACATCATCCTTGGAGGGGGCAAAGCGGCCATGCAGCAGCGCGCGAGCGCGTGTTGCCAACATCAGCGCTTGGCTAGCGCGCGGGCCGGGGCCCCAATCCAGTTGATCGCCAATCACCGGGTGTGCGTGCTGGCCGGGTCGGGCACCGCGCACAATATCCAGAATTGCCTCGGCCACGCTGTCGCCTACCGGCATAGCGCGCACCAGCTGTTGCGCAGCGATCAGTTCATCGGGAGCCATGATCGCGACTGGCTTGGCTTCGGGCTGGCCGGTTGTGATCTTTAGCATCTCACGTTCGGCTTCACGGTCCGGAAAGCCGATTTCAACCTCCAGTAGGAACCTATCCAGCTGTGCTTCCGGCAGGGGGTAGGTGCCTTCCTGCTCAATGGGGTTTTGGGTCGCCAGCACGTGAAATGGGCTGGGCAGATCATGGCGGGTGCCTGCCACTGTCACGTGATGCTCCTGCATGGCCTGCAAGAGCGCCGACTGGGTGCGAGGGCTGGCGCGGTTGATCTCGTCTGCCATCAAAAGCTGACTGAAGATCGGCCCTTCAATGAAGCGAAACGCCCGCTTGCCGCTCGCGCTTTCTTCCAGCACTTCAGCCCCCAGAATATCGGATGGTAGAAGGTCTGGGGTAAACTGCACCCGTCGCGCACCAAGGTTAAGCACGGTGCCGAGCGTTTCCACCAGTTTTGTTTTGGCAAGACCAGGCAGGCCGACAAGCAGCACATGGCCACCGCAAAGAAGGCCAACCATCGTGTTCTCGATAACTGTTTCCTGACCGAGAATCGTTTTGCCGATCATCGCTTTGGCTGCAGCCAGCTTTTCTGCTGTGGCGTCGGCTTGGCTGGCCAAATCAATGGCTGGTGCGGCGGTTTTGGTATCGCTCACATGGAACTCCTGCGGGGATCACGGATGGCAGGGTGGTAAAACCCTGACAAATTTACGCATCTGGCATTCAATCGCCTGCAAGGACCTGAAACCACCTGCAAACACCTACAAGGCCCAACACGCACCTGAATATCTTGCACCTGGTGCCCTTTACCTGGGGGTCAATGGTGGCAACCTTGCGGCTGGCCAGTTCTTGAGGCGATTTGAGATGCCTCATGGAAGGCTGGCCAATATAGCGGCCATACGCAAGGCCAAACACGCCAAGGCATGCTCACCTTCTGGTGAAAAGGGCTGCTCTGGTCGGACGTATGGGCAAAACGGGAATGACAATGAGCGACGTGATGGATCGCCGGAAAGATCAGGAAGCGCCAACGCCTTTTGAGGCGCTGCTGTATGCCGCTGGTAGTGGCAAGCGCAGCCCACCGGTTGAGCGTTGGAACCCGCCCCAGTGTGGTGAGATTGATATTCGCATCGCTGCTGATGGAACTTGGTATCACGAAGGTGGCGCCATTGCCCGCACGCGCCTTGCCAAACTGTTTTCCTCGCTGCTGCGCAAGGATGAAGATGGCGTGACCTATCTTGTCACACCGCAGGAAAAGCTCGCCATTAAAGTGGATGATGCGCCGCTTGTTGCCGTGGATTATGCCGCCAAACCGACGCCGGATGGTGATGTTCTGGTGCTGCGCACTGCTATGGGCGATGTGGTGGAGGTGGATGGCGAGCACCCCATGCGCTTTGCCTTGGAAGCAGGTAGTGATGGCATCAAACCCTATTGTTTGGTGCGTGGTCGTATTGAAGCACTGCTAAACCGTTCCACCACCATGGCGCTGTTTAATGATGAGCGGTTTGTGAATTTTGATGGCGAGCAACCTGTTCTGCGCTCGGGGACAGCCCGCTTTGCCATTGTCACAGAATAGGATTGTGCTGGATAATGCAGACGCGTAAGCGCCTACCGCATGTCCATCCTTGATGATTTTAGCGACAAAGATCTTGCAGAGGCCTTTTTTGCCTCGCTCGATCCGCACGAGCCCATGGTTTCGCGGGACGCTCAGGTCGTCGACCCATCCGGCGACCACGTGCTGAACCCTGACTTCGCCAACTACCGACCCACTGGTGGCCTCAAACCTGCTGCGGTGCTTGTCGTTGTTGATTTGGCACCAGTCCAACCGCAGGTGACGCTAACGGTCCGCACCTCCACGCTGAACAACCATGCCGGACAGATCGCTTTTCCCGGCGGTCGTATCGATCCAGGCGAGGTGCCACAGCAAACAGCGTTACGCGAAGCGATGGAAGAGGTGGCGCTACCGCCCGGTGAGGTTCGCGTCCAAGGCTTCTTGCCCAGTTATGCCTCGCGCACCGGCTATCGCGTTTATCCGGTGGTGGGTGCGTTGGAAGGGTTGCCGCCACTGTCCCCAAACCCTGCCGAAGTGGACCAGATTTTTCAGGTGCCTCTAAGGTTCCTGCTGGATCATGCCAATGCACAGCGCACCAGCCGCGTGTTTGAAGGTAAGGAGCGGCACTTTTATACTTATTCTTTCCAGAATTTCGCGATCTGGGGTTTAACGGCAGGAATTGTGCATCACATGTCGCAGAAGCTGGTAGACCATATCAGCCAATCGTAAACCCTGATTTTTTCGCCGGGAGTAACCGCGTGCTTCGTATTGCCGTCATAAACCTTGCCCTTTTTCTTGTGCCCTTTGCGCTTTACTTGCTTTGGAGCACCGTGCGCGGCAAACGCTCCGATATGCCGTTTTACTGGTTGGTTGGTTCCGGCGTTGCTCTGGTTTTGGTTGCGATGATTACCTTTGCGCAGTTCGAAACAGGCGGCACCACGGGACAGTATGAGCCGCCACGCTTGGAGAACGGCGAAATTATCCCAGGTCGCACTGTTGCCCCAGAAGAATGAGCGCGCACCTTTCAGCATTGCTTGAAAGCCCGGGTTTGAAACCTGTCTTGAGCGCCATTGCGCGCGATGGCGATGAGGCTTGGCTGGTTGGCGGCTGTGTCCGCAACGCACTGCTGGGTGAAGCGGCAAGCGACCTGGATGTTGCAACCCAAGCCTTGCCGCAGCAGGTGATGGAGCGCGCCCAAGCCGCAGGTCTCAAAGCCATACCCACGGGGTTGGAGCATGGCACAATAACGGTGGTGAGCGCGGGCGTGCCCATAGAGGTAACCACGCTGCGCCAAGATGTGGAGACCGATGGTCGCCACGCCGTTGTTGCCTTTAGCCGCGACCTTGCAGAAGATGCCGCGCGCCGCGACTTCACAATGAATGCGCTCTATCTGGGCACGGATGGGACCTTGCACGATCCGGTGGAGGGTATCGCCGATCTGGAAGCACGCCGTGTGCGCTTTGTTGGCGATGCAGGCACCCGTATCCGCGAAGACTATCTTCGTACGCTGCGCTATTTTCGTTTTTACGGCTGGTATGGGCATGGCTCGCCAGACCGCGAGGCGATCAAAGCCATTGTGGCCAACAAATCTGGTTTAGCAACGCTTTCTGTTGAGCGCGTGTGGGCTGAACTGAAGAAGACGCTTGCCGCACCTCACGTAACACGCTCGCTGCTTTGGATGCGGCAAACCGGTGTTTATCAGGCTGTGCTGCCCGAAAGTGGGCACATGGATGGATTTGCGCGGTTCATGCGGCTGGAAGAAGCCACCGGTGTGCGACCTGATCCGTTGTTGCGGCTCATGGCTTTGTTGCCTCTTGGCGATGTGGAGCGTGCCGCAGGCTTGGCGGCGCGGTTAAAGCTCTCCAACGCAGAGACTGAGCGTATGGCAAAAGCGATGAACGCGCACAGCGTTTTGAGGGCTGATGATATAGACAGCCCCAAGACGTTGCGTGCGGTTGTTTACAGTCATGGTGAGCGCATTGTCCGTGACCTTCTGATTTTGCAGGGCGCGGACAGCATGGACATCGATCCGGAAATGGCGATGCCTGATGGCCTTGCTGATCGCATCGCGCAGTACTGGAACCTTGCTGATATGTGGCAAAAGCCCACTCTGCCGGTTACCGGCAAGGACCTTATCGCGCGCGGCGTCGCGCCGGGGCCAATGCTCGGCGAGGCGCTGAAGATTATGGAAGGGGCGTGGGTCGCCTCAGATTTTGCAATGGGCCGCGACGAGCTGTTGGCAGTGCTCAAACCCTAAGGGAAATGCACTTCTGGTGGCATGGAAGAGAGAATCGCCTCCACATTGCCGCCGGTCTTCAGGCCAAAGATCGTGCCTCGGTCATAAAGCAGATTGAACTCGACATAGCGGCCACGACGCACGAGCTGTTCTTCACGCTGCTCAGGCGTAAAGGGTGTGTCCCAGTTTTCACGTACCAGCTTGGGGTAGATGTCAGCAAAGCTGCGGCCCACTGATTGGGTCAGCGCCAAGTCTGCATCCCAGTTTCCTGAATTCAGGTAGTCGTAGAAAATGCCGCCAATACCGCGCGCCTCATTGCGGTGCGGCAGGTGAAAATAATCATCACACCACTCTTTGAAAGCTGGGTAGTTGGCTTGCGCGTGGCCATCACAAGCGCGTTCCATAGCCTGATGGAAGGCAATTGTGTCGGGATCTTCCTGGGTGCGGCGAGCCATAAGCACCGGGGTGAGGTCAGCACCACCGCCAAACCATTGGCGGGTCGTCACCACCATGCGGGTGTTCATATGAACTGCCGGGATGTTGGGGTTGCGCATATGCGCGATCAGCGAAATGCCAGCGGCCCAGAAGTTAGGGTCTTCGGCCGCGCCGGGTATCTGTTTTTGAAAAGCGGGGGCGAATGTGCCGTGCACGGTAGAAATGTGCACGCCGACCTTCTCAAAGATGCGACCTTTCATCAGGCCCATTGTGCCGCCGCCGCCGGGCGTGCCGTCGTGGTTCTTGCGCTCGTGCGGGCGAAGCTGGAAACGGCCTGGCGCATGGTCCTGTGTGCCAGGTTTGCCCTCAGCCTCATCTTCAATGCGCTCAAATGCGCCCACAATCTGGTCGCGCAGTTGCGCAAACCAGGTTTGGGCCGTCTGTTTCTTGGCCTCGATGTCGGCGGGCAGTTCCGCTTTCAGCTTGTCGGGGGTGAATATGGGTTGAAAGTCGCTCATGGTGTGCCCCCGGAGGTGGTGTTTGTGGCGTGTTCTGTGTCGGTTGGAAAAGATCGCGTTTGCCGCAGTGCCTCGCCCAGGACCATGCTTGCGCAAACGGCCATGTTGATGGAGCGAGTGCCCGCCGCCATGGGAATTCTCAAGCGTGCCTGCACACAATCATGCAGCCAGGGTGGCGCACCGGCACTTTCCTGCCCCATGATGATGACGTCATTGCGGTCGAAAGTGAACTGCGCATAAGTCTGTTGCGCCTTGGTTGTCATAAGTACCAGGCGAGGGCCTGTCGGGACCATAGCCTGTTCAAAAGCATCATAGTCCACGTGATTCGTGGTCATCGCCTTATCGCGATAATCCATCCCAGCGCGGCGCAGGGCCTTGTCATCCATCGAAAAGGCAGTCGGTCCAATTACGTGCAATTGCACGTTCAGGCACGCTGAAAGGCGCATCAGCGTGCCGGTGTTTGCTGGAATTTCTGGTTGGAAGAGAGCTAAGGCGACCAAGGCGTCTGCTTTGTTGAGGGTTGGTTTTTGCGCTGTGTGGCACAGGCTGCCACCCAGATGGACCCCAACTTTCATCGCGCTTGTGGGTATCGCCGTCTTCCTGAGCGCTTTTGCCTGCTTCTCCCCTTAAGACCAGTGGACAGCGTAGGGAGTGCGCGGTTAAGAGCACCAATGGTTCAGTGCTTGCCCAAATGCGGCGAAATGCCTGCCTGTTAATATGCAAGCGATCTCTTATATCGCTGGCAAATCTTAAGGATTAAAGTGTCTATGGGTGTGGTGCATGACGATGCTCACCCTCCGACTTGCTGCAAAGGATGACAAACGTGTCGACTGAAGCTGAAACACAAGACGAGCCAACACGGCGCGATTTCCTGTTTATTGCCACCGCTGCCATGGGCGCTGTGGGTGTGGGCGGTCTTGCCTGGCCCTTCATTGCGCAGATGAACCCAGACGCATCCGCTCTGGCGCTTTCCACCAGTGAAGTGGACATCGGGTCCATGGGTCCAGGTGACCAAGTGTCGGTGATGTGGCGCGGCAAGCCTGTGTTCATCCGCTATCGCACCGAAGAAGAAATCGCCGCGGCTGAAGATGTATCTGTCGACGATCTTCCAGATCCTTCAGCGCGCCTTGATGTCGATGAGGCGGCGCTTGCCACCAATGCGGCGCGTTCAGTTGCCGAAAACCCAGCCCTCATCTTGATGCTGGGCGTGTGTACGCACCTTGGCTGTATTCCGCTCTCCGAAGCTGGCGATTTTGGTGGCTGGTTCTGCCCATGCCACGGGTCGCACTACGACACGGCAGGGCGCATTCGTCGCGGTCCGGCACCGGAAAACCTGCCGATCCCTCAGTATGAGTTCATTTCCGACACAACGATCCGCATCGGCTAACGCCGGCGGTCTTTTTCAAATTCAAGGTTATTAGGAGACCCCTCAATGGCTGGACCTTCGACCTACGTCCCCAAAAGCGGTATTGAGCGCTGGCTCGATGCCCGTCTGCCTGTAGTGCGCATGATGCACGGGCAGTTTGTTGAGTTCCCAATTCCGCGGAACCTCAACTATATGTACACCTTTGGTGGCATCCTCATGATCATGCTGGTGTCACAGATCATCACTGGCATCGTGCTTGTGATGCACTACACACCACATGCTGACATGGCGTTCAGCTCCGTGGAGCACATCATGCGTGATGTGAACTACGGCTGGTTGCTGCGCTACATGCACGCCGTGGGCGCCTCCATGTTCTTTGTGGCGGTGTACTTGCACATTTTCAGGGGCCTTTATTACGGGTCATACAAAGAGCCTCGCGAGGTTCTGTGGATCCTGGGCGTGGTCATCTTCCTGCTGATGATGGCAACCGCGTTCATGGGGTATGTGCTGGTATGGGGTCAGATGTCCTTCTGGGGCGCGACCGTGATCACCAACTTCTTCTCGGTCTTCCCGATCGTCGGTGATGTCTTGGTGCAGTGGCTCTGGGGTGGCTTTGCGGTCGATAACCCGACGCTGAACCGCTTCTTCTCGCTGCACTATCTGCTGCCGTTCATGATCTTTGGTGTGGTGATCCTGCACGTTTGGGCGCTGCATGTGACCGGCCAGACGAACCCAACTGGCGTCGAAGTGAAGCAGAAGTCGGACACCGTTCCGTTCACACCCTATGCGACGGTCAAAGACCTGTTCGCGATGGTCGTGTTCTTCGCACTGTTCGCTTACTTCCTGTTCTTCCTGCCGAACTATCTGGGCCATGCCGACAACTACATTGAGGCCAACCCGCTGGTGACGCCTGCGCACATTGTGCCGGAGTGGTACTTCCTGACCTTCTACGCCATTTTGCGTGCTGTGCCCGATGCGTTGGGCGGCGTGCTGTTGATGTTCGGTGCCATTGTTGTGCTGTTCTTCCTGCCATGGCTGGACACCTCGAAAGTGCGTTCTGGTGCATTCCGGTCGGTGTGGTTCAAGGCAGCATTCTGGGTGTTTATCGCAAACGCGATCTTCCTGGGGTGGCTTGGTTCCAAGCCCGCGGAAGGCTGGTACGTGCCCGCCATGCAGGTCGGCACCGTGTACTACTTCGCCTACTTCCTGATCATCCTGCCAGTGCTGGGTCTGTTTGAAACGCCCAAGCCACTGCCAGCATCGATCACGGAAGCTGTGCTTGAGAAAGCAAAAAAAGGCAAAGCAGCTGTCGCATCTGGTTCGGGGAAACCCGCAGGAGCGACCGCAGCACCGGAAACCAAGGGCTAACGGCTCAACGCCAACAGGAGACATTGATCCATGGCTTTCTTTTCAAGCCGTCTAGTACGAACCGCAGTGGTGGCCGCATGTGCGGCCATCCTTCCCGTCACCGGTGCATTTGCCGCTGGCGAGAGCAAGAAACCGCGCGAGCAGGACTGGTCGTTCGCTGGCATCTTCGGCACTTATGACACCGCCCAACTGCAGCGCGGCTTTCAGATTTATTCTGAAAACTGTTCCGCCTGTCATGCGATGGGCCGTGTGGCTTTCCGCAACCTGATGGAACCAGGTGGCCCTGAATTCTCTGAGGAAGAAGCTCGCGCCATTGCCGCGAACTATTTCGTGGAAGACGGCCCTGATACCTTCGGTGAGATGTTCGAGCGTGAGGCTCGTTTGTCGGATCGCTTCCCACCGCCGTTCCCCAACCGCGAAGCGGCTGTGGCAGCAATGGGTGCGTATCCTCCAGACTTCTCGCTTCTGGCCAAAGCGCGTGCACCAAAGCGCGGCTTTCCAACCTTCGTGTTCGACATTTTCACCGGCTATGCTGAAAATGGTCCAGACTATATCTATTCACTGCTGACCGGTTACGACCCCGACCACGTGAACCCTGAAGGTGAGTTTGGCAACTACAACCCATACTTCGTCGCTGGCGAGTACATCGCCATGGCGCAGCCTTTGTGGGATGGCATGCATAGCTACCAGGACGGCTCACCAGAGACCGTTAGCCAGTACTCCCAGGATGTTGCCGCGTTTATGATGTGGGCCGCTGAGCCGCACCTCAATGCGCGCAAGGAAATGGGTTTCCGTGTCATGGCCTTCCTGCTGATCTTTGGCGGTTTGGTCTACGCGACCAAGCGCAAGGTTTGGGGCTCAATCGAGCACTAAGATCCTTGACCATCACCTATTGAAAGCCGCCCCTGAGATCTCAGTGGGCGGCTTTTTTGTGCGCGCGTGCCAGTCATAGCTTTTCAGGGTAGTGGGCAGCGCCTAGGGTGCCAGCGCGTTCTGCAGCCACTTTTTCCCGGAGTTGACCTTTGGCTATCCAACCTGATCCGACCCTTGAGTCGGCCATCCGCACTATTGTTGACTATCCCAAGCCGGGTATTCAGTTTCGCGATATCACAACCCTATTGGGAGACGCGCGCGCGTTCCGGCGGTCTGTTGACCAGTTGGTGCAGCCCTATGCGGGCCTGAAGATCGACAAGGTTGCAGGCATTGAAGCGCGCGGGTTGATTTTGGGTGGCGCTGTGGCGCACCAGATTTCCGCTGGCTTTGTACCGATCCGCAAGAAGGGCAAGCTGCCGCACGATACGGTGCGCATCGCCTACAGTCTTGAGTATGGCATCGACGAAATGGAGATGCACAAGGATGCTATTGCACCGGGCGAGAAAGTGGTGGTTGTCGATGATCTGGTGGCCACAGGCGGCACTGCGGAGGCTGCCATCAAGCTGCTTCAGTCCATTGGTGCCGAGGTTGTTGCAGCCTGTTTCATCATTGATCTGCCAGACCTTGGCGGCGCAAAGAAAATCGAAGCGCTCGGCGTGCCCGTGCATGCACTGATGGAGTTTGAGGGCGACTGAGGTGAGTGGTAGCGAAGTTCAGCTCCGAGCCCATTTGGGACGTGCGAGTTCTAACATCCATTATCGTTCATTTCGCACAACCTGCAATGTCATTAACACTGAGTGCTCATCGCGCGCGCTTAAGAAACTGATATTGCCGTTTATTAAAAGTTAGATCAGCAAAAGACGGGGTGTACGGCAGCCCGAGTGCTCTAACATTATGCAAAGCTCTTTCAACAATATCTCTGTAGCTCAAGTGGCGGCAACGCGATTGCTGAACATGCACATCATGTGTGCAGGCCAGCAAAACATTTGCCCACGACGCGCAAGGTCAGGTTGCGTAGCTTTCAGCGTGAGGGCCTATCAATGGCCAGCCACGTTCAAGTCTGCCATTCCATGGACCTTCGATTTTTTGAGATTTACCGGCGAAGCGACTTCATTGTCCTCTTGCTGGAAGGTGCACTTTTCAGCATCGCTTTGACGTTGGCCGGTGCGATTCTAGGCCTCATCTTAGCGTTAATGCTGTCGGGTGTGCGGTATGCAAAGGTACCTTTTCTGCAACACTTGGCCACCTGCTACGTGGAGTTCATCCGCAACACACCGTTGATCGTTCAGTTATTCTTTGTCGCGTTTGGGTTACCCCTTTTGCTGGGCTACCAGTGGCCATTTTGGGCTCACGCTACGCTCGCCCTTGTGCTCAACTTTTCCGCATATTTTTCGGAAATTTTACGGGCAGGGTACGGCGCTGTGGGCAAGGGACAGACGGAAGCGGCAGCTGCGCTTGGTCTCAGCAAGCTTTTGGTTTTCTTCAAAATAACGCTGCCGCAGGCCGTCGCGAAAATGTACCCTTCGCTTACCAGCCAGTTTATCTTTCTGTTTCTAACGACTGGCGTGATCTCAGAGATTGGTGTGAATGATCTAACCCAGGCCGGCAAATTCATCGACAGCCGGACCTTTCGCACCTTCGAAGTTTTCTTTACCCTGACCGCGATGTACATCGGCATTTCACTTGGCTTCAAAGTGCTATTGGCCGGTCTGCAAAAGCGCTTGTTCGCCTGGCAGGTTGCGCGATGAGTGATCTGCTTGTTTCACTGTTTGGCGCACCGCAAGGTATCGTGCTTTTCCAGTTGCTGACGGCAACGCAGTTCACAATCTACCTATCGCTCATTGCATTTGTCGGCGGTGGTATTGTGGGCGCTGCGGTTACCATCTTTAGGATCCTTGACTCGAAGGCAGCTCAACGACTTGCGCAGGCCTACATATGGTTCTTCCAGTCAGCGCCTTTGTTGATGTTGCTGTTCTTGTTTGGTTTGGGTGTGCCGCGCCTGCTTGGGTTCAATGTCAATATCTGGCTTGCCGCGAGCTTAGCGCTTACCCTCTATAGTAGCGCTTATCTCGCGGAAGTTTGGCGCGGTGCCATTCAGAGCCTGCCGTCTGGCCAGTGGGAAGGTGCATCGGCACTGGGGCTGCGCTTCATTCCAACGCTTCGACTGATCATTCTACCCCAAGCGCTGCGCGTGTCTCTGGCACCGACCGTAGGGTTCTTGGTGCAAATCATCAAAGGCACTTCGCTTGCCTACATCATTGGCTTTTCAGATCTCATGAGCATCGGCAAACGCTGGGCCAATGCCCCGGTCGAAGGCACCGAGCCTTTTGTCATCTATCCGCTCATGGCGCTGATTTATTTCGCGCTTTGCTTTCCGCTTTCAAGGCTGGCCCTGACCTTGGAAAGACGGCTGGGGACGGTCCCCAAAACCGCACCCGTCGCTTTGTAAAGCCATTGGCGCCCCACAATCACGTTCCCGCATTTATGAATTGATCAACCGAATGAAAGGCCTACCCAATGAAACGTTTTGCAAAATTGATGACAGCAGCGGCTGTTGCTTTGCCACTTATGGCAACCCAGGCAGCTGCCGACCTGACCGAAATCTTGGAGTCGGGCACGGTCACCATCGCTGTCCCTGAAGCCTTCGCACCATTCGGCGCGCTTGGCGCGACCGGCGAGTACGAGGGCTATGATGTCGACGTTGCCCGTCTAATCGCCGAAGACCTGGGCGTGGAGCTAGAGCTTGTTCCAGTTACATCGAACCAACGCATTCCGTTCCTCGAGACGGACCGTGTTGATCTGGTTATTGCAACCATGGGTGCGAACCCCGAGCGTGCTAAATCCATCTGGTTTTCGTCCGCCTATGCTCCCTTTTTCTCCGGCGCATTTGCGGCTTCAGATATTGATGTTTCTAGCGTCGAAGACCTTGCTGGCCTCACCATTGGCTTGACCGGAGGAACGCTTGAAGATCTGGAGCTGACAGAAACAGTACCAGAGTCCGCAGAAATTGTTCGCTTTGGAGACAACGCTGCAACACGTGCAGCTTTTGAATCTGGCCAGGTCGATGTTCTAGTGACCGGCAACACCCTGGCCGCTGCGATTAGCGCAGATGATCCAAGTGTGGATATTGAAACCAAGTTCATCCTTCGGAATTCTCCAGCCTTTATCGGCGTCAAAAAGGGCAACCTTGATCTGCTCTTCTGGGTGAACACCTTTATCCTGCATAAGACGCTTGGTGGCCAGCTCAACGAATTGTCCAACACATGGCTTGGACAGGATTTACCGGAGCTTCCTAGCCTCTAACTCAACAAGGACAAAGCGGCGCGTTCGCGTCGCTTTGTCCGCTGAGCTGCCGTTCGTGCGTCTCGCTTTTGCTCGTACTACCCCGCAAACTGAAGCCACCAGAACACTGGCAACGCCAGATAGGCCAGGACAGAAAGCGCCAGCAAGCCACGCACCCAGAGGCCCTTGAAACGCATAAACAGGATGCTTGCCAGCGCGATGCCCAGCGCGGCTTCAAACACCCCAAACGCGCGACCGTGGTGATTGTTGTCCCAATAGGACACCGGCGAACGAAAGCGCCAATCGGTTAGCGGCCAGAAGTGTGGATGGGCATCATCCACATGGACCGGCAAGTCCCCTGCCAGATGTGTGAGGGCGGCAAGGCCCAGAACCGAGAGCGCGGGCAGGGCAGGGATGTCGTCACCGCCTCGTGCCTTAGCCCAAAACCAGCCAAGCAGCGCGATCGCCCCATAAAGCGGTGAAGAATTGCCAATGGCTGTGAGGGTAAGCATCGGCTGCGAAAAATAGATGCGGCCCCACAGCTCGTTTTGCGGGATGCCCGCCACCATCGCCCACGCAAACAACCCAAAGATTGCAATATCAGGTAGCAGTGCACCGATGATAAGTGCGGTGTTGCGCTTTGGCTGATCCGGTTTGGCGAAGATGGCGGCGGCAACCAGCAAGTGTGTCTGAGTGTTCACTTGGTCGCCGCCGCTGCATTCTGTTTAGCTCTGTGCCCACAGGACAAGAGTGGGGCGGCGACCAGCAGATGGGTTTGTGCGTTCATCTGCTGGCGCTGAGTTTTGGCTTAGAGCGTGTCGTCAAGGAAGGTTTGTAGGCCCGTCCAGGATGCCTGATCGGCTTCCAGAAGGTAGTCGCTGCTATCGAACACGGTGAAGGAGTGCCGCGCGCCGCCATAGACGCCCGCGGAGTGCTCAACGCCTGCCGCTTCCAACTCGTTCAGTGTCTGCGCGAGGTCGGCAAGGCCTGAGACAGGGTCGGCGCTGCCATGATGGAACTGGATGGGGCCCATCACATTGTCCCAGTCCTGCCCTTCTGGTGTGCCAAGGCCCGCGTGAAAAGCGACGAACCCATCAATGTCGGCGCCAGCGCGCGCGGCTTCCAATACCGCTGCACCGCCGAAGCAGTAGCCGATCATGATGATGTTGTCGGTGCCGCCGGGAATGTTGGCGACCTCATCAATTGCCCCCAGCAGGCGCTCCTGGAAGGTCGCACGGTCGGCGTACATCGCGCCGGAGGCTGCGCGGTACTCCTCAAAGCCCTGCGGGTTCACTTCAGTGGAATACACATCAATCGCGAAGGCGGTGTAGCCGAGCGCCGCCAGCATTTCAGCGCGGCGCATTTCATACTGCGTCAGCCCATCCCAGTCGTGCACAATAAGCACCGTGCCCTTGGTCTCTTCCAGCGCGGTGTTGGTGGCGACATAGCCCTCAAAGGTCTGGTCACCGATGGTGTAGGTGTGGGTGATGTTCAGCATCTCTGCCGAGGCAGAGGTTGCGGCCAACGCTGTGGTGGCGAGAAGGGCAGTAGCTAACACTTTAGACGTGAAAATGTGGCGCATAACATGGCTCCGGGTTAGTGCTTGGAACCCTGTCAATTAGCGCTGAGCGGCGACCTGACCAGTGCTGGCCTAGGTGTTAAACTTGAACAGCAGCACATCGCCGTCCTGCACCACATATTCCTTGCCTTCATCGCGCGCTTTACCTGCTTCTTTGGCCGCGCTCTCACCCTTCAGGCTCACATAATCATCGAACGCAATGGTTTGCGCACGAATAAAGCCGCGTTCAAAATCGGTATGGATGACGCCTGCAGCCTGCGGAGCTTTCGTGCCGGTGGTGATGGTCCAGGCGCGGGTCTCTTTGGGACCGGCGGTGAAGTAGGTGACCAGGCCCAGCAGCGCGTAGCCCTCGCGGATCAGCCGATCAAGGCCTGCCTCTTTCAGACCAAGTGTCTCAAGGAACTCGCCCTGTTCTTCAAGCGGCAGCACGGCCACCTCGGCTTCAATAGCGGCAGAAATGGCCACCGCACGCGCGCCGGTGCTTGCTGCATGCTCAAACACTTTGGCCGAAAACGCGTTGCCTTCGCCCGCGCTCTCTTCTTCCACGTTACACACGTAAAGAATGGGCTTGGAGGTAAGCAGGTTCAGCATCTCGAAGGCTTTTTCATCTTCGGGTGTGCGCTCGACCAAGCGTGCTGGTTTGCCGTCCTGAAGCATTGCAAGGGACGCTTCTATGAGCGGCAAAAGCATCAGCGCTTCCTTGTCCTTGCCGGAGGCTTTTTTGCGGGTGTTCACCACGCGCTTTTCCAGGCTTTCAAGGTCGGCAAGCATCAGCTCGGTTTCGATGGTCTCGATGTCGGCCAGCGGGTCGATTTTGCCATCAACATGCGTGATGTCTTCATCTTCAAAGCAGCGCACCACATGCACGATGGCGTCCACCTCGCGGATGTTGGCCAGGAACTGGTTGCCCAGGCCCTCGCCACTTGCCGCACCGCGCACCAGCCCTGCAATGTCCACGAACGTGATGCGGGTGGGGATCACTTCTTTAGAGGCGGCGATGGTGGAAATTTCGGTGAGGCGCGGGTCCGGCACGGCCACATCGCCAGTGTTCGGCTCAATGGTGCAGAACGGATAGTTGGCTGCCTGCGCTGCTGCCGTCTTGGTGAGCGCGTTGAAAAGGGTCGATTTGCCAACGTTGGGCAGGCCGACAATGCCGCATTTGAAACCCATGGGTTTGGTCCAGTCTAAAGCGTTTTGCGTTCAATTGAGCCGGTCTTATCGCAAATTGCGTTCGACCGAAGGGAGAGGCAGCGAATTGCGCTTCAATTCAACGCAAAACGCTCTAATCTTTGTTGCCGAGCAGCTTTTTCAGCATATCGGCCATTGGTCCCTTTGTTGGGACATTTGGTTTGGTTTGCCGTGCTTGGCGAATGTGGCTTTGGCCACCACCGGTGGCAGGGGATTTTTTGGAAGGTGTTTTCTCAGCCATGGCAGGCTTATCCGTCCGCCGGTTGTCTTTACGAAAGCTGGCCGTAGCCTCGTTAAGCCGCGCGTTTAAATCGCTGTCTTTTCCATCCAATGCCAGATCGAATGAGCTGGCGATCTCACTGCAAAGCGCCTCTACCCAAGGCTCATCAGCCTTGGGAAAGTCGCGTAGCACATAGCCGGAAACCAGATCCTTGTGGCCGGGATGGCCAATGCCAAGCCGAATGCGCCGGTAGTCCTTGCCGATATGAGCATCAAGGCTTTTCAACCCGTTGTGTCCGCCATGACCACCGCCCACCTTGATGCGGGTGCGCGCGGGCTCAAGGTCCAGCTCATCATGGATGGCTGTTACATCGCCTGCTTCCAGCTTGTAGAAGCGGGCAATTTCACCTGCAGCTTGCCCAGACAGGTTCATGAAGGTGGTCGGCTTGGCCAACAACACCTTGTGCGTTCCAATTCGCCCTTCACTGAGCTGGGCAGAAAAACGTGAACGCCACGGCGAAAAGCCGTGGCGCGCATGGATGGCATCTACGGCCATAAAGCCGATATTGTGCCGGTTCTTTTCGTACTGGCCGCCAGGGTTTCCAAGGCCAACAAGCAAATGCATGGCGCGCCTCTCGTCAGTGGGCCAGTGACGGCGAGCTGGTTACTCGTCGCCATCTTTCTGGTTCGCAGCAGGAACCTCAACGCTTACCTCTTCACCGTCTGCTTCATCTTCTTCAGATTTCAGAGCAGCAGGCGATGCAATGGTGGCGATCACGAAGTCACGGTCTGTGATCGTCGGTTCTGCGCCTTCAGGCAGGTTGATGGCTGAGATACCAAGTGTATCGCCCAGTTCAGCTGTTCCCAGATTAAGTTCAAGGAACTCAGGGATCGCATTGGCAGGACAGTTCAACTCCACTTCGTGGCGCACAACGTTCAACACGCCACCAGCTTTCAGGCCAGGGGATGTTTCCTCGTTGAGGAAGTGCACCGGAATGTTGACTGTCAGCGTTGAGCCTTTGGACACACGCAGGAAATCGACATGCATCGGGAAATCGCGCACGGGGTCGAGCTCAAAATCCTTGGCGATCACCTGGTGCTTCTCACCAGCAATATCGATTGTGCCCACTGTGGTCATGAAACCACCGCCGTGGATCAATAGGGTCACTTCCTTGTAGGGCAGCGCAACCGGGATCGGGTCTTTTTTGTCGCCGTAAATCACGGCGGGCAGCATGGCCTCGCGTCGCAGAGCACGGGCAGCTCCCTTGCCGACCCGTTCGCGCCGCGTGCCAGCCAGTTCATAGCTCTCACGCATGGCATTTCTCCAATGTATAACAAAAAAATCGCCGGACTATCCGGCGATCACTCCACGCGTGCCTCCAGGGGGGTCTGGCGCGGATGGCGGTCTATAACGCCGTTTTGTGTGCGATGCAAATGCAGCTTGGGCTTGGCTTTCACGTTGTCATTGCTCTGTTACAACCGCGCGCTTAGGACGGGGCATGTCTGCTGATGCGTCCCGCGAAACCAATGCACCACAAAGCGCCACGTTTGGCGCGCTCACCGGAGCGTTCGTCCGCATTGGCATACTGTCGTTTGGAGGTCCTGCCGCGCAGATAGCCCTCATGCACAAGGTGGTTGTGGACGAGAAAAAGTGGTTGCCGGAAGACCGGTTTCTGCACGCTCTGAACTACTGCATGTTGCTGCCTGGTCCCGAGGCGATGCAGCTGGCCACCTATATTGGCTGGCTTTTGCAGGGCGTGCGCGGCGGGCTGATCGCTGGTTTGCTGTTTATCCTGCCGGGCTTTGCGGTGCTTCTGGGCTTGGCCACTCTCTATGTGGCGCTGGGCGATGTGCCTGCCATTTCCGGGCTCTTGTTCGGTCTGCAGGCCGCGGTGCTGGCCATTGTTTTGCAGGCATTGGTCAAGCTGTCGCAAAAGACTTTGACATCTCCGCTGGCTTCCGCGCTCGCCCTTGCTGCCTTTATGGCGATCTATGTGTTTGGCGTTCCGTTTCCATTTGTCATTGGTGTGGCTGCGCTGCTGGGTGTGCTGGTCTGGGGGCGCGGTGCGGGTACCTCGCTGGAAGCGGCCGTGCCAGACAATGCAGCGCGTAACACATCTTCCCTTCGCGCGGCGGCGGTTTGTGCGGCTCTCTGGATTGTGCCGCTCGCCCTTTTGGCGCTGGGACTTGGTTTGCAGAACCTTTGGGCGCAGCAGGCGCTGTTTTTCTCCTGGACGGCGATCATCACTTTTGGTGGAGCCTACGCTGTGCTCGCTTACATCACTCAGGTTGTGGTGCAGGATTTTGCTTGGCTCTCGACCGCTGACATGGTGACAGGGTTGGGCCTGGCTGAGTCCACCCCGGGGCCTCTGATTTTGGTGCTCGTGTTTGTGGGCTATGTCGCGGCTGCTCAAGCCGGGTTGGGCATAGACCCGGTGCTCGCCGGGATCATTGGCGCGACGCTCACGCTGTGGTTCACGTTCATCCCGTGCTTTGTCTGGATCTTTCTCGGCGCGCCCTTTGTTGAGCGTACCCGTGAAATTGTTTGGCTGAGAAACGCCCTGCGCGGTGTGACTTCGGCCGTCGTTGGTGTCATCGCCTCGCTGGCAGTGTGGTTTTCCATTCAGGTTCTGTTTGATGTGGTCAATGAGGTCAATTTGGGGCCAGCAAGTCTGCCGGCGCCCATGCTGTCGAGCCTGAACACTTTTGCGCTGCTGATCGCGGTGGTTGCTGGGGTCGTGTTGATAGGGTTGAAACGTGGGCTTCTTCTTACCCTTGGGGCGTGCGCGTTGCTCGGAGTCGTTCTCAGCATGGTGATATGATGGGTGTCGTCAGGCTGTTAGGTCTTTGACCCGGCCCGCGCCTTGAGCTTGTGTTTTATGCGTGTTTGGTAAGGAGCCATTGCGGTCGCGCATGGAGAGACCCTTGAAATCGATCTTTCTTTCTTGCTCGCTCTCGTTTTTGCTTGCCGCGGTGGTACTGGCCAGCGCAACCGGGTGCGCATCAGCCTTTTTTGGGCCGGACTGGCCGGCAACACCGAACTATATTGACACGGTGATTGTTAGCGAAAACGAGCGCACGGGCGAAAAATTCCTGGCCAATGGCATGGTTCTTGACCAGCGCATCGAGTATTTCCAATACACCAATCAAGTGGGCGTGGGTGACCGGGTCCGGTTGCACTTTGACAGCACAAACTATCTGCGGCGTGTGTACCGTCTTCCGCCGTATTGAGTGGAGTGGCCGTTTAAGAAAACAGGCTGGAAACCGACTTTTCCAGTGCCGTTCGCATAATCGCCTCGCCGAGCAAACTTGCCACGGTGATAACGCGAATGTTGTGCGCATTCTTCACAGCTTCGGTTGTTTCAATGCTGTCGGTGATCACAAGTTCTTTCAAATTAGACCCTGCAATGCGTGTCACCGCACCACCCGATAGTACACCATGGGTGATGTAGGCTGAAACCTCTTTGGCTCCGCGTGCCAGCAGAGCATCTGCCGCGTTGCACAGCGTGCCACCGGAATCGATGATGTCATCAACCAGAAGGCACGACATGCCATCCACATCGCCGATCACGTTCATCACTTCAGATTCGCCAGGCCGGTCACGGCGCTTGTCGACAATCGCCAGCGGTGCATCAACACGTTTGGCGATGGCTCGTGCGCGCACCACGCCGCCGACGTCGGGTGAGACAACGGCCAATGGGCCATTGCCCATATAGTTGTCCATCACATCCTTGGAGATAACCGGCTCGGCAAACAGGTTGTCTGTTGGGATATCAAAAAAGCCCTGGATCTGACCGGCGTGTAGATCAACGGTCAGTACGCGGTCGGCGCCTGCTTCGGTGATCAGGTTGGCAACCAGCTTGGCGGAAATCGGCGTGCGTCCTGCGGTGCGCCGGTCCTGCCGCGCATAGCCGAAGTAAGGCAGCACGGTGGTGATGCGCTTGGCTGAGGACCGCCGCAGCGCGTCGATCAGAATCAGCATCTCCATCAAATTGTCATTGGCGGGGAAACTGGTGGACTGAATGATGTAAACATCCTCGCCGCGCACATTCTCCTGGATCTCAACGAAGATCTCGAGATCTGCGAACCTTTTCACAGTCGCTTTGCACAGCGGCACGTCTAGATATCCCGCGATGGCATTGGCCAGCGCGAGGTTGGAGTTTCCGGCGACAAGCTTCATCTGGGCAGTCCTGAAAGGCGGCGATGCGCGCGTGTTACCCAATGGACTGTCGTGAGTCCATGCACGCCATTGGGGTTAAATGGCAAACTTGTGATTTGTGAAGACTTGCATAGGTATTGGTGGCCTTAAGCCGGGTTGCTTCGCAGCCATGTCATCATGCGTGTTGCAACATCCTCAGCGATAAGCTGCTTCACCGTATTGTCAACCAGTGCCCAACCATCAGGGCCTGAGCGGGGAATGGAACGCGCGCCTGACACACGGTGGCGCAAATTGCCCCGCGCGTCGAAAATATCAAACACGTAGATGACCGATGTCACTGCTTCTGCGGGAATCGCGCTGACCTGCGAGCGCACAACATACTGCGCTGTTTCATCTCCAAAAAATGCAAACTGCATCCCTCGGTCAAACACCGCATCGTCAATAGCATCGAACAGCTGTGTGGCGTGGGGTTCTGGCGCTGTAGTAATGGGAGCCAGTGATACGCGTGGCCACACCGGCTCAGCAGGCTGCTGTGCTGCAAAATCTTGTGGTTGAAGGCCACTTTGAATGGCCTGTTGCAGTGTTTCTTGCCGGGTTTGCTGGTCAAAGGATGGCTGGCGCTGATCGGCAAACGGGTCACTGCCCTCCACCGGCCGCGGGTCGATGGTTGAGAAGTCCTGCAATGTCAGACTTTGGTTCTGTGCTTGGTTGAAGTCCTGACGGCCCGCTGGGTTGCTTAACGTGCTTGGATCAAGCGCGATTTGACCGGCAGCCGTCTGGGGCTGTGCTGGTTGCGCAAAAGTAGGTTGAGCAAGCGCCTGTTGGCCGGGTGCAGCAAGGGGCTGCGAGGCGACAGCGCCGGGAAGGGGGGCTGTTTGAACCGCCGTCACGGGCTGGGGCGTGGCCGGGCTAACGCCTGCCAGTGACCCCGGTCCATCCGGTGAGGCGCATGCGCTAAGCGCGATAAGGCCCGCAAGGGCAACAAGGTGGGCTACGCGAAAAACCAAACGACTACTCAAAGCTCTTAGGGGCGGGCGGGTTTCTTGCAGCGTTTATGACGCTATGCCTGCCCATCGTCCACGGGTTCTGCTCGTTTTACCGTTCATGTGTCAGCATAATGGCGCTAGCGAGCCTGCCATAGTCTGGCTCATTATGGTGAACACTTCGTCGATAGCTGTAAAAAAGCTCAGGTTCGCAATAGGTGCAGCGCCCAAGCGAGCGCGCCTGCACCCCCGCCCGAGCCAGACGGTCCAGCGTATATGCGGGCAGGTTGAACATGGAATGCCCATCACGCTTGGAGGGTGTGAAATAATGCGCGTTGACTGCATCGGCCGTGGTGAAACGTTCAACAAACTCTAGCCCCACTTCATAAGCGCGCGCTGAAATGCTGGGACCAAGCACAGCCTGAATGTTGGCTCGTGTTGCACCTTCATCTTCCATGGCTTGGATTGTCGCTTCCAGTACGCCTGTCAGCGCACCTTTCCAGCCAGCATGCGCCGCGCCAACAACGCCAGCCTCCGCATCCGCAAATAGCACGGGTCCGCAGTCTGCGGCCTGCGCGCAGATGGCAAGACCGGGTGTGGCGGTGACGATGGCATCGGCGCGCGGTGCCGCATTGCTTTGCCAGCCGACTTTTGTGCGCACGCACAATGCGCTGTGATGCTGATAGACGGTCAGGAACTGCTCGCCGCCCAGATGGGCCAGAATGCGGGCGCGGTTCACTTTGACATGGGGAACATCATCGCGTGAGCCCAGTCCGGTGTTCAGGCTGTCGTACAGGCCCGATGAGACGCCGCCTTGGCGGGTGAAAAAGCCATGCCGAACACCGACTAGGGATGCCAAGCCATCGTCTTGGAGGGGATTAAGAGGCGCGCTCATCAAATTCCTTTTGTGTTCTAAGTCCGGGCATCGGAATGTCACGGCTTGCGAATCCCAGCACCTTGAACAGCCGGCCCATGCCCGCATCGCCCGCCAACCGCTCCACTGCAAGGCTGATTGGTTCCTGGTGCTGTGCCGTCATTGCGCTGCCCAACTGGCCAGCACGTTCCAGCAGGCCAAGCGCCAACAAAAAAGCGCCCTGCTCTTGCGTGGCTGTGTGCTGAACCCCTGCCTCACGCATGAGCCTGCCAATGTGGCCGAAATCCACATGGGTGGTGAGATCCACATTGCCAGGTTGCGCCAGTGGGGCGACTTTTTGGTGTGCTTTCACCGCTTGCAGCGTGTCACCTGTCCCCGTGGTGAGGCTGCCATAATCGATGATCAATCCTGCTCCGCCTTGGGCTACAGTGTGCTGCGCCAGCGCGCGGGCAATGCGATCTTGCGCTGGGCTATGCTCAAGGATTGTTCCTTGGGCAACGTCTTCGCTCAATGGCTTGGGCGACGGCAGCGGCGTTGGATCGACACCAAACGCCAGCGCATTGTCCACAATCCCAATTTTGCGCCCGTTCCAGCCGTTTTGCCCGCGCACCCACTGGTTGGTGGGCAATGCATCAAAGAACTCATTGGCAACCCACAGCGTTGGTATCTTCGGCAGGGTCTTCAGATCATTATGGTGCGTGGTTTTATGGTGCTTTGCGTTGCTGCCAAGTGTCTTCAGTTGGGCCGCGCGCAAGGCTGGGCTTGTTTCCACCAGATGCACGTGCGCAGCGCTGTGCGCCATGGGGTCGAGTGCGAAGACCCGCAGGATATCGACCATTAGAGTTCCGCGGCCGGGCCCAAGTTCCACCAAGGCAAAGGGTTCAGGTTTACCAAGGCCTTGCCATGCCGCCAGCAGCCATGCGCCCACCATTTCACCAAAAAGTTGGCTGATCTCGGGTGCGGTTGTGAAGTCACCATCAGTGCCCAGCGGGTCGGCTTTTTGGTAGTAGCCGTACCTGGGGTGGGCGAGGGCAAGCTGCATGTAGCGGCTCACCAGCATAGGGCCGGAGGTTTCGATCTCGGTGCGAATAAGGTGCAGCAAGGCGCTCATGTGGCGTGTTGTGTGCTCGCGTTGCGTGACAGGGTGATGAGGATGAGGCCTGCAGCAATCATCGGCAGTGAGAGCAATTGGCCCATCGTGATAAGCCCGCCAATAAGGCCGATTTGAGCATCAAAAGCGCGCACATATTCCACCAGAAAACGAGCAATGCCGTAACCGGCGGTGAAAATGCCACCAACCAAACCGGGACGTTTCAATCCACCCAGGCGAATGGCGATGGCGCAGGCCAAGAACAGCACAACGCCCTCGCCAAAGGATTGGTAGAGTTGGCTTGGATGGCGAGGCTGCTCATCGGCTGTCGGGAACACCATTGCCCATGGCAAGTCACTGGGGCGACCCCAAAGCTCTGCATTGATGAAGTTGGCCAATCGCCCAAAAAACAGCCCTATGGGTGCAGCGGCACCGATACTATCAAGCAGTGAAAGTGCGCTTCTGCCTCGCGAGCGAGCAAAAACGACCATCGCGACCACGACGCCCAGCAATCCGCCATGAAAGGCCATACCGCCTTGCCAGACATAAAGTATGGAGATCGGGTCGGCTAGAAAGCGTGCAGGTTCGTAGAACAGCACATAGCCCAGCCGCCCACCGATGATCACACCAAGCGTGGCCCAAGTGAGAAAATCATCCACATCCATTGCGGTGTAGGGGGCACCGGAAGCTGGCCAAAGCTGCGGGCGCTGCACCAAGCGGCGCACATACCACCAACCGCCGACCAGCCCGGCAATGTAGGCCAGAGCATACCAGCGGATGGCGAACGGGCCGACTTCGATCAGCACCGGGTCTATCACCGGGAAGGCCAAAACGGGCAGTGTGGTGATGGCAATCATAAAAATGGCCTTTTGTCGCGGCAGTTGAGTTCGCGCCCCGCTCTCTTGCATGCGCGCTTGGAAGGGACCATATAAATCTCAGCTTGTGACGCCCGCCAAGACGACTGCCACAGAGAAGGATTTTGCATCATGACCCAATCGAACAGCCGTTTGTTTGATGATCTTGGCCGCTTAATGACCGATGCTGCTGGTATCGCTGATGGTGTCAAGCGTGAGGCAGAGACTGTAGCGCGCAGCCAGATGGAGCGTGTTATGGGCACCATGGACGTGGCGCGCGAAGAAGATGTGGATGTGCTGCGCGATATGATCGCCAAACAGCGTGGCGAGAACGAAGCGCTGGAAGCGCGGGTAAGTGCACTGGAAGAGCAGGTTGAAAAACTTGCAGGTAGCGCAAAGGCTTAGCCCACTTTCGGCTTCAGCTTTCGGCAACAATCCACACCGAGACTCTCAGTTTTACACCGATAAAGTGCCCTCACGGCTTCGCTCACACGCGAACGCTGATGCAGCGTTGTTGCGCCTCACCTATAGTTTTCATGCAGAAAGATTCGCATGAATAGGCCCTTCTCACGACGTTTGTGGGTTGGGCCGACACGAGGAGCCCAGTATGGCGCTTGCTGACTTTGAGGTAGATCGCCTCAACCACCCTGTTGATGTTGTGGAGCATTTGGCCTCCCTCAATGAATGGGCTTTTGAACGTTCCAGTGAACAGGAGATCACAATCTCCGTTCAGGGCTCATGGTCGTCGTACCATGTGTCGTTTTCGTGGATGGAAGAGCATGAAGCGCTGCATTTGGCATGTGGGTTCGATCTGAAAGTTCCGCCGACGCGGCTTAATGAAGTCACCAAGCTTCTGGCGCTGGTGAATGAGCAGTTGTGGCTCGGCCATTTCGATTTGTGGCGAGATCAGTCGGCAATTGTGTTCCGCGCAACGTTGCTTCTGAGCGGTGGTGCGGATGCCACGCCGCAGCAATGCGCCTGTATGCTTGAGGCTGCAGCGGAAGTTTGCGAGCGCTATTATGAAGCCTTCCAATATGTGGTTTGGGCTGGAAAGAGCGCGCAGGATGCCCTGTCAGATGCGTTGTTTGAAACCGCAGGCGAGGCGTAAGAGAAGTGCAGCTTCCTTTCCAGACCATCCTTGTAATCGGCGCTGGCAAAATGGGCGGTGCCTTGGTGGATGGCTGGCTAAACCAAGGCGTGCCCGCGAGCGCTATTGTTTTGGTGGACCCGGCCCTTGCCAATGACGACCGTGGCTGGTCTGCCAAGGGTGTTGCCTGCTTTGCTGACGTTGGTGAAGTTGGCACGCATCCCGACCTGCTGATGCTGGCGATCAAGCCGCAGATGATGGAGGCTGTGTTGCCCGGCCTGTCTGGTTTGGATCATTGCGGGCTGACGGTGCTTTCCATTGCAGCTGGCACATCGCTTGCCACCCTGGCAGCCGCCTTTGCAAAAGCGGTGTGCGTACGAACCATGCCCAACACGCCTGCTGCCGTTGGCGCTGGCATCACCGCAGCCTTTGCACCAGCTGCCAGTGACGACATTCGTGATGGTGTAACGGCACTTTTGGCGGCGGTGGGCAAAGTCGTGTGGGTAGACGATGAACGCGCTATGGATGCGGTTACGGCCATTTCTGGCTCCGGTCCGGCCTATGTCTTTCACATGGTGGAAGCGCTGGCGCTGGCTGGCGAAAAGCTGGGCTTACCAGCAGATACAGCGATGGCTCTTGCCCGACAGACCGTTGTGGGGGCAGGGGCCTTGCTGGATGCAAGCGCAGAGCCTGCTAGCGCGTTGCGTATCAATGTCACCTCACCAGGGGGCACAACTGCAGCAGGGCTTGGCGAACTGCAGACAAGCGGTGCACTGGAGCGCTTGATGGAGGCAACTGCCACAGCGGCCTTTGACAGGTCGGTGGCGCTTGCAGCATCCAATTCGGCAAAAAAGCCGTAAGGTTGTTAGACCAAGATTTCCTTGCTTGCCGCCGGAGATAGAATGCTCAACAAGACTGAAACCAAAGCGGTTGTGAAAGCCTTCACCGATGCGCTGATGGTAACATCGTTCAATGACATCACACTGCGAGACGTGGCTGGAAGAGCCAATGTACCGCTTGCAAAGCTGCTGATGAGCTATTCCTCTAAGCTCGACCTGTTTGAAGCGTTTGCCAAACAGATTGATGAGCTGGTGCTGGCTGAAGATGATCCCGATATGGGTGAGGAGCCGCCGCGTGAGCGCCTGTTTGATGTGTTCATGCGCCGCTATGATGCGCTGGTGCCTTATAAGCTTGCTCTCATTCAGCTGGGCACTGATGCGCGCCGAGATCCCGCCCTAACGATGAGCTTGGGGCGTATCGCCTCCAAGTCGATGGCACGCATGGCGGCCAGTGCCGACCTTGATGTTGATGGGCCGCGTGGCGCGTTGGTGGTGGCCGGTATGGTGCAGGTATATGCTCGCGTTATGCGCGTGTTCCTGAAAGAGACCGACGAAGGCCAGGCTCAAACCATGGCCGAACTCGATAAGGCACTGCGCCAGGCCGAGCGCCGCATTGGCGATGTCGACGGGTTGGTGATGCTGATGCGTGGCCAAGGCGGTGCGAATGGCGGGCCTTTATGTCGTCTGCGTGAGCGGATGAACCGCAACAAGTCTGATCATGGCGCGCAAGCCGAAGCAGCTTAGACTTTCCGGGTTTTGCGATGAACGATACCATCAGCTTTGATGACTTTCTGAAAGTGGATGTGCGTGTGGGCACAGTCGTGGAAGCCGCACCGTTCCCAGAGGCGCGTAAGCCCGCGATCAAGCTTCGCATTGATTTTGGTGGCGAGATCGGGGTGAAGAAAAGCTCCGCGCAGATCACCAGGCATTACACGCCGGAAGGACTGATCGGAACGCAGGTTATGGCGGTCGTGAACTTCCCGCCTCGCCAGATCGGCCCGTTTATGTCCGAAGTGCTTACGCTGGGCGTGCCCGACGCGCAGGGTGAAGTTGTGCTGCTAAAGCCGACGCTAGACGTGCCCAATGGTGGCAAATTGTATTAGCTCTACTGTCGGCTTCTTGGGCCTGTGATCAGGCTGGCAGAGTGATGGTTGCGCGCAACCCGCCCCAGACACTGTCGTCCAAAGCGATATCGCCACCATGTGCACGCGCGATATCGCGAGCAATCGCCAGGCCAAGGCCGGTGCCACTTTCATCCAAATTGCGCGCTTCGTCCAACCGGTAGAACGGGCGGAACACGTCCTCGCGTTTGTCGTGAGGAATGCCGGGGCCATTGTCATCCACGGTGATGGTCAAGTGTTCCTCGCCGCGTTGCGCGCTCACCGTGACAGTTTGCGCGTGACGCTGGGCATTGTTAACCAGATTTGCCACCAGCCGTTTGAAGGCAATTGGTTTGACAGAGGCCTGTGCGGGCCCCTCGAAAGTGAGTGGTGCCGGTTTGCCTGTGGCGGTGTTTTGCGTGACGCTTTCCAGCAGTGCGCGCACATCGCAGGGCTGGCTTACCTCACCATCATCACCCTTAGCAAAGGCCAGGTATCCCTCCAGCATGGCTTGCATTTCATCAACGTCACGGCCCATTTCGCTGGCGGCTTGCTTATCATCCAGAAGCGCAAGCTCTAGCTTGAAGCGGGTAAGAATGGTGCGAAGATCATGGCTCACGCCTGAAAGCATGGCAGTGCGCTGATCCACGTGCCGCTCGATGCGCTCGCGCATGCGCCAGAAGGCAATGGTTGCACGGCGGATTTCCCGTGCACCACGCAACGTCATTTCTTCATCAACCGATTGCCCGCGACCAAACCTGTCTGCGGCATCGGCCAGCCTGAGAACAGGGCGAATCTGATTGCGCAGGAACAACACGGCCACAACGAGCAACACCACTGACGCACCAGTCATCCAAACCAGGAAGATGTGTGAATTGGAGGCATAGGTTTGGCTGCGGCGAGCAAACACACGCAGCACCTGCCCATCGCTCAGCGCGACACGAACCTCCACAAGGTTGGAGCGACCAACCGTATCAATCCAGAAGGGGCGATCGATCTGCTCGGAAATTTCCTGGCTTAGCGTGCGGTCCAGAAGATCGAAAAACGGTTTTGGCAATGTTGCCGGAAGAGCCGTTTCGGGCAGGAAGGCCACGTTGAGGCCCAGTGCGTCGCGCGCGATACGAATAATTTCGGTTTGGTCGCGCTCATTGTCAGGAAAGGTCTCCACCATGGCAATGACGGCGGCAATATCGCGGGTGACCGCCTGTGAGAGGCGTTCGGTAACAAGTTCCCAATGGCGCTCCATGAACACGAAAGCAACCACCGACTGCAGCAACACGACCGGCACAATGATGATCATCAACGAACGAGCGTAGAGGCCTTGCGGCAGGATAGGTTTGGTAACGGTGCCGATCGTTCGGGTTGTCCAGCGTGCGGCACCCAGCAGTTTTTCGAAAGGGAACACGGCAGCCCTGAACAGCGTTTTGCTTTGGGTGTTGGTTCGGGTGTTGTTTTGGGTGCTGCTTGCTTCAGCTGATTTGCCGCTTAGGCCCCGCAGAAAGCTGCGAACACGCGTTCCCGCGCGCTCGGCTTGAGGCGCATCAGAGGGCACGTTGGCGATGGCGTCAGCCTGTGTCTCTTGCAAATCGGCCATCTGGTGGCGCAAATCCTGGTTGCTGCGGCAAGGGTTTTTCCCCTTCTAATCGCTAACCAGCCGATAGCCCACCCCGCGCACGGTTTGAAGGTGAACAGGGTTTGCCGGGTCATCTTCTATCTTGCGGCGCAGGCGTGTCATTTGCACATCGATTGCTCGGTCAGTCTTGTTGGGATCATCGCCAAGCAGGTCCAGCCGAGAAACGGTTGCGTTTGGTCGCGCGGCAAGCAGCGCCATAATTTCTCGTTCCCGCTCAGTCAGCCGCACCGCATCGCCATCGCGGGTAAGGTCCCGGCGCGACAGCGTAAAACAGAAGTTGCCAAACTCCACCGTGTCGGTGTTGCCGCCATGGGTTTGGCGCGTCGCGCGCAGAATGTTGTCGATGCGCAGCAAAAGCTCGCGAGGCTCAAACGGTTTGGGCAGATAGTCATTCGCGCCGCTTTCTAGCCCGGTGATGCGGTCCTCTGCCGATCCGCGTGCAGTGAGCATAATGACAGGAATGGCAGATGTCTTGCGCAAGGAAGCCAGATACTCAAAGCCGCTTTCGCCTGGCATCATCACGTCTAGCACCATCATGTCGAAAGCCAGACCGTCGGTAGCGCTGCGCGCTTCTTCAGCCGATTTACAAACAGTCACGCGGTAGCCATTGTCGCCCAGATACCGCTTCAGAAGGTCACCAATACGCGCGTCATCATCGACAATCAGAACATGCGATGCAGTATCTGCGGGGATGGCACTGAGCGGGGCAGCAGGCATTCGGGCTATCTTTCTGGCGAACCTGCCGTGTTTGCGTGGCTCGCCTTAGCAGCGGTTTCGTTGGGTTCCAGCGGTGTTCGCGCCTCGTTCATAAGGGCGCGCAAAAACCGCTGAACATCCTGCCGACTTTCAGCCGGAACGCTCTGCAATGCGCCCTCTATCCGTGACGATTGTATGGCAAGAAGCTGCTCGGCAAGCTCAGCTCCGCGCGCGGTGGTATAAAGCAGGCGCTGGCGGCGATCATCGGGGCCTGCCTTTTGCGCAATATAACCTTCTTCAATCAATGCCTTGAGCACCCGGGCAAGGCTCTGCTTGGTGATCTGCAAAATTTCCAGCAGCACCGCGACTGTCATGCCCGGGTTGCGGTGAACAAAATGCAGCACGCGATGGTGCGCCCGCCCGAAACCAAGCTCGTCAAGAATTGCATCCGGCTCTCCAACAAAGTCGCGATAGGCAAAGAAAAGTGCCTCGATGATGGCCAGCGTATCGGGCTCAGCCTTGCTGATGGTGTCGGCCTCCAAATTTATGTCAGCCATGTTGACATATTTTAGCATTATTGTTACACGGTCGCCTCTGTTGGCGAAAGATTAGGTCTTGCGACCCAGTAAGCGTTTTCATTTCTTGCTTTCAGTGCCGCTTTGTTAGGCAGGCCGCCCAGTCGATACTGGAATCGCCAGCTACGCTGGTACGATCAGAGATTGTACGAGTCTTTTCAAGGTGTGTTTGAATCCAAGAGTGCGGCATGCGCTCAACGAAGCAAAGAGCGCATCAGGCGCTTAACGAAACTATGAGCGTATGAAGCGCTCAGCGCGCGCCAAGCGGCGCTTTTTTTGGAGTGAAGACCATGGCTGGTGTGCCTTTCGATCAGTTGTCCGGACATATCTGGATGAACGGAACGTTCGTCGACTGGAATGATGCCAAGGTTCATGTGCTCACACATGGGTTGCACTATGCTTCAAGCGTTTTTGAGGGCCAGCGTGCCTATGGCGGGGTGGTGTTTGAGCAGACAGCGCACCACGAGCGGTTGGTGAATTCGGCGCAGATCCTCGATATGACCATGCCTTACAGCGTCGATGAGCTGAACAAGGCCTGTGAAGAGACCATCGCCAAGAACGGGTTTACTGACGCCTATGTGCGCCCCGTTGCCTGGCGCGGCTCTGAGATGATGGGTGTTTCGGCGCAGGCCAACCGCATCAATGTTGCTTTTGCAGCTTGGGAATGGCCCAGCTACTTTGCGCCTGAAGAGCGTATGAAAGGTATTCGTCTGGATATTGCCAAGTGGCGTCGTCCAGACCCGCGCACTGCCCCGCACAATGCCAAGGCGGCTGGCCTTTACATGATTTGCACGCTTTCCAAGCATGAAGCTGAAGGCAAAGGCTATGCCGATGCGTTGATGTACGATTGGGAAGGCTATGTGGCCGAGGCGACAGGCGCAAACGTGTTCTTCATTGAAGATGGCGTGATTCACACGCCCATCGCTGATCGGTTCCTTGATGGTATTACCCGCCGAACGGTGATCAAGCTTGCCAAAGCACGTAACCTGGAGGTGATTGAGCGCCGTATCCTGCCTCACGAAATGGCGCAGTTCAGCGAATGCTTCATCACGGGCACCGCAGCTGAGGTGACGCCGGTATCTGAGATTGGGCCATTTACATTTACGCCGGGTCAGATTTCGCAGACGCTGATTGCCGATTATGAGGCAGCAGTTCGTCCCAACGCTGCTCAGGCGGCGGCCTAACGCCTAGCGTTTCCAGCGATGCTTGTCGGCGTCATCTGATGCTTTTGCGTTCACCCAGCTTGCTTCATGATCGGGGTTTGCTGGGTGTTCTTTTTTCCAGAAGGGCGCATCGGTTTTTAGAAAGTCCATCAGGAAATCTGCCGCCTCAAAGGCCGCGCGCCTGTGGGTTGAGGCTGTTGCCACCAGCACAATTGGCTCGCCAGGCGTGAGCTTGCCATAGCGGTGGATGATGGTGATGCCCTGCAGCGGCCAGCGGCTATCAGCTTCCTGCGCGATCGCGGTCAGCTGGCTTTCAGCCATGCCAGGAAAATGCTCCAGTTCCAGTGCGGCCAAGGTACCACCCTCGTCGCGGCAATAGCCGGTGAAGCTGGTGACGCCGCCAATGGCTGGGTTGCCCGCGTGCAGGGCTGCTATCTCTGCACCCGCATCAAAGGGTTCGGCTTGCACGGCGATCTTCATTTGCCCACCGCTCATCCACCCGTCATGGGCGGGAAGAACGCCGCCTCGTCGGCACCTGCCAGCGGTGCATCGTCTTCAGCTAAGGTTTTATCCAGCGCAACACGGATGATTGCCGGGTCCTGGAAGGCATAGGCATAGCCTTCATCTGTACTGGCCAGCCATGTTTTCAGTGCGCCAACAGTGGTAATGTCAGCGGGTAGATCACGGGTCTCGGATTCAACCCCCACGCGTTCCCGCACCCATGCGAAATAGAGCAGTTTCATGCTTGATCGGCCGCCACCAGGTGGGCGATGCCAGCGCGCACATAATCATAGCCCGTCCACACCGTTAGCAATGCGGCCAGCCACAGCAGGCCAAGGCCGGCAAACATGGTGCCACTGATCAGCGCTTCGCCAGCGGGGCCGGTGATCAGCACCCCGATAGCGATCATCTGAACGGTGGTTTTCCATTTAGCCAGTTTGGAAACTGGAACCGAGAGGTTCATTTGGCCCAAATATTCGCGCAAGCCTGATACTAAAATTTCCCGGCTCAAAATGATAATCGCAGGGACAAGCGCCAGCCCGGTGGTGGTCCCATTGGCCGCCAACATTACAAGCACAGCGCCCACCAGCAGCTTATCGGCTATGGGGTCCAGCATCTTGCCGAGGCTGGACTGCTGATCCCAGGCACGCGCCAAATACCCATCAAAATAGTCTGTGATGGCGGCGGCAATGAACAGGCCCAGCGCTACCCACAGCCACAGATGGTCGGTGGAATACAGGCACGCCACGATTATGGGGATCGCGGCAATGCGACCGTAGGTTAAAAGATTGGGAACTGAATAGACGCTGCTTTGGGCCGTTGCCATAAACGCCTCTTGGATGCGGGATTTTCTGCTCTGGTTTCAACATGCCGCCAGCAGGCCGTCAACGGTGTGCATCAACCCTTCACGTTGCCTACCCTGTCTCGCGAAAATGATCGTAAATTGTGCGCGCTAGCGCGCCCGAGATGCCCGGTACCTGTTCCAAATCCGACAAGGCCGCCCGTTTGATGCCCTTCACCGAGCCAAACGCGTTGAGCAGCGCTCTTTTGCGGGTCGGGCCGATGCCTCCCACCTCATCGAGCGGGTTTTCGCGCATCTGCGCCGAACGCTTGGCGCGATGCGTGCCGATGGCAAAACGGTGCGCCTCATCACGCAGGCGCTGGATGAAATAAAGCACCGGGTCGCGCGGTTGCAGCATGAATGGGTCGCCAGTCATCGGGTGTAAGACTTCGCGGCCTGCATCCCGGTCCGGGCCTTTGGAGACACCGATCATCGCAACCTTGTTGGTTATGCCAAGTTCATCAAGAACGGCCTTACTGGCCCTCATCTGCCCCTTACCGCCATCAATGATCACCAGGTCCGGCCAGTTGGGGAAGCTGTCGGGGTCAGCATCCGCGTTGTCGTCACCCTCTTTGACCAGCCTAGAGAAACGGCGGGTCAGCACCTCGCGCATCATGCCGAAATCATCGCCCGGCGTGAGCGTTTCATCCTTGATGTTAAACTTGCGGTACTGATTTTTCACAAAACCTTCCGACCCCGCGACGATCATGCCGCCCACTGCGTTGGTGCCCATGATGTGCGAGTTGTCATACACCTCAATGCGGCGCGGTGTGCCATCCAGCTTTAGCGCTTGCGCCAACCCATCGAGCAGCTTGGTCTGGCTGGCACTGTCGGCCATTTTGCGGGCCAACGCCTCGCGCGCATTGGTGGTCGCGTGCTGCACCAGATCGCGTCGTTCGCCGCGTTGCCCCTTACTGATCTCAATTTTGCGGTTCGCGTGCTGACTGAAGGCTTCAGCCATCAGGTCAGCCTCCGGTAGTGCGTGCGAGGTGAGGATCAATTTGGGGATCGGCTTGTTGTCGTAAAACTGAGAAATGAAGCTGCCGAGCACTTCGTCAGGTTCCAGCGACTTATCAGCCTTGGGAAAGTAAGCGTGGTTGCCCCAGTTTTGTCCGGTGCGGAAGAAGAACACCTGCACACACGTCTGGCCACCCTCGGTGGCGAGCGCAAATACATCGGCTTCTTCGATGTTGCGCGGGTTGATGCCCTGATGGGCCTGTATCTGGCTGAGAGCAGAAATGCGGTCGCGGTAGACGGCAGCGCGCTCAAAATCCATCGTTTCAGATGCGGCTTCCATCTGTTTGGCCAGATCCGCCTTCACCTGCTTGGATTTGCCCGACAAAAAGCTCTGCGCATCGCTGACGAGGCCATTGTAATTCTCAAGGCTGATCTCGCCGGTGCAAGGGGCCGAGCAGCGCTTGATTTGATAGAGCAAGCAGGGGCGCGTGCGGCTTTCATACACGCTGTCTGAGCAGGTGCGGATGAGGAAAGCCTTTTGGAGTGCATTGACCGTGCGGTTCACCGCGCCGGCTGAGGCAAACGGGCCAAAATACTGCCCCTTGCGAGAGCGTGCACCACGATGCTTGGCAAGCTGCGCGGCTTCATGGTCTTGTGCCAGCAGAATGTAGGGAAAGCTCTTGTCATCGCGCAGTAGCACATTGAAGCGCGGGCGCAGCCGCTTGATGAGGTTGGCTTCCAGCAGCAGTGCTTCAGTTTCGGTGCGGGTGGAGATGAACTCCATCGCCACCGTCTGGCTGATCATGCGCACAATGCGGCTGGTGAGCCCATTGGGTCGCGTGTAATTGGTGACCCGCGCTTTAAGCTTGCGCGCCTTACCGACATAGAGCACATCGCCGCTCGCGTTGAGCATGCGATAGACACCAGGCGTGTTGGGCAGCTTTTTGACGAAGGCGGCGATGATGTCGAAGCCGGTCGCCCCTTGGGGAATATCCGGCAGAACATCTTCACCAACCCACACTTCACTGGCCAGCGGGCCGGGCCCTTTCTGCTCGCCTTGTGTCGGCTGTTCTTGTTTGGAATCGCTCTGGTCCATGCCGTCCATTGTGTCGGGAAATTTGGGTCGAAGCCAGACGGGCCGTCGTCGCCTGCTGCCACGTCTGGCAGGTTTGTTCTTACTCGTTGATGCCGGCAACGTCAGGCGTTTCCCAGGCAAGGTGCTGCCCGCCATCCAGCGCAATCATTTGGCCAGTCATGGCTTTCATCTGCCACAGATAGGCAAGCGTTGTGGCAAAGGCATCGAGCTTTGGTCCGCGGTGGAGTGGCACGCCTGCGACTTGTTTTGCGAAGTCTGCATCGTCCTGCCGTTCATTGGACAAGGTTGGGCCCGGGCCAATGGCGTTGACACGGACACGGCCATTTGTGCTCTGCGCATAGGCTTGCGCTAGCGTCTGGGTGAGGCCCCACAACGCAACCTTCGAGGCGGTGTAGGAGATGAAATTGGGCGTTAGCCGCCAGACACGCTGGTCAATAACATTGACGATCAGGCCCTCGGCATCGGTTGGAAGCTGGTTCACCAGTGCGTCTGCAAGCACCGCCGATGCTGTTGCGTGGATGGCAAAGTGTTTGTGGAAGAGCGCCGCCTGCAGACTGCCCACTTCGTCGCTCTGGAAAAGCGATGCGCTATTGACCAGCACTTGCAGCGGTAGGCCCAGCGCAGAGGAGGCGCGGGCAACCAGCGTTTCTACCTCGTCATCGTTTAGCAGGTCAGCCTGGACAATAGCGGCCTTGCCACCGTTCGCGTTGATTGCATCAGCGGTTTGCTGTGCAGCATCGCCTGAGCTGCGATAGTGGATGCAAACAGGCGTGCCAGCGTGTGCAAGGTCTTGCACCATAGCTTTGCCAAGTCGTGTGGCTGCGCCAGTGATCAGGGTCGGGGGGAGAGCAGTCATCGGAGCCTCAATTAGCCGCCGACAGCCTTCATGATCAGCGCGCCCATATAGATGGCGTAGAGCCCCAAAAAGGCGAGACCCGTTTTTTTGCCAATGGTCCAGCGGAACAGAACGTAGGGCAGCAGGATCGCCGAGCTGGCAAGCATGATCCAGATATCAAACTGCAAAATCTGATCAGCAATGCCAATGGGGGTAATGGTGGCCGTCGCGCCCAGAATGAACAGGATGTTGAAGACGTTGGAGCCGATGACGTTGCCCACGCCGACATCGGCCTGTTTTTTCAGCGCTGCGACAACGGTTGTCACCAACTCCGGAAGGGATGTGCCAATGGCGATGATGGTTAGGCCGATAATAACCTCAGGCACCCCAAGCGAGCGGGCAATGCTTGTCGCGCCGTCTACGGTTGCATCTGCGGCCAACGGCAGGCCGACAATGCCTACGGCGAAGAAGCCCAAAGCCGCCCAAAGCGATTTTGGCACCCCTTCTACGCCATCAATGGTTTCTATTTCGGCTGAGCCTGGGCCATCACCGCTTTTGCGGGCCGACAGGTAGGAGCCAACCAGAAACACCACCAGCAGTGTAAGCAGCACCAAGCCGTGCCACATCTCCAACTGGCCTGAGAACGCGAAAACCGTGAACAGAACGGAGATCGCCAGCATGAAAATGGTGGAGCGCTTTAGTCCGGCCCCGTCGCACGGCGTGGCCAGGATCAGCGCAGGCACGCCCAGCACCAGCAGAACATTTGCAACGTTAGAGCCAACAATGTTGCCCACTGCGATATCCGCGGCACCATCAAAAGCTGCCTGCAAGGAAACCATCAACTCGGGCGCACTGGTGCCCAGCGCAACGATGGTGAGGCCAATGATGAGCGGCGGAATACCAAAACGCTCGGCCAAACCAACGGCACCACGCACAAGTGCGTCGCCTGCGATGACCAGTCCGGCAAGGCCAAGAACTAAGAGAATGTAGTCGAACAAGCAGAGCCCTTGGTCAGCGCGCGCTAAGTGCGAAACTGTGTGAGAACCGGTGTAAGCCTACACCCTTGGAAGCTCTCATGTGTGCTGTGGCGGCCCAAAAGGCAAGGCCTGCGGCAAGGGCGAGAGAAAGAAAGCTGATAGCGCCTTTTAGACAGATGGTGCCGTGTCATCAAACGCTGGAACGGCAGCGCGGAACGCATCAAGCCAGGCCACGAGGCCGGGGTGGTTGCGCCGCCACGCGCCTTCAAAACGTAGATCGAGATAACCCAGCGCGCAGGCCACGGCGATGGTACCAACAGTCGGCGCACCAGTGGTTGCCGGTGGATGGTCCTCAATGTGCTTAAGCGCCGAACTCACGCGCTCAGCTTGCCGCTCAACCCAGCTGTGGCTGCGCTCGTGCTCAGCCCGGAAACGCTTCTCATAGACCTGCAAGATGGCCGCATCCATGATGCCGTCAGCAAGGGCTTCAAGCTTCATTGCGGTGATGCGTTGGGCAGGGTCTGCCGGATACAGCTTGTTGCCGCCGGCCACATAGTCAAGATGCGCGACAATCACACGGCTGTCGTACAGGGTCTGGCCATCAGACAAAATGAGCGTTGGAATTTTGCCAAGGGGGTTCTGTTGGCGCAGTGGATCAAGGGGATCAGATGTGTTCGCGGGCTGAGTTTCAATTTGCTCTTCAAGCCCCAGAACAATGGCCGCGATGGAGCATTTGCGGACAAAAGGTGAGGCTGCTGCGCTGCGAAGTACGGCCAATGTCGGGTCCCCGATATCAATAAGATTAAAAATCTAACGTTTCATTTGAACTGGTGTTCAAAATTGGCTGCTATCGCATCACCGTCAAGTGGACTTAAGGCGTTCTGTCTTGGTCCTAAATTGGAGGCCTCCTTCGTGTTTCGCACCGTTTTTATCGCGGCCTTTGCCTATGCATGGGGCGCACCAGGCTTCGCTGATGTGCGACCAAAAATGTTGGATGGAGCGCTGGTGAATTTCCACCAAGAGGTGAAGTTGGTCGCCGGTGATGCCGTGGCGGCTGTGAAGGGTGTGGATGCAGTGCGCGACCTGCATTTTATGGATGGTTATTTCGATGCGATTTCGCAGGGGGTCAACCGGTAGCCTGCGTGTACCGGAAGTCGATGAGGGCCGTCCAATACGTTGGGCGGCTTTTTTTATGGGACGCGTTGGCAGTCGTCGCGAAACCCAACAGACGGGCAGGTTCGCTAGCGGTGCGCTCTTTGCGCCAGTCTGCGCAGTGATCCCACCAGTACGAATGCGCCAGCAGGCAGACCGATCACATGAAACAACAAACCTGGCACGGCTAGTGGCAAGGCTGCCGGATCAAAGTTAGCGGCAACGACAAAGGCCGGCATGGCAAGCGTTAGAACAATCAAAGCGTTGAGGATGCTGGCGACCAGTGTGTGCACCTTTCCGCTGGCGCACTCCCAAAAAATGCCGGTTTGGTCCATTGGTCCGCAGGTGGCTATGTCGCCTAGCGGGTGTCCTTGGGTGAAAACGAACAATGCAATGCCCCAGACCATCCAAAATGCCAAACCGATGCCGACCACAAACAGCTTGAACTTGCGATCTGGTAGCGGCTTTTTCAGCGCGTTGACGTTTAGATAGGCCATCCGCCAATTGAACCATGCCGGGGCCTAATTTTGGCTTTGAACAGCCGTTCAACTTTTACACAACGACCAGCCTATCGCGGCGTTACGCTCACATTTGTCTGCGCACAGCCATTGCGGTTTACCTGCGCACAGGTGCGTGGGGTGAGATCTTGATTGAGGCAGATACGCACCTCAGTAAAACGCCCTCCCGGGCAAGACACAGCAATTGTGCCTTCACTCATGCCGGGGTTGGCACGTGTGAAGGCTTGCTCAACCTGTTGAGCATCGATGGTTTGCGGAACCTGATCAGTAAACAGCGGTGGCACCGCAATCGCCCGGCTGGCGGCCAGGGTCATGTCTGCATATTCTGCCGGTGAGAGGCCTGTGCAGGTCCCGTGCTTGTCCCACTGGTGCGCGATCAGGCCGCGGTCTGGCATAATATCGAGCAGACTTTCGGCAACCGCCCTTGGCATTCGGTCGCCATGGGGCGATTGGCAGAACGAGGGCCATCCGTCTTCGAATTGTGGCCAGAGGCCGTGGGTGATGAAACCGAAGTCCGCGTCGCGCCCGCATTGCAGGGCTGCACCCTGTCCGCGTTCGCTTGCACAAAAAGCCGGAGACCAGCTGAGCGCCAGCACGTAAAAATCAAATGGTGCATCTTGGTGTGATGGACGCGGCGTGTTTGGCGGCGACCCTGGCCAGGTGGTGGCAACGGCAATTATCAGTCCGGCGACAAGCACGCCCCCATAGAGAAGAGATTTGTTCACTATGGTTGCGCGCTACCAGACATGCAGGGCGCTGCAGTCGCCGCCATTCACGTTCCACAGATCCCGGCCGGACATGCAGCTTTCCACGCCATAGGATGCTCCCACGAAGCTGGCCTGCCCCTCAATCACATAATACACGGTTCGAGTGTGACCGCTGGCCAAATGTGCCCGTGCCTGACACCAGCGTCGCTCACGAAGCCCCGGCTCCATAGACCCGACATGCCGGGTTTGGCGCACATGATCGTATGCGGTGACCTGCACGGTGTGCTGGAAGGGTTCCTGACCGCGATAGGCTTGCTTGGTGCTGACCTGTGCGAGCACGCCGCGTGCATCGCATGCTGGCAGATGGCTGGGGTTCAGGTACCCCGCCGCCTGATGTGTGCCAGCGCCGTCGTGGGCGAGGGCGGGCAAGGTGAGGGCATGCAAAGTTAGGCCAACCAACGCCAAGAGCGCGATGCTCGCAAGCGTGCGGGTCAGGGTGCGTGTGCGGAGCATGGGAAAACCCTTTTCAAATCACCAGACGTCGTTGTGGCATACCATAATCATAGTTTGAAGCGGTTGCGTGCTTGGTTTGGTCGTGGCACCCAATCACCATGACAGATCATCAAGACCACCAACCCACTTTAGAGATCGCTGTGATGCCGGTAACGGGGTTTCAGCAGAACTGTTCGCTGCTCATCTGTACGCAAACCCGCAAGGCCGCAATTGTTGATCCTGGCGGGGACGCTGACAAGCTGATTGCCGCTGTCGAGCAGGCAGACTGCACCTTGGAACAGGTTTTGTTGACCCATGGGCACATTGATCATGTGGGTGGGGCAGCAGATGTGGCAGCACATTTTGGCGTGCAGATTATCGGTCCGCACCGCGACGATGAACAGCTGATCAACGGTGTCGCCGCACAAGCCCAGATGTTTGGCGTGGAAGGCGTGAAGGTGCCAAGCATTGACCGCTGGCTTGAGGGCGGGGAAAGCGTGAGCGTGGGCGAGCTAACATTTGATGTGCTCTTCACGCCCGGCCATGCGCCGGGGCACGTGATTTTCGTCAATCATGCGCACAAATTCATTGTGATGGGTGATGTGCTGTTTCAGGGCTCCATTGGTCGCACCGATCTGCCGGGCAGCGACCATGGCACGCTCATGAAAAGCATTTTTCAGCAGGTTTTGCCTTTGGGCGATGACTACCAATTTTTGCCCGGCCATGGTCCAGGGTCAACGCTTGGCGCTGAACGTCAGTCGAACCCGTTCATCTTGCAAGGTTGGGACGAGTAAACAACTTTGTTCGCTCTGTTCCTACTGAACAACCGCTCGTTAGTTAGGCGCAGCCGTCGAGTTACAAACCCAGGCGTATATCTGGCAGCTTTCGTTGAACTCTGTGCAGGTCGCGTGCGCGCCATCGGCAGCCTCCTGGTAGGTGCTGCCCCAGGCTGCGCCCCAGCCACCTTCGCCATTGACGTCAATCGCCAGCGCTGAGCAGGCATTGCGGGCCCAGTTGCGGCTTTCGCAATCATCGGCGTGAATGGCGCAGCGCGCGAGCGCGGCGGCTTCGGCCTGTTCCTGGCTCAACGCATCATAGGCAGTACCGACGGCGTGGGTGGTCTGCGAAAACGCGATCGCTGAAAATTGATCTTCGTTTTGCGCAAACGCTGCGCCAACGCTGCCCAAAGTTAGCAGAGCGGTTGCTCCAACAACCGGTCCCAAAGACCTGTTCAACGATCTGCTCGATATCTGCCAGCCCATGGCTAGTCCTCCAGAACGAACGTTACTTTCAATGTCACGCGGTACTCTGTTATTTTGCCGTCGCTGATCACCACTTTTTGGTCCTGCACCCAGGCACCTGACACGCCTTTGAGGGTTTTGCAGGCGCGCGCAACGCCCACATCCAGTGCGTCGTCGAAGCTTTTAGGCGAGGCGGCGATGATTTCTGTAACGCGGGCTACACTCATGATAGTTCTCCCTTTGGTGTCGCCAGAGGGTGCAGTGCGTCTAACGCGCGGTCAAGTGGTTCTGGTTTTGGCTTGTTGGCGAGGATTGGTGGCACGCCGTTTGCCGCCGGCTGCCAGCCACCAGCGGCCGGCCGCCAGGACGGTTGCGTTGCGGAAGACGTTGACGAACGCGGCAATCCGCGCATTCCTAGCGGTCCGACAGGTAGCCGAATCCAAGGGGAACATCATGGCTGGTAAGTTTGAAGTGTACACCGATAAGGCAGGCGAGACACGGTTTCGGTTGAAGGCGGGCAACGGGCAGGTGATCCTTGCCAGCGAGGGCTACAAGAAAAAAGCCAGCTGTATGAACGGCATCGCCTCGGTGCGTAAGAACAGCCAGGAAGATAAACGCTTTGAGCGCACCGAGACCAAAAACGGCAAGCCACGCTTTAACCTGCGCGCTGGCAACGGCCAGGTGATCGGCACATCGGAAACCTATGAGAGCGTGGCGGCCCGCGACAACGGCATCGCGTCTGTGGCGAAGAATGCGCCGGATGCTGCGGTCGACGACCAAACGGGCTAAGTGCTCGGGGTTTTTGCACGCAAAAGCGGCCCGCCGCCCTTCAGGCGCCAGACTTTTGCAGGCGCCGGACTTTTGATGGACTGAAGCGGGGTGCGGAAAACGCCTTATCGCAGTGTTAGCAGGTGGCGCTTGCCGCGCCCCGCTTGCAGGTGGCTGCACATGAAGCGTCGGTGGGATCGCCACCGATCACGCTCGCCTGCCGCCATGTTTGATGGCCAAAGTCTTGCGCGCCCCGCCTGGTCGGCGGGCTCTACGCGCGGCTTTGACTGACGCCCGGGCCACGCCGACAGGGGGGCTTGGTTGGGCGTCGCTCAAAAACATCAGGTGTCGGACATGTGGCTAGATGTGTCGGCCCAACCATCACTTCTTACGCCGCTAGGTCCTGACCGGACCCTGGGCTGCTCCCGAATACGCCTGATAGCAGTACTGTGACGCTCACCTTACCGGGGTTTGCCGCGTTGAGGCGACGCCTCGTTGAGGGGCCGCCTTGCCAAGGCTTTAACCGGGTCAGCGAACGCTGCGAGCGCTAGAGGCTTTCGCACCCGCACCAAGCGGGCGCCCAACTGGCTTTGCGGGAAGTGTCGTGATGCTGACGACCCAAGAAGAGCCGCAGCCACCGCCCACAAAACCTGCCCTCCACCCCACTCATGGATCCAAGACGGGGCAAAGTGTCGGCACGCGCGCTGTCCGTAGAATGAAGGCGAGGGGAATATGGGGGAGGGTTTATGGGGCGGGGATAAGTGCCTATTTCTTCAATGGCGGCATCAAGAAGAAACTGCGCTGCGGATTGAGGATCAGGGTATCGGAGGCACGAATTCCATTAGGACTCCGCCGCTCCCCACCAATCTCTGTCCGTACTGTGAGATCAGGGTTTTCGATCATCATGGCTTTGATATCCATTGAATGCGCGGGCGTCTCATTGCTAACGCTGCGGATAAATCCCTCAATGGAAACCGCATCACCAAACTCGGAGACGGCTTGGGGAATATCTTCATACAGCTCTTTTCGTGCGCGCTCACGATCTGCCTCAGCAAAGAGGTAGTCATCGCCTTCAAACTGCGGATCATAGGTCAACATGCCAAGACCTGAGCGACCGAAGTGTCCTTGCGCTCCAGCATTTTCATGCAGGAGGTCGTTATAGACCTGCCTTGCCTTCGGCTCATTGGCAAAATGCAGCAACCAATAGAACCAGCCGTCGGGATTGTTGATGGCGAATGGGCTGACATACGGGCTGCACGTTCGGTAGGATTCAAACACCAATTTCTCAATGGCCGCGCGCCATTCACGCTTACTGGCCATTTCCGAGATATCGTCAATTTGGGTTTGCTCAATGCCATGCAATGAGAGCGTTTTGGCCAAAGCTGCCGGATTATTCCGCGAGAGAAATGAGAACATAGACTGAGCAGCGAAGGTCAGTAGCACTTCCGCAGATTGATACGTGGTCAGGATGTCCACGATGGTATCTCGCGCAACAAGGGAGTGGCCACATTGATCAAGATTGAACAAAACATTGCGCGGGATCTTATGTGCGGCCAGAAGCGTTTTGATGTCGAGATAAGCTTCTTCGAATGCTTTGTTCAAATACTCGGTTTTGATTGTAAGACGGGGCTTTGAATTGCACGCTTGCACCACAGGGTCGACATTACTTTTCAGGATATTGACCGCATCCCTATCAAGATCATTTAAGATAATCAGACACTCAAAATCGATCAGCGCCATACCGTTTGCCGCGCGTTCGATATTGATTTGTGTGGTCTGCTCATCAAGCAGCTCAAGAAAAATAAGCGGTGACCCAGGCTCGCCGCCTTCATAAGCGCCGCCGCCCGCAAACCCATCTACGATTGCCATACGGAAGCGCGATTGCTGCGGTGTGCGGCAGCGCGTGCTGAGATACTCAGCGATATATCGCCTTAAGACCTGATGCTTCTTTTTCGAGTGTCCTTTGAGAACAGCGCCATCAACCCACTGATAAGGAACTTGTACCACTTAAGACACCTCAAGCAGCGATGACAGCAGGCATTTCATCCCAAGTCTGTCCGCGATAGTGCCGCCCGTTAGCCTTCTTAGAACGCTTTTTGTTGTCCGCGCCCCATGTTCCCCATTGTTTGAAGAAAAAGGCCGTCTCGTTCTGCTCGCAAAGCGCATGGATTTCATCGATCCACGCTTCACGAATTGGCCGCGCCGCTGAGCCGCTTTCCCCTCCAACGATAGCCCAGTGAATGTCTTCAAGAGAGATATCACCGACCGGCCCGATGAGAGGCTCAAACGAGATAAAGCGAACCTTTGCGGGAACACGGCGAAGCGCATCAATACGCGATGCAACAGCCTTGTCTTCCACACTGGTTCCAAGCCAGACATTGGGTAGCACTTCACCGATTATGTCAGCCACTAACGCTGCCATGCGATCAGGTCGCTTGGTCAGTATCTGATAATTGTGTTGCGGTGTTTCAGCCATGACGTTCCACACCTTTTGAATGAAGGCATCATCGACTTTGTCGTGAAACAGATCGGACATCGAATTGACGAACACATTGCGCGGCTTTCTCCATTTTTTCGGAATATCCAAAGACGCTTCATCGAGGCGAACATTGTTATTCCAGATGGTTCGTTTGCCGCTTTTGCGCGTGAGGCCCGAATACTTATCGACACCCATGGCTTCGAGGCGCCTGGCCATTTGCATCGCATAACAGTTCGTACAACCAGCCGACATGATCGAACATCCAGCAACCGGGTTCCAAGTCGTGTCTGTCCACTCAATGCGTGTCTCGGCCATAATGTTTCCTAAGGGCAAAGTCGTACATTTACAAGAAAAAGTTCCTGTTATGTTCTTTAGCAGAATATAGAGAATAAGTCGTTAAGTTTCGACAGAATGCGAAAGATACCCGGCTGAAATAACCCAGCCATCCTCTTGCCGCAATTATCCCCGACTTGGCGCCCATAGCTTGAGGGCGCGTCGCAAAAATTTGGCGTGAAAATCTAAGACGGACTTCGCTCTCAGCGTACATCTTCAAACGCAGCGCCACGCTAACTCGAAATGAATGATCCCTGCTGGCGGCAACGACCCTGCGCAGGGCAATAAGGATCCCCCCAACCATGCATAAGTCTTTTCTCGCGGTCCTTCTGGGCCTGTTCGCTGTTGTCGGTCTGGCCGTTTCGGCGAACGCCAACAACATCATCACCACTGCCAGCTGGTATCAGTGCTGCCACACCACCGCCAACGGTGAGGCGTTCAACCCCGATGGTCTGACCGCCGCGCACAAAACACTGCCTTTCGGCACGCAGGTACGCGTGACCAACCTTGCCAACAACCGCACCGTGACCGTGCGCATCAATGATCGCGGGCCGTTCGTGCGCGGTCGTGGGCTTGACTTGAGCCGTGGTGCTGCCCGCCAGATCGGCTGCATTTCATCGGGCACGTGCCGCGTGTCCATGGACGTGCTGTAAGCCTGCCTGTCATGCCGGCCATCACGTTCACGTGTGAGCCGGGATCGGCACCCTGCACGTCAGTTTCAGATCCCGGATACGCTTTGCGTTTCCGGGATGACACTTGGTGCTAGCGGCGTCTTGAGCGCGCCTTTGCACCGCCGCCCTTCTTCTTGCCCTCATAGCCACCGGCGGCACTTTCCACCGTCGACTGGCTGGCCAGCGCATCATCGGCCAGCAGAAGCTCGGTCTCGCGCAGGCGTTGAAGCTCATCGCGCAGGCGGGCCGCCTCCTCAAACTCAAGGTTGGCAGCCGCGTCGCGCATCTTCTTCTCGATCTCGGCCAGCGTCACCTTCATGTTGCCGCCGATCAGCTTGCCCTCGTCCACCATGCCGGACTTCACATGCACGCGGTCCTTCTCGTAGGGGCTGTCGATGATGTCGGCGATGTCGCGCTTCACGCTCTCCGGCGTAATCCCGTGTTCCTCATTGTAGGCGACCTGCTTTTCGCGGCGGCGGTCGGTTTCGGCAATCGCGCGCTCCATGCTGCCGGTCATGCGGTCGGCATACAGCACCACGCGGCCATCCACGTTACGCGCGGCCCGACCAATGGTCTGGATGAGAGAGGTTTCCGAGCGCAGGAAGCCCTCCTTGTCGGCATCCAGAATGGCCACCAGCGCGACCTCGGGAATGTCGAGGCCTTCCCTCAAAAGGTTGATACCCACCAGCACGTCAAACGCGCCGAGCCGCAAATCGCGAATGATTTCAATGCGCTCCACCGTGTCGATGTCGCTGTGCATGTAGCGCACGCGCACGCCGTTTTCGTGCAGATATTCGGTCAGATCCTCGGCCATGCGCTTGGTCAGCACCGTCACCAGCGCGCGATAGCCCTTGGCCGCAACCTCTTTCAGCTCGCCCAGCAGATCATCCACCTGATTTGTGGCGGGTCGAATTTCCACCGGCGGATCAATAAGGCCGGTGGGGCGGATCACCTGCTCGGCAAACACGCCGCCGCTCTGCTCAATCTCCCATGCCGCAGGGGTCGCCGACACCGCCACGGTTTGCGGGCGCATCATGTCCCACTCTTCAAAGCGCAGCGGGCGATTGTCCATGCAGGAGGGCAAGCGGAAGCCATACTCCGCCAGCGTTGCTTTGCGCCGGAAGTCACCGCGATACATCGCGCCGATCTGCGGGATGGTCTGATGGGACTCGTCCACAAAGATCAGCGCATTGTCGGGGATGTACTCAAACAGGGTTGGCGGCGGCTCGCCGGGCATGCGGCCTGAGAGGTAGCGCGAATAGTTCTCAATGCCTGCGCAACTGCCGGTGGCTTGCAGCATTTCAAGATCGAACATGCAGCGCTGTTCCAAGCGTTGGGCTTCCAGCAGGCGGCCCATGCCGTTCAATTCCTGCAGGCGGCTTTTCAGCTCGGTTTTGATCTTCTCAATGGCCTGGTTCAGCGTTGGGCGCGGGGTCACATGGTGGCTATTGGCGTAAATTTTCACGCTCTTCAGGTCACCCGCCTTGGTGCCTGTCAGCGGGTCGAATTCGCTGATGTTCTCAATCTCATCGCCGAACAGCGAAATGCGCCAAGCACGGTCTTCATAGTGGGCGGGGAAGATGTCGATCGTGTCGCCCTTCACCCGAAATGTGCCGCGGGCGAACGCGCCATCATTGCGCTTGAACTGAAGCGCCACCAGATCGGCCAGCAGCTGGCGTTGCTCAATCCGCTCGCCAACCGAAAGCTCAAACGTCATCGCGGTGTAGGTTTCCACCGAGCCGATGCCGTAAATGCACGAAACGGACGCCACGATGATCACATCATCGCGCTCGAGCAGGCTGCGCGTAGCCGAGTGGCGCATGCGGTCGATCTGCTCATTGATCGAGCTTTCCTTCTCGATGAAGGTATCGGTGCGCGGCACATAGGCTTCCGGCTGGTAGTAGTCGTAGTAGGAGACGAAATACTCCACCGCATTGTCGGGGAAGAAGTTTTTGAACTCGCCGTAAAGCTGCGCGGCGAGCGTTTTGTTGTGGGCGAGCACCACCGCCGGGCGCTGCGTGCGCTGGATAACCTGCGCCATGGTATAGGTTTTGCCCGAGCCGGTGACGCCCAGCAGAACCTGCGTTTCGTCGTTGCCCTCGATGCCTTCCACAAGGTCAGCGATGGCGGTCGGTTGGTCGCCCTTGGGTTCATAGGCGGAGGTGAGCTTGAACGGGATGCCACCTTCGGATTTCGCTGGCCGGTCGGGGCGATGCGGTGTCCATGAGCCATCGCGGAAGGCGGGGTGACCGTTCTCGATAAGGTCCTCCAGCGCCTTCACCGTGGCGGTCACGCCATCATTAGAAGGCAGGTTCTTGGCGTCCTCTAGCGACACATCCATACCGGCAACGGGGTTGAGGCCAGCGGCGGCGCGCTTCTTGGGATCGTGGGTGCCGCCAAGCGAGGTGCCGCGCGCGGATTTGGCTGGTTTGGCTTTTTTCGTTTCCGTTTTCTTGGGCGCAATCTTCTTCTTTGGTGCAGGCTTTTCGGATTCCGCTTCCACCTCTTTGGCAAAGGTGGTGCCGATTTTCATCGGATCAAAAATGTCGACCGGCGTCCCAGAGTCGAAACTCGGCTGCGGGGCTTCTTCAAATCCGGATGGTTTCTTCTTGCTGCTCATGTGTCCCTATATGGCCGTCAGCACCCAACCCGAAAAGGGCCACCCTGACGTTATCCTGACAAAACTGGCAGGAGCGGCTTTGTGATGGGACTTGATGACCTTGCAAAGCGATGCTGGCAGCGCGACAAACCGTCATGCTTCAAAATATACCCATCCAGTCCCTGTTTATTGGCTTCCTGGCCGCATTTGTTGGCTTTGCGTCCTCATTCGCGGTTGTGCTGGCGGGGCTATCAGCGGTAGGGGCCAGCGATGTCCAGGCGGCATCTGGGCTCATGGCGGCTGCTGTTGCGATGGGCCTGTGCGGCATTTGGCTCAGCTGGCGCACCAAGCTGCCGCTTAGCGCTGCATGGACCACGCCCGGCGCGGCCTTGCTGGCCATTTCTGGCGGCGTTATCGGCGGGTTTTCCTATGCTGTGGGGGCGTTCCTGCTCTGTGGCGCGTTGATTGTGCTGGCGGGCCTTTGGCGGCCGTTTGGCCGCGCGGTGGAGGCTATACCTGGATCCTTGGCCAACGCGATGCTTGCAGGCATCTTGCTGACGCTTTGCCTTGCACCGATCAAGGCCATCGCGTTCGATCCCTGGCTGGGGCTGCCGATCTTGCTGGCCTGGATCATCGGTGCGCGGCTTAACCGTTTTCTCGGTGTGCCCGCTGCCTTGGCCGCGTTTGTGCTTGTGGTGATCTTTGGTGTGGAGTTCCCCGCCGACTGGCAGGCGGGCCTTAGTGCCTCTTTGGTGCCGCAGGTTGAACTGGTGATGCCCAGCTTCTCGGTCTCTGCGCTGCTCAGCATCGCTCTGCCCTTGTTCATCGTCACCATGGCGTCGCAAAACGTGCCGGGCTTGGCGGTGCTCAAGGCTAACGGGTACACACCCAATACCGGGCCAACGCTGGCCACAACAGGCGTATTCTCGCTGCTGGCGGCTCCATTTGGTGGTGTCGCCACCAATCTTGCGGCCATTACGGCGGCGATGTTGGCGGGTGAAGATGCAGGCGAGGATCGTGATAAGCGCTATGCGGGCGCGATCATCTGCGGCGGCTTCTATTGCCTGTTCGGCCTGTTCGCCAGCCTCACCATTGCCTTTGTTAGCCTTGCGCCTTCCATCCTCATTGAAGCCGTGGCCGGCTTGGCGCTGATCTCTGCTTTTTCGGCTGCCTGTGTGAACGCGTTCCAAGTTGAGGCCGAGCGCCCTGCTGCCGCAATCACGTTTCTGGCGGCGGCCTCTGGAATTTCTATTTTGGGTATATCGGGCGCGTTTTGGGGCCTCATCGCCGGGGCGCTGATGCTAGCCCTCGCGCGAACCAAGAAAGCTGAGTAGCTTTTCAGCCGTCAGGGTAGGGTGCTGATCGATGAAGAAGTGCCCGCCCGGCACTGTTGTTGTTGCCAGGTCCGTACACTTAGCCGACCAGAGCCCAGCCATATCGTAGTTCTGCGCCATTGCGCCATCAGCGCCGCTGATGACCAGCGTAGGGCAACTTACTTTTACGTTAGAGTCAGACTGATCATGTTCGCTGTCGACAAGCGCGGCGGCACGGTAGTCGGCACAGGATGCGCGCACCATATCCGGGTTGTGCCAACTTGCACGATAGTCTGCCAACTGATCGGGATCGAAATCAGTGAGTTCGCTTTTACCCCAGCCAAGCAGGCATGTTTCGAAGAAAAGGTCGGGGTTGGCGTTGATCAGCGTCTGCGGGAAGGGCGCAGGCTGAGCCAAAAAGAACCAGTGCCAATAGGTCATGGCCAACTGTTTGTCGGTCAGTCCAAACACGTCGCTGGTCGGGATGATGTCCATTACCGTGAGGCTTTGCACACGGCTGGGATGGTCGAGCGCCATACGGTGACCGGTGCGGGCACCGCGATCATGGCCCACCATGTGGAAGCGCTCGTGCCCCAGCGCGCGCATCAGGGTCACCTGGTCTTGGGCCATCGCACGAAAACTGTAGGTGTCATCATCACCAATGCTTGTTGGCTTGGATGAGGTCCCGTAGCCGCGCAAATCGGCGGCCACGACTGTAAAGTGCTCTGCCAGCACTGGCGCGACCTGCGCCCACATCGCCTTGGTTTGCGGGTAGCCGTGCAGCAGCAGAACCGGTGGACCAGACCCCGCCGCAACATAGGCAATGTTGACCGCATCGCTTATCGCTAAACGGCCCGCATCAAAGCCAGGGAAAAGCGGATCAACGCTCAAGGACGATCTCGATCGTTTCGCCGCCCAGCTCGTGCACGCTGTCATGGGCGCGCACGGTGATGGTGGTGACATCATCGGGGATGGTGAGTGAACTCAATGAGCGGGTGAAGGGCTGCTCGTCCACATGCGGGTGAAACAGCGTTCGGCTGCCCAGCACTGTGCCGTCTTGGTCCAGCACGTCAAAACGGTCGGCATAATGCTCCCAGCCAGTGTCGGCGTGCAAAATGGTGGCCGAAACGGTCCATGTGCCTCGAATGTCCAGCGTCGCATCGGCAGCAATGACATCAGCTTCGCCTGCTAGGAGTGGCGAGGCGACGAGCACGGCCGAAAGGCCAAGCCCAAGACTGGATGCTGCTTTAAACACCAAGGGCATCAAGGCCGGCCTCCAGATGCTCGGCCAGCAGGGGCATGCCCATTAGGTAACCACTGGTCGAGCCTTCTGCGCGGGCACGGGCTTCTTCGATGGCGCTCTTATAATCATGTGGTTCAAAGTCACCGCGGCCCACCCATGCAATGGCCACAAGGCTCGCGGCCTCATCGGTATTTAAGTCGTCGATCAGCTCTTTCAGCTCTTCGCCCGTCAGGTCTTCTGCCTCTTCTTCAGCCAGCCCATCATGGTGGTGGGTGTCTTCCAGCCGCTCGGCGTCGAACTCGATGGTGTCAGCAGACTGGTCGAGGTTCTCCAGGTTCAGGTCGGCCGCTACCGCCTTTGCCTTATCGATGAAGATGCGAACTGTGGCGGGGTCGAGCGAAAGGTCAACGGCAAGGGGCGTTTGCATGAGGTGTCCTCCGATGGTGGCACAGTGGGCGAAGGTGCCAATCATCGCAAGGTTTGTCTGGATTGCGTGTGCCTGACCTTGATCTTCGGCAAAACCGCAACTTTCCCAAGGGGCGTTTGGTTCATGGTGTTTGTTTATGGCGTTTGGGCGCGTGGCAGATCATCCAGTAGGGCGAGCCAGCCCTGCAAGCGCTCTCTGTTTTTCCCTTGGTCCGAAGTGCCCATCTGGGCGGCGGCATAGAGAAACAGGCCCGATGTTCCATCCTCGCCTTCGACCGCCCAAATATGGTTGATGTCGGGAAATTTCAGGCCCGGAGAAAAGGTTATGCCCCGGGCGTAGCGCGCGGTCGCATCCTGCTCTGCCCATGTCACAGTACCCAGCGCTTCAAGGCGGGCCACCAGCGTCGTATAGAGTGTATCAGCATCCACGGCGAATGCCGGGATAGGCGTGCTATCGGGTCGGTCACGCGCCCACGCTGGAACCATTAGCGCGTCATTTGGCTTTCCGGTTCGGGTTATATTGTCCACCGACATCGCCCCCGTATCGGGGTCGCCGACTGTCATCTGCCATACCCGCTGCGGTCCGAGCAAAAAGAAGGTCGCGATCGCGACCAGCGTCAACGCAATTAGCCATCCAAGTATCATTTTCATCTCTGTTGTTGCCTTTGCCGGTCTTTATCACGCCCATTGATAGAAGCTTGCAGAACAATTCGTTTTTTGCGGGGCAGCAGATCGCCTAAGACGGTGCCAACCACGTTCAAGGAGCCTACGGCATGGCCACGCTTTACATTGGCAACAAAAATTACTCCTCCTGGTCGTTCCGGCCATGGTTGGGCATGATGGTCGCAGGTGTGCCGTTTGAAGAAAAACTGGTGCCCTTCAACAATGAGGGCAAAAACCCAGAGTTTGCCGCTTTCTCACCGACCGCGCAGGTGCCCGTTCTGGTCGATGGCGAGCTGACCGTCTGGCAGTCGCTTGCCATTCTTGATCATGTTGCCCGTGTGCACCCTGAAAGTGGTTTATGGCCTGCCGAACCCGCGGCCCGGTCTAAGGCTATGGCGGTAAGCTGCGAGATGATGTCATCCTTCTTCGCGCTGCGTGGTGCTTGCCCGATGAACATGCGAAGGGAGCAATCTGCAATTGCGCTCACAGATGCAATGCGCGTCGATGTGGATCGTATTGAGGCAATCTGGAACACGTGTTTGAGCCAGAGTGGCGGACCTTATCTTTTCGGCGCGTTCAGCATTGCCGACGCCATGTACGCCCCGGTGGTCAACCGGTTGGAGGTTTACGCCATACCTGTGGGCGAAGGCACTCGCGTTTACATGGACACCATGAAAGCACTGCCCCAATGGCAGGCGTGGGAAGCAGCAGGCCGTGCAGAGCCGTGGGTCGTCGAGGCAGACGAAGCTTAGCTGTTCATGCCTAGCAGGCATCATTTTGTGGTGTAACGCGCACCAAAGCGCCATCAGACGCATCGGTAAGTAGCCAGATCGCCCCATCAGGGCCTTGGCGCACATCGCGGATACGCCCCAGCGTGCCTTCAAACAGGCGTTCCTCGCCAATAATTGCACCGTTAGAGCGGTCAAGGCGAACCAGTGTTTGTGCTCGCAGCGCGCCCACTAGCATGTCGCCTTGCCAGCCAGGAAACAAATCACTGCCGCCTAGGATCGCCATGCCTGATGGCGCAATGGAAGGATCCCAGTAGTAGACTGGCTGCTCCAGGCCATCGGCTTGTGTTCCAATGCCGATGGTGCTGCCGGAATAGTTCACGCCGTAGGAAATGGTTGGCCAGCCATAGTTACGTCCGGCTTGCGGCTGGTTGACTTCATCGCCACCGCGCGCGCCATGTTCCACGGTCCACAGCTGCCCGGTTGCCGGGTCTAACGCAGCGCCTTGTGGGTTGCGGTGGCCAAGCGACCAGATTTCCGGTTGCGTGGCATTGGGGCCGGTGAACGGGTTGTCTTCAGGAACCGAACCATCCTGATGGATGCGCAGTACTGATCCTGCGTGGTCTTGTCCGTCCTGCGCGCGCTCTGGCGTGCCGCGGTCGCCGATGGTGAAGGCGAGCGTTTCATCTGGCAGGATTACGATGCGCGAGCCAAAGTGCACGCCGGACCCGTCCGCGCCAGACTGTTGGAAGATGACATCAACATCGCTCAAGCTTGGTTGCTCGCCCTCCCAGCCGCTGAGCTTTGCGCGACCAATGGATGTGCCCGTGGCACCGCTGCCGCGCGGCTCTGAAAAGGAAAAGAAGAGTGTGCCTGTGCTGGCAAAATCCGGCGCAATGACCACGTCCAACAAACCGCCTTGCCGTCGATCCACAACATCGGGCACGTTTGCCACTTCGGTCAGGCTGCCGCTTGCAAGATCAACCACTTGCATACCGCCCAGCCGTTCGCTCACCAGCGCTGTGCTGTCGTTCAAGAAAGCCAGGCCCCAGGGAAACGCCAACCCATCGGCACGTGTTTCGGCCACCAACGGGCAACTGCCAGAGCTATCGGTGGTTTGAGCCTGCACCGATGATAGGCCAGCGGCAATGAAAAGCGTCGTGCAAAGCGCCTTGGAAGTGGCAACAAACAGGGGAGCGGGGCGGGGCAGTGCAAGGGGCATGAGAGGCTCCAGAAACCATTATTGGATCTTTGGAGATAGAACGTTAGCACCGCTCTTCCAGAGCCAAGGTGGCGCAAAGGAGACGGCTTCAGCCGATTTGGTGCAGCCTGCGCGGAGCATTTTCGATGCCCTTGGTTGTATGGCGCCACGTGCGGCGTACCAAAGCCAGCATGCCGACCATAAGCGCGACAAGCGCGGTGGCAATGACCAGACTGTGTTCGGAGGTCGAGCCGGACAGCAAAACGGAGGCCTGCGCGGTGCTGGTCAGCGTAATCACAGACACCAGCAGGGACCAAACAATGATGCCTGCGCCCTCAAGCACACGACCAATAAAGCCCAGTGCGCGAAGCGGTGAGCGACGGTTGGTGCCTGCTTCAAGGTCGGCGTCGGATTGGAAAACAGAATAGCTGGGGTTTTTCATGGTTGGGCCGTTTCGCGGTTTGTGCATGTGCTGATGGTGCGTTTTCACCAGCCCAGTGTGGCCTGACATGGGTGCAGGTAAGGCCGTTTGCGTACCGTTTGGTGGCCCAATTGTGGCAGAGGCGGTGTGCTGGCCATCACGTTGGGTATCTTTGCCCATCGCGCGCGTTCTCACCGATAGGCTCGCTTGCGTGCTTTGTGAGCCGGGTTTAGGGATAAAAATCGCACGTAAACTCTGACCAAAGGACCACAATCCCATGGCATTTCTCGCCGACGCCCTTTCCCGCATCAAGCCATCGGCCACCATCGCGGTGACCAACAAGGCCCGTGAGTTGAAAGCTGCTGGCCGTGATGTGATCGGCCTTGGTGCGGGGGAACCAGATTTTGATACGCCGGACAATATCAAGCAGGCTGCGATTGCAGCGATCAACGCCGGTAAAACCAAGTATACCGCCGTCGATGGCCTAACTGAGCTGAAAGCTGCAATCAGCGCCAAGTTCAAGCGCGACAATGGGCTGGACTATGAGCCTGCCCAGATCACAGTCGGTACCGGCGGCAAGCAGGTTCTTTACAATGCGCTTGTGGCCACGCTCAACGCGGGTGACGAGGTGCTGATCCCCACGCCCTATTGGGTCAGCTATCCCGATATGGTCTTGCTGGCAGGCGGCACGCCAACCTTTGTTGAAACCACCATGGAAACCCGCTTCAAGCTGACGCCTGAAGCACTGGATGCGGCGCTTACCGACAAGACCAAGTGGTTCATCTTCAATTCGCCGTCCAACCCGTCAGGAGCTGGTTACACGGCTGATGAATTGAAGGCGCTGACTGATGTGCTGCTCAACTACCCCAATTGCTGGATCATGACCGACGATATGTACGAGCATCTGGTTTATGATGACTTCGTGTTCGCAACGCCGGCGCAGGTGGAACCGAAACTCTATGAGCGCACGCTGACGGTGAACGGGGTGTCAAAGGCCTACGCCATGACTGGCTGGCGCATTGGCTATGCTGGCGGGCCGGCACCGCTGATTAAGGCGATGGCGAAAATACAGTCGCAGTCGACTTCTAACCCGTCTTCCATCTCCCAGTGGGCGGCGGTTGAAGCGCTCAACGGCACGCAGGACTTCATCGCGCCAAACAATGCGACCTTCAAGCGCCGCCGTGACCTGGTGGTGTCGATGCTGAACCAGGCCGATGGTATCAGCTGTCCGTCGCCTGAAGGGGCATTTTACGTGTACCCCTCGTGCGCCGGTTGCATGGGAAAGACGGCACCCTCTGGCAAAGTGCTGGAAAGCGATGAGGACTTCGTGACGGAACTTCTGGAAACAGAAGGTGTGGCTGTGGTGCAGGGTTCTGCCTTTGGGCTGGGGCCAAATTTCCGTATCTCCTACGCGACCTCCGATGAAGCGCTGGAAGAGGCGTGTACGCGCATCCAGCGGTTCTGTGGCAATCTCAAGTAACACCAAAATGCCATCCCGGCCTTGCGCTGGGATGGCATGTGCTGGTTTGCCAAGCGCTGCACGGGGTCATTCACGCGTCATCTACGGGTGACCCACGGCCAACCCACGCGGATGTGAGTGGACGGTGAGTGCCGGGGTGCCTATCTGTTACCTTAGGCAAACAAAACAGGTCGCAGCAAAATGCTAATCCGTTCAAAGAAACGTTGGGAACTGCCTGAAAGTGCAGCCACCGATGAAAGCGTCTACCTCAACCGTCGCAACTTGATGCGCGGTGCGCTGGCACTTGGTGCCGCGGGCACAGCGCTTGGCGCTGGTACGCGGCCAAGCCATGCGCTGTTTGGTTTGTTTGAAGGCGATGATGCAGGCAGTGATGTTCCCTTTACCGTTGAGGGCGACCCCACCTCCGACCTCTACCCAGCCTTTACCAACCCAAGCTACGCCAATGCTGGCCGGCCGCTGACCGCAGAGATGGACGCTGCGACCTACAACAACTTCTACGAGTTTGGCTCCCACAAGGGCATCTGGCGCGCTGCTCAGAGCCTAGAGACCCGCCCCTGGACCATTACCTTTGACGGCATGGTGGAAGAAGAGCGCACGGTGGATATCGACACGCTGATCCGCGCGATGAGCCTGGAAGAGCGCATTTATCGTCTGCGGTGCGTTGAAGCCTGGGCTATGACGGTACCCTGGACGGGCTTTCCCATGCGCGATCTGGTGGCCTATGCCCGCCCACTTTCCAGTGCCAAATATGTAAAAATGGAAACCTTCAATGATCCCGATATGGCTTCGGGCCAGCGTCAGAGCTGGTATTCCTGGCCCTATACAGAGGGTTTGACCATTGAAGAAGCGACCAATGACTTGGCGTTTATGGTGACCGGTGCTTACGGCAAGCCGGTGGCCAAGCAATATGGCGCGCCGCTGCGCCTTGCCACGCCATGGAAGTACGGCTTCAAAAGCGCCAAATCGCTGGTGCGGTTCACCTTCACTGATGAGCGTCCGCTGACCTTCTGGGAAGAAGCGAACGCCAATGAGTACGGCTTTTGGGCCAATGTGAACCCCGAAGTGAACCACCCACGCTGGAGCCAAGCGAGTGAGCGTTTGCTGGGTGCTCCAGAAGGTGAGCGCGTGCCAACCCAAATTTACAATGGCTATGGCCCTGAGGTTGCAGAGCTTTACAGCCAGATTGATGATCCAAGGTTGTTTATGTAGGCTGTTCGCGGTCAATTGGTTTTTGAGAGTTTCGCCCACGAATCGTCGGATTCGTGGGCGATTGCTTTGAAAAGCTAACGATCGAGGAATTTTCCATGCGTCTTCATTTTGCCTTGCCGGTCCTTGCCGCTCTTGCCCTGGTTGCTTGTGGTGACGAGAGCGAGCAGGCGCAAATCCCTGAACTCAATGAGTATGACTCGCCCGTGCCAGAAGCGCCGGTAGATGAGGCTGTCGTAGACGAACCCACCGACCTGACGCCAGCGCAGCAGACCACGGAGGCTGTTGAGGATGCCGCCGATGCGGTCGCGCAGGCCGCCGAGACCTTCGCCGGTGTCGCAGCCGAGCGTTTGAACGAGCTCGCATCAGACCCCAACGTTCAGGGCGCTGTTGAAGGTCTCAGTGGGGCAGCGCAAAATTTGAGCGACCAAGTGGCAGAGCAACTGGCAAGTGACGAGGGGCAAGCGGTTGTTGGGGTTCTCAATGCCCTTGTTGGCGAAGCGGCGACCGCTGTTGAAGGCGCGGCACAGGCGATTGAGCAACAAGTTGCTACTGAAGCGCCGAATGTGGATTGGCAGAGCACCTATGCTGCTGAAGTGCCGTTCTACAATCTTTCCGATGCAAGTGTTCAGGCCTTCACACAGCCAGATCCAAACTCTGTGGTTGTTGGCGAGGTTGCTCCAGGCGGTGGCGGGTTCATCGAAACCTGCAATGCGAGCCTCGACTGGTGCCTTATCCCCTTCGGCGGTGAAGGCCAGTCGGGCTGGGTGGACATGCAGGCCTTTGGTGGCGTCGCCAATTAGCCTATAACCCCGCTCGACATGCGAGGGGGCCTGTAGATGACAGTGGAAGCAATGCTGTCGTTGACTGGCGCGACGGCCGTCTTGGTCATGATACCAGGACCGAACCTTGCGCTGTTTATCGCGAACACACTCAATCATGGCTACCGCGCTGGCATGATCACTGTGCTTGGTACCGCCAGCGGTATCGCCCTTCAACTGGCTCTTGTGTTGGCTGGACTGGCAGTACTGCTGACGGTGGCGGCATCGGCCCTGGTGTGGCTAAAGTGGTGCGGCGTTGCCTACCTGCTTTATCTTGGTGTCGTTAGCTGGCGGCGCGGCGGGGCTGGCTCGGATGCGCTTGATGCGCCCGCGTCTTCTCATGGCAAGCTATTCCGGCAAGGCTTGATGCTCTCGATTATCAATCCCAAAACACTGCTCTTCAACGTGGCGTTCATCCCCCAATTTGTGGACGCTGATGGGGGCGCAGGCGGGCTGCTCGCGCCCGCAGCCCTCTACCTGTCTGTCATCTTAATCGGCGACTTTTTGTGGGTTGCCAGCGCGGGCTATGCGCGCCCGGCCGTTGTCCGCTTGGGCCAGATTCGTCACCGATTGACCGGTGGCTTGTTCGTTGCCTCGGGCCTTGGCTTAGCGTTGTCGCGCATTGAGCGTTAAAAAAAACGCCGGGCGATCTGGTCACCAAACGGTGTGATCAAGCCCAGCGTTTCAGTTAGGACAACTGCACCGGGAGGTTGGCGCGTTGTCTCGAGGGGAAGCGCTAGTGATGCAGGGAGGAGGCATCACTGTGCGCGTCTGAAGGGAAATGGCGACAAACCCGCAAACGACAATATCTGCAAACTCATAGCAGCCATGCACAATTGTTGCGTCTTGAGTGGGCGAGTCATTATTTTCGCATAACGCACTGAAATATCTACAAAAAATGCTGTGATTTGATGTGTTGAATCTGTTGCCCTGGGCCTTGAACTTCACGCAAGGATTCAAGCCTTATGCACTGGCCCTAGTAGCTCCAGCGTTTGGCGTTGGCCAATAAGAAATCACGAAAGACCATGACCCTGGCCGAATTGCGCATCTCTTCAGGGTACACAAAATAGGTGTCAAAGAATGGCAAGTCTTCGCCATCAAGCTCGATGGGCACAAGGTTCTTATCGTCCTCGACAATATAGTCCGGCAACATGGCAAGACCCACGCCGCGCAAACATGCTTTGCGGATGCCGTAGACATTGGTGATGCGGACCTGCGCGCGGCGCGGACTATCGTCATCGCGTCCGGCTGATTCAAGGTAATTGATGTTGCGAAGATAGGGTGGGGCTGGATAGCCGTAGGTGATGATCACGTGGTTATCCAGATCGGTCACGCTGCCAGGCTTACCATTGCGCTCAATATATTCGGGCGAGGCGTAGATGTGAAAATGCACCGTGAACAAACGCCGCTGAATGAGGTCCGGCTGCACCGGTTGGCGCAAGCGAATGGCCACATCCGCCTGCCGCATCGAGAGGTCCAGCTCATCATCATTGAGGATCAGCTCCAGCTGGATGCCGGGGTAAAGATCACGGAATTCCTGAAGGCGTGCGGTGAGCCAAGTTGAACCAAGGCCGACCGTGGTGGTGACCCGTAGGGTGCCCGTTGGCTGATTTTTGGAATCAGTCAGGCGCGTACGCACCCGCTCCAGCTTTTGAAGCACCTCGTGCGCTGTTCGGTACAACAGCTCGCCCTGCTCGGTTAGCACAAGGCCGCGCGCGTGGCGGTGAAACAGTTTTACGCCAAGGTCTGCTTCAAGCGCTGATATCTGCCGGCTCACCGCCGACTGGCTCATGTGCAGGCCATCACCTGCATGGGTAAACGACCCTGCATCGGCGGCTGCGTGGAACACACGTAATTTGTCCCAATCCATCACGGCGGCGGTGTCGTCGTGGACGATGATGCGGCCAGAAGTGGGCATCAAGTTTCCTTTGTTGAGCAGGCCGTTTTTCTATTCGGCGGCTTGGCTCAGGCTCTCAATTTCGGCGAGGTGTTTCTCTGCTTCCAGCGCAGCCATACAGCCAAGCCCCGCTGCCGTCACGGCCTGACGGTAAATATCATCGGTAACATCGCCCGCAGCATAGATGCCAGCCACATTGGTGGCGGTGCTATCTGGCGCCGTCCATAGATACCCATTGTCCTTTTGCTTCAGCTTGCCTTCAAACAGGCTGACCGCTGGAGCGTGGCCAATGGCGACGAAGGCGCCGTCGGTGGGATGGTCCATCTCTTCGCCCGTTACCGTGTTTTTCAGGCGCAGATGCGTCACCTTGGGCGGGAAGCCGGTGTCGCCACAGAACTCTTCAACCGTATGGTTCCAGATCACCTTGACCTTTGGGTGCTTGAGAAGGCGGTCGACCAGAATTTTCTCTGCCCGCAGCTCATCGCGCCGATGGATCAGCGTTACTTCGCTGCACAGGTTCGCAAGGTACAGCGCTTCCTCCACTGCGGTGTTGCCGCCACCGATGACGGCCGCGCGCTTGCCCTTGTAGAAGAACCCATCGCACGTCGCACAGGCAGAAACGCCGCCACCCATGAACGTCTGCTCGCTGGGCAGACCCAGCCATTTGGCCTGCGCGCCTGTGGCGATGATGATGGTGTCGGCGGTGTACTGGGTGCCGGAATCGCTCTTGCACACAAAGGGGCGTCGGGTGGTGTCTACATCGGTGATGATGTCCTGCACAAAGTGCGTGCCGACATGTTCGGCCTGGCTTTTCATTTGCTCCATCAGCCAAGGGCCCTGAACGACATCGGCAAAGCCCGGATAGTTTTCCACATCGGTGGTGATGGTCAATTGGCCGCCGGTTTGCAAACCCGACACCAGCACAGGTTCCAGCATGGCGCGCGCTGCATAAATCGCCGCCGTGTAACCCGCCGGTCCCGAGCCGATGATGAGCACCTTGGTGTGCAGTGTTTGAGTGTTGTCAGCCATTGCGGATGTCACCTGTGCTTGCCGTGTCAGAACGATTGGGATGCGCGCGCTCGCGCGCTGTGGCCAATAAGATAGGTGTAGCAAAAAGGCCTGCCAAGCTACGCATGGCGTTTCCTGGCAGGCCTTTTAGGTCTTTGGTCGGCTTATCCCCTGCTAAGGATTGGTAACCTTACATTGAGGGCATGCAACGCGTTGGTGCCGCTACAGCTACGCGGTTGTCTGCGCTGCTTTCACCAAACCGGTCGGTCTCACCGCCAGCACGGGTGATAACGTCATCTATGCCTGCATCCTCCAACAAGGCGGCCAACGCATCAGCACGGTCACCTGAAAGCGCAATGTTGAACGCCTCCCGCCCACTGGTTGACGCATAGCCGGTGGCGCGCACCACGCAATTGCCTGCGGAGGCAGCAGAAACAAACGCAGCCAGCTCGCCAGCATCCACGCCGTCTGTTAGTGCTCCAGCATTGTCAAAGCTAACTGTTAGAGCGTCTGGGCATGCACCGGGCATTGCGATACAGGACACGCGCGCGGCGTTGAACGCGGCGGTGTATTCGTCTGTTCCGGGCCAGCCGAAATCAGTGCGGTTGAGCGTTACAGTTGCTTCATCGACCATGACCATCGCGCCACGGCGCATGGTTGGTGGTGCACCGCGGGTTGTCCGAAAACTGCTTACCGGAATGCGTTGTGCGTTGATGGCTGCACCCAGCAAAACCAATGCACGTGCACCATCTTCGGTGTCGTTGGTGAAAGACACATCGAAGCTGTCAATGTCGTTGAGATCCTCCACATTCATTTGCACGATGCGGCGATTGGCTGAGCGCACTGGAAAATCGAGCTGGCCTTCGCTGGCCTGCGTCACGCGGCCCGAGATGGCGCGGTTGCCCACGTGAAGGCGGTAAGCCGGTGTGCCATCCAGGCCCTGGCCAGAGACGATCAAGGTGATCGTGTCATCAGCAACGGCTTGGCCCGTGAGTGCGGATGCGCCCGTGCCCAACATTGCCAGCGCTAGCAGTGCGGTCAGTTTCTTTTTCATCATGTCCCCCTGTTTTCCCAAGCAGGCTTATCTTATGCGGTGTTCTGCTGTGTCGGCAATGCCTGCATGATAGCCTGGGCGATGGTTGATGTGGCGTCAATTGGCGTTTGCGTGTGGTCGAAGTCTGCTTTGCCCGGCGGCGCGATCAGGCCTCGGGCCTCCAGAGCGTTCAAGAAGCCAGCAAACTTGGTTGGTGTGCCCTTGGGGCGAAAGACTTGGGTATGCCGCCCGGCGCTCAAGGCCTCTGACACCATGTTATGGCTGTCGCCGGTGACAAAAAGAGCATCGCATGCGCCCAACATGCCGCCATACGGGTTGGGGCCAGTTTCATCCCACATCCAGAGGTGGGGGTGCACGTCTGGTAGCGCTTCTTTCAAGGCCTGTGGGGTGCGCCGCGATGGTGTGACCAACACACTGCCTGCGCCTTCGCCCGCTAGTGTTATGGCGTTTGTAAGCTGGGTGATCGTGCCGGGCCCATAAGGTACTTTTTTGCTGACCCCACCAAGCAGCACCCCAAGCCATGGTCGCGGCAGCGTGGAAAGCTGTGCGCGCAGGTCACTGGCAGCACGCGCTTTTTTGCTGTCAGTCCACTGGTGCGGGCCGGTGTCGGAGACGATGACATTGGGGCCACGCAAAGTGTCGTGCGTTGGAACCCAAATGAGATCAGCGACCCCGGCGCCTGTTCGCGGATCTTTCAGAAACACTGTGAGGGTCTGGCCCGCCCAGCGTTTTTTCAGCGCCTTGATGTAGGGCACCGTGCGGCGACCGGAAGCCAGCACCACGGTGGGAGGCTTTTGCGTATCTGCCAGCATAGCTTCAAAGCCGGTGTCCGCGCCCAGCCTGCCTGTAAAAGCTGCCACTTTGCCTGGCTTCACCACCAGTTCGTGGACCTGCGCGCCAAGGGCCTGCGCCACGCCGCGGCATTGGGCCAGATCGCCCATCTTGCCGTCGGTCACGATGAGCGTGGCCATGGCGCGCGCAGTGGTCGCAAGAGGGGGTGCCGCATATTCAGTCATCTTGGTCACCGCCCTTGCTTGAAACTGTCACACGATGGTGTCAATCAAACTTTACGCAACAATCTTGCATGTATTGCATCCTTTATAAGGGACGGATGAGCCGGCCATGAAAGCTCTGCTGGACGATATAGACTGGGCTATCCTTGCCGAATTGCAGGCTGATGGCCGAATGACCAACGTCGAGCTTGCTCGCCGTGTCGGTATTTCTGCGCCGCCGTGCCTGCGCCGGGTGCGCGCGCTGGAGGAGGCGGGTCTTATCCGTGGCTATCGGGCGCTGCTCAATGAAAAATTGCTTGGCTACGACATTGTTGCCTTTGCCATGGTAGGCCTCGTTAATCAGGCTGAGGCGGACCTTGTCGCGTTTGAGGCGCGCGTGGCCCAGTGGCCGATGGTGCGCGAATGCTATGCTATTTCTGGTGATGCCGACTTCATTTTGAAGTGTGCCGCCAAGGATTTTGGCAGCTTTCAGGACTTCATCATTCAGGACCTTACCAAGGCCGAAAACATCGGCACAGTGAAAACCTCACTTACCTTGCGCCGGGTGAAGGACGCGGGCATTGCGCCGCTAGGGTAGCTTACCCGTAGCTGATTTTCAGAACTTCAAAGGCGCGCTTGCCGCCCGGGGCGGCCACTTCCACGCTGTCGCCAACCTTTTTATTGATCAGCGCGCGGGCGATGGGTGAGGACAGCGAGATTTTGTGCTGCTTGATATCAGCTTCCACGTCACCGACGATGATGTAGGTTTTCTCCTCGTCCGTTTCCTCATCAACGATGAGAACTTTGGCGGAAAACTTTACCGTGTCGCCTGACATTTTGGCCGGGTCGATGACATCAGCGCGGGCAATATTGCTCTCCAGCTCGTTAATCCGGCCTTCGTTCAGGCTCTGCTGCTCTTTGGCGGCATGGTACTCGGCGTTCTCCGACAGGTCACCGTGTGCGCGCGCTTCGGCAATTGCCGCAATGATTTTGGGGCGTTCTTCGGCCTGGCGTTGCTGAAGCTCTTCCTTGAGCGCTTCATAGCCTGCGATTGTCATCGGAACCTTTTCCATGGATCCTGTCCTTTGCATAAGGTCGGTTGTGCCGGGCTAACCCGCCACGCGTACCTGTGGAGCTGATTGAGTGGTGATCAGCGGCGGCAAAAATGAGCCGTGGTTTACGCCAGAGCCGACATATAGTCCTGCAAGGGCTTCACCGCAATGTCGCCCGACAGGATAGCGTCAATCGCTTGTGCTGCTGCGTTCGCACCGGCCAGTGTGGTGTAATAGGGTACCTTCTGCACCAAAGCTGCCTGACGCAAAGAGCGCGAGTCTTCCAGCGCCTTTTTGCCCTCAGTCGTGTTGAAGACGAGCTGTACATTGCCGTTCTTGATGGCGTCCACAATATGCGGGCGGCCTTCAAGCACTTTGTTGACGTGCTGGGCGTTCACACCGTTTTCAGCAAGGTAGCGCTGCGTGCCCGAGGTTGCCAGAATATCGAAGCCAAGGTCGGCCAACAACTTGATGGAGGAAAGCGCGCGCGGCTTATCGCTGTCGCGCAAACTTACAAACACATTGCCCATCAGCGGTACGGACGAACCGGCACCGAGCTGGCTTTTAGCGAATGCGTAGCCAAAGCTTGCGTCAATGCCCATCACCTCACCGGTGGAGCGCATTTCTGGCCCGAGGATGGTGTCCACGCCGGGGAAGCGCGCAAACGGGAAGACGGCTTCCTTCACGGCAATATGGGGCAGGTTGCGCGACTGCGGTGCGCGGCCGTACGCGGTCTGGGTTGTTTCCAGAGGTTCACCGGCCATGACGCGTGAGGCGATCTTGGCGATGGGTGCACCGACGGTTTTTGCCACAAACGGCACAGTGCGTGAAGCGCGCGGGTTCACCTCAAGCACGTAGATCACATCATCCTTGATGGCGTACTGCACGTTCATAAGGCCGCCGACGTTGAGCGCGAGGGCGAGCTTCTTGGTCTGGACTTCCAGCTCATCGAGAAGGCTATCTGACAATGTGTGTGCGGGCAGGGCGCAGGCACTGTCGCCGGAGTGGATGCCAGCTTCTTCGATGTGTTCCATAATGCCGCACACGGTGACTGTTTGCCCGTCGCACAGTGCATCGACGTCCACTTCTACCGCGTCCGCCAGATAGCCATCAATCAGCACCGGGCTATCGCCGGAAACGACCACAGCTTCGCGCATATAGCGATCCAGCGAGGCATCATCGCGCACAATCTCCATTGCCCGGCCACCCAGAACATAGGATGGGCGCACGACCACGGGGTAGCCGATCGCTTGCGTGATTTTTACCGCCTCCTCATTGGAGCGGGCAATGCCATTGTTGGGTTGTTTAAGGCCTAGCTCGTTGAGCAGCTTGGCGAACCTGTCACGGTCTTCGGCCAGATCAATTGCATCCGGTGAGGTGCCTAAAATGGGAATGCCTGCCTGCTGCAGCGCATCGGCAAGCTTGAGCGGGGTTTGACCGCCAAACTGCACGATCACACCGTGAAGGGTACCTTTGCTCTGCTCAAGGGTCAGGATTTCCAGTACATCTTCTGCCGTCAATGGCTCGAAATAAAGCCGGTCGGAGGTGTCATAGTCGGTGGAGACCGTCTCTGGATTGCAGTTGACCATGATGGACTCATAGCCTGCATCCTTCAGCGCAAAGGCGGCGTGGCAGCAGCAATAGTCAAACTCGATGCCCTGACCGATGCGGTTTGGTCCGCCGCCCAGAATGACAACCTTTTTGGCGTCAGAAACCTGCGCCTCGTTGGCGGGGGCATCACCGAAGGGAACTTCATAGGTCGAGTACATGTAGGCGGTTGGGGAGGCGAACTCCGCCGCGCAGGTGTCGATGCGCTTGAACACGGGATGGACATCCAATGCCAGTCGGTGTGCCTTGACCTCTGCCTCGGTTTGCCCGGTGAGCGTGGCAAGACGCGCGTCGGAGAAGCCATTGGCTTTCAGTTCGCGCATCCATTCAGCCGCATCTGGCAGGCCATGTTCTTTGACGCGCGCTTCCAGATCAATGATCTGGCGTATCTGGCCGATGAACCATGGGTCGATCTTGCAGCCCGCATGCACCTGTTCATCGGTCGCGCCTGCGCGCATGACTTGGGCAACGTTAAGCAACCGGTCCGGCGTTGGCGTGGAGATGGCTGAGCGGATAACGTTCTTATCATCATCTCCGCCCAGACCCTCGATCTCCTGGTCGTCCAAACCTGTGAGGCCTGTCTCCAAGCCGCGTAAGGCCTTTTGCAGGCTTTCGTTGAACGTGCGGCCGATGGCCATAACCTCGCCAACAGACTTCATGCTGGTGGTCAGCACCGGGTCTGCATCGGGGAACTTTTCGAACGTAAAGCGTGGGATTTTGGTGACGACATAATCGATGGTCGGCTCAAACGCTGCGGGCGTTGCGCCGCCTGTGATGTCGTTGTCCAGCTCATCAAGCGTGTATCCAACGGCAAGCCGCGCGGCGACCTTGGCGATTGGAAAGCCGGTGGCCTTTGAAGCCAAGGCTGATGAGCGCGACACACGCGGGTTCATCTCGATAACAACCATACGGCCGTCCTCGGGGTTTACCGCGAATTGCACATTGGAGCCGCCGGTTTCCACGCCGATCTCGCGCAGCACCGCCAGCGAGGCATCGCGCATGATCTGATATTCTTTGTCGGTGAGCGTCAGGGCCGGAGCCACTGTGATGCTGTCGCCGGTATGCACGCCCATCGGGTCGACGTTTTCAATCGAGCAGATGATGATGCAGTTGTCGGCTTTGTCGCGCACAACCTCCATCTCATACTCTTTCCAGCCAAGCACCGACTCTTCAATCAGCACCTCATTGGTTGGCGAAGCGTCGATGCCGCCCTCGACTATCTGGAGGAACTCTTCGCGGTTGTAAGCAATGCCGCCGCCTGTGCCGCCCAGCGTGAAGGATGGGCGGATGACCGCGGGCAGGCCCACCATGTCCAGCAGGTTAAGCGCCTTGGCTAAACCTTCGGGCGAAAGCTCACGTACCGGGGTGCCCGTGCGGTCGATTACGGGGTTGCCGTCCTGGTCGAGCTTATCGCGAAGCGAGCCTTTCAGCGTTTCCCCGCGCGCTGTTTCCAGCCCGATCTTGATCATAGCCTTGCGGAAAAGCTCACGATCTTCGGCCTTGTCGATGGCCTCTGCCGTCGCGCCGATCATCTCTACGCCAAACTCTTCCAGCACGCCCATCTTGCGCAGGGACAGCGCGCAGTTAAGCGCGGTCTGCCCGCCCATGGTGGGCAGCACTGCGTCTGGTCGCTCTTTGGCAATGATTTTGGCCACAACTTCGGGCGTGATGGGCTCCACATAGGTGGCGTCGGCCAGATCTGGGTCGGTCATAATGGTGGCTGGGTTCGAGTTCACCAGAATGATCCGGTAGCCCTCGGCTTTCAGCGCCTTGCAGGCCTGCGTGCCGGAGTAGTCAAATTCGCACGCCTGACCGATGATGATGGGTCCAGCGCCGATTATCAGGATGGATTGGATGTCTGTGCGTTTGGGCATGGGGCTTTTGGGTATCCGGTCAGCTGGCAGCGATAGGGCGAAGCGCGCGGCAAAGATCACCGTGCAAAGCATGCAAACGGTGACTCAAGCGCAGCAAGGGGGCTGAAACGGCTCTATAGAGGCCAAGTGGAGGGTTGGGAAGGCGGCTTGTTACAGAACGTGTGGGCGAGTGCATTGAGAGCGCCTGATTAGCCCTCTTTATCGCTCGATGTGCCATCAGCTTCTGTTTCCATGCGCTGATAACGTGGAACAGTCTCGCCATCCGAATAGCGCAGCGGCGTTGCGGCACTTAGGGCAGCCGTTGGGTGATGGAACGGCCGCGAAACCGGTGGATCTCCGAGCACATGCTCTCCGTCATAGTCGGCAACCCCAGCCTCCAATGCATAGCAGGCAAGGCGTACCGACTTGGGTATGGAGACGTGCTTTCCGCTACGGCTTCCGGTCTCATAATACTGGATCATCCGCTTTTTCAGACCCAGAAGATCCGCTGCATCCTTCTGCTTCAATCCCAGTTTTTTACGCCACTCCTTAAAGGCCTCAGCTGGCATGGGATTGCCATCATCATCATCGTGCTTTTTTCGCGGCTTATCTGACATAGGCAATCCAGTTGAGTCGCACATTGTGCGTAAAAAAGTGCACAAAGTGCATTTTGGCTGTTGCTAAAGATGCAATATGTGCGTATCACCATGGATAAAGCGCACTCAATGCGCCTGGTCAAGCGACTCTTTCACAGAGTTTGAGCAATTGACCTCAATACCCTTGGCGAAGCCGGTTTTCGGCTGCGTCCAAAAACGAAAGGATGCACCATGCTGTCGGATATGATCCTTCATCGTTCCGTTGTCAGAACACGCCGTCCTGATCTGCACCGTCACGCAACGTTCTCTTGCTCATGGCATGCGGTCATGCGGTATGTAGGCATTGATTGGTAACGATCAAACCTAGCCTGTTCTAACAGGCCTGCTTGAAAACGCCGTTCTCAGCCCTTGTGCTGAGGCGGCGTTTTTCATTGGTGGGTGCTTCAGGCCTTGCCCTTGGACGAGGCGGTTGGCACTTTGGCATCAGATGAATGCAAAGGAGCGACCATGCGTTGGCGCAATATGAGACGCAGCACCAAGGTGCGCGATTTACGCCGAGCAGCCCGCACGCCTGGGGGCTTTGGTGGCTCGCGCATGCGCGTACCCTCGGGGCGGCGCGTGAGTATCCCATCGGGGCGCGGCGGTGGTCGTGCAGGCGGTGGCATAGGCCTTACCGGCATCGTGATTATGGTGGTCATCGCTTGGGCGCTGGGCATCAATCCACTCACGCTTCTCAACGGCGGTACAGCGGGCACTGGCCAGCTTGCACCGCGCCAGGAACAGGCGAATGCTCCGTTCAACCCTGGTGCCGACGATGAGCTTGCAGACTTTACCGCACGCGTCCTTGGCGACACCGAAGATGTTTGGGCCGCAAAGTTTCAAGAGCGCGGCATGCGCTATGAGCCCCCAACATTGACGCTGTTCTCCGGTCAGGTGCGCTCGGCTTGCGGGTTTGCCAGTTCGGCAAGCGGGCCGTTTTATTGCCCGCCGGATCGCGGTGTTTTCATCGATCTTTCTTTCTTTTCAGATCTATCGAGTCGCTTTGGTGCACCTGGAGATTTTGCTCAGGCCTATGTCATCGGTCACGAAGTCGGCCACCACATCCAAAACCAGCTTGGTATTTTAGGGCGCGTGAACGATGCGCGCCGGCGTATGTCAGAGACGGACTCCAACGCGATGTCTGTGCGGGTCGAGCTTCAGGCAGATTGCCTGGCAGGCGTTTGGGGGCATGATGCAGCCGCGCGCGGGTTGCTGGAGCGTGGTGATCTTGATGAAGCCCTCAATGCTGCAAGTCAGATTGGTGATGATACCATGCAGCGGCGTGCGCAGGGCTATGTTGTGCCGGAAAGCTTTTCTCATGGCTCGGCTGAGCAGCGCATGCGCTGGTTTTCGGTGGGTTTTGAAAATGGCGATATGAACCAATGCGACACGTTCGACGCCCGCAATCTTTAGGCGGCGCTGGCGCGCGCTAAAACGCGGCGCCTAAATGACGGGCCTTAGCTCAAGTGCTGGCTTGCCTTGGTCCTGTTTCGGGCAGGACGAGCCTGGCAATCACGCTTCGCTATGCTGCCACACCTAAATCCTGCCAAACCCAAATGCCTGCAAGGCAGCGACCATTACCCATATCATCTGCAATTGGTACCAGCACGCGCGTGTAGCTCATCGGCAAGGCATTGCGCGCCATGTTCACGCAGCGCCAGCGGTGCGGCTGCTCGCTTTTGACAATTGATGCGTAGAGTTGGGTGAGCCGATCCACATGTGCGGGGTGAACGATTTCATCAATCCGATGACCGCTCATAGGATGGCCCCCCAAGGCTTCATGATCTGGACCTGCCTGCAAAACCTGGTAGCTGGTGCAGGTCGTCTTGCCCCGCCGCACATCCTCTACTGCACCAATGACGGCAAAGCCTGGATGGTTGATCGGCCCGCCAGCTTTCTGCATCGCTTCAAGGCCCGGCAAACTGCTTTTCTCTCGTGCGTTCTGCCAAGCATTGATTAGATCGTCGAAGGCTTTTTCGCTCATTGAAAATGTCTTCACAGTATTGTTTGTATGACTTCAGGCGCACTAGATAACACTGGCGGTGTTTTGGAAATGTCATTTCATGCCGTATAATTATCTCTAAAGGCGTCGCGGGCGGCGAGGTCTGACAGAAATGTGCTGTTAAGGGCCTCTCCCACACCTTCTCGGCGCATTGGCAGTGCATGGTGTTGACATGATGACAGGTGCAACTGGCAACACGTCAGACACCGAGTTGACTGCTCTTGTATCTGCGCCAAAAGATGGTGCTGATGCTGATGCTGACCGCTTCCTGATCCACGCGCGCGTGCTGCCAAGTGTCCTATCATACGCTCAGCAAAGCGGTTGCACCACCGAGCAAATTGATGCGCAGTTGGCTTATTTGGGCCTGTCTGGGGTCCGCCCTGATGCTTATGATAGCTTTATCCCGCTGAACCGTTTTGGACGTCTGCTTCAGCGCTTTGCCAAGCTTTTGGACGATGAAGCTTTTGGTCTCTGTGTTGCTGACCACACCGATACCGCAGCCCTTGGCGTGCTGGGCAAAGCGTATGTGAGCGCGCCAGATTTTGCCACGGCGCTTGGTGTGGTCACTCACTATATGCGGCTCTACGCTGACGTCAGCTTTGCCAGCCTATCTGTAGGCGATGAGCGGGTGGAATACAGTTGGGCCTACTCGCCGATGCTGGTGTCACGCGACTTCATTTGTGACCGCTCGATGCGCTTCTTTATCAAGTCGATGCGTGAGGTGTTTGGGCATGACATATTGCCCTTGGAGATCCATCTGCAGCGTACGCGGCCTAAAAATCCTGCCCCTTTTCGTGCAGCGCTTGCCACAAACATTCGTTTTGATGCGCGAGCCAACAGGATTGCGCTGCGGCGTGTCGATCTAGATCGAGCGAATCCGAAGTCAGATCCGCATGCCTTTGAACTGGCCCTGGCGCTGGCTGAGCGCATGATGGGCGAGCGGCGCATTCCTGACGACCTTTCGATCCGCACGCGCGAGGATATTGCCGTGCATTTGCAGGATCAGGGGCCTGACATGAATGAGACGGCCCGGCGGTTGGGTATGAGCCCGCGTACTCTACAGCGCCGCCTTGAGGGGCTTGGGACATCGTTTCAGGCGCTCGCCGACGATGCCCGTAAGGTTTTGGCAAAAGAGCTGCTGACCCAGACACTTTTGCCGATCAATGAGATTGCCTATCGCTTGGGCTTTGCCAATCAGGCCAATCTTACGCGAGCGGTTAAGCGTTGGTTTGATGAATCGCCCAGGACGGTTCGTAAGTCGGCCAACAGCTAGGCAGTTGGCCCTGCCGGTCAGCGCCGTTTCGAGCTAGGATAAGCTGCGCCAGTTTAACGCAGCTCGCTCAAAAATTGCGCGGCACATTGCTCGTTTCAAGCTCATCTCTGCGGACCCCAGCATACCTTTCGATGTGATTCCCATTGCTGTGTGTGGCTCTCGAACTGTAGGCGCGGGGTGCTTCTGTTTTTCGCCCTAGCGCAGGAAAGTTTCCCGGAGACAAGTTTCTGACGCTTGCGGGAAAGTATTCAAGTGTAAGCTACCCTACGGAACACTCAGGATAATAGAGTTCTTAGGCCCTTACCTGTACTGCACCTTTAAGCAGTGATGGGTAAAAGGGCGTTGAGTTCGCCTTTGCACCTCGCACAACATGGAGATTTGCTTATGCGTTGGTTTTTCGACACGCCAAATATGGCGAATCCTGCTGTTTTCCCGGGTGCTGAAAACTCCTCCCAGACTGGCTCGCCCACAGAACCGTCAGAGCCGTCAGCCGATAAAGAAATGACCATAGCTGAAATGGCGGATGCGTTCGGTATCACCATGCGCACGCTGCGTTTTTATGAGGCCAAGGAACTTCTGCATCCACGTCGCATTGGCAACCGGCGTTTTTACGATGATGCGTGCCGTGCCCGTTTGAACTTGGTGCTGAAGGGCAAGGCCATGGGGCTTGGCCTTGATGAGATTTCCCAGCTTGTCGGCTTGGTTGAGTGCGACCTGCCCGACAGTGAACGCGCGCAGGCAGTGGTTTCAATGTGCGAGCGCCAGCGTGCTCTCTTGATTGAGCGCCGCGAAGCGATCAACACACAGATGGCGGAGATCGATCAGGTCATTGAAGGCCTAACCGCACTTTAGGTTTGGTAAGAGCTGGGGCAGGGCAAGGCCCCTGCGCTGCAACTGCGCGGCGTGCGCTTCGTTTCAACTTTGTTTATGCCAACTATGGATGCTTTGCACTCACATGCCTGCATCGAGCACTATGCATCCATAGCAGCGACAAAGCGATCGAACAGGTAGTGGCTGTCACGAGGCCCTGGAGAAGCTTCGGGGTGGTGCTGCACAGAGAACACCGGCAGCGTCTTATGCCGCAAACCGCTGTTTGTGCCATCAAACAGTGACATGTGGGTCGTTTCTACAGTGTCAGGCAAGGTGTCGCCGTCGACGGTGAAGCCGTGATTCATGGACGTTACCTCAACCTTGCCGGTGGTGTAGTCCATCACCGGATGGTTGGCGCCATGGTGGCCCTGATGCATCTTTTTGGTGCTCGCACCCAGCGCCAACGCCAAAATTTGGTGGCCCAGGCATATGCCAAAGATGGGCATCTTTTGGTCGATCAGTGTCTTGATGGTTGAAACGGCATACGTGCCGGTCGCTGCGGGGTCGCCGGGGCCATTGGATAGGAAAACGCCATCTGGTTTCATGGCCAAAATTTCCTCTGCATTGGTCGAAGCAGGCACAACGGTAATTTTGCAGCCGCGATCGGCAAGCAGTCGCAAGATATTGCGCTTAACACCAAAGTCGATTGCAACAACATGACGGGCAGGGTTTTGGGCTGTTCCATAGCCCTCGGAAAACACCCAGCTGGTCTGGCTCCAGTTGGCCGGTTCACTGCTGGTGACACCGGGCACCAGATCAAGGTCAATCAGGCCGTGCCAATCAGCAGCTTTTTGCTTCAGACTGGGGATATCAAACGCGCCATCTTCAGAGTGGCAGAGCACCGCGTTTGGCATCCCGTTCTGGCGGATGTGCGCGGTCAGTGCGCGCGTGTCGATGCCGCAAAGGCCTATGATGTTGCGCTCTTTGAGCCAAGCATCCAGATGCGCTTGCGCACGCCAGTTGGATGGTTCGGTGATGTCGGCTTTCACGATAAGGCCGCGTGCGCCAGAAAATGCTTCACCTAGTGGCAACTGTTCCTGGTCTTCGGCATTGGTGCCCACATTGCCAATATGGGGAAAGGTGAATGTAACAAACTGGCTGGCGTAGGATGGGTCGGTGAGAATTTCCTGGTAGCCGGTCATTGCTGTGTTGAAGCAGACTTCGCCAACTGCCGATCCAGTGGCGCCAAAGCCAAAGCCTTCAAACACGCTGCCATCAGCTAGCACAAGGCGGCCGGTTCTAAGGCGCGGGGCCCAAGGGGCGGGCGCGTGTGCGGTTTGCGCTTGGAGTGGCGTGGCGGTGTCGTTCATGGCGGGGGCTTCCGTGTTCAACGTGCTGGCAGGGGCATGAAGGCATTTGGCGCTTGCAAAGCATGCAACAGTGCTTATGTCACGGCGCTGACTGTGCAGTCGCTGTGTCGATATGCCGGTTGCTACGCCCTGCTCGCGCAGCTGTAAACAGCAATCCCCCATCCACAACAGGGTGTGCACCGAGGTTGTGGAAAAGGATTTGCTGCTTTGCTTGAGCGGCATGCTGCGCTAGTTTGTGCGCTGCGTCGGAGTGTTCATTAGGCAGAGCAGTGTGGCTCTGCACTTTTATCTATTGTGTTTTCAACATGTTATGGGATCACCATGCGCGATACGCTGAATGATAGCCTGAAAGATGCCGTCAAAGCCAAAGACAGCCGCAAGGCTTGTACTTTGCGTCTGATCAACGCCGCCATCAAAGACCGTGACATTGCCATGCGCTCTGGCGGTTCTGAGCGTCTTTCTGACGAAGGCATTCTCGATCTGCTCGCCAAAATGGTGAAGCAGCGCGAAGAATCGCATCGTGTTTATGAAGAGGCTGGCCGGCTGGATCTTGCCGAGCAGGAAGCGCGAGAAATCGATATCATTCGTGATTTCATGCCGCGCCAACTCAATGAAGCAGAAGTTGCTGATGCTGTGATGAACGCCATCACCGACACCGGGGCTGAAGGTCTGCGCGATATGGGTAAAATTATGAACGCACTCAAGGCGCGCTATCCAGGCCAGATTGATGCATGCAAAGCTTCTAGTGTTGCCAAAGATCGCCTGTCTGCTGCCGCAGTAAGCTAGGGCAGGCGCGCGTCGGGTGGCTCAATGATCCGGTTTTCCGACGGTTTTCTTGCCACTATTCGCGACCGGCTGCCGCTGTCCGACATTGTGGGGCGCCGGGTCAGCTGGGATCGCCGTAAGTCGCGCCCTACCAAGGGCGACCATTGGGCGTGCTGTCCGTTTCACGGCGAAAAAACACCCTCCTTTCATGTGGATGACCGCAAAGGCCGGTATCACTGTTTTGGGTGTCAGGAATCCGGTGATCACTTCCGTTTCCTTATGACGCTTGAAGGTTTGAGCTTTCCAGAAGCCGTTGAGCGGCTGGCGGGCGAGGCAGGCCTTGCCATGCCAGCGCCAGACCCAGAAGCCGAACGCCGCCAGAAAGCGCGCCTTAAACTCAATGATGTGCTGGATTTAGCAGCCACCTATTATGAGCGGCACTTGCACGCTCCTGAAGGTCAGAACGCGTTGGCCTATGCAAAAAAGCGTGGGTTGGACGATGCCATCCGCAAAACGTTTCGCATAGGCTTTGCTCCCGATAGCCGTGATGGGTTGATGGCGTTTCTCAAAAGCCATGACGTGCCTGTCGGCGATATGATCGATACCGGTCTGGTGATTGCACCTGAAGACGCAGGCCGTGCACCCTACGATCGCTTCCGTGGCCGCTTGATGGTGGCCATTGAAGATGCCCGCGGCAAGGTGGTTGGTTTTGGTGGTCGCGTCTTGGGAGAGGGCGAGCCGAAATATCTCAACTCGCCGGAGACCGATCTTTTCCGCAAGCGTGAGATGCTTTTCAACGCGCAACGCGCGCGCCAAGCGTCCTATCAGTCTGGGCGGTTGATTGTGGTTGAAGGCTATATGGACGCCATTGCCTTGCACAAAGCCGGCTTTCAAGAGGCCGTTGCCTCGCTTGGCACAGCGATGGGTGAAGAGCAGATTGCGCTGATGTGGCGGTTTACCGATGAACCGATCATTTGTTTTGACGGTGACGGGGCAGGAGAACGTGCAGCGCACCGCGCCATTGATCGGGCTCTTCCCATGCTCAAGCCTGGCAAGAGCCTGCGCTTCTTGTTTTTGCCGGCTGGTATGGACCCCGATGACTATGTCAATCAGCGTGGGTCAAGCGCTTTTGAGGCTGCATTGGGCGAGGCCTTGCCGATGATTGATGCGTTGTGGGCCCGCGAGACAGCAGCGCTTGATGTTTCAACACCTGAACGTATGGCAGCATTTCAAACGGGGTTAGCACGCCTTGTGAGCGGCATTGAAGATGCCACTGTGCGTCAGCATTATGACCAGGCACTCAAAGACCGTTTCTATGCCATGCGCCGCGCTTTACGCCAGGCACAGAACCCGCAAGGGTCACGGCCTGCCGGTCGTGAACGCATGGGTGCCGCCGGGCCCGCGTCCGGGCCGATAGGCGCGCAGGCGCGCATTGCCCCCACACTGGAAAGCCCGGAGCAGCAGCTGCTGACCTTGGCGCGCCATTATCCAGCTGACGCTCAGCGCTTCGCTGAACATGATGTGTATGCGCTTTGCCCCGACCAAAGCCTTGCGCGCCGGATCGATCGGGTTTTGCAAGGCGCCGAACCTGTTGCCGATGATGATGGTGCAGGATTGGAGCGGCTACCATTTCCGATACTCAAACATCAGGCCAGTCCACGCTTTGTGGGCATGCTGTTTCAATATCTGTTCGCAAAGCTGCAACTGCGGGCCATTGAAAGCGAGGCTGTTTTTGATCCGCAGGAGGCGGGCGAGGGCCTCGACGAGCAAACCATGGAACGCATGGTGGCCATTCAAGATGAAGCCCGCGCGGCTCGCGCTCACATCGTTGAGCTGGAGCAGCAGCTGGACGACGAGGCCACGATTATGCGCAGCCTGAAAACCACTTCTGCGTAGTTTTGTTGTAAATAGGTTCGTGTTTGTGCGTAAATAACGCGAAAAACCGATAAAATCGGCGATTTTAGCGGGTTGGGGGTGCTTGTGTCAGCGGCGTGATCCACTACATATACATTCGCGCGACAAACCCGGGCTGACCACACACGCTGGCGCCCCGATCCTCGATCCGCGCGATACCATGCGCCCCGTGAGTTGCGGAGCAGCCAAAACTTCAGCACAAGACCACGGTTTTGGGCGCACGTTCGCGTGTTTTCGATGGTTAAGGCCCGCTTTACGTCGACCACCTAAAGTGATGTTGGACAAAATTTGTTTCGGTGTGCCGCTTTACGGCGCACGCCCGCGTGATCCCGATCAGGAGTAGCTGCCCTATGGCCGCAAAACAGGCTGAAGCCAAAGTGTCGCAAGAAGGTGCTGATGCACCATTGCTCGATCTCAATGATGCGTCGGTAAAAAAGATGATCAAGGCCGCTAAGAAGCGCGGTTTTGTGACCTATGATGAGCTTAACGCTGTCCTGCCATCCGATCAGGTGGCCTCTGAACAGATCGAAGACACCATGGCGATGCTCAATGATATGGGCATCAACGTTGTCGAGGCTGATGACGCCGAAGAAAGCAGTGAGAGCACGACCAGCTCAACCGCTGTGGTTGAAACCAAAACCAAGGCTGTTGCCACCACCACGACAAGCCGTGCCGGAGATCGCACGGATGACCCGGTGCGCATGTACCTGCGCGAAATGGGCACGGTGGAGTTGCTTTCACGCGAAGGCGAGATTGCTATCGCCAAGCGCATCGAGGCTGGGCGCGAAGCCATGATCGCCGGGCTCTGCGAAAGCCCGCTGACCTTCCAGGCCATTATCATCTGGCGCGATGAACTGAACGAAGAGAAGGTTCTGCTTCGCGACATTATTGACTTGGAAGCAACCTATGCTGACCCGGAAGGTAAGGGTGTAACGCCGCCTCCACCAACCAACCCTACTGAGCGTAATAAGCCGCAGGGCCCGCCGCCGACAGCTGCCAATGATGATGACCCCGACGCCGATGACGATGAGGATGATGAGGACGATATCAACCTCTCCCTGTCGGCGATGGAAGCCGAATTGAAGCCAAAAGTTGTTGGGATTTTTGATGAAATCGCAAACAATTACGCCAAACTTTCCAAGCTTCAGGATGTGAACCTTGATGGCAAGGCAAACTCTTCGCTGACTCCCAGTCAGGAGCGTCGTCTTGAGGGGCTCAAGAACGACACGATCAAGGCTGTGAAAAGCCTGCAGCTGAACAACAATCGTATCGAAGCGCTGGTTGAGCAGCTCTACACGATCAACCGCAACCTGATTTCCATGGAAAGCCGCTTGCTGCGCCTGGCTGAAAGCTATGGTGTGGACCGCGTGGAATTCCTAAAGATCCATCAGGGCGCCGAGCTTGATGCCAACTGGGTTCGCCGTGTTGCAAACCTTTCCACCGCTGGCTGGAAGCCGTTTATCGCTGAAGAAAAAGATGCGGTGAAGGAAATTCGCGGGCAAATCCAGGAGCTTGCTACCCAGGCTGGTCTGGATATCGGTGAGTTCCGCCGCATTGTGAACAAGGTGCAGAAAGGCGAGCGTGAAGCTGCCATCGCCAAAAAGGAAATGGTGGAAGCCAACCTACGCTTGGTGATTTCGATTGCCAAAAAATACACCAATCGTGGCCTGCAGTTTCTCGACCTCATTCAAGAGGGCAACATTGGCCTGATGAAGGCCGTGGACAAGTTTGAGTACCGTCGCGGCTATAAGTTTTCGACCTATGCAACGTGGTGGATCCGCCAGGCGATCACCCGCTCGATTGCTGATCAGGCGCGCACCATTCGTATTCCGGTGCACATGATCGAGACGATCAACAAAATTGTGCGTACCTCGCGCCAGATGCTGCATGAAATTGGCCGCGAACCAACGCCTGAAGAGCTGTCTGAAAAGCTTGCGATGCCGCTGGAAAAGGTGCGCAAGGTTCTGAAGATTGCCAAAGAGCCGATTTCTCTTGAAACGCCTGTGGGTGATGAGGAAGACAGCCACCTGGGTGATTTCATCGAGGACAAGAACGCAATTTTGCCGATCGATGCGGCTATCCAGTCGAACCTGCGTGAGACAACAACCCGCGTGCTGGCCTCACTGACCCCCCGTGAGGAGCGCGTGCTGCGCATGCGCTTTGGGATCGGAATGAACACCGATCACACTCTGGAAGAGGTAGGCCAGCAGTTCAGCGTGACGCGTGAGCGTATTCGCCAGATTGAGGCGAAGGCGCTGCGCAAGCTGAAGCACCCCAGTCGCTCGCGCAAGCTTCGGTCGTTCTTGGACAATTAGGAGAGCGCCGATGTCGTTTTTGAAAAAGCTCTTTGGTGGGGGCGGCGGTGATGGTGCAGCGCCGCAGGTTACCTCACGGGAGACCTACAAAGACTATATTATCGAGGCTGCGCCGATGGGTGAGGGCGGGCAGTATCGTCTGCGCGCGTTCATACTTGAAAGTGATGCCGAGGACGCCCGGAAGGCCACAATCATCCGCGCTGATCTTTTTACCTCGGCAGATCAAGCAGCGCAGTTTGCGGTGATGAAAGCCAAGCAGGTTATTGATGAGCAAGGCGCCGCGGTCTTTTCCTAAGCGCCACCAGACCTGACACACAATAAACCCGGCTCAGCGTTAGCCGGGCTTTTTTGTGTGGTGCCAGTTCTATCTGGTCAGGCGAAGGTCGCCGACCTCAACTGCAATGCTGTTGAACGCTCCGACCAGTTCTGAGGCCGTATTGACGTGGTAGGACATGGCAGTGTCTGAGGCGCAAGTGTCCCAAACTTCTCGGGTGTCCGGGTTGTTCAGCCCAAATGTAACTGTGTAGACGATCACGCCAGCAGCCTTTGCATTGTTGCAGGTCGCCACGGTGCGGCTGTCAATATATTCTCGTGCAGCGTTTGTTGTTGTGCCCATACGGCCCATGCGCAGATGACCATAGGCGGAATAATCGGATAGCAAGGCATCATTGTCTGATGGGACCAGCCAGTTTTCGCCGTCAGTCATCACCACCATGATCTTGGTGACCTCATCATAGGGCTGGCCTTCAGTGAACGGAGGCGTTGGGGACAACGCGCGCCAGCCCCAGGCAACGCCTTGAGCGGTTTGGGTGCCACCGTTGAACCAGTGGCTCATGTCTGAGATCGCATTGGAGATGACGTTGTAATCGTTGGTCAGTGCAATAATGGGGTCTCCGCACGCCATGTTGGGGCCGCGTGTTGATGGCGGCGTCTCGTCAATATCCATGCTGTTGGCGCTGGTGTATTTCATCACTGAACGGGTGCGGCCACGCACCGAGCGAGCAAGGTTGGTATCTGTGATCAACGGCATGTCGGCGATCCAGTTGTTGCTGAAACGATCAACCCAAAATGCGAAGCGGTCGGAATCATCGGTCCAAAAATAGGGAACCCACAATGTGTCTGGGTTGCTGGAGTCCGGGGGCGTGTCCAGCACGTCATACGGTTCAGGACGCGCTTCAACGCAACCTTTCCAGTCCACGTCGATGTCCTCAAACAGTTGCCAATGGCTAATGTTGTCCGGGTTGGCGATGTAGCAACCGTCAATGACGCGGTGAGGATAGGATGGGTTGGCTTGTATTTGAGCGTGCGCGGCCCGCACGCCAATCAGCTCACCAGCTATGGTGTCATAGGCCCGGGCGAATGTATCAAGGTGAAAGCCTGGTATGGTCCAGGGGGAGGTATCCGGCGAGGTCTGAAGCGAGGCGCCGTCATTGCCGCCGTCGCTGTTGTCCCACGGATCGTTGCCCCCGCCACCGCCGTTTGGCCAGTTACACCAGTTGTATTTTGCAAGCCATCGCGTCTCGATCAGCTCAGCATGCCATCGTGACTCGCCTTCAGTATCAATAAAGCCCTCCATCTGGCGATCATTGCCGATGTTGACCGCAGCAACATAGGGCACCAGTGAGATTGAGGCGTTTTCATTTTCACCATCTTCGGTGACAACATCAACAAAGTCCTGTGCGGCTGTGCGCAGGGTGTCCATGCGCCGACGCATGGACCCCGTGTTATCGAGCACAAGCGCCACCTCCAGAGATCTGAACTCCGCACTGACGGCGGAGTAGGCGCCCACTTCAATGTTCTCAATGCCCATCAGTTCCAGGATCGTCGTGTCGACCTGCATCCGTGCTGTAAGCTGCACGAGGCTATCTTCCTGGGAGCGATCAACCTCTAGGGTCAACTGACGTGCTGTATGGGCACCATCGACCAGCGCGTCGACATAACTGCGCACAGTCTCTTCCACCTCTGCATCGCTTTTGTCGCGGTCATGAGCAATGGTAAGGATCGCGCCATCCAGCGCCCCTTGAAGCTGCGTTTGAACGTTAGCAGCCCGGCTGTAGTCCATGGTGGCACCAACAAGCCCAATCACGGGAATGACCGCAATACCAAAGAGAACTGCAACAGCGCCGCGCTGGTCGCTCAAATACTCCATGAGACGGTTTTTTAGGCGGTCAAGAACACGCATTGGCTTTGGGACTCCGTACCAAGATTAAGACATCAAAGTACGCCCGTCGCTTGAAACATCAGTTTAGCGGAATTGTTAAAGGAGAGGGGTGGCGCTAACGGCTGGTTAACGCCACTGCCCGGTGCAGGAAGATGCCACCGGATTGCTCTTTAAGGGCGTGCAGACGCGTTGTTGATGGCCCAAATTATGGTCACCGTTGCCGCCAGCTCTTGCTCGCCGGTTGCCACCGGGACAGCCTCTACTGAGTCCATGGCCATCATGCGGGCCATCTGTGGCTGTGGGCGGCGCTGCTGGGCCTGGTTCTGGTTGATGGAGATAACCCGGCCAAGCGAAACCCCGGCCGCGCGGGTGAGAAGCTGGGCTTGTGCCAATGCATCTTCAACGGCTGCCTCGCGGGCCTGCATGAACATGGCCTCAGGTTCATCAACCGCGAACGACAGGCCACCCATCTGGTTAACGTCCGCGGTAATCAGAGCATCAAGCACTTCCCCGATGATCGTAAGATCGCGCACACGAACGCGCAGCTGATTGGATACCGAGTAGCCATCAATGCGTGGCGGGCGGCGCTCGCCGTTGGAGCTGTCAAAATAGGTGTAGCGCGGCTCCACTGTCAGGCGACTGGTCTGCATATCGCGCTCTTCCACGCCCATGGCGCGCAGAGCTGCAAAGGCATCGCTCATGATTTTGCTGTTGGCATCCAAAGCGATGCGGGCGGTTCTTGCCTCGGTTACTGCGCCCGCGCTGACCACGGCGATATCTGGCTCGATGTTCAGACTTCCGCGTCCGGTAATTGTGATGGTTGCTTCGCTGAGGGGCTCAAACTGGTGCGGGGTTATCTCTTGCGCCAAAGCGGATTTTGTCAGCGCAGCAAGTGTGAGCGCAAATGCTGCGCAGGAGAAAACGAGCAGCAGACGAGAAGAGGAAAATGTCATCAAACAATCCGTATACAGCCAATAGGGCAGGCGCTGTTGTGAGGTGATGCGCCTGTGATGAGCGGTTTAGAGCGCTGCGAATGCGGCGCGAATGAGGCTCATCAACCTGATGTTAGGTCTGTTGGCGACGCGTCGGTGGTATCTGCGCTGGTGGCGGTGATTAGGATTGACGTTTGTGCTGCGCACGGTATGCAAAGCCCAGCGGCTAACGCGCTACAGGGCCTGTAGCTCAACTGGTTAGAGCCGGCGGCTCATAACCGCTTGGTTGGGGGTTCGAGTCCCTCCGGGCCCACCATACATTTTTCATCGCCTTGATATACCTTGTCATTTTACCCCCAAACCCGAACCAGATTGTTTGGTTCGGGGCGTGATGTTCTCAATTTCCCCCGCTAGGCGGCGGGATGACTGTGTGCCGAGTCGCGCGCGATCTGCCCCGCGCGTGTAAACTTCGGCCTGTGCTGGCGTTGACCAGCCGAAATGCGCCATCAATTCATGAGTGGTGCCGCCTGCATCTGCCGCCATTGTCGCGGCCAATTTGCGCAGGCCATGGGCAGACTTTCCCTTTTCTAATCCTGCATCTCGGCACCGGGCTGAAAACCAGTTGCCAAAGCTCTCTTTGCTGGTGAACGGTTCGCCGCTGTTTTTCGTCATGAATGCCATATCGCCGGTTGGTGTTGCCGCGATGGCTTCCAGGGCGAACGGTGGCAGTTCGACGGTGATCGGGGCAGATGTTTTGCTTGCTCGTATACTCAACACGTTGCCGCGCAGGTGTTGCGGCCCCAGCCGGTGCATGTCGCCACGCCGAAGGCCGGACACCAGGAACAGCGCAAACGCCAGATGAGGCTTAGTTCCGAATGGCCAACGCTGGCAAAAGGCTTGCACGTCCTCTTGCTCCCAGACTTTGAAGCCATCGGTTTTGTAGCGGATGCGTTCGACGCCTTGCGTTGGGTCCACTTCAATATGCTCATTCCTGACTGCCCAGCCAAATAGGCCACGCATGGCCTTGAGCCAGTTGTTCGCCAGAGCGGGCGTATCCCTGCGAGCCTGCATAGAGTTCTCAATGGTTCGCCGTGTGATGGCCGCATAGGGTGGGTTGTTGGCACGCTTGATTGTGTCTTTGAAGAAAAGGCCCTGCTGCTTTCGTGTTGCTGGGGAAAGCCCCGCCCAGCGCCCGCTTTCCATGTAGCGATCAATCAGCCATTCTAGCGTGTCAGACGGTACGCGCGCTTTGCGTGTTGCCATTGCCGCCTTACCAGTCAAAGCAGCCTCATAGGCTTCCTGAAAGGCTGCCGACTGCGCATCATCAGGCAGGCGGATGCGCGGCCCCTTCCCACGCCTGAAAAAGTACATCACGCGGCCATGGCGCGAACGCTCACGGACAACGTAGGGTGGAAGCTTGCGGGGCATGGCGGCGCTCACAGGTTGATGACCTCTAAGTGAGGTTTGTCTGTGGGCTTCTTGTCAACCGGTTCTTTTGAAACTTCCCCTATAACCACATCCACGCGCTCGCCATCAAACGTCACGCGCTTGATCGGTAAATCGCAGGCACGCACGGCTTTAACCAGCCGCGTCACCTCATCGTGTGTTATCTTGGCGGGGCGTCTAGCCACTCACTGCCCCTCCATTTTTGAATTTCACGGGTAGCGCTGTTCTGTTCTGGCCTTTTTCCAAAGCCTTGGCTCTGGATGGTGGGGCGCTTGCGTATGCCGAGGTGCTCGCTCATCGCCGCACCTCCAGGTCCGTTTTCAAAGCGTCGAGCAGCGCGCGCTGCGTCGTGTTCTTGGATACCAGAGCCTCCGCTACGGTCTGTTCGGCGGTGTCGGCGCACATGACGCGGTGGATGATGACGGGCTTGGTCTGGCCCTGCCGGTGCAGTCGGGCGTTGAACTGTTGGTACAGCTCCAGCGACCAGTTCAGGCCGAACCACACGACGTTCGAACCGCCGGCCTGCAAGTTGAGGCCGTGCCCCGCACTCGCTGGGTGCGCGACAAGCATCTCGATCTCGCCAGCGTTCCAAGCGTCGATCGTCGCTGGATCTTTGTCGAGCAGTTGCGCCTGCGGAAAACGACCCAAGATGCGCGCCGCATCAGACTGGAAGTTGTAGGCGACCAGCAGCGGCGTGCCGTTGGTTCCTTCAACAATGTCGTCTAGCGCGTCGAGCTTAACGTCGTGGACCTTGCGCGTTTCGCGCCCGGCGTCCGTCTCCAAGTAAACGGCGCCATTGGCAAACTGGAGCAGCTTGTTGGCTAAAGCCGCGGCGTTGAACACCTCGACGGTCTCATCAGCCTCTAGCTTCAGTAAGAAGTCGCGCTCCAGGTCCGCGTATTGCGAACGAACCGCAGGCGGCAGCTCGACGACGACATCGTTTTCGACGAGCGGCGGCATGTCGAGATAGTCAGCTGCCGCGAGTGTCAGGCAGATATCTTCCAGCTTGCCGTGGATCTGTGCGTCTGCACCGTCCTTTGGTGTCCAGTTAAACCCCATGTAGTCGCTCTCAAAGTAGCGCCGCTGGTAACTGGTGAATGTCTTCCCAAGCCGCTGACCTTGGTCGAGCAGGAAAAGTTGCGCCCAAACGTCCAGCAAGCCGTTGCTCGCCGGGGTGCCGGTCAGTTCGACCAGGCGGTCAATACTGGGCAGCACCTTTTTCAACGCCTTGAAACGCTTGGTCTTGTGGGACTTGAACCCAGATGCCTCGTCGATCACCACCATGTCGTAAGGCCAGCCGCGCTCGCGCAGATACTCGCTTTCGCGCACCAGTGTGACCAACCACGGCACCAGCTCTCGGTTTATGATGTGGATCGTGGACCGGTCGTCGATCACAATCTGCGAACGCTTGGCCGGCGTTCCTTTGATGACTGTCGCGTCCAGGTGCCGTGTGTGCGCCCAGCGCTCAAGTTCAGCGGGCCAAGTGCTGCGCGCCACACGCAACGGCGCGATGATGAGAACGCGGTTGATCGCGAACTCTGCCTCAAGGTCAGCTATGGCGGTGAGGGTGCTGACACTCTTACCTAATCCCATCTCAACCCACAGGGCGCACTTCGGATTGGTCTTTATGAAGTCGACCGCACGGCGCTGGTAGGAGTGGAGCAGATCACGCGATAAGCCCCCGCCCGGCGTCGATATTGTCAACGACGGCAACTTCACAGCCTTGCGCGTTGAGCTTGGCGTGTATGTGTTCTTGGAGCTTGGTTGGCTTTTTCCCAGGCGCCTTGAACTCGACGAACAAGACCCGCCCTTCGCGGATGAAGATGCGGTCTGGCACGCCGCGCTGGTTGGGGCTCGACCACTTGAAGACAAGCCAACCGGCTTCTCGTGCGGCACGACAGACTGCGCGCTCGATGATGCTCTCGCGCATGTCATTTCCGATACCGATCCGTCGTGAACCCGGCGGCGACCAATGGGAAACCCGGCGCCCATTCGGGCTTTGTGCCCATAAGGTCCGCGAGCTCACCGCCGTCGCCGTTCACGGTTTGCGCGACGATCTCATCGTGCACCGTCAGAACGATCTCGTAGCCGCGCTCTTCAATGGCCGGCATGTTGACGGTGAGCATGTCCAACGCGAGCGCTTGGCAGGCGTTCTCGACCAACTTGCCGCCGTAGGTGTAGAGGCGCTGCCATTTGCCAAACGCGCCACCGGTGGCGGTTGCATCGATCCCCATGTAGGTGATCGCCTTTTCATAGATTGTGTCGCCGTTGGCGTCCGTTCGCTTTGTCGGGCGTTCGCTTATCCGTGGCTGGCAGTAGCAAAGGAAGTTGCCGGAGGGCAGGCGCATCAGCAGGTAAGGAACACCGGCATGCTGGCGCACGGCAAACTGTAACCACGGACCGGCTTTTACAGATTTTCCGGGGTTCTCGATCGCAAAGGTTGCGGCCTCTTTGCAGGCTTTCCAAAGCGCGACAATCTTAGGGTGGCGCGCTCGCCACGCAAGTTTAACCGTCTCTGATGCAATCCATTCGGCTTCGTCCGCGTCGGGGTTCCGCTGCTGGCCCCAACGCGTGTAATTGGCTCTCGCGGATGATATATGCTGGGGATCTGTACCCGCAGAAATAGTGCTCCAATGGTCTGCAAAAGCAACGTTGTAAGCCGTCGCGAATGTTTGACTGGCGCCGTAGCCGCCTTCGTACCCAAAGGCCAGATCAGGCACTTTCCCGAATGCGTTGCGGTTCGCTTTCGAGACCTCGTACGGGTCACCGCCGAGAATGGTGGTGACAGTTATGTTGTAGAGGTCCGGCCCTTGGCCTTCGTCGAAAGCTTTGAAAGCCTCAATCTTCCACTTCTCGCCTGCAAGCCATGCGTTAACGCGGCCCTCGATATTGGACAGGTCCGCAACTGGAAGCTTTTGCCCTTCTGGCGCGATCAAGACGCCGCGCAAAGCGGCGGACCCGTACAGCATCAGATCGTCAAACAAAATGTCGTGAACGCCCAACTTGAGCGCGTCGATGTACTGATCGACGTCCTCCTGGTCGGGCAGGCCGCGCGACGGTAGGTTCTGAGGTTGGAACGTCCTGCCGCTCCAACGACGTGTGCGCGCCGCACCGCGGAACTGGAGCCCGCCGCGAAAGCGGCCGTCCGAAGAGATCGCGGGTGCGAGCGTGGCGTACTTGGCGGTCGATGTCTTGTTCGACATGACGCTGATTTCCATCAGCCGACGGCACGCCGGATCTAGGTCTTCCTGCTCAAGATACTCGCGGAACGTCTCAGCGCGCGTGTTATCCAGATCCAGGCCGAAACGCTCGTTAAGATAACAGCGGAACCGTTCGCGCTGCCCTGGGCGCTCAACAGCGCCGCCGGTGAGCTCAATAAACTCAACCGCCATGCGCTCACTCTCGTCCACAGCGGCCTTCGCACCAGCTTCCACGAGTTCACGATCGACGGCGAATCCACGATCGTTGATCCGCTGATCCAAGTGGTACATGGCGATATCAGATGGTTTCCAATTCCAAACTGGCAGGCGCCGGGCCAACTCGCGCATCGCGTCGATATCGCGCGCCGCGTATTCCTTGAACTTGGCCCATTCTTCCGGATGCGTGGTCGCGTCGTACCGCTCAGCTTTGTGGTTAGAGGGTGCTGGTTTACAGAACCGATGAATGAGCTTCTTGCCGTCGGCCATCTTGGCCTGATCTTTGCCCATACCAAGAGCGGCGCCCGCGGCTTCGAGCGAGCCGGGCAGGGCGTGGCTATAGGCCTGCACCATCGTGCACCGCCAGCGCTCAATACCGGTGTCCAGGTCCAGCGCGTGCCGTATCATGGTCCGGTCGAACATCGCGTTGTGTGCGACCAGTATGGTGTCGGGGTTGGTGAGGTGCCCGAACAAATCGCCGGGCATTGTCTCGCCCGACGCGTTGTCCCACACACGCACCGGCCCGTCGTCGATCGCATAGGCGAACAGCAAGACGACCGCCGTCTCCGCATAGCGGTACGTGCCGACCTTGATGTCCACTTCGTTGAAAGTTTCTAAATCGAGCCAGAGCGTGCGTGGGGTTTTCGTCATGATTGACTACGCAGCCTCGCCGAGAAAGTCATCATCGTCGTCCATGGCTTCAAACTCAGCCACCGCGTCGGCTTCGCTCATGCCGCCGTCCAAACGTTCGCCGTGGCCAGCGAACTGCAAAGCGTGCAGCTGTGCGTAGATAGACTTCTGCCCGGTCAGGTTGTTGGCCTTCAGGCTCATGCGGACGTTGACGTAGCAGCCGGGGTAGAACGGGCTGTCGTCCTCGCTGTCGACCACTTCCAGGCTGGCCGTGCGCAGTGCTGGGCGGCCTTTGTTGGCGGCCTTGATGAACGAGTCGCCGTTGTCGTTTTCACGCAACGCGATCGACTGATCCGCCGGGCGCTTACCCTTCAGTTCAGACTTGATGAGCCCGTCGACCTGCTCTTGAACCCATGCGACGTCATCTTCATCTTCGAGGATGAAGTTTCCGCTGTATTTCTTGGTGGCGCTGGCCACTGCCGCGGACGGGGTGAACAGGTGTGGGTAGCTGAGCCGAACGCCCTTGAGGACGAATGAGCCGTCTTTGAGTTCTTGAATTGCCATGTTCCGCGTGCTCCTAAGCTGCGTTTTCGAGGGTTTCGAACCCGGCGGTCGGGTCCACTTCAATTGCCGGACGCTTGTCCGACAGGGGCGCGAGCACCGGCTTGCCTTCAGGCTTGACCGTGTGCTTCGCGATTACTGGATCGTTCTTGCCGAGCCGCTTTTCGGCGTCGGTGATCGTGATGGGGGTTTTGCGCCAAGCGTCTTTGGCACCGAGTTTGCGTTGCAACGCTTTGCCGGCGGCTTCCTCGTCAGCCCATTTGCGCTTGGACAGGCCACGCACCAGCTTGAAGCCCGGTACTGTGTTGCCGCTCTCTGCTTGTTCGATCGCGTGCGCTTGCACCGACTTGATCCAAGCACCAATAAGATCGAACTGCGGGATAAGCGCAGCCACCTCGTCGATGTTCAGCCCGTCGGGGCTTTTCAATTTGATCGGTGCGAACTGCGGTTCGAACCCGTCCATCACCGTTTCAAGGTTATGCGCAGCGAGCGCACGGCATGTCGCCTTGGCACGGCAGAACCGACACTGCTTCTCGCCGGGGTTGCGTTCGGCTTCCGGCAGCATCGCCGCGTTTGCCGCGTTGCGCACCTCGTTCATGGCCCAGTCGGTCAGATCTGCGACGCTCAACGTCTCTTCGGAGATGTGATCGAGGCGAGGCTGAACGATCACCGTCTTCACGTGGGTGAACTCACCCATGAAACCGAAGGCTTCCAGAGCGCCAACACCGTAAAGGCGGGCTTGCTCGTTGCCTTCGGCGTCTACGCGCACGCCCTTGCCGAACTTCAGATCGACGATCTGGATCGTGTCTTCACCGAGCACCACCGCGTCACCGGTACCGAAGCTACCGGGGATGCAGTGTGTGAGGTCCAGACGTTCCTCGACCAACAGGTCGCCGGGAATGGCGCGTACGTGGTCGAGATAGACCTGCACGGCTTCAGCCATTGCAGCGTCGACGACGTAGCTCTCGAACTGCTCGCCAATCTGGCTGTCGGCGTCGCAATCAGTGCGCAGGCAGAACTCAGCCAACGCGTGCGCCGCAGTGCCTTCCGCGGCGTGCTCGCTTGTCGTATTGGGGAACTCTGCTTCGGCTTCAACCGATCCAGGGCAGGCCATCCAGCGATGCGCGCTGGACGGTGACAGTTTCGCGTGGTCCGCCATTATGCGGCCTCGCGCTGTGCGAGCGGTTTCAACGCTTCATAGAGCGCGTCAAAGTGCTTTTCATCGACGTCGGGCAGTTTCTTCGCACCGCCGCCGTGCTCTTCGATCGCCGCCTTTACCGCAGCCTTGCCTGATACCTTAGAGGCGTCGATTGCCATCTCGCGGATGTCGGTCATCGCGATCGCGTGATCGCCGCCAGCGTCTTCTTTGGCCGCTTCCGTAGGCTCTGGTTTGGCCTTTGCCGGCGCGGGATTGTCCTCAGTGCTCCCAACCAGCTTCGGTTTGGTAGCCACTGGCTCTTCGGACCGCGTATCAATCATCATGACAACGCGGGCGAGTGTGTTCTCAATAGCTTCCAGGCGGTCTTCGATGGTCCGGTGCATGGTGTTCTCCAGTTCAGTGATGCGGTTGGATTTGGTGGCGCCCTCAGATGCAAACTCGTCAATGCGACTGGTGAGGTGCGCGATCTCTTCGTCTTTGCGGTCGATCGCGTCCTGGTGAGCGTCTTCAAGCTTTTCGAGGTTGGCTTCTTTGTCGGCACAAGCCGCACAGTCGGCCTCGACTTCCTTTTCAAGCTGCTCGATGTCAGCTTCTAAGGCAGCGATGTCGTGCGCGGCGTCTTCAAGGTGCTGGGCGAGCGCTTGAACGGCAGGGTCATCGCTGACGCGAAACTCCGTGATCAGCTCGTCCAGTGTAAGGTTCCGCACCCGCGTGGCTTCGCGCATAATTTTGGGATCGTACGCATTCATGCCGGCACGTCCGGCTTGAGCGCGTCTTCGAGCATCTCGACCAGTGCGTTCGCGGTGTGCGCGGCGTCTTTTGCCTTGGCGAGCGCGTACTCATCGGCGACGGATGGGTTGGCGCAGACCTCTTGAGCGGCGCGGTGCGCGGCTTGCTGAAGATCCGACAGCGCGTGCGCCATCACAGGTGAGGGGAAGGTGAGAACGTCGCTCATAGCGGCAAACCCCCAAGCAAGTGGTAGTAGGCCCACACACTGAACGGAGCGATCGCGACCACGGCGAACGCGCAGAAGTCTTGGAAACTTGGCATTACGCGGCCTCCAGCAGATCACTACCGAGAAGAGCGGGGCGATTGTCGCGCGCCATCTCAAGCGATGCGCGAGCGCGCTGTTTCGCCCAAACCAATGACTGGTGACTTGACCACCAACCTGCCAGCGGAAGACGGCTTGCGCTTGATGCAGCGTCGATGTGCTTAGCGCGCCGCGCCGCGTCTGTTTCCAAACCGGCTAGGCGGTGCGGGGTCTGATAGTAGATCGAGAAAACGGTGACGGACTGCCCGCCGATGACGGCTTGAACTTTGCCGGTCTTTTGCTCATTCGCGATTGCGCGGAGATGACCGTAGGCGTGTTTCCAGCGTGCTTTGGCGGTTTGCATGATACGTTTCCCATCGTTCGTCTTACGTGTTCGATGGGAATAAATATGCATAATGAGTATTATTTGGTCAACAGAAAATGCGCAAAACGCATAATTATTTTCCTAAACTGCGGAATGCGTAGAATCGCAGGCACAAAAAACCCCGCCGTAGCGGGGTTGGTTAGGTGCTGTTACTTTTCTGGGAGGTCTGGCTACCCAGCGGTTGCCAATCGGCGCGAGCGTTGGCGTATCGAATTGCGTCGAAGCCTTGGGACTTTATACATGCCCCTGCGTCTTGTCTCGAGCAGCTTCTGATATGTCCAGCGATCTTCGGCTGTCGCGGTACCTTCCAGCATTTTGCCTGCGAGCCTGCCCAGTTCACGGTCAAGCATCGTGCGGGACATTTTTGGGTGTTCACGAGTTTCGGTCATAGGCTAACGACTTTCGTTTTCTGTATCTTTCGTATCGCGTTTTTCACTTTTGGTCGACGCCAGTCCGGCCATGCTGGCACGATTCGCTTCACAACTGGTAACTGTTAACGCTATTAAGCCGGCCAAACACCGTGCCGCTTCCCGGGGGTCCCCGGTCGCGTCTTTGTCTCCAAAATGGTTTGCATCACTGGATGTCGCCATTACACATCCCCAGACTTTTGAGCCATTCTCAAGAGCCACTGGGACGGCAAACATAGAGCGATAGCGTTCCTCATCATCTTCCCGCTCTAAATGGCTATTAAGGGGCGCTTTATGTACAGTTCCTGTCGCTGGGTCTGTAGCGTTTGGAACACAAGCTTCATCGTTTTTAGCGACGGCAGCACCTGCCACGCCGACGCCCAAAGGCCACTCACGACGGCTGCCAGGTCGGTCCTGGATGGAGCGATGATCTGTGATAATACGCAGCACTTTTTCATCGAGCCCATCATGCAGCTTGTAAATACATATGGTCCAGGCAGACGCGAGTTCAAAGCCGAGAGCGATCCGAATATCGCGGTGGGCGCTCTCAAACGCGGTTCTCACGGCCACTTCATCGTCGGAAAAACCAGTCGCAATCGCGTGCTCCAGTGAGGAATGCCACGACAGGATTGCTGTGTACAACGAACGGGTCACAGTATGAGTTCGTTCGTAGTCTTCGAGAGTTGCTTCAATTTCGTACCAGTCAGCTTCGAGCTCATTTGCGTCCGTGACTGCCCGACGAGCGGCGTCTAAAGCTTCCTGAGGGTCACCCTCCACCAAAAGTAAAAACAAACCGGCGAAGAATCCGACAGCGCCCGCAATAACGACCAGCACCGACGTCCCGGACCAAGAAGACCCGGTGCTCGTGCTCGATATTACCCCGGCTATACCGGTCGCCAATCCAACCAATAAGATCGCCATCTTGGCCGCGACGACTGAGTTTTTCACAACCGAAGAGCGCTCACTGAACAGGCGGTGGGTTTCTTGATAGGGGGTTTCCATCATCGGTCTATGCCTCCTTCGCCACGCTGTACGCCACACGGCCAACAATACGGATTTCGTCGCCAGTATCTCCGTCTAAGCTGAGTGGTTCCTGGAAGCGCGGGTCTGTGCTCTCTGGTAACAGCCAGAGCTTTCCCTCTTCATCCTGCCAAAGCGTTTTGATCGTGCACTCGTACTCATGGCCGTTCGACCGCTGGACGAAGTACCGACGCCCGGGACGCAGTTCTTCCTGCGTGTCGATCATGTCAGTGAACACAACGACAGTGCCTTCGGGCCTCCACTTGTTCATGGACAGGCCGCGCATCTCGGCAGCAATCAGTTTGTAGGCAGCGTATTCGGGGTCCGCCGGCACCGGGACGACGTAGCGTTCTTCCTCTGGCCACTCGAATGCTTCGGTCCAATACCCGGCTTGGACGTGACCGACGACCTCGACCGGGCGCATTTCCACAAACAGCGGTTGCTCGCCGGGGCCCGGTCCTTCGCCTGTTAGGAGCCATGCTTCACTGACACGAAAAGCTTTGGCGTACTTTGCTGCGGATCTTCCTATACCGCGCTGCCCGTTCTCGTGCCCTGCATAAGTTGAGTAGGACCAGCCGAAATAATCAGACGCATCACGGGCAAAGCGAAAACCCCGGGCTTGACGCGCTTTCGTCAACCTAGCGGCCTGTTCATCGAGACGTGAAACATCCATGACCCTAAATGCGTATTTTCAGTACGCGTTTCGCCTTGACCAGAATATATTCATTATGCATAATAATGAAATGGCACATCAATTTGATATCCGCGCGGAACGTAAACGTTTGGGGATGACCCAGCAGGATCTCGCCGATCTTTTAGAGGTGGCGCTCTCCACCGTGTGGCGTTGGGAAAACACGAACGCCGCTGTGCCTAAGGCCGTCCAGCTGGCGCTCCAATCACTCACAAGCACAATGACCCAAGAGACCGCCAATGGCTGACACGACGCACGTCACCTGGGCCGACATGAACGCCTCGCAGAAACTCGCGTTCTGCAGGGCTAACAGCCATTTGACTTACAAGGTCATGGCGAAGCAGGTCGGCACAAGCGATGTGACGCTGTGCAAGTTCTTCCAGACCTACGGCATCATCAAGCAGCGCAGCCCGGGCGGCCGGAAGCTTCAGTATGACCGACATGAGCTTCTCGAAAAGGCTGCTGTCATCTGGCGTGACCATCCAAGCCAAACATCCGTCGCGAAAGCGCTTGGTTTGAAGCCTGACATCTTCGCCACAATCATCAGTTTCGCCCGTCGCAACGGCGACGAGCGCTTCCCGCCGCTCAGCAAGCGCGGGCGTCCAAATACTGCGGACACTCCAGAACCAGTTGGCACCACTGACTACGTGCCGCGTTCTGAGCCTGACGATGTGATCAAGCGCGCTTTCCTCATGGAAAAGCCGACGCTTGAAGCTGTACGCGCTGCGTTCGCGCCCAATCGGGCTCTGACCCCGACACGCTCCTACCGTCTGAACGCCTATCAACACGCGCAGTTGCGGAACTTGCGATGCGCGGCGCTGTAATTCCTCCCAGCATCTTCTTGGATGCCAACTTGCCGGGCCGTGCTTGCGCTGCCCGGTCTTTCTTCTGTGATCACGACACCGGTCGCCAAACTGTCCGTCGTGGTCTGCATGCTCTGTACCTTTCTGTTCACTCCAAGTGCTTGAGCAATCAAGCACAGGACGTCGGAACAGATGCACACCAACCAAGAGCGCAAGGATTCCAACCAGGAATCCATTCCCCACAGTTTGTGGGGTACGAAAACGGAACAAGTGGAGCGCAGCACCATGAGTAGCGCAGCCATCGACTGTGAGCGTTGGGTGAAAGCACCCGGCAAAGGCCGGGGTAGCCCTGGCCAACAAATTCATACCGCTGAAAAAGCGCTCAAGGGCGTTGCACCTTGGCGGATCAAAGACGCTTTCTATGGCCGTGCGGGCTCGTGGGGCGTGAAAGCTTATCTGGAATTGAGGGACGCCTATGAGCGGTGGGAAGCCAAAGAACGAGCACGCCACGATGCCGAAACCCGGACTGCTATCGACGCTCTTCGTTCGCAGCGTGAACGCCTGTCCGTCGAAGATCCGGCAGGTAACAAAGCGCATATTGACGCGCTGGATTATGCGCTTCAGCGACTTGGCTGAACAGATCGAGGCCTGACATGGCCCCAACCGCTCCACTCGCCGTCCAAGGCCCGCAGCTGCTCGCGCGCGGCTACCCGATCATACCCATCAAGCCGGGCACCAAGCATCCTGGGTTCCGCGGCTGGCAGAAGACCGTCGCGGATGACAAGGCGCTCGCATCTTGGCTTGCCAACGGTCACGCGCAGGGCGGAGTGGGTGTGCTCACCAAACATTTCCCGGCGATCGATCTGGATGTGCGCGACCCGGACATCGTGGCCAAGCTCGTGCAGTGGTGCGTCGATCGCGGGCTGCGCGGCCCGATGCGTGTGGGCGAGGCGCCCAAGCTGTTGATCGCATGCCGAACAGATGAGCCGTTCAGCAAAGTGTCCAGCGCGAAGTTCATCGATTTCATGGGGTTGGAGCACAAAGTCGAAGTGCTCGGTGACGGCCAGCAATATGTTGCCTACGCCACCCACCCGGACACCAAGCAGCCCTATAAGTGGGTGAGCGACTCCGATCTGGCGCAGACCAAACCACAAGACCTGCCAGTGCTCACACACGAGCAAGCTGTCGACCTAGTCGACTACTTCCACACCATCGTGCCGAGCGATTGGGAGCGGGCAGGTGAGGGCACAGCCGGGAGCCTGACAAGCGAACCAATCGACGCGCTGCTCTACGCAAAGCCTGCGGTTGACGTTTCGCAAGAAAAGCTAGAGCGCGCGGTCAACGCGCTGGACCCTGACATGCTGATGGCCGACTGGGTGCGTGTGGGCATGGGCCTTTACCACCAGTTCAACGGATCCGCCGAAGGCTTCGCGCTCTGGGACATCTGGAGCTCACAAGGCTCCAAGTACAACGAGAAAGAGATGCGCGCCCGCTGGCGGTCGTTCAAGGCTGGCCTGCGCACCAATCCGACGACAGCCGCGACTATCCTTGAGATGGCCAAGCGTGCCAAAGCCAGTGAAGGCTTCGAGGCTATCGATCTGCCCAAGGGCGAGAAGCCCAAGCGCACGTTCAAGATCGTCCACGCCAGCGAAGTGCTTGCGAAGCTCGGGCCGATCGATTGGCTCGTGAACGGCTACTTGGAGCGCAACACGACTGGGCTGCTGTTCGGTGATCCTGGCGCGTTCAAGTCGTTCATCGCGCTCGATATGGCGTTCAGCGTGGCAGCCGGCAGACCTTGGCACGGGTACGACGTTGAAGCCGGGCCGGTGGTGTATATCGCAGGTGAGGGCCATGGCGGTCTCGCGCGCCGCTTCGCTGCTTGGGAGCAAGACCGGGGCGTCTCGATCGCCGGTCTGCCCTTCTATGTGAGCGAGCAACCAGCACGGTTGTACGACGCTGAAAACGCCAAGCTGGTGGTCGAAGCGGTCGACGCCATAGCCCAGGAAAAAGGTCGTCCACGCATGGTGGTGATCGATACCCTGGCGCGCAACTTCGGCCCCGCTGATGAAAATTCGAATGCTGACATGGGCGTGTTTATCCACCATGTCGATACCCTATTGCGGCTGCGCTACGGCGCGACCGTGATGATCGTCCACCACTCTGGCCACAGCCAAAAACAACGCGCGCGAGGTGCGACGGCGTTGAAGGGTGGGATGGACTTTGAGTACCGCGTGGAGAGGGCCGATGGCGCGCTCTCGACCACGTTGATTTGTACCAAAATGAAAGACGCAAAAGAGCCCGAACAGGTCTGGTTTGAAGGCCGCGAGGTGCTGGTTGGTGCGCTTGAAGACGAGGACATGACGAGCCTGGTTTTTGATCGTACGGCGGCACCCGTGGAGCAAGAACCGGAGCTTAAGGGCAACCAGAAAACGCTCTACGACATCATCGAAAACGAAGCTCCGATAACACGTGAAACGCTCCGCGTATTGATCGAAAAAGAGGGTCTTTTCTCCTCTTGGAACGTCGCCCGGAACACGTTGAGGCATCTGGTGAACAAAGAGCATGTCGTCGATCAGGACGGCCATTTGAGCACCCAAGACGCCTTCTTGTCCGAAAACAGCCGCGCAAATGACTTTTGCGCACCTTGCGCACCCCCCGAAAACAGTGCGCGCGCCGCGCAAAGCGGTTTTGCGCACCTCGACAGTGAGGACGACTAAGTGATTGAAGTTATTACAAAAGATCCGCGCAAAACGGTTTTGCGCACTTATGCGCACTTCCCAAATCGGGCCTCTCTGGGTCGGGACGGGGAGGATATATACCCCCTTAAGGGGGTTATATCCCCCCGCCCTGGGAGCCAGCCGTTTTGCGCAACTGAACTGGAAAAGCTGGGCGGCGAGGTGGTGGCATGACCAAGGCGAAAACAGTGGCAGCAAAAAAGCGCGGTCGTAAGCGCAAAGCTGGTCAGAGAGAGCCCAGCGGAAAATTGGCACGCACGACGAGTTCGCGCCGATCCGCCGAACAGCGGCGCCCAGCGATGGAAGCCCGCAAGCGCCAGTACGGGCTGTCGGACGAGGACGCTTTGAGCCAAGAGGCCGGGTCGTTGGTGGGTCGGCTGTGTTTGTCCGGCGAGTTAAGCCGACCGCAGTTCGAAGCAGCTGAGGTGTTCGAGCGCACGTCTCTGGCGTACCGCACGGCGATCGATGTTCCCGACCGGCTCAAGGCCGGGCATGGCGGGATGGATGACGGCGAGTACGAGCAGTGGTGCGCGGCGGCGATCAGTCGATATCGCGAGATGGTGGGCATTCTGCGCAACGTCGATATCGAGCACCGGGGCACGATGAACAGTCTGGGCGTGCTCCAAGCGTTGGTGCTCAGGGACACGATCACCGAGCGACAATTCGGCGATGCACGGGTCGCTTTGAACGCGTTGTCACGATGGTCGAAAAAAATTCCTTGACCCATGAATCTGTTTCGTGGCCTTGTCCGAAATGCAAATTGGATAATTGCGTAGTTTTTCAGAAACGCGGGCCGGAGACGGTGCCGCGTTTTTTGTTGTTCGGTCAGCGGCGAGCACGCGTCTGAAATAATTCAAAGGAAAACAAATGGCCCGAGGCGGAAAGCGCAAGGGCGCTGGCAGGCCCAAGGGTAGTCGGTCAGCGGCCACTAAACAGCAGCAGGCGACAATCTCGGATATGGCCCGGGAGTACAGCTCTGACGCCCTGACAGCATTGGTTGACGTCGTTCGTAACGGCGTTAGCGAAGCTGCCCGGGTAGCGGCTGCCAACTCTCTGCTGGACCGCGGTTATGGGAAGCCAGTTCAATCACTGGAGCACTCGGGCAAAGACGGCGAGCCGATCGAACACAGAAACGTCCCATCGAGCGAAGGTGAACTCATTGAGCAAGCCAAACGACTTGGCGTCGATCCAAGCGTTCTTGGGCTCTCTGGAGGCGCATAAACGCAAGCAGGCACTCGATCCAAACGGACCGCTGCTAGAATTTACCCGTTGGCATTTCTTCGAACGCGAGGGCATGGCCTTCATCGAAGGGCCGCACCATCAGCTTATTGGTGAAACACTCGACAAGGTTCTATCCGGCAAAATCACACGGCTGCTGATCACCCTACCGCCTGGCTACACCAAGACTGAGCTCGCGGTGGTGAACTTCATCGCCAAAGGCTTCCAGGTGAACCCGGCGAGCCGGTTCATACACGCAACGTTCTCCGACGACTTGGCGCGCGAGAACAGCGACAAAATACGCGATCTGGTCAACCTTCCAGATTACCAAGAAGGGCAACAGGTCTCGATCAGGGCCGACAGCAACGCCAAGGACCGCTGGAAAACTGTTGAGGGTGGCGGGATGCTGGCAAAGGCTGCTGGCGGACCGATTACCGGGTTTCGTGCCGGTCGGATGGAGAAGGACCGTTTCACGGGCGCGCTGGTTGTCGATGACCCGCTCAAGCCTGACGATGCGTTTTCGCCGGCCAAGCGTAAGACGGTCAACAATCGCGCGACCAACACTTTCAGGTCGCGCCTGGCGCATGATGGCGTGCCGATCGTTGTTATCATGCAGCGGTTGCACACTGAAGATTTTGCGGGGCACCTGCTCACCGGTGGGACCGGCGAGGTTTGGGACCACTTGGACCTGCCAATCGTGATCGACCAAGCAGTCGACTACCCGAAGGAGTGGACGCACGGGCGTCCGATTGAGCACGAATTGCCTGACGGGCCGCTGTGGCCGTTCAAGCATGACGACGACGAAATTGAGGTGCTGAAGGCAGACGCCTACACCTACAACAGCCAGTATGCGCAACGCCCCGCCTCTGTTGAGGGCGCGTTGTTCGATATGGAAGGGTTCCGCTACTACAGCGAGCTTCCACCAATCGACTATTACACGATGTACGCCGACACCGCGCAGAAGACGAAAGAGCGCAACGACTTCAGCGTGATTGAGCTCTGGGCCAAGGCCAAAACCGGCGGAATTTACCTCGTCGACATGGTCCGCGGTAAATGGGAAGCGCCGAAGCTGGAACAAACAACCAGAGCGTTCTGGGCCAAACACGTCGACAAGAACGTTCGTGGCCTCAAGGTCGAGGACAAGTCATCGGGCACCGGGCTTATTCAATCGCTCAAAACAGCGCGCCCAGGCCAAACACCGATCCCGGTGCAGGCAGTGCCGCGCAGTACCGACAAATACTCTCGCGGCATGGATGCCGCACCATGGATCGCATCGGGATGGGTGCACCTCCCGAAAGACGCGCCGTTCTTGGCAACGTTCAAGGCGGAGCTTCAGATCTTTGACGGTTTGGGCACCGGGTTCGACGATCAGGTCGACCCGATGATGGACGCGATTGGCGACATGTTGGGCTCATCCACTTACGACCTTCACGCACTAGGATCATGACCACATGGCCGTACTGACAACCATCAAGGACGGTTTGCGTAATCTTGCCGTCGGGATGGGTGCGGCTAATCGCGATAAGTTTGCTGGCGCGGCCTATTTCAGTGCAGATATGGACCCTGAAGCCATTCGATCCGCCTATGAAGGTTCATGGATCGCTTCCAAGGCCGTGGATATTCCGGCAGATGACGCAACGCGGGCCTGGCGCTCATGGCAGGCCAGCCCTGAACAGATTGAACTGCTGGAAGCAGAAGAGAAGCGCCTGGGCCTGTCCGCCAAGGTGAACGAAGCCATCAAGCTTGCACGCCTCTGGGGCGGCTCCGGCATTTTGTTCTCAGACGGTGGTGATCCTTCTGAGCCGCTAGACACTGATCGCGTCGGTAAAGGTGGGCTGCGTTACGCGCATGTGCTGACCCGGTTTGATCTCTCTGCTGGCGAACTCGAGCAGAGCGTGGAGAGCGACAACTTTGGGCGCCCGGCCTACTACCGTCTCAATGTGGGCTCGCAGGTGTCGGTCAACGTGCACCCATCGCGGGTTGCGCTGTTCTACGGCCCTTCACGGGCTAAGCGTGGTGCGCTGACACAGACGGACTATTGGGGTCTGTCGATCATTCAGCGGGTGCACGAGGCGGCCAAGGCGGCGGACAGCACGCACCTCAACATTGCGTCTCTGATCTTCGAGGCAAAAGTCGATGTCATCAATGTCCCGAACCTGTCGCAACACTTGCAAACCGCGGAAGGCGAGCAGCGGCTTAAGGAACGGTTTTCGACTGCATCGCTGATCAAGGGCATCAACGGAACGCTGATCCTCGACGGTGAGGAAACGCACTCAAGCAAGAGCGCTTCATTCAACACACTGCCGGACATTCTGGCGATGATGTTGCAGATCACGTCTGGTGCCGTGGATATCCCCGCGCCTCGTTTTATGGCGCAAAGCCCTGGTGGCTTGAACGCTTCCGGTGACGCGGACATTCGCAACTATTACGACATGATATCCGCCATGCAGCAGAATACGGTTTCACCAGCCATGAAGATGCTGGATGAATGCCTGATCCGTTCTGCGCTTGGTGTTCGCCCGCCTGAGGTTCACTACATCTGGTCCTCACTTTGGCAAATGAGCGAGAAAGAACGCGCTGAAATCCGCGACCGGAACGCATCATCGGCAAGCAAGCTGGTGGACGCCGGTATCTACCCGCCAGAAGTGGTTGAGAATATGCACACCGGCGCTGCTATCGAGGCTGGGCTGTATCCAGGCTTGGAAGCCGCGATTGAAGATTACGATGGTGAGATGAAGGCGCTGTTTGGCGAGGAGACCGGCGACGATACCAGTGTAACAGATGCGCGGCCTATGACGCTGTATGTTCAGCGCAAGGTTCTCAATGCTGACGATATCTTGAAATGGGCAAGAGGGCAGGGCCTCGCAGACACCCTATCAGCGGACGATTTGCACGTGACTATCGCGTACTCGCGCAGTCCGATGGATTGGATCGCAGTTGGTGAACCATGGGACGATGAGATCACAATCAAGGAAGGTGGTCCCCGCATCATGGAGGTGTTCGGCGAAAATGCCTTGGTTCTTCAATTTGCAAGCCACCAGCTAAACTGGCGTCACCAAGAAATGCGCCGCGCGGGTGCTTCTTGGGATTGGCCAGAGTACCAGCCGCACATCTCAATCAGCTACGGAACGCAAGCGGTCGATCTGAAGGATATCGAGCCCTACCAAGGCCCAATTGTTCTAGGGCCTGAGCTGTTTTCCGAAGTCGATGAGAACTGGAAAAAGCGCGTAGCAGCGTAATGCAGCGTTATGATCTGGCCAAGATGGCCACAAGACGCCGCAAGGGATCGGTGACGCTTCCACCGGTGGAGGAATCTGCGGCTGGCGTGAGGGCTTACAGGGCAGCGTTGCGGCGGATGCTCAAGGCCATAGCCAAAGAGGCGCAGGCGGGCGTTGTGGAGCGCTACAAGGCCGAACAGCAGGTCGGTAATCGTTTCGGCGACATGGCCGATGAAAGCTGGTTCGTTGGCCTTGTGAGCCTTACCATTCGCTTGCTGGCGGAAGTGGACCGCACCGTTGATGACATTCTGCGTTTGGAAGCGCGACGAAACACGAAAGGTTTTATGCGTGCCGCGCGTCGCGCCATAGGCGTTGATCTGGCTGGTGTCATTCAAGAGAACGATATGGACGCCGCCTTGCGGTCGGTCATGTTGCGCAATGCGGGCCTGATCAAGAACTTGGCAGAGGACGCCACCAACCGCGTCCAGCAGGCCACGCTGTTTGCCTATACCAACGGGCATTCGGTTCGGCAGCTACAATCAAGGCTGCGCAATGAGTTCGGGATACTGGATCGTAGAGCGCAGTTGATTGCTCGCGACCAGCTATCGAAGGCATCGGCGGATTTTAATAGGCTAAGGCATCAGCAGGCGGGCATAACGCACTACCGGTGGCGTACATCGGCGGATGAGCGTGTTCGTGAACGGCATCGCCGGTTAGATGGCATTGTTTACGAGTACGATAAGCCCACGGGCGCAGAAGAAGGCTTGCCGCCAGGTCAGCCAGTGGCGTGCAGATGTATAGCCCAAGGAATTGTAGAATTTTAGACTTTGTGGCATAAGTAAACGGGCCGATTTGGTGCTGGTAACACCGCCTCGGCCCTTACCAAAACGAGCGATAGGAGCGCCCGAATGGCTAAGATAGCCTTATCAGAAATCTTCGGTGGCGAAACCCGCTTCGGGCGCCTTACCGTTCTGCAGGAAGACTTCGCATTCAAGGCCGAAACCCGCGCCAACCAGCGGTATGTTATTTGCCAGTGTGACTGCGGCAACACCTGCACCGTCAGCATTTACACTCTGCGAAAAGGAAAAGCGCGCAGCTGCGGCTGTTTGCGTTTGGAAAAAACGATTGAGCGCTCTACCTCGCACGGTCAGGCTGGCCCAGAAAATAGGACGCCAGAATACCGCGCCTGGAGTGATGCAAAATCGCGCTGTTATAACCCCAATGTACGCAACTACAGCGAGTACGGGGGCCGTGGCATCAAAATGTGCGAACGTTGGCGCGTCAGTTTCGAGGCGTTTTTTGAAGATATGGGGCCGCGCCCCTCTAAGCATCATTCGCTAGACCGATGGCCGGATGGAGACGGCGACTACAAGCCGGGGAATTGCCGATGGGCCACAGCAAAGCAGCAGGGGCGCAATACAAGGCAGAACCGGTTAATCCGGTTTCGCGGTAGAACCTTCACACTTATCGAGGCGTCAGAGCATTTTGGCATTAAGCGAGCCACGATAGCCAAGCGAATTGACGACGGATGGTCAACCGCGGATGCACTGCTGACGCCAATCCGCAAAAGCGCCCGTTGGCATCGGGACTAACCGTCCTCACCCTTGAGTAGCTTGGCGATATCCGGCGGGATTTGAACCTCGCCAGTTCCATACAGGTGGTCAAAAGCCTCAATGGCTTGTTTGCGTTCCTTGGACGCCATGCCCTCAAACACAATGCCGTGCAGACGGCCAATCGCATCATCCTGTCGGCGTAGGTGCATTCGCATCTCTTGCATCTCGGCTTTTAGGTCGAGCAGCAGAACCCGCAATTTTTGATATTCTTCTGAAGGAATAGTCATGGCCTGCCGATGCAAAGAGCGTCGGGCAGCGCTTCAGCGCGCCCTGACCAACCCTAAGACAGCCAAGAGCGAAGTGCAATTCGTGCTCACCAGCGCCCGTGAAGATGCGGGCCGGGCTTGGCGCAATCGTGGAAAATGGAAGGCCAAAAGCTGATGCAGTTTGTTGATGCAGTGCAGATCACCGGTTTTCGCGAAACCCGCGACGGCTATCTGGCGGGCCACGCCTTGGCAGCTCGCACCGGTATCCAGACTTATGCAGGCCATGAGGTCGGCAAACCTTTAATGCAGACGGCGCGCGTCTACCGGCCCGATGAGAGCGTGTTCGCTAAGGACAGCATGACCTCGTTTGTCGGCAAGCCGATCTGTGATGATCACCCCGACGAGATCGTCAACGCTTCAAACTGGAAAGACTATGCCAAAGGGCAGGTGGGTGAGGAGATCGCCCGCGATGGTGAAGCCATTCGCATCTCACTTGCTCTCATGGATGCAGACACCATTCAGAAGGTGCGCGACGGTAAGCGCGAATTGAGCGTTGGCTACCGTGCCACACTCGACTGGACGCCGGGCACAGCGCCGGACGGCAGTCCATACGACGCCATTCAGAAAGACATTTTTGTCGATCACGTCGCTGTGGTCGACCAGGGCCGGGCAGGCTCACGCTATCGCATCGGAGACGGTGCGTCAGACGGCGGGAAAGACCGCACACCCTGGGGCGCGTCCCCAATTCACCAAGCCGACAACCAAACGAAAGGAGCTGTCATGAGTGACGCTCTCCGTACTGTCATGGTGGACGGTCTCCAGGTCAAAACGACCGATGAAGGAGCCGCCGCTATTGAAAAGCTGACTGCCAAGATCGCCGATGGCGACAAGGCGCTGACTGATGCAAAGGCCAAGCACGACAAGGCTATGGCGGCCAAGGATGCCGACCTTGCCAAGCGCGATGCGCAGATCGACGAGCTGAAGGGCAAAGTGCTCTCTGACGCCGATATCGACAAGCGCGTTGCAGACCGTGCGTCACTGATCGACGCGGCCCGCAAGATCGCCAAGGACATCAAAACCGATGGCCTCACCGATGCCGATATTCGCAAGGCTGCCGTGACTTCAGTCAAAGGCGAGGACGCTATCAAGGACAAGTCCGACGCCTATGTCGATGCTCTGTTCGACGTGCTTGTCGAAAACGGTGCCGGCCACAAGCAAGATGCAGTCGCCGAAGCATTCAAAACCGCTGATGCGACCGTACCCGCAGACGCAGCCGCAGCTCGTGACAAGGCCATGGCTGATCGCAACACCAACCTCACCAACGCCTGGAAGGGAGACGCCTAATGGCTGTCCAGACCGCATATTCTGACCGCATGGCGGTTGCCTTTGAAGGCATGATTGCCAACGAAGAGCCAAACGTCCTGGTCTCTCGCAATGTTGAAACCTCTGCTGGCATTGGTTTCGGCAAGATCGTCAAACAGGGCGCCAGCGACACCGATATCGACGTGATGGAGGCAGGTGACGCTGCTGCATACGGCGTAACGGTGCGTGACCAGTCCACCGACCCCGCAACACCGAATGCCTACGCACAGAACGATGAGGCGCTTGTTATGCGCCAAGGCGTCCTCTGGGTGACGGTAACGGACGCTGGCGGCGTTGCTGCTGGTGATGATGTTTGGGTGCTGCTGTCCAACGGCACGCTCTCAAACGCTGATGCCGGTACTGGCGGCTCAATCAAGCTGGCTGGCGCCCGCTGGGAGTCCACGGCTGCCAACGGCGCACTCGCCAAACTTCGTGTCAACTTCGACGTGCCCGCTGTGGCTGGCGCATCTTAAGAGGAGGTAGTCTTATGACACCTACACAGTTCGCAGATGCGATGCAGGCCAATCTCGGCTTCGTCGTTTCGCAGGCCGCTCACATTGAGAGCGAGGTCTATAAGACCAAATACCCCGATCTGGATTATGCATCCCTGATCCCCGTCGATACGTCCGCCAATGCTTTTGCAAAGTCGGTCACGTATTTCTCGATGGATCAGGCCGGTGCCGCAGGTTGGATCAACGGCAACGGCAAGGACGTGCCTATCGTTGGCACATCCATGGAGAAGCATGAGACTGCCGTTTATTCGGCTGGTGTTGGCTACTCATTTGGCTTTGAGGAAGTGAACCAGGCGCGTCTGCTTGGCCAGTCCCTCGAAGCGGATATGGCCGGTGCAGCACGCCGTGCGTATGAACAGATGGTCTATGACATTTCTTTCACCGGTGATGCTGGTAAGGGGATGGAGGGCCTGTTCAACGCGTCGGGTGTGACCGCAGCTTCGGTAGCCAACGATGGCACAAGTTCCGGTACTGCCTGGAGCACGAAAACGCCCTCGCTGATCCTGCGCGATGTGAATGATATCATCACGAACATTCACGCCACAACCAAGACAACAGGGCTCGCTGATACGATCCTGCTGCCTTACACTTCGTTCAACTACATCGCGTCCACGCCGCGCTCTGACAGCTCTGATCTGACGATCCTTGAGTACCTTCAGCGCGCAAACGTCTACACCGCCAACACTGGCCAGCAGTTGACCATTCGTGGCCATCGCGGGCTGGAGACTGCCGGTGCAGCGGGTGTGAAGCGTATGATCGGCTATCGCCGTGACCCTGAAGTCCTGAAGCTGCACATTCCAATGCCGCACCAGTTCTTCCCGGTCCAGGTTGAGGGCTTCCAGTTCACCGTGCCGGGCATGTTCCGTCTTGGTGGTTTGGATATCCGCTTGCCGAAAGAAGTCCTGTACCGCGACGGTATCTAAGGCGCATGGCGGGCGGTTTCTGCTGCCCGCCTTTTCCCATTTTGGAGGCAGAACATGGCGCGTATCGTCAATAACTATCGAAGCCCGCTTATTGTTGGGTCTGTTGAAATCGCTCCCGGATCCACCGGCGACGTTGAAGATTGGTCCGAAATCAAAGGCGAGGGCCTTTACCCGCGTTGGCTTGAAGCCGGTGTGATCGCCGAACAAGGCGCGTCAGAGCCAGAGCCAGAGCCAGACGTCGCACGCGATCAACTGATTGCCGACATGGAAGAGTTTGGCCTATCCGTTGATAAGCGCAAGTCCACCGACACGCTCAAGGCTGAACTTGAAGCAGCAACAGCGCCAGATGCCGGCTGATGGCTTACCAAGCCCCAACCGCTGCCCATCTGAAGTCGCGCTATCCAGAATTTGACCCCGTTGCCGACGCACTGGTGACGTCTGTCCTGGATGATGCGATCGCTGATGTTGATGACCGTTGGATTGAGAACGATCGGCGCCGGGCACAACTGGCGCTGGCCGCGCACATGCTGGCCGTGGAGGGAGAACCTGCACGCTCGCAAGCCATTGCGGCAGGGCAGTCCATCGACCCCCGACTGGGACCAGTGAAGCGCGACAAGGTCGGCGATACCGAGACCGAGTACGTCGTCACCGGCGACGCGTCGGGTGGCAGCGCTGCTGACAATGCCTACACCAGCACGCGTTACGGCCAGCAGCTCCTTGTTTTGCGCGCCCGCTCATTTCCAGCAGCTCTCGCCGTTTAACCCAAGAGGACACCATGATCGTCACAAACACCGGTGAAATGCCGCTCAATATTCACGGCACGCTTTGCAACCCTGAAGCCTCTGTGAAGGTTACAGATCGCCAATGGCGCGTGTTCAAGGCGTCTGTGCAAGGCCAGTGGGCGCTTTCGCGTGATCTGGTGCAGTTGGATAGCAAGCCCACCGCAAAGGCCACACAGAAGGCAGATAAGCCCGCTGTGAAGCCCGCACCCAAAGCAGAAGCTAAAGACTAATGTTTACCGCCTCGGTGCGCCGCCGTTCAACAGTTCGGCTGGACGGCATTGCACGTAACTTGCGCGGCCCCAAGCAAGTCAAGGTTGGCCTGCCATCGGGCAAGTCGCCGGGCGATGTGATCAAGATAGCCGTCTGGAACCACTGGGGGACGTCAAGAGGCATTCCACCGCGCCCGTTCCTTGCGAACGCCATGCGCGACAATCGCGGCAAATACCGGCGGGCGATGATGAAGTCGGCCCGCGATGTGATGCTTGGCAACACAGCCTTGCCTACGGTTCTGAACAAGCTGGGCATTATGGCCCAAGGCGACATTCAGGCCGAAATAACCGCCTTGCAGTCACCGCCTAACGCGCCAAACACAATTCGCCAGAAGGGTTCTAGCAATCCGCTGATTGACACAGGCCGGATGCGCGCAGCCGTAACGTGGGACGTTGAACGCTAATGCCAGCCAGTGACGCAATCGCCCGCCGCGCCAAGCCCGTGACTATAACGCGGCCCGGTAGTGGTTCTTATGTGGGCGGTATCTGGCAAGCGGCGACACCGGAAAACATTGCCATTCAAGCCGTAATCCAGCCCATGACTGGAAAAGAGCGGGCCTTGCTACCTGAAGGACAGCGCGAAACGGGCCGCTGGCGCGTGTGGAGCATGGTGGAATTGCGGGTAAACGATACGCTGCAAATTCATGGCACCAACTGCGTGCTGATCGCGGTTGAAAAGTGGACGGATCATTATCGGGCAGTGGCGGGGGATGCAGATGGCGGCACCTGATAGCTTTGGCCCGCTTAGAACCTTCATTCTGGCGCACACAAGCCTTCCTGAAGTGATATTGGGCTTTGGCCCCGGCAATCGCCCAAGCCTGCCCTATGGAACCCTGCACCTGACCAGTGCGCGCCGGGTAAACCGTCCAGAACAGCGCATTTTGTATAGTGATGCACCCGCTGGCGTTTCATCAGCGGCACGCGAAGAACCGGGCATTGAGTGGGAGTTGGTCTGGCAGTTTGACGTGTTTGGCGATGGTGCTGAAGACGTTTTTACTGCGCTGGATACAGCCCGCTTTGTGCCAACCGCACGACAGGCTTTGCTGCCTTATTCAATATCTGAGGTTTCGGGCATCCGGTTCCTGCCTGAGATTATCGACAACGCATACGAAGACCGCGCCAACGTGGACATCACATTGCGCGCTGTCATCCACCACGACACTGCAATCGACCTGATCGAGACGAACACCGATCCGGTGATTACGCCGACATACGGCTCCTAGGGAGTTAGATTTGGCCAGCGTTTGCCTGATTTGATCATGCTGACCATCGATTTCGAAACGCCGTAGCGTTCGGCAATTTCTATATTCAACCCAGGTTCTTTGAACTTGATACGTCTGACCTGACTTTCGGTCAATTTTATCGGGCGAGGCCCGCGATAGCCTCGCTGTCTTTCTTCACGGTCTTTGACATTGCTTTGTGGCGATCCGGCATAAAGGTGTTCGGGGTTGCAGCACTTTTTGTTGTCGCATGTGTGGCAAACGAAAGGGTCGTCAGTTTCAACAATTTCAGGATGAAAGAGCAAGAACGCTGAGCGATGCGCACTCAAGTTGAGGGGCCTGGCGTTAGGAGCCGAGTACGAAATCGTGCCGTACCCGCTACTGCTCATAGAGCCTTGCCACTCCCAGCAATCCCCGCGCGGCCCTTGTCCGGGGCGCGTGTCGATGTCTCGAAGCAGTCTAGCTTCAAAGCAGCCGCCGCGCCGATCCCAAAGATAGAGGTGCTTGGGGTTGACGCACATCTGATTTCCGCAGGCGCGGATAACCGCAAGGTCATCTGGCATAGACCCGTAAGCTAGATAATGGGCGATGCGCGCAGGCTTAACCGCACGCCTTCTCTGGTCGATGCAAAAGGTGCCCGCACGCCCTTCATGACTAGCACCAAGCCAAGTGTGACACGCTTTTGGCGTCCTCTGATTCACCTTCGCAAAGAAGCGTGAAACGGCTTCTGCCGACATTGAATAATCCACGAACTCTATCTCCTTAGGAGGAAAACATGACTGTAACACAGATGCCTGTGTCACGAACTGTTTCGGTCAATCTATACCGAAACCGCTTCCCGCAGATCGCCGGTTTTGGCGTTCCGCTCTTTGTGACCACCGTTGCTTCAGCAGGCAAAGTGGACGCATCCAACCGCACAAAGCTTTACTCATCCATGGATGAGGTTGCAGCGGACTTTGCGACCACGACAGAAGCGTACAAAGCAGCTAACGCGGCGTTCTCACAACGCCCACAGCCCAAACAGATCAAGATCGGCTTTGCCACTGCGCCAAGCGTTGCAGATGACCTCACAGCCGAACTGAACACAATCGAAGATGCCGACAGCGGTTGGTATTGGATCGACGTGGACAAAACACTGCGCGATGGCTCCTACATTCAGGAACTTGTTGACTGGTGCGAAAGCCGCCGCAAGGTTGCGCTGCTCACCTCAAACGACAGTGACACTGAAGACCCTGCCGTTTCTACAAGCGTTGCCGCAGCCAACAAAGGCGAGGTTGAGCGCACAGCGGTCTTTTATACCGATGACACTGACAGCTACGGCGGCTTTGCCTTGGCGGCAAAACTTGGCACGTTCGACTTTGATCAGTCTGGTTCGGCCTATACCGCCAAATACAAGCGCCTAAGCGGTGAGGAGTTCCTGTCGAAAACCTCTGCCGTTGTGCAGGCCGTCACCGGCTTTGTTCCCGGCATTGGCCAAGACACCACCACCGGCCACTGCGCTAACTGCTACGTCAAGATGAAAGATCTGGGCATGGTGGTTGAGGGATCAACCCTCACGCCGAACCTTTTCATTGATGATATCCATTTTGGCGATTGGCTGATTGCCCGCATGGAAGAAAAAATGCTGGGCATCCTCACCAATGCCAAGCGCGTGCCGATGGATCAACGCGGCATGGCTGCTTTGGCGCAAGGCGCAGAGGAAGTGCTGACCAAAGCATTCCGCGCCGGTCTGGTTGCCGAAGATACCGACGAAAACGGCGATCTGGCACCAGCCTACACCGTCACCATTCCTGACGTGTTCACGATTTCCGAAGCGCAGCGCAAGAACCGTGTCGCACCCGCGATTGAGGTGTTTTTCCGCTCAGCCGGTGCCGTTCACTACGTCACTGTCAATCTAAACCAGAGCTACTAGGGGCTGACCAATGGCTAAACGCACAACCACTGCTTATTCGTTTGAAGAAGTGGCCGTTACGGTCGCTGGCGCTGAGGCTTATGCCTTCTTTGAAGGTGACGATGCCGTCATGGTCGAGGAAGGCGCTGACATTGGCTCGATGGTTATCGGGGCCGATGGTTCTTCCATCTTTTCACAGTCTGCCAACCGTTCGGCGCGCATTACGCTGAAGCTACAACACACCTCACCAACGCATCGCTACCTGACGCAGCTTTTGGCTCGCCAGCGCGGCGGTGCCTTGAACGGTGTTCCGCTTTCCGTTCGTGACAGCCGATCCAATGAAGGCGGCGCGACCGATGCTGCATTCATCCAGCAAGCCCCGTCCGACCAGAAAGGCACCAATGCCGGTTCGCGCGATTGGGTTCTGGTCTGCGGTGACTGGCAGCGCACAATCCCAACGGAGTTCTAAGGTATGGCTGAACGCAAAATAGGCGGACAGACGTTCCGTGTGGACCAGTTGCCGGCTAAGCGCGCTCTGGTACTGTTCGCCCGTATCGGCAAACTTCTAGGCCCTGGCCTGCCCAAGCTGGTTTCAGCAATGGCAAACCGGGAAGATGAAGCGTCATCGAACGCGGCGGCTGCTGAAGCACTGTCGAGCATCCTGCGCGATGTTGAGCCGGAGGCATTCGCGGATTTTCTTGAAGAGATCGTGCAAACGGCAGAAATCATTGAGAACGGCCAAAAGCTACCCGTTAACTTCGACGGCCATTTCTCTGGGCGGATGGGCGATGCGGTGCAGGTAGCCGCGTTTGTTTTGCGGGAACTATTCGGCGATTTTTTTACCGGCGTCGTGGCGTCTGGGAAAGCGGTTCGGAAGGCACATTAAGCGAGCGGGAAATTACCCGCATCGCGCCTAACCTAAACCTGTTCCTTTGGCGTCCAGCCCTAGCTGACCCTCCGATGTGCAGCCCACTTGATCTGGAAATTGTGACGCTTTCGCAGCTTTTGGACATGCACGAGGCGCTGGATTTGAAGGCGGCCATGCAAAAGCGGGCAGGGAGTATTTAGAATGAACTACGAACCAGCTTTGATCCTTGCCTTGTGCTCGCTGATTACATCCTTAGGGATATTGATCTTCGTGCTATATCGGCGCGTTGATGATCGTGCCTCCTTGGACTTTATCAGAGAGGACACACGAGCTACTCGCCTTGATCTAAAGAAGTTGAAGACCGATCTGGGTTTGGTCACTTCTTCCCAGGCGGGAACGAAGTACCAATTGCCGGATGCGGATTTTCCTGGGTCCACTTGCCAGAATTCAAAATCAATAGCGCCGCCAGCATCCGTAGCCTCCCCGCCATCTGAAACACCCAGCAAGGGCATGCCTTGCACTTCCATGCGCGAAATTAGGACCGCTGACGGCGTTGAGTTTCGTATCGTGGTTTGCACATCGACATAGGGTCGCACCTCACCCTCACGCCTCGAATAATCAATGAACCACTCGACGTATAGGTGGCCCAGTCGGTCGCGTTTGAGCAGCCGGTAAGAGAGAACCGACGCAACGGCCGCGGTCAGGGTTCCGAAGGCAATAAACGCCTGGACCGTGCTGTCGTCGGTCAGCCAGTCCCAGGCACCTTGTAGGAGGCTCAACGTTTAGGTGTCCTCAAGGCTTCCACAAACCGTTCTTTGCCAGTGCTTCCTGCATCAGCAAGCGAACGGCTTCTGGCCTGGTTAAGGTCTTTTCGTGGAAGGGCTGTTGCGCGGCAATGAACGCGTCGAGGGCGTCAAGGAGGTCGGGCTGACAACGGACTACAACTTGAGTTCCCTTGCCGGTCGGCTTTGGCCCTGGTTTTTTTCTCATTGACCTGCTCATCTAACCGTGCTAGCACAAATACAGGCCGAGGGGAAGTTGGCGCTTCCACCTCAGCCCTAACCGAAACCCGAACGTGTGAGGTTCAGGAATGGCTTACGCCCATATACCGCTTTCGCGATTGTTCCGCGACCCTTTCGTTGCACGAGCTTTTGAACGTGCTGAACGAGACAACGGCTCTGCCTTCGCAGTGCCAACTCAACCGAAACCTGTGCTGCCCAACAGCGCTGCCAAACAGTTGGTGGCGTCATGAGCGAGCAAAACGAAATCGACCGTCGCGCGCTTATCGTCGGTGGAATGGGCGCTGCGCTTACGCCTGTAGTCGCAGCCAACTCTGACATGTTTGACGTCCAAGAGGTTGATGAGGAAATCAAGCAGGTTGCGCGCAAGCTCCGCGACCTGATGACCAAACGTCATGGCATTGGATACCAAGCCCACTTGGTGACTTCGCATAACGGACCGCTGCCCGATCAATTGTCAGTTGTCGTCAGCAGGCAAGCCTAACCGAGAATTCTGAATTCCTCGCCGCCATGAGGATGAGACGCAGACACCAGCTTCTTCGGCCCCGGTGTTTGCGAAAGCGAACCCCTGTGCGTTTCCGGGCTTGGCGGGCCGGGCGCCGAAGGAGACTTGTTATGGCTACAGCCAAAAAGAAAGACGTTGGAATTGAACTTCCGAAACTGGATATCCGGTTGATGGAGGTGACGGTGATCGGGGATAGCCCGCTGATCGTCCATGCATGGTCAGAAAAGGCCAAGCGCGAAATGCTCGACAAGCAGTTGAAGAAGGCCAAGGGTGCAAAAGAGGCCAAAGACCCCAGGGCAGACTTTGAGGCTTCATTGTATCGGCTGGGCGACGGATATGGGTTCCCAAGCGTTGGCTTCAAAAGTGCAGCGGTGACTGCCGGAACTTCGGTTGCCGGTTTGACCAAAATTGCTGCGCGGCAGGCGTTCCACATTCTTGGCGAGGACGTTGACGTGAAAGGCGCGTTTGAAGGAACGAAAGCCCGCCACAACTTGGTGCGGATCAACGGCGGCGATCCACAGATGCGCGAGGACATGGTCCGGGTTGGTATGGGCACAGCAGATATCCGCTACCGCGGTGAGTTCACCGATTGGTGGGCCAAACTGTTGGTCCGTTACAACGCCAACGTGCTGAGCGAAAGCCAGATTTTGAACCTGCTAAATGTTGCGGGCTTCGCTGTTGGCGTCGGTGAATGGCGTCCTGAGAAAGACGGATCAAGCGGCATGTTTCATGTTGCAACCGAGCAAGAGCTTAAGGAGGCGGCGTAATGCAGATCGCAGGCTTTGAGTTCAAAGATGGTGCCCGGTTTCAACCGGGTGCCAATCGAGACCCTAAGGCAGTTGGCAAGCACCTTGAGTTGTTGCGCAAGCAGTGCAAGGGCGAACTAACACCTGAGGACGTGGTGAGCGATGCGCAGCATGACAACAGTCCGTTGCATACGTTCTTTGAGTGGGATGACAGTGCAGCCGCCCATGCGCATCGGCTTGGACAGGCACGGGGCCTCATCCGTTCCGTTGTTGCTGTCTATGTGTCAGATGACAAGCCAGCGGTACGTCAGCAAGCTTACGTCCACATCAACGAGCCTGAGGCACCGCATTACCGGGAAGCAACCCACGCCATGTCTCAAAAGGATACTCGCGATCGAGTGCTGAAAACCGCTTGGCGCGAGCTTCAGGTGTGGCGTAAGAAATACAAGGATTTGAAAGAGTTTGCCGATCTGGTTGATGTGATTGATCAGACGGCGAAAAAGCTGACCGCTTAACGGTTATTGGCATGGCATGGCAAGCTGTGTTGGGTTGTGGCGGGTTGAGCTCTGGCGAGGTTAGGCAGGCACGGCATGGTGAGTTCGGGCTTGGTAAGTTCAGGTGCGGCAGGCGTGGCGAGGTGTGGTGCGTTGAGGCGGGTCGGTGCGGGGTTAGGCGCGGCTGGCAAGTCGGGTCATGGCATGTCGAGGCGAGTTTTGCAGGGGCATGGCAGGCGTGGCGAGGTCTGGTGCGTTGAGGCATGGTAAGGCGAGGCAAGGCAGGCGAGGCGAGGTTTGGAGAGGTGTGGCGGGGCACGTTAGGGCTTGGTGTGGCGAGGCTGGCGAGGTGTGTTGAGGCGAGGCGGGTCGGTGCGGGGTTAGGCGCGGCTGGCAGGGGGTCGCAATCTTAGTGGGATTGCTCTTTCACACGGGCATCCCCCTGCAAAAGTCCTAGTGCTTCCGCGCTCCTACGAACCTGAAAGCAGTGTGCATCCTGTTCTGCTTCTGGCTGCATTGATATCAGCGCGTAAATTGAAGTGGCGCGCCGACGCAATGTTGAGGCGAATGCAAGATCGTCGGGGGCGACGTTTTCCTCGATGTAGGCATTTATCGCGTCTTGGTTGAACTGAATTGAGCAAAGTTCATCAGACGCAAGAATGTTTGCCAACCGATCAGCCGTGACAAAGCTGTCAGCGTAATCAGTCGGCTCTGCTGCCGCTTCCGCCATGACAGCGCCGGGTGTGAATAGAACAAGAAGCTCTTCGGTTATTTGCTCGCACCGCGCCTCATCGTTGGCGGCGTGGCACTGTATTTGTGCAATTCCAGTGCGAGAATTGTTCGCTTGCAACTGCCGGGTTTCGTCCTCGCTAAGAGGACGGGTTGACCCATCAGAAAGCACCTCAACGCATTCATTGCCGGAGCACTGCATGTATTGAGCAAGGGCAGGTGCAGCCATTGCCAGCGTTAGAGCAAATATTGCGATGAGTTTCATTGTGCGTCCTTTCGGATCGAAGGTGTGAGGGTTTGAATGGCTGTAGTTGATGAATTGGTCGCTGTCTTGGGTTTCGATCTTCGCGGCGAAGGTGATCTGCGCCGGTTCAATCAGGGTTTGGATCGCGCAGAACGTAACGCACAAGCTGTTACAGGTCGATTGCGCGTTTTGGGTGCCGCTGCTGCTGCCGCTGCAACTGTTGCCGCCGCAGGTGCCGCTAAGCTCGCACAAAGCGTTATCAGCGTTTCTGCTGAGTTTGAAACTTTTGAGGCAACCTTAACCACCATTGAAGGGTCGTCTGAAGCGGCCCGAACTTCGCTTGACTGGATATCAGACTTTGCCAGCGAAACGCCTTATGAAATTTCTCAGCTAACTGAAGCGTTTGTGCGGCTGCGTTCTTACGGCATTGACCCCATTGCCAACGACGCGCTGCGCACGCTTGGCGATGCGTCATCTGCGCTTGGCAAGCCGTTGATGCAGTCGGTGGAAGCGCTGTCAGACGCCGCGACCTTCCAGTTTGAACGCTTACGCGAGTTCGGCATCACCACGCAGCAAGTAGGCGATGAGGTCACTTTCCGATGGTCTGAAAATGGCGAGGATATCACCCGTACTGTGCAAAAGTCGGGTGAGGAAATCCGAACGTTTTTGCTTGATAACTTTGGCAGCCGCTTTTCGGGCGCGATGGAGCAACAATCACGCACGTTTGTCGGTATCACCGGAAACATGCGTGATGGGTGGACGCAATTTCAGCGTGCAATCGGTGACGCAGGCTTTTTTGAAGCCGTAAAGGGCCGACTTGCGCAGGCGCTTGAAGCAGTCAGGCGGCTGGATGACAACGGGACACTTGATCGGATAGCGCGGGGCGTATCCAACGCTTTCGTTGCCACGATGGAGACCGTTGAGAGCTTTGCCATGCTTGGCTGGGATATTGCCAAGGCATTTTATGCGGTCGCCGATGCTGTCGTAAGCACCGCCGCTTCCATGACTGGCATGTCAAAAGGCATGGCGGCGTTCGGGATAGGGGCGGGCGCGGTTGCCGCAACGATGACCGGACGGGCGGCGCTCAAGTGGCTTGCAGCGCGCGCACCGGCTGTTGCAGCTTTCCTTGCGCTAGAAGACATTGCTTCAGAAATGCGCGGCGATGCCAGCTACATCGGATCGCTTGATGGTGGCAGTGAGGCTGTTGAACGGCTGCGCGGCGCGCTGGATGAATTGAAAGGTGCCTTTGCCAACCTGCGCACAGCACTGGAAGGCATGAACCTGGATCTTGATCTAGGTATCCTCACCGATCCAGAAGCATTCTTAAACCGTGCGCTTGTGGACTTTGTTGATGACCTTGCAGACGCGATTGGCAGGCTATCAGCCGCAATCAATTCGTTCTCTGGCGGCGACGTCTTAGGCGGCCTCGGTAATCTTGGCTTTGACTTTGACACCGATGACATTGGGTTCGGCGCTGTTGGCGCAATTCGCCGCAGATTTGCCGGTGAACCTACTCCCGCAGATCGCGTTCAAAGCGGGTTCGATGGCGTCGAGCAAAACAATGGCGGGATGCTAGAGCTTCGGATGATGCTTGAAAACATGAACGGCCATCTTGCGGGTATGACGCCGGAATCTGCGGTGCAAGCCACTATCACTGACGCGCGTGTTTCGCAGGATCAACGCCAGTTCCCTATGACCACCAGCGTCACGGTCAATCAGACGGTTAGCCAGCCATCAAGCGCGCCCGGTGCCGTTGGGCAGGCCGTAGGCAATGCAGCGGCTAATGCAGTGACAGCCCAGCGCGGTCGCATCGCATCGACGCCAACCACTAGCGGGAACGGGCCACAATGAGCACGATTGCATTTTCTGGCTCCATCGGCCCGGTTCCTATCGACGTGATTGTGCGAGAGAAGCACGAGGCAAGCGTGGCCATCACGAAGGTGCCGGTGGAAGTTGGCGCGGACATGGCGGACCATGCCTATGTAGAGCCATCTAAACTGGCCCTTGAAATCGGAACGGACAATCCTGCGGTGACGTGGGCCGCCTTGGAGCGTTTCGCAGCCAAACGTGAGCCTTTCACGGTTGTCACCGGCTTCAAGATTTATACGAATATGCTTATTAGCCATATCGAGGCATCGCGCGACGAAACATATTCGCGCATTCTTTTCGGCAAGGTTGAGCTTGAGGAAGTGCTGATCGCGCAAACCGCTGTTGTCGCTGATACGGGCGGCAGCGCGCGGACATCGGCATCCATCAACCAGGCTGACAATCCAAACGGCACACGTGCGCCCACACCGGCCACTGTGACGGGCACAGAGACCCAAGCGCGGGCTGCAAGCACGGTTTCACGCGGTGACGCTGTAACGGCTCCTGTGGCCGCTGACAGCCCGCAACGCCAGTCGGTCCTTTCGAGGCTTTTGAACTAGATATGCAGATCATCCCCGTTATTGCCGCCTATGATCAAGCCGTATCGCTGGTCATGGCCGGGCAGCGCGTGACCTTGCGGCTTTGGTATAATGTAACGACGCAGCGATGGAGCCTGGACCTGTCGCGCGATGGTGCGCCGGTTCTCACCGGCAAGCGTATGCCGCTTGGCACAGACGTGCTGGCCGCGCATGGTTTTGGTCTGGGCGCTCTGCTGTTTCATTCGGACAAGGTTGGCGCGGTTGCTGATTATGCCAGCGTGATCAATGGCACGGTGCAGTTGATCCATGTTCCGCCTGAGGCTCTCTAATGGAATTGTGGCTGCGCAAAGTGCGCGTGCGTTTCCCTGGCGGCTTTATTGTGAACCCCGGCGGGCTTGGTAGCCATCAGATGAAAGTGGCGTTCAGCGTCTCCAAAGACTTATCCTCCACGGCTAATGATGGGTTTGTTGAGCTTTGGAACTTGAATGAAGGCCACCGGAATGCTGTTGGCCGGGAATTGAAAGATATTGAGTTAGAGGTTGGCTACATGCCGCCCGGTGGCGGTTCCAATGTTGCGCTGATCGCAATGGCGCAAATCCGCGATGTTGAGCACCGGATTGAAAAGCCTGACATAATCACGCGAATTGAATTTGGCGAGGGCGACAAAGCGTTTCGTCAAGCCACCATATCAAACACATGGCCACCAAATACCCGCGTGGTGACAATCCTTGAGGATATCGCCGCAGAGCTTGAAGCCCAGGGCATCCGGCGCGGCGAGTGGGTTTTGCCAGAAGGCTTGGAAAGCGAAGTGCGTGCGCGTCCTGTCTCAGTGCATGGCGATGCGCGGCGTGAGATGGATATTCTTGGTCGCTCGCATCGGTTCTATTTCAACGTCCAAAACGGCGTCCATGAGATTATCCCGGCTGACGGCTTTATTGACGGCACGGTGGTTCTGGAAAGCGGCTCTGGCCTGATCGACGTGCCATCCATCACGGACAACGGTTGCACGTTCAACGCAATGATGATGCCGGACATTCGGCCTGGTCGCAAAGTGAAGATCAATTCCAAAACGCTGGAAATGAACGCGGCGGGCAGTGAGTACCGCGTCAGTCAAGCAACCTATTCAGGCGATAACAAAGACGGGCCGTTCACCGTTAGTGGCACGGGCGAGGCTGTTCAAGGTGACGGCAAAGTGGATGAAGGGGAAGTTGGATGAGCGGCTACATTGGCAAAACCAGCAATCACCCTCGCAATGTCACCGGCAATATGGCCCGCGCAGAAGTCGAAAGCGGCTGGGGCGAAATGACAGGTACGGTTGTTGCCTTCGACCCATCAAACCAAACCATCACCGTGCAGCCTGATTACCAAAAACGCCTCAATGGCGAGCCGACACCTTTGCCCGAATTGCAGCAAGTGCCGGTGCGTTTCCCGCGCCAAGGTGGCTTTGCTATCACCACGCCAGTCAAAGCAGGCGATAAAGTGACGTTGAGGCCACAGAGCCGCAATTCTGAGGCGTTTCATGAGGGCGGCGATTATATTGCCCCCGATGCGCGCTCTGCCTCTCTGTCGGATATGGAAGCGTTTCTTGACGGTGGTGAGCCATTGTCTAACCCCATATCCAATTTCAACAACACCAACATGGAATTGCGCAGCGAGGACGGCCAATTCGCCATTGAAATGAGCGAAGACGGCAAGTTTCGGATGCGCGGTGCAATGGGCGATTGGTTCGATCTTTTGGCACAGGGCTTTGAAAAGCTCGCTGAAGATGGGCTGGACGTTAAATACGGATCATCGGCAGGGCAGGGCCATGCGCTTCAAAAGCGGGCCGACTACGCTGACATTGCCTCCAAGCTGCGGGGGATGTCGTTAGCATGACCCATATCGGATTGGCCCTTGCGCCCGTATCGGGCAGCGGCGTGGACGTTGACGGCCCGCATGACCTTTACCTTGATGCAACCGGCAATCTTGCCATGGTCACGGGCACCGAAGCCGTTGGCCAGCACGCACGGCAACGCATCCGCACGCACAAAGGCGAATGGTTTTTAGACACTTCCGCAGGCGTGCCGTGGCTTGAAGATGTTCTGGGCAAGCAACCCGATCTGACACTCGCTGAGGCGCTGCTAAAGGCTACCGTGCTTGACACCGATGGCGTTGAAACCATCGACGGCATTTCCATCCGCTTTGATCGTGCCACGCGCGGCGTGCTGGTCGATACCCTAGACATCACCACAATTTACGAGGGCACCGAATGACCACTTATGGTGTTCAACCCACTGGCTTTGTGCGCAAGCCGCTGCCCGTCATTTTGACCGAGTTGCAAAATGCTTTTGTGACCGAGTTTGGACCGCAGGCGATCACAACGCCGCAAAGCCCAGCGGGCCAGCTTATCGGCCTGATGGCTGACGCGATTGCCGAAGAATGGGAGCGCGCGCAAAACACTTATCAGTCGTATGACGTTGACCAGGCCGAAGGGCAGCGCCTTGATCAGCTTGGCCGCTACCGGCTGATTGAGCGCGGCTTTGATGGCGATGCGGCTTACCGGCAGCGGATCACAAACGAGGGCGAAGCGCGAGTTGATGTTCAAGATATCACTAACTCCCTGCTGAATGTGGCAGGCGTCACCTATGCGCGTGTTTGGGTGAATGGCAACGATCAGGTAGACGCCAACGGCATGTTGCCGGGTTCCATCGCTATTGCCGTGCTCGGCGGCGATGATGCGGCGATTGCAGCGGCTTCGCGGTCTTACATTGCACCCGGTATTGTAACATTCGGTAACACGATGGTGGATACCGTGATCAATGGTTTCTGCCGCTCAATCAACATCGTGCGGCCCATTGTTGTGCCAGTGACGTTGACCGTCAATGTTCGTCTTTTCAACGATGCGCAGAACTGCCCTCCACCATCACCAACGGCAATCCAAAACGGTCTGGCAGAGGATTGGGCGTCCTTCCGGTCAAACGGCGATGATGTCAACTATTTCAAGGTGCGCCAGTATATCGAAAGCCGTCACCAAGGCGTTGAGGTTTTGAACATTCAGGCATCGCGAGAAGGGGATGGGGCAGCATCTGCTGGCAGTATAGGCTTTATTGAGATTGCCGATCTTCCTGCCGACAACATCACCGTGACGGTGGCCTAGTCATGGCGCTGGATATGGTCGAGCCACGGCTTGAAAAGCTGATCAACCAATATCAGGAAAGCCCCAAGCTCCAGCACGTTATTCGCTCCGCTTTGTTACAAGTGCAGGAAGCGACTGAAACCGTCGAGGCTGTTCCATCGTTCTTCGCGCTTGAGACGGCGGTTGGCGAACAGCTCACATTTATCGGTAAGGTCATGGGATGGCCACGCTCGCACTGCGTTTGCAATGTTCAGCCAGTTTATGGTGCTGAGTGTGAGGGCTTTGTCAGCGCGTTTCCAATAGCCGGTCCATGCGATGCGAATGCCACTTGGGTCAATTGCGATGCGCGCGGGTTCTCAGAAGTCACGCTGTCCGATGATGAGCTTTACCGAAAGTTTTTGAAGGTTCGGCGCTATCAATTTATGCGCCAGATTGACCGCGCTTCGCTCACAGCAGCGGCGCAAATCTTCTTCGGTAGTGCAGCGTTTGTTGCGCATGAAGGGCAAGGCCGCGTGGTCATTGCTCCGGCCCGTGAGTTGACACAAGCCGAGCTTGGCATTGTGCAGCTTTATCCGCGCGTTATGCCGGTGGCGATTGGCACGCGCGTGCTCTTTCATTTCGGCACACGCTTCCCGCTTGCGGGCGGTGGCGAGGGGTGGGGCACGGCCTGCGAACTCGTTGGCACTGATATTCAAATCCAAACCGAAGCGGGCGTCGGCATCACCACCGAAGCGGGCGATCCGCTTGGAACCGATGACGTGATCAAAGGGGCTGATGTGTTGTGCCCCGTGGACGTGCAGCCCTACCGCTGCGCCTAAACTCTGAGGAAAACTGATGGCAGATTACACACCTCCTTTTGCGGAGAATGGAGAACTGCGCGCGCCTGATGCGACTGAGCAATCGTTAGGCATCCCCTGCGGCCCGTTCGATTTGGCAATGCACAATTACCTGCACAACCTGTCTCAAGGGCAGGTGAAAAATATTGCAGATGAAGCTGGCGTTGCCTCTTTGTCGGAAGGCGACAAAACCGTGCTTTTCCGCGCGGTCGAAGCTCTGATCGATGCGGCTACGGGCGGCAACCCCGCTGGCTATATCCTGATGACGCAGGCCCGTGCGCGCTTGCCGATTTTTCCTGAGGTGCTGAACACTGACGGGCGTATCGTTGTCACTGCCCCAAGCACAGGCACCGTGCGCGTTCCTGGCGGCGTGGATTTTCTGCATCGCGGCATTTTCCAAGTCACGACCGCGCAGACGGATCTTTCGACCGATGCATCCAAAATCTACCATTTGCGATGGAACCCTACAGATGGTTTTGCGCTCAAGGATTTGTCCTCAGCCATCTACAATCCATCAACCTTGGATGATGAGAATGCCGCATTCGACAGCGCACACGATGACATGCTTGTCGCGCGCGTAGTCACCAATTCTTCTAACGTGGCGGCAATCACCAACCTTGCCAACAAAGACCGCTTAGCGAAGAGCCAAATCCTGACTGGCACCGACGTTCGCCTGTCGGGCCAGAATGCGGCTAACTTCCTTTTTGCTGCTGACATAAACTGGGCACGAACGCCGACCCTAAAAGACTTGAGTTTCGTGCTTCAAACTAAGCCGTCCAATACTGATGATGATACTGCAATCTCGCGCCCAGGCAGCGTTGATCGAACAGACCTCAATGCCGTAGCTACGCAGGTCGTTAACAATCTGGAAATACCGGTGACCCGCTACAATTTAGACGCGCTTGTTATGCGAGATTTTGCGGACAACCTATCAGCAAACTTCTCCATTAGTGCGTAGAGAGGCCTCGATATGACGAAAATCTCGGATCTATCGGCAACTGTTATCCCTGATGGAAGCTACGAGTTTCCTGCCTCAAAAGACGGGGTAACAGCCAAGCTTACCGTACAACAAGTCATAGACCTCACCACCGAAGCGGTCCTAGACGGTGCCCCGGAGTCTCTTAACACATTGAACGAACTGGCGGCTGCTTTGGATGATGATGCCAATTTCGCATCCACCGTTGTTGGGCAAATTGCCGCTGCCGGGGTTGATTTATCAACCGTCGATCAGGATATTTTGCCGGATGCCGACAACACCCGCGATTTAGGCGGACCATCCGAACGGTTTTCCATCGCCCATATCGTTGAAGCGCGCCTAGGCGGCCTTTCTAACAGCGATTCGAGCAAGAACCTTGGCGTTTCCGATGTTATCGACGGCGCGCCTAAATGCTGGGCTCATATCCGTGGGACATCTACCGTCATAATCCAAGACAGCTTCAACATATCTGGAGTAATTGATAACGGCATAGGCGATTATAGCTTCACAATTGGGAGCGACTTCGCCACCGCTGATTATGCAGTTGTCACCGGCTATGGCGTGGCAAACGCTGGTCTTGCGCACGTATACGTGTCGGCTCAATCAGCCACTAGCGTTAGTGTTCGTAGCATACGAACCACCGCTGTGACTTTACAAGATAATCCCAGCGTCATGGTCTCGGCGTTTGGAGAACGTGCCTGATGCAAAACCATCTTTGGTTTCGGTTGCTGCGGTCCAAAGCCCAAAACAAGCCCGTTCAATCGCCATACGCAGTGGTTTTTGAAGACCCGGACGATTTGGATGCGCCAGCACGGGTTTATTCGCCAGACCCCCACTATTTCGCAGCAGGTTTGGCGGGCGGCGTTTTGCCTCCAGTGGAGTGTTATTTGCGCGATCTTGATCGCGGACCAGACGAGCCGAAAGAAAGCCCCTATGCCGAGCCAATAGGCCCCATGACGCCTGAGCAGATGATTGAGTATCTCATCAAGAAAGACATCCCACCTCGTGTATGGCGGGACTATCGCGGCAACCGCAAGATTATGAAAATTGTACCCGTCGAAGCTGTGCCGTCTGACCGCACTCACCGCATGGCTTGGGCAGTTCCTCAACCCGCTGACATGGAGATAGCAGCATGACCAGCCAACTCAACCTTGGCGGCGTGGCAAAAGATTACCCTGTCACAACGCCTGACCGTGCTTTCCGTGATGCATGGGAGTGGGATGGCCCCGCTGTTGTGATCGACTGGGGCAAAGCCGTCACCAACTTCCGCGCTACGGCAACCATGCCGATGTACGACTTCCTTGAGAAAGCACTTGAGGCAAACCTGATCACTGCCGCTGAGATGGTGGAAGCCGCCAAAGGAAACTGGCCCGCTAGTTTTGACGCAGCCAAGCCAGCCGATGCAACAGAAACGGCTAAGGCAGAAGCGCTGTTTGCCCGGACAACAGACGTGCGCCGCGATGCGCCACTGCTGGCGTTGATTGTTGGTGCAGGGCTTGTGACTGACGTGCAGCTTGACGCTATGTTCGGCTACGCCGGGCAGTATGAGTGAATACCCTTGGCGGCGTATAGGCCGCACTGACTATATCCTAACCGAGCGTTCCGGTTCTGCGCCCAAGGGGTTCGTGTTTCAAGTTTCCGTGCCTCGTTGTTTAGAATGGCTCATAAGCCCGCACGACCCAGAATGGCTATGGATCGCACGCCGCCATGACACGCGCCTGCATCTGCACAAATGGCCCGCTGGTAAAGCCGCATGGGCCTTTCTTGAGGATGCGCAAGAACGCCTGACACGAAGGCGATGGCTTATTTACCCGGCCTTCATGGGCGTCTATATCTGGACAACAACAACCCGTCTTTTCAGGCGGGTTTTTTATTGGAGTAAGTGATGAACCGCGCCAAGTTTTACGATGCGCTGCGAGCGCAAAAAAATGGCATGTTCGGCCCAACACTTTCAGAAAAGACCGTGCGCGGTATTGAGGGCATTTTTGAGGCTTTCATAACCCACGGTGATGGGTCGCCCAAAACGCTGGCTTATGCCCTCGCCACAACGCTTGGCGAGGTGGGTAGAGACATGCTTCCGGTGCGTGAAGGGTTTGCCAAGACCGATGAGGGGGCAAGGCGTGCGGTCTATAACCTGGCGCGCCGTCGCGGGCCAAATTCCGCCGTTGCCAAATATGCCCGACCAACAGGCCCTTATGGTCACGTATATTATGGCAGGGGCGTGCCGCAGTTGACATGGATGGATAACTACCGTGGAAGCAGCGCCGATGCCGGTGTCGATCTGGTGAAAAATCCAGATGCCATGCTTGATCCTGTCATTTCAGCGCGCGTGCTCATTCGCGGGCTTATGGATGGCCGGTGGAATGGCAAGCGCAAAGGCATCCGGTACTATCTGGACAAGGGCGATTTGATGAACGCCCGCCGCACGGTGAACGTGCTGGATAAGTGGCAGAAGTTTGCGGACTATTACGAAAGCTTCCTTGAGGCGATCAATGCCGCAGGCGGTGTGCCTACCCAAGAACGCCCACCACGGCCTGACAGGGGCGATGAAGCAACGCCACCGGATAAACTGCCCAGCACACCAGAAACGACCCCACAGCCGCCCCAGAGCGGCTTTTTTAATGCCCTGCTGCGCCTGCTGAAAGGACTGTTCAAATGAACCGTTACAACAAACTATGGGCCGTCCTGTTCGGCCTGATCGTCCTTGCCGTTTTCCGTTACTATGAATGGTCCTTCATGGGCCTAGACGCCTTTGTGATGGAATTAGCTGTCAGCGCTGCAACAGCTTTCGGCGTCTATCAGGTGCGCAATGCTGAATCCTCTTAAATGGCTTGAGACAGCAGGCATGGTGGCACTTGCTGCCATTGTCGCTGGCGGCATCGGTTTCATGTTCGGCGCTTCCTACGAGCGCAATAAGCAGGCTGCCGATCAGGCCGAAGCAACTCAACAACAGAACCAACTAGGAAACGAGGCCGCAGATGAAATGCGCAACCTTCCTGATGAGTGCCTTAGCGCTTTTCTTGCTGATCGCGTGCTCCCCGACCACTGCCCCTGAAGCTGGCGCGGGCTTTCGTCTGGTGACGCTGCAAGAGCAGTCAGCCGACTATCTCACGCAGAACGATATTCAGGCGGCGCGTGATATAGCCGCCAACCGGCGCGTGTGTCTGCAATCGCCAGCTTGCCAGCGTTAGGATCGCCATGACAGAATCCGACCTGAAGGCGCAGGTTGCTGCGATCCGCGCCACGCTCGACCACATCGAAAAATCACTTGAGCGGGCCAACACTGAGCGCAGTGAAACACACCGGATCATTGATGACATTCGAGAGCGTGTGGTCCGGCTTGAAAGCAGCAACGACCACGATGCGGACCTGCCGCGCAGGGTAGCGCGCAATGAGAAAGAAAACGCGGTGCAGGACGCCGTGCGGACAGAACGCGCCGAAGTGCTCAAGGACATTCGCCGTGTCATCTTTTCCGCCATTGGCGCGGTCGCCGCATTGGTTGGCGTTTCTGCAACCATCATTGTCTGGATTGACTAACCCCCACCAGCAAGAGGAGGCCACACCATGGCCCGCAATGCTGATACCCGCCGCCGCAAGGCGGTTTTTTTGTGCCTGCAATGTGGATTGATCACAGGCTTTCTCGCCGTAATGACGTTTCTTTTTTTTGCTTGGCCAGTGAAACCGGTTCAAGCGCAGTCGGTGATGGTGTGTCATAAGGATTTTGGAACGCCCGACGAGCTGATGGACGCGGCCAACGAGGCCGGTGAGGCGTACTACATGCTCACGCCGTTGCAGGCCGATCTATATATCGCTGCGGTGGTGGACGACCGGCCAGAGGCTTCGCGCGGCCTATCGGCCCTGTTGGTTGAGGTTCGTGGCGGCGCATACCTCTACATGATCCGCGATGATGTTGCTTGCAGTCCGCATTTGAGCGCCATGCCACCAGATCACGGCAGGGCAATGGAAGCAGTCTACGGGCAGCCCATCTGATGCTTACTCCGATTCAGCCAGAGCATCGCAAGGCCAACAGACAGCTGACGCGAACCGGGCAAACTCACCTTGTCAGTCAATTGCGAATTGGCGTTGAGCAGATGGGGTGGACGCCTACAGAGGTGGGGCGCGTGATAGGCGTCTCCAGTGAGATGGCCCGAGCTTACGCTAAGGCCAATAACATCGTCCGCCGGCGTATTACCGACTATGCCGACGCGACCGCGCGCTCTCGCTTGATGCCGCGCCAACAGCCCGTTGATGCGGATCCGCCCGATCCTGATGACATAGGCGAGGAACGTCATCGCCGGGCGCTCCACGACGCAGACTTTCACACCAAACAAAACCGCACACTGCGCAGGAAGGTAGCCGAGCTTGAAAAGGTGCTCGATGAGGTCAGCGGCCTAGCGGGCGTTCAAACATCACCACCCACATGGGCCATGGCTGAGGATTCCAGCAGGCGCCGCCGTTCTGTGATCGGTGGACTCGTGTCGGACATTCATGACGGCGAAGTTATCGAGGCCGATGAGATCCTTGGCATCAACGCCTTCAACCCTGACATCTGCGCGGCTCGCCTGGAGCGATATTTCCAAGCCGCTTGTGAAAAGGGGCTGCATTGGGCGTCTGACACGGACCTGCAAGGCTTTGTGCTATTCCTGGCTGGCGACCTGATCAGTGGTGACATTCATGAGGAGCTGCGCAACACCAATGCGCTGACCTCTCATGAGCAGATGCGCCATGTGGTCGAGTGCCTGCATGCTGGCGTTTCGATGCTCATGGAAGCCTATCCACACGTCCACATTGTGAGCGTGCCCGGCAATCATGGCCGGACTACCATGAAGTCAACTGCCAAGAAGTACGCTGACCTTTCCTACGACATCCTGGCAACACAGATGCTTCATGACCGGATGCCGAGCGATCGGATCACTTGGCAATATGGCAAAAGCAAAGACCAGATCGTTCCTGTTTTTGGGCGCACGGCGCTCTGCACGCATGGTGACAAGATGGGCACTGGCGGCGGGCAAGGCTTTGCAGGCCCCATGCTGCCAATTGTGCGCGGCACCAAGAAAATCGCCGCCCAGCAAGCCAGTGTGGGCCGCAAGCCTGACCTGATCGTGCATGGGCACTACCACACCAGCGGAAACCCCGGCGCGGTGTTCTCCAATGGTTCTGTGGTGGGTGCGTCTGAGTATGGTGACGATATCCGCGCACCGCATGAACCGCCGCAGCAATGGTTGTTCTTGATGCACGAAAAGTGGTGGGTGCGCGACCGGGCAGAGATCAAGCTAGAAGAGCCGGGCCTGCCTGAGCGCCCGCGCGTGCGCGTTCCAGCGGGGATGGCGGCGTAAAGGTGAGGGGGGTTTGATCAGTATACTGATCATAAAGCGCTTTTACGGCCATTGTGCTGGCCATGTGGCCGGTTCCATGTCCGGTTTATGCCTAAATGCACCTTGAAATATGCGCTGCGGCGTATACTCTGGATCGCATGAAAGCCCTTCAGGAAAGCGGCAGCGGGCCGCAGTCGGTGTATTGCTATTCGTTTGATGATGGGACGAGAGGTAATACTCGTTACCCGATAAAAATCGGCAGTGCGCAACGATGCCCATATAGGCGCATCAAAGACCAACAGGCATCGATGCAGTATACGCCAATTGTCGATCTGGTGTTGTGGACTGATGACGCCAAGGGCCTGGAAGCTAGGCTTCACAATGCCTTGATCGGGCGGCAACTGACAACGGCATACGGTCGAGAGTGGTTTATGACCAATGTTGCCGACATTCTGGCCGCTTATTCGAGCGCTGTGCTGATCTCTAACATTGAAAGTATTGCTGACCTTGGTTGCGCTATCCGCACAGCGCGCCTTCACAATGGCATGACTCAGATCGAGTTAGCCAATGTTGCGAATATTCGACAGCCCACCTTGTCCATTGTTGAACGTGGTGATGGCGATGTGAAGTTTTCGACTGTGCTTGCCTTGGCAAAAGCGCTTGGGCTGAAAATAACAGTTTGAACGCTGGGCCGTATACTCAGCCACACTGCGCAATCCCGAACGGGATCAAACCGGCCAACCTGTAAGCAATCCTTACAAGATCAACCCCAACGGGATGATAGATGCCACGCAAGCACAAGCGCCGTTCTGGCGAGCCTAAACCCCGCAAGCCCAACCCAGTGGCAAAAGCACTGGCCAGCCCGGTTTGCCGCCCAAAGAAAATCCCCGGAAAACGGAAGAAATATGTCGAAGCAGAGCGAGAACGTGACGCCAGAAACGCCATCACCCAAGGCGGTTAGAGAGTGGACCGAAGCCGCAGACTTGGCAAAAGAGGTAACGGCACAAGCTGGTGACAGCCCAGAAAAGGCGTTGGTTATTATGAGCCGTGCCGCCCTTGATCTAGGGCTAATGGCGTCGGCAGGTTCGCGTGCGTTTTTGAGGCTGAAACCCAATGAGTGACCCGGTAAACCACCCGCCGCATTATCGCGGCCATCCATCAGGTGTAGAGTGCATCCAGATCACAGAGCACATGGGTTTCAATCTTGGTAACGCGGTGAAGTATATATGGCGATGCGATCTAAAAGCGGATGCGGTGGAAGACCTGAAAAAAGCGGTGTGGTACATCAACCGCGAAATAGCCAAGCGGGAAAGCCGCACGCATTGCCTGCAAACGGCAACCTCTGCCCATGGTGTACGCAGCCCCTTAAAATAGAATACGTGCGCGGCCACGTTGAATGCAGATCATGTAGGCGGGTTATTGCTGACTGCTGTGATGGCGAGCGGGCCTAGCAGCCTTCCAAGCTGTGTATGGTTCGGGGAGCCGGTTAAAATAACCTAACGCAATCAATGGCAGGTTATTGGGCTGGTTAGGGGCACACCGCTTTGAAAGCGTTGAATTGTGCAACTTCCTCCGGGCCCACCATAGCCAATCGCTTGAGATTGGTGGAACGAGCAACAGGTGATTGCGCAGCAATCGCCGAGTGCGACGTTTCGCGGTTCTAGGTTTATCCCGTAAAGCCCATCACCACGGCTTGCTTGCGCGCTTAGCGGCCTTTCTCACAAGGTGTAGCGATCAACCTCATTTCCAAGATGCCGGCAGGTTGGCCTGGTCACAGACGCGCTGCGCATATTTCTTTTAAAACCTCTATGAACGCATCGCGTGCCTTGTGGTGCCGGTTGTTGGGCGCTGTGAAGTACCCAAACTCGATGTTGACCCTCGGGTGCCAGCGGCGAACAGCCAACCCCTGGGCTTCTTCGGGGCTAAGGGTGATCACGTCAGTGAAGGTGAAGCCAATGCCTTCTTTGACCAAACGGCGCGCCGAAAGACTGGTCGACATTTCGTGTGTTATCTCAAGGCGCTGATCTGTCCTTGCCAACTCATGATCAAGGATCGCGCGCATATTGGTCGTCTCCTCAAGCGCAACATAGGGTAAGTTTGTAAGCTGCTGGTACCTTTGATGTTTGGCTATGGGCTGACAAAAGAAGCCTTTGTTGCAACCTTTGCTGCCATTGCGCTCACGGTGAACATTACACGGGTTGGCTCTTTTGGGGCGATCGGCCAGCTGCCGTGGGATTTCATACTGCTCGGCTTTTTGATGGGCTTGCTCACAATACCCGGTAACTTTCTTGGGCGCATGTCCCTGCGCAAAATGGGATCATCCAAGCATAGCTTTTGGATTGACGTACTGACCATGATCGCCGGAGGGAACTTCCTTTGGATCATGCTTGAAGAAATGGCTTGAGAACCAACCCGGCGCGTTGTCAATCCGCGGCTGATCAAGTCCCGTACCTTCTGGGCTATCGCACCAGGTTGCTGTCCTTAGTTATCCGAGAGCCAGGCAGGAAGTTTATTGTTTGCAATGCCGCTCACCGCAGCGTCCGCACAGTCTTTGAGGCTGCCAAAACGCACATCCCGGCCCGTTAAACCGTTGGCGTAGTGGGCGTACTTTCCAGAGTTGGTCATCAAAACAGATGCGGTGGAAGGAAACACTGGCTCGGTGATTGAACACCAGCAAATGTCTGGAATGATTTGCACGCCGGCAGCTTGCAAGCTTTGCAAACTGCCATCTTTGCTGGCTGCTGCCAGAACGCTTCGCCCGACCGTAACAATGGTTTTGGTGCGGGCATCACAGGCCCGCCCAGCCAGCAAAGCGGCGAAGGCTTGGCACTCGTTCAATGAGGCATGCGGACTGCCAATAGCCACCAGATCAATCTTGTTGTCGGCTGCGTTAAATTCGCGCCAAACTTTGGCGAGGTCAGCGCTTGTTATGGTGAATTGCGGCGCTGAAGGACGTGGCTGCAAAGCACCTTCGGGGGTGTGCCCGCGAACATGCAGCATGGGGGCTGCAGAGGTGGTGCCGAAAGCCGCGCACATTGCTTTGAGGTCATCAGGGGTTGGTGTTGTTTCTTCAAGGCCGGTGAGCAGCGGTATGCCACCGGGTGACTTTACACCGGCCAACCAGCCGAGCATCGGCCAGAGTGAATCATCATAATTGGCTGGCAGCTGAACGTGGATCTGGCAGTCAGGAACACGGTTTTCCGACAGATATACCCCGGTGTTTGGTGACCGCCCGGTCATCGCAATGAAGAGATCGAGATAGTCAGGGTGTTTTTGGGTGCGTGCTCCCAGTGCCGAGTTTGCATAGATGACGGCGTTTGACTCTGACCAGCCAATCGCTTCGCCTTGCTCTGGTGTGTCCTCCAAAAGATAGGGCGCACAGGTGAACGTTGGGCGGGCCCCCATCGCAACGTAGGCGTCAGCAAGGCGACTGGCCTTGTGGCCAAAATCGGTTGGCATGCCTTGAGACTGCCAGTTCTCTCGATCCACTGAGATGGCGTTGATTGTGGTTGGAATAACCATTTTGGCCCCCATCTGATGCATCTTTTCTGCAAAATCGAGGTTGGCGTCGTGGGCCAGAATGCAGCCATCGATATGCCCACGCGATACATCGGTTAGGCTGGTCGCGCCTTGGGCAGCCGTCATAAGACATAGGACTTCCATCGCCACTTTTTGCGCCTGGCCACCACCACCAGCCAGTTTATGTTGGTCGGCCTCGCTGAGGCTCAGCCCCTGCACGTTGGGTTGCTCCAGGGTTATCGACTGACCACCAAAGGTTAGAACGCCTGCCGCGATCTTTGCCGTTTCAGCTTGCGAAAGCGCGTCATAAAGCTGCGAAGCAAGGCGTAGAACTGCCACTGGGCTATCGAACAGACGCTGCGCAATCATCGCGCCAAGTGTCAGAATGTCTTCCTGATCTTTGAAAACCAGTGCTGCGGGTGCTTGGCCATTGCGCGCCAATTGCAGCATCACGCCACTGCCACTGCATGATCCCCGGGATGTTGGCATCAAAACAATCTTACCAGCCAATGATGCCCCATGGTTTGGATGGTGCGCATCAATGATGGTGCCGGTGTCTGGGTCCACCCCACCCCAAAAACTCAACCCCTCCTGACAGGTCATCACGGAGCCTGCCGTGTCACAATCGACAAACAGCAATGCCTCAGGCGGTGTGTTCACGTTCATGGTTTGCCTTTCGGTACAGCATGCGAGCCCAGTTTTAGGGCGCGCCTTATGCCTTGGCGGTAGGGATTGCCCCTAACAGACGTAGGGCTGGTGTTGGTTAGCATGGAGCTGTTTTCTGGGCTTTGGATGGGCTTTGTAGCACAGGTCAAAAAATGCAGCGCGAAGCCATTTTCAACGGTCGCAGCCTGCCGCGATGGCCTTGCGTTTCGAAATCCGTTGCCAGAGAGGCGAAAATAAGTTTGGATACTGGTTATTGTATCCAATTTACGTAGCATGGCCGCAAACCTCAATAAGGATTTGATATGAAAAAGACGATTTTGACCGCTGTTTCGGCGGCGCTTATTACTGCAACGTTTAGCGCTCCGGTGGTTGCCGATACGCTTGACGATGTCGTTGACCGGGGAACCCTGCGCTGCGGTGTTGTTTTGGATTTCCCACCCATCGGCTTCCGTGATGCCAACAACGAACCTGCTGGCTTTGACGTTGAGTACTGCGCCGATCTTGCCGCTGCACTCGACGTTGAGCATGAAATCCTTCCGCTGACATGGGCTGAGCGTTTGCCAGTGATCGTCACAGGGCGTGCGGATGTGGTGTTTGGCGGGACGTCAGACACGCTTGAGCGCGCGCGCACCGTTGGTTTCTCAATCCCTTACGCCATCTACTATGCGCAGGGCGTGGTTGGTGCGGACAGCGGCATCGAAACGTTTGAAGACATTCGTGGCAAGCGCGTTGCTGCCGCCGTCGGCACAGTGCCAGAGCAAGAGTGGCTGAAAATCGCCGCTGAGTGGGGTGAAGAAGACCTCTACCAGGGCTACCAGTCAGAGAATGAAGTGTTCCTGGCGGTTGCACAGGGCCGTGCGGATATCGGCATCACAACCAACACAGCCGTTCTGCCGATCACCCAGCAGTATGACAACATCATCGCTGGCCCTCGCATGCCATGGACAACGGACTACACGTCGGTTGTTGGTCCGCGCAAAGACGTCACCTGGCTGAACTACCTGAACCTGTTCGTAACCCATCAGGTTCGCTCCGGTCGCTATCAGGAGCATTGGGGCACATTTGTTGGCGGTGAAGCGCCTGAACTGCGCATCCCAGGCGTGATGTACTAAGCAAAACAACCCCGCCCATCATGCTGATGGGCGGGGATTTTACTTTCTGAGGGCTGCAGTTGTTCGATTACAATTTCCACTGGCGACCGGTCTTTAGAAGCCTTCCGGATCTTATTGGCGCTGGACTGACAACACTTGAAGTTGCCGTGTTGTCGATGATCATTGGGGTCATTATTGGCTTGGTGCTGGCGCTGATCCGCATGAATATGCGTGGCCCGGCTTATTGGTTCGCAACCGCCTGGGTCGAGCTGGCGCGCAACACGCCCGCTCTGCTTCAGTTGTTCTTTTTCGGGTTTGGACTTGGTGCCATCGGCATTTTGCTGTCGCCCTACACCATCGTTCTTGCCGCCCTTAGCTTCAACTGTGCGGGTTATCTGGCCGAGAACTTTCGCGGTGGGTTTCAGGCCATTCCCGATACGCAATTGCGCGCTGCCCGCTCCATGGGCATGACCAATTGGCAGGCCTACACCCGTATTATCATCCCCCAGGTGTTCCGGATCGTCTATCACCCACTGACCAACCAAATGGTGTGGGCGGTTTTGATGTCGTCGCTGGGCATGCTGGTTGGTTTCCGCGAACTGTCTGGCGAGACCCAGGCGCTTGCAAGCCGCACGTTTCGGATTTTTGAATATTTCGCCATCACCGCGATCATCTACTACGCCATTGTCAAAATAATTCTCGGTGCTTCCCGCCTCCTGGCGGCCCGTCTGTTCAGATATTGAGGAGAGCGGCATGGAACCCACCGCAACTTTCTTTACCGGCTTTCAATTAAGCGACCTCTGGTTCTTGGCTGAGGCAGCCTGGCGCACGCTGCTGATCTCCGTCTTGGCGATCTCCATTGGCACGGTGCTTGGCGTCATCTTTGGCTGGATGCTCTATGAGGGAAAACTGCTGGCGACCTTAACGCTTGCACCCATCTTGGACGCGTTTCGCTCTGTGCCGCTGCTTATTCAGCTCGTACTGTTTTTCAATTTTGCCCCGATCATCGGCCTCAACCTTGATCCGTTCTTCTCCGGGCTGGTTATTCTATCCATTTATTGCGCTGCGCTTGTGGCCAATGTTGCCCGTGGCGGTATGCAGGCGGTTGAGCTTTCCATGCGGCGGGCCGCGCGCTCGCTTGGTATGAGCTACTGGCAAGACCTGCGCTATGTGGTGTTGCCCATTGGCGGGCGTGCCGTATTTCCCTCATGGGTGGGCGTTGCGTTGGGCGTCATGAAGGACAGCGCTTTGGTTTCGGTGCTTGGCTATGTTGAGCTGCTACGCGCAAGCCAAATCCTGACCACACGCACGCAAGAGCCCTTGCTCATTCTCACAATTGTTGGCGTGTTCTATTTCGCGCTTTCCTATCCAATATCGCGCTATGCCGCGACGCTCGAAAAACGGTGGGCCTCATGATCGAAATTCGCGGGCTAGAAAAGTCATTTGCCGAGCTCAAGGTTCTCAAGGGTATCGACTTGGATGTGCCCAAGGGAGAGGTTCTCTCAGTCATCGGCGCGTCCGGTTCGGGTAAGTCAACGCTGCTGTATTGCATCAACGGACTTGAGAAAATTCAGGCCGGCAATATCCACGTTGATGGAACAGACGTTCATGCCAAAGGCACCAACATCAACGAGCTGCGCCAGAAGTTGGGTATGGTGTTCCAACAGTGGAACAGCTTCCCGCATCTCACTGCGCTAGAAAATGTGGCGCTTTCTCCGCGGATCGTCAAAGGCAAGTCCAAGGCCCAGGCGCGCGAAATTGCTGTAGAACGGCTCCAGCACGTAGGCTTGGGGGACAAGATTGACGTGTACCCAAGTGCACTGTCCGGTGGTCAGCAACAAAGGCTTGCTATCGCTCGCGCTTTGGCAATGGAACCGGAGTACATGCTCTTTGATGAGGCGACCTCAGCACTTGACCCCGAGCTGGTGGGTGAGGTGCTCGATACAATGCGCCTGCTGGCCGAAGAGGGCATGACTATGATTTGCGTGACCCACGAAATGAGTTTTGCACGCGATGTGTCAGACCGGGTTGCGTTCTTTCATCAGGGGGTCATTGAAGAGATTGATGTGCCCGATGCGATCTTTGGCGCGCCTAAATCCAAACATCTGCAAAAGTTCCTGTCGAACCTTCGCTAGGGTTGCCTGATGCGCAGCAGCAAGATCATTCATGTTGTCTCCTGCCATGCCGAGGGCGAAGTTGGTGATGTCATTGTGGGCGGTGTTGCTCCACCACCAGGTGACACTATCTGGGATCAGCGCAACTGGATTGCCGAAGATGAGACCTTGCGCAACTTTGTGCTGAACGAGCCACGTGGCGGCGTTTTTCGCCATGTGAACCTGCTGGTGCCGCCTATCAATCCAGAAGCTCAGGCGGCCTGGATCATCATGGAACCCGAGCACACGCCTCCCATGTCTGGGTCAAACTCCATCTGCGTTTCCACCGTTCTGCTCGATACTGGCATCATTCCCATGGTTGAGCCGGTGACAGACATGGTGCTGGAGGCTCCTGGTGGTCTTGTGCGGGTGCGTGCCCACTGCGCAGGCGGCAAAGCGCAGCGAATTGAGGTGGAAAACCTGCCTTCCTTTGCGCAGCACTTGGGTGTGCCGTTGGAGGTGGAAGGACTGGGAACAATCACGGTGGATACCGCATTTGGTGGCGATAGCTTTGTGGTTGTCGACCCCGACGCGCTTGGGCTGGAGCTAAAGGCCGACAATGCGCAAGCCCTTGCCAAGCTTGGCGTGAACATCACCAACGCTGCAAACGAACAGTTGTCCTTCACCCACCCCCAAAAGCCGCAGTGGCGGCATCATTCGTTTTGTCTGTTTGCTGGCGCGCTCGATCGTGATGAGTATGGCCTGCGCGCCCAGTCTGTCGTGTCCATTCAACCGGGCAAGTTGGACCGCTCACCAACGGGCACTGCCGTGTCCGCCCGGATGGCGCTGCTGCATGCCAAAGGCCAGATGAAAGTGGGTGATCGGTTCACTGGTGTGTCGATCATCGGATCAGAATTTCACGGCAAAATCCTGGGCGAAACCTCGCTTGGTGACGTTGCTGCCATACGCCCGCAGATCAGCGGACGGGGCTGGGTGACCGGCATACATCAACATATGCTGGACCCAGGCGATCCATGGCCCGAAGGCTACAGGCTGTCCGACACCTGGCCGCGTTACGTGTGATCTGCTCAAACAACCTGTGTCGCAGAGCCTAGCCTGCCTCCTGCGCGCGCCTGTCCATCATCAGTTTCAGCAAATTCTGCATGGTCTGAGAGATGTGATGGGTCAGAAGCTTGCAAGCTTTATCCGTATCGCCTGAACGCGCCAGTTCAAGCAGTTCGCGGTGTTCCTGCCGCGCCAGGTCACGTTGGTGCATCACGCTTAGGTGCATGCGTACATAGCGGTCAGATTGCAGATTGACGCGCTGCAACACTTCATTGGTGAGGCTTCGGTTCGCAGGTGCGTACAGAGCAGCGTGATAGTCATAGTTCAGCGCCCCCCACTTCACCACGTCATCCGCGTCATAGGAGGCTTCCATAGCTTCAAGCACCTGCTCGCAATGGGCGATTTGCGATGCGGTCATGCGGGGAATGGCGCGACGAAGCAGATCCACTTCGATCAACGTGCGCAGGTCAAAAATCTCGGCGATCTCTTCAAGTGAATGCTTGGTGACAGTGGCGCCTTGATTGTTGGTGACCTGCACTAAACCCTCAGCGTCGAGCCGCCGTAACGCCTCGCGCACCGGCATGCGAGAAACAGTATACTCCTCGGCCAATGCCTCCTGACGCACGGTTACGCCCTCGGCCAAATCACCGCTTAAGATCCGCTCGCGGATATCGTCAGCGATGACGTCGGGAAGGCTCTGTCGCTTTATGGCTCGTTTGCCGCCCATGATGGCCCTCCGCTGCTTCTGTATCTTGGATACAATTAGACACTCTAGATTGTTTTTCCACCAGACTCTGGTTTGCTATGGGCGCTCAAATAGATCTCATGGACAAGCAGGCATTTTGTATCCATCGTCCATTGCAACCCTATTGCTTGAGAGTACGAAGCCCCATGACCAATACCGTCCAGATTGCGTTGAACGACGTCAAAACCCTTGCGTTGAACATCCTATCAACGGCTGGCTATGGCAAAAACCACGCCGAAGCGATCGCCGACATGCTGTATGTATGCCAGTTGGATGATTGCCAGTCGCACGGGCTGTTTCGACTGTTCATGTGCACCGACAGCATGAGGGCAGGCAAAATAGATGGCCATGTTGAGCCTCGTCTTTCAAACGCGTCCAAGGCAATTGTTCGCGCTGATGCGGGCGGTGGCATGTCGTTATTGGCCATGCAGGCGGCTATGCCCGCGTTGATTGAGAAGACGCGCGAGTTCGGCATGGCCGCGCTTGCGGTCAATCATTGCTTTCATTTCTCTGCGCTTTGGCCTGAAGTGGAGCGCCTTTCTGCGGCCGGGCTCGCGGCCATGGCTATGGTGCCAAGCCACGCATGGGTTGCACCGGCTGGTGGACGTCGGGGCACGCTGGGCACCAACCCGCTGGCCTTCAGCTGGCCACGCCAGGGCACGACACCCTTCACCTTCGACTTTGCTACCAGTGCTTTTGCGCGTGGTGAAATCGAGCTTTACAAACGGGCAGGCAAGCCGCTGCCCGATGGTGTTGCGATCGATAAGGATGGCAACCCAACCAACGATCCCGATGCTGCCCTGCAAGGCGCAATGCTGACGTTTGGGGGCTATAAGGGCTCTGCCTTGTCGATCATGATCGAGTTGATGGCAGGCCCTTTGATTGATGATTTCACGAGCTTGGAGAGCATTGACTACGCGCAAGGCAAAGGCGGTGCTCCCTATCATGGCGAGCTTATTTTGGCTTTTGATCCGGCGCAGTTCTCAGGTGGAAAGCTTGAAAATAACAACGCCCGCGCCGAACGCTTGTTTGCTGACATCATTGATCAGGGCGCGCGTCTGCCCTCACAACGGCGCTATGCTGCACGTGCGCGCAACTTAGAGCGTGGCTATGTGGAGATAGCGTCCTCGCTCTATGATGATCTACTGGCGCTTCAGAAGCGTTCTGGCGAGTAGGGCGATGCGTTGGGTGCAGGGGCCACCCCTGCAACGATTGCCGCCATCAGCTCAGCAGTTGCGGCAGACTGTGTCAGCCCCAAGTGGCCATGGCCAAATGCATAGAAGATATTGGGCGCTTTGGTCGAAGCTCCGATGACCGGAAGACTATCTGGCATGGACGGACGAAACCCCATCCATTGGTGCCCACCTTTGGTGTCCAGCTCCGGCAAAAATTGTTTGGCTTTGTTCAACAGAACTTCGGCACGCTGGTAGTTTGGCGACAAATCGAGCCCGCCCAGCTCCACCGCGCCACCGACACGAACACCGCCATTTATCCGCGTTACAACAAACCCATGGCCGCCAAAGGTGAGGTGGGTTCGCAGGTCAAATGCACTTGTGGGCAGCGTTGTGTTGTAACCGCGCTCCGTTTCCAGGGGGAAGCGGTCGCCGACCGTTGTTGCCAAACGGTGCGACCACGCGCCAGCAGCGATTATGGCGTGAGAGGCTTGAATGCCGCCTGACGGCGTTTTGAGCGTGGCACCATTGTCGCCCTGTTCGAGTGCTTCAACATGAACCTGCTCAATTATACCGCCACGACGAACAAACGTCTGCGCCAAATGCTCTGTCCAACTTCGCGGATCAACCGTGTTAATCCAGTCCGGGGTGAAGCCAGCATGGGTGAACCGTCGGTCCAGACCCGGCTGTATCTCGGCTATTGCCTCCTGGCTTTTGAGAAGGTCGAAAGCGATACCCGCCTGGCGGCGCAGCTCCCAGACAGGAAGGCTTGCTTGAAAGTCCCGTTCGCCTTCAAAGAGCTGCAACTGACCGTCGCGCTGGATGAGCTTCTCGCCATCAACATCCTGAATCTGGCGCTCCTGCGCCTTTTGAGACAGCGCGTTGAGCTTGGCTTGGGCATCCAGTGCTGCAGCATACTTATCACGCCAGCTTGCTCGCCAGAAACGCAGCATCCATGGCGCAATTTTTAGGGCGTAGGCTGGTGGAACAGACAGTGGCCCCAGTGGATCAAGCAGCCATTTTGGTGCCTTGCGCATGATCCCGGGTGTGGCCAGCGGTACGATATCAGCAAAGGCAAAGCCGCCAGCATTGGCCGCTGAGGCTTCGCTGGCAACACCTTTGCGGTCGAGCACCCGCACGCTATGCCCGGCCCTTTGCAGTTCCAGCGCTATGCTGATGCCGATGATACCAGCGCCAATAATGATCGTTTGCTGCGTTTTCACTCGCGTCTCTCAAGACCTGCTGAAGCCGAGATAAAGGTCTCTGGATCAACCAGAAACCTTCATGCAATGCCGTTTTTGAAGGGATCACTGTCCTGAAAAAGCAGCGTGCAATCTGCCATCACATGCGCCTGTCCTGTGATCTTTGGGATCACACCACCGTTCAGCCCTGGTTGGTAGGACAGGGTGTAGGTGCTGCCGATGACGCTTTCTTGGATGATGTCTTGGCCAGGTTTCAGAAGGCCATCAGCTGCCAGGCAGGCCAGTCGTGCCGAACTACCTGTCCCACACGGAGAGCGGTCGTAATTGCCATCGGGGCAGAAAACAAAATTGCGGCTATGGACCGAGGGTGTGGGCGACGCATCCTGAAAGATAACATGGTCAATCGGGTGGCCATTATCCCCATAGACACCTTGCGACAGGGTCGCATTTCGAATGGCGAGAGCTGCCTGGCTTAAGGCCCCAATGTTCTGCGTGACGACGGCAATGGGGCTTGGATCAATGATAAAGAACCAGTTGCCGCCATAGGCCACATCGCCAGTGACGGTGCCCAGCCCGTCGACAGTGACTTGCGCGCCTTGGCGCGTGCGGTAGCTTTCAACATTGGTGACAGTGACGGTGTTTGGATCAGATAACTCCACATCAATTACGCCGACGGGCGTTTCGATTTTTTGCTTGCCAAGGCCAATGCGCCCCAGATGCGCAAGTGTGACGGTCAGCCCAATTGTGCCATGGCCGCACATGCCCAGCACCGCCTCACAGTCAAAATAGATGACGCCGGTCACGCAGTCTGGATCGACGGGTTCGACCAGCAGCGCGCCAACCATGGCTGTGTGACCGCGCGGTTCCAGCGTGATCGACTTGTAAAAGTTCTGGTGCTTGTCCGCCAAAAGCCGCGCCCGCTTTGCCAGCGATCCAGACCCAAGGTCGGGGCCGCCGGTCAACACAACGCGGGTGGGTTCGCCGCCCGTGTGGCTGTCAATCACATGCATTGCGCAATGATGCCGCCCTGCTTGGACCAATCTGCAAACCATGCCTGGAACAATGCGTATTGCTGTTCACAATAGTTGCGCTGCGCATCGCTAAGTTCGTCTGTTTCATTGAAGTGCAGGCGGTAGTCGTCGTCGCCGTTCAGAACCAGCAGGTACTTGTAGTACAGCACCAAATCCACGCCTTCATCAAAACTGGAAAGGACGTGGAGGGCGCTGTCCAATTCCTGCGCCCGCACCCGCGCCTCTGCATGTCCTTTAGCTGCCTGTTGCGACAGGGCTGCCAGCAACAACACCTCTTTGGGCAAGGCGTTTCCGATCCCGGTGATAGCGCCCGTTGCCCCACAATTGACAAAGCCATGAAAGACTTCGGTATCAACGCCAACCATCAACGTCACCTGGTCATCGCGCGAGGTGATGTGCTCGGCGGCGTACCGCAGATCATCCTTGCCGCCAAACTCCTTGAAGCCGACCAGATTGGCGTGTTCGGCGCGCAGCTCGAAGAACAGGTCTGCGCGGGTTGTGAAGCCGTAATAGGGGCTGTTGTAAATCACCGCAGGCACGTCGGGTGCGGCGCTGAGGATCGATTTGAAGTGATTTTTCTGAGCAACTGATGATGTGCCACGCGACAGAACCCTTGGAATAACCATCAGGCCCGCTGCGCCGACCTTTTGGGCATGAGCGGCCAGCGCGGTTGCCGATTTGGAATTGATCGCGCCCGTGCCGACGACCACCGGCACTCCGGCATCAACGAGCCGTTCAACGCCTTCCATGCGCTGTGCATCTGACAGCAGCGGCCAGTCGCCCATTGATCCGCAATACACAACCGCAGACATCCCCGCCGCTATCATTTCCTTGCCCTTTTTTGCCAGCGCATCAAAATTGGGCGTGCGGTCTGCGTTGCACGGTGTCATCAGCGCGGGCATCGTGCCTGTAAAAATCGTGGACATGCTTGGTCTCTTTCGCGTCTGTTGCGGCTGCGTGTTGGCAGGCAGGGTAGAGGAACTCGCCACCAGCGGCGTCGGGCCTTGCCAACGGGGTCTTATCCCTGCCGACCAGCCTGTGCGTGCAGCATGATGATTTTTGTATCCAAAATCCATAGGAAAATGTGGGTATCGTTTTTGATAGCAAAAGACGGCCATCGCCCGTCCATGCGGCGTGCTGAACGAAAGGTAGGAACTGTGTAAAACGCAGCGCCCGTACGTGTTAGGCTGATCCACTCAGCAGGCTGACATTGCCACCAGCCGCGGTTGTATCCACACTTAAATGGCGCTCAAGCTGGGCATGTGCCCGGTCTGGCATATCTGTGATGAGCGGCACAATTGCGCCTTCGCGGTCAGCCAAGGCGGCAGCAAAGCAGCGGCCCTCAAGGCGTTTGTTTTCATGCGCTGCGCCCCACCACATTACACCGCCAAGTGGGCTGAGCGTGGTCAAAGCATCTGCGGGCAATGCGCCATCAGCAACGACTGCAATGCCGCCTAGCGCAGTGACGCTGGCCGCTTGCTGGCCAGCTGCGGCTGCACCTGGACCCAGACACAGGATTGGCGCGCGGGCATGCATGGAGAGAACATTGAGTTCGCCTGTCGGCCCCGGCAGTTCCTGGGACTGGGCTGGCTGGGCGGTTTGAGCGGCGGCATGCAGAGCTGTCTCTATGTGTTGAACGTCTGCCTGTTTGTCCCATCGCTCAGAAACGGGTTGCGCAGCGGTGCGCGTGAAGCGCGGAACATAGTTTGGTCCACCCGCTTTGGGGCCAGTTCCAGAAAGACCATGCCCGCCAAAAGGCTGAGAGCCGACGATTGCTCCGATTTGATTTCGGTTGATGTAGATGTTGCCGACATCCACACTCTCGGAGACTTGTTGTACCCGGTCATCAATGCGGCTGTGCATGCCAAAGGTCAGGCCGTAGCCCGTTGCATTGATGGCTTGGATCACACGGTCCAAATCCTTGGCGGCGTATGTGGTAATGTGCAGGACAGGACCAAAAACCTCACTCTCCAACTCATGGATGCCATCAATTTGGATCAATGCCGGTCCAACAAAGTGCCCTGTGGTGGGGGCCTCTAGCGCATGAATGAGCCGACCGTTTTGTCTGGCAGCATCAATGTGTTGGATGATCGATTTGCGCGCAAGGCAGGTGATCACGGGGCCACAATCGGTGCTTAGCTCCCACGGGTCGCCAAGGGTTAGTTCATTCATGGCGCCGACCAGCATGGTTTTGATCGTTTCGGCCACATCCTCTTGGACGTATAAGTACCGAAGGGCCGAACACCGTTGCCCGGCTGACTGAAAGGCAGAGCTGACAATGTCGCGCACGGCCTGTTCGGGAAGAGCGGTGGAATCAACGATCATTGCGTTCAAGCCGCCGGTTTCAGCAATGAGCGGTGTGCCTGGTGCGCAGTGTCTGGCCATGGATGTTTGGATGCGTTGCGCGGTGCCAGTTGACCCGGTGAATGCAACGCCTGCAAGGCGTGGATCCGACGTTAAGGCCATGCCAACGCTGGCGCCATGGCCGGGCAACAGTTGAAGCGCGGTGCGTGGAACGCCAGCCTTATGGAGTAACTTTACGCTCAAAGCGGCAATCGCTGGTGTCGTTTCAGCTGGCTTGGCCAGAACGGCATTGCCAGCGGCCAGAGCGGCTGCAACTTGCCCCGTAAAGATCGCCAGTGGAAAGTTCCAAGGGCTTATGCAGCTGATGATCCCGCGTGCTGGTGCATCCAACTCCAAGGATTGCGCTGCATAATAGCGCAGGAAATCGACAGCCTCGCGTAACTCACCAACACAATCGACCAGAGTCTTTCCAGCCTCACAGGCCAGCAGAGAGAACACCTCAGCGTAGGCCTCTTCAAACAGGTCTGCGGCCGTGTTGAGGACGGTTGAGCGCTCGCGCGGCGATGCGTTCCAAAGTAAGGCTGTGTCAAAGGCCTCTACTACATCATTCATGCTTGAAAGCTTGACTGTTCCCATATCCGAGCCGGTGGCTGGATTGGTGATTGTTTCAATGTTCGCACCACCTGCTTTGGTTGCCAGAATGGGTTCAATAGCGAGTTCAACCGGCTTGCGCCGCTGCTCCATAATCTGCGCCAGGCCACTGGTATCAGACAGATCAAAGCCGCGAGCATTGGCACGCTGCGGCGCGAACAAGTCCGGGCCGTTCACAACACTGGGCTCGGTTGGAGATTGCGGCTTGGCCAGCGTCTCAAACGGACAGGTTGCAACCATCTCTGCGGGCACGCCGTGATCAACAATCTGATTGACAAAGGAAGAGTTGGCGCCGTTTTCCAGCAAGCGACGAACCAGATAGGCCAACAAATCGCGATGCGCGCCAACAGGCGCATAGATGCGGCAGCGTGTTTTTGCATCGCTCTTCACCAGAGCGTGTAGCGTTTCGCCCATGCCGTGCAGTCGCTGAAATTCGTAAGTCTCGGTGCTGATGCCTTTGGCCATGTGCAACACACCTGCCATGGTGTGTGCATTGTGCGTTGCAAATTGGGGGTACAAGTGGTCGGTTAAGGCCAGCAATTGGCGCGCGTGGGCCAAGTAGCTCACATCGGTTGCTACCTTGCGCGTGAAAACTGGGCTGCCGTTCAGGCCTTGAACCTGCGCATGCTTGATCTCTGTGTCCCAGTAGGCACCCTTGACCAAGCGCACCATGATCTGCCGATCATGACGCTGGGCCATCGCATGGAGCCCTTTGATCACGTCGCCAGCGCGTCGGCTGTAGGCCTGCACCACAACGCCAAAACCGTTCCATCCAACCAGCCTTGGGTCTTTGAGAACCTCATCAATAACCGCCAGCGACAGGCCCAGCCTATCTGCCTCCTCAGCATCGATGTTCAAGCCCATGCCAGCAGCAGCTGCGCTGGCCGCTAGGTCGGCGACCACCGGCACAACGTCCTTGATGAGCCGGTCACTATGGGCAACCTCATAGCGTGGGTGCAGCGCCGACAGTTTAACCGAGATGCCCGGGTTGGCCGCGACATTGTCATGGGTGCAAGCTGCAGCAATTGCGTTGATAGCGCGCGCATAATTGTGCGCATAACGCTGTGCATCTGGCATGGTCAGCGCGCCCTCTCCAAGCATATCGTAGGAGTAGGTAAGGCCCTGCGCTTCCTGTTTGGCGGCGCGCTCCATGGCTGCATCAATGGTTTGGCCAAGCACGAATTGGCGACCCATCTCTCGCATGGCCGCGCCTGTTGCCGTGCGAATGACAGGCTCACCAAGTTTGCGCACCATGCTGCGCAGCGTGCCGGCGATGCCTGCCTCTGGCTCATCCAAAACCTTGCCGGTCAGCATCAAACCCCAGGTTGATGCGTTTACCAGCGGAGAGGACGCCTGACCCAGATGATGTGACCAGTCTGACGCTGCAATCTTATCTTCGATGAGCGCATCAATGGTCGGTTGATCCGGCACCCGCAACAGCGCCTCGGCCAGGCACATGAGAGCGATACCTTCCTGCGTTGAAAGACCATACTCGGCGAGAAACGCCTCCATGAGGCCGGGTTGTGCTGCCCCGCGAACCTGCCTGACTAGGTCTGCAGCGCTCTTGGCGATATCGGCGCGCTCATCTGCACTGAGGTTCGCTGTCGCGGTTAACGCGGCGAGCAAGCTGTGTTCATCGCAGCGCTTGTTCAGGTCCCATTGAGGATCGATACCCAGCATAGCCATACCCCTTTTTGGTACTAAGGTACCAACATTTTGCCGGGTCTATCGTCTGTAATTGCAAATTTAAAAGCCTGTTTGACCAAGATTACTTGGTAATATAGAGCAATTGCATGTCAAATATTGAAAATCTAGATCAAATAGACCGGACGATCTTGACTGTGATGGCATGCGATGGACGCATATCCGTGACGGAGTTGGGGCAGCGTGTTGGTCTTTCCAAAACACCGGTCGCTGCTCGCCTCAAGAGGCTGGAACAAGCCGGCGTTATAACGGGCTACCGCGCAGAAATTTCCGCGCAGAAGCTCGGCCTAGATCACATCGCATTCGTACAGATCAGCCTGTCTGATACCCGTGAGCTTGCGCTTCTGGCCTTTAATGAAGGGGTGCGGACGGTTGCCGAGATCGAGGAATGCCACATGATTGCTGGTAATTTCGATTACCTGGTCAAGGTGCGCACCAGCGACATCAAAGCTTATCGCCGTGTGTTGAGCGAGCAGATTTCACAGCTCCCCCATGTTGCTTCGACATCCACATTTGTCGCTATGGAAACCGTTCGCGAGCAGAACAGTTTTGTCTAAAAACGCCAGTGGAACCACCGCCTTGGCTCACAAAGCCCCGCCGCACTGCTGAATGGGGCCTTGTCTGACATAGGTGTTGGCGATTGGCGGGGAATTTGGCTAGCCGCCATCGCGCCAGCGTGTGCGATAGAGGTCAAACCTGCGGTCGCGCATATTGCGCACTGAACCCTGCGCACGGGCCCATTGCACGGCTGACAAGTTGAGGTCGGCAACAATGACCATCTCAACATTTTCCGACGCTTCGGCTGCAATCCCATCACGGGCGAAGGGAAAATCGCAAGGGGTGAGGATCGCTGATTGGGCGTACTGGATGTCGATGTTGGAGACATTGTCCAGATTGCCCACCATGCCGGATGTTACGACGTAGCACTGGTTCTCCACTGCCCGGGCTTGGCAGCAGTAGCGCACGCGAAGGTGGCCGTGTCTGGTGTCGGTGTTATAGGGCACGAAGAGGATCCGCGCACCCTCATCGGCCAGTCTGCGCGCTGCTTCGGGAAACTCTGAATCGTAGCAAACCAATATACCAATCGGTCCGCAGTCCGTTTCGATAACATCGATTGTGTCGCCGCCCTGAATGTTCCAGCTATCTCGCTCGTCTGGCGTGGGATGCAACTTCTCTTGTGCGTGAACTGTGCCGTCTCGCAGAAAAACGAAGCTTACGTTTTGAATATCTCCGTCGTCTGTCCGGGTGGCATGACTTCCAGCGACGATATTGATGGCGCGGGCAATCGCCATCTTTTGCATGCGGTCGACAAACTCAGCCGTATGTTCGGACGCCCGCTCAATAGCCCGCTCTGGCGGCAGTTCCTCGCCTTCGCAGGAAAGCAGCTGAAGCGTAAAGTACTCGGGAAACAGCACAAAATCTGACCCATACTCGGCTGCAATGTTTGTGAAGTAGTCGACCGATTTGTAAAACTCCTCGGTATTGCTGAGGGTTTTGGCCTCCAGTTGGACTGAGGCAACCCGCACCACATCTGGGTTGGCGCGTGTGACAGATTGATTGTCGGCGTCTGGGTCATGATATGGATTTGTCCAGACCATGAGCGCCGCATGGCCACCGGATGCCAAGTCGTCTGGCGCGTAGTTTGCAAGCGCTCGAACAGGCTCAAAGCCTGCGCGCATCTGAAAGCTGATGACGGTGTCCTTGATTGCGCCGTCTTTGACCGCGGCCAGGTAGGCTTGTGGCGTCGCGTATGTTTTGCGATGGCGGCGAAAACTGGGCATGCGTCCACCAAAGGCAATGCCCTTCAATCCGCGCTCGGTGCACAGACGTTCACGCGCTTGATACAGGCGCTTTCCGATACGTAGGCGTCGGTTGTTGGGGTGAACCATAATTTCAAGGCCATAGAGCCAGTCGCCCTGCGCATTGTGTTGCGAGGAGTAACCACCGCCGCTGATTTGATCGAGCGTGTGTGCGCTCATGACCCTGTGTTCGCGTACCAGGATGGAAGCTGCATAGCCGACGATTTTGCCATGGTATGTTGCAACAAACACGCCTCCTGGAAACGCGTTGATTTGGCCAGACACCTGACCGCGCGTGTAGGGCGCTTCCTCAGGATAAACGGCTTTTGAAAGCCCTATAATGCCATCCACATCACTGATTTCAGCATGTCGTATTTCGAGCGTGGGTTTGTCAGGATTGGCCATTTTGCAATGCTCATTTGTTAGAGTTAGTGGCTGTCGACTTACAGCAAACCTTCGTGCCTTGCGGCATAAAGTGCTGCTGCGCCGCCCATGATGTTGCCGACGGCAAGGGCGGCATACACGGCCCACACATCGAACAGATAGGCCGCAATGAAGGCCAGCGGCACTGTGACGATGAACATGCGGAACGAGGCTGCTATGGTGCCGGGCAGGGGGCGGCCTGCAGCGTTGAGCGCGCCGATTACAACGATCAAGGCCCCGTAACCAAGCACCGAGGCAGGCACGATCAACAGGAACAGCGCAGCTTGGTCGGCGATGGTTTGACTGTCGGTAAAGAGCGCCGTCAGCTGGCCGCCGAACGCGCCAAGCCCTATGGCAAGGATGAGGGTGTAGCCTGCAATAATCTTCAGGCACAGCATCAGCGCCCCGCGCACCCGGTCGTTTAGGTCAGCGCCATAGTTTTGACCGATCAATGGCCCGATGGCGGCGGATAGGCCCAACAGGGGCACCTGCGCAAAATTGAGCACGCGGCTGCCGACACCGAAGGCTGCCACCGCTTGTTCTGAAATAAGCGCCAGTGCGGCGGTGAGTGCTGCAAGGCCTAGCGGGTTGATCATGTTGGAGGCGGCAGCCGGAGCAGCGATCTGACCAATCTCGGCAAAGCGGTCAGATGAACCCAGTTTCAGGTCGGTCGCTATAGAGCGCCCATCGCGCATGAGGAACCAGACGGCAATAGCGGCCATGGCAAGCCGCGCGCCTATCGACGCGTACGCCGCGCCATCAAGGCCTAACTCTGGAACCGGGCCGAAGCCAAAGATAAACAGCGGATCGAGCATGGCATTGACGATGGCGGTTGTGGTCATCACGACGGCCGCGCGCGAGCTTTCGCCTTCAGCGCGCATGATGCCATTTGAGACTATGCCGAACACCAGAAAGGGCAGCCCGATAAGCCACAGACGCATGAAGCCTGTTACAAGCTCAAGGCTCTCGCCGGAGGCACCCTGAAGGCGGAAGATAGCTGGCGCAGCAATGGCGCCAGCTAGCGCAACCGCTGTGGCAACGCCAACGGCGACCCCCAAAACATTGCGGGCATGGCGTTTGGCCAGTTCGGCTTCATCGCGTCCCCTGGCCTTGGAAACAAGCGATGTTGCTGCTGCCGATAGGCCGATGCCGAGACTTGTCAGTACCATTTGCATGGGAAACGCAAAGCCGAGCGCGGTGAGGGGCTGTTCGCCGTATTGGCCAATGAAGAAGGTGTCGACGAGGGCAACCGACATCACCATGGCGACGCCCCATGTCATGGGTGCCCAAAGGCGGATCAAATGGTTCGACAGCGAGCCGTCGGTAAGGTCGCGTTCGCGCAGGGCGTCAGCCATGAAAATTACTCGTATGGTGGGGGGATTAGGCCGAAGCCAGCGTTGCATCCGGTGCGTTCTGCGCGGCCTGTACAAGGCCGGAAAACAGGGCGCGATGCTGTGCGCTGTAGAGCAGCAGCTCCGGGTGGAATTGCACCGCCAGGCAGAAGCTGCGTGAATGGTCTTCAAGTGCCTGCACGATATGGTCGCCATCGCGCGCGGTGACCTGCAGGCCATCACCGATCTGGTTGGCAGCCTGTGTGTGCAAAGCATTGATGGTTAGGCACTGGGTGCCGACAATACGGCGCAACATGCTGCCCGCTTCAATGGTCGCTTTCTTGCGAAAGGTTAGCGATAGCCAGATGCCGGCGCCTGGGTAGTTGCGCCGTTCGGCAATGGTGCGCACATCAAGGTGCAGATCGCCTCCTCGAGCCACATTCAGCATTTGCAGGCCGCGGCATATGGCAAGCACCGGCAGGTCGCGGTCATCGGCCTGCGCGATCCACGTGGTTTCGGCGGCATCGCGCTTTGGATCGTAGGCGTAGCCCTGCTTCGGGACGCCTCCATACACTTCGGGGTGAATGTCTGATCCACCTGTCAGGAGTAAGCCATCCAGTGCGCCATCAAACTGTGGGTCATCAGCTGATAGGAAGATGGGCTTTCCACCTGCCCACATGACCCCAAGCCATAGCCAGGCATTGTTGATGTGTGGACCGGTGACAAAAATGCCAATTTTCGGTTTTGCGCCACTCACGCTTTTAGCTCCGGCGGCAACTCGCCATGCTCCATCAGTGAGCTGAGAACGAAAAGCGCACCCAGGCCCACCATAGGGTCATCTTCTTCAAGGCCGGCGGTATCGACCTCACGCAGCGATGCAACATCATCTCCAATGCGGCTAAGCGTCTGGCGCAGGTCAGAGCCGCTATCGGCGAGCTGTGGCACCTGCCCGATCATGCTCATGAGCTGGTTGAATGCGCCCTCGGGCTTGCCGTCACCATTATCGTTGATAGCGGCTTTTTTGGCTTTTTGCGCAGCTGCGAGAAGCCAGAGGCCAGGGATTTTGCTCTTATGGCCAATTTCAGGGCTGGGCGCTGCAGTTGTCAGTTTGCCGGTGGTGGCCAGCTCAAGCCGAAGCGCGGGAAAATCGACGCCCGAGCTGATTGCATGATCAAGGTTGGCCCAAAACCGCGGGTTCAGCTCAATCATTTCCGGTGTGTGGTGGTCTTCACCGGTCCACATGAAGTCGAGCTGACCAATGCCCGTCCAACCCATGTATTTTACCAGCGGCTCTGCAGCCGTGCGAAAGCGCGCATGATCGACGGTCTCGCGCACCACGCCCGCACCGAAGTCTTCGGGGAATGACACGAGGTTGCGATAGGCAATTTCGGCCAGAATTTCCCCGTCTTTCGCCAGAAAACCATAGCAATAGTCTTCGCCGTCGCTGAGGGCCTGAACAACAGGAGCGCCGGGAAATTGATCGCGCAAAAGTCCCCATGCCGTCTCAAGCTCGGCGCGTGTGTTGACCTTGGAAATACCACGTCCGCCGACCGCATCGGCCGGTTTGATGATGGCGGGAAAGCCGATATCGCTGACCACCATATCCAATGCCGTGTCATCGCTGGCAATGATGGAGGTCGGGGCGGAGCTGCCCGTTTCGGTAACAGCTCGCGCGAACGCATCCTTTGGGTGGATGGTGTTGATGGCTTCGTTGGGTGGCGCAGCGACGGTAATGTGCTTGCCTAGGCGCTCTGCATGGCGCGCAACGACTTCAGCATCGTTGAACGCTGGCATCAGCACAAACGGGCGACCATCTTGCGGTTTGTACTTCTCGATGATCCGTTCAAGATCGGCGATGTAGGCTTCCTCGCCATCTGCCAAGCGAGCATGCACATCGGTTTCGTCTGCCCATTTGGAGAAGGACAAGACCGTTAGGTCCACGTCATCTATGCCGATGACTTCGGCGCCCTGTTGAGTAAGAGACCGCGCAATCGCGAGCGCTATGAGCGAGCGCGCATAAGTGACGATAACTGTAGCGTTGGGGTGCGAGGTCATAAAGATCCTGACGTTGGAAGGGGGGTGCTAGCTGTCGCTAGGAAGCGAGGTTGCGCGGGGCTGTTCCATTGCGCGCGCCTCTCGATGGGTCAGCACTGTGCGTGCGGGGGTGAACGCGACACGGCGGCTATCGTTCCAATTGCTGCGCAAAAGGTTAGGCGAACAGCGAAACTGCCAACGTCCAACTGCATTGAAAGTCCGTGGCGGATAGGCCCCTTCGTCAAAGCGTTTTGTTCTATGCGCTGCGCCCTCGAATGAGGTGCATGACTGCCGAAGCGGCGAGCAGCACCAGAGCAACGACGAATATGATCTGCGCGATGCCGGACGCGGCGCCGGCGATGCCGCCGAACCCAAGAACTGCAGCAACGATAGCGATCAGAAGGAAAGCAAGTGCCCAACCAAACATAGGAAATCTCCTCGTGTGTTAGCGATGCCTTTCCAACGCCGGCCAAGCACAAGGGTTCCCCGTTTTCTGGCAGAATATCGCGGCAATTGACCGGCGCGCTGCCTCAAACCATGTCGTCTGGAACGAAAAAACGCGGCGCGGCAAATTTGCGGGCGCGGCGAACGGGGTAGCTGGCTAAAGGTGATGCGTCATCGCACGATACGCCTTGCCGCACAGCGTGCATGACCTCAATGGCTGTTGGCTGATCAGATCGTTTTTTTCTGCCTGACAAGTGCTTGGCAAGCAGGCGTATCTGAAAGGCCTGCACCGCAACGTCATCTTCCCACAGCACGCCTGCTTCTGTGTCCCAGCGCATGCTTCGGCCGTTGAGGTTGGCGGAGGAAACTGTTGCACGCTGCATGTCGGTAATCATGACTTTAGAGTGCACATAAATGGGCCAGCGCTGCTGAATTGTTTTGCGATTTGGGTCGGCATTGCTCGCCTGCGTTGTGGGGGCGGCCGCGCCCACCGGGCTAACGAACAGGGCACGTGGTCCGGCGGCCCGGCGAATGGTTTGTATGCATTTAGCTTGAAGCCACTCGCCATGGCGGGCATCAGCAGCGCTGTTGTCTTCAAAGGCAACATCGTCGGGTGCCGCTGGCAAAACCACTATAAGATTTAGCGCTGGTTTTGCTTGCAGCGCTTGGGCAATGGCATCGGCGATTCTGCGCGATCTCAAAAATTGCGTCTCAATGTAGATGAGTTCTTGAGCGTCCCTGATCAGTTGCAGCGTGGTGGTTTCGATCGATCGGTCTACCGCCTTCGGCGCAATGACCGCAGTACCCTCTTGCAGGTCTGACAAGGTGCCAATGAAGCTGGTTTTGGACGCGTTTTGGCATGCGTTTTTGGCTGTCCGGGTCGTTGCCAGGTTTGGCGCTGGTAGCGGGTCTGGCTCGCCGGATTGATCAATTGTGCTTGATGATACCCACGCCATCATCAGGTGCTTGTGCAAGTCCGCGATACAGTCTGCTACATCCTCGCCTGCGATCATCAACGACACGTCATGCCAGGTTTGATCGGCTGGCTGATTGTGGTCTTCGGTATCGAAGCGACGCTCGTTGAGGTCCAGGCCACCCAGAATAGCGCTCGTGCCGTCGGCAACGATGATTTTCTCGTGGTGGGTTGCAGGGCGAACAGGGTGGGGTGGCCACAGTGGCACACTGCCACTTGCACGAAAAACCTGATAGTCAGGCGGCTCATAGTGACTGGGCTTAACGTCCAAAGCGCCTGAAAGCCGTTGGCGCACTAGAGGCCAGAAGACGGCGTTGGGGAGCGGCCCAATCGTGTGGGGATGCATGGCAGGAAACACAGTCATCGTGCCAGCGCGGCCCTGCGAGATCGTGCGCAACTGACTGGTCGAGCGCCAGCACAAGCGATGAAGTGAGGGGCCGCCCGCGGGGTCAAAATCGGTCAACCTGATGTGAAACGTGACGCCCCTGTCCAAGGCTTGACCGATTAAGTCTGACCAGTTTGCCAGTCCCAGCGCCTGCGCTTCCTGGCTGCGCAGTTTTGTCTGCGGATCGAAGATGCGAAAAGCCATCCAAACCGACCGCTCGGCCTGCAACACCAATCGCTCCATTGCGGGGTAGGCCTCGGCGGCCTCAAGGAGCGGTGTTACTGGCATTGAAGGCTTTCTTCGCGAAGACGGTGCAGTCCTTTAGCGGTGCTTGATCAATGAGATTGATAGCTTGGCATCAGCTGGGTCGCTTGTCAGCAATTGCATTGGCCCAGTCGCGGCCAGGATCGCCGCCCCATAAAAGCCAGGCAATGTAGCCAGCACTGGGGTCGTTATCCCTGCCAAAATCGTCAGCGTCCTTATCCACCTCGTGGCGCTGGAAATAGCTTACCATGCGGTCGATGGTTTCATCAGAGCAGTTGCGGCGATTTTTCAGGTCGCGTGCGCGGGCTACGCCAATGTCGGTGCCGCCACGGCCAAACTTCGCTCGCAGCGTTAAACCCTTTTCGGCGCAATCAGCGACATTTTGCGGTGGCGTATGGCTCATCTCTCAAGCCGCAGCACCATGTGCAAAAGCCTCATTGATCTGACGAGCCGAGGTTGTTTGCGCTTCCTTGTCATCAGGTAGCGATGTCGCGCCACTCATCAGCTCTTCCAACTCAGAGCGTGCCCGTGAGACACGGCTTTTGACCGTGCCAGGCTGCGTGCCGATAATGTTTGCTGCTTCCTCGTAAGAGTAACCGCTGGCTGTCACCAAAAGCAGTGCCTCACGCTTATCGTCAGAAATGAGCTGGAGGGCAGACATCAAATCACGCACCTCCAGTGCTGTGTCCGGTTCATCGGGCGCAACCAGCGTGGCGGCAAAATGCCCTTCGCCATCCTCAACCTCACGGCGACGCTTGCGCCCTTCACTGTAATACTGGTTGCGCAAAATCGTGATCAGCCAAGCTTTGGCGTTCGACCCATCCTGGAAGCTATCAACCTTGGTGAGCGCCTTGGTCAGGGTTTCCTGGACCAGATCATCTGCACGCACCGCGTTGCCACACAGTGAGCGTGCAAAGGCACGCAATGATGGAATGGCTTCGAGAAACTGCTTTTTGACGGAAGCGCTCATTTGTTGGCCTCCTTGTCTTCGGTCTCCTTGCGCCCGTCGCTAGCGTCCACCGCTTCGTCCAGTTGGTCGAGCAGGGAAAGCATGTCCAACGGAATCTCTTCTTCAAGCGTTGAGGTGTACAGCTTACGCAAGCTGTCATCGACCCAATCGCCTTCTTGGTTCTGGCTCAGCATGGATGGCTCACTTTCATTGGCCTTGTCAGCAGGGCCAACCTTCGCAGCATCGCTGGGATGCGACTTTTTCAAAGGCGGGTCTTCAGCGGACATGGGCATACTCCGTGGGCAACCAACGCTGAGTGCGAAAGATCGTTCCAACAAAACTGGAAAAAAATGGAACGATGGTTCAGGTCGTGCGTAAGACTTCGCATATGAACGGTTATAGGATCAACGGATGTCCACTCTCAACGAAACCCTTCGTCCCCTACTTCCTTACCTGCGCCGGTATGCGCGTGCGCTCACCGGCTCGCAAAAATCTGGCGATGCCTATGTGCGGGCCTGCCTGGAAGCGCTGGTAACGGACCCCAGCCTCTTTGACACCAGTAAGTCACCGCGTGTGGCGCTGTATCAGGTGTTCCACCGGCTTTGGACGTCGACCCATATTGAGGCGGGTGATCATGAGGGCGAAAACCTGTTTGAGCAAACTGCGCAGGAACGTTTGGAGCGCATGGCACCAGAGGCGCGCCAGGCCCTGCTGTTGAAATCGCTGGAACAGTTTGCGCCCAGTGATGTTGCCCAAATTATGGTGCAGAGCGAGATGGAGGTCGAACTGCTGATTGAGCGGGCAATACAGGACATTTCCAACATCGTTCGCGCCGATGTGTTGATCATTGAAGACGAGCCCATGATTTCCATGGACATTGCCGATATTGTCGAGGAACTGGGTCACACGGTTTGCGGGCAGGCGACAACGGCGGGTCAGGCGATCGAGCTTGCTAAGACCAGCGCGCCGGAACTGGTGCTGGCTGATATCCAGTTGGCTGATGGGTCTTCGGGCATTGATGCGGTGAAAACTATCCTTGGCGAGGTTGATGTGCCGGTTATTTTCATCACCTCATTCCCTGAGCGGTTGCTCACCGGGGAGCGTCCCGAGCCGACCTTCCTCATTACAAAACCCTATCAGCCCGACATGGTCCGCGCTGCTGTGGCGCAGGCGTTGTTCTTCCGTTCAACAAAGCCGTTGGAACTGGCTGCTGCGTAGCTTTTTCCGTTTCAACGGCTAATCGAAACCGGTTTTGTTGGAACGGTTGCCCGTCTTGAGTGTTGCATCGGCAGTCTTCAATTCACTCAAGGACTGATCGATGAATTTATTCCAGCAATCAGATGGCGGGGAAAACGCCGCCGATCAGTTATGGTCGCTGCTTGGTGACCATAATTTGTTTATGCTCACAACACTCACCCATGATGATCGCATGCCCAGTATGCGGGCCCGGCCCATGGCCGGTTATCCAAAGCGCGATGAGCATCGCATTTGGTTTCTTGCTCATCGCGAGGGCCTGAAAGACAATGAGATCGAAAAGGACTCTCGTGTCTGCGTGACCCTTGCGAACGCTGATAAACAACATTTCGTTTCGCTGACCGGCCATGCGGCTATTGTTGATGATGTGGGTCGCAAAAAGGATCTTTGGACGATTGCTGCCCAAGCGTGGTTTCCACAAGGCCCACACGCTGATGATGTTCTCTTGATCCGCGTTGATCTGGATGATGCGGAGTTTTGGGATGGTGAAGCCAATTCCATTGTGCTCGGTGTGCAGATGGCAACCGCAGTCGCCAAAGGCGAACAAGTGGAAGGCGGTGACAACAAGAAAGTGTCGTTGAGCGGGCCGAGCCATGTTCTCGCCACTGGTGAGCAAACCAGATAGTAAGCCGCCCAGCCTCTGGCTGACTCCGGCATGACAAAAAGCGCGACGCGCAGAAGCTTTTGAGCTTTCTGAGCCTTATGCGGGTCGGGCTTTTTTAGCTTCATCAGCTATAACTTTTTTGAAATCGAAACGCATAAAAAAACCCCGGACACCATGAGCATCCGGGTTTGTCGTCTGTCGATTAAAGACCGTTAAAACACCACAAGTGTGATGGTGCTCATTGCGCACCAAAGCCCTGCCACGACATAGCCGTAGCAGGGCTGGGGACGGCAATTTTCATCCGTCTGGAACACCATTGCTAGTGCTTCACACGCGAGGTGAACTCGTCAATTTCGCGCTCGGCATCCTCTTTCGATTTGCCGTATTTGTGCTGCAGCTTTCCAGCGAGCTTTTCACGCTTGCCGTCGACTTCTTTCCAGTCATCGTCGGTCAGCTTGCCCCATTGGGCTTTCGCCTCGCCTTGGAACTCGTTCCATTTGCCTTCGATTTGGTCCCAATTCATGATGGGCCTCCTTGGTGCTTCAGGTTCAAGTGTTTTCAATGTGCCTAGCGGCGCATCTGCGAAATTAACGCGGAGCGGGGTCGCAGGTTCCAAAAGAAACACATGCCCAATCTGGGAACCAACTGCCCTGCCAGCCGTATGCCTCGGTTGAGATGCGCTAACGTGGAGACCCTTGCATGGAAATGTCGCTCACGGGCGGAGTCGTCTCCACCGTACATTTTCCCGAAGATCTTGTTTTTCAAACCCTGACTGGTCTGGGCACCTGCTTGGTCACCATTGACGAGCTTGGAACGATATTGTCGGCATCCAACCTGGGTTTCGCAGCAGAGCGCTTTGCCTTGCTCGGCGAAGAGACGCCCGAGCCGGTTAGCAATATCGACGCGATGGGCAAATCCATCGCCGATATATGGCCGCTTCAGGTCGCAAACCTTGTAGCGTTGGCTTGCACACGCGCGCTGGCCAATGAGGGTGTGCAAAGCTTTGAACACACGCTCCACGATACCAATCGCAATCCCGTCTACCTGTCGGTGAAAGCCCTGGCCGAGCTTCGCAAGGACGGGCAAGCGATCCATCTTACACTGACCGATCTGACGATTGAACGGATGCGCGAGCGCCAGATGGCGGTGTTTAGCAACAACCTGGAAGAAGCAAACCTGCGCCTTCGATTGGCGTTGAGTGGCTCCAAGGTCTCGGTGTTCGAGCAGGATCTCGACCTGCGCTATACGTTTATGGCGAACGCGCCAGAGTTTCTTGAAAATGGTGGTATTGGGCGCACCGATTTAGAGTTGTTTGGTCTGGAGGTTGGTGGCCGACTGACTGATATCAAACTGGCCGTGCTTGAGGGCAAACCTTCTTGGTCTGGCCGGGTGGTGGTGCCAAGCGAGACCGGTGAAACTGTGGAGTTTGATGTGGAGTTGGAGCCGCGCATGTCATCGCATGGCGACGTTATCGGGCTCATTGGGACAGCCATTGATCTGTCCGATCTCAAACGCCATGAAGATGCCATGCGACTTGCCATGCGCGAGATTACCCATCGCACCAAAAACCTGCTGGCCGTTATTCAGGCCACCGCCCGTCGCAGTGCTGCGAAGTCTGAAAGCGTGGAAGCGTTTATCGACAGCTTTTCCAAGCGGCTGGAGGCCATGTCGCACAGCCATGACCTTCTTGTGAGCTCCGATTGGCGTGGCGCGGATATGGCGACACTCATCCGCCGTCAAGGTGACCAGGCTGGCGGCATTCGTGAGGGGGCATTCAAAGTTGAAGGGCCAAAGTTGACCCTGACCAGTGAAGCGGCCCAGCACTTTGGCATGGCGCTGCACGAACTGGTGTCGAACGCCTTGAAGTACGGCGCTCTGTCCAGCTCATCAGGCGAGGTGACCGCGCGGTGGTGCGCAGATGACGGCGATAACGGTGATATTGTATTCGAATGGATTGAGAGCGGTGGCCCTGCCGTTGCTCAGCCCAAACGATCGGGTTTTGGCACCAGCTATCTGCAGCGCGCGGTTGCGATGGCGCTCAATGGCACCACAGAACTTGACTTTGACCCGGCGGGTTTGCGTTGCCGCATAAAAATGCCGGGCGCCTGCTTTCAGTAGCAGCGCCCGGCAGTGTAATGATGTTAGCGACTAGCTGGCGCGAGTTTCACGTTCCGATCCAGCGGCAAATTGACTGGCAAAGCCACGAGCAAACGCATAGCTGTTGGCCACGATGTGGTCCTGCGCGGACTTGGCTCCCACCCCCAATGGTGGTTGCGACAAGCGCGTATCGCGGTAGGCATGGTCGGCCTCTTGCACCATTCGCTTGGCTGAAACCGCAGCGAATAGCCGCGCAGAGATCAACCCCAGCACCACAGCGATGGCACATAGGCTGCCTGCACTGAGTGCAAGCGGCCCGATGCTGGCTGGCATAGCGTTCAGCACAAAAGCTGCCAATGCCACGCTGCCAAGGCCAAGGGCGACGGCCATTAAAATCAGTGCGGCCAGCGCAAACCCCACGCCCCAGGCGATGCGGCCGGTGGCCCGCTTGGCAGGCACGGCAACCGCGTCAATGCCAGCTTGCGCCAGTGGCTTGGCTTCAGCTTCTAAGAGAAAGCGAATGATCGACATAGCTTTTAGCGCTTCGCGAATGCGCCGGCGAAAAAGCCAATACCGGCGGCAATCGCCAGCGATGCAAGCGGGTTCTGCACCACGCTGGACTGCAGATCACTGGCTGCGCGTTGTCCGGCGGCGTAAGCATCGTCACCTGCTTCTGAAGCACGCTCACGCGCTTCATGCGTCGCATCATCCAGGCGTTGCTTGCCGTGCTCGGCTATGTCGCCTGCTTTGTCCTGCAGCTTGTTTGATGAGTCTTTGGTTAGCACCGATACGGCCTTGGTCAATTCTGCGATATCGGCCCGCAATGTCTCGACCTGATCTTCCACGTCGGCGCGCAATTGAGGGTCAACAATGTGTGACCCGTTTGATGTTTTCTTGGCGGTGGTTGCGGCGGTAGCCATCATGCATCCTCCTGATAGATTCGTGTAAGACGGCACCGAAGAAGCCCCGTGCCGCATCGAGCAACATGCTCGCTGCAAGCTCAACGCATAAGGTCTTTTTGGGTTCCAAAACGGTTGGTCCAACACGAAAAAAGAGCGCGCCAAACAGACGTCCGGCGCGCTCCAAAATTCGTTTGTTGGTCTCCTGTGTCAGCATCGATCGCCAACGCTTACGTCAGGCGATGCTGGCTTTACCTTTCGGCCCAAAAATGAACCAGGCGATGAGGCCGATCACCGGCAACACCAGTAGCGCGAGAATCCAAAGGACCTTGGAGCCCGTGGACGCTGATAAGCTGACAGTCTTCACCACAGCATAAATCACGCCGACAAGAAGGATCAGACCGAAGAGACCTGTAATCTCAATCATAAAGGTGTCCTGCGTTATTTGCCGAGCATGGCGCGAAGCATCCACGCCGCTTTTTCATGGAAGGCGATGCGTGCAGTGAGCATATCCTCGGTGACCAAATCCTTATGCTCGCCGGCCAGTTCCGCCACATCGCGCATCTGTGCGGCCAGCAGCTCATGCCCATCAACCAAGTCTGAAATCATGGTTTCAGCGTCGGGCGTATCGGTGCCTGGTGCAGATGCTGTCATCGACATGGTCAGGCTTTCCTGACCCACTGGCACCACATGACCCAGGGCGCGTACACGCTCTGCAATCACGTCAGAGGCCTCGAACAAGTCTTCATAGTGCTCCTCTGTCATGTCGTGGATGGACTTGAATGTCGGACCCACAATGTTCCAGTGATAGAGGTGCGACTTAATGGTCAAAATGTAGTTGTCGACCAAGAGGCTCGATAGTTTTGAGGCGATCTGTTTGCGTGCCTCATCATCAATCCCGGAGTTGGCGGGAGCTGATGTCGGGGCGATTTTCAAAGCTGATAATGTCATAAAATTTCCTTTCTGAGGTGGGGGCTGCTCAAACCAGCTTTATTGCCTGATGAGCTGCTCTTGCGCGTCATTGGGGCCGGGCATCGACGCCACGTCAGTGGTCAATATGCTCTCGCTAAACATGCCGATCACCACAAAAGCGCCGATCGCCAAAATGATGCCGATGGTCAGTATGGTGAGCAGCCGCGTGCCCCCACGACCCTGACGAACATCCTGCGGGTCCAGCGGGGCATTTTCTTCGCCAGGCTGAACTTTGCTCGGGTTTGCGCGGCTCCCAGTCATTGCGCTGGGTTGGGCGACATTCACTGTTGTTGAACTGTTCATGACAACCTCCATTGGTTTGCATGGAGAGCAAACGGTGGGGTTGAGGTTTGGTTCCATCGTGAGTGTCGAAGAATGGAACCAGCCGGGGTGGTTGGCGTTTTATCGGCACGTGCCACTGTTAAGGAAGGGCAGGCTATGACGCTGCTAACCACCCCCTCGAAAACCGCACTTGCATTGGCCGCTAGCGCCGCGCTCACGTTGAGCCTTGGCCAACTGGCAACAGCCCAAACGGCAAGTGTTCAAACCCCTATTGAGTTGGCCGTAACGAATAGCGAACCTGTGGTATGCCAGCCAGATCCCTTGTTGCTGCCCGCAGGCGAGGTTGTTGCTCTGCGCATGGTCAACACCTCAATCAACAGCTCCATCATCGTGCTGGACGATCTGCTTGAAGCGCAAATCCAAACGCAGGAAAGCGACCTTGCTGAAGGCGCAACATCGCAGATGGTTGAGGGCTATAACCTTGGACCAGGCCAAAGTCGCGAGATAGCCTTCGCTACAGTTGATCCGGGGATCTATACCTATGAATGTCGCAGCCCTGTCGTAGATGCGGGCGGCGAAGCACCCGACAGCCTGTCGATGACCGGTCTCATCCGGGTCGAATAAGGCTATTGGGGCAGGCGCTTGGTTTTGCGCCAGGCCGCCCACAACGCCTCGCTCAGTTCATCGCGGTCCTCAGTTTCACCAATCGCCTGGCGGCCCGAAGAGGTTGCCAGGCGAATGTGATTGCGCAGCAGCGCACCGTGCCCGGCAGAAGCATGCGTGCCTAGCCGTCCCAGTGCCCGTGCCAAAGCCAGCATGACCAGCACATTGCTCGCAGCTGCGCGACGCACCGGATGCAGTGCTGCGCCAAGCACCGCCTTTATGGCAATGGGTTGGGTAATGACGCGCACCGTCCCATCTTCTGAGGTCAGTCGCATCGTCAGGTCGTCGCTATCAAGCAGCTTGGCGAGCGCCGCGGATAGCTGATCGATTGCAGCCACGGCGGTGTAGGAATCGTTGACGCCTGGAGACAGGGCTCGAAGCGCTATTTCAACCATGAGATGCACGTTGAATAAAATGTCATTGCCCGGCGCGTGGGCATCGGCAACTTCGATGTTTTCAGCCAACTCTCGCCCAAATTTGTTCGCATCTGATGGTGCATCGCCCAGGAAGGCCGTTGCCACCGTCTCCCCCTGCAATACGAAATCACCAGGCGATGTGCGCATCATCAACCATCCATTTGTGGACTGCATGGTGCGCACAAGCGGCGGTCCGTGAACGGCAACGATGTAGCCCGTTGCAAGTGATTTAACCTCATGGGTGACCGGAAGGTCTTTGCGGTCGGGTACGCGCTGAGGGTTTGCAGAACGGCGTGCACCGCGCACAAGGGCTTCCACGTTGCCGACCAGAATGCGCTGCACGCGGGCAAGCTCGTTGTCGATCTGAATGCGATGAGCAACGTCATTGACGAAGGCGATCAACAGCAAAACTGAAGCAAGCGCCAACAGGACAGCAAGCGCGGTAGACACCAGAGGTGCCTTGTCATCGTTTGCCAGATAAAGCGCGGTAAGCGAAAACAGGAATGTTGCAGCCAATATGCCGGCCGTGATCTGGCCAAGCACATTGTCGCCAAAGGTGCGGATGATCCGGTTGCCCAGGGCGCTTGCGGCCAGCGTGAACACCACCAGCGTCATTGAGTAAACGAGGCTGAGAATGGTGACCGCGGCGGTCGCCACCGTGGAAAGTACATCCTGCGCTGCGCTCGGGCTGAGTGTCAGCGCGCTGACTTCCATGTCGTTGAGTGTTTCGATGGCACCGGAACTGTCCACCTGCCGAACAACAAAAGCGATCGCAACACCGCCGAGCGCTAACCCCAGTGGCCAAATAAGATAACCCTGCCGCAGGTTGTGAAAAAAGGCGAGGAGGCGCTGGCGCATAGGAACTGTCCTTCGTTGTTCTTTGCCTTACGCGCGAGCGGGCCAATCGATCCGCCTGACCTTGCGCTAATTTGGAACCAAACGCACCGCGTTGCGTAAAGCGGTCAACACAGGGAGTTTGATCATGACGCCAACTGCATCCACCTTACGCACTATCCTTTTCGGTTCCATTGGCACGCTCGTTGAGACATCTGAAGTGCAACGCGAGGCCTTCAATCTTGCTTTCCGGGCATTTGATATCGATCTCTTCTGGGACGCAGACACGTACCGTGAAAAGCTTACCTCGCCGGGTGGCCGCAATCGTATTTCAGCCGAGCTTGAGGCGATTGGCCAGGACACCTCTGGCGGGCTGGTCGATGCCATTTATGAGGAAAAAACGTCGCAATTCATAAAGCGCGTGTTGGCTGGCGTGGAAGCGCGCCCAGGCGTGTTGAACTTGGTTGAGCAGGCCAACCATGCTGGCGTACCCGTTGGCTTTGTTTCAGGCACTGATCGCCGTGTGATCGACGCGGTGCTTGAAGGCGGTGTTGGCTTGCGTGCCAGCCAGTTCGATCTGATCTTGAGCGGCACGGATGCTCGAAACGCAAAACCGGACCCAGAACTTTACCTTTTTGCACTCAAGCAGTTGCGGGTTGAGCCCACGCAGTGCGTTGCCGTTGAGGACACGCCGGCAAGCGGCATGGCCGCTGTGAATGCAGGCATTCCGGTTATCCATACCCCAGGCGCAATGACAGTCGATCACTGGTTTGAGGATGCGGGCGCGCGCATGGATAACCTTGATGGCTTGGGTATTGGCCCAATTGCCTTGGATGCGCTGCGTCTTTGGCATGGCGAACAAGCGCAACAGAATGCAGCTTGATCGCGCAAGGATGCCTTACAACGCAAGCATTGGCCCTGCCACCAAATCGTGCAGGCACTGCCCACTTCGCACCAACGAGAGTTTCAAGGCGTTTACCGGCACAGAGCTGGCGTTTGTCGAGAAGTTCAAGATTGGTGAGCTGCGCCTCGATGCTGACACGAACATTTTGCTGGAAGGCGCCAAGAGCCCGCACCTCTACACTCTTCTGCGGGGCTGGGCCTACCGGCACAGCAGCTTGCCAAATGGCCGCCGTCAGGTGCTCAATTTTGGCCTGCCCGGTGATTTCATGGGCCTGCAAATGTCGGTGCTCGGTGAAATGGAACATACCGTCACAGCGCTGACTGATGTGACGTTGTGTGTGTTTGATCGCGAGCGCCTTTGGGATTTGTTCAAGAACCATGCTGAACTTTCCTACGCGCTGACATGGATGGCAGCGCGTGAGGAAATGATTTTGGATGGTCACGCTCTTGCCCTTGGTCAGCGGCCTGCAGCAGAACGGCTCGGCTACATGCTGCTCCACCTTTACGATCGCGCTGCGCAGGTCGAGCTGGCTGGCAACAACTCCATGGAAGCGCCTTTTACGCAGGCGCAGATTGCCGACGCTCTGGGGCTGAGCCCCATTCATACCAGTCGCAGTATCAAGCGGCTGGAGCGGGAGGGGTATATCCGCTGGCGACGGCCAATTTTGCAATTCACTGACCTAGACGGACTGCGTGCGTTCGTCGGCGATATGCCGAAGCTGCCGCAGACGCGTCGTTTCATTTGAACGAGGATGGCTATGAGCAAAGGCTACACCAAAGGAACCAAAGTTGAGTGGGACTGGGGCAATGGAACGGGCACGGGCAAGGTGAGCGAGCGCTTTACTGAGAAGGTGACCCGCACCATCAAAGGCAGCGATGTGACGCGCCATGCGTCATCTGATGAGCCCGCATATATGATCGAGCAAGACGATGGCGATTGCGTTCTGAAGTCTCACACTGAAGTGCGTAAGACCAGTTGAACAATGTCACTTGCCACCACGCGTAGTGACGATCCGCCGTTTTGCATCATCTGCGTACCGCGCCGCATGAAGCCAACCATACGTTGCGCTATGCAGATGCGTCGTTGTCCAACGACCTAACTGTTGCTGCTGGATAATCATCCCAAATCGCTCGGGAATCGGTGCGGCAGCTAACCTGTGTTATAGTCAGCGCTTCGCTGCACTGTGTACTGCTGGTGACCATATGACACCAGTCATCACCGATGTGCGCGGAACGATGCTGCTTTGACAAGCGAGCAACGCGGCGGTTTGGCGAATGTTCTCGTGCTTGAGGACAACGCAATACTCGCCCTTGATTTAGAGGACATGCTGCGCGATCTGGGCGCAAAAAACGTGCGTGTGGCGACCACCATTGAGGACGCACGCAGACATATAGATACCGGTTTAACCCTGGGTTTGCTGGATTTTACGCTTGGCGACAACGTAACCGCTGAGCCGCTGGCCCATGAACTGGAAGCGCGCGGTGTACCGTTTCTTTTTGTGACGGGTTACTGCGACAGTCAGACCTTTCCCCAAGCTTTGCGCAGTCATCCGTTGTTGGCTAAGCCTTTCACGCCGGACGTTTTGCAGGGCGCCATTCAAGAAGTGGTTGATACCGAACGCCGCGTTTAGATGGCTTGGTGCGTGGAACGAAGTCCTTGTTCACGCGTTGCGCTCACATGATTAGCGGTTGTCGGTGAGGATGAGCCGGTAGGTGTGTTCGGCGTCGTAAAGGCTGACCGGTTTGGCAAGGCATTACACGGGGTGCGTTGACGCGCCTGCATTCACTCGAACCCCAACCATGAGGAGGCCACCATGGCCAATGATCACGGTTCGTCGATCAAGGATGATGAAACCTATGAGGCGCTGCGCGAACAGGGCGCTTCGAAGCAAAAGGCAGCACGCATCGCCAATGCGCAGGCGAGCGAGGATCAAGATCCCGCCAAGAAAGGCGGCGAGGCGCCAGCTTATGAGCGCTGGACGATGGACGAGTTGATTGAGCGCGCCACCGAGCTGGATGTCACCGGTCGCTGGAAGCTCAACAAAGACGAGCTGATCGACGCGCTGCGCAACTGTTAATCCCGATACCAAAGTGAGGGCTCCATGCCGACGCGTGATGCGATGGTCTCTGATTTCATGTCAACGCTTATCGAGCGCTACCCAGGCCAAGACGCTTTCCTTCAAGCGGTCGAGGAGGTCGCGAGCGACGTTCTGACCATTGAAAAAGCCAACTCGGCTTATGCTCAAGCGCGCGTGTTGGAGCGACTGGTCGAGCCCGACAGAGTGATTGCGTTCCGCGTTGGGTGGGAGAACGATAAGGGCGAGGTTGAGATTAATCGTGGGTGGCGGGTGCAGACTTCAAATGCCATTGGGCCGTATAAAGGCGGCTTGCGGTTTCACCCATCGGTGGACGTGTCGGTGCTCAAGTTTCTGGGCTTTGAGCAGGTGTTTAAAAACGCGCTGACCGGCTTGCCACTGGGCGGCGGTAAGGGGGGATCAGACTTTGACCCATCTGGTCGCAGCACGCACGAAATCATGCGCTTTTGCCAAGCGTTTATGGATGAGTTGGCTCGCTATATTGGCCCCAATGAAGATGTACCTGCGGGCGATATCAATGTCGGCACGCGCGAGATCGGCTATCTGTTCGGTGCCTACAAAAAGCATCGCGGTCAGTTCCACGGCGCACTGACGGGCAAGGGGCAGGCATTTGGTGGCAGCGCTATGCGTGTGGAAGCAACGGGTTATGGCCTGATCTATTTTGTTGAAGCCATGCTGGCTCAGCGCGGTGAGAGCCTTGAAAACACGCGCATCGCCATCTCTGGCAAGGGCAATGTTGCCACGCATGCCGCACGGAAAGCTATAATGGAGGGCGGCAAGGTGGTCACGCTCTCCGACACGTCGGGCACGTTGTTCGCCAAGGACGGTATGAGCCAAGAGGCTGTGGCGTGGGTGCGCAGCCAAAAGGCATTAGGTGCTGATGTCTCAAGCCCGCCCAAAGCGCTTGGGTTGGACTTCATGCAGGGTGAGCTGCCCTGGGGCGTTGAGGCTGACATCTGCCTTCCCTGTGCAACACAAAACGAAATGGATAGTGACGCTGCGCAGGCGGCGATTGACGCAGGTGCCAAAATTTTTGCCGAAGGAGCAAACATGCCGCTGACGGCTGATGCTGCCGACAAGGTGCGTGCGGCTGGCGTGCCCTATGCGCCAGGCAAGGCAGCCAACGCAGGCGGTGTGGCGATCTCCGGCCTTGAAATGAGCCAAAACGCCCATGGCCGGTTTGCTAGCAGTCAGGAGATAGACCGCGACCTGAAAGTGATCATGCAGCGCATTCATGATCGTATCGTTGACGAGGCAGTCTCCAAATCGACCATCGATTACCGCAAAGGCGCAAACATCGCCGGCTACCGCAAGGTCGCCGATGCGATTTCAGCCTATGGTATTGTCTGATGACCGGTGCCGAGCTGTTTGTCGCGCGCCTTGAGTAAGCTCATCTCGACCGGGTTTATGGTGTGCCGGGCGAGTAAAGCACTGACCAGATGATAGTATCAATCTCGTTGATGGTCGCTTGGTATGAGGCTGGCACGAGCAGGCCGCGACTTTCATGGCCTCGTCGCAGTCCCCTTGACCAGCGGTAAGCTCGACGCCTGCTGGTTTAACTCTTCAAGTGCAAACGACTGGCTTTGTGGTAAAGTCACACGCTTACCGCATGTGCATAAAGACAAAAAAACGCCGCCAGCTGACGTGATGGCGGCGCTTTTGGTTTTGAATGCCAGTTTTAGTCGACTGGTGCTGGCTGCACATCCAGTGTTGGCACTTCAATCGCTCGTTCCGTGCTTCGAATTTCTAACTCTGGCACCTCGATGGTTTGCTCTGGGGTGCCAATTTCAACGCTACCCGTTTCAACGTCAAATGCGGGCAGTTGACCGCTGTCAACAGTCAAGTCCACATCAGGCAGTGCCGTTTCCTGCGTTTGATCCACATCGACAAAATAGACGGTGGCCGCGACACCTGCTGCGACGACGACACCGCCTGCGATAAAACCGAAAAGTTGACCAGCTTTCATTGGAAGCTCCTTTGATTAGCCTGTTGTGCTCAATCAACGCATCCCGCTGGCATCGGTTCCCAATGTTGTTATCTCTCAGTCTTTCTCATGGTGCCGTTGTTGTGGCCAAATGGTTCGCAAGCGGTGCAATTCGCTCATCAAACTCTTGGAAACCGTCTGCACCCGGCAAAACGGAACCCCATCTTATGCGGAGGCCATTGTTGGTTCTTTTGATTCCGCACGCGACGTCTCTGACCAGTCCTGACCCAGTTGCGCCTTGGCCCTGGAACCAAAAACATCCCCAATGCCAATTAGGATCGGCCCTGCATCAGGCATCGATGCGCAGCCTTTGGGCAGATCCAGCAAGGGGCCACTCCAGCTTGCCTGATCTGGTCGCGAGACAGACTGCATAACCGTCACTGGTAGCTTGGGTGAAAGGCCGTTCTCCAGCAAATTGCTGGTCAACTGCGGAGCAGTTTTTGACCCCATATAAAGAATGGCGCTGCGGTTAGGTCCTATAAGGTCGTGGTAAGCTAGGGTGTCGGGCAATTTGCCGTGTTTGGAGTGCCCGGTCATGAAGCTAACAGCCTGCGCGTGATTGCGATGGGTGAGCGAAATGCCGAGTTGTGAGGCCATGGCGCTGGCAGCGGTAATGCCCGGTACCACGGACACCGGGATGTTCTGCTTTTCAAGTGCATCAATTTCTTCACCTGCACGACCAAACACCATGGGGTCGCCGGACTTCAGCCGCACCACGTGCCTGCCTTGTTTGGCAAGCTTGATCATCAGCCCATTGATATCGTCCTGGCGGCAGCTTTCGCGGCCACCGCGCTTGCCCACCATCATGCGTTTGGCCTCGCGGCGCGCCAGTTCCAACACCTCATCGGAAATGAGATCATCAAATAAAATGACATCTGCGGCTTGCAGCGCGCGCACCGCTTTTTGTGTTAGCAGCTCCGCATCACCGGGACCGGCACCCACCAAGGTCACGCGGCCAATATCGTCGGTTGGAGCGGTGGCCTGAAACAGGCTTTCGTCAATTTGGGTGGGGGCATGGTTGCCGGAAAAGGCTGCATCCACAAAACGTTCCCAGAAGGCCCGGCGCAGCGCGCCAGCGGGAAAACGGTTCATCACCTGTCCGCGCACGCTTTGGGCAAGCTGGGCCCAACCCTGCAAGGCGCGCGGCAGCAGGGTTTCGATTTTGCGGCGGATCGCTTGGCCCAGAATAGGAGCTGCACCTGCGGTCGATATGCTGACCACAACCGGTGAGCGGTTGACGATGGACCCGAACTGGAACTGGCAAAAAGCAGGCTTATCAATCACATTGATCGGCACGCCTGCACTGCGTGCCGCGCAGACCATGGCGCGGGCATGATCGTCGGTTTCGGCATCTGCGATGATGCAGGCAGCTGCGGCCAGGCAATCTATCGACCATGGGCGCTGGTGCCAGGTCAGCGAGCCTGCACTTGCGCCCTGTTCCAACAGCTCTTCCATCTCCGGCTCAAGCTCGCTGGCATAGACCTCTACATTGGCTCCGCTTGCGGCCAGTAGCTCGCCCTTCCAAGCGGCGGCTTCGGTGCCGCCGATCAGCACAACGCGCTTTCCGACAAGTTTCAGGAACACTGGCAGAACGGCCAGCGGCTCAACGCGTGATGGCGCAGCTTTAGACGGTTTGCGGCTCATGAGATGCCTCCTTCTCGGCTTTAGGCAATGGCAGCATGGCAGCGATTTCGGAGCGACATGACCCGCAGTTCGTGCCGGCCTGACAGGCAGCGCCCACGGCATCGAGCGTGGAAGCCCCAATTTCAATTTCGCGTGCAATGGTGTTGCGCCCCACGCTGAAGCAAGCGCACACCGTGGGGCCGGTGTCGGGCTGGTCTGTTGGCGGGCGTCCAGCCAGCAGAGCGGCGCGATCAGCTGCTGTTTGAAAGGGGACTTGTAACTGACCGCTAGCCCAGCGACGGGAGACGGCAACCGGACTACGGGTGATGAACACTGCCCCGCGTAGCCGGCCGGCCTGCGTCGCCATGAATCGTGCGCTACCAGCACCCTTGTCTTCCATGCCAATGCAGGCGTCGCTGCCCACCAAAGCGTGGGCAAGTTTTGTTAGGCTGGAAGGTTCGGCGGTATCAGCAAACTCCAGCGCATAACCACCTGCGCAGGTGGCCAGCGACCAGTAGGCGAAAGGCAGGCTGGTGGGCTTGTCTGCCAGAACGGCAAAGCCGTGCCAGGCCATGCCCGCCGGGGCGATGTCCACGCGCGAAAATTTCAGCGCAGGCTGGCCAGACGTGGGGTCGGTATCAGGGCGCACAAGTGCATCGACACGGGCCATGGCTGATGTTTCATCGTTCCAGTGCATGGGCACGAAAACGCTGCCCGGCTGCTGGCCATCGCTGATCAAGGCTCGCGCAATCATCGTTCCGTGCGGCGATGTCAGCCGCACCAGATCAGCAGCATTGATGCTTTTGGAAGCAGCGTCACCAGGGTGCATCTCGCAATAAGGCTCGCCCATATGCGCCGACAGGCGCGGCGAGCGGCCCGTGCGTGTCATGGTGTGCCACTGGTCGCGCACGCGGCCCGTATTGAGTATGAACAGGTATTTTGGCGAACGCTTTTTAGCCGCTTTAACCACCGTCGTGATGAATTTGGCCTTGCGGTCGGGGTGGAAGAAATCACCCTGTGCAAAGAAGCGCTCTGTCCCACTGCCATCGGCTTTTAAGGGCCAGCGGAACGGAGGCATGGTTTCGTAAGCCGTTTGCGAAAGGCCCGCGCGCCCTGAAATATCGAAGTCGCGGCGCACCTCTGGCTTGAAGCCGGAGAGGCGCGCATGCTCGTCAAAGACTTGCGCTGGGCTGTCGAAGGCGAACGCTTCGCCAAACCCCATTTTGGTCGCAACATCGCAGATCGCATCCCAGTCGTGCCGCGCTTCGCCCGGTGGGGGCAAGAACGACCTCTGGCGGGATATCATGCGCTCAGAATTTGTAACCGTGCCGTCTTTCTCGCCCCAGCCAGTGGCGGGCAGGGCAACACAATCCTCCCGCGCAGCGTGGCGCAACGTGTCGGTCGATGACACGATGTCAGAGACGACCAAGAACGGCACTTTGGTCAGCGCCTCATCCACGCGGGCTGCGTCCGGCAAAGAGACTGAGGGGTTGGTCGCCATCACCCACAGGGCTTTGATCTGGCCATCGTGAATGGCCTCAAACAGGTCAACAGCTTTGAGGCCCGGCTTGCTGGCAATGGTTGGGCTACCCCAAAAGCTCTGCACCAGATCGCGATGCTCAGCGTTGGTAAGCTCCAGGTGCGCGGCCAACATACTGGCCAAGCCGCCAACCTCGCGCCCGCCCATCGCGTTGGGCTGGCCGGTGACCGAAAACGGCCCCATGCCTGGTTTGCCGACGCGCCCGGTCAGCAGGTGCGTGTTGATGATCGCGTTTACCTTATCGGTGCCGCTGGCGGACTGGTTCACGCCCTGGCTGTAAACGGTCAGGGTTTTCGTGGTCTCTGCGACCCACTGATAGAACAATGCAACATCACTGGCCTTCAGGTTGCATGCGTCGGCGGTCTTCTCGATAGACCAGCCTTCCGCATTTTTGAGCGCCTCAGCATCGCCATTTGTATGGGTCTCAACATAGGCATGATCGGGAGCGGTTGAGCGCGAAAGGTGGCGCAGAAGGCCAGTAAACAAGGCAACATCTGTGTCTGGCGCGAGCGGCAAATGCAGATCGGCAAGCTGCGCGGTGGCGGTGGCGCGCGGATCGATCAGCACAACCTTCATTGATGGCCGTTTGGCCTTGACGGCCGCTATGCGCTGGAACAGCACCGGATGGCACCAGGCAAGGTTGGAGCCGGTGAGCACCACAAGGTCGGCCAGTTCTAGATCTTCATAGGTGCCAGGCACTGTATCGGTGCCAAAGGCACGCTTATGGCCGGCCACTGACGAGGCCATGCAGAGGCGTGAATTGGTGTCGATGTTCGCCGAGCCGACATAGCCCTTCATCAGCTTGTTGGCGACGTAATAGTCTTCGGTGAGAAGCTGGCCAGAAACGTACATCGCCACGCTGTCTGGGCCGTACTCAGCAATCGAATTGCTAAACTCGTTGGCAATCTTTTGCGTTGCTTTATCCCAACTGGTTCGCTTGCCACCGATGGCTGGATAGAGAAGTCTGTGTTCCAGACCCAGCGTCTCGCCCAGCTGCGAACCTTTGCTACAGAGCCGCCCAAAGTTTGCTGGATGGCTTTCATCGCCCATGATGCCAACGATAGGATCAAGTGGATCAACGTTCGCCTTCACCCCGCAGCCGACGCCGCAATAGGGGCAGGTGGTTTTGGTGGTCCGGGTGGCGAGCGCATCCATGCGCGTTAGCCTTCGTCCGCTGGCGCGAGCAGCGCCGCATCCAGCCCCAGCTCAATCACTTCGCCATCCAGGCGAATGGGCAGGGTATTCACCGCGCCTTCATCGGCACCCAGCGCTTGCCCGGTTTCAAGGTCGATCACCCAATTGTGCAGCGGGCAGGTGACGGACGCGCCGTGCACAATGCCCTGCGTCAACGGCCCGCCCTTGTGGGGGCAATGGTCTTCTATGGCGTAAATGTGGTCGCTAGCTGTACGGAACACGCCGATTTTGCCCATGGGTGTCACCACGCAGCGTGCGCCGCGCAGTGGAATGTCCGACAGGTTGCCAATGGCGACCCAGGTTACGTGCGTGAAGGGCGCGTTCATTCGGCCGCCTCCCGAACTGTCAGGTCAGCCAGTGGTCGGAATTCGGCGAACATGTCGGCTTGCGGCTCGGCATCCACGCGTTCCTTCCAAGGGTCAACTTGCGCGAACTTTTGGCTGTAAACGAAGCGCTCGTAATAGGCTTTGCGCTTCTCAGCATTGTCCATGATCTGCGCGCGCACCTCATCATACCCAATGCGCTTGGCCCATTTGTAGATGCGTTCCAGATAGCGGCCTTGCTCGCGATACATCTGCGCAAGCGCCACAACGTGTTCCATCACCTCATCTTCGGTGGCCACGTTGCCAAGCACCTCAGTGCCTTTGATGTCGAGGCCGGCAGCACCGGCAAAATGGATCTCGTAGCCGGAGTCCACGCACACAACGCCAATGTCTTTGCAGGTGGCTTCCGCGCAGTTGCGCGGGCAACCAGAGACCGCCATTTTCAGCTTGGCCGGGGTCCACGACCCCCACATGAAGCGTTCCAGCTTGATGCCGAGACCGGTGGAATCCTGAGTGCCGAAGCGACACCAGTCCGTGCCGACACAGGTTTTCACCGTGCGCAGGCCCTTGGCGTAGGCCTGGCCAGAGACGAAGCCAGCATCGCCAAGATCAGACCAGACCGCAGGTAGGTCTTCCTTCTTGATGCCCAGCATGTCTATGCGCTGACCGCCGGTGACTTTCACGGCTGGAATGTCGAACTTGTCTACCACATCGGCGATCGCCCGCAATTCTTTGGACGACGTCATGCCGCCCCACATGCGCGGGACCACCGAATAGGTGCCATCCTTCTGGATGTTGGCGTGCGCACGCTCATTGATGAAGCGGGATTGGTAATCGTCGGCGTATTCGCCGGGCCAATCGCAGACCATGTAATAGTTGAGCGCGGGGCGGCACTTGGCGCAGCCGCAGCTGGTCTTCCATTCCAGCGCTTGCATAAGGGCGGGGATGCTCTTCAGCTGCTTGGCCTGGATAAGCCGGCGCACATCATCATGGCCCAGATCGGTACAGCCGCACATGGGCTGCACGGCGGCAGGGTTGTAGGCGTCACCCAGGGTGACAGCCATCAACTGTTCTACAAGCCCGGTGCAGGACCCACAGCTTGCCGATGCCTTGGTGTGGGCGCGCACATCATCAAGAGTTGTTAGACCCAGATCGGTAATCTTGCCGGTGATCTGGGATTTACAAACGCCGTTACAGCCGCAGATTTCTGCATCATCCGGCAAGGCTGCAACGGCCACCATAGGGTCCAGCGGTTCGCCGCCCTGGTAGTTTTGACCAAAGATGAGCGTGTCGCGCATCTCACTGATATCGGTCTTGTCTTTGACGAACTGGGCGAACCACGCGCCGTCCGCCGTGTCGCCGTAAAGCACCACGCCGATGACGCGATTGTCCTCAATCACCAGCCGCTTGTAGATGCCGCCCATCGCATCGCGCAGGACGATCTCTTCGCGGCCTTCGCCCTCGGCAAAATCACCCACCGAATAGAGGTTGATGCCAGTGACCTTCAGCTTGGTTGGCGTTTCAGAATGCTTGAAGGTTTTGGTTGGTGCGCCCGCTAGATGGCCTGCGGCAACCCGCGCCATTTCGTAAAGCGGCGCCACAAGGCCGTAGCACATGCCGCCAACTTCCGCGCATTCACCCAGGGAGTAGATGTCGGGGTCAGAGGTGCGCAGCACCTCGTCCACCGCAATGCCGCGGCCAACCTCCAGCCCAGCCTCCTTGGCGATGCCGCTATTGGGCCGGATGCCGACAGCCATCACCACCAGTTCGCAAGGGATGATGGTGCCATCGGCAAGCTCAACGCCTTCCACCTTGCCGTCACCAAGAATGCGCTTGGTGTTGGCCTCGGTGATGACGTGGATGCCCCGGCTTTTCAGCTCCTGTTGCAGCAAAAAGCCCGCTGCACTGTCCAGCTGCCGCTCCATCAGGGTGGGCATCAGGTGCAGCACGGTCACGTCCGCGCCTTGCTCTTTCAGGCCCGCTGCTGCCTCAAGACCCAGCAAGCCACCGCCGATAACAACCGCACGCGCCTTCTTCTTGGTGGCAGCGAGCATCGCTTCCACATCGTCCAGGTCGCGGTAGGTCAGCACGCCGTCAAAGTCGTGCCCTGGCACAGGGATGATGAAGGGGTTGGATCCAGTGGCCACCACCAGCTTGTCATAACTTTCTGTGATCCCAGCCTCAGACGTCACCGTTTTTGCAGCGCGATCAATGGCGCTCACTTTTTGGCTCTTGTGCAGCGTCACGCCATTGTCCGCGTACCAGGCTTCGTCATGGATGATGATGTCCTCATACGCTTTCTCGCCGGAAAGAACGGGCGAGAGCATGATGCGGTCATAGTTCACGCGCGGCTCGGCGTTGAAAATGGTCACGTCATACTGGCCGGGTGCGGCCTCAAACAGATGCTCCAGCATCCGTCCGGGGGCCATGCCGTTGCCGATAACGACAAGCTTTTGTTTCGTCATAAGTTTCACTCCGCCGCCTGCAGGGGAGCCGCTTTGGCAGCGCTCTTTGCCGATTTGGCTTTGATCGCGTCCAGCACGGCTGGGTCAGGGTTCGCGCCACCTTCATAGGCTTCCAGAAAGTCCAGAAGCTCCTGCCGGTAGCGATAGTAATCGGGGTGTTCCAGCAGCGCCTTGCGGGTGCGCGGGCGCGGCAGATCAATCTCCATAATGTTGCCGATGCGTGCATTCGGACCGTTGGTCATCATCACGCATTTGTCGGCCAGAAGGATCGCTTCATCGACATCGTGGGTCACGCAAATCGCGGTGACTTTGGTGCGCTTCCACACATCCATCAGCACCTCTTGCAGCTCCCAGCGGGTGAGCGAGTCGAGCATGCCGAAAGGCTCATCGAGCAGCAGCAATTTAGGAGAAAGCGCGAAGGCGCGGGCGATGCCCACACGCTGCTTCATGCCATTGGAAAGATCCGCTGCCATCTTGCCCATGGCATCGCCAAGGCCGACGCGAGAGAGATAATATTCGCAAATGTCGCGGCGTTCGGCGTCAGAGGCGTGCGGGTAAACCCGGTCCACACCCAGCGACACATTGTCGTAAGCGCTCATCCACGGCATGAGCGAGGGTGCCTGGAACACCACCGCGCGATCCGGGCCCGCGCTATCAACTTCGCGGCCATCAAGCACGATGCCGCCATCTGAGATTTCGTTGAGGCCCGCCACCATGGACAGAACCGTCGACTTACCGCAGCCAGAGTGGCCAATCAGCGTGATGAACTCGCCCTTATCCAGGCGCATCTCAAACCCATCCACGACGGTCAGCGGACCTTTGGAGGTGGGGTAAATCTTTTTCAGGTTCACAAACTCAAGATATTTTTCGTCCGTGAACGACTTGGCGGCCTCTTCATAGGCTTTGGGCAGCTCGAGCGTTTTGCGTTTGGCCTGAAGGTCGATCGGCGTGACATCCGGCAGGTTGATGTCGCCAGCCACGTCCGCGCCGCGTTCCGCACCCACTTCCAAAAGGTAACTGGTGATGTCGGCGCGCAGACGGATCGCCTCGGGCATGGAGTTCATCTCTACACGGTCGCGTGGGCGGGCAATGCCCACCTTGAACTCTGGGCCGAAGGTCGCGCCGGGGCCCGGGTTAAGCGGGATGATGCGGTCGGCCAGCAGCACTGCCTCATCCACATCATTGGTAATCAGGATCACGGTCTTCTGATCGTTCTGCCAGATCGCTTCGATCTCATCCTGAAGCTTGGCGCGGGTCAGTGCATCAAGCGCAGACAATGGCTCGTCAAGCAGCAGTATATCCGGGCTCATCGCGAGCGCGCGTGCCACGGCCACCCGCTGGCGCATCCCGCCAGAAAGCTCTGCCGGGCGACGGTCGGTCGCGTGGCTAAGGCCCACCATGTCGATGGCGTCGGACACGCGGATTTTGCGGGTGGTGGCGTCTTCATTTTTGAACACCTCATCCACGGCCAGCGCGATGTTGCCCTCCACAGTTAGCCACGGCATCAGCGAGTAGTTTTGAAACACCACGCCGCGGTCTGCCGATGGGCCCTTGATGGGTGCACCTTTGAGGGTGATCTCGCCGCTATCGGCCTCCACAAGGCCGGCGATCAACGAGATCAGTGTGGTTTTGCCCGAGCCTGAGAAGCCGACGATGGCGACGAATTCACGTTCGGCGACGTCCAGGGTTATGTCCTTCAAGACGTGGGTCGTGTCGCCGCCGGAGCGGTAGGACTTGGAGACATTTTCGAGTTTAAGGAAGCTCATGGTCTGTCCCCCAAACTAGCGCTGGCTGGAGAAGGTGAAGGCGGCCTGCAGGGCGTACATGACGCGGTCGAGCAGGAAGCCGATGATACCGATGGTCAGCACCGCGACGATGATTTTGGCGAGTGAGGAGGACGAGCCGTTTTGGAACTCATCCCATACGAATTTGCCAAGGCCAGGGTTCTGCGACAGCATTTCGGCTGCAATCAGCACCATCCAGCCTACACCCAGCGACAAGCGAAGGCCGGTGAAGATGAGCGGCAGCGATGATGGCAGCACCACCTTGGTGATGGTCTTCCACGTTGGCAGTTGCAGCACGCGCCCGACATTCATCAGGTCTTTGTCAACCGAGGCAACGCCCAGCGCGGTGTTGATGAGGGTTGGCCATAGCGAGCAAAGGGTCACGGTGATTGCCGAGATGACCAGCGATTTGGGGAAGGGCTCGACCACGTTCACATAGGTTGCCGAGACAACCATGGTCACGATGGGCAGCCAGGCGAGCGGCGAGACGGGCTTGAAGATCTGGATCAGCGGGTTGATCGCGCCATTCACTGTGCGCGACAGACCGGAGGCAATGCCCAACGGCACGGCAATGGCGGTGGCAATGAAGAAGCCAACAGCAACCGTCCAGAGCGATGTAAAAATCTGATCATAATAGGTGGCTTGCCCGGTATATTCGCGCTCGCGCACGCGGTCTTCACGGCCAGCAGCAATGAGTTCGGCATTACGCGCCTCTTGGCGCTCGTAGAAGGCTTCAGCGCGCTCTTGTTGCGCGAGATAGCTCTCGTGCAGGCCAACCGCTTCCTCCCACACTTGGGCAGGGCCGGGGATGGCGCCCAGCGAGGTCTGCACCTGCGGTGCAAGGGTCGCCCAAGCGCCGATGAAGATCGCAATGCCGATCAGAGGCACAATCAGCAGCTGCCACAGCTCGCGCATCTGGTAATTGGGGCTATCGCCAGCGGCGATTTTTAGCAGCGGAACCAGCCAGCCGAGGCCGAGAATGTTGAGGTACCCAGCGGCCTTGTTGATGGCGGCGAAGCGGCGCTCTTTCTTGGCTTCACGGATGGCCGCGTCGTCGGTGGCAGCGTCAAATTCAGAGGCGGTCGTCATGGCGCTCGTCCTTGGAAGGTTGGGGGGATGGGGAGGGAGCGGGGCACTGTTTCGTGCCCCGCCCTAGGTTTGGCCGGAGGCTTAGCCTCAGTTGGAAACCACGTCGGTTCCGACCACGCGCTCATCACCGCGCAGGCCAATCGGCAGGGCTTCGAGGTAGGCGTTTGGCTGCGTGCCGTCGTAGGTGATGCCGTCGATGAACTCGTCGGTTGGCTCACGGTAGCCGTCGGTATCCCAAGGGAAGTCGGCTTCTTGCACGTGGCCTTCTTCAACCAGTAGGCGAGCAGCTTCGAGGTAAATGTCCGGGCGGTACACGCTGCGGGCCACTTCGTCGTACCAGCTGTCGGGCATCTCTTCGGCGATCTGGCCCCAGCGACGCATTTGCGTGAGGTACCACACAGCATCGGAATAGTAGGGGTAGGTCGCGTAGTAACGGAAGAACACATTGAAGTCTGGGATCTCGCGCACATCGCCGCGCTCAAACTCAAACGTACCGGTCATGGAGGCGGCAATCACCTCAGCGTCCGCACCCACATATTGGGGCATGGCCAGCATTTCTACCGCTTCTTCACGGTTAGCGTTGTCGTTTTCATCGAGCCACTGTGCGGCACGGATGAGCGCTTTGGTGAGCGCCAAGGTCGTGTTCGGGTTTTCTTCAGCGAACTCAGCGGTGATGCCAAACACCTTCTCCGGGTTGTTCTTCCAGAGCTGATAATCGGTGATCACTGGCACGCCGATGCCCATGGCAACGGCTTGCTGGTTCCAAGGCTCACCCACGGCGTAGCCGTAGATGGTGCCTGCATCGAGCGTGGCTGGCATTTGCGGTGGAGGGGTGACCGACAGGAAAGCGTCGGCCTGGATCATGCCGGACACGTCTTCTGGCGCGTAGTAGCCAGGGTGCACACCGCCAGCCGCAAGCCAGTAGCGAAGCTCGTAGTTATGGGTGGAGACTGGGAAGACCATGCCCATGTCGAAGGTGCGGCCTTCATCACGGAACTGCTCAATCACCGGAAGGAGCGCCTCAGCAGAGATCGGGTGCTGCGGGCGGCCATCATCCATCGATGGGATGTGCGGGCGCATCAAGTCCCACACTTCGTTGGAAACGGTGATGCCATTGCCGTTCAAGTCCATCGAGAAAGGTGTGATGATGTGCGCTTCTGTGCCGTAGCCGATGGTGGCTGCCAGTGGCTGACCGGCCAGCATGTGCGCGCCTTGCAGGCGGCCATCAATCACGCCGTCAAGAAGCACTTTCCAGTTGGCTTGCGCTTCCAGTGTCACGAACAGGCCTTCATCTTCGAAGTAGCCAAGCTCGTAAGCCACGGCCAAGGGGGCCATGTCGGTGAGCTTGATGAAGCCAAACGTCAGATCTTCAATTTCAAGCTCGAGGAAATCAGCGTGTGCAGGCGACACATGAAGTGGGGCAGTGAGTGCTAGGGCGCTGGCGCCTATCAGCCCGGCAAAAGCCAAGGCGCGGGTGGTACTACCGGCGGCTTGGAAAACAGAGTTGAGGGGGGACATTGTGTATTCCTCATACGTGATGGGTGTGTCCAAGTGATCCCCGTTCCAACTTCCCTTGGCGCAACGCAAAGCGCGCCGCGAACCGGCTTCAACACTCAGGCAAGTGAGAGAGGAAGCGGTTGGCGACGTTGCCAAGGTTGGCCAAAATGGAGACCGGATGAGTGCCAGCGCCGTTGCTGACCACATCAACGTGACAGCAGCTCGTTCTAGCGACCAGTCCAAAAATTAATCACATGTTGCAGTGCACTGATGCCTATGTGTGCGGTGCACCTGTGCATAGACGGAAGGCTAGTGTGTCAAACCGGTCGCATCAGGGGTCTTGTGATTTCAGCGCTTGCAGGCCCAAGCCAGCAAAGTATCCATCCAGATCGTCGGGGTCGAAAAGCCGTTGATCGAACAAGGTCGTATCTGGTTTTGCGCTATCGATTGAAGTTAGGAACGCTGTTCCTTTGTCGCCTGCAGTTTCATCCGCATGCGTGCTGTGGACTTGTGCCATTGCTTGGCGGTAAATGTCTGGCCGATAAGCCTTTTTAGCAGTCAGTGCATTGACTTCGCTGTGGCTAATTTGGCCCCAGCGCACCATCTGAGCGTAGAACCATAGGGCCTGTGAGCGCCAGGGGTAGGAGGCTCGAGTTGGGTCAAACAACAGGTGATCATCAACCGGATTTTGAGTCCCTGAAAGGATGGAGCCGCGGAGGCTTTTGGCGATGATGGCCGCGTCGATATCCAGGTATTTCGGCTTGCTCATTATTTGGGCAAGCCTGCCTGTGTTGCTTTTGTCAGCGCACCAGGACGCTGAATCAAACAGCATCCGCACTACGGGGTTGAGGGTTTGTGGCACCTCATCTGCCCAATGCTCGCGCACGGCGAGCACCTTTTCTGGTCCCTGCTGCCACATATCCACCTTGAGGGCAACGATATGGCTGTAGCCAGATTCGGCGCTCATACTGCTCCAAGGTGCGCCAACACAGCAGCCATCGATATGGCCCTCGGCCAGCGCGTCGCCGACCATGGGTGGCGGCACAATGGTGAGGTGGACGTCTACATCAGGGTCAATATTGGCGCTGGCCAGCCAGTAGCGCAGTTCATAAGTGTGGGTGGAGTAGGGATAGACCGATGCGAAGGTGAGAGGTGCCTGTCCGGTTTGTTTGCGACGCGCCACAATTTTGGCGATTGCTTGCGCGCTTGTTGCAGGGTCTCGCAGCGTATCTGGCGACCAGCCGACATCAAGGATCGCTTCGTACAGTGCTCGGGAAACCGAAATGGCATTGCCGTTCATCGACAGGCCGCACGGCACGACCATGGGAGCCTTGGGGTTGCCGATGCCCAACTGCGAGGCGATGACCACTGGTGATAGCATATGGGCGCAGTCGACCTCGCCAACACTTAAGCGATCGCGCAGGCCAGCCCAGGAGGTGGAGCGGCTTAGATCCAGTGTTATGCTGGCCTCTTCAGCAAACCCGCATTCGTGCGCCACGATAAGGGGTGCTGCATCCACGAGCGGAATAAAGCCCGCGCGGACCACGGGGTTGCTCATTGTTTGTTTCCGTCTGAATGGGGTGTGTCGGTGGTCGAAGAGCCAAGGTCTCCAAGCAGCTGAATAGAGGTCATCAGTGCTGCGGCGATCTGTGCGACGCGCTTGCCATCAGCCATCGCAGCTTTGCGCAGGCGGTTGTACGCTTCGTCTTCAGTTAGGCCAGCTGTTTTCATGAGGTGGCGTTTTGCCTGATCCACCACGGTGCGCTCTTCCAGCGCGGCCTTGGTGCTGGCCAGTTCTTCCTGCAGCCGGTTGAATGCCTTAAAGCGTGCAATCGTCATGTTGAGGATCGGCTGCATGCGCTCTTTTTTTAGCCCATCGACAATGTAGGCAGAAACGCCAGCCTCGACCGCTTCGGTGATCGTTGCGTCGTCAGATTGATCGACGAACATCGCAATGGGGCGCTGCACATAACGTGAGACCTCAAACATTTGCTCCAGGACATCGCGATTGGGGTTTTCCAAATCGATGAAAATGGCATCTGGATCGAGTTCAACAATGCGTTTGAGCAGGTTGCGCGTATCACCGATGATCGTGACATCGCGATACCCTGCATCGCGCAGACCCTCGTCGAGGATCGCCGCCCGAATTGGGCTGTCGTCAATGATGAGGATGCGTGGTGAGGTGTCCATCTTGGGGGCAAACTATCAAGACGTGTTTCAGGCAACAGTCCATGTTTTAGGCGATGCGGTGCCTGATGGCTGTTTTTTCAGCAGCGGCATCAACAGTGTCAGGCGCGCCGGGTTCCAGTTGCCTACACAAGCCGTTTCTGCTGACGCCCGTTCCCTTGTGCAGGCGTACCCGGCAAGCGCTGGTAAACCGCCAGTCTTTGCTTCTCGAATTCAACTCTTGAATTTCTGTGTTGGCTTGGCCTGTCGCTTTGGCCGTGTAGGGTAGCGCAAAAAAGGGTTCGGGAGGCCCGCATGAAGGACAAGATCATCAGCGCCACTGATGCAGCGGCGCTTATCCGTGACGGTGATACCATCACAACATCGGGGTTTGTCGGCATCGGCGTGCCCGAAGCGCTTCTTGGCGCACTGGAACGGCGGTTTCTGGAAACAGCCAAGCCACGGAATCTGACGTTGTTTTTTGCTGCCGGGCAGGGCGATGGGAAAGACCGTGGCCTCAACCATCTTGGCCATCCTGGCCTGCTGAAGCGGGTTGTTGGCGGCCACTGGGGTCTCATTCCCAAGGTGGCGCGTCTGGCCGTCGATGGGCTGATTGAAGCCTATAATCTGCCACAGGGGGTGATCAGTCACCTTTACCGCGACATTGCCGCAGGTAAGCCTGGCACGCTCACGCATGTCGGGCTGGATACCTTTGTTGACCCGCGGGTTGAAGGCGGCAAGATCAACGCTGCCACCGAAGATGATCTGGTGAGCCTGATGCAGGTGGGTGGCCGGGACTATTTGTTCTATCAGGCGTTCCCGGTGCATGTGGCGCTTCTGCGCGGCACCACTGCTGACCCGGCTGGCAATATCTCGATGGAGCGCGAAGCGCTGGTGATTGATGGGTTGGCGCAGGCCATGGCCGTTCGCAATTGTGGTGGTGTGGTCATCGTTCAGGTGGAGCGCATTGCAGCGCGGGGCAGCCTCAGCCCGCGCGAGGTGCAGTTGCCGGCGGCTTTGGTCGATGCTGTGGTGGTTGCAGAACCACAGGACCATATGCAGACCTTTGCCACCGCTTACTCGCACTTGTTCGCGGGTCGGTTTCGCGCGCCTCCCGGCGCCGTACCCCCTATGGCGCTTGATGCCCGAAAGATCATCGCCCGGCGGGCGGCTTTCGAGCTTCCGGTCAACGGCGTGGTGAACCTTGGCATTGGGATGCCAGAAGGCGTTGCGTCGGTGGCCGCCGAGGAAGGTCTGCTGGAGCATGTAACGCTGACCGCCGAGCCTGGCGTGATGGGCGGTCAGCCTGCCAGTGGTTTGGACTTTGGCGCGGCCATCAACACCGATGCGGTGATCCCTCAGCATCAGCAGTTCGACTTTTATGATGGCGGCGGGCTGGACCTTGCAGTCCTCGGCATGGCTGAGGTGGACGCCACGGGTAATGTCAACGTCTCGCGCTTTGGCCCGCGGTTGGCTGGTGCCGGTGGCTTTATCAACATTTCGCAGAATGCAAGACAGGTTGTCTTCACGGGCACCTTCACGGCAGGTGGCCTTTCACTGGCGCTTGCCGATGGGTTGGTCAGCGTGGCGCAGGAAGGCAAAGCCCGCAAGTTACTGGAACAGGTGCAGCAGGTGACGTTTTCAGGTGGCCGAGCGGCGCAGCTTGGTACGCCTGTGCTTTTCGCTACCGAGCGCTGTGTGTTTGAGCTTACGGCAGAAGGCTTGCGGCTGGCCGAGATCGCACCAGGCATTAGCTTGCAGAGCGATATCCTCGACCAGATGGGCTTTTCGCCGATTGTTGATGAGCCTGAGCTGATGGATGCCCGCATCTTTGCCGATGGCCCGATGGGCTTGAAGGTGGACCTGCTCCATCTGGATATGGATGACCGGATTGCTCTGGATGCTGCCACCAATCGGCTCTTTATCAACTTTGAGAAGCTGCGCATTCGCAATACGGACGATTTGGCCGGTATTACCGCGCGTGTTGAAGCGTTGCTTAGTCCGCATCCCTCGGCTGTGGATGTGATTGTGAACTATGATGGCACGCGGATTGATGAGGATATCGCCGGCGACTACGCTGCCATGGTGGCCGATTTGGAGGCGCGGTACTACGCGCGCGTGACGCGCTATTCGTCCTCTGCATTCATGCGCCTGAAGCTTGGAAAAACGCTAAAGCGATCGTCGCACATCTTTGAGACCGCCGATCAGGCAAAACGTTTTCTGGAAGAAGGCTCAGGCAGCTAAGCTGTTGCTGGCGGCTTTGGCGATCGCGGTAATCGCGGCCCAATCCTTCGCCTCGATCGCGTCCATTGGCGTGAGCCAGGTGCCGCCAACAGCAAAAATGTTGGTTTCTGCCAGCGTCTGCGCGGCGTTGTCGGCCTTGATGCCGCCCGTTGGGCAGACGCGCATATCGGGCATGACCGAGGCAATAGCTTTGGCCATGGCGGTGCCACCTGCAAGGCTGGCGGGGAACAGCTTCACGTCCATCAAGCCATGCTCGCGGCAGGTCATCACTTCGCTAACGGTTTGACATCCAGGTAGGTGAGGGATGGAGGAGGCCGCCACCGCTTCCAGCAGTTTGGGCGACAGGCCGGGACTTACGGTAAAATGCACCCCTGCATCGAGGCAGGCCTTCAGATCATCCGGTGTCATCAGCGTGCCGACACCCACCAGCATATCAGGACGTTCGCGGGCGATACGTTCAGCCGCTTTCAGCCCGGCGGGGGTGCGCAGTGTCATCTCAATGCTGGTGAGCCCGCCTGCCAGCAGTGCATCAGCCAGCGGCAGGGCATCGTCTGCATCATCGAGAACCACGACGGGAATTATAGGCGGGTTGGGGGCGTTGTCGCTAAGGCGCGTTGGCATCCACTTTCCTTTGTTTGCGCTCAGCGCATAGCGGTTGGCAGGTACACCCTGCAAGGGTTAGGGCAAGGCATGATGTTTGATGATCCTTTTGCGCCGCTTACCAACTTTAACCGTCCCATCCGAGTTGCGAGCCTTGGCGAGTGCATGATTGAGCTTTCCGACCTTGGTGCCGATGATGGCCGCGTTGCCATGGGCGTTGCTGGTGACACGCTGAACCTTGCCATTTATCTGGCACGCTGCTGCAAAGGCGCGCCAGTGGAGGTGAGCTATCTCACCGCGCTGGGGCAGGATCAGATGTCGGATCGCATGACGAGTGTGATGCAGGCTGAAGGCATCAAGACCGATGGGATCGTCCGCTTTGCTGATAAGCTACCGGGCCTCTACGCCATTGAGCTGGATGCGGCCGGTGAGCGCTCCTTCCGCTATTGGCGTAGCCAGTCCGCCGCCAAAAGCATGTTGGGAAAAGGCGGCCTTTCCGATGAAACGATCACCAGTTTTGATGTGCTGGTGCTCTCAGCCATTTCTCTGGCGATCTTGCCTGACGAGGCTCGCAACCGCCTGATGGATCTCTGCGCGCAGATGAAGGCGGCGGGCAAAGTGGTGGTGTTCGACAGCAACTATCGCCCCCCTCTCTGGCAAAGCGAAGATGAGGCTCGACGTGTCATCAGCGCCATGTGGGAAGCGACCAGTGTGGCGCTGCCATCGCGCGATGATGAGGCCAAGCTCTGGCCCGGCGAAATGCCGGAAGTTGTTTTCGACCGGATTGGCGCGCCTGAGATAGCCCTAAAAGACGGTGAAGGCGGGCCTTGGTTGTTCGCTGGTAAGGTTCTGCCCAAGGGCGATTATCCGCCTGCTGTGCGTGTTGTGGACACGACCTCAGCGGGAGATGCGTTCAATGCAGGCTATTTGGCTGCGCGGCTGAAAGGGCAGGTGCCGGAGAATGCCGCGCAGGCTGGGCATGCGCTAGCGAGAACGGTCATCGGCCACAAGGGCGCGATCATTCCGCGGGACGCGCACTAAGCTCTGTGGCAGGGTGCGTTGGCTGGCGTGATGGCCGTATGGTCTTTGCGGCAAACACGGCAATGAACACAGCGGTCAGCACCAAAATGATGGTGGGGGCAGGCGCAGAATCGATCCAGAAGCTTGCGTAAATCCCGGCGAAGCTGGAAGCCAGCGTGACCCCCACCGCGACCAGCATCATGGGGCCGAAGCGTTTGGTGACCAGAAACGCGATAGCGCCGGGTGCGATCAACAGGCCAATGGCCAAGATGATGCCCACCGCGCTCAATGTGGCAACGATGGTCAGCGATAGGGCAGCCAGCAACGCATAGTGGATGAGCTTGGTGGGCAGGCCGATGGTGCGGGCCTGCGCGGGGTCAAAGGCGTGCAGCATCATGACCCGCCAGAAGATGGCGATGCCCAGCGTGACGATCGCTGCGATGCTGCCAGCGGTCCAAAGATCCTGTGCTCCCACGCCCAGAATGTTGCCGAACAGGATGTGATCCAGATGCAGGCTGGTGTTGATGGAGGCGTAAATGACGAGCCCCAGCCCGAACATGCCGGAGAACACAACGCCCATCACCGTGTCCTGTTTGACCCGTGAATTGTCGTTGATGTAGCCGGTCGCAATCGCGCAGATCATGCCCGCAATGAATGCACCGACAAGCAGGGGCAGCCCGACCAGATAGGCGAGCACGATGCCTGGCAGCACGGCGTGGCTGACCGCATCCCCCATCAGTGACCAGCCTTTCAGCACCAGAGAGCAGGAAAGCAACGCAGTGGGTACGGCCAGCATGGTAGCGATGATGAACGCTTTTTGCATGAAGCCGAATTGCAGGGGCAGGAGGATGGTTTCGATCATGATCTGGATGCCTCTACCGCCAGCCGCGCAGCACGCCGGTTCGCAAGCAAGCCATGCTTGGGTGCGAAGATGAAGGCGGCCAGGAACAGCAGCGTTTGCAGCACCACAATCACGCCGCCCGTCGCGCCATCCAGAAAGAAGCTTATATAGGCGCCGAAAAAGCAGGTGAGGGTGCCGATGGCGACGGACATGACGAGCAGGCGTGGAAAGCGATCCGTCAGCAGATAGGCCGTTGCGCCCGGTGTCACCACCATCGCGATCACCAGAAATGCGCCAACGGTTTGCAGCGCGGCAACGGTCGCCGCTGACAGCAGCACAAAGAAGATGAAGCGCAGGCGCTGCGGGTTCAGGCCGATCGTGCGGGCGTGGTTCTCATCAAAAAACACCGCCATCAGGTCTTTCCATTTGGCGAGCAGCACAGCCATGCAAACAAAGCCGATGATCGCCAGTTGCAACGTGTCGGCAGGAGTGATGGCGAGGATATTGCCGAGGATGATGGTCTGCACATCGATGGGCACCGGTGAGACCGACACCATGAAAAGGCCAAGTCCGAAGAAGCTGGTAAAAATCAGGCCTATGACCGCATCCTGCTTCAGCCCGGTGCGCTGGCCTAGAAACATCATCGCGCCAGCGGCCAACCCACCAGCCAGAAATGCGCCGAATGCAAATGGCAGGCCCAGCATGTAGGCGCCTGCCACGCCGGGCACGATGGCGTGCGACAGGGCGTCGCCGATCAGCGACCAGCCCTTGAGCATGAGATAGGCCGACAAAAACGCGCACACCGCGCCGACGAGCGAGGACACCCACATGGCGTTGACCATATAGCCATAGGTGAAGGGTTCCAGCAGGACGCTCAAGCGTCGTCATCCTTTGGAGCATTGGTGCGCGTCTTGTCGTCGTAGATCACCATTGGCCGCTCATCATCAGTGAGAATGGTGACCTGACGGGTATCGTCATCATCGTGCAGGTCTTGGCCGCCCAGCACAAAGTGGCGCAGCACCCCGCCAAAGGCTGCCGAGAGATTTTCCTGCGTGAACGTGCTTTCTGTTGGACCGTGGCAGAGCACGGTTCCTTTGATCAGCACCACACGGTCGCAGAACTCCGGCACCGAGCCCAGATTGTGCGTTGAGACCAGCATAACGCGGCCTTCATCACGCAGCTCTTTCATGAGCGTTATGATGGCCTCTTCGGTCTGGACGTCAACGCCTGTGAAAGGCTCATCGAGCAAGATCACCTGGCCATCTTGCGCCAGTGCGCGCGCCAGAAACACTCGTTTGCGTTGGCCGCCGGAAAGTTCGCCGATCTGTCGGTCGCGGAAGTTTGCCATGCCGACGCGGGCAAGCGCTGCGGTCACCGCTTCATGGTCTTTGCGACCAGGGATGCGCAGCAAATTCATGTGGCCATAGCGGCCCATCATCACCACGTCTTCAACCAAAACGGGGAACGACCAGTCCACCTCTTCGGCCTGGGGAACGTAGGCGACGAGCCCTTTTTTCAGGGCGCTGGTCACGCTTTGGCCAAGGATGGTGATGTCGCCGCCGTCCAGCGGCAGAAACCCCATCAGCGCTTTGAAGAGGGTAGACTTGCCAGCGCCGTTGACCCCAACCAGGGCTGTGATGGTGTGGGTTGGCACATCGAAGGACGCATCGGTGAGCGCCGTTACACCGTTGCGGTATGTCACGGTAACATGATGCGCTGAAACGCCTTGTGGGCTGACGCTAACGCCAGCCCATGCTTTGTCGTTGGTTTGTAGGGCTGTATCCAACTAGTTCACCGCACCTGTCAGGCCTTGTGCAACCGTGCGGGAGGTGACTGTAAGAAGATCCAGATAGGTTGGCACGGGTCCATCAGCTTCAGACAGGCTATCGACATACAGCACGCCGCCATAGGCTGCGCCGGTTTCGCGGGCCACCTGTTCGGCTGGATCGGTGTTGACCGTGCTTTCGCAGAAAACGACCGGGATGTTTTCACCATTGACGGTATCGATGACCCGGCGCACCTGCTGGGGCGTGCCGACGGCATCAGCGTTCATCGGCCAGAGGTAAAGCTCTTGCATGCCGAAGTCGCGGGCAAGATAGGAGAACGCGCCCTCGCAGGTCACGAGCCAGCGCTGATCTTCGGGGATGTCCAGCACAGCTGAGCGCAACGGGCCAACAGTCTCTTCGATCTGCGCTTTGTAGGCTGCTGCATTGGCCGCGTAGATACCAGCGTTTGCTGGGTCGGCCTCACTGAGCGCCTTTTCAATGTTGTCGACATAGATGAGGGCATTGTCCAAACCCATCCACGCGTGTGGATTGGTAAAGCCCTCATAACTGCCCGTTGAGATGGAAATCGGGTCGATGCCTTCGGTCAGCGTAACCGAAGGTACGTCGCCCAAATTGTCCAAGAACTGTTCGAACCACAGCTCAAGGTTCAGCCCGTTCCAAAGGATCAGGTCTGCATCCAGTGCGCGGCGAATGTCGCCTGGCGTTGGTTGATAGCCATGGATTTCAGCACCCGGCCGGGTCACCGATACCACATCAGCGGTATCGCCAGCCACGTTCTGCGCCATGTCGGCAAGCACAGTAAATGTGGTCACAACCTTCAGGCGATCTTCAGCCGAGGCATAGTTGGTTGAGTAGAGCAGGCCCATCGCGATGCCGAAGACAGCGACGAAAAAAGCTGTGCTTTTGCGCAAGCGTTGCGCACTTTTTGCTGTCTCAGGCGCAATCGTATCGTGGCGGGTCATTCAAGATCTCCGGTAAGCTGTTACTTTAGAATGGTTATGAGAATGATTTGCAACAAGAGTGTTCCAGTTGCAAGTGGTTTGCAACTGGAAGGGGGCCGGTGCGGCGCAATGTCGTGCCGCCAGTTTGAGCTGCCAGATCGCTCTGCGATGTCATGCTTTTGGCCCGTTGGCCGATAGGCGCTGTACAGACGTTATGAATGTGTGCTGCCTTGCAGCATGGCCTCACCGCATTTGCTTCGCACGATCAATGAGAACCGTGTCTTGAACCTTTTGTTCACACGCGGCCCGCGTTCGCGCGCCGACATTGCGCGTGAGCTTCAGGTGACGCGCTCCACTGCATCTGCGTTGGTGGCGGGGCTTTTTGAGCGCGATCTGTTGCTCGAAACCGCAGAAACAAGCGCTGTCGAGCGCATCGGTAGGCCGGGTTTCGTGGTGAAGCTGAACTCATTGGCGCGCATTTATGTGGGCGTTGATATTGCGGTCTCGGAGCTGCGTCTGGTTGCGCTGGACATGAATGCGCAGGTGATTGCCTCGCTCATGCTGCCCTACACAGATCCAGCTACACCTGAGTATGTGGTGGCTTTGGTGAACAAGGGCATGGAGCAACTGCTGGGTGAAAATGGTCTTCGTCCAGACCTTGTGGAGGGGCTTGGAGTTGCTGTGCCCGGTTTGGTTGAGACCGATGGGGTCATTGTCTTTGCGCCCATACTCAACTGGCGCAACGTCGACATGAAGGCGATGCTTGAAGACACGCTTGACCTGCCGATGGCTTTGCATTTCGACAATGACGCCAATGCTTGCGCGGCGTCTGAAGGCTATCGAGGGCGAAAAGATCCGGTTGGTACACTTGCCTATTTTTTGATGGACAGCGGCGTTGGCCTTGGGATCCTGCATCAGGGTCAGGTTTTTCGCGGGCAAGAAGGTGTTGCCGGCGAAATCGGCCACGCCAGGTTCTTTGGCGGGCCAGAGCATGGTGCTGATTTTGCCGCCGCCCCAACCTTTGAGGATATGGTGGGGCGTGATGGCGTGTTGCGCATGTGCGCGCGCGCTGGTCTTGCCATCACAACCATCCGCGAACTCATCACCTTGGTCGAGACCGGTGACGTGACGGCTGTGCGGGTGTTTGATCAATGGGCGCGTGCGCTGGCGGTTGGCGTGGCTAACCTTTGCGTTATTCTCAATCCCGATGAAATCGTGTTTGGCGGCAAGACGGCGGCTTTGTTCGACCTCGACCCCAAGCGCGTTCACGATGAAGCCAATCGGCACCTGCGATTCATGTTCAAAACGCCCAAGCTGCGCGCCAGCGCCTTGGGTGTTCTTGCGGCCAGTGTTGGTGTTGCAAGCGAAATGCACCGGCAGAGCTTTGCTGTCTCGGCCAACACCGACGGCGCGTTAAGTGCATGAAGCGTTTTTGCTTTTCTATGTCTTAGACGAAAGACTTGCTCGCCGATAACTGAGCCGGTTGACAGCGTCGGACTTTGTTTGCACTCTAAACAAACTCGGAAGAAAACGGTTTCGGGTCGCGCTGCTTTTGTGTCGACCTAGAGCCGCTGAAAAAAACCAAAACCTGCGGCGCGACCGAGTGCGACCGCCTAGGGATGGAAAATCATGAAAAAATTTCTCGCATCAACAGTATGCGTGGCCGCTCTTGCCGCGGCCTCAACGGCACCTGCCAATGCAGAGGGCGTGGAAGTCCTGCATTGGTGGACCTCCGGTGGTGAAGCTGCCGCCGTGCAGGTTCTCAAAGATGCTTTGGAAGCTGAAGGGCATCCATGGGAAGATATGGCTGTGGCCGGTGGCGGCGGTGATGCGGCGCGCACAACACTGCGTGCACGCGTAGTTGCTGGTGATCCGCCAACCGCTGCCCAGCTGCTCGGCATGCAGGTGACTGAGTGGGCGCAGGAAGGCTTCCTGGGCAACCTCAACGCAGTCGCTGAAGCCAACAACTGGAATGACGTCGTTCCCGCTGCTGTTCAGGGTTTTGGTGTGTTTGAAGGCGACTGGGTTGCAGCGCCTGTGAACATTCACCGCCCAAACTGGCTATGGATGAACGCAGAAGTCTTTGAAGCCAACGATCTTGACGCTCCTACCACGTGGGAAGAGTTCAACACCGTTGCTGAGCAGCTTCAAGCTGCTGGCATCATCCCGCTGGCGCATGGTGGTCAGCCTTGGCAGGACGCAACAATCTTTGATGATGTTGTGCTTGGCCTTGGCGGTCCTGACTTCTACCGCTCAGCCATCCTTGAGCTGAACGAGGACGCACTGTCTTCTGACACGATGGTTGCCGTGTTCGACCAGATGCGCACCATTCGCGGTTTTGTCGATGACAACATGTCCGGCCGTGACTGGAACCTTGCCACCGCCATGGTTATCCGTGGTGAAGCTGCGATGCAGCTGATGGGTGACTGGGCCAAAGGCGAAATTATCGCTGCTGACCTGACACCGGGCGAGGAAATCCTGTGTGCTGCAGCTCCCGGCACCGAAGGCTCGTTCCTGTTCAACACTGACTTCTTTGCGATGTTCGACGTTGATGCAGACGATGCCGCCGCCCAGGAAGCTCTGGCCGCTGGTATTCTGGACCCCGAGTTCCAGACCACCTTCAACCAGGTGAAGGGTTCCATCCCAGCACGTCTGGATGCTGATCCATCAGCGTTTGATGCGTGTGGCCAGAAGTCGATTGCTGATCTTCAGCAGGCCTCTGCCGATGGCACACTGCTCGGTTCGCTTGCGCACGGCCACGGCCAGCCAAGCTCACTGCAGGGCGCGATCATTGATGTGGTGACCCAGCACTTCAATTCCGACATGTCATCTGCTGACGCTGTCGAAGCTTTGGTGCAGTCGGTCAACGCCGCTCGCTAAGGCGCATCGCCTTCAATAAAGCTCTGCCGCACACACCTTTTATGGGGTGCGGCAGGGCGCTCGCTCTTTCCTGCTGAATCGATCGGTATCCCTGTTCCGGTCTTGCTAGCGCGCGGTGCCCCCAGTGTGGGTGCCCGACAGCGGAGATGTGTCCCGTGCAGCGTCTTATCGCCCGCATTATGCCCGTCGCGGTGCTTTCGCCGACGATCATTCTGACGACGATCTTCATCTACGGTTTTATCGCGTTTTCTGTGATCCTATCGTTCACCGGATCGCGCATGTTCCCGCGTTTCAATTGGGTCGGCTTTGACCAGTACACGCGCCTGTTCGCCAATCCGCGCTGGGAAGTGGCGGTGGAGAATATGCTGGTGTTCGGCATTCTCTACATCGTGCTTTCGACCATTATTGGTCTGACGCTGGCCATTTTGCTTGATCAGAAAATCCGCAATGAGGGCCTGCTGCGCACGCTTTACCTCTATCCGATGGCGATCTCATTCATCGTGACCGGCGTGATCTGGCAGTGGATTTTGAACCCAGGCCTTGGCATCCAGAAATTTGTGCGCGGCTTGGGGTTTGAGAACTTCACGTTCGATTGGCTTGTCCAGAACGACTATGCCATTTACTGCGTCGTTATCGCCGGGGTGTGGCAGGTGTCTGGCTACATCATGGCGCTCTTCTTGGCGGGCCTGCGTGGCATCAACCCCGACATTGTGAACGCGGCCAAAATGGATGGCGCAAAGACCTGGCAGATTTATCGCCATGTCATTTTGCCCGAACTTCGCCCCATGTTCCTGACGGCGTTCGTGGTGCAAGCGCACCTTGCGATCAAGAGCTATGATCTTGTTGTGGCGCTCACCAAGGGTGGACCGGGCTTTGCAACTGAGCTGCCCTCGACCTTCATGTATTCCACCACGTTTACCCGCAACGAGATGGGCCTTGGTGCTGCCAGTGCTGTGATCATGCTCTGCACCATCGCTGCCGTTGTTGTTCCCTATCTTTACTCGGAGATCCGCAATGAGCGTTGCAGCTCTTGAACCAACCGCGTCTGCGGGTTCTTCCACCGATTGGGGCAAGCGGCTGAGCCGTTTTGCGGTCTATTTCGTGCTGGTGTTCGCCGCGCTGGTGTTTCTGGTGCCACTTATGTCGATGGTGTTCACCAGCCTTAAGGACATGGATGAGATCCGTGCCGGGAATCTGCTGGCCCCGCCACAAGAGATTACCATCCAGGCCTGGTTGAAGGCGTGGAACCAAGCTTGCATTTCGGTGCAATGCGAGGGGCTTGCACCCTACTTCATCAACTCGTTGCTGATTGTTGTGCCGGCCGTACTCATTTCAGTGGGGATGGGGGCAATCAACGGCTACGTGTTGACCATGTGGCGCTTTCCAGGTGCTGACTGGGTGTTTGGTGCGCTGCTTTTTGGTTGCTTTATCCCGTTCCAAATCGTGCTCATCCCTATGGCGCGTATGCTCGGTATTATGGGGTTGGCTGGGTCGATATCCGGCGTTGTGTTTGTGCATGTGTGTTATGGCATCTGCTTCACCACGCTGTTCTTCCGTAATTATTACGCCTCGGTTCCCAAGGAGCTGGTCAAAGCTGCCAGCGTTGATGGCGCGGGGTTTTGGGGCACGTGGTGGCACATATTGCTGCCCATCAGCTGGCCGATCATCACTGTTTCGGTGATTTGGCAGTTCACGTCCATCTGGAATGACTTTCTGTTTGGCGTGTCGTTCTCTTCGGGCGGCAATCAGCCGGTAACGGTGGCGCTCAACAATCTGGTCAACACCTCGACCGGCGTCAAAGAATACAATGTCGACATGGCGGCCGCCATGATCTCGGCCTTCCCAACCCTGTTTGTTTACGTCGTTGCAGGCCGCTTCTTCGTGCGCGGACTGATGTCTGGCGCTGTGAAGGGCTGAGGCTCTAAAGGATAACTCGCATGACCACACTTGCTGTTCAGGACATCAAGAAGAGCTTTGGCCCCACCGAGGTGCTCAAAGACATCGATATGGAAATCGGCACCGGTGATTTTCTGGTGCTGGTTGGTCCCTCCGGGTGCGGGAAATCTACGCTGCTCAACATTATTGCAGGGCTCGAAAAGCAAACCTCTGGCAATGTGGTGATTGCTGGGAAGAACGTCTCCAACTTGGAGCCCAAGGAACGGGACATCGCAATGGTGTTCCAGTCCTATGCGCTCTACCCGTCCATGACGGTTGAGCGGAACATCGGGTTTTCGCTGGAGATGGCAGGCGTTGATAAGGCCACGCGCATGGCCCGCATCAATGAAGTGGCTGAGCTGCTGAAGATTAAAGACCTGCTGAAGCGTCGCCCTAGCCAGCTTTCTGGCGGGCAACGTCAGCGTGTTGCGATGGGCCGTGCCCTTGTGCGCGAGCCACAGGTTTTCCTGTTTGACGAGCCGCTTTCGAACCTTGATGCCAAGCTTCGCGTGGATATGCGCGTGGAGATCAAGAAGCTGCATCAGCGCCTTGGCGCGACCATTGTGTACGTCACACACGATCAGATTGAGGCGATGACTATGGCGACCAAGATCGCCGTCATGAAGGGTGGGATCATCCAGCAGTTTGGCTCGCCGAAGGATATTTATGATCGACCCTCAAACACGTTCGTCGCGACCTTTATGGGGTCCCCGGCCATGAACCTGCTGAAGGGCAAAGTTGCCAAGAATGGTGCTGATTGGGCCTTCGATCATGGCGGTGAGATGGTGACTATTCCCCGTCATATCGACACCAATGGCCTGCGCGAAGGGCAAGAGGTGCTGCTTGGTATTCGGCCCGAGGCGGTGCATTTGGCCGCCGAGATCGCCCATGATGATCGTATCGACCAATCATGGCAGTTTGACCGCGAAGTGGATGTGACCGAGCCAACAGGCCCGGCAACGCTTGCGCTGTTTGAAATGGATGGCGCGGCTTTCCATGCCTCTCTTTCGGGCGACGCTGATATCGAAGCGAGCCAAAGCTACACCTTCAAAGCGGATCTTTCCAAAGCTCTGTTGTTTGATGCGCTCAGCGAGCGACGCATCTCCCATATCGGCGAAAATGACGCCCAAGAAACCAGCCAAGCAGCCTGACCATGAGCCAAGAAACACCCTTCCGGATCGGCGTCCTCGGCGCCGGGCCGATAGCCCAGTTCGGTCATTTTGAGGCCTGCGCCAAGGCAGAAAACGCTCAGCTTTACGCCATTTGTGATGTGGCTGAAGACCTCGCGACCCGCATGGCCGTGACCCATGATGCCGGGCAAGTCTTCACCGATTACGATGCAATGTTGGCAGATAATGCTGTTGATGGCGTGATTGTTGCGACTTCGGATCCGTTCCATGTGCCGATGTCGATCAAGGCGCTTGAGGCCGGCAAGGCGGTGTTTTGCGAAAAGCCGTTGGGTGTTTCCGTAGACGATGTGCTGGACCTTGAGGCTGCCGTGGCGAGCACCGGTGGCTACCTTCAGGTTGGTCACATGAAGCGGTTCGATCCAGGCATTGAGGCGGCAAAGGCGTTTGTTGATGAAAAGATGGGCGAGACCCAGGCATTGAAAGCTTGGTACTGCGATTCAACGCACCGCTACACCAACACTGACGCTGTTCAGCCGCTGCCGGTGCGCTCTGCCAATGCGCGCAAGCCCGCCGGTGACCCCAAGGCCGATAAGCAGAGCTATTATATGCTCGCGCACGGCTCGCATCTTATCGACACAATGCGGCATTTGGCCGGTGAGATCACCAGCGTTTCGGCGCGGCTGTCGCAAAAGTACGATGCCTATTGCTGGTTTGTGGATGTTGAATTTGAGAACGGAACGCTCGGCCATATGGATCTGACCGTCGCCGTGCGCATGGACTGGCACGAGGGTTTTCAGATGTATGGCGAGCATGGGGCCATTTTGGCCAAGACCTTCAACCCTTGGTACTATCGCGCTTCCGAAGTGGACATCTTTGATGAGGCCACCGGAAGCAGCACGCGTGTGTTGGGCGCTGATGGTCATTTCTTCCGCCGTCAGATCGAGGGCTTTGCCCGTGCTGCACGCGGTGAAGAAACGCAGGCCGCGACCATCGCCGACGGTGTACAGAGCGTGAAGGTGATGGCAGCCATTCGCCGGTCAGTTGCCACTGGTCAGCCGGTGGATGTGGCGACTGCTACTGGTGCTGTGTGATGCAGCTTGGCATTTTCGGCAAGACATTTGCGGGGACCGATCCCACCACCGTTTTTGCAGCGGTGAGGGCTGCCGGGTACGACGCCGTTCAGCACAATTGGTCTTCGTCAGGTTTGGCATCCGTGCCAGAGGTTGTGCCAGCAGGCACTGCTCAGGCAGCTGCGGATGCTGCCAGCGCACAGCATCTGACCATGGCTGCGCTATCTGGCACAGTAAACTTGATCCACCCGGATGAAGCCGTGCGGGCAGCGAACATCGCCAACCTCATCACAACCGTAAAGGCCGCGCCCGCGCTGGGCGCGCCGGTGGTGACGTTGTGTACAGGTTCACGCAACCCCGACGATCAATGGTGCGCCCACCCCGACAATGAAACGCCCGAAGCCTGGGCTGATTTCATCGCCGCCATGGAAGAACTTTTGCCGGTGGCAGAAGCAGCTGGGGTGAAGCTCGGTGTCGAGCCTGAACTTGCCAATGTTGTCGGCAGTAGCCTTGCCGCCCGTCGCTTGATCGACGACATGCAGAGCGATGCGATTACGATCGTTTTTGATCCTGCAAACCTGTTTGAAGAGGCAGATCTTAACGAACAGCGTTTCCTGGTGGCCCATGGGCTAGACATGCTGGCCGGATACATAGGTATGGCGCACGCCAAAGACCGCACCGCTGATGGCGGGTTTGCGACCGCCGGGCAGGGGGTTTTGGACTATCCGTTTTTTCTCTCCAAGCTGCGTGAAACCGGCTTTGATGGGCCGCTGATCACACATGGATTGTCGGCAGGCGAAGCGTCCGGCGTTGCTGCATTTCTGCGGGAGCAACTTGCATGATGCGCACCTTCCATCATGCTGGGCTTTCTCTTTCCTACAGTGATGAAGGCTCTGGCCCGGCGCTCGTTTTTCAACATGGTTTGGGCGCGAACGCTGATCAAACGGCCGAGGTCGTTGGCGGGTATGATGGATATCGCCGCATCACGCTGGAGTGCCGGGGGCATGGTGGCAGCGAGTTGGGTCCAGTATCGGAGCTTTCGATCGCCACGTTCTGCGATGATGTGCTGGCTCTGCTCGATCATCTGAACATTTCGCGCTGCCATATTGGCGGCATCTCTGTGGGAGCTGCCGTCACATCGCGCCTTGCGGTTCTGAACCCGCTACGGGCCCAATCGCTCTGTGTGGCCCGTCCTGCCTGGTTTGATCGCACATCGCCCGAAAACATGGCCATCTTCGCTGTCGTAGCTGCTTTCTTGGAGGCGCACGGCCCCAACGAAGGCCGGGCGGTGTTTGAAAAAAGTTCCCATTATCTGGCCTTGAAGGCCTTATCGCCTGACAACGCCGCCTCGCTGCTTGGCCAATTTGAGCGCCCTGATACGCTGTCCACTCAGGCACTTTTATCAACCATCTCTGTCGATGGGCCAGGTCTTTCGTTTGCTGATTATCGGGCGCTGCGATTGCCCGTCCAGGTGATTGGGCATGGCCAGGATGCAATCCATCCACTTGCCATGGCGCAGCAGGTTGCCGACGCGGTCGAGCAGGCTAAGCTTTTTGAAATCACGCCCAAATCAGTCAGCAAGGCAGCCTATCTCTCAGATATGCAGAGCGCTTATGCGACTTTTTTGGCCAGTGTCGAACAGGGCGAAAGTGCACACCCTTGGAGCACAGCCAATGACTGACGGACTCACTATTTTGGTTGCCGATATCGGCGGTACGAGCATGAAGCTTGGTGCGGTCGTGGATGGCATTGCGCAGCGCGGTAGTGAGCGCGTCTCTTCCTCGGTGCTGCGCAGTGATGACCCAGTCTCGGCGCTCCATGCCATATTGAGCAAGTTTACAGATACGCATGCCCTTCACCCCAATGCGGTGGTGCTGACGGTGCCCGGGTTCATCGACCGAGATTTCGATCATATTCTGTACACGGTCAACATTCCCCAGCTTCAGGGTTTGCCGCTTGCTACATTGCTCTCGCAGCGGCTCGGCGTGCCGGTTCTTCTCGAGCGTGACGCGGTGCTTCTTCTGCAGGGCGAGATGGTGCAGGGCGTGGCGCAGGGTTGTGACAGTGTTCTGGGTATCTACTTTGGTACCGGCGTTGGTGCAGCCCTTGTTGATCACGGCCAAGTGTTTCGCGGCGCTGGCTGGGCATTGGAAATTGGCCATATGCCCATCCATGGAGATGCCCCACCGCAGGATGGGTTGAAGGCGGATTGCCTGGAGGTTTATGCCTCTGGCCGTCGGCTCAACCAATTGGCTGCCACATATGGCGTGGGCGTGGATGCTTTGTTTGAACAAGAGGCTTCACCCGCGTTGAGCGCTGACCTGGCCATCTTTGTGCGCGATCAAGCGTTTGCCATTGCCTCCTCCCTGCTCATGTTTTGCCCGCAGACACTGGTCCTGGGCGGCGGCGTGCTGGAGATGCGCGGCTACCCCCGTGATGCACTGATTGGGCAGATCAAAACGCGAGCAAGCCTACCCCCAGGTCGTCCGCTGGACATTCGCTTTGCAACACGTGGTTGGAAAGCCGTTTTGGATGCTGCGCCAGGCTTGGTGGATAAGCGTTTTCAACCCAACCAAACACGTGCGCATCACGCGCATGCCTAAAAGGAACGCGCCTATGCCTGCTGATCATCTGCCGAACAAACTGGGCGTACATGCGCTGGTGTGGACGGGCTCTTGGGACGAGGACCAGCTCAACTGGGCGTTCGAGCACTCCAAGCGTATTGGCTATGAGTTGATTGAGTTGCCCCGCTTTGATCCCAGCATGATCAGCGTTGAGAAACTGCGCAAGATGCTGGATGCACATGGCCTGAAATGCGCCATCACTATGGGTTTGGCTTGGGATGCGGATATCTCAAACCCTGACAAGGAGATCGCCAAGCGTGGCGAGGTGATGCTGGAAAATGCTGTCAGTGCCGCTCGCGATATTGGCGTGGAATTGCTCGGTGGCATTCTTTATTCAGCGCTGGGCAAATACCCCAAAGCGCCCACCCCGCAAGGCCGACAGAACGCTGTGGACGCTATGGCCCGGATTGCGGAAAAGGCACAAATGGCTGGCGTGCCGATGGTGCTGGAGGTGGTGAACCGGTACGAAACCAACCTGCTCAATTCAACCGATCAAGGCCTGCAATTTCTAGCTGACATTGGGCATGACTGGCCCAAGCTTCATCTTGATACCTATCACATGAACATCGAAGAGTGCGACATTGCTGATGCCCTGCGCCGTGCTGGCGACAAGTTGGGCTATTTCCATATCGGCGAAAACAACCGCGGGCCGTTGGGTTCTGGTTCAATTGATTTTGCGGGCGCTTTCAGCGCTCTGCGCGATATTGATTACAAGGGCTGGGTGACGTTCGAGAGCTTTTCATCTGAGGTGCTTGACGAGGGGCTGTCGAACGATATCGCGATTTGGCGCAATATGTGGAGCGACAATGTAGCCCTCTCAGAGCATGCTTATCGTTACATGGCGAGCCAGATTGAAGCTTCTATGGTGCGCGCTGGTTAGGCGCATCAAGTGCAACGTCATTCTAAGGTGCTGGCCTGCTTGCCCATGTGGTTGCCTCTCATTTCACGCTGAGATGCATTTTTAGCAATCTGTTGCGCAAGATAAAGTTATCGTGAAGTCGTGTGGCTTGAGCTTGCGCGGTGGTGCCGTATTGGTGGGAGTACTCAGTCTTCCCCTGACTTGCGGTGCCCCCATGTCCCTCAGCCAAACGTTATCCGTTCCTACTGCACCTGCCGGTGTGCAGCGCTTTTTCGTCGCTGGCGTGGCAATCCTTATAGCTGGTCTGGCACTTTACGTTGCTGACCTTATGAGCGCGCGCCGTGCCTACACCTTCCTTATAGGCACACTGTTAGGTTTCGTGCTGTTTCGTGCAGCCTTTGGTTTTACAGCCCCTTGGCGGCGCTTCATCGTTGAGCGTCGAGGCGCCTCCATGCGTGCAACGCTTGTCATGCTGGGCACGGCGGCGGTCGCTATGATTTTGCTAGGGGCCTATGGTGGCTACAACACTGTCACGCATGGTGTTGGCCCATCGCTGCTCATTGGAGCCTTCATTTTTGGGCTTGGCATGCAACTGGCTGGCTGTTGTGGTTCGGGCACGGCTTATGTCGCCGGTGGGGGCTCAGCGCGCATCATGATCGCGTTGGTGTTTTTCATTGTTGGATCGGTTTGGGGATCGGTGGATGCGCCTGCATGGTGGGGTCTGCCCACTTATGCGCGCTTTTCCGCGGTAGATGCTTTCGGCCCGTGGGTGGCTATCGCTGGAACACTTGGTCTGCTCGCCCTTATTGGCGCAGCAACTTGGGCATGGGAGCGCAAGCGCCATGGCAGCGCGGAGGGTGTTTTCCCAACCACGCAAAAGGGCGAAAGCTCTTTGTTGCACACAACCCTTTTTGGGCGGTGGAATGCGCTATCGGGTGCAATTGTGCTGGGTCTGTTGACCGGTGCCGTGCTGGTGATCAGCTATCAACCCTGGGGCATCACGTTTGGCTTCACGCTTTACGGTGCAAAAGCCGCCACTGCGTTGGGCATTGATCTGGCGGCGTTCCAAGCGCCGTTCACAACCTCATCCTTTTGGGGCCAAGGTTGGGCGCAGGGTGCACTGAACCAGCCGATCTGGTCCAACAATGCGGCCACAACTACCATTGGTCTGTTTCTGGGTGCGGCTCTTGCAGCGGGTCTTTCGGGCAAATGGAAACCCAGTTTGAAAGGTGTTGGTTGGCTCTCTATCCTTGCAGCAATCATTGGTGGCCTGCTCATGGGCTATGGTGCACGCATATCGACGGGCTGCAACATTGGCGCAATGGTGGTCGGCATTGCCTCTGGCAGCCTGCATGGCTGGGCTTGGATGGCGCTGGCGTTTCTTGGATCAGTGGCCGGTGTCTTTGCGCGACCATTGTTCAAGCTGGCGAACGGCTAAATCATGCCCCCAACCCAGGTCACTGCGGCCCCAAACCCCGCCGCACGCCAACGCGATATTCGGCTCGATTTCTTTCGTGGCATCGCCATGATGATCATTCTCATTGCGCATGTGCCCGGTAACGCGTGGACCCTCTGGATTCCGGCACGGTTTGGGTTTTCCGACGCAACTGAAATGTTTGTGTTCTGTTCGGGGCTTGCTTCGGCGCTGGCTTTTGGCCGGCGCTATGAAACGTTAGGCTGGAAGACCGGATCGCTGCGCGTGGTCAAGCGCATGTGGCAAGTCTATCAGGCGCATATTCTGCTGTTTGCAATTGTGCTGGCATTGGTGCTCGCCTTCAACGCCTCCGGCCTCAGCTTCCGGAATTATGTGGGGCAGCTCAACCTCTACCCGTTTGTGGCCGAAAGCGAGCGTTGGGACGTATGGATCAACCGCATCAGCTTCTTCACGATGACCTATGTGCCGAACTACTTCGACATCCTGCCGATGTATCTGGTTGTGCTGGCACTGGTGCCTGTGGTGATGGCGTTTGCCGGACTTTCCACATGGTTGGTTGCCGCCGGCATGTTGGTGTTGTGGCTTGGCGCACAGAGCGGTGTGCTTTGGTTGCCTGCTGAACCGTGGAGTGCGCGTGAGTGGTTCTTCAACCCGTTTGGCTGGCAACTGCTGTTCTTTACCGGCTTTGCCTTTGGCATGGGTTGGCTGCGCGCACCGCGCTTTTCATGGATTGTTGCGGCGTTGGCGCTGCTCTTTGTGTTGGCCAGCGTGCCACCAAGCTCATCCCTGGTGCATCGCAACTTTGCCTGGGCTGCGGAGATGCGCGAGGTGTTACTGCCGTTCCGGGGCAAGACTGACTTTGGCGTGCTGCGCTATTTGCACTTCTTGGCGCTGGCATACCTTGCCTATCACCTGGCCGGACATGCCGGCAGCCGCATTGCAAAGCTGTGGCAGCCACTACGTATGATGACTGTGACCATCGGTCAGCAGGCGTTGATTGTGTTTGTCACCAGCATGGCTTTGGCACGGTTCATTGGCTTCATGTTGGACCTGATGGGCCGAAGTGCGCTGACGTTCGCTCTGCTGAATTTGTCGGGCATTGCTTTTCTTTACATGACTGCGCGCATTGCTCAGACGATCAAAAGGCGCCTCAAAGCTGCTTCTTCAGATGGTAAGACTTTGGCCGCGTCACCGCGTGAAAACCAATCGTAGAAAGCGATCCACCGCGCCCAGTGTTTTTGCAGCCGGTCCAACATAGTGCCGGGTCGACATAGTCGCACCTGTTCATGAAGACGATGCCGTTTTCCAACCGCTCGCCGATTCGGGCAGCGCGCTGCGTGTCGCTGGTCCAAAGCGATGCAGTGAGGCCGTAGGCACTGTCGTTCATCAGCGCGATGGCTTCGGCATCGTTTTCAACTGGCATGATGCCAACCACGGGGCCGAAGGTCTCTTCGCGCATCATGTTCATCGTATGGTCGACGCCGGTTAGGATTTGTTGCGAGACATAGGCCCCGCCATCATCGCCAGGCAGGGTCGGTATATGGGCTATCGCGCCAGCGGCAACGGCCTCACTCACATGGCGGCGGGCAGTTTTGGCAAAGCGTTCATTGGCCATCGGGCCGATGGTGGTGGCCTCGTCAAGCGGGTCACCAAGCACATAGGTTTTGGTCAGGGCCACTGCCTTGTTCACAAACAAATCATAGAGCGAGGCCGTGACGTAAATGCGCTCAATACCGCAGCAACACTGGCCAGCGTTGAACATGGCTCCGTCCACAAGGCTTGCAACAGCGGCGTCCAGGTCAGCATCCTCCATCACATAGGCCGCATCCTTGCCGCCCAGTTCAAAGCTCATGGATGTGAAGGTGCCAGCCGCGGCGCGCTCCACTTGTCGGCCGCCTTCCACAGATCCAGTGAAGTTGACGTAATCAAACATGCCTTCACCCAGCAGCGTTTCGGCTGTGGGGTGGTCAATGAAAATGTTGGAAATCAACGCCTCGGGCATGCCTGCCTGATGAAAGGCATGGGCAATGCGCTCGCCGACAAGCAGGGTTTGTTCTGCGTGCTTGATCATAACGGCATTGCCGGCAATCAGGGCTGGCACAATGGTGTTCATGGCGGTGAGGTAGGGGTAATTCCATGGTGCAATAACCAGCACCAAACCGATGGGCTCGCGGGCCAAGCGACGCTCGAAAGCATCTGATTGTTCTATAATGGTGGGGGCGAGCGCTTTGGGTGCCAATGAGGCCATATAGTCTGCACGCTCGATAACGCCTTCAAACTCGCCGCCAAAGCGCACAGGGCGCCCCATCATATGGGCAAGCTCTGTGGTGATTTCGCTGTTCATTGCGCCAAGGTTGGCAACGCCCGCCATGACCTGCGTGATGCGATCTTCCAACGAAATGGCTGCCCATTCTTTTTGCGCCAGTCGTGCGGCGGCAGCGGCGTTTCGAGCCTGCTCTGCCGACACACATTCGCGCGTGGCAAAGACCGAACCATCAATCGGCGAGACGCATGTAAGTGTGGTCATAAAGGTTTGCTCTCTTACTGGCGGGCCACGGTAACGCTGACCTGCGGTGGCCCCCCGGCACCTGAGGGGCCGGTGAAGCTGCCGGTCAGTGGAATGGCTTGTGAGGGTTTGCGGACGCTGGCCACTTTAATCAGATCCGCGGACCCGGTGAGGTTGTTGGTTGGGTCAAAATCCACCCAGCCTATATCGGGCACGAAAAGTTCAGCCCAGGCATGCGTGGCCGCCGCACCATCATAGCCGCTAACGCCCCCATCCAAAGCGGGTGAGTATAGATAGCCAGTGGCAAAGCGCGCTGCAAAGCCCAGCACGCGGGCAGCTTCGATCATGAAAAATGCATAATCCCTGCAGGTGCCAGAGCCTTTGGCCAACAGATCCAGCGGGCGCATCGTGCCTTCATCATACCGCGCCTCGTAGGTGAACCCGTTGTAGACGGCCTGCATAAGGTTGCGGGCAACTTGCAGAGCATCGGTGTTTTGGCGAAGGCCGCGCGCATCTATCCACTGCTCAATATCAGCCATGCCGCGCTCATCATCCATCAAGAGCAGAGAGGCTAGGTCGCGCTTGTCCTCTGGGCTGTAATGAACAGGGTAGGGCGCGTGGCGACCATCCACTACCATGCTTTCTGGCGAGGTTGGAAAGCGCTCTAGATCGAGCGTGGATGTCACCTCGACGTCGCTTGCCATCTCATTGAAAAGAATGCTGCAGATGGAATTGCCGAACACATCAAACGACCATACGACCGGCGCTTGCGGATTGAGCACAAGCGTGGCGTTCACAATCCGCAAGTGGTGGCCATCGCGCGGGCGTAACATGGCGCGGTGGGTATGCAACTCAACTTGCTCGTTGAACGAATAGCGCGTGGTGTGGGTGATGGTGAATCGCATGCGTGCTTGATGAGCCTCAATGTGTTTACTGCGGATGTAATGCTAACCAGTGTCTCTGGTAAGGTAATTGCGCAAGTGCACAAGCGCTTTGCCCAGAAGGAGCATCGGCGATGTGTGGTTTATGTGGATTTGGACTCGATGATGCGCAAGCCTTGTTGCAACTAGACCAGTCTCAATCTTCTCATGAGAGCGCCCAGATGACTGGCACTGCAGGTGGTGTGTATGAGCAGTCTGCACCTCACGCAGCCTCTGAATTATCTGATGTCGGCCACGCCGAGAGCGTGTTAGCCAAGACTGGCCTAACCAAGATCAAGCAAGCCAACTTAAGCGATGCCGACAAGCGATCCCTTTATACCCTCGTTGCAAGCGCTCTTGGCATCGTATGGATTAAGCGCCTCGGCGCGCATCGTTCGGCTGTCCGTCTCTGAGAACCACACGTATCTGGTTACCGATGGTTCCAAAAAATGTGTGATGCGGGTTCACCGCGCCGGGTACCATACCCGCGAAGAAATCCTCAGTGAGTTGGATTGGATCGGCGCCTTGCATGGCAATGATGCGCTGGTGACGGCGCAGCCGATACCCAGGCTTGATGGAGAGCGCATCTCACACATCAACGCGGACGGCCAAGAGCGTTGGGTGAGCGTGTTTTCCCATCTCGATGGTGAGGAGCCCAAGGTTGGGGGGCATCTGGCGACGCGATTTCAAGCGCTTGGTGCGATCAATGCCCGGCTCCATGAACATGCCAAGACCTGGCAGGCGCCGGATGGTTTCACGCGCAAGCGCTGGGATTTTGATCTCATGTTCGGCAATGCGCCCATTTGGGGCGACTGGCGCGCGGCCGGCATGAGCGAGCGTGACAAAGGCGTGCTCGAAACCCTCCAAAGCGTAATTCAGCGTCGCTTGGCTGACTATGGTGATGCACCACACCGCTTTGGCCTGATCCATGGCGATCTTCGCGTGGCAAACCTGTTGGACGATGGGCAAAGGCTTGCCGTGATCGACTTCGATGATTGCGGATTTGGCTGGTTTGCCTACGATTTTGCCGCTGCGATCAGCTTCCATGAAGATGATCCATCTGTGCCCGCGCTTCAGGCAGCCTGGCTGCAAGGTTATCGCACTGTTGCGCCGTTTAGCGCGCAGGATGAGGCGATCCTACCAACGCTGATTATAGCGCGGCGGCTGTTGCTAACCGCTTGGCTGACAAGCAGGGCAGGCAATGACACAGAAACGCTTTATGGAAATGGCTTTGCTACAGGTACTGTGCAGCTTGCGCTGGCTTATCTTGATGCGGCTTAGGGGGCTTTTGCTGCCTTCACCACTTCTTTGCGTAGGGCTTCGATCTCTGCAGCGCCTTTGCCTGATTTGTCGGTATCCATGATCGTCAGGCCTTGCTTCATTGCTCCTGCAAAGCCCACACGGTTACCGATGCGGGTCTTGGCCAAGGGCGCGTCAACCTCTCCCAGTGCCTCTGCCATTTCTTCGGTGATTGAAGCGCGTGGTGGCACGCGGTTCAACACCAAAAGCGCAGGGGTCTTTTCTTTGCTTGCCAGCGCAATGGTTGAGCCGCAGGCCCAAACATCCATTGGTGAAGGCTGCACTGGCACCACCACAAGCGATGCCGCCTCGATGGCCGGGCGCGCTTCTGTGTCGGTCTTAGGCGGGGTATCGATAACCACCGCATCATAGTCGGCGGACATGCTACGCGCTTCGCGCCGCGCGCCCCAGCCTGATGCTGTGCGGAAGGTCAGGCCGGTCTCGTCTTCGCCTAAAATTTGCTCGCGCGCCTCAAACCATTCGCCAAGGCTGCCCTGCGGATCGCAATCAAGGATAGCAACTCTGAGCCCTGAATAGGCCAGCACGGTGGACAAGTGTGCCGATAGAGTTGTCTTGCCCGAGCCGCCTTTTTGCTGCGCAACGGTGATGATCATGCCTGCCATGGGTATTTCCCGTCTGCTTCTGATTCCAGTCGGGCGGCACCTTATGCTGCACTGCACAAACTGGCAAGTATGGGCCTGTGAGGAGCTTTATGTTCGTTGGGCAAACACCAATTCGCCAGCAACCGGCTCGTCTTGCTCCAGGCGCACGGTAATGGGGTCACTCTGCACCAAGGTCCAGCCATGTTTGGCAAGTGTGCGGGCAATGCAGCCTGTGGAATGGGCAAATCGCTTATGTTTCCCGACTTGAAAGTCCCAGGCATCGCCGGGCAAGTGCTCGCTGGAAAAGGCCAGAATACTACCACTGTCGGTCACCGCTGAAAGCGCCGAGAAAAGGGGATCCAGATCGCCGATGTAAGGCAGAACATCAGCTGCTGTAATGAGCTGATAAGGCCCGCCGGCTTTATCGGATTCCAGGAACGCTACCGCCTCGCCGACAAACAGTTGGTCGTAGATCTCCAACTCGGCGGCAATCTCCACCATAGTTGGCGCAAGGTCCACACCGACGCTGTTGCTGGTTACCTCTTCCAGCGCCATGGCACACAGTCCGGTGCCGCATCCCAGATCTAGCCAGCCCTGAAATGGACCTAAATTGAGCGCTTTAAGGCGGTCGGCGATCAGCAGCGGCACGTTATAGCCCAATTCACCCACCAAAATCGCATCAAAGCGCTCGGCAGTCTGATCAAAAAGGGCTGCCACGTAGGCGTTCGGTGCCTTGTTGGGGCGCTCATCGGTGAGGCGGGCAAGCCGCAGGGAGACGCCCAAATGATCATCACTGTCACGCGTCAGCAATTCGCGATACAAGCGGATGGCAGCACGTGTATCGCCAGCCTCTTCAGCGGCCCGCGCCTGGTCGTGCAGCGCGTCCATTGCGTCCCAGTCAATCTCGCTCATCCTGTTTTGTCCTTATTAGAATGCCAAGGAGTGCATAGCCCATGATTATTCGCTCATTGCTGCGCTTTATGATGACGTGTTTGGTGCTGTCGACCGGCTATGCCCAAGCTGCCGATATGGCTGAATACCGGGTGTTTGGCTACTCCGCCGATGGCACGGTGTTCGCCTTTGAAGAGTATGGGGTTCAGGATGGCTCGGGCTTTCCTTTTTCCAACATTTATATGATCGATCTGGAAAAGGATCGCTGGCTTGCCGAGACGCCCATTCGCGTGCGGTTGGACGATGAAACCGTGACGCTAGCCACCGCGCGCGCATTGGCACGACAACAGGGGGCGGAATTGCTTGCCACCCATGATGTTCATGGTGCTTTTCGCACCCTGGCTGCCACCACGCCAATGGAGCTGGGTGGTCAGCAGGAGACACTGGCGTTTTACCCACGTGCGATCCTTACGCCCATTGATCCACTGCACACGCTGACGCTTAACCAGATTGCATTGGAAAGCCCACGTGATTGTTTCAACCTGGCCGAAACGGCAGGGTTCGAGTTGCTGCTCACTGTGGATGGGCAAGGCACAGCCACTGTCCACCGTGATGAAGCGCTGCCCATGTCGCGCCAGTGCCCGGTTCGGTACGGGTTGGCAGCTATTATCGCCCCATTTAACGCTGGTCCGGGGAGGGCGGTTGCGCTTATCAGCGTTTATCAACTGGGGTTTGAGGGGTTTGACCGGCGTTTTCTTGCAGTGCCGTTCGATTTGCAGTTCTAATGCCGCTGTACCTTGCCATCTGACGACTCGAGTGTTTGCGTGTTTAAAAAAATGCTTCTGGACGCTTTGGAAAAAGCGCCGCCCAAGTCGGTAGATGATCTTGCGATCTTTTTTGAGCGCTCGCGCGAGCGGCTTGAGGCAAGCCTCGACAAGGGGCAGGTGAGCGGAGAGGAGCGTGCGCGCTATTTGGCGCAGTTCCAAGAAGGGCTGAATGAGGCGCAGGTGCAGTTCATCAACGCTGCGCTGGAAACCCATGGTGGCGGTTTTGATCGGTCGGCGCCTACGCCGGATGGGCCGTTGGATGGTTTGAAAAACGCCTTCAAACAACCCTTGGTGTGGGCCATTGTGCTTGCCGCGCTTGTCGTGGGGTTAATGCTTGGGGTGCTGCTAGCTGGATAGCAGGACGAGGGTGGTTATAAGACCAAGGTAAGTGGCTTGGTGGGCGGCCTGGTCGGCGCCCATTGCAATCCAGAAGGCATGCTTGTCTGGTGTTAGGTGCATGCGCCGTGAAAGCTGCGCTTTTATCCAGTCAATGTGGTAGTGAAGCAAGAAATCCACCACTGCCAACGTTAGCGACGCCCAGGGCGTCACCGCACCCAGCATGGTGCTGGCAAAGAGCAGCACCGCAAGTGTTCCAGCCGCATGCAAGCCAGCATGAACCATCCCGCCCGGATGGCCATAGGTGCCCTTGTTGCGCACCTGCCAGTCGCTCTGGAAAACGAAATCAAACAAGAAGTGTTTGGCTTGCAGTCCAAGAAGGATCGCCAACACAGCGATGGTGTCCAATGGCATGGAAGCCGAAATCCTCGTTTTGTACCGCAATGCGCGAAAGAGCATGTCTTGCGGTGAGAAATCGTGATCTAAATCACGGTTTGCGGTTTTGGAAAAATCGCGTTGTGCAGGCTGCCGGTACACCACCCCATAGTTGGCGATCTTAAGCCCGGCTTTTCATCGCAAGGATAGCTCCACAACATTGGGGTTTGCACCATGCAGCGCTGGCGACTAGAAGGCACCAACCTTCTTTTCAATTCAGCAGTGTGGGGCGTTTCATGGCGCGGCAATTCATCTATCACATGTCGGGACTTTCCAAGGCGTACGGCGCCAAGAAGGTGCTCGATAATATCCATTTGCAGTTCTATCCTGATGCCAAAATCGGCATTCTGGGCCCCAACGGTGCCGGTAAATCGACTGTGCTGCGCATCATGGCTGGGCTCGACAAGGAGTTCACTGGCGAAGCGTGGTTGGCCGACGGAAAAACGGTTGGCTATCTGCCACAAGAACCACAGCTGGATAACAGCCTGACGGCGATGGAAAATGTGATGCTGGGCGTGGCCGATAAGAAGGCCATTCTGGATCGTTATAACGAGCTGATGATGAACTACTCCGATGAAACTGCGGAGGAGGGCGCCAAGCTTCAAGATGAGATCGACAGCCAAAACTTGTGGGATCTGGACAGCCAGGTGGAGCAGGCGATGGATGCGCTGCGCTGCCCCCCCGGTGATAGCTCGGTGGAGAACCTTTCAGGTGGTGAAAAGCGCCGTATCGCGCTGTGTCAGTTGCTGCTGTCCCAACCTGATCTTATTTTGCTTGATGAGCCGACCAACCATCTGGATGCAGAAACTACGGCGTGGTTGGAAAAACACCTGCGCGAATATCCCGGCGCTGTGCTGATCATCACCCATGATCGTTATTTCCTGGACAATGTAACCGGCTGGATTTTGGAGCTGGATCGCGGTAGCGGCATTCCTTACGAAGGAAACTATTCGGCTTATCTGGAAGCCAAGGCCAAGCGCATGCAGCAGGAAGGCCGCGAGGAAGCATCCCGTCAGAAAGCGCTGGAACGCGAGCGCGAATGGATTGCTGCCAGCCCCAAAGCCCGTCAGACCAAATCCAAAGCCCGCATCAACGCTTATGATGAGCTGTTGCAGCGTGCTGAAGCGCGCGCTCCAAGCGCTGCTCAGATTGTCATCCCCGTCGCTGAGCGCCTGGGCAACAATGTCATCAAAGCTGAGGGCCTCTCCAAAGGCTTTGGAGACAAGCTGCTGATTGATGATCTCAATTTCAATCTGCCTCCCGGCGGCATTGTGGGCATCATTGGTGCCAACGGTGCAGGTAAGACCACGCTGTTCCGCATGATCACCGGTCAGGAGCAGCCTGATGGCGGCTCTATCACCATCGGTGAGAGCGTGCAGATGGGTTATGTGGACCAGAGCCGCGATAGCTTGGACCCGAAAGCCACCGTTTGGGAGGCAATTTCTGAGGGTGATGAAATCATCAAACTCGGCACCAAGGAGATTAATTCGCGGGCCTATTGCTCCAGCTTTAATTTTAAAGGCGGCGACCAGCAGCAGCCCGTTGGCACGCTTTCAGGTGGTGAGCGCAACCGTGTGCATCTGGCGCGTATTTTGAAGTCCGGCGCGAACGTGCTGCTGCTCGATGAGCCGACCAACGATCTGGACACTGAAACGCTAGCGGCCCTTGAGGATGCGCTGGAAGAATATGGCGGCTGCGCCGTGGTCATTTCGCATGATCGCATGTTCCTGGACCGCCTTGCCACGCACATGCTAGCTTTTGAAGGTGATAGCCATGTGGAATGGTTTGAGGGCAATTTCCACGATTATGAGCAGGATAAAATCCGCCGCCTTGGCCCAGAAAGTGTGAACCCTAAGCGCGTGACCTACAAACGCCTGACACGGTAGCGGGCGTTGAGCATCTACAACGCTAAGCGGTTTGAAGCCCGCGTTGATGGGCTGTTTGCCGCGTTGGGCGAGACGCTTGTTTCTGCCCCGGTGGAAAGCCTTGATCTAAGTTGGGATGGGATCGCCGGGGACCGTCACGCTGGGCCAACGCGACGTTCTGGCGGGCGGGAGCCTTGGTACAAGCGCGGGACTGAAATACGCAACGAGCGGCAACTTTCTATTGTTGCGGCTGATGAGTTGGCCGAGGCCGCAGCGAAGATGGATCTGCCGGAGATCAAGCCGGAATGGGTGGGGGCAAACCTGGAGCTTTCGGGTATTCCCAACCTTTCCATGCTGCCACCGCGCACGCTTTTGTTCTTCGAGGGTGGCGCGACGATCAAGGTGGATGGCCAAAACGCACCCTGCAGGTTTGCCGGTGATGCTATTGCCGCCAATTACCCAGAAAATGATGCCAAGGCTTTGGCACTTAGGTTTCCCAAAGCGGCGGTCGGCAAGCGCGGTTTGGTGGCTTGGGTGGAAAAGCCTGGCCTGATCACTGTGGGCCAAAAGCTGACCGTTCAGGTGCCAGAGCAATGGATCTGGCAGGAATAGGCGCGTCGCGGTAATCTGGAGGCAAGGTCGATCAATACCTTGAGCTTGGTCTACCGCTACGGCACAGTGGGACCACGTGCTTTGTTGGTGCTCTGCCCATGTTTGCTTTGGATACCCTTGTCGCCTTTCGTCGCATTATCGCCGCTGGCGTTGTGTTGCTTTGCCTGACAGCGCTGGCCAGCGCGCAAGAGATAAGCGCCAAAGATCCGGCTTCCATTGCTGAATTGTTGCGTGAGCGCGGACAGACTGCGATCGTGACCGTGGATAAATTCAATGATCCGTTCATTGAGACCAGCGCAGCCAATATCGATTACAACATCCTTTTTTATGGGTGCCTTGCCCATAAGGATTGCACATCCTTATCCTTGCGTGCGCAGCGCATAGCCGCTGGTACAGCCTCATTTGAAGCCATGAACCAATGGAACACCGACCAGCGGTGGACCAAGCTTTATACCGATGATGTTAATTCAGCGACCATAGAGATGGACTTTCTGTTTCTTGAAGCCCCGATGAATTCGGCCAATTTTTCAGCATACCTGGACATTTGGGACAGGTCTTTGACGCAGTTTGTGCGCTACATCGACGATGGCGAGTACGATTTCGTCGATTAAAAGCATCTGAAAAGTCGTAAAATTCAAAAAGTGTTTGCAATTTGAACAATCGGTTTGAGCGTTTGCCAACATCCTTGGCCTAAACACGCTCCTGGGAAAACGGGCGAGGGTCAGCAGTGAGCTGCCTCGATGAGTGAACTTGTGGATTTTGAGCGTGTGGAGAGCACGCACACGCAAGCCGAACGTAATCAGCTGATGACGCATGTTGTTCAGCTTTATTCATTGACGACAGACAGGATTAATCCTGAGCTCCTGGCCGTCTATGATGACGTGTTGGTGCGGCTTGCCGACCTTGTGGAAGAGGAAGCGCTGGCCTTTGTCGCCGAAAAACTGGCACCCTTGGCACGCGCCCCGCGTGGCATGGTGGCCAAGCTTGCCTATGAGCCGATCAATGTATCGCGGCCTGTGCTTGAGCAAAGCCCTTTGCTGTCCGATGAAGACCTCACGCGCATTGTGCAAGAAAAAGGTCTCGATCACATGGATGCGATTGCTGGACGCCAAGAGGTCGCGCCAGTTGTGTCATCTGCCATTATCGAGCGGGGCAACAATCCTGTTAAGCTGAAGCTTGCCCGCAATGATGGTGCCAAGTTCACCGATGCATCCTACAGCAAGCTGGTGAGTGATGCGCGCAACGATGAAAAGCTGCAAACATCACTGGCGGAGCGTGATGATCTGCCAGTGAGCGTTGTGCGCGCCCTGGTTGAGGTTGCAAGTGTTACTGTGCGTCGCAAGCTCCTTCGGCACGGCCGGCCTGAGGTGGCCAAGCGCGTTACCGAGGCCGCTGGGCTGGCTGCTGAGCGCCTGTCCAATGAGCAATGGCTGGCACGCTATGATTTCGAAGCCGCCTATCGTTCGGTATCAATGGCCCTAAAAAAGCAGCCTATAAACGAAGACACGGTGTATGCCATGGCGCGCTCTGGCAAATACGCCGAGGCGGTGGTCATGTTCGCCCTGTGTGCAGGTGTTGCGTTGGAAGAGGCCAAGCATTGGTCGGTGCGCGCCGATCCTAAGCCGTTCCTCATCGTTTGTAAGGCCATGGGCTTTTCTGCACAAACCGTGGCGACCTTCTTGCAGTTAGGCCCTTGGCTGCGTCGTTTGGATCGCGATGAACGCGAGCGCGCCAGATTTGACTATGAGGCGCTTGACGACGCGATGGCGAAGCAGATTTTCAGTGAATGGAAAAAGCGCCGCATAACTGAGGCGGCCTAACCCTTAAAGAGCATGCCATACACACGCTCGCCCCGGCCACCTCTGGTGGCCGGGGTTTTTCGTGCTTGCGCCGCTCCGATATTGCGCATAAAGATATCTTTATGTCTTTTTGTGTTGTCTTGGTGTAGTCGAAAATGCCCGGTGCCTTTGATACGCATATTGAAACGCTCAAGGCGTTGGCCGAGCCCACACGGCTGCGCTTGGTGGCTTTGCTGCGCCATGGTGATTTGAGCGTCAAAGATCTCACCAGCCTTTTGGGCCAAAGCCAGCCGCGCCTGTCGCGTCACCTCAAGTTGCTCTCTGATGCTGGTTGGATTGTACGCTTTCCTGAAGGCGCGTGGGTCTATTACCGTATCGCTGAAGATGAAAAGCTGCGTGCTGTTTGGCAGGCCGTGGCTGTACTTGTTGGGCTGGATGATGACGTGCTGCGCGACGATGCCGACCGATTGGCGCGTCTTAAGGCCGAGCAGGGCGCGCGTGCGCAAGCCTTCTTTCAGGAGCACGCCGCCCGCTGGGATGCGCTGCGCGCTGATCTGGTCCCTGAGCAGCAAGTCGAAGCTGCTATTCTATCCACTTTGGGGTCTGCGCGCGTGGAGCGCTTGCTTGACATTGGTACGGGCACCGGACGCATGCTTGTGCTGCTGCGCGAGTTGTATGCCAGCGCTGTTGGCATAGACCCAACCCACGCCATGTTGCAGGTTGCGCGCGCAACACTTGCCGATAGTGGCATTGGCCATGCGCAAGTGCGCCAAGGCGATGGGCTTGCACTTGGTTTGCCGCGCGATAGCCAGGATCTGGTGACGCTGCACCAGGTGATGCACTTTTTTGATGATCCGCGCCCAATGCTTGCTGAGGCTCGGCGGGTGTTGGCACCTTCGGGCCGTCTTTTGGTTGTTGATTTCGCGCCCCACACTCTTGAGGCGTTGAGGGTCGACCATCAGCATCGTCGTTTGGGTTTTGAGGCAGCAGAAGTTAGCCGGTGGCTGCAAGCGCTGGACTTGAAAGTGGATGACCCAATCACCCTAAACGCCAAAGCAGGCAATGGATCGACGGGCCTTTCCGTCAACCTTTGGCTTGCCCAAGACCCACGCGTGATGGCCGACGCTCCGCCCATCTCCGCATCTTTTGAGTTTGCTTGAGGACTATTATGAGCATGCCGACCCCTGCACCGATCAATGTTAGCTTTGAGTTCTTTCCGCCGAAAAGCGAGAAGATGGAGCAGCGTCTGTGGTCAGCCATTGAGCGCCTTGCACCGCTTCAGCCTAAGTTTGTGTCTGTCACCTACGGTGCTGGCGGCTCGACCCGCGAGCGCACGCACCGCACTGTACAGGCGCTTAAGCAGAAAACGAGCTTGCACCCTGCTGCCCATCTAACCTGTGTGAACGCCTCGCGTGCCGAGGTCGATGAGGTGGTGAACGAGTACCGGCAGGCTGGTGTCAATCACATTGTAGCGCTGCGTGGTGATCCGCCCGATGGTGTTGGCAGCGCATATCGCGCGCATCCCGATGGGTATCAGGACACCGCCGATCTGGTGGCTGCAATTCGCGGCAAACACGCGATGGAAATCTCAGTGTCGGCCTACCCCGAACGCCATCCAGAAAGCCCAAGTTGGGAAACCGAGATCGAAGTTTTGAAGCGTAAGGTGGATGCTGGCGCGACGCGGGCGATCACACAGTTCTTCTTCGATAACACAGATTACTTCCGCTATCTGGATCGCGTGTCAGATGCTGGCATCACCATTCCTATTGTGCCAGGCATTGCACCGATCCACTCGTTCACCTCCATCGCCAGGTTCGCCAAGGGCTGTGGTGCGCGCATCCCCAAGGATGTGGCTGCGCGTTTTGAAGGGCTAGAAGATGATCCCAAAACACACGAGTTGGTGGCTGCTACGGTGGCTGCTGAACAGGTCGAAGGGCTTCGCCGCCATGGCATTAAGGACTTCCACTTTTACACTATGAACAAGGCTGACCTTGTGTTTGCGATCTGCCATCTGCTGGGCATGCGTCCGCTGAGGTCAGGTGCCGACATGTCAGAAAAGCAAGCCGCAACAGCGGCTTGAACCAGGAAGTTCCACTTATGATTCTGAATCACCCCCGTCTTGATGCTCTTAATCAGCTGGCCGCTGAGCGCATTCTGGTGCTCGACGGTGCGATGGGTACACAGATCCAAGATCTGAAGCTGAAAGAACCTGATTTTCGTGGCTCGCGCTTCGCCGATTGGCACATGGATGTGCAGGGCAACAATGATCTGCTGATCCTCACCCAGCCTGATGCTATCCGTGACATTCACAAGGCTTACTTCAAGGCTGGCGCCGATATTGTTGAAACCAATACATTTTCATCGACCACCATCGCGCAAGCCGATTATGGCATGGAAGCGTTGGCGTATGAACTGAACGAGGCCGGTGCGCGGCTTGCGCGCGAGGCCGCCGATCAAGTGATGAGCGAGGAGCCGGGGCGCCAGTGCTTTGTGGCGGGCGCGTTGGGGCCAACCAACCGCACGGCCTCCATCTCACCAGATGTGCAGAACCCTGGCTATCGCGCAGTAACGTTTGATGAGTTGCGTGAGGCATACGGTGAGGCAACGCGCGGGCTGATTGCCGGTGGTGCTGACATCATTCTGGTCGAGACGATCTTCGACACGCTCAACGCCAAGGCAGCGCTGTTTGCCATTGATGAAGCGTTTGAGGCGGCGGGCGTGAAGCTGCCGATTATGATCTCCGGCACCATTACCGATCTGTCGGGCCGCACGCTTTCTGGTCAGACACCTGCCGCCTTTTGGTATGCGCTGCGTCACGCCAAGCCGTTTTCCATTGGGCTGAATTGTGCGCTGGGCGCCAAGGAAATGCGCGCGCTCATTGCCGAGCTTTCCAAGCTGTCGGACACGCTGGTGTGTGCGTACCCAAATGCTGGGCTGCCCAACGAGTTCGGGGCGTATGACGAGTCGCCCGAAGCCACCGCAGAGATGCTTGAAGAGTTTGCGGCCTCTGGCCTTGTGAACATTGTTGGCGGCTGCTGCGGCACTACGCCTGCGCACATTGCGGCTATATCTGATGCTGTGAAGGGCAAGACCACGCGCGCGCTGCCCACTATCGAGCCGATGATGCGGCTGTCTGGTCTGGAACCCTTTGAGCTGACCAGCGACATCCCGTTTGTGAATGTTGGTGAGCGTACTAACGTCACCGGCTCTGCCAAGTTCCGCAAGCTGATTAAAAACGGCGATTATGCGACCGCGCTTGATGTTGCCCGCGATCAGGTGGAAGCAGGCGCACAGGTCATCGACGTCAATATGGACGAAGGCCTGCTCGACAGTGAGGAGGCGATGGTGACGTTCCTCAACCTTGTCGCCGCCGAGCCGGATATCGCGCGCGTTCCAGTAATGGTGGACTCGTCCAAATGGAGTGTGATCGAGGCCGGCCTTAAATGCGTGCAGGGCAAGGCAATCGTGAACTCCATTTCGCTTAAAGAGGGCGTGGATGAGTTCTTGAAGCACGCCCGCCTTTGCCGTCGCCACGGCGCGGCGGTGGTGGTTATGGCGTTTGATGAAGAAGGCCAGGCCGATACCTACGCCCGCAAGACCGAGATCTGCGAGCGGGCCTATCGCATTCTGGTGGACGAGGTTGGCCTACCGCCTGAAGACATCATTTTTGATCCCAACGTTTTCGCGGTGGCCACCGGCATCGAAGAGCATGCCGATTATGGCAACGACTTTATCCGCGCGACGGCCTTTATTCGCCAGAACCTGCCGCATGCCCATGTGTCGGGCGGGGTATCGAACCTTTCCTTTTCGTTCCGCGGCAATGAGCCGGTGCGCGAGGCGATGCACACGGTGTTTCTGTACCACGCCATCGGGCAGGGCATGGATATGGGCATCGTCAATGCGGGTCAGCTTGGCGTTTATGATGCGCTGGACCCCCGCCTGAAAGAGCTTGCCGAAGATGTGGTGCTGAACCGCCGCGAGGATGCGACCGAGCGGCTGGTGGATGCTGCTGATGAGTTCAAAGGTGGCGGCGCGAAGAAGCGCGTTGTGGACCTGAGCTGGCGTGAAAATCCGGTTGCCGAGCGGCTGAAGCACGCTTTGGTGCACGGCATCACCGAGTTTATCGACGAGGACACAGAGGAAGCCCGCGCGTCCGTGGCCCGTCCTCTGCATGTCATCGAAGGGCCGTTGATGGACGGCATGAACGTGGTGGGTGACCTGTTTGGTTCGGGAAAAATGTTCCTGCCGCAGGTGGTGAAATCCGCGCGTGTGATGAAGCAGGCCGTTGGCTATCTCATGCCCTTTATGGAGCGCGAGAAAGAGGAGATGGGTCTGGTGGATTCACCGTCGGCTGGCAAAATTCTGCTCGCGACGGTGAAGGGTGATGTCCACGATATCGGCAAGAATATCGTCGGCGTTGTGCTTGGCTGTAACAATTACGAAGTCGTGGACATGGGCGTGATGGTGCCCGGCCAGCAGATCCTCGACAAAGCCAAGGAAATCGGTGCGGACATCATTGGCCTGTCTGGCCTTATCACCCCATCGCTGGATGAAATGGTGTCGGTGGCCAGTGAGATGCAGCGGCAGGGTTTTGATATTCCGCTGCTCATTGGTGGCGCGACGACTTCCCGCGTGCATACGGCGGTGAAGATCGATCCTGTATATGATGCCGGGCAGGTGATCTATGTGACCGATGCCAGCCGCGCGGTTGGCGTGTGCCAGAAGGCGCTGGGCGAGGAGAAAGCCAGCTACTTCGCCGATACGCAGACCGAATACACCCGCATTGCGCAGGGCCATGCCCGCGCGCAGGCCACCAAGGCCCGCCTCCCGATTGCGCAGGCCCGCGCCAAAGCGTTTGCGCCCGATTTTGCGGCTCACCCGCCGGTGACGCCCAAAATGCTCGGCACCAAGACTTTTGAAACCTACGACCTTGAAACGCTGATCCCCTATATCGACTGGACGCCGTTTTTTGCCACCTGGGAGATTAAGGGCACGTATCCTGCCGTTCTGGATCATCCAGAAGCTGGCCCCGTAGCGCGTGAGTTGCTGGATGATGCTGAGGCTATGCTGGCCGAGCTTGTGACGAGCCAAATGGTGTCTGCCAAAGCGGTCATCGGCCTTTGGCCGGCGCAGCGTGACGGTGATGATGTGACAGTCTTCACTGACGAGACGCGTGGCAAAAAGTTGGCCACCTTCCACACATTGCGCCAGCAAATCGGTCGGTCCAATGATCGTGCGCAGGTGGCGCTGGCCGACTTTGTTGCCGAGCAAGATGACTATATTGGTGGCTTTGCCGTTACCGCAGGTCATGGCGAGGAAGAGGCCATCAAGGCGCTGGCAGGGGATGATGATTACAAGAAGATCATGATCCAGGCGCTCTGCGACCGGTTGGCGGAAGCCTTTGCCGAGCACATGCACGAGCGGGTGCGTAAAGAGTTTTGGGGTTATGCGGCCGATGAGGCGCTGTCGCCGGAACAGCTGATTGGTGAGAAATATGCAGGCATTCGCCCTGCACCGGGCTATCCAGCACAGCCTGACCATACCGAGAAAGAGACGCTGTTCCGTCTGCTGGATGCCGAAGCGCAGACCGGCATCTCGCTGACGGAGAGCTTTGCCATGTGGCCGGGCTCATCTGTTTCCGGCCTCTATCTGGGCCATCCGCAGAGCTATTATTTTGGCGTGGGTCAGGTGGAGCGCGACCAGGTTGAAGACTATGCCACGCGCAAGGGCTGGGACATTGAAACCGCTGAAACGTGGTTGCGGCCCGTCTTGGCCTATGACCCAGCCGACATTCTTGAGCAGGCTGCGCAATAGTCTTTCCAATAACGTGCACGCTGTTCACATTTTGAAGACAGCCTGTCTTGCTTAATCGGTCTTTGACGATCAACGCTTTGGACGCATGTTGGCGTTCAAATCAACCATTGTCAGGAACACATATGTCCAAATCAGTCTTGAAAGTTCTAGCATCGCCACGCGGTGAGCATTCGGTGAGCCGCCAACTGGCCGACAAGGTGTTGGAGAAGCTTGCGCCAGCCAATGTGGTCACGCGCGATGTGAGCGATGGCGTGCCGTTGGTAGATGGTGCATGGATCGGTGCTGCTTTTGGCGGCGAAGACAAGTCGCCACTGGCGACATCTGAGCAGTTGGTGGCCGAAGTTATGGCCGCTGATCATATCGTAATCGCCACGCCAATTTGGAACTTTGGCGTGCCTGCAGCCTTAAAGGCATGGGTGGATCAAATTGCGCGCGCTGGTATCACGTTCAAGTACAGCGAGAATGGGCCAGTTGGGCTGCTGGACGGCAAGCGCGCCACGATTGTTGTCTCGTCTGGCGGAACAGAATCGGGCTCGGATATAGACTTTGCCACACCCTATCTGAAGCATGTCTTGGGCTTCATCGGCATCACAGATGTTGATGTCGTGGCGGCAGATCGGCTGATGGTGGATCCCGAAGCATCTATGGCCAAAGCCAACTCGGCGATTGATGCTCTGGCTGCTTAAGCACTTGTGAGACAATAAAAAACGGCGCCCCATGTGAGGCGCCGTTTGCTATTTTGCGGCTTGATTTTGATTTTTCCGCGAAACTTTTTCAGGCCGTGTCGACGACTGTCTTACTCACTTCAAGGGTGGGTTAAACCATTCCCAAAACAATGGCACCGATGAAGACAAACGCTGCACCGACAATCACAAAGTTCAAAGCGCGTTGACCGTTCATAGGCATGGGCCTCCTCCTCGTTATCAACATAAAGAAGCTACCTTAGGCAGTGTACGAGGCAAGAAAATTCGTCGCTGCGTTGCACAAACAGCTTAGGGTCAAGGACTTAGGCTAAGTACCATACGCCAGTTGCTGCAGCGCGGCATTGGCCAATCGCAAATCGGCCGCATTTCTACCTGGTTTCAGGCTCTGCGCAGCGTCGCAGTCAACAGGCCCGCACCCAGCAGCATCGTCCCTCCTGCGCGGTTGGCCCATTTGAGTGTGGACGGTTTGGTGATGCGGTCGCGCAGGTGTGAGGCAAAAAGAGCATAGAGCATGGCGTTGACCACCCCAAGCGCCACGAATGTGGTGCCGAGCAGTACCAACTGCCCTGTGGCAGGTGCGGCCGGATTGAGGAAGTGAGGCAGGAACGCGATGAAGAACGCGATGCCTTTGGGGTTCAGCGCGGTTACCACCGTGGTGTGCAGGGTCATTTTCTTGGAGGAAATCTCCGGCTGATCTGCAAGGTCCAGCGTTGGCTGCGTGCGCCACATCTTGATACCAAGATAGATGAGGTACGCCGCGCCCACCCATTTGAGCGCAGTGAAGGCAGTGGCCGACGTTGCCATCACCGCGCCAAGGCCCGCGAGTGATACCGTTACGGCGATCGCGTCACCAAGCCCGACACCGACCACAGTGGAGAGGGCCGCGCGTTTGCCTTGGCTGAGCGCGTAGGAGATCACCAGCAGGATTGTGGGACCCGGTACAGCCAGCACGACGAAGCACGCGATGACGTAGGAGAGGTAGAGTTCTAAAGTCATGCACCGACAAAGCGCTGGTTCGGCTTTCACGTCAAGCGACCAACGCGCATCATCCCGGAAGGCGGAGCCTATCGGGATCTAAAGCTAACGTGCGTTTTGCAGATCCCGGCTCAAGGCCGGGATAACACTCAGGCCTCCCCATATCCACCACCGGTAGGTGTGGTCATGATGATCGCTTCGCCTGGCTCCAGCACGGTCTGGTCGCAGCTGCGCAGTGTTTCCACGTCGCCATTATTGCGCCGCACCTCAGCTTTTCCCAAGCGCCCGGCCTGCCCGCCATCCACGCCTGGAGGTGCAATCTTGCGATGTGATGTAAGCACCGCCAGGTCCATCTGTTCGCGGAAGCGCACGACACGGCGTGTGCCGTCGCCTGCGTTCCATTTGCCCTTGCCGCCAGAGCCTTTCTCGATGTGGAAGTCTTCCAACACCACGGGGAAACGCATTTCCAACACTTCCGGGTCGGTCAGGCGCGAGTTGGTCATGTGAACGTGCACGCCCCCGGTGCCACTAAAGCCTGGGCCTGCAGGGGCACCCGAACAAATGGTTTCGTAATACTGATAGGTCGCATTGCCGAAGGTAAGGTTGTTCATCGACCCTTGTGAGGATGATAGGGCCTTGGTCGCCAGGAACATGGCGTTGGTGACGTGCTGGCTGGTTTCCACGTTTCCGGCCACCACGGCAGCAGGATAGCTGGGCCGCAGCATGGAGCCTTCCGGGATGATCAAATTGATCGGCTTCAGGCACCCGGCGTTCATGGGAATCGGCGCTTCAGTGAGCACACGGAACACATAAAGCACCGCGGCACGGGCCACAGGTTCAGGCGCATTAAAGTTGCCCGGTTGTTGGGGGCTGGTGCCAGTGAAATCGACGGTCGCCTCGCGCTTTTCATGGTCGACGATGATCTTCACTTTGATCACCGCGCCCTGATCGGTCGGGTACTCAAACTCGCAATCATCGAGCCGTTCCAATACGCGGCGCACGCTTTCTTCGGCGTTGTCCTGCACATGGCCCATATAGGCGGCGACGACATCCCAGCCAAACTGCGCCACCATCTTGCGCATCTCGTGCACGCCTTTTTCGTTGGCGGCGATTTGCGCTTTCAGGTCACCGACATTCTGGTCAGCATTGCGCACAGGGTAGGGGTGATCGGTGAGGAGTTCTCGCAAGGCGACCTCTTGAAAGATACCCTGATCCACGACCTTAAAGTTATCAAACAGCACGCCCTCTTCTTCGACGCTTGTGGCGAGCGGCGTCATGGAGCCGGGGGCTGTACCGCCGACATCGGCATGGTGACCACGTGAGGCAACCCAGAAGATGATCTCTTTCTCATCGGGATCAAAGACCGGTGTCACGGCGGTGATGTCGGGCAGGTGCGTGCCGCCATTGTAGGGCGCGTTGAGGGCGTACACATCGCCGGGGCGCACGGTGCCGATATTCTGGCGGATGATGGCTTCCACCGAGCGGTCCATCGACCCCAGATGCACTGGCATGTGCGGGGCGTTGGCAACCAGCGCGCCAGAGGCGTCAAACACCGCGCAGGAGAAATCGAGCCGCTCCTTTATGTTCACCGAGGAGGAGGTTTTTTGCAGTGTTTCGCCCATCTGCTCGGCGATGGACATGAAGAGGTTGTTGAACACTTCCAGCATCACCGGGTCTGCATCGGTTCCTATGGCAAGGTCGCGGGTTTTGGCGATGGCGCGCTTCAAGACCAGATGATCGCGGGCGGTAAGCTGGGCTTGCCAGCCCGGTTCGATCACGACGGTTTGGTGGTCTTCCACGAGGATCGCAGGGCCGGTAATGGTTTGACCACGCGCGATGGTCTCACGGCGCACAATGGCTGCCTCGTGCCATTGACCATCGGTGAAGATGCGCGTGGCCTCGCCGCGTGGCGCTTCACCTTCTATCGTTTCGAGCGCTGTTTCATCGCGACCAGCCACAGTGTTGTCAGAGCCTTGAAGCTCTACACTTTCGATGATGATGGTCCGCCCAGGATATACAAAGCCAAATTGTGCCTTGTGCTCGGTCTCAAAAGCAGTGCGGATTGCGCCCATGTCGCGGGCGGAGAAATCCAGATCGATGGTGGTATCGGTGCCCTCATAGCGCAGGTGCAGCACAGGGTTGTGCGTAGCGTCCGTGACGCCTTGATCTGCCAGTTCGTCCAGCACTTGAGCCTGTAGATCGCTGATCAATGAATCAAGGGCAGGGGAAGACGCAGCTTCCAACGGCTGCACGAAAGCCTTGGTGCGCGAGGCGTAGATGCTGGCAAGGCCCATGCCATAGGCCGACAACAGCCCGGAGAAAGGGTGGAGGTGTACAGTGGTCATGCCCAGCGTATCGGCAATGGCGCAGGCGTGTTGGCCACCCGCCCCACCGAATGAGACGAGCGCATATTGCGTGACGTCGTAGCCGCGCTGGACGGAGATGGTTTTGATGGCGTTCGCCATGTTCTGCACGGCGATCTTCAGGAAACCATCAGCGATGTCCTCAGGTCTTTTGCCGTCACCAACCTGTTCGGCCATGTCAGTGAACTTGGCGCGTACGGCATCGGCATCCAGCGGCTGATCCTGATCGGGGCCAAAGATGGACGGGAAGAAGGCCGGTTGTAGCTTGCCGACCATCACGTTGGCATCGGTCACTGCCAGTGGTCCGCCGCGCCGGTAGCAAGCAGGCCCCGGGTTTGCACCGGCAGAATCCGGGCCAACCTGAAAGCGTCCATCCTTGTAGTGAAGGATCGAGCCGCCGCCTGCTGCAACCGTGTGAATGCGCATCATTGGCGCGCGGATGCGCACGCCTGCAACTTCGGTGTCAAAAGCGCGCTCATAGGTGCCGTTAAAGTGGCTGACATCGGTGGAGGTGCCGCCCATGTCAAAGCCAATAACTTTATCGAAGCCAGCCATCTGTGCTGTTTGCACCGCGCCGACCACGCCGCCTGCGGGGCCGGAGAGAATGGCGTCTTTGCCCTCAAACATGTCAGCTGCCGTCAGCCCGCCCGATGACATCATGAACATGAGCCTACATCCAGTGCCGTCTACGCCGAGTTCTTCGGCCACCTGGTTCACGTAGCGCTTGAGGATGGGGGAAAGGTAGGCATCGACGACCGTGGTATCGCCACGGCCAACCAGCTTCACCAGCGGCGAGGCTTCGTGGCTCACGGATACTTGAGCAATGGTGCCGCGGGCGCGGGCGCGGGCGGCAATCTGCGCTTCATGGTCAGGGTAAGCGTAGGCATGCATAAGCGTGATGGCGAGTGCTTTGAAACCAGCGGCCTGCACTTCATCCAGCGCTGCATCAATGGCGGCATCTGTGATGGTGGTTTCTACGGTTCCATCAGCCAAAACCCGCTCGTCAATCTCAACCACTAGATCGTAGAGCTGCTCTGGTAGAATGATGTTTTTGGCAAAGATGTCCGGGCGCGCCTGATAGCCCAGGCGCAGTGCATCACGAAAACCCTTGGTTATAATCAGCGCCGTGGGTTCACCCTTGCGCTCGAGCAGCGCATTGGTGGCGACTGTGGTGCCCATTTTAACGGCGGAAATGTTCTCAGCGGGAACACGCTCGCCTGTCTTTACCCCCAAGAACCGCCGAATGCCCTCAACCGCTGCATCGCGATAGGCCTCTGGGTTTTCCGACAGCAGTTTCCTGGTCAAAAGCTCACCAGATGGCGTACGGGCGACAATGTCGGTAAAGGTGCCGCCCCGGTCGATCCAAAAGTCCCATAGGCCTGTCGTGTTTTGCTCGTTTGGCGTGGCATCAGGCATTTTGGTCTCCGGTTGCTCAAAAGCTAATCACGGATAATTTGTTGACAAATTGTAAGTGTCACGTCAACCTCTCCCCACGCTGAAGGTCTCAGCGGTGCGTTTTGCCGATGGCCTTTGGGCCAGAGGTTGGCGCGAGAAAACAGTGAGAGGGGAAAACTCATGAAGTCTATCAAAGCAGCAGCACTCGCTGGTGTCATGTCGTTCGCAGCCACGGGTGCCTTTGCGCAAACGGCATGGGACATGCCAACACCGTATGGCGATAGCATCTTCCACACCGCCAACATCATGCAATTTGCTGATGATGTGCGCGAGGCGACTGGCGGCGAGCTGGATATTACCGTGCATTCTGCTGGTTCGCTTTTCGGCCACCCAGAAATCAAAGATGCTGTGCGTCGCCAGCTTGCGCCCATCGGCGAGGTGCTGATCTCGCGTCTTTCCAATGAAAACCCACTTTATGGTGTCGATTCCATTCCGTTCTTGGCCACCAGCTATGATGAAGCCGCTGCACTTTGGAATGCCTCTGAGCCAGCCATTGCAGCGCTGTTGGAAGAAGAGGGCCTGAAATTGCTGTTTGCTGTGCCGTGGCCGCCACAGGGCATTTATGCCGGCCAGGAAGTCACCGACGCAGCCCAGATGGATGGTGTGCGTTTCCGCGCTTACAATGCTGCCACCGAGCGGCTGGCCACACTGATGGGCGCTGTGCCCACGCAGGTCGAAGCTGGCGACATTCCCACCGCGTTCTCCACCGGCCGCGTGGACGCCATGATCACTTCACCTTCAACAGGTGTTGCCTCGCAGGCTTGGGACTTTGTTGAAGTTTACCACGATACCCGCGCCTGGCTGCCCAAGAACATGGTGATCGTGAACCAGCGTGCGTTTGATGCGCTTTCAGCTGATGAACAGGCAGCCCTTTTGGCTGCTGCTGATGAAGCAGAAACCCGTGGTTGGGCTATGTCAGCTGAAGAAACTGGCACGAAAACGGATGCCTTGGCCGAAGGTGGCATGGTGGTTGTTGAGCCATCAGCAACCCTGGCAGCGCAGCTTGGCAGCATTGGTCAGACCATGACGGCTGAATGGCTGCAGGATGCTGGCGATGCCGGCCAGGCGGTCATCGAAGCCTACAACGATATGTAATCATCAAAACAAAGGGCGGGGTGCTGAGCATCCCGCCTTTTTTGATCAATCAGCGAAGGACAACGCAAATGCGTGCGATTTTGGACGGGCTCTATAGGGCTTCATCGGCTGCCGCGGCTGTTTGTTTGTGCGTGATTGCCAGTCTGATCCTGGTGCAGGTTTTTGGCCGTATTCTGGACGGTGCCTTGCGTGCACTGGATATGCCGATCGCGGGCATCACGGTGCCCTCGCTCAATGAAATTGCAGGCTTCCTGTTTGTGGGAGCGACCTTTTTGGCGCTTGCGCCCACGCTGCGCAAAGCTGACCACATTCGCGTGTCGATGCTGATCAAGGCCGTGCCACTTGGTGTGCGACGATTGCTGGAAACGCTGGTGCTGATCATCGCCACTGCAATTGCTGCCTTTGCTGCTTACCACGCCGTGTTGCAGGTGGCCGACAGCATTGCCTTCAACAGTGTATCCTTCGGCACCGTACCCATACCCCTTTGGATACCGCAAAGCGCGCTCGCCGCGGGGTTGGTCGTTTTTGCCATCGCGCTGGCTGATGAGTTGGTGAGTGTTATCAAAACCGGCACCCCAACCTATCAGACACATGAGGATGCGAAGTCGGATACTTTGCAGACGCCGGTGCTGAGCCAGCAGGAGGCAAACTAATGGGCATTGAAGCACTGGCCATTGTGCTTGGCCTTGCCATGCTTGCGGCTCTGGCCTTGGGTTTGTGGGTCTCGCTGGCGCTGACGGCGGTTGCCGTGCTGGGCATCGTTATCGCTACCAGCGTGCCGGTGGGCACCGTCATGGCGACAACGTTCTGGGGCAAGCTCAACAGTTGGGAGCTGACAGCCCTGCCGATGTTCATCTGGATGGGTGAAATTCTTTTCCGCTCCAAGCTTTCAGAGGACATGTTTGCCGGTCTTGCGCCGTGGATGCGAGGTCTGCCGGGGCGGCTTCTGCATGTAAACATTCTGGGCTGCACCATCTTTGCCGCCGTCTCTGGTTCATCAGCTGCCACCACCGCCACCATCGGGCGCATGGCCCTGCCGGAGCTTGCAGAGCGCGGGTACGATCCGCGTATCGCCATCGGGACGCTTGCAGGGTCGGGCACTTTGGGCCTGTTGATACCCCCATCAATCATCTTGATCGTATTCGGGGCTGCCACGGAGCAGAGCATTGCGCGGCTGTTTATGGCCGGAGTGCTGCCCGGTATCATGCTGGCGACGCTGTTCATGGGGTACACGGCCATCTGGGCGATGCTGAACAAAGACAAGATGCCCCAGAATGAGCCTTCCGTTCCGCTGCGTGAACGTATGGCCGCCACACTGCGCCTCATCCCGATTATCCTGCTCATTGTGGCTGTCATTGGCTCCATCTATGCAGGCCTTGCCTCGCCAACCGAAGCGGCGGCTGTGGGCGTGTTCTGCGCGCTGTTGTTGTCGTGGTTTTCCGGCACGCTCACCAAAGCCACCTTCACCGATGCTCTGCTGGGCGCGACCCGCACCAGCTGCATGATTGCGTTCATTTTGGCTGGCGCTGCGTTTCTCACGGTGGCCATGGGCTACACCCGGATTCCGCGCGAGTTGGCCAGCTGGATAAGCGTGATGGAGCTTTCGCCCTACATGCTGCTTGCGGCGCTCACGCTGTTTTTCGTTGTGCTGGGCTGCTTTCTGGACGGCATTTCCATCGTTGTGCTCACCACCAGCATCATCCTGCCAATGGTCGAAGCGGCGGGCATCGACCTTATCTGGTTTGGCATCTTTCTGGTGCTGGTGGTCGAAATGAGCCAGATCACCCCTCCGGTGGGGTTCAATCTGTTCGTTATTCAGGGCATGACGGGGCGCAACATTTTCCAGGTTGCGCTGTATGCCCTGCCGTTCTTCGGCTTGCTGGTGCTGGGCACAGTGCTTCTGGTTGTCTTTCCGGAGATCGCGCTATGGCTACCCGAAACGATGCTGTCGAACCGCTAGAAGCCGATAAGGCTGCCAAAAAAGCCTCTGTTGGGCCGGTCGTTTCATCGGCCCATCTGGCGCAATCCTCGCTGCCGTCCCAGTCAGAATTTGAGTTTGCCCTGACAATGACCGTGCACGCGTTTCATCGTTGGATGACGCGCTGCATGACCGCTGCTGGCGAAGAGGGCCTTTCCCCGCTTGAAGTGCTGGTCGTCCATCTTGTGAACCACCGCGATCGTGCAAAGACACTGGCTGACATCTGCCTTGTTCTGAACATCGAAGACACCCATCTGGTGTCCTATGCTGTGAAGAAGCTGGCCGAACGTGGGCTGGTGAAAAGCGGGCGCAAGGGAAAGGAGAAAACCGTGGCCATCACCGAGAAGGGTGCCGCTGTGTGCGAGCGTTACGGCGAGCTTCGAGAAGCGCTGTTTATCGACTCGGTGAAGGCGCTGAACCTTGAAGGCAAGGACATCTCCAACATTGCAACCATGATGCGTGCGATGTCTGGTTCTTATGATCAGGCGGCGCGCGCTGCCGCAGCGATGTAGTCCGTTATGAGTGTTTGGACTTCCCTGACATCATTGCTTGGCTCTGCGGCTTCCGGCGCGGGGGCAGTGCTTGGCGCGCTGGTGGACAGTTTGCGCAACCTGGTTGGCGATGAAGAGCAGCGGCGTCAGGTTGCTTTTACGGTGGCCATGATTGGGCTGTCGGCAAAGATGGCCAAGGCCGACGGCGTTGTTACCAATGATGAGATTGAAGCGTTTCGCGACCTTGTGGAATTCCCTCAGGAAGAGGCGCAGAACGTGGCCCGCCTCTACAACCTCGCCAAGCAGGATGTGGCAGGCTTTGACGCCTATGCGCGCAAGATTGCAGGCCTGTTTGAAGGTGAAACAGCCATTCTGGAAGATATCCTGGATGGGTTGTTCCATATAGCGATGGCCGATGGTGTGCTGCACGACCGCGAGGCAGCTTACCTTGAAATTGTTGCCGGTGAGTTTGGCTTTGACGACATCGAGTATCGCCGGGTGCGCGCACGCCATGTGTTTGAGGGCGAACTGGACCCCTATGTGGTGCTGGGCGTCGATTCAGACCTGCCCTATGAAGATGTTCGCCGGATATACCGCAAGCTGGTGTCCGAAAATCATCCCGACCGACTGATCGCACGAGGTGTGCCTCAGGAGTTCATCAAAATCGCTACCGACCGTTTAGCCGCTATCAATGCCGCCTTTGATCAGATTGAAGCACGTCATCGCCCGACTGGAGCAGGCGCATGAGTGAGTACCCAGTTTTCGAGGCATCCGTGCCATCGCCTAATTTTGATAGTCGTGGCGGCGCGCCGGTGGATATTTTGCTGCTGCACTATACCGGCATGCAGGATGATGAAGCTGCAGTGCGATGGCTGGCCGATCCGCGCTCCAAAGTGTCGTGTCACTATGTGGTGCATGAGGATGGCCGCATTATAGCGATGGTGGATGAAGAGCAGCGGGCCTGGCATGCCGGGCAGGGGTCATGGAAAGGCGTGACCGATATCAACGCTCGTTCTGTGGGCATTGAAATCTGTAATCCTGGCCATGAGCATGGCTATCGGGATTTTCCTGATGAACAGATTGAGGCTGTGATCGCGCTTTCCCAGGCCATTATTGCCCGCCACGCCATTGCACGAGAACATGTGCTGGCACATTCAGATATTGCGCCAGACCGCAAAGAAGACCCGGGTGAACTGTTCCCGTGGGATCGGCTGGCCGTATCAGGTGTCGGGCATCATTTGCCGCCTGCACCGCTTGTTGACGGACGCTTCATGTCGGTTGGTGATGCCGGCGAGCCAGTTGCTGCCTTGCAAAACATGCTGAAGCTCTACGGCTATCCGGTCGAGGCCAATGGTAAGTATGACGAACAAACGGCAAGCGTGGTGCGAGCCTTTCAACGGCATTTTCGCCCCGCGCGTATTGATGGCGTGGCCGATAGCTCCACGGTTTCAACCTTGCATCAACTGCTTGGCGCGCTTATCGCCTAGGCAAGATTTATGAGTTTGGCGCATTGGCGCCGCGTAAGGGTTTGGTTTCCTTGAACATCCTGACCGAAAATATTCGATGGGTAGAGTCGGTGACGCTGGAAGGCGACCGGCTTTCGGCAGACGATCTGGTGATCCGACGCTCGATGTTGGCGGGTGCACGCATCGATACGCTGGGTGTGCGTGTTTCGTTTTTGGTGCTTGCAGGGCTGATGCTGGGCAACTTGGTTTTTAGCGCCGTTGCTTTTGTGGAAACGCTGCAGTTTTTCCAGCCCAACTACACCGTTTTTGCGCTTTCTCTCTTGCCGCTGCTGGCTTTGGGTGCGGCGACATACCGTTTGCGACCGCGCCAGCATTTCACGCTGCTTCTGCAGGACGGATCAGCGCTAGGCTTACGTTCGCGCGATGGTAATTTTCTCACGCGTTGCCTGGAAGCGTTTGACCGCCTCTGGACTGACCCGGTGCGTGGCGCCGCGTCGCTCTATCTGCATGTTCAGCACCGATCGGTGGACTTTGGTCCGGCGCCGGTTCCCCCGTCTGCGGGTATCGATGTGGTGGCAAACGCCAGTCAAAATTCTCCGAAAGTTGGCCGAACGGCTGCCTTGGTTGAAACTGTTGGGCCGCCTTTACCACCTGTGTACGCTGCGGATGAGGAAGAGCTGGAAGCGCTGATCCCGCGCCGCATGGACGAGCCGGATGAAAAGCCTGCTGGTCAAGGGCGTGCAGATCCCAAGCCAGCCGATGCAAACCCCGCCGATGAAGAGCCTTCTGATTCTGCGCGCGACCAGGTGGCGCTGGAAGACCGTGATGGCGCGCTTGAGAATACCCCTGATGATGCTGCTGAGGGCGGCCATGATGGCGCCCTCTACGAAGCGCCTCTTCCGCCGCTGCCGCCACCACTGCCAACTGATGAGTTGCCTGAAATTCCGCAGGCAGTTCATCCTGATGCTGACCTGTTGGTGCCAATGGACGACGATTTGGTGAACGCCAAGTCCGATGAAGTTGTGGCTGCGCCTGGCGGGCCGATCTGGGAGCCGGAACCCGAGCTCGAACCAGAACCAGAACCGGAGCCCGCAACTTGGGAGCATCTCCCGCCGCCTGAAGATATTCCGGCCGCTGCTTTCGTTGGGACGCGCCCTAAAGTTGAAGCGTTGGTGCGTTTGCTTCGCGAGCGTGCGCCATCGCAGGGCATTGGGGATGCTGTGGATGTGCTGGAACTTATGACGCGGCGTGGTTGTAAAAACGAACGCGAGGTGCGCGCGCTGTCCCGTTCGGTTCAGGTGCTCCACGAGAAAATGCACGCCTATCCGACAGCCGTTGAACTGATGGAAGATGTGCGCCGGGCCGGGCGTTTGCCCGCTGCACCGACACCGCCTGGTCGGTAGCATTCTACCTGCTCCTGCAAGCGCAGTTGACCGACCTTTCGCGTCATGCGAGGCGTTTGGCGTCAGTCGGCCGGGCAGCCGCTGGGGTGCAGGTTCATCTTGTGCCCGAGAGGAAAGTCCGGGCTCCATGGAGACACGATGCCGGGTAACGCCCGGCGGGGGCGACCCCAGGGAAAGTGCCACAGAAAGCAGACCGCCACGGACAGCCCATTGGGTGGTCCGGGGTCAGGGTGAAAGGGTGGGGTAAGAGCCCACCGCGCGAGCGGCAACGCAAGCGGCATGGTAAACCCCATCGGGAGCAAGACCAAATAGGAGCGCTGCGCCGGGCTTGCCCGGTAGCCTTGTTTTCAGGTGAAGCGTTCGGGTTGGTTGCTTGAGGCGTGCCGTAAGGCCCGCACTAGACGAATGGCTGCCCAATCCGAGAGGATGGACAGAACCCGGCTTACAGGCCGACTGGCTTTTTCATTTTTTTGCCTCGGCTTGCGCACATGTAGCGCCCTATCGTCCACAGTTTATCCACAGGCTTATACACCCTGGTTTCAACGGTCTTGGGTGTCCGCATGGCAGGCGATTTGCGTCGCATTGCCAGTGCCTTGTCACGGGCGATTGAGGAAATGCATCAGCTGGAAACGCCACGTTAAGCTTAACTATGCATTGATAGATTGCGCCGCCATCCATGCGTCAACGGCAACCTATTGTGAAGTCAAAACCCATTGTGGCCCAATTTTGCCCATGATAGCCCATCAAGTGAGTTCAAGGCACGTTTCTACAGGGGCAAAATGGCACCCGCCTGCGTGCAACGAGCACCCAGTCACACCCGTAAAAAAGCCTGTTCTTGGGCCTATGAGTTTTGATGCACGCCTTCGTTTCCACCCTCGCGATGAAGACCGACGCCAAGGGGCGAGTGAGCGTACCCAAACCATTTCGCGATGTGCTGAAAGCCGATGGTTTCGAGGGCCTCTACTGCATTCCAAGCCCCGACGGACAATCGATCGACGCAGGTGGCAAGCGCTTGTTTGCAATGTTCGAGGCAAAACTGAGCGCACTGGATCCAACGTCATTCGAGTACGATCTGCTGGCGACAGCATTCTTTGGCGAAAGCGAAATTCTGTCGCTGGACAAGGAAGGGCGCATTGCGCTGCCCGAGCGGCTAAAGGCTTTGGCCGGGATCGAGAGCCAGCTGGTTTTTGTTGGCAAGGGTCACAAGTTTCAAATCTGGTCGCCGGAACGCTATCAGGTCTACCGTGCGCAGGCCGTCAGCAAGGCGCGCAGCGTGTTGTGGGGCGACCCGGGCGCGACTTCATCTGGTGGCACGCAATGAGCGATGGCAACCATCTAGACCGCCATGTGCCTGTGCTCCTGCCTGAGGTTATTGAGGCGGCAGGCCCGCTAGAGAATGCGCTTGTGGTCGATGGGACCTTTGGTGCTGGTGGTTACACGCGTGGCTTTCTGGAAGCTGGAGCGCGCGTGATCGCGTTTGACCGTGATCCCGACGCCATAGCCGCCGGGCAGAGCCTTGCTGATCAACATTGCGACCGGCTGACACTGGTTGAGGCGCCCTTCTCGCTGCTGGCTCAGGAGCTTGCGTCCCGCGACATCAGCAGTGTGGATGCGGTGGTTCTGGATATTGGCGTCTCATCTATGCAGCTGGATGAAGCGCACCGCGGTTTTGCTTTCCGCCATGATGGTCCGTTGGATATGCGGATGGATCAGAACGGCCCGACCGCCTCAGATATTATCAACACATGGCCGGAAGCTGATCTGGCGGATCTGTTTTATGTCTATGGTGAGGAGCGTCGCTCGCGCGCAATTGCACGCTACATTTGCGAAGTGCGCGGTGACTGGCCCATTAGCACGACACGCGGTCTGGCCAATCTTATTGAGAAGCTGATGCCAGTGCGTAAGCGTGGACCTGGCCCAGTGATCCACCCGGCGACACGTGTGTTTCAGGCGTTGCGCATCGCGGTCAATGATGAGCTTGGCGAGTTGGTCAGTGCGCTGCATGGGGCCGAGCAGGTGCTTGCCCCTGGTGGTCGGCTGGCCGTGGTGACGTTCCACTCGCTGGAAGATCGCATTGTGAAACGCTTTTTTGCTGATGCCGCGCAAACGGCGCGCGGATCGCGCCACCAGCCAGATGTGACTTTGGCACCGGCGCGGTTTGACCCCATCACCCGTCGCCCTGTTGTGCCGGGCGATGAGGAACTTGGCGCCAATCCGCGCTCGCGATCTGCCAAGCTTCGCGCAGCCAAGCGCACCGAGGCTCCGCCGCGTGAAGGCGAAGTGGATGAGCGCGCAGCTTCTGCTCTGGGCCTACCGCTTTTGAAGCGCACCAGCGTGCTGCGTTCTGGCAAGAAAGGGGCACGTCATGCGGCTGGTTGATGCGGTCTGTCTGATCGTTGCCATCGGTGGCGCGGCTTACGTTTACAACGTCAAGCATGAGGCCGAAGTGGCTCATGATGAGCGACGTACCCTGGAGCGGCAAATTGGTGCCATCAGCCAGGACGTTGGCCTGCTGGAGGCTGATTTGGCTGCGTTGGAGCAGCCAGCTCGCCTGCAGGGCCTGATTTCCAGCCTTCCTGACGCCTTCCCGTTGGAGCCAATTTCAACGCCGCATTACATTGACCTTGCCGATATTCCGTTCCGCAGCGAGATTGCAGCCTTGGACGTGGATGAAGACCCGCTTGAGGGGGAGCTAGACGATGTTGCGCCCGCGCCAATCGTGGAGGCACAACAGGCCCCATCTCCAATTGATGTGCTCCTGCAAGGCTTGGTGGAGACCGCACCTGCTGCTTCAACTGTGATCACTGAGGTCCAGTCAGTTGCCGACGGCATTGGCGCTCTGCTGCAGGATGTGATGCCAGAGGAGCGGCCATGACCTACATGCCACCGCTGGACAAATATGACGGGCATGCGCCAGACCGACTGGACACAATGGGCGTGTCCTCTTGGCTGCGCAAAGCACGCGGGCTTTTTGAACAGCCCAACAGCCGGCAGCCGCTCAAGGGCGCGCAGGCAGCCGCGCCTCGGTCTATTCATCTGGATGGTCAGGGCAAGGCACTGTCTGACGCAACGCGCAGTCGTCTTATCTTGTTTGCGGTAGGACTTTGCCTCGTTTACGGCGTCATTGGCGTCCGCCTTGTTGGACTTGCTCTTGAGACACCGGACCCCGGCGTGCGAGCACCCACGCCGCAGGAACAAATTGCTGCCTCCCGCCCAGATATCGTTGACCGTAACGGCGTGCTGCTGGCCACCGATGTTCCTGCCACCGCTGTTTTCGCTGACCCTGCCATTTTGGTGGATGTCGATGATGCGGTGGACCGGCTCTCGGTCGCTATGCCCGATCTCTCCCGCGATGATCTGCGTGATCGGCTGGACCGCACAACACGCTTTGAATGGATTGCGCGTGACCTAACACCAACGCAGCGTGAAGCCATTCTGGCCCAGGGTATTCCCGGTGTCGGTTTTCTTGAAGAGTCGCGCCGTTTTTATCCCGCTGGTCGGTTGGCTGCACACGTCTTGGGCGCTGTTGATATCGATCATGACGGACTTGCTGGGATGGAGAGGTATCTGGATTCTGGCCCACTGGCCGAGCTTGAAGCACTTGGATTTGTTGATGACTCTGCGCGTGATATCGCTCCACAGGCCCTTTCGCTGGACGCGCGCGTGCAGCATGTGGTGCGCGATGTGCTGATGCAGGGCATGGAGACCTATCAGGCTATGGCCGCAACCGCTGCGATTATGGATGTGCGCACTGGCGAAGTGGTCGCGCTGGTATCCTTGCCCGACTTTGACCCAAACACCCGTGATGGCCTTGGTGAGGAGGCTGCCTTGAACCGTGCCACTGGTGGCGTGTTTGAGCTGGGCTCGGTGTTCAAGGTTTTCACGATTGCTGCGGGTCTTGATTCAGGTGCCATCGACATGGCGTCCATGCACGATGCGCGCCGCCCGATCCGCATTGGGTCGTCGTCGATCAATGATTTTCACGCTCGGCGCGCTATTTTGAGCACCACGCAGGTCTTCACCTCGTCGTCCAACATCGGCACCATCCGTATTGCCGAGGCTATGGGTATTCCAACCCAGCGTGCCTATTATGACCGCCTTGGTCTGCTGGATCGCATGGACATTGAGCTGCCTGGCGCAGCCTCGCCCTTCTTCCCGCGTGGTGACTGGTCTCGGCTTTCTGCTGCGACCATCTCGTTTGGCCACGGCCTCACCACAACGCCGCTGCAACTGCTGGCGGCGACCTCTGCCAGTGTGAACGGTGGGGTGTATGTGGAGCCAACCTTCCTGCCGCGCGATGAAGTGCAGGCGATGCGCGACGCAAGCCAGGTGCTGTCTGGTCAGACCAGTGCGGACATGCGCACCCTGTTCCGTGCCAATGTGCACCATGGGTCGGGTCGCCGCGCGCAGGTGGAAGGCATTGATGTTGGCGGCAAAACCGGCACCGCAGAGAAGATTGTCGATGGGGCCTACTCTGGCGATCATCGCCTGAACAGCTTTGTGTCGGCGTTTCCCATGTACGACCCACAATATGCGATGATCGTGGTGTTGGATGAACCGCAGCCTGCTGAAGGGCAGACCAGCGCCACCGCGGGTCTCAACACCGCGCCAATGACGCGGCAGATTATCGAACGCGTTGCGCCTATTCTGGGTATTACGCCGCGCGATGACCTGCCTGAAGTGCCCTCTCCAAATTAAGTGGACCCACAAGGCGCCTGTGATGGCGTGACGTGTGGTGTCAAATCGCTTATGCACGCGGCTGACAGGTCAAAGCAGCAGAATCACGCCCATCCATGAGCCACCCTCGCGCCCTTTCCGACTTGATTGATCCAACCGTTCGCCTCGTTTCTGGTGAGGCTTCACAGAGCATTGCCGGGCTCGCCCTTGATAGCCGCACGGTACAGCCGGGCTTTCTTTTTGCAGCGCTTGGCGGCGCGGCGCGCCATGGCAAAGACTATATCGGCCAATCAGTCATCGATGGTGCGCATGCCATCTTGCTTGATGATGGCGTGCAGGCCGATGTGCCGGCTGGAACAATTGAGCTTCGTGCACCCGATGCACGGCGAGCCTTTGCGCTGATGGCGGCCAAGTTCTTTGCCCATCAGCCTGAAACTATGGTTGCTGTTACCGGCACATCTGGCAAAACATCGGTTGCTGCCTTCACGCGGCAAATTTTCCAGGCGTTGGGGCACAGTTCTGCAGCCATGGGGACGCTGGGCATAACGCGTGACGATGGCGCGCAAGCTGGCGCACTTACGACGCCTGACTCCGTTTCATTGCACCGCGCTTTGGCTGACCTCTATGATGATGGTGTCACGCACATGGCGATGGAGGCATCATCGCATGGGTTGGAGCAACGCCGGCTTGATGGCGTGCAGATAAAGGCTGCGGCCTTTACCAATCTTGGGCGTGATCACTTGGACTATCACCCAACGATGGAGGACTATTTTCAGGCCAAGTCTCGGTTGTTTGATCCGCTGCTGCCTCAGGGCGCGGGCGCGGTGGTTTGGATTGATGGATCCTATGGCGAGCGCATGGCGGACCTTGCGCGTGCCCGGGGGCAGCGTTTGCTTTTGGCCGGTATGGGGCAGGGCGATATTGCCGTGCAGACTGTCAAACCATCAGGGTACACGCAAACGGTGAGCCTGACTTATCTGGGCGACATGCACACCGTTGAATTGCCTTTGCCAGGCCTTTTCCAGGTTTCAAATGCTATGGTGGCTGCCGGGCTGGCAATCTTGGCAGGTTGCGATGCCAGGGCTGTATTTGAAGCCCTTGAAAGCCTGAAAGGCGCGCGCGGACGTCTGGAGTATATTGGCACCAGCGCGCGCGGCGGCAAAGCCTTTGTGGATTATGCCCATAAACCCGGCGCAGTGGAAGAAGCACTGAAATCGTTGCGACCCTTTGCAGATGGCAAAGTGATTGTTGTCCTCGGTGCGGGCGGTGATCGAGACAAAGGCAAGCGCCCGCTGATGGGGCAGGCGGCGGCGCGCTATGCTGATGCGGTCATCATTACCGATGATAATCCGCGAACCGAAGATGCAGGTGTTATCCGCCGGGCGGTTATGGCTGGCGCAGGAGACGATGCGCTGGAAATTGGCGATCGTGCCGACGCCATTGCTGCGGCTGTCGCAATGCTGGAGGATGGCGACATTCTGTTGGTGGCTGGCAAAGGCCATGAAACGGGGCAAGAAATCCATGGCGTGAAGCACCCCTTCTCTGACCATGACGTGATTGAAACCCTTCTTGCCGGTGGCGCTTGATGACTGATACGCAAACGCTCCAGACGCAAGCAGGCCAGACGCTTTGGACCGTTGAGGAAATTTTGTCTGCCACTGGCGGCTCTGTACGTGGAGAACCTGGTGATGTTTTCGGCGTGTCTATTGATAGCCGCACCGTTGAGGCTGGTGATCTCTTCATCGCCATTAAGGGCGATCAATTTGATGGACATGCTTTTGTTGATGCTGCGTTAGAGGCTGGGGCTTCGGCGGCGCTTGTTTCTGCCGATCAGGCCGATCAGTTTGCCGTGCCCAAGGGCGGGTTGATCGTGGTGCCGGACAGTTACGAAGGCATGTACGACTTGGCGCGCGCCGCGCGTGCACGTGCGAGCGGACAGATGCTGGCTATTACCGGTTCGGTTGGCAAAACCTCCACCAAGGAAACCTTCCGGTTGATCCTGTCGACGTTCGGCAAAACGCACGCACCGGTCAAAAGCTTCAACAATCATTGGGGTGTTCCGCTGACGCTGTGCCGTATGCCGCGCGACACCGCATTCGGCGTGTTCGAGATCGGCATGAACAATGCAAACGAGATCACGCCGCTTTCTCAGCTTGTCAGGCCGCATATTGCGATGATCACAACTGTGGCGCCGGTGCACCTTGAGAACCTGGGCAGCCTGGACGCCATCGCGGCCGCCAAGGCCGAGATTTTCGATGGTCTGTTGCCCGGCGGTACTGCCGTTGTGCACGGCGACATTGAGCATACGCCTTTCCTCAAAGAGCGCGCGTTGACGGCCGGCGCTGGCAAAGTGATGACCTTTGGTCACGGGGCCGGCCACGATGCTGAACTGCGCCAGGTGGCATTGTTGCCAGACTGCTCCAGTGTAGAAGCGCGCGTTGATGGCAAGCAGCTGACCTACAAGGTTGGCGCGCCGGGCGAACATCTGGTGATCAACTCGCTTGGGGTCCTTGCTGTTTGCTCTGCGCTGGATCTCGACCTTGCCAAGTCTGGCATCGCTTTGGCTGGTATGGAGCAGCCGGCTGGGCGTGGGCGCAAGCATACACTTGATACGCCTGGTGAACCCATCACGCTGCTTGATGAAAGCTATAACGCCAACCCAGCCTCGGTGAAGGCTGCACTGACAGTGCTGGCGCGTTTGCCACTTGGCCAGCGTGGCAAGCGTATTGCCGTGCTTGGTGATATGTTGGAGCTGGGTGAAGAGTCCGAGGCCATGCACGGCGCTTTGGTGTATGATCTTACCGCGCTGGGTGTCGATAAGGTGTATGCCAGTGGGCCACTGATGAAGGCGCTTTGGCGTGTGCTGCCCATTGAAAAGCGCGGGGCCTACGCGCAAACGTCTGCAGGATTGAAAAACAGCCTGCTGGCAGACATTGCGCCCGGAGATGCCATCATGGTCAAAGGGTCTTTAGGCAGCAAAATGGGCCCACTCGTTGAGTCGATCCTGAAACAATACGCAGACCGTTAAACTAGCCGCCAACCACACCGTTCAACCGGTAAGGACACCACACCTCATGCTTTTCATGCTGTCAGATTTTGCTGAAGCGGTGCCGCTGTTCAACGTGTTCCGCTACATTACGTTTCGTACCGGTGGCGCCGTTGTGACCGCGATGCTGTTTGTTTTCCTGTTTGGCCCGATGATCATCCGGAGTTTGAGGGTTCGACAGGGCGGCGGGCAGCCGATCCGCGAGGACGGGCCGCAAGGCCATCTGCTTACCAAAAAAGGCACGCCAACGATGGGCGGCCTTATGATTTTGGCCGGGCTCATCTTCGCAACTCTGTTGTGGGCTGATCTTTCCAGCCCCCTGGTCTGGTGTGTTCTGGCTGTCACCATCGGGTTTGGCGCGATCGGATTTTATGACGACTATCTCAAAGTCACCAAACAATCGCATGCGGGCCTGTCGGGTAAGGCGCGGCTGGCGATTGAAGCCACGATTGCAGGCGCGGCTGTCTTTGTGATTGCGCAGGTCTCGACGCCGGAGCTTGCAAACCAGCTGACATTTCCCTTCTTCAAGGACCTGCTGCTGAACCTTGGCTGGTTTTTCATTCTTTTTGGTGCCGTCGTTATCGTTGGCTCGGGCAATGCGGTGAACCTGACCGATGGTCTGGATGGCCTTGCCATCGTGCCGGTCATGATCGCAGCGGCGACCTTCGGGCTGATTGCCTATTTGGCCGGTAACGCCATTTTTTCAGACTATCTGCAAATTCACTTTACGCCCGGTACCGGCGAGCTCGCCGTGCTGTGTGGTGCCGTTATTGGCGCTTCGCTGGGCTTTTTGTGGTTCAATGCGCCGCCCGCACAGATTTTCATGGGCGATACAGGCTCACTCGCGCTGGGCGGTTTGCTTGGCACTGTGGCTGTGGCGACCAAGCACGAAATTGTGCTGGCGATTGTGGGCGGGCTTTTTGTGCTGGAAGCGATGTCGGTGATCATTCAGGTCACCTCCTTCAAACTGACCGGAAAGCGGGTGTTTCGTATGGCACCAATCCACCATCATTTTGAGCAGTTGGGCTGGACCGAGCCACAGGTTGTGATCCGGTTTTGGATTATTGCCTTCGTGTTGGCTCTGGCGGGCCTTTCCACGCTGAAGCTGCGCTAAAAAAATGATCCCGGTCGCAACGCTTGCTGGCAAACGCGTGGCTGTTGTGGGCCTTGGCGGGTCTGGGCTTCTGAGTGCCAAGGCGCTGTTGGCTGGCGGTGCGCAGGTTGTCGCGTGGGATGATGGCGAGGCTGCACGCGAAAATGCAGTACACGCCGGGGTGGAGGTCCAAGACCTCAGGGCCGCTGACTGGTCAGGTTTTGCAGCTTTGGTGCTGTCGCCCGGAATTCCATTGACCCACCCAGCACCGCACTGGAGTGTGCTTGCCGCGCATGCCGCTGGGGTGCCTGTTACCGGTGATGTTGATCTGTTCTTCAAAGAGCGGGCAGCGCGTTGCCCGTCTGCGCCTGTGCTGGCCATTACCGGCACCAATGGTAAATCGACCACCACCGCGCTGGCTGCGCACGCAATGAAGGCAATGGGTGTTGAGATCGCTATGGGCGGCAATATCGGCGTCCCGGTGCTCAACCTGCCGATGCCGGAGCTGCATCGCCGCTATGTGATCGAATGCTCGTCCTATCAAATTGATCTGGCGGCCCATCTGACACCCACGGTTGGCGTGCATCTCAACCTCTCTGAGGATCATCTGGACCGGCATGGCAGTATGGAGAATTATGCTGCCATCAAAAAACGCCTTGTTGCGGCGTCGGGCCACGCGGTGGTCGGCGTGGATGATCTGATGTCAGCGCGCATGGCCGATGAGCTTGAGCGTGAGGGGCAAAATGTCTCGCGCATAAGTGCAGTTCATACTGTGCATGAGGGCGTTTATGCCGTCGGCTCGGCCATTTGGCTCGCCCGCGATGGCGCACAGGCCAAGCTGTTTGATCTTGGCGGTGTGCCAAGCCTCAAAGGTGCCCACAATGCACAAAATGTCTGTGCTGTGGTCGCGTCCCTGCTTAAGCTGGGCATGGACCCGACCAAGCTTGCCGATGCCATCTGCTCTTTCCCTGGCCTTGCGCACCGCATGGAGCCAGTTTCTACGTTCAAGGGCGTGAGCTTTGTGAACGATTCCAAAGCCACCAACGCTGATGCCGCAGCACGTGCCCTGGGCTCGTTTGATCGCATCTACTGGATTGCTGGTGGGCGCGCAAAAAGCGATGGAATTGATCCACTTAACGGTTTCTTTCCTCAAATCGTCAAAACTTACCTGATTGGAGAAGCGCAGGATCGTTTTGCTGGCGCGCTAGAAGGCAAAGTTGCCTATGTGCGGGCGGACACGATTGAGCGGGCAGTTGTTTTGGCTGCTCAGGATGCGTTGGCAGATGGGCATGAAGGTGCCTGCGTTCTGCTGTCTCCGGCGTGTGCCTCATGGGACCAATTCAAGTCCTTTGAAGCACGAGGTGATGCGTTCAAGCGCGCTGTGGTGTCCTTTGTGGAGGGTCAGAGCGCGCTGCAAAAGTAATGAGTAGCGTAGATGCGTTTGACCCGTGCCGACCGTTCGCCTCTTGGCGATTGGTGGTGGACCTTGGACAAGGTCTCTCTTTTGACTGTTATGGTTTTGTTGGGGGTGGGCGTCGTTATGTCGTTTGCCGCCAGCCCTCCCATTGCGCGTGATTTGGGGCTCTCCAACGAGTTTCACTTCGTCCACAAGCACATCATTTTTCTCATTCCTACGGTCGCGCTGGTCATTGGCATGTCTATGATCAGCACCCGATCATTGGTGCGCACGGCGTTGGTTCTGCTGGGCATTGCTATACTTGGTATGCTGGCCGCGTTGGCTTTTGGTGCTGAGGTTAAGGGCGCGCGTCGCTGGGTGGACCTTGGGTTCTTCCAGATGCAGCCATCCGAGCTTGCCAAACCGGCCCTTGTGATTGTTTCGGCTTGGCTGTTCGCCGAGCACACCAAGCGCCCTGATCTGCACGCGAATCTTTTCTCCATGAGCTTGTTTCTGCTGTGTGCCACGCTGCTGGTTGCCCAACCCGACATTGGCCAGACCATGTTGCTGACAGCTGTGTGGGGCACGCTGTTTTTTGTGGCTGGCATGAGCTGGCTTTGGATCATGGTGTTGGGTACCGCAGCCATTGGCGGACTTGGGCTTGCCTACATGGCCATCCCGCATGTCACGAGCCGCATCGATCGTTTTCTCAACCCTGAAGCTGGCGACAATCACCAGACCGATCGGGCTATTGAATCGTTCGTGGAAGGGGGCATGTTTGGACGTGGTCCGGGCGAGGGCGTGGTGAAGGAGCATTTGCCCGATAGCCACACCGACTTTCTGTTCGCGGTGATGGCCGAGGAATTCGGCATCATCATGTGTCTCATCGTCGTGGGGTTGTATCTGTTCTTCTTCGCGCGCTGCATCCGTGCAGCGGTGGGCCACGATGATGTGTTTTCACGTTTCGCAATCATCGGCCTTGTGGCGCTGCTTGCCATGCAAGCTGCCATCAATATGGGCGTGAACCTGCAGCTTTTGCCCGCAAAAGGCATGACGCTGCCTTTCCTTTCCTATGGCGGCTCGTCCCTGCTTTCGGTTGGCTTGTCGGCGGGCGTTTTACTGGGACTGACGCGTCAGTCGGCGCGCGGTCGCAGCGCGCGTGGGGCGCTTGGCGGCAGCAATTCCAACGTTTGGCGCTGGAACCTGCAGCGGGGCTAGCGCTGGGGGCGTTTACCCTTGCTCACAATGTCTGTGTTTTGCAGCCTTTTTGGCCGCAAAACCGGTGTGCACGACGCACAAAACCGCTTAAGAGCGCTTCATGGCCTATTTTGTTCTCTGCGCCGGGGGTACCGGCGGACATCTCTTTCCTGCACAAGCCCTCAGTGAAGTTCTGCAGCGGCGCGGACATACTGTTGATCTTATGACCGATGAGCGCGCCGACCAGTACGGTGTCTCATTCCCGGCGCGCGCCACGCACATCATTCCATCGGCAACCTTTTCCACCCGCAAAGCGGCCCAAGCCTTACCGGGTATCGTAACGCTGGCACGCGGAGCGATCAAAGCGCTGGGCCTGATGTGTCGCGAAAAGCCTGCTGCTGTTGTTGGCTTTGGCGGCTACCCCACTTTGCCGCCACTGTTTGCCGCGCGCTTACGCGGCGTGCCGATTGTCTTGCACGAACAAAATGCAGTGTTGGGCCGCGCCAATGCGGCGATGGCCAAGAGTGCCAAGCTGATCGCAACCAGCTTTGCAGAGACCGACGGCGTTCCTTCCAATACCCGTGCAATCATTATTCACACCGGTAATCCGGTTCGACAGACGGTCCTTGATGCCGCCCAAGAACCGTTCAAGCTGCCCAATCAACATGAGCCGTTTCACCTTCTGGTGTTTGGCGGAAGCCAGGGCGCACGCGTGTTTGCTGATCTTGTGCCGGGAGCACTGGAACAGTTTGACGAGGAAACGCGCCGCGGCATCCGGGTGACACAGCAGTGTCGCCCCGAAGATATTGTTCGTGTCCGCGATGCCTATGAAACCCTCGGCATTCCTTGTGAGTTGGGTGGCTTTTTCGTCGATATGCCTGAGCGTATTGCAAAGAGCCATCTGGTGATTGCCCGCTCTGGTGCATCAACGGTATCTGAGCTCTCTGTGTTGGGGCGGCCATCCATTCTCGTGCCTTACCCGCATGCGCTGGACCATGATCAAGCCCGCAACGCTGAGCGGCTGGAACAGGCTGGCGGTGCCGTGTTGACCTTGCAGAAAAACATTGGCCCTGTGCGTCTTTCGCAGCTTTTGGCCCGGTTGATGGATACAAAGTCTGGCGAGCTTGCCGCCATGGCTGATGCTGCGCGCCAGGCTGGGCGGCCCAAAGCTGTTGAACAGCTGGCCGTTGAGATTGAGGCCCTTGCCAAATAAACAGGCTGCGTGCCTTCGGAAATAGGATAGTCACATGAAACTGCCCCGCGAGCTTGGACCGGTCCATTTTGTTGGCATTGGTGGCATTGGCATGAGCGGCATTGCGGAGGTGCTGAACACGCTGGGCTACAGCGTGCAGGGATCCGATATTGCCGACAACGCCAACGTAAAGCGCCTGCGCGAGATGGGCATCAAGGTCATGGTCGGCCATAGGGAAGAAAACCTTGATGGCGCCGATGTTGTGGTTGTTTCCTCGGCCATCAAGCCTGAAAACCCAGAGTTGAAAGAGGCCCGTGCGCGCTTCCTGCCGGTTGTTCGCCGCGCAGAAATGCTCGCCGAGCTTATGCGCTTGAAGTCTGCCATTGCGATTGGCGGGACGCACGGCAAAACCACCACGACCTCCATTGTCGCAACATTGCTGGATGCAGGCGGGATGGACCCAACGGTCATCAATGGCGGCATCATCAACGCCTATGGCACCAACGCTCGGTTGGGCGAGGGTGACTGGATGGTGGTGGAGGCCGATGAGTCTGATGGCACGTTCGTCAAGCTGCCAGCTGATGTGGCGGTGGTTACCAACATCGACGCTGAGCATCTCGATCATTATGGCGACTTTGATGGTGTGCGCGCAGCGTTTGAGCAGTTCGTAGAGAATGTGCCGTTTTACGGCTTTGCCGTTATGTGCCTCGATCATCCTGAAGTGCAGAGCCTGATTGGCCGCATCGAAGATCGCCGCGTCATCACCTATGGGCAGAACCCGCAGGCCGATGTGCGCGTGATGGATGTGCGTATGGAAGGGCCGAAATCCCATTTTGCCATTGAACTGCGCCAGCGCGGGTCGGACGATATGCAGCGCATCAACGGGTTGTCGCTACCGATGCCGGGGCTGCACAACCTCATGAACGCGACCGCTGCCATCGCGGTGGCGCACCATATTGGCCTGACGCACGATGCGATCCGCGAGGGTCTGGCACGTTTCTCCGGCGTGAAACGCAGGTTTACCCACACCGGATCATGGAAGGGCGTGGAAATTTATGATGATTATGGCCACCACCCGGTCGAGATTGCAGCGGTCCTGAAAGCGGCTCGCACTGCCACATCCAGCAAAGTGATCGCGGTGGTGCAGCCGCATCGCTACACGCGTCTACACGATCTGTTTGATCAGTTTTCGGGTTGTTTCAATGATGCGGACTGTGTGCTGGTTGCGCCTGTTTATGAGGCAGGCGAGACGCCGATCGATGGCGCGCGGCATACAGATCTGGTTGAAGGCGTGCGCGCTGGCGGCCATCGCCATGTGGAGGCACTGGACGGCCCCGAAGCTCTGGCTGGTCGTATTGCCGAGATCGCTGAAGCCGGTGACACCGTGCTGTGCCTTGGCGCAGGGACCATTACCACATGGGCCAATGCGCTGCCCGATCAGCTGAAGGCGCTGGACTTATGAGTGAGATTGATGGCGAAGCGCTGCTGGAGCGGATGGGCCCCGGCGTTAAAGACTTGCGTGGCAAGCTGCGCCCTAATCAATCGTTGAAAGATTTCACTTGGTTTCGCGTTGGCGGCCCGGCGGAGCTCTATTTCGTACCCGCCGATGTGGAAGATCTGCAGCTGTTTCTGAAGCTGCTGCCAGCTGATGCGCCAGCGCATGTGATGGGATTGGCGTCCAATTCGTTGATCCGTGATGGGGGGCTGAAGGGCGCCACCGTGCGTTTGACCATGCGCCCGTTCAACGATGGCAAGGTGGAAGTGAACCATCCGCGTATTCGCGCTGGCACAGGCATGTCAGATCGAAAGCTTGCAGCGATTGCACTGGAGGCCGGGCTGGGTGGATTTCATTTTTACCATGGCATCCCCGGCTCGCTGGGCGGTGCGCTGCGGATGAACGCTGGCGCGAATGGGGTCGAGACAACGCAGCGTGTCGTTTCGGTCGATGCTGTGAACCGTCAAGGCGACCTGGTGCGTCTTACCCACGCTGATATGGGTTTTAGCTACCGCAATAGCGCAGCCTCTAAAGATTTGGTTTTCGTATCTGCCCTGTTTGAAGGCGTGCCTACGCCGAAGGAGGAGATACGCGCGGCGATGGACGCGGTGCAAAAGCACCGCGAGGAAAACCAGCCCATCAAAGAGCGCACATCTGGCTCCACCTTCAAGAACCCGCCGGGTGGTTCGGCTTGGAAGTGCGTGGACGAGGCAGGACTGCGCGGTTTCCAAGTTGGCGGTGCGCAAATGTCGCCCATGCATTGCAACTTCATGATCAACACAGGCGATGCCACTGCGCTTGACCTTGAAACGCTGGGCGAAACTGTCCGAAAACGAGTCTATGAGCACTCAGGTACTTTGCTTGAGTGGGAGGTCAAGCGCATGGGCTTGTTTACCAATGGGCAGGCCATAGAAACCTTTAGCCCTTGAAACAAAGCGTGATCTGGCAAAAAGCGTAAAGCAGAGCTTTCCAATTCCGGTTAAGAGTTTCTTACGAACTCCCGTCCTAATTTCGTCCTGGGAAGGTCCCTTTTGGGACGGTTATATGGGACGAAAACGCAAGCTATGCCTGCGAAAGGAAAACACGTTGCTGTGCTGATGGGCGGCTGGTCGAGCGAACGGCCGGTCTCTTTAGCCACGGGCGAACCATGCGCCGACGCGCTGGAAAGCGCCGGATACACTGTCACGCGCGTGGACGTAGACCGTTCGATTGCCCAAACCCTTGAAGACCTAAAGCCGGACGTCGCATTCAATGCGTTGCACGGCCCCTTCGGCGAAGATGGCACCATTCAGGGTGTGCTTGAGCTTCTCAATATTCCCTACACCCATTCCGGTGTCATGTCCTCGGCACTGGCGATGAACAAGGACCGCGCCAAGGTGGTGATGGCTGCCAGCGGTGTTCCAGTGGCCAAGCATGTGCTGACCACGCGCGAAGAAGCTGCCAAAGCCCACGTCTTAAAGCCGCCATACGTCATCAAGCCAGTTGCTGAAGGTTCGTCCTTTGGTGTGTTGATTGTGACCGAAGATATGGCGCATCCGCCCCAAGAGCTTTTCCGCGATGATTGGCCTTATGGGGACGATCTGATGGCCGAGCGTTATGTAGCCGGCCGCGAGCTGACCTGTGCTGTGATGGGCGATGTAGCGCTGGGCATTATTGATATCGTGCCGCAGGGCGACACATTTTACGATTATGATGCAAAATATGCGCAGGGCGGCTCGGAACATATTCTGCCAGCCGATATTCCCGCCGATATTTACGCACGCATCCAAAGCTACTCGCTGGCCGCGCACAAAGCGCTTGGCTGCCGGGGTGTGACCCGCTCCGATTTCCGGCTCGATGATATGCCGATGGGCACGGGCGAGTTGATCTGTCTTGAGGTCAACACCCAGCCAGGCATGACCCCAACATCATTGGTGCCAGAAATTGCTGCTCACGCCGGGCATTCGTTTGAAGAGCTGGTCTCGTGGATGGTGGAGGATGCCTCATGCCAGCGTTGACCGACTTTTTGAGCGCCGCTGCTCCGCGCCTGACACGGACCAACCGCCTGCGTTTGGCCAATGCCTACAATGGCACTGTGCGGACGCTTCGTGCCATTCGCCACCCCAACTTGTTGCTGTCCAGCCTCGTGGTTTTGCCAGTGATTGCCATTGGCTTTTCGGTCAGCGACCAAACGGTTGAAGCACGCGAAACAATGGCGCTTTCTATGTCTGGCGTAGCGGCGCAGGCGGGCTTTGGTGTTGATCAGATCACCATTGAAGGTCTGCGCGACACCCGTGAAGGCGACGTGCTGGATTATCTTGCCGTTACTGGCAACACATCGGTTCTCGGTTTTGATGTGGATGCGGCACGCGAGCGTGTTCTGGCTCTACCATGGGTCAAAGAGGCTTCGGTGCGCCGGGTTTATCCCGGTGAGTTGTTTGTCGAGATCGAGGAACACGCACCGTTTGCCCGTATGCTCAAGCAAGGGCGCGTTCTGCTGGTAACGCTGGATGGCGTCGAAATCACCGATGAAATTACACCCGTGCATGCCGGTTTGCCGCTTGTGGTTGGCCAGGGCGCACCGCGTGAGGCCACCGACTTTTTCAGCCAGCTTGCCGCACGTCCTTATGTGCTCGGCAGTGTTGTTGCGCTTGAGCGCGTTGGTAACCGTCGCTGGACCCTGCACATGCGGGAGGATGTTCAGGTGCATTTGCCCGAAAACGGTGTTGATGGTGCCCTTGCGCAGCTGGAAACGCTTATGCGTCGCCATGCTTTGCTTGAACGTGCCGTTGCCGAAGTTGACCTGCGTCTGCCGAGCCAGTTGGTGGTGCGCCTGACCGATGCCGCCGCTCAGGCCTTGGAAAATGATGCCGAAGGCCTCACGGCTCTAAGGGAAGGGGCGTAGCATGAGCAGCAATCGTCGCCGTCCGCTTGATTTTTATGGTCCCAACCCGTTGCCGCAGCGCAAATCGGTTACCATTTGTGTGCTCGATATCGGTACTGCCAAAACCAGCTGCATGATTGCGCGCTTGAAGCCCAGCGAGGCTGGCTTTGGCCAGCGCAATCGCACCCACGCCATTGATGTGCGTGGTTTTGGTTTCTATCGCAGCGCTGGCATGAAATCTGGCTATGTGATCGACCTTGAGAAGGCCGAACACTCCATTCGCCAGGCCGTGCACCAGGCTGAGCGGATGGCCGATTGCACCGTGGATGCGGTGATCGCCTCGCTGACCTGCGGGCGCATTGCCTCTGATACCTTGTCAGCCAGCGTTGCCTTGGATGGTCACGCGGTGACCGAGCGCGATATTTCCAAGGTTCTCAAAGCTGGTAGCGAGCACGCCATTGCGCCTGGTCGGTCCATCCTGCACTCGATGCCCATCGGTTTTGCGTTGGATGGCGATCGCGGCATTGCCGATCCACGCGGCATGTACGGCGCCGGTCTGGGCGTTGATATGCATGTTGTCACCGCTGACGTTGGTCCGCTGCGCAATTTGGAGCAAGCGATCAACGCTGCCCATTTGGATGTGGAAGGCTATGTGACCGCTGCGCATGCAAGCGGCCTTGCGGTGCTGGTCGATGATGAAATGGATCTGGGCACAGTCGTCGTCGACATGGGTGCGGGCACCACATCCATCGGGGTCTTTTATGATGGCGAGTTCGTGCACGGCGATGTTGTGCCGCTGGGCGGACATCACATCACAATGGATATTGCGCGCGGTCTATCCACGCGCGTGGATGAGGCGGAACGGCTGAAAACGCTTTATGGCTCTGCGCTGCCGAGCCCGGCTGATGATCGCGATATGCTGACCATCCCGCCGGTGAGCGATGATGGCCATGAAGGCGGTCAACAGGTTCACCGTGGTGCGTTGACCCGCATCATCCGCCCCCGCCTTGAGGAAATCCTGGAGATGGTGCGTGACCGTTTGACGGCTGCTGGCTTTGCAGGTCTTGCCACCAAGCGTCTGGTGATCACCGGTGGTGGTAGCCAGATGAGCGGTGTGATTGAGATTTCTCGCAGGTTGCTGTCGCGCAATGTGCGCCTTGGCCGTCCTGCTGGTATTGATGGCTTGCCAGAAGCTGGCACTGGCCCAGGCTTTGCGGCCGCCACGGGCATGCTGATTTATCCGCAATGCGTGCGCATGGTGCCGCGCGACCACACGCTGGGCGCCAGCTTTGGCAGCCAAGCAACCGGCACGCATGGTGCTGGGCGTTTTGGCGCCAGCGGTTACCTAGGGAGGGTGAGCCAATGGCTGCGCAGCTCTCTCTAATTTTGGCTCGGTCGCTCTGTGCTTGCAGCACAACCGCTCGCTCGCTGACTCACAAGAATTTCCCAGGCCCGAGTGGTCGTTCCGAAGGAACGGAACGGCAGGGCCGGAAACATGTCCCCAACCACCCACTAACCATGGCTCCACAAGACTTCCCATTGTGCGCCGCGTTCCAGGAAGAATGAGAGAGGGTCCTATGCCTATTCAGTTGGAAGCTCCCGATATCCACGAGTTGAAACCCAAGATCGTCGTGTTTGGTTGCGGCGGTGCCGGTGGCAACGCTGTCAACAACATGATCGAATCTGGCCTTGAGGGCGTGGATTTCATCGTCGCCAACACAGATGCCCAGGCTCTGACAAATTCCAAGGCGCCTCGCGTCGTTCAGATGGGTGTTGCCGTTACCGAGGGGCTGGGCGCAGGTGCGCAGCCGGAAATCGGCAAAGCGGCAGCTGAGGAAGTCATTGACGAGATTTCCGATCACCTGTCCGGTGCTCACATGGCCTTTATCACTGCCGGCATGGGCGGTGGTACAGGTACTGGCGCTGCGCCGGTTGTTGCGCGTCTTGCCCGCGAAATGGGTATCCTTACTGTTGGTGTGGTGACCAAGCCGTTCCACTTTGAAGGTCGCCAACGCATGCGCATTGCCGATAGCGGCATTGATGAGTTGCACAAGGAAGTGGACACGCTGATTTGCATTCCAAATCAGAACCTGTTCCGCATCGCCAACGAAAACACGACGTTCTCTGATGCGTTTGCCATGGCAGACCAAGTGCTCTTCTCTGGCGTTGCCTGCATCACCGATCTGATGGTCAAAGATGGCCTTATCAACCTTGATTTTGCCGATGTGCGCTCGATCATGCGCGGCATGGGCAAAGCGATGATGGGCACTGGCGAAGCCTCAGGCGATAAGCGTGCCCTGCAGGCCGCTGAAGCAGCCATTGCCAATCCGCTGCTTGATGATGTGTCGATGCTGGGTGCCAAAGGTCTGTTGATCTCGATCACCGGTGGCAATGATATGCGCCTCTTTGAGGTTGATGAGGCTGCAACGCGCATCCGCGAAGAAGTGGATCAGGACGCTCTGATTATTCTGGGTGCCACGTTCGATGAGTCGCTGGAAGGCATGATCCGCGTGTCGGTTGTCGCGACCGGCGTTGACGAGGAACTGGCGATTAAAAACGGTTCGCAAGTCACAGGTAGCGTGCCAACGGTTGGCCGCCCAGTTGTGCAGCCAGCACCTCGGGCCGAAACGCCACAAGCCGCGGCCGCTATAGATACTGCAGCTATTGCCGCGGTTGCTGAGCAGGCGGTTGCCGAGGCAACAGCGCCCGAAACGCCTGCGGCACGCATTGACCGTATTGAGCGCGAGCTTTCGTTGCCATTGGAGCCCTCGCCAGGGCCGGTCAATGATGCGGCCGCCGTCTCGATTGCGCCATTCACGCCTGTGCCTGAGCAGTATGAGCTCGAAGAGGCCATGCACGCAGAGCCAGCCCCAGAGCCACAACCAACACAGGCACCGCAGCGCCCGGCCCATATGACCGCCGCCGCGCCGCGTAGCCGCGCCCATATGCCAAGTGCAGGGGCGGGTGCTGCACCGCGTATGCCAAGCGTTGATGAGTTTCCTGCCATTGCGCAGGACCAGATGCGCAAAAAGGCCGAAGCACAGGCTGCCGAAGGCGATAAAGGCGCGCTTGGCCTGCTGCGCAAACTTGCCAATGTGGGGATGCCCAAACGTGAGGATGAAGCAGTTGCGCCCACGCAGGCTCAGGCACCTGCAAGGGCGCCGCAAGACCCGGCAGCAAGCCATGATGGGCTCGGTCGAACCAACCCTGCTCAGCAGCCAACGCCCCAGGCCGCAGCGACTCGCCATGGTGAAGATGAGGCTATGGACATCCCTGCATTTTTGCGGCGCAAGAGCGGATAGCCTCGTCTGTGCGTAACAGAGTGTAACATTTGCACCGGGCGGCTTTGCTGTCCGGTGCTTTATTTTGAAAATACCATCATAAAATCAGGCACTTAAAATGGTTTGCATTTGTGTTAAATTCTGTAACACACGGTAAGAAAGCGTGATTTTTGTCTCGCCCTCCACAAAGGTAGGTTGCCGCCAAGTTGCTGATGCGCTGGCGCGCGGACTTTCGTTTGTTTCGATGCGCCTGGCATGTGCTGTAAAGGGCTGGGGACAGTCTTTTTCGTATGGCCGCGCATCGTCTTTACACAGTCCAGCACTTACGGCTGGGCATATGACCGCTGGGGGCCCCATGGTTTTGAGTTCTGGGTATCAGGGAACAATTGGCGATAGCGTATCCTTATCGGGTATTGGCGTTCATAGCGGCCAGCCTGTCACGCTAACCATCCACCCCAGCGATGAAGACACGGGCATCATTTTTCTTCGCACCAATCTGCCTGGCGCACGCGATTGCGAAATCAAAGCAGATTGGTCTTCCATCACTGCCACTGCGCTCTGCACCGTTTTGGGTGACCCCAAGGGAGCCTTTGTATCAACTGTCGAGCACCTCTTGGCTGCCATGCGCGCCATGGGCGTGGACAATGCGTTGATTGAAGTTGATGGCCCAGAAGTTCCCATTATGGACGGCTCTTCGGAAGCCTTTGTCGACGCCATAGATAGTGTTGGTGTTGTTGAGCAAAAGAAGTGTCGCAAGGTCCTGCGCGTCCTCAAGCCAGTTCGTGTTGAAGCGGGCGATGCTTTTGGTGAACTGCGCCCCTGCGACGGGTCTCGTTTTGAAGTGAGCATCGCCTACGACCATGAGGCGATTGGCCAGCAAGACATGGCGCTAGACCTTACGCCTGAGACTTTCCGCAGCGAAATTTCCCGCGCGCGCACCTTTGGTTTTCTGAAGGATGTTGAATATCTGCTCGCCAACAATTTTGCCCGTGGTTCATCGCTGGAAAACGCCGTTGTTATCGGTGATGACGGTGTGATGAACATGGAAGGCACACGTTGGCGCGATGAATTTGTGCGTCATAAAATCCTCGACGCCATCGGCGATCTGGCACTGTCTGGCTACCCGATTGAAGGCTGCTATCGTTCCCATAAGGGCGGTCACAAGCTGAACTTCACGATGATGAAGGCGCTGTTTGCAGACCCAAGTGCCTATGAAATTGTTGACGCACCAGCAGCGAGCACCAAACAGCCTGCCTCGCACGCTCGTCGCGAGCGCTCTGGTGACGAGGTTGCAGTAACGTTGGAAGCCGCGACACTTTCCCCTGAAACTAACTAAAATCTGTGGTTGTTTTTGCGGGCGCTGATTGCCACCGCCTTCGTTTCGCCATTTGACCGTGGTGGTAGGCCCCAAGCTTTATCTTATCCAATGGGTCTGAAGGGTGCGCATGGCGCAAACCCGTGCTATGGGCAGGTTCTTCGCGTAATGATCGCGTTCGTTTGGCCCGGTTTTTCTTGTTTGTGCGTAAGGGTGACATGATTTTCCAGATGTTTTCGACCTCCTCCCGCCTGTCTTTGCGCCATCTGGGTGCAGCGACATTTGCCGCTGTGTTGCTGGCTGGGTGCGCATCAACCGATATTGCCGATACCACTGATTTTGTGGATGATACGCGCCCAGCGCCGGTCATGTTCAATCAAGCGTTGGCTACAATGGAGGCGGGTGATTTCCCTGCTGCTGCAGAACAGTTTGACGAGCTGGAACAGGTTCACCCCTATTCTGAGTATGCCAAGCGCGCGCTGGTCTTGGGCGCGTTTTCGAATTTCTCGTCCGGTCGCTACCCCGAAGCGGTCAATTCAGGCCGTCGTTACACCACGCTGCACCCAAGCGGTGAAGACGCTGCCTACGCGCAGTTCATTGTCGCCCAATCCTACTACAACCAGATTCCTGACGTGAACCGCGACCAGGAGCAGACCGAACGGGCGCTAAATGCGTTCCGTGATCTTATTCGTCTCTACCCAGATTCCGAATATGTGGCGCCGGCGCAGCAGCAAATTCGATTTGCGCAGGACCAGTTGGCGGGTGCTGAAATGCGCGTTGGACGCTTCTATCTGGATCGGCGCAACTATATAGCCGCGATCAACCGCTTCCGCTCCGTGGTGGAAGACCACCAGACCACCCGCCATGTTGAAGAGGCTCTACACCGCTTGGTTGAAAGCTACCTTTCCATGGGCGTCGTGGATGAGGCGCAAACGGCGGCAGCCGTTCTTGGGCACAATTTTCCTGCATCCGAATGGTACCAGCGCTCGTTCGAGTTGTTGGAGTCGGGCGGGCTTTCGCCACAGGAAAATGCAGGTTCTTGGATCAGCAGAGCGTTCTCTGGCTTTACCGGGCAGGCGTCCTGACCCATTTTCGGTTCAGTTGAAACGCTGGACAGCCGACGATTCGCTTATGCTTACGCCCAACCAAGCGCGTGCTAGGCCCAACCTAAGGTTGGGGCTTTCGTGCTAACTCATCTTTCTGTGCGTGATATTGTGCTCATCGAGAAACTCGATTTGGAGCTTGATGGCGGCCTTACAGTGCTGACCGGCGAAACCGGTGCAGGTAAATCCATCCTGCTTGATGCGCTGGCACTGGCGCTCGGATCGCGCGGCGATGCCGGGCTGGTGCGCGCTGGCGCTAAAAGCGGACAGGTTCGCGCTGTGTTTGAGCTGCCAAGCGCACACCCGGCATTCGCTGTGCTTGAGGATGCCGGACTAGATGTGACCGGCGAGCTGATCATCCGGCGCCAGCAAGGCAACGATGGCCGTGCGCGTGGCTATGTAAACGATCAGCCTGTTTCGATGACCATTCTGCGGAGGCTTGGTGAGAGCCTTGTTGAAATTCATGGGCAACATGATGATCGGGCACTGGTTGACCCGGCCAGTCATCGCGCGCTGCTGGATGCCTATGGTGGGCTTGAAGGCCTGGCAGGTGATGTATCTGGTGCGCACAAAGGCCTGGTTGATGCGCAGAAGGCGCGTGATGAGCATGCGGCTAAACTTGCTGAAGCCGCCAAGGAAGCTGACTATCTCAAAGCCAGCGTTGAAGAGCTTGTGGCGCTGTCTCCCGAGCCAGGTGAAGAGGAAGCGCTTGCTACCCGTCGCTCGCATATGATGCAGGCCGAGAAGGTCGCCAGTGACGTGCAGGAGGCCTATGAGGCTGTTTCCGGTTCCGCCTCACCCTCACCAGTGCTGGCCGCGCTAATGCGGCGGTTGGAGCGCAAGGGCCCCGATAGCGAGGCGCTGCTCGGTCCGATAATTGACGCGCTGGGCCGATCCCTGGATGCTTTGGGTGATGCTGCCAGCGAGGTCGATCGCGCGCTGATCAGCATAGAGTTTGACCCCAAAGAGCTTAACGATACCGAGGAGCGGCTGTTTGCTTTGCGTGCTGCGGCCCGCAAATACCAGGTCACTTGTGATGGTTTGCCAGAGAAAGCAGCCCAGCTTGCCGACCAGTTGGAAGCATTGGATGCAGGCGCAAACCATGGCGCGGCGTTGGACACGGCCGTGCGTGAGGCGCAGGTGCGCTATGAAGGCTTGGCGCAGGAACTCTCCGCTGCACGCCACCGCTGCGCAGAGCACCTTTCCAATGCTGTCGAAGGCGAGCTGCCTGATCTGAAACTGGGTCAGGCCCGCTTTATGGCCGATGTTGCAACGCAAGCCGGTGCCCAGTCGCCCCATGGTTACGACAGCGTCGCCTTCCAGGTGCAGACCAACCCAGGCACACGTCCGGGTCCCATGATGAAAGTGGCCTCTGGCGGCGAGCTTTCGCGGTTTTTACTCGCACTCAAAGTTGTGCTGGCGGACAAGGGCTCTGCGCCCACACTGGTGTTTGATGAGATCGATACCGGGGCAGGTGGCGCAGTGGCTGAAGCCATTGGCGTGCGGCTTGCCCGCCTTGCTGGCACGGTTCAGGTGCTGTCGGTAACGCATGCGCCGCAGGTCGCAGCGCGTGCGCACGGGCATTTGTCCATTGCCAAGGCTGTGCAGGCCGACGAGACGCGCACGAAGGTCAAGCGGCTTGATGAGGATGGACGCCTGGAGGAAGTGGCGCGCATGCTCTCAGGAGCAACTGTCACCGATGAGGCGCGCGCTGCCGCCAGCCGCCTGCTGGAAGGGGAGCGGGTGTGAGCAACATTCTGCGTGATGCACCGGTGGAGCAGCTTTCACAGCGCCAGGCCAAGGCTGAATTGAAGGCACTAGCAGATGAGATGGCAGCGCATGACGCGGCATACCACCGCGATGATGCGCCCACCATTTCTGATGCTACCTATGATGGCCTGAAGGCGCGCAATGCTGCCATTGAGGCGCGCTTTCCCGATCTTGTGCGCGGCGATAGCCCATCAGCCAAGGTGGGTAGTGCGCCCTCTGAAAAATTTGCCAAAATCACGCATGCCCGGCCCATGCTGTCGCTCGATAATGCTTTCAGTGGCGATGATGTGCACGAGTTCGGTGCGCGCATAGCCCGCTTTCTGCGGCTGGATAGCGCCCCTGTCATGACTGCTGAACCCAAGATCGATGGGCTTTCGCTGTCGCTGCGCTATGAAGCTGGTTCGCTTGTCTATGCTGCCACGCGCGGTGATGGGTCGGTTGGCGAGGATGTTACGCGCAACGCCCGTACCATCGCTTCCATTCCGCAAACGCTCACCGGTGACGCACCCAGCGTCGTGGAGGTGCGCGGCGAGGTTTACATGGCCGATGCTGATTTTCAGGCCTTGAACGAGCGGATGGAGGCAAATGGTGGCAAGGGCGGCGGTAAGGTATTCGCCAATCCGCGCAATGCTGCCGCTGGTTCGCTGCGCCAGCTTGACCCAGAGATCACCAAGGCGCGCCCCTTGAAGTTTTTCGCCTATGCCTGGGGTGAGCTTTCAGCGCCGTTAGCGGACACGCAAATGGGCGCGGTGGAGCGCCTTGCCGGCTTTGGCTTTGAGACCAACCCTCTTATGGCGCGCTGCGAAACGCCGGACGATCTGATTAAGGTTTATGACCAGATCGCCCTGCAACGCGCCCAGCTTGGATACGATATCGATGGCGTGGTCTATAAGGTTGACCGGCTGGATTATCAGGAGCGACTTGGATTTGTCTCCCGTTCCCCGCGCTGGGCGATTGCGCACAAATTCCCCGCAGAGCAGGCGTTCACGGTGCTTGAAGATATTGATATTCAGGTTGGCCGCACCGGCGCGCTGACGCCCGTTGCCAAGCTTACCCCCATCACGGTCGGTGGGGTGGTTGTTAGCAACGCGACGCTTCACAACGCAGATTACATCGCCGGGCTTGGCAATGATGGCCAGCCCATCCGCGAGGGCCGCGACATCCGCGTCGGCGACACGGTGATCGTGCAGCGTGCCGGTGATGTGATCCCGCAGATTGTGGATGTGGTGCTCGATAAGCGGCCGGGAGACAGCGCGCCGTTCGCGTTCCCAACGGTGTGTCCGGCTTGCGGCAGCGATGCGCGCCGTGAAGTTGATGCCAAGGGCAAGCCTGACAGCGTAACGCGCTGCACGGGTGGGCTTATCTGTCCGGCGCAGGCGGTGGAGCGGCTCAAGCATTTTGTCTCGCGCAACGCGTTGGACATTGATGGCTTGGGCGACAAGCAAATTGAGGCGTTTTACACTGACGGTCGAGTGGCCAACCCAGCCGATATATTCACCCTGGAAACTCGTGATGCGCGGTCAGTCAAAAAGCTGAAGGACGTGGATGGCTGGGGTGCAACCAGTGTTGCCAACCTTTGGTCTGCTATTGATGCACGCCGTGAGATCGCGTTTTCGCGTTTCTTGTTTGCCCTTGGGCCTCGCCATGTCGGCGAAACCACCGCGCGGGTCATCGCCCGTCACTTCGCCAGCTTTGCCAGCTTCCGCGCTGCGATGATTGCAGTTTCGCAAGGCGATGCAGAGGCGCGCGAGGAACTGATCGGCATTGATGGCATTGGCGAGACGGTGGCTGTCTCCCTCATTCAGTTCTTTGCCGAGGCGCATAATGAAAGTGTGCTGGATGCGTTGCTGGCCGAAATGACTGTTTTGGACGAGGTGTTTGAGGTCCAGGAAAGTCCCGTTGCTGGCAAGGTGGTGGTGTTTACCGGCTCGCTGGAAAAGATGACCCGCGATGAAGCCAAAGCCATGGCTGAGCGTTTCGGGGCTAAAGTTTCTGGTTCAGTGTCGAAAAAAACTGATCTTTTGGTGGCTGGTCCCGGTGCGGGAAGCAAATTGACCAAAGCCCAGAGCCTGGGTGTTGAAACAATCGACGAAGATGGCTGGTTTGAGCTTGTTGGCGTGACACCCTCTTAGGAAATCGGCGCGCAAGCTCGCTTCAGAAATACCAAGTCGGCACCTTCAAGCTGCGGACCTATGTCCGTTAAAACCTTGGCATGGAAGGTGTTGAGCCATGCTATCTCTCCAGCGGACATAAGGCTTGTATCAATCAAACGTGGCTCAAAAGGCGCGCGGGTGATCGTTTCAAAGCCCATCATCGGCTGCTCGCCGCCAACGTCTTCAGGCTGTGTAACAAACATTAGATTTTCCAGCCGGATGCCAAACGCGCCTTCTTTGTAGTACCCCGGCTCGTTCGAAAGCAGCATGCCCGGCTCCAGCGGTACTTTGCCTTGCTTGGCGATGCGTGCCAGCCCCTCATGCACACCCAGATAGCTGCCCACGCCGTGGCCGGTACCATGGGCAAAGTCCATGCCGTGCGCCCACAAAAACTGCCGCGCAAGCGTATCCAGATGAGCGCCACTTGTGCCTTTGGGAAAGCGCGCTTGGGCCAGCGCTATGTTGCCCTTGAGCACCAGCGTATAGGCCGTGCGCTGTTCGTTGCTGGGCTCGCCAACCAACAGGGTGCGCGTAATGTCGGTGGTGCCATCAAGATACTGCGCGCCGGAGTCCACCAGATACAGCATATCAGGTGCAATGGGTGCGTTGGTGGAGTGCGTGACACGGTAATGAACTATCGCGCCGTTGGCGCCTGCGCCCGATATGGTAGGGAAGGAGATATCTTTAAGTTCGCCAGTTTGCCGCCTGAACTCCAGGAGCTGTTCTGCCGCTCTTATTTCATCAAGATTGCCCTTGCTCGCTTCCCGGTCAAACCAAGCCAAAAAGCGCGTAACGGCCGCGCCATCGCGGATGTGAGCATTGCGCGCGCCGGACTGTTCGGTGGCATTCTTGCGCGACCGTGGTGCCTCAATCGGGTCGGTCGCCTCGATGAGGGATCCGCCAGCCTGGGTAATCGTGTCGGCGATCTTTACCGAAACAGTCGCTGGGTCCACCATGACTGCGGCGTTGGTCTGGCCGAGCTTTTTCAGAGCCTCTGGGAAGCCTGAAATATCGTGGACATCAACGCCCTTAAGATGCGCCTGCGCTTGCTCGGTTAGTTTGCCAGGACCAACAAACAGCTGCGCCTTGCCCTCCTTGCTCACAATAGAAAAGGCCAGAAACATTGGCTTTTGTGGTACGTCATTGCCGCGCAAGTTGAACAGCCAAGCCGCACCATCTGCCTGCACGAGTACAGCAGCATCCGCACGCTTGTCGGCTATGGTTTTGGCAATGCCCGCAATCTTTTCCTCAAAGGGCTGTCCTGCATAGTCGAGAGAGTGAGGCACCACCGGCTGCGTTGGTCGGCCCGGCTGGTCCTGCCAAATGGCATCCACCAGGTTGCTCTTTGTCGGCACAAGGTCCGCTCCGCACCGTTTGGCAGCATCGGTAAAACGCTTGAACCCACCAATGGTGTGCACCCAAGGATCATAGCCAATGCGCTGACCACCAAGCGACAGCCCGCCTAGATATGTGGTGATGGGGTTCTCCACCATATCATCCGGCGTGAAGTCTGGCTGAACTGTCTGCGTTTTTACCTGAAGGGTGTAGCGCCCGTCGGTGAACACCCGCGCTTCACCGGGTAAAACAAGGACAAACGCGTTGGAGCCGGTAAAGCCGGTTAGCCAAGCCACCCTTTCTGCGTAAGCCGGCAGATACTCGCTCTGGTGCTCATCGGTGCGCGGCACGAGCAGGCCGTCAAGGCCTTGCTTGGTCATTTCAGCCCGCAAAGCTGCCAGCCTTAAGGGACCCTTCTCCGGCTCACTGGTATCGTCGTAGCTCTGCCTAATCTGCGCTGTCATGGTCGGTCCTTAAAAAATTGTGCGCTGCACTATGCGCTGAGCGCAAGGCTGCATTGCTCCTAACCCCCTAGCGGGCAAAGGCCAATGTGACCACATAGGCTTCAGCTCTCCCCCCAGAGTCTTCATTGTTTCTCATGCCACAGGAGCCAGATATGGCTGTTTTTACATTTTCAGAGCCTCAGGCTGTTTTCACCTACTCGTCAGCAAAGCCATCTTTTCTGCGCAGCGCTTTTAATGCCATCGTTGAAGCGCGCACCCGTCAGGCCGAGCGTGAGGTTGCCGCTCACCTTGCTACGCTGGATCAAAAGACACGCAGCAAGTACGACCTCGGCGACGCGGTTGTCGGTAAAAACGGCATGTATGTCTGGCCATTCTAAGGGCTGACCTTAGCAACGTGCCAGCAGCAGCGCTGACCACTCGCCGTGATGGATGCGCTTTTGTAATACTAGGTGCTCGGCGCGGTAGCGCGCCAGTACCGCCCGCTCTTGGTGGCGCATAAGACCCGATAGAATGACCTGACCATCTTTGGTTAGCAGGCGCGTGATGCCCGGTGCCAGCTCAATGAGCGGTCCCGCCAGAATATTGGCGACGATCAGATCATAGGGCGCGTTGGCCTGTGGAGGGCCTGCTACGCCATCTGCGTGCGCTGCCCGGATACGGGGTGCAAGCTGGTTTAGCTTGGCATTTTCGCGCGTGACCTCAACGCAGATGGGGTCAATATCGGTAGCAAGCACCGGTGCCTTTGTGAGATGCGTGATCGCCATGGCAAGCAAGCCTGTGCCGGTGCCAAGATCCAGGGCATTGATGATCCGCCGACGCGTGCAGACCCAGTCGATGAGTTCCAGGCACCCCAGGGTTGTGCCGTGGTGGCCGGTGCCGAAGGCGCGGCTTGCCTCCACCCGGATGCCGATGTCTGTTGGGCCCACAGCCTCACGGGCATGAATGCCATGTACCACAAAGCGTTTGGCGCGAATGGCCTGCAGGCCTTCCAGGCTGGCGGTCACCCAGTCAACGTCATCAAGCTGCTCTACGCGCAGCGGTGCGGCAAACGCATCTGAGCCAAGCGCATCACGAATGGCATGTTCCAGCACTGGCGCATCCTGCCCTTCTGCATAGACTTCTACCAGCCAGTGGCCTGCTGCTTCATCCTCAAAATGGGCAATGGGCATGTCATCAGCAACAAATACCTCAGCCAGAAGGGTGCTGATACGTTCGGCTTCCTCGCGGTGAGGGATGGTGAGTCTGGCCTTAAGGGTTGGCATTTTCGATCTGTTTCTCTGTCTTGGGTTTTGGTGTTGGGCCAAACAAGAACACCGTGTCTCCTGGTCCTGGCTTGAACTGGGCACCGAGCGCGGGCGAAATGAATTCGCCTTTCGGTGATACTGCGAACATGATTTGGGTGGTGTTTCCGCGCTGCTCGCGCAGGGTATCCATTGTAAAGGTTTCTGTCAGTTTGGTGCGCTGGATCGCCCAATTGTTGGCGATCATGTGAAATTCAGCCTGCGTTTCGCCCATCGATGGGTTGAACAGCCGCTGCCCACTGACAGTGGTTGCCAGCTCATCTCGTTTGCCCTCTTCCACGCCCAGACGAAACACGCGCGCGCGCCCAAGCTCGGGGCCAAAGTCGGTGCAGACCAACGCATTGTAGGCATCGTTATCGGTGGTCGCGATCAGCGTGCCGAAGCGCGATAGATCGAGATGATGCTCGGCTGTCTCGGACAGGATCTCGCCAAAGTAGGTTTCAAAGCCAGCCTGCCGCGCAGCAGAAAGGCGTGAGCGGTTGCGGTCAACGATAAGGACCGGCAGATCATTGTTCTTGAGCTTTTCTGCAAGCGCGATGGAAAACTTGTTTGCTCCAACCAGCAGAAACCCATCTGGGTCTGCTGATGTAATACCAAGCCAATTGGCCAAAGGCTTTAAAGAAAACCCGTGCAAGATAACGGTTGAGAGCACCACCAGAAAGGCAAGCGGGGCAAGGCGCGCACCATCTTCAATGCCGATGCTGACCAAGGTTCCGGCAAACAGGCCCGACACCGCCACCGCGACCACGCCGCGCGGGGCGATCCACCCGATCAGGAGCCTTTCGCGCCAAGAAAGCTCGGTCCCAATGGTGGCCAGCATGATCGCAACGGGGCGCACCACCAGCAACAGAACGGCCAGATAGGCCAGATCCCGCCAGCCGAGCGAGAGAATGTCGTCCAGTGAGATGCTGGCGGTGAGCACGATGAAAAGCCCGGAGACCAGCAACACCGTCATCACCTCCTTAAAGCGGCGGATATCGGTGTAGCTGGCAAGGTTGGCATTGGCGAGCACGATGCCCATGACCGTCACCGTGAGCAGGCCCGCCTCCGCCAGCACCGCATCGGTGGCTGCGTAGCCCACCAAAACCGCCACCAGCATGATGGGGCTTTTCAGGTAGTCGGGCACAAGCCCACGCGAAAAAGCAATGGCAAGGGCTTTGGTCAGTGCCCAGCCACCCACAATACCGATGAAGAGTGCTGCAAGCACTTGGAACGCGATGGTGCTGCCTGGTGCGCCACTGTTGAGCGCGAGGATCACCTCAAAAGCGATGACTGCAAACAGCGCACCGATGGGGTCGACCACGATGGCCTCCCAGCGCAATACCGAGCCCGTGCGAGAGGGCAGCTTGGCCTGACGCAGCAGTGGCATGATGACGGTTGGGCCGGTAACCACCATAACACCAGAGAACACCAAAGCTGCTTCCAGCGATAAGCCGCCAACATAATGCGCGGCAAGCGTGCCGAGCAACCACACCATCGGCGCTGCAAACATGATGATGCGACGCACCGCCTTGGCCGTGCTGCGTATTTCGGCAAAGTTCAGCGTCATCCCGCCTTCAAACAAGATGATCGCAACCGCGAGCGCCACCATGGGCTTGAGCAGGTCGCCAAAATCTTCAGCTGGATTGACCAAGCCCGTTACCGGTCCGGCAATAAGCCCTGCCAGCAGCAGAAGGACGATAGCGGGCACCTGTGTGCGCCACGCAAGCCACTGGGCGCCGATGCCCAACGCGCCAATCAGCGAGATCGTGAAAATGAGGTCGTACAAGGCTCTTCCTTGAAGTGGGGCTTAGCCAGCCTGACTGTGTGGTGTGACGAAGCTATCCACCACCTTTTTGCGGCCTGCCTTGTCGAAGTCGATGGTCAGCTTGTTGCCGTCAATCAGGGTTACGTTGCCATAGCCGAACTTTTGGTGGAACACGCGCTCGCCAGTTTCAAAGCTGGAGGCGCTGGTTGTTGTTGAGCGAGCGACCAGTTCGCCATCAATGGTGAGCGGGCCGGATGAGGCGCGCTTGCCTGCACTTTTGGCGCTCTGCGCCCGCTTCCAGCCGGGGGTTTGGTAGGCGCTGTCCATTTCCAGCGGTTTGTCGAACCGGCTTGCACCATAATTGCCATAGCCGCGTGCGCCATATCCGCCATAGCTGGAGGTTTGTTCGATGACTTCCACATGATCGGCGGGCAACTCATCAAGAAAGCGCGAGGGGATGGAGCTTTGCCACAGGCCGTGAATGCGCCTGTTGGAGGAAAACCACAGCTTGGCGCGTTTGCGCGCGCGGGTGATGCCGACGAAGGCGAGCCGGCGTTCTTCTTCCAAGCCTGCCTTGCCGCTTTCATCGAGCGAGCGCTGAGATGGAAACAGTCCTTCTTCCCAACCGGGCAGGAAGACCGTGTCAAACTCCAGCCCCTTGGCCGCGTGAAGTGTCATCAGGGTGACGGCGTCCTCCTGTTCAGCACTCTCGACATCCATCACCAGCGAGATGTGTTCCAAAAAGCCCGCTAGGTTTTCAAACTCATCCATTGAGCGGACAAGCTCCTTGAGGTTGTCCAGTCGCCCCGGAGCCTGCGGGCTGGTGTCGTCCTGCCACATCTTGGTGTAGCCGGACTCGTCCAGCACAATTTCGGCCAGTTCGGTGTGGGGTAGGGTGTCTAGGTTGCCACGCCAGCGGTCAAAATCATCAATCAAATTGCGCAGCGCGGTGCGGGCGGCGGGGCGGATTTCCTCGGTCTCACTGATCGTTCGTGCCGCTGCCATCGGCGAGACGCCGGTGTCACGCGAGAGTGCGTTGATCTTGCGCACGGTGGTATCGCCAAGGCCGCGCTTGGGCACATTGACGATCCGCTCAAACGCCATGCCGTCTTCGGGCTGAGCGATAACGCGCAAGTAAGCCAACGCATCGCGGATTTCCTGCCGCTCATAAAAGCGCGGCCCACCCACAACGCGGTAGTTGAGGCCGAGTGTGAAGAAGCGATCCTCGAACTCACGCATTTGAGCCGAGGTGCGCACCAGAATGGCCATCTCATTGAGCTTGTGCTGCCTGCGCTGGAGGGTTTCAATTTCTTCACACACGGCGCGGGCCTCTTCTGAGCTGTCCCAAGCGGAGGCAACTGTAACCTTTTCCTCGCCATCGTCACTCACCACATCTGTAAAGAGGGTCTTGCCGAGGCGATCTTCGTTGTGGGCGATGAGGTGCGATGCGGTGGCCAAAATGGGGGAGGTGGAGCGATAATTGCGTTCCAGCCGGATAACGGTGGCGCCGGGGAAATCGCGCTCAAAGCGCAGAATATTGTCCACTTCTGCGCCGCGCCAACCATAGATCGACTGGTCATCATCACCCACGCAGCAGATGTTGGGTTTATCATCCTCGGTGCCCTGCGCGAGCAGACGCAGCCACAGATACTGCGCGACGTTGGTGTCCTGATATTCGTCCACCAGCAGGAACTTGAAGCGCCTGTGATAGTCGGCCAAAATATCGGGGTTTTCGGTGAAAAGCTTAATGGGTTTGACCAGCAGATCACCGAAATCCACGGCGTTGAGCACCTTCATGCGCTCTTGGTAGGCCTCGTAGAGTTCTACCCCGCGTCCATTGGCAAAGACGCCATCGGAGGCCGGCACAGCATCTGGCAAGAGGCCGCGGTTCTTCCAGCGTTCGATATGGCTTGCCAGTTGGCGCGCAGGCCAGCGTTTTTCATCAATTCCCTCTGCCTGGATGAGCTGCTTCAAGAGCCGTATCTGATCGTCAGTATCAAGGATTGTGAAACTGGATTTCAGACCCGCAAGCTCAGCGTGATAGCGCAGAAGCCGGGTGCCGATGGCGTGAAACGTACCAAGCCAGGGCATGCCCTCGACGGCGGAGCCAATCATGCCGCCAATGCGGTGCTTCATCTCGCGCGCGGCCTTGTTGGTGAAGGTCACCGCCATGATCTGTCCGGGCGAGGCGCGGCCAGACGCCAAAATATGCGCTATGCGTGTGGTGAGTACGCGAGTTTTGCCCGTGCCTGCGCCAGCCAGCACCAGCACCGGCCCATCCAGCGTTTCCACCGCGCGCTTTTGTTCTGGGTTCAGCCCTTCCAGCCATGGTGCGTTGCTGGCGGCCACATTGCTGCTGCGCGCGGCGAGCGCGCGCTCAGTGATAGAGCCGGAGGAGGCAAGAGGATCAGACATTAAAGAGACTTGAGGCAGTGGATGCGATTCGGGTTTGCCCACCTTAGCGCAAGGCCCACCCGCTATGTTGCCTATTTGTGCTCTTCAATCGAGGCGTCAATAAGCGCCTCGTTGAAATGGCGCAGGGCGTCGACCTGGCGTGCATACCCTACTGTCTGCGAGACTGCGGCTGCACGCACCACAGGTATCTCTTCCAGCCCGGTCTCATCAAACATGCGCAATGCACGCTCCATGGTGTCAGTTGTAAGCAGGCGAGGCGCGCCTTCCTCCAAGGCAGGGGGGCGTTCCTTGAGGTCCGGCGAGAGCCTTTCCATAAAGGTGTTGACCCGAACCGAACGCATAAGCTGGCTGTGCGGGCCATCGGCCACCGCCAGTCCGCGCGATTCAAGCTGCCAGTAGAAATAAGATCGCCCATGCACCGCAATGCTAATGCCGGTCGCAATGGAAACGGTGAGCAGCAGTGCGATAGAAAGCGAATAGCCACCGGTCAGCTCAAACACGATCATGGTCGTGGAAAGTGGTGCGCCGATGACGGCGGCTGCCACTGCGCCCATGCCGAGGATGGCGTATAAGCCTTCTGATGAGGCCATATCAGGAAAGACGCTGGCTGCAATCAGCCCGAACGCCCCTCCTGTCATCGCGCCCACATAGAGAGAGGGCGAGAAGATGCCCCCGCCAAATCGCGAGGCCAAACAGATAGCTGTGGCTGCGGTTTTCATGAAAATGAGCGTCAGCATCAAGTCCAGCGGCAGCTGGTTGCGCAACGCAAGATCGGTTGCCTGATAGCCAACGCCCAACACTTGCGGGAACCAGACTGCGATGATGCCGACACACAGGCCGCCCACGGCAGGCCGGATCCATGTGGGTGCTTTGACCGTGCGAGCCACATAGTCGGTGCCGATAAGCGCGTACTGAAAAAGCACCGCCACAGCTGCGCAGACAAGGCCCAACAGGGCAAAGGCTGGGAACTCCAGGAACGAGGTTATCTGATAGTCGGGAATCGAAAATGCTACTGCATCGCCGAAGTAGAGCCGCGAAATGATTGTTGCAGCACCTGACGCGATGACGACTGCCGAAAACGCCGACAGTGCATAATGGCCCAAAATCACTTCGTGGGCGAACAGCACACCAGCAATGGGTGCGTTAAACGAGGCCGATACCGCACCTGCCACACCGCATGCCAAGAGAACGCGGTTGGAGGATGTTGGCAATTGAAATAATCGCGAAATGCTGGCGGCAATAGTTGCGCCAAGGTGCACAATTGGTCCCTCACGGCCCGTGCTGGCCCCAAAGCCGAGTGAGGTTGCCGAAACGATGGCTGAACCGACACCCGGCCAAAAGCGCAAAGCGTCTTCGGGAGCGTTTTTCGCCTCGATAACGTCGGCCACGCCCAGCGGGCGTTTTTGCGGCTGCACATAATGCAGAAAAAGGCCAACCAGCAGGCCACCGGCTGCGGGCACAAACACCACCATGTACCAGGGCAAAAGCCGAGCAGCGCTGGCAACCTGTTCGCTCATCGTGCCAAGCCAGGCCCATTGCACCGCACCGATCAACTCACGGAAAGCAATAGCGGCCAACGATGTGCCCACACCAATGAGCAGAGACAAAATCCAAACCAGCGGCGTTTTCTTGCGCAGCGCATAGGAGATATTGGGCCGAGCCCATTTCAGAACGCTGTCGATGATGGTGCGTGGCACATCAAGCATGGTGGATTGCGTTGTTTAGCGTTGCGTTGGGGCAAATGGTGCCGCTGCGTGAATAGGGCGCGCTTTGTTGCTGCGGTGCAACGTTTTATGGCTACCTTTTGCCCAAAGTTGTAGGCATGGTTGGAAGGTGAACGGCTAAAGTGCTCACGTGACGACTGTTTTGCGGCTCTGTGCCCTCGTTTTGACTCCAACAAAGACCATTGGCGGACCATGAATCGACTGTTGCTTTTTGTTGGATCGCTCCTTCTGCTTGCGCTCACTGCCGCGCTGATCGTTCCACGCTTCATTGACTGGAGCGACTATACCGATGTGATTGAGGAGCAGGCATCGCGGCTTTTGGGCCGAGAGGTCCATGTCTCCGGCGACGTAGATCTGCGGTTTTTGCCCAATCCACGTATCGTCTTTTCAGATGTTGAGTTTGCCAGCAGCGCCGACGGCGCGCAGCCAGATTTAACCGTTCGGCGCGTGGATGTGTTGATGGCACTGGCTCCGTTTTTAAGCGGGCAAACCCATATTTTGGAACTGACACTGGATGAACCGGTCTTGCGCCTTGCTGCCCGCCAGCGTGAGGCCCCCCGCACGGTCGCAGATGCGATTGATCTGGGTACGGTGAGTGTGGATGAGGCCACCATTCGTGATGGCCGAGTGGAGCGCGTGGCCCCTGATGGCACTGTGCAAGTGCTGGTGGAAGATTTGAGTGCCAGCCTGTCGACGCCTAGCTTGCTTGGTCCATGGCGGGTGGACCCGGCAGCTGCCCGAATAGGCGGCGAACGGGTGACGCTTCGCGTCAATACCGGTGCCTATGAGGGAGAGCGGCGCATGCGCATGCGCGTCGCTGTCCTTCCGATAGACCGGCCGATGGAAGTTACCGTGGACGGCCATTTGGATTGGTCCGGTGAAGAGGCGCGCTTTGAGGGGCGCGGTCTGGCGCGAAGCCTTGAAGCGTTGGTTGCAGATGGCCAAGATCAGCCCATCACCTGGCGAGCAGGTGCCGACATCATTGCCAGTGTTGACCGGCTGGAGGCCGATGCCATTGAGCTGACCCTTGGGCAGGCCGGTGATCAAGCGTTTGCGCTCAATGGGCGGGCGAACATCAATCTGGGCGAGCGGCCCGCCTTCAACGCTGAAATGTCTTCCCGTCAGGTGGATCTGGACCGCATGTTTGGTGGCGGTGCAGCAGCGCCCATTGATATCACACAGGGCTGGGATGCGGCCGGCGTGCTGGTTCGGTGGATAGACCAACTCACCGTTCCTGGGCAGGTGTCGTTTGATATTCCGGCCATCGTGCTGGGCGGCTCAGTGGTGCGCGATATCGGGTTTAACGCCACATATCGCCCCGACCTGCCGTTGTCGCTGGACAATTTGGTGGCAACTTTGCCTGGCGAAACCGACATCACGTTCACTGGCGCGTTGGGTGCTGTGGGGCCATTGGAGGGCACCGAACTTGCTCTTGATGGCGTCATGTCACTGGAAAGCGCAGCGCCTGATCTTTTTGTGGGGTGGTCTACAGGGCGACGCGATGAGGGGGGTACGTTTTCGCAGCTGTCCTCGGTGAGCCTTTCTGGCCGGTTGGTTGCTGCGCCTGAAGAGGTATCCTTGGAACGGCTGCGTGGCAGCGTGGATGGTGCAGAGCTTGAAGGCGCTATGACCTATCGCGAGATTGCCGGACTAGGCGCTGAGCTCGATGTTCAACTTGATGCTGGCCGATTTGACTTTGGTCTGCTGACCGGGCTTGGCCGCTGGGTCACGCAGATACCAGGCGCATCGGATGGTGAAAGCCGCCTGATCGAGACGCTGTCGGCCGACCTTTCTATTGCAGAACTTGTGGCTGGCCCAGAGGACCTTGGCGAGGTCATGGTGTCGGTCGCCGCAACGCCGGATCGCATTCGTGTTGACCAGCTGTCGATTGGCGATGCGGTAGGTGCAAGCGTTTCGGCCAGCGGCTTTATTGAGCGTGGGGCGTTTCCGCCAGCCGGTGAACTTTCCTTCAATGCCGATATGGAGCGGTTGGGCGGTCTGGTACGCCTTTCTCGCGATGTTTTTGGCGACCATCCGCTCCTTGTTGATCTCTCCAGAAACGCTGGCCTCTACGCACCAGCAGCGCTGTCGGGCAGCTACGCAAATGGGCCTGAGCGTGGTGTCGAGGTGTCTCTGACAGGCCGGTTGGGACCAACGGATGTGGATGTTGTGGGAACCATGCCACCACTTGAGCCCGGTAGCGCACTGCCAGACACTCTTGCTGGACTGTTTGGCCGAGAGGCAACGCTGCGCCTTGAGGCCAGCTCTGAAAGTGCCTTTGCGTTGATCGGCCAGTTGGGTGTGCCTGCTTTGCCCGTCGATGCGGCAGGCGCGGGGTCAGCCGTGATAACGTTGACCAGTGACGGTGAAACAGCGCCACAGCTGCGCGCTGCTTTCGATGGGTTGGATATAGCGCTTCGCCTTGATGCCGAATTACAAGGCGACGCCCAAGCAGGTGTGTCCGGCTTGGATGGCAAGGCGTCAGCCTTTGTTGGTGATGTCGCGCAAGCAGGCTTGATGGCCGGGATGGCTATGCCTGGTTTGTTTGATCCCATCAGTGCCTCAGCGGGGTTTGATGTGGCCTATGATCAGGCAAGCCAAACCGCAACGCTTGCCAACCTAACCGGGAGCTTTGCTGAGATCATTGTGACAGGCGATGGCGCAGTGACGCTTGGTGAGGCACTCGCGCTCGACCTTACTGCAGAGCGTGTGGACCTGCCTCAAGTGCTGGCCGCGTTTTTGGGCCCTTCAGCCTTTGATCAGGGGTTCAGCGAGAATTGGCCTGAAGGTCCAATCATCTTTAACCCGTTGCCCTTGGCATTGGAGCTGGCTTTGGATGCCCCGCGTATGCGGTTGTGGGACGATCTGACGGCGCTCAATGGCGCCTTGGTTATCAAGGCACAGGACGACCGGGTGACGCTGGATCGCCTGACTGGCACCGTGCTCGGTGGTGATTTGGATGCGCGGCTTGATCTGCGCAGCGCTGACCGTGGCACCCTTGCGCGTGGACGCATGGCCCTCAATGCAATGGAGGCCAGTCGGTTTGCCTGGGAGCGGGCAGGGCAACCGATAGTGCGTGGTGATGTCTCGGCCAACATCAGTTTTGAAAGTGCTGGGAATTCGCTGGCCAGCCTGGTTGCAGCGCTGACCGGTGAGGGCACGTTGGCGATCAGTGATATTGAAATTTCTGGTCTTGGGCTAACCGGCTTCTCTCGGGTTCTGCAAGCCTCTGATGCTGGGCTGCTGGATGAGGATGCTGACCTTGAAGCTGCCTTTGCAGATGCTCTTCAAGCCGGTTCTATGTCTATAGCGCAGGCCGATACTCCCATCACCTTTGTTGGTGGTGTGGCGCGGTTCAGCAACCTCTACATTGAAGGCGAAAACACCGCGCTGCGTGGTGGTTTAACGCTGGACCTTGCACAGAACCTGCTGGATGCGAATTTTTCCTACGCTGCAATTGATGGCCCTGGCGATGTGGAAGCGATGCCTAGCGTTGGCTTGAGCTTTGCTGGGCCGTTGGCCGCGCCGCTGCGTCAGTTGGATGTGGCGCAGGTGCGCAGCTTCCTTGACGTGCGCGAGCTTGAACTGGAAATCCAACGTGTCGAGGCACTCAATGCTGAGATCATCGAGAGAGAACGGCTGTTGCGCATTATGGCGGCAGTCGATCTGGATCAGGACCGGATCGCCTTTGAGGCGGCCGAAGTGTTGCGCGTTGAACGCGAAGCTCAGGAAGCTATCGAGCGTGAGGCTGCTGCTGTTCGCGCACAGGAAGAACAACGCCAGCGTCGTGCCTTGAGTGAAGCGTTAGAGGCTCGCCAAGCTGAGCAGCAGTTGTTGACGACGGCGCCTTCTGCGCTGGATCTTTCAGTTCCAGGCACGGGCAACCCGGCCAATCCGTTGCGACTGGGCGAAAACCCTCCGCCTGCAACCTCAGCGCCGCTAGACCTTAGCCCACGCTAATTCTCTGTTGGCGCACGATCTGCGTGTTGAGATCGGATAGCACTGCCAGCCGCAATTGGCTGGCCAGGTTGGAGTCTGGCGTGCGCCCATCATCAATAGTTCGGATGAAGGCCGCTAAACTTACCCCATTGTCCTTGGCAAGCCGCTCCACCTCTGCCCAGAACTCCGGTTCCAACGCGATGGATGTGCGGTGGCCCGCAAGGCTGACAGAACGTTTGACGAGCATCGCTTAGGTATCTTCGCGCCGACCATCTTGATGGGACCCATCAAGATGGTGGCCATCAAGATGCTTGTTGGCATCGGCCTTGGATTTTGTGTCAGCCTTCTTCTGCGCGTTGGTACGACCGTGAAGGCGGCGGTTTTCATCCGCCGTCCTTTCTTTCTCGCTGCGGGCTTTGGCTTTGCGCGCCTGCCGCAGATTGATGATCTGCGCCGCCATTTAGGACGGCGCGATCATCTTGGCGGGCACCACGATGGCATCAAAATCTTCCTCGGAGATTCCCAGCGCCAATGCTTCCACTTTCAGCGTGGTGCCGTTCTTGTGCGCGTTCTTGGCGACCTTGGCCGCCAAATCGTAGCCGTACTTTTCTTTCAGCGGCGTGACCAGCATCAGCGAGTTGGCCAGCCCTTGCGCGATGTTTTCCAAGCGCGGCTCAATGCCCACCACGCAGTTGTCGGTGAATGACATGGCAGCATCTGCCAACAGACGCACAGACTGCAGGAAGTTGTACGCCATCATGGGGTTGAAGACGTTGAGTTCAAAGTGGCCCTGCGACCCGGCAAAGGCGAGACCGGCATTGTTGCCATGGATGTGAGCGCATACCTGCGTCATTGCCTCGCACTGTGTGGGGTTCACCTTGCCCGGCATGATGGACGAACCCGGCTCGTTCTCGGGCAGCGCAAGCTCGCCAAGGCCAGCGCGTGGGCCAGAACCCAGGAAACGGATATCGTTGGCGATCTTGAAGCAGCTCATTGCCGCTGCGTGGATCGCGCCATGGGTGAACACCATCGCATCATGGGCGGCCAGCGCCTCAAATTTGTTGGGCGCTGTGGTGAAGGGCAGCTTGGTGATGTTCGCGATGTGCTCGGCCACCTTTTCAGCAAAGCCGACTGGGGAAGCCAGGCCCGTGCCGACAGCGGTGCCGCCTTGTGCAAGCTCCATCAGCGCGGGCAGGGTGCTTTCAATGCGCGCAATGCCGTTGGTGAGCTGCTGGGTGTAGCCGGAGAATTCCTGTCCCAGTGTGAGCGGGGTGGCGTCCTGCGTGTGCGTGCGCCCAATCTTGATGATGTTTTTCCAACCCTCGGCCTTATCGTTGAGCGCATTGCGGAGGTATTGCAGTGCTGGCAGAAGGCGATGGTGCACTTCCTCCACGCAGGCAATGTGCATTGCTGTGGGGAATGTATCGTTGGAGGATTGCGACATGTTGCAGTGATCGTTGGGGTGAACGGGCGCCTTGCTGCCCATCTCACCGCCCATGATTTCGATGGCGCGGTTGGAGATCACCTCATTGGCATTCATGTTGGACTGCGTGCCTGATCCGGTTTGCCAAACGACCAGCGGGAAATGATCATCGAGCTTGCCTTCGATCACCTCTTGGGCTGCCTGCACGATGACTTTGCCAAGTTCAGCGTCCATCTTGCCCAGATCCATATTGGTTTCGGCTGCAGCGCGCTTCACAATACCCAGCGCACGCACCACAGGTGCGGGCTGCTTTTCCCAGCCGATCTTAAAATTACCCAATGAGCGCTGCGCTTGGGCGCCCCAATATTTGGAGGCGTCTACCTCGATGGGGCCAAAAGTATCGGATTCAGAACGAGTATCGGTCATGGAGAGGTCCTCAAGCGTGCGCGCATTGTTTGGTGCGTTTGGGTAAGTGCGCGTGGGTTAGCACGCAGGCGGGCGCAAAACTATCAGACAGGCGGGTAAGCGCGGTTGCTAAAGCTGCGTGTCAGCTTGTTGCCGCTAGCTTTTTTTGCGGAACGAATCCAGTGACACGACCTCGGCCGATTTTTCATCGCCATCGGCAGGTTCTTCACCCTCTGGTGTGTCGCTGTTGCTGGGCGCATCAGAGTTGCCGGTTTCCAGGCGCACTGGGGCGTTTTCGCCCTCGTCCACCGGAAGTGGTTCAGCTGGTTCGCCCACCATGTCTTCTTCATCCACCAGAAGCGTTTCGAACTTCAGGGCAAAATCAACCGAAGGGTCGGCAAAGCCAGTGACGGTGGAAAACGGAATAAGCAGCCGCTCGGGCACCCCGGAGAAGGACAAGCCAACCTCAAAAGTTTGCTCGGTAACCTTCAGATCCCAGAACTGGTGCTGCAACACCACTGTCATTTCTTCGGGGAAGCGCTGCCGCAACGCCGAGGAAATGCGAACGCCAGGCAGGCGCGTATCGATTGTGATGTAGAAGTGGTGCTCGCCGGGCAAGCCGGTGGTCGCGATTTCAGTCAAGACTTGCCGCACGACACCGCGTAGCGCGTCGCTAACCAAAACATCGTACCGGATCAAATCATCAGACATGAGTCGCATACTGCAACGCTTCTGGTGGGCTTGCAAAGGGCGATTTGCCCCAACCTGCATGCATGGTCATGACGTTGGTATGAAATGGGGCGCAAAAGGGCAGAAAAGTGCAGGCTTCTGTTGCCAGGTGCCTGCGAACCCCGACCACCAGGGGCTAACCTAGTGGGAGTTTAAGTCGGTATTACAAACTGCGTTACGCAGCCTGTGCAACCGGAGCATAGTTGTCATTTGCAACTACAATAGGGTCCGATAACGGCGGTACCATGCCGAACGAAAGACCACCCTTTACACCCTCGTCGATCCTATTTCGCCCCCATCAAAAACAGCCCCAAGCGCCTTTGCGCAGCAGCGGTTTGTGGTGGAGGCGCCGGGTACCGCCCCCGGGTCCGAATGGTTTATTACGATGACAGTTTATCGTCATAGCTGGTTGCCCAGCACAGCTAATATAGGCGCAAAAGGTTGACGTTTCAAAGGCGGAAACAAAAAACGCGCGCCACAGCTGTGACGCGCGTTTGATTTTTGGCTACGGGCCTGCGGCCCAACCGTTTGTTTTCCTGCTCTGGGCTTGCAGCCCAACCGCATGTTTGTGCTCTGGGCCTGCGGCCCAACCGCGGGTTAGGCCGCTGCAACAGCCTGCAGGAACTTCGAAACCGTCTGGTTCAGCTTCTCGGTGTTCTGCGTCACAGAGCTTGCAGCTTCGTTCACCTCACCAGCGGACTGTGCGGTTTGTGTTGTTGCCTGCGTCACACCCGTAATGTTTCCAACCACGCTTTGCGTGCCTTCTGCGGCTTGTTGAACATTATGACTGATTTCGCCGGTGGCGGCGCCTTGCTCTTCCACCGCCGCAGCGATGGCAGCCATGTAGTTGTCCACATCACCCATCGTGGTGGTGATCTGATTGATTGCGTTCACCGCTTCCTGGGTGGAGCTTTGGATTTCGCTGATTTGAGCAGCAATATCGCCGGTTGCCTTGGCAGTCTGGTTGGCCAGGCCTTTCACTTCGCTTGCCACCACAGCAAACCCTTTGCCTGCCTCGCCTGCGCGTGCAGCCTCGATGGTGGCATTGAGCGCCAGCAGGTTCGTTTGCTCTGCAATGTCCTGAATCAGCGAGATAACATTACCAATGGAGTTAGCGGTTTCGGCAAGCTTCTCCACCTGAGCATTGGTGGATTGAGCGTGTGTGCTGGCATCGCCGACAATCTGGGTGGTTTTTTCAACTTGGCGACCGATTTCCATGATTGAGGCCGACAGCTCCTCGGCGGCCGCGGCAACTGTCTGCACATTGGTGGAGGCTTCCTCCGATGCTGCAGCGGCGCTGGTGGCCTGGCCGTCGGTGTCAGCGGCGACCTGTGTCAGTGTGCCAGCAGCTGCAATCATGCTGTCAGCATTGCTCGATACGGCCTCTACGACGCTGCCAACGTCGTTCTGGAATTCTTCAATAAGCTTATCGATTTCCTGCTGGCGTGCGCGGCGTTGTGCAGCTGCTTGTGCGCTCTCACCTTCTAACCGCTCGCGCTCAACCATTGCATCGCGGAAAATCACGACAGCCTTGGTCATGTCGCCGATTTCATCGGGCCGGTCAGCGCCAGCCAACTCAACTTGGGTGTTGCCTTTGGCCAGTTCGCCCATTTCGCGCACCAGCGTGTTGATTGGGTTGGTGATAGAGCGGGCCAAGAAAAAGCCGACCAGCCCAAGCAACGCAAGCAATGCTGCGCCAATTCCCATCATCGTGTTACGCAGCTGGTAAACCGGCGCCATTTTCTCAGACGTCGCTTTCATGGCGACGATTGCATAAGGCTGCCCGTAAAACTCAAAGCTCGCCGCATAGGCTTTCATTTCCTCACCACGATAAAAGTCGGCGGCACCTTGTGATGAGCCGCTGGCAAAAGCATCAGCGATAAACGGGGCATCCAAGCTGGTGGTGAGAATGTCGTTCACGCTTTCCGTGCGGACCGAATCGTTGCGCAGCAAACCATCGGCTCCGATCAGTGCGACTTCGCCACTCTCGCCAAGGCCCTCAACCTGCGCAAAAGCTTCGTTGATCTCATCGACGGGCATCTGGTAGGCGAGTACCCCTCGCAGGTTGCCACCACCATCACGAACTGCGTGTCCCATAAAACTTGCAGGCGCATCAGCACTGGGGCCGTAGGGCGCAAAGTCTTCAAAGACGATCGGGGCTTCTACAGGTGCTTCCAAGGCAGCGCGATACACTTCACCGAGATCAGATGCGGCCCACTCGCCAGACGTTGGCGATGCGAAATTTGTCGCATAATCCAGCTCTTTGAAGACCGAGTAGACAAGGTTGCCCTCAAGATCGAACAAAAAGACATCGTAATAGCCCATGCTCTGCTGGAGGTCGCGGAACCATGGGTGGAACGTGCTGTGAATACCATCATACATCAGACCGCTGGAGGAATCATCAAGAAGGTGTTTCTCGCCGAGCGGATTGGGATTGTTTTCGATGTAGGCGGCTTGCAGAGTCTGTGTTGGATTGTCGGTTTGCATCCATGCGCGTGTGAATGCAGAAACGGCCTGTGCTGCAACAGGGTTGGTTGCAACCGAATGCAAATCACGCTCGATAACTTCCAAATAGGTCTGAAATTCGTCCCGCGCGATATTGGCGGAGGCTTCCAGATGATCTGCCGCCAGGCCTTCCATCGTGGATTTGGTTGCTTGATAGCTGCCGAAGCCGATGCCAGCACCGACAATCATTGCGCCGCCAACGATAAAAAGCGGAAGCTTAGTTGAGACCTTGAGGAATTGTTTCATTGTGTCACCACTGCTTGAACGTGCGCCATGTCAAATGCTGGGCGCCTACAGCTAAAATCCAAACTAGCGGTAGCTTAGTGCGGTTAATCTGCTGTGAACGTATGCAAGGTGTGGAGAGATTTTCACCCTAACGTCTAAGTCATTGGGCTCGTTTTACAGTTCGCTTTCTGCAAACAACAAATGTCCTGCACGGTTTTGTGAAGTGATGCTGTGAGTTGGTGATTGGACAGTGATCACCTTGATCGGCATGTTTGGGACAGATCAAAACACTCAATTTGCGAGGCTAACCTCATGTTTCAGACTGACAAATCATTGGTAACTGCAGCCCTTGCAGACAACCCTACGCGCCGCAGCGCTTTACGTCTGCTTGGCCTTGGCCTTGCGGCCGCAACGGCAACCATGGTCAGCACCCGTGCTGTGCGTGCGACAATTTTTACCGGCTTTATCGAAGGCACTGCTGTGGGTGGCTATGATGCGGTGGCTTATCACACGCAGCGTTCGGCAGTTGCTGGCGACAGTGGCATCACGCTGCAGCATGAAGGCGCCACTTGGCGCTTTGCCAGTGCTGCCAATCGTGATGCTTTTGCCGCTGATCCTGACGCTTACGCCCCCGAATATGGTGGACATTGCGCCTGGGCGATGGCGCAGGGCTACCTTGCCCAAGGCGACCCAGAAGTCTGGCGTGTTATCGATGGGCGCCTGTTCCTGAATGCGACCGAAGGCGTCAATCGTCGTTGGTTGCGCAATCTGGATGACTTCATCGTGCAGGCTGATGCCAATTGGCCAAACTTCGCCTAGGTGGTTAACCGCCCAAGCCGCCGGCCGCAAAACCGCACACTACCCTGCACGAGATGAAGTTAGCGACGGGGCATGTGCTGCGCCCTTGTGCGTACTGCGTCCTTGTGAGCTCGCCGGTTCGGTCGTGACGCTGGAGTTTTTCCACAAGAACTAGAAAAACCGCCGCTGCTCAATCTCCCTCGTGCGCTAAACACATGGCGCGTCGCCTTTTTGGTGGCGCGCCGTTCTTCTTGTTGGGAGCAATCAAAGATGCGCGCTTATCACGATCTACTTGACCATGTGCTCAACACCGGCGTCACCCGTATGGACCGCACGGGTACGGGAACACGCTCTGTCTTCGGTTATCAGATGCGCTTTGATTTGGCTGCTGGGTTCCCGCTGGTGACGACCAAGAAGCTCCATTTGCGCTCAATCATTCACGAGTTGCTCTGGTTTCTGGCCGGCGACACCAACATTTCCTACCTCAAAGACAACAAGGTGCGTATCTGGGATGAGTGGGCCGATGAAAACGGTGAACTCGGCCCAGTTTATGGGAAGCAGTGGCGCAGTTGGGCCGCGCCAAACGGACAGAGCATCGACCAGATTGAAAAGCTTCTGGAAAGCCTGACCCAAAACCCGGATTCACGCCGCCACATTGTCTCTGCGTGGAACCCTGCGGACGTGGACGACATGGCGCTGCCGCCCTGCCACTGTCTGTTTCAGTTTTACGTGGCGCAGGGCCGGCTTTCTTGTCAGCTCTACCAGCGTTCGGCGGACATCTTTCTGGGTGTGCCGTTTAACATCGCATCCTATGCGCTCATGACCCACATGATTGCACAGGTTGTTGGCTTGAAGCCCGGTGAATTTGTGCACACGTTTGGTGATGCTCATCTCTATCTCAACCATATTGAGCAAGCTGAATTGCAATTGTCGCGCGCACCGCGTCCGCTCCCAAGTTTGAAGCTTGATCCGACAGTGAGCGATCTTTTCGCGTTCAAGTACGATCACATTGCCATCGAAGGTTATGATCCACATCCGGCCATTAAGGCGCCGATTGCGGTATGATGGAAACGGTTCTCATAGCTGCGGTCAGCGAAAACGGTGTCATCGGCAAATCCGGTGATCTGCCCTTCAAGCTGCGCTCGGACCTACAGCGCTTCAAAGCGCTCACTCTGGGCCACCCTGTGCTGATGGGGCGGGGGACGTATGAGAGTATTGGTAGGCCGCTGCCAGGTCGGCCCAATATTGTTGTGTCTGGGGACCCCGACTACCACGCAGAGGGCTGCGAGATGGCACCAGATCTGGAAACTGCCATTAACCGGGCTCGCATGCTTGCCGAGGGATTGGGAAAGCAGGCGTTTTTTGTCATTGGTGGTGGGCAGGTCTACGCCCAGACCATCGCTGAGGCCGACCGGCTTGAGATCACCCATGTGCAATCCTCGGTGGACGGCTCGCAAGAGAGCCTGGTGCACTTCCCGCAGATCGATCCGGCTGTTTGGACGTTAGCCTTTGAAGAATCGCGACCTGCCGGTGAGCATGATGAAGCCGATATGATCTTCGCGACTTATGTGAGAAACGCGCCTTAAGCGGTTTTTGCTGCGACCAAATCGACCAAACTTAACCCAAACATCGAAAAACTGACCCCCGACGCGTGTTAGCGGTTGAAACACAGTGCGATGCGGACCAAATGCATCCGCATAATCGCGGATATGTGTGCGCACGAGTAGGCCAGCAATGACGAGGTCTGCCGCGAGCGTTTTCAGAAAGGATGCACATGCCTTGGAATAACAATACGGGCAACAATGGTGGCCCATGGGGTGGCGGTGGCGGCCCCTGGGGCTCTGGCGGGGGCAACGGCCCTGGCCGTGGCAACAACGGCTCTGGTGGCCCGGGTGGCGCACAGCCGCCGGACCTGGAAGAGATGATCCGGAAGGGTCAGGACCGTCTGAAAACCATTCTGCCAAGCGGCGGATCTGGCGGCGGTGGCCTGGGTGCCAGCAAGGGCCTTATCGCGCTTGTGGTTCTTATCGGCCTGGTGTTCGTGGTCTACAACTTCTTCACCTTCCGCGTGCAGCCAGATCAGCAGGGCGTTATTCTGCGCTTTGGTGAGTTGCATGATACTTATCAGCCTGGCCTCAACTTCCGCTTGCCTCCTCCGATTGATCAGGTCTTCACGCCATCGGTAACCACCATTAACCGCGCTGATGTTGGCACGCGTGCTGATGATCCTCGCCGGGCAGGGGCACGTGATGTGCCCGAGGAAAGCCTGATGCTGACCGGTGACGGTAACATTGTGGACATCGATTTCGCTGTGTTCTGGCGGATCAGTGATGCTGCTCTTTTCCTGTTCAACATTCAAAACCCTGAAGGTTCGGTGCGTGCTGTAGCTGAGTCGGCGATGCGTGAGGTTGTTGGGCGCTCTGAGATCCAGCCGCTGCTGACCCAGGGTCGTCAGATCACTGAGACTGCCGTGCAAGAATTGATGCAGGATGCGCTTGATAGCTATGGCGCAGGCGTTGAGATCACGCAGGTTCAGTTGCTGACGGTCGATCCACCAAGCCAGGTGATCGATGCGTTCCGTGACGTTCAGGCAGCGCGTGCAGATAATGAGCGCGTCCAGAACCAGGCACAGGCCTACTCTAACCGTGTTATCCCAGAAGCCCGTGGTGAAGCCGCTGTTATTCTTGAAGCAGCAACCGCTTACCGCGAGCAGACTGTTGCTGAGGCGCGTGGTCAGGCAGATCGCTTCACCGCTGTGTACGAAGAATATCGCCAGGCACCAGAAGTGACGCGTCAGCGTCTTTATCTGGAAACGCTTGAGCGCATCTTCCGCGACAACGAAAAAATTGTCCTTGATACCAGCGATGGCGGGCAGGGGGTTGTTCCCTTCCTCCCGATCAATGAGTTGACCCGTCGTCCAGGAGGAACCCAATAATGAAAAGTCTCTTTGGGGGCGTTGGCCTCTTTATCGTGGCAATCGTGGGTGTTGCGCTCTACGCGTCAGTGTTCATCGTGGACGAGCGTGAGCAAGCACTGGTCGTGCAGTTTGGTGAGCCGATCCGTGTGGAAAGCGAACCAGGTTTGAAGTTCAAGCTGCCGTTCGTACAGAACGTGTCTTATTTTGATCGTCGCGTTCTGGATCTCGACAGCCCGGCACAGGAAATCATTGCTGCTGACCAAGAACGCTTGGTCGTAGATACCTTTGCTCGCTACCGCATCACCAATGCGCTGCAGTTCTTTCAAACAGTTGGTAGCATCTCTGGTGCGCAGTCTCGGCTTTCCACGGTTTTGAACTCGGCAACACGTCGTGTGCTGGGTGAAGTGCCTTACCTCACCATCGTGCGCGATGACCGTGGCTCGCTGATGTCGCGTATTCGTGACCAAGTGAACCGTGAGAGCCGGTCCTTTGGTATGGAAATCGTCGATGTGCGCATTCGCCGTGCTGACCTTCCAGAAGCCAACTCTCAGGCCATCTTCCAGCGCATGCAGACCGAACGTGAGCGTGAAGCCACCGAGATCCGCGCGCAGGGTGAAGAAGCTGCTCAGCGCATCCGCTCACGTGCCGACCGTGAAGTAACGGTGATTGTGGCTGATGCGACCCGTGAAGGTGAGCAGATCCGCGGTGAAGGCGATGCAGAACGCACAAGCATTTTTGCCACAGCGTTTGGTGCTGATCCGGAGTTCTTCTCATTTTACCGGTCTATGCAGGCCTATGAGGCGGGCTTCTCCAGCGGTGCAAGCTTGGTGATTTCACCCGACTCTGACTTCTTCCGTTACTTTGGCGATCAGCAGGGTGGTGACAATTCTAGCTCCACGACGCTGAACCCCACTGTCGGAACGCAGCAGTAGAGTTTGCTGCGCAAGAACGATGGCAGTTCTAGAAGTCATCCTTTTGGTCCTCGGCGGCGCACTTGTTGCCGAGGGCCTTTTTTATGCGCTTTTTCCTGATAAGGCGCGCCGAATGGTGGAGTTGGTGGCCCAAATTTCGCCTGATCAGCTGCGTCTCGGCGGAGTGGCCTCACTGGCGATTGGTGTGCTGGTGTTTTGGCTTGCACGCACTTTGGGCGCATAGAGTTACAAGAGCACTTTCCAAGCCTTGATCTCACCAGCGCCGCGCGCCAGACTTGGGATTGCAAGCTGGCGTTTGTGGAGTCTAACGCCGCTGACCTTAAGTCAAAGGACGCTGCCAATGCCCCTGTTTGCTCGCGCTTTTTCTGCGTTCACCCTTGCTTTGTCTCTGCTGGCGATGCCGCAGGCCGGTGCCACACAAGAGTTGCGCGCGCAGGGGCCGGTTCCGGTTGCCGATCTGGCCGAAGAGCTGCTCGATGCGGTGGTGAATATTTCCACCTCGCAGCGGGTAGCAGGGCGACGCTCGATCCCGGTGCCGAATCTTCCCGAAGGGTCCCCGTTTGAGGAATTTTTCGACGATTTCTTCAATGAGGATGGTGAGGGCAATGGTCCGAGCCGAGAAAACTCGCTGGGCTCTGGCTTTATCATCGACGCCGATGGGATCGTTGTTACCAACAATCATGTCATTCAGGGCGCTGATGATATTGAGGTCATCCTGACCGATGGCACGAGCTATCCCGCAGAGGTGGTTGGTGTGGATGAGGCGACTGACCTTGCGGTTTTGCGCATAGACCCTGATTCACCCCTGTCGGCTGTTGCCTTTGGAGATTCAGAGACTTTGCGCATCGGGGACTGGGTGCTTGCCATCGGTAACCCCTTTGGTCTGGGGGGATCAGTCTCGCTTGGCATCGTGTCCGCTATGAACCGCAATATCGGCGCCGGGCCCTATGACTCCTTCATTCAAACCGATGCGGCCATCAACAGGGGTAACTCAGGTGGCCCTTTGTTTGATTTGAACGGTGATGTGATGGGCGTGAACACCGCTATCCTGTCGCCCAATGGCCGCTCAGTTGGCGTGGGGTTCGCCATCCCAGCTGCCACGGTGGAGAATATCGTCGGCCAACTTCTCACCTTTGGCGAAACGCGCCGCGGTCTGTTGGGTGTGAACATCCAAGAGGTCACACCGGAGCTGGTTGAAGGGTTGGGCCTTGATCGCCCGCGCGGCGCCTTGGTTTCGGCTCTCATTGAGGGCGGCCCTGCCGATGATGCAGGCCTGATGCGGGGCGATGTGATCGTTCGGTTCAACAACCGCGAAATTGCTGTGTACAGCGATCTACCGGCCCGTGTTGCTCAAACCTCGCCGGGTACAGAGGTGCCGGTTCAGGTGATCCGGCGCGGCGAAGTGCTGGACATGACGGTGGTGCTTGCCTTGCGCGACGGTGAAGGCGGTGAGGCCGTTGTGATCGAAGCCGGGCCGGAACCCGTTTCAGTGCTTGGTATGGAGCTTTCGACGGTCGAGGATGCTTTTGAGCTGGGCTATGATCTGCCCGAAGGATCAGTTGGTGCGGTGGTGAGCGTTGTGTTTTCTGATGGCCCGGCAGCGGCGAAGGATATTCAGCCTGGAACGTTGATCTTGGAAGTGGGCCAACAGATCGTGGAGGGTCCGCTTGATGTGGTGGAACGTGTCGAGCAATTGCGCGAAGAGGGCCGCAGTCAGATCCTGATGCTGGTCCAGGATAATGAAGGGCAAAGCCAGTTTGTTGCGCTACCTGCAGACTGAGGTAGCGGCAAACTGACTATGACCAGATAATCTGGCTATCGTCGTACCCTTGCAGGTACAGCGCGCCGGTCAGATCGCTATGGTTTACCGCATAGCGGGCCTGCTCCACCACTGCTGGTTTGGCATGATAGGCGACGCCAAAGCCCGCGATGCTGATCATGCCAAGGTCGTTTGCACCGTCTCCAATCGCCATTGTTGCTGACAGATCAACACCCAGCTTTTCAGCATAGGCCAACAGGTGGGCCTTCTTGGCATGTGCACCCTGTATGGGTTCACGCACGGTGCCTGTTAGCTCGCCACTGGCCACCAGAAGTTCGTTTGCGTGGTTGGCTGCAAAGCCAAGTTCGGCCGCGACCTTGGTTGTGAAATGCGTGAACCCGCCTGATACCAGAACACAGGTTGTTGCGTGCGCGTTCATGGTGGCAAGCAGCGCCTTGCCGCCGGGCATGTAGGTGATGCGGTTTTCGAACACCTGATCGATCACGCTTTCTGAAAGCCCTTTCAGCATACCCACGCGTTCGCGTAGGGCGGGCTCGAAGGCAATTTCACCGCGCATAGCGCGTGCCGTGATGTCTGCAATGTGGGCTTTGATGCCCAGCTCGTCTGCCAGTTCGTCTATGCATTCTTGCTCAATCATGGTGGAGTCCATGTCGGCCAAGAACAGTTTTTTGCGGCGACCTTTTGCAGGCACAATCGCGACATCAATGGGAAGAGGGTCCAACGCGTGGCGAACAGTTTCCTGAAGCGCCAGCAGGTCTTCGCCTTCGGTCTCAGCAAAGGTGAGGTCGTAGGCCACATGGTCTGACAGTTCACGCACCTCAACCGGGCGCGCAAGACTGTCGGATGCCTTTTCGCGCACCGCTGGAGTAAGGATGTGGGTGGTGCGATCAGCGATCAGGGTGCATACGTGCGACATGCAAAAGGCTCTGTTTCAGGAGGGGAAGCCGGAACGGCAAAGGTGCGCGCTGCTTATTGCAGGGCCAACTGCTAGCGGCAAGTCGGGCCTTTCATTGGCCGTGGCGCAGCGCGTGGCAAATCCGCTGATCATCAACACCGATAGCATGCAGCTTTACCGCGACCTGGACGTTGTGACCGCCCGCCCAAGCGCCTTAGATGTCGCGCAAGTGCCCCATGCGCTCTATGGCACTCGCGATGGTGCGATGGGCTGCAGCGCGCAGGAGTGGCGCGATCTTGTGGCCGAGGTGCTGGCGCAGAACCCCCGCTGTACGCCAATCTTTGTGGGCGGGACGGGGCTTTATTTTCGTGCGTTGATCGACGGCCTGTCGCCTATGCCCGACGTGGATGAGACCATTCGGCGCGATGTGCGTGACCGCATGCTACAGGTTGGCCCTGTGCCGCTGCACGCCGAGCTTGACCGCGTGATGCAGGAGCAGTTGTCCCCTACCGATAGCCAGCGCGTTGCCCGCGCGCTTGAGGTTTTGCTGTCGACGGGCAAATCGTTGGCCCATTGGCAGGGCCTGCCGCCAACCGGGGGTCTGCTGGATGGGTTTTCTGCCACGACGGTTGTGCTTGATCCGCCACGTGACTGGCTGGAAGCGCGCATCCGCCAGCGCGGTGCTGCGATGCTCGAGGTAACGGCACAGCAGGAGGTTCAAGCGCTGCTGGCGCGTGGCCTTTCACCTGAACTTCCTGTCATGCGGGCCATTGGCCTGTCTGTGGTTGCCTCTTTCGTGCGCGGTGAAAGGAGTGAGGCGGAGGCGCTGGATGCGCTCACCGTTCAGACGAGGCGCTATGCCAAACGGCAGGGCACTTGGTTTCGTGGGCAGATGGGCGACTGGCCAAGGCTTGATCCATCGCGCCATGCTGTGGATGCGATGGTTGATGCAATGCTGAACGAAGGTGCGTGATGCGTTATACTGTTGTGGCTTTGGTGATGGCCATATGCGTCCCCGCCTTTGCGTAGGGGCGTGTGCTGGCCGATTACACCGCGCGGATCAGCGCGCAGGATAAAGTTAACTCAGCTGGCGAGCGATTGACCACGGTTGGTGCTGTTTTGCGCCAAGACCGGGCCAACTTTCATCGGTTTGACCAGCCCGACGAAGAAGATCAGGCTGATGAGCACTTCACAAATACCGATGAGCGCGCACGGTTTGAGCGACTTCTCTCGCGCGGTATCGTGCGCCCCGATACTGCGCGGCAAATTATCAATGGAACACCGCTGGTGCACGTAACGTTTTTTGCCACCTGCGCCTATGTCGAAGTTTTGGAGCCTTAAGTTCGATCCACCGCACGCGCGACGATCAAGCAATAAAGCGGCAGCACCGCAATGCAGGCGAAGATAAAAGAGAAGGCGGTCACCTCAGCAACGAAACCGATGAGTGGCGGGGCCACCAAGAGGCCCGCATAGCCGCAAAATGTTGCCACAGAAATGCCAATGCCACGCGGAATGCCGGGCACCCGGTCTGCTGCGGCAAAGCCGATTGGAACCACATTGGCCAGTCCCAAGCCGACGACCGCAAAGCCTACGATAACGCCGGGTAGGGCGGGCGAAAGACCAGCAATAAGATAGCCAACCGTTGCCAGCAGTGCAGATATTTGCAGCGTGCGCACATCGCCCAGTTTTGTGCGCACCGGGTCACCGGCAAAACGCACCAGTGCCATCATCGCCGAGAAGGCCGCGAAGGCATAGCCAGCCATGCCTGCCGGCACATCATAGTCGCGCCGCAGGTAAAGCGCGGCCCAATCAAGAATTGCACCTTCAGCAGTAAAGCCAGCCAGGGTGATAAGCGCAATCAGCCAAAGCGTTGCAGAGCGCGGTAGGGCAAGTTTTGGCCTCGCCACGCCTGCCACCTCTTCCACAGTGTCGGCCATCAGTGCAGGCAGGGCCATGGCGGTGCCAGCAATCATTGCTATCGCGATGCCGCCTGCCTGCCCGTAAAGACCCAGCTGTGACAGCAGCAAGCCACCCAGGCCCGAACCGGCCAATGCGCCTAGCGACCAAAACCCGTGTGAAGACGACATGATGGGTTTGCTGTAACGCTCCTCCACACGGACCGCATTGGCGTTCATGGATACGTCCATGGCGCCAAGCCCCCCGCCGAAAATCAAGAGCGCGGCGATCGCCGTTGCGATCGTTGGAGCGAACAGCGCCAACGGCAGAAGCACAGTGCAAACCGAGGCTGCAACACGCAACACAATTGTCGACCCGTGGCGGTAAATCATTGCGCCGGTTAGCGGCATAGTGACCAGCGAGCCGATACCGATCATCAAGATCATGAGGCCCAGGTCGCTCTCGGCCAGGCCATGCTTATCCTTAAAGGCGGGAATGGCCGGTGCCCACGCGCCAACCATCATGCCATTGAGGAAAAACATGGTCGCGACCGCAATGCGATGTTTCATAAAGCTGGTTGGCGCTGGGGTTATGGTGCCCGGGTCGGCATTCATGCTGTAAAGACTTTCGCAGAAAGAAATTCTCTTTGCGGCGCTAAGCTCTTTTGCGGCCTCTGCATAGCGGAAAAACCGTCCTTGACGGTACGCGTGGCATCGGCTACCACCGCTTCCATGATGACGCACACAACCACTATTGTACTTGTAGGTAAGCACAGCGGGTGCGGAACCAGATAGGTTTCGTAAACAGTCCGGTGTGCGCAGAGGCCCTCTTCGAAGGGCCTTTTTTATTGCCTGAAAGAATGATGGTGCGTGCTGCATCATTGGGCGAAAGCCAACACGAGAAACATGAACAAAGACATTTGGACGGACAGGCACATGACACGGCAAATGACGGGCGCAGAGATGGTTATCCAGGCGTTGCGCGATCAAGGTGTTGAAAGCATTTTTGGCTATCCCGGCGGCGCTGTGCTGCCCATCTATGACGAGCTGCACCAGCAAAGTGATATCGAGCACATACTTGTCCGTCACGAGCAGGGCGCTGGCCATGCAGCTGAGGGTTACGCTCGCTCTACTGGCAGGTGTGGTGTTGCTTTGGCGACATCGGGCCCCGGTGCCACCAACATGGTGACCCCTTTGACTGATGCCATGATGGATAGCATTCCCATGGTCTGCATCACCGGGCAGGTGCCAACCCATCTCATTGGTACAGACGGTTTCCAAGAATGCGATACGGTCGGCATTACGCGCCCCTGCACCAAGTACAATTGGCTGGTGCGCGATGTGAATGATCTGCCGCGCGTGCTGCACGAGGCCTTTTACATCGCAACAACCGGCCGGCCTGGGCCAGTTGTGGTGGATATTCCCAAGGACGTTCAGTTTGCTGTTGGCACGTATGAGGGTCCGCAGAACGGCCGCGCGCGCACTGGATATGAAGGTTACAAACCCAAGCTCAAGGGTGACCGCGATGCCATCCGGCAGGCGATGGAGCTGATTGCCACTGCCAAGAAGCCGGTGTTCTATACCGGTGGCGGTGTTATCAACTCTGGGCCAGCGGCCTCGCAATTGCTGCGCGAACTGGTGCGTGCCACAGGTATGCCAATTACCTCCACGCTTATGGGCCTGGGGGCTTTCCCTGCCTCGGACCCACAGTGGTTGGGTATGCTGGGTATGCACGGCACCTACGAAGCCAACTTGGCCATGCACGACTGCGATGTGATGGTGAACATTGGGGCGCGCTTTGATGATCGTATCACTGGTCGCACCGATGCGTTCTCACCGAACTCAAAGAAAATTCACATCGACATTGATCCGTCATCCATCAACAAGGTTATCCGCGTGGATGTGCCGATCTTGGGCGATGTTGGCCATGTGCTTGAAGAGATGGTGCGATTATGGCCCAGTGTCTCTCACCAGCTCGACAAGGCTGCATTGAAGAGCTGGTGGGGTGAGATTGAGCATTGGCGCAGCAGGGATTCCCTGCGGTACAAGCCCAATGACAAGGTGATCATGCCGCAACACGCGATCCAGCGGCTTTATGAGCTGACCAAGGACCGCGAAACCTACATCACCACCGAAGTGGGCCAGCACCAGATGTGGGCCGCGCAGTTCTATGGCTTTGAAGAGCCCAATCGCTGGATGACATCGGGCGGTCTGGGCACCATGGGCTACGGCCTGCCGGCAGCCCTGGGGGTGCAGGTTGCCCACCGTGACGCGCTGGTGATTGATATTGGCGGTGATGCGTCGGTGCAAATGACGATGCAGGAGATTTCAACGGCCGTTCAGTACGAGCTGCCAATGAAGGTGTTCATTTTGAACAACTCTTACATGGGTATGGTGCGTCAGTGGCAGCAATTGCTGCATGGCAACCGATTGTCACACTCTTATTCGGAAGCTTTGCCAGACTTTGTGAAGCTGGCAGAGGCCTATGGCGCGGTTGGCATTCGTGCTGAAAAGCCCGACGAGCTGGATGATGCCATCCAGGAAATGATCGATGTGAAACGGCCTGTGATCTTTGATTGTGTGGTGGCGAACCTTGCCAATTGCTTCCCGATGATCCCATCGGGCAAGGCGCACAATGAAATGTTGCTCGGCGATGATGTGCCTGAGCAGGATATTGCAACCGCGATCGACGAAGAGGGAAAAATGCTGGTCTAGGCAATGTCAGCAAGAGGTGCAGACCTTTGCACCCCTGACATGGCGTGAAAACTGATCGGCTAAAGGATTGAAACCATGAACGCACAGCACCAACCCACAGGCTCTGCCTACTTTCTCACCGATTTGGGCAGTGATGTTGAAACGCACACCCTATCGATTGTCGTCACCAACGAGCCGGGCGTTCTTGCCCGGGTTATCGGTCTGTTTGCCGGACGCGGTTACAACATCGACTCGCTTACCGTGTCGGAGACCCAGCACGAAAAGCATCTATCGCGTATCACGATTGTAACGACCGGTTTGCCAGCAATCCTGGAGCAGATCCGTCACCAGCTCGATCGGCTTGTGCCCGTGCATCAAGTGGCCGATCTCACCGTCGAGGCTGGTGATGCGCTGGAGCGTGAGCTGGCTCTTGTTAAAGTGGCCGGTACCGGTGAAGCGCGCCTTGAGGCGTTGCGTTTGGCGCAGGCCTTCGGCGCAACCACTGAAGACGCCACATTGGAAAGTTTTGTATTCCAGCTATCGGGCCGGCCAACTGAGATTGAGCGCTTCATCGGGCTCATGAGCGAAATCGGCTTGGTGGAAGTCTCGCGCACTGGCATTGCGGCAGTGACGCGTGGGGCGAAGGGGTTAGGATAGGATCCTGACGTAACGTCGCGACGTACTCGCAAAGGTCATTTTGCACACTCCATTTGGTCAGGTGAACGTGGCCAAATGGGTCATTTTGACCTTACGAAAATAAGGGCCATACGCGGTTTGGAAAGAAAAAATTAAGTGACGTTACGTACCTGAGTATCCAACACAGGAGTACGTAATGTTCCCCCCATTTCTCCAATCCAATGACACCAAACGCTTGCTGAACGTTCTGGAAAACTTGTCAGCCAGCGTTATAATTGCCGACAACGATCGCAACATTGTCTACATCAACAAAGCGCTGATCGCCTATCTGTCAAAAAATGAGACCGCGATCCAACAAGACCTGCCCGCTTTCAAAGTTGCTGGGCTTGTTGGTGGCAATATTGATGTTTTTCATAACGATCCGAGCCACCAGAAGCGGATGATCACCGCGATGGATGGGTTGTTTGAGACGATGATTGAAGTTGGTGGGGTGAAGTTTGACCTTATCGCTCAGCCTATCATCGAGAGCGGCAAACGCCTCGGCACCGTGGTTGAATGGCGCGATGCTGCTGATCGTCTTGCACGGCAAGACTACCAAGCACAAGTGGAGGCAGTTGGCCGCAATCAGGCTGTCATCTCATTCACTCCGGATGGCATTATTCTGGATGCCAACGAAAATCTGTGCACTGCCGTTGGTTACAGTTTGAGTGAGGTTGTGGGGCAGCATCATAAGATTTTCGCGCCTGCGGGCGTAGCCGACACCCCTGAATATGCGCAATTTTGGAAGGATCTTGCCAACGGCAAGGGTCTTGTGGGCGAGGTTGAACGGGTCACCAAAAATGGCGATCCCTTATGGTTGAGCGCCAGCTATAGCCCGCTGCTGGATGCCAGTGGCAAGGTCTACAAAGTTGTCAAGTTTTGCAGCGATATCACTGAAACGGTCATGCGCCGCGCCAAACGTCGCGATGCGCAGGCAAACAGGAGCCGGGACATCAGCAACATCACAGGTGCGGTTTCCAGTGCCAATATGCGGGCGTCCACAGTTGCTGGCTCGGCCGATCAGGCTTCTGAAAATGTACAGGCCATGGCGGCTGGCATTGAAGAGCTGGTGGCATCGGTCAACGAGATCAATCAGCAGGTTGTCGAGGCGAGCACAGTGTCACGTCAGGCCGAAAAAGAGGCCGAGCGTACCACGCAGACCGTCGCTGGCCTGTCTGAAGCGGCCTCTGAAATTGAGAACGTCGTGAAGCTTATTTCTGACATTGCCGAGCAGACGAACTTGTTGGCGCTCAACGCGACCATTGAGGCTGCGCGCGCAGGCGAAGCTGGCAAAGGCTTTGCTGTCGTGGCCAGCGAGGTAAAAAGCCTTGCTACGCAAACCGGCAAGGCGACTCAGGAAATCGGCCACAGCATCTCCAAAGTTCTCACCAGTACGGGCGAGGCTGTGGATGCCATTAAGGTTATCTCGGAGACCATCATGAAGGTCAACGAAATCACCACCGTGATTTCCTCTGCAGTGGAAGAGCAGTCGGCCACGACCAGTGAAATGTCGGGCTCGATGCAGGTAGCCGCCGATGGCGTTCGCCAAATCAGCGATGGCGTTCGTGATATTGCCGACTCTGCCAAGCTGGTCGATAGTTCGATCCAGAAGGTGCAGGAAGCAGCTGCCGCGCTGGGATAGTTTTGCCTGCGCAGCAAATATCACTGGTTTAGCCGGGCGCGACTCGGCTAAACCCACCCCATGAATCTCTCTCCCCAACAAGAAGACGCGATCAAAGCCGTAAGGGCCTGGTTTCGCGCGCCTGATCGGCCTGTTTTTCGCCTGTTTGGCTTTGCTGGCACCGGTAAAACCACGCTTGCCCGGCTGATTGCCGAAGATGTGGACGGCGATGTGCAGTTTGCCGCCTTCACCGGCAAGGCCGCGCAGGTGCTGCGCTCGAAGGGCGCAGACAACGCCCGCACCATCCATTCGCTGATCTATCGGCCCAAGGGCGAGGAAGCCGACGATGAAACCGGCGAATCCTCGCCGCTGTTCTCGCTCAATAGGTCTTCGCCCGTCTCCAAGGCTGATTTGGTCATCATTGATGAGTGCTCGATGGTGGACGAAGAGCTTGGCCGCGATCTGCTGTCGTTTGGTACGCCGATACTGGTGCTGGGTGATCCGGGGCAGTTGCCGCCGGTGTCCGGTGGTGGGTTCTTCACTGATCATGAGCCCGATGTGCTGCTGACGGAAATTCACCGGCAGGCACGCGAAAACCCAATCATCGAGATGGCGGACATTGTGCGCATGGGCGGTACGCTCGATCATGGCAGCTATGGCGAGAGCAAGGTTATCTCGCGCTCCGATGTAGACCAAAGCGAGGTGCTGGAAGCAGGCCAGGTGTTGGTGGGCACCAACAAGACACGGCGCAAATACAATCGTCGCCTGCGCGAGTTAAAGGGCTATGCCGGACTGCTGCCGAGCCAGGGCGACAAGCTGGTGTGCCTGCGCAACCGATCCGAAAAAGGCCTGCTCAACGGCTCGTTATGGCACGTGGCGTCAGTCGGACGGCGCAAGGGCAACACGCTTCAGGCGCTTGTGCGCGCCGAGGATGAGGGCGTCAGCCAGAAGGTGCGCATGTCCGCCATGGCGTTTGAAGACCCGGAAAACGCCCCGCCCGTCCCGCGCAGCATGGATGCGTTCGATTTCGGCTACGCACTGACCGTGCACAAAGCTCAAGGCTCCCAGTGGGACCATATCGTGCTGTTTGATGAAAGCTGGGCGTTTCGCGATTACCGCGACCGTTGGCTTTATACGGCGATTACACGGGCGGCGGAAAAACTGACGATTGTGCGTTAATTGGTACTGGTCAGCTCAGATGCTCAGGCTGCGCGCACATGCTTGAAATACACGCACTTCAGACGCCGCGCCGCTAAGGGTAAATTCAACGGATTGACCGCCCACGATTGCAGCTGCGGTTTCATTAAAAGCCAGCCCGTTCAGGACGTTACCAAAGCCGCTATCTGTTACGGTCAAGGTCGCTCCATTGTCTGATATCACGTGCTGATCAGTTGTAATTGTCGCCGTGGCAGGCCCATCAAAGCGCAGAGTGAAGATCGAGCCCTGAGCCCACGGCGTGGTTTGGGTGATTGCGATAGAGTATTCTCTGGCCGTCAAATCGTAAGTGACGTGCACAGAAACGTTCTCCTCGTTGTGAACCAGTTCGCATACCGACCCAGATGTCGCTTCCCAGGATAGGGCCGAGGACGTGGTGAGTAGAAGAACTGTCAGGATACGTATCATTGAGGTCAGTATAGCAGATTGTAAAATGGTTGGGGGCATAAACAGTATCGATGTACGTCGAAAGGGAATGCCACGATCAACTGCCATGATTACTGATGCTTCATAAGCTCCAGAACCTATGCCACCTGCTGTACTGGCGTCTTGTGAGGCGGCTATCCAAATCTATGTGCGTAGATAAATGTGTCTGAAGGTCGTGCTCGCAAGAGATAGTTTCTTGGGTAAGCATTGGCAATGCCGCCTAAAAAAGCCCCGGACGCCAAAGGCGAGCCGGGGCCTGAATGTTGTCTGTACGAGACCCCGGATCACTTTGTCCTTTGGCTCTGTTCCTTCGGAACAACCGCAGGTCGCCGTCCGGGTTAGCTTCCTTCGGAAGCTAATTCTTCTCTTTGTCGACCAGCGCTTTTTCGCTGATCCACGGCATCATGCCGCGCAGCTTCTCGCCCACTTCTTCAATGGGGTGAGCTGCATTGCGGGCGCGCGTTGCCTTGAACGAAGTCTGCGAGACCTTGTTTTCCAGCATCCAGTCGCGGGTGAATTTGCCCGACTGAATGTCTTCCAGCACGCGCTTCATTTCCGCCTTGGTTTCAGGGGTGATGATGCGCGGGCCCGTCACGTACTCGCCATATTCGGCTGTGTTGGAGATGGAATAGTTCATGTTGGCGATGCCGCCTTCATAGATCAGGTCCACGATCAGCTTGGTTTCGTGCAAGCACTCGAAATAGGCCATTTCTGGCGCGTAGCCTGCTTCCACTAGGGTTTCAAAACCGGCACGGATCAACTCAACCAAACCGCCGCACAGCACAACCTGCTCGCCGAAGAGATCGGTTTCGCACTCTTCCTGGAAGGTTGTCTCGATGACGCCTGCGCGTCCGCCGCCATTGGCAGATGCGTAGGAGAGGGCGATGTCGTGGGCGTTGCCGGTCGCATCCTGATGGATGGCAATCAGCGTTGGAACGCCGCCGCCGCGCAGATATTCTGAGCGCACGGTGTGGCCTGGGCCTTTTGGCGCGACCATGAACACATCAAGGTCAGCGCGTGGCTCAATCAGGTTGAAATGCACGTTGAGACCGTGGGCGAAGACCAGCGATGCGCCTTGCTTCATGTTGGCTTCAAGGCTGGCGTAATAGATGTCGCCCTGCAGCTCATCCGGCGTCAGCATCATGACCACGTCAGCCCATTTGGCGCCTTCGGCGGGTGTCATCACGGTGAAGCCTGCGCCTTCTGCTTTCTTGGCAGTGGCCGAGCCCTCGCGCAGGGCAATGCGCACGTCTTTCACGCCGCTGTCGCGCAGGTTCAGTGCATGGGCATGGCCTTGGCTGCCGTAGCCGACGATCAGAACGCCTTTGTCCTTGATCAGATTAATGTCCGCATCGCGGTCGTAATATACGCGCATGGAAGTCTCCCGTTAAAATGCTGCGTTCTTGTGAAGTGTGAGAAAGTGATCGATCGCGGTGGCCGCTTGCGTCTTTTGCGCATCAGGCGCGATCAGCGGATCATCACCCAGCAATGCGCGAATGTGCGCATCGCCGATGATAAGGCCGTAAAGGGTGGCGTAAGCGCGGGCGGCATCATCAAAGGTGATGAAGCGCTGTCGTTTGCCGTGGGTGAGCAGGTGAATAGCGCGCGCTTCAATGCGGCGCTTGCCGCGTTCCACCAGAACACTGCCAAGTCCTGCGCTAGCGCCGCGCGTGTCTTTGCCGACAACATGGCCAATGGACAGGCGGTTAAGCGCCAGAGACGTGTCTGACAGCAACACAGCCAAAAGGTCTTCGGCGAAAGCGGTGAGGGCGGTTTGGAATGCCTCTGGTGTTGCGGGCGCTGCGCGCTCGTCGACGCCGCGCACTTTGGACGCCTGATAGGCGACAATGGCAGCTAAAATGCCATCGCGGTCGCCAAACCATTTGTAGAGGCTCTCTTTGGAGCAGTTTGCCGCCTTGGCCAGACCGGCCGTTGTGAGGGCTTTTTCGCCACCTTCGACCAGCAGGTTTAGTGCAACTGCAAGAACAGCATTCTGGCGCGGCGAAAACTCATTTGAGCCTTCGCTTGCTGCTCTGTCTGCCTGATTTTGCGGTGCTGGACTATCCACGCTAACGTCACTTTCAAATGCCGTACTGTACGGTTCGGTACGGTTCGGTACGGCCTTGAATAGGAAAAAGATGAAGGCGTCAAGAGGCGCTGCTTTATTCAGCCAACAAAGCCCCAGCCTTGAGCCGGGGTCTCGATGAATGTCCTGCGCGAGGCCCCCGAAACCTTTCAGGTTCCCGGGCTTGCTGTCTGCTAAACGCTTTGCCCACACGCCGCACGGTAAAGCCGCACAGCTTCGGCGTAGCCATAGGTCAGAGCATCGGCGGTTAGGGCGTGGCCGATGGAAACCTCCGCGACCATAGGGGCCGCTTTGATCAGCGGTGGCAGATTATCGATGGTGAGATCGTGCCCCGCATTGACGCCAAGGCCCGCAGCATCCGCGGCCTCCGCCGCCGCTTTCAGCTTGAACAATTCTTCTGCCTTCTTTGCACCATCAAAGGTGTGGCCATAGGGGCCTGTATAAAGCTCCACACGATCGGCGCCGACGCGCTCTGCCGGATCTGCTTGTTCAGCGTCGGCGTCCACAAACAATGACACGCGGGCATCAAAGGCGTGGATGCGGCGGCAGACCTCTGCCAGCATGCCGTAATTGTCCAGCACATCCCAGCCATGGTCCGATGTCGCTTGCGCAGGATCATCGGGCACCAACGTTACCTGGTCAGGCTTGATTTCCTCGCACAGTCGCAAAAACCTGTCTTCGGGATAACCTTCCATGTTGAACTCTTTGCCCGCGTAGGCTGGCTCGCTCAGAAGGGCTTTCAGCTCAAACACATCACTGGTGCGTATGTGCCGCTCATCGGGACGTGGGTGCACGGTAATGCCCGCCGCGCCAGCATCCAGGCATTTGCGTGCAAGAGCCGTAACGGAAGGCCAGGGCAGGTCACGGCGGTTGCGTAAATAGGCAATGGCATTGACGTTCACGGACAGGTTGGTTGGCATGGTCGCAGGTTCCTCACTGGGGCGGGCGGGTGATGCGCCTGTGGGCTGGGCAGGTCAAGAGTGGACTGGCATCAAGTGCACACCGGGCGTATGGGTCGCACCATGCTGGACTCGTTTTTGACCATTTTCTCGTCCCTGAACTGGGGCACTGTTGCCTTTGCTGCGTTTATCTTCTTTTTGGCGGGGATCATAAAAGGCGTCGTGGGTTTTGGTATGCCGTTGTTTGCCATTTCGGTGCTTGCGCTCACCATGCCACTAACCACTGCCATTGCAGCCAATGTTGGTCCCTCGCTGACCACCAATATGCGCCAGGCCTTTCGTGGACCTTACCTGCTGGCGCTGCTGAAGCGGCTATGGCCGTTTCTGGTGCCAGCTATCGTCTTGATCTGGTTTGGCATCGCCATTCAGGTGCAGATCAATGAAGCCTACCCTGGGCTGATGCTTGGGTTGTTGGCCGTTATCTATGCCTGCCTTAGCTTTTTTAAGCTCGAGTTGCGCCTGAGCCGGAGCCAGGAAAAGCCAGTTGGTTTTATAGTAGGTGTTGTCAACGGACTGGTGACCGGCATCACCGGCATTTTCATCATTCCTGGCGGGCTTTTCATCAATGCGTTGGGCCTAAAGCGCGATGAACTTGTTCAGGCTCTTGGGCTGCTCTTCATGCTCTCGACAGCCGCCATTGGCATCATTTTCGGTTTCAAAGCGCTGATGACCGCTGAACTGGTTGCACTTTCGCTGCTTTGTATCCCGCCAGCCTTTGCTGGCTTGGCGATTGGCGAGCGCCTGCGCGTGCATCTGTCTGAAGCCATGTTTCGAAAGCTCTTCCTAGGTGGGCTGGCGATCCTTGGTGTTTCGCTTGTGGCGCGCAATGGCAGCGCTCTGTTGCTGGGCGGGTAGGGGTCTTCGCGTTCGTTTTATGGTTAACAGTGTGTTACGATCACCACGGAGGGCATTTTGTAAGGCTTTGAGGAGAGCTCATTATGAAACGCTTATTTGTGGCTGCAGCTGCTGTGCTGCTTGCAGGATCGATGACGGCGGCGACCATTGATCCGGCAGAAGCTGGCAACAACCGGCGCGGTGCGTTGGTGGCCGGTTTGATTATTGGTGGTGTTACCGCTGGCATCGTCGCCAGCCAATTGCACAACCACCGACGGTATCATCACGGGCGGCATGTTTATCGGCAGCAATATTATGTGCATCGCCAACAGCGCGTCCGTTTCGGACGTGGTCAGCTGTGGCGCCAGCACGTGGCGTACTGCCACAATCGCTATCGCTCGTACAATCGGCACAACAATCTGTTTCTGGCGTACTCAGGGCAGTACCGTCATTGCCGCTCGCCATGGATCAACTAGCCCGATCCATCGCTTAGCGTGCTTGAACGCATTGGAGGGTCGGCGTAGTCAAACGCACCCAGCAACGGAGCGCTCTGGTTATGCCGATTCCCTACCGCATTTATGACGTGTTCACCGAGACGCCGCTGGCCGGTAATCCGCTTGCGGTGGTGGATTTGCGCCAGGCTGAACTGAACGATCAGCGTCAGCAGCAACTCGCCAAAGAGTTCAACCTGTCTGAGACAGTCTTTTTGATGCCGCCAGAAAACACCGTGCATACAGCGCGGTTGCGCATCTATACGCCCGATCGTGAGTTACCTTTTGCTGGTCATCCCACTGTGGGTGCGGCCGTTGCACTTGCCGTTGATACACTGGCTGATGGGCTAAGCACTGGCCTTGTGCTGTTGGAAGAGCAAGTTGGCCTCATCCGTGCGGCTGTGAAGGTGAGCGCCGATCAAGCCAAGCGCACGGGTGGTTTTGCTGAGTTTGATCTGGTCACCAAGCCAACCGAAGATGATTGGTCGCCAGATAAGAGTGATGTGGCGCTGGCTTTGGGGCTGGCACCAGCGCAGATCGGCTTTGAAAACCACGTCCCATCGAGCTTTGATGGTGGCATGCCGTATTTTCTGGTGCCGGTGCATGACCTTGAAGCGTTGAATGCGGTCGTGCCGAACGGGCCACTGTTTGCCGAGCTTTTTGCCGGCGGAAAAGGCCATGACAGTGTGTATATGTACACGCGCGAAACGGTCGGCGCCAACAGCCATTTTGCAGCCCGGATGATGTGGCCGGTTGGTGGGTCTGTGCGCGAAGACCCGGCAACCGGATCGGCCGTGGCTTCGCTCTCTGGCGCAATCATGAAGTTTGACGGTCCAATGCAAGGCCAGCATCGCTTGGTTGTCGAGCAGGGTTTTGCGATGGCTCGCCCTTCCTCTATCGAGCTGGAGTTGGAGGTTGATCCCTCAGGTGCGCTGGTGGCCTCAAGGCTGGGCGGAGATGCTGTGTGTGTCGCAGAAGGCACGCTGCATATCTAAGTGTCTGGGCCGGTTTGAGCCCAACTTGCAAGTGCGTTCATCACCGGGTAACCAAGGTCGGCGCACACTGCGCGCAGACAGTTATGGCGAAATGGATCGATGCACATCAGCACGTCCTCACTTCTAGCATTCAAGATTCGCGGCGCATCGCAGGCGTCGCTCTCTGCGCGTCTGAACCTACTCCTTATCTGCCCCTAGGCGCTGTCGGCTCCTCATTCGAGAGCCGGGCTTCTAGGGGATTTCAAAACCTGCTAACCCGCATTTTGAAGTTGCGCTTTTGATCAGCGCACAAGGAGAACACTCATGGCAAACGCCGCTACAGACCCCTCACACCCAGACCCCACTTCGCGCGACTATGTTCGCATCTTTGACACCACGTTGCGTGACGGTGAGCAGTCGCCAGGTGCGTCGATGACATTGGAAGAGAAGCTGCAGGTCGCTGAGCTGCTCGAAGAGATGGGCGTCGACATTATCGAAGCTGGCTTTCCCATCGCCTCCAACGGTGATTTTGAAGCCGTTAGTGAAATTGCCAGGCGCTCCAATGGAGCGATCATTGCGGGACTGGCTCGTGCCATCAACGCCGATATTGATCGAGCCGGCGAGGCGGTAAAGCAAGCCAAGCGTGGCCGCATTCATACCTTTGTGTCCACGTCGCCGATCCATCTGGCTCACCAGATGCGCAAAAATGAAGATCAGGTGCTGGAGATCGTGACCAACACCGTTTCACGAGCACGTAACCTAGTTGATGATGTTGAATGGTCAGCAATGGACGCGACCCGCACACCGATCGAGTTCCTGTGCCGCTGCGTGGACGAGGCCATCAAACAGGGCGCGACGACCATCAACCTGCCCGACACGGTGGGTTACGCGACACCTGAGGAATACAAAAAGATGTTTGAGGACATCCGTGGCCGCGTGCCCAATGCCGACAAAGCCATCTTCTCGGTTCATTGTCACGATGATCTGGGCATGGCGGTTGCCAACTCACTGGCAGGTGTCGCAGGCGGTGCGCGCCAAGTGGAATGCACCATTAACGGATTGGGCGAGCGGGCTGGCAACGCTGCGCTGGAAGAAATTGTGATGGCAATCCGCACCCGCGGTGACGCGCTGCCCTACGCCTCGGCGGTGGACCCCAGCTTCCTGACGCGCGCCTCAAAACTGGTGGCAGCAGTGTCGGGCTTTCCGGTGCAGTACAACAAGGCGATTGTTGGCAAGAACGCGTTCGCCCATGAGTCCGGTATTCATCAGGACGGTATGCTGAAGAACGCCGAGACCTATGAGATTATGCGCCCTGAAGATGTTGGCGTGCGTGAAACGAGCCTGGTGATGGGCAAGCATTCGGGCCGCCACGCCTTCAAAGAGAAGCTGGTGAGCCTGGGCTTTGAGCTGGGCGACAATGCTTTTGAAGATGCGTTCAATCGCTTCAAGGAATTGGCTGACCGCAAAAAGCACGTTTACGATGAAGACATTGAAGCGTTGGTGGAAACTGAAATCACAGAAAGCGGTGAGCGCAACCATGTGCTGGCATTGACCGTGATTGCAGGCACTGGCGGGCCGCAAAAGGCTATTCTGACCATGGATGTTGATGGTGTGCACGATACGCGCGAAGCGACCGGCAATGGCCCTGTTGATGCTGTCTTCAACGCGATTAAGCTGTTGATGCCGCATGAAGCCAGTCTGCAGCTGTATCAGGTGCATGCGGTGACCGAAGGCACCGATGCGCAGGCTGAAGTATCTGTTCGGTTGGAAGATGCTGGAAGCATTGTGACTGGTCGTTCTGCTGATGCTGATACGTTGGTTGCATCAGCTAAGGCCTATGTGTCCGCGCTCAATAAACTGGCAATGCGCCGCGAGCGCCCGCCAGTGGATGTGCTGCAGGCGAGCTAAACCAGGTTGGGCGCTGAGGGCATTGGTCCTCGGCGCCTTCTTCTGTGCTAGGATAGGCCCATGGTAGTTGAGCGCCTGACATTCACCGTCGACCCTGCTGACCGCGAGGCCTGGATGGCGGCGGATGCTGCCTCCTGGTCACCGTTCTTGGCTAAGCAGGATGGGTTTATTTCCAAACAGCTCTGGGTTCAGCGCGAGCGACCACACGAAATCCAAGCCGTGATCTTTTGGGAAACTGAAGAGCAGTGGAAGGCGATCCCGAGGGCGCAGCTGGAAGCAACAGACAAGCTGATGGGCGATATGATACGCCCCCTGGTGTGCCACACATTTGATGTGGTCAGCAGTGATGGATCTGCCGGTTTGCCACCGGCGTGATCACGCTCGATCACAGAAGCGTGATCTTTAAAACCGATTGCGAAACCCTCCCGTAACCAGCCCGTCAATAGCAAAGGGACGCCAAATTATCTGGCGGGACTTGGGGATGCTGACGACGTCACCGGCTAGTGGCGCTACCTGTGCTGAGCCATTCAATTACAATCATCCCCCAGGGAGACTTAATATGCGTAAACTGATCCTCGCCCTTGCTTGCACTGCAATGATGGCAACCGGCGCACAGGCTGCCAACGTTGTTGAAACTGCTGCAGAAGCTGGTGTTTTCAACACATTGCTGGCCGCTGCAACCGAAGCCGGTCTGGCTGGAGCGCTGGCTGAAACCGACAACATCACCGTGTTTGCACCAACCGATGAAGCTTTTGCAGCGCTGCCAGCGGGCACCGTGGAATCGCTTCTTCTTGAAGAGAACCGTGATCAGCTGGTCGCGATCCTCACCTACCATGTGTTGCCACGTGAACTGCGCTCGACAGACCTGCCAGGGCGTACGATCTCGGTCCGCACGCTCAACACTGGCGACAATCTTGGTGTCACCAAATCACACGGTTCTGTGACCGTGGATGGCGCAAACGTTGTGACCGCTGACATCCAGGCCTCTAACGGTGTGATCCACGTGATCGACTCCGTTCTGCTCCCAGACGGTCGCGCTCACTAAACAAGGCGCCTCATCCAATTCGGGTGACCACAGGGACGGGCTGCGCACACTGCGCGGCCCGTTTTTTGTTGAGGTTAGCCCTTGCTGGGCTATCTTCCGGCATGGCTTAACAAACGCCATGTCCAACGTCATATCCAACGCTGCATCTCAATCGCCCGCCAAGCCAATTGTTTCTCCGCTTGATCTTCCGCTCGTGGATGAGAGCAGTGATGGGCCGGTGTGGCGCCGTATTCATCGCGCTTTGCGTGGCCCCATCGCTGATGGACGTTGGCCGCGCGGGGCCAAGCTGCCCATTGAGGCAGAGATGGCGGCACACTTTAAAGTCAATCGCCACACGTTGCGCCGCGCCGTGAGCATGCTGGTGCATGATGGCCTGCTGATCTCTACGCAGGGCAGGGGCACCTTCGTCGCTCTGTCCACCAAGCTTGTGGTGCCGGTGGATGGATCTGGTACGCCCACCGATGCTTTATCGCGCGCTGGTGCAGTTGCACGTGCGCGATTGCTACGCGAAACAACGCTGGAGGCGGGTGAACGACTTGGTGGCCTGCTGGGGCTTGAGCCGCACCGCACTGTGCTGAAGGTTGAAATGGTTGTTCTGGCGTATGACCACCCGGTTGCGCTGTGCACGATGTGCCTGTCCCATGACCGCTTTTCTCGCTTTACTGACACCCTGCGTGGTCTTGAGCTTATTGATGCATCGTTGCGCAGTTTCGGCGTTATGCAATTGCATTCGCCCTCCACGACCGTGACTATTGGGCAGGCCGATGAACGCGAATCTGCGCTGTTGAAGACCAAGCCCCTCGCCGGAATTGTGGTGTGCGAAGCGCAGGGCGTTGATCAGTCCGGCGTGCCATGCGCGCTGATATGCACAGCTTGGCTTTCTCAACGGGTTGAGCTCAACGTGGTTCACCCGTCGCCTGCGTAGCGCGGCCTAAACGCGCAACTCTTCTACATCGACGGCAACCTTGTGACTTTGTTCACCGCTACCAACCACTTCGCCGCGTACCGGTGCAGTGTCTTGATAGTCGCGGCCAACTGCCACGCGGATATGGTCTTCGTTTACCAGGCAACCATTGGTGGGATCATAGTCGACCCATCCGGTAGATGAACCGGTCCACACCGAGACCCATGCGTGCATGGCATCCGCGCCCTGTAACCGTGGTTGGCCCGGCGGCGGCGTGGTGCGAATATAGCCGCTCACATAGCGCGCCGGTACGCCCATCTGGCGGCAGGTGGCGATCATGATATGGGCAAAATCCTGACAAACGCCCGCGCCTTGGGCGAAGGCATCGTTGGCGGTTGTTTCAACCTGCGTTGCCGCGCTGTCATAGGTCAGATCACTCTGGATGGTCCGGTTCAGGCTTTCCAGTGCCGCAGCAACAGGTGTGCCCGGTCCAAAATGGCGCGCAGCAAAAATGCGCAGAGGCGCATCAGCCTGTGTGCGAGGGGTGGGCCGTAAGAAGTGCGCTGGACTGTCAGCGCTCAAACTACGGCTCATCTGGGCGGCTTGCGCGACCGTCTCCCAAGGGTCAGTCGCCACCAGAAAGCTGGGTGGACGTGCCACCTGAACTTGCGCCGTCATGGTTAGGTGGAGTTGTTCGTGTGGGTCATCCAGACTGAACCACTCCACTGGATTTGAGAAGAAATCGAGGTTCACTCCACGCCTGCCTGAAGCTGGACTGATGTCCAGCTTGGTGCTGATAAGCTGTTGATCCTTATCGCCTACTGGCACCATGCGAACCATGTGATAGCCGTGCTGGGCCGGGCTAGAATAGATATAATTGCTTTTGCATGTGATGGCGTAGCGCTTCACAATTGCACCGTGCTTGTGGCTTCGCCTGGCGTGATGAAGGTGTCGCCAATCATGGCAGATAGAGTGCCCAGATTGTCAGCAACCATCGCCAGATAACCCTCTTGCAACTGATCAACGCTCAGCGTGTGCAGTGTACTCCACATCGAAAAGGAAAGCCGCTGCAGCTCGCTTTTCTGTTCAAAGGCTGCATGATCAGTAATCTCGTCGATATGGGTCTGTATCTTTTCCAGCTGGAAAGTCACCGAACGCGGGTTGTTGGGGTCGAGCACCACGAGATCCAGAACAGTGTCGCGATCCAGTGTCACCGAATAGCGCTGACGGTAGCTCATCACACTGTCAGCGACTTCCAGTAGCAAATCGTAGCGCCCTGCTGGCGAGGTGGCGCTGTCCGGATAGCCAAACTCACCGGCGAGCTGGCTGGTCCCTAAGGCACGCTCAATGCGCCGGCCAATTTCCAGGAACCTCCAGCCCGACAGGCGGATCATGTTCTCGCCCACCAGTCCGGCAAAAGCAGCCAGCATTGAAAGGGCCTCGTCGATTTGTTCTGCGGGGCCCAGTGCTTGAAAGGCCGGCATGTTTGTGCGGGCAATAAACTGGTTCAGTGTTTGCCAGCCATCGGGCGAAAAGCGGTCACGGATCGCTGATGCGCATGAGTGGGAGGCTTGCAACGCTGGCAGCAATGTGCGGGCAAACACATCCGGTGTGTAAGGCTCGTCCACGTTCCAAAGCGCCAGCTGCGCCTCCATCGCCGAGAGCAATGGGTCGCTAGCGTTGCCAGCATCCGCGCTGCGGTTGAGGTAAGCTTTCAGAAGGCGCAGGCTTAATTGGGCGCGTTCGGTGTACCGACCCAGCCAGAACAAATTGTCTGCCGCGCGTGCAGGCAGTGTTCCGGGAACGCGACGAATGGCTTGCCCTTTCGCACCAGGCAGCAGCGTTGTGGGTGCTTGCGGTGCTGATGCGCGAACCCACACATCGCACGAGCGGGTGCCATCTTGCATCGTCAGTGCGCGCGTATCTCTGCTTTCAGACACACGTGCAAAACCGCCAGGCATGACCTGCCACCCGGTTGATGTACGCGCCAGAAAGGCCCGCAGGGATACAGGGCGCGGCTGCAGCAAAGGACCATCAGTGTCGCCGGAAACTGTGGGCATGGTGGAAAGGCGCACGCTTTCTTGCGCGACCAGATCAGCCTCCTGCGCAGCCTCACCGGGGACGGGCCCAGACAATGCGCCGTCCAGTGGCAAGCTGGTGCCATAAGCGCTCAGAGTGAGCGTGTCGCCACCAGCACTTTCGGCTTGCTCGCGCATCGCTGGGTTGCCGCGCCACCAGGTAGCTATGTTTGGTAGTGCGAGCGGTTCGCCCAACAGCAGGTTAGACAGTTGTGGCAGGAAGGCCATGAAGGCCCTGCTCTCTAACACGCCTGCCCCAAGAGCGTTTACGCAGGTCAGGCCGCCTGCTCTTGCTGCTTGCACAAGGCCGGGGACGCCGAGCCGCGAGTCCGCGCGCAGTTCTAGCGGGTCACAAAAATCAGCATCAACGCGGCGCCAAAGCACGTCCAGCGGTTTAAGGCCGCGTACGGTTCGCACATAAAGCGCATCGTTGCGGATAATGAGATCGCCGCCTTCGAGCAGCAAAAAGCCAAGGTAGCGCGCCAGAAAGGCTTGCTCATAATAGGTTTGATTGAACGGGCCAGGTGTCAGCAGTCCCACACGTGCAGACGCGGGCCCGCGCATCTGGCCCAGCGCCTCGCGAAAGCCTTGAAAGAAGGCCGCCAAACGGCGCACATTCAACTGCGGTAAATCCGTGCCCATCGCGCGGCTGGTTGCCAGCCGGTTTTCCAGCGCATAACCGCCACCTGAGGGCGCCTGTGTCCGATCGCCCAGCACCCACCAGCGCCCATCTGGCCCGCGACCAAGCTCGATAGCGATGTAGTGCAGATGGTGCCCTCCCTTAGGCTGTGTGCCTACCAGAGGGCGAAGAAAGCCCGGTGCCCCTGCCACGAGCATGGCTGGGATGTGCCCCTCCTCGACCAGTCGTTGGGGACCATAAAGGTCGGCCACCACCTGTTCGAGAAGTTCGGCACGCTGGATGAGGCCAGCTTCGAGCGCTGACCATTCCTGCGCATCAATGACCAGCGGGACGTGGCTAAGTGGCCAAGGCCGTTCTTCGCTGTGGTCGGAGCCATACACGCGGTGGGCAACGCCATTGTCGCTCAGGTAGCGCTCGGCAATGCGGTGGCGTGCGGCATGCTGATCGGCAGAAACCGCGTCCCACAAATCCATCGCATCGCGCCAGGCTGGTCGCACCGATCCGTCGGCCGCCATGCATTCATCGTACACGCCAAGTTGCGGCGTGTACCCGTCCAGCAGGCTGTTAGACCCATCATGATAGGCCGCGTGCGCCATTCCTATCGATGGTCCTCTGGTGCTGGCGTGCGCAGATCAAGCGTGAACGGGAAATACGGATTCGGCCTTTCCGTCTTCACCGTTACAGCGCCGGGCGTATGGCCCATATCCTCAAAGCGCGCCAAGCGCCGGGCTTCTGCCTCATAGGCATTAACTGGGGGGCTTTCATACGCCCGCCCGCCGGGGTGGCCCACATGGTAGCGACACCCGCCCAAGGCGCGGTCGTTCCAGCCGTCGACAATGTCGAACGTGAGTGGTGCGTGCACCTCAATGCTCGGGTGCAGGCCGCGCCATGGTTGCCAAGCCTTGTAGCGAACACCACCCGCATAGGTGCCGTTGCCCGTGGCATGCATCGGCACCTGTCGACCGTTGCAGGTTATGTGATGGCGCGCTGGGTTGAAGCCTGTGACCTCGACTTGCAGGCGCTCTACCGCGCTATCCACGTAGCGCGACGTGCCGCTGCCTGTGCTATCTTCGCCCAGCACATGCCAAGGCTCCAATGCGCCGCGCAGCGCAAGGGTAACGCCCTGATGGCTGATCGCACCGAAATGAGGGAAGCGGAACTCGTACTGAGCGCGGTACCATTCGGGATCAAAGTCAAAGCCTGCCTGTTGCAGGTCTGTGATGACGGAGAGCAAATCTTCCCACAGGAACGCGCCCAGCATGAAGCGATCATGCAGAGCGGTGCCCCATCGCGAGAGCGGCGGGTTTTGTGGTTTGCGCCAGACCATGACGATAATGGCGCGGATCAGCAGCTGCTGGGCAAGGCTCATCCGCGCAGTTGGCGGCATCTCAAACGAGCGGAACTCAACAAGGCCCAAGCGGCCTGTCGGGCCGTCGGGTGAGTAGAGCTTGTCGATGCAAATTTCGGCACGGTGCGTGTTGCCCGAGACATCGGTCAGCAGATCACGAAACAGGCGATCCACGAGCCATGGGGCTTGTTCATCATCTGGCTCTGGCACCTGTGCCATTGCAATTTCCAGCTCATAGAGCGTGTCGTGGCGCGCTTCATCCACGCGCGGTGCCTGGCTTGTCGGGCCAATAAACAGCCCGGAAAACAGGTAAGAGAGCGAGGGGTGCCGCTGCCAGTAGGTGATGATGCTTTTCAAGAGGTCTGGCCGGCGCAAGAACGGGCTATCTGGAGCCTTTGCCGCGCCCACCACGACATGGTTGCCTCCGCCAGATCCTGTGTGTCGTCCATCCACCATGAACTTGTTGGTGCCAAGGCGGGTGAGACGTGCCTCCTCATAAATCGCTTCGGTGATCGACACCGTTTCGCGCCAACTGTTGGCCGGATGCACATTGACCTCAATGACGCCGGGGTCCGGCGTAATCTTGATCACGTTCACACGCGGATCGTGAGGCGGGTGGTAGCCCTCAATCTGGATCGGATGGCCTGTTTCCTTGGCCGCTTCCTCGATGGCCATCACCAGTTCCAGATAGTCCTCGACCGTTTTGGTCGGGGGCATGAAGGCACACAGTTTGCCTTCACGTGGCTCAATTGTCAGCGCGGTGCGTACATGCTGTTTGTGCTCTTGCGGCGTGCCGGTTTGAACGTCGCTGACCCGGGCCCGGATGGTGTCTGGACTTGCCAAAGGCGGTTTGTCGGAAAGCGGGTCTTCCGGTTCAATGTAAGGAAAGTCCTCGGGTTTGATGTGGGGCAGGGAATCCAGCGGCAGGCGATAGCCCACCGGCGAGTCACCAGGCACCAAAAACAGATGGTCGCGCCGCAGTTTCCAGCCTTCGCTTACCCAGCGCTGATCGGACTCCAATTCATCGTGGCGCGCGATCGGCAGAACATAGCCGGTGGCGGTCGTGAGGCCGCGGTCAAACACGCGGGCGATGCGCGCACGGTCCTCGGCGCTGGCAAGTTCGCTGTTTTCCGGTGTTACGTTGGCGGGCAGGGACGCTTCTTTTTGCAGCCATGCGCCAGTGTCCTCATAAGCTGCCATAATATGGCGCTCGTCGGCGCCAAGGCGCTGCGCGATCGCGTGCATAAGGCTTTCGGCAGCCTTTGGACCGTCCTGTTTGGACAGTGCGTTGGGGATGTCCTCGCCCTCAAGCGGTTCACGCGCAAAAAGCGCGCGATCTTGCCAGATCGGTTGCCCGTCGGTGCGCCAATAGATAGCAAAGTTCCAGCGCGGCAGGCTTTCTCCAGGGTACCATTTGCCCTGGCCGTAATGCAGAAACGCGCCCGGTGCGAAGCGGTCTGCAAGCCGGTGGGTCAGCTCGTCGGCAAGCTTGCGTTTTGTTGGGCCAACAGCCGATGTGTTCCACTCCTCGCCTTCAAGGTCATCGATTGAGATGAAGGTTGGCTCGCCGCCCATTGTCAGGCGTACATCCTCGGCCACCAGCGCTTTGTCGACGCTGTCACCAACCGCCAGCAGCTTCTCCCATGCACGGTCGGTGATGGGCGCGGTGACGCGGGGGCGCTCGTCTACCCGGCCCACCTTCATGTCAAAATGAAATTCTACGTTCGCTGAACTGGCAACGCCGGTGATCGGTGCAGCGCTTTCGTAGTGCGGCGTGCCGGCCAGGGGAATGTGGCTCTCGCCACACAAAAGTCCAGAGGTTGGGTCCAGCCCGATCCAGCCCGCGCCAGGAATGTACACCTCTGTCCAAGCGTGCAAATCGGTGAAATCATGATCTGTACCGACCGGACCATCCAGCGCCTTTTCGTCGGGCTTCAACTGAATGAGATAGCCTGAGGTGAACCGTGCCGCGAACCCCAGATGACGCAGAATGTGCACCATCAACCAAGCGGAGTCGCGGCACGAGCCACGCCCCTTTTGTAGCGTTTCTTCGGGCGTCTGCACACCGGGCTCCATGCGGATGATATAGTCCACGTGCTGGCTCACCTTCTGATTCAGGTTCACCAGAAAAATCGTTGTATTTTGAGGGCTTATGTCGATGTCTTGCACAAATGAATCGAACAGTTCACCTTGTGATTCAACGTGCGAGTATGCGGCTAGGTCAACTTTCAGGCGGTCATTGTAGACAACCGGTAGCTCTTCGCTCTCCGGTTCGATGAAGAAATCAAACGGGTTGATGATCGCCATGTCGGCGAGCAAATCCACCTCGATAGAAAACTCCCGCACTGGCTCGGGAAACACAATACGCGCAGCCCAGTTGCCGTGCGGATCCTGCTGCCAGTTGATGAAATGGTCCTGCGGTTTCACCGTCAACGTGTAAGAAGGAATACGTGAACGGGTATGGGGAGCAGGGCGCAGCCGAATGAGCTGCGGGCCGAGCGTCACCGGACGGTCGTATGCGTAGCGTGTCGTGTGGGTAAGTGAGGCGAGCAGGGACATGAAAAACCTTGTGGACCAGCAGGTTGATTGAATGACGCTACTTCAGCGTAGAGCTGCCGCTGGCCTGCGGCTAGCCCAAATGCACGTCAGCGTTACCGTTAAACAGGCAAGCTCGCTTGTGTGCTTTGTGTGAAGTGGCTGGTGGCGAACGATGGTTGCTGCTTTAACGTCTCTAAGTGCGAGAGGTTCCCAGGTGCGTATTGCAGGTATCGGCTTCAAACTCTTATCGGTGCTTGCCTTTTCGCTGATGGTGACGGGCGTGAAGATCGTTGGTGATCATGTTCCCGTGGGCCAGATCGTGTTTGCGCGTGCACTTTTTGGGCTCATCCCAATCCTTTTGATGATCCAGTGGCAACACAGTTGGAGCACCACGTTGGCCACCAAACGGCCCGTTGGCCATGTGGGCAGAGCCGTCATTGGGGCCACTGCGATGGCGCTCTGGTTTGCGGCCCTTTCGCGGCTGCCACTACCAGATGCCACGGCGATCAGTTTTGCAGCGCCGCTGCTTACAGTTGCATTGGCGGTTGTTATGCTGGGCGAGGTGGTGCGCATTTATCGCTGGTCTGCGGTGTTTGTAGGTTTCATTGGTGTTTTGATCATTCTATCGCCGAACCTTGGGCTCACCGGCGCGCTGGAAAGCGAGACACGCGCGATTGGGGCGATGCTGGCGCTTGGTTCCGCGGCTGCCATGGCGTTGGCACAGGTTTACACCCGTCAGCTTATCAAGACGGAAACAACCACGGCGACGGTGTTCTATTTTTCTTCTATTACGTGCTTCTTTGGCCTGTGCACGCTGCCATTTGGGTGGGTGGTGCCGGACATTACGACATTCGCGCTTCTGGTTGGCATCGGGCTTTTGGGTGGGTTGGGCCAGTTGGCACTGACGCACAGCTATCGCCTGGCACCAGCATCTCTTGTGGCGCCTTTTGATTACACCGCGATGCTGTTTGCACTGGTGATTGGGTATGCGTTATTCGATGAGGTACCCGGTATGGCGGTGTATATCGGCTCTGTGCTGGTTGTCGCGGCGGGGCTGTTTGTGATCTATCGCGAGCACAAGATTGGTATTTCGCGTGACGCTGCGCTGAAGGCACGCACGCCCAGCTGATCAATTTTCTTGCAGGTGAAATGCGATGGCCGAAAAATCTCCCCGTGACGCGCAAAGCGAAGCCGATGCTTTGGCGTTCTCCGGCCAGCTTGGCAAAACCATACAGCGATTGCGCAAAGCGTATAATTTGTCCCTGTCTGAGCTCTCCGAGCAGTCTGGCGTTGCAAAGAGCATCATCAGTCAGATTGAGCGCAACGAGACCAACCCTACGCTTGCCACCATTTGGCGGCTTTCACAGGCGCTGGATGTATCCATTGATCGGGTTTTGTCAGCGGCCCATGATGCCGATTTCGTCGAGGATATTCCCCCGAACGACATGCCTGTTCTGACATCGGAGGACGGCAAAATGCAGCTGACCATTATTGGATGGTCAAAGACGGTAGAGTGGCTGCAATGGTATGATGTCGCCGCGCAGAACGGAGCGATGCTGGAGTCTGAAGGTCATCAGCGCGGCTCTATCGAGTGCCTTTCGGTGCTCGCGGGCACCTTCGAGGTGACGTCTGGTCAGGAGACGCGGCGCGTGGAGACCGGTGGCACGGTGCGCTACCGCTGCGACCGGCCACACACGGTGAAATGTCTGGAAACCGGCGAGGGGCCGCAGGGCCGTGCCACCATGGTGTGCATTCTCAAAGCCGCAGTGATGGAATAACCCAACCGCGCTTTAGTCCGCTCAGAACGACTGATTGTCGTGCCTCTTGCGAGGGGCCTGCGACCCAGCCGCAGGCATCCCCTTTTGTTCTGTTCCTGTTGACCTAGAATGCACGACCCAACAAGCCACCATCCATCAACACGTTCTGCCCTGTGATGTAGCCAGCATGGCTGGAGCAAAGGAACGCGCACGCTGCGCCAAACTCATCGGCCGTACCGAAGCGTTTGGCAGGTATCGCTGCGATGGAGCCGGCTTTGGTGTCTTCCATTGACTTGTCCATTCGCTTGGCCTGCGCCAGCAGGTTGCTGCGCAAGCGATCTGTATCCATTTTACCGGGCAGCAGATTGTTGATCGTCACATTGTGTTGTGCGGCGTTTTTGGCAACGCCAGCAACAAAAGCCGTAAGACCTGCACGTGCGCCTGAAGAAACATCCAGGCCTGGGATAGGCGCTAAGACAGAGGATGAGGTGATGTTGACGATGCGGCCAAAGCCGCGCTCCATCATGCCGGGCAAAGCACGGTGAATGAGCTCGATAGGCGTCACCATGTTCTGGACAACGCCGGCAAGAATGGCATCGCGGTCGATCTGATCGAATGGCTTCATCGGCGGGCCGCCATTGTTGGTGATCACGATGTCGGGGTTGGCACAGGCTTCAAACAAGGCGTCCTGGCCTTCTGCTGAGCTAACATCTTTTGCAACGATGACAACCTGCGGTGCCCCGCGGCTTTTAAGGTCTTCTGCGGCTTCAGCTAACTTGGCGGTATCGCGGCCATTAATCACCAGATTGCAACCCGCATCGGCCAGCGCCTGCGCACACCCCAAGCCCAAGCCCCGGCTAGAGGCCCCAACGATTGCCCATTTGCCAGCAACACCCAAATCCATAGCAGCACCCTTTTTTTGTTTCGTTAGGTAGGTGATGTGCTGCGCCCAGAGGTGCGGTCAAGTGCTGATCGTTCCCGAATGTCACAAAAGTGAAACGCGAATCTCGATTATGCGCAGCAAGGGAAAGCGCCTACTGGCACTGTCTGCTGCAAAGTTCTATGTAAGCAGCGATAGCAAGGTTGATCGTGTTGGCCGCAGGCCCTGTTGGGCAAGAAGGGAGTGCATGATGGATCATCATGCCAATAGTCCAGAAAACGGGCCTGGCGCTGCCAGCGGCGGGCAGCCAACTGCACGTGGCGGCAAGCCATCACGACGCAAGCGGCGTGCCTCTGCACCGGAGGCTAAGCCGCGCCAGTTTCGCACGCTCTTCCTGTCTGACATTCACCTTGGCTCCAAAGGCTGCCAGGCAAACCTTCTGCTTGATTTTATGCGCTTTCACGATGCCGGCACCATCTACTTGGTGGGCGATATTGTTGACGGGTGGCGTCTAAAGAAGCGTTGGCACTGGCCGCAAGCCCATAACGATGTCGTGCAAAAATTGTTGCGCAAGGGGCGCAAAGGCTCGCGCATTATTTATCTGCCGGGCAACCACGACGAGTTTCTGCGCGATTACCTTGGTTTGCAAATGGGCGGCGTGGAAATTATCGACTCCCTGGTGCATGAAGCCGCCGATGGAAAGCGCTACTTGGTCGTGCACGGTGACCAGTATGATGTTGTTGTGCGCCACGCCAAGTGGCTCGCCTTCCTGGGCGACTGGGCCTACAATTTTGCTCTTTGGATCAACGTGCACATCAATACAGTGCGCCGCCGGATGGGCTTTGATTACTGGTCGCTGTCGGCTTGGGCAAAAAATAAGGTCAAAAACGCCGTCAGTTTTATTGGCCGGTACGAAGAGACGTTGAGCCACGAAGCTGCAAAAGCAGAGGTTGATGGCGTGATCTGTGGACATATTCACCACGCGACGATGCAGGATTTTGGTGGCGTTCGATACGTCAACACCGGCGACTGGGTGGAGAGCTGCACGGCGGTGGCCGAGCATCAGGATGGCACCTTTGAGTTGATCAAGTGGACCCGGCTTAGCGCGGCGGGCGAAGCCGAGCTGGAAGCTGCAAAACTGCGTCAGGGCCGAGACGGTAATGTTGCTGATGACCCTGCGCAGGTGCTGGCCTTTGGCCCTTCTGCGTCGGCGCTGCGCGGTGATGATGATCATTCAGCTGCCGCTTAGTGCGCTCCTTTCCACCGTGACGCGGGTCTGGTAGCGCAGTTTCTTGATGTCCCAATTTAACGCCTCCAACCCTGCGCGCGCGCTTATTGTGTCCGATGCCTGGCATCCGCAGATCAATGGCGTGGTGCGCACTATTGAATGGATGGTGAAGGAAGCGCCCAAGTTTGGCGTGGACCTTCAGGTGCTTGGTCCGGCGCGCTTTCGAACCATACCTATGCCCAGCTATCCTGAAATACGGCTGGCGCTGGCGCACCCGCGTTCCATTCGAAGGGCCATTAGGGCTGAAGAGCCGCGTGCAATCCATATCGCTACCGAAGGCCCCCTGGGCAGCGTAGCGCGCCGTTTTTGTATCAAGCACGGGCTAGGGTTCACGACGAGCTACCACACGCGCTTTCCCGAGTATGTGGCAGCCCGCTTGCCCATCCCCGAAAGCTGGAGTTACGCCCACATGCGGCGGTTCCATAACGCTGCAACGGGGGTGATGGTGGCAACGCCCAGCCTTGAGAGTGAGCTAGAAGCGCGCGGGTTCAACAATCTTGTGCGTTGGTCACGTGGGGTGGATTTGGACCGGTACTACCCACGTGAGGGCGTGAAGCTTCCCTATCCCGGTCCGATTTTTGTGTATGTCGGCCGAGTGGCGGTGGAGAAGAACCTTGAGGCGTTTCTGGGTTTGGATCTGCCAGGCACCAAGCTCGTTGTCGGGGGCGGTCCTGCACTGGAAAGCCTGAAAGCGAAATACACCGATGCTGTGTTTGTCGGTCCCAAAGTCGGCGAGGAGCTGGCACAGTATTATGCTGGTAGTGATGTTTTCGTTTTCCCCAGCCTTACTGACACGTTCGGCATTGTGCTGCTTGAAGCTTTGGCCTCTGGGCTTCCTGTTGCGGCCTTCCCCATAACCGGCCCAATTGACGTGATAACCGACCCGAAAGTTGGTGTGCTGTCGGAAGACTTAAAAGCTGCTGCCATGGCGGCGCTTGAACTCAAGCGCGAGGATTGTGTTGCCTTTGCTCAAAACTACAGCTGGAACGAAAGTGCGAAGGCTTTTTTCAAGCATCTTTATCCGTTGAAGGCCGACTGGAGCCTGCCCGATTATGACCACTAACTCGCTGACAATTAAGACCATTCACGATGCCCATGAGCGTATCGCGGGTGAGGCTGTGGTCACCCCCTTGGTGCGCAACACGCATCTTGATGATCTGACTGGCGGCCGGATTTTCTTGAAGTGCGAAAATCTCCAGCGCACCGGCTCGTTCAAGTTTCGTGGGGCATACAATGCGCTTGCGTCAATGTCCGCCGAAGAGCGCGCCAGTGGCATTGTGGCGGTATCGTCGGGCAACCACGCCCAAGGTGTCGCTGAGGCAGCTCGACTGTTTGACGTGCCCGCCACAATTATCATGCCGCACGATGCACCCGACATTAAGACGGCGCGCGTCAAGCGCAGCGGTGGCACTGTCATCGGATATGATCGCTATACCCAGGACCGCAACGAATTGGCGGCGGCGCTGGTCGAAAAAACCGGCGCAATGTTCGTGCCACCCTATGATGATTTCAACGTGATGGCAGGCCAGGGCACCGCTGGACTTGAGGCCGCGGACCAACTGGCCAACGCGGGCGCTGTGCCCGATATTGGTCTTATTTGCTGCGGCGGTGGGGGGCTATGCGCGGGTGTGTCCACGGCGTGGCGCAAGGCCTACCCCGATATGGCAATCTATGCCGTTGAGCCTGATGATTTTGACGACACCAAACGATCATTGGCTGCCGGTGAGCGCGTGAGCAACGCGCCCGATGTGCGCTCAATTTGTGATGCTATCGTCACGCCCACGCCCGGGAAACATACGTTTCCAGTTAATGTGGCCAACGGCATCCAGGCTGTCAGCGTCAGTGATGATGAGGTGCTGGCGGCCATGGGCTTTGCGCTGAATGAGCTGAAAATGGTTGTTGAACCCGGCGGAGCGGTTTGTCTTGCAGCCTTGCTTGCTGGAAAAGTCGATGCACGCGGCAAAACCGTCGTGGCGGTTCTGTCAGGTGGCAATGCCGATCCAACACTCTTGGCCAGAGCGATGAACCACGCCGTAGCTGGCTAACCGGTTTTACGAAAACAGAGCGATGCGTTCTTCATCGGTGTAGGGCACGGCGGGGCGATCTGTGTCCTGCGCTGGCAAGTCTGCAAGCTCTTCGACACTGTCACTGTCTTGGAGGTAGGCCGCTTGGTCGGGTGCGTCATCGGCGGACCCATCTCGTTCATCAACGCCTTGCGATAATTCTGCAATAGCCTGATCGAGAGCGGCCTCTTCAGCGGCGTCATTGCCGGGCTCATCGCCCAGGCTTTCGCCTACCATGTCCACATCAAAAATGTCCTGGCCCAGGTCAGCAAACGTGTCATTGCTGCCCGCCATTTGATCGGACGCGGCCATCTCATCGCTTGATGGCGCAAGTACAGACTCTGAGGGCGCATCGGCTGGCTCATTGTCGAACATATCGCCAGAGACATCTTCAAGCGCGAATGTGTCCGGCAGATCCGCCAGTACCCCGTTTTCCGGGTTTGCCAGACTTTCGTTGCGGGCGCGGGACTGTTCAAGCTGCTCAGCCATATCCGGGCCGTCAAAGTCTAAAGGTTCGACCTCAAAAACATCGGCGGCTCTGTTGTCGTCAACCTGGGCCATACTGTTGCTTGATCGAAGACTTGCTTGTGCAACGGCCTCTTCGTCTGAATCGAGCAATATCTCGGCATCAGTGATCTCAATCACCGTGTCGTTGGTAAAAATGTCAGCGCTTTGCGGTTCGTCCTCGCTGTGGATTTGTGCTAAGCCTTCCATCAGCTCGGCAGCTTCTCGCTCAGCCTCAACCTCGTTGTCGATAAGCTCGTCAACGCCATCGGATGCGTTCTCAAAAGTGTCGGGCTCGGTTGCAAACAGTGCGTCCACATCGCCCTGCTCGTTGCCCTGGCCTTCCATGGCTGGACCGTTGAGCAGGTGCGCATCGCTGCGCTCATCATCTTCCTGATGGGCCGCGATGGTCGTGCTGGTGTCGGGGCTTGCTGCGTTGTCGGCTTCGGACGGTGCCGACAGGCCTAGAATGTCCATCATGGTGGAAACGCGTTTTTCCACATAGCTCACCAGTCGCACCACCTTGTTGGAGCGCTGGCCGGTCAGATCCTGGAAGGAGCAGGCCGTGTAGATGTCAATGATTTTGCTTTCAATGATGTCGCACTGGGTTTCATTGGCGCCTTCTTCGCGCAGAACCCAAAGCACTTCTTGCACCTTTTCAGCCGCTTCAAGAATCTCGCCTGTCGCGGTCTCCGTCTGCGCAACAATTGCCTCCAGCTCCTCGGTGGCCGTGTTGAAATGGTCGCTATTTTGGTCTTTGCCGCCCAGCTCCTGCACTTCACGCTTCACCTGCGTGATGGCTTCAGCAAGGTCGATAACATTATGGCTGATCAGAGCGACAGAGGTGTCTTCTGAGGCAGCTGCAGGCTTTGCCTCGTCTATCTTTTCTTCCAAGCGTTCCAGCGCGGTAAGAACTGTTTGGGTATCGCTTTGGCGGTTGCGACGGGCATATTCGTCCAGGAACCAACGGCCACGTTCGGTTTCCATCACCGCTGCGGCTATCGCTTCATAGTCCTGTTCGCTGAGAGTAGCCGGCACAGTTGTTTGCACGCGCGCGTCTTCATCAACCATCAGCGCCTGCTGACTGGAGTCTTGACTTTCACTCGCCGTAAGCGTTTCGCTCATGCTCGTCCCTGCAGCCCTATGGCACCACCTTGGTGTGTGGCGGCCTATGTCCGCAACACCTTGATGGGCCGATCCCCAAGTCTTTCAGGCTCTCGATCGCCGAGCCTGAACTTCCAGTTTTGGGCCGCTTACATCCCCGCCTACACACCGCGTCGATACGAATCGGTGCGTAGTACTTTAAATTAGGGTCACACTGCGTGCAGCCGTCCAATGCCATTGCAACCCAAGCTGGTCACCAAAGAGTTACCATGGCTGCATTGTTTGCAGCTTATTTGGCCGGGTTCGGGGTCTTTTTGCCGTTTTTCCCGGTTTGGCTGGACTGGCTAGGCCTTTCGGCAGGCTGGATTGCGGTGTTCATTGCCACCCCGCTTGTGGTGCGTGTGGCGACCACATCGTTGGTTAGCGATGCCGCAGAACGCTTTGACGATCCGCGTAAGCCGCTGTTTGGGCTTGCGCTGGCAACGGCTTTGACCTTTGCCGTCATTCCCATCTCAGGGCTTTTGCCCGGGTTTTCTATGATCGTCTCAAACCCCTGGGCGCTGCTCGTTGTTGTTGGTGTAATGGCCATCGGCTGGAACGCACTCTTGCCGTTGAGTGATGCGCTGGGGATCCAGTTTTCGCGCCAAACTGGCATCAGCTATGGCAGCGTTCGGGTGTGGGGAAGCATCGCCTTCATCGCGGCCAGTTTTGCCGCTGGAGCGTTGGTTGATGGCTATGGACCGGCACTAATCCCATGGTTGGTGCTGACTGCCTTTGTCGCTATGGTGCTGGTGACTGGCAGCCTGCCAAGCAGCTTTGTACAACCCAGGGCTGGGGCTTCCAGCGCCTCCTCGCCAAGCATTGTTGCCTCAAAGTCCCCAAAAATGCGGTCGGGCTGGTTGTTTTTCCTGCGCCGTAAGGGTGCGATGAGCGTGTTCATCGGCGCGGGCCTCATGCAGGCGAGCCATGCGGTGCTCTACGGCTTTGGCAGCTTGTCGTGGGCAGCCCAGGGCTTCTCCGAAACGGCTATTGGCTTGCTCTGGTCCTTTGGGGTGCTGTGCGAGATTGTACTGTTTGCCGTGTCTGCGCCCATCATTTCGCGGCTTGGTGCCCGCGGCCTGCTGATTATTGGGGGCATAGGCGCAACGCTGCGTTGGGTGATCTTTGCCTTTTCCCCCGACCTTGCTTTCACGGCGACTTTGCAGGTTTTGCACGCGTTTTCGTTTGCCATGACCCATTTGGCACTGATCAGCTACATCGCCAGACGGGCACGCCCGCGCGAACTTCGTGGAGCGCAGGGCGTCTATGGCGTGGTTTCCGGCGCTATTATGGCTGTTGCAACGCTGGTTTCTGGTCCGCTCTATGCGGCATTGGGAGCCGGCGCCTATGTGGCAATGGCGGTGATGACGGCGCTGGGTGCAGCGATCATTATCGTCAATCGCGTGCGTATTCCTGGAGCCTCACCTAGCCCCAAAGCATAGGGCTGGCCGGATAAAGTGTACTGCCGTCAAAGGTTAGGGCATGCGCCCGGTCCTCGGACAGCAAAAGCGGTGCATCAAGGTCCACATACTGCGCATCATGAGCCAGCAGTGTGCCAGGGGCCATAGCCAGCGATGAGCCCATCATACAACCAATGAAGATGCCAAGGCCTGCCTCTTGTGCATCGTGCTTTAGAGCCAGTGCCTCGGTTAGGCCGCCGGTCTTATCGAGCTTGATGTTGATGAGTTCATAGCGCTCCAAAAGGTTGGCCAAACCTGCGCGATCATGTGCGCTTTCATCCGCGCAGACTGGCACCGCATGGGCACGTTCGGCCAGCAGTGCATCGTGGTGCGCGGGCAGGGGTTGCTCCACCATTGTGATGCCAAGCTCAGCAGCCAGATCCAGCCACGCCCAGAGTTTGTCCTGCGGCCATGCCTCGTTGGCGTCGAGAATAATCCGCGCATTGCCAGCGTGAGCACACACAGCGCGCATCCGCTCATCATCACCTTCGCCGCCCAACTTTACCTTCAGCAGCGGCCTGTCGCGGTGTTCATACGCCACCTTGGCCATCGCGTCGGGTGTATCCAGACTGATTGTATAGGTGGTTTGCATGGGTGTTGGCTCTGGAACGCCTGCAAGCGTGGCCACAGATACCCCGCCGCGCTTCGCTTCCAGGTCCCATAGCGCGCAGTCCACCGCATTGCGCGCTGCACCGGCTGGCAGCACCATTTGCAGCGCGTCTCGTGTCAGGCCAGCTTCAATCTGCGGGCGTATCGCTTCAATCTCAGCGGTTACGCTCTCTATGCTTTCGTTGTAGCGGGCGTAGGGCGTGCACTCGCCACGTCCACGCTGGGGGCCATCATCCAGCTGCACCATCACCACATGAGCATGGGTTCGGGTGCCACGCGAAATGGTGAAGCCACCACGGATGGCAAAGGTATCATCGCTTATGGTGAGTTTCATGTTTTAGGGGTCATAGCGGCCAGAGGCGCGACCAAATCATCGACGCCAAAGCGTACTGGGTCCGTCGCGGGGAGGCTGTGCTTGTCGCCAAGCGCTTTAAGCAAATCCTGCGCTTCACTCTGCTCCAAAGCGGCGGTATTGACCGCAATACCGGTGCACGTGATGGCTGGATTGGTAAGCGCGCCTTGCGCAATGGTTGCGTCGATGACCGCTTGAATGGTTGGCAACGGCGTTTTTACCCCGCGCATGGTGGTGCGGGTTGGCTCATGGCAGACCACGAAGGCATCAGGCTGTGAGCCATGCAGAAGGCCCAATGTCACCGCAGCAAAAGACGGGTGAAAAAGCGACCCTTGGCCTTCAATCACGTCCCAATGATCAGGGTCGTTGGCGGGTGAAATCCACTCCGCTGCGCCAGAGATAAAGTCGGCAATTACGGCATCAATGGCCAAACCGCGCCCGGAGATCAGTACACCTGTTTGGCCGGTGGCGCGAAAGCTTGCCTTGAGCCCGTGCGCTTGCATGCCGCGCTCCAGTGCAAGGGCGGTATATTTTTTGCCGACTGAGCAATCTGTACCCACAGCAAGAACGCGAAGCCCTGGGCGCTTCTGGCCGTTGCCGGTGCTCAGCTTTTGTTCGGCGTGGCGCACATTGTGCAGGCTTACACCTGCCTTTTGCGCCGCAGCGGCGATCTCTGGCACATCTTGCAGCCGGGTGTGCAGGCCGCTTGCAATATTCAGCCCGGCACCAATGCCTTCGACGATGCTGGCGATCCAGTGCGCTGGCAAAACGCCGCCTGCGTTCACCGCGCCGATGACCATTGTCTTGGCTCCAGCTGCAGCGCCTTGACCAATCGTCATATCGGGCACGCCCGTGTCCGCGGCACATCCCTCCAGTCTTACCTGACCTACGCACCAGTCGCGGCGCCAATCGACGATGCCGGTTGCCGTTTTGGCGGCCAGTGCGTCCGGCACATCGCCCAAAAAGAGCAAATAGGGTTTTTGCAATTCAGCCATGATGATCTTGCCTTGAACCAGGGTTATGAAAGCGCATTGGCGTAGCCAGTTGAGTTGCACATTTGTGTGTGTCGTTAAATGCCCTTTGCGCATCTCTTTGCGTCATGGCAGGTATAGCCTCACGCATCATGCAAGGTAATTTCGCCCCGTGACAACCAGCAACGCTCTTTGGTCCGCAGAGCCTGCCGATGTGCCGTTTGCTCGGCGCGCGGGTGTGCCACCACGCGCGGCGCAGGTGCTGCCAGGTGAGGGTGGTACCGCTGTTCAGATCGCTGGAGACTGGGTGCGCCCCTGTGTCCGCGATGTGCTTATGGACCAGGGCTTTGAGGATACCGCAAGCACTGTTCTTGAGCGCAGCAACAGCGGCCCGGTGCGCATTGATGCCAGCCAGCTTGGCCAGTTGGATACGCTTGGGTGCCTGGCGTTGGCCGACCTTGAAACTGCACTGGCAGCTGATGGTCGTGCCGTGGAAATGGTGAACCTCTCGCCGGACAAACAAGACCTTTACGAGGCGGTGCGTAGCCGTGCGGATGCTGAAAGGCCGCCTCGACAACGCTTTGCGCTTGATGATTTGATCGCTGGGTTTGGCAAGGGCGTGGTCGCCACCTGGGATGATTTTTTGGGCGTGCTTAGCATGCTTGGGTTGGTGCTGGTTTCGGTTGGCACGACTTTGGTCAATCCCGGTCGCTGGCGCTTTAATGCGTTTGTCACCCAGCTCGATAAAAGCGCCTTTCGTGCGGTCCCGATTATCGTTCTTATTCAATTTGTTATTGGTGGCATTGTTGCCCAGCAAAGCGCCTTTCAGCTGCGCTATTTTGGGGCAGAAATCTTCACCATCAACCTTGTAGCAATCCTGGTGCTTCGCGAAATCGGGGTGCTGATCTCGGCCATCATGGTTGCAGGGCGCACAGGGTCTGCCTTCACCGCCGAGATTGGCGCAATGCGCATGCGCGAAGAAGTCGATGCCATGCGCGTTATTGGCCTGGACCCGGTGGATGTTCTTGTTGTGCCGCGCATCTTGGGGCTTGTTATTGCATTGCCCCTGCTGACGGTTATCGCCAACGCAGCGGCGCTGCTTGGTGGGCTTTTGGTGCTTTGGTTCTATTCCGGCATCGATCCAACAGTGTTTTTTGATCGCATGCACAGCGCAGTGGGTTTGGACACTGTGCTGGTCGGCCTGATCAAAGCGCCGTTCATGGCACTGGCAATCGGCTGTATTGCGTGCATGGAGGGCTTCCGTGTGTCGGGCAGCACAGAGTCGCTTGGCCAGCGGGTTACCGCAGCGGTGGTGAAATCCATCTTCGCGGTGATTGTGCTCGATGGTATCTTTGCCATGTTTTTTGCAGCCATCAACTTCTAGAGCGCGCAGGCAAAATGGATCATCACACACAGACAGGCGCGCAGCATAGCAATGATCCGATCATCAAAGTGCGCGACCTTGAGGTCGGGTTTGGTGATGTTACGATCCTGAAAAACCTCGATTTGGACGTGCGACGTGGCGAGATCCTTGGTTTTGTTGGCGCGTCGGGCACCGGCAAATCTGTGCTGATGCGCGCTATTTTGGGCCTTAATCGCAAACGCGCGGGCACCATTGATGTGCTGGGCGAGCCCTATTCGCAATTGAATGAACGCGAGCGCGTTCATGTGGATGAGCGCCTTGGGGTTTTGTTCCAGCACGGTGCGCTGTTTTCATCCCTCAACGTTATTCAAAACGTCCAGGTGCCCATGCGCGAACACTGGCGGCTGGATAACCGGATGATGGACCGGCTCGCTGCGGTGAAGCTCTCGATGGTGGGACTGGCCGATGATGCAGCGTTGAAATCGCCCTCAGACCTTTCCGGTGGCATGATCAAGCGGGTGGCTCTGGCCAGAGCCCTGGCATTGGACCCCGATGTGGTATTCCTTGATGAGCCTACATCTGGCCTCGATCCTTTGGGCGCTGCAGCCTTTGATTCGCTTATTGCTGATTTGCGTGATGCGCTTGGGCTTACTGTTTTTATGGTCACGCACGATCTGGACAGCCTTTTTTCGGTTTGCGACCGCGTGGCCGTGCTGGGCAATCAAAAGGTCCTGACGGTTGGCACCGTGGATGAGGTGCGCACGTTTGATCACCCCTGGGTGCAGGAGTATTTCAACACTGGCAGGGCGCTGGGACGGTAGGCCGCAATGGTTTTTGTGTATCAAAGGCCAGGCATCGCGGAGTTTTCGCAACGCTTGGAAGAAAACACCGGGTCATTGGCCCGCACAGTGTTGCTGGCGCTAGGCGCGCCATGGATTGCAGGCTAAAGGCTGGAGTTATGGAAACTCGTGCAAACCACATTGTTATCGGCTTGTTCACGCTTGCAGTTATCGCTGCTGCGATGGCCTTTATCTATTGGGTTGCCGGGTTTGGTGATGGCGATGAAACCGCTGAAATCATTTTCCAGTTCAATGGCCCGGTCAATGGACTAAGCACTGGTAGCCCGGTCCTGTTCAACGGCATTTCAGTGGGTGAAGTGCGCACGCTGTCGCTCAATCCGAACAACCCTGAAGAGGCGCTGGCGTTAGCCGTGGTTGCCGCAGATACGCCCGTGCGGTCCGATACCGAAGCAACGCTTGGCATTACCGGCATTACCGGCACCGCATTTGTTGCGCTGCGCGGCGGGTCAATGGACGAGCGCGCGGTGCTGGATCCGACAACGCCAGTGATTATTGAGGCAGATATTTCGGCGGTTCAGGATCTTATTGACGGGGCTCGCAACGTGCTGGGCCGTGCCGATGATGCCATGCAAACGGTGGAAAATTTCTTGCTCGTCAACGAGCCATTCCTGACGCAAACCGTTGCAGATATTAATGAAATTACGAGCACCGTTGCCGCCCAATCCGATAACATAGAGTTGTTGATGCAGGGTGTTGGCACCATTGCTTCGGAAATCTCTGGCCTGTCGGGTCGGCTTGAAGGCATTATCGCTGGTTCAGAGGCGTTGATCGCTGCGGTCGAACCTGAAGCCGTGAGCGAGTTGGTGGAAAATATCCGCGTTGCTTCCACCGAGTTTCGGGGCATCGGCGAGGACGCGCGCACCTTGATGGCACGCGGTGACGTGGTGTTTGATAATCTTGAAGCGTCCTCGCAAACGCTGGTCGATACCCTTGATGGTGTGCGTGCAGTGGTGGACGTTGTTGATGCTGAGATAGTTGCCCAATCGTTGGCCGATGTTAGCAGCTTCACAGCGCAGTTGCCGGACGCTGGAACACGGGTAGACGCCGTGCTTGCCGGTGCGCAGCAAGCCACCGAAGATGTCACCGCATTCACCGGCTCACTGGCTGACAATGCAGATCAGGTGGACCTGATTTTTGAAGATGCCGTCATCATCGCGGATCGACTTGAGGTTGCCTCGCAGCGCATAGACGGCCTGTTGGCCTCTGTTGATGGGTTGCTCGGCGAGGATGAAACGCAAGGCCTTATTGGTGATGCCAGCGAGGCTGCGCGATCGCTGCGCAATATCGCGCGCGCTTTTGAAGGCCGTTCTGATGAAATCGCCGGTGGGCTGGCGCGCTTTACCGGGCCTGGCCTGCGCGATGCTGAGGCGTTGATTGGTGATGGTCGGCGCGTGTTGAACCGGTTAGAACGTGTGGTGACCTCAATAGAACGCAACCCGCAACAATTTATCTTTGGCGGTGATCGGGCACCCGAGTACGCGCCGCAGCGGCGCTAGGCGATAAGTGAGTTGAGTTTTAGCGGTATGAGCAACCAACAAAAATCATCAATGCGCGCCGCTTCACGTTTAGTGGGCCTTGTTGCAGCGGCTGCGCTTTTGGCTGGCTGTTCCACGCTGGTTAGCGAGCCAGCGCCGCGTATCTACGATTTGCGCGCGCCAGCCAGCATTGATGTTGGCGGCGCACGTACCAGCCGTCAATTGCTGGTGGCCGAACCTGCTAGCGTTCGGTTTTATGCCACTGACCGCATTGTGGTGCGTGACAGTGCCGCCACGCTTGCTTATTTCCCCGGTGCTTTGTGGTCAGATGCGTTGCCTGATCTTTTGCAGGCCCGTTTTGCTGAAGCGCTGGAGCGCACAGGCCGCGCACGCGCTGTTGGCCGTCCAGGGCAGGGGCTGCTGATCGATACGCGTTTGGTGCCTGAGATCCGTGCTTTTGAAATTGAGATCAGCGATGGAGCAGCAGCCGTGGCGGTGGTGGATGTGTCGCTGAAGGTTATGAACGATGCCAATGGCCGCATCCTTGCAGGCCAAAGCTTTACAGCGCGAATACCGGCGGCCAGCGATGGTGTTGATGACGGTGTTGAGGCGCTCAATCGCGCTTTGGATGCGGTGCTGCGCGATATGGTTCGGTTCGTGCTGGATGCCGTCTAGAAAAATTCTTTAAGTATCTGAAAAGAAAAAGAAAAACCGCCGCCCTGCAAGCGCAGGGCGGCGGTTTTTTAGCGTTTTAGACTGTTGTCGGCTTGTCGCGGGAGCGTACTTAGCTGCCGAAGCGACCCAGTGCCTGCCCAAGAACCGTATAGAGACGGCCGTCATCTGACATGAGCAGTTCACGTGTTTCCGAACGGCTTGCGCGTCGCGCTGCCATCTCACGCAGGGTGGCCTCAAATGTTGTCAGATATTCCTGAGCTGCTGTGCGCAGGTCGGTGTCACGGCCGATCTGGCGGCGAATATCATCAAACGTTTGTTGCCCGCTGAGCGAGTAGATACGGCGGGAGAAGTTGGCCTTGTTGCCAGCCAAATAGCTGTCCCACTGTTCGGCGTAGATCGCTTCGTCGAGCGCATCTTTCAGTTCGCTGCGGATTGAGGCTAGTGGCCCCGTGGGTGCCTCATCGGAAGAAGCCCTGCGCAGCAGATCGCTAATCCAGCCACCGGATGGGTTCTGCGTGGTGCTGTCGCTGGCTGCTGATGGAGCTGCGCGTGGCGTTGGCGCCGGAGCAACTGCCTGTCGAACAGTTTCCATGGAGCGAGCGATGTCATCGGCAGGCGCTTCCAATGCGGCGCTGCTTGGCTGAACCGCTCGCGCTGTGGCCTGCACGGCAGGGGCAGCAGCAGGAGCTGCAAGCTGGCGTGAGGATGCGTCGCGAGCGTTGCCTTCGTCAGAGACGAGGTTTGACAGCTCTTTGAGCGCTGCAACCTGCTCGTTGACCACCTGACGCAAGGCTGATGCGCTCTCGCGTGCTTCGTCAGGCAACTCGAACACGCCGCGGCGGATATCGGCGCGGGTGGTCGCCAGCTCAGAGCTGAGTTCGCCAGTCATTTTGCGCATATCTTCGATTGACGCGTGGAAGGCTTCGACAGCTGTTTCAAGACCACCAGAGAGTTCGCGTTTCACCTCCTCGCGGGTGGCACGAACAACTTCGCTGGCTTTGCTGCTCTCGCTGGTCGCGACCTCACGCAGGTTGGTGAACTGCTCGATCACACCACGTGCTGCGTCATCTGCGGCCAGTGAAAGGGCCGAAGCGAGCGATGCAGCGCGTTCTTCGGCATCAATCAGTGTGGAGGCAAGCCGCTCGGTGGTCATTTGCAGTGCCTGCTCGGCACGATCGGAGCGATCGGCGATGGTTTCGCTAACCTGATCCATCTGACCGACCTGCTGACCGATCGACTCGTCCAGTTTCTCGGTGGTGCGCAAGATGGCTTGCGATGCGCCCGAAAGGGCCCGGCCATGCACGTCAAAGCGGTCCGAGAGATCCACGATTGAGCCGATAACATCGGTGGAAATGGTGCTGAGCGACGCCAACTGTTTTTCAAGGCTTGTCGAAGCACCCGCAGTTTCGTTGCTAACCAGCTGAACCTGCGCAGAGAATGTTTCCATCTTGCTCTGCAGTTCGGTGCCAATGCTTGCCAGTGTCTGCGCTGAATTGGCCAGCAGCTCGTCCACAGAGTTGTTCACGCCGCCAATCTGACTGATGAGCGCCTGAAGGTCGTCGGTTAGCGTGTTGCGCAGACGGCTCATTGAGGTCGTCGCTTCCACGGTCCGCTGGGCCATAGTGCTGTCCAGCAATTCGGTTGCAGCTTCTACTGCGCTGCTGAAGCCGTTTGTGCGGGTATCCAGGGCACCAAGGAGCGAATGACCACGTGTGTTGATCACACCCTCCATCGCTTCGGTTGCGTCCGTGATGCTTTGCTCAAGCGTTGACGTTCGGCTTTCCAGGGAACCAAGCAGCGAATGACCACGCGTGCTGATAACGCCTTCCATAGCCTCAGTTGCCCCTGTGATGCTCTGCTCAAGCGTTGATGTTTGGCTTTCCAGGGCGCCAAGGAGCGACTGACCGCGTGCATTGATCACGCCCTCCATAGTTTCAGTTGCCCCGGTGATGCTCTGCGCAAACGTTGAAGTCTGGCCTTGCAGGGCGCCAAGGAGTGATTGGCCACGCGTGTTGATGACCGCCTCGATAGCCTCGGTGGTCCCTGTGATGCTCTGCTCGAGCGTTGAGGCACGGCTTTCCAGAGCCCCAGAGAGCTCCTTGGTGCGGCTGTCGAGCGCAGTGTTGAGCTGGCTTGTGGCGGACTCAATGTTCTGGGCCAACGCATCGGTGCGGCTGGCTAAGGTATCGGCCATCGTTTCGCTGCGTGAGGCAAGCGTTTCCGACAGCACCTCGGTGCGCGTATCAAGAGCTTGGTTCAGCGCTTCAGCGCGCATATCCAGCGTTTGTGCCAGCGTGCGTGTGCTGTCGCTCAAGGTGCCAGCCAGTGCGTCACTGCGTTCGCCAACGGCCTCCTGCATGGATGCGGTTGCTGCGTGCAAGGCACGAGCAAATTCACTGGTGCGCGTCTCCAGCGAGCTGACCAGTGTCTGGCCACGCTCATCGAGCAGCGTTTCCATCGCAACGGTTTGGCTTGCAAGCGCCTTACGCAGATCATCTGCACGCTCTGCCAGATCCTGGCTGGCTTGCACGGTCTCGTCATGTGCGACCGAGCGCACATTTGCGGCGGCTGCTACAAGCGCATTTGTGGCTGAGCCAACCTGGCTCTCAAAGCCCTGAAGCGCTGTCTGTGCTTCGGCATTGAGCGTGTTGCCAAAGCCATCGGCACGGTTGGTGATCATCACCTCAAGTGCCTCGCCCTGCGCCTGAATGGTGGACGCCACTTCGCTCACCTTGTCGGCAAGCAAATGATTAATGTCGGTTACGCGGCTCGCCATCAGATCGGTGAGTTCGCCGGTCTGGTCGGTCATTGCCTGACCGGCCGCAGCGATGCGCTCGGCAATGGCGCGCTCAATGTCATCACGGCCGCTGGCAAAGGCTGAAGCGACTTCACGGGTACGCTCAATGAGCGTTTCAGAGATTTCACGGCCACGGTTGGATAGGGCACCATCCAACTGATCGGCACGCTCCACAAACGTGCTGGTCGCATCCTCAATGCGCTGGTTAACGCGCACATCGAAGGCCGACAGGCGTTCATCCACCGTCGTTTCCAGCTGCACTGTGCGCATTTGAAGCGCGCTCGACAGGCTGTCGATCTGTTCGCGTAGCTGGTTATCAATAGCTTCGGCGCGGGTCGTCAGGTCGCCGCCAACTGCGCTCATGGCGTCGGTTAGGCCCTGCGTGCGATTGTCGATGGTCGTGACAAGATTTGACGTTGCGCTATCGACATGGCTCGCCAGGCTTGCGGTTGTGCCTTCGACGCGGCTCACCAGTTCCCCGGTTGCCTCGGTCACCTGGCTGGTCAGGCTGGTTGTTGCCTGATCGATGCGGCCAGTAATGCTGCTGGACGTTTCTTCAACCTGGTTGGTCAGGTTTGTTGTGCTCTCATCAACACGGATCACCAAACCAATGGCAGTTTGATCAACGCGGTTGACCAGCCCAGTTGCGGTTTTCTCGAGTTGCTCGACAAAGCCATCTGCTGTGTCGACGACACGAGAGTTCAGCTCGCCGGCCACGCCAATCAGGCGCTCTTCGGTGTCGCCGGTGACCTGCTGCAAAGATGACATCAGCGTGTCCGAGCGGTCGTTGAGGGCTTGGATGAGACCGGTTGTGCGCTCATCAATAGCTGACAGGTAGCCACTTGTGTTGGTTGTGATGCTGTCCACCAAACCTTCGGAAATGGCAGTCATGCGCGCTTCGATGCCAGAGTTGGCGTCTGTGATCACGCTCATGAAGCGCTGGGTGCGCTCGTTCAACGTTTCCAGATACTCGCGCGTTGAAACATTGAGGTGCTCAGCCAGAACCGCCGAACGCTCATTGAGCGCTGTGGACGCTTCATGTGTTGCCCGGTCGATGCTCTCCTCGAGCGCCTGACGCTGGTTCATGAATGAGGCTTCGATAGCGCCCGACCGGCTGGCCAGTGCGACATCGATGGACTCAGCCTTATCATCCAGCAGGGCGCGGATCGCATTGGCGCGGTGCTGCATTTGATCATCCAGAGCGGCAGTGCGGTCATCAAGAGCCGATACCAGTGCTTCACTGTCTGACTTCAAGAGGTTGGCGTATTCTTCAGCGCGCTGGCTGAAGGCCGTGCCAAGCGTATCGCCCTGTTCCAGAATAATCTGCACAACACGTTCGCCGACAGCCTGAATGTTGTCTGTAAGGTTGCCAGTGCCATTTTTGATCATGTCATCGACCACATCGCGGCCCTGTGACAGGCGCATGTCGACGAGATCAAGGTCACGCAGAATGCTCGACTGAATGGTAGCGCTGGTTTCATCTGCAGTTTGGCGCAGTTCCTCCAGCTTGGCATCGACCGAAGAAATGAGCGAATTTGCCGACATTTCAAAGCCATCACGCAGCTCTACACCGCGCTCAACGACCGCGTCATGCAGGCGCTCAGCGGAGGCTTCCATGCGCTGGGCAAGCTCACCACCTTGCTCGGTGATGCTGTCGGAGATTTGTGTTCCAGCTTCGTCCAACTTGGCTGTGATGGCCGAGCCACGCACTTCCATGTCGATAAGCAGCGAGTCTGCTGTGGTTTTAAGCGTCGTGGTCACGTCTTCGGCGCGCGAAGCAAACGCTTCTGTAACCGAGTGGCTGGTTTCTTCCAGCTGGCGGGTCACATTGCTGCCACGCTCTTCAAACTCCGATACGATGGAGCTTGTTGTAGACGCCAGGTCGGCGGAGATAAGGTTGGCCCGCTCGTTGAGCACGCTGTCGACTTCTGCTGATTTTTCAGTGATTTCGCGGACAACATCGCTGCCGACGATCGCCATTTTGTCGCTAACGTCCAAGCCAGTCGATGACAACTGATCGATCAAGCGGTCACCATGTGACTGCAGCGTCGTGCTCATCGTATCGCCGGCTTGTGCCAGTGCGTTGGTGATCTGAGAGGCTTTGTCGGCAAGGCTGTGTGCAACGGTCTGACCAGTGTCGGACAGTGCCTGGGACAGTTCATCGGAGGCGCGCAGCAGATCTGCATTCACCTGGGCTTGCGAGTTGGAGATGGCCTCACGAACCTTCTCAGCATTGAGCAGAATACCTTCGCGCTCATCGGTCAGCTGGGTAAGTAGCGTGCGCAGTTTGGTTTCATTGTCGGAGTAGGCGCGCTCAAGGTCAGCAACGCCGCCCTGGACCATGCTTTCAAGTTCGGTCGCACGTGCGACTGCACGCTCCACGCCATCGCCCATTGCTGCGACTTCGCGCCGAATGGCCTGGCTGACCGACATAACCTGTTCTTTGGCAAGGTCGTCTGGCTGCGCAAGGCGCATGGTCACGTTGGCCATGGCGCGTGAGACGATCCGCAGTTCAGCGGCGCGATACACCATGAAGGCAATCGTGAAGAACAATGCAATCGGCGCAAGGGTGGCCACTGCATAGGCGACAAAGGCAGGCGAGCCGGCCACGTCACTGTTGGTAAGCAGGCCACCAAAGCTGGTGTCGAACAGTGAAGGCGCGATCAAAACCGAGGCTACAATCCAGAAGGCGCTAAGTGCTGCGGCATAGGCGAAGGGCGTGCCTGAGGGGCGGCGCTGCATTTCATACACCAGCGCGCTGGTGGCACGGCGATCATCGTTGGCAGGTGGGCGTGTGTCGCGCAGGCGCTCATCTTCAGCGCGCACACGCTCGTCGTCTGCCGTGGATTGAGGCGCAGCAGGGGCCGATGGGTCCGCTGCCAACGGATCAATGGTCAAATCAATGTCTCCAAGCAGATCATCTGTCGAAGGCAGGTTCTCAGCGCGCGGCATGCTGGCGCCGCGTTTGCCATCTCGCTTCGTTCGCGAGGCATTTGCGCCCCTGCCTGCCTCTTGCGCCACGCTCTCAGTGCCTTCGTCCGCAAAGTCGATCGCTAACGCCTCTTCGACTGCGTCTAGCGCTGCTTTGTTCGCTTGAGATGGTTTTTTCGCCATGGATACGCCTCACATTTTCCGGGGCACCTTTGCCCGCCCGTCTTAACCATGACGCGCGTGCAGCCACACCTGCCCACTTATTCATTCTGCAAACTATGCCCATTGCGGCGCAAATAGAAGCCGCACGGGTATGTTTGTTAGCAATTTGTTCATCATGGTTAACACCGGTGGCTCCCGGTTTCGCCCCTATTTGCACCTGTTTCGCCGCACTGACCCATTAACGTGTGGGAAAGCACGCTGTGTAAAACTCACGCTTGTAGGGCAGCTTTTCACTGCATGCCCGAGACCAAGCTGTGCATAATGCAACGAGGCGACCATGACGGCGCAAACTTCAAGAACAGATAATGGCCCGGTGCCATCGGTTGATACGGTAAGCAAATTGCAAAGCGAACCGTTACTACTCGATCTAGTTCATCTGTCTTGCCATACGTTTGGCGATGCAGCGCTTGAAATGGAGGTGCTGCGGCTGTTCGTCAGTCAGGCAGAAAGCACAGCCAGTGCATTGCGCTGCGCCAGCGATGGGCAGGAAAGGGCGCGGCTCTATCACCTTATCAAAGGCAGTGCGCGTGGCGTTGGTGCGTTTGAGCTGGCAGAGCTAGCCGAGCGCGGCGAAAACGACTCGCGTTGTGACGTGCATCTGGAGCAGACTTTGGCTGGCATTGATCGGGTCATGGTGCGCGTTGATACCCTGCTGGGTACAGATTAAAGCCGCCAAAACGGTTTTCTGCGACATTTGACCCAAAAATCCCCGGCACACCTACGCATTGTCCGGCTTCACAAAGCGGCCTTGCGTTTGCTAGATGGCCCGCTGGATGCGTGCTGACTATCAGCGCGCCGCATTGCACCGTTAGGCGAGTAGATGATCAAGATTACTTTTATCGAGCATGATGGCACGCAGCATGAAGTGGAAGCTCAGGAAGGCTCTACCGTCATGGAAGCTGCGGTTATGAATGGGGTGCCAGGCATTGAAGCCAGCTGCGGCGGCGCCTGCGCCTGCGCGACCTGTCACGTGTACGTCGATCCAAAATGGAAAGAGACAACTGGCTCACCGGAAGTGATGGAAGAGGATATGCTGGACCTTGCCTATGACATCCGCGATGAAAGCCGCCTGTCATGCCAATTGCGCGTAACACCGGCTTTCAATGGCCTTGTGGTGCGCGTTCCTGAATTTCAGGCCTAAGGCCTCGTAATCCATTCTTTGGGTTCTCACTTTTGCCGTGATTTATGGTTCAAGCGGTGGTGATTGGCTACGCTGCTTGAGGTTCCTCAAAACAGAGGTCACCTCAGGCGTTTAGGGTGTTTTGACGCGGCAGCTGCGTCGATGCCTCTCTGGGAGATTTTTATGCTTGATACCGTCACAGGGTTCGACCCTGGCAAGACCATTGAAACCGATGTCGTGATCATTGGCGCCGGGCCTGTGGGCCTGTTTGCGGTTTTTGAATTGGGTCTTCTCGATGTCAAAGCCCACCTGATCGACATTCTTGATCGCCCCGGTGGCCAATGTGCCGAGCTTTATCCGGAAAAACCAATTTACGACATTCCTGCCTGGCCAGAGATTTCCGGCCAAGGGCTGGTGGATCGGCTTATGGAGCAGATCAAACCATTTGAGCCTGAGTTTCACTTCAATCAGATGGTCTCAAGCCTGGAAAAGCTGTCCGATGGGCGCTTTTCTCTGACAACTGATGCTGACCAGCATTTTATCTGCAAAGCGGTCGTTATTGCTGCCGGCGGTGGGTCATTCCAGCCCAAGCGCCCGCCTATTGCTGGCATTGAGGCCTATGAGGGCAAATCGGTGTCCTATGCTGTGCGTCAAATGGATGCCTTTCGCGATCAGGACCTGGTGGTTGTTGGCGGCGGAGACTCGGCGCTGGATTGGACGATTAACCTGCAGCCAATTGCCAAGTCGTTGACCCTTGTGCACCGGCGCGATGAGTTCCGGGCTGCGCCCGACAGCGTTAATAAAATGCGCGCGCTTGTTGAGTCCGGCGCGATGCGTTTTGAGCAGGGGCAGGTATCGCAGCTTATTGGCGAAGACGGCATGCTCTCCTCAGTTGTTGTGAAGAACAAAGAAAGCGAGAGCGAAATTCCATGTTCGCGCCTGCTGCCGTTCTTTGGCCTCACGATGAAGCTTGGGCCGGTGGCCGAGTGGGGGCTGAACCTGCATGAGAACCTGATCACGGTGGACACGGAAAAGTTTCAAACATCCCAAGAGGGTATTTTTGCCATTGGCGATATCAATTGGTATCCCGGCAAGCTGAAGCTGATCCTATCAGGCTTCCATGAAGCAGCGCTGATGTCGCAGGTTGTGGGGCGTATTGTCTTCCCGGACAAGCGGATAGTCTTCCAATACACCACCTCGTCCTCGAACCTTCAGAAAAAGCTGGGCGTGCTTTGATCGCACCTTTGCGCACCGCTGTTTTGGCGCTGGTTGCCCTTTGGAGCTTAAGTGAAGCGCCGTTGATGGCCGGGCCAGCCGAGACTCAATTTTTGCAAGCCCTTGAAGGGCGTTGGTCAGGGCAGGGGCGAGCGGCCACCAGCGATGGTGAGGCACCGGTCCTTTGCGATGTTGAAGGTCGCCTGCGCAATGGCGGGCAAATTTCGTTTCGCGCAGATTGCCGCGCGCAGGGTCAGTCCGGCACCATCTCCATGTCGCTCTATTTTTCGGACATGAGCCGTCAGTTTCATGGTGAGCTTTCTAGTCCCCTCAACTATATAAGTGGCGGTCTGAACGGCCGGCTCTCTCGCGGCGACCTTTTCTTGCGTCTGGCCGCCAATGACGGCAGCGAGGGCCGCCTTTTGCTGGTCGCGCAAGGCGAGGGGGGGCTACGCCTGCTTGTAACCACCGTTGTTGATGGCGCGAGTATCACAGTGTTTGATTTGCCGCTCACACGGGTCGGCTAGTCGGTTTTTTCAACGCTGGCTTTTCCATGACCGCCAAATCCTGCGATACCCTTGGTCACTTCACTAAGGGTTGGCCCCGTGCTGGCGATATAGGGCATGGGCCGGGTTACTGCGATAGCAGCAAGACCAACACGCGCGGTGAGAAGCCCGTTGATTACCCCTTCGCCAAGGCGCGCGGATAGCCGTGCAGCCAACGAATGCCCCAGAACCTGTGACACCAGCCCTTCGGTGGCGGCAATACCACCAGTAATGGCCAGATGTCCGATCATGTGTCGTGCAAGCCCCAGTGCACCGAGCAAGCCTGGTTTGGCGCCATAGGCCTGCGCGATCTGGCGGGTTAGACTGACGCACTGGAATGCCACCATAGCGATATCCACCAGCGCGCGCGGAGATAGAGCTGTAACCAGCGAAACACGCCGTGCAGCGGTCGAAACCAGCGCTACGGCCTGCCGATCGAGTGGCGCCATCAGCGTTTCCTCGCCGATCACAATCAAGTCCTGCGCATCCAGAACGCCAGCGCGACTGCGGTCAAATTGCGCACGGCCATGCGCGGTGCGTGGGTCGGTTTTGTAGAGGCTCACCACGTCATTCAATGCTTTGCGAGCAGCATTGGTGTCTTCATTGTCATATGCGTTTTGCAGACCCTCGCGCAGATCGTCGAGTGTGCGCAGTCGCATAATGGCGCGCACCTCGCGGGCAATGAAGCCAACCAGCCCCAGGACCGCTAGGCCCAATAACCCCAATGCAACCCAACCCAGCATGGGCTGCCGCTCAACAAGCGTGCGCACAAGGTTTTCCGCCCATAGGCCGATGCCCAGAAGTGCCAGGCCAGACAATCCGGAGGCGAAGAGCGCGAACCATTTCACGGCGCGGCTAGGGGCCTGCGGTAAAGGTGCGTCGGCGGCTACCGGTGGGGCAAAGGCATGCGTCTCCTCCTCCACCTCAACGGCGGAGAGTTCAAGAACCTGCGGTTTGCGGGCTTTCGTGCCGGTTGATTGGGTCGTGCTCATGGTTTTCAGGCCTCCTGTCAGGCGAGCTTGTCGCCGAGCAGAAACTGCAAAAGCCTGTCGATCCGTATATGGGGTAGGCCGGGATTTGCCGTTGGGCGTGTGTCGATTTTGGGCGGGCGAAAGCGCACAAAGCGAAGTGGGTAAGCTTTTGCGTTCGCGCCCATTAGGTCAGCAGGATCGCTTGGCAGATCACCGGGAAAGATCGCCACTTCGCGTTCGCCGTCAAACACCTGAGCGTTGATTGTCTCGCCTTTCAGCGGAACACCAGCGACTGCACCTATCGTTTCGTTGCCGGACTTGGCGCTCGCCTCGCGCGTCGCACGCACAGAGGCGATGGCCATTGTTTCAATCTGCGCTCCGGAAAAGGAAGCGGCCTGGCGCGCATCCTTCACAAGGTAATCAAGTATCGCCTCGAGCTGATCGTGTTGGGTGTGATGGAGATGATCAGCTTTGGTCGCCGCAAAAACGATCTTATCGATCCGCGGACCAAACAAAGCGGACAGAATGCTGTTTTGCCCTGCCTTGAAGCAAGAAAGGATCGCGATCAGCGCATCGTGCAGATCGCCTAGCGCCTCTGGTCCTGCATTGATGGCAGCCAGTGTATCAACAAGCACGATCTGGCGGTCGAGGCGGGCAAAATGGTTGATGAAAAATGGCTTCACCACCACGCGTTTGTAGGCCTCAAACCGATGCTCCATTGCCGCATAGAGGCTGTTGCTGTCCACGCGGCCATTTTTGGGCAGCTCGAGCGGAACAAAGGTGAGGGCGGGGGAGCCTTCCAGATCGCCTGGCATCAAAAATCGCCCTGGTGGCAGCATCGAAAGGGCTGTTTCACCTTCGCGGCATGCTTTGAGATAGTCCGCGTAAAGCGCCGCCAGTTCGCCGGCACGCTTTTCGTTCAGCGGCGCGCCGACTTTTTCAAAGCGTGTTGCGTCGAGAAATGGCTTGGCGAAGGCCTTGCGTTCGCTGGCGCGCGCCTTGTCCAGCGCCTCGCGCGAAAAGGTTGTGTAGTCTTGATCAAGCAGAGGTAAGTCCAGCAACCACTCGCCGGGATAGTCCACCATATCCAGATGCATGCTGGTGCGGCCCAAGGCGCGCGCAATGGAGGAATTGGGCTCAAAACGCAGCGTCAGGCGAAGCTCGGAGATATGCCGTGTTGATTGCGGCCATTGCCGGTTTTCAATGAGATCCTGCACGTGCTCCTCAATGGCAAAACGGGCAACATCATCATCGGGCTGGCGGCTTAGGTTCGCACCAATGAGCCGGCCTGACCGCGAGGCTTGAAGGGCCGGCAAATGCCCGCCATGCAGCAGCGCATGAACAAGCGATGTCAGGAAGACCGTTTTGCCCGCGCGAGAAAGACCTGTCACACCGATGCGTAAAGTTGGCGTCACCAGATCACTGGCGCTATCAGCCAGACTGCGCGCACTAAGGCGCACATCATCAAGAAGGGAAAGATCGGGCAAGCGGGGCTTTCAGCACATTGACGGACGTCTGAACCTTATATTTGGCGTGCGGATGGCCATTGCAAGCAAAAGGGATAGCTTTGCGCTTAGGCTAGGCTGCAATATCGCTAGGGCGCACAACATCGACTAGATGGGCGCAGCCCCCGCACACGTCACTCCATCTGCCTATCGCGCACTGCAACACCACAAGCGTGCCGGTTGGAAACTTCTCCACAAGCTTGGCCATAGCCTGAGGCTCCGCCGCGCCAATGAGGGCATCACAAAGGCCTTCCAAGGTTGGATTGTGGCCGATGATGAGCGCTCTGTTCACGTCGCCTCTCAGTGCTCGTATCTGGCGCAGATAAGCTGCTTCGTTACTGTCATAGAGGTCGGCACTTATGGCGATTTCACAGGGCGCTGAAAGTTCATCAATGATCGGCAAAAGTGTTTGCCGCGTGCGCTGGGCCAGTGAACAGCCAATCCATTGCGGCTGCCAGGCGGCCACCAGCGGTGCCATCGCCTGGGCGGCGCGCAGCCCACGGTTGTTGAGCGGACGCTGATAGTCAGGCAGCTCATCCTGTGACCACGAGGATTTGGCGTGCCGCATCAAAAGCAGCGTCTTTGCAGGTTTGCCCAAGGCTGTATCGTTTTCGCTCATGGAAACGCTTTAGCGCGCCGTGGGTCGGCGCGCAAAGGCGGTAATATTCGTTGCCTCAAGCTCTAGGAAAAAACTGCCGGGCAGGGCGTCTATTGCCGGTCTCCGGTGGCTTTCTGGGCAGGCTGAGTTGGGTTAAATAATTGAAATATATCAATTTATTGTCTTGGCACGGATGCTGCAAAGCATCTGGCAAGCCATCTTTGCGTCTGATTTTTCTGGCGCGCAACATGACCATTAAAGGGCAGGACATAGTATGGGTATTTTCGGCGCTCTCAATAACGCGGTTTCTGGTTTGCAGTCGCAAGCTTACGCACTTGAACAGATTTCGGGCAACATCGCGAACTCGCAAACGGTAGGGTACAAGCGGGCAGAGACAAACTTCGCCGACATGGTGGCCGACTCTGCGCCCCAGCGTCAGGTTCCCGGTGGTGTGCAGGCGTCGACGCGCGCGACAAACGATGTCCAAGGCGCTGTGCAAATGAGCGATGTGGAAACGTTCATGGCGGTGTCCGGCGATGGCTACTTTGTGGTGGCCCAGCAGATCGGTGAAACTGATAACCGTCCGGTGTTTGACGCCACAGATGCCTACACGCGGCGCGGTGATTTCCAGATCGACCGTGCCGGTTATCTGGTCAATGGTGCTGGCTTCTTCTTGCAGGGCTTGCCCATTGATAACATCACCGGCAACGCGGCTGGCTCGGCGCCGGAACCTGTGCAGGTTCAAAGTGATTTCTTGGCCGCGCGCCCCACTGGTCAGATTGACTACCGTGTTAACCTTGCCCGCTTCCCGTTGACAGCTGAAGCGGACCCAACAGTGCCTGGGTCTGAGCTTCTGGATCCGGCTGATTTTGCCAACAACCCAACCACGTTGCCCGCCACAGCCACTGATGGTTTTGTCCAAGCCGCTGATGTGCCTGTGTTCCTGCAAAACACAGTTGCTGGGGGTGCAATTACGGTGTTCGACGAGTCTGGTTCGCCTGTGAACGTGCAGTTTCGTTGGGGCAAGATCGATTCTGCTGCTGGCGGTGGTACGGACCAGTGGCAGCTGTTTTATCTCAGTGACTCCAATGCCACCACAACCGATGTTGCTTGGCGCAACATAGGCACTGACTACACCTTCGCCACCGATGGAACGATGACAACGCCAGCCACTGACCCCATTGCCACGCTCACAATCAATGGGGCGACAATAAACAATGTGCGTCTGCGCCATGATAGTGACGGTGTGACCCAGTATTCTGACCCTGCAGGCAACGCCCAGCTGACCAATCTAAGCCAGAACGGGTATGGCGCTGGCGAACTTGTTGGCGTTTCCATTTCTGATGCTGGCCGTGTTGTGGCCTCCTACACCAACGGGCAAGTGGTGGACATTGCAGAGGTTGGGCTTGCCACCTTCAATGGTGACGCGATGCTTCGTAAGATGGATGGCGGTGCCTTCCTTGCCACGCGTGGCTCGGGTGATCCGATCCTTGTGGACGCTGCCAATGTCGTGGCCAGTGCGCTCGAAATGTCGAATGTGGATATTTCTGAAGAGTTCACCAAGCTGATTGTCACGCAGCAGGCCTATTCGGCTGCCACGCGTATTGTCTCCGTCTCCGATGAAATGATGCAGGAAGCTTTGGGAATGGTTCGCTAGGGCCAGCCTGAGGCGTTTGGATCGCATGGACAGCGTAAAGGCATAACAGCATGGGTGTTTATGGCGCACTGGGCGCATCGCTTTCTGGATTGCAGGTCACCAGGGCACAGATTGATGTGCTGGCGGCCAATATTTCCAATTCCGAAACGCCTGGCTACACACGCAAGTCGCTCTCCCAGATCACGAACATTGCTGGGCAGGAGGCCAATGGTGTCCGCAGTGGCACCCTGGATCGCCAGTTGGACGCGCTGCTGCAAAAACAAGTTCGATCCGAACTTGGCGCAACAGGCTACACGCAGACGCTGGCTGACTATCATGACCGCCTGAACTCCATGCTGGGTGAGCCGGGTTCAGCCAGTGCGTTTGATACGCTGATCAGCAACTTTGCCACCAGCCTGTCTCAGCTTAGCGACAGCCCATCCTCGTACACGGCGCAGCAGGCCGTTATTGGCGATGCTCAGGTGTTGACGCAGACGCTGAACTCCATGAGCAACAACGTGCAGCAAATGCGCACGGAGGCTGAGCAGGGCATCGCCAACAGTGTGCGGACGATCAACGATGCTTTGCAGGGTATTGAGCGCACCAACAACGCCATTATCAGTGTGTCGGCAGATTCAACCGCACCCGCCGATCTGCTTGATGAGCGTGACCGGCACATTGATGCGTTGGCCCAGGAGGTGGACATTCAGGTGATGGAGCAGGCCGATGGTACTGTCTCCATTTTTACCAATTCTGGCGTCTCGCTCTTCTCCGGTCGGGCGGCGACGCTGCAGTTTGATCAGGTGGCCAACCTGACACCGCGTTCACAGTATTCGGTGGTCGGGTCCGAGCGCAGCGTTGGTACAGTCATCATTGGTTCGCTGGATGGTGGCGAAATCGACCTTCTGGCGGGCAACAATGTGCGCTCGGGCAATTTGGCCGGCTTCGTTGAGCTGCGCGATGATACACTTGTGGAGATGCAAAACCGGCTGGATGAATTTGCAAGCCAGATGGCGCTTGCCATGTCCACACGAACACAAGCCAGTGAGCCCCTATCGCCGGCAGTGGCACCCACCAATGCTGAACTTGCAGGTACGGGGACGTTTGCGCCCGTCGACTTTACCAATGGTGGTGCCAACAATGGTTCCATCGCGTTCAACCTGACGATTGACGGCGTTGCCCACGCGGTAGACATTACCTTTGCTGAGGCCAATGCCCTTGCAGCCAACCCTGCTTCTGTTACGCAGGCTGAAATGGCGGCCCTGCTAAACCAGGAGATCAACACTGCCTTCTCCACCGTTGGCGTGACCTACGCTAATGTTGATGGCGCAGTGATCGACATGGGCTCGCCGACAACAGGTTCCACGTCCAACATCACTGTGGCGGGTTACACCGAAACGGCGATTGGTGGTTTAGCTACATTGGGCAATGGGACGGCCAGCGGAACAACTTTTGGCGGATTGCAGGTCGATTTAACCGGTATCCAGCCTGGCAATATTGTCTCGCTCAACCTCACCGATACGCTGGCCAGTACGACGACGCAGGTCAGCCTTGTACACGTGACGGATGCAAGCGTACTTCCGCTTGATCAGAGCGTGACTGCCAGTCCAAATGATCTGGTTATTGGTGTTGATCTGACCGATGAAGCAGCGGTGACCACAGCTCTTCAAGCGGCTGGCTTTTCGGTGAATGCCAGCACCGTGTCTGGCGGTCCGCTGCGGTTTGTTGACGATGGAATTCCGGTCCAGTTTTCGGTGAATAGCCTGTCGGCACAGCTTTCGGTTGGCACGCTGCAAAGTGGCAACAGTGAACTGCCCTTGTTCAACGATGGCATTGAAAACAATGGCTTCTACACCGCTAGCCTTGATGGCAGCGATCAGAAGGTTGGCTTTGCCGGTCGTATTCAGTTGAACACTCAAGTTCTCAATGACCCAACTGTCCTTGCCAAGCTGAGCCCAACAAGCGCGTCTGGCGATGCAACGCGGGCGACCTTTCTCTACAATCAATTCACCAACGCTCGTGTGGAGGTGGACCCCGATACGGGCATTGGCGCTTCCTCCAACCCGTTGATGGTCGATCTGGCTACTTTTGCCCGCGAAATTGTCAACAAGACTGGCTTTGACGCAGCCTCAGCAATGCGGGCCCGCGAAGGGCAGGCCATTGTGACAAACGGCTTGCTGGCACGCCAGAGTGATGAGTCTGGTGTCAATATCGATCAAGAAATGGCCCGCTTAACCGAACTGCAGTCCGTCTACGCTGCCAACGCTCAGGTGATGACTGTTGCGCGCGAGATGATGGATCTGCTGCTTAACATCTAACCGAGGGTGCGATCATGACTGTGAATGCCGTCAACGCAACATCGATCAATACCGAACGTATGCTTTCCATGCGCGCGCAGCTGGATACGCTGCAGCGCCAGTTGGGTACCGGCATGCGCGCCGACAATTACGCTGATCTGGGCACGGCGCGCTCAACGTCCTTGGAGTTCCGCGCTGAGCGGGCGACGCTGGATGGTTTTCAGGACGCTATTGAGAGAACGGAAGTCACGTTCTCTATCATGACCGAAACGCTGGAGCGGTTGGACGATATTGCCAGCAACACAAAGGGTGATGCGTTGCCGATCTCCTTTGTTATCCAGAGCGGTGATCAGACGACTGCCCAGGTTGCTGCAGAGTATCGGTTTTATGAGACGGTGAGTCTACTCAATAGCGATATTGAAGGTCAGTATCTTTTCTCCGGTCTTTCCGGCGACACTGAGCCCGTTGCGCCTGCCGCAGACATTATGGAAGGTGTGGGTGCTCGCGATGGCTTCAAGCAGGTGCTTGATGAGCGCCAGTTGGCAGATCTTGGCGGCCCGCTTTCGAGTGCAACGCTTACTGGCCGCCTGGACCTTGCAACGATTGCCACCACGACCTCAATCACCGAGGCCGGAGGCGGGGTCTTTGGGTTCCAGTTCGACGCAATGGCAGGCGCGGGTACGTCATCGCCGGCCATCACGGTCACGGGTCCAACAGGTGCGCCAGTAGCGCTTAGCTTTGATGTCACCGGCGCGGTAGCCGAGGGCGAAAATGTGCGCTTTGGCCTGACCATGCCTGATGGCACCAGCAAAGATGTTGTGCTGACCGCAACCACGTCCTCCCCACCAGGCGAGGGGGAGTTCACCATTGGTGCGACACCGGCTGACACTGCGACCAACCTGGAAGCTGGTTTGCAGACTGCCCTGGATACTCTGGCACGCACTGACTTGTCGGCTGCTTCAGCGGTGCAAGCGGGCAAGGATTTTTTTGACAACAACCCACCATTGCGCGTCGTGCCTGATGTCGCCACCGGTATTGCGGGTGCGACCACAACCGTTGCCGACGCGACCAACACGGTGATCTGGTACAAGGGCGAAGACGGTCCAATAGATGCGCGTCTAACCAACACCACGCGCATTGATGACACGGTTCAGGTTGCCTATGGCGCGCGTGCCAATGAGGATGCCTTGCGCACGACTTTACGTGAGTTGGCGGTGTTCTCCGCTCAAACCTTTGACGTCGATGACCCCAATTCGGTTGCCCGCTACACTGAAGTGGCAGGGCGTACCCGAGCCAATCTGGATGATACCTCTGGTGGAAACCTGCCACGGTCTATTTCGCTGGAGATCGGGACTGCCAGCAGTCTTATGGAGGCAACCAAAGAGCGCCATGTGGCCACCAGAGCCATTTACAGCGACATACTCAATCAAACAGACGGCATCAGCCAGGAAGAGGTCGCAACGCGGCTCTTGAACCTTCAAACTCGCCTTGAGGCAAGCTACTCTGTTACAGCGCTTTTGCGTGATCTCTCGCTGGTCAACTTCCTGCGCTAAGCTTTTAAAAAGCAGGCAATAAAAAACCCGGCTCAATGGCCGGGTTTTTTATTGGAACTTGTTATTCGATCCTGAATGCGTGCGATTACGCTGCGGTTGGGCTCTGCGTACCAGCGCTTTCGAGCGGTGCGTCGGTGATAGGCGCAGTGCGCAAACCGGCCGCGATCTCCTTGTTAATGGAAATCAAGCTGCGCAGCTTTTCGCGCTCAGGGTTCAACTGAATTTTGAGCGTATGATTGAAAATGAAGAAGCCAAGATTGGCAACGTTCTGCGCAATTGGTTTTGGCAAAGGGCTGTCTTCGGCTGTGACTGCATCGAGGAACACGCCCCAAAGACGGCGATTGTACAAAAGAGCATCGTCCAGCGTGTCTTGAAGGTCTTCCCAATTGTCGTGGATAGTTTGCAATTGAGCGGCTGACTTCATCAAGAGATGCGCCTCTAGGTCACGTGGCTGGACCGTTGCCTGTGTCGTGCGCCCGTAGGCTGCCGCTGCTGATTGTTGCATCCTTCAATCGCTCCTCTTCGTGCGAAATCAAAGCTTTAGCTTCTCTTAACGCTTTGTAGAGGTCAGTCGTTAACAATCTCTTATTGATGCGCTCGATGATGCCAGCGCTGGATGGTGCGGCGGCCAAAAAATCTTGGGTCAGTTCAAGGAAACTTTCGGCATGCTTGTCGATATTGCCGTCAAGATACATCAGTTGGACCGCGAAATAGATACGGCGGGCAGGGCTGTTGGCCGTCTCTGCTGTTAGGATGTCTTTTTCACGCAAAATCGGCGCGTCGCCTTCAATGAACAACCGCGTGCGCTGATTGTCATTGGTGATGACGCTGTTGCCCAGAATGATGCGTTCGCCGGGTTTCAGTTCTACTTTGAGCGCCATGACTTTCTGTCTCCGCCAACGCTGAGGGCCGGGGCCCCTGATTCTGTTTGTTGTGAACTGCTTAGCAGGTTTGGCAGTGCGCCACCTGGTTTTTAGAAGCTGCGCAGTTGATCGCTGCGATTGGACGCGGTTGCCAGTTGGACAGCTCGAAGGTCTAGCCCGGTTTGTTGGGCAACAAACTCTGCTGTGAAGGCATCAGTAATGGCGTCGCGTTCGCCGAGAAGGCGGCCGATGCGGTTTTCCGCCAGGCTTTCTTCGCTGTTGGTTCTTGAAATCGCCAGGCTCAACGCTGATTCCGCCGCGTAAACTCGGCCTATTGCCGTATCTATGGCATCAAAGACGTCGCTGTATTTTTGTTCCTCTAACAACTGGTCGACCGCATCAAGGCCCAAGCCTTCTGCGCTTAAGTCGCCACCCGATATGGAAAGCGCACCGCCTGCGCCATTCACACTGGGGAGCCGTGTTGTGGCTCCCGTCAAAAGGGTAGAACCTCGATCTAGAGATCGTTCGACTTCGGCCAGTATATCGTCTTGAGCACGCTCCCAAAGACGCGCCAGATCAGTTTTGAGTTTTTGTTCAAAGTCTTCAATTGCGTCGTTTCGCTTTTCGAGACGTTCGCGGTAGTCGCCGGTGACGCGCTTTATCTGCACTTTTTCGACAACGACGTCCCTTATGCGCTCGCCTAGCGCGTCAATTTTCGAAACTGGTGATCCACCCGACACGTCTTCGCCGTTCGCAACGAGACCGAGGGCTGAAAACGAACCTGCTCCGATTTCTTGAACCTGCAATGACGCGCCATTGTCTGCTTCGATACGCAGCTCGTTCAATTTGTCAAAACGAGCAGTGATCCCAGGTTTAGCGTTTAGCCGATCGATAAAGTCGGACACTGTTTCGTCTGCGTCGGCGCTAACAGTATAAGTCTGGTTGTTGGAGGCAACGGAGATACTGACGCCTCCTGCTTCATTGAGATCACCAATTTTTGCGTCCGCGGGCAACGATAAATTGCCTTTTGTGAAAGCATTTAATTCGGTGATTTCAACGCGTTCCAACGAGATTTTTTGGGGTTCGAGCTTGGGTAGGGCCGGTGGGTCGAATTCGTCCTCTGCCTTTGCCACTCGATCTTGGATATCCGATTTGAGTGATTCAAGGACAGTTCTGATGTCCTCCGCACGCTCATTGTCAAAACGCAATGACCGCTGTGACCCTGTAAGCTCATCAAGCAATGTATCCAGGCGGTTGATCGATCCATCGATGACAACCGTCGAGATTTCCGGGCCCGGGCTTCTAGCCGGCGCATTTCGTGCTTGCAGCGCGAGTTGTTGTTCGCTTGGTTCAGCCACTTGCGTTGGAAAGGGCGTCACAGGTGGCAGGGTGAACAACGAGCGAAGCGTTTGGTTGCGCCGTGCATCCAGTGTTTCCAGGCGCTGAGCCGTAAAGAGATCGCCATACGTGGTCATGATGAGCCAGCTATCGCCAAGATTCTTATGTCCAGGAAAACACTACACTATTTCTGGTCGGAAGTAGATGCCAAAAGGGCGGCGCTTTCGCGCCGCCCTCTGGAAGAGTGTTCAGAAAGTTGCGGCGTCTTAGAAGAGACGAAGAACGTTCTGATCGGCCTGTGTGGCGAACGACAGCGAGGTTGTGGACAGCTGCTGACGGGTCTGAAGAGCCGTCAGGTTTGCGCCTTCCTCGTTGGTGTCGGCCAAGGTCAGGTTTGCAGCACCAGTTTCCAGGGTGTTGATCATGTTGTTCGTGAAGTCTTCACGCGTTTGCACAATCGACAGGTTGGAACCGAACTTAGAAGCCTGAGAACGTAGTGTTTGAACTGCGCTGTCCAGAGTATCCAATGTCGAGTTGATGGTGGTGTCTGACTGGAAGTCACCTGAGGCGACACTAGACAGACCCAAGCCAGCGGCATTGAAGTTCTCGCCCTGGATGTCGAGAGCGGAGGACCCATCCTCGTTAAAGATAACCTGAAGGTCATCGCCATCCAGAAGGTTTACACCATTGAAGCCGGCATCTTCAGCCAGTTCGTCGATCTGAAGCAACAGTTCGTTGAACTGAGATTCCAGATCCGAACGTGTCGCCGAGTCAGTTGTCACCGACTGGGTAACGCCTGTCGTAAGGCCAAAAGCACCCAGGATAGATGCTTCAGAACCGCCACCAGTATTGGTGCCTGTCACTGAGATAGAGTCAGCGCCGTTTGTGGCTTCAATCGAGATTGCACCGGTCTGGTCGTCGACAGACGCTGTAGCGCCAGCAATATTGCCAAGAGCCGTGTTCAGCTCGTCAAGCGTGTTGACCTGACCAGTACCCGTACCGAACGTGATCGTTGCTGCAGTGTTAGTACCAATCTGAACATTGATAGAGTCACCAGCTGTGATGTTGGTGCCATCGATCAAGGTTGACGCTTCACCAGCAGTTACACCTAGCTGGGTCAGTGCGTTGTCGCTGCCACCGATTGTGACGGTATCACCACCACTGTCAGCTGTAACGCTTAAGTTGCCGTTATCGTCGACCGATGCTGCACCGCCTGAAAGGCTGCGAAGCTCAGTGTTCAATTCGGCAAGCGTTGACACCTGACCGGTACCATTACCGAAAGTGACTTCCAGCGCTGTCGATGACCCGACCTGGAGGGAAAGGGTCTCACCTGCGTTGATCCCAGTTGCTTGGGTCAGCAGGTTGTTCGGTTCTGCAGTGACAGCACTGCCGCCAGTTGTGTCCGGTGTGAAGCCGAAGGTGGTTTCAAGGACCGAGTTGTTGTTGGCGGTGATGGTGATGTCAGAATCGGCATCCGTGCCATCGCTGTTGGTGAATGTAAGGGCAGAACCGTCGGCAGCGTTACCGGTTACGTCAACACCAGAGAGGTTGTTGAGGGCGGTGATCAATTCATCCTTGGTGTTTACTTCACCATCACCAGTACCGATTGTGACCGTACCCGCGTTTGTACCGCCGACATTGATCTGTAGCGTGCTGTCACCAGCTGCAGCAAGTGCCTGCAGCGTCGAGTTTTGGGTCAGCAAGCGTGAGCCAGCACCGTCAGCAGCCGCTGAATCAGCGCCTACGGTGCTCAGACCAAGCTTGGCCAGCGTCGCACCGCTTGCGCCATCCCCGAGGGAAATACTGCCAACGTCGGCCGTTGACGTAAAGGTGAGGGTGCCGTCTGTACCTGCGACCGACACGTCCGAGCCACCGAGCAGCGTGTCAAGCGCGCCCTGTAGATCGTCCAGTGTTTGGTCAACGCCAATAGACATGGTAAAGCCGGCCGATGCATCTCCTCCGCGTGTACTCGCTGCACCTGAAGTGGCGAAACTCAGTGTGTAGTCGACGTCGTCTACCGTAAGTGAGATGGACTCGGTATCGGTAACCGCTGTGCTGAGACCGCTTAGTGCTGTGTCACCATCGGTGGTTCCACCATTGTCAAGATCGCCTGTGTTGAAGGGGGCGATGGTTGAGTCAGCAGTAAGGCCACCTGATGTGATGGTTGCAGCCGCATCAGCTGTGAGGTTGTCGCCAGTGCCAACGACCGAGGCCAAAGCCTGCGGGTCAAAGGTTGCACTAGCATCGCCAACGCGGGTCGACGTTGTTTCTTGACCACGTGCCTGCAGGGCCTGACGAGCCGAAGCCTGTGCAGACTCAACAAGGTCGGTGATCGCAGCGATGCCGTTATCAGCAGCTTCAAGCGTCTGAGTGGCGTTGGCCACACCATCCAAAAGGCGGCCAAGGTCACCAGCACGGCTGTTCAAAGACGATGCAGTGAAAAAGTTGGTTGGGTTATCGAGGGCAGAGTTAACTTTCAGACCGGTAGAAAGACGCTCCTGCGTCTTGCCCAGGAGGTCAGCGGTGTTCTGCAACGATAGGAGATTGGAGCGGACTGCGCTCGAGAGAGTAATATCAGACATTTTTCATCCTTTTCTAGGCATTCGCGACGCTTCTTTCTGAAGTCGTGGTGCGACCCTGCCATCGCGAGCTCTAAGAGGAGGTTAACGCGGTAGGTCTAATGCCGTACTTTTTGCAGGTTTCCCGCCGGAGTTTTGCGATGCTTAAAAGGACCCTAACGAACGCGCAGGTGTGCACCCTCGCGATGGCCGCGGCGCACGACCACTCGTTTTGGTTTTTGTTGGCGTGGGGTCAGACGGTCCGGCGAATTGTAGCCGCACCTTGTACAGCTTCATAACGTGCAATGGCCCGGCTTTTGAGCGTGGCATTGTTAGGAAATTGATGGACAATTTCGCCAGAAGCAATGTCGCGTGTCTGAACCACGAGGGAACCGGTCGCCTCGTGGGTTTTCACGTCCAGTTCGCTCTGGGCTTGCATCGCCGCAGCACGCTGACGGGCTTCTTCACGCCGCGCTTCTTCGTCTTTCAAGGTGGCTGAGCCCGTTTTCACTGACGGGGCACTCTCTTCGACCGTTTTTGGACGCGGCAAGTCAGTAACGGCCGAGCCGCGCTTTGCTTTCGGCTCAACTGCGGCAACCAGTGGCACGAAGCCTTGGGGCACGCGCGTTTCCATTGTTCCGTCCTCGATACGCACTACAAGCGGAGCAAACATGATCCACAATGAGTCAGTATAGAACGCGGCTATGAATCGTCGGTTAAGATTTGGTTAGAGATTTCGATCGGCAAATAATGCTTTACAAAGCACGATCAACCGAGATCGCAGCAGAACTTCCGCCACCGTTCATTGCGCCGGTTGCGCCGTAGGTTTTGGGGCGTCGGTTTGCTGAGACCTGATCAGCAAGACGTGCAAGCAACTGCTCTGATACCGCCTTGGCGGTGGATACAGTTGCAAGGTTCTTCTGCAGCTCAGTTTGAAACACCTCGTGCAGGCGGCGCAGTTCGTCGATCTTTACCGGCACATGGCGCGAAATAATGCCCTGGTGGGTTTTTAACAGTCCCAGACCTGAGCGGTAGGCGAAAAGCAGGTCGCTTTTGGTTTCCTGATCAACAGCGATTGCCGAATACACACCGCTGCGCATGGCGTTCGTCTCGCGACGAAGATGCTGCGTGAGTGCAACCAGCAAACCGTGGAGGTGCTCGGCAAAGCCCACGGCGCTTTCACGATCAGTGATGGGGGCTGACCAGTTCATGGCTTATTGCTCCGTAATGCTTTCAATGTTTCCTGTTTCGGTGGCCGCTGTGTCGGCCTCGTCTTGGGCGCTCATGGCTTCCTGCACGCGCAACAGTTCAGCGCGCACTTGGTCAGCAATGCCAATGCCTCCGGTCGCCGCCATTTCCTTGGCGTACTCTTCGACCAGCAGGCCTTTCCACATTTTCTCGCCTTCTCCGCCGCCAAACGTTTCAGATACTTCGATGCCTTCAAAGATCGGCTTGAGCATCGCGGTGAGCATTACAGCTTCAAACTCTTCGGCCTTGGCGTTGATCGCTTCAGGGTCGCCTTGTGTTCCGGCAATCATTTGCTGGAGGCCCTGTGTCGAGGGGCCAAGGTAAGCAGCGGTCTGGTTGATGATTTGCGGATTCATTGTGTCACCTCCCTCACATAACTTCGATGTCGGCTTGCAGCGCGCCAGCGGCTTTGATCGCATGCAGGATGGCGATCAAATCGCGTGGTCCGATGCCCAGCGCATTCAACCCATCGACCAGCTCGCGCAGCGTGACTGTCTGTTCCACGATGCCGAGCTGCACATCATTGCCCTCGACAACATCGACGGCTGTGCGTGGTACGACAACGGTCTGCCCACCTTCGGCCAGCGGCTGAGCTTGGCTGACAAGGGGCTGCTCTGTGATGGTGACGGTGAGATTGCCTTGCGCAATGGCGACCGTTGAGACGCGAACATCGCGCCCCAAGACTATGATGCCGGAGCTTTCATCGACAACAATGCGGGCAACCTGGTCGGGCTCAATCAGCAGCTGTTCAATGTCGGTGAGCAATTCCACCATGGTGGTGCCGTAGCTTTCAGGCAGTGAAACCTCGACTGTGCCGGGGTCTGTGCTTACCGCCAGTTGTTCGCCGAGAAGGGCATTGATCGCCAGTGCCATGCGCCGCGCTGTGGTGAAGTCTGGATTGCGCAGGGCCAAACGAACTGTGCTCATGCTCGCTAGGTCGAAATAGACTTCACGCTCCACCAGCGCGCCGTTGGCGATGCGCCCGGTGGTGGGTACGCCGCGTGTGATTGAGGCGGCGGCGCCTCCAGCATTGAAGCCTGCAATGGCAACTGGCCCTTGCCCGATTGCATACACTTCGCCGTCGGCGCCCAGAAGTGGGGTCACCAGCAAAGTGCCGCCTTGCAGGCTGTCGGCATCACCTAGCGCAGAGACGGTAACATCAATGCGTGTGCCTTGCGTTGAGAACGGGGGCAGGTTGGCTGTAACCATGACAGCGGCAACATTGGCGGTGCGCAGCTCTGCGCTGGGTGTGTTGACGCCCAGCCGCTCCAGCATCGATTGCAGTGACTGGCGGGTAAATGGCGCATTGTTGAGGGTGTCGCCAGAACCGTTAAGGCCAACCACAAGGCCGTAGCCGACCAATTGGTTTTCACGAACACCTTCGAAATCTGCGATGTCCTTGATGCGCGATGTTGCACCAGCGGGAATCGCCATGGCGATGGTGATGGCGATCGCGAAGATTAGCGTTGTGATGGACAGAATGTGCGCGCGCATGTGCGGCTCCAATATGCAGCGGTTTGCACTAAGCCATACAAGAGCCGTGCCAGTTTCCTGGCTTTTGCTTAAGCAATTGAAAAGTTTCGCGAAAAGTTGAGAGTACCTCGTGCGCGGCGTAATCGCTTTGCGTTACATGATGCTACAGGCTTGCCTCTGGCCCGGTCAGTTTTGCCGGGGTGTTAAGGGTTGGTTAACCATGTTGGCCGGACAAGGGGGTGGGTTAGACATGATTGGCTGGAGGGCCTAATGCGGGTCGAGGGACCAAAATCAACGCCATCACCGGGTAAGGCGCGCAAAGCCAGCACTAGTGGCGCGCAATTTGCGTTGCCTGATGCTGATCCAGCGCCGGTAGCCAGTGGTGGGCAAGCTGCAGCGCAGACCTCCGCCGTGCAGGGGCTCGATGCTATTCTTGCCCTGCAATCGGTGGAAACTGCTGGCGATCGAGCCCGCCGTGCTGTTCGCCACGGCCACGACTTGCTCGACCAGCTCGAAGCACTACGCGCAGATTTGTTGGCAGGTCACATATCACCGCAAAGGGTTGGAGCGCTTCTGGGTTTGCTGCGTGCCAAACAAGGCGCCGAAGACGCTCAGCTGGCTGCTCTTATCGACGATATCGATTTGCGTGCGCGGGTAGAGTTGGCCAAACTTGGCATTGAACCGTAGCCGTTCAAGCCCGTCTTGATCCCACCTGCGTTCCTTTGTTTTCTGTTATAATCCAGTTGCTAACAACCTCATGCAAGGCGCGGCAATGCGTTGCTTGTCCGGTTCGTTTGTATCGCGTATAGGCTGCCTCAACTTCGACTTTTGGCCGTGAGCTGATTCCGAGTGGAGGGAGCGTGATGTTGGACGTGCAAGACGATTACCGGCCATCAGATGATGAGCCTTTCATGAATGAGCGGCAGCGGACCTATTTCCGCAACAAGCTGATGGCGTGGAAAGACGAGATCCTGGCAGAAGCGCGCGATACGCTTGCGACAATGCAGGACGACACCGTCAATCATCCGGATTTGACCGACCGGGCGTCCTCCGAGACGGACCGTTCGGTTGAGCTGCGTGCGCGTGATCGTCAGCGCAAGCTGATCTCAAAAATCGACGCTGCTCTGCGTCGTATCGACGAGGGCACTTATGGTTACTGCGAAGAAACCGGCGACCCAATTACGTTGAAGCGGCTGGACGCGCGTCCGATCGCAACCCTCTCGCTGGAAGCGCAGGAGCGCCACGAGCGCCGCGAAAAAGTTTACCGCGACGACTAACCGTTTCTTCCATCAAGGCCCAATAAATAAGGCCCGGCATCTGTTCTGGATGCCGGGCCTTTTGTTTCTGGCGTTCCGTTTGCGGGCAAATCAATTGGGGAGCAGATAGCCCGCGTTAGAGAGGCTCAACGAAGAGCACGGAAAGCGCCAGAGGTAGAGGTCGGCGGGTTGGGTCGCCGACCAAGCTTTGTGTTAGAAGGGCATCACGATATCAAACAGTTGCTGGCCATAGCGTGGCTGCTGAACATCGGTAATCTGACCGCGACCACCGTATGCAATGCGCGCTTCAGCGATCTTGCTGGAGTCGATGGTATTGGATGCGCTAATGTCTTCAGGGCGCACCACGCCAGCGACGATCAGCTCGCGAACTTCGAAGTTCACTCGCACTTCCTGGCTGCCCTCAATGACCAAATTGCCGTTGGGCAGAACTTGCGTGACAACGGCAGCAACCGTTGTTGTCAAACGCTCGGAGCGATTCACTGAGCCTTGTCCGCCCGAGGAAGAATCTGAGCCAAAATTGGCAAGGGCTTCGGCTTCCGGTGAGCCAGGCAAGATGCGGCTGAGTTCGGTTCCCAAAAAGCCGCCGCCGCCTAGCTCTTCGGTGGAGGAGCGAGAGCGCGCCGTCTGATTGGCAATCTGTGCGCTGTCGGTGATGTCCACGTTGATGGTGAGAATGTCGCCAACCTGGGAGGCACGCTGATCATCAAAGAATGCCCTTGAGCCTGAACGCCACAGCGAATTGGGGCTGTATGTGGACACTGATGGTGTCGGCATTGGCATGGTAACTGGACGATAGCCAGACTGCGTTGTTGGGTTTTCGATGGCTGACAGGGCAGGTTGTTCGCCAATGTTGGCAATGCGGTCGGCGGCGGAACAGCCAGCAAGGGCAACGCTGGTAATGGTGAGCACCAGAAGGCGTTTTGGAAGGTTTGTCAGGCTCATTGGATACGCTCCACTGATGGGGCAGTTGCTATTGATGAGGATGTTTGGGTGGGCTGCATGTTGGCAGCAATGTCCTGCATTGGTCCCAGCACGTGGACGAGGCCATGGCCTGCCACCACGCCGCGCACAACGCGGTCAGACTGCAAATTCATGACGTCAATGGACTGGCCCATTGCGCCATCATCCATGGATCGGGCCCGCACGGTCAGTGCCAGTGCGCCGTGGCGGTAGACCAAAGTAACCAGCTCCTGGCGCTCCACAAGAACTGGCTCAGCCAGATCATCTGGGCTGATTGGTGCGCCGGGGCGCAAGGAACGCACGGCAGCCAAGCCAATAATGTCGGATGTATCCACCAGCATTGGGGTGCCAATGGTGCGGTTGTAGGCGATGTCCTGAAGGCGAAGGTCCGAGGCACGGATAACATCGCCACGACCAACAGAGCGGCCAAGCACGGGTACCATAACGCGGTGCTCAGCGCGGCCGCTCAGGCGGGCCACTTCTTCTCCAGTGGAGGTTCGAACGAGGGCTGAAAAGCGATCCGAGCGACCTGACGGTTTAACCAAAAGGTCCACCACGAGGTCACCGGCATGTTCGGCGCCGACCATAATGGGGGCAGGGGCGCTGGCCAAGGTCAATGCATAGCGGCCAGCACCTTCGCCGCGCGCCTGGGTCAGTTCTGCGTGCAGGGCGCTGGCAACAAGGCCTTCGAAGTCGCTGATATCCAGGCGCACGCCTGCTCGTTCTACGGTCACGTCATTCAGGCCGCCAAGATCGACCTGCTCCAGGCCAATCTGAAGCACAGCATCAAGCACCATGTGGCTGGGTACACGGCCGCGCGTGCCAGGCTCTGGCGCACGAAAGATAGGTGTTTCGGCATAGCGACCGGCATTGTCGAACAGGTCGCCAACGGTCACCAAGTGCGATGTAACCACGGCAGCTGGGCGCAGGAGTGGCATTGGTGCCTCAAAAGGGGCTGCCAGGCGCGCCTCAATGGCAGACTGGGATAGAGCGTGCGGGGCTGAGACAAAGAAGAACAGCAGTGCAAGAATAAGACGAGTGATCATGGTTCTAGCCTTTCCCCTAGCGCAGCATCTGCGAGGTGTTCGACATCATTTCATCGGCGGCACTCACCACGCGTGCGTTCATTTCGTAGGCGCGCTGTGCTGCGATGAGATCGGAGATTTCGGTGACCGAGTTCACGTTCGCGATCTCGATATAGCCCTGGCGAACACTGCCAAAGCCCTCATTGCCGGGGTTCCCCGTTAGCGGGTTGCCGCTTGAAGCTGTTTCCATAAACAGGTTGTCGCCGACCGCCTGCAGGCCGCTTTGATTGATAAAGCGTGCCAATTCGATCTGGCCGATATTTGTTGCCGCAGGGTTGTTGCCGACGATGGCCGATACCGTGCCGTCAACGGCAATGGAGAGGGAGCGAGCATCGTTTGGAATGGTAATGCCTGGCGAAACGGTAAAGCCATCGGCGGTGACCAGTGTGCCGGTCGCGTCACGCTCAAATGTTCCCGCGCGGGTATAGGCTGTCGTGCCGTCCGGCATTTGGATCTGGAAGAACCCATCACCGGAAATCGCCATATCCAGCTCTTTTTCGGTCGGCTGGATCGAGCCCTGGCTCATGATCCGCGGTGTGGCTGCGGTCATCACGCCAGAACCAACCTGTACGCCGGAGGGAACCATCGTGCCCTGCTCGGATGTTTCTGCACCAACGCGGCGTAGGTTTTGGTACAGCAAATCCTGGAACTCAGCGCGCTGCCGCTTAAAGCCGGCGGTGCGCATGTTGGCGATATTGTTGGATATCACCTCAACATTTGTCTCCTGGGCCATCATGCCCGTGGATGCGATATAGAGTGCTTGCATCTTATAGTCCCCTAGGGCTTGGTTAGCTTAGCTGGCCCAACATGCGGATCGCTTCCTGCCGCATCTGATCGGACTGCCGGAGCAAATTGGATTGCAATTCGTAGGCGCGCTGAACTTCCACCATGCGCGACAGTTCGCGCACCGGCTGGACGTTTGAGGCTTCCAGTACACCTTGGGTCACGCGCACGTCTGGGTCTGGTTCAGCCTCGGCGGGGGCGGAGTAAAGATTGCCACCGATCTTCTCGAGCTCTTGCTCGTTGGCAAATGAGACCAACTGCAATGTTCCACGTGCGCCTGCATTGGTGGTCACTTGACCGCTACCGGTAATGGTTATGTCGGCATCTTCGGGCGTGAAAAGGATGGGTGTGCCGCCGAGTGAAATCACTGGGTGCCCGCCAGAGGTCACCAGTTGGCCCTGGTCATTGATTTGCAGCGATCCTTCGCGGGTGTAGCGCAGGCCCTCGGGCGTCTCGACAGTTAGGTAGCCGCCTTGAGAGAGCGCAATGTCCAGCTCGTTGCCGGTTACCCGGCGCGCGCCTGGTTCCATATCGCGGTAGGTCGCCCAGTCCTGCACAAATGCAACATCATGGTCACGGTGCTGAAAGGCTGAAGCCTCTGCACGCGGCATCAGATAATCTTCGAAGGCAACACGCTCGGCCTGAAAGCCGGTGGTGTTCATGTTGGCCAGATTGTTGGCAATCACGTCCAGTTCACGCCTTAGGGCGATCTCTCGGGACAGGCCGACCAGCTGAGCATTCATCATGACGGGCGATTCCTCTCTTGAACCGTTAACAACACAGGGACTGCCAGCAGCCGCTGTGGGTCTCGTTCTGATTTATGGGTCAGGCTCCCCAGCCGACATCATGGTGAACGATGTGTTACCCATAGCAGACCTCGTGCCAGTTTGAAATAATGTTTATAAACAATAGGTTGCGATATTTTTTTTCGTTTCGACCGCCGAACTAAGGCGATCTTGCCGCCCAGTTCGCGGTGCAGCCCGGCAATTCTGACCGGGTCGTCAACACTTTGTTAACCATCCAAGCCCAAAGGTCTCATTAACGCTTAGACATGGGGTTTTTGGCTATGGCCGACACAGACGTGGCAGAGATGGATGTCGCTGCAGGCGAAGATGCCGACGAGCAGGAGGGCGGCAAGCGCAAGCTTTCCAAAAAGACCTTAATGATCGTTGGTGCTGGTGGCTTGGTGATGTTGCTTGGCGGGGGTGCTGGTGCCGCCTTCATGCTTGGCTGGGTTGGGGGCGGCAGTCCCAAAGAGGTCGCTCTTGAGCAGGCGCAGGCACCGCGCTTCTATTACGACTTGCCTGAAATCACGGTGAACTTAGCGAACGCGGAGCAGCGCGCCCAATACTTGCGTCTGTCGGTGGCGCTAGAGCTTGGCAACGAGGAAATTATCTCGGTGATTGAGCCAAATCTTCCGCGTATTCTCGATGTTTTCCAGACGTTTCTTCGCGAGTTGCGCATGTCAGATCTTGAGGGGTCAGCCGGGCTGTTTCGCTTGAAACATGAACTGCAGCGCCGGATCAATCTGGCCATTTTCCCAGCAGAAGTGGACGCCGTCCTCTTTCGCGAAATCATCGTCCAGTAGGAGAGCTTGATAATGGCCGACGACGACGATCTTGATATGGATGATGATGCCGACGACATGGCTGCCCAATGGGCGGCTATGCTGGATGACGAGGAAGAGGAAGAAGCGGACCCCCAACAAAAGGGCGCCGACCGCGTCCTTAGTCAGGATGAGATTGACAACCTGCTTGGTTTTGACGCCGACCAGGGGCAGGATGGTGAAACATCCGGTGTTCGCGCGATCATCAACTCAGCGTTGGTGTCCTATGAACGCCTGCCGATGTTGGAGATCATCTTCGATCGGTTGGTGCGCCTAACCACCACAAGTTTGCGCAATTTTACCTCAGACAATGTCGAGGTCTCGCTTGATGGCATTACCTCAGTGCGGTTCGGTGACTATCTGAACTCGATCCCGCTGCCAGCCATTCTTTCAGTGTTTAAGGCCGAAGAATGGGACAATTTTGGTCTTATTACAGTTGATTCCGGCCTGATCTACTCCGTTATCGACGTGCTGCTTGGTGGGCGGCGTACATCTTCTTCGCTGCGGGTGGAGGGGCGGCCTTACACCACGATTGAGATGAACTTGGTGCGCCGGATGGTTGAGGTGCTGATCGCTGATGCCGAAGCAGCGTTTGCGCCTTTGTCCAAGGTTACGTTCAACGTGGATCGGCTGGAGACCAATCCGCGCTTCGCGACGATTTGCCGGCCTGCCAATGCGGCTATCTTGGTCGAAATGCGCGTCGATATGGAAGATCGAGGTGGCAAGGTTGAGCTGCTTATCCCCTATGCGACCATCGAGCCCATTCGTGAGCTGCTGTTGCAGATGTTCATGGGGGAGAAGTTTGGCCGTGACTCCATTTGGGAAGGCCATCTGGCAACCGAAATTCACGCCGCCAAGATCGACGTGGATGCTGTGATTTATGAAGAGATGATGCCGATCTCCAAGGTGATGGCATTCGAGGAGGGGCAGACCCTCATGTTCGACACAGCGCCCACAGATCCCATCCTTTTGAAGTGTGGCAATGCTGTTTTAACCGAAGGCCAGCTTGGCCAGCGTGACCGCAACGTGGCTGTGCGTATCACCAAAGAATTGCGCCGTCCCAAGACAACGCTGGCATCGTTTGAGCATGCCGAAACCCCTACTGCATTGGAGCCGTAATGTTCGATCTTCCACTCAGCCTTGTGATTGAAGGTCTAGTCGCTATTTTGCTAGTTATTACAATTTCCTATTGTATTTTGCTCAACAGTCGCTTGAAGCGTTTGCGCGCCGATGAAGAAGGCCTGCGCGCAACAATTGCGGAACTTCTTACCGCAACCGAAATCGCCGAGCGTGCAATACAGGGCCTGCGCAACACGACCGCGCAATGCGATAAAACATTGGTTCAGCGTTTGGGCGAAGCGACACGGGTCTCTGACGAACTCTCCACCAAACTTACCGCCGCCGGTGCTGTCGTGCAGCGCGTGGGCAATGCCACCGATGCAGCCGCCGAAACAGTCGCTGAAGCTCCAAAGGAAGAAACCGCGACGCGCCGTTTGGACAATGCTGCTCGTGCGCTTCAAGACCGCCTGCAGCGTGTAGCATCTTAATCGCGATAGGATTTGAACATGCGTTCCATCCGCCTCCTACCCGTTGTCATCATGACCTCGTTGGTGCTGCTTGGCATGAAGGGCTTTAACGTTTTCACCGGATCGCAAAGCGCCTTGATGGGTGTTGAAGTTGCGCAGGCGCAGGATGAGAACGGCGAGCCAGAGTCCACCGCCGATCAGATTTCGGAGTCTGCCGCCAATATGCGTGCCGCCGTGGAGGCAGCTCAAGCTGAACGTGAGGCGCAGGGCGTTAGTGTTGACGAGCTGGAAATTGAAACCTCTCGTGATGCGCTTTTGGATCGACTGGGCGAGCGCAGAACCTTGCTTGAAGAGCGCGAGCAGGACATGCGGGTGCGCGAACAGCTCTTGCAGGCAGCCGAGCGCCGCCTTGAAGAACGATTGGCGGAGCTCGAAGCGTTCGAAGCGCGGGTTACATCGGTCGCGGACGAGGAAGACGCTCGCGCCCGCAACGAGATTGCTCGCTTGGTGCAGGTCTACTCGGCCATGCGCGCCAAAGATGCCGCTGCAATTTTTGACCTCCTTGATCTGCCGATTCTTGTGGAGGTCGCAAATGCGATGAACCCGCGTAAAATGGCGGATATTCTCGGCGAAATGCAGCCAGAGTCGGCGCGGGTGTTGACCATTGCCTTGGCGGGTATTCAGCCAGACACGTTGTCCGCCGAAGCGCCAGAGACCCAACTACCGCGGATCGAAGGTGTTCCGATCCAGTAAGTGCTTCTTAAGGCGTCACACTTACAGTTAACCGCTGTAGACACGATCATGTGGCGTCGGTTTGGTGCGTATTCTCTTTCAAAAAACGATGTGGGCTGTTCAGCGCGCTGCTCGTCAGGTGGGTTCGCGGACCATTGGTTGGGCGGTCGTCGGCTTCGCTCTTCTGGCGTTGCCCGGCGCGGTGGCATTGCCTGCGCCTGCAACAGCGCAGGACCTTTCTGCTGTTGTTGTGGCTGAGCGCCAAAATGATTTTGGCCGTCTTGTCATTCAATTTCGCGATCGCCTGGAACTGCCGCCCTATGAACTGACCGCTGAAAACGGCGTCTTGCGTATCGTTTTTGAAGATGCGGTGGAGGTGGATATTGCCGATGCAACCCGCACCCTTGCCGAGTATGTGACCATTTCGCGGCGTGACCCCGATGGCCGCGCGCTTCGTTTTGGTTTGGCCCGTGCCGTGCGCATCAACACCATGGAAGCTGGTGAAACGCTTTTTATCGATTTTTTGCCGTCCACATGGCAGGGCTTCCCACCACCTTTGCCCGAAGAGGTTGTGGCCGAGCTCGCCCAACGTGCAGAGCAGGCCGCCCGCGAAGCCGCTGAAGCGGAGCGTCGCCGGCTGCTCGGAGAGTTGGAGCCCGAAGTGATGCTGCAAGTTGGCGCAGCGCCAACGTTCACACGTTATGCGTTCAACTGGAGTGTGCCGTTCAATGTGGCAACCAGCCAGGAGGGCGCACGCTTCACCATGGAGTTTGATTATGATGTGCCCATCGATCTCAATCCAGCACTGATTGATCAAGCTGACGAGTTGGAGGCGATAGACTTCGAGCGCGACGGGGCCAGCCTTAAGGTTACAATGGACGTGGTGCCTGGTTCTGGCTTGCGCTGGTTTGAAGATGACATGCGGTTTATTGTTGATCTGGATCGCGAAACGCCGCGCGAGGAACAGGCTCCCAACTCTGAGGAGGTGGTGCAGGCTCTTGAAGCCATCGCGCAGCAGTCGGGTGCACAGCAGCCCGTAACGCCTCAAGACTCAACACGGTTTGAAATGGTCGGCCAGCGCTCTGATGCAGTGGTTGTTCCCGAAGCATCGGACCCTGTTGTTGAGGAGGCCCGTGCGCTCACCAACACTGATATCTTGCCGTTCGCTTCGGAACCTGCGTTTACGCCCAACCGCATGGGAGAGTTGATGGACGTTGAGCCACAGCCCAACCAAGTGCCGTTGGCTGGTGACGATCTGCCGCCGACACTTGCTGGCCGTGCGCCCGAAGTGACGCCTGAATTTGAGTTGGAAAGCGACTTCAATAGCGTACGCGTTGAGGTCCGCCGCGATGGCGACACCACCAGGCTTGTCTTTCCTTTCTCTCAGCCGACACCCGCGGCTGCATTTCGGCGGGAAAACTACGTCACGCTGGTTTTTGAAACCCCTGTTCCGTTTGACCTTCGCTCTTTACGGCTTGAGCTCAGCGAAGAGGTTCGCTCCATCCAACCGATCCGCATCAATGATCTCAATCTCATTCACTTGCGGTTGGAAAACCCGGCGCTGCTGTCTATCGCGCCCAGTGGTGATAGTTGGGTGGTTGCGCTTGGCCCTACAGTGCTTGATCCACCAACTGGCATGGATATTGGCCGAGGTACCTTTTCTGATGGGAAGGCGTTTGCCGAGGTGGCAGGCGCCGGATTTGCTGACGCGCGGCGCATCCGTCACCCTCATGTCGGCGACACTCTGTTTGTGGTGCCAATGCTTGGGCCACCGCGGGGTGTACTCTCGCAGCAATCGCTTGTTGAGTTTGACCTGTTGCCATCCGTCCATGGCGTTGTCGTGCGCCCAAAAGTCGATGGCTTGCGCGTTTCGGTTGAGCCAGAGCGGGTGGTTTTGGTTCAAGATCGCGGTCTTACTTTATCAGAGGCTGGTCTGTCGCTTGGCTCGTTTGGTTTCTCGCCCAATGAGCGCCCGGGTTTTATTGATCTGCGCGCTTATCTCACTGACGGTGTCGGCGGTTACAAAGGGCAATTTGAGGCTTATCAGAACGCAATTGCCACGGCTGAAGGCGCAGTGCGAACCGAGCGATTGCTCGATTTCGCCCGCTTTTTGTTGGCATACGGGTTGGCGCACGAAGCCAATGGTATTCTCGATATTGCCGAAGCCGAGGCTTCATCGCTTGAGCATGATGAAGCCTTTATGGTTCTGCGGGGTGCTGCATTAACGTTGGCGCGCCGACACGACGAGGCCCAGCGTATTTTTGATGCGCATGCCATGGACCGCGTCGTTGATGGCGTGTTCTGGGACCTTCTCAATCAGGCGGCTCTGCACAACTGGCCATATGTGAATGCGCAGTATGATGAAGCATCTGCCTTGTTTGACGACTACCCCAGCGATCTGGTGCTTCAGGCGCGCTTGGATGGCGTCGAGGCTGCAATTCAAGTGCAGGCGCTGGACAATGCAACCGATCGGCTGGCGCAGATTGATCCTGCGCGCCTTGTAAATGAGGAGCAAGGCTATCGCCTTGATCTGTTGGATGCACAACTTCAACTTGCCAAAGGCCGAAGTGGCGACGCAATCGAGGTTTTTGAACATGTGCGCGCCAATGCCAGCGGTGCGATGGGTGCGCTTGCCACATTTTTGAGTGTTCAAGCACAATTGGATGCCAACAGGTTGACCCCAGATGAGGCGTTGGAAGAGCTGGAAAACCTGGCGGTAGCTTGGCGCGGGGATGACACGGAAGTGCGCGCCCGCAGGTTGCTTGGCTCTCTTTATGTTGATCGTGGGCAATATGCCGATGCCCTGTTCGCCCTCAAGGGTATGTTGATTGCGCAGCCGGAACACCGCTTTGCCGGCGATGTGGCTGATGAAATGCAGAGTGTCTTTGTCGATCTGTTCCTCAACGGGGAGGCTGATACATTGCCAGCCATTGATGCTCTGGCGATGTTTTACGATTTTCGCGAGCTTACCCCCATTGGACGACGCGGCGATGAGCTTGTGCGCCGCTTGGCAGATCGTCTGGTGAGTATCGATCTTCTCGATCAAGCTGCTGATCTGCTCTCTCATCAAGTGGAAAACCGGCTAACGGGAGCTGCAAAGGCCCAGGTGGCCGCAGACCTGGCCCTCATTTACTTGATGGATTATCGCCCCGCCGATGCGGTATCTGTGTTGCAGCGTTCGCGTATTTCGCAAGTGCCCATGTCTATTGAGCGCGGTCGGCGCGTCATTGAGGCGCGCGCGCTTTCAGAACTTGGCCGTCATGAACTGGCGCTGGAAATGCTGCGTGGTTTGGAAGGCGCCGATGTTGCCGGTGTGCGTGCTGACGTTCTTTGGAATGCTGAGCGCTGGACGGACGCAGGTGAGGCACTTGAGCGCGCGCTGGGTGATCGCTGGAACGATACCGTTCCCCTGGATGAGGCTGAGATGCAGCGCGTTTTGCGCTCGGCCATTGCCTTCACCTTTGCTGAGGATCAGTTCTCCCTCAACCGTTTGCGCGCGCGCTATGATGGGAAAATGTCAGACGGTATCTACGCCAGCGCCTTTGATGTGGTCACGGCGCCTATTCAGGCGCAGGGCAGCGCGTTTCGCGATGTTGTGCGTGGTATTGCCGGACTGAACACACTGAATCGGTTTTTGAACGACTACCGCTCTACATTCTCCTCACAGCCCACTTTGGCAACGTCCTCGGGGGCGTAAAGTCTAAGCCTTTTGGTTGGCGATTACGCCTGACGCTCGCTATAAGCCCGGCGGCGGCCCATAGCTTTGCACCAGTGACCCGGCCACCAAATTCCAGCCGTCTACCAGGACAAAAAAGATGAGCTTGAACGGCAGTGAAATGATCACTGGCGGCAGCATCATCATGCCCATCGACATCAAGACTGAGGCAACGACCAGGTCGATGACGATGAACGGAACGAAGAGCAGAAACCCAATTTCGAAGGCGCGTCGCAACTCTGAAATCATAAAGGCCGGTACCAGCACCGTCAGCGGAATTGCTTCTGGGCCCTCCGGGATATCCGCCCGTGCCAGATCCAGAAACAAGCGCAGATCATTCTCGCGAACATGGGTGCGCATGAACAAATGGAAGGGTTCTGACGCACGCTCGAAAGCTTCATCCAGCTCAATGGTTTCATCGATGAGCGGTTGGATACCGACATCGTAGGCTTCCTGAAATGTTGGCGCCATAATGAAGGCTGTCAGGAACAGCGCCAACGAAATAATGACCGTATTGGGAGGGGCGGTTTGAAGGCCAATCGCCGTGCGCAGGAGCGAAAGAACCACCACGATGCGGGTGAACGATGTCACCATCACCAAAATCGAAGGTGCAAGCGATAGGACGGTGATGAGCAGGATGATCTGCACCGCACGCTCGGTCACGCCGTTTTCTTCGCCCAGTGATATAGAAATGTCCTGGGCAATGCTGTTTGGCACCACTGCAAACAGGCATAAAATGACGAGCGGCAAAAAAGCCAAAAACGGCCAAAACCGCCATACACTGCGGCGCTGCGAAGAAACGTTAGCTTTGCGCATGCCTAACGCCAGACGCGCTTCATAGCTCGCCGTTTGCAGGCTCTTACCGTCGCGTTGGTCTGGATCTTGCAAGATGCCGTTCATACCCATCACGTGACATGCAGGACGAGCCAATGCCCGTGCCTGCCCCGGTTATTTCTTTGCAGGATCGCCTGCGATCTCGCCAAGAAGCCGGCGCATCTCATTATCAAGATCATCGGCTTCGGTGTCCGTTGTCGTGGCGTTTTTGGGGCTATCTGTTGTCTCTGCTGCCACCGCCAGCGCATCTTCTTTGGCCTCGTCCTCAGCCTTGGCCAATGTGGTGGCGCTGGAAGCGGGGCCACGGCTGGGTATGGTCACTGGGATTGGCGGGGTCGTGCGACCAGACAGCTCCACCGGAATATCCCGCGCCGATGAAGCCTCTTTTGGCTTTTCATCAGGTAGGTCGGCTGTGTTGGTATCGCTGCTTTTCTCACGGCTTGCACGCACGCTTTCCAAGCTCAGCGGATCCAAAGTTCGGGTGGTCGCCTCGGACACCTCGGCGGACGGGCGGTCCTCCGGCTGTGCTGCTTGGTCAGGGTCTTTGGTAACGTTTTGCGCTGGTTCAGGGCTGTCGGTCACCGGATCATCACTAAGCGTGGAAAGATCTGGAAGCGGTGGTAGGCCGGCCATCACGTCCACACCGTCGGAGGACGGATCCTCATCAAAACTATCAAGGTCCAGGGCAGCTTCTAGCTCGCGTTCGAGGTCTAAATCGCTTGGACCTGCAGGTGTGGTCGGCGCGTCCGGTTCCAGCAGGCTTTGCGATAGAGCATCGTCCAAAGACTGCTCCAATGCTTTACGCTCATTCTGCGGAACTGGCTTGGGCACCTGATTAGACCCAGGATTGACCGCAGCGTTGGGCTCGGTTTTGGTTTCGATCTTGGGCTCTGTCCTGGCAAGTGCGGCCTCAGGTTCTGGCTCCGGTTGCGGCGCTGTCGCCTTTTTCGGCTCTGGTGCCACTGTCGGCGTTGCCTTGCTCACCTGTTCCGCGGCAGGCTCAGCCTCTGGCGTAGGAACGGTGAACAAAGGGTCACGCGCAGGCTCTGTGTTTGATGGTGCAGTATCCTGCATGTCGCTGCTTTTGGGCGATGTACCCGGGCTTGCGGCCGCACCCTTTGCTTTTCCTGAAAGCGTAGCGGCAGTTGTTGCCAGGCCTCCCGCGGCAAGGCCGGCCGATGCGGCCAGAGTGCTGCCAAGGCCTGATGATCTTGCCGTGGAGGGCGCATCATCGGCGGGTTTGCGTGAAACTGCATTGGTGAAGTCCTGGGCCGCACGCATGCCATTGGTTTGTCGAGCGGGTGCTGCAGGCGCTGTATCATCAGCGCTGTTGTGCACGGACTTGTTGGCTTGCATACGCGCGGCAATGGGAATTCCGCCCACCATCGAGCGTTCGATCACCTCGTCTGAGCCGCCGCCAATAAGCAGCAGGTGCTCCAATTTGCCTTGGCGTACCAGCACCAGCTTACGCTTCTGATCAATCGCAAGGCTGGTGATGACTTCCAGTTCGGCCTGAGCAGCGTACGCGCCGCCTAATCGACCCACGCCAAAGCGGCGCACCAGCCATGCAACCAGCATAATCAGCAGCAGAACAACAATCAGCGCTAGAATAAACTGAGCGATCGTGCCCCCCGTTTCGCCCAAAACACTTTCAAACACGCCATAACCCTCCAAAACCGGCGCTTACCGAACAGACGTATCGTTCTTTGTCGTGCTGATCGACAGTCCTGAAGTCTCAGGTGCGACCATGAAAGATGCGGCGAAAGTCCGATTCGCGATGTTGTTGAAAAGCCTAGCTAATCGCTACGCATTTGTCGCTATTACCCGCCCCCGTAGGCTTTATAGGCCTCGGATATACACAGGATCGCGCTTTCCAGCCGTCAAAGGCGGGCTGTTAATAGGTTGTTAACCGTAAGCCCGGCACATTCTGCCCACATTGTAACGCCTCGTTAAGAGGCCAAAGCTGGGCCGTTGTGCTGCATGTTTGGTGATCTTCCCTTTTTGTCGGCTCTTCGCACGCAAATGCAGTGGCACTCTGCGCGTCAGTCGGTGCTGGCGGAAAACATTGCAAATGCTGACACGCCAGGGTTTGCAGCACGCGATGTCCAGCGCGTTGATCATCAGTCCCAGTTCACCGTGGCCAAGCCGATGGCCTCAGCGCCAGTGCGCACCGATGCCAAGCACATTGCGGGCACGCAAATCGCGGGGTCGAAAACCGGCTTTGACGAGGGACGTCAGGCGACCTTCGAAGTGACCCCAGAAGGTAACTCCGTGGTGCTGGAAGAAGAGGTGATGAAAATGACAGCCAATCAGCTCGACTACCAAACGGTGGCCTCACTCTATCAAAAATCACTCGGCATGCTGCGTACCGCAGTGGGCCGCCGCTAAGCGTAACGAAGGAGACTGACTATGGATTTCCTCAAGAGCCTTGTGACTGCCGCGTCGGGCCTACAAGCCCAGTCTGGGCGTATGCGCATCATAGCTGAAAACATTGCCAACGCTGATTCCACGGCGCAGACGCCCGGCGCTGACCCTTATCGCCGGCAGATCCCAACGTTTCGTGCGGCCTTGGATCGTGAAACAGATTCGCGCACCGTAGAGCTTGGCCCGGTGCGGCCCGATCGTGGTGACTTCCGCCTGCGTTACGATCCCAGCCATCCGGCCGCCAATGGCGAGGGCTATGTGGAAATGCCCAATGTGAACCGCTTGGTCGAAGCGATGGATATGCGCAACGCGCAGCGCTCCTACGAGGCCAACCTCAATGTTGTGCAGTCAACGCGTCAGATGATCTCGCGCACGCTTGAAATTCTGCGTGCCTAATCAGTCGCCTAGCAAGGGTAGAACTCCATGACCGGCATTCCAACCAATCAGGCTATTCAGGCCTACGCACAGGCTGCACAGGCGCTTTCTAGCGGCGGGCAAGGCAGTGCTGCTGCAGCTCAAAACAATCCCGCTGACGGATTTGGCGAGATGGTTGAAAGCCAGCTCTCTGGCCTTGTTGAGGACGGTCGCGCCTTTGAAAGCACGGGCATGGAGTTGGTGCAGGGCAGGGCCGATGTTGTCGATGTGGTGACTGCCGTGGCTGAAACCGAAGTGCTGCTGGAAACCGTTGTTACCGTGCGTGACCGGGTGATCCAAGCTTACCAAGAAATCCTGCGCATGCCCATTTAATGGGGCGCCCAATTTACGGCATTGTTTAAGGACGCCAAAAATGACTGGACCTGAAGTTCTTGATGTTGCCCGCGATGGCGTTGTCACCCTCATCTATGTCTGTGGGCCGATGATGATTGTGGGCCTTGCGGTTGGTGTGGCCATCGGCCTTGTGCAGGCGCTTACGCAAATCCAGGAAATGACCCTTGTTTTCGTGCCTAAGATCATGGCGATCTTTGTCACGTTTATGCTGACGCTTCCGTTTATGGGCAGCCTCATGGCAGGCTACATGAACCGCGTGGCAGAACGAATCATTGCCGGTTAGGCTCGGCGCGGTGGCCGGATCGGCAACGATGATGGGCTTGCCCTTTGGACATTTCGCTGCTGCCAGATCTGGCATGGCTTGCGCTGCTGCTGTTCGCCAGGCTGGGTACGCTTTTCGTGCTCATGCCCGGTATTGGCGAGCAAACGGTACCGGTGCGCGTGCGGCTTGTGCTGGCTCTGGCTACGCTACTGGTGGTCTATCCCACGGTGTCCGGCGAGCTGCCACAGGTGCCCACAAGCGCCATAGAGGTGTTTGGCCTTATCCTCTGGGAAATTCTAATCGGTCTGGGTATCGGCCTTGCGGTGCGGTTCGTGTTGTCGGTCATGCAGGTTGCAGGCACAACGATAGCTTTTCAGATGGGGCTGGGTTTTGCGCTCAATGTCGACCCGTCTCAGGGCACGCAGGGCGTGCTGCTTGGGAACTTTCTGGCGCTGCTGGGAATGACGCTGATCTTTATTTCCGATCTGCATCACTTGGCCTTGGCGGGCATTGTGAGCAGCTACGATATATTCGCAGTCGGCAGTGCCATACCGGTTGGCGACTTTACCGAGTTTGCGCTGATGAGTGCGGCCGAAGCCTTCGAAGTGGCGATACAGATCTCAGCGCCGTTCATGGTGTTTGGGCTGATTTTCTATCTGGGGCTGGGTATTCTCTCGCGCCTGATGCCACAGCTGCAGATTTTCATGATTGCCATGCCGATCAACATTCTAGGCGGCTTCATTCTGCTCGCAGCAATGCTGACGGCGCTCATGACGCTTTACATCGATCACGTGCGCGAGGTGTTGCTGGTTTTGTTTCCCAGCTGACCGTCCTTAATTTGCGACCTCTGGAGGGCTGATGTCGGACGATACCGAACAGTCAGAAAAGACAGAGGACCCCTCCCAAAAACGCTTGGAGGACGCGCATGAGAAAGGGGATGTCCCAAAATCTCAGGAGCTTTCCTCCGCTTTTATTCTTCTGGGTGGAACGCTGGTCGTCGGCACCATGATCGGCCCAGCGATGGTGAACCTGACCCCAACCTTTGCCAACATGATGGGGCAGGCGGCACTGATACCGGTCGATGGAGGCGCCATCACAGAACTGACCGGTCAACTGGGGCCCAAGATCGCGCTTGCAGCAGCAGTCCCGTTTCTATTTTTGATGGCGATGGCTGTTCTGGGCAACATCGTGCAGCACCGCCCGGTGCTATCGTTGACGCCGATCACGCCCAAGCTCTCCAAGATATCGCCGATTGCAGGTTTTAAGCGGTTGTTCTCTGGCGAAAGCCTGATGAACTTTGTGAAAGGCCTTTTGAAAATTACCCTTATCGGCGTTCTGATGGTCCTTATCCTGATGCCGCGCCGTGACGAGCTGGACGCGATCCTGTTCAGCGACCTCAGCAACTTTCTGCCCGCCGTTCTGGAGCTCTCCGTCGCCCTTTTGCTTGCAAGTGCTGCTGTGATGGTCGTGATAGGGGTAGCCGACTATCTCTATCAGCGCCATCGCTGGTTTGAACGACAAAAAATGTCGGTCAAAGAGGTCCGCGACGAATACAAGCAGCAGGAAGGCGACCCAACGGTCAAAGCCAAACTGCGCCAGGTGCGCATGGAGCGCTCGCGCAAGCGCATGATGGCGGCCGTGCCCGATGCAACTGTTGTGGTGACCAACCCCACGCACTTTGCGGTTGCGCTGAAATATGAGAGCGGCATGAACGCCCCAATTTGTGTGGCCAAGGGCGTTGATGCGCTGGCGCTCTCCATTCGCCAAATTGCGCGCGAGCACGAGGTGACCATTGTTGAGAACCCACCGCTTGCACGTGCCCTGCATGCCAGTGTCGAGCTGGATCAGGCCATTCCCGGTGAGCACTTTGAGGCTGTGGCCAAGGTGATTGGCTTTGTTATGCGCATGCGCGACAAACGCGCCGCACGGCGGTAAGGATGCCACATCACCGATGGTTTGGGGCCTGCGCGTTCTGGTGTCGAGTGGTCTGGTGTGGCGGGCCTTGGTCGCGCTAGCCTAAGGCTTGACGATTCGTGCGCAAATGCCCTGACCGAAAGCACCCTGTGCCTCAGCCACTCATTGATAATCGTTTTGAGGATATGCCGCGCGCATCTACTGCGCGGCGGCGGCAGGTTATCGTGCTCGTTACGCTGGCGGGTTTGCTGGCGCTTTTGTTTTTTCTGGCTTTTTCCGATTATGGCGCAAGCCCCACCGCGCTTTTAATTGTTCTGTGTGGCTTTGCCGCGCTGGGTATTGCTGCACTGCTGGCATTGGTGCTGGGCTTTTTGCAAATCGCGGGGCGTGAGCCGGCAGCCGGCTGGGCTGACCGGTTTATGGATGAAGACACGCAAGGCGTGCTCTACACCAACCCCAACGGTCAAATCGTCTATGCCAATGCAGCCTATGGCGCGCTTACCGGTGCAAAAGGCGCCGCTGGCGTGCGCTTGCCGGACCGCGTGTTTGGTACTGAGGCGGACGCGGCTGACACCATGTTCCAGCTGTTGAGGACTGTGGCCGACGGCAAAATGGGCGAAGCCAATGTTCGTCTTGCGCGCGGGGCAGCCGGGGATGCGACCGGTGGCAAGGCGCGCTGGTACGCTGTTAGCGCCCGTCCTTTGCCCAATACTGCGCCCGATGACCCCAATGAGCCAACGGGGTATGGTGTGGCATGGCGCATAGCAGACGTCACCGACGAGCGCGCACGCCAAGAGCAGGTGTTTCAGGATCTTCAGCAAGCGGTGGATTATTTGGACCACGCGCCTGCCGGGTTCTTCTCGTCGGACCCTGAGGGCACCATAAATTACATGAACGCCACGCTGGCGGCATGGCTTGGCTACGACTTGGCCATGATTGACCAGACGGGCATGACGCTTGATGAGCTTTTAGCCGGTGATGGGGCAGCGCTTTTGGCTGCTGCCCCAACGACCACTGATTTTGATGGTCTGGCAACAATCGTGGATGTGGACCTTCTGCGCCGTGATGGTGTGCGCTTGCCCGTGCGTATTCACCATCGTGTTCCCATATCAGTCGATGGCGCACCGCGTGCCTCGCGCACCCTGGTGATCAACAGGTCTAGCGGCTTTGACATTGATGAAAGCGTGCGCGCGGCGGAAGTTAAGTTTGCCCGCTTCTTCAACAATGCCCCTATTGCTATTGGGGTGGTGGATAAGGATGGGGCGCTGGTGCAGATGAATGCACCCTTTGCCAGCCTTTTCCCAGAGCAGGCCGGCGAAGACGCCTCGCTGAGCGCCGAGGAAAGTGCCAAGCAGGGTGCTGCCCGTTTTGTGGAGCTGTTTGGCGGCGAGGCGCAGGAAGGCGTTCAGCGCGCGCTGGATGATGCCAGCGCCCAGCGCGGCCGAATGCGACCGGTGGATGTCGTCATTGGCGAGGCCACGATGACCGCTGGCGGCGTGCCAGACCTGTCAACGCAGATTTCAGCCCAGCTGTTTGTGTCCGCAGTTGGCGACGGTGCGGACACTGAGGCGCTCGTGTTTTTGGTGGATACCAGCGAGCAGAAAGCGCTGGAACAGCAGTTTGCCCAGACACAGAAGATGATGGCTTTTGGCCAGCTTGCAGGTGGTGTCGCGCATGACTTCAACAACATGCTGCAAGCCATTATGGGCAATGTCGACCTTCTGATGTTGAACCATCCGCCGTCTGATCCTTCCTATCGCTACATTTCCCCAATCCGGCAGAACTGTAACCGCGCGGCGGCGCTGGTGCGCCATCTGCTTGCCTTTTCGCGCAAGCAGACCCTGCGCCCGCAGGTGATGCACATGGATGATGTGCTTTCAGACCTTTCCATGACGGTGGACCGTTTGGTGGGCGAGACCGTGAAACTGGACGTGGATATTGCAGGCGATGTTTGGCCTGTGATGGCGGACCTTACCCAGCTTGAAAATGTTCTGATCAATTTGGCCGTCAACGCGCGCGATGCAATGCCAGAGGGCGGCACGCTGACCATGACCACGCGCAATGTGATGCGAGAGGAATGCGCAGCCTTCAACTTTAAGGGGTTGGAGGCAGCTGACTATGTGTTGGTGTCCGTTTCAGATACAGGCACCGGTATTGCGCCAGAAGTGATGTCGAAGATCTTCGAGCCGTTCTTCACCACCAAGGATGTGGGCAAAGGCACTGGGCTCGGTCTAGCTACGGTTTATGGCACCATCAAGCAGACAGGTGGTTATGTTTACCCCCAAAGCACGGTGGGTGAGGGCACAAGCTTCCACATATTCCTGCCTCGTTATGTGGGAACTGAAGTTGCAGCCGTTGAGGCGACACAGAACCAAAACGACCCACAGGAAGACCTGACAGGTGCAGCCAGCGTGCTTCTGGTGGAGGATGATGAAGGCGTGCGGATGGTCAATGCCACCCTGCTGCGCTCAGGTGGTTACACCGTACATGAAGCCGATAGCGGTGTTGAGGCCCTGGAGGTGCTGGAAGACTATGGTGATGAGATCCAGCTTATTGTGTCCGACGTTGTTATGCCTGAAATGGATGGCCCAACGCTGCTCAACGAGGCGCGTAAGCTTTACCCCGAGATGAGGTTCATTTTTGTGTCGGGCTATGCCGAAGACGCATTTGCCAAAAACCTCCCCGAAGACCAGGAATTTACCTTCCTCGCCAAACCCTTCAGCATGAAGGATTTCGCCGAAACGGTGAAGCGCGTCTTGGCCAGCTAGAAAGGCGTTGCGCCTAAATGTTCTACTCTTGTTCCTGTAGAACAAACATGGTACATATCCCTCAGTCAAGCGCTCCACAGGTGGCCATGCAGGCCAGCGTTGCGGGAATCGGGCTTGTGTGAAACGAAGGGATGAAAGACATGGCGCAATCGACGCTTCGCTTGGTGGAAGGCAACGGAATGGATAAGAGCAAAGCGCTGGATGCAGCGCTATCACAGATTGAGCGGTCATTCGGCAAGGGCTCAATCATGAAGCTCGGCAAGGGTGATGCGCTCGAGATCGAGGCCGTCTCAACAGGCTCATTGGGACTGGATATTGCGCTTGGTATTGGTGGTTTGCCACGCGGTCGCGTGATTGAGATTTATGGGCCTGAATCTTCAGGTAAAACCACACTGGCTCTGCACACTGTGGCCGAAGCCCAAAAGGGCGGCGGTATTTGCGCCTTTGTGGATGCGGAGCATGCGCTTGATCCGATTTATGCCCGCAAGCTTGGTGTGAATGTCGATGAGCTTCTGGTTTCCCAGCCTGATGCCGGTGAGCAGGCGCTGGAAATTGCCGATACGCTGGTGCGCTCTGGTGCGGTGGATGTGTTGGTGATCGATTCGGTTGCTGCCCTTACCCCGCGTGCTGAACTTGAAGGGGAGATGGGCGACAGTCTTCCCGGTCTTCAGGCGCGCTTGATGAGCCAGGCTTTGCGCAAGCTTACGGCTTCCATTTCTAAGTCCAAAACAATGGTCATTTTCATCAACCAGATTCGGTTGAAGATTGGTGTGATGTTCGGCAACCCCGAAACCACGACCGGCGGCAATGCATTGAAGTTTTATTCCTCGGTGCGCCTGGATATTCGCCGCATTGGTGCGATCAAGGATCGCGATGAAGTGGTTGGCAACCAGACCCGTGTGAAAGTCGTGAAGAACAAGGTGGCTCCCCCGTTCCGCCAGGTTGAGTTCGACATCATGTATGGCGAGGGCGTTTCAAAGATGGGCGAGCTGATCGATCTTGGCGTTAAGGCCGGAATTGTTGAGAAGTCTGGCGCTTGGTTCTCTTACGACAGCCAGCGGTTGGGCCAAGGTCGTGAGAACGCCAAGCAGTTTATGCGCGACAATCCAGATGTGGCTGAAGAGATTGAAGCGCAGATCCGCCAGAATGCGGGCCTCATTGCAGAACAAATTCTGGAAGGCGAGCCCGTTTCCAATGCGGATGGTGAAGCGCCAGACGATGATGTGGACGGTGGTAAGGCCAAGTAGCGTGCCATTGAGCGTGCCAGGTGGCGTACCAAGTGGCGCGCGGGTTGGTTACACCTGGTGACCTGTTTGGTGTTTTGCTGCCCGGCTTTGCTGGACAGGACCCAGAGGCAGCGATACATACCCCATCGACAAACGGTCGGTCTCACAGTGTGGGGTCGACCGTTTTCCTGTTGTCGGATGTTTGCTGCCGCACCGTGACACGGGACAAGTTAGTTTTGCGGCAGTTTGTCTTGGGTGAGTGTGCGGTATGAGCAGCGTCAACGAAATCCGTTCAGCGTTTTTGTCCTACTTTGAAAAGCACGGGCATGCCGCGCTGCCATCATCGCCGTTGGTGCCGCGCAATGACCCAACGCTCATGTTCACCAATGCGGGCATGGTGCAGTTCAAAAACGTTTTCACAGGGCTTGAGACGCGTGATCCACCGCGCGCTGCGACCTCGCAAAAATGCGTGCGCGCCGGTGGCAAGCACAATGATCTGGACAATGTGGGTTACACCGCTCGCCACCACACGTTCTTTGAGATGCTGGGTAACTTTTCCTTTGGGGATTATTTCAAGGAAGAGGCGATCCACCATGCTTGGTCGCTGGTGACCAAGGACTTTGACATTGATGCCAGCAAGCTGCTGGTCACGGTCTACGCTGATGATGATGAGGCGTTTGATCTGTGGGGCAAAATTGCTGGCCTTCCTGATGAAAAGATTATCCGCATTGGAACGTCAGATAATTTCTGGGCGATGGGTGACACTGGTCCGTGTGGCCCTTGCTCTGAGATCTTCTACGATCATGGTGAGCATATCCCAGGCGGTCCTCCCGGTTCGCCTGATGAAGATGGTGACCGATTTATCGAGATCTGGAATTTGGTGTTCATGCAGTATGAGCAGTTGGACGCCGATACGCGCGTTGACCTGCCCAAGCCCTCCATTGACACCGGCATGGGGTTGGAGCGGTTGGCAGCGCTTCTCCAGGGTAAGCACGATAATTATGACACCGACCTGTTCCAGGCGCTTATTGCAGCTTCTGTCGATCTGACCGGTGTTCCTGCGCAGGGCGCAACGCAGGCCAGTCACCGTGTAATTGCCGACCATCTGCGTGCCACCAGCTTTCTGATTTCTGATGGTGTTCTGCCGTCCAATGAGGGGCGTGGTTATGTTCTGCGCCGGATTATGCGGCGCGCTATGCGCCATGCGCATCTGCTCGGTGCCAAGGACCCTGTTTTGCACCGTTTGGTGCCGGCGCTCCTTCGTGAGATGGGTGAGGCGTACCCGGAGCTTGGCCGTGCGCGGGCATTGATTTCAGAAACGCTGGAGCTGGAAGAGAACCGCTTTAAAAAAATGCTCGACCGTGGCCTGGGGCTGCTGGACGAAGCCGCCGCGCCGCTCAATGACGGTGACACGTTTGACGGCGATGTTGCGTTTAAACTTTACGACACATACGGCTTTCCGCTCGATTTGACGCAGGATGCATTGCGCGCGCGGTCAATCTCGGTGGACACCGACGCTTTCGATGCCGCCATGGAACGTCAACGTGCCGATGCCCGCGCGGCGTGGGCAGGCTCGGGCGATGCAGGCACTGATACGGTTTGGTTCGCGGTGCGTGATCAGCACGGCAAAACCGAGTTCTTGGGCTATGACACGCTGCAAGCTGAGGGTGTTGTCGTCGCCGTTGTGAAAGACGGAACGCAGATCGATGCGCTCAAATCTGGTGAAGATGGTGCGTTGGTCATCAATCAAACGCCCTTCTATGCTGAATCAGGTGGTCAACAGGGCGATCAGGGTGAGATCCGTCAGGGCGAAGCCGTGTTCACGGTGAGCGATACAGTCAAGCGTGCAGATGGCGTTTTTGTGCACCTGGGCACGGTGTCGAGGGGTACCATTAAGCTTGGTGAGCCATCTGATTTGGTTGTCGACAGCACGCGCCGTCAGGCCATTCGCTCTAACCATTCAGCCACCCATTTGCTGCATGAAGCGTTGCGCGAAACACTTGGCGACCATGTGGCACAAAAAGGCTCGCTGGTTGCACCAGACCGGTTGCGGTTCGACTTTTCACACCCCAAGCCGATTGATGCCAATGAGCTGTCGAATATCGAGGATATCGCAAATGCTGTGATCCTGCAGGACAGCCCTGTTGAGACGCGTCTGATGGATGTGGATAGCGCAATCGAATCTGGGGCGCGCGCCCTGTTTGGCGAGAAGTATGGTGATGAGGTTCGTGTTGTCTCGATGGGGGACAACAGTGATGGTTCTACATTCTCGGTTGAATTGTGCGGGGGCACCCATGTGGGGCGTACCGGTGAGATTGGCCTTGTGCGTGTTGTCTCCGAGGGGGCGGTTGCTGCAGGCGTTCGCCGTGTTGAGGCGCTGACAGGTGAGGCGGCGCGTGCCTATCTGTCTGAGCAGGATACCCGCGTGAAAGCCATTGCCTCGCGCCTTAAAGTGACGCCCGATCAGGCGCTTGAGCGTGTTGATACGCTCATGGAAGAGCGCCGTAAGCTGGAGCGCGAAGTGGCCGAGTTGAAGAAGCAGGTGGCGCTTGGTGGTGGCGGCGGTGGCCAGCAGGCCTCGGCACGAGAAGATGTCGGTGGCATCGCCTTTGCTGGGCGGGTGCTGGATGGTGTTGGCGCCAAAGATCTCAAAGGCATTGCTGACGAGATGAAGCGCGAGCTGGGCTCAGGTATCGTGACCTTGGTTGCTACCAGTGAGGGTAAAGCTGCAATTGTCGTCGGCGTCACCGATGATCTGACGGGAATTCACAGTGCGGTTGATCTGGTGCGCGTCGGCTCGGCTGCTCTTGGCGGAAAAGGTGGTGGCGGACGAACGGATATGGCGCAGGCTGGCGGGCCGGATGCTTCGGCAGCGCAGGCCGCTATTGATGCTGTAAAGGCTGTGTTGGCAGGTTAGCCAACGCTGCCCAGCACATAAGAAAAAAGCCCGCAGCTTTTGAAAAGCTGCGGGCTTTTTGTTTCTGGATCCTCTGGTCAAGCCCAGGAATAACACCATGCAGGTGAGGGCGACCCAGGCAGCCGGATCAATCTCTTCAATCTCGGTGGTCGGCAGCACCACGCAGGTTGCGTGGTGCTTTTTTTTGGTTGCTTCGGTCTGGTAACGCGCTCTTCTTCTGGAGCGAGGGCGTTAGCCTATAGCCGTCTGCAGATTTTCGTCGATTTTTGCCAGGAAGCTTTGCGTTGTGTGCCATGTCTGGTCCGGTCCGATAAGGATCGCCAGATCTTTGGTCATATCGCCAGCTTCAACGGTGGAAATGCAGACCTCTTCCAGCTTGTTCGCAAAGTCGATCAGCGGCTGATTATCATCCAGCTTGCCGCGGTGCGCCAAGCCACGCGTCCAGGCAAAAATGGATGCGATGGGGTTGGTGGATGTTTCTTTGCCCTGCTGATGCATGCGATAATGGCGGGTCACTGTGCCGTGGGCAGCTTCAGCTTCGGCCGTGCGGCCATCTGGTGACAGAAGCACCGATGTCATCAGGCCCAGTGAGCCAAAGCCCTGTGCAACCGTGTCAGATTGCACATCACCATCATAGTTTTTACAGGCCCATACATAGCCGCCGGACCACTTCATGGCCGAAGCGACCATATCGTCGATCAGGCGGTGCTCGTAGGTGATGTTTGCGGCTTCAAACTTGTCTTTGAACTCTGTCTCAAAGATATGCTCGAATAGGTCTTTGAAGCGGCCATCATATTTTTTCATGATGGTGTTCTTGGTCGACAGGTACACCGGATAGCCGCGGTTGAGGCCGTAGTTCATGGAGGCGCGGGCGAAGTCTTTGATGGATTCATCAAGGTTGTACATGCCCATGGCAACGCCAGCCTCGGGGAACTTGAAGATTTCCTCTTCAATCACGGTGCCATCATCGCCGACAAATTTCATGGTCAGCGTGCCCTTGCCGGGGATCAGCAAGTCTGTTGCGCGGTACTGATCGCCAAACGCGTGGCGGCCAATCACGATCGGTTGTGTCCAGCCGGGCACAAGGCGTGGCACGTTCTGGCAGATGATTGGCTCACGGAACACAACGCCACCCAGAATGTTGCGGATGGTGCCATTGGGCGAGCGGTACATGCGTTTCAGGTTGAACTCTTCAACGCGTGCTTCATCTGGCGTGATGGTGGCGCATTTAACGCCGACGCCATGCTCTTTAATGGCATTGGCGGCATCAACGGTGATCTGATCGTCGGTGCGGTCGCGCTCTTCAATGCCCAGATCATAGTAATGCAGGTCGACATCCAGATAGGGGTGGATCAGCTTGTCTTTGATGAACTGCCAGATGATCCGTGTCATCTCATCGCCGTCGAGTTCGACAACGGGGTTTGCAACCTTGATCTTGGCCATGAAAGGTCCTCGTGCTGGTGGCGCTGCTAAAGCGCATGGCTTGGGAAACTGAAGATGGCCGGGCTATAGCAAAGGCCGCCGGTCCCTTCAAACCAGCCGAAGGGTTGAGACGGTTTCCCTTACACGCGGCAAGGCCGCTGATTTTATTGGAGTTTTCGTGAGTCGATTTGGACCAGAAGAGGCTGCCTCGCATCGTCTTGCCCTTGAGTCGCGCCCACCTGTTGCGATCCTTGTTGAGCCCCAGATGGGCGAGAACATTGGCATGGTTGCACGTGCTATGGCCAATTTTGGCTGGCGTTCTCTGCGCTTGGTGCGCCCACGCGATGGCTGGCCCAATGAGCGCGCCAACGCCACCGCCAGTGGCGGGGTGCAAGTAGTCGCCGATGCCCAGCTTTTTGATACGTTGGAGGAGGCACTGGCTGACCTGTCGCTGGTGTTTGCAACATCCGCGCGCAAACACGATCTGGCCAAGGCTGTTGTAGGTCCGCAGGAGGCCGGCAGACGCGGCGCGGCTTTTGCCGCCGAGGGGCGCGTTGGCTACGTTTTTGGGCGCGAGGCCTGGGGCCTGACCAATGAGGAGGTGGCGCTGTGCGATGATATTCTCACCCTGCCGGTCGATCCAGAATGCGCGTCTCTGAACATAGCTCAGGCCGCCGTTGTTTGTGCCTATGAATGGCGCAAGCATGCGCTGGAAGCTTCGGGCAAAGTGGATGAGGTTGCGGGTCTACCAGTGTCAACTGCCGAGCGATCACCGATTGCCGACAAGCAAGCAATGGGTGGTCTGTTCGCACACCTTGAAGGTCTGTTGGATGCTGCCGGTTTTTTCCGGCCACCGGAAAAACGCGAGGGTATGATTGTGAACCTGCGAACGCTTTTTCAGCGCGCGCGCTTGAACGAACAAGAGGTGCGCACGCTGCGCGGTGTTTTTGCCTCGCTGGATCGCGCACATGAGCGTGGAAGGGGGAAGGGTTCGGGCAGCAAGACTTGAGCCGACAAGGTGATCAGGCTACCGCTAGCTGAGCACTGAGAGGGAACACCATGAGTGATACGGTTTGGTATTACGCTGTCGGCAACGAACAGCGCGGCCCTGTGGGCGAAAGTGAACTCGGCGCACTGATCGGGCGTGGCGAGGTTGGTCGCAACACTCTGGTTTGGCGCGATGGCATGGCGCAGTGGGGCGAAGCACAAGCAAATCTGCCCGGAGCACTGATCCCGCAAGGTTGGGTGGATAGCCTGCCGCGCAGTGCACAAACGCCTCCTGCCCAGGCTCCTGCGGCAGCGCCAAGCTGGGGTGGCGGCGGCTACTATCACCCCACCCAGTTTGTTGATGCCGTCAAAACGGTCATTCTGGGTCGCTATGCTCAGTTTTCAGGGCGCGCTCGGCGGCGTGAGTATTGGTGGTTCATCCTTTTCTATTTCATCGCCACATTTGCTACATCGATGCTCGATTTCATCGCCTTCGACCCGGACCTTGCTGAAGTTGGAGTGCTGAGCAACATCTTCGCGTTGGCTGTGTTGGTCCCCTCTATCGCGGTCACAGCGCGACGCCTGCATGACACCGGCCGATCTGGCTGGTGGCAGCTCATCGGGCTTATTCCGCTTCTTGGTTGGGCACTGATGATTTGGTGGCTAACCCGCCCGGGCGTTGAGGATGACAATCAGTACGGGCCTGCTTGACGCAAAGGGCTGCTCGGCCTAATGAAACATCGAGTTTTGGGGGCGTTCGCGCCCCCTTTGCTTTTCCGTGTCCCGTGGGATGTGTTTGGGTCTAGGCCCAATGGCGACTTTGCTGGCGTCACATCCCTGTCGTTCGCCCCTTTTAGGGTGGAAGAGGAGGGCGCGTGTAACCTCACCTTTTGAAAGGATACCGCGATGTCAAAACGCGACAGTGTAAAATATAAACTTGACCGCCGCATGGGCGAAAACATCTGGGGCCGCCCTAAAAGCCCTGTGAATCGCCGCGAGTACGGCCCAGGCCAGCACGGCCAAGGTCGTCGCAGCAAACTTTCCGATTTTGGTATTCAGCTTCGCGCTAAGCAGAAACTGAAAGGCTATTACGGCTCCATCATGGAGAAGCAGTTCCGTAAAGTTTATGACCAAGCGTCTAAAATGAAGGGCGATACGTCAGAGAACTTGATTGGCCTGCTGGAGCGTCGTTTGGACACTGTGGTGTACCGCGCTAAATTCGTGCCGACTGTTTTTGCTGCCCGTCAGTTCGTCAACCATGGCCATGTCACGGTGAACGGCAAGAAGGTGAACATTCCTTCGTACCGCCTGAAAATTGGTGACGTCGTAGAAGTGCGTGAGCGTTCGCGCCAGCTGGCTATCGTGCTGGAATCAGTTGCGATGGACGAGCGTGATGTGCCCGATTACGTTGATGCCGACCTCGGCAAGCTGAAAGCGACCCTGACACGCATTCCAACGCTTTCCGATGTGCCTTATCCAGTGGCAATGGAACCAAACCTCGTGGTCGAGTTCTACTCTCGCTAGGTTTTACAGCAGATAACAAAAAGGCCGCTCATTGGGTGGCCTTTTTTTTATGATCCAATTGCATCTTTGCAGTGTAAAGATTGAAACGTAGCAACTGGGGTTTGGCATGGCGGATACTGTTTTTCTTACTGGTGCATCTGGTTTTATCGCCAAACACATAATCGTCGATTTGCTCAACGCAGGCTACCAAGTGCGCGGTTCCGTTCGCTCGCTCAAACGCAGCAACGAGGTGCTGGATGCTGTTCGACCGCACATCTCCAATCAGGACGAGCTGGAGAACAACCTCACTTTTGTTGCGCTAGACTTAGGCAAGGATGAGGGTTGGCAAGGGGTGATGGATGGCTGCTCTGCTCTGCTGCACACGGCCTCGCCCTTTCCGCTCCAGCAGCCCAAGAGTGATGAAGAGATAATCCGTCCTGCCGTCGATGGCACAGTGCGCGCGCTGCGCGCTGCACATAGCGCTGGTATTGAACGCGTGGTGCTGACGTCGTCGGCGGTGGCGGTCATGTACAAGGACGGCCCGGACAACGGCGTTGCGTTCAATGAAGAGGATTGGTCGCAGGACCAGCACCCCACCCAGAATGCTTATGGCCGTTCAAAGACGCACGCTGAAAAGGCTGCTTGGGCTTTTGTGAAGGACCAAGCGCCCAGCCTGAAGCTGACCACCATCAACCCGGTGCTGGTCCTCGGCCCCGCACTCGACAAAAACTACGGCACCTCGCTGCAAGTTGTTGAGCGCATTTTTGCAGGCAAGGAACCTATGCAGCCGAATTTTGGTCTTCCGGTTGTTGATGTGCGCGACGTTGCTGCCATGCATGTGAAGGCGCTTTCCACTCCCGGTAGCCAAGGCAAACGCGTTTTGGCGGCTGATGCCTTCATGGGAATGGTGGATATGGCACGCGCGATGCAACAGGTCTATCCAGAGCGTGGCATCAAGGCCAAGGTTGCACCGGATTTCATGATCAAGCTCATGGGCTTGGTAAACGGTGAGGCAAAGTCTCTTGTGCCGCAACTTGGAGTTCAACAAAGGGTGGACACAAGCCGCGCAAAAGCGCTGTTTGACATGGAGTTTATCCCGGCAAAAGACAGCGTGCTTGCATCAGCTGCGAGTATCAAAAAGTTCGCGGACTAGCGAAAGCTTTCCAGCTTGGCGATCTGCTCTCCGGTCTGGCCGAAGTTTGATGGATCAAGCCATGCTTGCAGCGCTGCCTTGCGGGTCGGCCATTCGCTGTCGAGCATGGAATACCAAGCTGTATCGCGGTTCTGTCCACCCTGTTGGGGTAGAGGCGTGACCATATCCTGGCGAAAGGTGCCCTCAAACGTGAAACCAAGGCGCAGCGCTGCTTTGTGGGAGGGCTGGTTTTCGTTGTTTAGCTTCCACTCATAGCGGCGATAGCCCAGATCATCGAAGATGTGCTGGGCGAGCAGATAGTGCGCTTCGGTGGACATAGGGCTGCGCGCCATGGCATCGCCATGGGCCACCGCGCCAACTTCGATTGAGCCATGCTGTGGCCGAATGCGCATATAGCTCGCCATGCCGCGCACAATGCCCCAGTGAGCATCCCGCATGACCATGGTGTGCCACTGCGATTGCCGGGCCTGGTAGGCCTCTGCAAAGTGCGTAGCGTCACGGTAGGGGGCATCTGGAAAGTACTTGATGCGCATGTTGGCGCCCATGTCACCACCCAGCGCTTGCCACAGGTCTTGGCCGTGGATGCTCGCGTCAAAGGCTTCCAGCACCAGTGTTCGGCCCTCTAGCTTTTGTGGCGCGGGGCGGGCGCACCCTTCCCACTTCGTAAGATTGGTCATCGTCAGGTTGCGTTCTTCAGCGCTTGCTCTTCACGCACCGGGTCAATTGCCGCCCAGCCAAAATCAAGAAACGGCAGTGTTATGTGCGTCAGTGCCATCAGATCATCGGCGATCTTCGGTGTGGTGAGGATGGTGTTGTCCACCTCTTGCACGAAGGTGAAGTGCTTGAGGCGGATCAGCTTTTGCTGATCGGGATCGTCGACCTTCTCAAAGCCGCGCGGGTTGCGCTTCAGGCTCTCGGAAAAATCAAGCTCCAGGCCATCTTTGGCGAAGCCAGTGAGCATCGTGGCAAGCTTGTCGTGTTTGTCCAGAATGGCGTGGCGCAGGGCGGCAAGTTCCGCGCTGTCCAGGCCATAAAAGCCGGTCGCGATAAATGAACGCTCATTGGACATATGCACATAGGCAAAGCCCTGATCTTTTTTGGTGCCTGAGCGGGTCAATAGGGCAGAGCAATGTGTGTTGTAGGGGTCTTTGTTCTTGGAAAAACGCACATCGCGGTTCACGCGATAGAGCGAGGTCTTGCGTGCACCGCGCAGCGGTAAACCCTCAGCTTCCATGCGTGCTGAGACATGCTCGATAAGGTCGCCGAGCGGGATTTTCACATCGCTCTCATAGAGCTTCTTGTTCTCGTGAAACCACTCGCGGCTCTGGTGAAAGCCAAGGGCCTTTAGAAAGGGCAGGGCTTTCTGGCCCATGCCCTCAAAGGCCGCAATGCCACTCATCAGAGGGCTTACGCGCTTTCGGCGTTCTTCACAGCGATGCCGTTATCGGTCATCATTTGCTGCAATTCGCCAGCCTGGAACATTTCGCGGATAATGTCGCAACCACCAACGAACTCGCCCTTGATGTAGAGCTGTGGAATGGTTGGCCAGTTGGAATATTCTTTGATGCCTTCACGCACATCCATGTCTTCCAACACATTCACGTCCTGATAATCGGCGCCAACATAGTCGAGGATCTGCACGACCTGGCCAGAAAAACCACACTGTGGGAACTGCTTGGTGCCTTTCATGAAAAGCACAACATCATTGCCCTTAACGGTGGTGTCGATTGTGGTTGCGGCGTCGGTCATCGGTCGGTCCTTATCTTCGCTCTGGTGCTTTCAAGCGTCTGTGGAAGGGGCAGAAGTCTGCAGCGCGAGTGCATGCAACACGCCACCCATATTGCCTTTAAGCGCATCATAAACCATCTGGTGCTGCTGCACACGCGACTTTCCGCGGAAGGCTTCTGACACGACGACAGCTGCATAATGGTCACCGTCACCAGCCAGATCGCGGATTTCAACGCTCGCGTCTGGCAGGGCCTCTAGGATCATTTTTTCAATGTCAGCGGCGTTCATGGGCATTGGCGTGGGGTCCTTCGCGGGTCTTAGTGCGTGCTTTCCATAAAGGCCGGGAACCAGTCTTCATGTACTTTGCGCAATTCTTCAACTGATATGGCCCGGCTGCCCGCCAGTTTCAATTCCTTACCGTTGGTGATGCCAATTTGTGCAGCGGCTATACCCAGGGCAGCCGCCCGCTTGAGCAACGCTGCGGCTTCATCAGCGGTGACAGTCAGCACATAGCGGGCCTGATCTTCGCCGAAAAAAGCTGGGATCAATGGCTGATCAATGGATGAAATATCTGCGCCGATGCCCGAGGCCATCGTCATTTCCGCCAGGCCCATGGCAAGCCCGCCATCTGAAAGATCATGCACAGCCGTTGCTGTACCGGCTTGGATGAGCCCGCGCACGAAATCGCCGTTGCGCTTTTCTTCAAACAGGTCAACGGGTGGTGGAGTGCCTTCCTCACGGCCCAGACAATCGCGCAGATAAGCGCTCTGGCCCATATGGCTGCCCCAGCTCTCTGGCCCCCCAATGAGTAGAACAGCTTCGCCCTCGTTCACAAATCCAGCACCAACGTGCCGCGCACCTGCCTCAAGAAGGCCTACGCCAGCCATGGCAGGGGTTGGAAGGATGCCAACGCCATTGGTTTCATTGTAGAGCGAAACATTGCCCGAAACGATCGGGAACTCCAGCGCGCGGCAGGCCTCGCCTAGCCCTTTGATTGCCGCGACAAACCCGCCCATGATCTGCGGGCGTTCCGGGTTGCCGAAATTGAGATTATCGGTGCACGCCAAGGGCAGGGCGCCAACCGCTGTAAGGTTGCGCCAGCATTCCGCCACCGCTTGCTTTGCCCCTTCAAACGGATCAGCCTCGACATAGCGAGGGGTTACATCGGCGCTGAAAGCCAGCCTTTTGCCGGCCTTATCAACACGCACCAGCCCAGCATCACCGCCCGGTGTGGCCAGCGTCTGGCCGCGCACAAGTGTGTCATACTGCTCGTACACCCAGCGCTTGGATGCGCCATTGGGGCTGGCAAGCAGGGTGAGCAGGCCGTCGGCCACATCACCGTCAAAACTGAGATCTTCAAGTGGTGTGGGCGCTACCGGCGCGACCCAGGGCCGGTCATATTCGGGTGCTTCGTCACCAAGTTCTTTAATCGGCAGGTCGGCGACCTTTTCGCCCTCATGGAGGATTTCAAAGCGCAGCGTGTCGGTGGTCTTGCCGACGATGGCAAAATCCAGCCCCCACTTCACAAAAACTGCCTCGGCCTGATCGCGCTTGCTCTCGTCCAAGATCATGAGCATGCGCTCTTGGCTCTCGGACAGCATCATTTCGTAGGCCGTCATGTTTGTTTCGCGGCAGGGTACTTTATCAAGGTCAAGCTCAATGCCGAGATTGCCCTTCGCGCCCATTTCGACGGCTGAGCAGGTCAGGCCCGCCGCGCCCATATCCTGAATGGCGATCACCGCGCCGGTGGCCATCAGCTCCAGGCAAGCTTCCAGTAGACATTTTTCGGTGAACGGATCGCCCACCTGCACTGTGGGCCGCTTATCGTCGATGGTGTCATCGAACTCCGCCGATGCCATGGTCGCACCGCCCACGCCGTCGCGGCCGGTTTTAGCGCCCAGATACACAACCGGCAGGCCCACGCCTTCAGAGCGAGATGTGAAAATGGCATCCGTTTTGGCGATGCCTGCGGCAAACGCGTTGACCAGGCAGTTGCCGTTATAGCGTTCGTGAAATTCCACTTCGCCGCCAACTGTTGGTACACCAAAGGCGTTGCCGTAGCCGCCTACACCCGCCACCACGCCGGAGACCAAATGTTGGGTTTTGGGGTGCTCCGGCGCGCCAAAGCGCAGGGCATTCATGGCCGCAACCGGTCGTGCGCCCATGGTGAAAACATCACGCAAAATGCCGCCAACACCGGTTGCTGCACCCTGATAGGGCTCAATGTAGCTGGGGTGGTTGTGGCTTTCCATTTTGAAAACCACTGCATCGCCGTCGCCGATATCGACAACGCCAGCATTCTCTCCGGGTCCTTCGATAACGCGCGGGCCATCGGTTGGTAAGGTCTTCAGCCACTTTTTGGAGCTTTTGTACGAGCAGTGCTCGTTCCACATGGCCGAAACAATGCCAAGCTCCGTGAAGGTTGGCTCACGCCCGCCGATCAGGCCCTTGAAGTGGGCATATTCATCTGGCGTCAGACCGTGGGCGGCGATCATATCATCGGTGATCGCGATGTCGGGATTGAGCATTAGGAAACGGCTCCACAGGCGCGACTACCGCGCGCCCAGCGAGAAAGGTCGGCATTGATCCGGCTGACCAGAGGTGTTTGCGTGAGTGGGCCAAACGAGGACACAACCGTTCCCGCGCCAGCAATGGTGCGCAAGGTGACCACCAGTTGGGGCAGGCCTCCACTGTCGCCACGCCTGACCAATAGGATGCGTGGCTGCCCGGACAGGGATGTGATTTCGGTCTCTTGCCGTAGGTCAGCAAAGACTTCATCGCCAGATTGGAACCAGCATTGGCGAATGCTGGCCGCAATACGTTCGGACGTGATGCCAAGGCTGCCTCGAGCGGCATAGGAGCCCTCTGGCAGGTTTACGCTCACGCATCCTGCCAACAGTGTGGCTAATGCGGTGAAGAGAAGCACTTTATGCAGCAAAAGCAAGCAGTCCTTCAAAAAGCTTCGCTCCAGTTTGGTGCGGCTGGTGCGGCATGGCGATGTTTTCTGGATGGGGCATCATGCCCAGCACGTTGCCTGCTTTGTTTGTAATGCCCGCAATATCGGCAACCGACCCATTGGGGTTGCTGCCAGAGGCGTAGGTGAGCGCGATTGCGTCCTCATCCTGCAAGGCTTTCAGCATGTCGGGTGTGCAGACATAATTGCCGTCGCCATGGGCTACAGGGCAAGGCCACGTCTCACCTTCACAAAAAGCGCTCAGGAATGGTGAGCGGGTGCTTTGCACCTGCAAGTCCACTGTTTTGCAAACAAAGCGCAAGGATGCGTTGCGCATCAGTGCCCCAGGCAAAAGTCCAGCCTCGATAAGGATCTGAAAGCCATTGCATACGCCCAAAACAGGCATGCCAGAATTGGCCGCCTTGACCACCTCGGCCATGATGGGTGAACGCGCCGCAATGGCGCCGCAGCGCAGGTAATCGCCATAGGAAAAGCCACCCGGCAGCACGATTGCCTGTGTTCCGGCGGGCAGGGCGGTGTCGCCATGCCAGACCGATTGTGGTGGTTTGCCCGTGGCGTGCGCTAGGGCATCCAGCATGTCCTGATCACGGTTCGAGCCGGGAAAAAGGATCACGGAAACGCCCATCGGCTAAGCCACTTCCGTCTGGTTGAGACTGGCGATGGTGTAATCTTCGATCACTGTGTTGGCGAGCAGCTTCTCGCACATCGCGGCAAGGTCTGTGTGAGCGGCGGTTTCATCGGCGGCGGTCAGTTCCACGTCCATAACCTTGCCTTGGCGAACGGACGCGATGCCACCAAAACCCAAACCAGAAAGCGCGTGCGCACTGGCTTTTCCTTGTGGGTCCAACACGCCGTCTTTTAGCGTGATGATGATGCGCGCATGATAGGTTGCCATGTGTCGCTAGCCCTTAACCAAGCGCGGCCCACCGGTAGGGGCAGGGTCGTTTTCGTTGAGCACACCCAGGCGGCGCGCCACTTCTTGATAGGCATCCAGCAAGCCGCCCATATCGCGGCGGAAGCGGTCTTTGTCGAGCTTTTCGCCTGTTTTGTTGTCCCAGAGACGACAGGAATCGGGTGAAATTTCGTCGGCGACCACAATGCGCATCAGGTCATTTTCCCAAAGACGACCGCATTCGATTTTGAAGTCCACCAGCTTGATGCCAGCACCCATGAACAGGCCGGAGAGAAAATCGTTCACGCGAATGGCAATGGCCATCATCTCGTCGATCTCTTGCGGGTTCGCCCAGCCAAAAGCCGTGATGTGTTCATCTGACACCATCGGATCGCCCAGCGCATCGTTTTTGTAATAGAACTCAACAATGGAGCGCGGCAGTGCGGTGCCCTCATCAAGGCCCAGGCGCTTGGCGAGTGATCCGGCAGCCACATTGCGCACAACCACCTCAACGGGGATGATTTCCACCTCCCGGATAAGCTGCTCGCGCATGTTCAGGCGCTTCACAAAATGCGTGCCAATGCCAAGCGAATTGAGCTGCTCAAAAATATACTCGCTGATCCGATTGTTGATCACGCCTTTGCCGTCAATCACCTCATGCTTTTCGGCATTTCCAGCGGTGGTATCATCTTTGAAATGCTGCACCAGCGTGCCAGGCTCGGGGCCTTCGTACAGCGTTTTGGCTTTGCCCTCATAAATCTTGCGGCGACGGCTCATACAGATGCCTTTTCTGGGTACGCGCAGGACGGCAAAGACGCCGTCCCGGAGAATCTGTTGTAGGTCTGCGAACTTACGCCATGGCATGCGGGCTTCGCAAACAGATTGCGGCTGCTTGTGCTGTTTCGCACCCCTTTATGGTCATTGATTTGAGGCCGATGCCTGGCTAAGGCGTTGCAGAGCGGTCTGGTGCACACCATCTTGCAACAAAGACCAATCTTACACAGCGCAATTCTTGGGAGAAATAGCCAATGTCCACCTTCGACAAACGCCAGGAAGGCTTTGAAAACAAGTTCGCGCATGATGAAGAGCTGCGCTTCAAGGCTGAGGCTCGCCGCAACAGGATGCTTGGTGCGTGGGCAGCCGAGAAGCTTGGTATCACCGGCGAAGAGGCCGAAGCCTACGCAAAGAGCGTTGTGCTCGCCGATTTTGAAGAGCCTGGCGATGAAGATGTCTATCGCAAGGTAAAAGGCGACTTTGACGCGAAAAATGTCGATGTTTCCGAGCACCAGCTACGCCGTGAAATGGCAGACCTGATGGATAAGGCGATCGAAGAACTGCAAACCAAGGGCTGAACAGTTGACCAGCAGACTTGATGCAGGGCTCGGCTTTGCAGCCTCTGTGCGCGCCGGTACGCCAATGCCCTTTGGCTGGAGCGCTATTCCAGCCCCTTTGAATGCAGCCGCGTTGGCCCGTGGTGGTTTCAAGGCCGTTTGTGTTGACCTGCAACATGGTTTTCACGATGAGGCATCGATGTTCGCCTCCATGCAGGCGGTGCATCACGCAGGCGCTGCTGCTGGTTTGCGCATTCCTGTGGGCCGGTTTGACCTTGCCTCGCGCGCTCTAGATGGAGGTGCGCAGTTTGTCATCGCGCCCATGATCAACACGGTCGACGACGCGCAAGCGTTGGTTGCGGCCACCAAATATCCGCCAATTGGTGGACGCTCCTGGGGGCCAGCAGTTGCGCTGGATTTGTTTGGCGCTTCCCAGCCAGAGTATCTGGCTGCCGCCAATGATCTGGTGTTGGCCATTGCAATGATCGAAACGGTTGAAGCGCGCAAGAACCTAGATGCGATCCTGGCAGTTCCAGGCATTGATGGTGTGTTTGTTGGACCGTCGGATCTGTCTATAACGCTGGCGCAGGGTGCGCGCATTGAAGCCACAGCACCGCACGTGCTGGAAGCATCAGCCGATATCGCGAAGGTTGCATGCGCTGCCGGTAAGGTTGCGGGCGTTTATGCGTTTGATGCCGACAAGGCCAAAGCGTTTTTCGACAACGGTTTTACATTTGCCGCAGTTGGCTCTGATGCCATTGCGCTAAAGGCCGCTTCTGCTGTCGGGGCGAGCATCGGCTAAGGGCTTACCCTTCAACTGACAAAAAAAGAGGCGGCCCGAGAGCCGCCTTTGTATTCTAGTCTGATGATTGTGAGGTCACTTTTTAAAGCCATCTGACTGGCCTGAACACGACCATAGCAGCCACCCGTTTCAGGCCGCTGAAGCCGATAGCTTCAATTTGAACGATTGGTGTTTTTGTTCTGCGGCTTGATCAGCTAACGGTGCGTGCGCGCTTTAAAAGCACGCCAAAACGGAGCAAACCTTCTGGCCATGGGCCGTGCCCTGAATCGGTGTTGATGTGGCCAGCCTCGCCGGCATCAATCAACTCAGCGCCCCATGCATTGGCGCAGTTCTGGCTGAAAGCAAAGCCTGCAAACGGATCGTTGCTGCTTGCCACCAGAAAGCTTGGCACTGGTAATGGCGCGCTGGGCAGCGGCTGAAAGCCGGTGAGCAAGTGGCCAATACTGCTTGGCCCATCCAGGTCTGGCGGCGTCACCAAATAGGCGGCAATAACCGGCAGTGTGGCAAGCTTTTCTGCCATGTGCGCGATCGTCAGTGCACCCAGCGAGTGGCCAACCAACGCTACTGGGCGTTCGGCGAGCAAGATTTGCTTCTCAACCTCATGCGTCCAGTCATCCAGCCTTGGGGTCTCGAAGTCGCTCTGAACTACCTTGCGCGCGTTGGGTAGCTTTTCGATCCAGCCATTGTACCAGGTCTCTTTGTCGCCGCCCTTCCAGCCGGGCAGCACCAGCACATCAATATCTGAAATGGCCATGCTGCTTACTCTCCGAAAACGCGGGCGAAAATCGTATCCACATGTTTGGTGTGGTAGCCAAGATCGAACAGGTCCTCGATGGCATCGCGCGGCAGGCTCGCCATAACTTCATCATCACCGGTTAGCTCGGTGAAGAAGTCTTTGCCCTCGTTCCACACCTTCATCGCGTTGCGCTGCACGAGGCGATAGGAATCCTCGCGGCTGACGCCTGCCTGGGTCAACGCCAACAGCACGCGTTGCGAGTGCATCAGGCCGCCCAGCTTGTTCATGTTGGCCTCCATGCGCTCTGGATAGACCAGCAGCTTGTCGACCACTGATGTTAGGCGCGCCAGCGCAAAATCCAGTGTGATGGTTGCATCGGGGCCGATGTAGCGCTCGACCGAAGAGTGCGAAATATCGCGCTCATGCCACAGCGCTACGTTTTCCATGGCGGGCATTGCGTAGCTGCGCACCATGCGGGCGAGCCCGGTCAGGTTCTCGGTGAGCACCGGGTTGCGTTTGTGGGGCATCGCGGACGAACCTTTTTGCCCTGGCGCGAAGTATTCCTCCACCTCCAGCACTTCGGTGCGCTGCAAGTGGCGGATTTCCGTGGCGAGGCGCTCAATGGAAGAGGCGATCACGCCATAGGTGGCAAACAGCATGGCGTGGCGGTCACGTGGGATAACCTGTGTGGAGATAGGCTCCGTTGTTAGGCCCATCTTCTGGGCTACATGCACTTCAACGGCGGGGTCGATGTTGGCGAACGTGCCCACCGCGCCTGACAGTGCGCAGGTGGCGATGTCGGCGCGGGCGGCCAGCAGGCGCTGTTTGGCACGGTCAAATTCGGCATAGGCCTGCGCCAGTTTGAGCCCAAAGGTGGTCGGTTCGGCGTGGATGCCATGAGAGCGCCCAATGCAGACCGTCATTTTGTGCTCGTGCGCGCGCTTCTTCAGGGCCGCAAGCAGAGCATCCAGATCATCAATAATCATATCTGTTGCGCGGGTCAGCTGCACGGCAAGACAGGTGTCCAAAACGTCAGAGGACGTCATGCCCTGATGAACCAGCCGCGCTTCCGGTCCCACAATTTCAGCCAGATGGGTGAGGAACGCGATGACGTCGTGTTTGGTCTCGCGCTCAATTTCATCAATGCGATCAATGTCGAAGGTCGCGTTTCCACCCCGTTCCCACACAGCTTCAGCTGCAGATTTGGGGATCACGCCAAGGTCAGCTTGCGCGTCGCAGGCGTGCGCCTCAATCTCAAACCAGATGCGAAATTTTGTTTCTGGCGACCAAATGTCGACCATCGGCTGGCGCGCATAGCGGGGGATCATGGCGTGTCCTTAAGTGTTTGAAGCTGCGGTGCGTATGTCCTGCATCGCGCGCGCATAGTGCGAGGGATCGTCGGGTGTGCCACCCTTAAAAACGGCTGAGCCTGCCACCAGCGCTGTTGCGCCAGCGTCCACCACCAGCGGCGCTGTTTGCGGTGTAATGCCGCCATCCACCTGAATGGTGATATCACGATCACCGATCATGGTTTTTATTTGCGCGATCTTGGTGACTTGGCTTTCAATGAAACTTTGCCCGCCGAAGCCGGGGTTCACGGTCATCACCAGCACCAGATCGAGCAAGTCGAGAACCTGCGCAATTGCGCTCGCAGGCGTGGCCGGGTTGAGTGAAACGCCGGCCTGCTTGCCCAGCGCTTTGATGGCCATAAGCGAGCGGTGTAGGTGCGGGCCAGCTTCGGCATGCACGGTGATGATGTCGGCACCAGCGTTTGCAAAGTCTTCCAGGTAGGGGTCGCAAGGTGCTATCATCAGGTGGACATCCAGCACCTTCTTCGTGTGCGGGCGAATGGCTTGCACCACCGCTGGTCCAAAGGTGATGTTGGGCACAAAGTGGCCATCCATCACGTCCAAATGCACCCAATCGCACCCGGCTTGATCAATGGCGCGCACTTCATCGCGCAGGCGTGAGAAGTCAGAGGCAAGGACCGACGGGGCGATGATGAGAGGCTTGGGCGATGTTTGGGGCATGTGCTTCGAGTGCGTCATCACTCAGCTGCGGTCAAGGGGCTGGCGATGCACCTTCAGTGGATTTGCGCCGGTTGCGCGCCAGTTCGATAAACCAGGGCATGAAATAGATCGGAAATTGTCCAACCGCGAACCACAGCCATGTGGTTTCTGGAATGGACAGACCAAGGGCTGCCACCATGAGACCCATGTTGCGCAGGCCGGCGGCAAACGCCAGTGAATTGGCCTGTTCTGCAGGCAGAAAGAACAAAGCGCCGCGCATTGCCGCCATCTGCACCAGCGCCAGCGTGAAGGTCGCAACAAATAGGCTGGCCACCAACCCCGGTGTTTGTAAAAGCGCGGCACCAAAGCCGTCCATGACTGCGATGGCGAAGACCAGCATGGCCAAAACGTTGATGCCATCGAAAGTGGTGCGGTTTCGCTCGAGGCGCTCCTTGCCCACCACCGTGCGGATTATGATCGCGATCATCGCCGCCAGAGCCATGAAAACAGCCAAACGCATACCGATTTCAACGCCATCGATCGGCAGGCTGCCAGGCGCGAAAAACAGTTTGGCATACAGTGTAGCGACAAACGGAGTTGCGACCATGCAGGCAATGAGAAACGCCAGCGCGATAGCGCCGGGCAGCTTCAGCAAGCTGGCGAAGATAGGGACGGCGGTGATAGGCGGCACAGCGAGAGCGATGAACAGTGCCAGATACAGGCCCGGGTGGGTCTGATCGAGGCCTGCAGACCGAGCTGCCCAAAAAACAAGCGCTGGCAGGATCAGCATCGCGACCAGCATCGCCAACAGTACGGGCAGTGGCGTGCGAAACTCCTGCCCCAGCGCGCGAAAGCCGATGCGCAGGAAGGCGAGCGTCAAAAGTGTAAGGATAGCCTCGTCCAGAAGGGGACGGATGGTGGACGACAAGAACGGTAGGGCGGTGCCCACAAGCAAGCTTAACGCAATGGCAAGCGTGCCGTGGCGGCCCAAAAAGGCGAAAAATCGCAGGGGGTAAGCAAGAATGAGCATGCGCTAGGCTCTACGCTGAATTGATCAGCTTTGGGAAGCCATAGGCAGGTTTGCGCTGTAGATGCCCCGCGCAATCGCCCGCGCCATTGTTGCCATGCCGGCCGCCTGGAGCATCACCATTACCGCTGGGTCAGTAATGGGCCGGGTATCGGTGGTGCTTGCCGCGAAGATGAGATCCCCATCGAGCGCGGTGTGCGCTGGAAAAATAGCGGCTGCCACTCCATCCTGGCCGGCTATTGCGAGGCTATAGCAACCCGCCTTGGTCAGAGGCGCTGTCGTGATGAGGCACCCAATGGTGGTGTTTTGACCGGGCTTGGTGTCGAGCTTGGTCCGTGGATAGCTGCTGGTGGTGTGGCCGAGGCCCAGCCCGCCAAACTCTGCGTCCAGTTCAAATGGTGCTGCGCGCAGGTATGGGCCATCGCCCATGTAGGGGCTGCCAACGCTATTGACCGCCACAAGCGCCGCGACCGTGTGGCCCTGAACCGGCTGCGGTGCCGCCTCGGTGAACACGCAGGACGCCACGCCTAGCCCACCTTGCCCCGCGCCGGTGGTCGCACCACAGCCCGCCCCAACGCGGCCAAACATTGCGTTGTTTTGCTTTGCGTTTTCTGCCGCCAGCCGACCCAATCCATGGTAGAGCGCGCCAAGATCGTCGGGCTTTTTGCCACCATTGTTAAGATCAAACAGGGTAGCTGATGGCACAATGGGCACGCGTGCATCGCCGACAGCGAAGCCACGTCCCGTTTGAGCCAGCTGGCCCATCACGGCATCGGCAGCGGCCAGGCCAAACGCGGATCCGCCCGAAAGCACAAGGCCATCAATGGCGCCAACCGTACGGGCAGGGTTCAGCAGCTCGGTTTCCCGAGTGCCCGGTGCTTGGCCTAAAATAGACACACTGGCTGTTGTCGGTGTGTCGAACACCACAACACTGGTGCCTGTTTTTGCCTGTGCATCGTGCGCGTGGCCGAAGCGAAGCCCGGCGATATCGGCAAGGCTATTTGTTGGTCCTGCTTTCCACATGGCAGCTTTTCTACGCCATCAGGTCTTTCTGCGCTATCGCCCCTTGCGATGCCGCGTGCATATTGATCTTAGTGGACCATGAGTATGATACGTGTTTTTTCCGTTGTTTCGCTGTGTCTGATGGCCTCTGGTGTTGGGGCACAACAGGCAGCAGAGCGCCACATTGGTGTTCTGGCTCCACTTTCTGGGCCGTTTGAGCCGCTGGGCCGCCAAATAGAGGCCGGTGTTGCACTGGCCGTGGAAGGCATGGACGGCGTCACAGTAACTGCTGTTGATGATGCCTGCGATGAGCGCCAAGGCCGTGATGCTGCCAACCAGTTGGTTGGTGCTGGTGTGGATGTCGTGGTTGGCGGCGTTTGTTGGCGTCCGGCCAATGCAGCACGTGACGTGCTGGCGTTTTCTGGTATTCCTTTTGTAGCCAGCGGCGTGCGCTATGAAACCTTTACCGATGATGCCGACGGCGATGTTCTGCGCCTCAGTGGGCGCGATGATGGGCAGGCGCAGGTTTTGGCATCCGCCATTCTTGATGGCACGCTGGATGCCTTGGTCGGTGGGCCAGCATCAGACAGGCCCTTGGCGTTGTTCTATACCGATGGCAATTACGGCCGTGTGCTGGCTGAGGCGTTGCAAGACCTGCTTGAGGCATCCGATGCAGGGTTGGCGCTCTTTGAACCCTTTGCGCCGCAAGATGATCTGGATGGGCTTGCCGAGCGCGCGCAAGCCGAAGCGAGCGGGTTGGTCATCGTTTTGGCTGGGCAGGCCGACACAGCCTTGCTGGTGGACACGATTGCCACGCGCTTGCCGGACGTGCCGGTTTTAGCTGGTGACAGCGTCATGAGCACTGACTTCGCTCAGCTTTCGGCCAGTGGCGGGCAGGGCGTGGTTTTTGCACGGCCTACCGCTTGGCGCACGCTTGCTTCGCCGGATGAATTGGCGGCACTTGAGGGCGAGGACACGGGCTCAATGACCGGTTTGATCTTGCCGTCTATCGCTGCCACGCAAGTTGCGCTTGCATGGTTGGAGGGTGTGGAAGCGCCTTACGCCACCGTGCTTGGCCCTATAATTTTCGATGAAAATGGTGATGCGGACGTGCCGGACTTTACGCTTTGGCAGTGGCGTGACGGACTTATTTGGCCGTTTCAGAGCGATCAGGTGAACTGAACCAAGATCGGGAAGCGCTCGAGCATCCAATTGGCAAATATGGTGTGCCAGCCCATCAAAAATGCTGTTCCGGTTGCTACCAGCAACGCCCCGGTCGCGCGCTCCATAGTCTGCATATGCTGGCGAAATTTGCCCAGGAATCGCGTGAACGGCCCCACAGCCAAGGCTGCCAGTATGAAGGGTATGCCCATTCCTAGCGCATACACCAGCAGCATGCCTGCGCCCTGACCAACGGTTTCGCGGCTGGCGGCAACTGCCAGCACAGCACCCAAAATCGGCCCGATGCACGGTGTCCAGGCAAAACCAAAGGCAAGGCCCATGGCCAATGCCCCTGCGGGACCTGCGGTTTGCTTGGGTCCCTCAAGGCGTGCTTGCCGATAGAGAAAAGACCAGCGGAACACACCCAGAAAGTGCAGTCCCATTATGATGATCGCGATACCAGCGATAACGGACAGGATCGACGCATACTGGCGCAGAACAAGGCTGATCTGGGTGGCGGTAGCGCCCAGCAGCACAAACACCAGCGCTATGCCCACCACGAACGCTACGGACTGAACAAGCAGGAAGCGGGTCAGCTTGGCGCTGCGTTGATCGTCTGCCAGCTCTTCAAGCGAAGCGCCTGTCATGTAGGTGAGGTAAGCTGGAACAAGTGGCAGCACGCAGGGAGAGAGAAACGAGATAACTCCAGCGAGGAAAACGGCTGCAAAGGTGAGTTCGCCAAGCATTTGGTTTTTCAGCACTCATGTTCGTGACGGTTTGCAATGTCTGCGGTTCCATATGGCCTAAGGCCGAGATGGATGAAACCCCATGTCACAGGCAGGTGTTGTGATGTGATAGCGCAGCTGTTGTTATTGGCTCTGCTTCTTACTTTCGCCGGCACAGCGCTTGGAGCAATAGACCACGTTTTCCCAGTCACGCTCCCACTTTTTGCGCCAGGTGAAAGGGCGCTGACACACCGGGCACATTTTGGTTGGTAGGTCTGCTTTTTTGCGTTGCTTGGGCACTACAGATCGAGCTCCATCTGTGCGTCGCTGGCTTTTGCTTTTTTCCAGGCGCGACCCTGCGCTGGGGTATGGCGTGAGGTTTTGCGGCTGCCATGTTTTACATAAATCGCCCTCTGGTGGCTGTAGAAACCGCTAGTGGCGCGAATGCGCGTGAGCTTTTCGCGAGCAGCTCGGGCAGCTTTCTCATGGTCCACGATCCGTTCGGGATAGCTCTCACCGGGCACAAACGCGACGCTAGCAGCTTCCATAGGCGTTAGCGTCCATGGTTCATGCACAGCGCGCCCCGAAAGCAGGGCCAACTCAGGCACCCAGCGTTTGATGAACACGCCGTCGGGGTCCTGATCGTGGCTCTGTTTCACCGGATTGTACATGCGCGGCGTGTTGATGGCCGTCGACCCTGACTGCATTTGCACCTGCGACCAATGAATGCCGGGCTCGTAATCGGTGAAGAGTTGGGCAAGCCGTGCACCTGTGTCACGCCAGTCCAGCCACAACTGGTAGCTGGCAAACGCGATGAGCATGGCGCGCATGCGGAAGTTGATCCATCCGGTGGCCATCAGCGAGCGCATGCAAGCGTCGATGAACGGGAAGCCCGTGTTGCCGTGCGCCCAGGCCTCATAATGCGGGTGGCCGATACGATCGGTGCGTGCATCACGGAAAGCCGGGTGCAGGTCGCGCCACTCAATCTCTGGTTCTGTCTCCAGCTTCTGGATGAAGTGACAGTGCCAGTGCAGCCGGGAGATAAACGAACGCAGGCTGCTTTTGGTTATCGTGGCCTGACCCGCAGGCGCGCTGTCGAGTGTGCCAAGCGTGATATAGGCCTGCTGCACCACCTCGCGCATGGAAAGTGTGCCGTACGCCAGGTGGGAGGAGATGCGCGAGCAGGCGTCTGCCCCCTCTAGCGGGTTGGACATGGCACGCTGGTATTTGCGGGCGCGGCCTGAATACAGAAAGCTATCAAACAACGCGATTCCGGCCCTGCGCCCGCCGGATTGGCGCTGCGGGCAAGGGTCGTCGGTTAACCCCAGATCCTCAGGCGAAGGCAATGGGTCGCTGGGCGCGTCGAGCACAGCGAAGTTGGTGGGTTTGGGCAGCACCGGTGCCGCCATGGCGGCCTCCCACCGTTTTGCCCAGCCATCGCGGTTCACGGGGCCACGAAACACGCCAAACTGCGGTATCTGCGTCCACTTCACATCATGCGCCCGGCACCAGCGCGCCACGGCCTTGTCGCGCGCATACGTCCAGGCGTTGCCTGTCTCCTCATGTGACCAAAGATGCGCAAGGCCATGTTCAGCATGAAGCTGGTCGAGGATCGCGACGACGTCACCCACCCGCACGCACACAGGCAGGCCATCTGCCTGCAGTTCCTGCAGAGATTCACGCCAAAAAAGGTAATGGCGCGAGGAGGTTTCAGGCAGTTTCCAATAGTCTGATTCAACAACGCTCAGCGGTAATACCGGGCATGCTGGGTTGGCCGCCTGGGCCGCCTGATAAAGCGGGGCGTGGTCAGCAGCGCGCAAGTCGCGTTTGAACCAGACAAGTTGGATCATGAAGCCTTGATCTCTGGATTCCTGTTCTAAGTGGCTAACTTATCGCGTGCGCAACGATCTTCCAGAGCGCAGCTCATCTTCAATAACAGGTGTCTTATGCCAACACTTCGCCTTGTGCTGGGTGACCAGCTTTCGCCCAGCCTATCTTCCCTTGAAGGCTATGAGGATGATGATGTGGTGCTGCTGTGCGAGGTTACCGAGGAGGCGGGTTATGTGCGCCACCATAAAAAGAAGCTCGCCTTTGTTTTCTCAGCGATGCGCCATTTTAAACAGGATCTGGAGCAGGCCGGCCGGAAAGTTCGATATGTGCAGCTGGATGACCCTGAGAACACCGGTGATTTTAGTGGCGAGGTAAAGCGCGCGCTTGGTGATGGTGTGTTCGATCAAGTGGTGGTCACCGAGCCGGGCGAATACCGCGTGATGGAAATGATCCACGCCTGGCAGGATGAGCTTGATGTGCCTGTGTTCGTGCGCGAGGACACGCGCTTTATTGCGTCACTGGAGCGGTTTGAAGCGTGGGCTTCTGGCAAGAAGCAACTGCGCATGGAGTACTTCTACCGGGAGATGCGCCGAGAAACCGGACTGTTGATGGATGGTGCCGATCCGATGGGTGGCCAGTGGAACTTCGACAAGGACAACCGCAAAAGCCTGCCCAAACATGTGGAGTTTCCGCAGCGCTTGAACTTTGCGCCGGACACCACGACCCAAAAGGTCATGGATATGGTGGAGAGCCGCTTTGGCAATCACTTTGGCGATCTTGAACCCTTTACGATGCCCGTAACACGCGAACACGCTTTGCAAGTTTTGGAGCACTTCATCAGCGATTGTTTGCCTCAGTTTGGCGACTATCAGGATGCGATGGCAGAGGGAGAGGCTTTTCTATTTCACTCCACTATTTCAGCGGCGATGAACATCGGTTTGCTGCTGCCCTGGGAGGTGTGTGAGGCGGCAGAGGCGGCCTACAACGCGCAAAAGGCGCCGCTCAATGCTGTTGAAGGGTTCGTCCGGCAGGTGCTGGGCTGGCGCGAATATGTTCGTGGGCTCTACTGGCTGAAAATGCCCGGCTACAAACAACTCAATGCGCTAGAGGCTGACCGTCCTCTGCCGGACTTCTATTGGACCGGTGACACGGATATGGCGTGTCTGGCTGATGCGATCAAAACCACAAAAAAGCACGCCTACGCGCACCACATTCAACGGCTCATGATCACCGGCAATTTTGCCTTGTTGGCTGGCGTCCATCCCGATGCGATCAACGATTGGTACATGGTGGTTTATGCTGATGCCTATGAATGGGTGGAGTTGCCCAACACGCACGGCATGGCCATTTTTGCAGATGGCGGCATCATAGCCTCCAAGCCCTATGCTGCATCGGGTGCTTACATCGACCGTATGAGCGATCACTGCAAAGGCTGTCGGTATGATGTGAAGAAAAAGAACGGGCCTGACGCCTGCCCTTTCAATTATCTCTATTGGGATTTTATCGCCCGCAATGCCGAGCGGCTGCAGGGCAATCCGCGCATGGGTATGATCTACCGTTCGTTAGAAAGAACGAGTGACGAAAAGCGTGAAGCTGTCAAAAATGACTCGGCGTCATTTTATGAAAAAATATATACTAAACAATAAGATAGGGCTGTTATTTGATGTATTACAACGCGTAGGGTGGCGTTGGGATAGCTTGATGCGCTGACCTTAGTGCTGACGACCAGCGCTCGCGTAGATCGTGGAAATAAGGCTCGCCCTGCTCGATGCGCGTTGCAAGTTGTGTTGCGATGGAATCGCGCTTGCTGACCCACAGATCGATTGGCATGCCCACCCCAAGGTTAGAGCGCATGGTAGAATCCATCGAGATAAGCCCGATCTTCAAACTGTCAGACAGGTTGGTCTGGTGGGTAATCGCACGATCTAGGATGGGTTTGCCATATTTGTGCTCGCCAATCTGCAGGTAGGGGGTGTCTTCAGTGGCCTCAATGAAGTTGCCCGCTGCGTACACCATGAACAAACGCAACCGCCCACCCTTGACCTGACCGCCAACAAGCATCGTGACATCAAAGGCCATGCCCATGCCCTGCGATGAACCATTGTTCATGCGCATGACCTCGCCAATGGCACGGCCCACATAACTGACAGTCTTGAACATGGTGGGGTGATCGTAGATCGTTTCCAGCATGCCGGTTTCGGGGTTTTCGAACCCGTCATTGATGATGGAAATTACCGCTTGGCTGACTGCCAAGTTACCGGCTGTAGCGATAGCGATGGTACGTTCGCCGGGCTGCTCAAAGCGATGCAGCTTTTGAAAGGTTGCTACATTATCTAGGCCAGCATTGGTGCGGGTGTCGGCGATCATCACCAACCCTTCGTCCACCAATAATCCAACGCAATAGGTCACGTGCTCCAGCCCTTATCCAGCTTTGCCCGTCACAAGCGTTATCCGCGAATCTGGCGCACCGCAATGCTGGTGGACTGGGTAAAATCAGCGGGCCCGCCATAGTGACCAAGGCGTGTGGCAGCAATACCGGTGGCGTCTAGGCCGATTGCCACGCGGATACTTTCTTCGCTGGGACAATTCTTGTGGATGGGGTCGAACGCCACCCAGCCAAGTTCATCAATCAAAACTTCAGCCCAGATATCTTGGGTATCTTTTTGCACTGTCTGCGCATCGCCCAGCCGGTAACCAGCCACCATTCTTGCTGGCAAACCATAGCGGCGGGCCGCATCGCAAAACAGGGCGCTGATGTCACTGGCGTCCAGCAGCTCGCGCTCAACCAGCATGGATGACAGGCGGTGGTGTGCGGCGCTCAGGGGCGGATCAAGGTTATCGCCCATCTGCGCCTGCTCCTGGCTTTGGCTTTTAGCCGCTTGGTGTTGCGCTGCTTGCTGCTGCCGCGCTTCGCCTGTTTCGGCGGTTTGATCGTCACTGGGCAGGGCCAAGTGCAGTGCGCCCATCAACCGGTGCATGTGGTCGAGCGGCTTGCCACTGGCGTCACCAGCCGCGTTCATCAGCGTGCGCACCAAGGCTGCCTGGTGTTCGCTATGGCTTGGGCGCAGAAAAACCCCGTCAGGCACCTTTTGCGCTGTGCCCTTGATGATACCGTGCGTTTCCTCGGTTTCCACCTCACCGGTGGCGGTGATTGTGAGCTGCTCCAGCGGCCCGCTAAGCGAGAAACTGGTGAGTACGTTGCCGAACGCATCCTTGCTGGTCTTCAGGTCGCAATTGGCGTCAATGTCGACGTTCCAGTCGCACACATAGTGACCGTTGTGGTCGCGCGGCGTCATGCGCAAGACTTGAATGGTGCCCATGCTGGGCTCTTCATAGGTGAAGGTTTCGGTGTGCTGAACGGATATACGCATAAAATGTAAGCCTATCGGGCGCGGCTGACGCGCCTAGAACAGATATTGCTCGGCGATGGTGCCGCCAAGTTTGTTGTTGCGACTGATAAAGTCTTCCACAAACTCGTGCAGACCTGACTGAAAAATCGATTCAATATCGCGATTGCGGAAGTCACTATGGATGGCACGCGCCATGCGCTGGGCTTCGCCCTTGCGTCCATACGTTTTAGACAATTTGTCCAGATGCAAGGTGACATTGCCGTAGGAGCTGGCAAGAGAGCGCGGCATCGCGTCATTGAGGATCAGCAAATCGGCAATCAACCAGGGCTTCAAACTCTCGCGATAGACCCAGTGGTAGGCCGTCAGCGCAGAAACCGAGCGTAGGATCGACGTCCACTGGAAATAGTCCACGCCGCCGCCCACGCGGTCTCCGGCTGGCAGCAGCACGTGATACTTTACGTCCAAAATGCGCGCGGTGTTATCGGCGCGCTCAATCGCGCCGCCCAGTTGGAAGAACGAGAAGCCATCAGTGCGCAGCATGGTCCTATGAGCAATTCCGTCGACGCTCAGCGCCACCTGCTTCACAAAGCGTAAAAACTCCAGCAGTTCACCGCGTGATTGACCAAAGGTGCGATAGCGCTTTAGCTCCAGCCAGGCTGCGTTGATGGTTTCCCACATTTCGATGGTGATGGCAGTGCGCACTGAGCGCGCGTTTGCACGCGCGGCCTCCAGGCAGGAGCGAACCGAGGATGGATTGGCCTCAGAAAAGGCCAGAAAATCCACCACCGAGCGAGCCGTGGCCTCGCCGTAGCGTTCTTTGAAAAGGTCTTCCATTCCTGTCGCAAGAACGGCTGATTCCCACTCGTTTCCGGCGTTTTCGTCTCCGCCACTGACATTGGAAAGGCGCGTGGCGGCCTCCAGTAGGCGGGCTGTGTTTTCAGCGCGTTCGATATAGCGAGCAGTCCAGAAGAGGCTGTCGGCGGTGCGGCTTAAAAGCATAGTTTTTCCTCCTCCTATCGCGCCAGTATCCAGGTGTCTTTTGTTCCGCCGCCTTGACTGGAGTTCACCACCAGTGAGCCCTCTTTCAATGCAACGCGGGTTAGCCCGCCGGGCACAATATTGACCCCTTGGGTGCCAGAAAGAACGAAGGGACGCAGATCAACATGGCGTGGAGCGATGCCTTCACCCACAAATGTGGGACAGGTCGACAGCGCCAACGTTGGCTGGGCAATGAAGTCATCGGGGTTGGCTTTGAGTTTGGCGCGGAAGATATCCACCTCATCCTTGGTGGAGCGCGGGCCCACCAACATGCCGTAGCCGCCGGAGCCGGCCACCTCTTTCACCACCAGCTCCTCCAGGTGTTCCAGCACATAGGCCAGTGCATCTGGTTCGCGGCAGCGCCATGTCGGCACGTTTTTGAGGATGGCCTCTTCGCCCAGGAAGAATTTCGTGAGCTCCGGGATGTAAGTGTAAATCGCTTTGTCGTCGCAAATGCCGGTTCCCACAGCGTTTGCCAGCGTCACATTGCCCGCAAGATAAGCCGTCATAAGGCCGGGAACGCCGAGCATAGATTCTGGCTTGAAGGCGAGGGGGTCGATGAAATCGTCATCGATGCGACGATAAATGACGTCTACACGTTGCGGCCCCAGCGTGGTGCGCATGTAGACAACGGCGTCCTTAACAAAAAGGTCGCGGCCTTCCACCAGTTCGATGCCGAGTTTATCGGCCAAAAACGAGTGCTCGTAATAGGCGCTGTTGAAAGGGCCCGGCGTCAGCAGGGCGCAAACTGGCTCTTTCTGGCTGCCGCGCGGAGCAACCGACTGCAGCGACATCAACAGTTCGTCGGCGTAGTTGTCCACCGGTGCAACAGCATGATCGTAGAAGACTTCCGGCGCGATGCGCATCATCACTTCGCGGTTTTCCATCATGTAGGAAACACCAGAAGGCGTGCGAGCATTGTCCTCCAGAACGTAAAAGTTCTCAGCGTCTACGCGCACGATATCGATGCCGGCAATGTTGACCCAGATGTCGCCGGGCAATTTGTGGCCGATCATTTCGGGACGGTATTGCGGGTTCTGATCAATGAGGTTTGCAGGAATTATACCGGCTTTGATGCACTCGCGTGGACCGTAAATGTCAGCCAGGAACTTGTTCAATGTGTTGACGCGCTGGGTTAAGCCTTTTTCCAGGCGCTTCCATTCATCATTGGCAATGACGCGGGGGATCAGATCAAACGGGATGAGCCGTTCCTCAGCGTCCGCCTCACCATAGACTGCGAACGTGATGCCGATGCGACGGAACAGCATTTCAGCTTCCGCGTTTTGCCGTTTGAGGGTGTCGGGGTCCAGACTATCAAGCCAGCTTTGCACCATGGAGTAGGGCGCGCGGCATTGGGTTCCGTCCACGCTCATTTCATCAAATGGTGTCATACTGTTATGGTTCCCCTTGGCCTGATTACGCGGATTTTTCCGCTTTGATGTGAGTGCAACATGATCAGAACGCATTGTAAACGCGTGTCTTTATTGCAGGCATAACGCCTAAATCAGCAGCAGGTTCTATACAGCTTGCTGTTTATCCATCAATCGCTTCGATTAAGCCAAAAGCGCGCAAGCTCGCGTGACCTTCCCGCCCCACAATGATGTGATCGTGCAGCGCGACACCTAACGGTGACGCCGCTCTTGCAATCGTGTTGGTCATGTCGATATCGGCGCGCGATGGCGTTGGATCGCCAGAGGGATGATTGTGCACCAGAATGATCGCGGTTGCGCCAAGCTCCAGGGCGCGCTTCACCACCTCGCGCGGATAAACGGGCGTGTGATCAATGGTGCCGGTGGTCAGCACCTCATCGCGCAGCAGTTGGTTCTTCTTGTCCAGAAACAGCACGCGGAATTCTTCGACAACGCCAAACGCCATGGTCGTGCGACAGTAGGTGACCACATCTGACCAGGAGGTGAGGACTTCTTTTTTGACCACTGCACCGCGGGCTAGCTCGCCTGCAGCGGCGCAAATCAGTGCAAGGTCATTGGCGGTTGCCTCTTTGACGCCGGCCACCTCGCAAAGGCGTTCTGATGGCGCGCTCAGCACATCTGCAAGCGATCCGAAGCGCGCGATTAGGTCTTTTGCCAGCTGTTTGGTGTCGCGCCGTGGAATCGAGCGGAAAAGCAGTAGCTCCAGCAGCTCATAGTCAGCCAGCGCACCCACCCCGCCTTGCGCGAACCGCTCACGCAAGCGCTGTCGGTGGCCGTGATAATGCGGCTTGGCTGATGCGTCGTCAGTCGACAACGGTGCGGCCGATCAGGATGATTGTGCGCTGTCGCGCAAGGTTGGCGGGGCAAAGAGCCCGGCAGGAGAGGCGGTGAATATCTCACAGCCCTCTTCGGTCACGCCGATAGAGTGCTCGTATTGTGCAGAAAGTGAGCGGTCACGCGTAACTGCTGTCCAGCCGTCGGAAAGAATTTTCACATGGGGCCGACCCACATTGATCATCGGTTCAATGGTGAAAATCATTCCGGGACGCAGATCCACGCCTTCGCCTGGGCGGCCATAATGAAGAATGTTGGGTGGCAGGTGGAACACGTCACCAATGCCGTGGCCACAAAAGTCCCGCACCACAGAGCAGCGCTCGCCCTCAGCGTAATTTTGGATCGCTGCGCCAATATCGCCGGTGCGCTTACCAGGTTTCACCGCTGCAATACCGCGCATGAGCGACAGGTACGTCACTTCCATCAGCCGCTCTGGCGCGCGCTTGAGGGTGCCCACAGGGTACATGCGGCTCGAGTCGCCGTGCCACCCATCAACGATCAGCGTTACATCAACGTTGACGATATCACCTTGGCGCAGCGGCTTGGTGTTGGGGATGCCATGGCAAACGACATGATTGATGCTTGTGCAGCTGGACTTTCCATAGCCACGATAGTTGAGCGTGGCGGGCACAGCGTTGTTGGCGATGGCGAAATCCATCACCGCATCGTCGATCTCCTGCGTTGTAACGCCTGGTTTGATCATATCGGTCAACGCATCGAGAATCGTCGCCGTTAAGCGTCCAGCACGGTGCATGCCTTCAAAGGCTTCAGGGCCAAACAGTTTAATGGGCGGTTGAGTTTGCAGCATGGCGTACGAGGTATCGATTTCCTGAGGTGCAGCTTTTGTTCGTGTGCGCGGTGACATAGCGCATATTTGGTGTAAAAGGCAGCCCAATCATAACGGCAGCGCGCCGCGCTGCCCAGACCCACTTTTTGTATCCCTTTTGGGCCAGCCTGTAGGCAATTTATCGTGGCCAATCCTTCAGACTTAGGCGTCCCGCCTTCCAACGTAACCCAAGCTTGGGGTCATTATGCACCAACGCCTGGCGTGGCGCGGCTGCGTGCCTTTTCCGGTGCGCGTGGTACCGGGTATGTGGGTATGCGATTGGCCTTTGCTGCTCGCAAACTTGCGCTCAGGCAGGTCAGCGGACCACTGGACGTGGAGGTCTTTGGCCACAAGCTTCGCATTGAGCCATTTGCCAATCTGGCTGAAAAACGCGTGCTGTTCACCCCACAGTTTTTTGACCCGGTAGAGCGCGATTACATGAAGCGCTTTTTACCTGCTGATGCTGTGTTTGTGGATATTGGCGCCAATGTGGGCGCGTACAGTTTTTATGCAGCGCATTGCGCTGGGCCGACGGCGCGCATTCTGGCGATTGAGCCGCAGCCTGCTGTGTATCAACGCCTGTGCGATAACATCGCTTTCAACCCTGGGGTGCCCATTGAGGCAATCCCCCTGGCGGTTGCTGATGTCGAGGGGCAAATTCAGCTGTTCATGCACGCACGCAACGCCGGCGAGGCCAGCATGCGCCGCGTTGGTACCGATGCAGCGGGCGGCAGTACCATCCAGGTTCAGGCCAAGCCGTTGGAAGCAATCCTCACCGAACGAGCGTTGCCGCGCGTTGACGCCCTGAAAATTGATATTGAAGGCGCTGAGGATCTTGCGCTTGAGCCGTTTTTTCGCAGCGCTCCGCAGGCTCTCTGGCCGCGGCTGATCATTATCGAGAACAGCCCGGAAAGCTGGCAGAGCGATCTGTTCGCGATTGTGCGTGAAAAAGGTTATCAAACGCTCGCCGAAACCCGTCTCAACGTGGTGCTGGGGCGATAAATTCCAGCAGGCCGCAGGGCGTGATAGCCTCTCGTGTCACCGTACAATCAAGTGCCAGCACTTCTACACCTGCCGCAAGCGCTGCGCCCATTGCTTTGGCGTAGGCCGGGTCAATGTCCGCTGCGATACCAAGCGTGCTTGCACCTGGCCACTGCGCCACAAACAGCATGACAGCTCGATGGCCTTGTTTCACCATGGCGGACAGTTCTGCCAAATGTTTGGCTCCGCGCGAGGTGACTGAATCTGGAAATTCCAGGAAGCCCGGTTCGCGCATGAGGTGCACATTTTTCACTTCTACATAGGTGAGCGGATTACCCGCTTGGGTCGGCTCAAGCAGAATATCAATGCGCGAGTTTTCGCCATATTTTTGCTCGCGCTTCAGCGTCCCATAGCTTGAAAGTTCTGGGATCTGACCGCCGCTGATCGCCTCTTCTGCCAATTTGTTGGGGTGCATGGTGTTGATGCCGACCAAGCAGGGCGCGCCGGGCCCCTCAACCGCTTCGATCTCATAGGTGTAGGCAAGCTTGCGTTTTGGGTTGGGCGAGCGCGAGACAAAAACCAGTGCCCCTGGACGTGCCAGACCCATCATTGAGCCAGGATTGGGGCAGTGAATGGTAACCATCTGACCAGCATCAGGCCCCTCGCGCATTTCAACGTCGGCGAGGAAGCGTTTGTAGCGCTTGATCAGGCGCGCTTCGAAAAGGGGTGTGGGAAACTGCATGCGCTGGCCGTGACAGGCGCCCAAGCAAATTGCAAGTGATGGCAGGTGGAGTTACGCAAGAGCCTACGGGACAACTGCCTGCGGGCCACGTCCTCACAGGAGATACGCAATGGTTGCAACCGCCTCGATGTTGGTAATTGGTGATGAGATCCTATCCGGTAAGACGAAGGACAAGAACATCGGCGTGTTGGCTGATGGCCTGGCGATGGCGGGCGTTGATCTCACCGAGGTGCGCATTGTCGCTGACGAAGAACCTGCCATTGTTGAGGCGCTGAACGCGCTGCGCGCACGAACGACCTATGTTTTTACCTCCGGCGGCATAGGCCCAACCCACGATGACATCACCGCTGATAGCGTCGCCAAAGCCTTTGGCGTCGGCATAGGGGTGGACCCGCGTGCTTACAAACTGCTGAATGACTTTTACATTGAAACGGGCCGCGAGATGAATGCTGGCCGTGAGCGTATGACGCGCCTTCCAGAAGGCTCTGATCTTATCGATAACCCAGTTTCGGTCGCGCCGGGCTTTCGGCTCCACAATGTGCATGTGATGGCCGGGGTGCCATCGGTCTTTGCAGCCATGCTGGAAAGCATTTTACCGACGTTGGAAGGCGGTGAGGCCATTCATGTGCGCACGCTGCCTTTTCACTGCGGGGAGGGCGACATCGCCGAACCTCTGGGTGAAATTGACAAGGCATATGACACCGTTGCCATTGGCAGCTATCCCAAGCTGGTTGATGGCCACTTCACGACAGAAATTGTTCTTCGCTCACGCGATACCGCTGCGCTTGACGCCGCCTCCAGCGCAGTTGAAAAGCTGCGCATTGCGATGCACGCTTCAACACCTGATCAAGGATAGGAAACATGAGCGACCCCCTGAACGACAAAGCGTTTCCCGTCTCTTGGGATCAGTTTCACCGTGATGCACGCGCGCTGGCGTGGCGATTGGCTGAAAAAGGGCCATTTGAGGCCATGGTGACGGTGACGCGTGGTGGCTTGGTGCCTGCGGCCATTGTTTGCCGCGAGCTCAATATTCGCACGATCGATACAGTGTCCGTTGCCAGCTACGATTATGACGGGTCCGGCGAGCAGAAACAGGGCGAAGTTTATGTCCTGAAATCCATCTCCTCGAAGCTGCTGGAAACCAAGGGCAAAGGCATTTTGCTGATCGATGATTTGGTTGACACCGGCAAAACGGCTGAAGCACTTCGCGTGATGCTGCCAGAAGCGCACTTTGCCACTGTCTATGCCAAGCCGATGGGGCGTCCGCTGGTTGATACCTTCGTGACGGAGGTCAGCCAGGACACCTGGATCTATTTCCCTTGGGATCTTGGCTATTCATTTGTGCCGCCGATTGCCAAAGACGCCTGAGACGAGCACTGAATGCACGCATGCGGGCGTGATGGAATTGGTAGACATACGGGACTTAAAATCCCGAGGCCCTAGGCCGTGCGGGTTCGAGTCCCGCCGCCCGCACCAAAGTTGATTTCGCAGAAATCGACGCAACCTGCACGATGATTGATTGCGGCAGGCGAATGCGCAGCAATCGCCGAGAGCATTTGTTCTAGGTTGTTCCTAGCACATGCATCATTTCTGTTTTCTCTGAGCCTTCGGCCCAACCGTCATGGTGGTTGCTCTGAGCCTTCGGCCCAACCGTCATGGTGGTTACTCTGGGCCTGCGGCCCAACCGCTTTCACATTTGGTTTCTTCCCCATACGGCCTATGTTAGTGATACGTAAAAAAACGTGTGCGAACAAAAGCGCCATCAGGGAAGGAAGCAGCCATGTCGCAGGTCATGATCGGCAACAAGCAGGTCCAGTTGCCCGAGCGGGGTGCTGAGCCTTGGCGCAAATCGTTGTTCACCGCGCTGTGCGATGCGCGGCAGCAGTTTGGTGGCAAGACCGTCATCATCAACGATTTTGTGAAAACCGAGCTGAGCTATGATCGGCTGGCTTTGGGGTCGATGCTGCTGGGTGAAAAACTGCGCGACTTAGGCGATGGCAAGGCCCCGCTTGGGATTTTGCTGCCCAATGCATCTGGTGTTGCGGCGGTATTTTTTGCTTGCCAGGCTTACGGGCGAGTGCCTGCAATGCTGAACTTTTCGAGCGGCTTGCGCAGTCTAAACGCTGCCTGCGATGCTGCTGAGATTACGGTCATCGTGTCTTCGCGTGCTTTCATTGAAAAAGCAGGGCTGGAAGACCTGGTCGAAGGTCTTTCCAAGCGCTGCGAATTTGTTTGGACCGAAGATCTGCGTGCGAGTATCGGCACTTTTGACAAGGTGCGCGGTATGGCCAAACTCAAGCTTGGCGGTATCAACGCTCTGCCGGGTCACAAAATCTCCCCTGACGATGTGGCCGTTATGCTGTTTACCTCTGGCACTGAGGGCCTGCCCAAGGGCGTGGCGCTAACTCATGCCAATATGCTTGCCAATGTTTGGCAGATTGATCAGGTCATCGATCTGCGGCCAGGAGACGTGTTTTTCACAGCGCTGCCGGTGTTCCATTCCTTCGGCCTCACGGCTAGCCTTTTGGCAGGTATCGTGCTGGGTGTCGGCGCGTACTTTTATCCCTCACCGCTGCACTACAAGGAAATTCCGGGCTTTATTAAAAAGTCTGGCGCCAAGATCGTGGTCTCCACCGACACGTTTGTGAACGGCTGGATCAAGGCTGCTGACAAGGATGATTTCGCCAATGTTCGCCTGATGGTGCTTGGTGCTGAACGGGTGCGCGAGCAGACCCGGCAGATGTTTCGAGAGCGCTTCGACATTGATCTGCTTGAAGGCTATGGCGCGACTGAATGCGCACCCGTGCTGGCCGCCAACCATGTTGACGATAATGTGGATGGCACCGTCGGCTACATGATGCCGTGCATCGAGCATAAACTGGAACCGGTGCCTGGCCTAGCCGAAGGTGGGCGATTGCTGGTGCGTGGTCCCAACATGATGGCCGGTTATGTGAAGGCGGATAAGCCGGGCGTTTTGCAGCCCTTGCCCGACGGCTGGCATGATACTGGCGATATCGTCGACCATGATGAAAACGGCCGCATTCGCATCAAGGGCCGCGCTAAGCGCTTTGCAAAACTGGGCGGCGAAATGGTGTCACTTTCGGCGGTTGAGGCGTTCGTCAACAGTGTCTGGCCAGATAGCAACCATGCTGTGGTTGCAGTTCCAGATGATCGCAAGGGCGAGGCGTTGGTGCTCGTCACCGAGCGGGAAGACGCCGACCTGAAAGAGGTGCGTATCTGGGCCAAAGCGAACGGCGTATCGGAGCTGATGCTGCCGAAAAAGGTAATCAGCGTTGAAGAACTGCCCGTGCTGGGTACGGGAAAGCTGAACTATGGTGCGCTGGACGAAATCGCCAAACCGCCGGCGGTTGCAGCCGAATAATCGCCAGATATCACGTTACGTCTCACTGGGTCGCCAGCCGTACAGCCAGTCAAAGCGCTTGAGCAGGTTCTCACCTGATCGAACCTTCAGCACGGTGTCGCGTGCAAAGGCTACAGGGCCACTGAGATGATAAATTTGCCCATTGCGCTGCGCTTCCTTCCAGACGCGCACAACGCGCAATCTGCGTGCTTTTTCAAAGCGATACAAAGCCTGATGGCTCTGCGGTGTCGATCTTAGCATCTGGGCAAGCACCCAGGCGTCCTCAATAGCCATTGCGCCGCCTTGCGCCGCAAAGGGCAGCATCGCGTGGGCCGCGTCGCCAACAAGCGCCACATGCTCGGTAGTCCATGGTCCCTCAGGGTCCACGGCGAACAGCGGCCACGGGGTCCAGCTTTCTACGGCGCTAAGCCGCGCGCGCACGTCGCCATGCCAGCCTGCAAAGGCTTGTTCCAGAACCTTGGCTGGGTTGGCGCGCACTGGCCGCGGGTCATCTTGGCGCGATATGGCGACAAGGTTACGAGCCTTGCCTGCACGAATTGGGTAGTCCACCAGATGGGCGTTTGGGCCAAACCAAACATGGGTATGCAGGTCATTCTTGCTGACCGGCTCAACGGCACGCCATGCGACATAACCGGAAAAATGCTTGTGTGCCGCGCTGCCAGCGGTTCGCCGAACACCAGTGCGCCATGCTGAATGCACACCATCTGCGGCGATCATCAGCGGCACCGTTTCATCAGGCTCCACGGTGCTGCCAAGTTTCAAGGTGACCAAATCACTGGCTTGGCAGGCTTTAACCAGCGTTGCCTGTAAATCTGCGCGGTGGATAACAAGGTATGGCGCGCCATAGCGTGCCTGCGCCACGTCCCCTAAGGGCACCGTTGCGACGGGGGTGTCTGTGCGGCCGTTACGTAGGGCTATCGCAAGTGGTGCAACGGCATGCTCTGCCAGTGCATCAGCCAATCCAAGCGCCCGCAAGATGTACATGGCATTGGGGGAGAGCTGGATGCCTGCGCCCACCTCATCGAGATTTTTGGCCTGCTCGTGGATGATGCTGGCAACGCCAAAATGGGCAAGCGCCAGCGCTGTCGTCAGCCCGGCAATACCGCCGCCAACAATGGGGATAGGACTTTTAAGGTGCTCGCCGTCCATGGCTGCTGCTTGTGCGACGCCCTGAGGCTAGGCTGCCGCATCCTCGCCGGACCAAACCGTTTCAGCGGGGCTTGCGCCATGCTCACCAAGCGCCGGGTTGTGCACGTAGAGCGTGGAGCAGTAGGGGCAAACCTTCTCGTGATCATCGCCAAAGGTCAGAAAAACATGGGGGTGGTCGAAAGGTGGTTTGGCCCCAATGCACATGAAAGAATGCGCGCCGACTTCCACACTGGCGAGCCCGTCATGGTTGTGGACGTAGAGAATTGCTTTATCAGCCATGGTCAGCCTGCTTGTCAGTTCATTTGAAGGTGTTGGAGTAGCGCGGCTGAGGTGGTCCGGCAAGCGCGCCATTTGGCTTTAGCCCTGAACGCTGCTACGGCGCTGGCCATGGCAAACAAGGGCATTTTTTGATGAGCGTTCAGATCTTTCAATCCGATGGAATTCAGATCGCTTTTCGCGATGAAGAGGCCGAGAGCGGTACTGGTGAGCCGGTACTGTTGATCCATGGTTTTGCCTCCAATCATATGATCAACTGGGTGGGGCCGAGCTGGTTTGAGACGCTGAAGGCGGCCGGATACCGCGTGATTGCGCTGGACAATCGCGGCCATGGCCAAAGTGAAAAGCTCTACGATCCAGCGCTTTATCCCTCGCGCACGATGGCTTGTGATGCGCGCCGCTTGCTCGATCACCTGGAGATTAGCCAGGCCCGTGTGATGGGCTATTCCATGGGCGCGCGTATTTCAGCTTTTCTGTGCATGGATGCGCCTGAGCGGGTGTCTAAGGTTGTTTTTGGTGGCTTGGGCATCAACATGGTGCGCGGCATTGGCGGTGCCGAAAAGATCGCGCAGGCTCTGCGCTCTGACAAGTTGAGCGATGTTGAGGATGAAGGCGCAAAGGCCTTTCGTGTTTTTGCCGAGCAGACCAAGTCGGACCGTGAAGCGCTGGCAACCTGTATTCTGGCGTCCCGCGATCCAATTACGCAGGACAATGTGCGCAGCATTGCGCACAAGGCGCTGGTTGCTGTTGGCACCAAAGATGATGTGTCTGGCGACGGCATGGAGCTTGTGAATTTACTGCCAAACGGCTCGTTCCTGGACATAACCAACCGTGATCATATGACAGCGGTGGGCGACAAGATTTTTAAAGCTGGTGTGCTGGAGTTCTTTTCAAGCTAAGAGCCATGAAAGACTGGCCTGCGTTTTTCTAGAAACGCTGCACGCCCTTCGGCATAGTCATGCGAAGCAAAGCAGCCCTGTGCATCTTTCGCCGCCTGCTCCAGCATCGCCGAATCATACACAGCAGCCACGGCTGTTTTGGCCGCTTGCTGTGTTAGTGGTGCCTTGGAAAGAATGCTATCGATCAGAGTTTGGGCGCGCTCCTCAAAGGCGTCCACGTCCACCACCTCCTCAAAAAATCCGTAGTCTAGAGCTGTTTGTGCATCGATTGTTTCGGCCGAATAGAACAGTCGTTTTGTGCGCGCTGGGCCGATCAATTGCACCACATCGCGCACGCCCGCTACAGGGTAGGCCAGCCCCAACTTGGCCGCGGGTATGCAAACTTTTGCATTGCGGGCTGCAATGCGAAGGTCGCAGGCTGCAGCAAGTCCCACTCCGCCACCAAAACAGAAGCCTTCCACCAGGGCGAGCGTGGGTGTGCGCGCGTCGCGCAATGCGGCAAAGGCGGCCCCGTTCTGCGCTTCATAATGCTCTGCTTTTTCGGCCGTGCCCCGCGTTGTTTCAAACTCAGAGATATCGGCGCCGGATACGAATGTACCCCTGGTTCCGCGCAGTGTGATCAGGTGCACCGAGGCGTCCTTGTCGGCTTGGTCAACCAGTTCTGCGATCTGCTGCCACATCCCTAGTGACACTGCATTGCGCCGCGCTGGGTTGCTAATTGTGATCGCCGCATGGCCATTAGCAACCTTCAAAAGTATGTGCCCTTGCGTGTTCATGGTATCTCCAAGGTTCTAGACTGAAATGGTTGGCAATAGCCGCCGCAGAGCTATAACCAATGGCACGATGAACGAACACAACCATCCGATCCAGCCGCTCGAAGCGGCCAATTCCACTGAAGCACTTCTTGTGCCGCAGGACCCCATTTGGCGCACTGTACGTGATGAAGCGCTGGCAGCGGTAGAGCGGGACGCGGGCGCCGCACCTTTGATTAACGGTTTGGTCCTTCGCCATGACAATCTGGTTGATGCGCTGGTGGATGTGCTGGCGCTGCGTTTGGCCGATGGTATCTACGATCGCGAGGCGCTTAACGCGCTGTTTCAAGAAACGTTCGACAGTCGTCCAGAATTGATGGGGCGTTTGGGTGCGGACATGCAGGCAGTTTACGATCGTGACCCTGCCTGTCACCGGTTTGTGGAGCCATTGCTCTATTTCAAGGGCTTCCAAGCCTTACAAGCGCATCGCTTCTCTCACCAGCTTTGGCAACAGGGGCGGCAGGATCTGGCGCTCTTTCTGCAAAGTCGCATAAGCGCAGTTTTCCAGGTGGATATTCACCCCAATACGCGTATCGGTGGTGGCATTTTTTTCGATCATGCCACCGGCATCGTTATCGGTGAGACGGCCGTGATCGAAGATAATGTATCGATCATGCAGAACGTAACGCTGGGCGGCACCGGTAAAGCTGGCGGTGATCGCCATCCAAAGGTGAGCTGTGGTGCGTTGATTGGCGCCGGCGCAAAGGTTCTTGGTAATATTGAGTTGGGTAATGGCTCGCGCGTGGCTGCAAGCTCGGTCGTACTGGATCCTGTTCCGGCATTGGCGACAGTTGCTGGCATTCCCGCAAAAGTGGTCAGTATGGCCAGGGCCATGGGCCCAGATTGCATGCCATCGCTGTCCATGGAGCATTCCATGCGGCACGAACCGCTTGTGGATGAAGGCTGGGGCATTTAGCTCGCCAGCAGGTGAGGCGTTGCGCATGCGCCGCCATCCAGCCTAGATGCGTTCAACGATTTGTTCATTTCAGATGTAGGAGCCGCACCCATGCAGGCCGAAGAACTCTCTAAACTTGAAGCCTATATGCGCAAGCTGTTTGATTCGCCCAACATCGCGGTCAAAGCGCGCCCGCGTAAAGGCGATTCTGCCGAGGTTTACGTGGGTGAAGAATTTGTGGGCCTGATCCACAAGGATGATGAGGACGATGAGGATCTGTCCTACAATTTCACCATGGCCATATTGGATTTTGACCTGAATTAAGCAGCGATGTCAGCAGCTTACTGGTTGCCGGCATAGTCCTGGCTCGAGCGTGCCAGCTGCAATAGAAAACCCAATATACTGTCGTCCAGATCCTGCCATTGGTTCAGCAGCTCTGGTGCAAAGCGATAAGTAACGGTCAATCCGTTGGTCAAAATGACATCGCGGTAGCACGTCTCCCACACCGTCTGCCCACCACCAGCACAGCGTGCAGCAAAGCCGGAGCCGGTTGTGATGTCATAGTAGACGCGCTCATCGACATAGCCTGCTTGGGGGTCAAGCGTGCGACGCACCAGCCCGGCGTCGGTGTTTTGGATGGGGCCGACGAACACCTCGCGATAGACCGATCCTAACAGATCGGTGGTATCCATTGCGCCTTCAACATCGGTGATGCCGATGAAAACAATGTTTTGGCGCGCCGTGTTGCGCAATGTTTCTGCGTCGCCAAGCGGGGCCATGGTGGGCCAAGCCATCGCCATATCGATTGATGGCAGCAGGCCGTTTCGGTGCTGCTCGGCAAAGCGAAGATACCCTGTTGGCACACGGAAATTGATGCCACCAACCACCACTTCATAGGCCGGTGCCTCACCGCGCTGCGCGTAGCTGCCCGGAACAACAAGCCCCATATGCTTAAGGCTTGCATGGCCGATGAAAAGCGCGGTCAACAACACCAACGCGCTGGTTATGAGCGTGAAGGGCAGCACCGCAAAACCGCGGTCTGATTTCAAAAAGGGATGGTCAGCCTGGATCATGGCGTCAGAGTAAGGCGCCTGCGGTTAACACCTGGTTTACCATGCGGCACGGGAATTGCGCAGCTTGTCTGGAAAGCGCCAACGGAGGCGCAAAACGGGACAGGTGCCATGTCGATACACAAACTGTTTGGTGGCTCATGAGTGAGCCAATGCTTTTTACCTACGCAACCGTATGCGGCTTTGTTGTCGCGGCGTTGCTCGCCACTGGATATCAATTGTTGGCCAATCGACCAGCGCGCTTTGAACTGGTGCACGATGTGGGCACGGTCCCGCTGCCCGGGGCCATTATGCGGGTTTTGCTGGTCATCTGGGCCGCGCCTTACATCATTGTTCGCAATGCGGTGCGTGGGAGATTGATTGAAAAACGCCCGCTGGGCTGGCTGGCGGCCAGTGTTTTGATCTCGGGGGTATGGAGTTTGTGCGCTGGTATTTTGGTGCTGAACTTCGCCGTTGTGATCGGCTGACACCACCACGTTCCACGCTGTATTGTTGTGCGACAGCGCCTTGTTGCCGGTTCAGATTGGCACAGGGCCGCACCCCAAATATGGAAGGGCACACACCGTGGCACTTTATGAACTTGACGGCATAGCTCCGGATATTCCCGACCCGCAAAGCGTTTGGATTGCCCCATCTGCCCGCGTGATTGGCAAAGTGCGCCTGCATCCTGGTGCGAGCGTCTGGTTTGGGGCTGTTCTGCGCGGAGACAATGAGTGGATCGATATTGGCCCAGACACCAATGTTCAGGACATGGTGATGATGCACACCGATATGGGGTTTCCGCTCGCAGTGGGGCGTGGCTGTACAATTGGCCACAAGGCTATTTTGCACGGTTGCACCTTGGGAGATCACGCGTTGGTTGGCATGGGCGCGACGGTACTCAACGGCGCGCACATTGGTAGCCACGCCATTGTCGGAGCCAATGCGCTCGTGTCTGAGGGTAAGGCGATCGGTGACCGCACGCTGGCAGTGGGCGTGCCTGCCCGGGAGGTCAAGGCGCTTGGCGATGCTGCCGCTCACATGCTGGTAAAGTCAGCCAACCATTATTGTGAGAACGCGCAGCGTTTTCGCGGTGGCCTGAAGCTGATTGAAGAACACTAGAAAAGAAAATGGGCCGACGCTTGGGGAGCGTCGGCCCGCTGGCCCAGTCTCTGGGGACGGGGAGGGTGGGGACGTGACCGGACCAGTTTTTCGGTTGGCGTTGCCGCCAAATTCGTTAGCTTGGCCTGCGGCTAGGCTCGTGGATCGGCGATGGCCGCCCAAATGGTTTCGTCGAACTCAGATTGACGCTTGATGTAGTGGTAACCGGTTTCATCCCAGCGCAGGACGTTGGCTTCCTGGTTGTCGAGCACGAAGTCGCCACGGTCGGTGCGCACGGTAAGAACGGCGTGGCCTGCGCCATTGCGCTCGCGCACAACTGTGATCAGCAATGCGGAGGCCGGCCAGCCCCGATCCACCAGCATTTGGCGCTTCATCAATACATAGTCTTCGCAGTCGCCATGCGTTGTCGGCATCGTCCAGACTTCGGGGTGACCGAAAAGCTCATCATCGGTTATCGGCAAGATGGCCTGATTCACATGGGTATTGATCGCCAGCAGATCGCGCCAAGACTGGTCTGTTAGTGACACCACTGTCGGCGATGCTGTGCGATGGGTGCAGCTTCCCGGTGAGCGCTGACACATGTGGACATAGCCAATGGGGGCGCCTGTCGCGCCGAGCATTTCCATGAAGGGTATATCCGCTTTGGCCGCACTTGCCGAGCCCAGCTGGGCTGCCAAAAGTGTACCTGCAAGTATTCCAATATTTTTGTTTTGCATTTGCCCTCTCCCTGTCATCGAGAGATGTCTAGCAAGTGCATTTTACTTTGAAGTAGAAATCGGCTTGTGTGTTTTACTTAAACAATATTCAAATTAAAGGCGAATTTGAATAGTATTCGATTTGCATTTGAACTGCATTTTAGGTGAATTCGATTCAAATTTTACCGATTGCCCGCGGTACGACACCACCGCGATAATTGATCTGCGAGCCAGCTACGCTGAGAGAGGTTGAAAGCGGGCACAAAAAAAGCCGCGCTAAGCGCGGCCTTTGGATTGTCATTGTTCGGTTAGGTCTAGGCGACCAGACGCGTGCCTAACGCTGGAAGGCGGACGATGTGTCGCCATCGCTACGGACCGCTGCAAACTCCAGGCCGATGCCATCGTCGAGATGGCGCACGACCTTGGCGCGCATGTTGCCCAGATGCACCATCGAGTTCATGGAGGGGCGAACGCTGGTGCGTACGGCAGCGCCTGACAGCGATATATCCAGCACGGTGCACTGGTACTCGCGGCCATCTGGCAATTTCAACGTCGAGTAGGGATCCTCGACATGCTGGCGCTTGTGCCGACGATCCTCGGGCAGGTCCAATATGTCTTTGTTGGCAAGGTAGGTAAGTTGCGAGGCAAGTTTATCGCGCTTGTGCGGAGAGGCTTTGATCGTCATCGCAAAGCCGCCCGGGATATGGCGTGAAACCTGACCTTCAACCCGTCCTATTGAATCGATATAGGCGATCACACGGTCGCCTACACGGCCAGTAACAGGTGAAATCAAGCCCGCATCACCAGGCGACATATCAATGACCTGACAGGGATATTCCTGCCAATTTGGCAGCATGAAGCGCCCCAACAGGTTCACTTCCACACGTTGGAAGCGCCTGCGATTGGCGGCATGGGACGTCGCAATTTCTAGCGCGCTAGGCTTCATGGAAAAGATCGCTCAAGACGGGTGCGTTGGGGCCACCATGAGTGATCAAGGTAAATGGATATTAAACGCCTGCGGTATTAGCTGCCCGCTCTACACTTTTTCCCGTAGATGGCCTCAAGAGCCACATCTGCTCGGTGCCTAGCTGCTCGGGCAACTTAATCGCGCCCGCCTTCGATCACGCGAAAAGCCTGACGACGCAGCTCCGCACGAGACGCCATGGAGTTGCTGTCGCGGACCAGTAGGTCGGCATCGGGTTCCAGAAGCTGGCGTGACATCGCATCGCCTGACGACAGTAAATCATCATCCAGCATCGCGTCGGCGTTTACTGCATGGCGAAGAAAGGCAGGTTGTTCATCCGGCCAGATAAGGCGCATCGCTGTAATCTGGTGATGCGTAACTGGATGCAAACCGAGCCAGTAGGGGCTGTCTGCAGGAGCAGTTACGCCAAGAATTCGTGGATAGTCGTGACCGCCATAACGCAGTGGTAGAAGCAGCATCTCGGAGGGAAGCTTCTGTCCGCGCGCATTGACTGCATTGTACCCAATCACTGCTGCTGCGGCATCTTCGCGAATGGCCAAAAGCAACGTATCAAGCGCCTCAAGATCGTCTTTGCCCCAGAACTGACGGAAATCGCGGCCCTTCAACTCGCGGCAGTAAGTGGCGCTATGTGCCGAGCCTGCCAGGCGGTAGTTGAAGGTCTCGCCACGGGTGTGTTCAAGGATAAACACATCGCTGAGCAGCGCCTTTATAGCGGCCGGCTCAATGTCGCGACGTTCCGGGGCAGGGCGATTTCCGCGCAGCTCTTGCCAGTAGGCGTAGAGGCGTTTGGCACTCATGGATTTCATAACAGCTCAATCAGTTTCTTACTGGCTTGTCCCACTTCGAAACATGCCAAACGGTCGGTTTGCACGCCCTAATCAGCACGGATTGACAGGGATTGCAGGCCTTAAGGTTTGTTAAGGTTAACTGAGTGTAACGATTGAGGTTTGTGCGCGGCAAGGGCATATTAACGGACATACACACACCTGCGGTAACAAAAATTGTTGCCGATCACGAACCCTTAAGGTGGCAACGCAGACGGCATAGATCCTTCCAGACTCTCTGCCGAGCCAAGCCTACCCTGTGCGAATGATTTCATGCACGCCACGTTGTGGGGACGTGACAAGCCGCTGGCGAAAGCCAGCGGCTTTTTTTTGCCTTTTTCACGTCGGTATCGGCCTGTGTGCGGCAAAAGGGGCCTCGCGTGACCGCTTTTAGCGCCTATATAGACAGCTGTTGAGGCCGCAGCCTTCCAAACCGAGCAGGATGTAAAACCATGCAGCCGCAGCGAAACGATAGCACTGGCCCAGACAATAGGGGGTCGCCGCCGCCGCCGCCCCAACCGCCGGTGCGCGAGCCAGCCTTTAACGTCCCGCCGCTTTTGTTGGCGCTCATTGGGTTGTTTATCATTATCCACGCGTTGGTATATTACGGTCCCAATGCACTGGGCACGCAGTTGTTTCTTAATCTGGCTTTCTTTCCGGCGCGGCTTGTTACGTCTGAAGTGGTGCATTCGCAGTTTTTTGTAGGCCCGCCTGCGCTTAGCTATGCGACGTTCGCAACATATGGCCTGCTGCATGGCAGTTGGTTGCACTTGGGTGTGAACGCGCTTTGGCTGGTAACGTTTGGTGCGCCGGTGGTGCGGCGGCTTGGGCCACAGCGCTTCCTGCTGCTGTTGGTGTTGGGCACAGTTGCTGGTGCGGCCACCCATGTGTTGGTCCATTGGGGGAGCGCTGCGCCGCTTGTTGGCGCTTCAGCCGGTGTCTCTGCCATTATGGGTGGTGCTGCACGTTTTGTGTTTGATAGCCGTGATCGCGGCATGATGGTTGCCGTGCGTCACCCAGAGCTGGTGCGCAACCGACCGATCCAGTCGTTGCGCGAAGTCTGGAGCAACCCAACCGTCTTGGTGTTCTGCGGTATGTTGATTGTTTCAAATCTGTTGTTTGGCGCTGTTTCCATGCCCGGTGTTGGCGAAGGCAGCAGCATTGCCTGGCAGGCGCATTTGGGTGGTTTTGCACTCGGCTTTTTTGGCTTTGCTTTGTTTGACCGTCCTGGCTCCGGCCGCATGCGTTCGGTGTCTTAGTGAAGGCTATTGAAACATCGCTTAGCGGCATGTGAGCTTTGGCCCTCATCGGAAGACTTGCCAACGGTCGATTGGTCGGCGCATGCTGTGTCTTCCGACGGCGCATAAAAATCAAAAAACCTAGCGCTGTTGAAAGGAAACGTCTGATCCAAGCGGCATGCCTGTGCGCTGCCAGATAAAGGGGGATGAAATGAAGGTCAGTGCAATTCTCGCCGAAAAGGGCCACGAGGTCGCTACGGCCGCGCCTGATGTCACGATGATGGCGATTATCGAGTCACTATCAGACAAAAATATCGGCGCTATTGTTGTTACCACCCCAATGGGCGGCGTTGCCGGTATCATTTCTGAGCGCGACGTTGTGCGCGCGCTGGCGCAGCACGGTGCATCGGTTTTTGATCAGCCGGTCGGGGATTTTATGACAACCTCCGTGATCACATGCGCCGAACATGAGCGCAGCCATGAACTGATGACCAAGATGAGTGCAGGGCGCTTCCGTCACTTGCCGGTGGTTGCTGACACCAAATTGGTGGGCATCATTTCTATTGGCGACATTGTGAAGGCGCGCATTGCTGAGGTGCAACAGGAAGCCGAAGCGCTGCGCGAGTACATCGCGACAAGCTAGCGCGCGTTAAGCCGCTGCGAGATAATAGCAATATCATCAAGGGCGCGTTGCGTAGCGATGCGCCCGGCTGCGATGGCTTCTTCGGCTTTGTGGAAATCAAACATCCCAACGCTGCCGATCAAAGGTGCAATCATGACGTCTGGCGGATCTCCGGCCAAGCGTGAGCGTGTCATGCGGTCCTGAATGATGGTGAAACTTTGCATCATGACCGCAGGAATGCGCTTGGGTTTACCGCTGGCACGGCCTGTATCATCCACGTTGAACTGACTGCGCACCACTTTCCGCCAGGGGTTGGCTAAACCCACCAGGTCGCGCCAACCAAACCGGTTACCCTCATCGTCCTGTTCGGCTTCGACCATCGCGTCTAGCTCGGCATCAAAATCAGGCAGGTCGGGCACCACGCCGCCATGCGGCATGGTTTCTGGTGACAAGTTCACGGCGATGACGAGCCGCGCGCCATAGGCTCGGCACACCGAGACTGGCACCGGGTTGACCAGCGCGCCGTCCACCAGTGCGCGGCCATTGATCGGCACGGGTGGAAACACGCCTGGCAGGGCGTAGGAGGCCCTCATGACCTTCACCAGATCACCCCGCCGCAACCAAATTTCATGGCCAGTTGCAAGTTCGGCAGCGATGAAAACGGTGCGCGTCTCAAGATCTTCGATCTGCAAGCCACCCAGGTGCTTCTCCAGCCGCTTCATGAGCTTGCGACCACCGATCAACCCGCTTGAGAGCGGCGTTAGATCAACAAGTGAAAACACGCGGCGGGACGTCAGTGAAAGCGCGAAGGCCTTGAGCTCTGCAAGCTTGCCCGCGCTGTAGGAGCCGCCAGCAATCGCGCCGATGGATGTGCCTGCGATAACGTCTGGATGGATGCCGTTTTCGTGCAGGACCTCCAGCACGCCGATATGGGCCCAACCGCGTGCAGCCCCGCCGCCCAGCGCAAGGCCAATGCTTGGTTTTCCATTGGCAAGTTGAGGGTCAACGCTGTCTGGTTCCTGCAAGTGCATCAGGTGTTCTTGCTGCCATACAGATCCTCAGCTGAGGCCAGCGGATCTTCGGTTTGGCGGAGCACGATGGCGCCACTCTTGGTTTCCACAACACGGTAAAAGCAGGAAGCAAAGCCATTGTGGCAGGCGCTGCCGCGGCCTTCTACGCTTACCTCCACCACCAGTGCATCCTGATCGCAGTCGGTATAAAGCGCGTGCACTTTTTGCAACTCGCCACTTATTTCGCCCTTTTTCCAAAGGCTGGCGCGCGACCGCGACCAATAATGGGCAAAGCCGGTGGCCAAGGTTTCTTGAATGGCCTGCGCATTCATGTGCGCGACCATCAGAACCTGTTTGGTGGTGTGGCTCACGGCCACCGCTGTCACCAGACCCGCCTGATCAAAGCGCGGTGCGAACGCGGTGCCGAATTCTTGCGTGGATTTATCAGCTGAGGGCGGAGATAAGAGCATGTGGCGGGCCGTGTTGTTGGTAGAGGCCCGCCTTGGGAAGCCTATTCGCGCACCAAGGTCAAGAAGCGTACCTGTTCGTCGGCAGCTTCAAACACACCCGAAAAGCGGGTCGTTATTGTTGTGGAACCGGAGGTGCGAATACCGCGCATCGACATACACATGTGCTCGCCTTCCACCATCACCGCAACGCCACGCGGGCCAAGATACTCTTCAATCGCCATGGAGATCTGGGCCGTCATCGCTTCCTGCGTTTGCAGGCGGCGTGCGTAGGCGTCGACCAGACGGGCAAGTTTGGAAAGGCCCACAACACCTGCGCGCGGATAGTAGGCAATGTGCGCCTTGCCCACAAAAGGTACCATGTGGTGCTCGCAGTGTGAGTGGAAGGGAATATCTTTCAGGAGCACGATGTCCTGATAGCCTTCAACTTCTTCGAACACGCGGTCGAGGATTTCTTCAATGTCCGCATCATAGCCAGAAAACAGCTCGCCATAAGCCTTGGCGACCCGTTTTGGCGTGTCCAAAAGACCCTCCCGCGTGGGGTCATCACCTGCCCAGGCGAGAAGAGTGCGCACGGCGGCCTCTGCCTCTTCCTGAGATGGGCGATCGGTCGTGCGCGCCTGCTGCGTTTTCAGGCCCTCTAAAATGGCATCCATAATGGTCTCCGGAGAGTTTTGTTCTTCTTGGCTCATTGCACCGGACTTACGCTTTGAAACTTCGATTGGACCTTACAATCCAAGCACACATAACGCCATTGTTCTGTGGTGCAGACAGTATGACGCTCATGAGTGATGTTGCATATGGCCCCTGGCAATCTACATTCCAGACTTGATTAATAACTGCTTTGGCCTAACCGCCGAGCTGCAACCGGTTTCATAAGGTCGCATTTATATGCTGGACGATCTTTACAGCAGCAAGCTGCTCTCTCTTTCTGCAAATATCAGCCATCTGGGCGCATTGGATGCGCCGCAGGGTTCATCAACGCGCCATGCGCGCCTCTGCGGCTCTGTGGTGCGCGCTGATGTTGTGATGCGTGATGGCGTGGTGGCGGATTTTGCGCAGGATGTGAAAGCCTGCGCGCTGGGGCAGGCGAGCGCTGCCGTTTTGGGACAGGGGATTGCGGGGGCGTCGCTTGAGGACGTGACAGCGGCCCGCGATGGCTTGCGCGCATTGCTCTCCGGTGAAGAGGCAAGCTTTGGTGACCGCTTTTCTGACCTCTCCATTTTTGAAGGCGTGCGCGACTACAAAGCCCGCCATGCTTCGGTGATGCTGGCTTTTGAAGCGGCGAGCGAAGCCATGCAGCTTGCTCAAAGTGAAACAGCAGCGTGAAAACCATCCTGCGCGCCCTGATATGGTTCTACCAGCTTACGCTGTCCTCCATTTTTGGGCGAACATGCCGCCACATACCCTCTTGTTCGGCCTATACCGATGAGGCGATCGCCGCGCACGGGGCCTGGGCAGGCTTCTGGATCGGGCTTGCCCGGTTCTGGCGGTGCCGCCCCATGGGATCTTCGGGCCTTGATCCTGTGCCAGAGCGCTTGAACGTGGCTGCGCGCTGGTATACCCCGTGGCGCTATGGGCACTGGACCGGTGCGCATATCCCTGAGGATCAGCGTTTGAGCGACTGATCTTCCAAATCATTCGCGCTTACCTGCACTTGTAGGCAGGAGTTGAGCCAAAGGAGCGAACCCATGCCTTCTCTCACCATGCCCGATGGATCCGTACGCAGCCTTGATGATGGCGCGAACGGTGCTGATTTGGCGCTTTCCATTTCCAAAAGCCTTTCGAAAAAAGCCGTTGCTGTTGCCGTAAATGGCGAAGTGGCTGATCTCAGCGATCCGCTGCCCGATGGAGCAAGCGTTGAGATCGTGACCCGCGATGATCCGCGCGCAACCGAGCTTATCCGCCACGATGCAGCCCATGTGATGGCCGAGGCGGTGCAAGAGATTTGGCCGGGCACACAGGTGACCATCGGTCCGGTGATCGAGAACGGTTTTTTCTACGATTTTTATCGCGAGGAGCCCTTCACCACCGATGATCTGGCGGTGATTGAGAAGAAGATGCGTGAGATTATCGCGCGCAACAAACCCTTCACCAAGGAAGTTTGGAGCCGGGAAAAAACGGCGGACGTTTTCAAAGGCAAGGGCGAAGATTTCAAAGTTGAATTGCTCGACGCCATCCCTGATGGGGAAGATGTCAAAATCTATTTCCAGGGTGACTGGTTTGACCTTTGCCGTGGCCCGCACATGGCGTCGACCGGCCAAATTGGCAACGCGTTCAAGCTGATGAAAGTTGCTGGTGCTTACTGGCGCGGCGACAGCCAAAACCAGATGCTGACCCGCATTTATGGAACTGCTTGGCCCGATGAAAAGGGCCTGAAATCCTATCTGCACATGCTGGAGGAAGCCGAAAAGCGCGACCATCGTAAGCTTGGCCGTGAGATGGATCTTTTCCATTTTCAGGAAGAGGGGCCGGGCACCGTGTTCTGGCACCCAAAGGGCTGGACGTTGTTCCAAAAGCTCACCAGCTATATGCGCCGCCGCATTGGCAAGGATGGCTATAAGGAAGTGAATGCCCCACAGGTACTGGACAAATCGCTCTGGGAAACCTCTGGCCATTGGGGCTGGTATTCGGAGAATATGTTCGGGGTGAAGGCCGCCGACAGTCTGGTGAACCCGGACGATGAAAGTGCAGACCAGCGCGTTTTTGCACTGAAGCCAATGAACTGTCCGGGCCATGTGCAAATCTTCAAGCACGGCCTGAAAAGCTATCGCGACCTGCCGATGCGGCTGGCTGAGTTTGGCGCGGTGCACCGCTATGAACCATCCGGTGCCTTGCACGGCCTGCTGCGTGTGCGCGCGTTTACCCAAGATGATGCGCACATTTTCTGCACCACCGACCAGTTGGAAGCAGAGATCCTGAAGATCAATGATCTGATGATGTCGGTGTACGAGCATTTTGGTTTTGAGTCGGTAGAAGTGAAACTCGCCACTCGCCCCGAAAAGCGTGTCGGCACCGACGCTATGTGGGACCATGCAGAAGATATTCTGAAAAGCTCTCTGCAGCAGATGGCGGATAATGATCCGCGCATTTCGGTCGGCATCAACGAAGGCGAGGGCACGTTCTACGGGCCCAAATTCGAGTACACGCTAAAAGATGCCATCGGACGTGACTGGCAGCTTGGCACCACGCAAGTTGACTTCAATTTGCCAGAACGCTTTGGCGCGTTTTACGTCGATCAAGAGGGCGACAAGGTGCAGCCGGTTATGGTCCACCGCGCCATTTGTGGGTCGTTGGAGCGGTTTCTTGGCATTCTGATTGAAAGCTATGCGGGCCACTTCCCGCTCTGGCTTGCGCCGCAGCAGATCGTCGTTGCGACCATCACGCAGGATGCTGATGGTTATGCGCAGGAAGTCTATGAGGCGTGTCTGGATGCAGGTTTTGAGGTTGAGCTGGATACTCGAAACGAGAAGATCAATTACAAGGTGCGTGAGCACTCGCTGCAGAAAATTCCGGTGATTATGGTGGTGGGCAACCGCGAGGCTGAGGAGCGCTCGGTTAATATCCGCCGCCTTGGCGCAAAACATCAGACTGCGATGAGCCTGGATGAGGCGCTGACGAGTTTGAAGGAAGAGGCAACCCCGCCAGATTTGGCGGGGTAGGACTGCTCGCGGGCGCGCCCAGTCTGTGGTGCGGCCTGCAGATAGGCGTTTAAGTACGCTCTGAGCCTATGGGGCAACCGGGGGTGCCCTTTTGCTCCGTTCCTTCGGAACGACCGGCATTTTTACGCTCCGTTCCTTCGGAACGACCGCTTTAGGGATTATTGCGCGACGAGCTCTTCTTCCCGGTTGATGCCAGTAACCACAGCGAAATCGCGGCTAAACACCTGCCCATCATGGCGCGCGATAATTGTGTAGTCGCCCTCGGTCAGCACCATGGTAGGAAACGCACCGACAAACTCGCGCACAATATCGCCGCCAGGATTCAACACGCTCCATGCGGTGTTGGGCAACGCCTCTCCATTGGGTTCATTGACCAGTTTCAGCGTGATCTGGGCGGCATTGTGGAACATCACCGCTTCGGTCAACTGGCCAGGTTCCACGTCTATTTGCGCGCGCACAATGGCGTTCACATCGCCATAGCGACTGACCACCGTGTAACGCCCGGCAGGCACCACCAGAACGCTGCGCTCGTCCACATCACGGGCGAGCGGCGTTGTGGTTTCAAAACTTTCCACTGTCTCGGGAAACACCTCAAAGGTGACGGCTTCATCAGGAAGGAAGCTATCGGCACCTATCGCCCCGCGCACTGAAATGCCCCCAGCATTGAGGTTGAACACTTCAGTTAGGCCTTGCTGGGTGACGGTGAGCGGTCGCGAAAGGGTCGCCAGACCAAAAGAGACATGCACGATGTAGCTACCGGGTGGAAGCTCGGTGTCCAGAACGCCGCCGGTTGCATTCAGCATCAAGTCTTCATCATCGACCTGATCATCGCCCAGAGCATAAATGGTCCATACCAAGTCACGCTGTAGCGCAGGGGCCGCCTCATTGAGCACCGCAGATAACTGAACTGGGACGCCGGGAGCATCTCGGTCAGGCACGATCACCTGAAAGTCGACCGAGGGTAACGCCGTTTCTTCCGCTGGTGGTGTTTCAAACGGGTCTGGCGCAGCGGTTTCGCCCAGAGAAAGGGGCGTGCCAGGCGTGATCGTAAGTGGTCTGGCCACCGGGCTGGGTGGGGCCTCGGTGATAGCCTGCGCAAGAGACAAAGTAGGCGCGCTTGCGCAGATAAACACCGTGGCAACTGCAAGCAGGCAGTGTTGCAAGCGAGGGAAACGGACCATGATACCTTGCTATCGTATTGCTGTTGGCGATTCGCGTTGAGATGTCGGCCACCCCGCGTGCGCTGTTTACACGGCTTTGCCAAAGGATTGTAAGCCACGCAAGGCGGCCAACCGAACAACCAAATTTTGTTGCTCTTAAGTCCCGATCAAGGATCAAAAATGACGAACCCCTCTATGCTGGAGCTTTTGCAGACCCGCCGCACCGTGACGGCTGCTTTTCTTGATGAGCCCGGGCCAAGCGCAGATCAACTTGAGCAACTCATCACCATCGCCATGCGCGTGCCTGACCATGGAAAACTGGCACCCTGGCGTTTTGTTGCGATGGATAAGCCTGTGCGTGCAGCTTTGGCGCCAAAATTGCGCGCGATGCGCTCAGTTGATGAGCCGGACCTACCTGTAGAAAGCCTGGACAAGGTGGATATGATCTTCCAGCAGGCCCCGCTGTGCCTGGTGGTGGTGAGCACTGCCAAAGAGCATGTAAAAATACGGCAATGGGAGCAGCATCTTTCCGCTGGTGCGGGCACCATGAACCTTATCTTGGGGGCGCACGCCATGGGCTTTGGGGCGCAGTGGCTAACGGGCTGGGCAACCTATAATACTGATGCCAAAGTGCTTTTTGGTGTGGGTGACGACGAGCAGATTGTGGGCTTCATTCATATTGGCACGCCAACCATCGCGCCCGTTGAGCGTCCTCGCCCTGCCGTATCGGACCATTTGCGTATTTTGACGGTTTAGGTGGGCCGCGTGTTCTACGAAACTTCTAAAGGGCATGAACTGCCCAGCAACCCCTTCAAGGCTCTGGTTGCGCCGCGGCCCATTGGCTGGATTGCAACGCGTGCCAGGTCGGGCGCAGAAAACCTTGCCCCTTACAGCTTTTTTAATGCGGTCAGCGACGATCCACCCATTGTCATGTTTTCCTCTGGCGGACCCAAAGACTCGGTAACGTATGCCAAAGAGTCTGGTTGCTTTGTTGCCCATAGCGTCAGTGATGCAATGTTTGATGCGATGAACCAGAGCTCCGCCAACTATCCGCGTGGCACCAGCGAGATTGCGGCAACCGGCCTAGCCGTAGAGGATGCCAGGCTGGTCAACGCGCCACGCCTTGTTGATGCGCCTTCAGCGCTGGAGTGCGTGGTAACTGATATCATTTCAACGCGCGGGTCAGGCGGAAAAGACAGTGCTTACATCATGGTGATCGGCGAGGTGGTGGGTGTTCATATCCATGATGATTTTATCACGCCGGAAGGACGCTTTGATTCGCAGAAGGCAGCGCTGATGGCCCGTTGTGGCTATGCAGACTACACAGTTGCGGCGCAAATGTTAGCAAAACCGCGCCCTTCGGCGGTCTAAGCGCCGCAAGCAGCCAAATGTTAAGGGTGCATTTACCATAAACAGTCGACACTAGAGGTAACCCCAACGAGGTGCGCGGTGTCGTCTTTCCTGTCCATGTTCCTAGGCCCGGCCAACAATGGAGCAGCCGCGCGCGCTTCTGAGGCGTCACGCGCGACCGGCGCGCCCATGCCGCTTGAGCAGGCTTTTGCATCTGCTTCGCAGGCTACTGGGCTGCCGTTCGACTACTTCATGACCACCGCGATGCGCGAAAGCAGTCTGGATGTGAACGCCGCGGCGACAACCTCTTCGGCGCGAGGTCCATTCCAGTTTATTGAGCAGACTTGGCTCTCGATGATGCACCAGCATGGCGCATCTTTGGGGCTTGGCGAAGAAGCAGCCTCCATCGAGCAGCGCTCAGACGGTCGTTTTACCGTTGGTGATGCAGCCACGCGCGAGCAGGTGCTCGCCATGCGGCATGACCCTCAGCTTTCCGCGGTTATGAGCGGTCTTTTCCTGATGGAAAATGCCAGCGACTTGGAAAATGCGCTGGGCCGCAACGTTACTGTGGGCGAGGGCTATGTCGCGCACGTCTTCGGATCTTCGGGGGCTTCGCGCCTGATCTCGTTGGCTGAGCAGCAACCAAACCGTGTTGCGGCTGATGTTTTTCCCACTGCCGCTGCGGCCAATCGTGGGTTGTTTTATGATCGGTCCGGCGAAGCGGTTTCGGTGCGCCAGCTTTACGATCGTTTGGTCGATGGTTTCCCCAGTGACCCAATACCCAGCAATGGTGCTGCATCTGTTCAGCTTGCTGCTGTCACGCCTGCTGCTGCGACACCTGCCGCCACCACTGCTGGCGATGGCAGGCCCTTGGAACTTGAACCTTCCGGCTTTGATGATTTGCCGCAGGCTCCGCCCCCACCACCTGATCAGCTAAGCCAGCTTGGCATGTTTGCGCCAGATGGTCGAAGCAGTATGCCTTTCTTCGCTGCGCTTTACCGTCCCGATGGCGTGCAAGTGCCGCAGCTGGGTGAAGAGTTTGTCTCCACCCACGGCGCGGCCAGTCAGCCGCAAACCCATCAAGCAACCGTTCCATCACCAACAGTCGCGCCCAACTCGGTTGGATTACCTCTGGATTTGCTGGGTTTTGTGCGCAGTGGCCAATTGGCTGCAGCTTATGTGAACCCCGCGCAAACTGTAGAGCGCACCAGTGACAGTTCGGACCTTCTGCCTCCCGTCTAAAGAGTTTTGTGTAAGTGTGAGTGGCGTTATGATTGTTGATGCGTTTTTGGAATGGGCTGATCAGGCTCCACAGGATTTGAGGGTAGAGGCAGCCGATGCCTTAGCACGCTCATACCTGCATTCGCCGATGGATGATGATGAGCGTCGTCAGGTTATGACTGCGCTTTTTGCGCTGCTTGATGATCCAAGTGTCGCGGTGCGAAACCGGCTGGCCGAAATTTTTGCTGATCGTAAGGATGCCCCGCGCGCAATGGTGTTGCGCCTGGCTGATGATGTACCCAGCGTGTGCGCGCCTCTGTATGCCCGCTCGCCATTGTTGCAGACACCACATCTGCGCGAGGGCCTTCAGCGTGGTGATACAGCCATTGATGTGGCTATTGCCCAGCGCGAAGACCTGGATGCCGTTTTGGTTGGCGCGCTGCTCACCTCCAGTGGAGCTGATGCCTGCTCAGCCTTGGCTTGCAACCCTTATGTGCAGCTGAGCTTTGCTGACTACGCCCTTTATATCGACCGTTTTGGCGATAATGTTGCAGCGCTTGAGACGTTGCAGGCAACCCGCACACTTGGACCAGAACAGCAGTGTCTGCTCGTGTCAGCCTGTGCAAAGGCGCTGCAAAGCAATGCATTTGTTCAGGCACTGGTGCCAGGACAACGGCTGGAGCGCGTCGCATGTGCCGCGCGCGAACGTGCTGTTCTTGATTTGCTTAGCCCAATGGAAGGTGCTGATTGCCGCCGTGCGCTTAGTGCATTCTATCAAACGGGCGGCCTAACTCCGGCATTTGCATTGCGCGTTGCTTTATCTGGCCAGGTGCCGGTGCTGGAAGCTGTTGTCGCCTGCCTTTGTGATGTTTCCATGGAACGGGTGCGCAGTGCCTTTGTTCATTCGCGACCGGTGGTTGCGGCAAGTCTGATGAAGAAGACGGGGCTCAACAGTTCGGTCTGCTGCGTTCTTTCGATGTCGCTGGTTTTAGCGCGCGAACTTGCATCTGCCGAGGTGGATTGGACGGCTGACTTTTTCTGCGAAACGCTAATCGAAGTGATCGATCAGCGCAGTGCGCAAGATGCTTTTGACGGCATCACAGAAGGAGCGGTGGACGCCTCCACGCTTGCGCTTTGCCACAGCACGGCTGCTGACATCATGCAGGCCGCTGCCCGTGCGCAAACAGGCGCGATCCGCTCTGATAAACAGATTGATTTGGGAGCATTGTTGGAAGCTCCCAGCAGCGATGCAAACGAGGTGCGTCTGTTGGAAAATGCGGTCGCTGACGCGCTGGCCGCTTAGAGGGTTGGTAAAACCTTGGCGGCTTTAAGCGGCCGTTGACTGCCCGGATGACTGGTGGCGTTCAATCATCTCATTTCCCGCGCGTGACAGCTCTTGGGCCAAGGCCTCAGCAATAGAGTTGTCTTCACCGGCACCGGTTTCGCGGGCGATAGCGCGGATGGCGCTTATGTATTTTTCCAGAAACTCTTCGGGAATTGGGTCATTGCCCATGCATTCCAGAATATCACAAAACACACCGGCAATGTGGCCAACAGAGGGAAAGCCCAGCGTGGAAGCTTGGCCGCGCATGTCATGGGCTGCTCGGTAAAGCATAGCGCGGCTTTCATTAGCATTCGCGCTCACTTTGCTTGCCTGCCAGATCTCGATGAGGCGAGCGACCTCTTCTTCCATCCATGTTGCAAAGTTCACCGACAAGCGTTCTACCGCTTTTTCAGCTTTGGCCACCGGGTCAATGGTGGCTTCGCGTCCAACGAGTTTGCGAACCTTCTTCTGAAGCGTATCGGGCGGCGTGATTGTCTTGTACTCGCCTTTAATGATTTGCTCGTCCAACGGGTTCATCTCGGCCTCTTCTGCCCACAAAACTTCGCATGTAGACTAGGGACAAAGGGTTTCCAGAGTATTTCTATCGATCGCTCAAATGCACTCTAAAAAGCTTTTAAATGAGGCATTGGGCCGCGCTCGATGTTGGCTAAAAGCCTGAGAATTGTTCGTTGAGGATGCGTTCTTCGAGCGAGTGATCAGGGTCAAACAACATGTTGGCGCGATTGCTGCGCGATTCGTGAATGTCCACGCGTACGACTGCGCGCGTCTCTTGCGCGTCGGCGGCAACCGCGACGGGGCGTTTGTCGCCTTCCAGAACGTCAAAGCGCACTTTTGCAGTGTCGGGCAAAATCGCGCCACGCCAGCGCCGCGGGCGGAACGGGCTAATGGGTGTGAGCGCAAGCATGCTGGCAGTGATCGGCAGAATTGGGCCGTGGGCGGAGAGATTGTAGGCGGTTGACCCCGCGGGGGTAGCGACCAATGCACCGTCGCATATCAACTCATCAAGCCGCACCCTGTCATCAACGCTGATACGTAGCTTGGCCGCCTGGTGGGTTTGGCGCAGCAGTGACACTTCGTTGAGCGCGCGCGCCTCATGCTTTTTGCCGTCGGTATCCCATGCCTCCATGGATAGCGGATGAATGGTGGTTGGGATGGCGGCATGCAGGCGCTCCTCAAGCTGGTCCTCATCATATTCGTTCATCATGAAGCCAACAGAGCCACGGTTCATGCCGTAAATTGGCACATCAGCATTCATGAATTGGTGGAGTACCGAGAGCATGAGCCCATCACCGCCAAGTGCGACGATAACATCGCAGTCAGCTTGAGCGTGTGTGCCGTAACGTGCCTCAAGGCTTGCCTTGGCCTGCATCGCTTGGGGCACCGAGCTTGCGATAAAGCCGATCTTGGAAAAGGACGCGTTGGCCATGGAATACCTTGCTGGCAGCAGAAATAGGTGCCCGAATGTGTGTCGCCCAAATGGCACGATGTGGCAAGAATGTTTGACCAGTGTGTTGAAACAAGCAGCTTCTGCCCTTCCACCGTCAGGAACGGCAGCTATATACCGCCACTGACGACGCTCGGGTCTTTTCCGCTGGGTCGTGCCAGCGTGTTTTAAGCCACCATCGCGTCCCTGAATTTTGCAAGGCCAAGCCTATGTTCGCCTGGTTTGAGCGTCGTCTCGACCCCTTTCCGCCCCAGCACCCGGTAACACCACCGGACACGCTGCTGGCGTTTTGCGCCCATTACACCCGCGGTGCGTGGCCGGCGGTTCTGAGCGCGGCAGCGCTCGCCTTTTTCATCGGGATTGCGGAGGTCTACGTCTATTCGTTCCTCGGCCAGGTGGTGGACTGGCTGGTCAACAGCGAGCGCGAGACGTTTCTTGATGATCAGCGTACAACCCTGCTTTGGATGGGTTTTTTGATGCTGGTTGTGCTGCCTGCAGCGGTCATGCTGCAGACCATGATCATCCACCAGACCTTGCTTGGCAATTACCCCATGCGCATCCGCTGGATGGCGCATCGCTATCTGCTTGGGCAGAGCCAAGGCTTTTACGCCAACGAGTTTGCTGGCCGTGTTGCCACCAAAATGATGCAGACCGCGCTGGCTGTGCGTGAAAGCATGATGAAGCTGTTTGATGTGCTGGTTTATGTCGCAGCGTTTTTCATCGGCATGCTGTTTGTGGCGGCTTCAGCTGATATTCGGTTGCTCGCGCCCATGCTGGTCTGGCTGGTGCTTTACATTTGCATTCTCTGGTATTTTGTCCCGCGCTTGCGCGACATTGCGCAGATACAAGCTGACGCGCGCTCAGACATGACGGGGCGTGTGGTCGATAGCTACACCAACATCACCACGGTGAAGCTGTTTGCCCATGCGGGCCGCGAGGAAAGCTATGCTCGTGAGGCGATGGACCCGTTTTTGCAAAGCGTGCACGGGCAGATGCGGCTGTCGAGCCTGTTCAACATCTGCCTCTACAGCCTTAACATGCTGCTGCTGTTTTCGCTTGGCGCAATGTCGATCGGTTTTTGGCTGACTGGCTCCATATCTGTTGGCGCGATTGCCGTTGCGATGGGCTTGGCCTTGCGGCTCAATGGTATTTCCCAATGGATTATGTGGGAAATGTCGATGCTGTTTGAAAACATCGGCACGGTTTATGATGGCATGGCGATGCTGTCGAAACAGCGCGATGTGCAGGATGTGCCCAGCGCACCAGCGCTTGTGGTGCGAAGCGGCCAGATCAACTTTGACACTGTTTCGTTCCATTATGGCAAAGATGGCGGGGTTCTTGAGAACCTCAACCTTACCATTAAGCCTAGCGAGAAAGTTGGCCTTATTGGCCGCTCGGGTGCCGGCAAGACGACCCTGGTGAATTTGCTGTTGCGCTTGCACGATGTAGAGGCGGGCAGGGTGCTGATTGATGGGCAAGATGTGGCGCAAGTCCAGCAGGAAAGCTTGCGCAGCCATATTGGCGTTGTAACGCAGGATACTGCGCTTTTGCACCGCTCGGTGCGTGAGAACATTGCCTATGGCCGCCCTGAAGCGAGCGAGGCGGATATTCGCCGTGCGGTGGAAATGGCCCGCGCTGAAAGCTTTGTGTACGAGCTGGAGGATTTGGGCGGCAACAAGGGGCTGGAGGCGCAGGTCGGTGAGCGCGGGGTAAAACTATCTGGCGGTCAGCGCCAACGCATTGCCATTGCGCGCGTCCTGCTTAAGAACGCACCAATCCTTTTGCTCGATGAGGCAACCTCCGCGCTCGATACAGAAGTTGAAGCTGCCATTCAGGATAGCTTGTACGAGCTGATGGCAGGCAAAACGGTCATTGCCATTGCGCACAGGCTATCCACGATTGCGCAGCTGGATCGGCTGATCGTGATGGATAAAGGTCAGATCATCGAGGATGGTACGCATGATAGCCTGCTTGAGGCCGGTGGGCTCTACAGCCAGCTTTGGCACCGCCAGTCGGGTGGCTTCCTGACCGATACGCGAGCGCCAGTTGTGGACGCAGCAGAGTAGCATTTGGCTATTCCAGGAAGCGGATTTCCTGATTTGCGTGCCGAAGCCTTTTTGACAGCGAGCGGACCAGGTTGGCTAGAATTTTCAGCGGGATATGAGGGTGTGTTGTTTCCATTGCGCTGATCATTTCGATGGAAAGCACATAGCAAACCACGGCCTCGTCGGCGAAGACGTCTGCTGTTCGCGTTCCATCTTCCACCAATGCCATCTCGCCGAAGGCGAAGCCTGGTCCAACGGCGGCCAATCTTTTGCGGCGGCCATCGGAGAGCTCCAGCGATATGCTGGCCGAGCCACTTGCGATGACGAAAACTGCATTTGCAGGGTCACCTTCCTTAACGATCTGCTGCCCCTTGCTGAACTGAAGGCTCTTAACGACACCCTCAAGCACCTTGTAGTCTTCGCGCTCTAAACCGGAGAGAATGTCGATTTTAGCCAGCGCATATTTCGATGTGTCTCCACGCTCATAATGCTGTGCAAGAAGTCTGTTTTCTGCAGCCTCCAGAGCAGCATCGACATCGCTTTCAAATTGGATATCTAGGCCCTTGTCGGTGGCTTTTTGCTTAAGCGACGACAGCGGCCCACCCTCGCGCAGACCCGTGAGAACCAACCTGCAGCCGCAAGCGACAAAAGAGGCGAGCGCCTCGCTTAGCAGCCCCGTTGAGGCCGGGTCGCAGTAGCTCGCACGAGCAAAGTCGATAATAATTTCATCAGCTTTGCCAATCTGCTTGGACAGTTGGCGAATAACCGTTTCAGTCGGCCCAAAGTAAAGCGATCCTTGCAGTTCGGTCACATAAACGCGGTCAGCTGATCGTGAGAGCCACTCGCGTTCGCTGGGCGAGCGTATGCGTTTGGAGCCGATTTCGCTGGCTTTGTACTGACGGCGGATGACCGTGCCTGAGTTGGCCTTTTCGGCAAAGGCATGAAGCCCAAAGTCCTTGGATATCGCCTTGCAGACCTCAACGCCGCGCACGCTGTTGCCAACCTCATCAAGTGGGGGTGACCAAATGGCGATGCCAGCTTGCCCAGGGATAACCGCAATCACACCGCCAGCGACGCCGCTTTTTGCTGGTATGCCCACGTCATAAGCCCACTGACCGGCGTAATCGTACATGCCACAGGTGTTCATCAGGGTGAGAACATCTTGCACATGCTCTGAGGCCAGCACCGTGTCGCCCGTTAGGGGTTGGCGGCCAAGGTTTGCCAATGTGGCGGCCATCATTGCCATGTCTTCGCATGTGACAAGGACAGAACACTGCCGAAAATAGAAGTCCAGAACCTCTTCGGGCGCATGATCTATCATGGCTGTGTTGAGCATCATGTAGGATATCGCGCGGTTGCGATGGCCGGTTTCATCTTCTGACTGGAGAACGGTTTCATCAACTGTGAGGTCACGCCCAGCAAACCGGCTGAAAAGCTCTTCGGGTTTCACACGCCGGGTCTCACCGGTGTCCAGCAGTAGGTTTGCCACCGCAATCGCACCGGCGTTGACCATGGGGTTGAAGGGCCGATTGTGCTCATCATCCAGCACAATAGAGTTGAACGCTTCGCCGGTTGGCTCCACGCCAACTTTTTTAATGACCTCATCACGCCCCAGCCTGTCGAGCGCATAACCGTATGTGAACGGCTTGGACATGGATTGTATGGTGAAGGTCTCTCGCGCATCGCCTGCACTGTAGAGGGTACCGTCAACTGTAGCGATTGTTATGCCGAACCCGTCGGGGCGGGCTTTTGCCAACTCGGGTATATAATCTGCTACTGCGCCATCACGGTTCTCCAATAGCCTTTTGTGCAAGACTTGAAGATATTCTTTGATTGGCGATGTGAAGTCGGCGGCAGGTTGTGATGACGCAGATTGATAGACTAGGGCCAAGAAACAAATCCAGTATGTACGCGCGCCAAAGAATGCTGACGCGCACGCTTACGTCAAGCGCTATGAACGAGAGATGTTAGGCAGTGTGCCTCATATGCGATCATGTCGGCTGTGGGCAGTATTTTGGGTTGCATATGCGTCACACGATCACTGTTCACTGCAGATCGGCGCACAGGGCAGGCGTGTAACAAGCCACGAGGATGATTGATGGTGCTGGCAGCAGGGTTCGAACCCGCGACCCCCTGATTACAAAAGGCCCTAGGCGAAAAAACGCGGTTTGATATAAACAGGAATAAACAGCTAAGCCATTGGCCTTTCACGTGAAACGTGTTTGGACTTGTTCGTCGGTTTTCGGGCGAGTTACGTCAATTTGGAACCCCCTCGGAACCCCGGCGCTGCAAAGTGACTAAACAGTCAGGGGGTTTCGCGTGGCACGGCATAATCTCACCACCCGCTTTATTGAAAGCGTGGACGTTTCAGACCGCACAGACTTCTGGGATGATAAGACGCGCGGACTGGTGCTGCGTGTTTCACCAACCGGCGTTAAATCCTGGTCACTGGTCTACACGTCCGAACGCGATGGCAAAAAGAATCGCTTAAAGCTGGGCCGGTTTCCAGCCATCGGATTGAATGAAGCGCGGGCCGCTGCCCTTCGCCAGCTTGCCGCGATCACCGAAGGCGATGACCCAGCCGCGAAACGGCGGACCCATCTCACTGCCAGCACGGTGCGTGAACTTGGTGCCATTTTCATTGAAAAATACGCCAAGCCGAACAAGCGCACCTGGGCAAGCGATCAGCGCGTGCTTGAAAAAGACGTCTATCCGTTCATTGGCGAGGTGAAGCTGACCAAACTCACGCGGGCAGATGTGCGCAGCGTTGTGGATCGCAAATCGGATGCTGGCCATCGCCAGCAAGGGCGCATCGTGCTGGCCACCGTCCGGAAAATGCTCAACTGGGCGGTGGACGTAGACTTGCTTGAAGTCTCACCCGCTATTGGCATTAAACCACCCATCGGCATTGTGAAGCGTGAGCGCTTTCTATCGAATGATGAAATTGCCGGTGTGCTGACAGTGTTGCCTGAAACCTCACTGGCACATGAAACCAAAACAATCTTGCATTTGCTTTTGCTCACTGGGCAGCGCGTTGGTGAGGTTGCCGGGATGATGCGTCGGGAAATAGACCTTGATGCTGCGACTTGGACAATACCGGGCGAGCGCACCAAAAATGGCCTGACGCATATTGTGCCCATGTCCGAACCGGTGTTCGACTTGGTTTCGCGTGCGATGCGCCAAGCCGGTAGCGCACCCGATGCACCCTTGTTCACCATCATAGGCGAACCACTGGAAACGCGATCCATATCGCAGGCCACGCGCAAGCAGCTACAGCTATTTGAGGAACGGTGGACGCCGCACGATCTGCGCAGGACCGTGGCAACCGGCATGGCTGAAATTGGCGTGCTGCCGCATGTGGTGGAAGCAGCGTTGAACCACATTAGCGGGTTTCGAAGCGGTGTTGCTGGCACCTATAACCGGGCCGCCTACGCATCTGAAAAGCGGCAAGCAATGGACAGGTGGGCCGATCATGTCATGGCCCTAAAAATCGGCTCACAAAGCAACGTGGTGGCGTTGAGGGCGGGTGCTTGATGGAATATGAAGATGATCCGCGTTATAAGCGGGCACGCGAGAGGACTATCGACACAAGCATCGATAAATACGAACGAACGAATAACCCTATCCATCTCTACATCGCGCTAAACGCCTGCCTGCAAGACGGCATACCGCCGAGCGAAAGACTCGTCGATACAGTTGGCATTGCCCTTGCGCCGCTTGGCTCTATTCGCCCCGCCTCTGGGAAACGTTCGCCGTATGAAGTGTCGACGCAGGAAACAAAGGACATCATTCGATGGCAAACGGTCGAAAGGCTGCGATCCGAGGGTGTGCCCTTACGTGAGGCGTTTCAGGCTGCCTCAGACGAACTAGTAAATTCCGACTTCGAGGCCGGCGGGTCGGATGAAACCATACGTTCGAGTTATCGTCGCATCCAGCGCACGTTCACGAAAAAACAGAAGCAGTGCATCGCCCAGCGTCGAAAAGAATTGGGTAGCCGTAACGCGTCTTGACGACCTACCCGCCGGAATCAGTCCGGCTGTAACCAGTGTCCATTCCAACACCAACGGAGTGGATACGACATGTCCGAAACTCACGATTACCAGCAGCCCATAATCTCCTACCGCGAAGTGCAACGTCGTCTTGGCGACATTGGCCGGACAACGCTCTGGCACCTCGAAAAGTCAGGCGACTTCCCCAAAGCCATCCAAATCAGCAAGGGCCGCAAGGGCTTCATTGCCGCTGAGATTGACGCTTGGATCAAGCAGCAAGCCGCCAAGCGTGACGGGGTGGCGGCATGATTTGGTCAAAAGACGTAGTGCAGCGCACCCTTGACGGGGCAGGCGAATATCCGGGCGTTCAGCTTCACTTCCTACTGCAACGACTTGAAGCGCACCCCGACTGCGTTCCTGCAATCGCTGATGCGATCCGCGATATGGGCGAATGGTATCTCGCACATGCGGCGGAGTTGGAGCGCTATGGACGGGAGAAGTCTGACAACCCGAGCAGAGCCGGGTGTGATGAGGTCGCGTCATGAGCCCCGATCAGCTTGCCCAGCTACGAATGGGCCTGTCTGGCACCGCAATGTTGCTGCATGAGGTGCTGGACCTAATCGACGGCGATGCCGACACCGAAACCGCCGACCTGCCAAAGGATGAGCCAAATGGCGATCTTGAGCCATCTTTTGGTGAAGTTGGGCGATGGTCCCACGCGGGCATGCAATACGATCTGGAAGCCGATTATTGCGACAAGGAAGCATCCTTGGGCTGGGGCGCAGGCACCGACCAAACGCGCCTTCACACGCCTGATTGCGGCACCGTTGATGGCGAGCAAGATGCTGGCGACATGGCTGAGAAGGAGGAAGCGTTTTGAACTTCTTCTCAGACATGATGCCTATGCGCGAGTTGCCCCCCAAAATGCGTGGCAAGAGCCATTTTACAGTTGAGCCATGGGGCCGTGATGAATGGCTGATGACAATCCATCGCAAAGTTGAAGCACCTAACGTGAAAGTGCTGCCCAGCTATGCGGCGGTGAACCGTGAACGGATGAAGCTCGATGGCTTCCTGAGCTTTGTTCGGGGTGTCTGATGGGGCGGCACAAAGGCAATGAACAGACGCCAGAGCATTGGACAAAGATGCTCCGGCACACAATGGAGACCCCTGCATGGCGGGCTTTGTCGCCCGTCGCTCAGGCCCTTTATCCGTGGATCAAGTTTGAGTGGCGCGGGCCGAACGCCAACAACAATGGGCGCATCCGCTTTTCAGTGCGACAGGCAGCAGAGCGGCTGGGCGTGGGTATCAATACAGCAGCGCGCGCGTTTCATGAGCTACAGGCCAAAGGCTTCATTGTGGTGGCAGAAGGCGCACGCCTTGGTGTTGGTGGTGAGGCCAAATCCCCAGCCTATGAGATCACCGAGCTTGACCGCATCGGCAAGTGTGAGGAAAGCCGCGCACGCAAGCTGTTCAAGGGTTGGCGGGCAGGCCATGACTTCCCTGTGACCAAGGCGTCGGCCAACAATCCAACCGGTAGCAAGGGGAGAGCAAAACCCCATCACCAAATCAGTGACAGTGCTGTCACCAATATAGTGACGTTCTCGAAATAGCCGTCACAAAATCAGTGACAGGCCGTCACCAAATCAGTGACGAAATGGGCTGTTTGGGCGCACTTCCTGTCACCAAATCAGTGACATCCTTATATACCATATACCTGTTCTTTCATTGATAGCAGAGCAAGAGCGGGCACGTGCCCATCAAGGGTGAGAGCGCCAAGCGTAGTGAACTCATCAGGCCCGTGAACGCACCTGAACAGGTAAACACAAATACATGACATTGTTGGCAATTTCGGTCGTCGCTATACTGGCGCTTGGTGCGACTGCACACGGGCGGCGATGCTTTACCACCCCTTAGCAGAAACCGGCGACGCAGGAGCATTGAACGTGACGGATCACCTCGCAAAACGGCCAATGGCTCGGCCAGCATCGCCGGCCGATCTACCAGCAAAAACTGAGCGCAGCATTGAGATCAAACAGAGCGCAGATGAGAGTGATGGAGAGGGTCTAGCGCGCAATCTGCTGGAACCGCAGATACGGCACGGGGCGACGGCGTCGGCATTCGCATCGGCAGTGCTGACCAACAGCGTGGAGAAGCCGGACATAGCTGACTACATACCGGTCTTTGAAAAGCAAATTGAGAAGGCAGCATCAGGAAACCTGACGATGGCAAGTCAGCTTCTGGCATCGCAGGCCATCACCCTAGACAGCATGTTTACTGAACTGGGTCGCCGTGCAGCCATGAACCTGGGTGAGTACCCGCAGGCGGCAGAACGCTATGCAAAGCTTGCTTTCAAAGCGCAGACCAACTGCCGGACAACACTTGAAGCCCTGGCTAAGATGCATCAACCGCGTGAGCAAACGGTGCGCCATGTTCAGGTGTCTGAGGGTGGTCAGGCCGTCATCGCCGATGAATTCCACCATCACGCCAAGGGGGCTTCAGAAAAATGACGGCAAACAATCCCTTGCAACCAGACCAGCTTGCCAGTGCTCCACGTTGCCGGGCCAAGACCCGCAGGGGCACGCCATGCCAATCACCGGCAGTTCGCGGTAAACAGCGCTGCAGGATGCATGGAGGGACCAATCCTGGAGCACCAAAGGGTAACGCCAATGCATGGAAGCATGGAGCCTATTCCGGCGATGTTGCTGACCTCATGAGCCTGCTAGGTGAGTGCATCCAACGCTAAACCAAGTCGGCTTCCGGCCCGTAGCTGCCGTTCAGTCGTTGATTTGGCGGTTTCGCAAAACGGACATTGGTTGCAGCGCAACATGATGATCCGGCTCGATGACGGCTCTGCGGACAAAGCAACCAGGCTGAACCTTTTGCCCACCGCTGATCCGTGTCTCAAGCTGGAAGTCGTCTCAGCTACTGAACCGCACTGCGTAAAGCGACCACTTTGGATGGGCTCGGATCAAGCTCGTTTCTTGCTTAAGATGTCGAGATTCTGATCCGCCCCCGACGTTATCTTCTGTAGCTCATCGCAAACATTTTCCTGGTTGCTCGTAAGCTCAGCGAAGGGCTTGAGGGAAAATTGAGCTGCCACCTGTGTGGCGGTCAGCGCAGCATCATGAAAAGCCATTGGCTCTGCAAAATAGAACCCCTGGACCGCATCACATCCCAGACCACGTACGACTTCGAACTCGTCTTTGTTTTCAACGCCCTCAACAATGACTTGCATCCCCAGGCCTTTACCAAGACCAACCATGCCTTGCAGGAGGCGGCGCTGATCTGGACTTGAATGACAACTTTGCACGAAGGAGCGGTCAATCTTGAGCTTGTCGAATGAAAGTCTGCTTAGGTACTGCATGGACGAATATCCGGTGCCAAAATCATCAAGTGCAAGCCGCACACCAAGGCGCTTGAGTCGCTGCAGCAGACGTTCAATGCGTGGCATAGCCTCGTCTTCAAAGACGCTTTCCGTTAACTCGATACACAAGAGTTCTGCGGGGAAGTCATGCCTAGCCAGTGCCTCAATGATATCGTTCTCAATATGACGGTGCCAAAGCTGCGCAACCGACAAGTTCACCGACATTTCAACAGGTACACCCCCCGCATCTAGCCATTCCCGCCCCTGCCGACAGACCTCGTTGAGCATCCAATCACCAATATCGCCAATAAGATGTGAGCTTTCAGCGATGGGGATAAAGCGCGAAGGCGGAACCGGGCCACGTGTTGGATGTGTCCACCTAGCGAGGGCTTCAAATCCCAAAATCTGATTGGTTGTTAGATCTGCCTGGAGTTGGAAGTGTGCCTCGAGATCACCCTGCTGAACGGCCTGCCTGAGATCTCTGGCAAGACTAACACGGTCCTGTACTTCATCGTCGAATTCAGTCTCGAACAACAGCCACCGCGATCGGCCAGATTCCTTCGCACGGTAAAGCGCCAAGTCAGCAAAGCGCATGGCCTCATCTGGGTGCGAAGTCTGCTGTGGGAACAAGACAACACCAATGCTGGTAGCGATATGCACGGCGCCTTCGTTTAGCCTGACGGTACCGGAGAATTCAGCATTGATCTGCGTCGCCAGGGCGCCGAGGTGCGCTTCGGACTCCACATTCGGCACTATGATTGCAAACTCATCCCCGCCTAGTCTGCAGACAATACAACCGGAACCAGCACAGCGCCTCAACTTGTCAGCGACACGACGCAAGAGCTGATCACCGGCAGCGTGCCCTAAAGTGTCGTTGACCTCCTTGAAGTGATCAAGGTCGAGCAGCATGAGACCGCCCTGTTTTTGAGGCGACACTGAATCGGATCGAATGGTTTTTGTGTGCTGATTGAAGAGTGCACTCAATTCGCGCGTGAAAAAGGCTCGGTTGCCCAAGCCTGTGAGCGGGTCAAAATAGGCAAGTTCCTCAAGTGCGCGCTTTGCTTCCACTTCTGCCGTAATGTTCGAACCCGTTCCGCGATAACCAAGAAACTCGCCGTCTTCGCTGAAGCGCGGCATGCCGCTGACGCGTATCCAACGCACCTGTCCATCAGCGCCTTCCACCGCATAATCCAAATCACGAAACGGTCGACGTCCTTCCAAATCTGCAATGTGCTGGACAAATTCGTCGGCATTTTCGCGGCGTTTCGCGAACTCCAGTCGATTACGACCGATATAGTGACCCACGGGGTTCCCCGTTGCGCGCTCAACGGCCTCGGTGATCCAGCTCATATTGTGGTCAGCGTCAGTTTCCCACATCCAGTCAGAACCAATCTCGGCGAAGTCCTTCATAGCTTGGCGCTGTTCTTCAGCCGCATGTTGTGCGGCAACCAAATCGGTAACGTCAAAGAGAGAGAAAACCTGTTGGCTTCTGCCGCCCACAATACGTGTAACGAACACCCTTCCAAACCGGTCTTGCGAATCCTGCAGTTCCTCGCTGAAGGCTTGGGAACCCAAACGAGCTTGAGAAATCTGGATTAGGTCATCTTCACAGAGCTTTCGACCAAGCAACGCTGATAAGGTTTTTGGTGCACTATGCCCAGGCGTTTCAGGCAATGGCGTCATCGGTAGAAGCACAAAATCCTGAATGCGCCCGTTCCCGACAATGGGTTCAAGCGTACCGCCAAAGAATCCAGCGTTCGCACCAACGGTGTTGAGGATTTCATCAACAGCCACCAATGGGCGAACCAGAGCAATGACTTTGTTTGGTAAGCCGCCATGGCCAGGTAAAGGCAGTATCACGCGCTGCCAGCTATGCGTAAGGTGAGACGCTACGGACTTGTTGACCGAATAAAGCACCTCACCTTCACTGAGCGCTCGGTGATAGCTATCGCGCAGAACAGACCCGATACCGATGGTAAAGTCAGCGGTCGTTTTGCCGACCATACTGATCCCGCTCCCACCCCCAACATTCGCACCGTAGTGCAGATAACGAAATTCAGCGTTGTCGATCTCTTCAAGCAAGCACAGGTCGCCCGCATAACGGTGCAACGGACCGCTTTCCAGGTCGCACAGATGTTTGTTGCCTGCCGAACGCCATGCATCAACGATCGGACACAACTCCGGGAAGCGCTCAAGGTCCTGAATTGAAATGGGCCTAATCGTGCCCTCGACGTCGGTCATGCGTGCCTCTGCCCAAAACCTAAGAGAATATTTTAAGTGCATTTACATATTGTGAATTTCGCTTTGGATGGCTGATTTGGGCTCGGAGCTGCCCTATGCCGCACCGCGAAAAGTGCCAAAACTCATACGTTTTTGGAGTCTCCAAAAAGGACCGTTTTTGGCAGGGGTGTTTTGGGTAGGGGTTTTTGGAAAGTGGCGAAGGTCCGGTGTGCGGACTTTTCGACCGAGGCACGATTTGCCGTCAACTTCTCAATCGGGCGGGAAGCTGCCGTTGAAAGGCTTTGAGTTTGACGCCTGCTTCATCCCCAAAGCTGCCCTTAGAGGCACCGCGAAACACGACTGATGAGGGCGGAAAGCAGACAGGATATGAAGGGCGGTCAACAGGTTACGGTGCTGGTTCTGGCCGGACACGAGCGGAACGATCGGCTAAATTGGTAACAGATTTGTGCATTGCGAAACGAATTGACAGCATACTCATGACGAGGAAGCCGATGCAGATAGCCAGAGCTATTCCTTGCAGTCCAGCCACATCGGCTAGCATCGGTATGGCCGCTACGAGCGTGGCGAGCGTGGCCGCCATAGTTAGAAGCATTTTACGCGATCTGCCCCTCAGGATCAAAACTTGAATTGCGAGAGCTGCTGGCAAACGCACGAGTTGCAATGCGCAAAGCATAACCAGTAAAGATGCTCCGGCAGTGTAGTGCTGTCCGAATAACCCGAGAATCTCGGAGCTGAAAACCGCTGCGATAAGTGTTGCAACGATGATACCAGTGGCGTTCAGTACGACAAGGCTGCGCAATTGGGTCCAAAGCGAGTATGTATCGCGGTCGGTAATGGAGCGAGCTAGGTCCGGCAGTGCGATTTGTATCGTGGCTTGAATCACGAAGCCAACAAGGAAAGCGATTTTTAGGCAAATGCCTAATATCGCCAAGTCAGAACTTGAAAGCGCGGTCGCCGAGGCAAGCAAGACCAAATCGGGAAACAAAGCGACCATCAGCATGGATGGAACAAGCGGAAGCGCGGCTGTGAGCCAGATCTTGCGCAGCCGCCGCGCATGATGTGGGGGGATAGATGCGCGGTCGCCGGACCGAATATGGTCGCGCAGCGGCTTGATTGCCACGGCTTGTATTGCGCAAACCGTCCAGGCTGCGGCCAGTGCTGCCCACGCCACGGTGTCTAGTGTGATCGTTGCAGGTAGGATGTGTTGGCCAACCATGATGAGTAGCAAACCAATCATGAAAATGAGCGGGCGGCCGACCATATCGGGCAGATAGCCAAGCAGGGGCCGCCTGTTTGCAATCGCCAAGGCCCCATTGACCCGCAGCAATGTGATAGCAGGGGTTATACCCGCGACGATTGTGACGACAGGTGCCCAGCCAGGGGCAAGAAAGGGCGCTGTGATGATAATGATACCCATGACAAAAACTCCACAAACCAGGGCGTGCCGGTAAGCGGTTTGGGCAAAGACTGCACGGGCGTTCCGGTCACCGCGTGTTTCATAGCGCTTGTCGAACCGCGCCATCATGCTGGGATAACCAAGCGTTGCAACCGTGCCGGCAACAGCTGCGAAGCTTAGGAGTGTGAGAACTGTACCGAAAGCATCTGGTGTGAGGACCTGCGCCAGCAGCCAATAGGTGATAAAGCCAACGCCTGCTGCGCTGATCTTCGCAACCATCAGAATTGCAGACTTCGACAGAAGCAACGCAGCAAAAGGCAAGCCAGTGCGCGAGGCAGCATCTGCCACGTCGACGCTCATGCTTTAGCTCCCCTTTTCTTTCGCAAGAGGCGCAAGGAGCGGCGCAAAGCACGGACAGTGAAAAGCGTACTGGCGAACATATTAGCGAAGGGGTTTTCGCAAAAGATGTGCTCGTCGGCAGGTTCAAGCACTTCGCCGCTCCGGCCTACTAGGCCCTTTTTGAACTGTTTTAGGCCCGGTGATCCCGCTTCGCCGCCCAGATCATACCAACGCGCATCGCTCTTCAAGGATAGATCTCGCACAATATGCCATTGCAGGGCGTAGCCAGCGCGCAAACTCAGGGCATCGCTGGCCGTTGCGCCAAAGACATAGTTCGCCATATCGCCTTGGGCGCAGACCACAGCGCCAGCAACCGGCCGACCTTCATGGCGAGCAATGTAAAGATGCGGGCGCATTGAAGGATCCAGCGAGCTTGCGAGCTCTGGAACCATGTGGATCGGTTCGCCGGTGTCGTAACCCTTGCGGGAGCGCATATCGCTGTGCATTCGCTCTAAGGCCGCGAAGCCGTCCGGCGTGTCTTCCAGTTCTACCGTCACGCCGGCCTTGATAGAGCGACGTAGGTTATAGCGCCATTTCTGGTCAAGGCTGCTGCGTTGCGCCTCTTCTTTGAGGTGTAGATCAACAAGATAACGGTTCGGATCGACGCTTTGTTCGCGCACGCTGAAGCCCAGGGTTCTCAAGGACGAGGCTTCCAATGCGTTGTAGGTAGGAGATGGGCGCGGAATGACCGCAAGACAGCGGTGTTCCTGGCGACAAACCTGATGCCGGATCGCACCCATCACGGCCTCAAAGTCTGTCTGAGTGACGTCCATGCCCTTCGGTCGCCAGAAGGGGCCGAACTTTAGAAACGACAGGCCTGTGCGAAGGCGGGGGGGAGAGAACTCTAATACGATAGCGCCTGCGATAACGGTTCCCTCGCGACGAACGAGATAGCATTTGGCTCGCGAACCCCACCTGCCGCGAGCATAGGCGGCCGACTGTTCAAGTGAGCTGTCGGTGAAGCCTGACAGAATGCTGTCCCATTGTGATGATGGTCCGTCGAACACACTAGCAACTACGCGCCCTGTTGCAATGATCTGGGTATCCACCCGCGCCAGCGCTTCATTTGCTGGAATGACTGCCCCGTTGGCTAAAGTTTGGGCGCTAGACATTGGATGCCCCCGGCTTGCGTGGACGAAGTTGTGGGCTGGCTCGTTTTGGTGCTTTGAGGGCGCGGTTTCCCCGGAGCCCACGAGCATAGAGCGCAAGGGTTGGCTTGGGGTCACTCCACTGCCAGGTCATAGGCAAATCACTACGAGCTGCCCGCCAAAGCGCAAGCGCACTGTCTTTGAGCGCTTGCCTGCCATCGGGGGCCCGCTGGCGTACACCGCGCAGCGCACCGTACGTCCAAGTGTAACGTATACCGCTTTGACCTGCCTGGAAGTTATCAACCGTTTCTCCTGCGGCCAGCTTCAAGGCGAGAGAGGCAAGGTCAAGACCGGCACGCGTCGTCACAGCATGATGGCCAGCAATCCGGGGGTTAATTTCCAGGAAATTCACTGCGCCGGTAGCGCGGTCGACGAGAAATTGAGCGCACCCGACGCCGTGATAGTTCAGCGCCGCCAGCATGCGTCTTGTGTAATCGAGTAAGTCGGGGGAAACTGGTTCGGTAGTGCCCGCGACAGCCAAGCCAGACCCATCGGCGCGGTCGGTTTTAAGGATCGTCGCCTGAAGCGCGCGAACCAGTGTCCCTTTCGAGGCGGCGAAATAGAGGTTGACCCGCAAGCCGCACACCTTGCTTTGAACGATGAGATCGTCGTGCGGCGCGGGCCATGCTGGCAGCGCTTCCAGAAGTGCGCTTTCATCCTCAAGCACCAACGCCTTTTCGCCAACAAGGCGCGTCTCCGAGACAAGGGGCCTGATCACGATAGGATAGCCCAGTTTGGTCGCTTGGGCACGCAGATCAGCATGGTTCGACACGATTGCGGTGGGAGCAAACGGGATATTCTCTGCGTCAGCCTTGTCAAAGAGGCTAGGCTTGTCGAGGCAACTGAAAACCGTCTCTGGTGGTGGTGTAGCGAGCAGCCGATCAGGCGGCAGGCGATGTCCGTGGCGCGCAAGGGCTACGACATACGGTTCGGCGACGGGCAAAATGGTGCGGATATCGGGGTTGGCGTCAAGCAGATCTGCTAACGCGTCTACAAAAGCAGCTTCGCTATGGGCCTTGATGCACGGTTCGTCCCAGACTTCGCGGACATGACGCGACAGCTCCGCTGCCCCTTCGCCACCACCACGCGTCACCATGACCGTGTGGCCCAAGGGTGCAAGCTCCCGAGCCACGGCGAGTGCCGCGCGGTAGTTACCAAGCAGCAAGAGCAAACCGTCGGTTGAGGGTTGGTGAGAGTTCTGTGACATGTCAGGCTACCGGTGCTGTGCAACGGTTTGCTGTGCGCCATCGATTTGCCTTAAGAGCGAGCGAACGCAAGTGGCTGCGGTTTTTGATGGTGCGGCGGAGTGCGTGCGAGACCCGGTACATGTTTGCTGCGAACATGCCACGGGCAGTCAACGGGATGATCGAGCAGGTTAAATCGCGCGAACGATTGCTCAGTGGGCGTTTGTACTCTTCATCTCCGAAACCGAAGTCGAAAACCGTATAACCCTCTCGCAGTGCCTGCTCAATCAGTGCGAATGTAAGAATGCGACCAGGGGAGTGCTGACTAAACGCATTGTCATATGCGGTTTGGTAAAGAAGTTGGGTCTTCCCATGTGCCAATAGGAGCGTAATCGCGATTGGTTCTGCGTTGAGTGTGAGACAGTGTGCTTGCAGCGTGAGGTCGCTCGTGGTTTTAATCAAAAACTCCCGGAACATATGGTCGTCAAATGGATTAGACTGACCGCTTGCCTGCAGCTGACGCGACTTATGGGCAATAAGCTTTGTAATCGCAGACGCAATCTCAGCGTTGGACCGCGCTTGCCTGATCTCCATCGACCCGCGTTTGGCTAGCGCATTGTGCTTCTCGCGCAGGCGCCTTCTGCTCTTTCTACTTACCAGACCGGAAAGGTCGGACATGGCGCTCAGATCGATTTCATGAGCCCGGTCGGCCTCATTGCTCGCAGCAATGCGCGCGAACGGATTATGCGCACCACCGATCCGGACATATTGCTTGCGGGCGAAGATGACATCAGCACCACCGACGAAATCAGAGGCCATCTTCCAAACAGGTAGCACGTCGTTGTTCGAAATGAGGGCAAGAGCTTCCGGAGCAGCAATGGGGCCATTGTAGTCCGATACGGTTTGACCCAGCCATTCAAGGCGGCGCACGCCCATCTCGTTGCGCAGGCACAGCGGCAAAACTACGCTCAGCACGCCCGCATCACTAAAGCCGCCAATGAAGAAGCTCCTGGCAGACGCGTCATCGTGCAGCACGGCGACCAAGTGGGCGAGCCATTGTGGGCTCTGAAAGCCGCTTAACTGCGCCGTTGGCCCGAGACTCGCGATCCATTGGAGAGCATCGCCGGGTTCGAGTTCGTGCCAGCTCATCCCAGCAGCGAAACTAGGAGTAGCCGACGATGTCTGAATAGCCTTCAGGGGAATCCTCGCAGCGGCCGTATTTTCCCCAAACGATAGAGTGCGACCCTCGCGTGATCCTATAAGCATCGCCACCGCACGTTCTCCTTAAACCCTTTGAAGCATCGGCCACGCCTCTCGCGTGTGGTCGTGGCTAGATAATTCCGCATCCCTTTGGCTATAATTCGGTTGCCTAAAAAACCCGTTAGCCGGCATCGTAAACGGAACCCGAAGGACGCGTCGCGCTTAGCCAGTCCTTAAGCATTGGCCGCTTACCTTATCGCGTTTTCAAGAAGCGAGGGTTTTACCATGGCGATTACGGCTTCCAACGCCCCTAAGTTACACTCTAAACTTGGAACCGTGATTGGGGCCGGATTGATCATGTCTGCAGTGATAATCGTGCTGTTCGCGTCAGTGCAGCCATGGGTCGAAGCGCGCTTTTTATTCATGGACCCGCTGGTTGCCGGTGAGATGTCTGGTGATTGCTGCCGCGTTCACTATGGACTGTTGTCCAATCTCGGAGTTCTCATGTGGTGTGTCACCGCGTCCGTGAATGGAATGGCCGCGTTGGTTCTATGGCTTAATGGGAGACGCGACATACTTGTTTGGTGCCTTGTTTTCGGCGCAGTGACTTCTTTGATCCTTTGCATAGATGACCTTTTTCTCGTCCACGAAGAGGTGCTGCCTTATTTCGGCGTGCCCCAGCCATTGACCGTTGGCGTATATGGGCTGATCACGGCCACCTATCTCGCCTGCTATCGACAGATTTTGATATGCAACTCTCCATTACTGCTAATCATAGCGCTCGCAGGCTTTGGGGTAAGCGTTGGGATGGATCTGATGCTCAAATCAGTCAACAATTTCGTTATGGTTTCAGAGGACGGCACCAAGTTGGTCGGCATAGCGGCGTGGATGGGGTTCCATATTGTTTTGTCAGCTCGTTCGCTGATCCAGGAACCTGAGCCCGAAATCGCGCCATAGAAGCCGCAGATTGCGATTCAAACGCAGAGCTTGCTCCGGCTCGTTAAGAAGTGCCAAATCAGGTGCCGTTCGGCATATTGGCGGGTCGAAAGATGCCGATTGTTATTCTTTCGGCTTGGAAACAGCCAGTCATATTGCTCAAGCCGTTTGAACTCGCACCAATCCCAGATGGCATCGCGTGACTGATCCATGATTTCGAACCGAACCGGGTTGCCAGTCTTTTTCTGAATGATCTTTGTTCGGCTTCGGAGATCGCCGCCGGTACGGACGTCAGAAACCTTCAGGTTGAGCAGGTCGCAGCCGCGCAGCTTGCTGTCGAGCGACAGATTGAAGAGTGCAAGGTCGCGTTTCTTGTTTGCAATCTGAAGCCTGACCCGAAGGGCCCAAACCTCACGTGGTTTAAGCGGCGGTTTTTGCTCAATGAGTTTGCCCTTGTTTCAAGGACAATGTGGGGCGGCGTATTGCAGTATGACAGCCATGACTGATCTCCTTGTGAATGAAGATCGGCATTGAACCATGCGCTGGCTCAAATGGCGGCTTTGCCATCATTGGCTTATGGCCGCTTTGCCGCCAGGAACGGATGTAAATCAAACAATCAGTGGCGGTCTGCTTTGGGCCGGTTTTGCCAATGCATGGTCCTTCAACCGATGCCTAAAAAGGGCTCAAAGCAGCCTTGCGGCGGTGCAGCGCAAAGCCCGCATTAGAGATGGTCTGAATGTCGGCTTGCAACTTCACAGCTTGGATGGCTCGCTACTGCGGTATGGGTCGGCTTTCCGCCCATTTGAGAAATTGGCAGTAGCTCGTGTCTTGTTCAGAAAGTGCGCACGCCAGTCGTTGGTCGCTATTAAGAACGGCACGAGCGGCAACGCCTATTTCGTTGGCCGGTTCGGGCAACCCCGCATTGTCATCCTCAGAGACTTCGATCAGCCTGAGGGCGACAACCAGGACGAGACCTACACCATGTGGATTGAAGACCCCGACCGGGCCAAAAAGGCCGCACAAGCGAAAGGTGCGAAGGCGTGATCCGTGCTCTTTCTATCGCTTTCGCGGCCTCAATGATGAGTACACAAGCAAGCGCTTGTGGCTTCTTTGATGGCTACGATGCTGCCACTGATGAATGGATGGTGATTGCAACCGCGCCGGATGTGCATTTGGGGCGCGACCCTCTTCCTGTGGGTAAAGAGTTCTATTTTCGTGATCGGTCAGGCGAATACACTTGTTTCACTCAATCTATCGGCTCTGGAATAGAAACTCGTGAGGCCATCTGCGAAACAAGCGACGGGCTGGAGCTTTCCGCCTCAATAACGTGGATTTATCCCGATGAACCTATGCGCAAGGCTGCGGTGTTTAGCGGATACATCTTCTATCCCGGCTGTGATCTTTGACGGCATCAACGTCTTGCCGTGGTGGCGCTGAGTGACCTTCCCCGCCGATTATTTTTATGGACTATAAAAAGGCGACCGTCATGAAGCAGATCCTCTTTGCAATAGCGTTCACGGCCCTTGCGGCGATGCCTGCAAGCGCTTCAACGTCGTTTCCGTTTTCTTGTAACTTTGAAGGCGGTGGCTACGGGATGCCGATGGTGTTCAGCCTATTTGCCGAAGGCGGCGGCTATTACGGCGAAAAGCCGATCTGGTGGCACGAAGTCGGCAGCACCACATTGATCGTGGAAAACAACGACCGAAATTGGGTTATTGTGGCATGGGATAACGACACGGGCGAAGCCATCATGCCTTACCTACACGCAACCTTACTTCAAGGCACTTGCCGCGTAGGGACTGAGTGACCCTCCTAGCCCCTTACCTTATAGGCCTTTAAAGGAGGAGTGGGTCGATCACTGGCGCCCTTGTGGATGTGACCGGTTGGGGTCCATGCCCCTCATAAACCGCAACGAAAAAGATCAACGGCTGAGTTTTCCGAAGCGTCTACGCGCGCGGATCCAAATTACCGGGCGCCATGGCACTGGTGATACGCGCCATCTAAAATAGACCGCAATAAGCGTAACGCTGTGCTACCGTCGCGCAGAACCAGTTAGCCTTAAATGGCAGCGCCGATAAGGTCATTACGATGTGTATTGAAGACCGTGAAAAGGCCAAGCAGGCCGCTGAGACGAAAGGTTCAAAGCCGTGAAGCTTCTCCCCCTGACCGTTGGCGTGATGATTATTGCCTCACCTGCAAAGGCCTATGCGGAGAGCTATTGCAACGAAAATATTTTGACATACACAATTGCTGATGTGCCTTTTGGCTACGCCATCGTCCGAATGAATTATGCTGACCTTTGCGTGCCCAACTTTCTGAACCCAGACGAACCCTTGACGTGCGTCAGTGGCGCGAGAACGCCGGGCAGCGCATCGACCTACCAGCTTACAATTGAGCGTTTAGACGATGCAGTGGTAATTGTTTCTCCCGACCGTGCCACGGTCTTCACGCCGTGTGAATGATACGAACGCCCCCTAACTCATAAACCGCCGTGAATTCGGTTGATGCCAAAAAGGGCCTCACAGCGATTGTGCCACCTCTCAAAGAGCCGGCGTCGCGTTGTTTTCCCGCCTACAAAAAAGGGGCGGCGTTAGCCCCCCAACCTCGCGCTTCCAGAAGCCTTTGCGCAGATCGGTCAAAAGCATCTGCGCCTTCTCGGCCTGTGAGTGCCACGCATCAAGATCGGCCTTGAGTTCGTCGGCGCGCTAATATGCCCGATTGAGCATTTCACGCAAAAAAACACCAGCAAGTTTGGTGGCTTGGCCTATGGTGAATTTGGTCATGGGAACCCCTGTTCCATTACAACAGTGGTACGCTGAACCAGGCCCACCCTAACGAAACAGTCGAATGTGTTGCGTTAACGATCCATTCACCATGATCACCCCCTTGCTTGTAACCTTATTCTGAGAAAAGGTTACAAGATGTAATGTTAACGCATTGAGGGAAAACGGTAATGGCGAAACAAAAGATCAAGGCCGTGGCCTATTTGCGCACTTCCAGCGCCGCAAACGTGGGAACCGACAAGGATTCCGAAACCCGCCAGCGCTTGGCCGTTGAGAGCTACGCCAAAGCCAGCGGGTTTGAGCTAGTTGATGAATATCGCGACCCTGCCGTTTCCGGTGCAGATCCGATTGAAACCCGCCCAGGCTTCATTGCCCTGTTAGATCGAATTGAGAGCAACGGTGTGCGCACCGTGATCGTTGAGGATGCCAGCCGCTTCGCCCGCCAGGTCATCGTTCAAGAGCTTGGCCTTATGGCGTTGAAAGAGCGCGGTGTGCGCGTCCTCACATCCAGTGGCGACGACCTCACCGAGACTGACGATCCATCAAAGGTAATGATGCGCCAGGTCGCCGCCGCCTTTGCCGAGTTTGAAAAGGCTCGCCTGGTCGGCAAGCTAGCCGCCGCACGCCGTCGCAAACGCGAAACCACCGGCAAGTGCGAAGGGCGAAAGTCACATGCGGAAAAGCGCCCTGATGTGGTGGCGCTGGCAAAGCGCTTGGCCCGCAAGAAGCCCAAAGGTGGAAAACCGTCGCTTAGGACCATTTCCGAGGGGCTGGCCGATCAGGGCCATCTCAACGAACGTGAGCGCCCGTTTGCCGCCAAATCGATTGCATCGATGTTGGCTGCCCGCTGACTGGCCAAATGGCAAACATTTGAAGTCATGGCCCATCAGAACGCAGCAGTAACGACCCGAATACGCAAGACCCAGGCGGTTCATTCCATGGCGCAAGCGCTAGGCGACGATTCGTTACAAGCGAAGGGAGCCGAGAACCCCTGCGGAACCCTGAGCACCCTTTGCAAGTGCAGTCAGTTTTCAGCGCTCCGCAACTTATTGTAATTATTGGGAAAAATGGTGCTGGCAGCAGGGTTCGAACCCGCGACCCCCTGATTACAAATCGGAAAATTGTGGATAATTACGAACCAATGCGAACGTCATAATGGCCCTTAACATACTGTATTTGAAGGGTAATACTGTTTCATTCTGTTCGAACAGTTTCGTGGGAGTTTTGACAAAATTGCACACATAGTGCACACATTTGGTGTTTCCGACTTTTTGTCAGGGAGGCCATGTGCCAAAAGTCAATCTCACCTCTAGGTTCATCGATACAGTTTCTGTCAACAAGCAAACCGATTACCGCGACACCAAGGTCGGCGGCCTTGAGCTGCGGGTGTCGCCAGCAGGCACCAGAACTTGGTACCTGATTTATCAGGTGCAGCGGACGGGGAAGCGGGCGCGGCTCAAGATCGGGCGCTACCCATCTCTTTCACTAGTCGATGCGCGCACCAAGGCGATGGGTGAGCTAACGGCCATTGCTGGTGGTTCAGACCCAGCAGGATCAAAGCGCGGAGCCAAAGCGGCACATACAGTGCGCGACCTCGGTGCCAGGTTCATTGATGAATATGCCAAGCCCCACAAGCGCACTTGGAAAGAGGACGAGCGCCACCTGCGCGTCTACGTCTACCCAGTACTTGGCGATATCAAATTGCCCGATCTGACGCGCACCGATATCCGGCAAATCATCAAAGCAAAGGCCAGTGAGGGTAAGCTACACCAAGCGCGGCTAATTTTGGCCACGGTCCGTAAAATGCTCGACTGGGCGGTGGATGAGGAATTGCTTGAGGTTTCACCAGCGCTGGGCATTAAGCCGCCCATCGGGGTTACGAAGCGCGAGCGTTTTCTCACCAGTACTGAAATAGGCACCGTTCTACGGGCGCTGGATGGCGCATCTATATCGCAGCAAATCAAGGACGTTCTGGCGCTCATGCTTCTCACGGGACAGCGCAGCGGCGAAGTCTGCGGGATGTTGCGGCGCGAAGTCGATCTTGATCAAAGCCTGTGGCACATTCCATCGGAGCGCACGAAGAATAAGAAGCCACACACTTTGCCACTATCCGAGCCGGTACTGGATATCATCAGGCGCGCGATGGATGCGGCAAAACCGTCTGGCGATGCTGTTCTTTTTGAAGCTGTTGACGGGGCGATGGACCCGCGTTCAGTACGCCGCGCGGCAACGCGCCATCTTCAGCTTTTTGATGAACCGTGGTCGCCGCACGATCTGCGCAGAACGGTTGCAACCGGCATGGCGGATATTGGCATCTTTCCGCATATTGTTGAGGCTGCGCTCAATCATATCTCTGGCTTTCGCGGCGGTGTTGCCGGTCATTACAACCGATCCGCATACGCGCCTGAGAAACGGCAAGCGATGGACCGCTGGGCCGATCACGTCATGGCGCTGACAAACGGCTCTCAAAGCAACGTTGTGCCGTTACGGGCGGGTGCGTGATGGAAAAACCATTCATCGGGCTAGATGGCTGGCATTGTTCCTTTGAGGAAAGCCCGATCTGTGCGGGCTTAGTGTCCGCATTACGCGGCTTGCCTATCCGAAAAGACTTGCCGCAGAGAGACGCCGAACAGCTAGCCCGCATCCTCTATGACATGTCGGAAATTGGTCAGGATGCCGAGGCAGCAAAGAACAGACCCGCTTCACCAAAACGCACAAGCAAGCAGTTAGAGACACTCATCCGGCAAGCAGATGCTCTGAGCGCAACGCTAGAGGAACTGAATAAGCCAGCGTTCAGCGCATTGAAGTTGGAAGGCATCGTGTGGCCAACCGATCTTGTGCCCAGCCTTCAGGAGCTTTCCGAAAAAGCCCGCCACGCATACCCAGGTCCACGAACCCACGAGCCTTGGCGCGGTGCCCCAAAGAAGCATGAGGCAGCTGGGGTGTCAGAAATGGCGGCTTCCATCTTTGCCGACCTTACAGGCAAGCGGCCCACATTTACCACTGATCCCGATACCGGATCTGTGAGTGGTGCGTGGCCCAACTTTCTTGGTGGTGTCTTTGACGCGCTTTCTATTCGGGCTTCTGTCGCCTCTCAGGTGCGGGCGATAAGTGAGAAAAGTACGCTAAACTGAGCCATTAATCTCATTTAGCGCCGCGCTAGAACGGTGCTTATTGAACGTGTCCATTCCAACACAAACGGAGTGGATACGACATGTCCGAACAATACGACTACCAACTACAAATTATAGGCAGCCCCGAAGTCCAACGGCGATTGGGCGGCATTGGTCGCACAACCCTTTGGCACCTAGAAAAGACCGCCGACTTCCCCAAAGCCATACAGATTAGCAAAGGCCGAAAAGGCTTCCTTGCTTCTGAAATTGACGCCTGGATCAAACGCCAAGCCGACAAGCGCGGGGTGGCGGCATGAAGTGGTCAAAAGACGTAGTGCAGCGCACCGTTGAAGGTGCAGGCGAATATCCGGGCGTGCAGCTTCACTTCTTGCTGCAACGACTTGAAGCGCACCCCGACTGCGTTCCTGCAATCGCTGATGCGATCCGCGACATGGGTCAGTGGTACCTCGCACATGCGGCGGAATTGGAGCGCTATGGCAGGGAGAAGTCTGACAACCTGAGCGAAACCGGACGTGATGAGGGCACGTCATGAACTTCTTCTCAGACATGACGCCAATGAGCCAACTGCCACCCAAAATGCGCAGCCGATCGCACTTCATTATCGAGCCAGGTCCGCGTGGCGGCTATCTATTGACCATCTACCGAAAAGGGGAATTGCCCACCGTGAAAGTGCTGGCGGCCTATCCAGAAGCAAACCGCGCTCGCCTTCAGTTGGATGGATTTTTAGGCTTTGTGCGGTTCGCCTGATGGCTGATGATACCACCCAAAAACACCCGGATGACGTCGCGCTCGAAAGGGCGCGGCGTGAGTGGACGGCTTGGCGGTGCGACTGGGAAAGGGCGCTTGTTTCGTTCCCTGGGCTTTCGGCAACCGATCTTGCTACGGGCATCGAAATTGCTCGCCACGGTCGCGCGGAAAGTAGGAAAGCATGGCCATCCCAAGCTCTACTCGCCAACAACCTGGGCAGGTCAGTGGCAAGCGTTGAAAAGGCTGTGCGGCGCTTAGTTGGTCTGGGGTTTCTCAAAGTCGAACGCCATCCCGCAAACAATGGGCACGCCTTCAACGTCTACATACTCCAACCGGACAGGATTGACGCATTCCTAGATCAACGTGAAGCGCTCAAGGATGCGCGCGTGGAAGGTGATGCGGCGATGGGTAAGCAGCTAGTGGATAGTTGGAAGCGTTCGTGCCGCCAGGAAATCAAGAAGCTGAACACCCACCCATCCGATCTTACGGGTGGAACAACGGGCCAACCCATACAATCCGAGGGGTGCGACCCATACGATCCTAGGGACAAACACCTTGGTGAACACGTTAGTTATATTAGCTCTGAAGAAGAAGACTACTTAGGACGCTGGCTTTCTGAAGCCTCTTAGCGCGTTCAGCAGTGAGCGGTCGCATCATGCGTTGTTCATGGGTGAGTTGAGCGCGATCGTTCGGTGCATAGCCTCAATTTGATCAGCTGTCCGCTTGGCTTCATTGGCCTGCTGTTCCCAATAGGTGAGAGCTCGTGCAAGCGCCAAGAAGAGAATTCCAAAGCTGATTGTGGTCACAGCAGCGAGAATGGCAATGTCGTTGCCACCGTTGATGATCAGTGATGCAAAGAGTGCGCCACCGCCCAACACGAATAAACCACCAAGAACGAAAAGGACTGTCTGCAAAGCTAGCTCCTCCGGATTTGGTGGCAGTATTGCACAAAAACGCATACGAACAAATAAACACAAATACATGATATTGTTGGCAATTTTGGCCTTCGGTATACTGGCGCTTGGTGCAACTGCACACGGGCGACGATGCTTCACCACACCTTCACAGCAAAATTGGTCCCAATGGTCGGCATTTTGTCAGAGCCTAGGGACCGGTGTGGGACTTTCGCTTTCGCTTGCTCAGTTATCTTCGGTGCCCAGCACCGGTATCTTGAGCACGCGCACGCGAGTGACCCTGCGTTTTTGTTGTCCAGTTCTGCGCATCCAGACGATGTCCAATTCAATCTCCTTCCCCTGATAGTCTCCTGGGATAAGAGCATAGGGCATGCGTTGTACATGTTGCTCGGTTCCCAAGGATGGTGCCTCGTCGACTGGCAAGTCCATCTGGATCGAGCGCTTGGACGGCAATGCATCCAGCTCGCGCAATTTGGCCTTGTACACTGGTTCTTTCAGTATGCTGTTATCGTTTGGAAGGAGTTGAACTCCCTTGGTAACAGCTTTGACTTCTTTAATGAAAAGACGGTGTGCCCCGTAATTCACGACGCTGCCAATCAGGCGATACCAGCCTGGTTGGGCCGGCAACATCGCCAAGCTGACATGGAACACAGGCGGCTCTGGTTGGTGGCTCTTCCATTGCAGCCAAGCAGTGATGCTGACCGCAATTGCCGTGATCAATCCCAGCCAATTGCTACTGAGCCAACTCGTAAAGGGGGGCAGCAAATCAAGCACGGCTGTCAGCAAATCCATTCATCTACCTATGTTTGGGAGCGCGCTGCATGACACAGCCAAGCACACGCGCCATTCGTTTTCTAGAGTCCCTGAAAATCCCTGAAGGTCCCATGGCTGGTAAAGCTATGAAGCTTGCGCCGTTCCAGAAGCAATTCATCAAGGGCGCGCTTAAGCCCAGCACCAGCATTGCGGTTTTGAGCATCGGGCGCGGCAACGCAAAGACCGCGCTTTCGGCTGGCATCGCCTTGGGCGAATTGCTGGGCAAGTGGGATGACCAACCACGCCGCGAAATACTGATTGCAGCACGAACGCGTGATCAGGGCCGGGTTGCGTTCGATTACGTTCAGGGCTTCGCTGCCTCACTGCCTGATGAGGTTCAACAACGCCTAACCTTCCGCAAGTCGCCACGCCTTGAGATCGCTTATGACGATGGCGCATCGGAGCACTTGCTTCGCGTTATTGCAGCGGACGGCAAGACGGCGCTGGGCACCAGCCCGACCCTTGTGCTCATGGATGAGCGTGGTCACTGGCAGGCAGACAAAGGCGACGAACTTGAGGCAGCTTTGCTTTCCGGTATCGGCAAGCGTGGTGGCCGTGCCCTGATCATATCCACCAGTGCAGCGGATGACGCACACCCATTTTCAAAATGGTTGGATGAGGAACAAGAGGGCGTCTATCGCCAGGAACACCGGCCAGCCCCATCGCTGCCAGCGGATGACCTGGACAGCATCAAAGAGGCAAACCCCGGCGCTGCACATGGTATCGGCCCATCACTGGACTGGTTACAGGCGCAAGCGCGCCGCGCCATCGGTCGCGGTGGATCAACCCTCACCACCTTTCGGCTTTACAATCGCAATGAGCGTGTGAGCGCAGAAACGCGCGACGTTCTGTTGACCGTTGACGAATGGATGGCGTGTGAAGTTTCGGAGCTTCCACCACGCCAAGGGCAAGTTGTTATTGGCATCGACCTTGGCGGTTCGGCATCGATGACGGCAGCCGCTTTTTACTGGCCAGAGACTTCCCGCCTTGAGTGCCTTGGCACCTTCCCTTCGCGGCCTTCCTTGCTGGATCGCGGGCAGAATGACGGCGTTAAAGATCGCTATGTTGAAATGGAAAACCGGGGCGAACTTTCGACCCTGGGCGATCAGACCGTGCCCGTCGCCCCATGGCTGGTGCAGGTGATGAACCATGTCGATGGTGAGACCGTCGCGGCCATCACGATGGACCGGTATAAGCAAGCCGAACTTGGCGAGGCTATCGACAAAGCGGGCATCCGTGCACCGCTGGTATGGCGCGGGCAAGGCTTCCGTGATGGTGGCGAGGATTGCGAGCGCTTCCGGCGTGCGGCCTATGACGCCAAGATCAAAACAGCGCCAAGCCTATTGCTGCGATCTGCTTTCGCGGATGCGGTAACGCTGCGCGACCCTGCCAACAATCTCAAACTTGCCAAAGCGCGGTCCACCGGTCGCATCGACGCGGCGGCGGCAACCGTTCTGGCAGTGGCAGAAGGTGCCCGCATTATGGGCCGTCCCAACACAAAGGGCGGGCGCATTGCATGGGCATGAACCGGGATGACTGGCAGCGCCCTTCAAGGGCCGTGACGCGCACCGCACGCTGGAAGGCGATCCGTGTGCAGGCACTTCGCCGTGATGGCTTCAAGTGCCGTGAATGTGGCGTACGCGGGCGGATGGAAGTCCACCATGTGCAACCGGTGCGCACGCATCCAGATCGCGCCTATGACCTCACAAACCTATTGACCCTTTGCGGTTCTTGCCATGCGCGACAGACCGCCATCGAACTTGGCCACGGCCAGGACAACACCGCGCGGGCCGCTTGGCGTTCCTTGCTGCGCATCCCGCTCAACTCCCCCCAAAATTTGAGGAACGAACATGCTTGATAGTGTGAAAATTAGCCGACGCCAGTCGGAAATCCGCGAAGCCCTAGCGGGCATCGTGGGCAAAGAAAAACCTACCGATGATGAAACCCGCTCTATGAATGATCTGGATGCGGAATATCGCGCCAATGAGACCCGCTATCGTGCGGCGCTCATTGCAGAAGATACCGAACGCCGCGAAGCCGGTGCTGATCTGGAAACCCGTTCTGAGACTGAATGGGCGGACCTGATGAGCGGCTTTGAGATGCGCCAGGTGGCGCTTGCTCTGGATGAAGGCGCATCGCTCAACGGTGCCACAAACGAGATTGTTTCCGAACTGCGCTCGCAAGGCGGTTATCGTGGCGTGCCTATCCCCTGGGAAGCGCTGGAAAAGCGCGCTGGTGAAACGGTGGCCAGTGGCACGCCAAACCCAATGCGCACCGCTCCCATTATCGACCGGCTTTTCGCTGACAGTGTTGCGGCCCGCATGGGCGGCAGCATGATTAGTATCGGCGCTGGCGATGCTGAATATCCAGTTACGTCATCAAGCGTTGCGGCTGGCTGGGCAGCGAATGAGACGGGCAATGTGCCCGGGCCATCAGCCTACACCACGGTCGATCGCCCGCTTAAGCCTGATCACAATCTGGGCTTGCAGATGCGCATTACGCGCAAAACCTTGAAGCAATCCGGCGCTGGTCTTGAGCAAGCGGTTCGCCGCGACATGAATGGCGCGATTGCAGAAGCACTGGATAAAGCCGTGTTTCTGGGCAGCGGTTCATCTGGTGAGCCTACCGGCTTGTTTGCAGGTGCATCAGCCTGGGGGATCACTGAAACCGCTGTTGATGCGGCTGCATCTTATGCGGCGTTCCGCGCGGCGGCAGTGCGTTTCATGACCGCCAATGCGGGCAATCTTTCTGGCATCCGGTTGATGTTGCGCCCTGAAGTGTTTGACGCGATGGACGCTGATCTTATTAGCGGCACGGCGGTTTCTGAATGGGACCGTCTGACTGGCAAGGTCGGCAATGTGGTGCTGACTTCCAATGCACTTGCTGCACCAACAGGCGATCCGCTGGCAACAAGTGCGATCCTCACCACAACCGTTGCCGGTGTGGCACCGTTCTTTGTGGGCACCTGGGGCGCGATTGATCTTATCCGCGATCCATACAGCGATGCACAATCGGGCGCGCTGCGCCTGACAGCACTCGCCACAATGGACGTCACGATCAGCCGTTCGGTGCAGACTGAAATCCTGACTGGCGTTCAATAAGATGTTGTTTGGCGGTCACACTGGCGGGCTTGAGCTTCGCCGCTCTGGCGACGGTGTGACCGTCGTTTCAGGCAGCTTTCCCTATGGCATCACCACAACCCTTTGGGATGGTGGGCGATCAGGGCAGGCACACAAAGAGACGATTGCAGCACGCGCTTTTTCGGCGCGTGTTGATGCTGGCGAGGATGTGCATTTTCTTGCCGGTCATGACTTTGAGAAACCGCTGGCAAGCCGTGCGGCTGGATCGCTTGACGTTCACGACACAGAAACCGCGCTCACCTTTGAAGCGCGTATAGCACCAGCATTGGCGCAAGTCTCTTATGTGCGCGACTTCCTGGGCGCACTTGAGGCACGGCTGATCAAGGGCCTTTCACCGGGCTTTAGGGTGGCACCCAAAGAAGACGCTGAAAGCGTGGAAACACGCGACGGGGCTATCGTGCGCACCGTCAAAGCGGCTGATCTTTTTGAGATTAGTGCAGTCACGCGCCCAGCCTACCCACAAGCGCAAATAGAAGCGCGCTCATGGCAATTTGGCGAGCCATCGGCGGACCATGGCCTTGTGCGCGCCCTGAACCGTTGGAGGGCATAATGGCCGTGACAATTCAACAGACCGAAGCCATCCCGGCAGCATGGCCCAGTGTGGACCCCTATCCGCACCGGCAAGACGAAATATGGGAAGACGAAACCGAAACCAACACGGTCGATGCAGGCATGATCTGGGCGCGCATCGAAGCCTATACCGCGCACCGCTTCGCCGCGCGCAATGTGGTGTGGATTGTGGAAGGTTCTGGCGAATGGACGCCACCGCTGACACCGGCAACCGTTTCGACGGTGGAAGCCTGGGCAGACGGCAATGGCTGGCAAACCATCACACCAACAGCATCACCTTTGGGCGGCTATCTATTCGACGGCTTTGGACCGTATCGCGTGAGCGCAAGCGTGGGCAGCGGCACCGTGCCTGAAGCGGTGCAGGAAGCCTACAGGCGGCTGTATGAATACAGCAAAGGCATCGCAAACCAGTTTCGCGGCGATGCGGCTTATTCCGGTGGCGATGAAGGCCCTGCCTACGCCTGGACCGCCAAGGCCATGCAACTAAGCGGCGCAGCGGACCTCTTGCGCCCATATCGGAGGGCCTAATCATGTGGCCATTTAAGCGAAAACAACCCGAAACTGAAAACCGCTCAAGCGGCACTGGTTACACCGCTTCCATCATGTCGGCGCGCGAAGCCTTTGTGTCTGGGCGTACCGGCATGGGCGAGCTTACCGCAACAGCGCAAGCCTGCATCAGCATGTGGGAAAACGCTTTTGCGATTGCAGATGTTGATGGCACCACCGCGCTGGATGCTGCATCTATGGCCATTGCAGGCCGATCCCTTGCCTTGCGTGGTGAGGCGGTTTTCCTGATCGACACTGATGGCCTGATCGCGGTGCATGACTGGGATGTGCGCACACGCAACGGCAAGCCAAGCGCTTACCGGCTGTCAATTCCAGAAGCAGGCGGCGGGCGCACACAGACTGCACTTTCTGGCGAGGTTCTGCATTTTCGGATCGGCTGCGATCCGGTTGCACCATGGCAGGGCACCGCACCGCTTAAGCGTGCCCAGCTTACCGCTGGCATGTTAAACGCCATCGAGTCTGCCTTGTCAGAAGTTTACCAGAACGCACCGCTGGGCAGCCAAGTGCTGCCAATGCCAGAGCAACCTGAAACGGACTTGGAAACCCTTGGCAGGGGCTTCAGAGGCCAGCGCGGGCGCGTGCTGTTGCGCGAGTCGGTGAATGTAAGCGCAGCCGGTGGACCTGCACCGCAAGCCGATTGGCGACCTAGTGATCTGTCACCAGACTTACAGCGCGCCATGACCACACAGAACCTTGCCGCCAGCCGCGAAGCGATCTGCACCGCGTTTGGTGTGCTTCCTTCGCTTTTCACCGGCAACACGCAGGGGCCGCTTGTGCGCGAGGCACAACGCCATCTTGCAGGCTGGACGCTGCAACCCATGGCAATGCTCATGGCGCAGGAGGCGACCGCAAAGCTGGGCACTGGCATTAAGATCGACACTATGGGGCCGTTGCAAGCCTATGATGCAGGCGCACGCGCCAGGGCCATCACGGCTGTTGTGCAGGCACTTGCTACCGCAAAGGAAAGCGGCACCGATCCACAAGCAGCAATGGCCTTGCTGGACTGGTCAAAGGAAGCTGAAGGCGCGGTGTCTTGATATGCTGGTGGGACCGCTCACCGAAGATGAGCGCAGGCAGCTTCGCGGCTTGCAGGACGCCTATCTCACCAAACAGGCAGCTAAGCGCAAAAGAAAGGGCTGGCCGCAAAAGCTCAACAAGGATCGCCGCCAATGGCTGATAGGGCGCGTGTGCGAAATCCTGAAACATGGCGAGCCGACGCCCTTTGCTTTTGAGGGTGCGGCCCGTCATGGCTTGCGTTCATCGCTTTGCCTTGCAGGGTGGAAGTGGAGCGATGCAAATGCGGCGGCGGCTGATGTTGTAAGTACGGCATTAAATTTGATCGGGGCCAGACGGCCAACTTGGCAGCAAGGGCAACCAGAGCACACGCAACCAGCCGTGGTCGCCTTAACCCGCACGCGCTGCATCCGGTGCGGTGAACGCCTGCCAGACGCACACACCAAGTTTTGCAGCCATCTTTGCAAATCATCCCACTATGCCGAAGTGAAGCGGTGGGATGACAAGGCCATATCCGAAGCATTGTCCGAAGCCGCTCAACTGGTGGCAGCAGAATGACGCGGCCATACTTCACCGATCAAGAGCCTGGGCGGTGTCTGCAATGTAGCGCGCTACTGCCCACAATCCGGCACTGGCGCACGCTCTTTTGCGGCAAAGCCTGCAATAACGCCTATTTCAACGCCCTTACAGCCGATGCAAGGCGTGAGGCGCGGGAAGCTCTTTCATGCGTCGAATGCGGTGTGCGAATCAAAAATGCCAAGCGATCACACCAAAAGTTCTGCTCAAGCCCTTGCCAGAGCCGCGCCCGTTCGCACACATAGCGCACACAAATCGAGCATTGCTAACGGTTTCGCGCATCCGGCGATTTCTAATTAGTTGATTTTGTGGGATTTTTTGGTGCTGGCAGCAGGGTTCGAACCCGCGACCCCCTGATTACAAATCAGGTGCTCTACCAACTGAGCTATGCCAGCACGACCACCGGGCCATACTGCGCGAAGACGGATGACGCAAGCGCTGCCGCGTCAAAATTTTGCTGGTTCGTATGTTCTCACCCCTGCGGATCTGGCCGAGTTATTACCAAGCCTGCATATAGGAGAAGCAAACGTCTATGGAGCCACATCACCAGCTGGAAGGTGTTTTCTGGTTCATTACCATCATAGTGGGGGCGCGATAACAGATTACCTCCACCATGCAGTCTAGATGATCAGCCTCTGACCCGCTTACGTGCTGCGCGCAATGTACATTGCCAGGACCGCCGCATTGGAAACGTTGAGGCTCGCCAACGCATCGCCGGTGAGCGGTAGTCGCGCAACAGTGGAGCAGGTTTCCGCTGTTTTCTGGCGCAGGCCTTTGCCTTCAGAGCCCATAACCAATGCGATGGGCTGATCTGCGCTTTGACGCATAGCGCTGATGGCTGCTGGCAGGGTGTTGTCCGCTGAGCCTTCCAACCCGATGACAAGCGTGCCGGCGCTTTTCAGCGTCTCTAAACTGTCTGCCAGGTTGCGCACGGTGAGAATCGGCACCAGTTCAAAAGCACCGGACGCTACTTTGGCAAGAGTTGCCGTTTCACGGGCAGCATGGCGAGCGGTTGTGACCAGCGCATCAACTTCAAAAGCAGCTGCGGAACGCAGAATCGCGCCGACATTGTGCGGGTCTGTCACTTGATCAAGCACGATGGAGAATTTGGGGTAGGGCGCTTCTAGCGGCTGGTCGGGCAGCGGCTTGATCAGCGCCGCTACACCCTGATGCACTGTATCATCGCCCAACAGCTCATCGAGTGCCTTGGGGTGCACTGTTTCCAGCTCAATTGAGGGGTGGGGCTGCACCTCGAGCCGTTGAAGCGCATTGGGCGTTGCCATCAGCTTGAACACCTTGCGCTTGGGGTTGCCCAGCGCTGCGCGCACAGCATGAAGCCCGTGCACATGATAAGGAATGACTTTTTCGGGAACCGGGTTTTTTGCCTTGGCCGCAAAGCGCTTTGCGCGTTCTGCTTTGCTTTCACCGCTTTTTTTTGCAGCTTTTGCAGCTTTCAGGCGGGCGAAGCCAGATCGAGGTTGCTGGGCTGGTTTGGATGGTGCTTTGGGCTCAGACATGCTGGATGAGTGCTTCTTTTTGCGTTCGCGTTTCTGTTGGGCTGTTAGCAGGGCGTGATGTGGATTGACAGCGGATGTGACAATGTTGATAACGCGCGGGCCTTGAGAGGGGCACACACCCAAAGGTGCTCGTGGAGGAGTGTCCGAGTGGTTAAAGGAGACGGACTGTAAATCCGTTCGCTTAGCGTACGCTGGTTCGAATCCAGCCTCCTCCACCAACACCGTTTGCGCGGCAAACGGCGAGAAAGCGGCAGGTGTTTGCGTTGCAATCATCTAGAGCAACGGGCTCGCGTTGATCCGATTCTTACGTTCGGCTTGCAAATCGACCATGCGAGGTGTGATTTGGATTGACTACCTTGCTAGAGGGTTCCAAGCTTCTGGCCAGTATGCGGGTATAGCTCAATGGTAGAGCAGCAGCCTTCCAAGCTGAATACGAGGGTTCGATTCCCTCTACCCGCTCCATAAATTCCTCAGAAATTTGTTTGATCGTTTGGCTTTTTGTCGCGACGCTCTGGTCCAGAGGGTAAACACCCCCCTCGAGCTGTCCTGCGCCTACTGCGCAATCGCGGATTGCTTTCCCCTTGCGTCCTTTGGCCTAAAGCCTTATGTGCGCGCCACACGCGCAATGATGCTCCCTGATTTGCGCATTTCCCCAACGCCCAGCGCAAGGATGACCCCGTCATGGCGAAAGAGAAGTTTGAGCGTAACAAGCCGCATGTTAATGTTGGCACGATTGGTCACGTTGACCACGGCAAGACGACGTTGACGGCGGCGATCACGAAGTACTTTGGTGACTTCAAGGCGTATGACGAGATTGACGGCGCTCCTGAGGAGCGTGCGCGCGGCATCACCATTTCGACCGCTCACGTTGAGTACGAAACAGAGAACCGCCACTACGCGCACGTTGATTGCCCAGGTCACGCTGACTATGTGAAAAACATGATCACCGGTGCTGCCCAGATGGATGGCGCGATCCTGGTGTGTTCAGCTGCTGATGGCCCTATGCCCCAGACCCGCGAGCACATTCTGCTGGCCCGTCAGGTTGGTGTGCCTGCGCTGGTCGTGTTCATGAACAAAGTCGATCAGGTTGATGATGAAGAGCTGCTGGAGCTCGTTGAAATGGAGCTGCGCGAGCTGCTTTCCTCTTACGACTTCCCAGGCGATGATATCCCCATCGTTGCTGGTTCTGCCCTGGCCGCTCTGGAAGGCAAGACGCCTGAAATCGGTGAAGAGAAGATCCGCGCGCTGATGGCTGAAGTTGACAGCTACATTCCGCAGCCTGAGCGTCCTGTTGATCTGCCGTTCCTGATGCCAATCGAAGACGTGTTCTCGATCTCTGGTCGCGGTACGGTTGTGACTGGTCGCGTGGAGCGCGGTGTTGTGAACGTTGGCGAAGAGATTGAAATCGTCGGCATCCGTGACACCCAGAAAACCACCTGCACGGGCGTTGAGATGTTTCGCAAGCTGCTTGATCGCGGTGAAGCTGGCGACAACATTGGCGCGCTGCTGCGCGGTGTTGGCCGTGAAGACGTTGAGCGTGGCCAGATCCTGTGTAAGCCAGGCTCTGTTACGCCGCACACCAAGTTCGTTGCTGAGGCGTACATTCTGAACAAGGAAGAGGGTGGCCGTCATACGCCATTCTTTACCAACTACCGTCCACAGTTCTACTTCCGCACGACCGATGTTACCGGCATCGTGACGCTGAAAGAGGGCGTGGAAATGGTGATGCCGGGCGACAATGTTGAGATCAATGTTGATCTGATCGTGCCAATCGCGATGGAAGAGAAGCTGCGCTTCGCTATCCGCGAAGGCGGTCGCACCGTTGGTGCCGGCGTCGTCAGCAAAATCGTCGAGTAGCAGCTCCGTCGAAAGACTTTTGCAGGCGGTCCAGAGAGAACTCTGGGCCGCCTGTTTTCGTTTAAAAGGCCTCGCCCATGACATCCAATTCCAAGCCCTCATTGCATACGCGCATTGCGCAGGCGCTTCATTTTGAAGAGGCTGGTTCGGGCGCTGTAACGCCCGCCATTCAGCCAGCGGCCACCTACACGCGTGATGAGAATTATGCCATTCGCAGGCCATACTGGTATCGTCGCGATGGCAGCGAGGCGACGGCGCACGCCGAAGCAATGATTGCCGAGCTTGAGGGCGCAACTGAAACGCTTCTGTTTGCTTCAGGCATGTCGGCAGCAACAGCAGTGATAGAGCAGTTGCCGACCGGCTCGCATGTTGTTGCGCCAGAAGTGATGTATCACGGCGTGCGCATGCAGTTGCTCGCCTACGAGAAAAACGGCCGCATCACGCTATCCAGCTACACCGCTGGCAATCTGGATGAGCTGGCTGATGCAGTGAAGCCAGGCGAGACGAAACTCGTTTGGGTCGAAACACCCAACAACCCAAATTGGGAAGTGACGGACATTCAGGCAGCCAGCGACATCGCGCACAAAGCGAGTGCAAAGTTGATCACAGATTGTACGGGAACGCCGCCCAACATTTGTCGGGCGCTGGATTTTGGCGCTGACATGTCCTTCCACTCCGCCACGAAGTATCTGGGCGGGCACTCCGATGTGACGGCAGGCGCACTTTCGGTGCGTGAGGTCGACCAGAGCTGGGAAGACATCGCGCTGATCCGCAAGTTACAGGGTACGGTGCTGCAATCCTTTGATGCGTGGCTTTTGATCCGCGGCATGCGCACACTGTTTTTGCGTGTTGAGCGGGCAAGCAACAATGCGATGGCCATTGCTAAGCATTTTGAAAACCACCCGGCGCTGGAAGCTGTGCTGTATCCTGGTCTGCCATCTGACCCAGGCCACGAGGTGGCCAAGCGCCAGACGGAGGGTAAGTTCGGCGGCATGATGTCGATCATTGTGAGGGGCGCCGAGCAGACCGCCATTGATGTATGCCGCTTTGTTCAGGTATTTTATCCAGCCACGTCGCTTGGCGGTGTAGAGAGCTTGATAGAGCATCGCAAAACCGTATCAGGCGAGGGGTTCCCAGTGCATCCACGGCTGCTGCGACTTTCCATAGGTATTGAAAGCGCAGATGATTTGATTGCCGATCTGGAGCGGGCGCTGCAGAAGGCCGGGGCAGGTCGGTAGTGGCGTTTCCAAATCCTGGTGCATTACACCCGGTGAAACTGCCCAACGGCACGCTGCATCGCGGTACGGTTTTCTTGCAGGCTGCCATTGATCATCCACGTTGGGAAATCGGGCCTTACAGCTACGCCTCGGCGCATAACCCGCCGGACAATTGGGCGATGGCCTTGGCACCTTACCTGTTTAATTTCGCGCCCGAAAAACTGGTCCTTGGCAGCTTTTGCCAGATCGCCGATGGGGTGCAGTTCATAACCGCCTCTGCAAACCACAAGATGGATGGCGTGTCGTCTTACCCGTTCGCTGTGTTTGACGGTCTGGAAGGTGGTATCGACTTCGATCGGCCGAGCATGCCTGGCGGTGGGCCAGATACGGTGATTGGTCATGATGTCTGGATTGGCACGTGCGCTGTGATCCTGCCTGGCGCGAAAATTGGTAATGGTGCAATTGTTGGTGCTGGGGCTGTCGTGGGCGGCGTTGTGCCGGACTATGCTGTTGTTGCGGGCAACAGGGCGAAGGTCGTGAAGATGCGCTTTGATGAGGAAACCATCGCCCGCATTAACGCTGTGGCGTGGTGGAACTGGCCGATTGAAACCATCCTTGCCAATGAGGCAGTCATCGTTGGGGCAGATATTGATGCGCTTGAAGCTGTTGCCCCTTGATCGCTATCCGCTTTGCCGTTAGCAGGACGGCTGGTTGTCGGCGTGTTCGGCACTTAGGGGTATAGCTCAGTTGGTAGAGCGACGGTCTCCAAAACCGTAGGTCGCGGGTTCGAACCCTGCTGCCCCTGCCAGAGCCAATCGCTTGCGATTGGTAGAACCGGCAACAGGTTACTGCGTAACAATCACCGAGTGCGACCCGGCAGGTTTTGGCGAAACCCTCCGTCAGTGCGAACCTTACAGGGCGTTAAAAAAGCGATGGCCAAGGGTTGATTTCGACCAGAATCGGGCTTAACTCCGACCCAACGGCGTGCGGCTTCGGTTCCACGCCTTTATTATGTTGTGCCTAACCCACAGATATGCTTGCAGTTTTTACTGTTTGGCAGGCTGAGGCAAGGGCGTTGATCCGCACCTTTAGGAAGGCTCAATCACTGTCGTTTGCGTTTTTGTAAGCACGACGACAGAGCAAAAGCCTGACTTTGTGCCAAGTTTTGCGTGCCGCTGGGCGGCAAAAGGTTGTTTATGGCGAAGTCCAACCCTTTCACTTTCATGCAGGAAGTGCGTCAGGAAGTTTCCAAGGTTGTGTGGCCGACGCGCCGCGAAACCACGGTGACGACGATCATGGTGTTTATCATGGTGTTTCTGGCTGCCATCTTCTTCTTGGCCGCTGATCAGGTGCTCAGCTTTGTTGTTGGGCAGCTTTTGACAATCGGCCGCTAAGGGAGACACGCATAATGGCACTGCGCTGGTATATCGTTCACGCCTACTCCAATTTTGAGAAGAAGGTGGCTGAGTCCATCCTGGAAGGGGCCAAGCAGAATGGCCTAGACGGGCTGTTCGAGCAGATTTTGGTTCCAACCGAAAAAGTGGTCGAAGTTCGCCGTGGCCGCAAAGTGGATAATGAGCGCAAGCTTTTCCCCGGCTACGTGCTGGCACGGATGGAAATGACGGATGAGGCGTATCACCTCATCAAGAACACACCCAAAGTGACCGGGTTCCTTGGCTCAGACATGAAGCCGATCCCCATTTCCGATGCTGAAGCGGAGCGCATTCTGAACCAGGTTCAGGAAGGCGTTGACCGGCCTAAGCCCTCGATCACATTTGATGTGGGCGAGCAGGTGCGTGTTTCTGATGGGCCGTTTGCTTCTTTCAACGGCGTTGTTGAAGAAGTGGACACGGAGCGTGCGCGCCTGAAGGTGTCGGTGTCAATTTTTGGCCGCGCTACCCCAGTCGAACTTGAATACGGCCAGGTCGAAAAAGAAACGAGCTGAACCGTTCCGCGTGTGGGAGAGACGGCCTGAAGGTTTCGCCGCCCGGGCTTGATCGCACCACGCACCCCTAACCCAGCCACAGATGTGGCTAACCTTTGTAAGGGACTATAAATATGGCGAAGAAAATCGACGGTTACCTGAAGCTTCAGGTGCCTGCCGGTGCTGCCAACCCATCGCCGCCCATCGGGCCGGCGCTTGGTCAGCGCGGTTTGAACATTATGGAATTCTGTAAGGCGTTTAACGCCAAGACGCAGGAAATGGAAAAAGGTGCACCGGTTCCCGTTGTGATCACTATTTTCCAGGACAAGTCGTTCACTTTCGAAATGAAGACACCGCCAGTGGCGTTCTTCCTGAAGAAAGCGGCCAAACTGCAAAAAGGTGGTTCTGAGCCAGGCAAAAGCATTGCCGGTTCTGTCAGCCAGGCGCAGGTGCGTGAAATCGCTGAAGCGAAAATGGCGGACCTTAATGCAACAACAATTGAGGCCGCCATGCAGATGGTTGCCGGTTCTGCCCGTTCTATGGGCCTGAAGGTGGAGGGCTAAACGATGGCAAAAGTTGCAAAACGTCTAAAGGCCGCTGACGAAGGCCTCAATGTTGATCACCTCTACCCGATCGATGAAGCTGTTGCGATGGTGAAGAAAAACGCCGTGGCAAAATTCGATGAAACCATCGAAGTTGCAATGAACCTTGGTGTTGATCCGCGCCACGCTGACCAGATGGTTCGCGGCGTTGTTTCGTTGCCAAACGGCACCGGTAAAACCGTGCGGGTGGGTGTGTTTGCGCGCGGCGAGAAAGCCGATGAAGCCAAAGCTGCTGGTGCTGATGTTGTTGGCGCCGAGGACCTGGTGGAAATCGTACAGGGTGGCAAGATCGATTTTGATCGCTGCATTGCGACACCCGACATGATGGGCCTTGTTGGCCGTCTTGGTAAGGTGCTTGGCCCTCGCGGCATGATGCCGAACCCCCGCGTTGGTACAGTGACGATGGATGTCACCACGGCTGTGAACAACGCCAAGGGCGGCGAAGTTCAGTTCCGCGTTGAAAAGGCTGGCATCGTGCATGCTGGCGTTGGCAAGGCATCCTTCACTGAGGCTCAGCTGGCAGAGAATATCAAAGCTTTTGCTGATGCGGTGTCTAAGGCCAAGCCATCAGGTGCCAAAGGTACCTATCTTCAGCGTGCAGCTGTCTCATCCACGATGGGGCGCGGCGTTAAGATCGATATTTCAAGCCTAAGCGCTTAGGCGCTGAGGCTCGCGGGGGCTGGTTAGCCTTCGCACACCAAATCGCGGGCTGGTTTCGCAAGTCTCCAGCCCCGGTCGAACCTGCAGGATTTTGCTGCTGGTTCGCCTGTCCGAGATTGCGGGCGCGCTGACCCTTCTTCTGAAGGTGATGGGCTTAATCTGGAACGAAAAGTCTCCAGGCCAGCATGAGACGCGAAGAACAGACTTTCGGGATCCAATCCCATTGGTTTGTTCGATCCGTTATCGGCTGATCAGGCGCGAAAGCTTGCTTTCGTGCAGCGATGGTCGGGGCAGGGTTCCAACTGTTGATGGCGGCAAGCCACCATCAACAAACTGAAACCGGCCTTGACCTTCCTTACCGAAGGGATTGGCCAATTGGAGAGAGACAGTGGATAGAGCGGAAAAGCGCGAAATGGTCTCATCGCTGAACGAGGTGTTTTCCTCGGCAGGCGTTGTGGTCGTAGCCCACTATGGTGGTCTTTCCGTTGCCAAAATGACCGATCTTCGTGCCAAAATGCGCGATGCCGGTGGCAGCGTTAAAGTCGCCAAAAACCGCCTTGCAAAGCTGGCTCTTGACGGCACGGACGCGGCGCACATCACCGATCTGTTTGAAGGGCAAACTTTGATTGCCTATTCGGACGACCCGGTGGCAGCGCCGAAGGTGGCTGCGGACTTTGCCAAACAGAACGAGCAACTCGTTTTGATTGGTGGGGCCATGGGCGCCACACACTTGGATGCCGATGGTGTCAAAGCGCTGGCAACTCTGCCTTCGCTTGATGAACTGCGTGGCAAGATTGTTGGGATGATCCAAACCCCAGCAACGCGTATCGCGCAGGTTGTCAATGCACCTGCTGGCGGCCTGGCACGTGTGGTCCAAGCCTATGCTGACAAGGGCGAAGCGGCGTAAGCGGCTTTCAAAACAACTGATCGAACAGACCTCTTAAGGACTTAAAACAATGGCAAATCTTGAACAACTCGTGGAAGACCTGTCCAACCTGACCGTTTTGGAAGCTGCTGAGCTTTCCAAAATGCTGGAAGAAAAGTGGGGCGTCTCTGCTGCAGCTCCTGTTGCTGTAGCTGCTGCTGGTGGCGCTGGTGCCGCTGAAGCTGCTGAAGAGAAAGACGAATTTGACGTCATTCTGACTTCGGCTGGCGACAAAAAAATCAACGTCATCAAAGAAGTGCGTGCCATCACTGGTCTTGGCCTGAAAGAAGCCAAAGACCTGGTCGAAGGCGCACCAAAGGCTGTCAAAGAAGGCGTTTCCAAAGCAGAAGCAGAAGAGCTGAAAACAAAGCTCGAAGAAGCTGGCGCTTCGGTCGACCTGAAGTAAGGCGCAAGCCTTGTGGTGTGGTCGCCGTTTGGTGGCCGCACCGCACCCAATCGCGCGTTCTCAAGCGGTTGGTTTTGTAGTGAATTTGAAGATGGACCGGCCCTAAGACAGGGATTTGGTGCCATCTTTTTTCGCGTCTCTAAAGGGTTTTATCGCTCGCAAAGACGCAACAGTCGTTCGGGTAACCCGGCAAACGCTGAATGCAGGCGCATCTTTTCAACGATGTGCGCAGCGCTTTCCAGGTGATCTGAACCCGCACCGTCCACCCTTTCACCGAACCTAGGTTCACCGGGCGGCGCGGATTTTTAGGTCCATACAAGGAGCGGACATGGCGAATACCGACGTGGCAAACACTGCAGATACTTCTGATCTTTCCCGCAAGATGAACACCATTCCGGTGACGAGCTTCAGCGAACGTTCACGCCCCCGGCGCATGTTCGGCAAAATTCGCGAAGTTGCCGACATGCCCAACCTCATTGAAGTTCAGATGGCATCCTATGCTCAGTTTCTGATGGTCAATGAGCCCGAGGGCGGTCGTCCGCATGATGAGGGCCTGCAGTCTGTCTTCAAGTCGGTGTTCCCGATTTCCGACTTTGCCGGCACGGCTATGCTGGAATTCTCGCGCTACGAGTTTGAACCACCCAAGTACGATGTGGATGAGTGTCGCCAGCGTGGCATGACGTTCTCTGCGCCGCTCAAAGTGAATTTGCAGCTCATCGTTTTTGATGTGGATGAAGAAACGGGTGCCAAGTCGGTCAAAGACGTCAAAGAGCAGGACGTCTACATGGGCGACATGCCCTTGATGACGACGAATGGCACGTTCATCGTCAACGGCACTGAACGTGTGATTGTTTCGCAGATGCACCGTTCGCCAGGCGTGTTTTTTGACCATGATAAGGGCAAAAGCCATTCGTCGGGCAAGCTGCTGTTTGCTGCGCGTATCATACCTTATCGCGGTTCATGGCTAGACGTTGAGTTCGATGCCAAAGACATCGTGCACGCTCGTATCGACCGTCGCCGTAAAATTCCAGTGACGTCGCTGCTCTATGCGCTGGGTCTGGATACCGAAGAAATTCTCAGCACCTATTATACTTCGTCGGTTCACACCAAGACGAAGAGTGGCTGGAAAACACCTTACAATGCCGAGAAGATGGAAGGCATGAAGGTCACGCGTGACCTTATCAACGATGCCACCGGCGAAGTGGCCGTGGAAGCGGGTAAGAAAATCACTCCACGCCAGGCCAAGCGCGTTGCCGAGGAAGGGCTGAAGCACCTGCGTGTGGAAGCCGAAGAAATGCTCAGCCAGTATCTGGCTGAGGATGTGGTCAACATGGAGACCGGTGAAATCTACGCCGAAGCTGGCGAGGAAATTACCGAAGAGCTGATGGAAAAGCTGCTGGAGCTTGGCTTCAAGTCGCTAACCCTGCTGGATATCGACCATGTGAACACCGGCGCTTACATTCGCAACACGCTGATGGTGGACAAGAACGAGAGCCGTGCTGAAGCTCTGTTCGACATCTATCGTGTGATGCGCCCAGGTGAGCCGCCAACCATTGAAGCAGCTGAAGCGATGTTCCAGTCGCTTTTCTTTGATGCCGAGCGCTATGATCTCTCGGCCGTTGGCCGCGTGAAGATGAACATGCGCCTTGAGTTGGACGCCGAAGACACCGTGCGCACACTGCGTAAGGAAGACATTCTCGAGGTGCTGCGCACGTTGCTGGGTCTGCGTGACGGCAAAGGCGAAATTGACGATATCGATAACCTTGGCAACCGACGTGTGCGTTCGGTTGGCGAACTGATGGAAAATCAGTATCGCGTTGGCCTGCTGCGCATGGAGCGCGCCATCAAAGAGCGCATGTCGTCGGTGGAAATTGGCACGGTGATGCCGCAGGACCTCATCAACGCCAAGCCGGCATCTGCGGCTGTGCGTGAGTTCTTTGGCTCCTCGCAGCTGTCGCAGTTTATGGATCAGACGAACCCGCTGTCCGAAATCACCCACAAACGCCGTCTTTCGGCGCTTGGCCCAGGTGGTTTGACCCGTGAGCGTGCAGGCTTTGAAGTGCGTGACGTTCACCCGACCCATTACGGCCGTATCTGTCCAATTGAGACGCCCGAAGGCCCGAACATTGGTCTGATCAACTCACTGGCAACCCACGCGCGCGTGAACAAGTACGGCTTCATTGAAACGCCGTATCGCAAAGCGAGCGATGGCAGCGTGTCGGATGAGATTGTGTTCCTGTCCGCCATGGAAGAGGCCAAGCACTACATTGCGCAGGCCAACTCCGAGCTCGATGAGAACGGCAAACTGGTCAATGAGCTTGTGGTGTGTCGTCACCAAAGCGAGGTGATGCTCACCCCGCGCGAGCGTGTGGACCTGATGGATGTTTCGCCGAAACAGCTCGTGTCGGTGGCCGCCTCGCTTATTCCATTCCTTGAGAATGATGATGCGAACAGGGCGCTTATGGGCTCCAACATGCAGCGTCAGGCTGTACCGCTTGTGCGTGCAGAGGCACCGCTTGTGGGCACGGGTATGGAACGCATCGTGGCGCAGGATTCCGGTGCTGCTATTGGTGCCTTGCGCACGGGTATCGTGGAGCAGGTGGATGCCACCCGCATCGTGATCCGTGCCACCGAAGACCTCGATCCGGGCCGCCCTGGTGTCGATATCTACCGCTTGATGAAGTTCCAGCGTTCCAACCAGAACACCTGTATCAATCAGCGTCCGCTTGTGACGATTGGTGATGAGGTAAAGAAAGGCGAGATCATTGCTGACGGCCCGTCTACTGAGATGGGCGAATTGGCGCTGGGCAAAAACGTGCTGGTCGCGTTCATGCCTTGGAATGGCTACAACTTTGAGGATTCCATCCTCATGTCCGAGCGCATCGTGAAAGACGATGTGTTCACGTCCATTCACCTTGAAGAGTTTGAGGTGATGGCGCGTGATACGAAGCTCGGCCCTGAGGAAATCACCCGCGACATTCCCAACGTCTCTGAAGAGGCGCTGAAAAACCTTGATGAGGCCGGCATGGTCTATATCGGGGCGGAAGTGGAGCCGGGCGACATTCTGGTCGGCAAGATCACACCAAAGGGCGAAAGCCCAATGACGCCGGAAGAGAAGCTTCTACGCGCCATCTTTGGTGAGAAGGCCTCTGATGTGCGTGATACATCGCTGCGCGTGCCACCCGGTGTGAAGGGGACCATTGTTGAGGTTCGCGTCTTCAACCGGCACGGCATCGACAAAGACGAGCGTGCGATTGCCATTGAGCGTGAAGAAATTGAGCGCCTTGGCAAAGACCGTGACGATGAACAGGCGATCCTGGATCGCAACGTTTATGGCCGTCTGGCAGATATGCTGTCGGGCAAAGAGGGCATTGCCGGGCCGAAAGGCTACAAGAAAGGCGATGCCATCACCACCGATGTGCTCAACGCGTACCCACGCTCGCAGTGGTGGACGTTTGCGCTGGATGACGACACGCTGATGGGTGAAATCGAAGCGCTGCGCGCGCAGTACGACGAGTCCAAGGACCAGCTGGAGCAGCGGTTCATGGATAAGGTCGAGAAGCTGCAACGCGGTGACGAGCTTCCCCCAGGTGTGATGAAGATGGTCAAAGTCTTTGTTGCGGTGAAGCGTAAGATTCAGCCAGGCGATAAAATGGCGGGTCGTCACGGCAACAAGGGTGTGGTCTCAAAGATCGTCCCTCAGGAAGACATGCCGTTTTTGGATGATGGAACGCCAGTTGATGTGGTGTTGAACCCGCTTGGTGTGCCTTCGCGTATGAATGTGGGTCAAATTCTTGAAACCCATATGGGCTGGGCGTGTTCCGGTCTTGGTAAGTCAATCCAGAAGGCAGTGGATGCCTACAAGGCGGAAGCCAGTGTGGCACAGCTTCAGGAGCGCATTACCACGATCTATGGTGACGCTGTTGAGGTGGATAAACTGTCTGAAGGCGAGATCGTTGGTCTTGGCAAGCAGCTCTCAAAAGGTGTGCCAATCGGTACGCCGGTGTTTGATGGCGCCCGCGAGCCTGATGTGGCTGACATGCTTGAAAAAGCCGGTCTTGATCGCTCCGGGCAGGTGACGCTGTATGATGGCCGCACGGGTGATGAGTTCGACCGAAAGGTGACCGTTGGGTACAAGTACGTGCTCAAGCTTCATCACTTGGTGGATGACAAAATTCATGCCCGTTCCATCGGCCCATACTCGCTTGTTACCCAACAACCGCTGGGTGGTAAGGCGCAGTTTGGTGGCCAGCGCTTCGGCGAGATGGAGGTGTGGGCACTTGAAGCGTACGGCGCAGCCTACACGCTTCAGGAGATGCTCACCGTTAAGTCCGATGACGTGGCCGGTCGTACCAAGGTGTACGAGGCGATCGTGCGTGGCGAAGATGCGTTTGAAGCGGGTATCCCAGAAAGCTTCAACGTGCTTGTCAAAGAGATGCGTTCGCTGGGCCTCAATGTCGAATTGGCGCAGAGCGAGGAAGATGATGGCGATGATGACGACATGATCGACGTTACGCCCACGCAGGATGCTGCCGAGTAGTTGAGTTGAAGATACTAAAGGGCAGGGCGAGGCGCCTTTGCCCTTTGGAGCGCGTGAAGAATGAATTGTCCGGGTCATAGGACAGGCCGATAGCGCAAGGCTTGAAATCGACCCCTTAGGAGACACGCTTTGAACCAGGAAATCCAAAACGTCTTTGGCCGTGACCTTCAGTCAACGATGCCAAGTTTTGACCAGATCCGCATTTCCCTTGCGAGCCCGGAGAAAATTCTCTCCTGGTCGTATGGCGAGATCAAGAAGCCTGAAACCATCAACTACCGTACGTTTAAACCAGAGCGGGATGGCCTGTTCTGCGCGCGTATTTTTGGCCCGATCAAGGACTATGAGTGCTTGTGCGGCAAATACAAGCGTATGAAATATAAGGGTATTATCTGCGAAAAGTGCGGCGTTGAGGTCACCCTGACCAAGGTGCGTCGCGAGCGGATGGGCCACATTGAACTGGCTGCGCCGGTTGCGCACATCTGGTTCCTGAAGTCGCTTCCATCGCGTATCGCAACGCTGCTCGATATGGCGCTCAAAGACGTGGAGCGCGTGCTTTACTTCGAAAACTATGTGGTCACGGAGCAGGGCCTTACGCCCATGGAGCCGTATCAGCTGATGTCTGAGGAAGAGTACCTTCAGGCGCAGGATGAGTATGGTGCTGACAGCTTCACGGCCATGATCGGCGCTGAGGCTATCCGCAAACTGTTGGGCGATCTTGACCTGCAGGTGCTGCGCGACCAGCTGAAAGTTGAGATGCAGGAAGCCACCGGCGAGCTGAAGCCGAAGAAGCTTGCCAAGCGCATCAAGCTGATCGACGCCTTCCTGAATTCGGGCAACAAGCCTGAGTGGATGATTATGACCGTTGTTCCGGTCATTCCTCCGGATTTGCGTCCACTTGTTCCGTTGGATGGCGGCCGTTTTGCAACGTCGGATCTCAACGATCTGTATCGCCGCGTTATCAACCGTAATAACCGCTTGAAGCGGCTTATGGAACTGCGCGCGCCAGACATCATTATCCGCAACGAGAAGCGTATGTTGCAGGAGGCTGTCGATGCGCTGTTCGACAATGGCCGCCGCGGCCGCGTTATCACCGGTGCCAACAAGCGTCCGTTGAAATCGCTGGCTGATATGCTGAAAGGCAAACAGGGGCGCTTCCGTCAGAACCTGCTTGGTAAGCGTGTCGATTATTCAGGCCGCTCGGTTATCGTGACCGGTCCGGAACTGAAGCTGCACCAGTGCGGTCTGCCCAAAAAAATGGCGCTCGAGCTGTTCAAGCCGTTCATCTATTCGCGTCTGGACGCCAAGGGTTATTCCAACACCGTCAAGCAAGCCAAAAAGCTGGTGGAGAAGGAACGCCCTGAGGTCTGGGACATTCTGGACGAGGTGATCCGCGAGCATCCGGTTATGTTGAACCGTGCGCCAACGCTTCACCGCCTTGGCATTCAGGCGTTTGAGCCTGTGCTGATTGAAGGCAAAGCCATTCAGCTGCACCCGTTGGTTTGTACCGCCTTTAACGCGGACTTTGATGGCGACCAAATGGCTGTTCACGTCCCGCTGAGCCTTGAGGCCCAGTTGGAAGCGCGAGTGCTGATGATGTCGACCAACAACATTTTGCATCCGGCCAATGGTCAGCCGATCATCGTGCCTAGCCAAGATATGGTGTTGGGTCTCTATTACCTTACCATTGATGCCGATAATGAACCCGGTGAGGGCATGATCTTTGGGTCCACTGGCGAGGTTCAGGCCGCGCTGGATGCCAAGGTCATCACGCTGCACACCAAGATAAAGGGCCGGTTCAAAAGCGTGGACGAGGATGGCAACCCAACCTCAGCTATCCATGACACAACCGCTGGTCGTTACCTGTTGGCCGATCTGCTGCCGAAGAACGCCAAAGTGCCGTTTGATGCGGCCAACCGTCTGATGACGAAAAAGGAAATCAGCCGGATGATCGACGCCGTTTATCGTGCGTGCGGTCAGAAGGAGACAGTTATCTTCGCCGATCAGGTGATGGGCTTTGGCTTCCGTCAGGCCTGTAAGGCTGGCATCTCGTTCGGCAAGGACGACATGGTGATCCCCGACACCAAGAAGGGCCTCGTTGATGAGACCCGGACAATGGTTGAGGAGTTCGAGCAGCAGTACAATGACGGCCTGATCACCCAGGGTGAGAAGTACAACAAGGTCGTTGATGCCTGGGCCAAGTGTTCCGATAAAGTGGCTGATGAGATGATGGGGCGCATTTCCGCCGTTGAAATCAACGAGGAAACCAACCGTCAGAAGCCGATCAACTCGGTGTACATGATGGCGCACTCCGGTGCGCGTGGTTCGCCTGCGCAGATGAAGCAGCTTGCCGGTATGCGTGGTCTGATGGCCAAGCCGGATGGTTCGATCATTGAGACACCAATCACCTCGAACTTTAAAGAGGGTCTGACCGTGATGGAGTATTTCAACTCCACCCACGGGGCGCGTAAGGGCCTTGCCGATACCGCGCTTAAGACGGCGAACTCCGGTTACCTGACGCGTCGTCTGGTGGACGTGGCGCAGGATTCCATCATCAGTGAAGTGGACTGTGGCAGCCAGAACGGTATCCGCGTTCAGGCTATCGTGGATGCCGGGCAGGTGGTTGCCTCTCTTGGCCAGCGTGTGCTGGGTCGTACGGCGGCTGACGATGTCATCCACCCCGAGACACTGGAAGTGGTCTGTCCGAAAGACACGTTGATTGACGAGAAGATGGTCATTGCCATCGAAGAAGCCGGCGTGCAGGGCGTGAAGATCCGCTCCGTGCTGACCTGCGAAACCCGTCATGGCGTGTGTGGCACCTGTTATGGCCGCGACCTTGCGCGCGGGACCCCGGTGAACATGGGTGAAGCTGTGGGCGTTATTGCTGCGCAGTCCATTGGTGAGCCAGGCACCCAGCTGACCATGCGCACATTCCACATTGGTGGTACGGCGCAAGTGGTGGATAGCTCGTTCATTGAGTCCGGTCATGAGGGCAAAATCAGCCTGCGTAACCGCTCTATTGCACGCAACACGGATGGGCACCTTATCGCCACGGGCCGCAACATGTTCATCATCGTTACCGATGATCAGGGCAATGAGGCTGCTGTACACCGCGTGACCTACGGTTCACGTCTCCTTATCGAGGAGGGCGACATCGTGCGTCGTGGTCAGCGTATGGCTGAGTGGGATCCATACACCCGCCCGATCCTTGCTGAGGTGGATGGTGAAGTTGAGTTTGAAGATCTGGTCGATGGCGTTTCGATGTCTGAGCAGGTTGACGAAGTCACCGGTATTGCCAAGCGTATGATCATTGACTGGCGCACCAGCCCTCGCGGTGCTGATCTGCGTCCAGCTATGGTGATCAAGGACAAGAAGGGCGAGATCCTCAAAACCGAACGTGGTGGCGATGCTCGTGCTCTGTTGCCTGCTGATGCGGTGCTATCGGTCTCGCCGGGTCACAAAGCCAAGGCTGGTGATGTGCTTGCCCGTATTGCGCTAGAAAGTGCGAAAACACGTGACATTACCGGTGGTCTGCCGCGTGTGGCCGAACTGTTCGAAGCCCGGCGCCCGAAAGATGCTGCCATCATGGCGGACATTGACGGCGTGGTGCGCTTTGGCCGCGACTACAAGAACAAGCGTCGCATTTCGATCCAGCCGCACGAGGAGGGCATGGAGCCTGCTGAATACCTGATCCCGAAATCCAAGCACATGCAGTTGCAGGATGGGGACGAGGTTCAGAAAGGTGACTTCCTGATCGACGGTCTGCCCGCACCGCATGATATTCTTGCGGTTAAGGGCGTGGAAGAGTTGGCAGCCTATCTCGTCAACGAAATCCAAGAGGTCTATCGCCTCCAGGGCGTGCTTATCAACGATAAGCATATCGAGGTGATCGTGCGTCAGATGCTGCAGAAAGTGGACATTACCGATCCAGGTGACAGTGAGTTCCTGTCTGGTGAACAGGTTGATCGCATTGAGCTTGATGAGCTCAACGAGCAGCTTGTTGCCGATGGTAAGAAGCCAGCCTCTGGTACGCCAGTGCTGCTGGGTATCACCAAGGCTTCGCTGCAAACACGGTCGTTCTTCTCTGCTGCATCGTTCCAGGAGACCACACGTGTGCTTACCGAGGCTGCGGTCAACGGTAAGGTCGATACGCTTGAGGGCCTCAAAGAGAACATCATCGTGGGTCGTTTGATCCCCGCAGGTACGGGCCGCATGATGAACAAGGTTCGTCAGGTGGCGCAGAAACGCGATGATCTGATTCTTGATGCTCGCGAAGCCGAGCCTGTGGTTGAGGTTGAAGCGGTTCTCGAGGACCTCAGCGGGCAGTCGCCCGCAGAGTAAGTCGTTAAACGCATGATAAGAATCAGGCCGCCGGAATCATTATGTTTCCGGCGGTCTTTGTTTTTGGCGGGGGTAGAATAGCGTAATTATATTGCGCAAAGCCTGCCTGAAACGATGTGAATGACTGCAATGCGGTTCGCCAGGCGCCCGGTTGCGCCCGATGCTTGATCTGTCGAGCATTTGTGGGCCCTTTTTGCCCATAGGGTCTTGACGATCAGCGGGTTGGCGCGTATCTCACGCTCACTTTTGCGGCAGGCCGTGGTTCGCAATGCCTGATAACTTGTGCCCAGCACAGGTTGGCTTGGTTCCAAACGCTGCTTTGACTGGCTGCAAATTGAAGCATGTCACGATCGTGATTCATCATGGTCCTCTGATTGCAAAGCGCCCGGGGATTTCCCCAAAGGGCGCTTTGTTTGTTGTCTGCAAGGTACGCGCCTGCGGGGCTTTTTTGGCTCACCTTTGGTGCAAACGATAAGAATGGAAGAGGCGTCGATGCCAACAATCAACCAGCTGATCCGCAAGCCTCGTAAGGCTCCGGTTAAGCGTAATAAAGTTCCCGCGTTGGAAGAGAACCCGCAGAAACGCGGCGTTTGTACGCGAGTGTACACCACCACGCCAAAGAAGCCGAACTCGGCTCTTCGTAAGGTTGCCAAGGTGCGCCTTGTGAATGGTTTTGAGGTGATCGGTTACATTCCAGGCGTTGGCCATAACCTTCAGGAGCACTCTGTTGTGATGCTTCGCGGTGGCCGCGTGAAAGATTTGCCGGGTGTGCGCTACCATATTCTGCGCGGCGTTCTGGATACCCAGGGCGTTAAAGACCGTAAGCAGCGTCGTTCGAAATACGGCGCTAAGCGTCCTAAATAAGGGTTAGAAGCGATGTCACGTCGTCACGCAGCAGAAAAGCGCGTTGTGAACCCCGATCCCAAGTTTGGTGATTTGGTGGTTTCAAAGTTCATGAATGCCATCATGGTTGATGGCAAAAAGTCCGCCGCTGAGCGTATTGTATATGGTGCATTTGACACCATCGAAGCGCGCTCTGGGCAGAACCCTATTGAAGTGTTTCATCAGGCGTTGGGCAACGTTTCCCCGGCTGTTGAGGTGCGTTCACGCCGTGTTGGTGGTGCAACCTACCAGGTGCCAGTCGAAGTGCGCACGGAGCGTCGTCAGGCGTTGGCCATTCGCTGGCTGATTGCTGCTGCACGCGGTCGCAATGAAAACACGATGGTCGATCGTTTGTCCGGCGAGATGCTGGATGCATCGAGCAATCGTGGCACTGCAGTGAAAAAGCGTGAAGACACGCACCGGATGGCAGATGCCAACCGCGCATTCTCGCACTACCGCTGGTAATATTTGAGCCTGTAGGCCACTAGGAGCTTCCCCCATGTCACGCGAATATGTCATCGAAGACTATCGTAACTTCGGCATTATGGCCCACATCGATGCGGGCAAAACGACGACGACTGAGCGTATCCTGTACTACACAGGCAAATCGCACAAAATCGGCGAAGTGCACGATGGTGCTGCAACCATGGATTGGATGGAGCAGGAGCAAGAGCGTGGCATCACGATCACCTCCGCTGCGACAACCACTTTCTGGGAAGGCCGTGACGGTAAGAAGCGTCGGTTCAACATCATCGACACGCCTGGCCACGTTGACTTCACCATTGAGGTTGAGCGTTCGCTGCGCGTGCTTGATGGGGCAATTGCTCTTTTGGATGCCAATGCTGGCGTAGAGCCGCAGACCGAAACAGTGTGGCGCCAGGCTGATAAGTACCACGTGCCGCGCATGATCTTCGTCAACAAGATGGATAAGCTTGGCGCTGATTTCTACAACTCGGTTGATATGATCAAAGAGCGTTTGGGCGGCAAGCCCATCGTGATGCAGCTGCCAATCGGTGCTGAAAATGATTTTGCCGGTGTTGTTGATCTCATCGAGATGAATGCGCTGGTTTGGAAGTCGGAAAACTTGGGTGCTGAGTGGGATATCGTAGAGATTCCCGCTGACCTGAAAGACAAGGCTGAAGAGTTCCGCGAGCAGCTCGTCGAAACCGTTGCTGAGATGGATGACGATGTAATGGAAGCGTATCTGGAGGGCGATATGCCGGACAATGATACGATCCGTCGTCTCATTCGTAAGGGCACTTGCGACGTACAGTTCTTCCCAGTGTTTTGTGGTTCTGCCTTTAAAAACAAGGGTGTACAGCCGCTTCTTGATGCAGTGGTTGATTTTCTGCCAAGCCCGATCGACATCCCTGCCATCAAGGGCATTGATGTGAAGACTGATGGTGAGATTGAGCGCGTGGCGTCTGATGATGAGCCGCTGTCGATCTTGGCCTTTAAAATCATGAACGACCCGTTCGTTGGCACACTCACATTCTGCCGCTTGTATTCCGGCGTTCTTGAGCAGGGTTCGACATTGTTGAACTCGGTGAAGGACAAGAAAGAGCGTGTTGGCCGCATGATGGCGATGCACTCTAACAGCCGTGAAGACATTAAGAGCGCTTACGCTGGCGACATCGTTGCTATTGCTGGTCTGAAGGAAACGACGACTGGTGATACGCTTTGCGATCCGCAGAGTGCTGTGATCCTGGAGCGGATGGAATTCCCCGAGCCGGTGATTGAAATCGCTATCGAGCCGAAAACAAAGGCCGATCAGGAGAAGATGTCCATCGCGCTCAATCGCTTGGCAGCAGAGGATCCATCTTTCCGCGTGAAAGTTGATCATGAGAGCGGCCAGACGATTATCGCCGGTATGGGTGAGCTTCACCTCGATATTCTCGTGGATCGTATGAAGCGCGAATTTAAGGTTGAGGCAAACATCGGTCAGCCGCAGGTGGCTTATCGTGAGACGATTACCAAGGTTGCTGATGTGGATTACACACACAAAAAGCAGTCCGGCGGTTCTGGTCAGTTTGCCCGCGTGAAAATCACCATCGAGCCTGGCGAAGCGAATTCGGGTTACACGTTCAACGACACAATTGTCGGCGGTAATGTGCCGAAGGAATACATTCCAGGCGTTGAGAAGGGTATCGGTTCTGTGATGTCTTCGGGCCCTATCGCAGGCTTCCCGATGCTCGATATCTCGGCGACCCTGACTGACGGCGCCTATCACGACGTTGACTCTTCGGTTCTCGCCTTTGAAATCGCAGGACGTGCAGCGTTCCGTGAAGCGGTCCAAAACGCTGGTCCAAAATTGCTCGAGCCGGTGATGAAGGTCGAGGTTGTGACCCCCGATGAGTATGCCGGGTCGGTTATGGGTGACCTCAACTCACGCCGCGGTCAAATTCAGGGGACTGAGACACGTGGTGTTGCCACTGTGATCAACGCCTTTGTGCCGCTGGCCAATATGTTTGGTTACGTGTCCTCGCTTCGCTCCTCAACTCAGGGCCGTGCGCAGTACACCATGCAATTCGATCATTATGAGCAGGTCCCACAGGCCATCGCTGAAGAAGTTAAGTCTAAGTACGCCTAATACCGAAGCGTATCGAAGATCCCCAGATTAACACGACGTCTGTCGAGATTACGGAGAGCCTAAAATGGCGAAAGAGAAGTTTGAGCGTAACAAGCCGCATGTTAATGTTGGCACGATTGGTCACGTTGACCACGGCAAGACGACGTTGACGGCGGCGATTACGAAGTACTTTGGTGACTTCAAGGCGTATGACGAGATTGACGGCGCTCCTGAGGAGCGTGCGCGCGGCATCACCATTTCGACCGCTCACGTTGAGTACGAAACAGAGAACCGCCACTACGCGCACGTTGATTGCCCAGGTCACGCTGACTATGTGAAAAACATGATCACCGGTGCTGCCCAGATGGATGGCGCGATCCTGGTGTGTTCAGCTGCTGATGGCCCTATGCCCCAGACCCGCGAGCACATTCTGCTGGCCCGTCAGGTTGGTGTGCCTGCGCTGGTCGTGTTCATGAACAAAGTCGATCAGGTTGATGATGAAGAGCTGCTGGAGCTCGTTGAAATGGAGCTGCGCGAGCTGCTTTCCTCTTACGACTTCCCAGGCGATGATATCCCCATCGTTGCTGGTTCTGCCCTGGCCGCTCTGGAAGGCAAGACGCCTGAAATCGGTGAAGAGAAGATCCGCGCGCTGATGGCTGAAGTTGACAGCTACATTCCGCAGCCTGAGCGTCCTGTTGATCTGCCGTTCCTGATGCCAATCGAAGACGTGTTCTCGATCTCTGGTCGCGGTACGGTTGTGACTGGTCGCGTGGAGCGCGGTGTTGTGAACGTTGGCGAAGAGATTGAAATCGTCGGCATCCGTGACACCCAGAAAACCACCTGCACGGGCGTTGAGATGTTTCGCAAGCTGCTTGATCGCGGTGAAGCTGGCGACAACATTGGCGCGCTGCTGCGCGGTGTTGGCCGTGAAGACGTTGAGCGTGGCCAGATCCTGTGTAAGCCAGGCTCTGTTACGCCGCACACCAAGTTCGTTGCTGAGGCGTACATTCTGAACAAGGAAGAGGGTGGCCGTCATACGCCATTCTTTACCAACTACCGTCCACAGTTCTACTTCCGCACGACCGATGTTACCGGCATCGTGACGCTGAAAGAGGGCGTGGAAATGGTGATGCCGGGCGACAATGTTGAGATCAATGTTGATCTGATCGTGCCAATCGCGATGGAAGAGAAGCTGCGCTTCGCTATCCGCGAAGGCGGTCGCACCGTTGGTGCCGGCGTCGTCAGCAAAATCGTCGAGTAATTTTTAATACAGCGCGCGGTTGGCTGGCTCGTTTGGGTCTCTGGTCAATTGATCTGAAATGTCCGTTGCGCGCTTTTCTATCTCTCAACGGAGAGGTGGGTAACCACAAAAAGGCAAAGGTTCGGCCATGAACGGACAAAACATTCGGATCCGGTTGAAAGCGTTCGACCATCGTGTCCTCGACACGTCGACCGTTGAAATCGTCTCAACCGCTAAGCGGACAGGCGCACAAGTTCGCGGTCCTATCCCGCTACCTACGCGCATTGAGAAGTTCACGGTCAACCGCTCGCCGCACATCGATAAGAAGAGCCGCGAGCAGTTCGAAATCCGCACTCATAAGCGGCTTTTGGACATCATTGATCCAACCCCACAGACCGTGGACGCGCTGATGAAGCTCGACCTGTCTGCAGGTGTGGACGTTGAAATCAAGCTGGGCGGCTAAGGCGCCCCCGGCAGTTTAAGAAACCGCTTCTGCCCCGCGCTTGTCGCGACAGAGGCATAAGACAAGGACGAGACCCATGCGGTCAGGACTTATCGCACAGAAGGTGGGCATGACCCGCATCTTCGCCGAGGATGGGCGTCATATTCCCGTCACCGTGTTGAAGATCGACAATTGCCAGGTGGTTGGCCACCGCACCATGGAAAAGAATGGCTATACGGCCATGCAGCTGGGTTGCGGTCTGGCAAAGGTAAAGAACACGACCAAAGCTGAGCGCGGTGTGTTTGCGAAGGCGAATGTTGAGCCCAAGCGCAAGGTTGTTGAGTTCCGCGTGTCGGAAGACAATCTGGTGGATGTTGGTGCGCAGTTCACTGCTGATCACTTCATTGCTGGTCAGTTCGTGGATGTGTCGGGCACATCGATTGGTAAAGGCTTCGCCGGTGCCATGAAGCGTCACAACTTCGGCGGCCTTCGCGCTTCTCACGGTGTTTCTATTTCGCACCGTGCGCACGGTTCGACCGGCCAGTGCCAGGACCCTGGCAAGGTGTTCAAGGGCAAGAAGATGGCCGGCCAGATGGGTAATGAGCGTGTCACCACGCAGAACCTTAAGGTTGTTCAAACCGACGTCGAGCGCGGCTTGATTATGGTTGAAGGCTCTGTGCCCGGGTCCAAGGGTGGCTGGATTATGGTGCGCGACGCGGTGAAGAAAACGCTGCCTAGTGATGTGCCAATGCCAGGTGCCTACAAGTCGGCCGCTGGCGCTGCTGCTGCTGAGCCTGCTCAGGTTGAGGAGACAGCGTAATGGACATCAACGTTACCAAATTTGACGGCAAAGACGCTGGCAAGGTTGAGGTCTCTGATGAGGTCTTCGGTCTTGAGCCACGTGCCGATATTTTGCAGCGCATGGTGCGCTATCAGCTCGCCAAGCGTCAGGCTGGTACGCACAAGACCAAGCCACGCGGTGAGATTTCTCGCACCGGTGCCAAGTTCGGCAAGCAGAAGGGTGGCGGTCGTGCCCGTCACGGTTCGCGTCGTGTTGGTTCGTTTGTTGGTGGTGGTAAGGCCCACGGCCCGCGCGTTCGCTCACATGCTCATGATCTGCCGAAGCGCATCCGTGCTCTGGCGCTGCGCCACGCGCTGTCATCCAAGGTTAAAAGCGAAAACTTGATCATCGTCGATAGCTTTGCAGGTGTTGATGCCAAGACCAAAGCTGTTGCTGGTGTACTGGGTGCACGCGGGCTCACCAACGCTCTGTTCATTGATGGTGCATCGGTGAATGACAATTTTGCCAAAGCGGCTCGCAACCTCCCTGGGGTGGATGTGCTGCCGGTTCAGGGCATCAATGTGTATGATATTTTGCGCCGCAACACGCTGGTCCTGTCCAAGGATGCAGTCGATGCGCTGGAGGCTCGCTTCAAATGAGCAGCAACCCAAAACTTTATGACGTGATCGTCTCGCCGATCATCACGGAAAAATCGACTATGGCCTCTGAAAATGGTCAAGTGATGTTTAATGTGTCACCGACGGCTACGAAGCCGCAGATCAAGCAGGCGGTTGAAGCGCTGTTTTCTGTGAAGGTGAAGGCGGTGAACACGCTTGTTCGCAAGGGCAAAGAAAAGCGCTTTCGTGGCATGATTGGCCGCCAGAGCGATGTGAAAAAAGCCATCGTGACGCTCGAAGATGGCCAGACCATCGACGTGACGACCGGTCTTTAAGGCTGGGTGAGGAATTAGAACAATGGCATTGAAGACTTTCAATCCTACGTCCCCCGGACGCCGCCAATTGGTGACGGTCGACCGTTCTGCCCTTCATAAGGGCAAGCCGGTTAAACAGCTCACTGAGGGCCTGACGTCAAAGGGTGGTCGTAACAACACTGGTCGCATTACTGTGCGTCGCCGTGGTGGTGGTGTTAAGCGCACCTACCGCATTATCGACTTCAAGCGTCGTGAGAAGCTGGGTGTTTCAGGCACCGTTGAGCGTCTCGAGTATGATCCCAATCGTACGGCGTTTATTGCATTGGTTACGTATGACGATGGTGATCAGCGTTATATTTTGGCGCCACAGCGCTTGTCGGTTGGTGACAAGGTTCTCTCTGACGAGAAAACGGACGTGAAGCCTGGCAACGCGATGCCTTTGGCCTCCATGCCAGTGGGTACGATCATCCACAATGTGGAATTGAAGATCGGCAAGGGCGGGCAGATTGCTCGTTCAGCTGGTGCCTATGCTCAGCTTGTTGGCCGTGACGGTGCTTACGGCATTGTTCGTCTGCAGTCCGGTGAGCAGCGCCTCATCCATGGTCGTTGTTTTGCAACCGTTGGCGCGGTTTCGAACCCTGACCACATGAACACCAATCTTGGTAAGGCTGGTCGGTCACGTTGGCTTGGCCGTCGCCCATCGGTTCGCGGTGTGGTTATGAACCCGGTTGATCACCCGCACGGTGGTGGTGAGGGTCGTACATCCGGTGGTCGTCACCCAGTGACACCTTGGGGTAAGCCAACCAAAGGTAAGCGGACCCGCTCGAACAAAGCGACCGACAAATTCATCATTCGCTCGCGCCATCAGCGCAAGAAGAAGTAACGGAGCTCCCATGTCACGTTCGGTATGGAAAGGCCCGTTTATCGACGGGTATATTTTAAAGAAGGCTGACAAGGCGCGCGAGAGCGGTCGCAACGAGGTGATCAAGATTTGGTCGCGTCGCTCGACGATTTTGCCGCAGTTCGTTGGCCTGACCTTCGGTGTCTACAACGGTCAGAAACACATTCCTGTTTCTATCTCTGAAGACATGATTGGTCATAAGTTCGGCGAATTTGCGCCAACCCGCACCTATTACGGCCACGCAGCCGACAAAAAGGCAAAGAGGAAGTAAGATGGGCAAGGCATCACGCGAACGCTCGCTTGCTGACAATGAAGCTAAGGCTGTAGTACGCCGGCTTCGCATCAGCCCGCAGAAATTGAACCTGGTCGCAGCGATGATCCGCGGCAAGAAAGTGGAGAAGGCGCTTGCCGATCTCACCTTCTCACGTAAACGGATTTCGGTGGACGTGAAGAAGGCTTTGGAATCGGCCATTGCTAACGCTGAGAACAATCACGATCTTGACGTCGACAATCTTGTTGTCGCCCAGGCGTATGTTGGAAAAGCGCTGGTTATGAAGCGCTGGCAACCGCGTGCGCGCGGCCGCGTCGGTGCGATCCAGAAGCCGTTTTCCAACCTGACCATCGTGGTCCGCGAAGTTGAGGAGGCCGCTTAATGGGCCAGAAAGTCATCCCCACAGGCTTGCGCCTTGGCATCAACAAGACGTGGAATTCGCGTTGGTTTGCTGACAATGATTACGCCAAGCTGCTGCACGAAGATCTGAAGATCCGTGAGTTCATCACCAAGAAGCTTCCCACGATGGTGAAGAACGAGGGTGGTCGCAATAAAGGTGGCGCCGATCCTGCGGTTTCTAAGATCGTCATTGAGCGTCCACTGAAAAAGTGCCGCATCTCCATTCACACTGCTCGCCCAGGTTTTATCATCGGGCCAAAGGGTGAGAACATCGAGAAGCTTCGCCGTGCCATTTCGGGCATGACGGACAGCGAAGTTCACTTGAACATTGTTGAAGTGCGCAAACCGGACACGGATGCGACGCTTGTTGCGCAGTCCATCGCGTCTCAGCTGGAACGGCGCGTCGCGTTTCGCCGCGCGATGAAGCGTGCTGTCCAGAACGCCATGAAAGCCGGCGCTCTTGGCATTCGCATCAATTCTGGTGGCCGTCTGGGCGGCGCTGAAATTGCGCGCGTTGAGTGGTATCGCGAAGGCCAGGTTCCGCTGCACACGCTGCGCGCAGATGTTGACTATGGTACGGCTGAAGCGAAAACCGCTTATGGCATTATTGGCATCAAGGTCTGGGTCTACAAAGGCGAGATCATGGAGCATGATCCAATGGCGTCCGAGCGTCGCGCATTGGAAGCTTCTGGTGGTGGCGGTGGTGGTCGTCGTCGCGACTAAGGGTTCTGCGCCAGCATAACTACACAAGGGCGCCCGGACAGTTTTTGGGCGCTCTTCGACAAGACTGAACAGTGAACGCGTGCTTTTGAGTCCATCGCATTTGGTGGAGACCGGGCACACAAGGATTAGGAACCAGAACCATGCTTCAGCCGAAACGCACAAAGTTTCGCAAACAGCATAAGGGCCGCATCAAAGGTGAAGCCAAGGGCGGCACAACGCTGACCTTCGGTGCCTTTGGCCTGAAAGCGCAAGAGCCAGAGCGTGTTACGGCACGCCAGATTGAGGCTGCACGTCGCGCCATGACACGGCATATGAAGCGTGCTGGCCGTGTGTGGATTCGCATCTTCCCTGATGTGCCCGTGACAAAGAAACCGACCGAGGTTCGCATGGGTAAGGGTAAGGGCTCGGTGGAATACTGGGCTGCCAGGGTGAAGCCTGGCCGCATCATGTTCGAAATTGATGGCGTGTCGGAAGAGGTCGCGCGTGAGGCTCTTCGCCTTGCAGCGATGAAGCTGCCGGTTAAGACGCGCTTTGTTCAGCGCATTGGCGACTAGGGCGAAGAGAGTAAAGATATGAAAGCGCAAGACGCAAGCCTTATGACCCCCGATCAGCTTACCGATGAGTTGGTGAAGCTGAAGAAAGAGCAGTTTAATCTGCGCTTTCAGCGGGCTACTGGTCAGCTAGAAAACACAGCGCGGTTCCGGCAGGTGCGCCGGTCCATCGCGCGGATCAACACAGTGCTGAACGCCAAGCGGCGCGAAGCAGCGAGCGCCTAAAGCGCGCGCTCGTTTAAGGAGAGACTTCAATGCCAAAACGCGTTCTGCAGGGCACAGTTGTTAGCGACAAGACGGACCAGACTATTACGGTCCTGGTTGAGCGCCGCTTCACGCACCCGCTGCTGAAAAAGACCGTGCGTCGGACAAAAAAGTACCACGCACACGATGCTGAAAACAGTTTCAAGACTGGCGACACTGTTCTGATTGAAGAGTGCCGTCCGTTGTCGAAGACAAAGAATTTCATGGTTTTGGCTGATGAGTCGCGCGCCCTTATGGCGTCAAACGGCTAATCGGTCTGAAACGAATTTAAGAGAGGCATACGGCCATGATTCAGATGCAAACAAACCTCGACGTTGCCGATAATTCCGGCGCGCGCCGTGTTATGTGCATCAAGGTTCTGGGCGGCTCTAAGCGTAAGTACGCTGGCGTTGGCGACATTATCGTCGTCTCCGTGAAGGAAGCCATCCCCCGGGGCCGGGTTAAAAAAGGCGATGTGATGCGCGCCGTTGTTGTGCGTACCGCCAAGGATATCCGTCGTGCAGACGGTTCAGTGATCCGTTTTGATCGCAATGCGGCGGTTCTGGTCAACAACAACCAGGAGCCTGTTGGCACGCGTATTTTTGGCCCAGTGCCACGCGAGCTGCGCGGCAAAAAGCACATGAAAATCATCTCGCTTGCACCGGAGGTGCTGTAACGATGGCTGCTAAGATTAAAAAAGGCGACACCGTTGTGGTGCTCGCCGGTCGTGACAAGGGTCGTTCGGGCCAGGTCATGCAGGTGATGCCAACAAAAGGCCGCGCGCTTGTGCAGGGTGTAAACCTTGTGAAGAAGCACCAACGTGCGACGCCGGGCAATGAAGCCGGTATCATTTCCAAAGAAGCACCGATCCAGCTTTCCAATGTTGCATTGCGCGACCCCAAGGATGGCAAGCCGACCCGTGTGCGTTTTCAGATCAAAGACGATGGCACGAAGGTGCGCGTCGCCAGCCGCTCGGGAGAAACGATCGATGGCTGATTACACACCACGTATGAAGTCGCTCTATGAGAGTGAAATCAAGGGCAAGCTGAAGGAAGAGTTTTCCTACGCCAACCCCATGCAGATTCCTGCGCTTGATAAGATCGTGCTCAATATGGGCGTCGGCGAAGCTGTTGGTGATAGCAAGAAGGTGAAAATTGCGGCTGAGGATCTCACCGCGATTGCTGGCCAGAAAGCTGTGATCACGCATGCTCGCAAATCGATTGCTGGCTTTAAGGTTCGTGAAGAGATGCCGCTTGGTGTGAAGGTAACCCTTCGCAAGGCGCGCATGTACGACTTCTTGGATCGTTTGGTTACCATCGCACTGCCACGCGTTCGTGACTTTCGCGGTCTGAACCCAAAGAGCTTTGACGGTAACGGCAACTACGCCATGGGCATTAAAGAGCACATCGTGTTCCCGGAGATCGATTACGATAAGGTCGATCAGGTTTGGGGCTTTGATGTTATCGTTTGCACCACGGCTGACAATGATGATGAAGCGCGCGCTTTGCTCAAGCACTTCAACTTCCCGTTCACCAGCTGACGCGTTTTTCCAAAGGATACATGAAACATGGCTAAGAAAAGCGCCGTTGAAAAGAACATGCGCCGCCGCAAGATGGTTGATCACTACGCGCAGAAGCGCGAAGCGCTCAATGCGGTCGTACACGACAAGTCTGCAAGCCCCGAAGAGCGCTTTAATGCGACGATGAAGCTGGCGCAGTTGCCACGCGACTCCTCCAAGACGCGCATTCGCAACCGTTGCAACGTGTCGGGTCGTCCACGCGCCTATTATCGTAAGCTCGGCATGTCGCGCATCGCGCTTCGTGAACTGGGTCTGGCCGGCGATGTGCCCGGTCTTGTGAAATCGAGCTGGTAGGGAGATCACATAGATGGCTATGACAGATCCCATTGGTGATATGCTCACCCGCATCCGCAATGCGCAGATGCGAAACAAAACAACCGTGGTGGCGCCTGCATCCAAGCTGCGCGAGCGCGTGCTTCAGGTGCTGGCAGATGAAGGCTACATTCGTGGCTATTCACGCACCGAAATGGGCGACGGCAAGTCGGAGATCAACATTGAGTTGAAATACTTCGATGGTACGCCGGTCATTCGCAAGATTGAGCGCGTTTCTAAGCCTGGTCGCCGCGTGTACGCTTCGGTCCGCAACATCCCAACGGTCAACAATGGCCTTGGTGTGTCGATCCTGTCCACTCCTAAGGGTGTGATGGCTGATCATCAGGCGCGCGAAGAAAATGTTGGTGGCGAGGTTTTGTGCCAGGTCTTCTAGGCCCGTTCTAGAAGATACCGGTCAAACAGAAGGAAGAGATTTATGTCTCGTATCGGTAAGAAGCCGGTTGCGCTGCCCAGCGGTGTAACGGCGAATGTTGACGGTCAGACCGTCTCGGTAAAAGGCCCCAAGGGCGAACTGGCCGTGACAATCGTTTCCGAGTGCACTGTTGCACTTGGTGACAATGGCATTGAGGTTACGCCGCGCGGCCAGGATAAGCGCTCACGTTCCATGTGGGGCATGTCGCGTACGCTGGTGGACAACATTGTGGTTGGCGTCTCGGAAGGCTTTGAGAAGAAGCTGGAACTCAACGGCGTTGGTTATCGTGCGCAGGCGCAGGGCTCGAAATTGACGTTGGCTTTGGGCTATTCCAATGACGTCATCTATGACGTGCCCGAAGGCGTGTCGGTGGCAGTGCCAAAACCTACTGAGATCGTGCTGTCGGGTATCGACAAGCAGCGTGTTGGTCAGGCAGCCGCGGAAATTCGCGAGTTCCGTCCGCCAGAGCCTTACAAAGGCAAAGGTATCAAATATGCGGACGAGTACATTTTCCGCAAAGAAGGCAAGAACAAGTAACATTCGAGTTGCCACATATGGCCGTCCCAAACTGCTTGGGAGACGGCCTGCGGTGCTCACTTACAAAAGGCAGAAACAATGGCTCACAAAACATCCGAGCAGCGTCGCCGCGAGCGCGTTCGTCGTCAGGTCCGCAAAGTTGCAAATGGCCGTCCGCGTTTGTCGGTTTACCGCTCTGGTCGCCACATCTATGCGCAGGTCATTGATGATTTGGCAGGCAACACAGTTGCATCAGCATCTTCGCTTGAAAAAGACATGCGCGGTTCTCTGAAGACCGGCGCTGACATCAATGCTGCCGCTGAAGTGGGCAAGTTGGTCGCAAGCCGCGCTAAGGAAGCTGGCGTTGAGGACGTGGTTTTTGACCGCGGCTCGTACCGCTACCATGGCCGTGTGAAAGCTCTGGCTGACGCAGCCCGCGAAGGTGGACTGAACTTCTAGTCGCTGAGACTGGTTTTCGCTTCACATTTTTCGGTTCCGGGATTAAGGCAAGCTTCCTTCTTCCCCTCCGGGTAATTTAGGGCTCTGGGCATCGAACTTTCAGTTCTTTGCCCAACCGCATTTTCCCTCCGACTTGGCGTTCGCCCGGTCGCACTTGGCAGCTGGCGTATGTTGCGTCCCTGCAAGACACACAAGGATAAACAGTATGGCACAACGTGACCGTAACGATCGCCGGCGCGACGAAGAGCAAAGCGAGTTCGTCGACAAGCTGGTTCACATCAACCGCGTCTCCAAAACAGTGAAGGGCGGTAAGCGCTTCGGCTTTGCCGCTTTGGTTGTTGTTGGTGATCAGCAGGGACGTGTTGGCTTTGGCCATGGTAAAGCCCGTGAGGTTCCTGAAGCAATTCGTAAGGCCACAGAATCTGCCAAGCGCACCATGATTCGTGTGCCGCTGCGTGAAGGGCGCACCTTGCACCATGATGTGTTTGGTCGTCACGGCGCCGGTAAAGTTCTGCTGCGTGCAGCGCCCGCTGGTACCGGTATTATTGCTGGTGGTCCAATGCGTGCGGTGTTCGAAACCTTGGGCATTCAGGATATTGTCGCCAAATCACAGGGTACCTCGAACCCCTACAACATGATCCGTGCAACTTTCGATGCGCTCAAGCGCGAAGACAGCCCACGTTCGGTTGCTGCCCGTCGTGGCCTGAAGGTATCGGTTCTGCAGGCACGTCGCGGCGATGCCGCTGTCGAAGCTTAAGCGCGAAACATACGGTAAGGACGAAACACGATGGCACAGAGCAAAACCGTTACTGTTGAGCAGATCGGCAGCCCCATCGGCCGCCAGCCAGACCAGCGTGCAACGCTGATCGGTCTTGGCCTCAACAAGATGCGCCGCATCAAGACACTGGAAGATACGCCTTCAGTGCGCGGCATGATCCACAAAGTGCGCCACCTGGTGCGTGTGGTCGACGATAAATAAATTTGAGGCAGGGCCGCGATGATGCGGCCTTGTTCTCGTCTGAAAGCGAGCGGTGAGGGGACAAAATCCAACCCGCGCAAGTGGAGACATCAGTCATGAAACTCAATGAACTCGCCCCCATGCCAGGGTCTGCCAAAGCCAAGCGTCGCGTCGGTCGCGGTATTGGTTCGGGCAAAGGTAAAAACACCGGTACGGGTGTTAAAGGCCAAAAATCGCGTTCCGGCGTTGCCATCAAAGGTTTTGAAGGCGGCCAGATGCCTATGTATCGCCGCCTGCCAAAGCGCGGCTTCAACAACATTTTCGCGAAGGCCTATTCCGAAGTGAATGTTGGCCGCCTTCAGCAGGCCGTGGATGCCGGTAAACTGGATGCCAAAGCTGCTGTGGACGCGGCGGCGTTGGTTGCCAGCGGTATCGTCACCAAGCTGGAAAAAGACGGCGTGCGACTGCTGGGTAACGGCGAGTTGAAGGCCAAGCTGGAGATCACAGTGGCAGGCGCTTCAAAAGGTGCTATCGCTGCTGTTGAAAAAGCGGGTGGCAAAGTCCACATCGCAGAGACAAAAGAAGCTTCCGGCAAAGCTGGGGCAAGCAAAGCCGCTGCGAAGTAACAAAGGTCGGGCCTGCCGGTAGGCGGGCCTACCCTTTTTGTTTGTACGCGACGGTCAAAGGATCTGAAGACGCATGGCATCAGCAGCCGAACAGCTCGCCTCCAACTTTTCCTTCAAGGCCTTCGGTAAAGCCGAAGAGCTGAAAAAGCGCATCTGGTTCACGCTGGGTGCGCTTTTGGTCTATCGGTTGGGCACTTACATTCCAATGCCAGGCATCGAGCCTGACGCGTTTGCCGCGGCCTTTAATCAGGCAGCTCAGGGCGTTGTCGGCCTGTTCAACATGTTCACGGGTGGCGCTGTTGAGCGTATGGCCGTGTTCGCATTGGGTATCATGCCGTACATCACGGCTTCGATCATCGTTCAGCTTATGACGACGGTGTCACCGAAGCTGGAAGCTCTCAAAAAAGAGGGCGAGGCGGGCCGCAAGGTCATCAACCAGTACACCCGCTACGGCACTGTGTTCTTGGCGGCCATTCAGGCTTACGGCATTTCGGTGGGCCTTGAGTCGTCTGGTACCATTGTGACCGATCCAGGCTGGTTCTTCCGCCTTACCACCGTCATTACGCTGGTTGGCGGTACTATGTTCCTGATGTGGCTGGGTGAGCAGATCACCGCACGCGGCGTCGGTAACGGTATCTCGTTGATCATCTTTGCTGGGATTGTTGCTGAACTGCCTCGCGCATTGGCGCAGACGCTTGAACTTGGCCGTCAGGGTGCGCTCGGCACCGGCATCATTCTCACCGTTATCCTGCTGGCAATCGTGGTCATCGCGTTTATCGTGTTCGTTGAGCGCGCACAGCGCCGTCTGCTCATTCAGTACCCCAAGCGTCAGGTGGGCAACCGCATGACACAGGGCGAGAGCTCACATTTGCCGCTGAAACTTAACACCGCTGGCGTAATCCCACCGATCTTTGCCTCCTCGTTGCTGCTGCTGCCTGCGACGCTGGCTGGCTTCTCTGATGGGACCGAGGCAACAGGCTGGATTACCACGCTCACTGCTTTGCTTGGCCATGGTCAGCCTGCCTACATGCTGCTCTACGCGGCCGGCATCATCTTCTTTGCGTTCTTCTACACCGCCATTGTGTTCAATCCGGCTGATACAGCTGACAATTTGCGCAAGCATGGCGGCTTCATTCCCGGCATTCGCCCTGGCGAGCGTACGGCCAACTACATCGACCATGTGCTTACGCGCATCACGGTTGCTGGTGCGGCCTACCTGACCATCGTCTGTCTCATACCCGAATTCCTCATTTCCTATTCAGGCGTTCCCTTCTATTTCGGAGGCACGTCGCTCCTCATCGTGGTGTCTGTAACCATGGATACCGTTCAACAGGTGCAGGGGCATTTGCTGGCTCACCAGTACGAAGGGCTCGTCAAGAAGTCCAAACTTCGAGGGAAACGTAGATGAGATTAATTCTTCTTGGACCGCCAGGTGCGGGCAAGGGAACGCAGGCCCAGCGCTTGGTTGAGGCTTATGGCATTCCGCAGCTTTCCACCGGGGACATGCTGCGTGCAGCAGTCGCCGCGGGTACCGAGACCGGCCTGAAAGCGGAGGCGGTTATGGAAGCTGGTGATTTGGTATCCGATGAGATCGTGAACCAGATTGTTTCGGATCGTATTTCCGAGCCAGACTGTGCACGTGGTTTTATCCTGGATGGCTATCCTCGCACGTTGGCTCAGGCCGATGCAGTGGAAGACATCATGAAGCAGAAGGGCCGTGTGCTTGATGCTGTCATTGAGCTTGTGGTCGATGATCGCGCTCTTGTTGGCCGCATTGTAAAGCGTGCTGAAGAAGCCGCTGCAGCAGGACAGCCCGTTCGTAAGGACGATACGCCTGAAGTGTTTGATGATCGTCTGCGCGCCTACTACAAGAGCACAGCGCCTTTGACAGGTTATTATTACGCCAAGCACAAGCTCAAAAACGTCGACGGTATGGACACGATTGACGGCGTAACAGCTCAGATCAAAAAACTGCTGAGCTGACTGTAATGGCCGTTGGCTCAGGCAATCTGCCAGGGCCAGCGCCTCTAAAGCCCAGCTTAAGCAACAGTTGGTGCCGGCACGCCTAAAAGCGTGTGTGGGTGCTTGACAAAGCTATAGACAGGCAATAGCCCACAAGTCTTCCCGACAGTAAGTTTGGCGAAGCCTTTAGGCTTGCCGCTTGTCATCTGAAGAAACCGCATGGGCCGGCCTCCACCGGACGCGGTTAAACGACACTGGTTGTGCTCATTTTGGGCCCAGCCGTTACCATGGAGCGTAAAAGCATGGCCCGTATTTCCGGCGTCAACATACCGACCAATAAGCGCGCGATTATCGCGTTGCAGTACATTCACGGCATCGGCGCGAAAAATGCCTCCGATATCATCACGAAAGTGGGCATCGACCCAGCGCGCCGCGTGAATGAGCTTTCTGACCTGGAAGTCGGTCAGATTCGTGAAGTGATCGACCGCGATTACACCGTTGAGGGTGATCTGCGTCGTCAGACCAGCATGAACATCAAGCGCCTTATGGACCTTGGTTGCTACCGTGGCCTGCGCCACCGTCGCGGCCTGCCGGTTCGTGGTCAGCGCACGCACACCAACGCCCGCACCCGCAAGGGGCCGGCCAAGGCGATTGCTGGTAAAAAGAAATAAGAGGGTGGCGTGGGCTTCGTGTCCGCGCCGTCTTTCGGTGGAGCCAACCGGGCTTTCACGGGTGCCGCAGTGGCCTCGGGCAACGGTTGGCGATGAGATCGATTTAAAGGACAGATATGGCTAAAGAAGCTGGACGCGTTCGCCGCCGCGAGCGCAAAAACATTACCTCGGGCGTGGCGCATGTGCGCTCGTCTTTCAACAACACCATGATCACCATCACCGATGTGCAGGGCAACGCCATTTCTTGGTCGTCCTGCGGTACGATGGGCTTCAAGGGGTCGCGCAAGTCTACGCCGTATGCGGCGCAGGTTGCTGCAGAAGATGCCGCTAAGAAAGCATCAGAGCACGGCGTTAAAACGCTCGAAGTTGAAGTCTCCGGTCCCGGTTCAGGGCGTGAGTCGGCACTGCGTGCGCTCCAGGCTGCTGGTTTCACCATCACGTCGATCCGTGACGTGACACCGATACCGCACAATGGTTGCCGTCCGCCCAAGCGTCGTCGCGTGTAAGCGTCATCTTAATTGGCTATCGACCCTTGGTCGCCGGCCTTCCCTTCAGCTGAGCATCTGATCGCCCAACATCCGATGCATCCAGCACAAGACCTTAAGGGGTGCCCACATGATTCATAAGAACTGGCAGAACCTGATTAAGCCCGGCAAACTGGACGTCAAAACCAGTGAAGATGGGCGTATTGCCCAGGTCATCGCCGAACCACTTGAGCGCGGCTACGGCCTGACGCTCGGTAACGCGCTGCGCCGTACTTTGCTGTCATCCATTCAGGGTGCATCGGTTGTCGGCATGCAAATCGATGGCGTGCTGCACGAGTTTTCTTCGATCCCAGGTGTTCGTGAAGACGTAACCGACATCGTGCTCAACGTGAAAGAAATCGCGCTGCGCATGGAAGGCGAAGGACCAAAGCGTATGATTGTGCGCAAACAGGGCCCTGGCATCGTAACCGCTGGCGATATCCAGACGGTTGGCGATGTTGAAATTCTCAACCCAGAGCACGTGCTTTGCACGCTGGATGAGGACTCTGAAGTACGTATCGAGTTCACAGTCGATACCGGCAAAGGCTATGTGGAAGCCGAGCGTAACCGCCCAGACGATGCGCCTATTGGTCTGGTGCCAGTGGACGCACTGTTTTCGCCGGTCAAGCGCGTGGCTTACAAAGTTGAGAACACCCGTGAGGGCCAGATTCTTGACTATGACAAGCTGACGCTGGACATTGAAACAAACGGTGCTGTGACGGCTGAAGATGCGATCGCATTTGCTGCCCGAATCCTTCAGGACCAGCTGCAGATCTTCGTGAACTTTGAAGAGCCTGAAAAAGAGCAGGTGGAAGAAGAGCTACCCGATTTCCCATTCTCACCAGAGCTTCTCAAGAAGGTCGACGAGTTGGAACTTTCGGTGCGTTCTGCCAACTGCTTGAAGAACGACAACATTGTTTACATTGGTGATCTGATTCAGAAAACTGAAGCAGAAATGCTGCGTACGCCTAACTTTGGGCGCAAGTCACTCAATGAAATCAAAGAAGTCCTCGCGTCGATGGGCCTGCATTTGGGTATGGATGTGCCAAACTGGCCGCCAGAAAACATTGACGAGCTTTCCAAGCGCTACGAAGAGCATCAGGTTTAGTCCTGAGCGTACACAACACGGCCGGGCCTTAGGCCCACAGAGCCATAGAATTTAAAGGAGAAGGGCCATGCGCCACGGTAAGTCAGGCCGCAAGCTCAATCGCACATCAAGCCATCGCAAGGCGATGTTTGCCAATATGGCAGCTTCGCTGATCACGCACGAGCAGATCAAAACCACATTGCCCAAGGCTAAAGAAATGAAGCCGATCATGGACAAGCTGGTTACACTGGCAAAACGCGGTGATCTGCACGCACGCCGTCAAGCGCTGTCTACGGTGCGCGATGAAGCTGCTGTTCGCAAATTGTTCGGTGTGCTCGGTGAGCGTTACACAGAGCGCCCCGGTGGTTACACCCGTGTGCTCAAAGCGGGCTACCGCTTTGGTGACAATGCACCGGTTGCCATCATCGAGTTGGTTGATCGCGATGTTGAAGCCAAGGGTGCTGCGGATCGCGCACGTGTTGAAGCTGAAGAAAGCGAAGAAGTCGCAGCGTAAGCGCTTGCTATCTTCACCGAGAATTTAGACTGGGCGGCCTTTGAGCCGCCCTTCTTTTTGTCTAAATGTCCAGTGGGGCAAAGGACATTGAGGACAAGGTGAGTCGGATCAGTTCCATACAATTACGCGCGCGCGTGTGCGCAGCATTTTCTTTGGTGATGGTTGCGCTTACAGGGCCTGCATACGCGCAAACCGTACGCGAAGCGCCGCAGTCTCTGGGGCAAGTGCAGCTGTCGTTTGCACCGGTGGTGCGGCTTGCGGCACCTGCGGTGGTCAATGTCTATGCGACGCGCATGCAGCAGGTGCGCGATCCTTTCGCCACGATGGACCCGTTCTTTCGCCGATTTTTCGGCGATCAGATGCGCCAACGTCCACGCGAGCGTATGGCATCATCGCTGGGCTCGGGGGTGATTGTTGATCCAAGTGGCCTGATCGTTACCAACAATCATGTGATAGAGCAGGCCAGCGAGGTTCGTATTTCATTAGCCGACCGGCGGGAGTACGCCGCCGAGATTTTGCTGCGCGATGAACGCACCGACCTTGCTGTGCTGCAAGTGATGGATCTAGAGGAGCCTTTGCCCTCCCTTTCTATCGGTGCCTCGGACGGGCTAGAGGTGGGCGATGTGGTGCTTGCTATCGGCAACCCGTTTGGGGTCGGGCAGACCGTTACGCAGGGCATCGTGTCTGCACTAGCGCGCACGCAGGTTGGCGTGACCGACTTTCAGTTCTTCATCCAGACCGATGCAGCCATTAATCCAGGGAACTCTGGCGGTGCATTGGTGGATCTTTCAGGCCAGCTGGTTGGTATCAACACAGCCATCTTTTCGCGCTCAGGGGGCTCCAACGGCATTGGGTTTGCTGTTCCGACCGAGATGGTGAACGTGGTGCTGCGCCAAGCAGTTAGCGGGTCTTCTTTTGTGGCGAGGCCTTATCTGGGTGCTGAGGTCCAAAGCGTGACATCTTCCATTGCCCAGAGTCTTGGTCTTAGTCGCCCCCAGGGGGTGCTGGTTGCTGATACGGTTGCCGGTGGCCCTGCCGATGCTGCTGGCCTGCGGCGCGGTGATGTGGTGGTGAGCATAGACGGTGCGCGTATTGATGATCCTGATGCGTTTGCTTATCGCTTTGCCACCAAGCCTATCGGAGAGAGCACCCGTCTGCGCGTCTTGCGTGGTGGGCAGGCGCGAGAGTTGGACGTTGCGCTTGTTCGCCCGCCAGAAACAGTGCCGCGGGATCTGCGGCGTATTGAAGGCCGCTCCCCGTTTTCTGGCGCAGAGGTCATGAACTTATCGCCGGCGGTTGCGCAGGAGTTTGGCTTTGAAGCCACGCAAGGCGTTATCATTGTGGCTGTTGAGCCCGGATCAATCGCCAGTCAGGTGGGCCTGCGCGTGAACGACAAAATTTTGCATGTGAATGATCGTGCCGTGGAAACGACGCGTGACCTGGACCGGTTGGCGCAAGCCAGTGCGCGCACATGGCAGATCGTTTTTGAGCGCGATGGCCGCATTCGCTCGGCAACGTTACGTTTTTAAATGGCCGATTTGTTTGGCTCCAATGAAGACACTTTAGCTGCGCCCAAGCCGTTGCCAGAGCGTCTGCGACCCCGCAGGCTGGATGATGTAGTGGGGCAGGATCATTTGCTGGGGCCGGATGGCAAGCTGACGCGCCTGCTGGCCTCAGTAGGGCAGGCAGTCGGGCAAGGTGGAGCGCTGCCTTCTCTGATCCTCTGGGGCCCGCCGGGCACTGGCAAGACCACCCTTGCGCGTCTCATCGCCTCGCACATTGGGCCGTCGACCCGCTTTGTGCAGCTTTCCGCGCTTACCAGTGGTGTGAAAGACCTTAAAGCTGCTTTCGATGGTGCCAAGATGGCTCGCGGGCAGGGCCAGTCCACAGTTCTGTTTGTCGACGAAATCCATCGCTTCAACAAAGCCCAGCTGGATAGTTTTCTGCCCGTCATGGAAGACGGCACGATTACACTGATTGGCGCGACGACGGAAAACCCGTCCTTTGAACTGAACCCGGCGCTGCTCTCGCGCTGCGATGTGTTGATCCTCCAGCCTTTGGCGCCTGTAACGCTTGCCATTCTGGTGGGCCGCGCGCTGGATGCGTTGGGCAAAGCCAATCTGGTGGAAGATGATGCCCGCCGCGTGATTGCCGAGCGCGCCGATGGTGACGGTCGGCGCAGTATAGCGCTCACCGAGCTTGTGGTCGCAGGGCAGGGCGAGGACCCTACCGCTTTTACCGCAACGGCCATTGCTGAGCGTTTGGGCATGGCACTGGCGCGGTACGACAAGGACCGTGACGGCCACTACGATCTTATCTCAGCCTTGCACAAGTCGGTGCGCGGCTCGGATCCTGATGCTGCGCTGTATTGGTTTGCACGCATGCTTGAGGGTGGAGAAGACCCATTGTTTCTGGCACGCCGTCTTATCCGCATGGCAAGTGAAGACATCGGTATGGCGGACCCTACAGCGCTGCAGACCTGCATTGCTGCACGCGAGGCTTATCATGTGCTTGGTAGCCCAGATGGAGAGCTGGCGTTGGCCCAAGCGGTGGTTCATGTGGCCACCGCGCCTAAATCTAATGCCGTTTACACCGCTTATAAAGGCGCGCGACGCCTTGCCAAAGAGGGTGGGTCGCTGGCCCCACCAGCTGAAATTTTAAACGCTCCAACCAAGCTTATGAAAGAGACAGGGCGTGGTGCGGGGTACATTTATGACCATGACACGCCGGAAGGCTTTTCTGGACAGGACTACTTTCCTGAACGCCTTGGGCGACACATGCTCTATGATCCACCAGAGCGTGGGTTTGAGCGGGAACTTGTCAAGCGGCTGCGATACTGGCAGGGCTTGCGGCAGAACAAGCAGCGTGATGCTGAACAGGATGGAGAATAGGAGCGGTGGCGGTTAGCGCGGCAGCTTTGGTGTTTGTTGGTGGCGGCGCAGGTGCGGTGGCGCGCTATGCGCTTGTACGCGCTTCTGAGGCTACGCTTGGTACCGCCTTTCCCTATGGGGTCATGGTGGCCAACATTTTCGGCTCGTTCCTCATGGGCGTTCTGGTTGGCTGGCTCATGGTGCGTGGGCCGGGGCTTAGCGCCTTTCTCGACCTTGATGGCCACGCTGCAGCTAAGGCTGCGCTCGCTACCGGTCTGCTTGGCGGTTTTACAACCTTTTCGGCCTTCTCACTGGATGCAGTACGTCTTTGGGAGGCAGGCAATCAGGGTGCCGCGCTTGCCTATGTTGGATTGAGCGTCATCGTTTCGATAGCGGCGTTGGTGGCCGGCTTAACCCTGGCGCGGGGCGTTCTGGCATGAGGGCCTTATCATGAGTGGTGTACAGACCCGTGAGGTAGCAAACGATGAAGACGGGATGCGCCTGGATCGCTGGTTCAAGGAGCATTATCCTGGCCTTGCCTTCGGCGCGCTGAACAAGCTGTTGCGTAAGGGGTCTATCCGCGTGGATGGGGGCCGAGCCAAATCCAATGCGCGCTTGGAAGCAGGGCAAAGCATCCGCGTGCCGCCAATGGAAGCCGAAGCGCAGATGAGTGCGCCTGCGCGTCCCGATGATGAGACAGTCGCTGCGCTTAAGGCGATGACCCTGTTTGAAGACGACATGGTGCTGGTTCTCAACAAGCCCTTTGGTTTGGCTGTGCAGGGTGGTCCTGGCCTAAGCAAACATGTCGATGGCATGCTGGAGGCGCTGCGTGACAAGCAGGGCCGCAAGCCGCGCCTGGTTCACCGCTTGGACAAAGATACATCTGGTGTGCTGATCATTGCCAAAACCAAAGGTGCAGCGTCTTCGCTGGCCGCGGCTTTTCGGGCGCGTACGACCAAAAAGGTCTATTGGGCGCTGGTGCGCGGCGTGCCCAAGCCCAAACAGGGGCGCATTTCTAGCTATCTTGCCAAGGGTGACGAAGATGCCGCGCCCGAGAAAAAAGAGCGGATGCGCATTGCCAGCCATGGTGATCGCGGCGCTGATCATGCGCTTACGCTTTACAATGTCATTGAGACGGCGGGCAGGGGCCTAACGTGGTTGACGCTGCGCCCGGTTACCGGCCGCACACACCAACTGCGCGCCCATGCCAATCATATTGGGCACCCGATTATCGGCGACCCGAAATACTTCGACGTTGAAAACTGGGAGTTGCCCGGCGGCATTCAGAACAGGCTTCACTTGCATGCCCGGCGCTTGCTCATCCCCCACCCCAAAGGCGGGCAGATTGATGTGACAGCGCCGCTGCCTCAGCATATGCAGCAAAGCTGGAACCTGCTTGGCCTCTCAACTGAGGGCATGTCCGGTGGGGCAGGCCTTGATGAAGATGATGATGAGTGGGAAGCCGTGGCCCAGAAGCAGCCAGTTCGTGGGCATAAATGATCAACGAGCTGATCTTGTGGACAGCGTTGGCTGTATTGATCGCACTGATGGCACTTGCTGTTTGGGCGGGTCGCCGCGGGCTGCACGCTCTTGGTGTTGTTGGACCCGGGCAGGGCGCCGTGCGTAACCCTTCGCAGGACAAGCAGATGGATGAGTTGATCTTAGAGCTACGCCGCCTCAACTCCAATCTTGAGCAGCTTGTTGAAACCAAAGAGCGGCAAGACAGTTGAGCGATACACCATCACCTTTTGATGCAATTTTTACCGAGGGTGCAGGAATGGACCCTATGGTGTCGGCGCAAAAGTCCATGCGGGAAGATATGCCCAAGCGCTTCTGGAAAGAGGCGACTCTGGGCCAGGTTGATGATCTGTTTCAGGTGTTTCTGGATGGTCGGCCCGCCCGCACCCCAGGGCGCAACGCCGTTGGTAGCGCACATCAGTTGATCGCCGAGCGCATGCGCGTGGAATGGTCCGATGTTGGCGAGCGACTAAACCCGCTGGACATGCCAATGACGCGGCTGGCTAACGTCGCCCGGGATATGGAGACTGCGGCCCGTGCAGCAATGCTGGATGAGGTGCAGAGCTACGCCGGAAGCGATTTGCTTTGCTACCGTGCGGACCGCCCGCAAGGGCTGGTCGATCGCCAGTCCACCGTTTGGGACCCCTACCTGGATCGTCTGCTGACCCACCATGGCGTTACGATGAAGCGGGTGGCTGGCATCATGCATGAAGACCAAAGCAGCCAGGCTTTGGATACCATTCGTGCACTGGCCGACGCACGCGCCTATGACAATGAAGTTCTGGCGGCGCTAAGCTTGGCCACCTCATTGAGCGGATCTGCGGTTCTGGCTTTGGCGCTGACGGAGCCCGGCGAGGATTCTGGTCGTGCTAAGGTCGTTTGGCAGGCGGCACATGTGGATGAAGACTGGAACCGCGCACAGTGGGGCGAAGACGAACAGGCCACCGCCTTGCGTGTGCAAAAATGGCGTGACTTTGAAGCGGCGGCTTTTCTTTTGTCGGTCACCCGCACTTAAAGTGTGCATCCTTGGGATGACTGGACATGTTGCGGCGCACTGGTAAGCCCTTATGCAGGCGAACTGGCTGGAGAATGACCCCATGAATGTGCTGGAAGAGTTGGAAGCGCGGCGCGAGCATGCCCGCATGGGCGGCGGTGAGCGGCGCATCGCTGCGCAGCATAAAAAGGGCAAGTTGACCGCCCGCGAGCGGCTATCACTGCTGCTCGATGAAGGCTCCTTCGAAGAATACGACATGTTTGTTCAGCACCGCTGCGTGGATTTTGGCATGGCCGAAACCAAGTATCCGGGCGATGGTGTGGTCACTGGCTGGGGCACCATTAATGGTCGTGTGGTCTATGTCTTTGCCAAGGACTTCACGGTGCTTGGTGGCTCTCTGAGCCAAGCGCACTCGGAAAAGATTACCAAGGTGCAGGATATGGCGCTGCGCAATCGCGCGCCGATCATTGGCTTGTTTGATGCTGGTGGTGCTCGCATTCAGGAAGGTGTCGCAGCGCTGGCCGGCTATGGTGATGTGTTCCACCGCAATGTGCGCGCCTCTGGCGTCATTCCGCAGATCTCGGTGATCATGGGGCCGTGCGCTGGCGGTGATGTGTATTCGCCGGCGATGACCGACTTCATCTTCATGGTGCGCGATACCAGCTACATGTTCGTCACTGGTCCTGATGTTGTGAAAACCGTGACCAACGAGACGGTGACGGCGGAAGAGCTGGGTGGAGCAAGCGTGCATGCCACCAAATCTTCCATCGCAGATGGCGCATTCGACAACGACATGGACGCCTTGTTTGAGGTTCGCCGCCTGATCAATTTCCTGCCCGCTTCCAACACCGCAGAGCTGCCTGAGATACCGTGCTTTGATGATGTGCATGACCAGGATGAAAGCCTGGATACGCTTGTGCCTGCCAACCCCAACCAGCCTTATGATATGAAGGAGTTGGTGCTTAAGACGCTCGATGATGGCGACTTTTACGAAATACAGCCGAGCTTTGCCGGGAATATCATCACCGGTTTCGGGCGCATAGAGGGCGCGCCAGTGGGTGTGGTGGCCAACCAGCCGATGGTGCTGGCGGGTGTGCTTGATAGCGATGCAAGCCGCAAGGCTGGGCGCTTCGTGCGCTTCTGTGACTGCTTCAATATTCCCATCGTTTCGTTTGTGGACGTACCAGGCTTTCTGCCGGGTACCGCGCAGGAATACGGTGGTCTTATCAAGCATGGCGCCAAGCTGCTTTACGCGTATGCCGAAGCAACTGTGCCCAAGATCACGGTAATCACGCGCAAGGCCTATGGTGGCGCCTATGTGGTTATGTCGTCAAAGCACATAGGTGGCGACATCACTTACGCTTGGCCATCTGCTGAGATTGCTGTGATGGGATCCAAAGGGGCCGCAGAGATCATCTATCGTCATGAGCTTGATGATGCTGAAAAGCTTGCTGGGCGTATCGCCGATTATGAAGATCGCTTCGCCAACCCGTTTGTGGCCGCTGAGCGTGGGTTCATTGACGACGTGATTCTGCCGCATTCCACCCGCCGCCGGGTGGCGCGCGGACTGAAGCTGCTTAAATCCAAGCAGGTCGATATTCCCTGGAAGAAGCACGATAACATCCCGCTTTAAGCGGTTGGCTGTAGCTCGCCGTTCTAGGGTCAGGCCCCATTACTCTGTTTGGCATGGCGCGCGTTTTGGCAAAGAGCTGCAAGGAAAAGCGTACAGAGCGGGTAGCTATCCCGGTCAAACGCTTTGACACAGCAGATCAAAGCTAAAATCGTCTCGCAAGGCGATTGGGTCCCTTGGCTTGCCTGCTACGTTGCAAAACCTTGAAAACCGCATGGTTTCCTGCGGCCTTGCGCCTTCCATACAAACCAATGCCCTCCAACCATGCCAACGCAGATTAATGGGTCCTGGCCCTAGCCGATGAGGTATTGGTAGCCAAAAATCAGCCCGATTAGGATCGGCTGGTGGATAAGATAGACTGCCAAGCTGCGTTGACCCATCCAGAGCAGCGGGTCAGTGCGGTGCTGACGTGTTGAAGGTGGGCGTGATGTAATCCATGGGATTAGTATCTGCTTGGCAATGGCAAAGCCTAGTAGACCTGAGGCAATCCATGGCAATAGGGGCACCCAGTCAGCTGTGACAGGCGCGCGCGTGCCCAGCCCAAGCCAGATGGTGGCGGGATGATTGAGCACCTCCAGCGATAGTGATTCGTGCAGGATAAGTGCTATGCCCGCCAAAGCGGCGGCCAGAAATGGATGAAATGGCGCAACCAGCGCGATAATGATGCTGGCCAGGGCAATGTGGTGCAGGATGCCGAAATAGATCGGCGCTTCAGGCAGGGCGAAGAATGTTGCAAGTGTCACTATCATTGCTGCGCCCGCAACCATGGCAAAGCGCTTCCAGAACTTACTGGAGGTCCATAGCGGGGCATCATCGCCATGGGCCGCTAAAGCCAGTGAGACACCACTTATCGCTAAAAAGGCACCGGCAATAAGCTTGGCAGCCGTTTGCATCACCACATCACGCTCGGCGGTCCAGTCGATCAGTCCGAACAGAAGTCCATCCCAATAGGCATGGTAGATGATCATTGCGACCAGTGCTGCACCCCGCACTCTGTCCAGCCACGACAAACGGGCAAGCGCTGGCTTTGGTAGCGCTGCTGGCGATGCTGCTTGGTCTGCCACGTTTGCCATCACCTTTCGGTCAAGTTGCCCGGCGTTGTGCAACGCCGTAATGAGGGTGCAAATCATGTAGCTGGGAGCGCCGCACGTGTTCAATGCCATCCTTGTCGCCAATCGTGGCGAAATCGCCTGTCGCGTCATTAAAAGCGCAAAGGCTTTGGGCATCCGAACCGTTGCCGTCTACTCCGATGCTGACGCGCATGCGCTGCATGTGCGTCTGGCCGATGAGGCTGTGAACATTGGTCCACCGGCTGCTGCTCAGTCTTACTTGCTGCCCGAAAAGATCATCGAGGCCTGCAAGGCAACCGGCGCAGATGCGGTTCATCCCGGTTATGGATTTTTGTCCGAGCGAGCGAGCTTTGCTGAGGCGCTAAAAGAAGCTGGAATTACGTTCATCGGCCCGAACCCGCATGCCATTGAGGCGATGGGTGACAAGATCACCTCCAAAAAGGTGGCTGCTGAGGCTGGCGTCTCCACCGTGCCAGGATATCTGGGCATTTTGGAAAAGCCAGATGATGCTATCCGTGTAGCGGGAGAGATCGGCTATCCGGTGATGATCAAGGCATCGGCTGGCGGCGGTGGCAAGGGGATGCGTATCGCCTACAACGCCGATGAAGTGCGCGAAGGGTTTGAGCGCTCGCGCTCTGAGGCTGCATCCTCGTTCGGTGATGACCGGCTGTTTGTTGAAAAATTCATTGAAAACCCGCGCCATATCGAAATTCAGGTGCTCGGTGACAAGCACGGCAACTGCGTTTATCTCGGCGAGCGCGAATGCTCCATTCAGCGCCGCAACCAGAAGGTCATCGAGGAAGCGCCATCGCCCATGCTCGACGAGGAAACTCGTAAGAAGATGGGTGAGCAGTCAGTCGCCCTGGCAAAGGCTGTGGATTATGATTCTGCTGGCACGGTGGAGTTTGTCGTTGGGCAGGACAAGAGTTTCTACTTCCTGGAAATGAACACCCGTCTGCAGGTGGAACATCCCGTGACAGAGCTTATCACCGGTGTTGATCTGGTGGAGCAAATGATCCGCTCTGCCGCCGGTAAGCCTCTATCAATTGCTCAAAATGACGTGAAGCTTTCAGGCTGGTCGGTGGAGTCCCGCGTCTATGCCGAGGACCCTGTGCGTGGCTTTTTGCCATCAATCGGTCGGCTCACCCAGTACCGCCCGCCCACCGAAGTGTCGGACGATGATCATGTGGTGCGCGTGGATACCGGTGTGGTGGAAGGCTCCGAGATCTCCATGTTTTATGATCCCATGATCGCGAAGCTGGTGACCCATGCACCCAACCGTTTGGCGGCCATTGAGGCGATGGAAGAAGCCCTTGACCGCTTCCAGATTGATGGCATTCAGCACAATATGGGGTTTTTGTCGGCGTTGATGACCCATCCGCGCTGGAAGTCTGGCGAGTTGACAACGAATTTTATCGCCGAGGAGTTCCCTGACGGGTTTGCGCCGCTCACGCCAAATGCCGATGAAACGCAGGTTTTGGCCAGCGTTGCCCTTGCGATCGAAATTGTCGAACGCAAGCGCCTTGATCACCTTACTGGCCGACTGCGCCCGCATGCGGGCACCATGAAGGACAGCTGGTCTGTGTTTATTGATGGCGAACGCCACGACGTGAACGATGTCGCTGGTAGTTGTATTCCACCGATCAATCTCACGGCGTCCCTGGATGAGACATCTATAGCGATTGCCTCTGATTGGGCGCCTGGTGACCGGCTATGGCAAGGCGCGGTAAATGGCAAATCGGTTGCTGTGCGTGTCACGCGCGATGGCCACAAGATGACGCTGGAGCGCCGTGGAGCACAAGTGGAGGCGCAGGTGTTGCCGCGCTCACAGGCAGAGGTTGTTGCGCTGATGCCGGAAAAAATCGTTCCCGACACGTCAAAATATCTGCTCTGCCCGATGCCCGGGTTGGTGGTTTCGCTGCATGTCAATGTGGGCGAAAGCGTTCAGCCAGGCCAGCAGCTTGCCGTCGTGGAGGCCATGAAAATGGAGAATATCCTGCGAGCCGAGCGCGAGGCGACGATCAAAGAGATCAAGGTAGAAGCAGGCCAAAGCCTTGCAGTTGATACGGTGATGATCGAGTTTGACTAGAGACTTTAACTAGAGACTGTGGCTAGCACGCGTTACGGCCACGCTCCACCATGGTGGCCAGCACCTCATCGGCGTCGCGTTTCCACCAGTTGTCTTGAGAAAAGATCTCTACCTCGTTGAGACCGGTAAAGCCGACAGCTTCAACCTGCTCTCGAATGCCTTTGATGTCGATGATACCGTCACCCATCATACCGCGATCAACCAGCAGATCTGTTGTTGGCACCAACCAGTCGCAGATGTGAAAGGCGAGCATGCGTGCTTTGCCTGCGCGCTTGATTTGCGCTGAAAGGTCAGGGTCCCACCAAACATGGTAGACATCGCAGGCCACGCCCATCGCACCGGTGTGGTCAGGGTCCAGCGCATCGCAAATATTCAGTGCCTGGCCCATCGTGTTCACGCAGGCGCGGTCTGCGGCGTACATGGGGTGCAGCGGCTCGATAGCGATCGGCATCTTAACGGTGCGGGCATAATCCAGCGTTTTTGACAGGCCTTCGGTGACCAGGTTCCGGGCCCCAGCAATGTCCTTTGAGCCTTCGGCCAGTCCGCCAACCACCATCACCAGGCATGCTGCGTCGATGGCCAAGGCCTCATCGACCGCGCGCTTGTTGTCGTCCAGCACATCGTCGGTGAGAGCGCCTTGGGCTGTGTACCAGCCGCCACGGCAAAGCCCGGAGACCGCCAAGCCTGCATCTTTGATCATGCGCGCGCCTTCTGCAACGCCGGCTTCATGCAGTTTGTCGCGCCAGGGTGCTAGGCCGCCAATGCCATGGCGTACGCAGCCTTCCACGCATTGCTTGAGGTTCCATTGTTCACGAACGGTGGCTGTATTGAGGGAAAGTTGGTGAGCTTGTAGCATCTAGACTTTGACCCCGCGCGCCGCGAAGACAGGCCGTGCGCGGCACGCCACAGCATCTGGATCGGTGAACAACTTGGCATCATTTGCCATGCGGATGATGTCGGCCAGATGGAGCGTGGAACGCGTAGATTCCTGACCGGCAACCATGGTAAAATGATCTTGGTGGCCATTCAGATAGGCCATAAAAACAACACCGGTTTTGTAGAACCGTGTGGGTGCCTTGAATATGTGGCGTGAAAGGGGAACCGTCGGCTCAAATGCCGCGTGGTAGCCGTCCATATCGCCAGCACTCAGAGCGCCCAGCGCCTGCGCAGCGGCCCCTGCAATGGGGTCAAAAATGCCAAGCAGAGCGTGCGAATAGCCTTGTTCATCGCCTTTGATAAGGTCGGGGTAATTAAAGTCATCCCCGGTGTACATCTTCACTCCAACGGGCAACTGGCGGCGCATCATTATTTCCTTGTCTGCCGAAAGCAGCGAAATCTTGATGCCATCTACCTTGTCAGCATTGGCTTTGATGACATCCAGGCAGGTTCGCATGGCGACCATATGGTCTTCATTGCCCCAATATCCTTCCAGCGCGGGGTCAAACATTTCGCCTAACCAGTGCATGATCGCTGGTTGTGCAAGGTTGCCCAGAATGTGTGTGTAAACGCGCATATAATCGTCCGGCGAGCTGGCCGCTGCTGCCAAGGCCCGCGAGGCCATCAAAATCACGCGGCTTCCAGTGGCCTCAACCGCTTCGCACTGCATCTCATAGGCGGCGATGACATCGTCAATTGTCACATCAGGCCCGGCTGCCAGATGGTCGGTGCCCGCACCACCAGCTATGAGGTGATTACCTGCTTTTGCACCGGCTACCGAGCGCTGGATAAGCTCCAGCGACTCAGGCCAGCCAAGGCCCATGCCGCGCTGGGCTGTGTCCATGGCTTCAGCCACGCCAAACCCGAGCGACCAAAGGTGTTCGCGGTAGGCGAGCGTCTTGTCCCAGTCGATGGCCGTTTCCAGCCATGGGTCATTGTCTGCCAGCGGATCAGCCACCACATGGGCGGCCGCGTAGGCGATGCGGTTCCACCCTTGGGGTGAGCGCTGTGGGGTCGGACCGGCCACCAGCTCAAGCGGCGCTGTGGTTGCTGGTCCAGTTGGCAGATAAAGGGTGGCCACGGGTTACACCTCAATCGCCGGAACATCGATCCAGCGACGTTCCTTCCAGCTTTGCACACCAAGCTCTGCCAGTTGCACGCCCTTGGCACCCTCGAGCAGTGTGTATGACCATGGCGCATCCTCCACCACGTGCCGCAGAAACTGCTCCCACTGCACCTTGAAGCCATTGTCGAAGATCGCGTTGTCCGGCACCTCTTCCCAATCCTCCATGAAGTTCATGGTTTGCGGCTGGTCCGGGTTCCACACCGGCTTGGGCGTGTTGACCCGGTGCTGAGAGTGGCAACTGTGTAGGCCAGCCACCGCCGAGCCGTGCGTGCCATCCACTTGGAACGTCACCAGATCATCGCGCCGCACGCGCACGCACCAGCTGGAATTGATGTGTGCAATGATGCCACCTTCCAGCTCAAAGGTTGCGTAGGCGGCATCATCGGCATCAGCCTTGTAAGGCTTGCCGTCCTCATCCCAGCGCTCGGGGATGTGTACTGCCCCAAGGCAGGAAACTGATTTTACCGGTGCCACCACATTGTCCAGCACATAGCGCCAGTGACACAGCATATCGGAGATGATGCCCCCGCCATCGGCGGCGCGGTAGTTCCAAGACGGGCGCTGGGCAGGCATCCAGTCGCCCTCAAAGACCCAGTAACCGAACTCGCCACGCACCGAGAGGATGCGGCCAAAGAAACCTGAGTCGCGCAGGCGGGTGAGTTTCTTTAGACCTGGCAAATCCAGTTTGTCGTGCACGATGCCGTTTTTAACGCCCTTCGCTTTGGCGTATCTTGCAATGTCGATGGCCTCTTCGAGGCTCTCGGATACCGGCTTCTCGCAGTAGATATCCTTGCCGGCGTCGATGGCTTTTTTCAAGAGTTCCGGGCGCAGCTTGGTAGAGGCTGCATCGAAAAACAGCGTGTCTTCGGGGTTGGCCAGCGCCGCGTCCAGGTCCGTTGTCCAGCGTTCCACATTGTGCGCCTTGGCGATGGCTTCGACCTTGTCGGCATTGCGGCCTACCAAAATAGGGTCAGGCATCAGATACGAGCCATCGGCAAGCAACAGCCCGCCTTGGTCGCGGATCGCCAGCACGGAGCGAATAAGGTGCTGGTTCATCCCCATGCGGCCTGTGATGCCATGCATGATGATGCCGATGCGCTGCGTTCTCATTGGTATCTCCTAAAGGACTTGTCTTGATTGACTAGGCGGTCGGTTCAGGTTCCGGCCGGAGGAAGCGGATCACCATTTCGCCAATGTCATCGCTACGCTTGGCAAGCCAAGCCTCGTCGATGGGCGCGTTAAAAACCGCGCGCAGCGTGTGCATGTTGGAAATGGGGAAATAGCAAAGCGAAGCTATGCTGATGTAGAGGTCGGTGGGCGCAATACCGGCGCGAAACAGACCCATCGTGACGCCACGATCCATCACGCTGCGCAGTTCGCCCATCAGGTGTGACTGGATATCGCCAACATCCTGGATTTTGCGGATCGTATCGCCACCGCGCATGTTTTCATTGTTCAGCATGGTGATGAACCACGGCTTTTGCTGAAAGTGCCGCAGTGTGAAATCCACCAAGTCACGGATCGCGGTCTCGGGATCTTTGTGATCAAGATCTAGCGCGCGTTCTCCCTCGCGAATTTGCACATAAGCCTCGCGCAGGGCCGCGGCGTAGAGCGCATTCTTATCGCCGAAATAGCTGTAGATCAGCGGCTTTGAGACACCTGCGCGCTGCGCAATAGTGTCAATGCGCGCGCCGGCATGACCATGGGTTGAAAACTCAATCAATGAGGCTTGCAGGATTGCGCGTTTGGAGCGTCCGGCATCGCGGCGCCCACCACTGAGCGCCTTGCCCGCCGAAGGTGCCTCTGTTTGATCGCTCTTACGGGCTGCTTTTGATACCATCAGTTTTGCTCTCTCTTGTGGCGTTGGATCATAGAATCCAACGCGCGCGAGATTGCCCGGCGCACCGCCGGTATGCCAACTGCAATACTGATAATGATGATGACGACGAACGTTGCCGAGATTGGCCGTGTGACGAAGGGCAAGAGATCACCATCACTTAGCGTCAATCCGCGGCGTAGGCTCTTATCGAGCAGTGCGCCCAGAATAATGCCCAGCACCAGTGGCGCCATGGGGTAATTCATTTGCCGCAAGATAAAGCCGAGCAGACCGAAGCCAACCATGACCCAGATTTCAAAGGTGCGCTGGGTCAGCGCGTAAGGGCCAATAACGCAAAGCGTGAAAACCAGTGGCATCAGAATTTCGCGTGGTACCTTGAGAACCAGCACAAAAAAGCGGGTGAGAAACAGGCCGAAAACCAGGATGGCGATGGTCGCAAAAATGAGCATAACGGCCACCGAATAGATGAAGTCGGGCTGCTCAATCATGATCATCGGGCCGGGCCGCACGCCATGGATAAACAGCGCTGCGATAAGCACAGCCGCCGGAGCCGAACCGGGCACGGCTAGGGTGAGGGCAGGGATGAGTGCACCGGGGATGACCGCGCTGTTGCCTGTTTCTGCGGCGGTGAGGCCTTCATAAGACCCTTTGCCAAACTGGTCGCGCTCTTTGCTGGTGCGCTTGGCAGCAGCGTAGGAGGCCCAAGCGCCGATATCTTCTCCCACGCCGGGAATGATGCCGACCATGGTGCCGATGATGCCTGAGCGCGCTATTGTGAACTTGTAACGCCATAAATCCACCAGCTTGGGCAGAATGCGATCTTTCTCGCCGGTGCGGTTCACCACTTTGGCTTTGGCGCGCCACATAACTGTGAGCACCTCTGCAAAACCAAATGCGCCGACCATTGCTGGGATCAGACCGATGCCGCCGTTAAGTTCGGTCACGCCAAAATTAAAGCGGATATGGGCGTGGATGCCCTCCGAACCGATCATCGCGACCATCAGTCCAAGAAGGCCTGCGATATACCCCTTCAGCGGACTGATGCCGCCGGTGAGCTGGCCAGAGATCACAATGCCAAAGACTGCCAGCCAGAAAAACTCAAATGAGCCAAAGCTGAGTGCAGCTTCCGCCAAAGGCGGGGCAAGCATAACCAGCAGCAGGATACCCACCAGGGTGCCCATGGCAGAGCCTGCAGTTGCAAGCGCCATCGCGTAGCCAGCACGCCCTGCTTGGGCTAGCGGGTAGCCATCCAAAGCGGTGGCAGCGCTGGCCGGTGTGCCTGGAATGTTCAGCAAGATGGCACTGCGCGAGCCACCATAAATGGCCCCGACATACATGCAGATCAAAACGGTTATCGCTGCGTCCCGGTCCAGCGTGTAGGTCAAGGTGGTCAGCAGCGCTACGCCCATGGTGGCGGTTAAGCCCGGCAGGCTGCCGACAAATATGCCCAGCAGTGTTGCCCAAACGACGTGAAACAGCATTTGGCTAGTTGCCAAATTGGTGAAAGCATCGCCAAGCGCGATCAAGCCTTCCATCTAGGGCAACCTCACAAGAAAGCCGTACTGAAAAAGGCTTGCGATCGCATATGCGCCGATCGCGCCAAAAGCGCATCCGCCCAGGATATGCAGCATCCTGGCGCGTGGTTCTGCTGCCTGGTGCCATGTGAAATGGATATAGAAGACCGCGATGTAGATGGCGGTTGCCAATGCGAACGGCATATTGCCAACAAGGCCAATCGCATAGATGACGCTGTAGAGCGTGGCAAAACCAAGATTGGCTATCGAAGCGTGCCCGCTGACATCGTCATGTTGCGCATCGTCAGCCGCGCCGTCTTCAGACTGGTGGGCTGCCTTGGCTGATGTGAAGAGCAGCACTGAGCACAGCATCATCGCTCCGCCCAAGATCATCGGGACCAGGCCCGGGATAGAAGCTGGATGGATCCGGCGAATTTCCAATCGATCCATGGTGTATCCACCAATGAGCATCGCGATGCCGAGGGCAAAAAGAACCAATGAGGTTATGCGGTCGGCTTTGGCGCTGTGGAACGTCATGGATGGTAGGTGCACGCTGTGAGGATCTTTGAAAGTGGGAAAGATGTGACAGATCGGTGGGGCGGTAGCCGCACAGGCATAAGGCGCTGCGCGACCACCTTCGGGAGAAAGGTCTTTGCAGAAAGCCTATTCAGCCGGGCACGAAATGCCGATTTCCGATGGGTCAACCACTGCTTCGCCACGTGTGACACGAGCACAGGCTTCGGCAATCACAACGGGCATCGCTGCTGCCATCGCATCTTCTCCGAAGCTTGGCGCAAACACCGCACCGCGGTCAGAGGCGTAAGCCTGAAGTTCTGGCGAAGTCATAATGACGTCCTGCCAAACGGCATCGACACGCTCATAGACTTCTGCTGGAGCACCTGCAGGGATGAAAACGCCGAAATAGTCAGCCGCAATGGGCATGTCGGGCAGATACTCAGTGATCGGTGGGATTGGGTCGATGCCTTCCACGATGAGCGGCTGATCAGAAAGAACAGCCAGGCCACGAAGGCGTCCAGCTCGAATCATTTCCGTCTGCTCCACCGCGAGCTGGGTGGTTGCAATCACTTCGCCAGACGCAGCAGCGATGACGGCAGGGTTGCCACCATCATAGGTGACCATCCGCGCATTAAGCTCTTCGCCTGCCGCTTCGGCAATGGCAGCAAGTGCCATGCCGCCAGATGAATTTACCCCGGCTGTTCCCACCGTGACGCTGTCCATTTTCATGGCGTCCAGCAGTTCGCCGAAGTTTTGGTAGGGCGAGTCCACATTGACTGAGACAACGGGCACATTGGCGACATGCAGGTAGATCACATAGTCCTCAATCGAGGTATCCTCGATGAGGCCGGTCACTGCATATGTTGCGTTATTGGCGATCGCATTGGCCGTCCAAGTGTACCCATCACGCGGTGCTGCAAGCGCAGCTGCGGTGCCAATAGAGCCTGATGCGCCAGGCTGGTTCACCACCACAATTTCTGTGCCCAATGCTTCTTCAAGCAGCGGGGCGACAACGCGCGTGACTTGGTCAGTTGAGCCACCGGCTGACCATGGCACGATGATGTTGATGGGTCTGTCTGGCTGCCATTCTGCGAGCGCCGTGGTGGCAAGGGCTACCGATGAAACGGCGACGGCGGATGCAAGCGCTAGTTTGGTGAGCTTCATGTGTCTCATTCCTCCCGTTGTTACTAACTGGTAGGTAAGAAGCAAATTCGGGCACTGTCAACTGACTAAATGCTCTCCAGACAAGTGAAAAAAATCACGGTATATCAGCATGTTATGGCCAAGATGTAGGTGCTGCGATGCAGCAAACTCGCTGCTCGCAGTCGCACACATTGATGCTGCACTGCGTTCGAAAACGCTTTTGCGGAGCGCGCGATGACGGCTATCTTGCTCACTCTGACAAACAGCAAAGCGCCCGACACTTTTGTGCCGGGCGAATGGTTAGGGTCTGTCGTGGCCTTCGAGCCCACTGTGCAATGCAACAGTAAGCAGCAACAAATTGGTGCTTAGTAGCGCCTGAATAGAGCGACCAGCTTGCCTTGGATCTTTACGCGATCCGGACCGAAAATACGTGTCTCATAGGTCGGGTTGGCCGCTTCCAGAGCGACTGACCCACCACGTTTGCGCAGGCGCTTCAGTGTTGCTTCCTCATCGTCCACCAAAGCCACGATGATCTCGCCATTGTCAGCTGAATCTGTTCGCTTGATCAGCACCGTGTCGCCATCAAAAATACCCGCCTCAATCATTGAGTCGCCGCGCACCTCCAGAGCAAAATGCTCGCCACCTGCAATCAGTTCGGCGGGGACGGATACAGCATGGCTTTCCTGCTGGATTGCCGAAATCGGCGTGCCCGCAGCGATGCGGCCCATAACGGGAATTGAGACCACATCGCCAGCCTCAACCGCGTTACCCACCTGTGGTGCTGGTTTTTCTTTCCCTCCAGACCCTTCAATGACGCTGGGCACAAAGCCACCTTCACGACCGCCAAGGCGTGGATTATGCGAATCTGGCAGACGCACAACTTCCATCGCGCGGGCACGATTTGGCAGACGGCGGATAAACCCGCGTTCCTCCAACGCCGTTATGAGCCTGTGAATGCCGGACTTGGATTTCAGGTCCAGTGCATCCTTCATCTCATCAAAAGATGGCGGAACGCCGGACTCGCGCAAACGCTCATGGATGAACATCAACAGTTCGTGCTGCTTGGGTGTAAGCACAGCATATCCCCCGATTGGTGGAGCCGGTCTGCCCGACTCATTGGAACACAAGATGAACACGTTGTAACTGTTCCTGATGTGTTCTACAAGAGGGTAGGCGGTGCGAGCAGGTTTACTAGGCTGGCAATGCTAATACCTGAACGGTGTCACCAGCTTTGCGCTGCGGGTCGTGCGCGGGCCTATAGAGCAAGGCATCTGCCGCAGAAAGTAGCCGCAAAAGAGAAGAATCTTGGCTCGATACCGCGGCGAGTTGGCCCTTTTCATCGTAGCGTGCACGCATGAAATGGGCGCGTGGTCCGTTTGCGCTTAAGTGCGTTGCAAGAGTTGCCTCGCCAAAGCGAAGAGGCGGGCTCGGATCACCGCCGGCAAGCTTTTCGATCAGTGGTGCCAAGAAGACCAGAGCGCTTACAAAGGATGAAACAGGGTTGCCAGGCAGGCCTAAGGCAACGGTCCGGTCTCTGTGGGCGAAGAAAGTGGGTTTCCCGGGGCGTAGGGCAACTTTTGGAAAGTCCAATGTAAAGCCGGTTGCCGCCAGTGCCGGGCGGATCAGGTCATAGTCGCCAACCGATGCACCACCAATGGTGACCAGAATATCGGCATCGCACTGGTTGATCGCGCTTTCAATTTCGTCCTGCTGGTCAGGCAAAAGAAGCAGGCTGGCCAGTTTGGCGCCCATGCGCTCGGCAAGTGTGGCCAGTGCAAATCCGTTCGATGCGATCATGCTGTTGGGGCCAAGCGCGCCACCAGGCCAGCTGAGCTCATTTCCGTTCATCATGATGGTGATGGTGGGCTTTGGGTGAACCAGCAGCATCGCGTGGTTGGCCGATGCCGCTAGGCCGATGTCTTGCGGGGTAAGCCTGTGGCCTTTTGAAAGCAGCACATCACCTTTAGGAAAGTCCCCACCAGCGGGCCTTATATTGTCTGCCTCACTTGCATCAGGGCCCACTGTCAGTTGATCGCCATCGCGCAAGGCGTCTTCCTGTATCAGCACATGGGTTGTGCCCTCTGGCACCGGGGCGCCAGTGAAAATGCGCACGGCTTCTTTGGGGCCCAGCGTGTTTGGAAACGTTTCGCCGGCCGGCACTTCGCCGACCACTTGAAAGGTTGTGCCAGGGGTAGGGGCAACGGGCAGGGCGTAACCATCCATGGCCGAAACGGCGAACGGAGGTTTGGTGAGCTGCGCGATGCAGTCTTCGGCCAGCACACATCCATCAATGTCCAGCAGCGGCAGCATACCTGGCGCTAAGGCCTCAATGCCTGCCAACATGCGGGCAAGCGCTTCCTCAAGGGGCAGCAGGTCACTCACGCTCTGGTTGTTCCCCAAGCGCCCAGTCACCTGACTTGCCGCCAGCCTTTTCGGTGACTTTAATGTTACCGATGATCATGTGCCGGTCGATGGCTTTGGCCATATCGTAAAGGGTGAGAAGCGCCACCGAACACGCGGTCAGGGCCTCCATTTCCACACCCGTTTTGCCGGTCGTGCGCACTGATGTTGAAACTTCGAAACCGGTTTCGGTCTCTATAATTTCCACTTGCGCATCATTGAGCATCAGTGGGTGACACAGCGGGATGAGATCATGCGTGCGCTTGGCCGCCATAACGCCAGCAATGCGCGCAGTGGCGAGCACATCACCTTTTTTCAAGCGATTCTCGCGGATGGCAGCCACAGTTTCTGCTTGCATGGTGATGGTGCCAGAGGCGCGGGCGATACGCTTGGTGATATCCTTATCAGACACATCCACCATGCTGGCCTTGCCAGACTGGTCGGTATGGGTGAGGCGATCTTCCACCGGCCTATGCTGCCAGCAGGGCGCGGGTCGCGCTTTCAACATCCGCCTGGCGCATCAGGCTTTCGCCAATCAGGAAGGTCGTGATGTTTGACTGCGCCATGCGATCGAGATCAGCACGGGTGAAAAGCCCGGATTCTCCGACCAAAAGGCGATCGTCGGGCACCATCTTGGCGAGTTCTTCGCTGGTTTCTAGCCGCGTCTCAAAGGTGCGCAAATTACGATTGTTGATACCCAACAATGGTGCGCCAAGCTTCAAGGCGCGCTCCATTTCGTCGCTGTCATGCACTTCAATCAGCGCATCCATGCCCAGGGTCGTCGCGGTGGCGTAAAGATCGGCTGCCAGCGCATCATCCACCGCGGCCATGATGATCAAAATACAGTCCGCACCCCAGGCGCGGGCCTCACGCACTTGATAGGTGTCGTAGAGAAAATCCTTGCGCAGGACTGGCAGAGAGACAGCCTGCCGCGCCGCGATCATAAAGTCTGGGTGACCCTGAAAGGAGGGGGTGTCGGTGAGGACTGAAAGGCACGCCGCACCGCCTGCGGCATAGGCCTGCGCGTGCGCTGGTGGGTTGAAGTCTTCGCGGATCAGACCTTTGCTGGGCGAGGCTTTTTTAATCTCCGCAATCAGGCCGTAGGTGCCGGCTTTTCGGTGGGCCCGCAACGCCGCAAGAAACCCGCGCGGCGTGCTTTGCGTTTTGATCGCCTGATCCAGTTGGCCAGGTGAAACAACAGCCTTTGCGGCCGCGATTTCTTCACGCTTATAGGCTTCGATTTTCTGCAAAATATCAGCCACGGTTAAGCGCCCTTATTTGAAACGCTGACCAGTCTGTCCAGCGTTTGTAGTGCTTTGCCTGTGGCCAGAATCTCAGCAGCCTTTGCGATGCCTTTGTCGATGTTGGTTGCCATGCCCGCCACGCAGAGTGCCGCACCGGCGTTCATTTTTACAATGTCAGAATAGGCACCACTTTCGCCGCCTAAAACAGCGCGCAGTGCTTTGGCGTTGTGGTCCGCCTCGCCACCCACCAGCTCGCGCTCATCCACAAGATCAATGCCGTGGTCGCGTGGGTCGATGGCAGCAAGGCTTACCTCGCCTTCTTCCAGCTTGGCGATATGGGTGATGCTGGTCGTGGTGATCTCGTCCATGCCGTCTGTGCCGTAGACAACCCATGCTGCCTCGCAGCCCAGCGTTTTCAGCGTTTCGGCAAGCGGCACCAGCCAGCGCTCATCATAAACGCCCACCAGTTGGCGCTTCACGCGCGCTGGGTTCGATAGCGGGCCAATCAGGTTGAAAATGGTGCGTTGGCCAAGCTCGGCGCGCGTGGGGCCGACATGCTTCATGGCGCTGTGGTGCATGGGCGCAAACATGAACCCAATGCCAGCCTGTTCAATGCAGTTGGCAATTTGCTCTGGCCCGATATCGATGTTGACGCCGAGCGCTTTGAGCACATCGGCTGCGCCTGACTGTGACGACACCGCCCTGTTGCCATGTTTGGCGACCGGCACGCCACAGGCCGCAACAGTGAGCGCTGTGGCGGTGGAAACATTGTAACTGCCCTTGCCATCACCGCCTGTGCCGACAATGTCCATGGCCTCTGAGGCGATTGGTTCTGGAAGCTCAACTGGGGTCATCTTGGCGCGCATTACCGCTACAGCGCCTGCGAGCTCGTCAATGGTCTCACCGCGCACTTTGAGTGCGATTAGCAGGGCTGCGATCTGCGCCATGGTCAGCTCGCCCGACATGATGCTGGTGAAGGCCTGTTCAGCCTCGCTCCGGGTCAATTCTCCGCCCGAGCAAACCTTGGTGAGCAGGGGTTTTATATCATCACTCATTGTCAGCTTGCTCTTTATTGAAGTGGGTTGCCAAGGCGACAAAGTTAGCCAGCATACGCTCGCCATGATCAGAGGCGATACTTTCGGGATGAAACTGCACCCCGTGCACCGGGTTTGTGGTGTGGGAGATCGCCATGATCTCTCCATCGCCGGACCGTGCAGTTATGGAAAGCTCAACTGGCAGGCTGGCTGCTTCGACCGCCAGCGAATGATACCGCGTTGCCTGAAACGGGCCGTTGATGCCAGCAAAAATCGGGGCCTCGACGGCGGGCGTAACGGTGGAGACCTTCCCGTGCATCAACTGGGCTGCGGCCACAACCTTGCCACCATAGGCTTGGCCCATCGACTGCATGCCAAGACACACGCCGAAAATGGGTGTTGAGGCGCCCAACCGTTCAATGACTTCAAGGCAAATGCCTGCCTCATCGGGTGTTTTGGGGCCAGGAGAGAGCACCAGGGCCGCAATTTCGCCGCTGGCCCGCTTGGCAGCGATCTCGTCGACGGTAATCGCATCATTGCGCACGACGTCCATGGGCACGCCGGTTGCGCCCAGACAGTGCACCAAATTGTAGGTGAAACTGTCATAGTTATCGATGACCAGATATCTGCCGCTCATTGTCCCTGCTTCCTCACTGGCCACGCTGTGAAGTCGCGGCAAAACGTACCGCCTCTTCAGCGGCACGGAACAGAGCCTGGGCTTTGTTTTCGCATTCGGTTTGTTCAGACTGTGGATCGCTATCAGCGACGATGCCAGCTCCGGCCTGGACATACATAACGCCGTCTTTGACCACTGCGGTGCGCAGCACGATGCATGTGTCCATGGCGCCATTGGCATCAAAATAGCCAACGCACCCGGCATAGATACCGCGCTTGTCTTTTTCCAGCTTGTCAATGATTTCCATCGCACGCACTTTAGGCGCACCAGAGACCGTACCAGCGGGGAAGCCCGCACTCAGCGCATCAAGCGCGTCAAAGCGCTCCTCATCCAACTCGCCGACCACATTCGAGACGATGTGCATAACGTGCGAATACCGTTCGATGAAGTATTGGTCCGTCACCTTTACCGTGCCGAGCTTGGCAATACGCCCAACATCGTTGCGGCCAAGGTCCAGAAGCATCAGGTGCTCGGCACGCTCTTTGGGATCGGCCAAAAGCTCTTCGGCCAGCGCATTGTCTTCAGCCGGAGTTGCGCCGCGCTTACGGGTGCCTGCAATGGGGCGAATGGTGACCTCGCCATCACGCGCGCGCACCAAAATTTCCGGGCTGGAGCCGACGATCGTGAAACCATCAAACGCCAGATAGAACAAGAATGGCGCCGGGTTGGTGCGCCGCAGCGCGCGGTACAGCGCGAAGTGGGGAAGCGGAAACGGTGTTTCAAAGCGCTGGGATAGCACCACCTGAAAAATATCGCCAGCGGTTATGTAGTCTTTGGCGCGTGCCACCATCGCCTTGTACTCATCTGGCGTGGTGTTCGACATCATGGTCGGCATTGGCACGTCTTGGGCGTCAGCGCCCTTGCCCAGCGGACTTTCCAGCTTGTCGACGGCGTCTGTCAGCCGGACCAGCGCTCGAGCATAGGCCGTTTTGGCATCTTGTGTGCTGCTGGGGCGAACTGGCGTGACCACCGTAAGCTCATCACGCACTGCGTCAAAAACCACGATGACAGTGGGCCGCATGAGCAAAATATCTGGCGTGCCAAGCTTGTCTGGGTTCTGGTTCGGCAGTTTTTCAATCAGCCGCACCGTGTCGTAGCCCAGATACCCAAAAACACCGGCCGACATCGGCGGTAGATCATCTGGCAATTCGATGCGGCTGTCTTCAACCAACGTGCGCAGAGCATCCAGCGAAGGTGTGTCCAGCTCCTCAAATGGGCCGGCCATGCCATCGGCACTGACCTGAGCCTGTGCCGCACGGTTGCCATCGGCGCGGAACAGAAGATCTGGTGCGTAGCCAATCATCGAGTAGCGCCCGCGCACTGCGCCACCTTCTACTGACTCCAGCAGAAAAGCGTTTTTGGCGTCACCTGCCAGTTTCAACATAGCCGAAACTGGCGTTTCCAGATCGGCCACAAGCCGCGTGTAAACCACCTGCGGCGCGCCAGCCCCATAATTGGCTTGGAAAGCGTCTTCGTTTGGGAAGATTTGCATCGTAAGTGCCCGTTAGAACCCGCGCCCGGTGGTCAACTGTTGTAGCAGTTCCTGGTTCACCCGCACGCCAAGCGATGCCTGCAATGCGCCGACATATTGCGTGAGAATTGTATCCTCAAGCGCTGGTCCAAGCTCGGCGGCCAGTTGCTGGACATCAGCTGCGCTTTCAAAGAACGCTGGGCGGGTCACATCGTCTACCACGAACACCAAACGTGTTAGTGTCAGGCCTTCAGCGTTCGGTGGACCTTCTACGTGACCAAAATGCCCCTCGCCACCTTCAAACGTTGCCACTGTTGCTGGGCCGCCCAATTCGTCCGGGGCTTCGCCACGCGGGGAGGGTGCTGTTGTTGCAAGCGGCAAGTTTTCAGCAATTGATAGGGTTTGCAGCGAGCGCCCGCGTTCGAGCTGATCCACCAGCTCGGATGCTTTTGCGCGCAGCAACTCATCGAGCTGGTTATCGCGCCAATCGGCCAGCACGCGATCGCGCGCTTCCTCTAGAGTGCGCTCACGCGCTTCTTCAATACCTGTCACTTCGAACCACAGGAAACCCCCATCAGCGGTGTCGAGCGCATCATTTTCAAGGCCTACATCGCTTTCAAAGGTCTCAGCGATAAGCGACTCTGTCCGCGGCAGATCAACGGGTTCTCCGTCAGGGCCAAAACCATTGGTGTCCAGCGCATCGACGGTTTGAATTTGCAGATCAAAGCGGGGCGCGATGACCTCAAGCGGGTCGCCGCCAGCGCGTGCATCTTCAATGGCGTCAAACAGAGAGAAAATTTCATCGCGCGCTGCAGCCTCAGCCAGCTCCTGTCTCAGGCGTGGCTCAACCTCTTCCAGCGGTGTGATCCCATCAGCGATGATGGAGTTGACCAGCATAATCACGTTGCCGAAGCGGCCTTCGATCACATCGGTGGGGCCTTCAGCCTCCAGGGCGAAAGCTGCATCGCCTGCGCTTGCGTCCAAAATCGCAGAGCGCTGAACCGGACCAAGCTCGGTGACCGTCATGTCCAGTCCATCGGCTTGCAAGTCTTCAAGTGTCTCACCGTTGGCAAGACGTTCCTGCGCAGCGCTGGCTTCCAGGTTATCTTGAAAAAGCAGCTGTGTAATGTTGCGCTGGCCAGCCCGTGTTAGCTGTTCCAATTCGGCCTCATAGGCAGCCTGAACGTCGGCTGCGCTCACTGCGGCTGGGTCAGCCAGGTCGGCCTCGGACAGGGTGATGTAGGCAATACTGCGAAACTCTGGTGCGCTATACTCGCCTGAAAATTCGTTGAAATAAGCGCGTAGTTCTTCCTCAGTTGGTTCTGGTCGCTCGCCAAGGCTTGCCTCATCAAGGGTGAGGAATGACACGGTGCGCAACTCGTTGGCGAACGTGTTGGCAACTTCAAGCATCGTTTGAGCCGGCTGCATGCCACCAACCAGACCTTGTGCCAGTTGCTGACGCGCAGAAAAGGACCGCGTATCGGCAACAAAATCATCTTCGGTGATACCGTACTGGCGCAAAACCTGCTGGAAGAACTGGCGGTTGAACCCACCCGTTTGCAGGAAAATCGGGTCACTTGCGATGCGTTCGGCCAGACGGCCATCGGAAACACCAATGTTGAGGCGCTCGGTTTCAGAATCCAGCGCCGCTTCGGATGCCAGCTGGCCGAGCAGCTGCTGATCGAGGCCAAACAGGCGGGCCTGTTCCAGTGTTAGCCCTGTACCCAACTGTTGGCTCAACTGGCTGATCCGGCGCTGGAGAGCGATTTGAAAGGTTTCTGCGCTGATCTCAGCATCGCCGACTGCAAGCACCGTGCGCTGGCCGATATTGCCGATAAAACCGCCAAAGCCGAGGCCAGCGACCACCGCAATCGAAACAATGATCAGGAAGATTTTGGCAACGGTAGAGCGTGCGCCTTCACGAAGGGCTGTGAGCATTGGTTTAAGCTTTTGTTTTTGTTGAACTAATCCGCAGTGCGTGGAATCTCGCGCGACTATAGTCAGCCCCACCAGCGCGCGCAAGCGTGCACAGGGGGCTTACACGGCTGAAATTAGGGGCCTTTGCCAGCACCTCACAAACCTGCTAGCAGGCGCGAAATTCTCATTAACAGTTTGGACAGAAAAATGCCCACCGAAGGTATTCGCCCGCTTGTCGCCGGGAACTGGAAAATGAATGGCCTGCGCCGCAGCGTCGATACGATTGAAGCTCTGAAGGGCCACGCGCAGGACGGATTGCTGGAGCATATCGATATGTTGGTATGTCCGCCTGCAACACTGGTTTCGCTCGCTGTGAAGAGCGTGGACACCGTGCCGATCCATATCGGTGGACAGACATGTCACGCGGCAGAAACCGGTGCACATACCGGCGATATTTCGGCAGAGATGCTGCATGATTTGGGCGCTGATTATGTTTTAACCGGCCATTCAGAGCGCCGCACAGACCATGATGAGAGTGATGCCGTCGTACACGGTCAAACGCTGGCCGCGTGGCGTGCTGGGCTTTGCGCGGTGGTCTGCGTGGGTGAAACCAAAGATGAGCGCGAGGCGGGCAATGAAGTGAGCGTTGTCGCAGACCAAATTGCAGGCTCCCTGCCTGATGGTGCTACGGCAGAAAACGCGGTCGTTGCCTATGAACCTGTTTGGGCCATCGGCACAGGGTTGACGCCAACCGTGGATGACATCGCCGCGATGCACGATGCCATCCGCGCTGAATTGGTTGGCCGCTTCGCTGACGAGGGCGCAAAAATGCGCATCCTTTATGGCGGCTCGGTGAAACCAGGCAATGCCGCTGAGGTATTGGCACCCAACAATGTGGATGGTGCCCTTGTGGGTGGCGCGAGCCTTAGCGCTTCTGATTTTACAGGTATCGCTTCTGCGGTGGCGCAAATGGTGAGCCGCTAGCGGCACAGCGTTGTCCCTGGCTGCGCCAACCTTGCCAATAGTGCTGCCCATGCCAATAAAGGTAAAACCAGCTTTGCACCGTGAGGTCACTTGGTGTATGGCACGCGCAAAGCTTGCTGATTGGCCAGTGACATAGCTCTGGTCAACCAGTTCAACACTTGATCTGCGCTCCTTCCCTTCACATGTCTTGAACCAGCGCTTCAAAGCGCGGCATGAGGCCGTTGGGAATGGAAGTGGCGAACACTCGGACGTCGTATGGAAACGCTTGAAACAGTTCTTATCGTCATTCACCTTATTGTGGTGGTGGCTCTTGTAACCACGGTGCTTTTGCAGCGCTCTGAAGGTGGCGGGCTTGGAATTGGTGGCGGTGGCGGCGGTGGCGGCAACTTTATGTCGTCTCGCGGTACAGCTAACCTTTTGTCACGCGCCACAGCGTTCTTGGCGATGGGCTTTTTTGCAACCTCGATAGCGCTGACAGTTTTGGCGCAAACAGGGGCTGGGCCATCGTCGATCCTCGACCAAATTCCCGATGCACAGCCATCTGGGCCAAACACCACACTGCTTGAGCAAATCGGTGGCGAAGTAGATCCGGGTGACGCGGCACCCGCTGAACCGCAGATTCCAACAACGCAGTAAGCTTGGAAAACCCATCTTTGGAATGGCCCGCTCTGGTAGCGGGCCATTTTCGTTTGGGGACAAGTTTTGCGCATGGCCGTTATGCGCGCTGTGGGTGCGATGAGTGCTTGTTAGGCCCACCCCCTTGCATTACTAGATGAGTCCCATGGCGCGATATATTTTCATCACCGGCGGCGTGGTTTCCTCCCTGGGCAAAGGCATTGCAGCGGCGGCTTTAGGCGCCCTATTGCAGGCTCGTGGCTATCGGGTCCGCATCCGCAAACTTGACCCCTATCTCAATGTTGATCCCGGCACGATGTCGCCGACTCAGCATGGCGAGGTGTTCGTTACAGACGATGGTGCGGAGACGGATCTCGATCTTGGCCACTATGAGCGCTTTACCGGGCGCTCAGCGAACCAGCGCGACAACATCACCACCGGCAAGATTTATCAGGATATCATCGCCAAGGAGCGGCGCGGCGACTATTTAGGCGCCACGGTTCAGGTGATCCCGCACGTCACCGACGCGCTCAAAGCCTTCGTCGTTGAGGGCAATGAGGACTATGATTTCGTGATTTGTGAGATCGGCGGCACAGTGGGCGACATTGAAGGCCTGCCGTTCTTTGAGGCGATTCGCCAGTTGGGCAATGATCTGCCGCGTGGCGATGCCATCTATATGCATTTGACGTTGATGCCGTTTATTCCGAGCGCTGGCGAGTTGAAGACCAAGCCTACGCAGCACTCGGTCAAAGAGTTGCGCTCAATTGGCATTCAACCTGATATTTTGATGGTGCGTTGTGACCGGCCCATCCCTCCAGGCGAGCGGCGTAAGCTGTCGCTGTTCTGTAATGTCCGTGAGCAAAGCGTAATCCCGGCGCTGGATGTGCCCCACATTTACGATGTGCCCATTGCCTACCATGAAGAAGGCTTGGACGATGAGGTGCTAGAGGCCTTCGGCATTACTGGTGCGCCTGCACCCGATTTGTCGCGTTGGAATGAAATTTCCGACCGGGTCAAAAACACCGATGGCACGGTAAAGATTGCCGTTGTTGGCAAGTACACCGACCTGAAGGACGCCTATAAAAGCTTGATCGAAGCGCTCACCCATGGCGGTATCGCCAACAAGGTGAAAGTCCAGATCGAATGGCTGGAAGCTGAAATCTTCGAAAGCGAAGACCCAAGCCCCTACCTTGAAGGTGTGCACGGCATTCTGGTGCCTGGCGGCTTTGGCAAGCGTGGTGCTGAGGGCAAAATATCGGCTGCCAGTTTCGCGCGCACGCGCAAGATTCCGTATTTCGGTATTTGCTACGGTATGCAGATGGCTGTGCTGGATGCCGCCCGCAACCTGGCGGGGGTTCGTGAGGCGCGTTCCAGCGAGTTTGAAGACGATGGTGGGCCCATTGTCGTGGGCCTGATGACGGAGTGGTTGCGAGGCAATGCGCTGGAAAAGCGTGCCGAGGAAGGCGATTTGGGCGGCACAATGCGCCTTGGCGCGTATCAGGCCAAGCTTGGTGAAGGGACGAAGATTGCCCAGATTTATGGCGACACGGACATTTCCGAGCGCCATCGGCACCGCTACGAGGTCAATATCGATTACCGTCAGAAGCTGGAAGATGCAGGCCTTGTGATGTCCGGCCTGTCGCCCGATGGTGTGTTGCCGGAGACGGTTGAATATGCAGATCACCCCTGGTTCATCGGCGTGCAATACCACCCGGAACTGAAGTCACGCCCGTTTGAGCCGCATCCGCTGTTTGCCTCCTTCATCGAAGCAGCTATTGAACAGAGCAGACTTGTGTAACCAGCTGTTGCTCTAAGGCGGCCTTATGACTCCTAAAAATGCTCTTGATCACGTCGTTATCGGCGTGCCCGACCTTGTGTCCGCGCGCGCGCGGCTTACCGCGCTTGGCTTTCAGGTGCAGGATGATGCGCACCACCCGTTTGGTACCGGCAACTGCAATGTGTTCTTTGAGAACGGCACTTATTTTGAGCCGTTGGCGGTAACGGATCGCGATGCGGAGCTTGAGGCGCTAAAAAGTCAAAACGTTTTCGTCGGGCGCTATGATTCTTATCGCTTTCGCCACGGCTATGGGCCGGTTATGGCAGCCTTCACCACTGACAGTGCGGAGCGGATGAAGGAAGCTTTTGAGGCCGAAGGCATCAGCGCTGGTGATATTCTGTCTTTCACGCGAAAGCAGGCCATGCCCGATGGCTCTGAGACCACCATCGGCGTTCATTTGGCCGTATCGGCCAGCGACCGTGCGCCGGATATTACGCTGTTTTGCTGTGAGCACCTGTCGCGCGACATTCTGTGGAAGCCAGAGCGTACGGTTCATCCCAATGGCTGCAAAGGGATTGCACGGCTGATTGCGGTTGAAACCAACCCATCTGATTTCCAATATCTGTTCCAGACCGTTACCGGCGATCGCGAATTGCGTACCACATCTTTTGGTATGGAAATGGACCTGCCCAACGCGATGGTGAGTGTGGTTTCGCCTACCGGTTACACGGCCATGACGGCGGAAACCCTTGTGCCAGATGGCACGAAGAGGGACAGGGGGCCTCGCCTGGAGGCAGTGGAAATGCTCTTTGCCGACCTTGGTGAACTGCGCGCCCAACTGAACGGGGCTGGCGTTGACTATGCGCAGCATGGCGATGATCTGGTGATTGCCCGGCAGGAGCCGTTTGCGATGGCCATCATCGCGCGTGAGGCCTGACATGAACCCCAATGCAATCGTCACCACCGGCGGCGTTTCGTTCGCTAATGATGCGCCGTTTTCGCTGATCTGTGGTCCATGCGCCATGGAAAGCCGCGACCACGCCTTCCACATGGCTGGCAGCTTGAAAGAGATCTGCGAGCGCCTGGGCATCGGCCTTATTTTCAAAAGTAGCTACGACAAGGCCAATCGCACGAGCCTGTCTGCTGGGCGCGGTATCGGCCTTGAAACTGCCATGGCGGTGTTTGCTGACATCAAAACAGAGCTTGGCCTGCCAGTGATCACCGATGTGCACGAGGCTGGCCAATGCGCCGAAGTTGGTGCGGTGGTGGATGTGCTGCAGATCCCCGCGTTCCTCTGTCGGCAGACGGACCTGCTGGTCGCAGCGGCGAAGACCGGCAAGGCGGTGAACGTGAAGAAGGGCCAGTTCCTTGCCCCCTGGGACATGCAGAACGTGCTCGATAAAGTAACCTGGTCGGGCAATCCCAATGTGCTGCTAACCGAGCGTGGCGCGAGTTTTGGCTATAACACGCTGGTGGTGGATATGCGCGGCCTGCCAACCATGGCGGCCATGGGCGCGCCGGTGATTTTCGATGCCACGCACGCGGTGCAACAGCCTGGTGGCAAGGGCGGATCAACCGGCGGGCAGCGCGAGTTCGTTGAGCCGTTGGCAAAAGCTGCACTTGCAACGGGTATTGCTGGGCTTTTCATCGAAAGCCACGATGATCCGGACAATGCGCCCTCTGACGGACCCAACATGATACCTCTTGATCAGATGGAAGCTCTGCTCAGCAGGCTCATGGCGATCGATAAGGCTGCAAAGCTGTAGGGGCAGCTATGCGTGCAGATAGGGTGGCTAAGCTGTGGTTAATGGCTTAAGGGCAAGTCGAAAACGCTTCCAATCATAAGCTCTTTATCCGGGGGACCTTCCATGACTGCCATTGTCGATATTCACGCACGCCAAATTTTTGATAGCCGCGGCAACCCCACCGTTGAGGTGGATGTCGAATTGGAAAACGGCATTGTAGGCCGTGCCGCGGTGCCATCGGGTGCATCGACGGGTGCACATGAGGCTGTGGAACTGCGTGATGGCGGCGATGCCTATAAGGGCAAGGGCGTCACGAAGGCGGTTGATCACGTCAATATCGATATTTGCGAAGAGCTGCTGGGTCTGGACGCCGAAGACCAGATTGAAATCGACAATGCAATGCTCGCGCTTGATGGTACGCCAAACAAGGCGCGCCTTGGCGCAAACGCCATTTTGGGCGTGTCGCTGGCCACGGCCAAAGCTGCCGCCATGGCATCTGGTCTGCCACTTTACCGCTATGTCGGTGGCCCGGCTGCCAGTGTTTTGCCGGTGCCGATGATGAACATCATCAATGGTGGTGAGCACGCCGACAACCCCATCGACTTCCAGGAATTCATGGTCATGCCTGTGGGCGCGGAAAGCCTGGCGCACGCTGTGCAGATGGGCACTGAGATTTTTCACACGCTGAAATCAGCGTTGTCGAAAGCAGGCCAGAACACCAATGTGGGCGATGAGGGTGGCTTTGCGCCAAACCTTGATACCGCTGGTGCGCTGGGCTTCATCATGAAGGCCGTTGAAGATGCAGGCTACAAGCCCGGCGATGATGTAATGCTAGCGCTGGACGTGGCATCCACCGAGTTCTTTGAGAACGGCAGCTACAACATGAAGGGTGAGGGCAAGGTGCTTTCGCCAGACCAGATGGTCGACTTCCTGGCCGATCTGTCTGCCAACTATCCCATTATTTCCATTGAAGATGGCATGGCTGAAGATGATTGGGATGGCTGGAACGCCCTGACCGCCAAAATTGGCGATAAGGTGCAGCTGGTCGGTGATGATCTGTTCGTTACCAACCCGGAGCGTCTTGCCATGGGCATTGAGCAGAAGTCCGCCAACTCGATCCTCGTAAAGGTCAACCAGATCGGCACGCTGACCGAAACGCTGACAGCGGTGAACATGGCGCATCGCGCTGGCTTTACTTCCGTTATGTCGCACCGTTCCGGTGAGACCGAAGATGCCACGATTGCTGATCTGGCCGTCGCCACCAACTGCGGGCAGATCAAAACCGGCTCGCTAGCCCGCTCGGACCGCTTGGCAAAATACAACCAGCTTATCCGCATCGAGGAAGAGTTGGGCACATCGGCGACCTATGAGGGTCGGGGCATCCTGAAGGGCTAAGCACCCACCTTTAGCGATTTGATAGTCCGGTCTGCATCTGCGGGCCGGACTTTTTTGTGGTCGAAGCGAACGTGAAAGAACCCGTTAACCAAGCTGCTTAAGTGGGCACTAACTGCGTCCATGGTTGTGTGCGCATAGTTTCGTCAGAAGAAGTGCACCATGCTTTCCCGCCACAAGCCACGTTCGCGCCGCACCATTTATGGCTTTCGCGTCGCATTGCTGCTCTTTGCGGCCTATTTTGGCTATCATGCTTTTCATGGTGATCATGGGTTGCTGGCTTATGCGCAGGTGCAGTTGCGTGTCGCGCAACTGGAAGCCCAGCGCGATGAATTGGCGATCCGCCAAGCCTATTTAGAAGCGCGTGTTGGTGCCTTGCGTGATGAAGCGCTGGATGGCGATCTGGTTGACGAGCGCGCACGCCATGCGCTGGCCGTCATCGGCAGGAATGAGCGAATTGTGCTGCAGTAGCGAACAAAAAATGTTGCGCTGCGGTACCAATATAGGCATTCATCCCGTTTTCAGTTAAATTGCATAACTGTTATGATATCATTGCAAAAAACAAGCCTTATACCTTCCGACCACGGGCTTTCGCCGTCATAAAAAAGCAGCTAGGAACGATGCCACATTTGGTTCGCACCTCAGCCGCCAAACGAGCTGGGGACGGGCACTCGATTTCGCTCTAGGAAACCCAAGGAGCCGTTACATGGCGCGCGCAGCAAGCTCTGCATCCAAATCAGCACCCAAAACCGCCCGCAAATCCACAGCACGACGAGGAGCCAAGGCAAGTCCAGTCATTGCGGAATTCGACAAGGAACAGGAGCTTGCCGCCTATCGCGATATGCTCCAGATTCGCCGCTTTGAAGAAAAAGCTGGCCAGCTTTACGGCATGGGCCTGATTGGCGGCTTCTGTCACCTTTATATCGGTCAAGAGGCGGTCGTTATCGGCATGCAGATGGCCATGATCGAAGGTGATCAGGTCATTACCAGCTATCGTGACCACGGCCACATGTTGGCAACTGGCATGGAAGCGCGCGGCGTGATGGCCGAGCTTACGGGTCGCGAGGGGGGGTATTCGCGCGGCAAGGGCGGCTCGATGCACATGTTCTCCCGCGAGAAACACTTCTATGGTGGTCACGGTATCGTGGGCGCACAGGTTGCACTTGGTACAGGCTTGGCCTTTGCGAACACGTATCGCGAGAATGGCAATGTCAGCGTCACCTATTTTGGCGACGGCTCGGCCAACCAGGGCCAGGTCTATGAGAGCTTCAACATGGCCAAGCTCTGGGATCTGCCCGTCGTTTACGTGATCGAAAACAACAAATATGCGATGGGCACCAGCATTGAGCGCTCATCTTCGACCACTGACCTTTCACAACGCGGCGTGTCGTTTGGCATTCCGGGTGAGCAGGTCGATGGTATGGATGTCCGCGCTGTTTATGCCGCCTCACAAAAGGCGCTCGAGCACGCCCGCTCCGGCAAAGGCCCCTACATTCTGGAAATGATGACGTATCGCTATCGTGGTCACTCCATGTCGGATCCAGCGAAGTATCGCACCAAGGATGAGGTGCAGAAGATGCGCGCTGAGCACGACCCAATCGAGCAGGTAAAAATTCGCCTGCTGGACAAGAAATGGGCCAGCGAAGACGACCTCAAAGCACTCGACAAAGAAGTGCGTGCCGTTGTTACCGAAGCTTCAGAGTTCGCGCAAAGCTCGCCAGAGCCTGCGCTGTCAGAACTCTACACAGACATCACGCTTTAAGGGGAGGGCGTATCCATGCCGATTGATATTTTGATGCCAGCGCTCTCGCCAACGATGGAAGAGGGCAAGCTTGCCAAATGGCTGAAAGCCGAAGGCGACAGCGTGACCTCCGGTGACGTGATTGCAGAAATTGAGACCGATAAAGCGACTATGGAAGTCGAGGCGGTGGACGAGGGCGTGATCGGCAAGATCATGATCCCTGAAGGCACTGACGCGGTGAAGGTGAATGAGCTGATTGCTGTGCTGCTGGAAGAGGGCGAAGACGCCTCGGCCATTGGGTCCGGCGGCTCAGGTGGTTCTGCGCCCGCACCTGCCGCTGAGGCTGCACCTGCCGCGGAGGCAGCGCCAAGCGTTCCAGCAGCGCCGGCCGCACCGGTTGAAAGCGTTACGGCTGCTGATCCAGACATTCCTGCAGGTACCGAAATGGTATCAACCACGGTGCGTGAAGCGCTGAACGCCGCGATGTCTGAAGAGATGCGTGCCGATGACAGCGTGTTTGTGATGGGTGAAGAAGTCGCTGAATATCAGGGCGCCTATAAAATCACTCAAGGCATGCTGGCTGAGTTTGGCCCCAAGCGCGTGATCGATACACCGATCACCGAGCATGGTTTCACTGGTGTTGCTGTGGGTGCTGCGCTTACCGGTCTGCGTCCGATTGTTGAGTTCATGACGTTCAACTTCGCCATGCAGGCGATTGACCATATCATCAACTCTGCTGCCAAAACGCTCTATATGTCTGGCGGCCAGCTTGGTGCGCCGATTGTGTTCCGTGGTGCTAATGGTGCAGCGGCCCGCGTTGGCGCGCAGCACAGCCAAGACTACGCCACATGGTACAGCCAAATTCCAGGCTTGAAGGTGGTGATGCCTTACACCGCCGCTGATGCGAAGGGCCTGCTGAAGGCAGCCATTCGCGACCCGAACCCGGTGGTCTTCCTGGAGAACGAGATTCTCTACGGACAAAGCTTCGATGTTCCCAAGCTGGATGACTATGTGTTGCCGATTGGCAAGGCGCGCATCGATCGCGTGGGCAGCGATGTCACCATCGTTTCCTTTGGGATTGGCATGACGTACGCCACAAAGGCTGCTGATGAGTTGGCGACAATGGGTATTTCCGCTGAAGTGATCGATCTGCGCACGCTGCGCCCGCTCGATATGGATACGGTGATCCAATCGGTACGCAAAACCAACCGTTGCGTCACAGTCGAGGAAGGCTTCCCGATCTGCTCGATTGGTTCTGAGATTGCCTGCCAGCTCATGGAAAAAGCGTTCGACGATCTGGATGCGCCTGTGCTGCGCATTGCCGGCAAGGATGTGCCGATGCCGTACGCCGCAAACCTTGAAAAACTCGCTTTGCCGAACGTTGGCGAAGTGATCGAGGCGGTGAAAGCCGTCACCTACACAGCCTAGGGGAGAGCAGCGATGCCCATCAACATTCTGATGCCCGCCCTCTCTCCCACGATGGAAGAGGGCAACCTGGCCAAATGGCTCGTTAAAGAGGGTGACAGCGTCACCTCCGGCGACGTGCTGGCTGAAATTGAAACCGACAAAGCGACCATGGAAGTGGAAGCGGTGGATGAAGGTACGGTTGGTAAGATCGTTGTGCCGGATGGCACTGCGGGCGTAAAAGTGAATGAGCTGATTGCCGTGCTCTTGGAAGAGGGCGAAGACGCCTCTGCCATGGACGCAGCGCCAGCTGCACCCGCGCCCAATGCAGAGCCTGCGCCAGGAGCGGACAAAGAGGGTGACACCACCATTCCTGCCAATGTAGCACTGACGCCTACCGATCCAACTCCACCGGCACCTGTTGCCAATGATGGGGCGCGCATTATTGCCTCGCCTCTGGCGCGCCGTATCGCCAAGCAAAACGGCATTGATCTGGCCGCTGTTTCCGGAACTGGCCCGCGTGGTCGTATCGTGAAGGCAGATGTGGAAGCGGCCATTTCCGGTGGCACAGGCAAAGCGGCGGCACCAGCGGCTGCAAAAGCTGACGCCCCCGCCAAAGCTGCGCCTTCTGGCATGTCGGACGATGCGGTGTTGAAGCTGTTCGAAGAAGGCTCATACGATCTGGTGCCGCACGATGGCATGCGCAAAACCATTGCCTCGCGCCTCACCGAGTCCAAGCAGACCATACCGCACTTCTATGTGTCGGTGGACTGCCAGCTTGATGATCTGCTTGCCCTGCGCAGCCAGCTCAACAAGAGCGCGCCTGTGAAGGACGACAAGCCCGTCTATAAGCTGTCGGTCAACGATATGGTGATTAAGGCTCTGGCGCTTGGCTTGCGTGATGTACCCGATGCCAACGTGTCCTGGACTGCCAGTGATATGGTTAAGCACAAACATGCCGATGTCGGTGTGGCGGTGTCGATTCCCGGTGGCCTGATCACGCCGATCATCCGTCGCGCGGAAGAAAAGCCACTGTCGGTCATCTCCAATGAGATGAAAGATATGGGCAAGCGCGCCAAAGAGAAGAAGCTGGCCCCCAATGAATATCAGGGCGGCACGACAGCTGTTTCCAACATGGGCATGATGGGCGTGAAAGACTTCCAGGCCGTGGTGAACCCGCCGCATGCAACGATCCTCGCGGTCGGTGCGGGTGAGCAGCGCCCCGTGGTGAAGGATGGCGCGTTGGCCATTGCGACCGTCATGACCGTGACGCTTTCCACCGACCACCGCTGTGTGGACGGTGCGCTGGGTGCAGAATTGCTGGGTGCTTTCAAGGATTACATCGAAAGCCCCATGAGCATGTTGGTTTAGCGCGAGCTGTTTGACCGCAATCAAGGAGTAACGTGGGGCGCAGGCTACCTCTAGGATAAGCAGATTATTTCAACCGCTTTGCCCAGGAGACGTGAATGTCGCATACGCCCCACGAATTGGCCGAGGAATTTCCCGAGCACACCGAGACGATGCACCAGCTGAAGGGCGAGAACGCACATTTCGCCAAACTGTTTGATGCCTATCACGATGTGAACCGGGCCATTCACCGCGCCGAAACCGACATTGAGCCCACTGATGACGCGAACATGGAATCCATGCGCAAACAGCGGATGCAGCTCAAAGATGAAATCTACGGGATGCTGAGCGCGGCGAGCTAAGTCGTACCTTCAGTCTCCCGGACAGAAACGAGAAACGGGAGACGAACCGTGGCAGATGCTTACGACCTGATAGTGATTGGTGGCGGACCTGGCGGCTATGTGGCTGCCATCCGCGCGTCGCAACTCGGCATGAAAACCGCCATTGTAGAGCGCGAGCATCTCGGTGGGATTTGCCTCAATTGGGGCTGTATCCCCACCAAGGCGCTGCTGCGTTCTGCCGAGATCTACCACTACATGGAGAACGCCAAGGACTACGGTCTGTCGGCGGAAAAAATCGGCTTTGATGCGGCTGCCGTGGTGAAGCGCTCGCGAGGGGTTTCCGCGCAGCTCAACGGCGGCGTTGGCTTCTTGCTGAAGAAAAACAAAGTGGACGTAATCTGGGGCGAGGCCACGATAACCAAGCCGGGCAAAGTCAAGGTTGGTGCGCCAACCAAGCCCGCCGTGCAGCCTGCCCACCCTGATCCAAAGGGTGTTAAAGGGCAGGGCACATACACCGCCAAAAACATCATCATCTCCACCGGTGCGCGCCCGCGCGTCATCCCCGGCATTGAGCCAGATGGCAAAACCATCTGGACCTACTTCGAAGCCATGGTGCCGCCAACCATGCCCAAGAGCCTGCTTGTTATGGGGTCGGGCGCGATCGGCATCGAGTTCGCCAGCTTCTACAAAACCATGGGCGTGGATGTGACTGTGGTTGAGATGATGGACCAGGTGATGCCGGTGGAGGATGCTGAGATCAGCGCCATCGCAACCAAGCAGTTCAAAAAGCAAGGCATGAACATCATCACCGGTGCCAAAGTCTCCAAAGTGGAGAAAACTGGTGCAGGCGTGAAGGCGACCGTCGAGACCAAAGACGGCAAGAGCCAGGTCATCGAAGCTGAAAAGCTGATTTCAGCGGTTGGCGTGGTTGGAAACATCGAAAACCTCGGCCTTGAAGCAGTTGGCGTGAAAACCGACCGTGGCATTGTTTCGGTTGATGGCTACGGCAACACCTCGGTCAAAGGCATCTACGCGATTGGCGATGTGGCAGGCCCACCCATGCTGGCGCACAAAGCCGAGCATGAAGGTGTGATCTGCGTTGAGAAGATCGCCGGCATGGACGCGCATCCAATGGACAAGGCGAAGATCCCGGGTTGCACCTATTGTAACCCGCAGGTGGCCTCGGTTGGTCTGACTGAAGCCAAGGCCAAAGAGGCTGGCCACAAGGTGAAGGTTGGCCGTTTCCCGTTTGTTGGCAACGGCAAGGCGATTGCGTTGGGCGAGCCAGAAGGCATGGTAAAAACTGTGTTTGATGAGAAAACCGGCCAGCTTTTGGGTGCGCACATGGTAGGCGCCGAAGTGACTGAGCTGATCCAGGGCTATGTTGTTGCGATGAACCTTGAGTCCACTGAAGAAGATCTGATGCACACCGTCTTCCCGCATCCAACGCTGTCAGAAATGATGCATGAGAGCGTTCTGGATGCCTATGGCCGGGTCATTCATTCCTAAACCCGCCGAAGGAACGCTATGCGCCTGCTGAAAAGCTTTTTGCTAGCTCTTCTAGTCGCGGTCCCGGTTTCGTTCGGTGGCGCATCTTTTGCGCAGGCTGACAGTTGTTGGGATCATAATGGCTCGTTGATGCGGCTGTCCTCGAGCGGGCCGCAGCGATGGATCCACTATGAGACCACACCGCACAGTTGGCAGGCTTCTGCGGGCGTGTATCCCGGTACGCTGTTTTTCAACGGCCGCAATACCGGTGACTATTATGCTGGCAATGCGCGTGTGTTCTCTCGCGCCTGCCCTGGCAATGCGCTGGAGTATTATGTGGAGGGGCCGGTCTCTCGCAATCCGTTACGTATAACCATGCGCGGCACACGTGATTCCAACCAGCAGTGCCGAAACACGGGCAATATGGTGAGCGACACCCTGGTGTTCACCTATGTGCGTGACTGCTAATTGAAGCCTTGATAGGTGTGTAGGCCCATCTTACCTATGGGGCACACATAAACGGGGAAGAGTATTATGGACGTCGGTCTAATTGGTTTTCTGGTTATCGGGTTGCTGGCAGGTTTCATCGCTGAAAAAGTGATGAAGTCGAACCACGGTCTGCTGACCAATCTCATTGTTGGTATCATTGGTGCCTATCTCGGTCCTTTTCTTGCGGGTCTTATTGGCATCAGCTTTGGCGGCTTTTTGGGCAGCCTCGTTATCGCGACGATTGGCGCCATCGTGTTCCTGTTCATTCTTGGGCTTATCAAAGGCCGCAGATAGCCGAAACTTTTAGCCTCATTTGGAGACCTCATGGTCACGCTGATTGATCGCACGGATGGCGCTGGGACAAGCGCAAAGCCGCGTCCTCGCCACCCGGAAAAAGCCCACAAGCCTGATACTGAGAAGCTGGAAAAACCCAGCTGGATCCGTGTGCGTGCTCCGGTTTCCAAGGGTTATCAGGAAACCAACTCCATTGTGCGCGAGAACAAGCTCGTCACTGTGTGCGAAGAGGCTGGTTGTCCCAATATTGGCGAGTGCTGGGATAAAAAGCACGCGACCTTTATGGTTATGGGTGAGATCTGCACGCGTGCTTGCGCTTTCTGCAACATCACCACTGGCGTACCCACTGCGCTGGACCTGGATGAACCTCGTCGCGTTGCTGAAGCAACCCGCCAGATGGGCCTTAAGCACGTTGTGATTACGTCGGTCGATCGCGATGATCTTGATGATGGCGGTGCTCAGCATTTTGTGGATGTTATAGTAGCTATTCGCGAAGCCTCGCCAGAAACAACAATCGAGATTTTAACACCGGACTTTTTGCGCAAAGATGGTGCGATTGAAGCTGTGGCCCGTGCCAAACCAGACGTGTTCAACCACAATCTGGAGACCGTACCGTCGAACTACCTGACGGTTCGTCCAGGTGCGCGATACTTCCATTCCATACGCCTGCTCCAAATGGTCAAGCAGGTCGATCCAACCATTTTTACCAAGTCCGGTATCATGGTGGGTCTGGGCGAAGAGCGGAACGAAGTGCTACAGGTGATGGATGATCTGCGTGCTGCAGACGTCGATTTCCTGACTATAGGCCAGTATCTACAGCCCACGCGTAAGCACCATCCGATCAAAAAATTTGTGACGCCTGACGAGTTCAAAGCTTATGAAACCATCGCCTACGCCAAAGGTTTCTTGATGGTCTCGTCCAGCCCACTCACGCGATCCTCGCATCATGCAGGTGATGATTTTGCCAAGTTGAAGGCTGCTCGTTTGAGCGCGCAGGGCTTCTAACCCAAGGTGTATTCAGCGGTGCCGGGGCAGTTTGCCGCGCGGCAGGGTGATCGGTTGATACGCAAGCTCACCAATTGTTTAACCCGCGCCATTACGGTGAAATGACACAAGGTTAAGGGTGGAATACGCATGCCGCACTTTACAACTCGGCACACGGTTGAGCACAGCGCTGAAGACATGTTCGCGTTGGTGGCTGATGTGCGCAAATATCCAGAGTTTGTGCCGCTTTGCCAAAGCCTAAAGGTTCGCGGTGAGGCCCCGATAGACGGCGGGAAGCGCGTTGTGGTTGCCGATATGACGGTAGCCTACAAGATGTTCAAAGAGACCTTCACCTCACGCGTTGAGCTCGATCCTGCCTCACGTGAGATCATGGTCACCTACCTTGATGGCCCCTTCAAAAAGATGGAAAACCGGTGGCGCTTTGAAGAGGTTACCGAAAGCCGTTGTGTGGTCGAGTTCGATATCGATTACGAATTCCGCTCCCGCACGCTGGCTTCGTTGATGGGCGCGATGTTTGACAAGGCGTTCCGCAAGTTCTCGACTGCTTTTGAGGCCCGTGCTGATCAGCTCTACGGCTCAGCATCTGCTGCCTGATGCAGCAGCCGTGGCCAAGGGCCGCGCCTAGATCGCCTCACGCATCAGCTTAAACGCGTGCAGAACGCTGGCTTTGCGGACCCCGGCACGGTCGAGGCCTGCAAACAGCTGATGGCTGTGTCTGGTTGCTGCACCCTGGCGCGCGCAGGCAAAGTGGACTGTTCCCACCGGTTTGTCGGGCGAACCACCCCCTGGCCCGGCTACCCCGGTGACTGAGACAGCAATAGTGGTGTTTGAGCGTGCCAAGGCACCTTCTGCCATGGCACGGGCCACCGGTTCACTGACAGCGCCATGCTCGGCGATCAGGGCTTCGGATACACCTAGCATTTGATGTTTGGCGGCGTTTGAATAGGTGATGAACCCACGATCTACGACCGCTGAGGAACCAGCGACGTCGGTCAATGCTGCCGCTATCATGCCACCGGTACAGCTTTCGGCGGTGGCCACAATCAATCCGGCTTCCTTGAGGCTTTCCAGTAGGTTTGCCGCTTCAGCAGGTAGGTCAGTCATCGGCCGGCACCAAAACACTTGCCGTGGCAAAAGCGGCGATGCCCTCCTCACGGCCAGCAAATCCCATACGTTCGTTCGTGGTGGCCTTCACCGACATGCGTGACGGCGCGATGCCCAATATCTGCGCCATGCGTGCCGTCATCGCGTCGCGATGCGGTCCAATCTTTGGCTGCTCGGCGACTATGGCAACATCCACATTGATGATTTTGCCGCCGCGATCACCAATCAATTTGGCGGCATGGGCCAAAAAGATGTGCGATTCTGCTCCCTTCCACTGTGGGTCGGATGGTGGGAAGTGCGTGCCGATGTCGCCTGCGGAGATTGAACCCAATAGCGCATCGGTAAGCGCGTGCAGGCCTACATCAGCATCGGAGTGCCCAGACAGCTTGTGGGTATGGGCAATGAAATGCCCGCACAACCACACGCCTTCTCCTGGCTCAAGGCGGTGGGTGTCGTAACCAAAGCCTGTGCGCGGTTCCAAATTTGAGTTCATAGAAAGAATGGTCTCCGCGCGCGCCCAGTCACCGGGCATTGTGATCTTGATATTGTCGAGGTCGCCATCCACAGCGCTGCACGTGTGGCCAGCCCATTCCATGATGCTGGCATCATCGGTGAATTCTACATCCGGGTTTTGGGTATCGACTGCTTTATGAGCAGCCAGAAGTTGACCGCCGTCGAACGCTTGCGGCGTTTGGACCGCAACAAGCGCATTGCGGTCAGGGCCTGCAACAAGCTCGCCACCGTCATCAGGTATTCCGGGTTTCACGGTTTTCAGTGTGTCTGTGACTGGTAGGGTGGGTACTGCGCCATTGCCCGTGCGCGCGGTTCGTAACAGCCGATCAACAAGGTTGGATGCTACGAAAGGGCGCGCGCCATCGTGGATCAGCACCGTTTGCCCAGTTCTAGCGCGGTCTATATCATCCAACACCTGCAACCCGTTCAGGGTGCTTTCTCGCCGCGTTTGTCCCCCTTCGGCGATATGCAGGGTGCAGGATGGATCCACAAAGTCTGCCCAACTGTCATGTGAATCATGCTGGGGCAGCACCAGAACGAGCGTATCAATGTCCGGGTGGGAAGATAGCGCCTGCAGGCTCCACGCCAGCAGCGGCTTGCCTGCAAGCATCATAAATTGCTTGGCAGTCGCATCATCGTTCTGCCGGGCGCGGTTTCCAGACCCACCTGCCAGAACAAGTGCTGAAGCTTTCTTTGTGGGATGATCATCCTGTTTCATGGGTTGGGCTTACCGCGACAGGCGCTTGTACGAAAGGCCTGCAGCTATGGCCTTTTGGGCAGTCGAAACCCGCGCTGATCCATGATTAACGCTCACCGCGTATCGGCCAAATGATGCGGCCTACGGCATTGCATTCTGATCAATTATTAGCCATGCATAGAATATGATCAAAAAGCCGACATTCTTGTCTCGTGAAACGCCGATAGGGAGTGAGTGCGCTTCGCAAGTTGCTGCGCCGCTGCCCATTGCTGCGGCAGTCGCGCGCAATCGTGTCTTTCTGGCACCCATGTCTGGTGTGACCGATCTGCCGTTTCGCCAGATGGCGCATAGTTTTGGGGCGGGGCTGGTGGTCAGCGAGATGGTCGCCAGTCAAGAATTGGTTGTTGATAATCCTGACAGCCGTCTACGCATGGATGTGAGCGGCTTGGACACATCGGTTGTGCAGCTTGCTGGTCGCGAAGCGCAGTGGATGGGTGAAGCTGCTAAAATCGCACAAGGCGCTGGTGCGGACATCATTGATATCAATATGGGGTGCCCCGCAAAAAAGGTAACCAGTGGCTATTCTGGCTCAGCACTCATGCGCGATTTGGACCATGCGCTGACGCTGATAGAGGCAACCGTGGCGGCGGTTGATGTTCCGGTAACGCTTAAGATGCGGCTTGGCTGGGACGATGACAGCCTGAATGCGCCAGACCTTGGCCGGCGCGCGCAAAATGCAGGCGTGCAGATGATTACGGTGCACGGCCGTACCCGCTGCCAGTTCTACAAGGGGCAAGCCAACTGGGCGGCGATTGCGCGTGTGCAGGAGGCTGTGGATGTGCCCGTAGTCGCCAATGGCGACCTTATCTCGCGCCATGACCTTGGTGTCATGCTGCGCGAAACCGGCTGTGATGCTGTGATGACCGGGCGCGGAGCGTATGGACGGCCTTGGCTGCCGGGCTATCTTGCGGCGGCTGACGGCGAGGCGTTTTTGGCTGCTTTACCTGCGCCACTTGAGATTGTTACTGCCCACTATGAGGCGCTTGTCAGCCATCACGCCGTGCACAAGGGTGCGCCGCTGGGCGTGCGTATCGCGCGCAAGCACTTTGGTTGGTATTTGGAAACCACTGACTTGCAAAAACCAGTGTCCTCGCAGCACCGCGATATCCTTTTTCGCAGTGATGATGCCGCAGATGTCGCGCGAGCCGTTCAAGATGTGTGGGCCGATGCTGTCTGGAAGCGACCGGCGGGTCGAGAGGTCGTGAACGTACACCAGCAGGCAAAAGCAGCATGAATGGGACAGACGTGAGCACGGAGCAGCGCCAGCTGCAGCTTCTGCAGGCTTTACCGCAGCCGGCGGTGCTGGTGGATGCCAACTATACCATTCTTGAAGCCAACAATGCCGCTGAGGTTTTTTTTCGTACCTCGCTGGCAATTATGCGTCGCGAGGGGCTGAAGTATTTTGTGCCCTTTGGTAGTCCGGTTTTCGCCACCATTGATCAGGTTGCCGCCGATAATTCGCCGTTCACCGCCTATGGGGTTGATCTTGCAACGCCGCGCCAGTCCGGTGACATGATTGTCGACGTCTATGCGGTACCCATCGCTGATATTGGTGCTGGAAGATCGGGTGTCGTGGGCGCGATCGCAATGACTTTGCACCCCCAAGCGCGCACCCAAAAGCTAGATCGTCAGCTTACCTCGCAGTCTTCGGCACGCTCGGTCTCAGGGCTTGCGGCCATGCTTGCTCATGAAATCAAGAACCCGCTTTCTGGCATTCGTGGCGCAGCGCAACTGCTGGAAGGCAGCGTGAACGATGAAGACCGTGCGCTGACCCAGCTGATAACCGATGAAGCAGACCGCATTGTGAAGCTGGTTGACCGCATGGAAGTGTTTTCAGACGAGCGCCCAGTTGAGCGCGATGCTGTGAACATCCACACCGTTTTGGAACACGTGAAGCGGCTTGCTGAAAGCGGCTTTGGCAGCCACATCCATTTCGTCGAGCATTATGATCCGTCTCTGCCTCCGATCTTCGCCAACCGCGATCAGATGGTTCAGGTGTTTCTCAACCTTGTGAAAAACGCGTGCGAGTCGATCGGTTCGGCTTCGGATGGCGAGATTGTCCTTTCCACTGGGTTCCGACCCGGCATCCGACTGTCGGTACCAGGTAGCGCCAAGCGGCTGACGTTGCCGATGGAGTTCGCCATTCGCGACAATGGCAAGGGCATCGCGAATGAGCTTCTGCCAAACCTGTTTGATCCGTTCATCACAACAAAGTCCAACGGCAGTGGCCTGGGCTTGGCTCTGGTCGCCAAGATCATCCGTGACCATGGCGGGGTTGTAGAATGCGAGAGCCCGGGCCGCGGGGCCACATTCAAAGTGATGATGCCGGTGTATCAGCCCTCTGCCGATCCGCCGGTGACCTCCGTCTAAGCGCCCTCGTATAAAAGATCTTCAGAAAGCCTGCCAATGCCCCAGAAAAATCAGACAGTCCTGATCGCAGATGACGATGCAGCCATCCGTACAGTGCTGAATCAGGCTTTGACGCGCGCGGGCTACTCGGTGCGGGTTACGTCGAATGCCACGTCTTTATGGCGCTGGGTGAGTGAAGGTGAGGGGGATCTGGTGATCACCGATGTGGTGATGCCCGACGAGAATGCCTTTGATCTGCTGCCTCGCATGAAAAAGGCACGTCCAGACCTGCCGATTATTGTGATGAGCGCGCAGAACACTTTCATGACGGCGGTGCGTGCGTCTGAAAAAGGCGCTTATGATTACCTGCCCAAGCCGTTCGACCTGAAAGAGCTGATAGCGATTGTTGGGCGAGCTATGGCCGAACCCAAGCGGCGGGCGATAGGGGCGAGCGGTGCCGATGAGAACGCCGAAAACATGCCGCTGGTGGGCCGGTCTTCGGCCATGCAGGAAATTTACCGCGTTCTTGCTCGGCTGATGCAGACGGACCTAACGGTGACCATTTCTGGCGAGTCTGGTACCGGCAAAGAGCTTGTTGCCCGCGCTTTGCATGAGTTTGGTCGCCGGGCAAAGGGTCCGTTTGTGGCGATCAATATGGCGGCCATTCCTCGTGATTTGATCGAAACGGAATTGTTTGGCCATGAGAAAGGCGCCTTTACCGGGGCGCAAACGCGCGTCGTTGGGCGTTTTGAGCAGGCCGAAGGCGGTACGCTGTTTCTTGATGAGATCGGCGATATGCCGATGGATGCGCAGACCCGTCTCCTGCGGGTGCTTCAGCAGGGCGAGTACACAACAGTGGGCGGACGTACCGCTATTCGCTCTGATGTCCGCATTGTGGCGGCCACCAACAAAGATTTGCGCCAGTTGATCAATCAGGGCTTGTTCCGCGAAGACCTTTTCTTCCGGCTCAACGTTGTTCCTTTGCGGCTCCCACCATTGCGTGAGCGCACAGAAGATGTGCCTGATTTGGTGCGCCACTTCTTCACACAGGCTACCGAAGAAGGCTTGCCATCCAAACAGATCGACGGCGCAGCATTGGATGTGCTGCGGCAGTATCGCTGGCCGGGCAATATTCGTGAGCTTGAGAATTTGGTGCGGCGCCTTGCAGCTCTCTATCCCCAGGATGTGATCACTGCCCCCATCGTTGAGGATGAATTGCGTTCCGCTGTTGCTGGCCTCGCACCACAAGGAGAAACCGGTGAGGCTGACGAGGGGTTATCGGTCTCTATCGAGCGCCATTTGGTTAAGTATTTCAAAGAGTTCGGAGATGACCTTCCACCTCCGGGGCTTTACCACCGGATGCTAAAAGAATTGGAAATACCATTGTTTTCTGTGGCTCTGGCCGCAACGCGTGGTAACCAGATCAAAGCGGCTGAGTTGCTGGGTTTGAACCGAAACACGCTGCGCAAGAAAATCCGCGATCTGGACATTCAGGTTATTCGCGGTACCCGGTAACGCGGACCTGCTCACCCTCCTGCTTTGGTGCCTGTAAGCTGATCGTTTGCAGGCGGTCTACTGGGCTTGCTCGGTGGCAACAGCGCAATCATCGCCAATTAAACTGGTCATCGACCTCTCTTTTGTCATAAATTGACAACACATGTGACGTGCACGCCACAGTTGAGTCGGTTTGCATGGGTTCCGCGCGTGCCTTGAGTGGCACCATTTGGAGTTGATCCGGATTGGTTGATGCAACCTCCCGCGACGCAGCGCTTTTAAGCGAAGGTGGCCGCAGCAAAACGCGTGCAGTGGCGCCGTTGCTCGTGGTGCTCTCAATCCTACTGGCTGGTGTGACATTTGCCATTTTGACCGGCTCCACCGGCATTGTGCCCACGCGTGATGTTGTGGTGCGTTTGCTGGTGCTCAACGGCGCCTCGGTATTGCTGCTCATCGCGCTCATTGGCCTTGAGGTGCGCAAGATTTTATTGGCCCGAAAGGAGCGCCGGGCCGGGGCGCGACTGCATCTGCGGATCCTTGCGCTGTTCAGTCTGATTGCGGCTGTACCGGCGATCATCATCGCAGTTGTGGCCACAATCACACTGGATCGTGGTTTGGATCGCTGGTTCTCCGAACGCACACAATCCATGGTTGATTTTTCTATCACTGTGGCGCGGGCCTATTTGGATGAGTACCGCCAAGTGCTCAATGTCGAGCTTAATTCTGTGGCGAGTGAGCTTGGCCGCAACAAGCCGCTGTACGACTTTGATCCGCAACGTTTTGCCGAGCATATGTCCAATGTGGCGGCTGTGCGCGGCATTCCCTATTTGTCGATTGTGGGCGCAGACGGCGCAGAGATTTTGCGCGCTGATACGCGTTTTGCGGACGGTTACCGGAAGCCCGATCCATCGTTCGTTGCACGGATTACGGGCGATGAACCAGTTCTCATCCCACCGGGCACAACCAACCAGATCGCCGGCCTCATTCGCCTTCCGGAGTTTAACAACACCTACCTGTTTATTGCGCGCGCTGTTGATGCGCGCGTTGTGCAATATCTGCTGGTAACGGAGCAAAACGCTGCCGAATTTGAGGCCATGCAGGACCGTCGCTTCGGTGTGCAACTGTCTTTTGGCTTCATGTTCCTGGGCTTGGCGCTGATCATGCTTCTGGCCGCCATGTGGATCGCTATTAGTTTTGCCGATCGTTTGGTGGTGCCGGTACGCCGTCTGATGGTTGCCGCACAACAGATTTCCTCTGGGAATCTCTACGTTCAGGTTCCGGTGAACAAGGCTGAGGGTGATTTGGCTGTGTTGGGCCAAAGCTTCAATAGAATGACCAACGACCTGCGCTCTCAGCGAAACGAGCTGGTGGAAGCCAAAGATCAGATTGATGGGCGTCGTCGCTTCACCGAAGCGGTTTTGGCTGGTGTTTCTGCTGGGGTTATCGGCATTGATAAGTCTTTGCGAATTACGCTGGTCAACCGATCTGCCTGTGCCCTGCTTGGTGTGGAAGAAGCAGCCCTGCTTGGCCGCACGATTGCCTCAGCTGTGCCAGAGTTTTCAGGTCTCTTTTCGGGTGCAATTGATGTCCAAGCGGGGCGAAGGCCGGCGCGAGAAATCCGTATTGAGCGTGGCGAGCATCAGCGTATCCTGACGGTCAATATTACGGTTGAGACCAGTGATGATGGCTTGGTGCAGGGCGCTGTCATGACCTTTGATGATGTGTCTGATCTTGTGGCCGCGCAACGTTCCAGTGCATGGGCAGATATCGCACGGCGCATCGCTCACGAAATCAAGAACCCGCTGACCCCCATTCAACTCTCTGCCGAGCGCTTGAAGAGGCGCTACGGTAAAAAGCTGACCGAAGACAAAGAGGTATTTGACCAGTGCACCGACACGATCATTCGGCAGGTCGGCGACATTGGCAAAATGGTGGATGAGTTTTCTTCCTTTGCGCGTATGCCGAAGCCGGAGTTCGCCGCTGGTGATCTATCAACTGTGATCCGAGACACAGTTTTCCTCATGGACAATGGGTATCCAGATGTTCGTTTTGGCGCTCAATTGCCGTCGGGCGGGATGCCGCTTTCTTTGGATGCTCGCCTCATGGGGCACGTTTTCACCAACCTGCTCAAAAACGCTGCAGAGGGTATTGCGAGCCGCGCTGAGCGTGATGGGGAGAGCCCAGCCAAGGGCAAGGTGTTTGTCCAGGCGCATCAAGACACCGATGGTGGTTACGTCATTGATGTGGCCGATGACGGCATAGGTTTCCCGGCTTCTGGTCGTGCGCAGCTTCTGGAGCCCTACATGACGACGCGCGAGAAGGGCACTGGATTGGGTCTGGCTATCGTCCGACGCATTGTTGAGGACCATGGGGGCACGTTACGCCTGATGGACGGCGCGCAGGCCAATGAACCGACAACCGGCGCACTGGTGCGCATTACACTGGCGGCTGGCGAAGCGGACTCCGCTATCGCAGCCAAGACAGATACTGAAGAAAAAGAGGCTGGCAGCGCTAACAACGCCGCATCGCCAGACGAAGGAGTGCAGCGTTGAGCGGTGATATTTTAATTGTTGATGATGAGGCCGATATTCGCGAGTTGGTCGCGGGCATCCTTGAGGATGAAGGTTACTCCTCGCGCCTGGCCGCCCATGCTGATGCCGCGCTGCAGTCGATTGAAGAGCGCCGCCCCAATCTTGTGTTTCTTGATATTTGGATGCAGGGCAGTCGGCTTGATGGCATGCAATTGCTTGACGTTATCCGTACCGCTTATCCAGACCTACCCGTGGTGATGATCTCTGGTCATGGCACAATCGATACCGCTGTTAACGCGATCAAGAATGGTGCGTTCGACTTCATTGAGAAGCCCTTCAAGTCGGATCGTTTGTTACACGTTGCGATGCGTGCGTTGGAAACAACAGCGCTCAAACGTGAACTTACCGAGCTGAAGCAAACGTCTGGCATTGAGTACACGTTGGTCGGGTCCTCACCAGAGATGAATGCCTTGCGGGCGCAGATCGACCGGCTTGCGCCAACAAATTCCCGCGTCATGATTTTGGGAGCCTCCGGCAGCGGAAAAGAGCTGGTGGCACGGGCGATTCATACCAAATCACGGCGCGCCAACGGACCGTTTGTTGCCATCAATGCGGCCAGTATTTCGCCAGAAACAATGGAGTTGGAACTGTTTGGTACCGAGGCGGAGCCCGGTAGCCCGCGCAAAGTGGGCGCACTGGAAGAGGCCCATGGTGGCACGCTCTACCTTGATGAAGTGTCTGAAATGCCTCGTGACACCCAGTCAAAAATTATGCGCGTTTTGGTCGACCAGACGTTTACCCGTGTCGGAGGGTCGACCCGTGTTCAGGTCGACGTGCGGGTGCTTTCATCTTCTTCAGTCCCGCTGGAACCCTTGATTGAAAACGAGCAGTTCCGCTCTGATTTGTATCACCGGCTTGCTGTGGTGCCGTTGCCAGTGCCATCGCTGGCCGAGCGCCGTTCCGATGTGCCCGAACTTGTGCATTATTTCATGGGGCAGATTTCCAAGGCCAGCGGAATTTCAACGCGCCAGATTGCCGATGATGCAATGACAATTCTGCAAACACATGATTGGCCGGGCAATGTTCGCCAGCTGCGCAACAATGTGGAGCGGCTGATGATTCTGGCGCGTGGAGAAAACGGCTCTCACGTGACTGCAGATTTGTTGCCGCCTGATGTGTCTTCGCTGCTTCCCAAAACCGCCAGTGCAGGCAGCGAACACCTAATGAGCATGCCGCTGCGCGAGGCGCGTGAGACCTTTGAGCGCGATTATCTATCCTCACAAATCAACCGTTTTAACGGCAATATTTCCAAGACAGCAGAATTTATCGGCATGGAGCGCTCCGCTTTGCACCGCAAATTGAAGTCGCTGGGTCTTAATGGGTGAGTTGGCCTAAAGGGCTAAAATGTGCGACCAGTGAACCGATTTGCTGCCGCACTTTGCATGGCAGCACAGTACACAAGGACGCCATAGCCGATGCGGGTTGTAATTTGCGGGGCAGGGCAGGTCGGTTTCGGTATTGCCGAGCGGCTTTCACGCGAGAACAACGATGTTGCGGTCATCGATACCTCCGCGCGCCTTGTGCAGGCGATCCGCGATACGTTGGACGTACGCGGGGTTGTTGGCCATGGCTCGCATCCTGATGCATTGGTGCAGGCAGGCATTGAACAGGCAGATATGATTGTTGCGGTCACCTTGTATGACGAGGTGAACATGATCGCCTGTCAGGTGGCCCATTCGCTGTTCAACGTACCAACCAAGGTCGCGCGCATTCGTGCGCAGAGCTATCTGGAAAAGCAGTACGCCTCTCTGTTCAGTCGCGATAATCTTCCCATTGACGTTATCATTTCGCCAGAAATTGAAGTGGGCGAGATGGTACTACGCCGCCTTGCATTGCCGGGGGCGCTGGATTCAGCGCGTTTTGCGGATGAGCGTATTTCCGTGGTGGGCGTTTATCTGCGAGAAGATTGCCCGATCATTGATACACCGTTGCGCCAGCTTTCCGGCCTCTTTCCAGAGCTTAAAGCGACCGTTGTTGGCGTTCAGCGTAACGACCATATGTTTGTGCCACGCTCCGATGATGCGATGCTGGCCGGCGACATTGCCTACTTCGCGGCTGACCGCGAACAAGTGCGCCGAACGCTTGGCATTTTTGGGCGCGAAGAAGCTGAAGCTAGCCGGGTGGTGATTGCCGGTGGTGGCAATATCGGGCTCTATGTTGCGCAGGCGCTGGAGGCGCGCCAGTCCCGCACCAAAGTGAAGCTGATTGAGCAGAACCGTGAGCGTGCGGTTGAGATTGCAGATGATCTCTCGCGCACGGTTATCTTGCATGGCAGCGCGCTGAGCCAAGAAATCCTCAACGAGAGCGATATTTCAAAGACCGACACCATCGTTGCGCTTACCAATGATGATCAGGTCAACATTCTCTCGTGCGTCATGGCTAAGCGCTTGGGTGTGCGGCAGAATTTGGCATTGATCAACAACAGCTCCTACCCGCCATTGGCCCAGTCGCTGGGCATTGATGCCTATGTGAACCCACGCCAGGTGACCATTTCGCGGGTGCTTCAGCACGTTCGCAAAGGGCGTATCCGGCAGGTCCATTCAGTGCTTGATGGCGCAGCGGAGGTCATCGAAGCTGAGGCGTTGGATACCTCGCCACTTGTCGGCGAGCATTTGCGTGATTTGGATCTGCCCGATGGCCTGCGTATCGGTGCTATTCTGCGTGGGTCGCAGGTCGTGATGCCAGACGGGGAGACGACCGTGAAAGCCGGTGACCGTGTGGTGATGTTTGCGTTGGCTGGCCAGGTGAAGCGCGTGGAGCAACTGTTCCGCGTTTCGCTTGAGTTCTTCTAAGCCCGCGCGCGGTTCAGGATGCTGGTCGGCCTGCGCACCCTTGCCGGACTTTGCTGCGTTATGGCGGTTGCTATGCTCATGTGCGCGGCAATTGCGCTCGGCGAGGGGGATGGTGCGGCTGTATCGCTGTTTGGTGGCCAGGCCGGTGTGCTGGTCTTTTTTGCAGCCGCTGTTCATCTTGCCTTTCGGGGCAGGCGTAGCCCGCTTACGCGCGAGATCAGCTTTCGCGTGCTCATCGTAATCTGGCTGTTGGCACCGTTCATCGCGGCCCCGCCGTTTCTGTTGCTTACCGATCTGCCAAACCATTTGGCGCTGTTTGAGGCGACATCTGCCATTTCGACGACCGGGGCAACCGCAATTGGCAACCTTGATAGCGTGCCGCTTTCCATCATTGGCTGGCGCGCCTGGCTGCAGTGGCTTGGCGGACTTGGTACGCTTATCTCCATTATTGTCGTGCTGGCGCCATCGGGCGCGGGGGGCACGCCTTTGCTGCGGCTTGGCGGGGACGCGCAGCAGATATTGGAAAACCGCGTGCGCGGTGTCTTTGGTGCTTACATAGCTGTGACGCTTGCCTGTTTTGCCTTACTGCTGGCCGCCAACATCACTGCATTCGATGCGTTCGCCCTTTCGCTATCTACGGTGTCAACTGGTGGAATGATGCCGCGTCCAGGCACATTGACTGACTATGGTGCGCCAATGGCCGAATGGGTGATTGGGCTTTTCATGCTGGTCGGTGCGTCCAGTATTATGTGGCACCGTCTGGTTGCCACTGGCAGGTTGGGGCGTTCGGTTACGGTGCTGGAAAGCATAAGCTTGATGGCTTTGGCTGCCGTTCTTGGTGCTGCCTACGCCATGGCTTTTGGCTTTGCAGCCGGTTCTGGCGCGGTGCTTAGCCCCACAGATGCATTGCGCGAGGGGTTCGTGACTGCAGCCTCGCTTGTCTCCACCACTGGTTTTGAGGCGCGCAATGCTGGCGCAACCGTGCTGCCACTATCCTTGGTGCTTCTCGTGATCTTGGTCGGCGGCGGCATGTTTTCAACCGCAGGCGGGGTGAAGCTTTACCGCATTGCGTTGATGGCCCGGCATTCGTTGAAGGAACTGGAGCACATCATCTACCCCCATGCGGTGCACACGGACCATCTTGGCCGGTTCGCTTACGATACCGATGGTATGCGGGCCATTTGGACTGCCTTCGTCCTCTTTTTTGTTATCTGGGCCGGGTGCGGCATGGTGCTTGCTGCCAATGGTTTTGCCCCGGAAGCAGCTTTGGTAGCCGCCCTTTCGGCCCTGGTGAATGCCGGGCCTGTTTATGCCATGGGCTGGAATGCGCCAGGCGAGCTATGGCCAGCCTTTGCGGAAATCAACGTGCCAGCCAGCCTTGCCTTGTGCCTCACCATGTTGGCCGGGCGCCTAGAAGTGATCGGTCTGGTGGCAGGTTTTAGTGTTTTGTTTTTCAGGCGCTAATGCTCCTTAAAGAAGCAATACTTGAACGAAATACTATCCGTTTCCTCTTTTGGTCTTTGCTTGGCGCGTGCTAACGTTCTGGTGGATGCGTGAGGGTGCATCCCAAAACCGGCGCAAAAACAACAGACCAGGGGGACAACCATGGCACAAGAACGCACGCAAAATCTGCAGGACGCTTTTCTCAATCACGTTCGCAAGCAAAAGGCTTCACTGACCATATTCTTGGTCAACGGCGTGAAGCTGCAGGGTATCGTCACGTGGTTCGATAATTTTTGCATCCTACTTCGCCGCGATGGGCATTCGCAGCTTGTCTACAAGCATGCCATTTCGACCATCATGCCTGCGCAGCCAGTTCAGCTTTTTGATCCATCCGATGATGATGGCGATAACGCGTAAAGGCCCCTCACTTGGGAACTGACAGTGACGATGCGGATGAAAAATCTGGCGGCAAACCACGCTTCCAGATTGAAGATACCCGCGCCAAAGACACACGCACCGCTGTACTGGTGCCTGTTATCTCCAAGCGGGCAGCCAAGCGGGCAGGGGATGCGGCAGGTCGCCCGGTAGGTCATGCGAGCGCTCATGGTGCTGGCGAGGCTCGCTCCTCTGAGGCTCGCCGGGAAGAAGCCGTAGGGCTTGCCGCTGCCATCAGTCTTGATGTGGCGCTGGTTGAGGTGATCAACATCAATACACCGCGTCCGGCCACATTGTTGGGCACTGGTAAAGTTGATGAAATCGCCGCGCAGATCGATGAGCAGCATATTGAGCTGGTGGTCGTGGACCATGAACTAACCCCCATTCAGCAGCGCAACCTAGAGCGTGCCCTCAAAGCGAAGGTTGTTGATCGCACTGGTCTGATTCTGGAGATATTTGGACGTCGCGCGCAGACCCGTGAGGGTACATTGCAGGTTGATCTGGCCCATTTAACCTACCAGAAAAGTCGACTTGTGCGCTCCTGGACCCACCTTGAGCGACAACGTGGTGGCAAGGGCTTTCTCGGTGGTCCGGGTGAGACCCAAATTGAGTCCGACCGCCGGGTCATTCAAGAGAAGATCACGCGGCTAAAAGGCCAGTTGGAAGAGGTGCGCCGGACACGCACACTCCACCGCTCGCGCCGCCAGGATGTGCCAGCACCGACAGTTGCACTTGTTGGCTATACCAATGCCGGAAAATCAACGCTCTTCAATCGGATCGTGGATGAGCAGGTGATGGCCAAAGACCTGCTGTTTGCCACATTGGACCCAACGTTGCGCAAAGTGCGTTTGCCCAAAGGCACTGAGGTCATTCTGTCCGATACCGTTGGTTTTATTTCCAACCTGCCGACATCGCTGATTGCTGCTTTTCGCGCGACGCTGGAGGAGGTTCTGGAAGCTGACCTGATTGTCCATGTGCGTGACATCATCAACCCCGATACCGATGCACAGCGTGCTGATGTGCTGGACGTTCTTTCGCATCTGGGCCTCATGGACAGCGATGGCCAGAGCGACCGCGCTGTGATTGAAGCCTGGAACAAGGTTGATCTGATGGATGATGAAGCGCTGGCGGTTACGCAGCGCCAAGCCGCTGCGCAGGGTGAGCGTGTTTTGCCTGTGTCCGCTGTAAGCGGCCAAGGTGTTGAGGTTCTTCTCGCGCAGATCGAGGCTGAAATTTCAGCGACGCGTCAAGAAGAGACATTCCTGGTGCCGGTTGCTGATGGCGAGGGCAGGGCGTGGGTGTTTGCCAATGCCACCGTGCTCGATGAAATGATCATGGAAGATGGTTCAACGCGTGTGCGCGTGACGATGACGCCACGAAAAATGGCGCATGCGCGGGCTCGTTTTGGTGCGACGGCAGTCTAGCTGCCGCACTGTTTAAAGCCGATCGTGCGTTTGCTTGCGCCTGGTCAGGCTTCCGATTTGGCAGCCTGCCAGGCCGCTTCCATGGTTTCCAGTGATGCCTTGCCAACGGGCGTGTTGCTTTCGCGCAAAGACTCTTCAACCCATTGAAAGCGTTTTATGAATTTTTTGTTGGTGCCTTCCAGTGCTAGCGCTGGATCAATGTCCATCTTACGCGCAAGGTTTGTGACCACGAACAGCACATCACCGATCTCATCTTGAATACGCGCATGATCCTTGGGCTTGGCCTGAATTTCGGCTTCAACCTCCGCAGTTTCTTCACGCAGTTTGGCCAGGACGTCCTTTGCTTGTGGCCAGTCGAATCCAACACGCGCCGCTTTGGCCTGTAGCTTGTGGGCGCGTTGCAGCGCGGGCAGGGTGGTTGGCACCCCATCCAAAGCACTGCTGGGTTGGTGATCCTTGGCCTCTGGTCCCTCGCCTTTAGCACGTTGCCGGGCCCGTTTTTCCGCCTTTTCCTGCGCCTTGATCTCTTCCCAGCGAACACTGACCGCTTCGGTATCGTCGCGGTCAACATCACCAAACACATGAGGGTGGCGCCGGATCATTTTTCTCACCACCGCAGCAACCACGTCGTCGAAGGAGAAGCTGCCTTCCTCTTCGGCCATTTGGGCGTGAAAAACGACCTGCAGAAGGAGATCGCCAAGTTCGTCACAAAGGTCTTCTTTGTCGTTACGCTCGACAGCATCAGCCACTTCATAGGCTTCCTCGATCGTATACGGGACGATGGAGGCGAACGTCTGCATTGCATCCCACGGGCAACCAGTCTCTGGATCGCGCAGCTTGGCCATTATGGCCAGAAGCGTTGCGATGGCCTCAGGGCGTCCATCAGTCGTGCCGCCAATGGCATTGGTGGGTTTACTCTTGGTCATGCGTTCTTTGGTCATACGCTCAGGCTCCATGGCTGCTGCGTCCATCTTAGCCAGACGGGCACCAAAGCGCCTGGGTGTCTGACGGGCCACAGGGAACACCCACAGGAAATATCAAGAATTGTCCGATAAGATATATTATGGAACTAAAAAAACCGCCAGAAAGGCCCATTGGTTGGCCCTGCATCACGCTATGCTGATTTGCAGCCCGTCATAGGCTGGCTCGATGTCATCAGGCGTCTCGTGCAGTAAGGTCTCATAGTCCAGATCGATGTGAAGGTTGGTCAGCACTGTGCGCTTTGGCTCGACGCGCGCACTGAAGGCCAGCGCGTCATCCAAGTTGAAGTGGCTGATGTGCGGTTTGCGCCGCAGAGCATCAATGATGAGACAATCCAGGCCTTCAAACAGCTGCAATGCACACTCTGGAACCGTTTTGACATCCGGCAGATATAAAGTGTCAGCGATACGAAAGCCCAATGCGTGAATGTCGCCATGCTCCACAGGAACCGGGCGCAGCTCTATGGGTCCACCATCACCGTCAACAGTGATTGCTTGATCATGATTGATCACGTGGCGTTGCAGGATGGGTGGGTAAGACGAACCGGGCGGCGTTTCGAAAATATAGCCAAAGCCTTCAAACGCTCGTGCGTAGGTATTGTCGTCCATGAACACGGGAATGCGCTCGCGCTGCACCAGCGCAAACGGGCGCATATCATCAATCCCGTGCAAATGGTCGGCGTGCGCATGGGTATAGACCACACCATCCAGCCGTGAGGCGTTGCTGCTTAGCATCTGCGCGCGGAAATCTGGACCGGTATCTATCACGCATGTTGTAGTACCATTTGGCCCGGTGCGAGTGAGTAGGGCGCTGCAGCGGCGTCGGGTGTTTTTGGGGTTTTGGGCATCGCACACGCCCCAGCGCTCCACATGGGTCGAGCCCCCTACCCGCGGCACGCCTGCCGATGATGCGCACCCCAATATGGTGAGCGTGAGCGCCATCTAGAGCGCTACCTTGCTGAAAAGGCGTTGGAAATTGGCTGTCGTGATGTTCGCAATGTGTGTTTCGCTCACGCCACACACGTCTGCCAGCACCCGCGCCGTGTTGGTTACAAAAGCAGGTTCGTTGGTGTTGCCGCGAAACGGTACCGGTGCGAGGTATGGTGCATCGGTCTCCACCAGCAGTCGGTCGTGCGGCATCTGGGCTGCAATGTCGCGTAAGGTTTGCGCCGTTTTGAAGGTCAGGATGCCAGAGAAGGACACATACGCGCCCAGCGCAACGCCGCGCTTGGCGAGCTCAAGGCCTGAGGAAAAGCAATGCAACACCATGGGAAATGGCCCATCAGTTGAATGCGCTTCTTCAAGAATAGCCGCCATATCGTTGTCTGCAGAGCGGGAATGAATGACCAGCGGAAGGCCGGTGATGCGTGCCGCTTTAATGTGAATTTTCAACCCGGTAGCCTGCGCATCGCGCGGTGCGTTGTCATAGTGATAGTCCAGACCCGCCTCGCCGATGGCAACCACTTTTGGGTGCTGGGCCAGCTGCACCAATTCATCCACGGTTACATCGGTTTCTTCGCCAGCATTGTGCGGATGCGTGCCAACCGAACAAGTAACGCTGTCATAGCTTTGTGCAACGGCAAGCACCTTATCAAACTGGCGCACACGGGTGCAGATGGTGACCATATGGCCAATGCCAGCCTCTTGCGCACGGCCGATCACATCATCGCGCTGCGGTTCAAAGTCCGGGAAATCAAGGTGGCAATGGCTATCGACAAGCAAACCCTAAGCCCCCTGCCCGTCTTGATCTTCCTCCACATAGCGCGGAAAAACGCCCGACGGTTTCGGCAAGGATGTACCAGCCAGCAATGCGCCCGTGTTGCCAAGGTGGCCAAAGGTCCGCGCATCCTCTGGCACGGCAAGATAGTCGAGCAGTTTTGCCGCACTGTCAGGCATCACGGGTTGAACCAGAATCGCAACTTTGCGGATAACCTCTGCGGTAACCCATAGGACAGTGGCCATGCGCGCTGGGTCGGTTTTCTTCAGTGCCCATGGCTCCTGGCTTGCAAAATAGCGATTGGCGTCGGCGATCACTGCCCAAATGCTGGTGAGCACCTTGTGTAACTCTTGATTGTCGATTGCAGCGCGCGCCTGATCCAACAGGCCATCAGCGGCTGCCAGGATGGTGGTGTCTTCGTCGCTAAGCTCGCCAGCTTGCGGCACTTGGCCATCACAGTTCTTGCCAACCATGGAAAGCGAGCGCTGCGCCAAGTTACCAAGATCATTGGCTAAGTCAGCATTGATACGGTTCACAATCGCTTCGTGACTGTAGTTTCCATCGCGGCCAAAAGGCACCTCACGCAGGAAGAAGTAGCGCACAGCATCGCGGCCATAATGATCAATCATCGTGAAGGGATCGATGACATTGCCGACCGACTTCGACATCTTTTCTCCCTTATTGAAGAGAAAGCCATGGCCATAAACCCGCTTGGGCAAAGCTATGCCAGCGGACATGAGGAAGGCGGGCCAATACACCGCATGGAAGCGCACAATATCCTTGCCAATCACGTGCACATCTGCAGGCCAATATTGCCAGCGCGGGTCGGTTTCATCGGGAAAGCCAAGCGCCGTAATGTAGTTGGTCAGCGCATCCACCCACACATACATCACGTGGGCTTCATCGCCGGGCACTTTAATGCCCCAGTCGAAGGTGGTGCGTGAAATGGAAAGGTCTTTCAGGCCGCCTTCGACAAATTTCACCACTTCGTTGCGGCGCTCGTCAGGTCCAATAAAACTTGGGTTGTCGGCGTAGTGTTTAAGCAGCCGCTCTTCAAAGGCTGACAGGCGGAAAAAATAACTCTCCTCTTCCACCCACTCCACCGGCGTGCCCTGCGGCCCCAGGCGCACACCGTCATCGTTCACATGGGTTTCGTCGGCGGCGTAGTAAGCCTCATCACGTACCGAGTACCAGCCTTCGTAACGGTCTTTGTAGATGTCGCCAGCATCTTGCATGCGCTGCCAGATGGCCTGCGATGCAGCGTGGTGGCGCTCCTGTGTGGTGCGGATGAAGTCATCGTTGGAGCAGCCAAGCGCCTCCACCATCGCCTCAAAGCGCGGCGCGTTCTGGTCGGCAAGCTGGCCAGGAGTCATGCCCGCTTCGCGCGCAGTTTTGTCCATCTTCAGACCGTGCTCGTCGGTGCCGGTCAGGAACCGCACATCATAGCCATCAAGGCGTTTGAAGCGGGCCAAAGCATCGGTGGCCAGCGCCTCATAGGCATGGCCAATATGCGGCGTGCCATTGGGATAGGAAATGGCGGTGGTGATGTAAAAACGCTTGGACATAAAAGGGCTGAGTGGCTTTTTTGCTGAAGGAATCGGGGCGCGCCGGTGCGCTAGGCAGGTACGCTCTGGCTATAGACGGCATCCAGGCATTGGAAAAGCGCCATCATACGCTCGTTTAGATCAAGGTTGATTGCCTGACGTACTGCTATGGCATCGGTTTGTGCACTCCAGAACACTGCGAGTGTGTTTTTTGCTGAAGCGGACAAGGCGATGTCTGGTGTTGTAAAGCCAACGGGCTCCGGCAGCCCCCTCACCCGTCGCGAAAGCCAGTCATCCATCAGGCCCAGCAACAAGGCGCGGCTTTCTTGGTCCAGCGTGTTGGTGGCCGCTGCAAAAGTCAACCTATCTGCATGGGCGCTGCGTGGATTGGCGCCAAGCGCGCAAAAGGTGCTGAAGAGCTCGGCGGTTTGGGGCCTTTGGGCCAATTGCGCCAACAAGCCAGGGCGGCCACTGCAAAGCCCGGCCAGCGTGGTATCGTTTGCGGAGTGTTCTGCCCATCGCAGCAGGTTTTCATCATCCAGCGGACTGAAAGCAAGCTGTCGGCAGCGCGAACGGATGGTGGGGAGAACCGCGCTTAAGCTGTGCGCGATGAGAACCACAAGGGTGCGGTGTGGTGGCTCTTCCAAAGGTTTTAGCAGCGCATTGGCACCTTCAGCGTTTAATTCATCAACGCTGTCCACCACCAGTGTGCGCCAGCCGCCATAAGCCGCCGTCGACTGAAGTTTTTGTAAGGTCGTGCGCACGTTTGCCACCGGTATCTGGCGCGGCGGTTTTTTGCCGTCCAGTTTGGAAAATCGGTCGATCGTGTGGGCATCTGGGTGCGCGCCTTGCGCCAACAGGCGAGCATCGGGATGATTGAGGTCAAGGTCCAGTAGTGTGCCACTGCGACGCGCTTTATCCGCGATCAAAAAAGCGCTGAGCTGGGCTGCAAAACGTGCTTTGCCGATGCCTTGGGGGCCATGCAGCAGCCAGCCATGGTGCAACCGATCGGCTTCAATGGCGCTGCGTAACGCGGCTTGTTGGTCGGTGTGGCCGATGAGCGGCTGCACCAACAAATTTGCGGCCTCTTGCGGCTCATTGGCTTTTGGTTTGCGGGCCATGAACCGTGCCTACAACAGATCGCGCAGGCGCAACGTATCGCGAATGGTCTGGCTGACAACCGTCGGCTTTGCGTTGCCATCTGTCAGTATGCAGCGGCCTGGTTGCTGCTCGCATAGCTTGCGAAAGCCTTCGGCTACCTTGTCGTGGAAGCTTTGATCTTCGCGTTCGAAGCGATCATTGGCGTCACCTTTTTGGGTAAGCCGCGCGATGCGCCTGCCATTGGCCACTATCTGGTCAGCCTCCAGGACAAAGGTAATGCGTGGCAAAAGGCCATCGGTTGCAACGGTCTCCAGCCGGTCAATTGTGTCAGCTGGCAGCCCGCCAACATAGCCCTGATAAATGCGTGTGGAGTCAGCATATCTGTCGCAAAGCACCACTTTTCCTGCAGCAAGCGCTGGGCGAATAACGGTGTCGACATGCTCCCTGCGGGCTGATGTGAGCAGGCAAGCTTCTGCAAGTGGGCCTTTGTCGACCGCAAAGCCGCCAAGCAAAACCTCGCGAACGATTTTACCACCCGGCGAGCCGCCCGGTTCATGCGTTTCCAGTACGTCGTAGCCTTCTTTGCGAAGGGTTTTGGCCAACAGCTCGCTTTGCGTGGATTTGCCTGATCCCTCCCCGCCTTCAAAAGTAATGAAGCAACCGTTGGGCAGATCCTTGGGGGCGGTGATGCTTGCGGCCATCGGCTACAGCGTTCCTGCGAAAGAAATTGGAGGGATCCAGCCGAAAAGCAACTCACGCAAGCCATCGCCCGCGCGCCGTGCCAGTGATCCGGTCTCAACATTTTCTGCTGCTACCAGAGGCGTTTCCTGGATAATTATCCCGTCACGCTCCACCAGAAGACTACCCACTTGCTGGCCTTGGGCAATGGGTGTGGGAAGCGGGCTATCATAGACAACGCGCGCGCGCACGCGATCCTCGCCCTCGCGTGGCAGCAATAATTCCAGTGCGCCTTCGGCGGCCACCAAACCCACCTCCCCGGCTGAACCTCCAAAGGTTCGCGCAAAGGCTATCGCCTCGCCCGCATCGGCGACGCGCACCGTGCGAAAGGCATCATAGGCGTAACGAACCAATCGTCGGGCCTCGTCAACGCGACCTTCTGTGGTGTCCAAGCCCGAAAGGGCGAAAATGATGCGACGTCCCTCGCGTTCAACAGCACCGAGCAAGCCATAGCCCGACTCATCGCTAAAGCCGGCCATGAAACCAATCGTACCTTCAATCTCGCGAAAGATCGGATTGCGATTGCGTTGAAAAATATCGTTCCATGTAAACTCTGGTTCTCCAAAAAGGCTGGCAAGTGTTGGGTGCTCGATCATCATGCGATCAGCGATGCGCACCATGTCCCGTGTGGTGGTGAACATGCCCTCTTCGGGTTCACCGGTTGCGTTGGTAAAGGCGCTATCTGTCGCCCCGAGCGCCACTGCCCGCTCGCTCATGAGCTGCCCGAAGGCTTGCTCGTTTCCCGCAACGCCTTCAGCCAAGGCGATGGCCGCATCGTTACCGGCCATGATGATCAGGCCGCGCAGAAGGTCTTCTACCGCTACCGAGCTGTTTAGCTCGGCAAACATCGCCGCTCTTCCAGATGGCCCGCCGCCGCGTCGCCAAGCATCTTCGCTAACGGGAAAGAAGGTGCTTGTCGCCAGCGGGCCGTTGTCAATCTGATCGAACAGGACGGCGGCTGTTAGCACCTTGGCGATAGAGGCGGGCGCAAAGCGCTCTGTTTCATTTTTGGCGTAGAGCACCGTTCGCGAATTTACATCGTAAAGGTAGGCCTGTGGTGCGCGGCTATCGAATGTTTGAGCAACAACCGGCTGCACGCATAGGCCAAGGAAAACCGCCAGACACGCTTTAGCTGCCCAGGTGGTGACGCTCGCAAAGATACTGGTCGTTTCGCCCCAGATCATCCTGAAAGGACCCCATGCTGCACGCATCGCCAAGTGGCCGGGGCATGCCCGAATTACGTGCGAGTGATATAGGCGTCGGTGTAGCCTTGACGTGCAAGCGTGCGCAAGAGGTCTTGCTCGGCCTGGGCACTTGGCACTGATGCGCGAAGGCGTACTTGGGTAAGTGTGCGGCTGCCAGAGCGAACCTCGCTGGTAACCACCTGTCCGAAGCTGGCAAGCTGGTCGCGCACCCGAGCGACGTTTGTGGGATCGCCAAAGATACCAATTTGCACCAGTGCAGTGCGTCCTGCAGGCAGCGTTTCCACAGGCTGTAGAGCAAGTTGCGTCGCGCTTGCACGCACATGGGCATCGCGGAGACTTGCAACTGTTTGTGATTGCAGCGCCATCTGGGTTGCTGCGTCCAAGGCGTTGGTACTAGCTGCCCGGTGGGCCAGCTCTATCCGGCCGGCCTGCGCCAAAGCAGACTGGTTGCGCTGGGTGAAACCTGTTTCCAGATCGACGGGCATAAAGCCAACCAAACCACTGGGTATGGGAGCGCTTGGCACCAGCCCAGCCGATGGTGTCTGAGCGGCGCTTGGTACAAATTGTTCCGCCGGCGCGAAGGCTTGCACGCCACCAGGTGGTGACAGATCAAGAGGCGCGCTAAGGCTTGGGGCGCTTTGTACAACGGGTGTCACGGGTTGTGAAACAGGCTGAACCGGCGCCGTGGGTTGGCCAAACAGATTGCCTAAAAAGCTCTGCGGCTGCTGGCGTGGCACTGGCGCAGTTGTTGTTGAAACAAAGGCTGCTTGAACCGGCGCTGCCACGGGTGCAGGTACAGGCACCGGTGCGCGGGCAAACATAACATTGGGATCACCGCCGTTCATCGGCACACCGTTGATCGTCGCAGACGCTTCCAGCCAGGCGACATCCTGGCCATGTAACGGCGCGGGGCTCTCATACTCAACACGTACGCGCGCTATGCCATCATTGCGCATGTCGAGCACATCGGCGGCCCGCTTCGAAAGGTCAATAATGCGATTGTCAGAAAATGGCCCGCGATCGTTGACCCGCACCATAACCGATCGATTGTTGGTGAGATTGGTCACGCGCACGTAGCTGGGCAATGGCAGTGTTGGGTGAGCGGCCGACAGCGTGTGCATATCGTACACTTCGCCATTTGCTGTCAGACGACCATGAAACGCATCACCGTACCAAGATGCCACGCCTGTCCGGTCATAATTGGGGTCTTCGCGCGGTGTGTAGAGCCTGCCAGCAATGCGGTAGGGGCGGCCAACTTGTGCCCTGCCGCCACCGCGTGGCAAATTCACCTGCTGGTCGGTCACACGCGGACTTGCTGCAACGCCAAGCGCGGCATCATTGATGCCATCACCACCGCCTGGACCAAGGCTCGAAGAAGAACCGCCACCGGACAAAGAGTTGCAACCAACAAGCGCAAACGCGCACACACCGCTAACGGCAAGCGCGCGTGCAAGCGAGCGAGTTGGGGGTGCAGCCAAGGCATGCCGGCCAGCACAAAAGGCGCTGAAAAGCGCCGGAATCTTTTTCATCATTACGCCATACTCGATACAAACTGGCGGCTGCCACCACAGGCAAACGCTCGCCATACAAAGCGTGCGAACCCAAGGCGCATGCTTCACAGTGTGTGAAACAGTCCTGTCAAATTGCGGCACAAGCGTGAAGACTGCGTTAAGCACACGGCAGAAATCGCCGCTGATGGCAATCAATGTTGCAGCGCACTAATCGCCGTAGGGCACCCAGATGTTTTTGATCTCAACGGATTTGCGCAGCCAGTTCGGCCCTTCGGCGTCGCGGGAAAACCAGTCGAGCTGTCTGCCATTGTCGGCATAAATACGCTTTAGGTTGCCAGCTGAAAGCTCCTCAATCTTGGCCGTCAACGGCTGTTCACCAAAGGCCCATACGGCATCTACATCGTTGTGGCTAGCGAGCACTGCACCCAATTCTACCGGGTCTCCGGTCACTATGTTGAGCACTCCAGCGGGCAGATCGGATGTTTCAAGCACGGAATAGAAGTCCGTCGCAGCTAGCGGGTTACGCGCGCTTGGCACCACCACCACACGGTTGCCCATGGCGAGCAGCGGGGCAGTGAGGCTGATCATGGCCAATAAAGAAGCCTCTGGCGGGCAGATCACGCCAGCCACGCCAACCGGCTCATTCATGGCCAGCGTTATGCCGCGTAGCGGCGGCACGTGGATGTTGCCATCGTATTTGTCAGCATAGGCGGCATAGGTGAACAATCGCGCAATGGCTGCGTCTACCTCTTTGCCAGCTTTGGCTTTCGTACTGCCCTCGACTGCAGCAATCCGCGCGGCGAATTCATCGGCGCGGGCAGATAGGTTTTCAGCGATGTAGTACATCACCTGCGCGCGATTGTGTTCGGTGGCGGCGGACCAAGAGGAAGCCTTGCGCGCAGCAGCGACAGCGTTGCGAATGTCCTTGCGGTTGCCAACGCCAACGTCGCCGATCACCTTGCCCTTGGGCGAAACAACGGGACGGGAATAATTACCATCAGGCCTTTCTTGTTTGCCGCCGATGTAAAATTTCGCTGTGCGGTCGATCGCTTGGGGCTCAAATCCGTTGGTCGGACTTGTTGCGTCGGGTAACTCCAGGGGTAGGCGTGGTTTCGCGCCTTTCCAGAATTTGGGCTTGAGATATTCAAATGCCCCTTCCCTGCCACCTTCGCGGCCAAAGCCTGATTCCTTTTTGCCGCCGAAACCGCAGGCTGCGTCAAACATGTTTGTGGCGTTGACCCACACCACACCGCTGTCGAGCTTCGCGGCAACTTCCAATGCCAAACCGATGGTCTCTGACCAGATGGACGCGGCAAGACCATAGCGCGAGTGGTTTGCGATCTGTACCGCCTCATCTGGCGTGCGGAAGGTCATGGAAACAGCCACTGGGCCAAAAATCTCTTCGGTTGCCACAGTAGAAGCCGTCGCAACGCCCGACAGAAGCGTGGGCGGGAAGTAGCTGCCAGAGGCAGGAATAGGTCCGGCAGGCTGGTGGAGCGTTGCGCCCTCTTTCACACCCTGATCCACCAGGCTCTTGATGCGATCAAGTTGCACCGGCGCGATGATCGCTCCCATATCGATGGTCTTGTCGAGTGGCGCACCAACGCGCAGCGTCTCCATGCGGCGGGTGAGCTTGGCGATGAACGCGTCAGCAATGCCTTCCTGCAGCAAGAGACGCGAGCCCGCACAACACACCTGGCCCTGATTGAACCAGATAGCGTCGACCACGCCTTCCACCGCGCCATCAAGATCTGCATCATCGAAAACGATGAAGGGCGACTTGCCGCCAAGCTCCAGCGTCAACGACTTGCCCGAACCTGCCGTTTGCTGGCGGATGATCCGGCCCACTTCGGTCGATCCAGTAAAAGCGATTTTGTCTACATCGTGATGGTTAACCAGGGCGCTGCCAGTTTCGCCCTCACCTGTCACAATGTTCAGCACCCCAGCGGGCAGGCCAGCCTCGTTCGCAAGCTCGGCGATCAGCAGTGCCGTGAGTGATGTGAACTCGGCAGGTTTAAGCACCACCGTGTTGCCCAGTGCCAGTGCCGGAGCAATTTTCCAAGCGAGCATCAGAACCGGGAAGTTCCACGGGATGATCTGACCAACCACGCCCAGTGGCTCGTGGTCGGTAAACTCGACATCCTGCACCTGTGCCCATCCGGCATGGTGATAGAAGTGTCGTGCAGCCAGCGGGATGTCGATGTCGCGCGTCTCGCGGATTGGTTTGCCATTGTCGAGCGCCTCAACCACCGCAATCAGGCGAGCATTGCGCTGAATGGTCCGGGCGAGCGCATAAAGATGCCGGGCGCGCATATGGCCGGGCAAGGCTGCCCATTTTTTCTGGGCTTTGCGCGCTGCGGTAACAGCTCGATCCACATCGTCCCCCGTGCCGCGTGCAATCTTAGCCAAGGGTTTTCCGGTGGCCGGTTCTACGCTCTCAAAATGCGCTTCGCTTGTAACGAATGAACCGCTGATAAAGTGCCCAAGGGTGCCGCCATGCTTGGCGATCCAGGCGCGTGCCGGGCCGTCATCCTCCGGCGCTGGGCCATAATCCATGCTGTCGAAATAGTCGGCGACGCTCATGCGTTTCTCTTTCGGATGTTAGGCGAGTGGGTGACGCAGCACAGCGGAATAGGCACCGGTGGTGTGGTGCTCCAGCTGGCGTTCAATATCGGCCAGGAGGCTGGATGCTCCGATGCGGAAAAGGTCTGGCTCAAGCCATTCTCGGCCCAGTTCTTCCTTCATCAGGAACTGATAGTTGAGCACATCCTTGGCGGTGGAAATGCCGCCCGCAGGCTTGTAGCCAACCTTGATGCCTGTTCGTTCATAGTAGGCGCGGATACAGCGCAACATGGTAAGCGACACAGCGAGTGTGGCATTTGTGCCCTCTTTGCCGGTGGACGTTTTGATGAAATCCGCCCCCGCCATCATGCAGACCAGCGAGGCGCGGGCGACGTTGCGCATGGTCTTGATATCGCCAGTGGCCAAAATGGCCTTCACATGTGCATCGCCGCAGGCTTCGCGATACTCGCGCATCTCATCGTAAAGCGCCTGCCAATTACCGGTCAGAACGTGCTCGCGGGTGATCACGATGTCAATTTCCTGCGCGCCGTCAGCCACCGACTCTTTAATTTCCTGTACCTTCAGGTGGTGCGGTGAAAGACCGGCTGGAAACCCCGTAGAAACAGCGGCAACGGGAATGTTGGTGCCGTTCAGTGCTTTTACCGCTGTACCCACAAAGCGGTGATACACACACACAGCGCCGGTGGAGATGTTGCGATCGGCCATGCCTAGCGCAGCCAGTACATCGGGGCGGATCGGCCTTGGCGCCTTACCGCAGAGCCGCTGCACACGGCCTTCGGTATCATCGCCATTGAGCGTGGTGAGGTCTATGCAGGTTACCGCTTTAAGCAGCCATGCGGCTTGCGCATCCTTCTTTACGGTGCGCCGACCAGGCAGTGTGGCAACGCGGCGCTGTGTTGCTGACAGGTTCACCCGAACATCGCGCACCCAGCTCTCATCCAGTGGCATGCCAGGATTACGAGTATGGTTGTGGCCCACGCCGTGCGCAAGTGAAGCGTTGGGGCTGATAGGGGTGACATTTGACGTCATGAACGGTACCGGCTGCTCTTATCCAGTGTGATCCGATTGGAAAAATACCCCTAGCACGCAGCGTGTTTGCCCTACTAGAGCAAGAGGCCAAGATCATGAAGGTACCAAGCACGTTACCGGCAGGTGCATTGCATGCTGCCACCGGTTTTTGCCGGGTCGCGGTAGACCCCGCGGTGGGGAACTTGCCCATGCTGGCCTTTCGTAACGGTGATGTTTGGCGTGAGCCGTTGCACCGTGCGCCTTGGGTAGAGGATGACAGCTTTCCCGAGACCATGCCGATGGTGGATCGCAGACTGTCAGGCGATTTTGCCTGCATACCCTTTGGGCTCAACGATGTTGAAGGTGGCCCTTTACACGGATGGAGCGCCAACAGCGCTTGGTCCGTGATGCACCAAAGTGCTGCTCAATTGAAGCTGGCTCTTGATCGCACGATCATGGGTGCACGCGTTGAAAAAACAGTCCGGCCTGCAATGGATGCACCGCTGCTTTACCAAGAGCACCACTTGATCGACGGTGACGGCGCGGTGACGTTTGCGCATCACCCCATGATGCGCGTTACCGGAGGTGCCCAACTGTTTACCTCCCCAAAACGATTGGCGATCACGCTGGATGCGCCAATTGTGAAAGGCCACCATGTACTGGCCTGTGGCGCCGTCGTGGATAATTGGCAAGCCGTCCCGGCACAGATGGGTGGTACAATTGATGTCGCGAGCCTCCCCATTGCTGACGATCACGAGGATTTTGTTGCGCTGGTGGAAGCCGAAGGTTCAACGCTTGGTTGGACAGCGATGATACGCGAGGCGTTCGACGATATCGTTTTTGCGCTCAAAGACCCACGCATTTTGCCGCTCACCATGCTTTGGCATTCAAACGGTGGCCGCAAAGACGCTCCTTGGGATGGGCGTCATCGTGGTGTGCTGGGCATTGAAGATGGCGTTGCCGCAGGTGGATCAGGTCACCGAGCTGCAGTTGGTGGCACCGTACTTGGCGACACCGTAAGTGGTGACACAGTGTACGCCCGCCACGGCATCCAAACCGCCCTGCCCTTGGCCAATGGTCACACGCATCGCATTGCCCATGTGATCGGTTGCATTGCTCGACCAGCGGGATGGCAGCATATCGCTGATATCCGTGTTGAGGGTGATGAATTGGTTCTGCAGGATGCGACTGGCGACAGCTTGCGCATGCCGTTTGATGGCCGGTTTTTCTAAGAGCTTGAAGCCAAGCGCTCCTGGTTGTTGCTTTGAAATCGATTGCGGGGTTTGCAGCATTCGGTGGTGGCAAACGCTACGGTTGACAAAGCCGGCTGCTTCTCTGACAAGCGACTGCGCGAACCGATAGGTTTGCGGGCACGTGGCCGAGTGGCTGAAGGCGCTCCCCTGCTAAGGGAGTATACGGTGTTGAGCCGTATCGAGGGTTCGAATCCCTCCGTGCCCGCCACTATGTCAGTCTATGTCACTGTATTATCGAGATAATATCTATTTTCAATATCTGTTCCCAACATTTTTGACCACACCTGGAACCGATAGCATTGATTTCAAGGCTTCTGGGCAACGGCATTTCCGTCTGATCGAGCGTCAATGTAGAATTGGCAGGCAAGCCTGGCCCTTTGGGATCTGGTTTTGGTGCAGTGGCCAAGAACGCAATACTGTAGCCAATTTCGTACTCAAGTTGCACAATGCCTGGCGGTACCATGATGCTAGGGCGTGTACTCATAAACTACTGGGAGCGGATGACCGCTTTCGGCAAACCCTCTGAGGCTGAACAATCAACCGCGTAAGTCGGCAATGCGGACTTTTCGACCGAAGCACGATTTGCTGTCAGCTTTTCAAATGAGCGAGAAGCACATCTTGCCGCTCACAGCGCCGAAATCGTTATTGCATACATCCCGGTTAATCACTGGTGGTCTCCTATCGACCACGCACGGGCCTTGCAATGCGCAGGCACGTTATCAAGCCGTTAAGTAAAACAACCTAATGTTTGCACTTACGTGTTGCTGGGAGGGATGAATATGCTGGGTTTCAGAGCTGGTGGTATCGAAACAACTCGTAAATTGGTCGTACTAGAGAACATGTCGGCCTCGGTGATGATTGCTGATAACGAGCGCATCATCGTCTACATAAATAAGGCACTTTCGGATTTCTTGGCTCAGAATGAGCAGCAGATTCAGAAGGACCTCCCGGCCTTCAAAATCCAAGGTTTGGTTGGCGCCAATATAGACATCTTTCACAAAAAGCCTGACCACCAGAAACACATGATCGCCGCCATGGATGGTTTGTTTGAGACAACCATCGAAGTGGGTGGCGTTAAATTTGATCTTATCGCTCAGCCGCTGATGGACGGTGGTAAGCGCGTCGGCACAATGGTCGAGTGGCGTGATGCTGCTGAACGTATCGCGCGGGAAGATTATAAGGCCCAGATCGAAGCGGTGGGGCGCGATCAAGCCGTTATTGTTTTTACCCCTGATGGCCACATCCTAGAAGCAAACGACAATTTCTACGCTGCTACCGGATATACGCCCGGAGACTTCATCGGGCAGCATCACTGCATATTCGTGCCCAGGGCGCAGCGCAACAGCCCAGAGTATAACCAGTTCTGGCGCGAGCTCGGTGAAGGGGATGCTAAGTTTGGAGAGTTTGAACGTGTCACCAAAGCGGGTGAGCCTTTGTGGTTGAACGCAAGCTACAATCCGCTGAGGGACGGTAATGGTGATGTCTATAAGGTTGTGAAGTTCTGTTCTGACATCACTGAGAACATGATGATGCGCCAGAAACGCAGGGAGGCGCAAAAACTGATCGCGGACGACCTTGTTGAAATCACTGGCGCTGTCTCAAGCGCCAATCAACGTGCTTCAGATGTCTCCAACTCAGCAGAACAGGCCTCCGAAAATGTGCAAGCCATGGCAGCAAGCATCGAAGAGCTTGTTGCATCGGTTAATGAAATCAACCAACAGGTCACTGAGGCCAACAATATCTCGCTCCAGGCCAAATCAGAAGCAGAACGCACCACCATTACGGTTGCGGGTCTGTCCGAAGCAGCCGACGATATTAAAAATGTTGTCGGGCTTATCTCTGACATTGCCGAACAGACCAACCTTTTGGCACTGAACGCGACCATTGAAGCGGCACGCGCAGGAGAAGCGGGCAAGGGGTTCGCCGTGGTGGCAAGCGAGGTGAAATCACTCGCAACGCAGACTGGGAAGGCCACTGAAGAAATTGGGCAAAGCATTCAGCGCGTCCAGACGAGCACAAGTGAGGCCGTTGAAGCGATTAAAGTCATTTCGGACACCATCCTGAAGGTGAGTGAAATCAATACAACGATATCATCTGCTGTTGAGGAGCAGTCAGCCGCAACATCTGAAATGTCTGGTTCCATGCAAGTGGCAGCTGGTGGAGTGCTAGAGATCTCAAGCGGTGTGCGCGAAATCGCAGATGCGGCTAATTTGGTCGATGGCTCAATACAAAAGATACAAGCTGCTGCATCAGGTTTGGGATGACACGACACATCTTCGGTGCAGACCATCAGGACCTAAACACTGCGCAGGAAAGGCCGCTAAAGGCCGATAGTGTTAATGCTCATGAAAGCGGCCAAGGTCTTGGATGGGCTCGGAGCTGCCAATCCGGGTGTTTATCGGCGGCTGTAAAGAAGGGCGGGAAGCCGACCCACACCGCAGCAGCGAGACATCCACGCTGTGAAGTTGGAAGCCGACATTCAGACCAACTCTAATTCGGGCTTGGCGCTGCACCGCCGCAAGGCGGCTTGGAGCCCATTTTGAGCGTTCGTCGCTTTCATGAGCATTGGCACTATCGGCCCAAAGCTTCCGTGCAGTCACCGATTTGGCGGTTTTGCAAAGCGGACATTGGTTGCAGCGCAAGCTGATAAGCATGCCCGACTACGCCAGTGTGGGCTTTGACTGCATGCGGTCCAATAGCTAGTTTTGCGTTAGTCTTGTCTGACGTGTCCGCTTGGATCGTTCAAGGCGGGAACACTGTTTTTGCATTGGTTCCCGCAAGGAAGTCACCTTAGGTTAATCAACCATCCAGGTATCTTCTTCCTCTCTATGATCACTATCGTTGTGCGGTTTTGCGGGTAAGGGTCTTAGCTGTTGTTCCCAAACACCGTGCTGTCGATCCATGTTGTGCCCAGTGACCGATCCGGCTTGCTTTACGGCTTTTCTCCATTGTTCAGCTTCTTTTAGCTTATTAGACGTTGGGTAAATACCGACGATGACGCGAGTGGGCTTGGGGTCGTCGAGATTTTTGTAAAGCGGCAGCATCAAGCGGCGATAGCCAAATCGTTTCGCCAGAACACGATACTCTCGGACAAAAAACTGTGCATTGCCTTCGTCACATACAGCTCTGATTGCCGCATGGATTTCGCCTTTGATGTCGTCAGGATAGACTTGATCAAGCCAAAGGCCGTTCGGATCCCGGCCAAGGAGCTTGACCAATTTTGGTCCCACGATTTCATATTTCGCTCGCATTGGATCATGTTGCAGCCTGAGCAGGGCCAGGTTCGGCAAAATCGCTTTTAGGCCTGACAAATCAAAGTCAGAAGATAGAACCCAATTGCCTTTTTTCTTCGAGGCAATCCAAGCATCACGAAGTAGCGCAAGTGGCTCAGGCGAAACGTCAGTTAGGCTAGGGTATCGAATGGTCTTGGAAAAAATTCCTGGTATTGCCATTCGTCAAATTCCTTTGTCTGCCTTGTCAATCATCATACTGATCTCGTTTATTTGAAGCCTAGATATCGACCCTAAAATACCGTTGGTCGCCAGGATAACCGGCAACTATCCGTTATCAATTAATTTCAAATGTGAAGACGCTCTGATCGCGATACTGGGCGTGCCCTTTCCCCTACGCCAATGTAGAGGCCAGTGCTTGGTCGAAGGATGTCCCCAGAATTGGCAGCGTTGTGGGCCCAATGCGGGCACAGAAAACCTAAACGAAAACGATATCCGAATTGGTGGATAACGGTTAACCGAGTTGCTTCATGAGATGTTTGGCCGAAGCCAGTATGTAGCTAGCTTCAAGGAGCTTCTCATGCTGACCATTCTGTCTTGCATTGCTTTCGAGCATGATCGTGTATTTTTGTTGATGGCGGTTTCTATCCTGGTTGTTGGATCCGTTGTCACAATGCGGTTGTTCGCTCGGGTACGTCGGACACATGGACAACTCAAAATTCTCTGGCTGATGCTTGCGGGCATCATTGCTGGCGGCACGATATGGAGCACGCACTTTGTGTCCATGCTCGCCTACAAGAGCGACCTTATCCTAGGATATCACCTCGATCTGACGGCGCTCTCTCTTGTCATCGCTGTTGTTGGAACCACGTTGGGCCTCTTTATCGCCGCCGCAACAAAGAAATCGTTGTTAATTGAGGCTGGCGGGTTGGTCTTTGGTTTTTCAATTGTGGCCATGCACTTTACCGGTGTCGAGGCCATGGCTGTATCCGGGCTGGTTGGCCTTTCTCAGGGATATGTGGTGGCATCGGTGATCTGCGCCGGCCTGTTTGGCATGTTGGCGACCAGCAGGATTGCTCGTCCTGCGACCAGGTTCTGCAAATACGGCGCTTCGGTCAGCTTCATTGCTGCCGTCGCAAGCATGCATTTCATAGCAATGAGTGGATTGGATATTACTCCCCTTAGACTGAGCGCGGTCGACGCAGCCTTGATCTCAGATAGGGTTGTTGGACTGAGCGTCGTTGCAACGATGATCGTCCTCATATTTGTCGCGATGGCGAGCTACACTATTGATGCTGAAAACTCCAAGGCATCTGAGACAAAGATCAAGCACCTGGCACAGCATGACCCTTTGACCGGCTTGTCGAACCGGTCGGGATTGGAGCTTCATTTGGAGGGCGCACTTGAAAAAACTGCGCGCGATAATTCTCATATCGCAGTGATCAGCTGCTCGCTGTTGCATCAGCGCGATTTCAGTGAAGTGTTTGGGCGGACCAAAACCCGCAGGCTCCTGCAATCAGTTGCAGGCGTGCTTGCCGATTGCTTGCATCCCTGCGAGTTTGTTGCGCACCTTGGAGAAGGACACTTTGTGGTGGTCGGAAAAGCCGCCTACTATACGGGGTACGTCCAGGATTTGTGTCGCCGAGTTCATGAAGCTGTCAATGGGTCCGCTGCCTTGGAAGTAACAGCTATGTCAACGGTTGGCAGTGTTTTGGGATATGCAATTTATCCTGATCACGCTGATACACCCGCTGATCTTGTTACCGCTGCAGAAAAAGCTATGCGCTTGGCCAAGCAAAAGGGCGTTGAGACTAGTCTTTGTTACAACCCGAGCGAAGACGAGCAAGCCCGTGATCGGAGTGCCCTTTCGATCGATCTCAGAAATGCTCTATCCAACAATGAATTCGTACTGTTCTACCAACCTCAAAATGAAACGAAGACCGGAGCGTTGGTTGGCGCCGAAGTACTTTTGCGTTGGAATCACCCAGGCCGCGGCCTCGTCCCTCCCTTCGCTTTCATTCCGATAGCAGAAGAGACGGGCTTGATAGCCCAAATTGGTCGGTGGATTATCTTCGAAGCCTGCCGCGAAGCAGCCAGTTGGGATCAGCCCGTGAAAATTGCCGTCAATGTTGCCCCGATCCAGTTGTCGGATAGCGAGCTCCCAATGATTGTTGCTCAGGCACTTTCTGACAGCGGGTTGCCTCCTCATCGGTTAGATCTTGAGATTACTGAAACAGGCATCGTCGAGGACACATCCCAAGCCCTCAAGGTCATCAACGAACTCAAACACCTTGGGGTCGGCATAGCCATGGATGATTTTGGAACGGGATATTCGTCTCTATCGATGCTCCAAACTTTTCCATTTGATAAGATCAAGATTGATCGCGAGTTCATCAAAGATCTCGGTGACAACCCTCAATCCGAGGCCATTGTCAAAGCAACCTGCATTCTGGCGGGCAGCTTGGACATCCCTGTATTGGCTGAAGGCGTGGAAAGTGAGACCCAAATCGAGGCGCTGCGAGACCTCGGTGTCAAAGAGTTACAAGGATTTTACTTTGGCAAACCTGTCGATGCCCAAACGTTCAAAAGCCAGCATATAAGCGGACTGATAGATGAGCCGGGCAAAGTATCTGAGAGCCAAGTGGGCGGTGTCGCGTCGGTTGTGCTGCACGCCGCATAGCGGCTCAGTGATTGGTCCCCGCCATCACCCTCGGACGCCGCAATCGCAGACTGGCAACGTTTATCATGGCCGCCCACAAGCAAGATACGAGCATCAATTTGCTTAGACAGCGTCCGCGCTCGTAAACTTCTGTAGCTGAGCGTCAAGCTGAGAGGCTTGCTTTCGCACCTTTGCCGAGATCTCTTTTACATGTGCTGAAGCTGTATCCGTCTCCTCAGCATTGCCCGCAACCCGAGCAACATTGGAGGCAACTTCATTTGCAACAGCTTTTTGCTCCTCGGTGGCACCCGCAACGGCCTGAATTAGCTCAACGATTTCTGAGATACCCTTGATCACATCAGAAACCGCTTCCGTCGTTAACTTGGTTTCAGATTGGATAGCATTTATGCGATCTGAAATTCCAACGGTTGCCTTGGACGTCTGATCAGAAAGCTCTTTGACCTCCGCAGCAACGACTGCAAAGCCCTTTCCTGCTGCACCCGCCCGAGCTGCTTCAATCGTGGCATTGAGCGCCAACAAATTGGTTTGCTCCGCAATCGTTTGAACAGTCGCTACAACCTCGGAGATGCTTTCGGCTACCTCGCCCAAACCTTCGATTTTTTGCTGAGCGCCTTTCGCCACTTCGCTAATGTTAGTGGCGCGGTCGGATGTTTCCGCTGAGCTGCGAGCTACCTCTGCAATGGCGGATGCTTGCTCTTCAACTGCAGCTGATACTTCACTGGACAGAGCCATGGTCTCTGCAACCAAGGTGGAGAGGCGCTCTGACGAGGATGCGGCATCCTCGGCAACCTGGCTCATGACCTTTACTGTGGAGTCCATACTGTTTGCCGCTGCCACCCGGTGCGTAACGACATACCAAACTAGTGTTGGTTTGCCATCAATCACACTAATGTTGAGTTCCAGGCTTTCCGCTCCAAGACTGATCGTCGCACCGTGCCCATCCTCGCGCATATTTGATATCATAGTGCGTTGGTGAGATGGGTTCTTATGAAAGATATCAATAGATGAGCCGACAATCTCTTCGGCCGGTATAGGCAGAAACTGCTGGATCGTCGACAATAGTTCGATCGACGCCTGGTTAGCGTAGTCAATTTTGTAGGTTTTGGCGTCACACGTCATGATCGGAACGGGAAGCTTTTCAAGTGTGTAAACAAGTTCTTTGGTCTTTGCGCTGGCTTCTTTACTAGCAAGTTGCAGACGCCGACGGTCTTTGCCAGCCTCGTCAAACACGGCGAGTGCTCGCGCCATGTTGCCAACCTCATCTCCGCGTCGCTGCCAAGGAATCTGGACCTCGGAGCGTTCCTCAGCAATATGCCCCATCAACTCAGTTATTCTTTTTATCGGCGCGGCGATCAGTCCGGAAAGTGCAACCGCAAGTGTAACCGCAACGCCGGTTGCTACAAGAATCCCAATCAGGGTTGAGATATTCCCTTCCCTTTTAGCGGCAGTTAATGCTCCTGCCGCCTCGGCTTCAGCCGTCTTAGCAAGGTTTGCCATATCCTGAGTTCGCTCAAGCAGAGCAACAATCTCTGAGTCAAACAGCTGTTCAGATGCAGTTTTCTGCCGCTCAACGAGCCGGCGCAATTCCGGTAAGGCATCTGCAAACAGGCCAATTTCGGTCGGGACGGCTACGCCCGATGTGCTGCGTTCTGCCTCACGTTGTAAGTGTTCGCTCGCAATCGCAATTTCTTCTTGCGACCGCGTCATGTCAGCGTCATTAAAGGTGTCAAGATATCGATTGGCGTAATCGCGCGCGAGCATTAGATGAAGGGCAGCGGTATACACCGATACCGCAGCAGTCAGATTGCCGCGCTGCTGATGTAGAAGAGCTTGATCGATTAGGGCAGCCCTTGCACTGGTCCCGCCAGAGCGCAATCCGTCGTCAACCAATGCATTCTGAGCATTTCGAAGAGATGCGAACTCCGAGAATTTGTCCAACGTGGAGCTCAAATTGTCGGCGGCTTGATGCAAAGCTTGGGCATAGTCCCCATCCGCTTGCTGCTCTGCTTCCAGCAAAACGGACTGAACCGCTGCATATTCATCCAATGTCGCTTGGTAGCGCGCCGCGGTGTTACGCGCGACATACTCTTTAGCATTGGCAACAAAGGATTGGACGGCAGTCTCTAAAGACTGTGCATTCTCCAATTGCTCGGCCGAGTTGGAATAGTTGTCAAAGCTCGCCTCGATTCTATCGAGCGTCAGCATTGTCTTTGCGCCAGAGCCCACCATCACCATTATGATCAAGCCAAAGCCCAGGGATAACTTTTTTGCGATCGAAATATTTGATATCCAAAATACCATTTTGCTTCTCCGCAATATAAGATTGCATGCGCCGACGCTAAACGCGATTATGGTCACAGCTAGATCAAATATTAGATAATGAATTATTAACTATAATATTGAAATCGACCCCAGATGACGACAATTTCGGCAAATACTAGAGTGTCTGCAAAATAGTTCGATTGGTGGGTCCGATCAATTTGACGGTGCAGCTTACACCTCGATAACGCTTGCGGCTTCGGGACATGTTTTGCTTGATAAAGCTGGCGTACGCCGCCTCTGGACCAGGGTAATCTGGGTTCAAAACTGACATTCTACGGCGTCGTCACCAATAGGAGTTATGGACCTATAGCACCGATTTGCAGAGACGCGGCAGAGGTCTTGGATGGGCTTATTCCGTCGAAAAAGTCCGCTTTTGCTGAGTTTGAATCCTTCGGCAACCAAACCTCGAAATCGACCCATTGATATCATTGAAGAATTCCGGGCGCCTAAACTTGCGGTCGCTCCCAAATCAGCGCTCACAGGGTTTTTCAACGGAATAGGCTCCATACCGCCTTTCGGCGGTGCAGCTAAAAGCCCGCATTAGAGATGCCCTGAATGTCGGCTTCCAACTTCACAGCTTGGATGTCTCGCTGCTGCGGTGTGGGTCAGCTTTCTGCCGATTGTGTTCATCGCCGTTTGTGTGGCCGCATGACCGCTCCGAGCCCTTTATGGTCGTTATCGCTCTGGCGGCGTCCAGTCGCTTGGTATGGTAGGGCGGCGGCTGAGCCGTATTGCCAGACCGACGGCAACCCCGACACTAATGGCAACCGTCAGGTCTATGAACACGGTCAGCAGCAACGTTAGCAGGAGAAGGACCTGATCGCTGCGCCTGCCTTGCGCGTATTCACGCCATTTGTGGGGCTCGCTCATGTTCCAGGCGGTGATCATCAGCAAGCCCGCCAGGGCCGGCATCGCCATCAAGCCCGCATAGGGCGCAGCAAACAGCATCACCAACAGAACGATAACTGCGTGGATCATCCCGGCAACAGGTGTCAGGCCGCCTGCTCGTATGTTGGTGGCCGTGCGCGCGATTGCCCCTGTCGCAGGCAATCCTGCAAACAAGGCGGAGCCGATATTGGCCACACCCTGCGCAGTTAGTTCAGCGTTTGGCCGATGGGTGTCCTTGGTCATGCGATCAGCAACAAGGGCAGACAGCAGTGACTCCACGCCTGCCAAAAAAGCAATGACCACTGCCGATGGGAATAGTTCCTCCACCCGAGCCCAAGACAGTTCGGGCATTGCAGGCTCTGGAAGAGATGCTGGCAGCGTGCCGAAGCGGTCGGAGATCGTTTCCAGTGGTAGAGCAAACAGGGCCGCTACTGCCGAGACCAAGAAGATGGCAACGATGAGCCCCGGAAATCGCGGAAACAGTTTGCGCAGGACAACGATGGCGGCAATGGTGGCCAAACCGCCCAGAACAGCCGCACCGTTCAGCGTTTCGCGCGCCTCCCACAAGGCAAGAACCTTTTCAATGAACTCGGCAGGCAGTGTGTCCACCGACAGCCCGAAAAAGTCCTTTAGCTGGCTGGTTGCAATGACGATGGCAATGCCAATTGTGAAGCCATTGATGACCGCTTCTGGCACATAGGCAATCAGACGGCCAGCGCGAAAGAAGCCTGCAATGACGAGCATTACGCCCGCCATTAGCGTCGCCAGCACTAGGCCGTCATAGCCATGTTCAGCGATGACGCCAAACACCACCACGATAAACGCGCCGGTCGGCCCGCCGATCTGGAAGCGGCTCCCGCCAAGTGCAGAGATGAGAAAACCGCCGACAATCGCGGTAACGAGCCCCGTTTCCGGCGGGGCACCAGATGCTATGGCAATGGCGAGGCTGAGCGGGATGGCCACCATCGCAACCGTGAAGCCCGCAAGCGCATCACTCCAGAGCGCGCTAAGGCTGTAGTCTTTGATGGTCGCTAGGATGATCGGTTGGCGCATGCTCCATCGATTATCACCATGACAATGTTGCGCATACCGAAACAAAGGTCCGTTTTGTCCGCACACCCGACCTTCGGCACTTTCCAAAAACCCCTGCCAAAAACGGTTCTCTGATTGCGGCTTTGTCAAGCGGGTAAGCCATGGTCCGTCCGGGGTCATGGTTCTCTTCGAGGTCGCCTGGTTGCGCCTCATGATGGTGTTCGGTGGTGGATCGTCTCCAATGTGGTTTGCGGGTTAAGCAGATAACCTGCACCCCAACCGTTTTTGCGAGATCGACCAACCTCCGTCCCGTTAGGACAAGGCTACCCGCTGTCTCCAGCGGGAATTTGAGATCAGGCAGCGGCCTCCTGCGTCCATTGATAGTCGGCTCCACTCTTCCAAAGCGTCAGCATGAGCACGGCAATCTTGCGTGCGGTTGCAACGGCTGCCTTGCGGAAGCCGCGCCGTCCAGCAAGACGCACCGCCCAGGACTTTAACGGCGAGAACCGCTTCACGTGCCGGATGACACACGATGCAGCCTCAAACAGTAAGCTGCGCATGGCTGCATCACCGCATTTGGATACACGGCCCGACCAGTCTACCTCACCGGATTGATGGCGTTTGAGGGTCAGCCCAAGGAAGGCGCCGACATCGGCCGTTCGGCTGAACCGATTGGGATCATCGACCAGGGCAATGAAGCTGAGCGCATTGATCGGACCAACACCGGGGATCGTCATGAGACGGCGAGCCACAGGATGGTTCTTAGCCTGGCTCTTCACGGCCCTGTCGAGATCGGCTGCAGCCTGACACAGGGTGCTATGTGCAGCGATGAAGCCATCGGCGATAACGCTCAACACAGGGTCACGCGCGCCCGCGGCTGCGAGTTGATCACGGAAAGCTTGACGCTGTGCCCCCAGACCCATGCCCGTCATGCGAATGCCGAAAGTCTTCAGCACACCTCGGATGTGGCCTTCGAGGTCTTTACGCAGGCGGATCAACCGTTCCCGCGCTCCAATCAGGCTGCGCAGCCGATCTGCGTCTTCACTGCGGATATGGACAGGCGTGTACCAACCCGTGCGGGCAAGCTGGGCCAGTCCTTCCGCATCGGCAGCATCTGACTTGTTGAGCCGAGCTGACAGGCTCTTATGTGCCTTGCGGGCATCAATACAGGTTGCAGGTAGTCCAAGACGGGCCAGTCCGCGTTGCAGCCAGATCGACAGCATTCCACTTTCGTGGACGATCCTACAGGGTTCCAGTCTGCGATTGCGCAGCCAGCCTGCAACCCCTTCTGGATCAGCAAGGCAAATCCCCTTGGCGACGATCTTGCCATCCTCATCGATGACGCAGACCGAAACCTCTTTCAGCGATACATCCAAACCGGCATAATACTTCATGGTCGTTCTCCTCACGGCGTATAATCCATGAGGCCAACATACCGGACCTCGTTCGCCCCGGAGAGCGGCCGCCGCAATCACACCATGTGGTTTTCGACCGTGTCAGAAACGTATGAGTTGTGACCACACGTCCTTGCAGAACCGGACTTTCGTAGCGAGCAGTGGCAAGGTCTCGTCAGCGGTCGAACCTGCCTTTCGCCGCGCTTGCTCAGTCGTCGCCGCGACCGCGAAGGCCATCGGCAGGAAGGGCGGGAAGCGGCCGTTCGCGGCACCAAACATGAGTGTCCGGTTAAGCCTGATCTCGTCGATTAGCGCGTTGGTCAGGCGAAGGCGGATGGTCGTTGAACGTTGCGCCCGAATCGGACAACTTGGGCCTTGGGAATTCCTCGATTCCATCGCGCTGCATCAACAGTGGTTTTTACACTGTCCGGCGGGGTGTCAGCCTGATGTTTCTTCGGTCCGGTGACAGCCGTAAAGCGCCGCTCGCGCATGCGCACGGTCGGGGTGTTCGAACTCGAGGGTCGAATGGTCGAGGCGCCCACTATCCAAAGCCCGTGGGTCGCAACAAGGGCGTAGAGCGCTGCGGTCATGGCTGCCCCGCGCGGTGGGTCTCGATGGCCTTGTCCAGGCTTTCGATCAGCGCGGCGGGCGGGATGCCCCGCGCCTCCGCCAGCGCCTGCAAGGTCAAACGTCGCCCGATCCCGTCCCGGTCGAGACCGAGGGTTTCGGCCACAAGCCCGGGCGGGACATCCCAAGATCGGACCACGTAGCGCGGCGTCATCCAGCCTGCGATAGTGGCGTGCTCGGGAATGGCTTGCCACATGAGCGCGGCATGGGTCAGGCGCATCGCGAAAACCGCAGCGATCAGCAGCGCGGCGACGAGCGCAACGACAAGGCCGGGCGCGCGGCGGGCGTGGCGGATCAAGCGGCGGGCAGGACCGATCATGTCGCGGCCCTTTTCTTCATCGTTTTCATTGGTGGGTCCGAGCCATGGGCAGCGTGAGAGTCGCCGCCAGCCCTGGGGTGGCATCGTCGAGCGTCAGGTTGCCGCCCGCGGCTTCGGCGATCTGGGCCGCGATGGCGAGGCCCAGGCCGGTGCCGGATTCGTCGGCGCGGGCGTGGCGGGCGGTCAGGCGGGCGCGCTGGTCGGCGGGGATGCCGGGCCCGTCGTCTGCGACGGTAACGCGCAGTTGCGCACCCTCGCGGGCCGCCGAAAGCGTCACCGCGCCAAGGGCATGGCGGGCGGCATTTTCGGCGAGCGCGCCGAGTGCCTCGGACAGGTCGGCCTCGTGCAGGGCCACGGCTGTGCCGGGCGCGATGGTCTGCCTCCACTCAAGCTCCGCTCCATCGGGTGTCCGCCGCAGCACCGCGACGAGCCGTTCGGCCACCTGCGCCGGGTCGCTGGCCGCCCCTTCGGCGCGTGTGCCGGTGCGGGCCGCTGTCCGGGCACGGGCCAGTTCGCGATCAATTGTGCGTCGCATCGCCCGGGCGGTGAGTTCGATTCCTTCGGCCTGATCCGCCGCTCCCTCGCTGCGCAGGCGCGAGGCTTCGCCCAGCAACGCCTGAAGGGGTGTCTTCAGACCATGTGCAAGGTCTGCAGCCCGGGCGCGGGCGCGCTCGGTTTCGGCCTCTCGTTCGGTCAGAAGATCGTCGATCTCTGTCGCCACCGGGCGCAGTTCAAGCGGCCAGTCCTCGCCCATCCGCGCGGCCCTGCCGGTCCGCAACGCTGTGATCCGAGCCCCGAGGTCCCGCAACGGACGCAGCCCAACCGAAAGCTGCACCCAGCCTGCCGCGATCAGCGTCAGCGCCAGAAGGCCCAGATAGGGCGCGAGATCGGCCATGAAATCACGCTGTGCCGAAGTGAGTTCAGCGGCGTTCATGCCGACCGCCGCACGGACGGGCCCCCCACCCAGGCGTTCAGGCAACGTGCTTGAACGCTCCAGAACAAGAAGCTCCTCGCCACCTGGTCCGGGCAGGCGATGCACATGCACGGCCCCGTCGCCCAGGGTGTCGATGGGCAGGTCCAGCGCCGTGTCCCAGAGCGAGCGCGAGCGTTGAATGACGCCGTCTTCTTCGATCTGCCAGTAAAGCCCCCCGTAAGGTTGCGAAAATCGCGGGTCGGCCGGAGGACGGGCCAAGTCGAGACCGTTCGGCCCCCTTTCCAGCCCGGCAAGCACCTGGTCGAGTTGGACACTCATCTCGGCGACAGCCCGGCGTTCCACATGTGTGGCAAAAAGCTGGGCAAGACCCAGCGCCGCGAGACCGAGCGCCACTAGTATGGCAACCGCGCCCGCCAGCGCCAGGCGCAGCCGCAGGCTCATGCCGCCTCCAGGAGGTAACCAAAGCCGCGTCGTGTTCCGATCACGCCTGGTCCGAGCTTGCGCCGAAGACGCGCGATGACCGCTTCGAGGGCATTTGCCTCACGCGCATCATCGTCCCCGTAGAGATGCTCCAACAACTCGGTCGGCGGCACCGGCCGGTCTCGATGCTGCATGAGATAGGCCAGCAGCCGGTATTCCAGCGCCGTGACCTGAACGGGCACACCCCGGATCGCGACCCCCATCCGGTTGGTATCGAGGCTCAGCTCGCCCGCCTCCTGCAGCGCCGCCGCATGACCTCCGGCCCGGCGGACCAGCGCACGTGCCCGGGCGATCAGTTCCTCCATCCGGAAAGGTTTGGGCAGGTAATCGTCGGCACCTGCCTCGATCCCCTCGACCCGTTCCTGCCAAGTGCCGCGTGCGGTCAGGACCAGCACTGGCATCGTCCTGTCGTTGGCACGCCACCGCTTGAGCACGGCAAGCCCGTCGAGCGCAGGCAGCCCGAGGTCGAGCACCACAAGATCATAGTCTTCAGTATCGCCGAGAAACCACGCGTCTTCACCATCGCCCGTCAGCTCGACACGGAATCCCGCCGCCGTCAGCGCGGCTTTCAGATCGGCCGCGATACGGGGATCGTCCTCGACGGCGAGCGCGCGCATGTCAGTCGTCGTCCTCTTCATGCTCGACTTCGAGCACCTCGCCGGAGGCCGCGTCGATTTCGATCTCGTAAAGACGACCTTGAGGGGTCACGAGTTCCAACTCGTAGACCCACCGCCCATCATCGCGCTCAAGGTCGATCTCGATCACCCGGCCGGGACGTAGCTCCGTGGCCGCGGCGAGGATATCCGACAGCGGCAGGACCTCTCCGGCCTCGAGCGCGCGGCGCGCACGGTCATGATCGTCGCGGTCCGCCAGGGCGGGTGTTGCCATCAGCGACAGGGCAAGAATGAAGGCAAGTCGTTTCATGGGTCCAGTCTCTACCCCTGGCAAGCTGACAGCAAGCTGACAATCCGGGTCAGCCACCCGTCAGGCGAGTCGTGGCACAAGAGCTCATCGGCGGCCATGTCGGCTGCCCTGGCAATAGGAGATACACCATGAAACGCACCATTCTCTTCACCGCAGCACTGGGCACTGCCGTCGGCATGTTCGCCCTCGGGGCAAACGCGCAGCAACAGACTGCGCCGGTGCAGGACCAGCAACGTATGAGCGTCGCGCAGATCGCCACGATGCTCGAAGATCAGGGCTATTCCGTTCTCGAGATCGAGCTGGAACGCGGTCGCTACGATGTCGAGATGATCGACAGCAATGGTATGAAGGTCGAAGCCTACCTCGATCCCGCGACAGGTGCTGTTCTTCCCTATCGTGACGACGATGACGACTATCGCCGCGGCGGGGACAGCGACGACCGCTATGATCGGGACGACGACTGATGGCGTTCGCCCCTGAATCGGCCAAGATCCGGGTCTGGGATCCCCTGATCCGGATTGGCCACTGGGTGCTGGTGGCGGGGTTCGCCACCGCCTACCTGACCGAAGGAGAGCCGCAATGGCTCCACAGCTTCGCGGGCTATGCCATCGCTGTGACGGTCGCGCTTCGTATTCTGTGGGGCTTTGTCGGACCGCGCCGTGCCCGGTTTTCAGATTTCGTCACCGGACCGGGCCGAGTTATGGGATACCTGCGCGATCTGGCCACGGGCCGCGCCGAACGGCATGTGGGACACAGCCCGGCGGGCGGCGCGATGACCGCAGCGCTGCTCTTCGCGCTGGCTCTGACGGCCCTCTCGGGCATGGCTACGCTGGCGGTCGAGGAAAACCAGGGCCCACTGGCCTGGATCGTCACCGAACAGACCGTGCCCGCCTGGGCGCTGGAGGAGGACGATTACGGGGAAGATGGTGCCTACGGAGAAGCGGGCGAAGAGGGCGGCGAAGCCTTCGAGGAGATCCACGAGCTTGCCGCCAACGCGACTCTGCTGCTGATCCTGCTGCATCTCGTGGGCGTCGCCTGCGCCAGCCGCGCCCATGGCGAAAACCTAATCCGCGCCATGATCGACGGCCGCAAGCACACATGAGTCAGCCCGTCGCACCGGGTCACTATCGCCGCGGTGCGACGCAGACCCGTGCAAGAGCCCGAACCGTGGACACTCCCGCCTGTGGCACAACTCGAGAATAGAATAGATCGAATGTTTTGGACGAGCCCTCGCCGTTCGCTGCGATCACCATAAAAGGCAGCAATGGGCCGACCGCGTAGGGCCCGACCATGCTGCAAGCTCGGTCAGTATGGGCTTGATGTCATTGTTCGCCGCAAACCTTACGAACGACCGCTGTCGGACAAAAACCCTTACCCAAAACTCCCCTGCCAAAAACGGTCGATATCGGTGAAAAACTCGCCGTACCGAGTGTTGTGTTTCTTGTCGTAGAATATGGTTGATTACCAGCTATCCGGCTGATTCAATTGGTATATTGATGCGGAGGGCAGCGCGATGATGGGTAAGGTCGAACACCAGGAACAACTTTTCTATCGGCTTCGGTTGGATGATTACGTTCCGGAGGATCATCTGCTGCGCCACGCAGATCGGTTTATGGACTTCTCAGCCCTTCGCAGCGAACTGGCCCCGCTTTACAGCCATACAGGTCGCCCTTCAATTGACCCTGAGCTGATGATCCGGATGTTGCTCATCGGCTATCTCTACGGCATTCGATCTGAGACTCAGATCTGCCAAGAAGTGCATTTGAATCTGGCTTATCGCTGGTTTTGCCGTCTTGGCCTTGAGGGAACAGTGCCTGAACGCTCAACTTTTTCCAAGAACCGACACGGGCGTTTCGCCGATGGAGATGTCATGCGGCGTGTCTTCGATCTGGTGGTTGGTGCCTGCGCAGATAACGGTCTGATTGGTGGCACTGGGGCGTTGATTGATGGCAGCACCGTTCATGCTGATGCCAATCGTGCAAGAAAGGCCACGCCCAAGGAAGTCGAAGCCATTTGGGCGGCAAGCGACAGCGTCTCGCGCCCGGTTCAGGACTTCCTTGACGACCTTGAAGAAAGCGCAGCTCCTGTGTCTGGCCCAAAACACAAGCCACCTAAATACCTGTCCGAAACAGATCCACAGGCGGCGTGGTCATTGAAGGATGGTCCGGGTCGCTTCAGCTATGAGGTCAATTATCTGGCCGACGATAAGCACGCCATTATTGTTGATGTCGAGGGAACCCCAGCACGACTAAGCCAAGAGATCGTCGCCGCCAAAACCATGTTGGAACGCCAAGTCGCGGGATATGATCCCAAGACCATCGCGGCGGACAAGAGCTACGGCACTGGCCCATTCCTGTCGTGGTTGTTGGAGCGCAAGATCACACCCTATATTCCGGTCCTTGACCGCAAGGCTCAAACCTTCGGTAGATTCACGCGTGATGCATTCGAGTATGATGCGGCGAACGATCACTATGTCTGCCCGCACGGCCATCAGTTGCCCCTCAAGAGTATTGATGAAGACACGCGCGTGAAACGGTACAAGGCGACGCCGTCCCAATGCCGTGGCTGCCCGCTCAAAATCCAATGCACAGATGCGCCATCGCGCGCAGTCATGCGGCTGATGGACGAGGAGGCCCGACAGACCGCTCGAGATCTGGCCGATACAAAGGCGTTTCAAGTTGCCCGCACCCGACGCAAGAAAATTGAAATGCTATTTGCTCATCTCAAACGATGGCAGAAACTAACCCGCCTCAGGCTTCGAGGATTATCAGGAGCCAAAGAAGAATTCCTCCTCGCAGCCACCGCCCAGAACCTCAAACGCCTCGTGAAACTTGTACCAACATAAAGATATCTGCGACATCACAACTACCCGCAAAGCCCGCCATTCAGGCGGGGGCAAGAAAGGTGCAAACCGTCAAACCACAACATTCGGTACGGCGAGTTTTTCACCGATATCGGTCCTTTTTGGAGACTCCAAAAACGTATGAGTTTTGGCACTTTTCGTAGTGCGGTAAAGGTCGGCTCCGAGCCCATATTGACCGATACTGCAAGATGTACGAACGGCAGCTCCAACGCCAAAGTTTACAGGTCAAAGCCTGAACAACCCAAGGTGTTCGACAACTTCGCGCTTGGTGGAATTTGTTCGGTCTCGTGCAATCTCCGTACCTTTTCTAATTACGTCTAAGACATAGGCCGGGTCTTTCGACAGTTGCGCTCTTCGTGTCCGAATAGGAGCAAGCAGCTCTTGCAGTATGCCGTCCAGTCGTTTTTTGACCGCTCCGTCGCCAAGCCCGCCTCGCTGGTACTTTGCCTTCAGCTCCTCAACAGCGATCTTGTCTTCATCAAATGCGCCTAGATACGCGAAGACAACATTGCCTTCGACCTGTCCGGAGTCTTCGACACGCAAATGGTTCGGATCGGTAAACATCGCTTTGACGGCAGCGCTGATTTCATCTGGCGATGCCGAAAGTAGAATAGCGTTGCCACCTGATTTAGACATCTTCGCTTTGCCGTCGATGCCGGGAAGCCGTCCGGCCTTTGGAATAACAGCGACGGCCTCAGGAAGTACCTTTCGGTTAGCGGTGGAATTGATCCGACGCACTATCTCATTGGTCTGCTCTATGAGTGGCGCTTGGTCGTCGCCCACCGGGACGACGGTTGCTTTGAATGCAGTGATATCAGCGGCTTGTGCCGCCGGGTAGCACAGGAAGCCCGCAGGTATATCACGGCCAAATCCACGCGCCCGGATTTCATCTTTGATCGTTGGGTTGCGTTCTAAGCGGGATACGGTGACGAAGTTGAGGTACAGCATCGACAGTTCCGCAAGCGCTGGTAGGTGCGATTGCAGGCAGATTGTCGTGCGCGTTGGATCGATGCCGACAGCAAGGTAATCAAGAGCAACTTCCATCACGCTGCGTCGTACCTTTTCAGGATCGTGAGCGTTATCGGTTAGTGCTTGAGTATCCGCCAGAAGCAAAAATTGCTCATGACTGTCTTGGTACGCCAAACGGTTTGCAAGCGAACCTGCGTAGTGGCCGATATGAAGAGGCCCCGTCGTGCGGTCTCCGGTAAGAATGATTGGTTTGGTCATGAGTACGTCCTCGTTGAGAAGAGGTGCCGCAGGACGCATGGAAATAAAAAAAGGCCGCCCAAACGGCGACCTCGGAATAGAATACAGTCCAGTCGCCTTATGAGGAGACCAGCCACCAAAAGTTTGAGATGATTTTTGTACTTTCCATAGCGCCGCGTGTAATCCTCTTACCAAGGTCGGTCAATACGGCATCGCTTACATAGGGATTGAGCGTCTGAAGCAGACACTCGCGCAGCCGCAGCGAATTGGTGCTTTGTCCGCATAGCCGTCGTTCGCGATATTCCAAAAACCCCTACCCAAAACACCCATGCCAAAAACGACCGATATCGGTGAAAAACTCGCCGTACCGAATGTTGTGGTTTGACGGTTTGCACCTTTCTTGCCCCCGCCTGAATGGCGGGCTTTGCGGGTAGTTGTGATGTCGCAGATATCTTTATGTTGGTACAAGTTTCACGAGGCGTTTGAGGTTCTGGGCGGTGGCTGCGAGGAGGAATTCTTCTTTGGCTCCTGATAATCCTCGAAGCCTGAGGCGGGTTAGTTTCTGCCATCGTTTGAGATGAGCAAATAGCATTTCAATTTTCTTGCGTCGGGTGCGGGCAACTTGAAACGCCTTTGTATCGGCCAGATCTCGAGCGGTCTGTCGGGCCTCCTCGTCCATCAGCCGCATGACTGCGCGCGATGGCGCATCTGTGCATTGGATTTTGAGCGGGCAGCCACGGCATTGGGACGGCGTCGCCTTGTACCGTTTCACGCGCGTGTCTTCATCAATACTCTTGAGGGGCAACTGATGGCCGTGCGGGCAGACATAGTGATCGTTCGCCGCATCATACTCGAATGCATCACGCGTGAATCTACCGAAGGTTTGAGCCTTGCGGTCAAGGACCGGAATATAGGGTGTGATCTTGCGCTCCAACAACCACGACAGGAATGGGCCAGTGCCGTAGCTCTTGTCCGCCGCGATGGTCTTGGGATCATATCCCGCGACTTGGCGTTCCAACATGGTTTTGGCGGCGACGATCTCTTGGCTTAGTCGTGCTGGGGTTCCCTCGACATCAACAATAATGGCGTGCTTATCGTCGGCCAGATAATTGACCTCATAGCTGAAGCGACCCGGACCATCCTTCAATGACCACGCCGCCTGTGGATCTGTTTCGGACAGGTATTTAGGTGGCTTGTGTTTTGGGCCAGACACAGGAGCTGCGCTTTCTTCAAGGTCGTCAAGGAAGTCCTGAACCGGGCGCGAGACGCTGTCGCTTGCCGCCCAAATGGCTTCGACTTCCTTGGGCGTGGCCTTTCTTGCACGATTGGCATCAGCATGAACGGTGCTGCCATCAATCAACGCCCCAGTGCCACCAATCAGACCGTTATCTGCGCAGGCACCAACCACCAGATCGAAGACACGCCGCATGACATCTCCATCGGCGAAACGCCCGTGTCGGTTCTTGGAAAAAGTTGAGCGTTCAGGCACTGTTCCCTCAAGGCCAAGACGGCAAAACCAGCGATAAGCCAGATTCAAATGCACTTCTTGGCAGATCTGAGTCTCAGATCGAATGCCGTAGAGATAGCCGATGAGCAACATCCGGATCATCAGCTCAGGGTCAATTGAAGGGCGACCTGTATGGCTGTAAAGCGGGGCCAGTTCGCTGCGAAGGGCTGAGAAGTCCATAAACCGATCTGCGTGGCGCAGCAGATGATCCTCCGGAACGTAATCATCCAACCGAAGCCGATAGAAAAGTTGTTCCTGGTGTTCGACCTTACCCATCATCGCGCTGCCCTCCGCATCAATATACCAATTGAATCAGCCGGATAGCTGGTAATCAACCATATTCTACGACAAGAAACACAACACTCGGTACGGCGAGTTTTTCACCGATATCGGTCCTTTTTGGAGACTCCAAAAACGTATGAGTTTTGGAACTTTTCGCGGTGCGGCAGAGGGCAGCTCCGAGCCCTTTCTGGTCATCCGTTGAGGGACCATGCATTGGCAAAACCGGCATAAAGCCGACGTTCAGGATTGGCGTGTGATCGATTAAACCGTGAGTCTTTGACGCCGGTGCATCGGTTGCCTAAGTCTCTACCCAGTCATCTTTGAGCAAAGGAATAAATCGACGCATGTGTGGAATTTGCGGTGAACTCACCTTCGACGGATCGTCGGCAGACCCTGTTCTGCTGGCGCGGATGACAGAATCCATGACACCGAGGGGTCCCGATTCATCCGGCCAATGGGTAAGCGGCCGCGTCGCCTTCGGTCATAGGCGTCTCAAGATCATCGACCTGTCAGACCGCTCGTCACAGCCCATGGTCGACAGTGCTCTCGGCCTGTCCATTGTCTTCAATGGCTGCATCTACAATTACCACGAGCTGCGGGCCGAGCTTGAGGCGATCGGCTATTCCTTTTTTTCCAACGGTGACACCGAAGTCATCCTGAAAGGTTGGCATGCGTGGGGCGAGGCGAGCGTCGAGAAGCTCTACGGCATGTTCGCCTTCGCCATTTATGACCGTGAATCCGGTAAGACATCCCTGGTCCGCGATCGGTTCGGTATCAAGCCGCTCTACTACGCCAATCTCGGCAAGAAACTTCGTTTTGCGTCGTCCTTGCCCGCCTTGCTGAAAGAACCTGAGGTCGATCGTTCCATCGACAAGACGGCCTTGGCTTATTACATGAGCTTCCATGCGGTTGTTCCCCCCCCCCACACGCTCATCAACGGTGTTCGCAAGGTTCCGCCAGCCACCATACGCACCATTGATGCTGACGGAACGTCGACCGAGCGCAATTACTGGTCGCTTTCCTACGACCGCTCCACCGAAGACACCGAACGCTCGTTTGAGTATTGGCGGGATCAAGTTCTGGACAGTCTGCGTCTGGCCGTGAAGCGGCGTATGATTGCTGATGTTCCGGTCGGCGTCTTGTTGTCGGGCGGGGTCGATTCCAGCTTGATCGTCGGTCTGTTGGCGGAGATGGGCCAGTCTGGTCTCAACACCTTCTCGATTGGCTTTGAGGAGGCCCACGGCGAAAAAGGTGATGAGTTTGTCTATTCGGACCTGATCGCCGAGCATTACGGGACACAGCACCACAAGATCAAAATCCCGTCGGCCAACCTGCTGGATGCTTTGCCAAGTACCATTGCCGCCATGTCCGAACCGATGGTGTCTTATGACAATGTCGGTTTCTTCTTGTTAAGCCAGGAAGTGGCCAAGCACATCAAGGTGGTGCAGTCCGGTCAAGGCGCTGATGAGGTGTTTGGTGGCTACCATTGGTATCCGCCGCTGGCTGCCTCCAACGACCCCTTGTCATCCTATGCGCAAGCTTTCTTCGATCGTGACAAAGCAAAATTGCACAGTCATTTGAGCGCTGAATGGGTGTTGGACGATGATGTTGCACGCACGTTTGTCGCGGAACACTTCCAGACGGCTGGCGCCGATGATCCAGTCGACAAGGCCTTGCGTCTGGATACCACCGTCATGCTGGTCGATGATCCGGTGAAGCGCGTCGACAACATGACCATGGCCTGGGGTCTGGAGGCCCGCGTGCCATTTTTGGACCACGACCTTGTTGAATTGTCCGGACGGATACCCTCGCAACATAAACTGGCCCTTGGTGGAAAGGGCGTTTTGAAGGAAGCGGCGCGCCTTGTTGTCCCAAGCGCTGTCATTGACCGCGAGAAGGGATACTTCCCGGTCCCGGCATTGAAATATTTGGAAGGGCCATACCTGGAAATGGTTCGGGATACCCTCGGCAGCAAACAGGCTCGTGATCGGGGACTATTCCAGCAGTCCTATTTGGACGATCTGTTTGACGGGCCCAAAGAGCACATCACGCCGCTGCGCGGTTCCGAACTTTGGCAGATCGCTGTCCTGGAAATGTGGCTTCAGTCCAACGCCATCTAATCGCTGACTCGAGCGGAACGCCAAGTGTTATGAAAAAGCCCAAACGCGGTCGTCGCGAAACACATGCGCACAGGCTAGAACGCCTGCGGAGTCGGGGCCCCGACCCACTAAGCTCGTCGGGTGCCCTGCCAACAACTCAAGGTGCCAGCCAAAATGCAGTCTTAAACTGCGGTTGGGGACGCCTCCTATTCGCTCAGACCTTTGAAGACACTGCGACCTTGTCCACAGCGCTTAAGGCCGAAGGTGCCGATCGTAGGGACATCGCTTTTTATGTGCAGGATCCGCACGTACTGTTGGCGCAGGCACCACAGGACCTTTTTCTGGATCCATCGCACACCTATCGACTCGACCACACGACCTACCGCCCGTCACGCCGGAAACTGCGAGGTTTCTTTGTGCGGCGGCTCTCGTCGGAAGGCGATGCAATGGACGTCAATCGCATCTTTGAGTCGCGATCAATGGTGCCGGTCCCACCACAGTTCTTCTGGTTCCAGCGAGATAGCCGGGCCATCACGGTATTTGTCGCTGAAAGTGAAACAACAGGCGGAATTATCGGGACGGTGATGGCGATTGACCATCGCAAAGCCTTCAAAGATCCGCAGAACGGAAGCTCGCTCTGGTGTCTAGCCGTCGACCCGCAAGCTACGGAGCCGGGCATTGGCGAAGCGCTAGTTCGACGCGTGATCGAACACTCCCAGGCCCGAGGTGCGGAGTGGTTGGATCTTTCAGTTCTTCATGACAACCAAGATGCCATCGCTCTTTATGAAAAACTGGGCTTCCGGCGCATTCCATATTTTGCAGTCAAGCTGCGCAATCCAATCAATGAAAGCCTGTATACCGGCTCGCAGGAAACTTACGCTGCGCTCAATCCCTATGCCCGTTTGATCATCAATGAGGCGCTAAGGCGCGGGATTAACGTCAAGGTAACCGATTCCGAAAGCAGCATGTTTCGCCTGACATACGGTGGGCGTTCCATCCACTGCCGGGAAAGCCTGACCGATCTTACATCGTCCGTTGCCATGTCGATCTGCGATGACAAGCGGGTGACGCGACGAGTTGTTGAGGGCGCCGGTGTCTCGGTACCAGAACGGGCGGCATCGTCCAAACCTCATGTGTTGGAGTCCTTCCTGCAAAAGCACGGATCGGCCGTCGTGAAGCCAGCCCGTGGCGAACAGGGCAAGGGTGTGGCCGTCGGGCTGACATCGGTCGAGCATTTACAGAAAGCCATCGTGACGGCTCGTCGCTATTGCGATGATGTGCTGATCGAGCAGTCGGTCGTGGGAGAGGATCTACGCCTGGTTGTCATCGACTACCGGGTGGTTGCTGTCGCTGTGCGTCGTCCACCTATTGTGGTTGGTGACGGTGCATCAAGCATTGGTAAACTGATTGACTGGCAAAGCAGGCGGCGCATGGCCGCCACGGATGGCGAAAGCAGCATCCCGCTCGATGATGAGACATCACGCTGTATAGCTGAAGCCGGACATACCATCGAAAGCGTGCTCGCCAAGGGTGAAGAACTCAAAGTGCGAAAGGGTGCGAACCTGCATACGGGTGGCACTATCCACGACGTTACGGAATTCACCCATCCCCGACTGGTTGACGCCGCAATCCGCGTGGCAAGAGCCATTGAAATCCCGGTGGTCGGCGTCGATTTCATGGTTCGCGACCCTAGAGAACCCGACTACGCCTTCATCGAAGCCAATGAGCGTCCAGGGCTTGCCAACCACGAGCCGCAGCCGACGGCAGAACGTTTCGTCGATTTGCTGTTTCCCCATTCAATGCCTCAAAGTAGCCGCGCATCAAGCGCGAGGACCACGTGATGAGTAAGCGCCTACCAATTGATATCGACTATCTTACTGCCCAGCTAGGAGCCCTGTTGGCGATACCGAGCCCTACCGGCTACACAGATACTATCGTTCGATATGTCACGGCGGAGATCGGCAAGTTGGGCCTTAATGTCGAGCTCACCCGGCGTGGCGCCATACGGGTCCTACGCTCGGGCAATGAAAGTCGTCCAGCCCGTGCCATTGTTGCGCATCTCGATACGCTTGGGGCGCAGGTCAAACTGATCAAGGACAATGGCCGTGTTTCCGTTGCGCCCGTTGGGCACTGGTCTGCACGTTTTGCAGAAGGGGCACGCGCGACCATCTTCACCGAAGAAGGCTTCTATCGCGGCACCATCCTTCCGTTAAAAGCGTCAGGACACACTTTCAATGAAGAAGTTGATACCTTACCGGTCAGTTGGGATCATATCGAACTGCGCATCGATGCGCTTGCCCGGAACAAACGCGATGTTGAGGACCTTGGCATCGCGGTGGGCGACATGATCGCCATCGATCCGGCAACTGAATTCCTCGATAATGGCTTCATTGTCTCTCGCCATCTGGACAACAAGGCTGGCGTCGCGGCCTTATTGGCAGCATTAGAAGCCATGCAGCGTGAACAGGTTTCGACTGATGTCGATGTCTATTGGCTTTTCACCATCGCGGAGGAGGTTGGTATCGGTGCGTCCTCAATCCTCACCCCTGAGATCGCTGCCATGGTCACAGTTGACAACGGCACAACCGCGCCCGGTCAGAATTCTGACGAATTCGGCGTCACCATTGGTATGGCGGATCAGACGGGGCCGTTCGATTTTCACTTAACCAAGAAAATGGTGGCGTTGTGCCGAGAGCACGACATCCGCTTTCAGAAGGATATTTTTCGCTACTACCGATCTGACTCAGCCTCTGCGTTGGAAGCTGGTCATGATGTCCGCACGGCGCTCGTAACGTTTGGCGTCGATGCCTCACATGGATATGAGCGCATTCACAGTCATGCGCTCAGGTCTCTGGCGGAGCTGCTTACCGCTTATCTGACCAGTTCCGTTGATATCAACCGTGATGCGAAAGAAATATCTGGTCTTAAAGGCTTCACGCGCCAGCCTATCGAAGAAGCTGACCAGGTTCTCACACCCGACACGGACGATAGTCAGGTTTAGTGCTTCAGCGCCTAGATAATTCAAAGGGCTTGGATCAGAGCACTCGGCGGAAGCCGCTGATTGCACGAAATGTTCGTGGAAGGGCGCACCAAGTCAGATTTCCCCGAATTGGATATTCTTGATACGCCGCTTGTGACTAATTCTAAGTAGATCACTTCCGAACCGTTGCAGACCATCATCGAGATGCGGCCAAAGTCCGCAGTGGAGATGAAGCTGGCGTCAAATGGTGAATCTTCCAACGACTGCTTCTTGCTCTTTGCCACCTTTGGCACAATTCCGCGATCGGTCAGTTTGTCCGCATTGCCGACAGTAAGCGTGCTCAGCGAGTTGCGCTGCAACCAATGTCCGCTTTGCGAAACCGCCAAATAGATGATTGAGCGGCAGCTCTAGGCCGATAGTGCCAATGCTCATGAAAGCGGCCAAGGTCTTGGATGGGCTCGAAGCTAACCTAGCCGCCATTGTAGGTAGCTGCAGATAAGGGCGGGAGAGAACCCAGTTCAGCGCTCGCTTAGCAGTCGCATGAAGGCACCGGTGTCTCTGGAGTATGCACCATGCTTCCATGCATTGGTGTTGCCGCGTGGAGCGCCAGGATTTGTCCCACCGTGCATCCGGCAGCGCTGTTTACCGCGAACTGCCGGTGATTGGCATGGCGTGCCCCTGCGGGTCTTGGCCCGGCAACGTGGTGCGCTGGCAAGCTGGTCTGGTTGCAAGGGATTGTTTGCCGTCATTTTTCTGAAGCCCCCTTGGCGTGATGGTGGAATTCATCGGCAATGACGGCCTGACCACCCTCTGAGACCTGGACATGGCGCACCGTTTGCTCACGAGGCTGATGAAGCTTCGCCAGCGCCTCCAACGCGCTGCGGCAGTTGGTTTGGGCCTTTAGAGCAAGCTTGGCGTACCGGTCCGCTGCCTGTGGGTACTCTCCCACGTTCAAAGCCGCACGCCGCCCGAACTCCGTGAACATCGCATCGAGGGTCATGGCCTGTGAGGCTAGCATGCGGCTGGCCAGGGACAGGTCACCTTGCTCGACCTTCTTGCAGGCGTTGTCCAGGTGGTCGACATAATCGCCGATACCGGGCTTCTCGACATTCTTTGAAAGCACAGGCGATGCGAAGGCCATTGCCGTGGCTCCATGGCGCAGATGTGGTTCCAAAAGGTTGCGCGCTAGCGCCTGTCCATCGGTCTCATCCTCAGCCTGCTGAATGTTCACGTCGCTACGGGGTTTGGGCAGTTCTTTCGTTTGTGACATGCGTCTTGCCATCGATGCTCATTCTCAAAATTATCCGAAATCTTCAGCCAACTTGGCTGTTTTTGCCTTCGCGCTATCGAGCCACTTGTTCGAGCAACCCTTGTTCTCGTTTCGCTTGCTGCATTGTCCCTGTCCTGTTTGTTGGTGAAGCCCAGAGCAAAAGGCATAGGACGACCAGCCCCGGCCCACAGTGATGTGGAGGATGCCAGGGTGGTCCCCGTGCCTTTGCGTGCAGATGGTCCTGTTTGTCGGAGCCAGCCCGTCGCATGAGGCCCAATTGGTGAGGCGCTTCTCCCAATCGGTTGGCCGCTACTTATGACGCAAAATGCGCTGCGCCAGGGGTCAGGCTTCGGCCGTACGGACTGCCTTTGGCATGGGACCCCGCCCCACAGTATGCCGAACAGAAACCAGCGCTGCCGTCATAGACCGACCACTGGCTCTGCTCGCCGAACAAGCGAGAACTGCAAGGAGGATCAGGCAGCGCGCTGCGCCTTGGCCCTTTCGATGACCGCGATGATTTCGGAGACAGGCCAGCGGCTCATGCCACCGATACGAACCGGCTGTGACACGGTTCCATCATTGACACGGCGCCAGAACGTCGCCCGAGAGCAACCAAGCATGGCGGCTCCTTCAACATCACGGATCAATCTGTCAGGTTCGTTGACGCTCACTGCGCACACCCCATCCACATTGCAATGGGGTGATTATGGCGTTTGTGACTGTGACAGTGGCGGGCACTGCCACAACTATCTCGAGGACTATTTTTTCTTCGCGTTTGCGCGATACCAATTTGACCGATTGGCTGTCATGGAGGACCCAATCCCGTTATTGCACGCTACCCGTGCTGCGTTGGTTACAGAATGACCTCGGGCGATCAGGCGCTGCATCTCGGCCAAAATTGCTTGCTTAGCATAGTGGTTGTCGTTTGACCGCACTTGACCGCCTAGTGCAGCACCTTGTCGAGTTTTTACGCCGGCGCTCCAAATGCGTTCGTCATATAACTTGGTATCCAGTTTTGCCGCGAAATACCCAACTGCAAAGCTGTCACCGGTCATCATAGACAGAACCACTTGGGCAGCTAACCACGGATCGCTGAGGATTTCGAAGTGCTCGTAGCGCCACAAAGAGCAGACTATTAGTTTGTCTTCCAGACGGAGGGGGGTGCCATCATCTCGACGCTTCTCAAGCAAGCTCTGAAGAGATTGCGGACCTGATACCTCCATTTCGGGTGGCAACTGTGACAAAAGCCTCAGTGCTTCTGTTGGATCCATCGTCGAAAGCCCAAACTCAATATCGTCGAAATATTTCGCCACCATGAGGGCTTGGTCGACTTCATTGATTTTGAATGGGCGCTTCTCACGCAAAGAGAATTCATAACCGAAAACTCCCCGGTTCTGACAGAATTCAGCGGGGTAATCGATGTAGCCCATCGTGAGCATGCCGTGGTTATATCGATGAAATTTCGTTGGCACCCATTCGCCCGTTTTAGGGTTTTTCAGTTTGACCTCTATGCACTCATAACCGTCCGGAAATAACATTATGCCCGCACCATCTGTGTGACCGTGCCGTGCTTGCCCGTGGCATAGGCTGCCCATGCCTCCATCAATGAGCGCCGCCGATCAAAGAGATCAGAGCGCGCATAAGCACGTTCGGTTTGACTGCTGATAGCATGGGCAAGGGCCATCTCGGCCACCTCACGCTGAACCATCGCCTGCTCACTGCACCAGTCGCGGAAGGTGCTGCGGAAGCCATGTGTGGTGAATCCATCCTGCCCCATGCGCTTGAACAAAGCTTTGAACACCATCACCGATTGTGGGCGTGTGCTTCCATCCTTGCCGCGTGTCGCGCTTGGGAAGATGTAATCGTCATCAAGGCCGCGCTGCTGTTCCACGACTTGCATCGCTTCTGGCGATAATGGCACACGATGCGGCTTGCCGCGTTTCATACGATCACCGGGCACCGTCCAAGTCTGTGCATCAACGTCGATCTCATCCCACCGCGCACCGCGTGCTTCATTGGACCGTGCAGCAGTGAGGATGATGAACTCAAGCGTGCGTGCTGAAACGCCTTCCCGCTCGTTGAGTGCATGTATGAAGGCCGGTAGATCACGCCAATGCATGGCCGCCATATGCTCGGGATCCCGTTTCATCTTCGGAAGGGACTCTGTGATGCCATTGAGCGGGTTCTCATGTGGGTAAAAGCCATTGCCCTTGGCCCAGTCGAAAATGGTGGATAGCCGTTGCTTCAGCCGCCGCGCTGTCTCGTGCTTGGTTGTCCAAAGAGGCGAGATGACACTGTTGATATCGGCCGTTTCAATCGTGCTGATCAGGCGATCACCCAAAATGGGGAACGCAAATCGTTCAACGGCCGACAACCATCCAGAGGCGTGCTTGGCGTTGCGCCAGGTTGGTAAACGCTGTTCATGTACGCGCCGTGCAGCTTCGGAAAACAAAATTTCTTTTTGCTTGCGCAGCGCCATGGGGTCACCGCCTTGGCGGGCAATCTTGCGATAGCTGCGGCTAATCTCGCGCGCTTCTGCCAATGGCACGAGACTGGCTGAACCAAGGCCAAAGTCACGGCGCCGGCCGTGCACCACGGTTCGCAATATCCAGGACTTACCACCGCCCTTGCTGACTTTCAGGTGCAAGCCTTCGCCGTCACCGTAAAAACCCGGCTCCTTCAGGCTGGTAACTTTCCTAGTTGTAAGCTTGGCCATACCACGAGATCCCCACATCGTTCCCAACATTGATCATGAGAACTCATGAGACAGAATGCAACGGGGGTTGACCGTATACCCCCAAATTACTGGGTATAAACGCTATTCACGATGTTAAATGAAACAGCATGAGGCAGGGGTTAGGTAGTCTCCGTGCCCGCCATAGCCAATCGCCTGCGATTGGTGGAATGAGCAACAGGTGATTGTGGAGCAATCGCCGAGTGCGCCCTAACAGGGCCGGGATCAATCCTTTCAAGGACACCACAGCTCTCAGGCGCAGTCTTGCCTCAGCAGAATCAAAAAGGGCGCCCGCTTGGACGCCCTTCGACATACTTTGTTTTGCCAGTAGCTAAGGCTTAGCGGCCGCCGCAACGCACAACGATTGCATTGTAATACAGGTAATCGGTGGTTCCAGGCAGCGAACGGGCGCGCATCTCGCGTGCGTACTGCAATTCAGTACGACGCTCTTCCTCGCGACGACGAAGCTCTTCGCGGTGCACTTCGATAGCGCGTTCGAAACCGGATGTGAGTGCTTTGATCATAGGCATGTGGCTTGTTCCTCAGGGGGTGGGAGAAAAACTGGTTCGTCGGGGGGCGACAATCCCCAGATAATCCCGAACCAGCGCGATGAGGAGAGACAAGAACTCACACCAGCTATGCGTTTTGTGCAGAGCAGCATTAACGGCCATTTACGCTCTTATATTAGCTGCGCTGTCAGCTTTTTTGCGGGCACTTAGCCCCCGGCGGCCAAAAAGCTGCGCGCCGAGGAAAGCGCCTGTGCAAGCTCGCCTTTTGAAAGCTCATTGGCCACTTCTTCGCGATGGATTTTTGCTGCTGCTTTGCCGCGCAAACACGCAAGGTTAAACCATTTGTGCGCAGCAATCAGATCAACTGCAACCGAGCGACCGGTGGCGTACATCATGCCAAGGTCAAAGAATAGATCGCCATCTTCGGTCTTTTTGCCGAGGTAGCCAGCTTCGAATTCTTTCAGTGCTAAACGTGCCATTGTAAGTGCCTCCCACAGGCAATTGTGTATGTATTTGGCGGTTGCCTCAGACGTCGTCCCCAACGTCGATGGGATGCACTATGGCGAGTAGCTTTGAATCGCTTGCTAAAATTTTCACTTAATTCAATGCAAATGCGCGATTCACTCGGTGGTAACTGTGTAACCATTGCGCCCATGGCCCACCGAGATTCACAGGCCAATAGTAAAGGCAAAATAGCACTCGCCTTTACTGTTTGTTGGGGTGCTGTTTACTGACTGTTGAGGATAGCAAGCATTGCCTGCGCCCCAGATTCGGTTGCCTGGCCAGGAACATCACCTTCCAGCATCGTTTCTACAACGCCGTTTTTCACCAGCGCCGCGTACCGTAGCGACCTAATTCCAAGGCCAAAGCCGGTACCATCAAGCACCATATCCGCCGCTTTGGTGAAATTGGCGCTGCCGTCCGAGAGAAAAAGAACCTTGTCGCTGGGGTCTGAGGCAGCTTTCCAGGCTTTCATAACATGCACATCGTTCACCGATACCACGGCAATCTGGTCGACGCCCTTTGAAAGAATTTCATCTGCATGCTCGATATAGCCGGGCAGATGGTTCTGGTCGCATGTCGGCGTGAAGGCTCCGGGCACAGCAAAAAGCACAACGGTTTTGTCTCCAAACAGCGCATCGATGCTCATTTCTTCGGTGCCATCGGTGGTGACGGCGGCGAGCGCTACATCTGGAAGGGCTTGGCCAGCGGTTAGCGGCATGGGGTATTCTCCTATGGTGAATTGTCGCGCACGCATTGCGCGTGAGTGTGCATGTAAGCCAGCCGCGGTGAAAAGCGAGCGCTAGTGTTGTCCCTAGCGTACATCAGCCATGAAAACTTGCGGTCTACCCTCAGGCGGCACCAGGGTTATGCGGGTAAATGGATGCTCATAGGGCCAGGTCGTGGCCTTATCTGGCGTTATCAGAAGGTGATGACGGTCATTTTCGAGAACCATAAAGCCGGTCAACGGACCTTGCAGTGCATCATTTGGGTCTGGTCCTGCCATTTGTGGTAGTGTGCCTGCCAGTTGCAGCACTTTGGAGAGCGGAACGTGCTGTAAGGCGTCTAGGTTCTCCAGATCAACGCTCAGGCGCACTGTCTCGGGCAGACAAAGAGCTTCGCACACGCCAAAATCCAATGTGAGATGGGCAACGCCCTGCGCGTTGATAACAATCGGCCAAATGACCGGCGCCTGATACCCGATTGATGTGCCCTCGCCTTCAGAAAACAGCACCGGTCTGGGAAAGTAGACTTGAGCGCTCAGCCTTTCATCAGCACCGGTAGACCACGCCAAAGTGGGTGCGAGGCCAAAGCGGCCGGGCAATCGCCAATAGGTCTTCCACCCTGGGTTAAGGTCGATTGAGAGGAACACAAGTCTCTCGTCCTCACGGACCTCAATTACATCTGCGAGCAGGGACTGTGCCAAGAGTGGCGCACTTTTCAGGGCTACAGTTGCACCTTCTAGCCTCACCGTGCTCTGCGACGCCGCCGCTGCTGGTGCAGCGAGCAACAAAAACACCGCAGACAAAGCACGCAGTTTGGGCTGGTATTTAGTGGCCATAGAGGCGAAACTTAGCGGCATACAGTCAACCCCTCACCTTTCCCACGGCAGAATTTTGCACCTCATGGATGAGTTTCCCAGCCTTGCCGGTCAAGCTTTGATCGCGATGCCGATGATCGGCGATGAACGCTTCGAACGCACAGTCATCTACCTTTGTGTTCATGATGCGGAAGGCGCAATGGGCGTTGTGGTCAACAAGCCAGATCCCAAGCGCACCATCGGTGAGGTTATGGGCGAGTTAGAACTGCTTACCGAGGATGGCGATGCCGCCCTACCAGAGGCGTTGAATGACCGCTTGCTACTGGGTGGCCCGGTGGAAAAGACGCGTGGGTTTGTGTTGCACAGTCCACATGGTGCCGAGCGTGAAGGTACAGTGGCGGTGAGCGATGATATCCACCTCTCAACCCGGCTGGATGTCTTGCGCGATATCGGAGCAGGCAAAGGGCCCGAGCAGTTTTTGCTGGCGCTTGGTTTTGCCAGCTGGGACGCTGGCCAGCTGGATAACGAGATTTTGCAAAACGTATGGCTGCACGGTCCAATGAGCGGCAAGGCGCTTTTTGGCACCCCGCCAGAGCTTCACTACGCGTCTAGCATGTCCGGGCTTGGGGTGGATCTGCACCAGCTGTCACCGACTTCAGGACGGGCCTAGCCCGCCAAGGCTTGCAGTGCACTGGCTTAGACTGCCAAGGCGCAAAGTGCAAAGGCGCATGGATGGCTCGGCAAGGGAAAACGGACGGGCCTAAGCCCGCCCATTTAACGCCTATTTGGCGCGCTGGTTGAACAGCACCTTTTTGTCTTCTTCCGACATTGGCTTACGAAGCTCTGCGCCAACTTCCAGACCGCGCGCCACTGCGGGGCGGGCCATCATGGTGTCTAGCCAACGGGCAACATTGGGGAATTCAGCCAAGTCCATCATTTGGGCTTCCCAGCCGCGCGCCCAACCAATGCAGGCCATATCGGCAATCGAGTACTCACCCGTGATGTAATCCTTGCCCTCTAGCTGGCGATTGAGCACGCCATACAGACGGTGCGTTTCGTCAGTGTAACGCTTTTTGCCGTAAGGCACGTCCTCAGGGGCATACTTGTTGAAGTGATGGTTTTGGCCAAGCATCGGGCCAAAGCCGCCCATTTGCCACATCAGCCACTCTTCAACCTTCACCCGGGAGCGCTCATCGATGGGGTAAAATGATCCGAACTTGCGACCAAGATATTGCAGAATCGCCCCGGACTCGAAGACCGAGATTGGCTCACCATCTGGACCCTCGGGGTCGATGATTGCTGGCATGCGATTGTTGGGTGAAAACGCCAAAAACGCTGGGTCAAACTGGTCGCCTTTGCCAATATTGATCGGCTTAACGGTGTAGGGAATGTCCAGTTCTTCGAAATAGATCGAGACTTTGAAGCCATTGGGCGTTGGCCAGTAATACAGCTCAATCGGCTTGGTCTGGGTGGTCATAGGAATTCCTTTAGATAGGGGGCGTCGAACATGCCGACGCTTTCGTCTGCAGTGCACTTAAGCATGCCTGCGGTGTTGGCAACGCTGCGAAGACAGAAAAAACTGCCCTAGATCACAAATGTTTGAACCCAAGAGCAACGGCGACTGGTGCTTGGTAATCATTCGCTGACGCTTTTTAGCGATCCTGGCAGCATTGCTTGCCCTTGGAGACTGCTTTGGAGCTTGGCGCTCTATCCATGCCGCAATCGCCCGCTCTGCGCAGCCCTGCCGCTGCGGGAGGTGATTCTGCGCGTCAAAATTCGGGTGCAGGGCTGGAGAAACCTTCCCCGCCAGGGGCAACGTCCGCCACCGGTGAGACGCTTTCCAAAGAGCAGGAAGCGAAGGTTCGCGATCTCAAAAAACGCGATGCGGAAGTGAGGGCGCATGAGCAGGCGCATGCCGCTGTGGGTGGATCCTATGCCAGCGCGCCGCAGTACACCTACACCAAGGGGCCAGACGGCAAAAAATATGCCGTTGGCGGCGAAGTGCAGATTGATACCTCGCCTGAGCGCACGCCAGAGGCCACCATTCGCAAGATGGATATTGTGATTGCTGCAGCGTTGGCGCCAGCAGAGCCTTCCTCACAAGATCAGGCTGTGGCCCGCCAGGCGCAGCAGCAGCGCCAAGAAGCCCAGCAGCAAATGGCGCAAATGCAGGCCCATGAGCGCGGGAAGCCAGGCAAGACCGACGAAACTACGGGCGAATCCTCTCTGGGCATGAATTCAGCGTTGATGGCGCAGATTGTTGCCCAAGCGCAGGGCGCGGATCAGGGTGTACAGCCCGCTCAAGCCGCAGCTGCTGCATCTGCCTATCAGTCAACGGCTGGTTTGGCCGCGCAAATATTTGGCGCTGCTGGCTAGGCGGCTAGTTGGTCGGCTCGCCCAATGTGGCAACCGAGAACAATACGCTGAACTGCTCGCACCAAATAACCACCGAACCGAATTGGCTGACGTCCACATCATCTGGGATAGTGTAGGTCTGGTCGCCAATGTTCCCTTTGAGTTGGCCCAGCGCCACCCATTCGCTCGCCAGCACGGCACCGGAGGAAAAGGGCGCATCATCGGCGACGAGCCATACCTCCAAGTCAGGCCCGTTGGTGACCTCGAACTCGGTAAAACGCATCAGGTGCGAACCTGTGGCAGACTGCAAAAGCAGTGCATTGCCTGCACCCTGGTGCGCCCGGTCGGCATCCTGAAATGTGCCTTGTGCCACCACCTCAACCATAAGCTCATCGGGCAGAGCTTCTGAGACCACCTGATCAATCCAGAGCGGTGAGAACAGATACCAGAATGCGTTGCCTGCCAGAAAACCGACAACAAAGACTGGTAGGGCAATTTTCAGGAAGCGCAGCATGAGGTTTATCCTTAGGGGTTAGCCTTGTTGGATCCCCAGCTTATCACGCACCAGCTGCTGCACCGCTTGGGGGTTTGCCTTACCGCCGGTGGCCTTCATGACCTGCCCAACGAACCAGCCCGCCAGGTTTGGCTTGGCTTTGGCTTGCTCGACCTTGTCAGGATTGGCGGCAATCACATCATCTACGGCGGTTTCAATGGCACCCATATCGGTCACCTGCTTCATGCCGCGGGTCTCCACGATCTGGCGCGGATCACCACCTTCTGACCAAACGATTTCAAACACGTCTTTGGCGATTTTGCCGGAGATGACCTTCTCACCGATCAAGTCGATGATCGCCCCAAGCTGATCAGCGTTGACCGGGCTATCGGCGATGGCGACGCCTTCTTTGTTGAGGCGACCGAACAGCTCGTTGATTGTCCAGTTGGCCGAAAGCTTGCCGTCCCTGCCCTTGGCCACGGTGTCAAAGAAGTCTGCCGTTTCTTTTTCCGCCACCAAAACAGACGCGTCATACGGTGTGATGCCATAGTCGCTGATAAAGCGGTTTTTGATGTCGTCAGGTAGTTCTGGCAAATCAGCGGCCAGCGCATCCACGAAGGCCTGATCAAACTCTAGAGGAAGCAGGTCAGGGTCTGGGAAATAACGATAGTCGTGCGCCTCTTCTTTGGAGCGCATGGATCGTGTTTCGCCTTTCACGCTGTCAAACAGCCGGGTTTCCTGATCGATCGTGCCGCCATCCTCCAGGATTGCGATCTGGCGGCGCGCTTCATATTCGATAGCTTGCACGGCAAAGCGCATAGAGTTGACGTTCTTGATCTCGCAGCGCGTACCAAGCGGCTCACCGGGGCGACGCACTGATACGTTGATGTCGGCGCGCATGGAGCCTTCTTCCATGTTGCCATCACAGGTGCCCAGATAGCGCAAAATCGACCGCAGTTTGGTGAGGTAAGCGCGCGCTTCTTCCGAGGATCGCAGGTCTGGCTTGGAGACGATTTCCATCAACGCCACACCGGAGCGGTTCAGATCGACAAAGCTCATGGTGGGGTGCTGGTCGTGCAAGCTTTTGCCGGCATCCTGCTCAAGGTGCAGACGTTCCACGCCCACCTGGAACGATGAACCATCCACCAGATCAACGCTCACAATGCCCTCGCCAACGATCGGATCGAGGAACTGGCTGATCTGATACCCCTGGGGCAGATCTGGGTAGAAGTAGTTTTTCCGGTCGAACACCGAGCGCAGATTGATTTTCGCCTTCAGGCCAAGCCCGGTTCGCACGGCCTGCTTCACGCATTCCTCGTTGATCACGGGCAGCATGCCGGGCATTGCCGCATCAACCAAGGAGACGTTGCTGTTGGGCGCATTGCCGAACTGCGTTGACGCCCCGGAGAACAGTTTGGACTGGCTCGTCACCTGTGCGTGGACTTCTAGCCCCATCACCAGTTCCCAGTCGCCGGTAGCACCGGGGATGAACTTTTTAGGGTCGGCTTCACGCACAACTTGATACCCAGATTCGGGGGAAACATGTTCGTTCATGTCAGTCTCTTTTTTGCCGTTGGCGGCGTTCGAAGTGTCTTAGCTTTGCTTGCTTTTTGCCCAGCGTTTAAGGGCGTAGAACCCTGCTCCGCCGGCCAGAAAAAGAGCGGCAGTCATTATCAGCGGTTCGTTCGGCACAGCCTCATCGCGCATTATGTTCGCGCCAATGAGAATGAACAACAGCACTGCAATCACAACCATCATGATCGCCAGAGCACCTGCAAACATATCTATCAGCATGATGGAGAAAGGAAGCCCACTCATGCCGCGCTCTCATCAGGTTTTGTGGTGCGCGCTGGTGCCATTTTCGTTTCTTCATGGTCTATCGCGAGGTCGATCATGCTGCGCCAAAGCTTCTCTGTGAGGACAGGATCAAAGCCGATGCTTGTGGCGGCAGCTTTTGCGTTGGCAACCACTTCCTCAACACGGCTCTGAACCCTTGCCGGCATGGCAACCGCTGGTTTCAAGTCTGCGGCGCGATCAATAAAAGCAAAGCGTTCGGCAACCAGCGAGACAAGCATAGGGTCGAGCGTATCTATGCCAACACGCACATCGGCCATCGAGGTCGCGGCGCTGGCATTTGGACGAGACAGCTGTTTGCCGAGCCTGGCGCGTGGATACACAACGCCGGGAACGCTCTGGGTGCTGGCGTGCTTGTCGATATCAAGCAGTGCGTAGCCGTGCATGCGATAAAACCGCATTGTAACGGCCTTTTGCGCATGGGTGGTGAGCCAGGCGAGGTTATGTCCGTGCGCTTTAACTTGCGCTTCGGCAGCGCTTAGCAGCAGCCCGCCTATGCCTTGGCCATGATTGCCCGGGTCCATCCACAGGTCTTCGATCTCACCTGTTTGTGGATTGGTTTTTGTCCAGCCGACCACAACGCCGTCGCGCTCAACGACGAGTATGTTGTCACCAGTTTCACCAACCCAATATGGTACGGCCTCTGGAACTGTCTTTGGGGCTTGATCAAAGTCCGGCAGGTCTTTGGCGAAATCCAGGCAAGAGGCGGCTCCCACCTCAATCAGGCGTGGCACATCCCCTTGTTCAGCAGGTCTGATCGTGAGCGGGAACGGCCCCATGCCCTACCACCACTTTTTGGGTGAGAAGTGGCCAGCCTGGCTCTCGATAGCCGCGCCCAGTGTGAACAACGTTGCCTCATCGAAAGGACGGCCAATAAGCTGCAAACCAAGTGGCAAGCCATCTTTGGATAGGCCTGCTGGTACCGACATGCCCGGCAGGCCAGCCATGTTCACCGTGACGGTGAAAATGTCGTTCAGGTACATCTCAATGGGAGACGCTGTCGCCATGGCATTGACACCAAAAGCGGCGCTGGGTGTGGCTGGTGTCAGGATTGCGTCCACGCCGTCAGCGTAAACAGTTTCAAAGTCCTGCTTGATTAGCGTGCGCACCCGCTGCGCCTTCTTGTAGTATGCATCGTAATAGCCAGCAGACAGCACATAGGTGCCGATCATGATACGGCGCTGCACTTCGTGGCCAAAGCCGGCCGCGCGGGTGTTCTCGTAGAGCGCGTCAATGCTCTCGCCAGGTTCGCGCTTGCCGTATTTCACACCATCATACCGTGCCAAATTCGACGAAGCTTCTGCCGGAGCCACAATGTAATAGGCAGGCAGCGCGTACTTGGTGTGCGGCAGCGAGATTTCTTTGATTGTCGCGCCTGCATCGCGCATCCAACTGATGCCGGTCTGCCATAGCTCTTCGATCTCATCAGACATGCCGTCCATGCGGTATTCTTTGGGCACGCCAATGGTCATGCCTTTGATGGAGCCGCCAATTGAACTTTCATAGTCTGGCACAGGCACATCAACGCTGGTGGTGTCCTTGAGATCCACTGAGGCCATGCTTTTCAGCATAATGGCCGCATCACGCACATCGCGCGTAATGGGCCCTGCCTGATCCAAAGAGGAGGCAAAAGCCACCGTGCCCCAGCGCGAGCAGCGCCCATAGGTCGGCTTAATGCCAACGGTGCCTGTAAAAGCGGCAGGCTGCCGGATTGAGCCACCCGTATCAGTTGCCGTTGCACCGGCGCATAGCCACCCGGCAACGGCCGCGGCGGAGCCACCCGATGATCCACCGGGCACCAAATCAGCATTGGAGCCGGTCGAGCGCCACGGATTAACCACTGGACCGTAGGCTGATGTTTCGTTGGAGGAGCCCATCGCAAACTCATCCATGTTGAGCTTGCCGAGCATCACGGCGCCATCGTCCCAAAGGTTCTGCGTAACGGTGGATTCATAGGGGGGCTGAAAGCCGTGCAAAATGCCGCTGGCGGCCTGTGTGTGCACCCCTTTGGTGGCGAACAAATCTTTGATCCCCAGCGGGATGCCTTCCAAAGCACCGCCCTGCCCGGCTCCAAGCTTTTCATCGCTTGCCTTGGCCATGGCATGCGCCTGCTCTGGCGTCTCCACAATGTAAGCGTTCAGCTTGTCATTGGCGGCCTCAATGGCAGCAAGATAGGCGTTCGTTAGCTCAACAGCTGTGAACTGTTTGCCGCGAAGTGCATCACGGGCTTGCGCGATAGAAAGGGTGGTTAAATCTGTCATGCGTTTTGTCTTTGTTTTGGCGCGCCTTACGGCAAGCGCTATTCAACCACTTTTGGCACCATGAAGAAGCCATCGTCACTGGCTGGTGCGTTGGCAACCACCTGATCGGGAATGCCTCCATCGGTCACCGCATCTGCGCGCAGGCGCATCTTGGTGTCGACCACCGCGGTCATTGGTTCCACACCATCAGTGTTCACCTCGTCGAGCTGTTCGACGAAAGCTAGAATGGTGTTCAGCTCTTCACGCATTGGTTCCACATGGTCTTCATCCAGCCGGATGCGCGCCAAATGGGCAATACGGCGGACGGTATCGCTGTCTACACTCACGGGGTTACGCCTATGTTGTGGTGGGGCAAGCCGCGCCTGAGGCGCGCCTTCAATCTGGCAGCGTGATAGCGTGAGGCAACGTCAGGTTCAAGCTGGGTTCAAGAGCAGGCCGAGTGGTGATACGTCACATGTGAAGGGCCGCCTGCGCATGGGCGCTGGTGGCCAGTCAAAGGAAAGCAGAAAACGCATGTCCCAAAGCCAGCAACCGACCCTGCAGACCCGCGATGCCGCCGAGGCCGTGGATGCAATGATCGAGCTTTACAAGGACGAAACGGCACGCCTGCGCGAGGCGTTTTATGAGCATATGGGCGCGCTTGGAAAAGCTGCAGGCAGTGCAAAAACGCATCACGGCAAGGTTCGTGGCTTCTACCCTTTTGTGCGGTTGGCGACCCAAACATATGCCGATGTCGATTCGCGCCTTGCCTATGGGCATGTCACTCGACCAGGCCAGCACGAAACCACCGTTACCCAGCCAGAACTGTACCGCTCCTATCTGCTCGAGCAGATTACTGCGTTAATCGCCAATCATGATGTGCCCGTTGAAGTTGGGATTTCGGATACGCCGATTCCCATCCATTTTGCGTTTCCCGATGGCATGGTGATTGAGGGTGGCGGCACGCTGGAAGATGATCGTCCATTGCGTGACTATTTCGATGTGCCTGATCTGGGCATCACCGACGATGCAATCGTCAACGGTGTTTCGCCGTCGCTACAGGCCGAACCATTTCCGCTGGCGCTGTTCACTGCGCCGCGCACTGACTACTCTCTCTACCGGTTGAAGCATTACACAGCGACGCCGCCAGAGGCATTTCAAAACTTCGTGCTTTACACTAACTATCAGTTCTACATTGATGAATTTATTGAGTTTTCAAAGCGTGAGTTAAACCAATCTGATAGCGCGTATTCGCACTTTGTTGAGCCAGGCGGACGCACCACCTACAATGTCTCATCGGGTAAGGCGCCAGAAGGCGAGTTGGCCGCTCGCACACCGCAAATGCCCGCCTATCATCTGTGCGCTGGCGAGCATGATGGCATTTCGATCGTCAATATTGGCGTTGGCCCATCAAACGCCAAAACGATCACCGATCATGTGGCTGTCCTGCGTTCCCATGCTTGGTTGATGCTGGGGCACTGCGCGGGCCTTCGCAACACGCAGCGACTTGGTGACTATGTGTTGGCTCACGGCTATGTGCGTGAAGACCACGTTCTGGACGCTGATTTACCGCCTTGGGTGCCAATTCCTCCGCTGGCAGAGGTGCAGGTTGCGCTGGAGCAGGCAGTTGCCGAAATCACCGATTTATCGGGCTACGATTTGAAGCGCATTATGCGCACCGGCACCGTTGCTACCATCGATAATCGCAACTGGGAATTGCGTGATTTCTCCGAGCCGGTTGAGCGCTTTTCCCAGTCGCGTGCAATTGCATTGGATATGGAATCAGCGACGATTGCCGCCAACGGTTTCCGTTTCCGTGTGCCCTATGGCACCTTGCTCTGTGTGTCCGATAAGCCATTACACGGAGAATTGAAGCTGCCGGGCATGGCGAGCGCGTTTTACAAAACACAGGTCAATCAGCATCTTCAGATTGGCATTCGCGCGATGGAGCTTTTGCGCTCCATGCCAAGTGAACGCCTGCATTCACGCAAACTGCGCAGCTTCTCCGAGTCGGCGTTCCAGTAGGATTAAACAGAAAATGGCGGCTCCTGACGCCCTTTATGATCCTGCCGCTTTTCTAGAAGCGGTGGGCACCCGCACGGCTCTTTTGGGCCTTGATCCGGGCACCAAAACCATCGGCATTGCCATCAGCGATCGCAATTGGTCATTGGCCAGCCCCGTGACAACGCTACACCGGGGCAAACTTCGCGCTGATATTGCAAGGATCTTAGAGCTTATTGAGCGTGAGCAGGTGTGTGGGCTGGTGATTGGTATGCCTTACAATATGGATGGCTCAGCGGGGCCGCGTGCCCAGTCGGTACGCGCTTTTCGGCGCTCACTTGCCGACCAAATCGAGCTTCCAATGCTGTTTTGGGATGAAAGGCTTTCCAGCGCTGCAGCGGCGGACACTCTCAAAGACGCTGGTCGCAGTAACCGTCAGCGCGAAGCCAGCATTGACGCTGCGGCCGCCGCGCACATTCTGCAGGAATGCATGGCGCATCTGGCGGGCATCACGAATCAGTAAGCATTGTTGTTTACGCTGATTGTTCTGGTGTGCTCGTTTGGCGCGCCCCCGATGTTGTAATGTGAGTACGGGACGGAATGAATGAGCGGATTGTCGTTGGCTGACATGCGTCGCATTGGTGCGCAAAAGAACGCCGAAACTGCACAAGCAAAACCGACCAAACAAGCTGGCCTTTCTGGTTTGATGGGCCGATTGCCATTTACTAAGGGCGATAGCGGCAACGAGCCTGCCCTGTGCTCAGCGCCGGTTATTGCAACACCCAGTGGTCCGCCAAGCTTGCCTCAAGCCGGTGAAAGGCTACCGGGCATTTTTGGCAGCAGCTCTGTACCCTATGCCGCCGCTGTGCCTGCATCTGAAGTGAACCCCACCGTCGAGTCGCAGCCGCGTGCATCCCAACCTGAAGCTTCGCAACCTGACGTTGCCTTATCAAATACCCGTCTGCACGGTGCCTTTCCATCCAATGTTGCGCCGCAATCGGCGTTAAACCCGCCAAGCGTCGCCGTTCATAGCCCGGCCGTTGCCGATTTGGTCGATGTCGCAAAGATTGAGAAAACCCTGCTCGGCAACATACAACGCCATGCCGGTATTGGTGGCGCTGTTGGCTGGTTGATTGGTTTCGGCGTCAGTGGTGGTATTCCGCTGGTCTACTCGGCTGGCGCCGGCGTTGGTGCAATGGCCGGGTGGCAGGTTGGTCAACGGGCGATGGCGCTGCTCAACGACAAACACCCAGTGGTCAGCCTTAAGCGCAAACAAGCCGAGCCATTGTTTGTGGCGCTCGAAGCGGCCTGCGCCCTGATTCAGCTGGAGAGACCAGCGCTGAGCGTTGTTGTTGATGGCAACGCTCGCGTCTCTGCCAAGGCGAAAGCCGGGTCCAAATTGTCCTCATCGCAGGCCTATAAGGTTTATGTCGGCTTGCCGCTGCTGTTTGGCCTTTCTCTTCAACAGATTGAAGCGCTGGCGGCGCATGCATTGGTTGCTGCGCGTGCAGACCTGGAAAAGCCTTCAGTTGGTGCAGATGCCGTTGCGCGCCTTGATGCGCTACAAGGGCGGTTGGCCAAGCGCACGTCGGTTTTGCGCTTTACCAAGCTGCGGGACCTTCAAGACCAGGGCCATGGCGCAACACTGGCCTGGCAACGTTCAAGCGAAGCGCTGTTGCGTGAAGCTGATGCCATGACAGCACGGTACGCTGGACCAAGAGTTTTGGTGCAGGCCTTGCTCGCTCAAGCATTGGTTGCTGCCAAGTTCGTTGAGCATCAGCGTGCAGACAAGCCGCTCAGAGAGGCTATTGAGCAACTGCAACGCGGCTACCCACGCCCAGAGCTTGACCAAGCATTGCGCGCCCTGGCGTCGGTGCATTATCCGACCCCCGCCGACGCGATGATGGGTCTGCCGGTCGCATTCTTGGAGCGGTTAAAAAATCTTGATATGTCTTGTCCGCTGCCAAAGCTTCCACCGCATGACCCGGTTGTTGATCAGTTGCCAGCCAAGACGGTAGCACTCCTCGACAGGAAGCTTGTTGGCAAAGCGCCCGAAGCAAAAAAGGCAAAGCCCGCCAAAGCCAATACCAAGCCCAATGCCAAGAGCAGCGCAGCGGCACGCAAAGCCGCGGTCGTTGAACGCGATGCCGACGCAGTACAGTCGGTAGGGTCTAAGCCGAAAAGATCGCTGTTTTCCAGGTTTGGGAGGTCAGGAAAATCTCCCCACCCCTCCAATCTCAGTGTCGAGCTTCACAATCAGCCGTTGTACCATGCCGATGAGGTTTACAAAGGCGACCCCGGCACCGGTCTGGAGGCTTACCAGGCCCTGGTGGATGCGCATCCGCGTTGGGCGCTTGCTCGGTTAAGGCTTGCTGAGGCGCAGATGGAATGCGGGTTAGCTGATAGCGTTGCCAACCTCATGCACTGTGCAGAACGGCTGCCGAGTGCTTTGCCCACCATCCTCAACCGGCTGCAAGGCGCGCTTGCTATGGTTAGCCCACTGGACGGTGAAAGCCTGCGCAAGATCATCGATCAGTTGCAAATGAATGCTGATCAAATTGCGCGTGAGCGTGCTGAAATCGACCTTGATTCTCTCACACCCACCACCATGGATGCTGAAGACGTTGCGACAATGAACACGCTCTTCAGCAATACGCCGGGTCTGCGCGAAGTCTGGGTCCTGGCTATGCCGTGCAGCCACATGCCTGAAGTGCCCCATCATGCCATTTTGGGCCTTGCGCCACGTTTGCCCGCTGATGCTTCGCAGAGCATGGCCCTGACACTGGCCGAGCACGCTGCAATTATTGGCACGGTAGCGGTCCATATTGAGGCTGGCACGCCAACTGGCGCGCTGGGCGATGCGCTTGCAACACACTCTTCCTTCTGGCGGGCCGACGCACGTCACTAAGCGTGGCGCCTAAGCAATTGATAAAAACAATGGTGCATAGCGTAGCTCGGCTCTTGCGGTGCATGCTGGGCGCGGTTATGAGCGCGGCTTATGAACCAGTCTGTTGATGCCACGCCGCCCCGCTCGAGTGCTCCGCGCTTTGGGCATCGGCATTTGTTGGGCATTGAAGGGCTTTCCCCGCTAGATATTCAGGCACTTTTGGACCTTTCCGAAAACGCCATCGCGGTGAGCCGCAAGGTGGAGAAAAAACTCTCTACCCTGCGTGGGCGCACACAAATCAACCTGTTCTTTGAAGCATCAACCCGCACGCAATCTTCCTTTGAGTTGGCGGGCAAGCGCCTGGGCGCAGACGTTATGAACATGTCGGTTGCATCATCCTCAGTAAAAAAGGGTGAAACGCTCATCGACACCGCGGCAACGCTGAATGCCATGCGGCCAGATATCATTGTGGTGCGTCACCACGCTGCCGGTGCTGTTCAACTGCTTGCGCGTAAGGTCGGATGCTCTGTGGTGAACGCAGGGGACGGCGCGCACGAGCACCCGACACAAGCGCTGCTGGATGCGTTGACCATGCGCCAGCATAAGGGCGATCTGCGTGGGCTGGTGGTTGCTATCTGTGGCGATATCAAACATTCGCGTGTTGCAAGATCCAACCTCATTTTGCTCAATGCCATGGGTGCGCAGGTTCGCTTATGTGGGCCATCGACGCTTATGCCCTCTGGTGTTGAGCGGCTGGGCTGCAAGGTCTTCACGTCGATGAACGATGCGCTTGATGGTGCAGATGTCGTGATGATGCTGCGCCTGCAACGCGAACGCATGAGCGCTTCGCTGATACCGTCCACGCGTGAATACTTCCGCTATTACGGACTGGATGCGGCCAAGCTTGCCAACGCCAAGCCTGATGCGCTTGTGATGCACCCGGGGCCGATGAACCGAGGCGTTGAGATTGACCCAGAAGTCGCCGAGAGCGCTCAGAGCGTGATCAACGAGCAGGTGGAGATGGGTGTTGCTGTGCGCATGGCTGTGCTCGACGCGCTTGCCCACCATCTGCCTGCCGGTGATGGAGGGGCCGTTTGATGGCAAGCACACGCCCGATAAAAATTAGCAATGTGCGTGTTATCGACCCCTCGCGCGGGCTGGATGCGTATGGCGCGATCTTGATGATTGATGGTCGTATTATCGCAGCGGGGCCGGATGCTGTCTCCACCGCGCAACCCGATGGCTGTTTGGCGATCGATGGCGGCGGTGCTGTTTGCTGCCCCGGCCTTGTGGACATGCAGGTGCGCGTTGGTGAACCGGGCGCTGAATATGTTGAAACGCTTGCCTCCGCCAGCCAGGCGGCAGCAGCAGGTGGCGTGACCAGTCTTGGCGTCATGCCCGACACCGACCCTGTGATTGATGATGCTGCGCTGGTGGATTTCCTGATGCGCCGGGCGCGCGATACCGCTGTGGTGCACATCCATTCCATTGCCGCCCTCACCAAGGCGCTCGCGGGTCAGGAACTGGCAGAGATCGGCCTTTTGCAGGATGCAGGCGCGGTCGCCTTTTCCAATGGACGCCACCCGGTGGCCAGTGCTGCGATCATGCGCAACGCACTTACCTATGCTCGCGATTTTGGCGCACTGGTGATCCATCACCCCGAGGACCCGGATTTACGCGGTGATGGTGTGATGCATGAGGGCGAAACCGCCACACGTTATGGTTTGCCGGGGAGCCCTGTTGAAGCAGAGTTGATTATGCTCGACCGGGATATTCGCCTCGCCAAGCTGACGGGTGGGCGCTATCATGCGGCGCAAATTTCGTCTGCGCAAAGTGTGGAAACAGTGCGCCGGGCCAAGGCAGCAGGTGTTGAAATGTCTGTTGGTGTTTCCGCCAATCACCTCTCGCTCAACGAAATCGATATTGGCATGTGGCGCAGCTTCTTGAAGCTCTCGCCTCCCTTGCGCACCGAAGATGATCGCCAGGCGCTGATCGAAGGCGTGCGCGATGGGACGATTGATGTGATAATTTCTGACCACGACCCTCAGGATGTTGAGCGTAAGCGCCACCCCTTTGCAGAAGCTCATGATGGTGCAATCGGCCTGGAAACCCTGCTGCCAGCGGCACTTCGGTTGGTGCACAACGAGTATGTGAGCCTCATCGATCTCATCGACAAGCTGTCGACCACGCCTGCGCGCATTCTAGGCCTTAACGCTGGCACGCTGAAGCCTGGTGCACCGGCTGATGTCACGCTGTTTGACCTGGATGAACCGTGGGTGCTGGACAGGCAGGCGCTGCTCTCAAGATCAAAGAACACAGCCTTTGAGGATGCACGTTTTTCTGGCCGTGTTAGCATGACCTTTGTGGATGGTCGCCGCATTGCCCATCGAGACGATGAGGGCGTTATCCAGGTTATCTCCGCTTAATTTGCGATGCCTGCTTTCCAGTCGCGCGCACTCGAGCTAGCGTTGATGAACCATGCCTGATCCCATCAATCTTGCCGCTTCGGCCCCGTACTTTCTTGCTGCGCTGCTGTTTGGCTATGTGCTGGGATCGATACCCTTCGGACTGCTGCTCACAAAAATGGCCGGCCTGGGCGACGTGCGCTCTATTGGTTCAGGCAACATTGGCGCGACAAACGTGCTGCGCACCGGTCGCAAAGATATTGCCGCTGCCACGCTCCTGCTAGACGCTGGCAAGGGCTTGGTTGCTGTGGTGTTGGCGGCTCAGTTTGGCCCAGCCACCGCCGCGCTGGCGGGTATTGGTGCGCTGCTTGGTCATTGCTATCCCGTGTGGCTGAAATTCAAAGGCGGCAAGGGGGTCGCCACGTTTTTGGGCATCGCTATTGGCTTGTCCTGGCCGCACGCCCTGTTGTTTGCAGTGGTGTGGTTGGTCATGGCTTTTGCGCTGCGCTACTCCTCGCTTGCTGCGCTTGTGGCCAGCTTGTGTGTGCCGATAGCGGCGTTCTTGCTGCCCGAGGGATCGTTGCTTGGGGCTTGGGCGATTGGCGAGGTAACACTGATTATGGTGGTGCTAATCTGGTGGAAACACCGAGAGAATATCCTGCGGCTACTCAAAGGCCAGGAAAGCAAAATAGGCCGCAAAAAAGAAACGCTGGATGGCCCCTGATCTTACTGATCAGCAACGGTTGGACTGGTTGCAGCCCATCCGAACGCCGCGTGTTGGCCCTGCACTTTTTCAGGACCTGATCAATCATTTTGGCAGCGCGGCCACAGCCCTGGACTCGCTGACCCAGATGGCCAAACGGCGCGGTGCGGCAATTGTGGCATTCGACCGCGGTGAAGCCGCGCGCGAAATGGAGGCTGCTGACAAGCTTGGGGCCGTTTTTGTGGCACTGGGTGAGGCCGCCTATCCTGCAGCTTTGGTGCATGTGTCACGACCACCACCTCTGCTTTGCGTGCTGATCAACGACCCGACGATTGCCAAGCGCCCCTGCGTTGGCATGGTAGGCTCACGCAATGCATCGGCTGGCGGGCTAAGCCTTGCCCGCGCAATGGCCAAAGACCTTGGCGAGGCTGGCTATGCAGTCGCTTCCGGTCTTGCTCGCGGTATTGATGCTGCTGCACATATGGGCAGCTTAAAAACCGGCAGCATTGCTTTTGTTGCGGGTGGTCTCAGCCAGCCCTACCCGCCCGAGCATGGCAACTTGATGCAGGAAATGGCCCAACAAGACGGCGCTGTTTACAGTGAGATGCCTCTGCGCTGGAGGGCGCGGGCGCAGGATTTTCCAAAACGTAATCGGTTGGTGGCAGGCGCAAGTCTTGGGTTGGTGGTGGTGGAGGCTGCGCGCCGGTCTGGCTCTCTCATCACAGCGCGCCAAGCGGGCGAAATGGGCCGCTTGATCATGGCTGTTCCAGGTTTCCCGCTCGATCCACGCGCCGAAGGGCCAAACAGCCTGCTGCGTGACGGGGCAACGCTGGTTCGTGATGCCCGCGATGTAATGGAGGAGCTTTTGCCCTTGAAGCAGGGCGAGCACTATTCGCCAGGGCAAGCCAACAGTCAGCTAAGCCTGCTGGCCGAGGAAGATTGCGACCCGCAGTTTTCTTCTGGAGCCTCCGATTCTCAGGCTGGCGATGATGTGGATCGTATTCTGAGCACAGCGCTAAGCCATAACCCCACGACCGCAGATGTGCTGATTGAGGCAACAGGTGTGCCTGCAAACGCAGTGCGAGCTTGGTTGCTGGAACACGAGTTAGCCGGCCAAATCGAGCGCAGCCATGGTGATCGATATGGCTGGCTTCAGCAACCCTAGGCGCTATCGGCGCTCGCTACCCAGCACGATATGGGCATCGTCCTGTGCCTGTTCTTGCGCCATAGCCAGCATCATGCACAGCACATCCAATCCTTCACGATGTGCCATGGCCCGAAGTTCGCTGATCATATCAGCGATATACAACGACACGGTCACGCTAGACGGCATAGTGGCTGCCTCAAACCCTCCAGTCGTATCGATGTTTTGCTGATGCGCCGCATGCGGTGCACCGTCGCCAAGCAGTGAAATCTGTATGGGCGGCTGTTTGTGTCGGCTGTTTTGAACGGCGTACAGCTTCTTTGGTTCTCGGGCTTCGGCGTGGGAAGCCGTCTGAGATGTGGTGTCACATGGCTTGCTCAGGGTCGCCTCCATTGCTGTCCTTGGTGCCTGTAGTGGCGCTTGGCTGGCGCGTTAACAAGACGATGTGGAAAACAGTAAATACACGTTTAAGTTGTGCAATAAAAAAAGCAACTGAAAGACAGCAGGCGTTGGTTTTATTTTGTCGTTTGACAAGTGACGGGCACATACTCATGTTCCGCCGCATGCCAGCCAGCTTATGCCTGCTCCTTTAAGCATGCTGGCCAAAGGCAGGACGTTGGCGTAATGCAGCGCTGCATACAATCCCTTTTAACTTGCGCGTAAGAGTGAACAGTCTTCATGGACCTTGTCATTGTGGAGTCGCCCGCCAAGGCGAAGACCATCAACAAATATCTCGGCTCGAACTTCAAGGTTCTGGCTTCAATGGGCCATGTGCGTGACCTGCCCTCCAAGGATGGCTCGGTAGACCCGGACGATGATTTTGCCATGCGTTGGCAGAACGATGCGGGCAAAAGCAAAACCATCAATGAGATTGCGCGCAGCGTGAAAGAAGCCGACCGCGTTATTCTGGCCACTGACCCTGATAGGGAAGGTGAAGCGATTTCGTGGCACGTGCTGGAGATTCTCAAAGCCAAGAAGGTGCTAAAGGACAAGCCGGTTGAGCGCGTGGTTTTCAACGCCATCACCAAAACTGCTGTTCTGGAAGCCATGCAAAACCCGCGCGCGATTGATGCGCCATTGGTTGATGCTTATCTGGCCCGCCGCGCACTGGATTATCTGGTGGGCTTTACGCTGTCGCCTGTGCTGTGGCGTAAATTGCCCGGCTCGCGCTCTGCTGGGCGCGTACAGTCGGTTGCGCTGCGGCTGGTCACCGAGCGTGAGACCGAGATACAGGCCTTCGTGCCGCAGGCCTACTGGACCATCACGGCCAATATGAAAAATGGCAGCAATGCCCCCTTTGAAGCGCGCCTTGCATCCTATGACGGCACCAAATATGGCCGTCATGATCTGGGTGATGCCGAGCTTGCAGCCTCTATCAAGGCGATGCTGGAAGCAGCGGACATTTCAGTGGCGAAGGTTGAAGCCAAGCCTGTGCGCCGTAACCCCTACGCGCCGTTCACGACCTCAACCCTGCAGCAAGATGCCTCCTCGCGTCTGGGCATGTCGCCAGCTAACACCATGCGGGTGGCGCAGCGGCTTTACGAGGGCACTGAGATCAATGGTGAGACGGTTGGCCTCATCACCTATATGCGTACCGATGGTGTGCAGATGGCGCCAGAGGCTATTCGCGCCACGCGCAAGCTGATCGGTGAGAAGTATGGCGATAAGTACCTGCCTGATTCCCCGCGGATGTACTCCACCAAAGCCAAGAACGCACAGGAGGCGCATGAGGCGATCCGTCCAACCGACTTGGAGCGCACGCCCGATGAGGTGAAGCGCTATTTGGATGCTGATCAGGCCAAACTCTACCAGCTCATCTGGTCACGCACGATGGCAAGCCAAATGGCGGCATCCGTCTCTGAGCGCACCAGTGTTGATCTGGTGGCCAACCATGGCGGCCACAGTGCTGAGTTGCGTGCCAGTGGTTCGGTCATCACGTTTGAAGGATTCCTGGCGGCCTATGATGTAGGGCCGTCTAAGGATGATGATGACAAGCGCCTGCCTGCAATTACCGAGCGCGATAAGATTACCCAAGAGAGCATTGAGGCGGTGGAAAAACACACCGAGCCGCCTGCCCGCTTTTCTGAGGCGAGCCTTGTGAAGCGTATGGAAGAGCTGGGCATCGGTCGGCCCTCCACCTATGCCGCCACCTTGGCTGTGCTGCAGGACCGCGACTACATAACGGTTGAAAAACGCCGCATCTTCGCTTCCGACAAAGGCCGTCTGGTTACCGGCTTTTTGGAAGCGTTTTTCAAGCGTTACATCGAGTACGATTTCACGGCCTCGTTGGAAGAAGAGCTGGATCAGATTTCCGCAGGTGAGCGCGACTGGAAAGATGTGTTACGCGCGTTCTGGACAGCGTTTTCCGGTTCTGTCGACGAGATTTCAGAGTTGCGCATCAGTCAGGTTATTGATGCGCTGAACGAGCTGCTCGGCCCGCACATCTTCCCCGATAAGGGTGATGGTGCAGACCCGCGCAAATGTCCGGCTTGCGATGATGGACAGTTGAGCCTGAAAATTTCGCGCTATGGCGCGTTTATCGGTTGCTCGAACTATCCCACCTGCAATTTCACCCGTCAGCTTGCTGCCAACGACAATGATGGCGATGCGCTGGCTGGCCCGGTCGTGCTGGGCGAAGACACCGAAACCGGCGAGCAAATTACCCTGCGCGATGGGCGTTTTGGCCCTTATGTGCAGCTTGGCGAAGAGAAGAAGCCCAAGCGAGCCAGCATCCCCAAGGGTTGGGACAAGAACGCGTTGGACTTGGAGAAGGCGCTGCGTCTGCTTTCGCTGCCTCGCCCTGTCGGCAATCACCCCGAAACGGGGAAGGAGATTGTTGCTGGCCTTGGTCGTTATGGCCCGTTCGTGCTGCACGATGGGATGTATGCCAATCTTGAGTCTGTGGACGAGGTTTTTGATGTCGGCATCAACCGTGCGGTTGCGGTGCTTGCTGAGAAAGCTGCCAAAGGTGGTGGACGTGGCCGCGGTGCGCCTGCTGCGCTGAAAACACTCGGCGATCACCCTGATGAGGGTGGCGCTATCACCGTGCATGATGGTCGCTACGGCCCCTATGTGAAGCACGGTAAGATCAACGCCACGATCCCCAAGGATACAAAGCCTGAAGACGTCACGATGGACCAAGCGGTTGAGCTAATCCGCGCGCGCGCTGAAAAAACCGGCAAGAAGCCAGCCGCTAAGAAAAAAGCGCCAGCAAAAAAGAAAGCAACTGCCAAAAAGCCAGCTGCCAAGAAGCCAGCTGCGAAGAAAACTGCCGCTAAAAAGCCTGCCGCCAAAAAGGCAACGGCAGGCACTGCGGCAGCTGCAAAGAATGCAGAGAGCGCTGAAACCGCTTCTACGGCTTCTAAAGCCGAATGAGCGGTTTTCCCTCTGATGAGGCTTTGGTGGAGTTCCTCACCAACAATCCCGGCCAGACCGGCAAGCGTGAAGTAGCGCGTGCCTTTGGCATCAAAGGGGCTGATCGCATTCTGCTGAAACAACGCCTAAAAGCGTTGAAGGATGCAGGCAAGATTTCCAAAGAGGGGAGCAGTTTCCGCCCTGCCGTTGGCCTGCCGCCGGTTTTTCCCGCGCAAGTTGTCAGCGTCGATGATGATGGCGATCTGCTGGTGGTGCCGCGCATCCAGCTTGATGGACAGGATGAACCAGACAGGTTTGTGCTCAGCGAGAAACGTGGCCATCGCAAAGGGCGCCCAGTTGCGCAAAAACCTGCCGGTGTTGGTGACACCTTGCTGGTGCGCTTAAAAGACCCGGCAGTTGGTGATGAACCTGGCCGCGTTGAACTCATCAAGGCCATCGGACGAGGCGATGTGCGCCATTATGGCGTGGTGCGCATTCCCTCACGCGGCCATGCCATGCTTGAACCGGTGGAGCGCAAAGCCGATGAACTGCACATTGCCCACCATGATTTGGGCGGTGCGGAAGATGGTGATCTGGTCGCCGCTATTCGCTTGCCGGGCGGTCGTGGCCGGACACAACACGGCAAGGTGGAAGAGGTTTTTGGTCAGCTTGGCACCGAAAAGGCGATCAGCCAGATTGCTGTGCTGCGTCAAGGCTTGCCCGATGCTTTCCCTGATGATGTGGAGGCGCACGCTGAAGCGCTGAAGCCTGCCCAAAAGGGAGAGCGCGAAGACTGGCGAGACCTGCCGCTCATCACGATTGATCCGCACGATGCCAAAGACCATGACGATGCCGTGCACGCTGCGCCTGATGATGATCCGGCTAATGAGGGTGGGTTTGTTGTCACGGTGGCCATTGCAGATGTTGCCTATTATGTGCGCCCGCACACACTGATCGACAAAGAGGCCCGCACGCGCGGCAATTCGGTTTATTTTCCTGACCGTGTGATTCCCATGCTGCCGGAGCGGCTCTCGACGGATCTGTGCTCCCTGCACGAGAACGAAGAACGGCCAGCGCTTGCCATCCGCATGGTGTTTGGTGCCGATGGACAGAAGCGCAAACATACGCTTCACCGGGTCTGGTGCAGATTGCATGCAGGATTGGCCTACGAGGCAGCACAGGCCGCCATTGATGGTACAGAGCCACCAGAGGGCATAACGCCCTGCCCGCTCAATATTGCCGAGTCGGTGTTGAAGCCGCTGTGGGCAGCCTATCGTGCCCTGCAAAAAGCACGTGAAAAGCGCGCGCCGCTGCAGCTTGATTTACCCGAACGCAAATTGGTGCTGGATGAAACGGGCAAAGTGTCGGGTGTGCGCGTGCCCGACCGGCTGGATGCGCATAAGCTGATCGAAGAGTTTATGATCCAGGCGAATGTCGCCGCCGCGCAGCTTCTGGAAGCCAAGAAAACGCCCTGCATGTATCGCGTTCATGACGCGCCTGGCGCCGCCAAGTTTGAGGGTCTGCGGGCGTTCCTGAAAAGCCTCAATATATCTATTGCTAGCCAAAGCAGCTTGCGCCCGGCTGACTTCAACAAGATTTTGGCGCGCGCTGTGGGTCAGCCAAGCGAGCAGCTCATCAATGAGATGGTGCTGCGCAGCCAGGCGCAGGCCGAATACACACCGCAGAACATTGGCCATTTTGGGCTGAACCTGTCGCGCTACGCGCACTTTACTTCGCCTATTCGTCGCTATGCTGACCTGTTGGTTCACCGTGCTCTGTTGGCCGCCTACAATCTTGGCGATGGCGATGATGCCTCTTTCGCCAATGACGATGTTCTGGCCCGGCTTGGCGATCACTTGTCGGGCACCGAGCGCCGCGCGATGCTGGCTGAACGTGAAACCACCGACCGGCTGATTGCGGCCTTTCTGGCGGACAAGATCGGTGCCCAGTTTGACGGGCGCATCACTGGTGTCGTGGGTGCTGGGCTGTTTGTGCGTCTGGCGGAAACCGGTGCAGATGGGTTTGTGCCCGTCGGTCAGCTTGGCATGGACTATTTCGCCTATGACGAGGCGCAGCAGCGGCTGGTTGGGTCGGCGACGGGCCTTACCTATCAGCTGGGCGATGAGGTGCAGGTAAAACTGATTGAAGTTGCACCGCTGGCCGGCGCTTTGCGCTTTGAGATGCTCACCGAAGGCAAGCCGGGCAAGCCTGTTGGCCGTGGCGGACGATCTGGCAAAGGGGGGCGCCCGGGCGGCAAAAGCGGCGGTTTCAAAAAGAGCAAAAAGCCAGGAAAAGCGCCCAAGCGCAGCCAAAGCCCAGCGGCCCATGCGCGCAAATCGACTGAGCGTGCTGTGCGCAAAGCCAAGGGCCGGTAAATGGCGGTTTGCCCGCGTCCAGCCGCAAGCCTGGTGCTCATCTGGCGCAACGAGGTGGGCGAGCCCCATGTGTTTATGGGCCGACGCCACCCCAACTTGAAATTCCTGCCCAATGTCCTGGTGTTCCCTGGCGGGCGAGTAGAGAAGCGTGATGAGCCCGACCAAGCCTTGCTTGCGCGTGGGTGCGAAGCTGTTCTTGATGGTGAGCGTTCCGGGCAACAGGCTGGCGCATTTGCAGCTGCAGCCTTGCGCGAATGCGGTGAGGAGACAGGGCTGGAACTTGACCCCGCACAAGGCATAGCGTTGCACTATATTGCCCGCGCGATAACACCTGCACACCAGCCCATTCGGTATGACACGCGATTTTTTCTTAAATCACTTTCCTCAAAGTTTGCGCCAATGCCGCAAAATGCTGGAGATGGAGAGCTTCTGAGCCCGGGTTGGTATACCCGTGATGCAATGGCACAGGAGAGCGTGCACCATGTCACCAGGGCCGTGCTTGACCATGCCCTTAGGATTTCATCCAACAGCGCCTCGCAGGTGCAGCGCTTGCTCGTTGCGGATCGCACACCAAGGAATTGGCATGGCTTGCCGCCTTTGCGATCTGCAGCGTTGAGGATTGCAAACTCTTGACAAAATCATCGAATGCACCGATAGCAGCACATCTTCCGACGAGCCCGAACAGGTGGCCAGCAACACTGGCGGTCGGTACCGCTGTTTTCTGCCCAAGATCGAGGCCCTGACATGGCTAAAGCCACGACCATCAAAATCCGGCTCGTTTCGACTGCCGACACCGGCTACTTCTACGTTGCCAAGAAAAACTCTCGCACGATGACAGAAAAAATGGTCGTGCGTAAATACGACCCAATCGCGCGCAAGCACGTTGAGTTCAAAGAAGCTAAAATCAAATAGTTTGATGCTCTCGCACACGCGGTTAGCCGTGCGGAGCAAAGCCTAGAATTTAGAAACGCGTTCGGCATGCCGGACGCGTTTTTTGTTGTATGATGTTGATGTAAGGGGCCGCAAGTGGCTGGTGCGTTCCCTCCGGCTTGAGGAGGCCTGAAGGTGGAGGGTGCACCAGCCATCCCAAACGTCCCGGGGTGTGCGGCGGACCCGAAACGCGTTGTGGGAACCGCTCTCGGCGGTGTTTCTTTAAGGCCCATCAGGACCTGCTAACGCAAGTATTTCATTGGTTTATCGAGGTTAGCCGCGCGCTTTTGCGGCGTTAACCTTTCTTGTTGTGGTAAACGCGGCAATTAACCTTAAGCGGCAAGCATAACGCGATTGCGACCCTCGCGCTTAGCCTTGTAGAGCGCTTCATCGGCGCGCTTCAATATGGCCTCGGCGTTATCCTCTGGGCCTTGGATCGTGGCCACGCCCAGAGAGATGGTAATCGTCAGATGGCTTTGGCCACCAGAAACTGGAATTGGATCATGATCCATCCGCGCGCGCAGACGTTCTGCGATGGCTGCGGCGGCCTGTTGATCCGAATCTGGCAGGATCAATACAAACTCCTCGCCGCCATAGCGGCATGCCAGATCCGCACCACGAACAGAGCGGCGAATGCGATCGCCAAACTCACGCAGCACATCATCGCCTACGTCATGACCGTGCGTATCGTTGATCGATTTGAAGAAATCGATGTCCGTTAACACCAAGGACAGCGCCTTGCCTCGCGTCGCGGCCTGATGCGCAAGTGTTTTGAAGTGGTTGTCGAAATACCGACGATTATAAAGGCCCGTCAGGCCGTCCATGATCGCCATTTCCATGGTCTGTTCAACATTGTCGCGCAGTTCATCGGCGTAGCGTTTGCGCCGCAGCTGGGTGACAATGCGTGCGGTCATCTCGTTAGGATCAATGGGCCGAACCAGATAGTCGCTCACACCCATATCCAGGGCGCGCAGAACCTTGGCATCGTTTTCCGGCTCGGAAATTGTGATCAGCGGAATGGAGCGCGTTTTCTCCAAATTTTGGAGCTGCGAGACCAGCCTTAAACCATCGTAATCACGCAGCGACAGGCTGATCACCACCATATCGTACTGTTGGTCAGAAATATGGAATAGCGCTGACTCCGGGTCAGTGTGCACATGAACGCAGAACCGTTTTTCCAGCGTCGACTTCAATCGCTCGTAAGAGCTAGGCCGATCATCGACCAAAAGTATGTTGGCTGTCAGCTCGCTCTGATTGTTTTGGCTTGGTGCAGGCTGTGCCAGTGCATCACGACTTAAGGCGCGACCACGCAGTTCATCAATCAGACGCTTCACACGAACAAGGTTTTTCACACGCGTTAGCAGCGCAACATCTTTGATTGGTTTTGTCAGGAAGTCGTCTGCGCCTGCCTCCAGTCCAGCAACGCGGTCGCTGGGTTGATCCAGCGCTGTCACCATAACGACCGGCACATGAGCGGTTTTCGGGTCAGCCTTCAGGCGGCGACATGTTTCAAAGCCGTCCATGCCAGGCATCATTACATCCAGTACGATGATATCGCAGTCCGACTTGCCTGCGATATCCAGGGCATCAAAACCGCTCGTAGCGGTCAGCACCTCAAAGTATTCAGCCTTCAGTCGTGCTTCGAGAAGTTTGACGTTGGCGACAATATCATCAACGACGAGTACGCGTGCTGTCATGGGAAACTAGGCCTCGCCAACAAAAGTTTTGATGGTGTCAAGAAAATGAGCCACCGAAATGGGTTTGGAGATGTAGGCCTCGCAGCCACCCGAGCGGATGCGTTCTTCATCGCCTTTCATGGCGAAAGCGGTGACCGCAATCACTGGGATGTGGCGAAGATCATCGTCTTCTTTGAGCCAGCGCGTAACATCCAGGCCAGAGACTTCGGGCAACTGGATATCCATTAAGATCAGGTCCGGGCGATGCTCTCGGGCAAGATCCATCGCCTCCATGCCATTGCCGGTTTTCACCGTCTCATAGCCTTTGGCTTCCAACAGGTCGCCAAACAGCTTCATGTTCAGCTCGTTGTCCTCAACAATGAGGATGGTCTTGCTCATATGCTTCACTCCGGACCACGAACGCTGTGCAAGGCTGCTGCTTTATGTGAAGCTGCTCTTGGTGCGCCGGCCTTAGGCTGCCACATAGATAGCTAAACCTTGAAGAAAATGAAAAGGACGCGTGGCTTGCCTGCCAAATCGCAGGCATTTGCCCCTGTTATGCCCCACAAACCAGCCTCAGCGTTAACGAAGGATAACCGTGATGATCTTGCGGTGCGACTGATTGTGTTTTTGAGCGGTCGGCAAGATGATCTGGAGCGGTTTCTCGCTGCCAGCGGTATGGAGGCAGGCGAACTGCGCAGCAACATCGTCGATGCTGGCTTTCAACAGGGCCTGCTGGACTATGTCATGGGCAATGAACCGCTGCTGCTGGCCTTTTGTGAGGAAACTGGTGATGATCCAGCCCACATTGCCCGGCTCGCCCACCTCGATCAAATGAGCGCTCAGCAGAGCATGCAGGACTGGTCGTGACGTGGCCAACCCCGGGTATTGCCGCGACTGTTTAACCGAAACAAAGAACGATATTGCGCGATGTCCATCATGCGGCTCGCCTCGGCTTTTGCGCCACAGTGAACTTGAAATGCTGTCCATTGCGCACATCGATTGCGATGCGTTTTTTGCTGCCGTTGAAAAGCTCGATAACCCAGAGCTACGTGACCGGCCGGTTATTGTCGGTGGCGGTCAGCGCGGTGTGGTTTCAACGTGTTGCTACATTGCGCGCATTAAAGGGGTGCATTCCGCCATGCCCATGTTCACTGCTCGCAAACTGTGCCCGGATGCGGTCATCGTGAAGCCGCGGATGGCACGCTATGTTGAGCTGGGCAGCGAAATTCGCAGACGTATGCTTGACCTGACGCCTTTGGTTGAGCCGCTTTCTATTGATGAGGCTTTCCTCGATCTCACCGGCACAGAGCGCCTGCATGGTGGCCCCCCTGCCCTTGCCTTGCTTCGCTTTGCCTGCGCCATTGAAGAGGAAGTTGGGGTGAGCGTCTCTGTTGGCCTGTCTCACAACAAGTCGATGGCCAAGATGGCATCAGATATGGATAAGCCGCGTGGCTTTACCGTCATCGGCAAGGGTGAAACGCGCGACCTGCTGGCTCCAATGGCTGTGCAGGCGCTGTTTGGTGTTGGCCCTGCGATGGCGAAATCACTGGAGAAAGAGGGCTACTTCACCCTTGCTGATCTGCAGGAGGCAAAACCCGAGCAGCTTTGGCGGCGCTTCGGTGAGCATGGTGGGCGGTTGCACCAACTGGCCAATGGGGTTGATCCTCGCCCGGTGAAACCTGGTCGTGAACGTAAGAGTGTTTCCTCTGAGCGCACGTTTAACGAGGACATCACACAGCGTGATTCTCTACGCGCAATCGCCAGAAGCGCTAGCGAACGTGTTGCCAAGCAACTCAAGGCAAAGGAATTGAGCGGGCGTACGGTAACGCTGAAAATGAAGACAGCGACCTTCCGCACCCTCACCCGGTCGCACAGTCTGCCTCGGCCCACGCAGAGCGCGGACCGCATTTTTCGCACTGTCGAACCCTTGCTCGACCCATTGTTGAACGGCACCGCCTATCGTCTTCTGGGCGTTGGTGTCTCAGAGCTTGGTGACGCGAGCGAGGCAGATGATCGCGACCTGGCAGATGTGGATGCACAGCGCCGTACGCAGGCCGAAAAGGCAATGGACAAACTGCGCGCTCGTTTTGGGGACGATGCTGTTGGGGTTGGCTTACTGCGGGGCGATAGCGCGCCAAAGCAAGCTGGTCAGGATGAGCCGGACGGACGTTAGTCGCAACCAGCGCTGTGATAGGGAATAAAATCGACCAATGCGCCGCTGAGTGTGAACGACCCATAATCTAGGATCAGATCATCGGACACGCCATTGGTATCCAACGTATACTTGACCACAAAGCTCGGACCCGCATCACTTTCCACCGGGTCGAAATAGCTCAACGTGACGGGCCATGCACGCGTCGGGGTCGGGAAGCTTTCCCAGACTGCCGGGTTTTGGCTTTCCATCAGGGGGTCTGTGTCTGTATCTTCGCGATGGGCCCGTTCCCCAATTGGAGAAACAACCGTTGGCATTGCCGGTGAGCCGATGATTGCGGTGACCGGTTGTGCAAGGCCAGAATCATGACTGCCATCAAAAACAGACGTGAACACCAGTGTCTCATCGTTAAACGCCGCCTGCAGCACAGCATCTGTTAGCTGGTTGGGAAAAAGCGTTTCGGCGATTGCTGCAGTGGTTGTTTCTGCATCTGCGAAGCGGCGGATGGTAACATCGCCTTCGGGCTGGCGCTCTGCCGCGCCGGTCACCATTTCCGGCTCTTCGTCATTGGTTTCGGTATTGGTTTGGAAGGTAAAAACCTCTCCGTCGCCGTCTTCAAATGCGCGATAGCTGGTCTGCGTGCTGATTGTGCCGCCTGTTCGCCCCTGAATGGAGAGAATCATGTCGCTGGCCATATTCCAGCCAGCACAGGCAGATCCGGTCACTTCGAAAATGAAGAGCCCGTTGGCAAATTCGATACCGGAGTCGCTTTGCGCCTCGACCAAGTTCAGGTCGTAAACGGCGCGGTGGGCGATAAGATCACCAGCGGTCGTTTGCGCCAGAACCGGAGAATTCGGCCCGGTTGATAAGCTGAAAAGCGCCAGAGCGAAAAAAGGCAGATGGCTGCCTCTGGACGTTGGCGTGGCTGCCTTTACATGGGTAAGAACATGATCACACATGGACGGGTTCGCCTGGCCTTCTGTTTCGTTTTCAACACTGATTTTGAGATACTCGCCCTATGAGCATCGAGCAACGACTCGCCGAACTTGGCGTTAACCTGCCAAGCCCCGCAGCCCCGGCTGCCAACTATGTGCCTTACGTTATGTCTGGCGGCTTTCTGCACGTTTCTGGTCAGTTGCCTTTCCAGCCGGACGGCTCGCTGGCGGCTGGCAAGCTGGGTGATGGCGTCGAAGTTGATGCTGGCGCTGCGGCCGCCAAGCGCTGCGCGATTGGTCTGCTGGCGCAATTGAAAATGGCCATCGACAGTGATTGGTCCCGGCTAGAACGGTTGGTGAAGCTGGTTGGGTTTGTGAACGCGGCATCAGACTTTACCCAGCACCCGGCGGTGGTGAACGGCGCCAGCGACTTCATGGTCGATGTGCTTGGCGAGCAGGGCCACCATGCCCGGTCTGCGGTTGGGGTTGGTTCGTTGCCTTTCGGTGTGCCGGTGGAGGTGGAAGCCATCTTCGCCCTGAAAACCTAAATCTCAGTCATGCCAAATACCCCCGCTTGGCTGACCTCGCGCCCCATCGCCCATCGTGGCTTGCACAATGCAGACCATGGCCTGATCGAAAACACGCTCGGCGCCTTTGAGGCGGCGATTGCCCATGGCTTTTCCATTGAGTTGGACGTGCAACAAACCGCTGATGGCGATGTGGTGGTGTTCCATGACCACACGCTGGACCGGCTTACAGCGCAAACAGGACCAGTGCGCCAGCGTACGCGTGAGGATCTGGAAGCCATTGTGATTACCGGCTCGGGCGGCACCATTCCTTCATTGGCCAAAGTTTTGGCCTCCGTGGATGGCCGCACGCCGCTGGTGGTGGAGCTGAAGAGCCGCTTTGATGGTAATACAGTTCTGGCTGATGCCGTGGCTGGGGCAGTGGCGGCCTATAGTGGCCCGTTGGCGATCATGTCATTTGATCCTGCGCTTATCGCGCACATAGCAAAGCATAAAACCGGCCGTCCCCTGGGTATTGTGTCTGCGCATATGGGTTACAACTATTGGGGCGACATCTCCGCCTGGCAGAAGTTTCGCCTTGGTGCGCTTCTGCATGGACCTGGCCTATGGTGCGACTTCATTTCCTATCACCAAGGAGCCCTGCCCGCTCTCTCACCTATGCTGGCCAAGTGGATCGGCGGTAAGGCGCTGGCCTGCTGGACCGTGAAAGATGTTGCCAGCGCAAAACGTGTACTGCGCTATGCCGATGCCATAACTTTTGAGGGTTTTGACCCCAATGAGGCTCTGGCATGAGCGATGAAAACAATTCTGCCGGACGACGGACGTTAGAAACGGTTGAAACGCTTGCCGACATTGGCAAGGACGCATGGGACGCACTGAAAGGCACGGCCAAGACAGTTGCAGCTGCTTATAACCCTTTTGTTTCCTATGCCTTTTTAACAGCCCTGGAAGACTCAGGGTCTGCCCAGGCCGAGACCGGTTGGATCGGTTCACACATCATCGTGCGCGGTGAGAATGGCCAGCTTGAAGCCGCGATGCCTGCCTACCTCAAGATGCACAGCTACGGCGAATATGTGTTTGATCACGCCTGGGCCGATGCCTATGAGCGGGCCGGTGGGCGCTACTATCCCAAGCTGCAATCGAGCATTCCTTTCACTCCTGCCAGCGCGCCCAAGTTGCTGGTTGCACCATCCGCCGATGCTGCAATCGCGCAAGGGCTGCTGGCACGCGGCACACAGGCGGTGGTCGAGAAGCTCAGTTTGTCATCGGCACACATAACCTTCGTGAGCGAGGCTGAGGCAACGTTGCTTGAAGGCCATGACTTCATGACCCGGCACGATCAGCAGTTTCATTGGCTCAATGAAGGCTATGAGAGCTTTGATGCGTTTTTGGAGGCCCTTGCCTCACGCAAGCGCAAGCAAATCCGCAAGGAACGCCGTGAAGCGCTGGCCAATGAAATTGAGATTGAATGGCTGTCAGGCAGCGACCTGACCGAGGCCCACTGGGATTCTTTTTTCGTGTTCTATCAAGACACTGGCGCACGCAAATGGGGGCAGCCTTATCTGACGCGGCAGTTCTTTTCGATGATTGGCGAGCGGATGGCAGATGACATCGTGCTGATTATGGCAAAACGCGATGGCAAATACGTTGCTGGCGCGCTGAATTTCAAAGGGTCAGACGCGCTGTATGGGCGCAACTGGGGCTGCACAGAACATCACCCATTTTTGCACTTTGAGGTCTGTTATTACCAGGCCATCGATTATGCCATCGCGCATGGCCTAGACCGCGTGGAAGCCGGTGCTCAAGGGTCGCACAAGTTGGCGCGTGGCTATGTTCCGGCCATCACCACCAGCATGCATCACATTCCCAATCCAAGCTTCCGGCAAGCTGTGGCCGATTATCTGGTTGGGGAGCGTGAGCAGGTTATGTTCGATGCGCAATATCTGGAACAGCGCACGCCCTTCCGCAAAGGTGGCGACTAGAGGAGTGTTACAATGATTGCCTATGACGGTCAGAATATTTTCGCCAAGATTTTGCGCGGCGAGATACCCAATCATACGATTTTGGAAACCGAAGATGTGCTGGCGTTTATGGATGTGATGCCACAGGCAGATGGCCATGCTTTGGTGATTCCAAAGGCGCCATCACGTAACCTGTTGGACGCCCAATCGGTGGTTTTTGCGGGCCTTATGCGTGCAGTGCAGAGGGTGGCTATTGCTGCCAAAGCAGCTTTCGATGCTGAAGGTGTGCTGATTCAGCAATTCAATGAAGCGCCGGCGGGGCAGACGGTGTTTCATCTGCACTTTCACGTTATCCCGCGCCACGAAGGTGTGCCGCTGCGTGGTCACTCCGGTGCGATGGCGGACAATGATCTGTTGGCTGCGCACGCCAGGCAATACCGCGACGCCTTGGGCTAGATTTCGACCTTGGTGGCTGCCGAGGTGGTATCGCCTGTGTTTGGTGTCCCGCGCGGCGGCTCTATAAGCAGGATATGCGCTTCGTTCGCCGCCACAGGCCGATGCTTTTTGCCTTTTGGCACAACGTAAAGCTCGCCGGGGCCGAGGGTGACGTTACCGTCTTCGGTTTCGATCGTCACCTCACCCTCAAGAACCAGAAAAAAGTCATCCGTATCGCGGTGGTCATGCCAGACGAACTCGCCCTGCACTTTGAACACCATGATGTCATTGCCATTAAACTGGCTGATGATCTTGGGTGACCAGTGATCTGAAAACTGGCTGAGCTTGTCGGCGAGGTTGATGGCCTTTGGCGTCATAGATCTACCTTCAAAAGAAAAAGCCGGGCTCTGGGCCCGGCTTCTTGTGTTGGTTTACGTTTTTAGCGGCACTTTGGGTACCGCGCTGCGGCCGCCGCCTGAGCCCGGTTTTTTGCGTCCAGTGCTCTTTGGACCGGCGTCTTTGGTCGCCGTTGCCTTGGTTGCTTTGGCAACAGGCTTCTTTTTGGCAGGTGCTTTGCGTTTGGCTTTAGCAGGTACCGGGTCCGGCTTTGGCTTCACGGGCTCGCTGACGGTTTCTAATTTCAAGCCAACCGTTTTGCCGTTTTCGTTTTGATCGATATTGACGCGCACGGTTCCGCCTTTGACAAGCTTGCCGAATAGCACCTCGTCTGCCAGCGGCTTCTTGATGTGCTCCTGGATCACGCGGCCAAGCGGACGCGCGCCCATATGCTCATCATAGCCTTCGATAGCCAGCCATTCGCGGGCCTGATCTGTCAGTTCGATCACCACATTGCGATCCGACAGCTGCGTTTCCAGCTGCAGCACGAACTTGTCGACGACGCGGAACACAACTTCCTGTGGCAGATGGCCAAACTGGATGATCGCGTCCAGACGGTTGCGGAACTCCGGCGCAAACAGGCGGTTGATCGCCTCCATATCCTCGCCCTCGCGGCGTGCCGACTTAAAGCCGATTGCAGGCTTGGCCATATCAGAGGCGCCCGCATTGGTGGTCATGATGATGATCACATTGCGGAAATCGACTTCCTTGCCGTTTGAATCGGTTAGCTTGCCGTGATCCATGACCTGCAACAGAACATTGAAGAGGTCCGGATGGGCCTTCTCGATTTCGTCCAGCAACAGTACGCAATAAGGGTGCTGGTCGACGCCATCGGTCAGCAAGCCACCCTGATCGAAGCCGACATAGCCCGGAGGTGCACCAATGAGGCGTGAAACGGCATGCCGCTCCATATACTCGGACATGTCGAAGCGCAGAAGTTCCACGCCTAGCAGGTTGGCCAGCGACTTTGCGACTTCGGTTTTGCCGACGCCAGTAGGTCCTGAGAACAGATAATTGCCAATGGGCTTTTCGGGCTCACGCAACCCGGCCCGCGAAAGCTTGATGGCAGCCGAAAGAGCGGTAATGGCGTCATCTTGCCCAAACACCACACGCCGCAAATTGGTTTCCAGGCCTTTGATTGTCTCTGCGTCATCCTTGGAGACGTTCTTGGGCGGAATTCGCGCCATCAGAGCGATGGCATTTTCCACTTCTTTCACGCCAATTGTTTTGCGGCGCTTGCTCTCTGGCACCAGTTGCTGTGACGCGCCGGTTTCATCTATCACGTCGATGGCTTTGTCGGGCAGCTTACGGTCGTTGATGTAACGCGCGGAAAGCTCCACGGCAGTCTTGATGGCATCGTTTGTGTAGCGGACCTTGTGATAGTCCTCAAAGTAGGGCTTCAACCCTTTGAGGATCTCAATGGCATCCGGCACGCTTGGCTCGGTTACGTCAATCTTCTGGAAGCGACGCACAAGGGCACGGTCTTTTTCAAAGAACTGACGGTATTCTTTGTAGGTTGTCGAGCCGATGCAGCGCAGCGAACCTGCCGCAAGCGCGGGCTTGAGCAGGTTTGAGGCGTCCATGGCTCCGCCCGACGTGGCACCCGCACCAATGACCGTGTGAATTTCATCGATAAACAGGATCGAGCCTTCATAGGCCTCGATTTCCTTCACCACCTGCTTCAGGCGCTCTTCAAAATCACCGCGGTAGCGCGTCCCGGCCAGCAGCACGCCCATGTCCAGTGAGAAAACAGTGGCATCCGCCAGCACTTCAGGCACATCGCCATCATTGATGCGTTTGGCCAAACCTTCTGCAATCGCGGTCTTACCCACGCCAGGATCACCCACCAGCAGCGGGTTGTTCTTTTGGCGGCGGCAAAGCACCTGCACGGTGCGTTGAATCTCTTTGCCACGGCCAATCAGCGGGTCAATTTTACCCTCTTTGGCCTTCTCGTTCAGGTTGACGCAGTAGGCTTCCAGCGCCTCGTTTTTCTTCTGCTCCTGGCCCTCGCCTTCACCCAATTCCTCATCTGCACCGCGTGGGCTGCGTGGCTCGCTTGCACCAGGGCGCTTTGCAATGCCGTGCGAAATATAGTTCACCGCATCATAGCGCGTCATATCCTGCTCCTGCAGGAAGTAGGCTGCATGGCTTTCGCGCTCGGCAAAAATGGCAACCAGCACATTGGCGCCGGTCACTTCATCGCGGCCAGAAGACTGCACGTGAATAACCGCGCGCTGGATAACGCGTTGGAAGCCCGCCGTAGGCTTGGCTTCTTCGCCGTCGTCAGCTGCCAGATCCACCAATTCATGATCGACATAATCGGCGACCGAATCGCGCAGAGCTGAGGTGTCGACGCTGCAGGCCTGCATCACCCCGATCGCATCCTCATCATCCATCAACGCGAGCAACAAGTGCTCGAGCGTGGCGTATTCGTGGTTGCGTTCATTGGCACCGGCAAGTGCGCGGTGCAGGGCTTTTTCAAGGCTACGGGAAAAGGTTGGCACGGGGCGCTCTCACTTTTTTTCCATGACGCATTGGAGGGGGTGTTGGTTTTGGCGGGCAAAGTCCATGACCTGGGTCACTTTGGTTTCCGCCACTTCGTAGGTGTAAACGCCGCACTCGCCCACTCCGTTCTGGTGCACATGCAGCATGACTTGAGTCGCCTCATCGCGTGTCTTGCGGAAGAAACGCTCTAGAACATGCACCACAAATTCCATGGGTGTGTAGTCATCGTTGAGCAGCAGCACACGATAGAGATTCGGCTTTTTGACCTTGGGTTTGGTGCGCGTAATAACAGCGGTGCCATTGCCCGCGCCATCATCATCGGCACCATTGTGGTCAGCGCCCCCGCTGGCCGTGACAGAAAGGGCAGAATAGTCGAGCACGCTTATCGGGCTCGTTTGTTCAGTTTTCAAAACAGATGCGCTGCGTGGCACGGTGACTTTTACCATGTTCAAATCAGTTGGGTTGGATGGTGGAGCACAATGGCGATGCCTTCAAGGCCAATTTCCTGGCTGGCACAGCTTACCAGATATGCGTTCGGTGCCTGATTTAAAGGGGGGTGTTCATTACAGGCGTGTGCGATGCGCGCTGTTATGTTGTTCCAAAACAAAAAAGGACTGGTGCTTGGTCGCACCAGTCCCCATTTTTGCATCGTCTAAGGTGACGCTAGAGCGCCATCACCAAGCCGAAGAACATTGCCGTAGAGGCTTACTTGCCAACTTTAGCCAACATGCCTTCGTATGGCTTGTAGGTTTCTTTGGCCATATCGACGACCATTTCGTTCACTTTGGAAGCCTGGCCCACGAAAGCTTCGTAAGCAGATTTCACGTAGTCGGACTGCACTTCAACAGCTTTGTCGAGTGACTTAGCGGCCAGCAGGTCTTCCATGGCGGCTGAGCCGGTTTCCATGGATTTCTTGGAATAGTCCTGTGTTTCCATGGCAAGAGCCTGGACACCTTTGGACATGGTGGCCATCGAAGCCATCATCAGGTCCATGTTTTCTTTGCCAGCTTTTTGGATTTCATCAAAATTCGTCATCATGACCATAGCTCCGTATGAGTTTTCAATTGCGCCACTACCAGGTCGGTCATGAGGCGCTTTGTTTGCAACGCACAAAGATATATGTGCGCCGCACCATGCAAGTCAACCGGTTTTTGTGCGCTGCACAATTTGAGTAATTTTTGCCCAGCGCTTAACGCTTCTGAAACCCTCACATCACTATTGTCTGGCCAAGGCTGAGTGTTGCCCCAGTTGTGGGCGTCAGCTGTTTTTGGGGGCGTGCCCGCCATGAGTATCCGGCGGAAACCAAATGGGTGATAGTGTGTTGCGTAGAGTATCGATGGTGCAGGCTGTGCTTGCACTGCTGGTTATGGCTGGTGTTTTCCTTGGCTCCTATAAGGGCCCCGACCCAGCTCATGCGAATCCTCGCTATGCGGCGCTTGTGGTTGATGCGCGCAACGGAGAGGTCCTGTTCTCTCGCCATGCTGATGCCTATCGCTTTCCAGCTTCGCTGACGAAAGTGATGACCCTCTACATTTTGTTTGAGGAGCTGGAGGCTGGGCGTCTTGAATTGGACACACGCATGCGCGTTTCAGCGCATGCACAGGCACAACCCCCCTCAGAGCTCGGTCTACGTAACGGGCAGACGATCACGGTGCGCGACGCTATGATGTCGCTGGTGACCAAGTCCGCCAATGACTCCGCTGCCGTGCTCGCCGAACATATTGGCGGCACCGAGTGGGAATTTGCTCAGCGCATGACCCGTACTGCCCGCGCCATTGGCATGAGCCGTACAACCTTCCGCAATGCCTCTGGCTTGCCAAACCGCGAACAACGCACAACTGCCAGCGACATGGTTCTGCTTGGCCGTGCCATCTATGAGCGCTTCCCGCAGCGCTACGAGATTTTCTCGTCCACAAGCTTCCGCTACAATGGCCGCACTTACCGCAACCACAACCGTTTGCTGGGCACAGTGCGCGGTGTGGATGGCATTAAAACAGGCTTTATCCGCGCCTCTGGCTTCAATTTGCTGTCTTCGGTGAACGATCGTGGCCGTCATATTGTGGCTGTTGTGATGGGTGGCCGCACGGGCGCCAGCCGCAATGCGCACATGCGCGATTTGATTGCGCGTCATTTGCCGCGCGCAAGCACGGGCCCGCGTACCCGCATGGTTGTTGCACGCACGCGCTTCCATCCACCCTCACCCGTGGCGCATCCGGCTGCATTGCCCGCTGTTGCCTTCGCTGCTGCAAACGCGATGATGCCAACGGCCGAGCGTCCGCAGCAGTTGCCTCCGCCGCTTGCCGCGGTCCAGACGGCGGCACTAACACCGGCGGCAACCGCGGGCATGGTTGGTACACATACGCCGCCTGCCCCTGCCCCAGCACCGGCCCCTTTGTCACCGGCAATCACCACCGCATCTGCACCTGCGGGCATGCAGCTTGGCAGCGTTCCGACCAGCGGTTGGACCATTCAAATCGGCGCTATGCCTAGCCAACAAGCTGCGGTTGATATTCTTGCCCGTGCGCGCAGCACTGTTGGCTCGCTGTCCAACCGTTTGCCTTACACGCAAACCGTGCAAGCCAATGGCAGCACCCTGTGGCGTGCCCGCTTTGGTGGCTTCAATGATCGTGAGGTTGCCCAGGCCGCCTGTAGCGCTCTTGAAGCAAGCCGCATTGCCTGCCTGGCCGTGCGCCCAGACCGTTAGGCACACCCGGCAAACGTCACTTTTCATCTACCGGCTTGTTTGTAATTCAGGAGTATTGGCCGTGTCATTTCAGCAGAACTTCCTTCGCAAGATTGACCTTAGCCGCCAGGTAAGTCGATCCGCCCCTGTCGGGGTGAATGTTGGCCATAAGGCGCCTGTGCGCCCCACGAACGGCCTCGGGCTCGGCGCCCGGCTCAAGCCCCAGGATCTCATAGGCCTCGTCTTCAGTCATGCTGCCCGTATTCGCCGCGCTGGTGCCACCCCCACCCGTCCGCTGGTCATGGTTTTCACGCCAACTGGCAAACGTGCGGTCCAGATACGCTTCTAGCAGGCGCACACTTTCCCCATCATCGGCCACCGCGCCAAGCGCGCTGGTCAGTTCACCTTGTGAGCAGGCATCCAGTGCCCGCCCTTTCATGGGCCCGGCAATGAACTGCCCTTCGATGCTGCCAGTGCCTGCATCCAGTGCCATTTCCAAGTAGCGCGTGCGTACCTTGGGGTTCGCGCTGCTGGTGCCAAAAGTTCCATCCACATCATCAAAGCCTTTAGGCGAGCCGCGAAACATAGACCGCGAGCGCATGGCATGGTTGGCGAGCGCAAACACTTGGGTCATGGCGCCAAAGCGCCCGGTCAACATCAAAAGCCCGGCCAAACCGACCAGAAGGGCGACACCACCAAAGCGAGCATGCTTGGCAATCTGAGCAGCCGGAATACGCGCTAGCGCTCGTCCAGCCAGTAGAAAGGCTGCCAACAGAGCCAAACCAAAAATCAGGTAGATCATCGCATTTGCTCCAACAGCAGACGTGTTTCGCGGTTACCTGCGCTTTCCAGCGCTTGTCGTCCGCCTGAGGCGTATCTAGCAACTGCTTTCAACAGGCTGGCCAGCACGTCTGCGGAGCGACTGTCAAACTGGAAGTATCCACCGCCGGAGTTGGCGGCCATAGATTTGAAAACAGCGCCTGCATGCTGGTCCCTGCCCTCATGAAAGGCAAAAATTTTACAACCAAGCAGGCCTAGCTGTCCGGCTTGATGGGACAGTGCATCGGCATCCTCTTCCACTGCATCGCCTATATAGACCATGGCAGGCACAGGCGCTTTGGCAATCTCCTTGCGGGCAAAGCCCAGCACTCGACTGATCTGTGTCTGGCCACCCATGGTGCCAATGCCTTGCATGAGTTTTGCGAGCTTGCGGCCATCGGTTTGCCAACCGGAGGCACGGCACTCATCAAAACCGCGGAAATAGATCAGCTTCATGGCCAACCCGTTGACTGAGTTTGCCTCTGCAAACATTGCTGATTGAATGTGCATAGCCTGGTCCCAGGTCCGTTCCCGGCTCAGCGTGGCATCCAGTGCAAACATAAGTCTGCCAGATGAACCAGGTTTAGGAGCGCTGCCAATCGCTGCAACAAAGGCGTCGACCGATGTCTTGTTGCTCTTTTGGGGTGCGTTGCTCGGTTTTAGGGAGGGCGCTTGCTTGGTCATGACCCTCATTTGGGTTCGCATAGCCGACTTGGAAAGGGTATAGCGGGCCAAATCCGCGTTTGTGGCATGCGCAGCATCGCCGCAGAGCCAGTATCATGAATTTTGCAAGAGTTGCCAATGACAATGCCGACCATCTGCCGCACCGTGGAAAGCCTGCGATCTTTCCAGTCTGATCTGCGCAAAACGGGCAAAACCAGTGCATTGGTGCCCACCATGGGCGCGCTGCACGCAGGCCACCTGGCGCTGGTAGCCCACGCTTCAACGTTGGCAGACGAGGTGATTGCTACAATTTTCGTCAATCCAACCCAGTTTGCAGAGGGCGAGGATCTGGACACCTACCCTCGGCAGGAAGCTGAAGACCTCGCAGCTCTGGAAAAGGCCGGTGTGGCGGCGGTCTTCATGCCTGTGCCGGATGAGATGTATGGCCCGCTCGATGCAACACGCATCACAATGGAGGGCCCTGCCCTGGGTCTTGAGGCTGATTTTCGTCCACACTTCTTTGGCGGTGTTGCCACTGTTGTCAGCCGCTTGCTGCTGGCTGCCATGTGCGATGTGTCTGTGTTTGGCGAGAAGGACTATCAGCAGCTCCTGGTGATCAAGCGCATGGTCGCTGACCTCAATATTCCGGTTGCCATCCATGGCAGCACGACAATTCGCGAAGCCGATGGCTTGGCTCTGTCTTCGCGCAACGCTTATCTGAACGCGGATGAACGTGCCCGTGCGCCCGAACTGCAAAAAGCGCTTCTGACGTGCGCCAAGGCGCTTCGAGAGCGTCGCGATCCTGACGAGGCTGTCTTTGAGGCGAGCGCGCATCTTACCCGTCATGGCTTCAAGCCAGACTATGTAGCGGTGCGTGATGCTGATACGCTGGGCGCGATGGCCAACATAGAAAACGCGCGCCTCCTGGCCGCGGCCTGGCTGGGCAAAACGCGGCTGATAGACAACATAGCGGTCTAGTCTGGCGGTTTAGTTTGGCAGTTTAGAGCAGGCCAAGTTCGACCAACTCGTTGCGCATTTCTGGCGTCATATCCTGGGCACCCTCGTCCTTCAGGTCAGCCAGATCGACGGGTGCGTCGCTGTCTTTAAGATAGCGCCACCCTTGAAAGGGCCTGCGAGGCTGTGGGCGCGTGGCAACCAAGTCGGTGTCCAGAACCAGATGGCAGCGACCCACGCCCTCATCATCCTTGAATGGGCGAATATCTACCAGCTTCTGGCGGGCCTGCACGGTGCCTTTGATCACCCAATAGAGTGAGCCGCCCGCCAGCAACTCCTCTGCACGTTTGGGCACCATGCGTGTGGTATGGAGCTGCTCAAGTGGCAAACCTAGCTGTTGCTTGCGCGCCAGCATGTAAGCGACCCATGCGCGGTGATCGTCCAGCGAGTCCGCGCCCACACACAATTTGATAAGATGAAGTGCCATACCCACCACCATGCCCTGCGGCTGCGGCCGCTCCAAGTGCGCACGCACGCGCTTTTGCGTAATCCACAAGCAGCCAGCGTTGCTCTGTCGCAGCTACAGTACGTATGGGGCACCACGGATAGTCGTCGCGTGAGGGTACGGCTAATCTTTCCATGTCTGGTGGCAAAGCGTGATCGACTCACGAAGCAAGCGTGACTGGGCAACGAGCCGAACGACGACCTTTGACACACTATGAATGGCCATGAACGACCAAACACCTATTTCAGCGCATTCCCACGGCGCTGGCGCGCTGGACATCAATGCTTCAGAGACGGCCAACTATCTCAAACTCATCGCCAATGAGCGTCGTTTGCTGATTCTCTGCCTGTTGGCTGCCAAAGGCGAAGCGACTGTTTCATTTCTCTCCCAGTCGATCAGCCTTGGCCAATCTGCCATGTCACAGCACCTGGCACGGCTTCGGGCCGATAATCTGGTTGATTTTCGCAAAGAAGGTCAAATGGCCTTCTACCGGATTGCCGATGATCGGGTGAAAGCGCTGCTGCTTAATCTGCAGGATATTTTTGCAGCTTAGACCTTTGGTGTCTTCTGTTTGTCTACAGGCAACCCCTCGTCCAGCCACGCTGTTATGCCGCCCTTTAGGTGGGTGACGCGGGGCAGGCCCATCTCTTGTGCAGTTTGGGCTGCAAGCGCAGAGCGCCAACCGCTCGCGCAATAGAAAACAAAGCGCACGTCTTGGCTAAATAGCGGTTTGTGATAGGTGCTTTCTGGGTCTATCCAGAATTCAAGCATGCCGCGCGGGCAGTGTTTTGCGCCGGGTATCCGCCCTGTTTGGGCAAGTTCCCTGACGTCGCGCACATCGATAAATCGCACGCCTTTATCATCAATCAACCTATAGGCAGCAGCAACCTCAATGTTGCCGACCTGTGCATCGGCAAGGGCAACTCGTTTGCTTACGCGCTGTGATGATCGATCAAGGGAACTGGAGTCATAGTCAGCCATGGCCACAGTTTACTACGAGTTGGTGGTTACGGCCAACGCGGTGGGTTCAAACCCACCAAAAAACCAAACCAAGGCAACAACGCACAAAGCGCCAACTACGGTCCACCGTGCGGCGGACCAGCATGCAATCGTATCATGTTCAATCATGACAACCTCACTCGCGTCCCATGTACTGACAGTTCCCTGAGACAGAACGGCTGGTTAACGAAAGGTTTATCGCGCTGCAAGATGCATTTTTGCATAGCAGCAATTCAACTGGTGATTAGGCCTGCAAGGCGCCGGTGATGGGGGATAGTGCTTGGCCAGAGTGTACAGTAGAGGCCACGGCTATGATCGGTACCGCTACTGTTACTGACATCTTCTTGTGTAGTGCTCGGTAGCCTTGGTGCGGCCTTGCAATCGCGCGGATTAGGCCCTGCAAACGAACTGCTACTGAACGCGCAGCGCATCGCCGGGAACAAACCCGATCTGCCCGCCTGCGTTCACTTCACAAATACGCTGATCAAGCTGTATTTGTTGTGCGCCCGGTGAGCCAAACATCCACCCTTGAAAGTCAAATTCTGGGCGGCACCAGCGCAGGGTTACGTTGCGGGTGCCTGCTTCTACCACTGGCCCCATGAGAGGTGCATCGGCATCGGCACCGGTCCGCATGGGCGCCTCCTGCGTCACAACAAACTCCATACCATAGGGATTGTCGCTGCGCTGGGCATCGGCGCCCGTTGTGGATGCAGCAACAATAGCTGCGGCCACGCCAAAGAACGCGACATGCGCGAGAATGAACAAAGTAATGCGTTTCAGCATGGCGAACTGATAATCCGTTTGATGAGGAGCCCGATATGCGCATGCTGTTATCACAGCATTCACTTTCCAAAAGATTGATCTCCTATCTTTTCATGCTCTTTTGGCCATGAGATCAATTGTGTTGCGGCAAGGCCACATGGCGATAACCTGAGCACCAAAAAGGAGCGTCCAATGAGCGACTGGAACATCAAAGATCGGCCCAATCGTTTTCCATGGCCGCCGGTGCTGCTTATCTGCCTGATCGCACTGGGTCTTGTGTTGCGGGCTGTTTGGCCACTGGGCTTTGAGCGTACCGGAATAAGCCAAGCTGTGGGCGGGCTTTTTGTCGTTGCTGCGCTGGCAAGCGATGTCTGGGCAAGCCTTACTTTTCGCAAGGCCCAGACCACCATTTTGCCGCATCAAGGTACGCAGGCATTGGTCACGCGCGGGCCCTTCGCCTATTCCCGCAACCCCATTTACGTTGGCAATCTGCTTATCTTGCTGGGTGTGGGGCTGCTGGCTGGCTCGCTTTGGCACGTGGTGCTGGTGCCCGTACTTGCACTGGCGGTTCAGCATTTTGCCATCGTACGCGAGGAAGCGCACTTGGCGGCCAACTTTCCGCAAGGCTGGGCCGATTACAGCGCGAAGGTTCGTCGCTGGATCTAGCGCCTAAATGCCGAACCACAGGGCAGCCAGACTTAGGAAAGCGAAAAAGCCCACAACATCCGTCACGGTGGTGACAAACACGCTGGATGCAATTGCCGGGTCGATGCCAAAGTGCTCAAGCGCAATCGGGATCAAAATGCCAGCCAGTGCAGCCGCCAGCATGTTCACCACCATTGCAGTGCCGATCACAAGGCCAAGACCCGCGCTTCCAAACCAAACGATGGCAACAATGGCCATGAGGATGGCGAAGGCCGCGCCATTGACCAGCCCCACATAAGCCTCGCGCAGCACAACGCGGCCCATATTGTAGGGATCCAAATCATGCATAGCTATGGCACGCACCGCTACCGTCATGGTTTGTGTGGCTGCATTGCCGCCCATCGAGGCGACGATCGGCATGAGGATCGCCAGCGCCACCATTTGTTCCAGGGTGGCATCAAACATGCCAATCACCAGCGAGGCAAGCACTGCGGTGGCCAGGTTCACGCACAGCCAAGGCAAGCGGGACCGTGTAATGGAGCGCACACTGTCCGACACTTCTTCAACGCCAACACCGGCAAGAGCCAACATGTCTTCACCGGCCTCTTCTTGCACAACATCGACAATGTCATCGACCGTGAGCACACCGACCAGGCGGCCGCCCTTATCAACCACTGCGGCAGAGGTAAGATCGTATTTTTGGAAGGTGTAGGCGGCATCTTCCTGATCAGTTTCAGCGCTTATCTCCTGCACATCCTCCATGATGGAGTTGATTGGCACAGGCCGTTTGGAGCGAAGCATCCGATTGAGCTTAACGATACCCAGAAGCTTGTAGCCGGGGTCCACAACAAAGAGGTCGTGGAACTCGTCGGGCAGATCGCTGGCTTCTCGCATGTAATCGATGGCGCGACCAACCGTCCAAAAAGGCGGCACAGCGATAAAGTTGGACTGCATGCGCCGACCGGCGGATTCCTCCGGATAGTCCAATGCACGCTGCAGAGCCAATCGATCCAGCGTTGGCAAAATACGCAGAATTTCTGCCTGTGCATCTTCTGGCAGGTCTTCCAGAATGTAGACTGCGTCATCGCTCTCAAGCTCAACAAAACCCGCAGCAATGAGACTGAGTGGCAGCGCATCGAGAATATCGATTCGGATCTGCTCGTCGACCTCCGTCAACGCTTCAAAATCAAAGGCTTCGCCGATCAATTCGATAAGCTTTGGCCGCTCTTCAGCATCCAGAATGGTGATAACTTCAGCCAGTTCTGAAACGTAGAGCTGGTCTGTGAGAGCCTGAAGATCCTCGCGGTTTTCCGCAGCAAGCGCCGCTTTCACCGCATCGATGAAGGGGCGAAGGAGGTGATCATCTTCGCTGCGGATAGCCTCTGGGATGGGGGTATTGGGCACAGGCACAGTGTGTTGCGGTGTGGCGCCAGTGTTAGGTTCCAAAGTCATGCGGCAAACGGCCCTGTTCGGGGTGGCATAAGGCAGGCGAGCAATGATCGCCTTACGTTAGGAGCCTCGCACTCCCCCACTTAAGCTGCAATGAAGGCAAAGGTCTTTGTCGATTTTATCCTGTTGTTTGGCGAAAGAATGTGCAGTCTAAGCCCTGAGGAGCGATTGTAGTGCGGTACCTGCTTTATGCCTTTGATGACAAATGATGCTCCACAGGCCATGGGCAAATTGAACCTGCTCACAGGCAGACGCTTCTCGAATGAAGCATGGACGCAGCTCAGCGCAGGCCTGGAAGAGCGTTTCGGCGAACGGTTTTCAACGGGGCAAGCCATTCGTGAACAACACGGGCACACGACCACCTGGATCAGGAATCAGCCACCTGACGCAGTGGTTTTCGCTAAGAGCACCGAGGAAGTGGCCTTTATTGTAAAAGCCTGCGCGCAGCATGATGTGCCTGTTGTGGCGTTTGGTGTCGGCAGTTCACTTGAGGGCCATGTGAACGCGCCTGATGGCGGCGTTTGCATTGACCTGTCGGGCATGAACGAAATCATAGCGGTCAACTCCGGTGATTTAGACTGCGTGGTTCAGCCTGGCGTTACACGCAAGCAGCTTAACGCAGAACTGCGTGACCAGGGCTTGTTCTTTCCAATCGATCCGGGGGCCGATGCCACACTGGGTGGAATGGCATCGACCCGCGCATCTGGCACAAATGCAGTGCGCTATGGCACGATGAAGGACGTGGTGATTTCGCTGGAAGCGGTGCTTGCCGATGGCCGGGTGGTACGAACAGGCCAGCGGGCCCGCAAAAGCTCTGCGGGGTACGATATTGCGCGTTTGCTTGTTGGCGCCGAAGGCACATTGGGAATCATCACCGAGCTAACCCTGCGCTTGCACGGCATTCCTGAGACCGTTGGTAGTGTTGTGGCCCATTTCGACGACATTGCCACCGCCAGCGAGGCTGTCATCACCACGATCCAGTATGGCTTGCCTGTGGCGCGAATCGAACTGCTGGATACGCTCACAGTTCAAGCAGTGAACAGCTACTCCAAACTGAATTTTGATGAGCAACCTCTCCTTCTGGTTGAGTTCCATGGTTCGCAAGCTGCTGTAGACGAGCAGATGGCGCTGTTCCGTTCCATTGTTGATGACCATGGGGGGCGTTCTGTTCCAGCGGCCAACTCGCCTGAGGAGCGCACGCGTATATGGCAGGCCCGCCATGATGCCTATTGGGCAAGCCTTGCCCTACGCCCCGGTGCAAAAGGGCTTTCAACTGACGTATGCGTGCCCATTTCCAAGCTCGCTGGCTGCATTGAAATGGCGCAGACCCGCGCAATTGAGGAAGGCTTTATTGCCCCTATTGTTGGCCATGTTGGTGATGGAAACTTTCACGTGTTGCCGTTGATCGACATGGAAAGTGATGACGAGATGGCCCGCGCAAAAGCCTATATTGGCTGGCTCAATGACATGGCCATTGAGGCTGGCGGCACCTGCACCGGCGAGCACGGCATTGGCCAGGGAAAAATCGATTACATGCGCTCTGAAATGGGTGATGCTGTCGATGTAATGATCGCGCTTAAGAAAGCGCTAGACCCACAGAACATTATGAACCCGGGCAAAATTCTTCCCGGCTAAGCACCAATGACCATGCGCGGCGATATCGCGTTGGGCTCGATCTTCAAATCCAGAAGCGCTGGCACCCCTGCACTGCGCGCGGCGTCCAGTGCCTGGGCAAAGTCATCATCGTGCCTCACCGAAGCGCCATAGCCGCCATAGGCACGTGCAAGAGCTGCGAAGTCTGGGTTCTGAAGTGCTGTGGCTTTCTGGCGCCCTGGATAAGAGCGATGCTGGTGCATGCGAATGGTACCGTATTGGCTGTTGTTGGCCACAAGAACCACGATGTTCGCCCCATATTGGCAGGCCGTGCCAAACTCCTGCACCACCATTTGCAGGCACCCATCACCGGCAAGGCAAATCGCCTCTTGCTCCGGGCGTTCCAGTTTGGCTGCAATAGCCGCCGGTAAGCCGTAGCCCATAGAACCAGAAGTTGGCGCAAGCTGTGTGCCATACTGGCGGTAGCGGTAATAGCGGTGGAGCCAGGCCGCATAGTTGCCCGCCCCATTAGTGATGATGGCGTCTGCGGGGAGCATTTGGCACAGATGGTGGACAACGTTTTCCATGCGCAGAGCGCCGCTGGTTGGTTGCGGTTCCTGCCACGCCTCATAGGCAGATCGGCAGGTTTCCACATAGCCGTTGCGGTTTGAAGAAGGCTGTATTGCGCTATCAGCGAGCGCATGAAGAAGCGGCGCTGATTTTGCAGCGATGGCCAGATCGGGATGGTAGACGCGCCCAAGCTCATTGGGGTCTGCGTGCACATGGATGAGCTTTTGCGGTGTTTTGAGCGGTTTGAGCAGGGTGTAGCTGCCGGTCGTCATCTCACCCAACCGTGCGCCGAGCACCAGCAGGAGATCGGCGTCTTCAATCATTCTGGCCAGTGCCGGGTTGGGCGCAATACCCACATCACCTGCGTAGTTGGAGTGATCATTGTCGATATAATCCTGGCAGCGAAAGCTTGTTCCCACCGGAACCTGAGCTTGCTGTGCAAAGCTTGCCAACTCATCAGCGGTCTGTTGGCTCCAGCCTGATCCGCCCACCAGCATAAAAGGCCTTTCGGCTTTTGCGATGGCATCGATTACTTTCTCGACGGCCTCTGGCGACGGCGCTTGGTCGGGGATAGTGGCAGCAGGGAGCTGAACCCGGCTGCCTTCAACGTGCGCAGATAGAACATCCTCTGGAAGCGCAAGCACCACCGGCCCGGGTCTTCCGGCCTGCGCCACATGGAACGCGCGCGAAATATACTCTGGTATACGGTCCACCCGATCCACCTGCGCGACCCATTTGGCCAGCGGGGCGAACATCGCCGTAAAATCAACCTCCTGGAATGCTTCACGGTCGCGCTGGTCGCTCGCCACCTGCCCGATGAACAGGATGATAGGTGTGGAATCCTGAAACGCCACATGGACGCCACTGGAGGCGTTTGTTGCACCGGGACCGCGCGTCACAAACGCGATGCCGGGCTTGCCGGTTAGTTTCCCATGCGCTTCAGCCATCATCGCTGCCCCGCCCTCATGGCGGGCGACAATGGTATCTATCTGGGCATCGTAGAGCGCATCAAGTGCGGCCAGATAACTCTCACCAGGCACGCAAAAAACGCGGTTGACGCCCTGCGAAACCAGCGCATCAACCAGTATGTTGCCGCCGTGGGCCATTATCCTACCCGCTTTGCGCCCTCTGAGAGTGTGGCGAGCTTTGCCCAGGCGATTTCGGGGTCTACCGCGCCAAAGCCAGCAAAGGTGCCAAAGCCGCAGTCGGACCCAGCGATCACGCGCTCTGCGCCCACAATATCGACAAAACGCTCGACGCGCTGCTTCACCACATCGGGATGTTCAATGAAGTTGGTGGTGGAATCGATGACGCCGGGCACGAGCACTTTATCGTCTGGGATTTCGGCCTTGCGCTCGGCGAACACCGTCCACTCATGAGCGTGGCGTGGGTTTGATGTTTCAAACAACACAGCGCCTGCATGGGTTTTCATCAGCGTTGGAAACACCGTATCCATGTCGATGTCGCAGCAGTGCGGGCCTTCATAGTTGCCCCAGCAAATATGCACGCGCACGCTTTCCTTGGGAATGTCACGCAGGGCGTGGTTCATTGCCTCCACATGCATGTCGGCAATCTTTACGAACTCGTCATCGGACAAGTCTGCGAACAACATATGGCGTGAAAGCGCCAGATCCGGGCAGTCGAGCTGCAAGGTCAGCCCAGCGCCAACAATGGTCTCGTACTCATCTTTCATCGCGTCTGCGAGTGCCGCCAAGTAGGCTTCGCGATTGGGATAAAAATCATTTTGCAAGAACAGAGAAATCACGCCGGGTGAGGCAGCATTCATAAAACCACCGGCTGCTCCGTGAGCCGCCATTGCAGCCTTGAGATTGTTGATATCCTTCTGCAGCTCGCCCTGCCCTTTAGACTTAACCTCGCCCACGCACATGGGCCGAGCATAGGTTGGCGTGCCGCCCTCATCCTTCAGCCGCTCCAGGAAACTTGGAAACATTTTGAGGTCAGCTGGTGCATTGCGTGGGCTGTCACCATCAAAGCCGGTGTAGCGATCCTTCACATAGGTCGCATAGCTGATCTTGGAGGTCTCACCATCAGAAACATAGTCGATGCCGGCCTCCACCTGACGGCGCACAACCTCACTCACAGCCTCGCTCATTGCAGCATCAAAAGCGGCTTGATCATAAGGCGTTTGATTTTCGCGCGCGAAGATGAAATCGACGATTTTTTGGCTTCGCGGCAGCGAACCAACATGCGTGGTTTTAATGGTCATGATCTGGCTCCATGGGTGGGCTTCTTGTTGGTGGCTAAAGCCACAGTTTGATAATCACAAGTTGGGTCTTTTAAAGCAAATGTGCCGTCATCTGCACTAGCCCGTCGCCAAAATGATCTGCTTCCAGATGGCGATTTCATCGTACAGCACAAATTCACGTCGCAGTCCCCAGGGACCGTAGTCGGCGTGACACATCCCCATAATATGCACATCTGCATCCGATGGAGGACCAAAGACGCCGTGGCCGGAATGCTTGCCCGTCAGCGACCAGCGAATGGCGGCCCTTGGCGGGAAACCGTCGGACCCATCCATGCCAATTTGATGGTGTATTTCAAAAGCTGCGTCAGGAAATGCGGCGCGAAGGCCAAGCCAAAATGCATCCACTGCGTCCCAGCCATGGCCGGTTCTGTAGCCCGGCGTTTCGATCTGGCATGCCCTGTCATAGGTATCGCGGATCGAAGCAAAATCGGCCCGCATCAATCGACGCAAGTTTTCCGCATAGAGCGCGCCCATCTCCTGCGTGTTGCCGCGGGAGGTATAGCGCCCTTGCGTGTCGGTGGCAGGTGTGAAGGGCTTGGAGGCCTTGTCTGCCCCGCCTTCGCTTTCGATCAGATGCCGCACATAGGCGTCCACCTCCCAGCCAAGCTGGCGGACAATCGCGCCATTGTCGCGCACCAGCCACTCGTCATAAATTGTGTCCTCTGCTGCCGCGCAATCGGCGATGATCCGGTAGCAAAGTTTCTTTCCGGTCGCCTTGCCATAGATGCCATCGCGGCTGTGGGTCGCCGTGGACATAAGGCGGTGCGAGGAGAGCAGATCGCCTGCATCAGGGGTGCCCGACCAGATGACATCCTCACCGAGCAATTGCCGGTCTGGCAGTTCTGATAGGACGGCCATTGTAGAGTTGATGGAGCCTTTATTGCCCACGGATACGCCGGTTGGCATTCGCACAATCACATCATCGGCGTAGGTGTGTTCCAGCGTGGCAATACCACGATCTTCCCAAATCTCCTTGGTGATGCCGAGAATGTAATCTGGGAAGTCCTTCCAGCGTTGGCTGAAGCCCTTAATCATGCAAATTCCCCCGATATTGCTTGCCCGCTTATGGGGTCAAAGCCTTGTTTTACTTTGTTGAATTCGCGCATGCGCGCCAGAACATCAACGCCAATTTGGTTGTAGACGTCTAGCAGATCGACCATCACCCAGTTTTCGCGAATTTTACCGTTTTCCACCCGCCAAAAATCCAGGCTCTTCATGGTTGTGCGCTGATTGACCGGCGGTATGCCAAGCCAACCATCACCGGTGATGCTCTGGATCATGTTTGGCCAACCGGTTACGGCGGCATAGTTGGCATCGCCGAAGAAGTGGTAGTGGATTTCTTCCAAATAAGACCCGCGATCTGGCATGCCGTTCAAGAACGGAATTTGGTGCCAGTTGCGGAAGCCCTCAATGCCGCGCCCAGTTCCAATGCCTGACGGGCCGTACCACGTCATGCGGTCGTGCCAGAAGCGCTCCATCTCCATCACTTCAGGCCCTCCCTCACGCGGATGGCGCTTCATACTTGTCAGCATGTCCACAACGTGCTGGCAGCTGGCGCCGCTCAACGCCACATCATGAGGCCCCGGCACCAACCCGTCCTGAGTGGCAGGGCCAGGGACATGCAATTCCCGCCCAAGGCTCGGCTGCATGGGCCAACTGCCCGCCTGCATCATCAGTTCAGGAATGTCCCAAAGCGCCTGTATCTCCACCACTTTTTCGTTCTCGAAGCGATAGAACTCATGGAAGCGCATGTGCGCGACATGGCCGGTGGGCGCAATATCAAGAAATGGTGCCTTGAACGTCCCCAGATAATATCCTCCGGCGCCGACCCATTGGCTGCCCTTGTCGGTGGGGCCGGCCATAACGATGAGGTCTCTTCGCTCAAGGTCTGGAAAAGCCGTGGCCAAACGGCCGAAGACGTTGCTGAACAGGTCATCGGTCCCGGTGGTATCGCCCAGCGGATGGGCAAAACGAGCCAGAATATCAGGCGCAAATGCGTTCTGCATTGCGCTGCGCACGGCTCTTTCATCGTAATCGTAGAGGGCAGCGCGAAACGGCACCAGCAGTGCCTTATGACGTGTTGGTAAATCCATCAGGCTACTCCTGGCCCTGGTGGCTGGCGCTCACCTCGGTCAAAAGCTTCCCAGCCCTCGCCGTTAAAAACATCCACCCCCAACTGGTTCATGATGTGGGGCACATCCACCATTACCCAATTGTCGACGATCTTGCCGTCAACGACCTTCCAGAAGTCCATGTAGCGGATTTCTACCCGCTTTCCGGTCGGTTCTATGCCCATATAGGTGCCCGAATGCGTGGCCATCTGGTGACCGAAAGCGGCCGCCCACTCGCCCATGTAAAGGCGGGCTTCATCGGTGCAGACTTTGTCACTGAACGCAGCTTGGAATGGTCGTTGCCAGTTGTTCTGGAAATTCTTCAAACCATCTTTGGTGCCGCAACCAAAATTGCCCATCCATCGAAAGCTTTGGGCAAAAAACTCACCAATATCGTCGATGCGATGATCGTTAAGGCCATCCACCATACCTTCTATAACGCGCCGTGTTTCATCTGTTTTTGAAAAATCAGTGTCGCGGGTGAGTTCTGCCTGCTCGGGTCGAGAGCCTTTCATGCCCTGCTCCTACAATATATGTTGAAATTGATCTGGTTTGATCAACCAACACTTATGAAGTCGCGCGGCATCCGGTTGAGGCATGGGTGGCGCATAACAGCGCCATGGCGAGCATTGGATGACATAAAGATCCCTTAAGGTGCGCTTGGCCGCATCGAAGGCGATGACCGAACCAAGTAAGCATTTGTTTTCGCGTTTTGCTCCGTCGCAAGCGACGACCGCTTCACACTAGAGTTTCTTTCTGCGCTTCGCTCCGTCGCAAGCGACGACCGCTTCACGCGCCTTATCCCTTCACTGCGCCGGCTGTCAGGCCGGATACGATCTGCCGCTGGAAGAACAGAACCAGTATGAACAGCGGCACCGTTGCCGAAACCACCGCGGCCACAGCAAACATCACATTGCCCGCCTCCTGTGTGGTGCCAAGAAAGCTTACCACTGCCGGGATCATCGTCTGGTTTTCCGAGCTGAGCAGCATCGCCGTTACGGCAAAGTCATTGTAGGCGAGAAGAAATGAGAATAGCCCCGTTGTGATTACGCCCGGCCACATCACTGGAATTATGACATACCGGAACGCCTGGAAACGGGTGCAGCCATCGACCATAGCGCTCTCATCGAGATCCTTGGGGATGTTCTTGAAGAACGAGTGCAGCATCCACAATGTAAAAGGCTGATTGATTGCCACCAGCACGATGATTGTCGTCGGCAGGATACCCCAGACGTTCCACTCGAAGAACGGCAAAAGGTACCCGGAGACCAGCGTGATATGCGGCATTGCGCGAAACACCAGGGCAAGCATCAAGAGCCAAAATGCATAGCGGAAACCGGACCGAGCCAGTGCATATCCACCAAGCGTACCGAACGTCAGCGATATAACGACCGTGAAGAATACAACAATGGAGGTGTTCAGAACCGCGCGCCAAAACTCTTCATCGATCCACGCGCCAACATAGGCTTGAAAAGTGAAAGTGCCGCCGGTCTCCTGCTGGGTGAAAACGCCATACAGGGCGTTGGTCCAGTCCGCGCGGGAGAAGAAGTCGGACTGAACCTTGAAGCTGCCCCAGAGCGTCCACAGGAACGGGAAGGACGCGATGGCCAGCCACAGCACCACAAAAGCCACCGAAAAAACGGTTAGTGCGGTGACGCGCGATTTCGGCTTGTTGGGAACAACTTTTGCGGGGGTTGCATCAACGTGTGCTGTGGTCGCCATGTCTTTAGCCCCGCTAATGCGTCGATTTGCGCGTGAAGTCGCGATAGGTTTGCACCAGCACCGGTGACAGCAAAACGATCACACCTAAAATGGTCAGCATCGATGTTGCGCCAGCGGAGCCATACAGCGGATTCCCGGCCTCGCGCAGGTCATTGTAGATGATCGTGCTTAGCGATTGGGCATAGGCGCCGGCCTGAAAACTGATGATGGGTTCAAACACCCGGAAATTGTCCATCAGCTGGATGAGCGTGATGAAGATCACCAGCGGCATAAGATGGGGAACCACAACGTAGCGCATGCGCTGCCATTTGCTGGCCCCATCGATTTGTGCGGCTTCCATTGTGTCTTCAGGTACGGTTTGCAGGCCCGCATAGAAGACAATGAAACTGAATGGGATCGATGACCAAATACCGTAGACGATCAACATGATCCACATGAGCGGAGCCGAGGCACGCACACTGAGAGATGGATCATTGAAGATATTCTGGATCGTGGCCCCGATGATGCCCTCAGCATCAACCATCCAGAGAATAATAAGGGAGCCCACCACGGGGGGAACCATCATCGGCAAAAGCGACATGAAGATCGTCGGGCCTTTGAAGATTTTGGGCAAATTGTTGACACCGACCGAAATCGCAAGGCCGAGAACTAGGACAAATGGTGTGACCACGAAGGTGTAGGTCAGCGTAAAGGCCAGCGCCGCATAGAACGGCAAGCTCATGACCCGGTTCCAAAACTCGCCCCATGTCTGTGTCGTGTTCCAGGCTTGCGCCAACTCACCAAAGGCCAGGTGTGCACGATTGGTGTAGGTGCCCAGCCCGTTGAACTGGCCCAGTGGGGCCTCTACACGCAAGGCTTCAGTTGCATCCTGGTCGACGGTAACGGACTCAGTGCAGCCAAAAGGACCGCAGTTCTCTACCGTGATGAGAACCTGTTCATGCTCGACATGCAGCGACTGAATCACCACTGACACAATAGGCAACGCTATAAACAGGACCATCGCCGACAAAGTCGGCAGGATGAACCAGAAGAACGTTTTGTGTTTCACGGTAATGCCCCCGCCCGTACCAATGGGAATGGCGGGGCCGTATCGGCCCCGCCAAGGTGTTGTGCGTTACTGCAGGAAGCCCGCTTCTGTTGCGGTCGTTGTATAGGCTGCCACAACATCGGCCAGTGCCTGCTCGGCTGACTCTGAGCCTTGCATGAAGTCGGAAAGTTCAGCGCCCAACGCGTTGTGAAGCAGCCCCATCTGCGGAACCATCGGGTATGGCTTGGCGCCACCTTGCGCGGTTGCGGCCACACCGGCAGCGGCGCGTCCGGGCTCAAACCCTTCAAGCAGCCAGACGGCATCATCATTGTTCGCCATCACCATCTCTGGCGTCAGGGCGTTGGCAAGGGCTGCAAACGATGCTGCGGCCTCATCATCGGGCACGTTGGCTGCAACGGTGAAACCATCCCACCACAGTGTTGCGCCTGGCACGCCAATCCCATCGACCATCGGTGCGGCAGCCAGCAAGGTGTTCTCTGTGACATCTGACGTTGAGCCTTCGTCATCAATGATGACAGACCCACGAGACCCCCACATCAGACCAAGTGCAGCCTGCCCGGCTTCCCAGGTTGCCTGCGTCTCGTTCGAGGCTTGGCTTAGATGGTCAGGGTGGGCGTATTCGGCCAACGCTGCCATGGTCTCCAGCGTCGCGATACCCGCTTCGCTGTTGATAGCAGGCATTGCCGTGCCTGGCTCGAAGAACTCGCCGCCATGGGCCATGAAGACGGTATTGAACAACTCGCCCATGTTCCAACCAACCTGCGCGTTCATGACGATTGGGTGCTCCATGATGCCTGCTTCGCGGATCGCTGCAGCGGCCGCTATCATTTCATCATAGGTCGTTGGGGTCTCTGCCACGCCGGCCTGTTCCAAAATGTCGGTGCGCACGAACAAGTGCTGGGAGTTGGCCATGAAAGCAATCGCCATCACATCGCCGCCAATTGAGATGTGCAGATTTGTAGGAATGTCCTGGCCATACTCGGCGATCAGGTCGTTCAGCGGACGCAGCAATCCGTCATTCATCAGCTGGGTCAGGGTCGAATTGGCGACCTGCACAGAACTGTATTCCGCTGGATTGGGTGTCAGCGCTGCGTTCATAATGTCGCGCGCTTCAGTGGTGTGGTTGCGAACAAACTCAGACGCGCTTGCGCTACACGCTTCTTCGGCAGCACCCATGACGGCTTGGATCGCGGGAAAGTCGCTGGCAAGAATTCGGATTGATTGACCTTCGGGCCCGCAATCGTTGGCCAGCGCCGCTGGTGCCATTAAAGCGACCATTGCCGTTGAAAGTGCTAGTGTTTTGAAGTTCATGTTTTTCTCCCTTGTATTAAGTTGGCCAACACACCGTTTTTCAGGCGCCGTGACCTATAGAGTGAGCCGCGCGCAGTGAGCTGCGATCGGCCATCGTCCTTGCATTAAGCGCTCAGGCGCTCACCGCTTTTGCCATCGAAAACATGGCAAATATCCTTCGGCACAGCGATCGATACAGTGTCATCGATAGCTGCTGAGAAATTCTTGTCCGCCCGCACACTGACCAATGCGCCACCGATGCGCACCGTGACCATCGTCGCATCGCCCAAAAGTTCAAGGGTGTAGATCGGCGCGTTGATCTGGCCACCGGAGGCAACAACCGTTGCATCCTCAGCGCGGAAGCCAAGTGTGCTGGCGCCATCAGGTGCCGACAGTCCAGTGATTTCAACGTTTTCGGCAGTGAACACGCCGCCGGAAATTGCACCTTCCATGAGGTTCATAGCCGGGTTGCCAATAAAGCTGGCGACAAATGTGTTGGCGGGGTTGTCGTAGATGTCGGTTGGGGTGCCGACCTGCTGCACCACGCCTTTTTTCATCACAACAACCCTGTCTGCCAGCGTCATCGCTTCGATCTGATCATGGGTGACGTAAACGGTCGTTACGGCCAACTCGTGGCTAAGGTTCTTGATCTGCGCCCGGGTCGAAACCCGCAACTTTGCATCCAGGTTCGACAGTGGTTCGTCCATCAGGAAAACATTGGGCTGACGCACAATCGCTCGCGCAAGCGCCACGCGCTGACGTTGGCCACCTGAAAGCTCGGCTGGCCTACGATGTAAAAATTCATCAAGCTCCACCATGGCGGAGGCTTTGCGCACCCGTTCATCGTGCTCAGATTCAGGGACTTTGCGCACCTTCAGCGGAAAGCGAATGTTTTCGTAAACGTTCATGTTGGGGTAGAGCGCGTAGCTCTGGAACACCATAGAGATATCGCGGTCTTTAGGGTCAAGGTCGTTAACCCGCTTTCCGCCAATCATGATGTCACCACTGGTGGCATCTTCCAGCCCGGCAATCATCCGCATGGTCGTTGTCTTGCCGCAACCTGAAGGGCCAAGCAGCACGAGAAATTCTCTGTCTGCGATTGTCAGGTCGAAATCATCGACACCAACGAACGAACCCCAACGCTTACAAACGTTGCGAAGTTGTATCTCGGCCATAGCTTCCCCCGCACGTGAACCGCATGATTGTTTGTTGGTTGGTCCGTGCGACTTCAACCTTTCAACACAAAGCGAAGCGTGGCAAGAGCCAATTTGCATACCAATGCATCAGCACGACGAACTGCCAATTCTGGAGCCAAAATGACCGATTTCCGGGCAACCGCCCATACGTTTTTGAACACACTGTTGCGCGCGCCAGAAGGCGTATTGTCCGATTTGGCGCATGAGCACTTGGCACCGAACTGTGCTTGGGATGTGTCCCACCCGATTAACCGGCTTGAAGGTCCCGATGCGGTTTTGGATGGTTTTATTCGGCCGTTGCGTGCGGCACTGACGCGGCTTCAGCGGCGCGATGAGATTTTTATCGGTGGGCAGAACATCCGCGAAGAGGGCGGTCAGTGGGTTGCCAGTGTGACCCATTATTTGGGGAATTTTGATGCGCCGTTTCTGGGTTTGGCACCCAGCCACCATTTAATTTTGCTGCGCTCTGGCGAGTTCTACCGCATGGATGATGGCTTGATTACCAAGGCGCGCATCATCATCGATATCCCAGACATGATCCGTCAGTGCGGCATCAACCCGTTCCCAGGCCCATCATATGGGCTAGAAACACTGTTCCCTGGCCCCGCCACGCACGATGGCGTTCTGCCAACCGGCGAACCAGAAGATGGCAAACGCTCGCTGAGTATCGTGGAAGGCATGCTGGCAGATCTGCACACGTTCGACCCCAATACGTTTTCATCCAGCAACCAAACGGGTGCCTTGGGCTATTGGCATGAAGATATGCTGTGGTACGGCCCGGCAGGCATTGGCTCGAACTATTTGTGGGATGGTTTTGTAAAGGACCATCGCGAGGGGTTCCTGCGTGCCTTCCCCGATCGCAAAGGCGGCAACCATTATTGCCGCATCGGTGATGCCAACTACGCAGCTGTTTCCGGATGGCCGTCTATGACGATGACGTTCGATGGTGATTATCTGGGCGTAAAGGCTGATGGCCGAGCGTTGACCCTACGCGTCATGGATTTCTATCGCTGTGAAGGCGGAAAAATTATGGAGAACTGGGTTCTGCTCGACTACAATGACCTGATGGCTCAGATGGGCGTGGACCTGATTGCTCGCACGCAAAAATTGGCCGCGTGATCGTTACGCGTGGGAACTATCCGGGTTCACGCGTAACGTCAGCTGGCACGCTTCATGCAGTCCTTCGGCTAAACAATTCGCTCGGAGAGACATGATGATTCCAGTTCTAAATTACGCTGATTTTGCGAACGGCCAGAAAGACCAATTTGTTGCTGATGTTGGCCAGGCATGTCGCCAGAGCGGGTTTATGCTGCTTGCAGGCCACGGGGTGGACCGCGGGTTAATCGACAAGGTTTTTGGGACTGCTGAAGCGTTCTTCGCTCTGGACATGGATGAGAAGAACCGGCTTTCAATTGCAAACTCCAAGCATGATCGCGGCTACGCAGCCATCGGTTCGGAAAAGCTGGATGAGCAGAGCGGTCTGACTGATCAGAAAGAAGCATTTAATGTTGGCGCAGACCTCGCACCGGATGACCCGCGCGTGCTTGCAGGGATGCCCTATCGCGGCGTGAACCAGTGGCCAGCGGGCGGTGAAGCCTCTGGCATGGAGGAGTTCCGCGAAACGCTGATGACCTATTATGCCGCCATGGAAAGGTTGGCGAGCGAGCTGCACCGCGCCATTGCGCTCGATCTGGGTTTGGATGAAACCTATTTCCACCCCCACATTGATGATCCCATCGCGATCTTGCGTATGCTGCGCTACCCAGCATCCCGCGGTGTGGACGGCGACATTGGCGCCGGTGCGCATTCCGATTATGGCTCGATCACGCTGTTGATGACGGATGGCACTGCAGGCTTGCAAGTTAAGCCGCGCGGCTCAGACCAATGGATGGATGTGCCCCATGTGGAAAACGCCTTCGTGGTGAACCTGGGCGATTTGTTGATGCGCTGGACCAATGATGTCTATGTCTCCACCCCGCACCGGGTCATTCCACCGGCCCGCCAGCGGTACTCATTGGCCTTCTTTTTTCAGCCCAACCCAGATGTTGTGGTCGAGGCGCTGCCAGGCACTGGCGAGCCGCACTATCCGCCAATCACATCGGCTGATTATCTGACCCAGCGCCTGACTGCGACATACGCGTGAGACTGGTCTCTAAACGTTGTAGAGGCGCTCCATCGTGGCCTGATGATCAGCAAGCGCCTTGTCCAGATCAAAAGCTGTGAACGCGCCGTTTTCGACCACCTGAACACCGTTAATAAACGAGTGGTCGACCTTGAACGGGCCACACCAGATGAGGGCTGCCAAAGGATCGCGCTGCGAGCCTGATAGCCCCAGATGGTCACGCTTCACGGCGATGAAATCGGCGCTCATGCCTGGCGCGATCTGGCCGATATCATCGCGGCCCAGCAGCATGGCGCCATGACGGGTTGCCATGGTGAGCGCCTCACGCGCTGAAAGCGCCTGCGGCGATCCGGCAAAGCCTCCTCGCCCGCCGGGTTTTTCAGACAGGTACCGTGTGGGCGCGACACGCTGAAGCGATATGCCGAGGCGCGCTTCTAGAAACAGATTGCCAGTGTCGTTGGACGCTGAACCATCTACGCCGAAGCCAACAGTTACGCCAGCATCTAGCATCTCACGAGCACGCATGATGCCAGAGCCGCAGCGCATGTGTGCCGACGGGCAGTAAGTTGCCCCGGTGCCCGTGTCCGCGAACAGCTTGATCTCGCGATCATTCAAAAAGATCGCATGGGCAAACCACACATCATCGCCCATCCATCCAACGCTCTCGCAGAACTCAATGGCCCGCATGCCGTATATCTCGGTGCAATAGGTCTCCTCGTCCAGCGTTTCGGCAATGTGGGTATGCAGGCGCACACCATCATGTTGGCGGGCAAGTTGGGCGGCCTCTTTCATCAAGCCATCAGTGACCGAAAACGGCGAGCACGGCGCGAGGATAATGCGGTTCATCGCGTGGGGCGACATGTCGTGAAATTCATGGATGAGACGCTCTGAATCTTTGAGAATCAGCTCTTCGTTTTCCACGCAGTTATCCGGCGGTAGACCTCCCTGACTTTTGCCACGCGACATGGCCCCGCGCGAGGCATGAAAGCGCATGCCAATCTCACGGGCCGCATGGATGGTGCTATCAAGCGTGCAATCGTTGGGCAGAATGTACAAATGGTCTGACGCTGTGGTGCAGCCGGACATAATAAGCTCGGCCATGGCGATCTTAGCGGAAACCTTCACGGCTGCATCATCCATCTGCGCCCAGATGGGGTAAAGCGTTGTGAGCCAGGTAAACAGCACATCATCCTGGACCATGCAGCGGGTCATGTTCTGGTACATATGGTGGTGGGTATTGACCATGCCCGGCATCACCACATGCCCCGACCAGTCGATGGTTCGATCGGCAGTTTCTCCCGCTAAGTCGGCGCTGGTACCAACCTTTTCGATCACATTATCGCGCACCAGAATGGCACCATCGGCGATCTCGCGAGCGTCATCGTCAAAGGTGCCAAGAACATCAATGTTCTTGATGAGAAGGGTGCCGGATGGAGGGTTGGTCACGGATATGATCTTTCATCGAATGCATGTTTTTGAGGACAATTCCATTTTGGCCCGTTGCGTCGGAAAAATGAGAATGCCAAGATGTTAGGCATGATGAACAATTATGCATAATGCTGCAAGCGGTCGTTTGCGCGTTTCGATTTTACCACGATGAATATTCAGACATTGATTTTTGATGGGGCTTTGGACCCCAAGACCTTTCTAATTTTTTGTGAAAAGCGAGCGCGGCGGCTCTCGCTGGGCCATGAGATTGTTCGGCAGTCTTGCTCTCGCTTTGAGGTCACTCTGCGTGGCCATGAAACGCTGATCGACATGTTTGAGATGGCCTGCAGTTTAGGCCCTGAAGGCAGCGTTGTGCTGTCCACCTGGAGGCGGCCAGCATGAAGGCACCAGTTGTTGTAGCCCTTTCGCGCGACATCTTGCCAGGTACCTCAATCGGTGTGCGGGTGAGCGATGTGGAATATGTGGTGTGGCGTGATGCGGCCGGCAAAGCGCATATCTGGGAGGACCGCTGCCCCCATCGTGGCATGAAACTTTCGCTCGGTTTTGTGCGTGGGGACCGCATTGCTTGTCTTTACCATGGCTGGGAGTACGGCACCGATGGTGTTTGCAAAAAGATACCCGCTCACCCTGACCTGCCAGTACCAGATAGCATCACGGTGGAGACGTTTGGCGTGAAGGAAAACAGCGGGCTGGTCTGGTTTGTCCCGGAGGGCGCAACCGTTGTTGAGCGCGTGCTTCACCCGGTGCGAAGCATGATGGTCGACGCCAAGGTCAATGAAACGCAGGCCCCGCCAAAAACATATGTGTTTTTGCAACCTGTCAGTGCCAACCAAACCATGCTGCATATTTGTGTGGAGGATGCTGGTGACGCGGAGCAGACTTATCTGTGGGCGCAAGGTCTGCGCACCAGACTTGAGGCCGCGGCATGAGCGCACCGATTTTATATGATTTTGCGCTCGATTTGCGCTGCTACTCAGTGCGCCTTGGCGCAAGCCTCATGGGGCGCACAGTTACGATCCGCGATGTGGATGTGTTGCCGGGCGCTGAACACCTCTCGCCCGATATGCTTGCGCTCAATCCTAAGGGCACTGTGCCTGTGTTCGCCGATGGTGATGTGACGCTAAGCGAGCCTGCAGCGATCCTTGCCCACTTGGCCAAGGGTCAAGTCTGGGCTGCGGAAAGCCCGCAGGCCTTAGATTGGCTGGTGTTTGCAGCGTCGATGCTGGACTCATTTAACACAGCGCGCCATGCGGCGCTATTCTATCAGCCTTCCACTCCGGAGTATGACGGCATTGCTACCGGCACGGTGCAAACAAAAACCCGCCTTCGGCAGCTTGATGACTGGCTGGGTTTGGCCGGCCTGCGCGATCAGTCGTTTTTGGCGGGCAATGAGCCTAGCATTGCCGATGTGTTGGCCTTTGCGGTGTTTGCACAATCACGCGATCTGCGCATAGAGCCGGAGGCCTATCCTGCCCTGCGGCTTTGGGCGCGCAAGATAAGATCAATGACGGGCTTTATCGGTATGCCCGGCGTGCCAGACTACCACTGATGGCTATCATAGCGCCCAATGAGCTGCAAAAGGCCTACGATGTCATTATCGTGGGCGCAGGCTCGGGTGGGTGTGTGGTGGCACGGCGGCTCGTCGACCAGACCGACGCCCGTGTGCTGCTGGTGGAGGCGGGACGCGCTGACTATAACGCCGATGCCCTTACCGACCCCACCGCCTGGATACCCCTGGCGGGCGGCGACTATGATTGGTGCCAATCTTACGCACCCAATGCGCGACTGAACAACCGTGCCATCCCCATTCCACGCGGCAAGGTGCTGGGCGGTTCAAGCAGCATCAATGCGATGATGTGGTATCGTGGCCATCCAAACGACTACAACCGCTGGAACATGACAGGCTGGCACTGGGAAGATTGCCTGCCCGCCTTCAAACGCTGCGAAAGCTGGGAGGATGGAGCGAGCGATTTGCGCGGCGGCGATGGTCCGTTGCGCATCAACCGCTCACCCCATCCACACCCTGTTGCGCTTGCTATGATCGAGGGCTTGGGCGAGCTTGGCTACAACACGCTGAACGACCCCAATGGGCCGTCCAATGATGGTGTTGGTTTGGCCAATTTTAATATGGTGGCAGGCAGGCGCTTCTCCAGCGCGCATGGCTATCTTGAGCCTGTGCTGGAACACAGCAACCTTTCCATCCTCACCGACACACGCGCAGCCCGACTTATTTTGCAGGGCGAGCGCGCGACCGGCGTTGAGTTGATCGTTGAGGGTCGCTGCGTTTTCATCGAAGCCACCCACAGGGTCGTGCTAGCCGCCGGTGCCCTGGAAACACCACGGCTGCTGACGCTTTCCGGGCTTGCGGGCGAGGATGACTTGAAGCGTCTTGGCCTTGCCCAGCATGCCAACTTGCCCGGCGTTGGCCAAAATCTGCAAGACCACCCTCTGCTGCGCGCGGTGAACTTCCGGGCCAAGGTGCCGAGCGGTTCAACGCGCGACAATGGAGGTGGAGCGATTGCCAATGTGCGATCGCACGCGGGTCTATCGCAGCCTGATGTGCATATGCTGCCGATCCAACAGGCCTCTGGTGGTCCGGACCTGCGCCAAGCTTATGACACGTCCGGTAATGTGTTTGCTTTGGCACCCGGTGTGATGGACACCAAGAGTATCGGCTCGCTCACCATTACCGGCACCGACCCCAATGATCCGCTGATCATCGATCCAAACTATTTTGATCATCGCGATGATTGGACGGCCATGCGCTTCGGCGTGCGGTTGGCGCGTGATGTGGCGCAAACCAAAGCCTTTGAAGACATTTATGATGGTTTGCTGGCGCCCCCCTCTTTGGAAACCGATGATGAGATTGACGATTTCATCCGCCTTGCATGCGCCACCTTTTTTCATTGCTGCGGCACCGCAAAGATGGGTGATGCCAGTGATCCGGCGGCCGTGGTGGATGGCAAACTGCGGGTGCATGGCGTGGCGGGTCTCATGGTGGCGGATACCTCGATCATTCCCACAATTCCCACCTGCAACACGCATGCGCCTGTCACCATGATTGGCGAGCGGGCCGCTGAATTTTTGATCAATGATCTGGCGCGGCACGGCTTTTGCAATGCACACATCGACAAACAACCGGAGCTTGCATGAGCAATATCAATATCCTTGCCAGTGATGTGATCCTGACCATGGATGATGATCTTTCTGTCATCTTAGACGGTGCAATTGCCATCACTGGCCAGACGATAACTAAGATTGGACCGCGCGACGACGTGCTGGCTGCCAATCCGGGTCCGCCGGTTAAAGAGATGGGTGACGCGTTGCTTATGCCCGGCCTCATCAACGCCCACGCTCATTCTGGCATGCTGCGCGGCACCGCTGAGCACCTTCCCGTTTGGGAGTGGCTGACCACCCACATCAACCCCATGCACAAGGTGCTGAACGTCGAGGAAGCGCGCGCCGCGAGCCGCCTGTGCTATGGCGAAAGTCTGCTGGGTGGCACCACCACTGTCGTGGACATGTGGCGGTTCATGCACGGTAGCGCAGAGGTCGCGCGCGATATGGGCAACCGGCTGGTGGCCGTGCCTTATGTCGGTGAACATCCAGATTATGACTACTTCGAGAGCCTGGATGACAATGAGGCCCTGCTTGACGATTGGCAGGGTGGCGCGGATGGGCGCGTGCGCGTCTGGGTTGGCTTAGAGCACCCCTTTTACACCGATAAAGCCGGCTGGAAGCGCGCGGTGGATATGGCCAACCGTTACAACACTGGCATCAACACGCACTGTTCTGAGGCGCAGATTGAGGTGGTTGAGTTCCATAAACGCTACGGCAAAGCGCCGATGATGGCGCTGGCAGACTTTGGTTTTTTTGACACCCCACTTGCGCTGCTGGCCCATGCCGTTTGGCTTAGCGAAGAAGAAATCGACTTCATTGCAGGAAAGCCAGCAGCTGTTTCTCACAACCCGATTTCCAATATGAAACTTGCCAGCGGCATTGCCTCGGTTGAAGCCATGCGCGCTGCTGGAATTCCCTGCGGATTGGGCACGGACGGGGAAAAAGAGAACAATAATTTTGATATGTTTGAGGAGCTCAAGGCAGCCTCGCTGATGGCGAAACTGCGCGACCATGACGCTGCCGCGCTGGAGAGCTGGCAGGTGCTGAAAATGGGCACATGTGAGGGCGCAAAGGCCATTGGGCTTAGCGACACAATCGGTTCGCTGGAAGTCGGCAAGCAGGCCGACATTATTGCCATTGCAACCAATACTCCGCGCATGACGCCTCTGTTTGCCCAGGGGCCCTACTTCAATCTGCAGCACAATGTGGTGCACGCGGTGAAAGGCTCAGACGTTACAATGACCATGGTCTCTGGGCAGATCGTAGCTGAGGACGGCAAGCTGATAAACGACGACATGGCCGATATTCTGGCCGAAGTGCGCGCCTTGGCACCGGGGTTGTTTGACCGTCGCGCGGCGTTTTTGGAAGCGCATCGCAACGGAACTGTTCAATGGGTAGCGGGGTAGAAAACGTGGCAAAAACAACCGATCGCGTGGCGCTCAATCAATGGTATGCCGTCGCCTCGCGCGAGGAAATTACCACCAAACCCTACCGCACGCGGCTCTTGGGGCAGGACATCGTGCTTCAACATGGTAGCGAGATTGAAGTGCGCGAAGTGCTGGCCGATGGGTTGGGCGCAAAACTGCCTGTGCAGGAAAAGTTTGGCTGTCTCTGGACCACGCTCGGCCAACCGAACGCGCCGATTTTTGATATTTCCGAGGCAGAAGAAGACGACCGCCGCTATGTGCCCTGCGGCTGGTTTAACCTACGTGCATCGGGCCTGCGGATCGTGGAAAATTTCCTCGACATGGCCCACTTCCCATTTGTTCACACGGATATTTTGGGCAGCGAACCGCACACAGACGTTCCCAAATACGAGTTTGAAATCCGCCGCGATGTGGATGAAGTATGGGCCACCAACTGCACGTTTTTCCAGCCGCAGGTGACTGCGGGCAGTGAGGGGGCGTTTGCCCAGCTTGCCTACCGTGTGCCCACGCCCTTCACCGTGATGCTGTATCGCGTCAGCCCATCTGACCCGTCACGGCTGGATGCCATCGCAGCTTTCATTCAACCGATGGAAGAAGACTACTGCCGCGCGATCCCTGTCATGTACCTGGTGGATCCAGACTCAAGCCATACCGCCTTGTTGAAGTTCGAACAGGTGATCTTTGCACAAGACAAGATCATCGTGGAGAACCAGCGGCCCATTTTACTGCCACTGCACGCAGGCGATGAAATCCCAACCCGCGCTGACGGCTCTTCTATCGCATACCGGCGTTGGCTCAAAGAGAAGGGTTTGACTTACGGCACGACATCGTCTTCCCCGCCTGCTGCCGTTCCACCGCAAGGTTTGGGGAGCGATAGTTGATGAAACTGCTTCAACCGAGCACTGTTGAAGATGCCCTAGATGCTCTCACCCATCCGGGCGCACAAACGATTGCAGGTGGAACCGCATTGCAGTTGACCTGGGAAGCCGGGACACAGAAGCCCGATATACTGGTTGATATCTCAAAGCTGGATGACCTTGTCGGCGTTTGCGCCGATGCTGAACAGGTCCACATCGGTGCATTGACGCCCTTGGCTCAGCTTATGAGCGATCCGATTGTGGCGAAGCACCTTAGCCTGCTCGCTCACGCAACCCGCGATGTTGCCGGGCCTTCGGTGCGCACCATGGGCACGCTTGGTGGTCAGATCGGCTGGGGTGTCGGCTGCCTGTTACCGGCCATGCTTGTGCTTGATGCGCGCGTGCTGGTCGCAGGACAAAAACAAAGCATTGCGCTTGCTGACTATCTGCAAAAGCCAGGTGGGCTGATCACCACTGTCGTGCTCAAAAAACAAACCTCACCACATTCTGTCTGGAAGAAAATTGGCCTGCGCGCAGCCTTCACGCCGGGTGTTATTGCCCTGGCCGGGGTATGGTCACATGAGGGCGACCGATTCACACAGCTGCGCCTTGCAGCAGGCTCCGGCGCCACACCGCCGCAAAGACTACATACCGTGGAGCGCGTACTGGACGGTAAGTGCGCTGCAGATATCAATGAGGCATTGATCGCCGAGGCCATCAATGCGCCAGATGATGCGTTGCGTTCGGGCGCTTATCGCAAACGCGTGGGCGCTGCTGCGCTTGCTGCCGGACTGCGTGGCCTATCAACCCCGAATGCTAAACCCGAAGACCGATTACCCACGCCTGTTCCTGCACCGCAAGGCGAGCGCGTTCTCTGCCGCAAGGCAGCGAACTGTGATTGGCATATTCGTACCGACCTGAAAGAAAAGCTCTGCGGCGAACCGGTGTTCCTGACCGATCAACGCGACCAAAATACGCTCGTTGGCGCAATCCTGCGTGCCCCGTATCCGCATGCAAAGATTACCGATATCCAGACAGGTCAAGCTGAGGCTTTGCCGGGCGTTCATGCCGTGGTGACCCACAAGGATATCCAAGGCCTCAACGGTTTTGGCATCGTGATTCAAGACCAGCCTGCTCTGTGCAGTGATCATGTGCGCTACGAAGGCGACCCAGTAGCCGCGGTTGCTGCGTCCACAAAAGAGATCGCGCAGGCCGCACTCGACCTCATTGAGGTTACGTATGAACCGTTGCCCATCGTCGATGACCCGTTTGATGCACTGGCACCGGATGCCCCTGCCCTGCATGAAGGCGGCAACCTGCGCAAAACCGTGACGAACTGTGTGGGTGATGCACAGGCAGCCTTCGCGACAGCCGCCCACATCGTGGAAGATGTGTATGTCACCCCGCGGCAGATGCATGGTTTTATGGAAACCGAAGGCGGCATTGTGGAGTCAACCGAAGGCGGCGGGCTGAAAGTCTCCGTTGGGGGGCAGCATGGCGCGCGTGACCGTATGCAGTTGGCGCGCATTCTGGCCATGCCGGAAGAAAAAATTGACGTCGTCACTTCGCCCATTGGCGGCGGGTTCGGTGGCAAGGATGAGCTTACTGTGCAGCCAGCGCTTTGTTTGCTTGCGCTCAAAACAAACCGAGCGGTGCGTTTGCAACTCTCCCGCACGCAATCCGTCAAGGCCGGCACCAAGCGCAACGCTTTCACAATTCGCATGAAAACCGCTTGCGATGAGCAGGGCAATCTGCTCGCCCAACAGGTGGACGCCGTGGCCGACGGTGGAGCTTACGCAAGCCTAAGCTTGGGCGTGATTGAAACCGCGATGGAGCATGCCTGCGGGCCCTACCTTGTGCCCAACATCGATGCCTGCGGGCGGTTGGTTGCCACCAACAACAGCACTTGCGGCGCGTTTCGCGGGTTTGGATGCAACGAGATGACGTTTGCGGTGGAAAGCCAAATGGAGCGGCTGGCCCAAATGGTGGGCCTCGATCCTGTGACCATGCGGCGGCAAAACACGCGCCAGCCGGGTATGCCCGGCTATCTTGGCCAGCGTGTAGCGCCCACAGAGCGTTTATCGGCCATGCTCGATAGCGCTGCTGCAAGCCCGCTATGGACCTTGCCGCAGGGGCTAAGCGAGGACGGTCAAAGCTGGCTCGGTACCGGTATGGCGCTCTGCTATCAGGGCAATGGTCTGGGTACGCTGCCTGACGATGAGGGCGAGATTGAACTGGCTCTGGCACCTGATGGCAAGATTGAAGCGCGCTACGGCCTTGATGAGATGGGCCAGGGTATGATCCCTGCCGTGGCATCGGCGGTGTCGTCGGCTCTGGGGGTGGCACGACAGGATGTGCGTGTTGTTTTCGGGGACACCACCTGCACGCCTGATAGCGGTTCCACCACGGCCTCGCGTGGCACTTACATTGTGTGGAAGGGCGCGCAGCTAACCGCTCCGGGGTTTCGCGATGCTGTCTTGCAGATCGCGGCAACGCGCCTTGCACGCACACCTGACCAACTAACACTCGTGCCAGGCGGCATTGGTGAAGCGGGAACCAATTCTGGTGATCCCTTGGTCAGCTTTGCTGCGCTGGCCGGGCCGTTGCGCCGCGAAGATCTGCCGGTCGAGCGGCAGTTTTGCGCCTACCCGAAGACTGAATACACCAAGGGCAATGCGCGATTTTTGTTTATTTCAGGCGCCACCCTGGCGCGTGTTGCCGTGGATCGCATTACCGGCATGGTGCGCGTTTTGGATATGGCCCAACACTCCGCCTCCGGGCCTGTGCTGGATGTGGCATCTTACCTTGGCCAAATGGAAGGCGCAGCAAGCCAAGGCATGGGTATGACGCTTACTGAGCATATGCTGATGCACCATGGCCACGCCGTGACGGCCAATCTCGATACCTACATTATGCCCTCCATTGCGGACCGGCCGGTGAGTATGGCGACCTACGCGCTGGATGAGCTTGATGACGGTGACCCCTATGGCCCGCGTGGCGTGGGAGAGCTGGGGATAACTGGCTCTGCCCCAGCGATAGGCAACGCGGTTGCGCGAGCATTGAACATGAAAGCCCAAGAGCAATGGCCGCGCCATCTGCCGCTTTCACCCGAAACACTGCTTAACGCGATGGAGTTGTAATGTTGGATCAGCCGACAGCGGCCTCTATGGTCTCGTTCACGCTCAATGGTGAAACCGTCAGCCAGTCCATCACAACTGAAACACGCCTTGTCGATCTTCTACGCGAGCAGCTTTTTTTGACAGGCACCAAGGTTGGCTGCTCGATCGGGCGTTGCGGGGCGTGCAGCGTGCTGGTGGATGGTGTTGCGCAAAACGCATGTCTGCTGTTTGCTTGGCAGGCGAACGGCAAGACCATCACCACGATTGAAGGCGTGGACGATATGGCTATTGCTGCCCATGTGAAGGCAGCTCTGCTTGAAGAGTCGGCCTTCCAGTGTGGCTACTGTGCACCGGGTTTCGTGGTTGCGTTGGTTTCGTTCCTGTTTGCAAATCCCAATGCGGATGATGAGGCGGTTATCGCCTCGCTGGAGGGCAATATCTGCCGGTGTACGGGCTATCATTCCATTGTTCGCGGTGCGCTGAATGCGGCGGCCCGCGTGCGAAACGCTCACCCTGCTGATAGCGTGCCTGCATGACCATCCATTTTACGCGCACAACGCCTGATACCGACAGCGCGAATGCCTTTTTGGCTGCTAGCCCAAAGAAGCTCCTGATCGAAGGAGCTTGGGTGGAGGCTTCAAACGGTCAGACATTTGAAACGCGTGACCCGGCCACGCTGACCACCCTCGCCCATCTTGCCCGTGGCACGACTGCTGATACGGACAAAGCTGTCGCCAGCGCGCGCAGGGCGTTTGATGACCAACGTTGGCGAAACCTAACACCTTCGGCGCGCGCCAAGGTGCTGTGGAAAGTCGGTGAGTTGATAGACGCGCATGCCGACGCGCTGGCGGAGCTGGAAACTCTGGACCAAGGCAAAACTTGGGGCACAAGCCGCTTCGCCGAAATTCCAGCGAGCGCAGAACAGTTTCGCTATTTTGCTGGCTTTGCCACTAAAATTTCGGGCCAGACCATCACGCCCTCCATCACCTACCAGCCAGCGGGCAAACAGGTGGTGGCGCACACCCTGCGCGAGCCCGTGGGCGTGGTAGCAGCTATTACGCCATGGAACTCGCCGCTTTTGATGGCCGCGATGAAGCTGGCGCCTGCTTTGGCGGCCGGATGCTGCGTTGTGCTAAAGCCTGCCGAAGACACATCGCTCACTGCGCTCTACCTGGGTGATCTCTTGTTGGAAGCAGGCATACCGTCAGGCGTGGTCAACATTGTCACCGGCTATGGCCATGAGGTCGGGGCGAGGCTTGCCGAACACCCAGACGTGGACAAGCTTGCCTTCACTGGCTCCACAGCAACTGGCCGAAAGCTCATTGAGGCAGCGGCCGGAAACCTGAAGAAACTCACCCTCGAACTTGGCGGCAAATCGCCCTTTATTGTGCTCGATGACGCAGATGTGGACGCAGCGCTGGATGGCGCAATGCGCGGCGTTTTTGCCAATGGCGGGCAGGTGTGCGTGTCCGGGTCACGCATTTATGTGGCGCACTCTATTTTCGACCGGTTTGTTGATGGCCTGGCCGAAAAGGCTGCCGCTATGCAGCTTGGACATGGGCTGGATAAAGCCACGCAGATGGGCCCACTGATCCACGCAAACCACGCTGCCAAAGTGGCCGACTATGTGTCAGGCGCTGCCGAGGATGGTGCGAGCATTGTGACAGGCGGGGAACTGGATGGGCCGCAGAACACATTCGTTCGCCCGGCCGTGGTTGCCAATCCAAAATCCGATAGCCGGTTGATGCGCGAGGAAGTTTTTGGCCCGGTCGCTTCTGTGAGCGCGTTCGATGATGTGGACGCGATGGTCAGGCAAGCCAACGCCACGCGTTATGGGCTTGCGGCTAGCATATGGACACAAAATCTATCGCATGCCCATCGTCTGTCGGCTGCGATCAAGGCAGGCACTGTCTGGATCAACGGGCACAGCTATTTCTCTCCAGAGCTGCCAAAGGGCGGCTGGAAAGAGTCTGGCTGGGGCGTTGAGAACAACGCCGAAGGCTTGGACAACTACCTGCAGACCAAAACGGTGTGCAGTGTCGTTTAATTTCGGTTTTACCCGCGCGTCATGGCCGCCCTAGAGGCAGCCATCCAGCCCTATCGCTGCACCACCAACTAGCGGCACACACACGCGATGGATGGCCGGCCGGGTCAGGCCCGGCCATGACACTTAGCGATCGGTACCTACTTGCTTCCCACCCAGAAACCTTCATGCACCACAGCGCTTTCCTCGGAAAGCAGCGGGCCGACCACTTCGACTTTGCGTTGTCCAGAGGCGAAAACCGTTGCGCATGGCAGGTCCATGGTCAGGTTTTCGGGGTCTGGGCCAATCATGTCTTTCAAAGCCTTCTCCGTCATGCCGTGCACCACACGGCCAACCCCGGCCCAATAAACTGATCCGGCGCACATCGCGCAGGGTTCGGCGCTGGTGTACATGCTGCAGGTGCGTAGGAAGTCCGTATCATATGTCATCGATGCTTCGGTCATGAGGTTGCGCTCAGCGTGACCGGTATCATCGTTCTTTGAGCCGCAGGTGTTCATTGCTTCGAGCAGGATTTCACCGTCTGCATCCGCCAACAAAGCAGCAAAAGGGTGATCGCCACGAGCGCGAGACTGTTTGGCAAGTTCAATGGTGTGGCGGATCAATTCTTCGTCGCGCTGGGCAGAAATCGGCATGGGATCACTCTCTATAGAAGCCTTCAAACTCACGCTGCATAGCATGTGGGCAATCACGTAGCATGCCTATTTTGCATGCATATTGATTGCAAGTTCGTCAGCATATGAATGCTTTTCAGGCGCAAAACGGCTAATCGAACCTGCGCAGATCGGTTTTCGCATGGTTTCCTGTCTATGAGTAGAAGCAGTCAGGTGGATTATCTCCTTAGAGATATAAATCGGGTCATTGCTCGGCCTTCCAAACCCACTGCGCGGCACGGTGCCTATCGGTTCCTGGTCGTTCAGCGATGGAGCCGAGTTCACATGCTGCCTCTTCTCTCCTCCCAACCGGTTGTTCGCAACGATGTCTTTCGCGCATCAAGTACGACGCCCTTATTTATCCAGCCGAACACGCAGCGCTGCACATTGCGCGGCGCGACCCGACACAAATTTGTGCGGCTGGAAAAGGAAATCTCATGAGCCTTAAATCACTTTCGACGGCCCTTCTGGGCGGCATGGCTATGGTGGCCACGGCAACTTCGGCGCACGCGCTGGACGAGGTCACATTTCAATTGGATTGGCTGCCAGGCGGCGACAAATCCCCTATCTATGTTTGCATCGAGCAAGGCTTCTGCGAAGCCGCTGGCATTAGCGTGACCATTGAAGGTGGTCGCGGATCATCGGAAGCTGTCACCAAGCTTGCGACTGGCATTTCCGATATTGGCACGGCCGGTCTGGGCGCATTGATGGCGGCCGCCTACAATGAAGACGTGCCTGTAACCGCCGTAATGTCCTACTTCAACCAGGGTCCACACGCGTTCTACACGCTGGAAGGCAATGGTATTGCGAGCGTTGAGGATGTTCGCGGCATGACGATTGCGACCTCGCCGTTCACCTCCTCCAATGTTTACCTGCCACTGATCCTTGCTGACCTCGGCATGACCGAGGAAGACATCACTCTGAACAAAATGGACCCTGGGGCGCTTGGGCCAACCCTTATGACCGGTCAGGCCGATGCGATTATCGCCTGGGTGGTCGATGTTACCCGCTACACGACGCAGGCTGAGTCGGCTGGTAAGGACATCGTGGTCATTCCGTGGTCGACGGCTGGCTTGGACCTCTACTCTGCGTCGGTGATGGCAAATGACACATTCTTGGCAGAACGCCCGGATGTCGCGCGGCGCTTCTTGGAAGCCTACCAGCAATCAGTGATCTTCGCCTCGGAGAACCCAACTGAAGCCGCTGAAGCCGTTGTCACGGTTGTACCGGAACTTGATCTGGCCTCAATTGAAGGGGGCGTGAATGATGCGATGTTGCTGGTCTTCAACGAAGTGACAGAGGCCGATGGCTTGGGCGTGTTTGAGGCGGGTCGTTTGGCCTCCACCTGGACCCGCGTGGCAGCGGCACAAGGCTTCGACGAAGCATCATTCGACCCTGAGTCCATCGTCGATCGCTCCTTCATTCCAACCAACTAGTTTGACCAAGTAAGGGTTCGAACAACCATGCCAAATACCGCCGCGATAGCGTTTGAAGATGTTGGTCAGGTGTTCACAACGGACACCGGCCCACTGGAAGCGCTACGCGGCGTTTCTGCCAGCATTGCGCGACATGAATTTGTTGCCGTGCTGGGCCCCTCAGGCTGCGGAAAATCCACCCTTTTGCGCCTCACATCTGGCCTCCTGGCGCCGACGACAGGTTCGGTTAAAGTCTTCGGCCTTGAGGTCGAAGATCCACGCGACGACGTGGGCATAGTCTTCCAAAAACCCACGCTGCTGCCTTGGGCCAACACCATCGATAACGTGCTGTTTCCGCTAAAGCATCGCGGCGGCCACGTTTCCAAAGACGACCGCGAGCGCGCCGTCGATCTGGTGAAAATGGTGGGGCTTGAAGGGTTCGAAACCCGGCTACCCAATGAGCTATCTGGAGGTATGCAGCAGCGCGTTGGTATTGCACGCGCGCTTCTGATGGACCCTGATATTTTGCTGATGGATGAGCCATTTTCCGCGCTCGATGCGTTGACCCGCGAAGATATGGGCTTTGAGCTGCTGCGCATCTGGCAGGAGCGCCCCAAGACAGTGCTGTTTATCACGCACTCAATTGCGGAGGCTGTCTTGTTAGCAGACCGCGTGATCGTGATGACAGACCGTCCCGGCGGAATTCTAGAAGATTTAGAAGTGCCACTGGACCGTCCACGCACCATTGAAACCACCACATCAAAGGTGATGCATGAGTTTGCAGGATATCTCCGCAGCCTCCTCCTCAAGCGCGCAGCCTGACGAGAATAAAGCACGTGCGCCGGCGAAATCGGTCAAGGTGCCGCTGATCCGTCAAATGATGGCGGTGCCGGGCCTTTTGCCGGCGCTGACGATCATCGGCCTGCTGGTCATTTGGGAGCTTGCAACACGCATCTTCCCAATCCCAAGTTTCATTTTGCCGGCGCCCAGCCGCATTGGCGGCGCCATTGATGCGGTGCCAGCCGACCGCTGGTTCGACCATGTGTGGGCAACGTTGCGCGTGGCGTTGATTGGATTTTGCATTTCCATCGTCATCGCCATGCCGGTGGCCATCGCGTTGACGCGTTCCAAGGTTGTATCGGCATGCCTTTACCCGCTGCTGGTGGTTATTCAATCGACGCCCGTTGTGGCCATTGCGCCGATCATCATTGTGATCCTGGGCTCTGGCGATGCGCCGCGTGTGACCATTACATTTCTCATCACCTTCTTCCCGCTGGTCGTCTCCATGACCACGGGCATGATGGCGACCCCGCGCGAGTTGATCGAGCTTTCACAGAGCCTCAAAGCCCCTGCGTGGCGTGAATTCACACAAATCCGCATTCCCTACGCGATCCCGTACATATTTTCGGGGCTGAAAATTTCCATCACGTTGGCCGTCATCGGTGCAGTGGTGGCGGAGTTTGTGGCCTCGTCAATGGGACTTGGCTTTTTCATTCAGTTCTCAACCTCCAACTTCAAGTTGCCACAGGCGTGGCTCGGCCTTGGGCTTTTAATCCTTATGTCGCTATCGCTGTTCAACCTTGTTGTGCTGGCCCAGCGCATCTTGTTCCCTTGGTCGATCCCTAAGGATGAGCGGTAGGGGCACTCTGTGGAGAGTTTTCTGGTTCGCGGCGCTGAGGGTATTCTTACCGGCCAGCTGGGCGAGGCTGCCCGAGCAACCGGGTCGATCCGTGTGCGCGACGGCAAAATTGCTTCCATGGGTGACCTGACGCCTGAAGCGAACGAGAAGATTGTTGATGCGTCGGGTTGTGTGGTCACTCCTGGCTTGGTCAATAGTCACCACCATCTGTTCCAGAGCGTCCTCAAAAGCGTGCCTGAGGGCATGAATGAGCCGCTAACACCGTGGTTGCGGCTGGTGCCCTACTCCTATTGGGACACGCTGGATGGCGATGTGATGCAGGCCGGTGTGACGCTGGGCATGGCTGAATTGGCCTTGTCCGGTGCGACCACAATTGCCGACCATCACTACTTTTATTCCGACCGCTTTGATTTCGACCCCAGTACCATCCTCTGCGAGACCGCGCAGCGCTTCGGTGTGCGGTTTATGCTGGGGCGTGGCGGCGCAACCAAAGCCCGCGCGTTTGATGCGCCCGACATCGTACCCCTGCCGACCGAAAGCTATGACGACATGGTGCAGGCGGTAGAGGCCGATGTAACCCGCTGGCATGACCCTGCACCCGATGCGATGATGAAGGTCGCTTTTGCGCCCACGACGCCAACATACTCTCTGCTTGAGGGTGAGTTGAAAGAAATCGCGCAAGCCACACGCGCGATGGGTGTGCGGCTGCACAGCCACCTGTCGGAAAATACCGGTTATGTTGACTACACGCTGGAACACTATGGCAAGCGCCCGGTCCATTGGCTGGCCGAGCATGATTGGCTTGGCCCAGACGTTTGGTATGCCCATTTGGTGGACTGTGATGAGAGCGAGGTGCGCCTGCTGGCTGAGACCGGCACCGGCATGGCCCACTGCGTGCAGGCCAATGCGCGGCTTGGTTCAGGGGTTGCGCCAGCAGACCTGCTGCATAGGCTTGGTGGTACAGTTTCCATGGGTGTGGATGGCGCTGCGGCCAATGAGGCGGCCGATATGATCAGCGCGCTCTACACGACCTTCTGCGCTCACCGCATTACCAAAGGGGTAGAGGCCGTAGACGCCGAAACCTGTCTTCACTGGGCCACCGCTGGTGGGGCAAAGGTGCTGGGCTTTGACACGGTGGGCACGCTGGAAGTTGGAAAAGACGCGGACATTGCGATCTTCGATCTATCGGCGCCGCGCTACCTGGGCCAACATGATAGGCTCATTGGACCCATCGTTGCTGGTGGTCAGGCGCAGGTGCGCCACTCCTTTGTCAAAGGCGAGCCACTGGTGGTGGATGGCACCCTGCCCTTCCTCGACATGGAACAAATGGCTGAGGACTGTTTCAAAGCGGTTGAAACGATCAAAACCAGAAGAAAAGCAAAGGCATAACCAAATTACCCTCAGGAGTATAAGCAGGCAGCGCTTAAGACGCGCAGGTCATTGCTCCGCTGCAAAACCCTAGAAACGAATGGAGAAAACCATGGCCAATGCAGCCGACTACGCCCTGAAAGAATTGAATAAAGAGACCACCATTGGTGGCGTAGGCCTTGAAGTGGAGCGCACTGTTCCGCGCATCGATCTCACCGACTTTGACGACCGTAAACCTGAAATCACTGAAGCGCTTTGGTCTGCCGCGACCGACATCGGGTTCTTCCAACTGATCAATCACGGCGTGCCGACGCATCTGATTGATGATGCTTTTCTCAAATCCAAGCACTTCTTCGATCTGCCGCATGAAGTGAAGGCGCAATACCCCATGCAGCGCGGCACCAATTCGGGATGGGAATATAAGGCGCAGGTGCGCCCTTCCACTGGTACTGCCGACCAAAAGGAAAGCTATCAGGTTACGATCTCGCGCATGGACGAACTTGGCCTATGGCCAACGCCAGAGGAACTGGCAGGTTTCAAAGCCTCTATGCTCACTTTTGAGCGTGCCAACTGGGGTGTCGCGATGAAGGTGCTTGGCTGCTTTGCCGATAAGCTTGGCATGCCGGTAGATTTTTTCACCACCGCGCATGACCCGATGATGCCGACGTACCAGTCCACGGTGCGGCTCATCCATTATCTTGCGATGAAGGACGCCAAGCAGGAAGACTACAAATACTGGCGGGCGGGCGCGCACAGCGACTACAATTGTCTGACGCTGCTTCACCAACGCACTGGCCAGGGTGGCCTGCAGGTTGCGCCGGGCAAGGATCAGGTGGATGGGCTCGCCTGGACCGAGGTGGAGCCGCTGGATGGCATCATCACGTGCAATATCGGCGATATGCTGATGCGTTGGTCGGATGATCTGCTGCAGTCCACGCTGCACCGCGTGCGCATGCCAAAGCCGGGCGAATATGACGGCCCACGCTACTCCATCGCCTTCTTCGCGCAGGCCAACAAAGACGCCATGATTGTCGGCCCGCAAGAGAAATACGAGCCAATGACTGCTGGCGACTACATGCAAATGCGGCTGTCGGCGAATTTTGATAAGAAAGAGGCTTAGGGCTTCGACCAAAGAGCCCGGCGCATTGCGTCGGGCTTTTTTGTGAGGCGCTGTCTTGCCTTCTTACCAATTGGCTATCGCCCAAGCGATGGAAGCCAAAGTGCCAGCGGTGGGAAGGCAATAAGCAACCCAACCAAAATCAGCGAACACAGGATGAACGGGATTGCGGCCAGATAGATATCGCGCATCGTTGTATCAGGCGGCGCAACCCCCTTCATGACAAAAAGCAGCAGCCCAAACGGTGGCGTCGTGAAGCTGATCTCAAGTGCCAACAGCATAATGAGCGCAAACCAAATTGGCTCAAACCCCAGCGATACAGCCAGCGGAAAGAAGATCGGCACAGTGAGCAGCATCATGGAGATTTGCTCCATGAACATGCCCAAAATCAGCAACACCGCGAACATGGCCAGCAGCATGACAATTGGATCAAGCTCAAAGCCGGTGACCCAGCTGATTAGCCCTCGTGACGCACCGGAGAAGGCAAGGATTTGCGAAAACGTGGCTGACCCAAACACGATGAGGTAGGCCATCAAGGTAACGCGCAGCGCTCCGTGAACGGACTTTTTGAAGGCTTGCCAGGTGAGACACCGAAAGACAGCTGCAAGGATCAGTGCGCCCAGCGCACCAAAGGCGGCTGCCTCGGAAGGCGTAACCACGCCGCCGATCATCATGATGATGATGATCACCATGAGGCCGACCATCGGCACAATGTCGCGCGCGACCAGAGACAGCTTGGCCCCAACGGACAGGCGTTCCACCTCGTAGGCAGGTGCCGCGTCAGGGTCGGCGCGGGTCATCAGGAAGATGGTTGCCATGTAAAGCCCCGCCAGAATGAGGCCGGGCACGACGCCTGCAATCAACAGTCCACCGACATCGATCTGTGCCAGAGTGGCCAAAAGCACAGCAAGCGCTGACGGTGGAATGATAATCGCCAGACCGCCGGTGCCAAGGATCGGTCCGATCGACATCTTCTTCTTGTAACCGCGCTGGGTCATCTCCGGCACCATCAGTGAGCCGAGAAGCGCGGTGGACCCCATCGAGGAACCCGAAAGGGTAGAGAAGCCGGTTCCGCCAAGGACTGTCACATAGGATAGCCTTCCAGGCAGCTTTCCCAGCAATTTGTCGATGGCATTGAAAAGCCGCTTGCCCAAGCCGGTGTGGAAAAAGATCTCACCCATCAGCAGGAAAAGCGGGATCGGCACCAAAGCAAACTTGGTGAGCGCGCCCAGTCCATTGTTGAGAAGCAAAGCGACCCCGCGCTCGCCACCCATAAAGATCCAAGCGCCAAAAATGTTGGCAGCCAGGAAAGCCAGTGCAATCGGCATGCCCAGCGCCATGAGGGCGACGATGGCACCCAGCAGCAGCGCAAGCGCTTCGTACCACTCCACTAGACGTGCCCCTTAGTCATGGATACCCGCCTCACCGGAGTGCAGCAGCGTTTTGCCGAATGTGAAGCGCGCGAACTCAATCGCCATCAGTGCGAACGCAATGGGAAACGTGATGGTTAGCAACCAGCGGGGATAGAAATAGGCCCGCACGTCGAAGTCGTTGCGAGCAAGATTGGTGGTGACGAGATCGATGCCCTTCCACGTCAGGATCAGGCAGACCAGGACACAAGCCCCGGAAATAGATCGGCTAAGCAGTCGGCGGGCCACTGGTGGCAGGGCCGCAGTGACCAGTTCAATATGAACATGCCCCTTTTCACGCACCAACCAAGGCGCGCCCAGCATGGTCATGTAAAGCAGTGCATATTCAGCGGATGTAAAAAGCCAAGCAAAGGGCTGCAAGCCGCCATTGCGCATGATGACCGAGATCACAACAGACACCATCAGCCAGAGCAGCATGCCGGCGGCAATCAGCGCCATCAGGTTGACGAAACCATTGTAGAGTTTGCCGATAAGCGTCATTGAGCGCCTTAAAGTGCAGTCATGCCAAGAGGCTGGCGGAAGAAAAAAACGCGGCACACCCTAAGGTATGCCGCGCCGATTTTGGCTTAGTCCATGGACGGGTCGTAGAAAAGCTCAATCAAGCGGTCATAGTTGCCATCGCCCTGCGGGCTTTCTGACATCAATGTGCGCATACGGTTCCATGTGGTGCTGCGGGCCGCTTCAAGGTAACGGGCGCGTGCATCGCCTTCCAATTCGAACACCTGCATGCCGCCCTCTTCGAGCGCTGCAAAATCCTCATCACGCTTGGCACGCAGTGACTCAACGCTCATGCGCTCGTGCTCAATGGCCACGTCTTGAATGAGCGCCTGAGCCTCTTCGCTCAATGAGTTCCACTTCTCAAGATTGATGATCACACCCAGATCGGTGGAGAAGAAGTTTGGCTCGATGCGCCAATTGAGGAACTCGTTCCAGCGAAGATCGATCAAGCCAATTTGTGTCCAACCGGTCGCATCAACGGTGCCACGCTCAAGCGCGGAGTAGACATCGCCCGTGGGAAGATCGATCACTTGCGCTTCCAGATAGTCCGTGAAGAACGCATTGTAGACGGCATTGCCGCGAAGGCGAATGTCATCGATCACCAGGTCGCCGTTTTCGTCAACGCTTGGTTCGTTGACCGACCACAGATTGTACGTCACGCCGGAGTCAAACCAACCCAGGTAATAGAGGCCCATTTTCTCCTGATGGATTTCGTTGATCAGGTCGATGCCGCCGTTTTCACGGGTTTCTACCGCTGTGAGGTTGGACGCCACCAGAGCATCTTTCTCGGGAAGTGCACCGCCATAAAAGGAGCCGGGCGTGTAGACCATGTCGACGATGCCATCACGCACCGCATCTGGCTGCTGGAACATGCCGATGGCCTCTGGCCCGCCGAGCACGTCAATTTGGACAACACCCTCACCGCGCTCGTTGAGCATGTCGACGAATGATAGGAAGCTCTGTGTGTAGATCAGCGTTTCTGGAAATGCGTGCACCGCTGTAATCGTATCTTCAGCATAGGCAGCACTTGCAAGCATTGTGGAAGCGGCAAGCACTCCAACTGTTAGCGTCTTTCTCATTGGACCTCTCCTTTGGTGAGTGTGGCGGCTTTCTAGGGGCCGTCCGGTGTGGTTGGTGGTAATCTCTTCTTGTGTCTTTCCAGGCCTGCGCTCATCCGCCCGCCAGGTGCGCCCAGGGGCGGTTGGCAAGGTCAGCCTTACGAAAGGATGCGATGTCTTGCGTATGGTGGGCGGTCATATCGATATCGTCCCAGCCCTCCAGCAGCTTGGTGCGCCAGACAGGGGCGATATCAAAGGGCAGAGTCATACCGGCAATGGCGATGGTGGCGGCATTTAGGTCAACGGATAGGTTGGCCGTGCCGGTTGCCATGCCGCTTGCCATGACTGTCGCCAGCTGCGCGTACTGCTCGGCGCTGATCTTTGCTGGCAGTAGCCCGTTGTTCACGGCATTGGCGGCGAAAATATCTCCAAAGCTGGGCGCAACAACCGTTTTGATCCCATAATCCACCAGCGCATAGACTGCAGCCTCTCGCGAAGAACCGCTGCCAAAGTTACGCCCTGCCACCAGCATTTTCGCGCTAGGGTGCTGGTTCAGGGGGAAGTCTTCTTTGGGGGTGCCCTGCTCATCAAAGCGCAGATCATGCATCAAGTACGATCCATAGCCTTGCTCACGCGGGGTGGACATAAAGCGGGCAGGAATAATCTGGTCGGTGTCAATGCCGTCACTTGGCAGTGCAACGCCTGGGCCATCCAAGCGCCCATTATGATCACGCCAGCCAGCCATTATGCTGCCCCTTCCAGGGTTGCGGTCGAACCGCTGGACATAAATTGGCGCACGTCGGTGATCGCACCAGCAACGGCTGCGGCCGCAACCATTGCTGGCGACATAAGATGCGTACGGGCACCGGGTCCCTGACGACCACGGAAATTACGATTGGTCGTGGACGCGCAACGCTTGCCGGCAGGCACGGTGTCGCCATTCATCGCGACGCACATGGAGCAGCCGGAGGCAACCCAATCGAGGCCAGCCTCTGTGAAAATGCGATCAAGACCTTCGGCTTCGGCCTGTATTTTTACAACCATTGAACCGGGCGACACGGTTCCAGGAACCCTGGCCGTGCGCCCTTTGAGAACTGTCGCTGCGGCACGCAAATCTTCAATGCGCGCATTCGTGCAGGATCCGATGAACACTTGATCAATTGGAACGCCCTCAAGGGACTCATCAGCGCTCAACCCCATGTACTCCAGCGCATCTTTGGATGCGTTCTGCGGTATTTTGCTGGTTACAGGCAGCGCCTGCTCCGGCGTGATGCCCCATGTGACTGTGGGTGCGATCTGTGTGGCATCGAACTCAACGCGCCTGTCGAAGTGTGCATCTTGGTCACTTGCAAGCTCGGCCCAAGCTTTTTGCGCTGCGTCCCAGTTGCTGCCAGTTGGTGCAAAGGGACGCCCTTTAACGTACGCCATCGTCGTGGCGTCGGGCGCGATCAAGCCGCATTTAGCACCGCCTTCAATGGAGAGGTTACAAAGCGTCATGCGCCCCTCCATGGAGAGCGCTTGAACCGCGGAGCCCGCATATTCAACCGCGTGGCCACGGGCGCCATCTGAGCCCAGCGCTGCAATCCAGTGCAACGCCATATCCTTGGCGGTAATGCCGTCTGCGAGCTTTCCATTGAAGACGATTTGCATCGTTTTGGGCTTGGACTGCCACAGCGTTTGCGTCGCCAAAACATGGGCCACTTCGGTAGCACCAATGCCAAACGCATAAGCGCCAAAAGCGCCATGTGTGGAGGTGTGGCTATCGCCGCAAACAACGGTTAGGCCGGGCAGCGTTAAGCCCTGCTCTGGACCAGCAACATGGACGATGCCCTGGCGCGGATCGGCCAGACTAAAGTGGCGAATGCCGTGCGCTTCAGCATTGGTAGCCAGCGTGTTGATCATCCTGCGGATATCGTCATTGGCACCGCCAGATGCACGGTTACGCGTGGGCACATAATGGTCGCTGACCGCGGTCGTCAGGTCTGGGTGAGCTACGCGAAGACCACGCGCGTTCAACTTGCCAAACGCATGGTGTGAACCCTCGTGGACCAGATGCCTATCGATCCACAGTAGCGACGCACCGTCCTCGCGGTGCAGCACCTCGTGGGCATCCCAAAGCTTATCCAGAAGGGTGCGACCACCACTCATACGCTGGCCTTTGCAGGCAAAGCTGGTTCAAGCGCAATTGTCGGCTCCCAGTGGCGGTTTTTGCCATCACCGACACGCTCCAACGACATGGATAGCTGAAAACGATCTGGGCGGTAAAGCGCGCTTAGAAACTCAACCCCGCGCCCTTGGCTGTCACAAACCAGCCGGTCCAACGCAATGAGCGCCGAACCAACCGGAACGTCCAGCGCCGCCGCAACGTCTGGCGTTGCAAGACTGGCCGATACCGATTGCTGCGCACTGCCGATTTCAATGCCACCTTCTTCCAACAGTTGGTAGAGCGGACGGGTGGCGAGGTCTGCTTCAGAATAACTCGCCGCAACAGCCTCAGGAACGTATGTCACCAGATAAGAAAAAGCGCGTCCGTCAACGTGGCGCACCCGCACTGCACGTTGCACAAGCGCACCGCCGGCAAGATCAAGCGCCGACCTGATGGCCGCATTCGCTGGTTCATAAGAAAACGAAAGAAGCCGTGCCTCGCTTTTGGCACCCATATTGGCCAGCTGGGGCATGAGCGTTGCAATGTCAGCCTTGATAGACTGGCTGCCAGGTTCATGCGCTTTGATGATTGAGCCGCTCCCTGCCCGCTTCTCGATCAACCCATCTTCGGCCAAAGCGTCCAGTGCACGCCGCACGGTTACCCGCGACACATCATATTGTGCGGCAAGCTTGTGTTCACCCGGCAGGCTATCACCAACAACAAAAGCCCCACGCGCAATGTCACCCTTCATCGACAGGTAAACCCGGCGCGCTTTGCCACCCTCAGGAATGCCTGTGCTGCTGGCTTGAACAGCGCTGGAAAGTGAACCGAGGGCCATTGACTATGCTCCGCGTCTTTCGATGTAGCGTAGACGGATCTTTCAGAATTGCAAGAAACCTGTACGGAAAAATACGCAAATATGTTCTGTACAGCCGTAAAAACCTGTTCTATTTAACAGACAGGTTACGAGGGACGCGGCATGCCATCTATCTCTGTCACATTGATTGAAGGGTACACGGATCAGGCAAAGACCCGCCTATGTGCGGCGCTTTCCAGCGCAGTGCGCCAAGTCCTTCCAGCTGATCCACAAGGCATTTTGGTTGCCCTGCACGAGGTAACGGCATCAGGATACATGCGGGGTGGCGTTACCAAAACACCAGCACCTGCGCTGCCTGATCCAGCTGAGCAAGTCCGCACATTTTTGGGCCTCATGGAAGCGCGTGACCTGGTCTCAGCGCAGGCCATGTTGGCCGATGATTTTGAAATGACATTTCCAGGTGATGCGCGAATGACGTCACTTGATGAGCTCATCGCCTGGAGCAAGCAGCGTTATGCGTTTGTGCGAAAAACCTACGACCGGTTTGATGTGTGCAGCGGTGATGATGGACCTTGCGTCTACTGCTTTGGCACGTTGGCTGGCGAGTGGCTCGATGGCACGTCGTTTGAGGGTATCCGCTTCATAGATCGCTTTGAAACCAGTGGTGGCAAGCTGTCGCGCCAGGACGTGTGGAACGATATGGGCGAAACGCGTGCGAAAACGCCTCAAGCGAAAGGCGCAGCATGACTGGCGCAACACCCCAAACGATTGATCCAATTACGCTGGCCGTGCTGGCTGGCCGTATGGAACAGATCGCCGACGAAATGGATGCCACTCTGTTTCGCAGCGCGTTTAACCCCATCATCGCCGAAGCACATGACGCATCGCATGGCCTTTATGATGCCAAAACAGGGGATACATTGGTTCAGGGCAAGTCGGGCTTGCCGATCTTTGTTGGGGTTATGGCGTTTGCAGTGAAGGCCGTCATTGAAAAAGCTGCGCGTGACGGTGACCTGCAAGATGGCGATGTGTACATCTTCAACGACGCTCATATCGGCGGTACGCACCTTTCGGACATGCGTTTGGTGCGCCCCTATTTCCGCGATGGTGAGCTTTTTTGCTATTTGGCATCGGTCGGGCACTGGCACGATCTGGGCGGGGCTGTGCCGGGCAACTACAATCCTTCTGCACGCGAAGTGTTTCAGGAGGCCGTGGTTCTGCCGCCGGTTAAATTGGTACGCGCGGGCAACGTGCAGCACGACATTATCGACATTATTATGCGCAACACGCGCCTGCCGCAGTCTGCACAGGGTGACCTAAACGGACAGTTGGGGGCGCTTGATCTGGGCGTAAAACGTCTCGATGCGCTGCTTGACAGCTATGGCCATGAAACCGTTGGTGCCGCGTTTGTTCAGCTGGGCGACCGTGCTGAAGCGTTGATGCGGGCCGAACTGTCCGCCCTGCCCGATGGCCGTTGGGAGGCAACGGATTATCTCGATAATGATGGCATTACCGATGAAGCTCTGCCGATAAAAGTCGCTCTTGAGGTCCAGGGCGACCATCTTTCACTCGACTTTAGCGGCTCCGCGCCGGTTACTGCCGGGCCGGTTAACATCGCGCTGCCGACAACAATCGCCTGCTGCTATGTGGCGATCAAACACATTTTTCCCGCCCTGCCCGCCAATGCCGGTGTGATGCGGCCCATCACCATAAAGGTGCCAGAGAGGTCTCTGCTTTCTGCTGAGTTTCCAGCGCCGACGGGTGGCTATACAGAAACAATTTTGCGGATGATCGATGTTGTCTTCTCCGCAGCGGCTCAAGCCATTCCAGAGCGGATCGTAGCCAACGCCTATGGCACCATCAATGCGCTTTCCATCGCTGGCACGCGGGCCAATGGAAGCCGGTGGGTGATGTTTTCCTTTTACGGTGGCGGCCATGGGGGATCCATCGAAAGCGATGGCCTCAATCATGGCAATGCCCCCATCTCCACCGCGACCATCCCGCCTGCCGAGATTCTTGAAGCGGCATATCCGGTCCTGTTTCGTCAGTGGGCTTTACGGCCCGACAGCGCAGGACCCGGCGAGCATCGCGGTGGATTGGGCGCTGTTTATGAAATTGAGGTTTTGGAAGAAGAGGCCGAGGCGTTTCTTTTTGGTGAGCGCGGGCGTTTTCCTCCCAAAGGGGTTGCCGGAGGCGGCGATGCTGCTTTGAACCAGTTCGCCTATGAGACACCGGGCGGCTTTGAAGAACCTGCACTGGCGTCCAAAATGGTTGGCATCGGCCTAAAGCGAGGGCAGCGTGTGCGCCTGCAAACGCCAGGTGGCGGTGGCTATGGTCCGGCAGACAAGCGTGCGCCTGAAGCCGTCGCTCAGGATGTGCACCTGGGCTTCATAACCCCAAAAGCTGCCGATTCTGACTATGGCACGGCATGGCGGGAGCATCAGCTATGAGCATTGTTGGCGTTGATGTTGGCGGCACATTTACCGATGTTTTCATCCTGGATGAAACCACGGGCAAAGCGCGTGTGGCAAAAGTCCCAACAACACGGCCAGACCAATCTGGTGGATTCTTGGAAGGCATTGGCCAGGCAGGGAACGAGCTGTCTGCTATTAGCACAGTCGTTCACGGCACGACCGCTGGCACCAATGCGCTGCTTGAACGCAAGGGTGCAAAAACTGGCCTCATTACAACGGCGGGTTTTCGGGATGCACTGGAAATGCGCCGGCGTGATCGGCGCGCCACATGGGGTCTGCGTGGTGATTTTGAGCCAGTCGTGCCGCGCAATCTTCGCTTGGAGGTTGCTGAGCGCGTCCTGGCAGACGGGTCGGTTGATACACCGGTGGATGTAGCGGCTGTCGAAGAGGCAGCACAAACGCTGTTGGATCAGGGCTGCGAAGCGGTCGCAATCGTGTTCATCAACGCCTACGCGAACGCAGTCAATGAACAGGCGGCAACGCAAGCTGTGCGCGCCATTTGGCCCAACCCACACGTTTCAGCTTCCGCCGAAATTTTGCCAGAAATTAGAGAATTCGAGCGCACCTCAACGACGGTGCTCAATGCCTATTTGCAGCCCGAGGTGGCAGGGTATTTGCAGCGTCTTGAAGCGGGCATGCAGTCCGGCGGCTTTGATGGCGAGTTCCTGCTTGTTCAATCCAATGGCGGCGTAATGGCTGTTGAAACTGCCTGCCGGCTGCCTGTGCGCACAGCACTCTCTGGCCCCGCTGCCGGTGTCATTGCTGCGGCCTATGTGGCCACGAGTGCAGGCTTTGATAATGTCATCACTGGCGATGTGGGTGGCACAAGTTTTGATGTGTCGTTGATTGCTGAGGGACAAAGCGCTTTAGCCGCGCAGACCAGCATCGATTTTGGCATGGTTGTGCGCACTCCGATGATTGAGATTACCACCATCGGAGCGGGTGGTGGATCAATTGCCTGGGTCGATAAGGGCGGCTTGCTGAACATTGGGCCAGAAAGTGCTGGGTCGAACCCCGGCCCTGTTGCGTATGGACGTGGCAATGATCGCCCCACAGTAACCGACGCCAACATTGTTTTGGGCCGTATCGATGCTGATAACCCAATAGGCGGCGTGCTTGACCGCCTTGATGTTGAAAGTGCACGCCAAGCGATTGATAAACATGTCGGCAAGCCACTTGATCTTGACCCAGAAGCGGCTGCCGAAGCGATCCTCACCGTTGCCAACGCGCGCATGGCCGGGGCCATACGCCTAGTCAGCATCGAACGCGGACATGATCCCAAAAGCTTTTCGTATATGCCCTTTGGTGGGGGTGGCGCACTGCACGCATGCGCTTTGGTGGACGAGTGCGATTTGGCGCGAGCCATCGTGCCACGCTACCCTGGTGTGACCTCAGCACTGGGCTGCGTCATCGCCGATATGCGGCAAGACTTTGTTCAAACCATCAACCTGATGCTGAATGCGGTTGCCCCAGAAGACTTGGCAGCCCGTGTTGCATCCCATCGCGATGAAGGCGTGGCTCTGCTTGAGGCATCAAACGTTGCTTTTGAAACTGTGGAACTGATGGTTGAGGCCGACATGGCCTATCTTGGCCAGACGCATACGGTCGCCGTGCCGCTGTTGCATTCAATCGGGACTAGCGGCGATTTTGCCGATGATTTTACGCAAGAGCATATCAATGCACGGTTTGAGGAAACCTATCTGGCAACTTACGGCAGGCTGCTGGAAAACGGATCAAAACGCATATTGAACTTGCGCAGCGCGATCGTTGGCAAACGGCCGAAGTTCGACTTGGCAAGCCTTGCACCATCTGCTGACACAAGTCTGGAATTGGCCAAGCGGGGCAGCCGATCTGTTCGCATGGCCGGAGAATGGCATGATACCGCGCTGTATGATCGGTTGACCTTGCCGGTGGGCTCCAATGTTCCAGGCCCTGCGATCCTGAGCCAGCCAGACACTACCATTCTGGTTGAGCCCGGCTACACCGCACGGGTGGATGGCTATGGCAACCTCATTCTGGAAAGGGCATCGTGATGGACTTTGATCCCAGCCGCGCCGCTGTTTTGACGATTGATCTTCAGAACGATTTTCTGCACCCAGAAGGTGCCTATGGCCGGGCGGGGCAGAGCGCGTCGCTGATGGCGGCGCTGCCAAACCAGGTAAAACCGGTGATTGATGCCGTGCATGCAGCTGGCGGCTACTACCTTTCAGCGCAGTTCACCCTGGTACCAGGACCAGATGGCGAACCCCTCATTGCACCTCATTTGAAGAAGCTTCGCCCCTTTTTGACGAAGGGCGATTTCGCGCCGGGCAGTTGGGGCAACCGTCTGGTGGACACGTTGGCGCCAGCAGATTTTGTGGTTGAGAAGGTCGCTTATTCGGCTTTCTATCAAACCCGGTTGGAATACATCATGCGCGCTGTTGGCATCGACACGTTGCTCATCGGCGGGATTGTTACAAATGGCGGCGTGGCTTCCACCGTTCGTGACGCACACTTGCGCAATATTGAAACTATTTTGCTCACCGATGGATCGGCTGCCTTTCGCCAAGAGGTGCATGAGGCAACAGTGCTTTCCCTTGGCACCGTGACCAATGCAATGACGTGCGAAGATGCCAAAGCGCTGATCACGGGTGCAACATGACCCTCAAAGCGCGCCTTGAAGAAGGCTCCATTCTCGTCGCCCCCGGCGTCTACGACGCGCTGACGGCCTCGTTGGCGCAGGCTGCTGGCTTTGAAGCTCTCTATTTGTCGGGAGCCGCGGTTGCCTATACGCGTCTTGGTCGACCCGACATTGGGCTCTCATCGCTCAGCGAAATGGCAGACACGATGGCGCTTATTCGCGATAGAACCGATCTGCCTGTCATCATTGATGCTGATACGGGCTTCGGCAACGCCCTTAATGCGCAGCGCACCATGCGGCTATATGAGCGCGCTGGCGCTAACGCGTTGCAGTTGGAAGATCAGACGTACCCTAAACGCTGCGGTCACTTGGCTGACAAATCGCTCATCTCGACGGCTGAAATGGCTGGCAAGATCAGCGCCATGGCTGATGCGCGCGCCTCGTCTGACACGCTCATCATTGCGCGCACTGATGCGATTGCCGTTGAAGGTTTTGAGCAGGCGCTGGCACGCGCGGATGCTTATGTAGACGCTGGAGCTGATGCGCTCTTTATCGAGGCTCCACAGTCGATGGAGCAACTCAGCGGCATTGTGGAGCGCTTCAAAGGCCGAGCTCCTTTGATGGCCAACATGGTTGAAGGCGGCGCAACGCCGATGAAAACGGCCAAAGATTTAGAAGCCATCGGCTTCTCGATTGTCATTTTTCCCGGCGGCATCGTTCGCGCCGTCGCGCGGACGGCTGAGGATTATTACGCCTCCCTCAAAGAGCATGGCTCCAACACGCCGTTCAAAGAGCGCATGTTCGACTTTGATGGGCTCAACGATCGCCTCGGTACCGATACAATGTTGGCCTTGGGTAAGCGCTATGAGGGCGCGCAGTGAGCATTTTGCAACCGCCAACCGATGCGTTTGCATTTGGTGTCGATACGTTGATTGTGGGTGCTGGCTGCGCTGGGTTGGTTGCAGCTTTAGCAGCAGATGAAGCCGGGCAAAGTGTTTTGGTGCTGGAACGCGACGCTGTACCTTCGGGGTCAACGGCACTATCGGCGGGCCTTATCCCCGCTGCCGGCACCCGGCAACAGCGGGCTGCTGGCATCACCGACGATGCGAAAGTCTTTGCTGCCGACATCATGAAAAAGGCAGCAAATGAACCAGATCCTGCTCTGGTGAAGGTTCTGACCGAAAACGCCGCCACCGTTTTGGAGTGGCTTAGTGAAACCCATGGATTGGCATTCACGTTGGTGGAGGATTTTGACTATCCCGGCCACACCAATCGGCGCATGCATGGCTTGCCGTCGCGCTCTGGTGAAGAGCTAATCAATGCGCTGCGCGAAGCCTGCGAGGCAAAAGACATTCTGATCGCCAATGAGCGGATGGTAGACGGGCTCTACTGCGACGGTGATGCGGTTCTTGGCGTGCGCGCATCGCTTCCAGATGAAAGCACCGAGGACATTGGGTGCGCGCGGTTGATCCTGGCCTGCAACGGCTTTGGCGGCAACGCTGCCATGGTGGAAGAGCTAACACCCGACATCGCAGATGCGATCTATTTCGGTCACACTGGCAATCAAGGCGATGCAATTGCCTGGGGCCGACAGCTGGGCGCGCAAATGGCTGACCTTGGCGCCTATCAAGGCCATGGCAATGTCGCCCATCCCCACGGCATCCTCATCACCTGGGCGGTTATCACTCAAGGTGGCTTTCAAGTGAACCAATCCGGAGAACGCTTCTGGAATGAGGCACAGGGATATTCAGAAGCCGCACGCTATGTTTTGCAGCAGCCCGGCGGCATCGCATACGCCATCTTTGATGAGCGCATTGCGGCAATCGCCGCACAATTTAAAGATTTTAAGGATGCGCAAAAGCAGGGCGCGGTGAAGCGTGCGGACACCAGTATAGAGCTCGCCGATGCCATTGGCGCGCAGGCAGAGGCGTTACAAGCCAGCTTTGACAGCGCACATGGTACGGACGCTTTTGGTCGGACCTTCGATCCAGATCAGTCGCTAAAACCACCTTACTGTGCGGTAAAGGTGACCGGCGCACTGTTCCATACCCAGGGCGGGCTGAAGGTCGACGCCCAAGCCCGCGTGATGCGGCGAGATGGCACGTTTTTTCCTAATCTTTTTGCAACCGGCGGTGCGGCAGGTGGCGTATCTGGATCAGCCGACAGCGGCTATCTATCAGGCAATGGCCTGCTTGCCGCCGCAGTGCTTGGCTACAATGCCGGGCGAGCCGACCACGTTAAGGGAGTGTAACAGCATGTTGGATAGCACGAACACCAAGCCAGGCTTTGGGCCAGACCTTGCACCTTTTGACTGGGAAGACGCTTTTCACCTGTCCGAGCAGCTCAGCGAAGATGAGCGCCTGATTGTTGAAAGCGCCAAGGCCTATGCGAGCGATAAGCTGATGCCACGGGTGGAAGAAGCCTACCTCAATGAGGCCGTGGCGCCAGAGATCTTCGCTGAAATGGGCGCAATGGGTCTGCTGGGTGTAACGATCCCTGAAAGTTATGGCGGCTTGGGCGCGAGTTATGTTGCTTATGGCTTGGTCGCGCGCGAAGTAGAACGGGTGGATTCAGGCTACCGCTCCATGATGAGCGTGCAGTCCAGTCTGGTTATGTACCCGATCAATGCTTACGGCACTGAGGAGCAGAAACAGAAATTTCTGCCCAAGCTTGCAACTGGCGAATGGATCGGTTGTTTTGGCCTCACCGAGCCTGATGCAGGCTCCGATCCTGCAGGCATGAAAACAACAGCCAAGAAAACTGATGATGGATACGTCATCTCTGGCGCTAAGATGTGGATTTCCAATAGCCCCATTGCTGATGTTTTCATTGTCTGGGCCAAGTCCGAAGCGCATGGCGGTAAAATCAAAGGCTTCATTCTTGAAAAAGGAATGAAGGGCCTTTCCGCGCCGCAAACCAAGGGCAAGCTCTCGCTGCGTGCTTCGGTGACCGGGGAAATTGTCATGGATGAGGTGCATGTGGGAGAAGATGCCCTGTTGCCTCATGTGCAAGGCCTCAAAGGTCCATTTGGGTGCCTTAACCGTGCGCGTTACGGCATTGCATGGGGTGTTATGGGTGCCGCAGAAGACTGCTGGCATCGCGCGCGAAGCTACGGTCTGGAACGTGTTCAGTTCGGCAAGCCTATCGCCCAAACGCAGCTTTTCCAAAAGAAGCTGGCCGATATGCAAACCGAAATTTCACTTGGTCTGCAGGGTGCCCTGCGGGTCGGCCGCATGATGGATGAAGGTATTGCCGCACCAGAAAACGTTTCGATGATGAAGCGCAACAATTGCGGCAAGGCGCTGGAAATTGCCCGGCACGCGCGGGATATGCATGGGGGCAATGGCATTATGGCCGAGTACCACGTGATGCGGCATGCGCAGAACTTGGAAACCGTGAACACGTATGAAGGCACGCACGACATCCATGCGCTGATCCTCGGACGCGCGCAAACAGGGCTGCAGGCTTTCTTTTGATCGCCTGCTGCACGGTTGGCGCTTAGAAAAGCTAACATGACCCTTTGCGCCTGGCTGTGGGAACCGTTTGTGCCGTAATTGGGATAGGCCTGACACCGAGCAACGACTGGCTAAGTCAAACTTGCTCTAAAATGGTTGCTGCGACTGTTGCGGTCTGTGCCCAAGTCGGCAACGCATGCCCAGCCTCGCGCGCTGCGTTGGCGCAGGCTTGGTAGCGATTGTCATCCTGAAGGAGGCCCGCCAGCGCGGCTGCCAACGCATCAGGGTCATCTGGCGCGACAAGGTGGCCGGCGTCAGCGGGAACCGTGTCAGGCACTGCTCCGGCACGGCAACTCACGATCGGCAGCCCATAAGAAAGCGCTTCATCAAAAACCAGACCATAGCCTTCATAGCGGGTGGCAAGCGTAAACACAGATGCGGCCGCGTAAAGGTCAGCCAGTTCTGCATCCCCGACATAGCCAGCAAGCCTGACCCTGCCCTCAAGATCCAGATCATGGCGTAGGCGTATCAGCTCTGCCGCATAATTGGCGTCATACACCGTGCCGGCAATCACCGCCGTCCATTCCAAGTCTTGCAACTGGGTTAGCGCCTTGAGCAGAACATCATGGCCCTTACGCGGATGCTGAATACCCACCGACAAAAGCAACGGCGGAGAAACTGGCTTGCGCGCACGAATGGGGCTGTTTGTTCCCGGTCGCGCAATCGTTATGCGTTCAGCTGCGACAGCGTAGGAGCGCGTCAGCATGGCAGCTGTCGCTGAACTTGGCACAAGCACATGACTCACATGGGCAAGGTTCGCGCGCTCTATCTGGTAGAGTTGTTCCTGGCGCTCTTTATCAAGGCCGGTTTCCAACGCCAAAGGGTGGTGCACCATCGCAATGGAAGGCACATGCAAGTCCGCCAAGGCACCGGTTTCAAGTGTGGCAGATACAAAGCCATCCAGAATGACGGCGCGGTCCGCTTCAAGCCCGCGAAGCTGTGCAATTGCATCGGCCATATCTTGCCGTGATGGGTCGGGAAAGGATGCGCCAAGCTTGAGGTGTTGGACATCGCGGCCTTGAGCCAACAGCCCTTCCAGCAGGCGACGCTCATAGATGTAGCCGCCGGTTGGCGTGGTAATATCTCCTGGGATTGCAAATGCTGCACGGCGAAGCGTCATGCCAGTTGTTCCGGCGCATAGACTTGCAAAACGCGGCGCTCGATCCACCCAACCAAAACATAGCCCAGCGCCGATAAAACTGCGACGAGCACCACCGAGGCCCAAAGCATATCATAGTCGGAGAGCGAACTCGACAACGCCATCAGACTGCCAATGCCTGATCCCGTGGCGAGCCATTCGACCACTGTGACAGCCAGAACTGACGCTGGCACTGCCATGCGCGCAGATGCAAAAAAGGCAGGAAGCATGGCTGGGATGCGCACACGTATAAGGCGCGTGGTTGGTCCGGCAGCGTAGCTGTCCAAAACTGTCATGATTTGTCCTGGTGCTTGCCGCAGACCTTGCAAGCACGCCACGAATGTGGGGAAAAATACCATTACCGCGACAAGGACAATGGTGCCCAACGCGCCACGCCCGGTCATCAGCACCACCAATGGCGCGGTGGTGACAATTGGCACGGAACGGAGCGCGATGGCGAGCGGCATTGCCGCGCTTGCGACCTTGGGAAAAAGCACAAACACCATCGCCAGTACAGCGCCGGCCGCCAAGCCCACAGCATATCCAGGCAGTAGGAACACTGCGGTCTGCATTAACGCAGCGCTTATTCTGGCCTGCGTTTGGGCTGCATCGTCGGCAAGCAGGAGCGCATGGAAGACGTCTCCTGGACCCTTGGCAAAAAACGAACTCAACCCTGAGAGCCAAAGCATGCCAGCCCAAGCGCCAAGGGCCAAAACCAGCACCAGCATCGCATCAAGCCAACCCTCAAAGCGCTTTTGCCTTTGCCAGGTTGGTGCTGCAAGGATCACTGGCGGCGCCTCCAGCAATACACGGCGCGCCAATGCGCCAATTGCGATATAGGCAAGGATAGAAACAGCCGCCGCGACTGTGGCGATGGTCCACGTCATTTCGACATCAAGAGCACGGTTGGCTCTGATCGTGAGAACACCCAGGCCTTGCTCAGCACCTGTAAATTCGCCGACCATTGCGCCCAGAAATGCTGCTGGTGCTGCTATCTGGAGGCCCGCAAAAAGGTAGGGAAGTGAAGCCATCGCACGGACATGGACCAAAGCTGCAACTTTGCCACGCCCATAGCTGCGCACAAGATCAAACCAGCCGTCAGGCGCAGCGCGCAGCCCGACCAGAAGCGGGATCAGCGTTGTGTAATAAACTGCAAGCGCCGCCAATGCGATCTGTGGCCCTGATCCAGGGCCGAAAATCACGCGAAGAATAGGCCCGGTTGCAACCAATGGCAGGCAAAACACAAGCAGAGCCAAACCCGTGATAACCCGCTGACTGCGCGGCCAAACTAGTGCGATTGCGGCCAGAAACACGGCAGCAAGGTTGCCTATGACAAACCCCATTGATGCGTTGACCAGCGTTATTGCAAGTGCGCGAGTCATCAGTTGCCAGTCTTGGGCAAGGTAGCGCGCAATGTCGCTTGGTCCCGCAAGCACGAATGCATCGGTCAGCCATTGCCCGGCTAGCTCCCACGCCGCGACCACAAGAAGGACGCCCAGCACAGAAGGTGATGCTTTCTTGAAGCGGTACAGCGTGAAAACCGGACTGCGTGAGCTGGTGACCCTTGGCATCACTGTGCAGCCAAGGGAGCGTTGCGGCTGGTCATGCTCCGGCCCAGCGCCTCGAACACGCGGTCGATAAGCGCCCGACCTGCCTCACTGCGCGTGGCACTGTGGGTTCGCGGACGTGGCAGATTGATCTGAATATCATCAATTATTTCGGCTGGACGCGGAGACAACACGATAACTCGGTCAGACAGAAACACCGCCTCGGTGACAGAATGAGTGACCAGAATTGTTGTGGTGCCACGCGCCTCCCAAATGCGCGGGAGGTCCTGTGCCAATTGGTTTCTTGTCAGCTCGTCGACCGCTCCAAACGGCTCATCAAGCAACACAAGTCCGGGCCGGGTGGCCAGCGCCCGCGCAATTGCTGCCCGTTGGCGCATGCCACCAGATAGAGCTGCCGGTCGCGTGTCACCGAAGCCATCAAGGCCAACCAACGCTATCAATTCGTCGATCTCTGATGGGTCAATTTTGCGTCGAGCCAGTTTGAGAGCGAGCTCGATGTTACCACGCACACTGCGCCACGGCAGCAGCGATGGGTCCTGAAAAGCCACCGACAAACCGGCCTGCTTCAGCGTCGCGCTTGGCGGCGCCTTCGCAATTTCGACTGCACCTGCACTCGGGCTATCAAGGCCTGCTACCATCCGCAGCAGTGTCGATTTTCCGCAGCCAGACGGACCGACCAGAGCCGTCGTCTTGCCTGCGGAAAACGTTAAATTAACACCGCGAACCGCCTCGGTGCCGCCCTCAAAAGTCTTACCCAGAGAGCGACAAATTACCTCTGGCGGAAGGGAACCATTAGGCGCCATGAACCTCTTCAAGGATCGAGCGATCCCACAGATCTGGTGTCACGGCACGTCCCAAAAGCCCAAGCGTCTCGATGTTTGCGGCCACGGTTTCATCTGTCCACCAACCAAAGCCGTTGGCATCGGTTAAATCGGAGAACATGAGGGGCACCTGGCGAGCGGCCTGAAGCTTTTGGGTTTCCAGATCAAGACCAGCATCTGGGAACATCTCCAGGGTTAGCTCGGCGGCAGCATCTGTATCCTCGCGATAGGCGGCCCAACCGCGAGCCTCACCTGCCATCAACGCAACAAGCTCTGAGCGACGGTTAGCAATGCTGTCCTGCGTCGCGATGTAGGTCTGGGAATGCACAGCATAACCGTAATCGGCCATCAGCATTGTTAGGCTCTCAATGTCCTGCATTGCCATTGCCACGGGCAGATCTGTCTCCCAACAGAGCAGACAATCAACCTCGCCGGCCAAGAGAGGCTGCGCCGAATACTGGGTTGGCACAATCTCGATCGCGTTGATGTCAACGCCATTGATCGTGCAAAGCGCCTGCAGAACAGGTGTGTTGGCAAGCGCCATGCCGATACGTTTACCCACCAAATCTACGGGTTCGTTGACAGGGTTTGCAGGCAGGGAGGCAATCACAAATGGATTTTTCTGCATCGCTACGCCTAAAATTTTGAACGGTGCGCCCTCTTCCACAGCTGCAGCTGTGTAATCGGCAGCCGAGATGCCGACCAAGGCAGCCCCTGAAACAACAGGTGGTTCAACCGGCGCGTTGGGCCCGCCAGACTGCAGTGACACCTCCAAACCATCATCAGCCCACCAGCCGCGGTTGAGCGCAATGTAGCTTCCAGCAAACTGCGTGGAATGCAGCCATGAAAGTTGAAGACTAACAGCGGACTGAGCGCTTGCCAGCCGCGGTGTGAAACCTAAGGAACTTGCGCCTAGAGCAGCTGCTCCAGCGCCCATGAGCACTCGACGCGTCAAGTGAGATCGCATTTTAATTTCTCCATCCATTACTTACCGCGAGCGTATCACGCACCGAGAAGAAACAACCCGACTAAAGTGCGTCGGATCGTCCCGCGCGACGAACGCCTAAGGACCCGCTCGGATCGCCATGTTTTTAAAGGATCTTGTTTACAGGTTCTCAGGACCAGAATGAGGCGCGCTCGCAAGAAAGCGGCCTGCCCAAAAGCCTATTTCCACCCGAAGGGACAATGTCGAAGCATCACGGGAAAAGCGGGTGCTCCGCTTAACTGCGCAGCGCTGAGAGCACAAGGCGACGACTTGAAGGATAAAGATCGGCGCGTCGCGTCGACCCTCGCTTTATGTCGGTTCAGAACCCGACACTTTCGAGCGACCTGGTTATGGACATTCCAAAATTTTCACGGTCAAATGGGCCAACCGCACCATGGCTCAGACAAGAGCTTTTAGTGTCCGCGCTCTAGACGGTGCCGCCCAGCGAACCTTCCAGCGTTGCCAGCTCCTGACCACCGGCCATCAGATCCTGCAACTCCTCTGGTGTAATTTGCCCGCGTTGAGCTGTGCCAAGCGTTTGACCGCGATTGAGCACCGTAAAGCGGTCCCCGACTGCCATGGCATGGCGCACATTGTGGGTGATGAACACCACCGCAACATCCTGCTTGCGTACCTTGTCGATGGTGGCCAGCACGTTGGAGGTTTGGCGCACGCCTAGTGCTGATGTCGGCTCATCGAGGATGAGAACCTTTGCACCAAAATGCACCGCCCGCGAAATGGCCACTGTCTGGCGCTCGCCGCCTGATAGTGTGCCCACCGCCTGATCTGGCCCACGCAGATTGATGCCCATTTTGCGCATCTCTTCCATGGTGGTCTGGTCGGCTTTGTCCTTGTCGAAGAACGTCATGCCAAGAACCTTTTTCACGGGCTCATTGCCCATGAAGAAGTTGCGGCTGACCGACATTAGCGGGATCATCGCCAGGTGCTGGTGAACCGTTGCGATGCCAGCATCCATAGCATCGCGCGGGTTTTCAAAGTGCATCGGCTTGCCTTCAAAGAGGATCTCCCCCTTGGTTGGCTTGTGCACACCGGACATGGTTTTGATGAAGGTGGATTTGCCCGCACCATTGTCGCCCAGAAGGCAGTGGCACTCGCCGGGGAAGATATCCACCGAGACACCGGCCAGTGCGATCACCGAGCCAAAGTGCTTCTCGATGTCTTTCATCTGGATGATGGGAGCGTGTTCTGTTCGCGAGTTCATATTAACGCTCCCCTGTGATGATGCGGCGAATGTAGGTGTTCAGGACCACCGCGCCGAGCAGGATAACGCCCAGGAATACCCGAAAGAGCGAGCTTTCCACGCCCGCAAAGAACAGGCCTTGCTGCACCACGCCGAAGATCAGCGCGCCGAGCGCCGCCCCCAGGACCGAGCCGTAACCGCCGGTAAGCAATGCGCCGCCGATAACCACCGCGATGATGGCCTCAAACTCTTTGAGCAAACCACGATCAGCACCCGCTGAGCCGAACTCAAAAATCTGGCACATGGCAAAGACGGTGGCGCAAAAAGCGGTGAACATGAACATCAGGATTTTCACCCGATTGACCGGCACACCGGAATTGCGCGCGGACTCTGCATCACCACCGGATGCGAAAATCCAGTTGCCAAAGCGGGTTTTGGTGAGCAGAACATGGCCGAAGATCACCAGCACAATGGCCCAGATAATCAGCATGGGGATGCCATCAATAACCGATTGGCCTGCGCGCGTGCCGCGCTCGAAAGTGGCGATCAGGTCATTGTCGGCCAACCACTGGAAGAAGCTGCCGCCAACGGTTCCACCAAACACACTTGCCAGCCAGTCGCCCTCAGCTGCCTCGCGGATGCCGCCAATGATCGTTTTATTTTCAATCGTCTGCGGAAGGTAAATGGTGAACCCGCGCAGGATGAACAGGAAGGCCAGCGTAACGATAAAGCTGGGCAGCCCGGTTCGAATAACAATGAAGCCGTTAAGCGCCCCTATTGCCAAGCAAATGGCGAAAGTGGCGATAATGGCTGTCCACATCGGCCAACCCATGGTGACCGAAAGGATTGCGGTGATCATGCCTGCGAAGCCGATCATGGAGCCGACCGACAGATCGAACTCGCCAGCAATCATCAACAGGCAGGCACCAACGGCGATGATCATGAATTGCGCCGAAACGATCGACCAGTTCATGACGCCCTGAGACGCAAACATGCCGCTGTCAAAAGCAAACAGAATGAAGAAGGTGAAAACGGCAACGGTGCCGACGATACCGCCCAGTTCCGGGCGGATCATTGCCTTGCGAAAGGCTGAAATCTCTTTGACGCGTTCATCGGCCGCATCTGGGCCAGAATCAGGAGCGGGTGCTGCCTCGGCCATTTTCGTCCCCCAAACCACTGCGCTCTTACGGCGCGTTTCTTGTTTTAAGCCACGCGGGTTCGCTGTGGCTGGTCTTTGGAAGGGCGCAGGGGGCCCGACACTTGCGCTAAATGCGGTGCCGGGTCCCTCACGTTTTGCGCTAACAGGGAAGTTTAGCGATATTCGCCAGCGTGCTGTTCAACCAGTGTCAGGCCGTCAGCGGTCACGAAGCCTGGGCCAGAGTTGATGTTGTTGCCGGGCAGAACGCCGTAGCGGTCATAGTTGGCAAGAATGACAACTGGCATATAGGCCTGCAGGAATGGCTGCTGGTCGATACCCCAGTTGATGATGCCACCTTTGATGGCTTCAACAATTTCATCACCCAGATCGAACGTGCCGAAGTGAATGTCACCGGCCATGCCGTTTTCTTCCAGCGCCTGGATCGTTGGATTGGCAGAGACCGGACCAAGGGTCAGAATGCCATCAACATCAGGGTTGGCCGAAAGGTAGGCCAAAACGCGGTTCTTGATCTCAGCAGGGTCGGTGCCTGAGTCCATCATGGAATCGCCAAGCTCAACGCCAAGACCATCGGCATAGCCGCGGCAGCGCTCGCCAACAGTTGGCTGCTGGATGGCGTGGTTGACACACAGGAAGCTCGTGACGCCCTCGCCTTTGGCGCGAATACCAGCAGCAAACCCAGCATCATATTCGGGCTGTCCAACATACATCAGCGCGCCCACTTCGCGGGCCTGCTCTGGTGTACCGGTGTTCATGATGATGACGTTGATGCCCTGGTCCACTGCATCCGTGATGGGGCCCTGAAGCACGTCATAATCGGCGAGCGTTGTGATGATGCCGTTGGGGCCCGAGGCGGCTGCCTGCTCGATGATGCGGGCCATATCGGCGATGTCGCCGGTTGGCGGGTTACGATACTCAACCTCAACGCCCATCTGCTCGCCAGCCAGCGCGATGCCGTTTTTGATGGTGTTCCACCAGCTGTCAGAATCCGGTGCGTGGCTGACCAGAACATAACGCTCGCCTTCAGCGTGCGCGATGGTGGCGCTCATCATCGGCGCGGCGATGACGGCAGTTGCAATGGCAAGTTTCGCGAGAAGCGATTTCATGATTGTCCTCCCAGACAAAGTTTGGAGCATTTGCTTGCTTACGAGGGGGTTCAATCCCCTTCACCCAAAAGCAAAGCACAGCATGTGGTGATTTGCAACCGGTTGCAAAATTGAATGCCAGCATGCATTTTCGCCAACAATGGATCAGGATGTCCGGAAGCGGTTTAGGTGCCGGGCGGGTGTTATGAGTGTTTCACGGGCATGAGTATTACGTTGAAAGAGGTTGCGGCGCGCGCAGGTGTCTCGCGTTCGGCTGTTTCGCGCACCTTTACAGATGGCGCATCGGTATCAACCAAGATGCGCCACAAGGTGGAGCGCGCGGCGCGCGAGCTTGGCTATCACCCCAATGCGCTGGCCTCGAGCCTGACCACCGGGCGCACCAAGCTGATCGCGCTGATCTCCAACAATTTTCACAACCCGATCTTTCTGCAAGTTTTTGACCTGTTCACCCGTGGCTTGCAGGAGCGTGGGCTTCGGCCATTGCTGGTGAACCTTTCCGATGAGACCGACCCTGAAAAGTCGGTCCGCATGGTGCAGCAATATTCCGTCGATGGGGTGATTGTTGCCTCCTCCACGCTCAGCCCGGAGTTTGCGAGCGCTTTCAAGCAGGCCGGCATTCCTGTGGTGCATTCCTTTGGGCGACACACGACAAGCCCGCAAGTGCACGTGGTTGGCATCGATAATGTGGAATCAGGCCGCATGGCCGCGCAGGAGCTTGTCGCCTGCGGTTACACCGATGTCGGGTTTCTGGGAGGACCAGAAAATGCGACGTCCACGCAGGATCGCTACACCGGCTTCACCAGCGAGCTCGCCAAACATTCTGGCATCAAACTGCGCTACAGCTTCGCCAAAGCCTACTCATTTGATGCGGGCCGAAACGCCATGGATGAGCTTTTGAAGAGGCCGATGGCTCAGGCCTATTTCTGCGGTGATGATGTGCTGACCATCGGCGCGCTGTCGGCACTAAAGAGCGCGGGCAAAGGCGTGCCGGAGGATGTCGGGCTTATTGGCCTCAATGACATGGAGATGGCGCGGTGGGAGAACATCGACATCTCCACCATCCATCAACCGATCGCGCAGATTGTCAGCTCATCCATTGAGCTGGTGGTGTCGATGCTGGACGAGCCCGACCGCTACCCCGAGGCACGACTGTTCCCTTGTAGGGTGGTGCGACGGGGGACGTTGCCCAAGCCTATTGGGTGATGGAGCGTTAGGCGATCAAAGTGAGAACCCGCAACACATATGGGATTGTTAGTTTCTTCAGTAAGCAAGAGCTATGAAAGCAGAAGAAATGTCTGATGAACCAGAAAAGATCGGTGCCTTCATTCTTCAAGCTTGGCAGCGCCTAAAATTGGTTGGGTGGCACTGGTTCAAATACCACTTTTCAAATGGTCCGACACCCTTTGCTATGAGTATCATCGGTTCATGCGTCTCGATTGATAGGGCCGCGCCGGGAGTAGGAACTACGCTCTTCGACGAACTCCTATCAATCGGTGGCCGAAATCGTCACGAGCCGCATTACGAGCAGCTTCTGCAGAAGATGAGTGAAATCCTGGTGATCGAACGCATCGTGACAATGGATTGGCCCGAAGGTGTCACATTCGAGCAAGAACCCACTGCAACACCCGGTGGCAAACGTCCTGAACTTCTCATAACGACTGAAGACGCTCGTTTGCTGATTGAGGTAAAAACGCCCAGTCAACTTGCGCATATTCGTAATCGCGCATCCAATTCGAACCAGCTTTCCTACCGGAGCGACGTAGGCATGCATGCTGCTCAGGCGTTGCCAGGATCAGAAACGACCCTTCCTCGAGACAATCAAATCTTGAGTTTTCTAAAGGACGCAGATGCAAAAATTTCGGACTTTCGGGACGGTAGCACCATGTCAATGTTAGTGATCGTATGGGACGATTTCATCTACGAGCCGATCTCTGTCTTAATGAATCAGCAATCCGGGCTTTTGACAGAAAACACATATGCTCAGGATCCGTCCGGAGCGCCTTTGTTGTTTCCCAATGTAGACACCATCGTCACTCTTCGGCACCTCAACTACTTCATCGCTGGCTCACGTGAAGAGGTTTTGGGTGATCGAAAGAGCGCAATGGATTTCGGCGAAGATAACGCAATGCCAAACGTTATGTTTCCAGTGAGAAATCGTGCTCCGTTGATGGATTCGGTTGTCCAACGCTTGCGAGCATATCCGTACGGCGACAATGCGCTGATTGGTGCGGAGTACCAAGTGTCCGACATAGTGTTCTGGCTTTAACTGCTATAACATCATCATGTCGTACACAGAATAGAATACTAAACATGAAATTTTGCTACGGCTGTGTCTCGAAAAGGTATACCCTCGCGAAAAGTCTACACAAAGCGCTTTGCCCGTTCGAACAGGAGATGCGATCGTTCGATCAACGCTCAGCAACTGTCTGAATGGACTCAGAGCCGCCATTGCTTGCTTTTATTCTCGTAAGCTCGTCCCCTACCGAAACATCGGCGGTCTTGCATCCAGCCATTTTCCGTCAGCTTTGGCGGAAGCCACCGAGGCGTAGACTGCCGCCATGGAGCGCAGGCCGTCCTCAGCTTTTGGGAAGTGGTTGGCCACTGGGTCCAGCGCTCTGCCGGCCTTTTGCGCGCGGATAGCCGCTGCCAGATCGACATAGATGTTGGCGACCGCGAGAGGGAAACCCTCAGGGTGTGCAATGGCCACGCGTGACAGGCGGGCCGCCATATCCGAGATCCCAGCTTCACCCTTTTCGATGATTTCTGTGCGGCCACCCAAAGGCGTCCAGAACGCCTGGTTTGGCTGTTCGGAGGCCCAGCGCAGGCCACCCTTTTCGCCAAACACCTGAATATCAAGGCCATGCTGGCGCCCCAGCGCGATGGTCGATGCCCAGAGGCGTCCCACCGTGCCGCCCGCCATGCGGAAGTTCACCATGGCATCATCTTCCAGCACGCGCCCATCCACGGTGGAGGCAAAATCGGCGGACAGTTTGGTCACTTCATCGCCGGTGATGAAGCTTGCCAGATGCAGCGCGTGGATGCCGCAATCGGCCATTTGGCCGGATACGCCCGCTTGCGCTGGATCATAACGCCAGCGCACGCGCGGATTGTCCGCATCATCGCCTGCCGCATGGTGCCCATGGCTGAAATTGGCCACCACGGTGCGGATCGCGCCGAGCTGGCCCGTGCTCACCATGTGACGCATGTGGCGGATCATCGGATAGGCCGAATAGGCGTAGTTGACGGCGCACACTTTGCCCGCCGCCTTGGCGGTGCGCACAATGTCTTCGCCCTCCTCAACCGTCATGGTCATCGGCTTTTCGCACAGCACGTTGAAGCCAGCTTCCAGGAAAGCTTTGGTGATTTCATAATGCGTGGAGTTGGGCGTTGCGACCGTGACCAGATCAATCCGGTCATCACGGCCCCGCTCACCCTGCAGCATTTCGCGCCAATCGCCATAGGCGCGATCTGGTTCAACCCCCAGCGTCTGCGCATAAGCGCGGCCCGCATCGGCGTTGTGGTCCAGCGCGCCAGCGGCCAGCGTGAAATGCCCATCGGCCATCGCGCCCATGCGGTGCGCTGGGCCGATTTGAGACCCTTCACCGCCGCCAACCATGCCCCAAGATAACGGTTTCATGAAACTCTCCTAGAAGCCCATAGAGGCGAGATACTCGCGGTTGAACTTTGCGTCTGCCAGCGGATCGGTATTGCCGAGCGTCGGGTCGCAGTCCTGCTCCACGGTGCACCAGCCCTCAAAGCCTGCATCCAGCAGCACCTGGCGCACGGCGGGGAAATCCACATCGCCCTCCCCCAGTTTGCAGAAAATGCCTTGCCCGCACGCATCGTAAAAATCGGTGCTTTTGGCGACCACATCGGCCTTAACGGCGGGGTCGATATCCTTGAAATGCATGTAGCTAATGCGGTCCACATGGCGCTTCATGAAGGCCACTGGATCAAAGCCCGCATAGGAGTGGTGGCCGGTGTCGAAGCAGATTTTGAGGATGCTTTCATCCACCTCATCCAGAAGGCGCTCAAGCTCCGGTTCAAAGTCCATGAAGCCCGCGGCGTGCGCATGGATGCCGACCGTCAGGCCGTATTCTTCAGTGCCCATCTTCGCGACACGTGCGATGCGATCACGGTAAGCTTGCCACTCGGCTTGGCTCATTTGTTCGGCGGCATCGGCCCGGCCAGCGGTGGGTGCGCGACGCGGCGAAATGCTGTCGATGATCACCAGATGTTTGGCGCTGTGAGCGGTGAGCGCTTTGCAGGTGCGCACAGAGGCATCCAGCACCTCATCCCATTTTTTCGGGTCGTGAAACGGGCGAAATATCACGCCACCGATCAGCTGTTGCTCGTGCTCAGCCAGGGCCTCGGCCACCTGCGGTGGGTCCTCGGGCATGAAGCCAACGGGGCCCAGTTCAATGCCGGTGTAGCCAGCTTGCTTGTTTTCTTTGAGAACCTGACGCCAATCCGGGTTGCGCGGATCGCCTGCAAATTCCACACCCCAGGAACAGGGCGCATTGCCAATGGTGATGGTCATGATGAAAAGTCCTAAAGCGTGCTGACGGGTGCCCAGGTTTGGGTTTTGTGCGATGCGCGGATGGCCTCAATCACTTCGCTGACGGCCAAGCCATCGGCAAAGGTGGGCCATACCGGCTTGCCGGTTTCGATGGCTGTGAGGAAATCCCTCGCCTCGATGATGATCTGATCTTGATAGCCGGTGCCATGGCCCGGGCCTTGGCAGAACGCCTCGTAATTAGGGTGCGCCGGGCCGGTGAGGATCTTGGTAAAGCCGCGCTGCGCTTCAGGCCCTTCGGCCTTGTAGAGCCAGAGCGCGTTCTGATCTTCCTGATCAAAGCGGATCGCGCCCTTGGTGCCATGCACCTCATAGGCGTAGCCCATTTTGCGGCCCGTCGCGATGCGGCTGAAATAGAGGTGGCCCATCACGCCTGAGCTAAACCGGCACATCATCTGTGCGTGATCGTCGTTCTTCACCGGCACGCCACCGCGGGCTTTGTGCACGGTTTCAAAGTCGCCCATGACGCTGGAAATCGGGCCAAGCAGCGCCATCGCACAGTTGATCATGTGCGGGGCCAGATCACCCAGCGTGCCGGAGGCATCATCCTCGGTGCGCCAGTTGGCGGGCGCCTGCGGGTCGGCCAGGAAATCCTCGGTGTGCTCACCGCTAAACCAGGTGACATCACCAATGGCGCCACCCTCAATCAGTTGGCGCGAATAGGAGGAGGCAGGCGTACGGATATAGTTGAAGCCCACCATGTTGGGCAGGCCAGAGGCTTCCGCCATCGCCACCATCGCGCGGGCATCAGCTGTGCTTGCACCAAGTGGCTTTTCGCAGAACACTGGCTTGCCTAGTGCGAAGGCTGCTTCTGCGATTGCGCGGTGGAAAGCCTGCGGCGAAGCGATAACCACGGCCTCAACGGCGGGGTCGTTCACCAGCTCGCGCCAGTTTTCGGCGGCACGTGCAAAGCCTAAGGCGCTGGCATAACGCTCTGCTGAGGCTTTGCAGGAAGCGGCGATCATCTCCAGGCGCGGGCGAAGATTGGTTTCAAACGTCGCGCCCACGGCTGCCATGGCAACGCTGTGGGCTTTGCCCATATAGCCGCCGCCGACAATGCCTATACCGATGTCCCGTCTGCTTGATGGCACAGTATACCTCCCGGGAATGCGCCATTTCGGCGTTCTTTTCAGGGGTTGCGAATGAAAACATATTGCAACCGGTTGCAAAACCGCTATCCTCAAGCCGCGTTCTGGTCAATGGCGAAAGTAAATCACCTTACGGGTCACTGACTGTTGAGTGCCAAAAATGAAGCTGCCAAACAACGGCACATGACTAACAGGGAGGGGCGGCATGTCCCAAGGTTCAGCTCTGAACCAGACGGTAACGCTTACCGTGGCGCAGGCTATTGTGCGCTATCTGACCGCGCAGTTCATCGAGATTGATGGGCGCGAAACGCGTGTTTGCGGCGGCGGCTTTGGCATTTTCGGCCATGGTAATGTGCCCTGCCTGGGAGAAGCGCTTTATGATGTGCAGGATGTTTTGCCGCTGTATCGCGGGCAGAACGAACAGAGCATGGGCTTTGCGGCGGCGGCGTATGCCAAATACCATTTGCGCCAGCGCTTCATGTTTTGCACCGCCTCCGCAGGACCTGGCACCGCAAACCTTCTGACGTCTGCCGCCTTGGCGCATGCCAACCGCTTGCCAGTTTTAATGCTGTGCGGTGATGCGTTTTTAACCCGCCTGCCCGACCCTGTGCTTCAGCAGTTGGAGCATTATGGCAACCCGACGCTGGGCCTCAACGATGCGTTCAAAGCGGTTAGCCGCTATTGGGATCGCATCACGCACCCCGCACAGATTATCCAGTCGATGCCAGCTGCGTTAGCGACCATGCTGGATCCTGCCGATTGCGGCCCCGCCTTCGTCGGCATGCCGCAAGATGTCCAAGGTTGGACGTACGACTATCCGGTGGAGTTCTTTGAAAAGCGCGTGCATCGCATTCGCCGCCAAACGCCGGATGCTTCTGAGGTGGCCGATGCAGCCATCGCCCTGCACGGTGCCAAACGCCCCGTGCTTTTGGCAGGTGGCGGCGTGCAATATTCCCGCGCCGTGGACGAGATGACGGCCTTTGCTGAGGCGCACAACATTCCGGTGATTGAAAGCATTGCAGGGCGCGCCAACATGCTCGCCACCCACCCCATGAACATCGGGCCAGTGGGCGTCACGGGCTCGGATAGTGCCAACACGATCGCCGAACAAGCCGATGTCATCCTTTCGGTTGGCTGCCGCTTGCAGGACTTTACCACCGGCTCGTGGACTGCCTTTGCCAAGGATGCACAAATCATCGGCCTTAATGCCGCGCGCCATGATGCCGGCAAGCACCGCTCGCTGCCTGTGGTGGGTGACGCCAAGCTTGGGCTGCTGGCGCTGGGCGCAGCGATTGACGGCTACCGCGCGCCGGAAGATTGGGTGACCAATGCGCGCAATGAGCGCGCCAAGTGGGATAGCTACGTGGCTAATAATGTCAGCACGCAAAGCGCTGATGGTTCCAACCGTCCCAATTCCTATGCGCAGGCCATTGGCGTGGTGAACGCGCTGTGCGATCCGCGCGACCGGGTGGTGACGGCGGCTGGCGGCTTACCTGCGGAGGTGACCGCCAACTGGCGCACGCTCGACATTGGCACTGTGGATGTGGAGTTCGGCTTCTCCTGCATGGGCTACGAGATCGCCGGTGGCTGGGGCGCGAAGATCGCCCAAAGCGAAAATGAGCCGGACGCCGAAACCATCGTGTTTGTCGGTGACGGCTCGTACTTGCTGATGAACAGCGACGTTTACTCCTCAGTACTCACGGCCAAAAAGCTCATCTTGCTGGTGCTCGATAATGGCGGCTTTGCCGTCATCAACAAGCTGCAGAACAATATGGGCCAGGAAAGCTTCAACAATCTCATCGCCGATTGTCCGACTGTGCCTGAGCCATTTAATGTGGATTTTGCCGCTCATGCAGCCTCCATGGGCGCGTTGGTAGAGCGGGTGGAAAACCCTCTTGAACTGGGTGAGGCGTTCAAGCGTGCCAAAGCGGCATCCAGCACCAGCGTCATAGTAATGAATGTCGATGCCTATGAGGGCTGGACGACGCAGGGTCACACCTGGTGGGAGGTGGGCACGCCGTTCACAAGTGAGAAGCCCAAAGTGCGCGCCGCGAACGCTGAGGTGGAAAGCGCCCGCGACCGTCAGCGGAAAGGCGTGTAAATGAAGCGCTATACCGCAGAAAGCGTGGATGCTGACGCCATCGTGCAAGACCTTTTGTATGGCGATGGTGCGGTGCTGATCTCTGGGCTTTTCACGCCCGAACAAATCGCCGATGCGCGCGCGATCATCATGGCGCACTCCGATAGGGCGGAGCAAAAGGTCACCCATTTTCAGGGCGCGGCGGAGGCAGAGGGCACCATTAATTTGCAGCGCCGCGTGTGGAACCTGCTTGCCAAGGGCGAGGTGTTCTCGCAGATGGCCGCGCACCCTGTACTGATGGACATTTTGCGCAAGTTTCTGGGCAGCGAGTTCATCATGGGGTCGATTGCGGCCAACCGTTTGCTGCCCGGTGGGCCAGGCCAGGAACCGCATGTCGACTATCCCTATTGGGATTTTCATAGCCCCGATACGCATCCGGTGGGGCTCAACGCGTCCTTCCCGATGAATGCGCAGGTGACGATTATTCTGGACCCCTTCACCGAAGAGAGCGGCGCGACGGCCTATGTGCCCGGCTCACAAATAGAGCTGCGCTATCCGGGTGAAACCGACCGGTTTTTCGAGCGCTGTGAGCGCATGCTTGGGAAACCAGGCGACACGGTGATCTTTTACGGCGCGGCATGGCACTGTGCGATGCCCAACAACTCCACCCATGATCGCAATGCGGTGCTCACCAACTATTTGCCCAAATGGGTGAAGCCGCTGGAGGATATGCGAGCGGCGTTGCCGGAAGCGTTTCTGGAAAACGCCAGCGCGGATGTGCGCCAATTGCTGGGCTTCAACTATCCCTACCCAGAAGTGCTGGATGCGGCGCAGGCCGGTAATGCAGAAGGGCGCACCTGATGAAATTTGAAACCGTGCGCGCAGGCATTGAAAAGAACCGCTTCATCATCGTGGGCCGCGTGGGCATGGATGTGGTCGCTGACCCGCCGGGCAGCCGCACCGAAGACATGGAAACGGCGATCGTCGCCATGGGTGGCTCGTCGGCCAACATCGCCGCGGGCATCGTGAAGCTTGGTGGCGCGGCTGATCTGGTGACCCGCGTGTCCGATGATTCCATCGGCAGGTTCTGCACAAATCAGCTCAAGCGCTACGGCGTGGGCACACAGTATGTGAAGCCTGTGGGCGGTGAAGCGCGCACCTCGCTGGCCGTTTATGAAAGCACCATTGAAGACCATCAAACGGTGATTTACCGCAATGGCGCTGCCGACTTTCAGCTGTCGGTACACGACGTTGAAGCGGTAGATTACAGCGCCTATGGCGCGCTGATCACCGCCGGAACGGTGTTCGCCAGCGAGCCGTCGCGCACCGCGACGTTCAAGGCGTTTGAACTGGCCAAAGCGGCTGGTCTGCCGGTCATCTTCGACGTTGATTATCGCCCTTATTCCTGGCCGTCGGCTGAAGTTGCCGCTGATGTGCTTTCGCGCGCTGGCGAGCAATCAGACGTGATTGTCGGCAATGATGTCGAGTTCGGCTTCATGGCGGGCGACTATGACAAGGGCCTGGAAAAAGCGCGCGAGCTTGCCAATAGCGGCGTTGGTCTGGTGATCTACAAGATGGGCGAAAAGGGTGCGGTGACGTTTGCTGGGGGCCAAGAGCTGCGTACCGGAATCTACCGCGTCGACGCGCTGAAGCCCGAAGGCGCTGGCGACAGCTTTATGGCCGGGCTGATGGCCTCGCTTGCCGACGGGCGCGAGCTGAAAGCGGCATTGCTGCGCGGGTCCGCCTGCGCATCGGTCACGGTTTCCAAGCCCGCTTGCGCGCCTGCCATGCCAACCACCCAAGACCTTGAAGACTTTCTTGCCGCGCACCCCGGCCCAACACACTCATAAAAAGTGGCCACAAGGCCCGAAAGGATACTCCATGCACATCCCACCCCATGACAACAAAAACAAACCCATCGTGGATGTGGAAGACGCGCTGGTACCGCTGAACTATTTCAACATTGTGAAACTGAAGAAGGGTGAAAGCTTCGGCTACGCGCTGGATGCTTATGAGACCTGCATCGTGCCCGCTACCGGCCTGATTGATGTGCAGGTTGGCGGTTTTGAAGCCAAGGAAATCGGCGGGCGCGGCGTTGATGTGTGGGATGGTGAGCCAGAGGGTGTTTATGTGCCCACGGCAAGCGACGCGCGCTTTACATGCCTGTCAGATATGGCCGAAGTGTTCATCGCTGGGGCCAAATACGAGAAGACGCTAGAGCCCTTTGCGGTGCGTTCTGATCAGCTGGATCTGGTCCAGTATGGCTCGGACGACACGAAAACCCACCGCAAGATCAAGCACATTCTTGGCTCAGACTATCATGATCGTGTGGGCCGCCTGCTGGTCAGCGAGCTCTACACCGTCGGACAAGGTGGCTGGTCTGGCTTCCCCAGCCACAAGCATGACACCGATAGACTGCCGGACGAGACCCGGCACGATGAGACCTACAATTTTCGTTTCCGCCCCAATTATGGCTCGGGCGTGCAGATGCTGCAGCGGGTGGATAATGAGCCGGGCGACGCCTATCACATCATGGATGGCTCAACGATTTGCCTAGATAAGGGCTACCACCCCTGCGCAGTGCTGCCGGGGTATGAGATGTATTATTTCACCATTCTCGGTGGTCTGTCGCAGCGTTCGTTAAAGCAGTATTTCCAGCCGACGCATGCCGAGCAGTTGCACACCATTCCGGGCATCATGGACATGGTGGCCAAATTTAAATGAGTGTCGCCACGCTCGCCGAAGTGCTCCAACCGGCCCTAAAGGGCGGTTATGCCGTTGCCGGCTTGGTGTGCTTGGGCTGGGAAGACATGCGCGCCTACGTTGCCGCTGCTGAGGCCGAGCAATGCCCCATCATTCTGCAAGCTGGGCCAAGCTGCCGCGAGCACACGCCTCTGCCAGTGCTGGGCAAAATGATGCGTCATCTGGCAGAGCGCGCCAGCGTGCCCATCGTGCTGCACTTGGACCATGGCTACACCTTGGAAGAGTGCAAGGAGGCGCTTGATAGTGGGTTCACAAGCCTCATGTTTGATGGATCACGCAAGCCGCTGGCGGAGAACATCGCCGCCACCTTGCAAATCGCGGATCTGGCCCACCAAGCCGGCATCTCCTGCGAGGGGGAGATCGGCTTTGTTGGCTATGATGGCGGCGAGGCGTCGGCTGGAACTGACCCGCAAGAAGCCGCGCAATTTGCCCGCGAGACCGGCGTGGATGCCACGGCGATCTCGGTCGGCAATGTGCATTTGCAGCAGGATAAGGAAGGCGGGCTGGACGAGCCACGCATCCGCGCGATTGAGGCGCTGACCGAGACCCCGCTGGTGATCCATGGCGGGTCGGGCGTGCCGGTGGCGCAGCGCATGCTGCTCGCGCAGACCTCAAGCATCTGCAAATTCAACATTGGCACCGAGTTGCGCATGGCGTTTGGCAACGCGTTACGATCGGCTGTGAATGCGGACCCGGATCGCTTTGACCGGGTGCAAATTTTGAAAGAAACCCACGACCCGGTGGAGCAGGCAACGCGCGCCGTGCTGCGTGCCTTTAAACCCAAAACAGAAAGCACCTGACATGCTGCGTATCGGACTTTTAGGCTGCGGCCGTATCGGCCAGGTGCATGCCCTCACGCTTGCTGGCGTTGAGGGGGCGGAGCTTATCGCGGTCAGCGATTTCGTGCCCGAAGCCGCGCAGGCACTTGCCACCAAGTACAATGCCAAGGCCGTGACCTCAGATGAGGTCATCGCCTCACCAGATGTGGATGCCGTGGCGATCTGCACCCCAACCACGACGCATTTTGACCTCATCCATCAAGCGGCCAGCGCAGGCAAGGCGATCTTCTGCGAGAAGCCGATTGACCTGTCTACCGCGCGCACGCGCCAGTGCATCCAAGCCGTTGAGGCGGTAGGTGTGCCGTTCATGACCGCCTTCAACCGGCGCTTCGATCCAAGCTTTGCCCATCTTGAGGCGCAGCTTCGCGCCGGAGCCATCGGTGATATTGAGCTCGTGACCATTCTTTCGCGCGACCCATCCCCGCCACCGATCAGCTACATAGAACAGTCCGGCGGGCTCTTCCGCGACATGATGGTGCATGATTTTGATATGGCGCGGTTTCTTCTGGCCGAAGAGCCGGTGAAGCTCTACGCGGCCGGTTCCAGCTTGGTCGATCCGGCCATCGGCAAAGTGGGTGATGTGGACACGGCGGCTGTAACGCTGGAAACAGCGAGCGGCCGTATCTGCCAAATTTCCAATTCGCGGCGCTCCACTTATGGCTACGACCAGCGTATTGAAGTGCATGGCTCGAAGGGTTTGCTGAAGGGCGAAAATCAGATGGAGCACAGTGTTGTGCACGCAAATGCGGACGGGTTTACCGGCGCGCCAACGCAGCACTTCTTCCTGGAGCGTTACGCCCGCGCCTATGCCCGCGAAATGGAGCACTTCGTGGCTGCAGTCGGCAGTGGCGCAACGCCATCCCCTTCTATTCAGGATGGGCTACGGGCGCAGATGCTCGCCGATGCGGCTCAAAAATCCATGGAAACCGGTCTCAGCGTGGAGATTGGTAGCGCCTGAACCCTTGGGGTAAAATCAAGTCAGCCGTTTGCCAGTTTCAGTGTCGAACAGATGCATGTTGGCGTCCTCGACACCAAGGCGTACCTGCTCGTGTTTCGCGGCCATGCGGTAGACGCCTGCAACGGACGCTGTGAACATTTCGCCGCTGCCCGCAAGCTTACCGTGCAACAGGGTGTTCGCGCCAAGCGGCTCAGCCAGTGTTACCTCCAGGGCTAGCGGGCCCTGTTCGTCCAGCACGACATGCTCTGGGCGAATGCCGAGCTTCACTGGCGCATCAGGCAACTCACGATTGCCAATTATGGCATCGCCAACTCGCACAGTATTGCCTGCGACGGTTGCTGGCAGGATGTTCATCGACGGGCTACCGATGAACTGCGCAGCAAACAGTGTGTCGGGTCTTTCGTACACATCCAGCGGCGAGCCTATCTGCTCAGCCACGCCGCCATTCATCACGATCATCCGGTCGGCCATCGTCATGGCCTCAACCTGATCATGGGTCACATAGAGGGCCGTAATACCAAGCTTTGCCTGAAGCTCACGGATTTCCACCCGCATCTGCACGCGCAGTTTGGCATCAAGGTTAGACAATGGCTCGTCGAACAGAAACACCGAAGGCTCGCGCACAATGGCCCGTCCCATGGCAACGCGTTGGCGCTGGCCGCCGGAAAGCTGTTTTGGTCGCCTGTCCAGGTAATCAGAAAGCTGGAGCAACTTGGCCGCTTGCTGCACTTTGCTCTCGATGTCAGGCTTGGGCAGCCCTGCAATCTTGAGGCCATAGCCCATGTTCTGCCGCACGCTCATATGCGGATAAAGCGCGTAGTTTTGGAACACCATCGCGATGTCGCGATCCATCGGCTCCACCTCGTTTACGCGCTTCCCATCGATGCGCACCTCGCCTGAGGAAACGCTTTCAAGGCCTGCCACCATGCGCAGCAATGTAGACTTGCCGCAGCCTGAGGGCCCGACAATCACGATGAACTCGCCATCCTCGATATGCGTGGTGATGCCATGCAGAACTTCTGTCTGGCCAAAGCGCTTGCGCACATCATCAAGATCAACCGTTGCCATAGAGGGTTCCTATTTCTCGCTGTCCACAAGACCGCGGATGAAGAGCTTTTGCATCGAGATCACGACGATGACTGGAGGGATCATCGCCAAAATGGAGGTCGCCATAATCACCGGCCAATCGGCTAGATCATCACCGGAGGGGAACATCTGCTTGATGCCCATCACGATGGTGTTCATCTCAGGATCAGTGGTGATGAGCAGCGGCCAGAGATACTGGTTCCAACCGTAAATAAACAGGATCACAAACAGCGCGGCGATGTTGGTCCGGCTCATGGGCAGCAGTATATCGATGAAGAACCGCATGGGCCTGGCTCCATCAACGCGGGCAGCCTCAGCAAGCTCATTGGGGACTGTCAGGAAGAACTGCCGAAAGAGGAAGGTTGCCGTGGCGCTCGCAATCAGCGGGAAAATAAGGCCTGAATAGCTGTTGAGCATGCCAAAGCCCGCCACCACTTCAAAGGTCGGCACGATGCGCACCTCAACAGGCAGCATCAACGTGATGAAAATCATCCAGAAAAACACGTTGCGACCGGGAAAGCGGAAATACACAATCGCAAAAGCGGACAGCAGCGAGATGATGATTTTGCCAATCGCAATTCCCAGCGCCATGACGAGCGAGTTGCCCAGCATTGTCAGCACTGGGACATTCACCCCCGCAAACAGCGCACGCGTGTAATTCTCCAAAAACTTGTCACCCGGCAAAAGCGGCATCGGCGCGCGCGCGATTTCCTGCTGGGTTACTGTGGATGCCACAAAAGCAAGCCAGATGGGAAAGAAGACAACAAACACACCGAAGATCATCAGCGCGTGAGTCAACCATAAGCTGCTACCGCGCTTCTCCACCATGCCAGGCAGTGGTTCCTTGGCTGGCACATGAGTAGGGACAGAAGACCCTGAAGGGGTGGGCTTTTGCGTGTCGGTTGCTAACGCCATCAGTAATGCACCCGCTTCTCAACGAATTTGAACTGGACGACGGTGAGCAGCCCCACAACGAACAGCAAGATGACGGACTGCGCTGCCGATGAGCCAAGATCCTGCCCCACGAACCCGTCAGCATAAACCTTGTAGACCAGGATTGTGGTCGCCTGCTGCGGCCCTCCGACCGTTATCGTGTGGATCACGCCGAACGTCTCAAAGAACGCATAAACAATATTGACCACCAGAAGGAAGAACGTCGTGGGCGAAAGCAGCGGCAAAACGATGGTGAAAAACCGGCGCCAGAAGCGCGCGCCGTCAATCGCCGCAGCCTCAATGACGGATTTGGGCACAGCCTGCAGCGCCGCAAAAAAGAACAAGAAATTATAGCTGATACGCCCCCAAGATGAGGCGACCACGACCAGCCCCATGGCCTCGGCTTCATTGAGCACATGGTTCCAATCGTACCCCAGTTGCCCAAGATAAAACGAGACAACGCCGATGCGCGTGTTGAACATGAAGAGCCACAAAACACCGGCGACAGCGGGCGCAACGGCGTAGGGCCAAATAAGCAGCGTGCGATAGGTGCCTGCGCCCTTGATCAGCCGATCAGCCAGCACTGCCAGAAACAAAGCCGGCACCATGGAGACGACGGTGACGAGCGTGGAAAAGACCGCCGTGGTCCAAAAGGAAGCCAGATAAAACGGATCGGAAAACAGGAACTGGAAATTGCCGAGGCCGACATATTCCATCGACAGACCAAACGGGTCCGGGATGAAAAGCGACTGCCAGACAGCCTGCGCTGCGGGATAAAAGAAAAACACGGCGGAGATGAATACCTGCGGCGCAATCAACGCCATAGGCAACCACCAGCCCTGAAAGGTTACACGCCTGTCCACGTTCCCAGCCCCCGCTGTGAAAAAGGATGGGCGGGAACCAAACGGCCCCCGCCCCTTGCAATGGGGTTAGTCGTTGGCCTGCTCAAAGCGGCGCAACAACGGATTGCCACGCGCTACAGCTGAATCAAGCGCTTCCTGAGCGGTCTTGTCACCAGCCCACACGCCTTCCAGTTCCTCATCGATAATGCCGCGGATCTGGTCAAACGAACCAAGACGCAAACCGCTGGAGTTGGCGGTTGGCTCATTGGTGGTCATCTGGATCACCGAAACATCGGTGCCTGGGTTCTCGTCATAGAAGCCCTGAGCCCGTGTGGCATCGCCAGCAGCTGCCGTGATCGGCAAATAGCCGGTATCCTGGTGCCACTGTGCCTGCACGTCGTTAGACGACAAGAAGTTGAAGAACGCCGCGACGCCCGCATAGTCTGCATCGTCGTGACCTTCCATCACCCACAGCGATGCACCACCAATGATGGTGTTTTGTGGAGCATCAACAGCGCCAGCCCAATAGGGAAGCGGATGCACTTCAAAGTCGAACTCGGCTTCCGCAGAGATGCCTGCATAACCGGCAGAACTTTCGGTGAAGAGTGCGCACTCACCAGCGCGGAAGTTTGCGCCACCTTCGTTGCGACGACCCGCGTAGATAAACTTGCCATCCTGCGCCCAGTCACCAAGCGTCTGGATGTGCTGGACCTGAATTGGGCCATTGAACGCCAGTTCCGTATCCAGCCCCGCAAAACCATTATCCTGCGTTGCGAATGGGGTGTCGTGATAGGCTGAGAGGTTCTCCAGATGGATCCAACTCTGCCATGCAGTGGTCATCGGGCAGTCGATGCCTGCATCCTGGACCTGCGCCAAAACTTCACCAACTGCTTCCCATGTGGACATATCAGCATCAGCGGCAACACCGGCCTGATTGAGAAGATCGCGGTTTGCCCAAAGCACTGGTGTCGAAGAGTTATAAGGCAGTGAAAGCATGTCGCCATCTGGCGTCGTGTAATAGCCAGTAACCGCGCCAATGTAGATCGACTGGTCAAAGTCCTCGCCCATCACTTCGTAAACAGGGCGGATAGCACCTTCAGCAGCCATCATGGTGGCGGTACCAACTTCAAACACCATCAGGATTTCCGGCTGCTCACCCGCACGGAACGCGGCAATGCCGGAATTGAGTGTTTCAGAATAGTTGCCCTTGTGCGTCTGCACGACGACATACTCATCCTGACTGGCGTTGAATTGATCAACCTGCTGAGCAACCAAATCGCCCAAACGGCCAGTAAAGGCGTGCCAAAACTGGACTTCAGTCTGCGCGTAAGCAGCAATAGGTGTGAGGAACGTGGCTGCGGCGGCTACCGAACCAATAATCATCTTTTTCATGGAATTCTCCCTTGAGTGTCAGCGCCTTACAATGGCCGGTGCGGGAAAATCCCCGCACTGCGCTGGAGCTGTACACCTGTATTTTGACGATAAGAAAACGTTCTTGCAATGCTTTGTGTTAACTCGTGGGGAAAGACACCACATTGCAAAACACCGCGCGTTCATCGGTCCCTGGTGCAGTGGCTGTTAAGCTGGAGAACGCCCTGCCCGGCGGCCTAGCCCGCAGTTTCAATTTGCGCCAGGAGCGCCCTTGCGCGCTCCAATTGCTTACGGGTGACCTGCAGCTTGCGCTCAAGTCGTTCCTTTTTTGCGGACTTGTGGGCGTCGGCGAACTCGTCGGCCAGTTCGCTGTGCTTGGCTGTCAACTTTGCGATGACCTTGCGCACATGACTTGGCTTGATTGTGTCTGCTTTGCCGGCATCCAGCTTACGCGTGTATTTCTGAAGCTTTTCAATTGCATGGCTTAAACGCATGGAACGGCTCCACTTCAATCATCTTTTTGCGGGTTGAGTTGCAGCGCTTCGCGCTCTTCACTCAGCTCCATCGCAATGAGGTGTTCAACTTGAGCAACACCGCGATCACGCTCAGCATACAGAGTGTTCGCGGCTTCAATGAGCTGATGCATCGCGCCGTAGGCGTAGTTGCTGTCGTTGAGAAAGGACGTCGCGTCTTCACCACTGATACGGTCCTTTCGAATCAGATCACTGATCCGGGCGCCAACGGCATGCCGGCTTATAGCGGTGTGCTCGCGCTCTTCTTGCAACAACAAGGTACTGCGATGCTCGCCGTCCATGCGCTCCAACTTGTCGATCTCAACCAAAACGCGCGCGATCTCGACGCGCAGTTCGTTATAGAGGTCCGATATCACGCCTTTATGACGGGCGGTGTGGACAGTTGTGTTCCGGCGCATGTGTTTGACGTCTTTTACCGCCCGTACAATGCGCTCTGAAACCTCGCGCAACGCATAAACACGCTGCACCACATTGGGGGGCAACTCCTTGGTAGCGACCCGCGTTGTGAACTCAAGAATGGCTGAGTAAAGCGTTTTGATCCGCAACTCATAGCGCTGATCCAGATCATATTCGAACGGCGTGCTTTTCGCAGTCACCAGCTGTGCGACATCATCGGTTGCGAACAATTCGTGCCGGTGGATGTCGAGGCCATGTGTGATCAACTCAACCGCGTTGTCATACAAATGCTTCACCTCGCTTTGCAGCGCCGTTTCGATCGTATCGGGAAACTCTTCAACAGCCTGCGACAGGAACTTGGGGCGGCTGAGATCAAGAACTGGTTCAGCAACGGCGTGCTCAATAAACGCAATCAGTCTGTGCATTAAAGGCAGCATGAGCATCACGCCCAAGACGTTGAAGATCGTGTGAAACACCGCCAGTTTTAGGGTGTAGTCACTATCGGCGATGCCAACGAGGCCACTCACAAGATCAACAAGATCGCGCAATTGGTTGATGAAGACCAAGGCGATAGCCGCCGTGGCAATGTTGAAAATGATGTGCGCGAGGGCCAGTCGCCTGCCCTGATAGTTTGCGGTCAACGAACCAAGAATGGCGGTAATCGTCGTTCCAATATTGGCCCCTATCGCCAGTGCCAGTGCGTTCTCATAGGAGATCTGCCCCGCCGCCAGAGCGGTGATTGTTAGAACCATTGTGGCGTGGCTGGACTGCATAACCACCGTCGCGCCGGTGCCCAGCAGCGTGTAGACAATAAGCCCCACGATCCCCATCAGCGCGTACTGTGTCAGGTCAATAGTGTTCTGGAAGGTCTCAAAACCTTCCTTCATGTGGTGGATCCCCAAGAACAGGAAACCAAGGCCAGCCATCACATAGCCAGCGCCTTTGAGCGCGTTTGATTTCTGGAAAACCAGAACAACGCCAATGGCAAGTAGGGGCATGGAGTACGCAGCAAGGTTGACCTTTAAACCAAACCCCGCAACCAACCATGCGCCGGTGGTGGTACCAATATTTGCCCCAAAAATGATGCCCACCCCGGCAACGAGCGTAAGCAAGCCAGCGCTCAGAAACGAGATCGTCAACACTGAAACAAGAGAACTGGATTGCATCAGGGTTGTTGTCGCGAACCCAAAGGCAAGCGACCTGGCCAGCGAGCCCGTCGCGCGCGCAAGCACCCGCTCAAGAAGCCCTCCGCTGAACAGCTTGAAGCCGTCTTCGAGCATCAGCATCCCGAACAGGAAAATCGCCACCCCTGCCGCGATCTCCTGAAAATCTGCGCTTAGCCAGAAGCCAAACATCAGAATTGCCACCAGAACCACGACCAGTGTTCGTTTGAAGAGCACTCTCATCAGCACAGTATGGCAGCGATTGCGTCTGCCAAGCAGAGGGGCTTTGGACTAAGCGGAGCCTGCTTAGCCCAGCAAATCCCTGGACCCATAAACAGACCCATCTGGACAAAATGGCAAAGCACGCCAAAGGCGTTTGGGCTCTTTGCATCTGCCTTAAAGTACTGATTTATAGAATTATTTTATCTGTATTCGAAGCAAATAATTCGAGCATCCTGGGCGCAATGAAATCAGTCACTTGAACACTCTGCACCAAACCAAACAAGGTTGTTTGGTCGGTTATCTTGAAAAGACTGGATGAGTTCCAGAATTAGGCCTTACAGCCCTCGCCCCTTGGCGTTGGATACCTGAAAATCGATCAATTGGTCGCGCCAGTCCGAGCACTCGGGCTTGCAAAAACCCAATGGAGCCGCCGCACCGCAGGAGCAGAAGGAACAGGGTCAGCATGAATCATCAGTTGCCGCGCACAGGGTCCCCGTCGTCCGATAGATCAGCGTGGCTTTTGTGCGACGCATCGAGTGAGGCCCGCAGGCTGATCGGGCGAAGATCAATTGATTGAACCCAATCATCGACCAACCGTGCAAACTGGCGAGTGGAAAGATGGCGGCTAAGATGCTTCCGGCTTGGGGACAGCCGTGTGTACTGCTCCAGTTCTTTAAACTCGCACCAATCGCGCATCGCATCACGGGATTGATCCATGATCTCGAACTGGACCGGACTGCCGGCCTTCTTCTGAATGATCTTGGTTCGGCTGCGAACATCTGCGCCAGTACGCACGTCTGAAACCTTCAAGCTGAGCAAGTCGCAGCCACGAGTTTTGCTATCAAGCGAAAGATTGAAGAGGGCCAGATTACGCGTCTTGTCGGCAATTTGAAGCCGGACCTGAATTGCCCAAACGTCGCGCGGGTTGAGTGGTGGTTTCTGCCCGACGAGTTTGCCCTTGTTCCAAGGACAATGTGGGGCGGCGTAATGCAGTATGACAACCATGGTTGATCTCCTCGTAAATGAAGATCGGCTTTCTGGACGAAGTGGTTTCAAACTTGCTGACGAGAGGCGCTGGACGTCACCGATCCATCGGCTAGTCTGGCCTCGCTATGGGTGAAGTAACCTCTCTATTTGCGCGCAAACTTGTCGGCGTCGCGGGCGAGTCTGTCGATCCTAAGGAGATTTTGGGATCGGTGGGCCTAGAAGCCGACGGCCCTTGGGATCCCAAGCATATGCTGGACGAGGATGTGTTTTACGGCATGCTCGAGCTGCTTGCGCACAAGATGCCCGACGCCACTGCGTTGCCGCTCGACGTTGGCGAGGCCATGCGCCCCGATGAGTACGGCGCCCTAGGACTCGCATGGAAGGCAGCACCAAACCTCTTGGGCTCGTTTGGGCGGGTCGCGCGTTATGCCCGGCTGTGGACCAGCATCGTGCACTATGAACTGCAGGAACAGGATGCAGGCATCCTGTTCGTCGAGCGCCGGAAGGGTGAGCGCCGCCTCGGCATGCGCATCTCGGTGGAAGCGGATCTGGCGAGCGGGGTATCGCTTAGCCGGCAGGTGACGTCTCCTGCCTTTGCACCGCTCCAGGTCTTTTTTCAGCACCCTGCGCCGAGCACAACGCACCATCACGAAGCCTATTTCCGCTGCCCCGTTCACTTCAGCGCCGGAAAGGACGCCATGCTGCTCTCGCGCGGGTCCTTAGCGGTTCCAAACGCGCTGGGCGATGAAGGCATCACGCAGTTTCTGATCTCACACCTCGACCAGGAGCTAGCGGAAATTAAAGACGAGCCGACCCTTGGGGATCTCACGAAAGATGCGATCGCACGCGCGCTCAGCGAGGGGCCGCCCAAGATGCAAGACATCGCGCGTGGCATGGGTATGAGCGGTCGCTCTTTTCATCGCCGGTTGGCCGATCACGGGCTGACGTTTCAAATGCTGGCCGAAGAGACCCGGCGCGAGCTAGCCGTAGGCCTGCTGCGGGACGAGCAATATTCAATAGCAGACGTCGCTTTTCTAACAGGCTTCTCCGAGCAGAGCTCATTCACCCGCGCTTTCAAGCGCTGGGTGGGTCATACCCCGGCGAGCTACCGCAAGGCGCAAGCCGGCCTCTGACGCGTTGTCGAATGGCGACAGATGTCAAAACGCTGGCAACGCCGGTCAAGATCGTAAGGCGTCCCTCCAGCTACCCCTTGGTTGTCTTTCAAACAAAACACCCACCAAGGAGCAAAACCATGATCAACGTCACCGACACCCAACCCATCCTCGTTATCGGCGCAAAGGGCAAAACTGGCTCGCGCGTCGCTGCTCAACTCGAAGCCCAAGGCCTGCCGGTCCGACGTGGGTCTCGCAGCGCCGACATTCCGTTCGACTGGGACAATGACGAGACTTGGGCACCGGCGCTAGAAGGCATTCAGTCCGCCTATGTGACCTACTTCCCCGACCTCGCCTTCCCTGGCGCTGTGGAGAAGCTCGAAGCCTTCACTGCAACGGCCAAAGAGGTTGGCCTTGAAAAGATCGTGCTGCTGTCCGGTCGCGGCGAGTACCATGCTGGAAGGGGCGAGGATGTCATCAAAGCCTCCGGCATTGCGTTCACGGTCGTGCGTTCGGCCTGGTTCGCACAGAACTTCTCCGAAGGGTACCTGCGTGACCCGATCCTCGCTGGCATGCTGCCCATGCCCGGTGGTGATATGGTTGAGCCGATCATCGACGTGGATGACATCGCCGATGTGGTGGTCGCGGCCCTGACCGATGACCGCCATCTGGGCGAGGTCTATGAGGTCACAGGCCCAGAGCTTCTGACGTTCGCCGACATGGCCAGGATACTGACTGAGACGCTCCATCGTCCCGTTCAGCATTTGCCAATCAGCTTCGAGGACTTCCACGCGAACGTCGCTGAATCGGGCGGCGAGTTTGTCGCTGAGGTGTTCACCACCATCGCCCGCGAGACCCTCGACGGTCGCAATGCCAACCTCGCCGATGGTGTGCAGCGCGCCCTTGGCCGAGAACCGCGTAGCTTTGCGCAGTATGCCACCAAAGCCGCCACAACCGGCACTTGGGCGATCGCACCTTAAAGACCCCGACAAAACGGGGAGGCTCCGGTCTCCCCGAACCTCTTTCTCAAATCACTAGGATATCAAACCATGTCTGGCCTCTTCCTTTTCGTCGTTCAATTCGCCGTTATTGCCTACGCCATTGTGGGCGGCATCTTCATCGCCTTCTCTGACTTCATTATGCGCTCCTTGGCGCGCACTTCTGGCACCGGCGGTGTTGAAGCCATGCAAGTGATCAACCGCGAAGTCTTTCGCTGGGTGTTCATGGTGCTGTTTCTCGGTCTCGCGCCGGTTTCGCTTAGCATAGCACTCTACGGTATCGTGAGCGTCGGCGGTAGCACAGGCCTTCTGCTTGCCGCCGCCGGCCTCACCTACTTCGTCGGTTGCTTCGGTGTAACCGTCGCCTTCAATGTGCCGCTCAATGAACGGCTCGCGAAGATGAGCCTTGCCGAGGCGTCCACCAGTGCATTCTGGCAGGAAATCTATGTCCCGGTCTGGACGCGTTGGAACTCCGTTCGCGGCACCGCGTGCATCATCGCCGCTGCTTTGTTACTGGCCGCCATTCCCAGTCTGTCGTGAGATGGCGAACCCCCGGGGCGGGCATTGAAGCCCCGGGGCCTCTTCCTAAAAGGTCTTTAGACCTACGCCTATGACGTTGAGGGCAAACGGCATGCCGGTATTCGGCGCGTATCGCAGGACTTAACGTCCATCTCCATCACTGGTTTTGGCATCGATGGTAATGGCGCGATCGACTCTCGCTACCGCATCCAACGTAGTTCATGGAGAACGCCATCAACTGCTTGGTAATTGATCTGCCACGCGGGAAGGAACTTCATCGCGCAACTGCTGCAAAAACGGCCTTTTTGGCACATGGGGTAGGTTAGCTTCGGACCTTCACTGGCGAATCAGCTAACGGCAGCTTTGCCACCATTTGCATTGGGGCGCGGAGTTGCAGTTTCATCCCCCAAGTGGACGTTAGTCTTCTTGGTTTGAGCCGCTACCCTATGGTGGTGCGCGGACGTTCAGCGTAGCCCCAATTCTTCGATCGTCATCTTTCCATGGTGATCCCCCAAGCCCTGCCGCCGACCTTAGGTTCGGAAACCCGAATAAAAGCGTTCAGGAGGATTTAGCACCACGGCATCCTCTATAACAAACGACTAATTTATAGGCGCGCCTGATATCTATGCAAATCTGTTTGCTGCAGTGATTGACTCCACCCCGAACCAGCGCGATGCTAGCGGAACATGTGGTGCCTTTTCTCTTCCCTATTTAGCCCGACGATTGGCATGCCAAAGAGTGCGCGGCATGCTTGATTTGGTTATCCTGAACGCCCGCGTTCATGCCCCGGTCGGCATTGGGCTGACCAAGGAGACCCCGGACCTCACGGACATCGGCATAGCGGAAGGCCGTATCGTCGCTATCCAACCAGGATTGTCGACCGACCGCGCCCAAGAGATTGATGCCGCTGGATATTTGGTGTCGCCACCCTTTGTCGACCCCCATTTCCATATGGACGCCACTCTCAGTCTTGGCCTACCGCGCCTGAATATGTCGGGAACTTTGCTGGAGGGCATCGCTCTATGGGGAGAGCTCAAGCCGCATCTGACCGTTGAAGCGGTGAAAGAACGAGCTCTGCGCTACTGCGACCTGGCTGTTTCCCAAGGTTTGCTCGCGATCCGCTCCCATGTGGACGTCTGTGATGATCGCTTGTTGGCTGTCGACGCTTTATTGGAAGTCCAAAAAGAGGTGGCGAACTACATCGACCTCCAATTGGTGGCGTTTCCACAGGACGGACTGTTTCGTTCCACGAATGCCGAACAGAACCTGCTTCGGGCACTCGATAAAGGCGTCGACATTGTTGGTGGGATACCTCATTTCGAGCGTACCATGGAGGACGGAGCTGCATCGGTTAAGCGACTTTGTCAGGTTGCCGCTGATCGTGGTCTGCCTGTTGATGTCCATTGCGATGAAACAGACGATCCCAACTCGCGCCATATCGAGACTTTGGCTGCCGAAACCACGCGCCTGGGACTGGGTGAGCGCGTTGTGGGCTCGCATGTGACGTCGATGCATTCCATGGACAACTATTATGCATCCAAATTGGTGCCTCTGATTGCCGAAAGCGGCATGCAAATTGTGCCTAATCCGCTGATCAACATTACCCTACAAGGACGTTCGGATACCTATCCCAAACGGCGCGGACTGACGCGCGTACCAGAGTTGCGAGCCGCCGGAGTCAATGTAGCTTTCGGCCAGGATTGCTGTATGGACCCCTGGTATCCGCTTGGGTCTGGCGATATGCTGGAAGTGGCCCACATGGCCGTCCATGCACTACCGATGACCTCTCGCGAAGGGATGACCTGGGCCTTCGACAGTGTAACGCTGGGTGGCGCGATGGTGATGGGGCTACCGGATCCCACACTGCGTGTCGGGGCGCCAGCTAACCTCGTCGTTCTTCAGGCACGCAATGCTATCGAGGCTGTTCGGCAGAAGCCGACCCGATTGTTTGTGCTTCGGAACGGCAAAGTGATTTCGCAAACACCAGCGCGGCTCGCATCGCTCGCCCTAGATGGTCGGCCTGAAACGCTTGACCCAGCTTCCTATGCACCTCTGGCCTCTGGTGCTGTGCCATCCTGAAAAAACCGAAACTTACCGATATTTGTCTGACGAAAGGACCAACTATGACCTTCAAGCTCAATCGCCGCCAAATGCTAGTAGGTACTGCTGCTGCGCTCACCATGCCGGCCATCATCCGCAACGCTTATGCAATGGACCCTGTGAAGGTTGCTGGCGTCCATAACAGCCCAGTTGAGAACGCGTGGAATTCACGCATTCATCTGGCGCTTCAGCAGGCTGCTGAATCTGGAAAAATCACGTATGAATTTTCCGAGGCCGTCGCACCGAGTGATTACCCACGCGCTATGCGTGAGTATGCCGAGTCTGGCGTCCAATTGATCTGGGGTGAGAGCTACGCAGTTGAAAACGAAGCCCGCGAAGTTGCTTCCGACTATCCAGACGTCGCCTTTTTGATGGGGTCATCGGGTGGACCGGAAGGCGACAATTTCGGTGTTTTCGGCACACGCAATCATGAGGCTGCGTATCTTGCAGGCATGTTGGCGGCCGAGATGTCTGAAACAGGTACCTTTGGTTCGGTAGGCGGATTTCCGATTCCCGAGGTGAACCTGCTGATCAACGCATTCCGCATGGGTGTGCAAGAAATCAATCCTGATGCTACATTCCTGAATGGGTTCATCGGTGCTTGGTTCGATCCGGCGCGCGCCAAGGAAGCGGCCATCGCCCAGATTGATGCTGGTGCTGACATTCTGTTCGGAGAGCGCATCGGCACGGCAGATGCAGCGCAAGAGCGCGGTATCAAGGCCATCGGATCGTTGATCGATTACACACCGCGCTATCCGCAAACGGTCTTCGCCAACGCCATCTGGAATTACGGTCCAACCGTTGAGGCAATTGTGGCGGACGTGATCGCTGGCAATACTGTCGGTCGCGACTATACCGAATACTCTTTCATGAAGCATGGCGGCAATGAGCTGATCTATGTCGCAGATATGGTGCCATCGTCTGCGATTCCTGCCATGGAAGCCAAACAGGCCATGATTGCGTCAGGTGAATGGGACGTGCCAATCGACGCTTCCGAGCCAGCCTAAGGGCTCGTCGTTGGAAGACGCAACCGCGCTCGCCGCAGACATTGCGGCGGGCCAAAAGACGCCCCTAACCTGTATGCAGTCGGCAATCGAGCGTATTGAGCGGTTCTCGTACTATGGAGCGACCGTTCGGGTCGAGGCCGGCCTTGGTCTCACTGAGGCACGTTTGGCGGACTCTGTTCCCATTTCCAAGCGAGGCCTGTTCCAGGGCATCATCCCCTTTTTGGCAAAGGATTTGGGTGGATACAGCCGTGGTTTGATGCCATGTGCTGGTAACAGCGCATTGCGCTCAAGGGTGTCGGATCCAGACGTAGACGACGTTCTGTTTTCCAAGTTTAGAGCCATGGGACTCATACCCTTTGGGCTTACCACTACCCCAGAGTTTGGCCTTGCGCTTACGTCCGAAACCGATGGGCATGCACCGGCGCGCAATCCTTTCGACCCAACTTTGTCTGCAGGCGGATCATCCGGTGGCGCTGCAATCGCAGTTGCTTTGGGCATTGTGCCGATCGCACATTCAACCGATGCAGCAGGGTCCACCCGCGTTCCAGCGGCTTGCTGTGGCCTTGTTGGTCTCAAAGCATCGCGTCACCGGGTCCCTGGCGCTCCTCACTACAACAATCACCTGATGGGTCTGGCCAGTGAACTGGTCGTATCGCTGACGACCCGCGACACCGCATTGGTATTCAATACGGTTAAGATCGGCAAAAGCAGCGCTCCGGCCAAAGTCAAAAAAGTAGGTATCGCAGTGCCGAACTCGACGGATGTGCGGACCGCCGACAAAATGGACGAGGTCGTGCGTGCCTGCTCGAACATCGGTTTGGCAACCACAAAGATCATCCTACCAGATCATCTGGGCGCCAAGGCGATGGAGATTGCAGGACCAATCCTTGCAGCATCTTTGGCCAGCTGGATCGATGCTACCGGATTGGGCGACGGCGATATGTCTCCCTTCAGTTGGGCCGTTGTGGAACAAGGTCGAGCGATGTCTGCGAGCGAACTGTTTGACAAGTACGCCGCGATGGTGCGTTTTGGAGACCGTGTTGAGAACCTGTTCGACGATATCGATGCTCTGATCATGACGGTTTTGGCCGACGGGCCCCCGGTTGTTGGTGCCTTCGACAAGCAAGCAACCGATCCTCAAGCACGCTTCGCTCAAATGGAGGCGCTTGCACCTTGCATAGCTGTCGCCAACGTAGCTGGGCTTCCTGCTTTAGCCATGCCTTTTGGAATGATGCTTGGCGACAAGAAACATTTACCCTTCGGATTTCAGATCATGGGTCCGACTGGAAGCGACGAAGCGCTATTACAACTGGCCGCATCTCTGGAAGCAATAGCGCCGCCCTTGGACGGCCCGCACCCTAGGGCTGGAACCACATAATGATGGCTCGTCCCACTGTTCTCAAGCTTGAAAATATTACCGTGCGATTTGGTGATTTGGTCGCCAATGACAACATCACGATATCATTGGCGCAGGGCGAAATACTGGCGCTTTTGGGTGAGAACGGCGCTGGCAAGACCACATTGATGAACATCCTGTTTGGTCATTACACAGCAAACGAAGGAACCGTAGAGGTGTTTGGAGAGACGCTGCCTCCAGGTCGGCCTCGCGCGGCCATCGAGGCGGGGGTCGGTATGGTGCACCAGCATTTCACGCTTGCGGGCAATCTGAGTGTCCTCGACAATGTGATGCTGGGTTCAGAACCGCTCTTTAGGGGTAAGAGCAAGCGCAACGAAGCCCGCAAGAAGCTGCTTGGCTTGGCGGAGCGCTTTGGTCTCCCTGTCGATCCAGATGCCCGGGTTGGGTCGTTGTCAGTTGGTGAGCGTCAAAGGGTCGAAATACTCAAAGCGCTTTACCGAGACGCGCGGGTTTTGATCCTTGATGAACCGACCGCCGTCCTTGCGCGACCCGAAGCTGAGCGACTGTTTGAGACACTGCGCGAAATGGCTGCGGACGGTTTGTCCATTATCTTTATTTCGCACAAGCTTCACGAGGTGATGGCTGGCTCTGACAGGGTGACTGTGCTGAGGGGCGGTAAGGTCGTTGCGGAGCGCACCACAACCAAGACATCGCCTCCCGAGTTGGCTGAATTAATGGTTGGCCGACAGGTCAATCGCCCCCAACGATCACGAAGGGAACCTGGACCACCTGTTCTGCATGCAGAAAACTTGACAGTAGGTCTGGGAGAAACACCTGCGCTTTCAGGTGTCTCTTTGGCCGTCAGTGAGGGAGAAATACTGGCGATCGTCGGCGTTTCCGGCAACGGACAGTCGGCGCTGGGAAGCGTTTTGTCTGGTTTGACAAAGCCCACCTCGGGATCATTGACGTACCACGATGAGAGTGGTCGTGAGTGCGATCTGGCCAAATTGGCGGCGCGCCAAGCTGTGCAGGCTGGCATCGGCCGTATCCCTGAAGATCGGCATGCCGAGGGTGTCGTCGGAGAGTTTACTCTGTGGGAGAACGCCGTTCTCGAACGATTGGATACGCCCCGCTTTTCAGGAATAGGTTTTGTTCGACAGGGCGCAGCTCGGAAACATACCGACCAGCTAATTGAGACCTATGACATCCGTGGGGCAGGCCCAAATACAAGGACGCGCTTGCTCTCAGGCGGCAACATGCAGAAGCTCATCTTGGGCCGCGTGTTGGCGTCGCAACCGCGCTTCATATTGGCCAACCAACCAACCCGAGGGCTTGATGAGGGAGCAATCGCGGCTGTGCACACGCATCTGCTGGCAGCGCGCGAGCAAGGCGCAGCGATATTGCTGATAACCGAGGAGCTTGAAGAGGCAACCGCTTTGGCTGACCGCTTTCAAGCCATCGTTAAGGGGTACCTTTCAGGCTCTGTCTCTGCGCAAAACGCCGATGCCCAAACCTTGGGTTTGATGATGGCGGGCCATTGGGACGCTGCTGGTGGAGGGTCGCACCATGCGGCTTGAGCGACGCACAGAAATTCCGGTTTACCTGGTCGCGGCGGCGCCAATCGTGGCGATCGCAACCGCCCTACTCTTAGGTTCAATCCTGATCGGTTTGGCAGATGTGAACCCGATAGGCGCCTACATCCATCTGATCGATGGTGCCTTCGGATCGCGATTGGCAATCACCGAGACGCTCACCCGAGCAACGCCGCTCATCCTCACTGGCCTTGCTGCCGCTGTCGCCTTCCACTGCCGTCTTTGGAACATTGGTGGAGAGGGTCAGTTCTATGTCGGCGCTCTCATGACGGCTTGGTTAGGTCACTCGATTGTAACCGGCTTTCCCGCGCCTCTTGCAATTGCCATCATGATCGCGGCAGGCATGTTTGTTGGGGCGCTTTTGCTGGCTGGCCCTGCGATCATGCGGCTCAAATTTGGTGTCGACGAAGTGGTCACGACCCTTTTGCTGAACTTTGTCATCATCCTTTTCGTGGGTTTGATGATCGAGGGCCCCATGCGCGACCCACTAGCCTTTGGTTGGCCGCAGTCCGTGCCGGTGGATCGTGGGTTACGCCTACCGGACCTTGTCGAGAGATCCCGCTTACATGTTGGTCTGCTTATTGCCTTCGCCGCTGCGCTGGTTGTGTGGGTGGTCCTGGCAAGGACCAGGTTTGGGCTCGAAAGTCGAGCCGTCGGACTGAACACCAAAGCCGCGTCGTTTGCGGGCATTTCGCTCCCCCGAACCATCTTGGGAACCGCTTTTCTATCGGGCGGATTGGCGGGCCTGGCCGGAACCGTCGAAGTGTTGGGCGTGACCGGCAATGTGACCACCACGCTATCACCGGGCTATGGTTATTCCGGCATTGTGGTGGCGATGCTTGCGGCGCTCCATCCTTTGGGTGTGGTGGCAGCGGCGATATTTGTCGCGACAGTCTTTGTGGGCGCCGACTCAATGGCGCGCGCCACGGGCGTGCCAAGCTTTATCGCTGACGTGATTTTATCGGTCAGCTTGCTTTGCATGTTGGTGGCGCTTCTGTTCACCACCTACCGGCTAAGGCGCTAGGGGTCTCTATGGTTGAAGCCCTTGAAATATTGACCAACGCCAGCCTATGGGCAGCGGTTCTGCGTATCGCGACACCGCTTATCTTTGGCGTACTCGGCGCTCTACTTTGCGAGCGTTCTGGTGTTCTCAATCTCGGCATTGAAGGCATCATGACCATGGGCGCTATGGTTGGATGGTTGACGGTCTTCCTCGGCGCAGATTTGTGGACTGGGTTGGTTGTAGCTGCGGTGTCCGGGGCCTTGATGGGTCTTTTGCATGCTATGTTGACCGTTCCGCTTGGCCTGTCACAGCACGTATCGGGCTTGGGCATCACGCTGTTCGCGTCTTCGCTGTCCTACTACCTGTACCGGCTCATCGTTGAAGTCGGCGACCTGCCACCGACAATCGAACCTTTTCAACCGATCTTTATTCCCGTCCTGTCTGATTTGCCGTTCTTTGGAGAAGTTCTCTTCCAACACAGTGCCCCAACCTATCTGGCGCTGCTTTCAGTGGTCGTGCTGGCGTATGTCTTGGGTCGAACACCCTTAGGCCTCGCCATCCGCATGACAGGAGAGAATCCGCACGCCGTGGACGCGCAGGGTTTGGATCCAATTGCCATCCGTATAGGGGCTGTCATGGCTGGCTCGGCTTTGATGGCTGTTGGCGGATCCTTCCTGACCATGGCGGCCTTCAACAGTTTCTTCCCTGAGATGGTGCAAGGGCGAGGCTGGATTTGCATTGCGCTCGTTGTGTTTGCCTCCTGGCGGCCTGGCAAAGCCCTGATCGGCGCCTTGCTGTTCGCATTCTTCGATGCGTTTCAGCTTCGTCTGCAGACCTCAGTCGAAGGTGTGCCCTATCAGCTTTTCTTGATGGCGCCCTACCTGTTGTCGATTGCCGCTCTGATCCTCGTGGCCCGCCGCGCTCAAGTACCCGAGGCCTTGATGGCACCTTATCGTCGGGGCGAACGTTAGAGGACTTACCCCGGCGTCTTTCGCCTCAGCCCATTCAATGTCTGATAGAGGCCGAGACCGGACGGCTGTTCTATGTCTGCTTTGCCCCATCATGACGCAGGTGGAAAACCAGATGCGGCACCGGATGATCCAGCTTGGTTTGATCAGGCAGAAGATTGCAAACCTTAGATGGTCACCACGCTATTTCTAGAATCGCCAGGACTATCAAGGCTGCATACGCATTGATTCCCTGCCAGGCGGATGGCGCCAAAAGCTTTTCGGGGATCCACAGCACCGGCAATGGCAAAACCTTTTTGCGCTCAATCTTAGGATTGCGCATCGTTAAGCCGTCAAATGGGTCGGCCTACTGGTCGCCAAGCCGCCCGAAATACCAGCGATACGGCAATCTCATGTTCCCAATGTCACGGTTGGCGCTCTTGCCAGATAGCTTACGGCCGCCGCCACCACACGCAACACGTCCAGCCCAAACTAGGTTATTTAGGAGGGTGCCTCCTGTGTTATTTTCACCAAAAAAAAGCAAATGGCCAGCTCAAGGCTGACCATTTTTTGCAATCAAATTAAACACTTAATGTTGATTTGACTGGTGCGGTCGAGAAGCAGCGAAGAGGTGTTTCATACTGTCTCAGAATGTCTATTAAGATGCTGATATCATGTGAATAACTGGAATATCTGATATCACCTAGTCTTGCCGCATCTCAACAAATCTCATATCTATTGGGGGATATATCGGGGGATACAAATGCGCAAGCTCAGTGCTTTGTTCATACGTTCAGCGCCGCCAGGGAAGTATGAGGACGGTTATGGTCTTCGGCTCATCAAGAGGGCTGATGGCGGTGGCCAGTGGGTATTCCGCTATACGATTCACGGGCGCCGTCGAGAGATGGGTCTGGGCGGTTTAACAGCGGTCTCGCTAAAAGACGCGCGCGAAATCGCCAGTGAGTACCGCACTCTGGTGGCGCGAGACATCGATCCCATCACTCACAGGGAAAAGCTGCGACGGGAAGCCGTCCAAGACCGCCATCTTTTGCGCGATGTTGCCAATGATGCTTTCGAAAGCCACAAGGCGAGCTTGAAAGGCGATGGCAAAGCTGGCCGATGGTTTAGCCCCCTTGAGCTTCATGTTCTTCCAAAACTGGGTTCGATGCCGGTCGTGAGTATCACTCAAAGCGACGTTCGCGATGCCCTGAAACCCATCTGGCAGGCAAAGTCATCAACCGCCACGAAGGCTGCAGATCGATTGAAGATCGTTATGGATCATGCGGCCGCATTGGGCTTGGATGTTGATCTACAAGCCGTGGCCAAAGCAAAGAAGCTCCTGGGACGCCAGAGGCACGAAGTGACATCAATACCGAGCATGCCTTGGATTGAGGTTCCGCCATTCTATGCCACGTTGAGTGATCCGACGCTAACGCACCTGGCACTCCGCCTGCTTATCCTGACTGGCCTTAGGTCAGCGCCCATTCGTTTTGCTAGAACGGAGGATATCAAGGATGATGTTTGGACCGTGCCTGCAGAAAGAATGAAAGCCCGGGTTGGCAAGGCTCAAGCCTTCAGGGTGCCCCTGTCGGGCGAGGCTCAACGCGTCATAGAGCACGCACGCCCCTTTGAGCGAGAGGGCTTTCTTTTCCCGTCCGTGCGCAAGGGCGTTATCAGTGATGCGACGATGGCACGCTACATGGAGCGGCAGGGCCTTATAGCGCGGCCTCATGGCTTCAGAGCGAGCTTGCGGACCTGGCTGGCAGAATGCACAAACGCTCCTCATGAAGTTGCAGAGGCCATGCTCTCACACGTCACTGATAGCATGGTCGTTCGGACCTACCGACAGACTGACTTCCTTGAGCAGCGGCGCAAGCTATTGGAAGACTGGGCGACGCATGTTTGCGGCGCCAATCCAGCTTGATCCGTCCTATTATACAACCTCGGTGAATTGTGCGCCTCTGGCAATTCCCAATGTCACGAAGCGCTATCATGCAGCTTTCGCAGATAGGCTCTAAGCTGTTCTGAAGGTCAACTCACAGTACGCGGACATCATGGAATTGCCGCGCGGCGTGTGGCAGCATCCTGGCATGATCGAATTTCGACCCCTCGACGATGACCATCCCGATATCGGGCATTCCCCACTGCTCCGGGGCGCTCTTCTGACCCTGCAATATGCGCAGAAGCACGGGTCAATCGGTTTGACCAAAACCAAGGCTTTCAAGCGCGCCTTCGTGCATTGGGCAGTCGAGCATTTCGACTGGCCGGACCAAAGTGCAGAAGAGATGTTCCGCTACAATAAAGTGATCAATGAATATGATTTTCCCCCTCTAGAAGTTTTACATTTCCTGTTTATTGCCTTGCGCCTAGGGCGTCATTTGAAAGGTGAGTTTAGGCTGACCAAACGCAGCAGTGAGCTGGCCAAGGCCCCTGGTCGCCTGTTTGCCGAGCTGATCCCTTACTTTGTACTGCAGATAGATCATTCCTCTCATGGCCGATTTGACGATCGCCCTCTCGGAAATTGGGATGTCTGGATGAACATCATAAACGTTGAAGCCGATGGCGGTACGACCGAGGCTGCCTTGTTTGAGACCTTCTACGGCGAGCCCCAGGACTGGCACACCATGGGGTGGCGAGAGATGGCCGCGTTCTCGTCTTGCGTGCTTCAACCTCTAGAATGGGCAGGCTTGCTAACAACAACGCGAGAAGATGACGCCGGAGCGAATGAGCGCCATGTTTTTAAGACCCCGCTATGGCGTAGCACGCTCAGGCTTGACACTGACTATCTGCTGCAACCGCACTCCGTTCAGTGAGATTTCTTTTCACTACTCCAAAGACGCGAGGGGACTTACGAATGGTTGGCCAGTAGCCGCCGTCCCTATCTAACCCGCGCGGCATCAACTATCGCTTCAAGGCCTTGTAAGCTAGGGCTTGGGGCACGCGGCGCTCTGGCCGGACACACTTGGGTGCTGTCGCTCCTAGAACGTGGACTTGTATGTTTTCCTTCTTTCTAGACAATCGGCGCTGGCTTAGTGCCGGCCTGTTGCTGACCTTTGCCAGCAGTTTTGGCCAGACCTGGTTCATCTCCCTGTTTGCTGGGTTCATCAAGGCTGAGCATGGTTTGACTGACGGAACTTGGGGCATCCTTTACACCGCAGCGACACTTGCCTCGGCCGGCCTGCTGTTCTGGCGTGGATCCTGGGCCGACAGCGTGCCACTTGTTTACCTAGCGCCGATTGTTGCGGCTTTTTTTGCGGTAGCAGCACTTGGCTTTGCCTTCAGTCCCGCAGTTTGGCTTCTTGGCCTGTCTGTATTTGGGCTACGGTTTTGTGGACAGGGCATGTTCAGTCACATTGCCATGACCGCTATGGGGAAGTGGTTTGCAAAGCGGCGTGGCCAGGCTGTAGCGATCACGAGCCTCGGGTATCCGATTGCAGAAGTCACGCTGTCGTTTTTTGCGGTTAGTGTGATCGGCTTGATTGGGTGGCAGTCCACCTGGCTGGCGATTGGGGTGCTTCTTGGGTTGCCGATAGCACTCGCCTTTTGGATCCTTCTTTCTGAAAATCGTTCTCAGCAGGGCCAGTTGCTGGACCGGGAGATGCCAGGACTATCCGGGCGGCATTGGCGGCGCCGTGATGCGGTGCGGCATTGGTTGCTTCCTGCATTGCTTCCGGTTCTCTTGACGCCAGGGTTCATCGGTACCGTCATCTTCTTTCATCAGGTTCACGTCTCCAATGAAAAGGGATGGTCGCTGGTAGAAATGATACCTGGCTACACCTTTTATGCAGTCTTCGGTGTTGCTTTCAGTTTCGTGAGTGGTTGGGCGAGCGACCGATTTGGTGCCCACCGGCTGCTACCCTTTTTGCTTGTCCCGATGGGCCTTGGCATCGCTTTGGTAGGACCGGCTCAATACGTGTGGGGCTGGTATGCAGCATTGGCTTTAATAGGGATAAGCCAGGGCGTCGCCAATACACTATCCGGCGCCTTGTATCCGCACCTGTATGGAACACGGCACCTGGGCGCGATCCGTTCGATGGCTATTACCATAATGGTCGTGTCAACGGCGGTTGGTCCGGGCGTCACTGGCCTTCTGATAGACCGCGGGATCACATTCCCCGAGCAGTGTATCGGCCTGGGCTTTTGGTGCCTCATTCTATCAATAGCGTGCGTTGGCATTTCGAGGCGCGTGACGAGAGAGATGGATCTGAAACAGGCCCGCTGAAGGTCGGCTTCGAGGCCATCAAAGACCTGGATTGCTTCCCTGCGCATTGGTGCTATTGGGCCACAGCTGCCGTTCGCGAGATTTGGCGGAATGTCTGCTCTACGAACAACCCATGCGGGTGACCACAATTAGATTTAGTTTTATAGAATTTTTTCTTATGTGCGATGCATTCCAAGCGCATGAGTGCTTCTAGCAAATGTTAGTCAAATCATTCTTCGTTAACACCATACCTGTGCTTGCGGAGTTCGATTTCCTCGCTTGCCCGTTCACGTTCTTGCTGCTCCGAGAGCTTTAGGCCTTCGATGTGAGATTTGGCGAAATCGCGAACGTTAGCGTCGCCGTCGTTCAGCCAATATGCAATTTCAGCCGCCTTTTGCGCGTGGGCCTCAGCCATGCCGAACTCGCCATGCACCACTCCTGTTGAAATTAGAGCAATTGCAACCTCGGTCACCAATTCCTTCTTGGCGTGATGCTTGCGCACAATTTCGCGGCAAACGGCATGGAGAAATGGCTGGCCTTCATAGTTTCTGAGAATGCTCAGGGCAAAACGAGCGTCAGATTGTTCCCCCGTTTGCACGAGTCTTATGAGTTCTTTCTCCAGACCTGGGTCAAAACGCGGGTAAATGATGGCAACGAGTCTGGCTCCACGATATTGAAATAGGCCATCGTCTGTGTCGTACCAAGATCGAACTGTGTCCACGACAAGCTGGGCGTGTTTTGCCAGCGTCTCCATCAGACTGTGGAAGTCAAAGGGGATGGCTTCGTAGTCGTTTCCCACGCTCTTAAAATCGATTCTCTTTTTGAATAAATCGAGAATTAGTTCAGGATGGGACTCCGCAATGGGCTTCAGAATTTCTTCTGTTTGAAACTCAATTCTGTCAACAAAAACAAGTGCATCCAGCAGGTGTATGACCTGTTCCTCACTCAGTTGTGAAACGAGTTCTCTAACCTTAAGGCTATGCCACAGCATCCGATGCCAGTATTTGCATTCCAGTTCTTTTAATTGCTTCAGGGCAGGGATGAAAAGCTCGTTAATAGCGAAGCTCTTGTCGTGCGCAGTTCGGCTGGCTGCGACCTCAAGCAAAAGCGAAAGTACATATTCGTTCTTCGATTCAAACGCTTTTTCGAGGACTCTTTTCAAAAGCTCCTGATCGGCTTCAATATCCCAAAGGCAAAGCTTCGATATTGCCGTGAGTTGCTTTCCCTGATTGCAGAGTTCCATTAGCAAGGCCCTACAGGCGTCCTTCAATTCACTCGCCCAAAGGCCGCGATATATGGGGATGGTAAAGAGCTCAACTTCCGCAATGTGTTCTTTGACAAGCTCCAAGGCTAGCTTTGGATGGGTCTCTGCGAGTTCTCGCAAAAACTCAAAGTAAACTGGAAATGTCGCCAGATCGTTGGACTCTGTTTTACAGAACTCGAAAATTCGCCTTTTCCAGTTGGACCAAGTCTCTTCGCTGATGGAACGCACATACTTTGATGCCTGTGCACGCCTTTCTTCTTCTATACCAGCGAAATCCTTATCTGACGTGAGGGACTCCTCCCAATTTTCAAACACACTCTCGAAGCCGATTAGGTTTCGGTAGATTTGATATTCGGAGTTTTCATCGAGGACGTCGCGAATTTCCAGGCATGACTGCCTGATTTCGTTCGAGATCCCGTGATAATAGCGCCAATAAACGTCGTGCTCTATCTTTTGGAGTACGGGAAACCGCTCTTTAGGAATGATTGTTTTTAGCCATTCTAGAACGTCTAGAGTATCTGAGATGATTAGAGATTTTAGTTCGATTTCGTACTTTTCTGAGCGCGGCAGCTCCATGGCAACCATCAGTGTTCGAATGATAGTTAGCCTCTCTGCGATGGGCCGTTCTGGTCGGTACAGCCGTTTTAAAAAGTCGATTGTTCGAGAGCGAACTTGTAGAATTGGTTCGCAAAAGGGAATAGCTCCCCTTGACCAGGTGACAGACTTATAATCCCAAGTCGTATCTTCCATTGTTGATGATAGCATCGCGCCACATAGGCTTTGTGTTGCCGCGATATATCTTTGCGCGAAGTTATCCAAATTTGCTTCTAAGTATGAAAGGATTTCTAGCTGCGGGCCCGCACCCAGGCCTGCCCGATCTTTACCTGCATAGAAAACTTGAATGTTATAAGCGCCGCATTTCCCCAAGGCTTCGATTGCTGTCTTAGAAACTCCTTCATCGGGATGATCGCTGAAGGGCACGAGGATTTCGATAACGGCCTGAGTGTCAAAGTAGCGAAAGCGCTCGACCAGCTCCAATGCTTCGCACATCAGTTTTTTCTGCAAGTCTGATGGTGACGACCATGCATATTCAGGAGCGCAAGTGACGAACTCCGTTTCCTGCAAACGCTGCAGGAAAGTGGAAAGTAAGGGGAGGAGCTCATCGGACAATCTGTGTCCATAAACAGACAACTCATTTAGGGTGGTTTCTATCGCGTAGTAGTCTGTACTCTCAGTTAGAAAGGCTTTTGCGCTTTGAATTTCCTTTTGGAGCGCAGAAATCGCCTTCTCATTTTCGAGGCGACTAAGCTGCTTTAATATTTTGAGTTTTTCGTCCTCTTCCATGATTATAGTACCTCCAGCCTTCCTATGAATTCATCGGCAAAAGTCTCAGCTGCCTCGTTACAAACTCTTATGTTGATCGGAAGGATGTGGGAGGCAGTCACGCGTACCAGTCCCATTTGCGCGAGACGTTCCGCGTTAGGCTCTATCGCGGCTACTTCTAATCCCAGGTCGGCAACTATCTCATAAGCCTGTTCTTTTGACATAGGCTCAAGCCACATGCTGTATCCAAGAATGCGGCGTCTAACTTCCCGATCTTGGACTTCGATGTCGTCCAAAGCCTGTTCTAGAGTCGGCTGGTTTGTCGGGGAAGTGGAGTCACCATCTTGAATAGGTGGTCTTTTGTGTTCTGCAACCAGCTCGTCAAATGCTTTTATCGTGGCATCCTGAAACCTGAGACCACGTAATCCAGTACCGCAGACAATGCTCAAGCGTTCAGGCGACAGAGCCATTGCAAAGCTAAGCAAATCGTCAAGGCACCAACAGTATATTTCTATGCTTGTATTTTTCTCGCGCAATTCACCGAGTAATTTTCCGCAAGTCGCCGGTAAATCACGTTGATTATAGACGAAAACCCATTTTGCCATTCGATTGCCGAAATGCGTTTTGGCACCTTCAAAATCCGCGCGAATTTTCGCCGCAGTCTTGGAAGGTTCTGGTGTTTCAGGACCATAGCACTGAAAAACAGTCTTTTCCGGCACTTGGTATCCATCACATTTGAAGTCACCAAGTGACCCTTGAGGTTTCCAAATTTCAAAATTTTCTGACCATGTGTGCTTCGCGAGGTCGCTGAAAATATCCTCGAAACCCTGCCCCTTCTTCTTGAGCAGGATGTTTTCCAACAATATTGCTTCAATTGGGTAAGCCAGTGCGGGTAATCCGAGTCAGTCGCGAAAAACGATCTTTTGATTATAGCAATATCTCAAATGAAATGAGTAAAGCTGCCATTGACGTTTTCTCGCAAAGGTCCGCTCTCCGCCCGCTGCAGACGTGAGGTCCCGCCTTGCTTGTGCCCTGGCACAGCAACCAGGGCACTGTATGGTTGCTGGCATCAATTTGCAGCTCGGTTCGACATATTATGGGCATTGGTGGTCATTCCAGTAACGATCCCAGCGCAATGCCCAGCCGCCACTTATGAGCCTGCAGTTAACGTCACCACTCTTAGGTGAAACACACCAGGCAGCAGTTCTGTTACGCCCAGCTGAACCATCTGAATTGCAGCGCATGGTGGGTCCATCAACAAGGATATGGCCGTGCCTGCCAATGCCTATGGGAGTACCAACCAACGACACCAGCGCATCTCGAGCAGCGACAGCGTTGGCTTGTGGACAAGGTTGATTGCCATTGCAGCTTCCATCCATCTCACGGGCTGCAACACCAGCTAATCTCACATGAGGGCCCTCTTCGCACCAGATTGGGCCATCGCCATCCCACACATGGGTCGGCGTGCACATGAATGATTGGCCTGCCGGTATGACAGGCACGGAGGCAAAGGCAGCGGAGGTAATAACCATCGAAAGGCTGGCTAGAGCAAGGACAGTTCTTTTTGCGACTGCTCCGGCAAAGGCTTCTTTCATGTCAGAACTCTTCTTTCTCGCGATCAGATACGCTTCGCAAATGATCCACCATATTGGCTCTGCATGTGAATCCCACCAAATACAGCAAGAAAGAGCGCATCTAATTCAGGAACCGGCGTTGCAGCGTGCGTTCTTATCGTCGAGGATAGCATGAGGCGGGATGATAGCTTCTGAAACGCCTGGATAGATGTGCACCGTCGCCGATGGTGGAGTAGAGGTGCTAATGAATGCTCTTGATCCCTTAGTAACTGTCCACCCCGGCACCGGCGCCTTCCGCTCAATAACGAGCGAATTGTTGTCGGAGACCTATCTGGCCCCCTCTCCAGAGCCAATCGATTTAGACGATATCTTGCTAGATGAGGCGTTTCCCTGGGCTTCGAGTATGCAAGTCGCTCCATTGGAAACAACTGCTTCAGTGTTCGCTGCGTTACGCGCTCTGGCGCTCGCCACGCATAGTCTAGATCCCGACGAGATCGATTGTTCCAAACTCGAGCCGGAAACACGTCTCTATAAGCACCTCAACGCGCTAAGCGACCTCTGGCGTCATGCTCCAGCTGCGCTTCCCCAAGATCTACAGGTCTTTGCTCATGTTTTGAGCTGTGGCAGGCCTGACGCGTTGGAACCACTTCCGCTGGCTACTGTCCATCAATGCAGTTTTGCCGCGCCGCTTGAACGGCGCATGCAGGCGTTGATACTCGATCATCACGGAAGCGCTCCACAGACAGATCAAAAGGCGTGGGCCGCTCATCGTGCGCCTTTGATGACAGGGGCAATCGAGGGTTCAAGCCTATGGCGCGTTCAGCAAGGCTTGACCGGGGGGGCGATTGCCCCAGGCCCACTTGATGAAACACTTGCATTCTTTGCCTTACGGGACGAAGCGGAGGAGGCTGATTTCGCGGCGGCGCGGGCACAACGCTTAATTGATGAAGGGACATCGCCCGCTGACATAGGCTTACTGGTGCCTGACGAGGCTGGCTACTTCTCGCACCTGCAACGTGCGTTTGATGCTACCGGCGTCCCTATTTCTGGGCTACCTAACCAGCCCGTCAGACGAGATATCGCAGGGGAGACAGTCCTCCAACTATTGCTATGTCTTCAATCGCCAGCTCCAGCGATGTCGCTAAGTAGTCTCTACATCTCACCACTGATGCCCTGGCCTATGGAAACAGGAGTGGGTTTAGCTCGAGAGATAATGCGTGGCAGGTTTGAGCCATCTGCCGCCAGATCGCTATCTGGCCGAAGCAAACGCTTCTATGAATTGGTACGCAGCAGCGTTGCCCAGACGCCCGAAGGCATTGCAAAAGCGCTTAATGCGGCTGCCCGACTTTTGACGGAAGAAACCGAGCAACACGAAGAAGTCGCCGCGTTTCGCTCTAGGCTGAAAGCTCTGAACTCGGCCTTGTCGCAAAGCAGTACGCTAGACTGGTCCCAACTCTTTCGCTTGGCGACACCAACGACGCCAAAGCCGACGCCTTCAGAGGCCTTCATCAATGGCGTGAGCGTTTTTCTGGAGGGATCAATGCCGTGGCGCCCAACAGAACATCTTATTGCCCTGGGCATGAGCGGAAACCGATGGCCACGTGCAGTTGCCGCTTCCCCACTGTTTCTTGATGGCGAGTTGCAATTGCTGCGTGAAAAAACAGGGCTAAAGGTTGCCACTCGAAGCGATCAACTCGCGCAACGCCTTGAGCGCTTGCGCAGGCAATTCCTATGCGCATCAAAAACGCTTACTGTTGTGCGACCTGTTTATGCGGCAAACGGCAGCCGCCAGCCTCCTGCCGCCGCTCTCTCTCTTCTCGGGCGAACGATCAAAGATGCAGAGACTACCAGCGAAAACGCCGATCTTTTGGCTCAGGATCTGCATGCAATCCCAACGGAACGCTGGCCGTTCGCGCACCGGGTCGTCAAGTCAAAGCCACCGACGCAACTCACTGCCCTACCGCCAGATGGTGTGCTGCGCCTCAATAGTAATTTATTGCGCCGCAGGGATGGTGAGGACGGGCGCATGCGACCTCAGTCGCCCAGCAGGTTAGAGACGCTCCTGGTTAGCCCGCTGGCATGGAGCTTGTCTGAGTTGAATGCCGAACCTGTGACTTGGGCACCAGAAAGCCTGAACGTTATGTTGTCAGGAACTATCGCTCATGATGTGCTCGAATTCCTGTTCCCCGGGAGCGCGCCACTTCCTGATCACGACCAGATAGAGGAAGCAGTGCCGGAGTTGCTCAGGACGGCAATCCGTAAATACGCTCCCTTCTTGCAGCGCGCGATATGGTCGGTTGAGCGCGAGGGGCTTGAAAGAGAAATCCGAACAGCAGCCAAAGTCTGGAGGGATACCCTCATGGGTTTGGGTGCTACAGTCATCAACAACGAAGTCGACCTACGCGGTGAAGCCCTTGGCATCCGCTTGCGAGGACGCGCGGACTGTCTGCTCAAACTCGCAGATGGGAGCTTGTTGGTGGTTGACCATAAGAAAAGTGGGACTGCCAAACGTCGATCACGTTTAGAGGCAGGCTGGGACCTCCAGCTTGGTCTTTATCGCGCGATGCTCGTGCGACCAGAAAAAATGAACGAGGCGTTGGAAGACGCCCTATCTGGCAAGCCCAGCATCGGGGTCGCCTACCACCTGATCAACGATCAGGGGGTCTTGTTGGAAGGCCTCGAAGTGCCCAACAGCGCCATCACGGTTTTAACCAACGCTATTTCAGCGGAAGCCATGGACTTGCTGTCCACACGGCTCAAGGAGGTGGCCTCAGGCACGATCAAGTTAAACAGCGTGGATGATCGAGGCTTTTTCGAAAAGACGGCCAACCTCTCGCCCTACGCCCTGGACGCTTCGCCGATCGTGGCCCGGTTCATGATCGCGGGAGCCGCCAGCGGCAACAACGAGGGCGATATCGATGAGTAAGATGCTGACGATCGTCCCGGCGGGTGCCGGGTCAGGTAAAACCTTCCGGATCAAATCTGATCTGACCAAGTGGGTGAAAGAGAAACAAGTTGGACCAGAACGCATTTTAGCCGTGACGTTCACAGAGGCTGCTGCCGGAGAATTGCGCGGGCGGATAAGATCGAGCCTCCTATCGGAAGGTATGGTCGAAGCTGCACTTGCGGTGGAGCAGGCCTACGTTTCGACCATACATGGTTTGGGGATGCGCATTTTATCTGAGCACGCCTTTGCTGCCGGTGCCTCGCCGCAGCCTCGTGCGCTAGCAGAGGCAGAACGCGATTTGTTGATCCGCCAGGCAATGGCCCAAGCGGAGGCTCTTGATGTCCTTAAGGCCGATCTGCCGCGTTTTGGTTACCGGTCGAACTTCACTTCAAATGCCAGTACTGAGGATAGCTTTCGCGGTCGGCTGCTGGCTACAATCGATCTGCTTCGGGGGCTTGGTGACAACGGAAATGATCCAAAGCTTGCTGAAGCGGCAGTTGATCGTGTGATCAGCCTATATGGCACGGTCGTCAGGGACGGCTCTCCATTGGAGGCGAGGCTTGTCGCGGCTGTCAAAGCTCTATTGACCGCATTTCCCAATGACCTTGCGGCCGACGCGAGATCAAAAAGCGCACGCGATACCTTTGCCAAAGACTTTAAGTCTCTGCAGAAAGCTCTGCGGCCTGAAGGAGTGAACCGCGATTGGAAGCTATGGAAAGCGCTGAGTGAGTTGCGCCAGTCAAAAAGGGGAGCGCCAACACCCGACGGCTACGATGAACTTTCCAGTGAGGTTATCGAGGCGGCCTCTCAAATCTCGATCCATCCAGGACCGTTGGACGACGCCTGCCTCCACTTGAGGGCTTTGGTCATTGGCGCCCAGCAGGTGATGTCGAAATACGCGCAAATGAAACGTGAGGCCGGCGTCATTGATTACGCGGACATGATCTGTGATGCCGAGCGTCTGCTGCGGACACAACCAGAAATCCTCGACGCCCTGCTCTCTGAAGTGGATTGCGTCATCATTGACGAGTTCCAGGATACCAACCCAGTACAGTTTGCTTTGCTATGGCGGATCGCAAGGTCGGCAAAACGCGTTTTGATCGTTGGTGATACGAAGCAATCAATTATGGGTTTCCAGGGAGCTGATCCAAGGCTTAGCGAAGCGTTAGAACAGCAAAACCCCACTGCAGCTTCACCGCTCACCGGAAATTGGCGATCCGACCCCCGGCTGATGGAGATGGTAAATACTATCGCGGCAGGCCTCTTTGGAGAGGCCTATCAGCCGCTGGCACCACAACGAGTGGAGACTGGCCAGCCCTTTGCAGAGGTTTTGCGGATCGCGGAAGGCCGCCGTTCTCAAAAGTCCCACCCGGCGGATCATGTAGCAGTCCGTGTGGCCGACATTCTCGCAGAGAATACACGAGTTGTTGTCCGTGAAAGTGATCCAAAGGCGCCCCGCTTTAGGTCCGTTGAACCGCGCGATATCGCTATTCTTGCACCGACCAATACCATGGCAACACGCTACGCGTCCGCACTGGAACAGCGAGGAATCCCGGTGCGTATCAACGCAACGGGATGGCTCGATTCTCCTGCTGTGATGGCAGCGCGAAATGCAATGATGTTTGCAGTTGATCCTTCTGATCGCCACGCAGCTTCGGCGCTACTGACCCTAGGCCCAGCGAACCTGCCGTTACAGCAAGCGATTGCAATGCTAGCGGACGATGAGTTGGAAACCTGTTCTGATCTTGCCGCGCTTATCGATCTATCAGGTAATGCACCGGCTATGCCCTTGGAAACGCTACTGCCGCTTGCGCTTGACGCTGCTGGTGTCCTGGATTGGGTTTCACAAATGCCCAATGCAGAGCAGGCCCGTGCAGATCTCATGCGGCTCCAATCGGAAGTGGGAGACTTTGTCTCAGCCCATCGCGACTTCAAGGCGGCAGCTGGCTTCCACGGAGCAAGCGTACACGTGTTCTTAGGGTGGCTCGAGGTTCGCCGCCAGGAGCGCGATTTTGATCGACATCCAAGCCCTGGACAAAGCCAGAGCCAAGGGGTCGAAATTGTCACCTGGCATGCCTCTAAGGGACGTGAATGGCCGATCACTATTGTTGTAGGCCTTGATCAAAAGATCGGCGCTAGGCCAGGCGCCATGACCTCTGAAATCTCCGATTTTGCCGATCTTGATGCGATCCTTGAACGTGCCAAACTGAATTGGACCCCCGACGGGCTTATCAAGGAAAAAACAGAGCTTTTCATCGAAGATCGCCGCGCGAGCGAAGAAGCTAACGCGCGCCGACTTCTCTATGTGGCGCTTACAAGAGGGCGCGATAGGCTCATCCTAGAGTGGCCGGACTTCGCGCTTAAAAAGCCGGGCGAAAGCGCAGGCCCAGCAAATCATGCAGAGATGCTGTCGATGGAGGCTGGTTTTGCACCTGATGATCAAAGATTATCCGTTGGCGGCTCTGATTTCTCTGTCAGCATTGTGAAATGCGGAGCTCTCGTCGCGGACACACTGCGACCAATAAAGGCTATCGAGGTGGCCGACAGGGTAGCGTTTGGCGAACTGCGGTCTGTCGGTGGCGACAAGCGAACGCCTTGGCGCGTGCGTCCTTCAATGATTGAACCGCAGACAATGCCTGCTCTCGAGACGCGCGTTGTGGAACTGCCGCATTCATCTCAACCAATAGCCCTCGCCGCAACTGCAGCTGAAAGAGGCACCGCTCTCCATAAAGCCTTGCGTGTCTTGCTAACGCGCCCGGATCTGAGACCACGCTTGGCTACAGCGACTGGCCTAATGGAAGAGGCGCTGGATGCAGTTCAGGGGCAGGCAAATGAGATAAAAGCGTGGCTGATGAATGAGGGCTACACGCAGTTTGAGTGTGAGGTGCCAATTCAGCAGCACAATCCTTCGGGTAGCCAGTTCAATGGTATCATCGACCTTCTAGCATGGGGTGGGGACAAGCAATTGATCATCGACCACAAGAGTGGCTTGGGAGACTTCACTGCCTATGCGGCACAGCTAGATACCTACAGAGAAATGCTTGCCCAGCTGAACAATGAAGCGCCAAAGGCAAAGGTAGCAGTTCACTGGATAGACCGCGGTCAATTGGAACTACGCATCGACTAGACCTCAGAACGAACCATGGTCGCACAGGGTGGCAAGTGCATCCAAAATGGCGCTTGAGAAAGGCGCCGCGTGACGGCAAAAATCAACCGACGAATTCTCCGAGTGGCTGGAGGAAAGTCGGGTCGCAGGTCACAACCAATGAGGCGCTAGAAGTTTTCGGCACACGATGTACCTTCTCAATATGGCAGCTGAAGAACGGACTTCATCAAAACACTGGACCATCGCTCAGGCCTTGGCTTGGGTCATTTATCGGAGTGAGGACCTTGTCAAGTATGTTTCACCGGGTGGTGGAAAACTAAGCCTAATCGCAATGTATCCCAGTCGGTTCAGCCCAATGCCGATAGAGAAGGCCTCCGGCGATGAACTGCTTTCAGCGCTGGAAAAAGGCCTGCTGGAGGCTAAAGGAAAGAGGTCCGGTGCCAGCGATCTTCTAGAGCCGATTCCAGCTGAAGACTGGCTCCGCTTGAGACGGCATGGTGCCGTCATCTATCAGCTGCCTGACGATAAATCGGAATTCACCGAACCGTGGCGAGACATCACCTTTGAGAGTTCAGATATCAAAAAACAGTGGAGATCTGACCACGAGGTAAAAGGGCGCACCTCGTTTGATTGGCCTGCAATCAAGAAGATCTACGACCAGGTCAAAGAAACAAACCCAGACTTCAGCATCAATGCTCTGATCACAGAGGCGCAAGGCGCTTACGAGGATCGCTACAACAAAGATCCGCCCAGCCGATCTTCATTCCAATCCCACATAAAGGAATGGCGCTGACCGGCCAGTCACGGTCCAAATTTGGCCGGCCAATCACTGGCTGACTGGCCGGCTCGCAATCGTCGACAACGCTCCCATCCAAGGGAGTACGATGATGAATCAGGATGTTTCACCCACCGCAGACGGGAGCCGACAGGATCGCCTCCTCGATATGAAGGAGCTGTCTAAGCTGCTCGGCGGTATCAGCCGCGCTTCAATCTACCGGCATATGAATTCGCTTCCGGGCTTTCCTCAGCCCGTGAAGATTGGTGCGTCCACGCGTTTTCGGCATTCTGAGGTGCAGGCCTTTATCAGGGGCGACTGCGGTGAGACCGCCGGCACCTGCAGTGATAAAGATGCACACGGTTGTGATGGCATTTCTGTCACCGGCCGGCCCAAAAATGCCAAGAGCACGCCCTGATGCCGCGAGACAGCAGCGTTTCGCTCAAGGGATTATGCGAGGTGACCGTGCTTCGTTGCCAGGGCACTTACATTGCCGCCAAAGTCCACTCTTGCAAGGCGGATGGAACGCTCACAACGTCAAGTCACAACGCTGGGAAGTACTTCCATCACCACAGTGAACATGTTGGATCGATCCATGATCTGCACAGAACGCTGTGCACCATCGCATCTAGCCCTCAGCTCTTTGTTATCCGGGGAAAGCTGAACCCTGATGTTGAGGTAAGAGAAGGCACTTTGGTGCGCCGGGCAAAGAACGTGGACCCATCAGAAGGTGAGGAACTGCCCTGGTTCATTGAGGCCCCTCGCCGCTGGGTAATGCTGGATTTCGATAAGCTTCCCAATCCAAAGGGTCTCGACCCACTGTCGCAAGAGGCAATGCGCTACCTTCGGTCTCTTCTTCCGCCGGAGTTTCACACTGTCAGCTTCAGCTACAGCCTCTCCTCTTCTGCCGGGCTTTCGCAGACCGAAAACCTCAGCGCGCACCTCTGGTTTTTCTTGGATCGTGCGGTTGGCGCAGGCGAACTCAAACGCTGGTTGGCGCAGGCACCGGTCGATCCGGCACTGTTCAACACCGTGCAGCCACACTTCACAGCCGCGCCAGTGTTTAACGGTGATCTCGTCGACCCAGTCGCGGTTCGCAAAGGGCTGGTCGAGTGCGAAGCCGATAGCGTTGTCGTCCCTGACATCCCTGAGATCATTGTCCCCGCCTCTGGTCATCTTGGAGGCCAAGGCCTAGCCGATGTGCGTGGTTATGCAGGCAAAATGGCAGCTTTAGGTGACGGGCCCGGCGGCAGAGGGTGCCATGGCGTCATAACGCCAGCCATCGCAGCCTATTTGCACGCGAACGGACCGTCCTTCAACAGAGAAGCACTGAAGGCAGACATCCGCGAACGTGCCCAGAACGCTGACTGGGATCCAGTCAAGCATTCTGCAGACTACATCGCAAAACAGGTTTCAGATGCGGTGCTGGACGCCAGCATCGACGGCTGGGCCAGCAAGGCCTTCACGATTGCAGAACCCTACCCCATCACACAAAAACACACACTCACTGATGCTAGGATGCGACTAAAACAGGCGGTCGATTATTGGCTCGACGATCTTCAACGGTGGCAGGACCGCATCCAATTTGAAACCGATCTCAGCAAGGGGCTTCTTCAGCTGGGCGCAGATGGCTCAGGAAACCTCGTCTTCAAACGTATGAAGAACCCGTCCAAGCCATTCATGGCTTCCAGCCCGTCCGAAATCCGTGCGCGTGTGCCGCCACCCCGCCACGCGATCGCAGCGCAGGTTGGTCTTGGCAAAACGCAAGCGGTTATCGAGGCGCTTCCAACACTGCTCAATACGATCAAGCCTAACCATAGTGTGCTGATAGCAGTACCCAACCACCACCTCTCAAGGGAACTTTGCAAGCGTATTCAGGACAGAGGCATTGACGCTGAGATTTATTATGGACCGGCGCAGCCAGACCCCGAAACCAAGGGGCAGGCCATGTGCCGGCGCCATGAAGAGTATGCGCTTTACCGCGCAAGGGGCTTGGGGGCAGCGCTGTGCACGGTGTGCGAGCATTCCCACCACTGCGGCTATCTGCGGCAGCGCTCGACCAAGGCCCGTGTTTGGATCGCAGCTCACAATATTCTCTACCACAAGCGGCAACTGCCAATACCGCCTGTCGGCGCGCTGATCATTGACGAGGACCCAACGAAAGCCGGCCAAGAAAAACGGGTAATTCACCTCGATGAGCTGCCGAAAGACGTGGCCGACGCATTCAGCCAACAAGATGCCGGCAAACCATTTGTACGCGACGATCTCAGGCTCAGCGACCAACGGCTGAAAGACTTGGCCCACAAAGTGCGCAGATCGCTTGAGAAAGTCGATCTAGGTACACACGCAACTGACCGTGACATTGCTGAAGGGGCTGAACGTTTGCGCGCAGATTTGGCGAACCTGCAGTTGGCAGTTTTCCTCGATGAGGTGGTCCGCCAGGGAACGTTTGGTATGCGACTGAAGCACTCCAACGACCACGGCCTTGAGCTGCATTGGCATCGGCAGCGCACGGTTCACAAAGCCTTCAACGTACCGACGCTCTTGCTGGACGCAACTATGGAACGTGAAGTGGTGAGGTTCATCTTCGATGGCCTGCAACCGCCACCCGGCTTCGAGGCTGAGACCTACATCGATGAAGATGGCTCCATCGCCTATGACTACCCCTACCCCCGTCTACAGGTCATTACCGGACCAACCCGCATCCAGGCAGAGACGCCATTTGCCACCGTGCGTGTGGTGGCGTTTTCTGGAGCTGCTAGCAGGTTCAAAGACGACAAGGCGGGAAGACGTAATATCGACAAGGTGGTGCGCTACATCGAAGCGCGCGCGTTTGGTCGACGGCGTGTACTCGTGATCTGCCAAAAGGCCCTTGAAAAAAAGCTGCAGGCCTCTGGTCTACCTGCCCACGTTACGTTCGCTCATTTCAATGCCGTGCGCGGTCGCGACGAGTGGAACGACATAGATATGCTGATTGTGGTTGGTCGAACGCAACCACCCTTCGACGCCGTCGAACTGACAGCAGAAACGCTCTATAAAGCGCCTGTGGCAACGCTGGGACCGGACTACTACAACAGAGTTTGGCAGCCACTGTTAGGGGCGAGCGACCTTGTGCCCTGCGAGCGTCACCCGGACCCTATGGCTGAGTTCATCAGGCAGAGCATTTGCGAGGCAGAGTTGATCCAAGCCATCGGCCGTGGCCGTGCTGTAAACCGCAGTCAGGATCAACCGCTCCAGATCGACATCATCAACACAGTTCCCCTGCCGGACGTTGAAGTTGATGAAGTGCTCACATGGCCTGACGCCCAACCAACGGCGGCATCCGTCATCGCAGGCCGACACAACATCATCATTCCCAGCAAAACCGTCAAAGGCCGTTCTGAGCTGATGTGTGCGCTCTTGCCGGATATGTTTGCAACGCCAAGCGCTGCTCGGCAGTCGAAGGCGCACTCACAGGCTGAAACCCTTTATAAGAAGACCTTATTAGCGACTTCAGCTTTTGAATGCGAAACTGGACTTCATGATTGCCTGCAATTGATTGCACTGCGCGCACCTGGTTGTCGTTATGCTGTACCTGCAATAGCAGTCAGGCAACCCGCGTGCGGGGCAGCGGAACATGGCAAAGGTCCCAGAGAATGTCTAACCGACGCCGTAAAGATCAGTGGCGTCGATGTCTTGCCTGAGCTTCCGCGCTCCATGCGTTGCAAGATGAAGAGCCCTGGCTTTTTGACAGGCCTGTTTGGGTGCTTCTGGGCCTGCGCCCTCAGCAGTAACCACGATCGCTAGAGTGGTGGAAGTGTGCATTCCTACCGCATACGGCCGATCGGCTTTACCGAAACGCTCAAATTGCTTCCTCCAACGAGGAAGGCCGCCCGCCATTAGTGGGCTGAAGTTTGCACTCTTAGATCATCGAGGTATGGAAGGCTGAAGTCATCAAAGGCTTCAACCGGCTGCTTGTCGCGCTTCAGTTGCCTATAAGATGGATGCTCTTTGGGTAGTGTGGCAGCATACTCGGGGATGACAAAAAAGGCCTTGTGTATGGCCACACGGTCAATGCCGCGAAGGTCTACCATTTCGAGGATGATGTCACTCAACATAGCCAACAGTCGCTCGCGAGAACTGCTTTCCCAATTGGTCGAACAGGCGCCATGACTGTAAGCCAGTTCGCGCGTCAACGGCGTTTCGCCCCGCTCCATGGTCGTAACGACGATATCCTCCGGCTCCTCGCCCCAAAGAAACTTTGCCTTGCGTAGTGGTATCCAATGCCCAGCCATGATTGGCCCTCTATCGTTTTGGTGATGTGATCGATTGGTGATATGGTGATGCCATCCACAAAATGCCAAAAATTGGCTTGGCCGAACGGCGCTCCTCTGGAAACTACAAGGGGGCGTAAGGCATGGGCCATCGCAGAGAACACTCTCAGGAGCTCCAAACAGCGACCGCATCGCGAAGCCATCATTTTAGACCATAATGGGTCCCAGCATACACCTGACTGCGGGCTGAGGCGTATGATCGGATGCTGCTACAGGATTAGGTACTCACTCCACCTTTATAAGCGAAATCCTTGCATTGATCGACATGCTTTTTTGCAATAGATTCAACATGATAATACAATGATATTAAATCAAAGCATGAAGGGTGATCGCGATGCCCAGCGGTGGAGCAAGGCCCGGCTCTGGAAGGCCAAAGGGCTCTCGCAATAAACTGACGTTAGCCAAGCAAGTCGTGGCGGAGGTGCTTGATGTTTCAAGCGAGCGCGACATTGCAAAGTCCATCCACAGTCGAGGGCACCAGCTCTTGGCTGAGCTGGAAACTTTGGCGTTAGATCGCAGCCAACCAGCGGCCGTCAGAATTGTTGCTGCCAAGTCAGCGCTGCCGTTCCTTTTGCCAAAATGTGTAGAAGACAAAAACAGTGATGCTGACGCGTTCGCGGCTTCGCTCATTGAGCAACTGCACGAAGGCAGGGCACGCATTGCCGCGATGAAGGACATGAGCGATGCTGAGTGAGCTGGTGAAAATCTGCAGCCAAGGCGTTTAAAATGGGCGCGCCTGTTGCAGCCGGTGCTTACGCCGGCCTGCTATCCGTAAACCGATCCAGGCGCTAAGCAGCCAGCGTTTTGACGCCGTGCCAACGCGCTGCAAATTCCTCAGCATCCTGCCAGATGTAATCTGATAGAAACCGCGGCGGCCATTCGCCAGCGCATACCGCACCAGCAGCCTCAAAGTGGCTTTCTAAAATGCGTCGCCGTTCATCGCACAGGTCATCATTATCGTACCCAGAAACCCGCTCAATACGCCAAAAAGAGCCGGTTCGGCTCAACTGGACAAAGGCCTGCGGATCATCAGCCCCTATGGGCGCCCAAACATAGTAATAGTCGCCCCCCAAGGCAGCGCTCTCTATCAAACTCTCAGCGCAATTGTGCATGGTTCTGCCAACCTCCTTGAGCGCTTTGGCTGTTGTGAGGGGCGTAAGGCATGGATGCGGCTTTAGCGGTGGGCTGGGGAAGGCAAAATGCTCTACCAGGCGCTCGTAGAGGCTGTCAGGCTGTCTGACCCTACCTTCACCTGCCAACATCTTGCTCACATAGGCCCTGTAATCTGACGCCATGGCGTCAATTGCTTGCGCAAGCTGATCGGATTGTAGGTTTGGGATGCAGCGCTTTACGATTTTGATTTCGTTGTTGAGCTGTTCTGCGACCGCTAGCTCTGGAATGATCGCCAGCACATCAGCGGTATGCGCGCTCTCATCAAGCACATCCAAGATCACCAAGACTTCGCCAGTTATGGCAGGGCCGTGATGCAGTGCCTTTAAGGTGCGTTTTGACGGATCGGCTTCCATCCAAAGCGCCAGATAGCGGTAAAGCTGCTTGCTGAAAATACTATGCTTTGGGTTGCCGATGAGCGCGGCATAATCAGGGTGCAGCGTCGGACAGACAGTGGGGAGGAGGTTGGACGTTTTCGTTGACTTGATCAGCGCACAAAGATCGTTGGAAAGGCCATCCTCGATGGCGGCTCCACCGTCGGCAAGCGCGAGGGCTGCTGCAACGGTTTGCTGACGTTTTGGGCCGCCGGATAAAGTCTCCAGCAGAATGCCTGGCGCGAGGCGGTCAGCGTTTGTAAGGGTTTCTAAAAACCAGTTTGGCGTCGTTTTGAGTGCGTGCATTGAGACCCCTTTTCTTCAGATTACGTGAGCTATTGAAGCTGATTTTCTATCACATTCGCTGGTTGCGTGCCAGCGAAGGCAAAAATGGAAGCAGTACCCTTTCCCTTTCGCCTGGAATTACGTCGCTATCGCAATTTACATTTACCAACTCACATAGCTTACGCCGATGGAATCCGCTCTTCCATTACGCTGGTTTTATTGCAAAGTAGGCATCAAAGTTGCTGCACTAATACGTGGCGCGGTTTCGACATAATGCAAGCCAGTTTGGCCACTTCGGCAGCAGGCAATTTCCCAGTTCTTAGTTCAGAACTCCGCAAAGACCTCACTATTACACAGCGGTCGAAATTTTAATAACATTGCGCCCTCAAGGTACGTTCGGTGCACGGCTGAACTGACTTCAGCATACTCGATTACCCAGGCATCGGGGTTCCACTGACCATTCGTTGAACGATGGTGAATCCACCCCGATGTATGCCGCGTACCTTTGGCTTCGATCGACCTAGCCTTGTTGTTGTGGTGCTTGATACGACTCCTGATGCCCGTACCTTTTCCCACATAAACCGCTGTTTCATCCTGCCAAATTGAGTAAACTCCCTTCACCCGTTGAGGCAGGCTCTTCCAATCGAGAAATTGCTTGCAAAGGATTTCGGGGCTAAGATTGCAGCGTTGAAAATCTGCGCTGAGGCTGTCCATTTTCAATGATATACTCTCCTGTAAATTAGCTTGAGGTGGCTTTTTGCTTGTCTACAAATATGGCCACCTTAAAAGCCTTGCTTGCTGATGGCGTTGCGCGAAGAACATTTCGTTGGAAAACGAAAAGACCTCAAATTGCGGTAACCAGGCACTTCTGGATCTGCTACTGATTTCAATGCGTAAAGGCTTTTAGTGTGTGCAGATAATCTGCACGACGGCGTTAGACGCCAAGGAAGTGATCTCTGCTGTAGAGTAGCGCGGTGCCTCGCCCTTGCCACGGCCAGAACCCACATCAACCCCAGCAATATCAAACACCATGTGCAACGCTTCACTTCTGATGCCAAAATTCAGATTTTGAGGTAGTGGGTCACCATTTTCCAGCATCGGCTGCTCGCTGAGGCGCGCAACGACGACGCCAATGACGTGACCAGCCTCGTTCAAGATAGGTCCTCCAGAATTGCCAGGTTGGATCGGCGCAGTAAAAGTAAAATGGATCGTCTCGCCGCGAATACCGTTCAGACCGCTGACAATTCCGGTGCTTACCCGCAAGCCATCCTCAAGAATATCTGACAGCGGATAACCGAGCGCAACGATGTCCTCACCAAGGACCAGTGTGTTACCGGCCATCCGTAGATGATTGCTACTCTCCGGCCCCTGAAGAAGGGCGATGTCGGTCGATCTATCAAGATGCTCAACGGTCAAGGGGGTGCCATTAGCGTCTTCGATTAGGCGGCAGCGATCTACGACATGGGCGTTCGTCACAATGACCCCACCCTCGCCTACATAGAAACCAGTGCCACTGCTGAACAGGACCGCATTCTCACTCGGCCGAGAGGGCTCAGGCTGGGCTGGTCTGCTAGCCCGCGGTGGCGGTTCAACAACTTGCGGGCTTTCTGCATAAAGATCGTCTGGAACGCGAAACGCGTCATCAGGCGGTGTGACAAAGGGAATGAAGCTCTCCGAGACGAACACCACAATTGGATTGAGTTCGCGCTGAGCGTGTCGGTCATAGGACACCGAAAATCCACGATGCTCACGGCCGTTGGTATAGAAACGTGTGTAGAGGATTCTCTGACACTCCGTTGCGCTAACGACAAACCAGTCACCGTGGATCGCACTGTAATCGACAGCGCGCCCGCGAATGCTTGTCAGTCGCTGATAGAGATCGATAAAGGCGGCATCGCTGGCAGGTACGCGAACCGTTTCGAGTTCCAAGCCTGCATAGTCCGATGCGAAGCGGTATCCCCTCGAACTCGGCGCATCGGCGCTCAGGATGTTGGCCGGCAAGTAAAGCCAAATGCCGGTGGTCTGATCATAGACCGGGATGATATCGAGGTCGGCGATTGCGTTGTCGAAGCTGTTGTGCAGCCGGTAGCGTTGTCGATCAGTAAGGCTGCCTGTGGGCGCATCACCAAGCCGCCTTTGATACGACGCAATTGCTTCCCGAGATCTTGGACCGATATCGCCGTCAGCTGGTCCAAGGTAATGCCCCTCAAGGATCAGCGCGAACTGTGTTCGAAGGGCGTTATCTTGTGCCTGCGGCGCGGCCAGCGGAAGCGCACAAACCAAAGCAATCATCGCCAATCGAACAAAGCTCATACGCACCCCCTGGCTCTAAAAAGCATAAGGCGCCTTTGCAATCGAGTTAGGGACGTTCGGTATTTAAAAGTGTACTTGTTTCAATTTGTTCAAGGAGGTTGGTAGCGCAGTGGTTCGATTGCGCGCTGGTGAACCGCCTATCGATGAGCACAGACAAACGAAGTCAGCCCTACAGGTCTTCAAGCTGACTCTCATCAGCCTTAGAAAACTTCCCTTGCTTCAATTCTTTCGGTTTTGGGACTACATACGCCAGCACGCCAATTATCATCACAAGTGGGCCAACGAAGAACGCCTGAGGTCCTGTGACCAGGGCGAATACAAAGCCCGTCCAGTTGGCAGCCAGCGACACACAGAGAAAGTTACGCCATCGATAGAGGTGACGCTTTCCTTTTCTGAGGATGCCATACCACAGGAACACCCATAACGTTAGGCCGGCTAGGGAGCCTATGGTCCTGCCAGGCGGTGGACCAAAGGTGTTCAAAGTGCCGTTCGAAGCATCAAAAGCCAAGCCTAATGCCATGCCAACAAAAATAAAGAACAAGGCACTGACCAGACCCAATGCCAAAGCATGCCGGTCCAAGAATGATGCTGTGGTGGGCTTTGCCATTTCCTTTGAATTTGAGGCCGGACCGGCCACGTGAGCAGCACCACCTAACGATACGGAGTCCGGTTCACTGAGGGCCACAAAGCTTTTTTCCGTAACCGAAGGGGTAGGCGCTACTGTCTCCAGCTGCATCGACGCTTCATTATCCACGGTCGCGGGTATTGACGGAGGCGGTTCAGCGAAAACGTCGCCTACCTGGTCCGCCCCATAGTTCACTTGAAGGGGCGCTGCGAGAACCAACCACCATGCGAATAGAATTGCAAACAATGAAGGGTCAACAGCTTCAGCGTATGCGACTATCATGAAGCAAAAGGCAATGAGCGAACCAAGCCCAAATGCCGTCATTCGAGATTCGCCGGTATTTCGGATCCAGCTGGCAGTGGGTACGAAAAGCGGCGATGACATCAGCACGATGGCGGTTAACGTTATGTTTGTAAGTGTGTCGCGCCTAAAAATCTCATCAGCAACATGCTGAGAAATCAAAATCGAAAATATTGCCCAAAGGGCACCAACTACGATCATTCCTCGTTTCATTGGGCTGTCTGTGATTTTAAAATCCATGACTGCTCTTCGTAACTATGATGCGCGTTAGCAGGGCTAGTGAAAAACCGAATTTAATACTTCAAGCCAGGGCAACGAGCGCGTATCCATATTGAATGCGGAAAAGCGATGCATTCCTTCCACGCGCAAGCCCATCCTTTCACCTGCACCTCTACCGAAACAGAAACCTGTTGTAATGTGGTGCAGATACGTAATCAAAGCCATAGTACACCGACAGCTGCATGACTAAAACATGTGTATGACGGCACTACCAACAACCAACTGATGGTGAGGTTGGCCTTGAAACCAATAAACCTTTCGCCAGACCAAATGTTTCATGTGCTGTGATCATGTAGCTATGCAAAACACATCACGGTCATCGCACGATTGACGGCCCCAGGTTTCTTTAATTACCTTACCGACATGGCGTAGTAGCCTAGGCGGGAGGCCAAAGTAACGAACGCCCCAGCGCGTTGATGGCGAGTGAGCGGTTCGTATGAGCTGTAAATTCGGCGTATCCTTTATTGGCTGCGGATTTTTCGAATCCTTCACGGCGCTCCCGCCGTCCTCCTCGAGGCTTGCATGCAGAACGCCATCAAACAGGAAATCAAACGGCTAGCGCGTCGAGCGCTAGAGCGGGAAGCCCTACAAGAGGCAGCAAAACTGAAATTTGGCGAACGGTTCGAGAAAAGAACCGGAATTCAAGCAAAGCCGTCGGCCCCCTACCCCGCTCGACCAAAACCTAACGGCTTTGATCCAAAGAATTGTGCGCGAAATGCAAATTTCTTGGCCAAGACGATTTGGCACAAAGTTCGCCAAGGGACCTACGAGCCAAAGCCAGCGATTTCCTACAAGATCCCAAAGCCTGATGGATCGTTTCGAACCGTCATGGCTTTTGCGATCCCCGACGCGGCGCTCGCAAATGTTGTGATCAGACGGGCAACGGACAGAAACCTGAAGCGGCTTTCACCGTCATCTTACGCCTATCATCCCAGTAAAAACCTTTTTGATGCGATTCTGGCCCTACAGTCTTTCGATCACACCTCGAAGCTGTTTGCAGTTCAAATTGATTTTGAGAAGTACTTCGACACGATCCCAACGCGATATCTCAAGGGTAAGATAGACGATGCTGACCAGATTGGTTTGACGCCGGATGAGCGCTTCATTTTCCATCGCTTCATGCGTCATCAGCATGCCAACCTCAAAGACTATAACCAGGGCCGCTTCAAGCGGCGCTTCCAAGGGGTGCCTCAGGGATCTTCGGTTTCTCTGCTGCTCGCAAATCTGGCAAACCACGATCTCGACGTGAAACTGTCGGCTGAGGCCGGCCAGTTTGCTCGATACGCAGATGATGTTGTTGCGCTCTGTACTGATTATGCTCAGGCGCAGCGCATCGAGGAGCGATTTTACGACCATTGCCGATCGAGCGGCTTAAAGATCAATACGCGCAAATCGCCTGGTATTGCTGTGATCTCGGAACGGTCACAGGAACTGAAAACGAGCGATCACTTTGACTTTTTGGGCTATCGTTTCCTGGAGGATGGCTTGTCGATACCAAAGGGTTCCATTGCGCGCTACAAGACCCGTTTTTCGCGTCTCACTCACCTGTATCTGATCCATTACCTTCGCTGGGGTTTTCGCAGCAGTCGCTCAAGCACAAAACCCGTGTACGATTGGGACCTTCTCGGGCTAATATATGAGTTACGCCGGTCGCTGTATGGAGGGCTCACAGAGCAGGATTTGTCAGCATTCATCCAGGGCGGAAAGCGGCTCAAAAAGGTGGGAGGGACAATGGGTTTCTTTTGTCTAATCAGTGACCCCACTGCATTAAAGGAGTTCGACGGTTGGCTCCTAAACATGGTTCGTCGTGCGACCCGAATTAGAAAAACAATCCTCAATGACAAATACAACACAAGCTGCCCGACACCATCCAATAAGGCACTTGCGACCGGCACTTGGTTGGATTCCAGTGTTTGGCGCGGAGAGGGTCAACCTGATGCTCGGCTTCCAAGTATGGTCCGTGGATGGAGGGCCGCCAGAAAACACTTTTTCTCATATGGGTTGGAGGGGGTCCAACCGCCATCCTATTATGGCGCCGATACTGGTTTTGCTGAACTTTTAGCTGCCCTCAATGACTTAGGACCGGGCGAGTTGTCGATGTTTGATCGCATCGAACAACAGATACACAGCCGTTGAACCCCAGCGCCATGGCTTTCGTTTTCTATGACACTGAAACGACGGGCATCGACACCACGTTTGATCAGGTGCTGCAATTCGCAGCCATCCGGACAGACGATGACCTCAATGAGTTAGAGCGTTTCGAAATCCGCTGCCGTTTGCTGCCGCACATTGTCCCCTCACCGGGGGCGCTCATCGCAACACGCGTCTCACCAGCACAATTGACTGACCCAGAGCTGCCTTCGCACTATCAGGCGATGTGCGCCATCGCACAGAAGCTTCGCGATTGGTCGCCCGCAATTATTGTCGGCTATAACACCATCGCCTTTGACGAGCCGCTGCTGCGCCAGTCCTTTTACCAGACACTCCAGCCGGTCTATCTGACCAACACCCACGGCAATCGCAGAGCTGATGTCCTTCGTCTGGCTCAGGCGACAGCAACACTTCGTCCAAACGCTATTTCCATCCCAATCAATGAGAAGAACAAACCCACGCTTAAGCTTGATCGGTTGGCGCCAGCCAATGGCTTTGCCCACGACAATGCGCACGATGCTCTCGCCGATGTGGAAGCAACGATCTTCATGGCGCAACGCATCCGCAACCGTGCCCCTGACGTGTGGTCGAGCCTGATGCCACTGGTGGACAAGCACGCTGTCGAAGAGCTGGCATTTGGCGGGGCACCGGTATGCTTAGTTGAGTACCACATGAGCAAGGCGTCGATCATGCCCGTGGCTGGTGTCGCCCAAAACCCGGACAACCCAACCATGCTCGGTCTCTTCGATCTTGCCAAAGACCCAAACCCCATCATGGAGCTGGATGTCGATGGACTGGTGAAGGCCATGCAAGGTCCCGACCGCGCCATCAGACTTGCCTACTCCAACAAGTTCCCAATCCTGACGGATCTGGCGCTTGCGCCCAGCCTGAGCGTGACCTCCCCTGATGTCGCTGCTGAACGTGCTGCAATGGTAACAGGGAACGTAGCGTTTCGGGAGCGGATGAGAGAGGCGTTGCGGCTTCGCTATCCACCGCGAGAGCACAGTCAGATTGTAGAGCAACGCATGTATGAGGGCTTTCCAAATCGTGCAGATCAAGCGCGCATGTTGGAGTTTCACAGCGCACCATGGCCGAACCGCAAAGCAATCGTCGGTGCTTTTGAAGATCCACGTTTTCGAGAACTAGGTCAGCGTCTGCTCTACATCGAAAGCCCGGACCAGCTAGACCCAACAAGGCAAGCGCAGTGGGACGCCTGGCTTTCCAACCGCCTTCAAGGCCGTGAGGGAGTTGAGGCGGGAAGAACGCTTGAGGATGCTCGGATCGATCTTAAAAAACTAGAAAAGGACGGCAGAGCACAGGCAGGCCAATTGTCTGCCATCAGGCATTGGCTCGAAACCAGGATCACTTCCAATTTCTAAAGCAGACCAATCAGGCAGCGGTTGAACGGCTGCTCGCGACATCGAACGGCAATCTCTGCCGCCGCGTGACCTTTCACATAAAACTGGACCGAGAAGCTGCCCGCTAAAGCGGGCATTTGCGGTGACATGTTCGGTTTTAAAAGGTGCGCCCCATGCTTCATGCGATGAATAAGGTCATCCACGCTCTTGAATATTATAAGTGTATACCGTCGGTATGGTGATGACGCCTATGCGTCGGCACTTAAGAGAAACGCATTTCAGGGAGACTTGGGTGGAGGAAATAGAGTGTCCAATCTGCGGCGCGCGCCTGGAGGCCCAATGCGATCATTTGGTCGCTGACATTGATATTACATTTACAGAAATCCACGCGGGCTTGTTGCTTCAACATCTGGGCAGCTTGGTAAGTCCTCAATCAATTTCAGATCTCTTGCCCCAACTCATTGCAGCGGGCGGCTCACCCGTTTTTGCCACCGTTGAAGGTGGTCCTGGTAACAGCTCGGAAAACTGTTGCGTGTTTTCGAGCGATCCACATGATCTGGTACGACGTGTATTGGCGTTGAACTGAGCTCTTTTCCTCCCGTGTGGATAGGTTTCGTTCCAACTGTGGGCTGGTCACTTCCTTTGAGCCACCCAGTTGGAGGATTTTCCGGGGCTTTGGCTTTGTGCCAGTGCAAAAAGACAGCTCTTCACTTCAGGTGGCTTCGTGCATCAAGGGCGGGACGCCCATATTGACCAACAGCGATACCCCTGCACGGGCGTTCGCCCATTTCCCAAGGACGATTAGAGATTACTGCCCAGGAGCAGGCGTTTGCATCGATCCTGTACAAACATATTGTCGTGGCTTGTCTTACGGTGTTTGAGCTACGGATAGTCCAAGGCATTCATTTTATAACTTAGGTCGAGTAATTATGGACCACGCGTCTCACAACAAAATCGTCAGCTTCATTTGGTCCATTGCGGACGATTGTCTCCGCGATGTTTTCGTTCGCGGAAAATACCGAGATGTCATCTTGCCCATGTTCGTCTTACGGCGACTGGACTGCCTGCTGGAACCCACGAAACAAACAGTGCGGGACGAAGTAAAGTTCCAGCAAGACGATGCGGGCCTTACAGAACTAGATCCATCTGGGCTTAGGGAGGCAGCAGGTTACGTTTTCTACAATACCTCCGAGTGGACCCTGAAATCCTTGCTGGGCAACCCGTCCCAGCTTGAAGCCAATATGGATGCCTATCTCAACGGCTTCAGCGACAACGTTAAAGAGATCATCGAAAATTTCGATCTTCGCACGCAAATTCGCAAGATGCTTGCTGCTGATGTTCTGTTTGATGTGATTGAGAAATACGTGGCTGAGGACATCAATCTCACGCCCAATGACAAACGCGGGCCCGACGGACGCATCCAACTTGGTTTGTCCAACCTGGGTATGGGCTATGTGTTTGAAGAATTGATCCGCAAATTCAATGAAGAGAACAACGAGGAGGCAGGGGAGCACTTCACACCACGAGAGGTGATCAAGCTGATGACACACCTGTTGTTTGACCCCGTGAAAGACACGTTACCACCGGTGCTGACGGTCTATGATCCCGCCTGTGGTTCGGGCGGGATGCTGACCGAAGCGCAGAACTTCATCGTTGATCCTAACGGCGGCATCAAGTCGTCAGCAGATGTCTACATCTACGGCAAAGAGGTGAACCCAGAGACATTCGCGATCTGCAAATCCGACATGATGATCAAGGGCAACAACCCCGAGAATATCAAGTTGGGATCAACGCTGGCCACCAATGAGTTCTCGTCCATGTCATTTGATTTCATGTTGTCGAACCCGCCCTATGGCAAATCATGGAAGACCGACCTGAAGTTCATCAAGGATGGGAAGGATGTTCTCGACCCCCGGTTTAAAGTCGAACTGAAAGTATATGATGGCGAGGTCGAAACCTGTGACGCCACGCCCCGATCATCTGATGGCCAACTCCTATTCTTGATGGAGATGGTCGATAAGATGCGCAAACTGAATGACAGCCCCTCGGGTTCCCGCATCGCATCGGTTCACAATGGGTCATCGCTGTTCACTGGGGATGCTGGCGGTGGCGAAAGCAACATCCGCCGATACCTCATCGAGAATGACATGGTGGAAGCACTCATCCAGCTTCCCAACAACCTGTTCTACAACACAGGCATCACCACCTACATCTGGGTCATGACGAACCACAAACCCGCCCATCGCCAAGGCAAGGTTCAACTAATCAATGCATCCGAGATGTATACCAAACGCCGTAAGAACCTTGGTGAAAAAAATTGTGATCTCAGTGACGAGCATATCGACGCGATCACCAACCTTTACATGTCCTTGGCCGATGAAGGCGTGTCCAAGGTCTTCAACAACGCGGATTTTGGATACTACAAGGTCACGGTCGAACGCCCCCTAAGAAAGATGGCGCAGTTTACTCCTGAACGCATCGCTGCGCTCCGGTTCACGCCCGGTATGCAAGAGATCATGGGGTGGGTCTGGGAACACTACGGTGAGGAGGTCTATTCCAACCTCAAGTCTCACCGTGCAGCCATCGAGGATTACATCGAGCGGGAAGAAATCACGCTAACCCCGAAGAACCGCAAATCCCTGCTCGATCCGAGAACATGGATCACACAGCGGGAAATCATGGAAGAAGCGGCACGGCTGATGGCCAACATCGGGCAAGAGGTTAGCGATGATTTCAATGCCTTTACTGCTGCCGTTGATGCAGACCTAAAATCCCGAACGGTCAGGCTGGCCGCTGCTCAGAAGAACCAAATCCTGAACGCGGCGTCATGGCGGGATGAAGAGGCCAAGAAGGTCATCAAGAAGCGGCACAAGCTGACCAGCAACAAGCTCGATGATCTGCTCTCCAAGCTGGGTGCCACGCGGGACACCCTGCAAGACCACGGTTATTGGACCACGGGTACGGACGGGGAGTACATCGAATACGAAACCGACAGCGAACTCCGGGATAGTGAGAACGTCCCTTTGAAAGACGACATCCATGCTTACTTCCTGCGGGAGGTTCGGCCCCATGTGGATGACGCCTGGCTCGACATTTCATCGGTGAAGATCGGGTATGAAGTCAGCTTCAACCGTTATTTCTATCAGCACAAACCCCTGCGTGACCTAGATGAGGTCGCCCGGGACATTCTCGCCTTGGAAAAGGAAACCGATGGGCTCCTGAAGCGGTTGGTAAACCTGACCAGCGAGGCCGTCTGATGCAGGAGATCAAAGGTTACGATCGTTCTATCCAAGAGCTACTGTCAGGCGGAAGCTTCGGCATCGACTACTATCAACGCGAATACAAATGGGGCCGAAAGCAGCTTCAAGAACTGGTTGATGACCTGATCGGTAGGTTCCTCGACGGCTATCAGGCTGGTGATGCGGCCAAAGAGGTCGCGCACTACGGTCACTACTTCCTGGGGTCCATGGTGGTCAGCCAGAGCGATGACATCCGGCACATTGTTGATGGGCAACAGCGGATTACCTCGCTGTCGATCCTGCTCATATTCCTCAACAACCTTCAGAAAGACCGCGAACAGAAGGTTGCGATCCAATCCATGATCTATGCCGACGATTTCGGGGAGAAGAAATTCAAACTGGACGTTCCCGAGAGAAACGACTGCATGGAGGCGCTGTTCAACGATACACCGTTCAACACGGATGATGCGTCGGAGTCGGTTCGTAATCTGACCGCCCGGTATCACGACCTCGAAGAGCTATTCCCCGAAGAGCTTCAGGGCGATGCGCTCCCCCTGTTCATCTACTGGCTGCTCCGCAAGGTGAAGCTCATCGAGATCATCGCCTACGCCGACGAGGACGCATACACGATCTTTGAGACGATGAATGACCGGGGCTTATCCCTGACCCCGACCGACATGCTCAAAGGCTATCTTCTGGCCAACATCGATGACACGGCCAAGCGCCTTGAGGCCGACAAGCTCATCAAGAAGTACCTTGGGAGGTTCGCTGACCATGGCAAGGAAACGGATTCCGATTTCTTCAAAGCTTGGTTGCGATCCCAGTTCGCCCAGAAAATCAGGGAACGGAAGAAAGACGCCAAACCGGAAGACTTCGATCTTATCGGCACCGAATACCACCGCTGGGTGCGCAACCATGCCGCCGAACTTGGGCTCAAGGATGGGGCTGATTTCTACCAGTTCGTGATGCGTGACTTCCGGTCGTTCGCCACCCGGTACCTGCTTCTGCTGGATGCGGCCAAAACGCGGACCGCTGGCTTGGAAAGCGTGCGTTACAACGCCGATGCAGGTTTCACCCTTCAACACCATGTCACGCTTGCGGCAGTCACCCCTGATGATGATCAAGAGACGGCAATCGCTAAGATGGGCGTGGTCGCGGATTTCCTCGACGCCTGGCTGAACCTGCGGTTCTGGAACTACAAATCCAACAGCTATTCCACCATGTCATACGCTGTGTTCCTAGTGATCCGCAGCATCCGAGGCAAATCCCTGGGCGAGGTGCGCACCATCCTGCATGACCAGTTGCAGCAAGAGATGGGCGAGATCGATTTCTCCAAACCCGTTCATCTAAACCAGTTCACCTCCAAGGCGATCCACCGGCAACTTGCCCGGTTCACGGACTGGCTGGAACAGCAGTCGGGCGTGCCCGGCAAGTATGAGGATTACATCGTGCGCTCGGGCAAGAACGCCTATGAGGTCGAACATATCTGGGCCAACCACTATGATCGCTTCGCCGATGTGTTCGACCAGCAAGGCGACTTTGACCGCGCCCGCAATCAAGTCGGTGGTTTGCTGCTCTTGCCGAAAAAAATCAACGCCAGCCTCAGCGATTTGACCTATGCGAAAAAGCTGCCGCACTATCTTAAGGCCAACGCGCTCACCCAGTCTCTGCACCCGGAATTTTACCAAAATAACCCTGGGTTCCTAAGCTCCATTTCTACCCACAACCTGCCCTTCGCTTCGGTGCCACCCGCCGCGTGGGATAGTACGGAGCCGCCTGAGTTCCGGAAGGCCGACCTAGAGCAGCGGTCCACCCTCTACTGCCAGGTTGCGGCCCTGATCTGGTCGCCGGACCGCCTGCTGGGGGAGGCGGCGTGATGCTGGACGGGCAACCCAGATATGACAGCTATAGGGATAGCGGCATCCCATGGCTGGCTGAAATCCCGAGCGAATGGGGCATCCAGAGAGCGAAATGGCTGTTCCACAAGATGGAGCGTCCTGTGCGCTCCAAGGATGATGTTGTGACTGCTTTTCGGGATGGACAGGTTACACTCAGGACCAACCGGAGAATGGAAGGTTTCACTAACGCAATCCAGGAACACGGCTACCAAGGCATCCGAAAGGGCGACCTTGTGATCCATGCAATGGATGCGTTCGCGGGCGCGATTGGGGTATCCGAAAGTAATGGCAAGTCATCACCTGTCTATGCCGCATGCATCGCTCGCGGTCTTTTTGATGTTTCGCCTAGATATTACGCCTATGCGCTACGTTACGTGGCACTGAGTGGATATATTCTGTCATTGGCAAAGGGCATAAGGGAACGTTCAACAGACTTCAGGTTCAAGGACTTCGGCGAAATGAGCATGCCGGTCCCTGACCTCGACACCCAGGATCGGATCGTGCGGTTTCTTGATGAAAAGACTGCCGAGATTGATGCGGCGATCCAGAAGAAGCGGCGGTTGATTGATCTGCTGAACGAGCAGAAGGCCATCCTGATTAACCGGGCTGTCACCAAGGGCCTGAACCCCAACGCCACCATGAAAGACAGCGGCGTAGACTGGATCGGCGAGATACCAGCACATTGGGATGTGAAGCGGAACAAGAACCTTTTCAAAGAGATCAACAACCGATCCGAGGATGGTCGAGAACAGCATCTTTCGATGAGCCAAAAGCTTGGTTTGGTTCCGTCGAACCTTGTCGAAAAATCACTAGAATCTGAGAGCTACGAAGGTGCCAAGCTAGTTCAGGAAGGTGACCTGGTACTGAACCGGCTCAAGGCCCATCTCGCGGTCTTCTCTGTTGCACCAATGGTGGGCGTAATCAGCCCGGACTACTCAGTGTTTAGGCTGACAATCCGCGATGCAATCCCCTCTTACTACGAAAGCCTGTTTAAGACCCCTGCGTATCTTGGTGAGTTCAACCGCAAAGTCAAAGGTATCGTGGTTGGTTTCTATCGCCTTTATTCAGACGATTTCATGGCCATCCCACTGATCGTTCCACCAGTCGATGAACAACTCAAAATCAGTGAACACCTTGGCAGGCTTGCCAGCGAGTTTGCTCCGGCATTTCAAAAAGTTGATGAAGAGATTTCGGCACTCAACGAATTCAAACAAACCCTGATCGCCAATGCGGTCACGGGCAAAATCAAGATATAGTCGGGGTTCCGTTATGGTCAGCGAAACGAGTGAAAGAGCCCTAGAAGAGTTGATTGAGGCGGCATTCCTCGCCGGTGGCTACACCCAGGGGGATAACACGAATTTCGACGCGGACCTCGCCCTCGACACAAAGCAGCTTTGGGCCTTCCTTGAGGCCACCCAATCCGACGAACTCGACAAGCTGCGCGCCCGTCAGAACTGGCAACGCATCGTGCTGGAACGGCTGGATCGCAAGATCAAGAAAGACGGCGTGTTGACGGTCCTGAAGAAGGGCCTGAGCGTCGATGATGCGCACCTAAAGCTGCTATACCGTCTGCCCTACAACACCAAAACCCCCGAGGTGACGCGGCTGTTCGAGGCCAACATCTATTCCGTCACCCGGCAAGTTTATTTCTCCACCACCGACAGCAACCCTTCAGTGGACATGGTGCTGTTCATCAATGGCCTGCCCATCGTGTCGATGGAGTTGAAACAGCCGTGGAAGGGGCAGAACGTCTTTCACGCCCGCAAGCAGTACCAAAGCCGCGACCACCGTGAACCGCTGTTCCAGTTCGGTCGCTGCCTGGTGCATTTCGCCCTCGATACGGACGAGGTGTTTATGGCCACCAAGCTGTCGGGCAAGAGCACCTATTTCCTGCCCTTCAACAGGGGCGACGGCCACGGCAAGGGCAACCCAATCAACCCCACCGGCCACAAGACGGCGTATCTGTGGGAAGAGGCGCTGACCCGGCACAGCCTCACCAATATCATTGAACACTTCGCAAAGCTGGTGGAGGAAGAAGACCCCGACACCGGCAAGAAGAGGAAGACGCTGTTCTTCCCCCGGTATCACCAGTTGGACGTGGTGCGGCAGGTGCTGGCCGATGTGAAGGTCCATGGGGTTGGGCAGCGATATCTGATCCAGCATTCAGCGGGTTCGGGCAAGTCCAACTCCATCACCTGGCTCGGGTACCAATTGATTGAGACCTATAATGCAGCAGGGGAGCAGAACCTCTTCGACAGCGTGATTGTGGTGACCGACCGCCGGGTGCTGGACAAGCAGTTGAAGGACAACATCCGTGCGTTCTCTGAGGTGAAAAATGTCGTTGCCCATGCGTACAACTCGGGCGAATTGAAGACCGCATTGGAGAATGGCAAGAAGCTTATCATAACCACGATCCAGAAGTTCCCTCATATTCTGGATGGCATAACAGATCTGTCGGATCGCAAATTCGCCGTGATCATCGACGAGGCGCATTCCTCACAATCCGGCAGTGCCGCTGACAAGATGAACGAGGCCATCAGCGGTGGCGGCGACGACGAAGAGCCAGAGGATTTGCAAGACAAAATCCTGGCTGCGATGGAAGCCCGTAAGATGGGATCGAACGCATCGTTCTTTGCCTTCACCGCCACGCCGAAGAACACGACGCTGGAACGCTTTGGGCGTCAGAATAGCGATGGCAAGTTTGTTCCGTTCCATCTGTATTCGATGAAGCAGGCGATTGAGGAAGGGTTCATCCTCGACGTTCTGAAAAACTATACGACGTACAAGAGCTACTATGAGCTTCAGAAGTCGGTGGAAGAGAACCCGGAGTTCAACACCAAGAAGGCACAGAGCAAGCTGCGGGCGTATGTCGAGGCTGATCCAACGACGATCAAGACCAAAGCTGGCATCATGCTGGAACACTTCGAGAGCAACGTAGTTCGGCCCAAGAAGCTGAAAGGCAAAGCCAAGGCCATGGTGGTTACTCGCAATATCGAGTCTGCCATTCGGTACTACATGGCTCTAAGAGAGGCCCTGAGCGCCGCTGGGAGCCCATACAAGGCCGTGGTGGCCTTTACCGGCAAGAAGATGATCGACGGGGTGGAGCATACTGAGGATACGCTCAACGGCTTTCCAGGGGGCGACATCGCGAAGAAGTTCAAGACGGACCAGTATCGCATCCTGGTTGTCGCCAACAAATTCCTGACCGGATTCGATGAGCCAATGCTCACCACGATGTACGTGGACAAGAAGCTGCAACACGTGCTGGCCGTGCAGGCGCTGTCTCGGTTGAACAGATGCAACAACAAGCTGGGCAAAGAAGAGACCTTCATCCTCGATTTCCACAACACCGTGGAGAACATCAAGGATGCGTTCGACCCTTTCTACACATCCACGGCCCTCAGCGAACCGACCGATGTGAATGTGCTTCACGATCTGAAAGATGCCCTCGATGACACAGGCATCTACGACTGGCCGGAGGTCGTCGAGTTCAACGAAAAGTTCTTCGCGTCGGTCGATGCGGACCAGTTGTCACCGCTGCTAGATACGGCTGCTGAACGGTTCGATGAGGTGGAGGAAGACCAGAAAGCTGACATTAAGATCAAGGCCAAGCAGTTCGTCAAAATCTATGCGCAGGTTGCCTGTATCATACCCTTCACCAATGCGGACTGGGAGATGTTGCATTGGTTTTTAAAATTCCTGGTTGCCAAGTTGAAAGTCAAAGACCCGGAACAGGATGAAATCAACGGCCTGCTCGAAAGCGTGGACCTGACGACCTACGGATTGGAGCGGGTAAAAATTGGGTACGCCATCGGTCTGGACGGCTCGGATAGTGAGTTGGAACCGCCAAACCCGAACCCTCGCAGCGCCCATGACGATCCTGAAAAAGACCCTCTGGATCTCATCATAGCTGCGTTCAATGATAGATACTTCACCGGTTGGGATGCCACTCCGGAAGAACAACGCGTGAAGTTGGTCAACATCCTCAAACATGCCATGGCTGACCCTGCGTTCCAGGACAAAGTGGTTGGCAACCCAGATGAGCAGAACCGCCGGATTGCAAGTGAGGCCTTGTTCGAAAAAGCGATGCGCAGTGAACGGCGTAGAGAAATCGATCTCTACAAAAAATATGCGTCAGATGATGATTTCAAAAAGGGCATGCATGATGCGTTGCTGCGCATGATGGAGCAGGTTCTGGCTTCAGAGATGCGCCCCGACCGACCGCTATAACAGCAGCCCATCATTCAGGACTGTATCGTGAGCGGAATACGATAAACCTGGACTGTCAAAAGTTTCCCCTATTCGAAGGAAATCAAAATAGACTATTCCCATTGCTTGATACAAATCAAAGGTTTCATTGCATGATTATTGATGCGTCAAAATTGTCAGATTTAAAACTTGTTCAAACTCACAAGATTGAATTGGTTGATGGCGCCCCATCATTCAAGCGATTACCTGATCACATACCCACAGAAGCACCAAGCGTATACGTCTGGACTGCAGAGCTAAAAGAAAAAGCTAGTTATGAAATACTCTATGTTGGTAAGGCCGGAAAAGGCGTGGATCGCAGACTCAGTCAGCACAGGGCTGGAATTCTTAACCGGGTAAGGGGCAATAAAAATACTGGTAAAGACGATATAGTTACAATCTTGAGTGATAGTGGTCGGAATTTTTACGTCTTTTCCCGTAAATCCGATACACAAGAAATATTTGGACAGGAAGTTTCTCTATATTCTGTAGAAGAGGATGCGCTTTGCTCTGCCCTTCGACCTAGTCTTAACCGCGCAAAATTTCCAAAAATCGACGTTCATATAGAAGCCAACGGAGGCCTATCTGACATATCAGATCTGATCGGCACCCGTCTTGTTGAACATGAAACCGGCACCTTGGATGACGTTGTCTCACAGTTAGAAATCTATGCTTTCGCTCAACGCAATTTATTTGAAAACATAATGCGGTTTTTGGAAAATTATATACTGAAGGATGACCATCGAGCCAAACTTGTTCGCAGCTACAGTGGGCAAATGGCAGGTCTCAATGGCATCACACTTCTCAATTATGGCTACATCGACGATAGCGGCAGGATGAGGCCTAAATCATGGGTCGGAAGAATATTTTTTGCTGACACGCCTAGATTGCTTTTACCGATTGACAGACTGCGGGAAGCTGCGCGTGATCGTGTTGAGGTCGATGGCGGCTCTTTTTCCCCTCTCGATTTGAACGAACTCATTAATAAACCAGAAGAGTACATACTGGGTATTTAAGCAGGGACCTCGGACCAAACTCGCCTTCTGGTATTTCGAGAATTGGTCGAATTGCACCCTGGGACTAGCGTGTCGATCAGCACACTAGCGGCCTGGTCCTGCGCGTGGTACCTGCGTTCTTGCATCAAGAGAGAAGCCAAGTGCTTCCACCAACCTGCCACGCCCGGCAAGGTGGTCGCCCGAAAGGGGATGCGGCCGCGTTGAGGCAAGTATGGGCCGTTTCACTGGAAGAGCGATACACCTGCCGGTCCCACACCTTGGAGACCGACCATGACCACACGACGCGATTTTTTCAAACTCACAGCCACTGGAGCGCTAACCGGCAGTGCACTGGCATCACCTGCCCTGGCAGGCAGGACCAAGCCCCTGCGTGCGCAACAGCGCAAGCGCAAGCTGTTCGTGATGTTTGAAGAGGAGCCCTACCCCACATGGCTCACGCTCTACAGCGATGCACCCCTGCGCCCACGTCCCATCGTCAAGCAGGCTGTCCTTGAAGAAGCCTTCGGCACCGAAGCCTGTGAAGGCATCAGACTTCCAGATCACTGGGAGATGATAGACCGAGGCTGGTTTGGTGGGGATGATTTACGACCCATCATCACAGAGGCACAAGCGTGCTTTGATGACCCTGCATACTGGGAATGGGCCACCAACTACCACCCGCTCAATGAAGCCTCAGACCTGCTTGCTGACGCCTTCGATCTGTTCATCAGCATGATGGCGTGCAAGAGGCAGAAAGAGCTTGGGCTCATGATCATGGAGAGACCCTGCACACCGCGCCTATGCAAAGCCCAAATCGCCCATATCGACGCGTTGGCGCCGCTCATGGCTGAACTGGCTAAAGTGGCACCCCACCTAGAGATCAACCCCAATATCAGGCCGATTGTGGAGACGGGTAGCTAGGGAAAATTGATCAAGCCCTTCATGATTCTGGGACCCTTGCTGGCCGCTCCACACCAAACGTAGCGTCTATAAAAAATAGTGGGGGATATTTAGGGGGATGAAAAAGGCCTATATCTTCGTATACCTTTGAAATATAGGCCTTTTTACAAGCTTAGTGGTGCGGTCGAGAAGACTCGAACTTCCACCCGTGTTACCGGACAGCGACCTCAACGCTGCGCGTCTACCAATTCCGCCACGACCGCAAAGATGTGAGAAAATACTTCAGTAGAGCGGCGCTGATAGCAAAGGGTTTCTCTGTGCTCAAGGCCTAGTGACCCGTTCAGCGTCCTTTTTTGAAAAGCAGTGCGCTCTAAAGCTCTGACTTTCCAATATGCGTGATCGCCACAGCAATCGCATCACCGCTGACGACCACCTCGGCCTCGGCGATTTGCATGTTGTTTGCCAGCACTTTCACATGTTCGCTCGGCAAGGTTTCAAGCTCAATGACAGCGCCGCGCCCCATACGCAGCAGCTGGTGCACCGGCATAACGGTGGAACCAAGTTCTACGGCAATATCGACGTTGATACTTTCAATGGGGTTTTGCATCGCAGCAGCAAACTCACTAAATGGCAGGACGGTGTGAGCCCAACCATCGGGCCACCATGGTTAACGGATGCTTAAGCTTCCCGGTCGCAGGGCCATGAATGCCCAAAACGAACGAGGTTCTATCATTTCCCGCTCACAAAGCCTGAACATGGACAGCCTCTACCAGCAAAAGAGCCCGGTTGAATGGCGTGTCGCAACCAACCTGACTGACTATGATTCTGCACTTCAGGTGATGGAGCAGCGCGTTGCCGATATTCGTGCAGGAACAGCGAACGAGCTGATTTGGCTGGTCGAGCATCCACCGCTTTATACCGCGGGCACCAGTGCCAACGCGGCTGATCTGGTCGCGCCAGACCGATTTCCGGTGCACCAAACCGGGCGCGGTGGGCAATACACTTACCATGGCCCTGGCCAGCGCGTTGCCTATGTGATGCTCGATCTCAACAAGCGCGGCAAAGATGTGCGTGCGTTTGTGGCTGGGCTGGAGCGATGGATCATCGACAGTTTGGGCCACTTCAATGTTCGCGGTGAGACACGAGAAGATCGTGTCGGCGTCTGGGTTCAGCGCCCAGAGAAAGCCTCAGGCATTCCCGGCGAAGTCGCCGAAGATAAGGTTGCTGCAATTGGCATTCGTTTGCGGCAGTGGGTGAGCTTTCACGGCATAAGCGTCAACGTTGAGCCGGACCTTGAGCACTTTTCAGGCATCGTTCCCTGCGGCGTCACCCAGCACGGCGTGACGAGCCTGGTGGACCTGGGGCTACCGGTGACAATGGATGATTTGGATATCTCGCTGAAGATCGAAGCAGAAAAGCTGTTTGGGCCGATCACCGGCGTCTAGTTTGCAATTTGCTCCCATGGTCGGGTGCGCCGCTCAAAAGTTTGCCAGATGCGCAATCCCGTTTGCGCCGTTTCATCGTGCAACAACGCGATTGCGCCGTGGCGATCCAACAGCGCTTCGTCCACGATCAGTGATGCGCCACACATGCCAGGGGCCGCAAGCGGTGTCACCAAAACATCTGCCACGCGGCAATCCTCTCCAAGCGCTGCAGCGGTGTGGGCATGCGCAATAGTGCGGCCCTGCCACGCCGTAATGCAGCCCAGGGCATCGCAGGTCCAAGGTGAAGAGGATTGAGTGTCTTGGGAAATAGCCAGCCGCTGATGCCACATGTCGCGGGTAAATGTGCTGCCACGCGTGATGGAGCGGTGCAGTGCACCATCATGGACAAAACCAACGGTGGCAGCAGCGCGTTCGATCAGAAAAACAGGCTGTGGCTGAAAAACACCGACCAATGGCAACAGTGCCAGAATGGGCAGTGCCAAGAGCCGTGCACGTCCCATAAAAAGCGCAGCAAGCAGACCTGTTGAGGTAAGAACAAGCAACGCTTGGGGTGTAAGAGCAGGGACCGCGAGACGAGAGCCTTCCATCGCAGCAACCCAGTGGGCGATGGCCATCACTTGCTCCAGCCCAAAACCCATTGCAGCTAGCGGCAGGCCCTCCAGCGCAAACGGGGTTAGCAGCAGCGCGAGCAAACCGGCTGGCATGATGATGAGTGACACCAGAGGCAGTGCAAGCACATTACCCAACAAGCTTAGCGGCGCAGCTTGGGAAAAATGAAAGGCTGCAAAAGGAGCCGTTGCCAGACCCGCCACCAGAGAGGTTGCCGCGATACTTCCCACCACGAGGAAGGGACGACGGACCCACACAGGTACTCCCCATAAGGTTTCCTTGTCGCTCACTTTAAGCCGCCAACGCCACGCCGTCTTGGATGTGTTCAGCGCGCCATAGACAGCGACCAGCGCCAACGTCGCCGCAAACGACATTTGAAAACTCGGCCCAAGCAGGTTTTCCGGGTGCAGCGCGAGCACAAGAGCTGCTGCAAAGGCGACCGCGCGGATTGTCAGCGCACGGCGCGCCAGAACCATGGCCAAAAGCGCCAGCGCGATCATAACAAAGGCGCGCTGCGTTGCCGTGCCGGCCCCTGACAGCAACAAATACCCGCTGGCGATCACCAGCCCTGCAAAGGCAGCCCAGCGGGTAGCGCGGCGCGATGCTGAAAGCTTTGGTGTGGCGGCAAGAAAAAGATGCAGAACCGCAATCGCCGAAAGCGTCATCATTGCCATATGCATACCAGAAATGGCGAGCAGGTGCGCCAGACCCGCCCTGCGCATAGCCTCGTAAGTTTCCTCAGACAAACCATCCCGTTTGCCCACCAGAAGCGTTGCGGCCAATACGCCAGCATCGCCTGGCAAAGCCTGCGCAAAACGTGTTGCGAGCGTCAGCCGCACCCGTTCCACGCGCTCAAGCACAGTTGCGCTATCGGGTTCAGCAACCACAGTTGGGCGGCCGTAGCTAAATCCTGTGGCGCCAATGTTGGCGAAGAAAAGCTCCCGGCGCATATTGCGTGCCCCGGGCATCACCGGTTCTGGCGGTGGGCCCAATCGAGCGAGAACACGGATGGTTTGGCCCGGCAATACCGCGCCAGCCTGTGCGATGACCGTGATACGCGCGCGATGTGGCGTTTCTGTTTGTGTTTGGTCTTCCAACACCAGCTGATCCAAGGTCAGCCGCGCGCGGCTAGCGCTGCGCTGCTCCACTTTGCGCACATGGCCCTCCACCATCTGCACTGCTTCTGCCAAGAGCTGCGGCGTTGGGTTGATCTGCGCTTTGCCAGCAACCAGCGCCACACCACTGACCAAGGCCAGCAGCATAAGTGTGGGGTAGAGCGTGGCAGCATATCGAACACGCCAACTGATGGCGGCCAGCACCAGCATTGCCGCGAGCAAGGCCCATAGCTGCGGCTCTGCAGGCAAGGCAAAATAGATCACAATCCCTGCCCCCAGCGCACTGACCAGCCAGGCAGGGCCATGCCCAGCGGCCAACGAGGCTTGGACGGCAACAAGCAACCGGTCATTCACGGGTGTTTTGGAGGCGCTGGTCTCAGCGCTTATCTCAACAGTGCTGTTGGCAGATCCAAGATTGCGGATCTCGCGTTCCAGCGCGATGGCCGTTACCCGTTTGGGCCGGATCAGAGGGTCCTCTACCGCCACGTCAGCACAGCGCACATGGGACGGGGCATGGAACGAGACAGGGAAAGGAGTATGGAAAGAGGCATGGGCTAACGCGGCCAGTTGTGTGTTGCGCCAGACATGCTAAGTGCCCTCGCACACGCTTTCTCCTTAGATGATCCGTTAACGAACAAGCCCTACCCGAAGGCCAAGTTCGGCCGATTGTTGCCGTTGACCCTTACATATGTGAGCCGCCCTGCCATGAGCCTATCCACTAACGGTGTTGTCACCCGCTTTGCCCCCTCGCCGACTGGCTTTTTGCATATTGGCGGAGCGCGCACGGCGCTGTTCAACTGGCTCTATGCAAAGGCGAACAATGGGAAGATGCGGTTGCGCATTGAGGACACAGACAAGTCACGCTCAACACAAGAGGCAATCGATGCCATCCTCGACAGCATGGCGTGGCTGGGCCTTGATCACGATGCAGCGACGGTTTTTCAGTCGCAGCAAGCGCAGCGGCACGCAGAGGTTGCCCATGAACTGCTCGCACAAGGCAAGGCCTACAAGTGCTATGCGACCCCTGAAGAGCTGACCACAATGCGCGAGGAAGCGCGTGCGGCGGGTAAACCACCACGTTATGATGGTCGCTGGCGGGATCGGCCTGACAGTGACGCTCCGGCCGGCGCACCGTTTGCTGTACGCATAAAAGCTCCACAGGATGGCGCGACATGTGTCGACGACCAAGTGCAGGGGCAGGTCAAAACGCCCAACAAGGACCTGGATGATTTCATTATCCTGCGCTCGGATGGCTCGCCCACCTATATGCTTGCCGTGGTGGTGGACGACCACGATATGGGTGTGACGCACGTTATCCGGGGCGATGATCACCTGACCAATGCAGCGCGCCAGTGCGTTATCTATGATGCGCTTGGCTGGGAGCGGCCCGTGTTTGCGCATATCCCGCTGATTCATGGGCCAGACGGCGCCAAGCTGTCCAAACGTCACGGCGCTGTCGGTGCTGAGGCTTATCGCGCCGATGGGTTCCTACCCCAAACCATGCGAAACTATCTGGCGCGGCTGGGTTGGGCGCACGGGGATGATGAGATTTTCTCAACAGAGCAGGCCATAGCTTGGTTTGATTTTGACGGTATGGGCAAATCGGCTGCGCGCTTCGACGTGCAAAAGCTAACCGCCATGAACGCCCACTATATGCGCGAGCTACCACAGGCTGACATTGAAGCAGCGCTGGCGACGAGCCTGCCCTACCTCCCCAATGCCGACCGCCTTCCCCAGCCGCTGGAAGGCGCGCAACAAGCTGCTTTTGAGATCGCCCTTCCCGGCCTGCGCGAGCGTGCTAAAACGCTGGTGGACCTGGTGGATAGCGCGGCTTTCCTGTTTGTGACCCGGCCGCTACCAATGGAAGAAAAAGCCGAGGCTCTCCTGAACGAGGATGCACGCGCGCACCTTGCCAACCTGCACGCCGCCTATAGTGCACTGGAAGGCTGGGATGCCGAAGTGCTGGAAGATGCCACCAAAGCCTATGCAGAAACGGCCGATGTAAAGCTTGGAAAGGTTGCGCAACCGCTGCGCGCCGCGCTTACCGGCTCAAAAACCAGCCCCGGCATTTACGATGTCCTACTGGCACTTGGCCGTGAGGAATCATTGGCGCGGATTGCGGACCAAACTGCATAAGCATTTTTGCTTAAGCGACTGAAATTGTGACAGTTTTTTAACGCTGCTGCGTTGCAGCAATGCCCTGTCTATGCGCCCTTTGGCGGCTTGTGGCGTGGTGGCGAATTCGCTACCCAGTCGACACAGTCTGACCATAAGGGTGCTAATCGCTGCGCTGCGACCCGACCATCCATCTGTTTGCTACGGCAAACGTTGCAATGGCCGCCATTCGCGCTACGGCCCGTCGACCCCCACCGCTTTGGTCTGTCACAAGAGGAGAGCGTCTCACATGGGCGATACAAGCAGCGATAAAACAGCGACACTGACCTATGATGGCAAAACACACGATTTTGCGGTCAAGTCAGGCACTGTTGGCCCCAATGTCATTGATATCTCAAAGCTATATGCGGGCACGGGCGCCTTCACATACGATCCAGGTTTTACGTCGACCGGTTCCTGCGAATCCGAGATCACGTATATTGATGGCGACAAGGGCATCTTGTTGCACCGCGGATACCCCATTGATCAATTGGCAGAGCATGGCGACTTTCTAGAAACCTGCTACCTGCTGCTTTACGGCGAGCTGCCAACGCCTTCGCAAAAGAAAGACTTTGATAGTCGTGTGACGCATCACACGATGATCCACGAGCAGATGTCACGCTTTTTCACGGGCTTCCGCCGTGATGCACACCCCATGGCGATTGTTTGTGGTGTGGTTGGCGCGCTTTCTGCGTTCTACCATGACTCGACCGATATCTCCGATCCGCACCAGCGCATGGTTGCTTCGCTTCGCATGATTGCAAAGCTGCCAACGATTGCGGCGATGGCGCTAAAATATTCCATTGGTCAGCCATTTGTGTACCCACGTAACGATCTGGATTACGCGGCGAACTTCCTGCACATGTGCTTTGCGGTGCCGTGTGAAGAGTACAAAATCAATCCGGTTCTTGCCCGTGCAATGGACCGCATCTTCATTTTGCACGCCGACCATGAGCAGAACGCCTCAACTTCCACTGTGCGGCTTGCTGGTTCTTCTGGTGCCAACCCGTTTGCCTGCATCGCAGCAGGCATCGCCTGCCTTTGGGGTCCGGCACATGGTGGGGCCAATGAAGCGGCGCTCAATATGCTGGCCGAAATCGGCTCAGTGGAGAACATTCCAGCCTATATCGCGCGCGCCAAGGACAAGGATGATCCCTTCCGTTTGATGGGCTTTGGTCACCGCGTTTATAAAAACTACGATCCACGCGCCAAGATCATGCAGAAGACCTGTCATGAGGTGCTTGGCGAGTTGGGCATCACCGATGATCCGATGTTGGAAGTTGCGATGGAACTGGAAAACATCGCGCTCACCGATCCCTACTTCGTTGATAAGAAGCTGTACCCCAATATTGATTTCTACTCAGGCATCACGTTGAAGGCACTGGGCTTTGCGCCCAATATGTTCACCGTGCTGTTTGCCCTGGCGCGTACCGTGGGTTGGATTGCCCAGTGGAAAGAAATGGTCGAAGATCCACAGCAGCGTATCGGTCGCCCGCGTCAGCTTTATGTGGGCGAGGCGCAGCGTGATTATGTGCCCATGTCTCGCAGAAAATAGTCTGCGAACGCACAAAAAGAACAGAAAAGCCGATCTCTCACTGGCAATGTGGGGGTCGGCTTTTTTAGTTGGAAAGCAGAAAACCATCCACCACGCGGCGGGCACGTTGCGCGGGTGTTGTTTCATCGGGGCCCAGCATCAAAGCGTCTAGTTCCTCAAACGCTTCCATCTGAGCGCGTCTCTCAGGTGTATCGGTAACAACAGATACCAGCGCACGCGCGAGAGCTTCAGGGCGTGCCATCTCGTCAATATATTCACGCACCACAGGCCGCCCAATCACAAGGTTGGGTAGAATAACGGTCCAGACCCTTATGAGGCGGCGGAAAAGTCGTGCTGCGCCATCCAGACGGTAGATCACCACCATAGGGATGCCAGCCAATGCCAATTCCAGCGTAACTGTGCCCGAGGCCGCAATAGCAGCATGGGCTTTGCGCATGGCTGCCCGCTTTTCGCCCTGCCCTTCGATCACCTCAACGGACACCGGCCAGGATGAGACTTGCGCTCTTATGGACGCTGCATGTTTGGAAACCGCCGGCAGCACATAGGTTGGCAAGGGTTTGCCCTGATCGCTGATCAACGCGTTGGTTCGTGCCAGCGTTTCTTTGAGGATTGGCATGTGGCGGCTGATTTCGCCGCTACGGCTGCCAGGCAGCACCAGCGCAATGGGATGGGCACCATCACCCAACATGGCTCGCTCGCCGGGCACTTGTGGGCGCAGGCTACCCAGCTCGTTCACCAGCGGGTGGCCCACATAGGTGGCAGGCGGTCCACTAAGACGTTTGTGGGCGTCCACCTCAAACGGTAGCAAGACCAACAAGTGCTCCATATAGCTGCGCATGGCTTTTGCCCGTCCTGGACGCCACGCCCAAACCGAGGGCGAGACCCACCCGATAATGGGAATATCTGGAGCTGCACTGCGCACCCGGCGCGCCACCCGGTGGGTAAAGTCGGGGCTGTCTATCAACACCACCAAATTGGGTTTGGATGCAATGATTGCATCTGCAGTCCGTTTGATGCGCGACAGGATCGTCGGCAACCGGGCGATCACCGGGCCAAGCCCCATCACCGCGATGTCTTCGATGTCAAACAAGCTGTGAAGCCCCTGCGCCTGAAGCGCTTCACCGCCCAGCCCCTCAAAGGTAACAGCGTCGCCGTGGGTGCTTTTAAGCTCTGCAGCTAACGAGGCGCCCAACTGGTCCCCAGAGGCTTCGCCAACGATAAAGAAAACCCGCTTTGGGCTTGCCAGTCGGTTTTCTGGTGGGCTTGGTGCGCCACTCACGCCAGCGTGTCCGTGCGGCCAGCGGGCACGAATGTCTCACGCGGCTCTGCCAGAAGCGCAACACCGTTGGCTTTACACAACGCGATCGTTTCTTGTTGCTGCGAGATCATCACGTGACCGGCCTCGATAACAATGGCAGAAAGGCCGGCCTTTGCAGCATTCTCCACCGTGCGCGGTCCAATGGCAGGCATGTCCATGCGTAAATCCTGCTCGGGGCGGGCACATTTGGCCAAAGCCCCAGCCTTGCCTTTGCTGCTAAACCGGCGCGCATGCCGCATCGTAGCAACGCGCTCCAGCATGCCATCGGTGCCTTCTGCGCCCTCCATAGCGACCAAGCGTGCGGCCACGCATACTGCGCCTTGGCCCATATCCATGTGCCCTGCCGTCCACGCCCCTTGAGCCGCACCCTTTACATCAGCCCGCAAAGCTTCGCTCAGTTTTGGCCCAGCAACATGACCATGCTGGGCTGTAAGCCCTGGTGCAACCTCGTGCGCACCGACCAACGTAAAGCCTTTATCTGCGAAGATACTGGCAACATTGTCCAAAACCGTTGTATCGCCACCAGCCAGCAATGTTGCCATCAGGCGCGGCAACATTTGTACCCCACCCCAGTCTAGCTTGACCTCGCGCAGCTCTGGCCGCCTGGAAATGCTGCCCACGATCACCACCTTGTCGGTGTTGAAAGCTTCCAACCTTGAGAACAGGCGCCCCACCTGGCCCCATTCAACTGCGTCGCACTGGGCGAGCGGCGAAATGTCTTTCAGGTCCGCCTCACCTGCCAGATCAATAACCAGCAGCGTGTGGCCCGCTTGCGCTACACTGTTGGCCACTGCCACAGGCAATTTGCCACCGCCAGCAATGATCGCAATGCGCTGCGCTGGTTTGGTCAAGCTGTCGCTTGCCACGCTGCCCGTCATCTCTGGATCAGGGTTCGGTAACATGAGGCAGGCAAAGCGTTCGGTCTGAATCGGAGCGAATGAACTCGATCACCCGTTGCACGCTGGGGCTGTCAGGGAACATCTTGGCCACGTCATCGATACGCTCGGCCAACGTACCCTCGTCAGAAAACATCAAGCGATAAGCCTGCCGAATGGTGTGAATTTCATCACGGTCAAAACCGCGACGGCGCAGCCCAACAATATTGAGACCGCTCAGCCAACCCCGGTTACCAATGACCATACCGTAGGGAATGACATCACTGCCCACGCCCGTCATGCCGCCAATAAAGGCATGCTCGCCAATGCGCACGAACTGGTGTGCGCCAGATCCCCCGGACACAATCACATGATCCTCAAGGGTGCAGTGACCGGCAATCATGGCATTGTTGCCCAAAATGACGCTGTTACCGATGGCACAGTCGTGCGCGACATGAGCTGAGGCCATCAGCAGACAGCCATCACCAACTTTGGTGAGCATGCCGCCATGCTCGGTGCCCGGCTGAACCGTCACATACTCGCGAAGCGTCGTGTTGTTGCCAATCTCAAGGCGCGACGGCTCACCATGGTATTTCAAATCCTGTGGCCGGTGACCGATGGACGCGAACGGGAAAAGGTGGCAACCAGCGCCAATAGTAGTGCGGCCAGCAACCACGACGTGGCTTTCCAGCTTGGTGTGGTCGCCGAGCTGAACATTCTCGCCAACATGACAAAAGGGACCGATAGAAACGCCCTCGCCCAGCTGGGCTCCCTGTTCAACGACCGCTGAGGGGTGAATTGTTGTGCTCACGCGGGCATCTCCTGCGAGACAATCATTGCACTGATTTCTGTTTCAGCAACCTTGGCACCGTCAACTTTGGCCACTGCAGAAAATTTCCAGATATTGGCGCGCTGCTTGAGCTTGGTGACTTCATAGTGGAGCGTGTCACCGGGCACCACGGGCTTACGAAACTTGGTCTTGTCGATGGTCATGAAATAAACCAGCGGCGGCGTATCCTGTGGCGGTAGGGCTTTGATGCAAAGCACGCCGGCGGTTTGCGCAATGCCCTCGATCATAAGCACCCCAGGCATAATTGGCGTGCCAGGAAAATGGCCCATAAACTGGGGCTCGTTTGCCGTTACATTTTTTATCCCGATGCCAAATTCGTCACCGCGCATATCGATCACCTTATCCACCAGGAGGAAAGGATAGCGATGGGGCAGGCATTTCAGGATCTCTTGAATTTCGGCGCTAGCAAGCGATGTCGTGCTCGCTTGCTCTGTCGAAGCTTGTGTCATCTTAAAAAAGCACTTTCAGAACGGGCAATAGAAACCACGCTCTTACAGCATGTTCGCGCGTCTGGTTCAAACGCTTGCGACTGCAAAGCACTTGCCCACCGACTGATTGCCTGTTGAGGCTTGGGCTGGGGACCGCAACAAAGGCTGCCTTGAGCGTGCCTTAGGAGGCGTCTTTAAGGGTCGTGAGGCGCTTTATTGCTGTCATTTCACGCATAAGCTCGCGGACCGGTTTGGCAGGTGTTCCCGCCCATTTGCTGCCGGGAGGAACATTATCCTTTACGTTCGAGGCACCCGCGATCTGTGCACCCATACCGATACGAATATGGCCAGCGACACCAGTCTGCCCACCGATGGCAACAAAATCTTCCAGCACGGTCGAACCAGCAACTCCGACCTGCCCGACGAGCACGCAATGGCGACCGATTTCCACATTGTGGCCGATCTGAACCAAATTATCGATTTTCGTGCCCTCGCCAATAATCGTGTCACGGGTTGTGCCACGATCAATGCAGGTGCCTGCACCAATTTCGACGTCGTTTTGAATGATCACGCGGCCAAGCTGGGGCACTTTCAAGTGACCCATGGGGCTCATAGCAAAACCAAAGCCATCCTGCCCAAGGCACACCCCTGTGTGCACGATGATGCGGTCACCCAATAGGCTGTGCTGCACAACCGCCCTGGGGCCGATATAGCTCTCTCGGCCAATCTGGACGTCGTGCCCGACCACAGCGCCTGCACAAATAGTCGTGCCAGCCCCTATGGCGGCATTGGGGCCGACTATGGCACCAGCTTCGACGGTTACACCCTCTTCAAGTGTTGCCGTATCATCAACATGCGCGGAAGGTGAGACACCGTTGGCCAGAAGCATACCTTGCAGTTTCACGCCAGCCGGCACCAACAAGGCCGCTGCACGGGCAAAATCGCGATAGGGCTGATTGGAAAGCAGGCCCAGCACCCCTGCTGGCAGACTGTCGGCAAAACGTTCGGATAGGATGACGCACGTTGCGGCTGTCTGTTCCAGATGCGCGGCGTATTTCACGTTATCCAGGAAAGTCAGCGCACCCTCATAGGCCTGTTCAATCGGCGCAACACCCGTGATTTGGTTTGTGGGTTTGCCGTCGACGTTACCACCGACAAGCGTAAGACTGAGGGCAGCTGCAAGGCTTTCAGCCGTGTGTTTCTCGAGCGGAGGGAAAAAAACAGGTTGGGTCATGTTTAGCCAGAATATCAGTGAGATCGCATCTTTGCCCCTCTTAGCGCGCCCCTCACCCTATTGGCCATGGCAAATCACCGACTGGGCCTAAGCAGTAAGATGAAATCCAAAAATGGGGCTAGGGACACTGGTTTGAAGGAGATCTGGTCTTGGAACAAAAAAGCGCGGCCGATGAGCGACCGCGCTTTCTGTATCTTTATGACATGACCCGTCCCTAGAAGCGCGCACCCGCACTGAAGCGGAAAGCCTCTTCGCGGTCATACGTTTCCGATGACAACACATGTGCATAATCTGCACGAAGCGGCCCGAACGGCGAATTCCAGATCAAGCTGGCACCAACCGATGAACGCATGGATGCATCATCGTTGAGCCTAACTGATCCATTGTTCACCAGCGTATTCACACTGCCCACGGGCTCAAACAAGGTTCCTGCATCGGCAAACAACGCGCCGCGGATACCGATTGTTTCTGTAAGGTACGGCAGCGGGAAGTTTAGCTCACCAGAAACGGCAGCATATGTTGTACCACCCAGCGCGTCACCAGTCGCCGCATCACGGGGGCCAAGACTGTCAAAGCCACGCACCAGCGCACCGCCCTGGAAAAAACCATCGACAATCAACAGGTCATCGTCATTCCACGACCATACATTGCCAGCCTGCACCCGAACCGACGCGACAATATCAAGATCGGTCGACACTGTGCGGAAGGCGCGAGCATCTAGCGTGGTGCTGACATATTCGGCGTCACCGCCAAGGCCTGCAACGGTCTGGCGCAGGCGCGCGAAGTAGCCATCGCGTGGCGTCGTACGGTTGTCCACCGTGTCATAGGTCAGTGTCCAGGTAAGACTGGACGTGATCCGATCATTGCTTTGGGCGACCGGTGACGTGCCACCGTTTGGAACGGTCTCACCGACAAGCTGCTCAATGGCCCGCGACGTCGCGGTATTTGCAGCAAGGTTGTACTCGGTGACATCCAGTGAGTAGGCCAGGCCAAGGTTGATATCGTTGGTGATTGGGGCAACCAAACGCAGCGATCCACCATTTGCCACTGTGGTGTAGGCAGAATCGTTCACCGATCCCGACTCGCGCCGGTAAAGATCAAACCCAGCCGCCAAACGACGTCCGAGGAAGAATGGCTCGGTGAACGAGAAGTCAAATGTCCGGTTGTCTTCCAGGCCGCCACCGACGGCAGCGCGTACGAATTGGCCTCGACCGAGGAAGTTGCGTTCCGTTACAGAGAGTTCAAGTGTGAGACCTGATGTCGTGGAAAAACCAGCACCGAACGAGAAGTCACCCGTTGATTGCTCGACCACAGCAACATTCAGAATAATGCGATCAGATGCCGAACCTTGCTGTGTCGTGATGCGCACGGATTGGAAGAAACCAAGCGCTTCCAGACGACGCTGAGCACGCTGAAGGAGCACACGGTTAAAAGCATCGCCCTCAGCAAAATCGAATTCGCGACGAATGACATGATCACGGGTGCGCGTGTTGCCGGAGATGTTAATGCGCTCAACGTAAGCCCGCACACCCTCATCGACAAAATATGTCAGATCAATTGTGTTGTCAGTAGCATTGCGATCACCGCGCGGGCGCACCTGCACGAAAGCGTAGCCAAAGCTTGACACTTCGAGGGTTAGCGCCTCGATCGAGCGGTCTACAGCAGCAGCATCGTAAGTATCGCCTGGGCGTGTTTCTAACACCCTGTAGAGATCTTCTGGGTCCAGCTCGCGAAGTGTCGAATCAATTTCCACATTTCCGAAGGCGTACCGAGGTCCCTCATCGACCGTGAACGTGATGAAGAACTCGTTTTGTTCGCGATCGAGTTCAGCAACGGCAGAGACCACACGGAAGTCGGCATAACCTTCATTCAGGTAAAAACGACGAAGGCGCTCACGATCAGCATCCAAACGATCAGGATCGTAAACATCAGCCGATGACAAGAAGCTCAAAAGGCCGCTCTGCTCGGTCGTAATAGTGTCACGCAGTTTGCCGTCGCTGAAAGCCTGGTTGCCAATGAAGGTGATGCGCGAAACGCCCGAGCGCTCGTCTTCTTCAATTTCAAAGGCCAGATCGACGCGATTGTCGCCAACTTCGATGAGTTTTGGCTCAACCCGAGCAGCAAAGCGACCGTTGCGGCGATACGCTTCCAAAATGCGCTGCGTGTCAGACTGAACGGCCGACTCCGTCAACACCCGGCGAGGTTCAAGCTCCACAACCGCGCTGAGCGCAGAATCATCCAAACGCCGATTGCCCTCGAAAACGACCTGACGGACGACAGGGTTTTCCTCAACGCGAACAACCAATGTGTTGCCGCGACGCTCAAGTGCGACATCGGCAAACAAGCCAGTGGCAAACAATGACTGCAAGGAGTCGTTCAAATCGCCTGCGCCAAAATTTCGGCCCGGCACGACCGTTACGTAGGAAATGATCGTTGACGCTTCGATGCGGCGGTTGCCCTCGACCTGGATGGAAGAGACGGTCGCGGCCTGTGCAGAGGTGGACCCAAGGAAAACCCCTCCTTGGCCAACAGTCAGCGTGAGTGGCATGGCCACTAGCGCAAGCGCAAAAACGAACGAGAGACCCAAGCGTTTCATAAACATTTCAATCCTTTGCCCAATACTAGGCACACACCGACTACGAGTCGGAACATCACTTCATAGCGTCTTCTAAAGGCACTTCCGCCAGACGCAAGGTTTTCTGCGCATTTGCGTTACAGTTCTGCCAGCTTTGCCCCAATGCGTTGCACCTGAGCAACGCTTGAATTAACGGCTCATTAACGAATGGCCGCGGCTCTAACGCATAAGCGTTGTTATGTCATTCCATGTTGCGAAAACCATCAGCCCCATAACCATGGCCAGGCCAACGCGAAAACTCATTTCCATCGCACCATCGCTCAGCGGCTTTCCGCGAACGGCTTCAATGGCATAGAACGCCAGATGGCCACCATCCAGCATGGGAATAGGGAACAAGTTGATCATGCCGATAGACACCGAGATCACCGCCGCAAGCTGAAGCAGCGCCAGTAGCCCAAGCGTTGCCACGTCTCCGGAAATTTTGGCAACGCGAACTGGCCCTGAAAGCTGATCGGCTGACTCCTGCCCAACAATGATACGCCCAATATAGGTGAGCGACTGGGTAATGACCCGGCCGGTCTGTTCCACCGCCCTGCCAGTGGCTGCAATAGGGCCGTACTCAATCACCGTTACGTCATTTTCGTCTGCCTCATGCTGCACACCGATAATGCCGACACGTTGGATGTTGCCGAAGCCATCATCAATCTCGCGGCGCTCCGGAACGATTGTTACATCAAGCAGGGTGCCAGAACGGTCCACTGTGAAACGCAATGGCCTTTCGGCAGAAAAAGCTACAACGCGCTGCACATCAGCGAACGTTTCTACCGGGTCATCATCAATGGCCACGAAAATGTCGCCAGGCTGCAGGCCAGCTGCCTGTGCGGCTGAATTTTCCTGCACGCTGTCAACGCGTGGCACGGTTACCCGCTCACCCAAAGCGAAAAATACGCCGCCAAAAATGACGATGGCCAGAATGAAGTTTGCCACTGGACCGGCAACCACAACCGCAGCGCGCTGCCACAAGGGCTTGAGATGAAAAGCTTGGGCGCGCTCGGTTTCATCCATCTGCGCGATCGCTTCTGGATCAGGCGCGCTGGCTACGTTCTCGTCACCGGAAAACTTCACGTAACCGCCAAGCGGGATCACGGAGAGCTTCCAGCGGGTACCCCGCTTGTCCGTGAAACCTAGCAGCTCCGGCCCAAAGCCAACGGAAAACGCCTTCACGCCGACGCCGCACCAACGCGCGACGGAAAAATGCCCAAGCTCATGGATGAACACCACCAGTGTGAGCACAAACAGAAACGGCACGATCGTACCAAGAATGAACGATCCGCTACCTGCGATGAGGTCCATGTGAAGAGTGTCCCTTTTATCCCACCTACCTTGTAAGGCGGTGTTTATTGATCCTGCAATCGCTGGGCAAGGATAGCGTTAGCAATGTGTTGACCATGGCGGTCTGCGGCCAGCACATCATCAAGCGTCTCAAAACGGCTGCCCGATAGATCTCGCAGCCCCTTCTCCATGGTCAGAGCGGTAATGGTGGCAATTTGATGGAAGCTGCACTTTCCCGCCACAAAGGCCGCAACCGCCACCTCATCGGCAGCGTTAAAAAGTGCAGGCGCCGGCCCGCCTTCGCGCATGGCATCAAAGGCCAGGCCCAGCATGGGAAAACGCTCAAGGTCTGGCGGCTCAAAAGTTAGCTGCCCCAATTCGGCAAGGTCCAACCGCTTGACTTGCGGGGCTTGAAAGCGCTGCGGCCAGGCCAGCGCTGCAGCGATGGGGGTGCGCATGTCTGGTGTGCCAAGCTGGGCAAGCACCGAGCCATCATCATAGTGCACCATGCCATGAACGATGGATTGCGGATGCACCACGACCCTGATGTCATCTGGGTCCATGGCAAACAAGTGGTGTGCCTCGATGACCTCTAACCCCTTATTGGCCAGGCTAGAGGAATCGATGGTCACTTTCTGGCCCATTGTCCAGTTGGGATGGTTTAGCGCGTCTTTGACGCTGGCGTTTTGCAGTTTGTCGTTTGGCCAGGTGCGGAACGGGCCGCCGGATGCTGTGACCGTTATCGCTTCAATTTGCGCACGGTTTGGCTCTTCGAAAACCTGAAAAAGGGCGTTGTGCTCAGAATCAAGTGGCAGGATGCGCACGCCCTTGGCTGCAGCGAGCTTCATCATCACCGGGCCCGCGCACACCAGCGCCTCTTTGTTGGCAAGCGCCACAGTATTGCCAGCCATAATTGCCGCCATTGCAGGCTCGATGCCAGCCGCGCCAACCATGGCACAAACCACCAGATCGTGCCGTTCTCCGGCACAGTCAGTCACGGCTTGTTGGCCGGTTGCAACCTCTATGCCAGTGCCTGAAAGCGCATCTTTCAGGGCCTCAAAATGCGCCTCTACGGCAATAATCGCCCGTTTTGCACCAAGCGCTACCGCGCGACTGGCGAGCTTCTTGACATTGGCATAGCCAGCGAGCGTTTCCACGATAAATTGGTCTGGATTGGCAAGGATTATGTCGGTGGTGCTGTCGCCAATGCTGCCCGTCGCACCGAGTATCGAAACCCTGCGCGGCGCATCAGTTCGCTCATGGATGTTCTGTGTCACCATCTAACTGGTGCCCCACAGCAGCAGACCTTCGGCCACCGTGCCCTGACCCTTTAGCGACATGCCAATAAGAAACGCTGCAGCACTGGCAAACACCAGGCCGTCTACGCGATCCATAAACCCACCATGACCGGGAAGCAGTGTGCCAGAATCTTTGGCTCCAAATCGGCGCTTGAGGCCCGACTCAAACAGATCGCCCGCCTGCGCTGCCACACTGAGGATGAGCGCCATAGCAGCGGCGTACAGTACACTGCCAAACCCATGCACCACGCCGCCTGGGCGACCTGCCACATGAGGATCTGCCAAAAAAAGATAGCCCACACAGGTGATAATAGCCGCCAGCGCCCCTGAAATGGCACCGGACCAGGTTTTGTTGGGCGATACCGACGGCATGAGCTTAGGCCCGCCCATCGCCCGGCCACCAAAATAGGCTGCGATGTCTGTGGCCCAGACGGCAGCGAACACAAACAAAATGGCAGAAAGCCCCACAGCATCGTGCCCGCGCAAGCTGACAAGGGCAATAACCAACCAAGATGCATAGGCAATTCCGGTCATCGACCAGCGCCGTGGACTTTCCAAAAGGGCAGCACCCAAGGCTACGAAGAGCAGACCAATGGCAACCGCCATGCCTTCAACCGGGCCGAACAAGTAGGCCACCGCCCCTGCCCCGGCCACCACGACCATGCCACCCAGCAAGCGCCGCTGCGAACCCGCATCTGTAAGCTGCTCCCATTCTGCCAAGACGAAAAGGCCCAGCAGGCTAAAGGCTACCACAAGCACCACACCGCCAGTCCAGGTTGTCACAAGCGCAACCACGCCAAGAACGGCTCCTGAAAGCACGCGCTTTACAAGCTCAGAGCGTGGCTTGTCTGGCTTCGGCGTTGGATAGGGAGTTGGCGCAGCGGACATGGGCGTTGTCCTATGCGCTCCGCCAGCGTTTGGCCAGATCGCATTGCCCTATGATGTGCAAGGTTTTGCCAGTTATCGTGCGCAGCAGCGCAAAGGCCTATTCAGCTGCGGTTGCAACCGAAAGACTATCCTCGCCCAAACGTGCGCCAAAGCGGCGCTCGCGGTTCTGGAAACTTGCCAAGGCCTCATCAAGCGCAGCAGCGTCAAAATCCGGCCAAAGGGTTTGCGGGAAGACAAACTCGGCATAGGCAGCCTGCCAAAGCAGGAAGTTGGAAAGGCGCATCTCGCCACTGGTGCGGATCACCAGATCGGGATCAGGCAGACCTGCAGTGTCCAATGCATTGGCAAAAACATCTTCGGAGATTTCCGCCGGATCAATTTGCCCGGCAGCTGCTGCTTTCGCCAAGGCTTTGGCCGCACGCACAATTTCATCGCGCGCGCCATAGTTGAAGGCGATGTTGAGGAACATCTGATCGCAATCACGCGTCACATATTCAGCGCGCTCCAGCAACTTGCGTATATCCGGGGTCAGGTTTTCACGGTCACCAATAACCCGCACCTTCACGCTGCTGCGTTTAAGCTCTGCCAGATCACGCTCGATGAAAAGGCGCAGCAAAAGCATCAGGTCGCGCACTTCAGCCGGCGGACGCTTCCAGTTTTCCGACGAAAACGCAAACAGGGTCAGGTGCGCTATGCCGCGCTCGCCCACATTACGCACTGTGCGCCGCAAGGCTTCCACGCCTTTTCGATGGCCTTCCATGCGCGGCAGGCCGTGTTGCTGAGCCCAACGGCCGTTACCATCCATGATGATGCCAATGTGCTGTGGCAGCCCGCCTGAGGTCAAAGCCGGACGCACGTTTTCGAACTCCAGATCATCATCTAGAGACTGCGCCAAAGCGGCAGCGGATGTGGAAGGGGTCATCGGGCGTGTTCCATCAGAATTTGCGCAGGACCTAAATCTGCATGATCTCCGCTTCTTTGGCACTCAGCATGGTATCGATCTCGCCAACAAAGCGGTCCGTCAACTTTTGCACCTGATCAGATAGGCTGCGGACATCATCCTCTGAAAGTCCATCAGCTTTCTTAATGATGTCCAATCCATCACGACGAATGTGACGCACAGCAATGCGTGCCTGCTCTCCATACTTCTGAGCGACCTTGGCCAACTCTGCACGGCGCTCTTCATTCAGCTCAGGAATAGGCAAGCGAATATTGGTGCCATCCACCACTGGATTGAGGCCAAGATTCGACTGTCTGATGGCTTTTTCAACCGCAATCAGGGTGCCCTTATCCCACACATTGATGGAAATCATACGCGGCTCTGGCACACTGACCGTGGCGACCTGCGTCATTGGCATCTGGCTGCCATAAGCTTCAACCATAATCGGCTCGACCAAACTGGAGGACGCACGCCCCGTTCTTAACCCGCCGAATTCGGATTTTAGATTGCCAAGTGCGCCCTGCATGCGACGCTCAAGGTCTTTCATATCAACATCATCACTCATGACCGCTCACCTCTATATCGTATGCTTTTGTTTTGATTGACGTTTGTTTGGCTGCCACTCTTTTTGGGCTGACTTGACCACCACACTCGCGCCACGATTGCAGCCCCCATTATGGTCGCACCCATGTGCCAATATCCTTGCCTGCAATGACCTGGCCAAGACTACCTGGAACATGAATGGAAAACACTGCGATAGGCAGCGCATTGTCGCGCGCCATTGCAAGGGCAGCCATATCCATAATCTTGAGGCCTTTGGCGATGGCCTCGTCCAGCGACAGTTCCGTGTAACGCGTGGCGTCAGGGTTGGTTTTTGGGTCAGCGGTGTAAACGCCATCAACTTGCGTCGCTTTAAGCACCGCATCAGCACCAATTTCAGCGGCCCGGAGCGTCGCGCCCGTATCGGTGGTGAAAAACGGACTGCCCGTCCCGCCCGCCAGGACCAGAACCTGTCCGCTCTCCAAGGCGGCAAGGGCCGCGCGCTGGGAAAAAGTCTCGCACATTGTCGGGCATGGAAAACCAGACAGCAGGGTTGTCGGCGCTCCCGCCTCGCGCAGTGCTTCGCGCATGGCGATGCCATTTATCAGCGTGCCCAGCATGCCCATGTGGTCACCGGCAACGCGATCTCCGCCATCAGCAGCCATTCGCGCGCCGCGAATGATATTGCCGCCACCAACAACGATTGCGATTTGCGCACCGCCGCTGGACGCTTCGGCAACTTCTTGCGCGATACGCGTAACGATCTCTGCCTCATGGCCAAAGCCCTGGGCCCCAGCCAGCGCCTCACCAGATAATTTTAGCAAAAAGCGGGGAGAAGAATCAGCCACCAGCGTCCCTTTTTCCGTCCAGGCCCGGATACAGTAAGGGCACCGCGCTGTCACGCGATGCCCCAGATTTAATGAAAAGGCTAAGCAATTCAGCGACTGCTAGCCTTGTGCAGCGGCAGCAACTTCTGCAGCGAAGTCTGCTTCCTCTTTTTCAATGCCATCGCCCAGCTTGAACAGCGAGAACGCAGTCATGCTGATAGGTGCGCCAACGTCACCTTCGGCGTCTTTAATAGCCTGTGCAACGGTGACATCCGGGTTCATGACGAAAGCCTGATTGAGCAAAACGCTTTCCTCAAAGAACTTGCGGATACGCCCTTCGACCATCTTTTCGATGATGTTTTCAGGCTTACCCGACTCGCGAGCCTGCTCGGAAAACACGTGACGCTCACGCTCCACAACAGTTGGGTCCATATCGTCAACCGAAAGCGCCAGAGGTGCGGTGGCAGCAATGTGCATCGCAACCTGGCGGCCAACGCCGGCAAGCGCCTCTTGGCTGCCAGATGATTCCAACGCAACCAAAACACCAATCTTGCCAAGGCCTGGTGCAACGGACGAGTGAACGTACGTTGCAACCACGCCCTCGTTCACTGAGAGCTTAGCAACACGGCGCAGGTTCATGTTCTCGCCGATTGTAGCAACGGCATCTTTGATGCTGCCTTCGACACTCTTTTCGCCGCCATCGAGTTCGGCGGCGGACACGGCCTCTACCGAACCATCGGTACCAAGTGCTGTTTTGGCCGTTGCCATCACCAGACCTTGGAACTGCTCGTTGCGGGCAACAAAATCGGTCTCGGAATTGAGCTCGATCATGGCGGCCTGGTTGCCATCAGCCACAAGGCCAATAAGGCCTTCAGCGGCCACACGGCTTGCTTTTTTGGCGGCGCGAGCCAGGCCCTTGGTGCGCAGATAGTCGATGGCTGCTTCCATATCGCCGTCGGTTTCCACCAGAGCGGCTTTACAGTCCATCATACCTGCGCCAGTTGTTTCGCGCAGTTCTTTCACAGCAGCAGCAGTAATAGCGGCCATTGGATTGGTCTCCTCAAGTTTCAGCATGTTCGGTGCACCACCGATAGGACCGCCAAGACAGTCTTGGACGCGTCAAACCGACACTGCACAACGAAATATTTTTATGTGGGCCATGCCAGACTGTGTGTGACGGGTGTGTGTCAGCACGGTGAAGCAGGGCAAAAAGCGTTCAGGCTGGGCCGCTCAATTTGAGCAGCCCAGACTGATTGATAAGCCTTACGCGCTGGGCGTTTCGCTTGCTTCAGCTGGTGCAGCCTCTGCGATCACTTCGGCTGGCGCTTCTTCGGCGGCAGTTTCTTCAAGCACTGGCTCTACCGGTGCAACCTCGGCTGCGCCAACATCAACGCCCATGCCAGTTTTGTTACGCCCAATACCGTCAAGCGCAGCACGCGAGATCAGATCGCAGAACAGAGCCACCGAACGGCCAGCATCATCATTGCCGGGGATCGGGAAATCGATGCCATCTGGGTTACAGTTGGTATCAACCACAGCAACCACTGGAATGCCCAGACGGTTAGCCTCTTTGATGGCGATCGCTTCTTTGTTGGTATCAATCACGAACATCATGGACGGCAGGCCAGGCATATTCTTGATACCGCCAAGTGCACGCTCCAGCTTGTCGCGCTCGCGGGTGCGCAGAAGGCGTTCTTTCTTGGTCAGGCCCGACTCTGGGTTTGCCAGAATTTCTTCCAAATGCTTCAGGCGCTTGATCGAGTTGGAAATCGTGTTCCAGTTCGTCATCATGCCGCCCAGCCAACGTGAGTTGACATAATACTGCGCGCAGTTGCGTGCAGCTTCAGCAATGGGCTCGGCAGCTTGGCGCTTGGTGCCGACAAACAGAATTCGGCCCCCATCAGCAAGCACATCTGATACAGACTGCAGCGCGCGTTGCAGCATAGGTGCGGTCTGGCCAAGATCGAGAATGTGGACGCCGTTGCGCTCACCGAAAATGTAGGTTCCCATGCGAGGGTTCCAACGGTGCGTCTGGTGTCCAAAGTGAGCGCCAGCCTCGAGCAGCTGACGCATGGTGAAGGCAGGAAGTGCCATGCGGAATGTCCTTTTTTCCGGTTTAACCTAGCGTACTGTTGGGCTGACGAAGAAAACTTCGCCGACCACCGGATGGTCGATATCTGCCATCGACCCATAAGTACGTGTGGAATGAGGTGGCGATTACCTGCTTTTGCGGTGCAGCGCAAGAGGCAGCAAATGTCCGCCCGCCAGCGTTCAAACCTAAACCAGCTCGGCGTGTTCCACACCCTGTAAGGCACGCACGGCGCCAGCAACCTGCGGTGTCACCGCAAAGGAACCAGGCAACGAGATCTCGATTTCCTGCGCCTCTTGACCATCCATAACAATCACACTCACTTCGCCACGGGACCCTCGCGTCAAGAGTGTTGCGAGCGCAGATACGGTTTGTGCAGAGCGCACAAAAATTTGCAGACGCTGTACGCTGGTTTTTGCCACATCATCCAGCGTTTCGAGCCCTTTGACCTGGAGCCGCAAATCACCCTCGTTCATTCGCCCAGCGACATTGAGCAACAGCGAACGCCCCGGCTTGACCAGCATACGGACATCTTCGATCTGCTCCTCATAGGCTGCAACCTCATAAAGGCCAGAGTGATCGGTAAGCTTGATGATGGCCATCGCACGCCCATCGCGGGTGCGGCGCTCATAGTGATCCGACACAACGCCTGCTAGCCGCGTTGCGTGGATCGGGCCGCGCCGTTCGCGTCCATTGCTGCTGGGCGCTGGCGCATCACTCTCATCGGGAACCTTGGTCTGCACATCAGCCAAGAACTGAGCGTAGGTTTGAATCCGCAAGCGCCTGAGCACTTGCTCATAATCATCAAGCGGATGAGCAGAGAAGAAAAATCCCAGCGCTGAAAGCTCGTTCTGCAACCGCTCGGCAAGTGGCCATTCATTGCCCTCAACCACAAGATCGCTGGGTGCAGACGGCGCATCCCCAAACAGGCCGCCCTGCCCGCTGGTGCGATCACCATGGCGGCTCGCGGCCTCCGACAACAGGCGGTCGGACGACCGTGTAAGCCGGGCACGCGAAGCGTGCAGGCCATCAAACACGCCAGCGGCAATCATGTTCTCCAGTGACCGCTTGTTGATGATGCGCGGGTTAATGCGCGCCACCACATCATCGAGTGAAGCAAATGGTCCATGGGCCTCACGCAACTCGGCAACATGGTCTGCCACGGCCTCGCCCACGCCTTTGATGGCGCACAGCGCGTAATCAATCGCGCCGTCACGCACCGAGAAACGTGCCAACCCGTGATTGATAGATGGCGGATTGACCGTGATGCCACGCTTGATCGCGTCCTGGCGGAAATCGGCCAGTTTTTCAGTGTTGGTCAGATCGTACGTCATAGACGCGGCCAAAAACTCAACCGGATAGTTCGCCTTCAGGTAGGCCGTTTGGTACGACACCAAGGCATAGGCAGCAGCATGGGACTTGTTGAAACCATAATCGGCAAACTTGGCAACCTTTTCAAAGATATCGCTAACCAGTTGCCCATTGAGGCCGTTCTTCTCTGCACCATCCAGAAACCGCGATTTCTGCTTGTCCATCTCCGAGCGGATCTTTTTACCCATCGCACGGCGCAGCATATCGGCTTCGGCAAGCGAGAAGCCTGAAAGCACACGCGCGATCTCCATCACCTGTTCCTGATAGACAATGATGCCGTGCGTCTCTTTGAGCACCGGTTCCAGCAACGGATGCATGTAATCCGGCTCTTCTTGGCCGTGCTTGATGGCGGCGAAGGTGGGAATGTTGCTCATTGGGCCGGGACGGAACAGGGCGACCAGCGCGATAATGTCCTCAAACCTGTCAGGGCGAATGGACAGAAGCGTGCGACGCATGCCTGCCGATTCCACTTGAAACACACCGACGGTATCGGCCTTGGCGTACAACGCGTAGGATGCCGCATCATCGAGCGGGATGCTGTCAATATCCAGCTCCACGCCGCGTCCGCGCAGAAGCCGCAAAGTTTCCTGAATAATGGAGAGGGTTTTGAGACCCAGAAAGTCGAACTTCACCAGCCCAGCCGGTTCCACCCATTTCATGGAATACTGCGTTACCGGCATGGGAGTGCCAGGTTCGCGGTAGATCGGCACCAACTGGTCAAGCGGGCGATCACCAATCACCACGCCAGCTGCGTGGGTGGAGGCGTGGCGGTAAAGACCTTCCAAGCGTTGCGCAAGGCCCAGAAGCTTGGCGACAATCGCCTCCTCTTCGCCAGCGGCGCGCAAAGTATCCACCTCTTTAAGCGCTCGCTCCAGCGTATAAGGATCAGCCGGATTGGCAGGAACCATCTTACACAAGCGGTCTACCTGACCGTACGGCATTTCCAGCACCCGGCCTACGTCGCGCAGCACAGCGCGAGCCTGCAGCGTTCCAAAGGTGATAATCTGCGCGACGCGATCATGCCCATAGCGCTCCTGCACATACGAGATCACCTCATCGCGCCGATCCTGACAAAAATCGATATCGAAATCGGGCATCGAGACGCGTTCTGGATTCAGGAAGCGCTCAAACAGGAGCCCAAAGCGCAGCGGATCCAGATCAGTAATGGTGAGGGCCCACGCAACCACAGAACCCGCACCAGAACCACGCCCGGGGCCAACCGGAATACCCTCGTTCTTGGCCCACTGGATAAAATCGGCAACGATGAGGAAGTACCCTGGAAACTGCATGCGCTCGATGACTGAAAGCTCGAACTCCAATCGCTTTTCATAATCCTCGAGCGTTGTGTCCGGCGCCAAGCCATGAACATCCAGGCGCGCGGCAAGACCGGCCTTGGCCATACGCACCAGCACCTCAATTTCGCTTTCCTCTCCCTTTGCATCGGTGCTGGTGGTGAAGTGCGGCAACAAGGGTCTGGAGGTCTGCGGCCGGAAGGAAACCCGTTGGGCCACCTCAACGGTGCTGGCAAGCGCCTCCGGCAAGTCCGCAAAGCGCTTGGCCATGTCGTCTTGGCTGCCAAAGGCATGACTGGGTGTTAACCGACGTCGATCATCATCGGCGACAAGGCGACTTTCCGCGATCGCCAGCAGTGCATCGTGCGCCTCGTAATCATCGCGGGTGGGAAAAAAGTTCTCGTTGGTGGCAACCAGCGGCAGATCGCGGGCATAGGCCATCTCGACCATGGCGGCCTCGGTGGCTTTTTCCTGGTCCATGCCATGGCGCTGAAGCTCGACATAAAGCCGCTGCGGAAAGATATCCTGCAAATTGGAGAGCCGGGCGGCGGCGAGCTCTTTTTCCTCATCCCACAGGGCTTGTCCGATCGGGCCAAACGCTCCGCCGGTAAGACAAATGAGACTATCTGATTTTGCCGACAGCATGTTGAGGTCCAATGAAGGACCAAAAGTACCGACATCGTCATAGGCCTTCGACGCCAGCGAAAGCAGGTTACCGAACCCTGCATCGTTCATTGCAATGAGAACAATGGCTGGTGGGTCCTGTTTGGCTTGGGCCTTGCCAGCTACGCCAAGCTTGCTGTCGCCGGTGGCTGCATCATCAAAGCGCACAGGAATCTGCAATCCGATGATAGGCTGGACACCTGCTTTTGCTGCTTTTTCGGAAAACTCCAACGCGCCAAACAGATTGTTCGTGTCGGTGATCGCTACTGCTGGCTGCTTGTCCGCCTTCGCCATTGCGATCAGCTTGGGCACCTGAAGCGCACCTTCCAGCAGCGAATAGGCGGTATGCGATCGCAAATGCACGAAAGGCAATGTGTGGTCCGCCATCTGCTCAACCCATTCTCAACCGTCTCACCAGACCACGACACTAAAAGTGAACGGCAACAGACGGAAGAGACGCCCTGGCATTTCAGCGCTTATGCACAGGTCGGTCTTACCCGATCATACCAACCGTCATTACCATCAAAGCCACCACCAACAGTGCGCAACCGTCTTTCACGTACAGCATGTTCAACTCCCCTACACACAACACATTACGAGAACATAATAGAAACATTGTTCTATTTTTGTTCTCACGTCAAGGGAGCGAGTTGAGCCGTGCCTAGGCGGCAGTGTCTTCAGGTTCTTTTGCGACGACCTGCCCATCCTGCAGGGTAATGATCTTGTCGGCCCGTGCAGCCAGTGCCATGTTGTGCGTGGCGATGAGCGCAGAGACGCCCGCTGCACGCACCAACGCCAAAAGAACCGCAAACACATGGTCTGATGTCCCAGGGTCCAGATTGCCCGTCGGCTCGTCTGCCAGCAGCAGACTGGGCCCATTGGCCATAGCGCGTGCAATGGCAACGCGCTGCTGCTCGCCACCGGAGAGCTCTGCAGGGCGATGATCAGCCCGCTCACCAATGCGCAGGTAATTCAACAGCTCCATGGCGCGTTCACGGGCCGTTTTGGCGTCCAGACCAGCGATGAGCTGCGGCATCATGACGTTTTCAGCAGCATCAAACTCCGGCAGCAGATGGTGGAACTGGTAGACAAAACCGATCTCCTGCCCGCGCGTGGCAGAAAGCGCCTGATCATCCAGGCCCGTGGTATCGACACCATTGACGAGCACCTTGCCGCTATCGGGCCGGTCCAGCAGACCACACAGGTGCAGCAGCGTGGATTTGCCAGCGCCCGATGGGGCAACCAGCGCGACAAGCTCGCCAGGATAAACCGCAAAATTGGTGTTCTTCAGAATATCCAGCCGTGCTTCGCCAGCCTGAAAGCCGCGAGACACATCGCTGAGTTGAAGGCGCGGATTGCTCATGTGCAGTTACTCATAACGAAGCGCCTCAACCGGATCGAGCTTAGCGGCCCGCCAGGCCGGATAGAGCGTTGCCAAAAGTGACAAAACCAGCGCGATGACCAGGATCATGACTGTCTCAGTGGGGTTCATATCGGCTGGCAGGCGCGAGAGGTAATAAAGCTCGGGCGAGAACAGCTCAGTTCTGGTCAAAGACGACACAAACTGGCGGATGTTCTCCACATTCAAGCAAATCAAAGTGCCCAAGATGAAGCCAGAAATCGTCCCCACCAGGCCAATGCTGGCACCGGTCATGACGAACACCCGCATGATTGCCCCACGCGAGGCACCCATAGTGCGTAAAATGGCAATATCGCGACCCTTATCCTTCACCAGCATGATCATGCCGGATACGACATTCAGCGCGGCTACGAGCACAATCATGGTCAGAATGAGGAACATGACATTGCGCTCGACCTCCAGGGCGGCGAAGAAGGTGAGATTGCGCTGTCGCCAGTCCACACTGAACAGCGAACGCTCGGCAGCCGCTTCAATGCTCGTGCGCATGTCGCCAATGGCATCGGGGTCTTCGACGTAAACGTCCACGCCCGAAACCGTATCGTTCATGTTGAAATACGCCTGCGCTTCGGCCAGAGGCATGAACACGAACACCAAATCATATTCTGACATGCCGATCTCAAAGATCGCCTGAACCTCATAGGCCTTGATGCGCGGCGTGACGCCAAAGGGGGTCACTGAACCGCGCGGGGTAACAATGGTGACGCTATCGCCCACCCTCACCCCAAGCTGTGACGCAAGACGCGAACCGATGATGATCGTCTCGCCTGGTTCGCCTTCTGCGGGATCAAATCCATCGATCGTGCCAGCACGCAGGGATTGCGACAATGCAGGCAGCGAAAGAAGATCATCCTCGCTCATGCCACGTACAACCACGCCATTACTGGCGTTGGAACCGGAGGCCAGCGCCTGCCCCTCGACAAACGGCACCGCGATCTCCACGCCATCGACGCCGGTAACGCGCATTTGCACATCGCGAAAATCGTTGAACGGGCTATCGACCGCTTGCAGCACAAGATGGCCATTGATGCCCAGTATCTTGTCCAGAAGTTCGGCGCGGAATCCATTCATCACGGCCATCACCACAATCAGCGTGGCCACGCCGAGCATGATGCCAAGGAACGAAAAACCGGCAATGACGGAGATAAATGTTTCTTTGCGGCGCGCGCGTAGGTAGCGCAGCGCGATCATCCGCTCAAAGCGCGAAAACGGCCCACTGCTTTTTGGCACAGTTGCACGGCCTGTCGCGGCGTTTGCTTCAGCTTGTCCTGGATCTGTCAGACTGACCACACAGCTCTCCTTGTTGCCCAGAAGGTTCGAGCATCTCAGGCTTGCCACGATTCGCCATCGCCGGGCGAGCGCAAGCACCCGTTTGCACGTTAGCGCGGCAAACCAAGGCTAAAGTGAGGAGGCAGTAAGAGGAGGCGCGCCCTAGGGCGTTGTTAATGCTGAAACCGCAGCATCAGGTGCTAACATAGTCCGCTCGCCGGTCTTCCGGTCTTTCAGCTCGACCTCACCATTTTTAAGCCCTTTGGGGCCGACAATGATCTGCTTAGGCAGGCCTATCAGATCCATCTGAGCGAACTTTGCACCGCCGCGCGCGTCGGTATCATCATAGAGCACATCAAGCCCCAGCGCCTGCAGACGCGCTTCCAGCGTGGCGCAGGTTGCATCACAATCGGCGTCGCCGACCCGCATGTTGATGATGCCCACATCAAAGGGGGCGACCGATGCAGGCCAGATGATGCCATCATCATCGTGAAACGCCTCAATAAGGGCCGGGACAAGACGGCTGGGGCCAATGCCATAGGACCCCATATGCACATGAACATCTTTGCCATCTGGGCCTTGCACCGTGGCGCCCATTGCATCGGAATATTTTGTGCCAAAGTAGAAAATATGGCCGACCTCAATGCCGCGCGCAGACACGCGTCGGTCCTGGGGAACCTGCTCCTCAAAGGCGGCCGAGTCATGCATTTCTTCGGTTGCAGCATAGGGGGTGGTGTAGGGCGTCACCAGATGCTCCAGATCGCCGCTAAAATCAGTGTCCTCGCCAGGAATCGGCAGATCCAACATTGCCCGATCGCAGAACACCTCACTCTCGCCAGTGTCGGCCAGAATGATAAACTCATGGCTCAAATCGCCACCAATGGGCCCTGTGTCTGCCTGCATAGGCACGGCTGTAAGGCCCAGCCGGTTAAAGGTGCGCAGGTATGAGACGAACATGCGATAATAGGCACGCTTGGCAGCCTCAGCATCGATATCAAACGAATACGCGTCCTTCATCAGGAACTCGCGTGAGCGCATTGTGCCAAAGCGCGGGCGAACTTCATCGCGCACCTTCCACTGGATGTGGTAGAGGTTCAGCGGAAGGTCTTTGTAGGAGCGAACGCCTGATTTGAAGATGGCGGTGATCATCTCCTCATTCGTTGGACCGTACAGCATCGGCCGGTCATGCCGGTCGGTAACGCGCAACATCTCCTGGCCGTATGCCTCATAACGCCCTGATTCTTGCCACAGCTCGGCTGGCTGAAGCGTTGGCATGAGAACCTCAATGGCACCGGATCGATCCTGCTCTTCGCGGATGATGGCGCAGATCTTATCGAGCACGCGCTTGCCCAGTGGTAGCCAGGAGTAAATTCCGGCCGCTTCCTGGCGGATCATCCCCGCGCGCAGCATAAGCCGATGCGAAACGATCTCCGCTTCACGGGGGTTTTCCTTAAGCGTGGGCAAAAAATAGCGCGACAGGCGCATGGGCGGGCCTCATGAGAGCAAGAAACGGGTGCGCTGCATGTGCCTGAAAGCGCTGGCTGCTGGCAAGGGCGAACCGTTGATCGTGGCAAGGTTGTTGAAGCAAACAGCGCTAACAGGCAGGTTGATGCCCGCCAGTTGCCACCACAACGTCTCCGCCTTGGGTTTGGACAGCCAGGCCGTTACGTCTGACGCGCAGCCGTGTTTCTTCCCTGTATCCTGAAACAACTGCCGGTTGAGCAGCACCTTGAAGGTCGGCAGGCAAGTGGGCTTGGCCGGTCGTATGCGTTGTATGTGGAAGCACGACAGGAGCCGCCAGGTCAGGGCAACGCAAATGGTGCCGGTTGCTGAGAACCTCGTCGTGCGCCAAAACCGGCGCCACAGCGGCACACAGAACAGTGGCGGTAACGCCCACAACTGGGGCCCACTTCAGCACTTTACGATAACGGTATGCATAGAAGGTCATCGCAAACTGGTAGCACAGCAACGCACGCTGCGCTTGCGGTACACTGACTCGAGGTAAACGACGATACGCTCACAGATCAGCCAGATCACCCAATAGGCACTGTTTATAGCCCATAAGGCAAAAGTCTAAGGCATTCAAAACGGTTTCCGGGTCAGTGTTTTTCGCAGGGAGATGCAACTAAACCCAGCAAAACCGGGGTATTTATTTATTGTGCAGTGCAGCGACGAATTTTCGTGACACTCGATGGGAAAAACGCCTACAAAGCACGCATAAGCGATGCAAAATCGCACAAATAAAAGCCAGTGGCTCAAGTCTCGGGGGGAGACGCGGGGTAATTGGATTACTGAAGGGCAGGATCTTAGGATCCTGCCTTTTTTATATTCGCTTTAAAATCAAATAGATGCCGGAACTTTTGAAACCGTTTTCTACAAAACGGGATCAAGAAACAATGAGCTTTTTTCTCATGTTTTGCTTGAGAATACGGCGTTAAACGCTTGAAATCATTGGCCTGGAAGCGGGAATTCCATAATCGATATGCCTGAATAGACCAGCAGCCAATAGATCGCCGCAAACACGATCGTCGCTACGATTGTATTGCGCAAAAGAATTGTCGAGATCGATGTTTTGACAGGCGCACTGGCTGGAGCGCCCGGCACAACCTCCCCAGCTTCGCCTTGCGTGCGCACGCCAAAGGGCAGGACAGCAAAAAGTGTTGTCCACCAAACCACGAAATAGATTGCCACTGCACTACCCAAACCCATGACCTAGACCTCTTCCAGCTCAATCAAAGTGCCGTTGAAGTCCTTGGGATGCAAAAACAGCACCGGTTTTCCATGCGCACCTATCTTCGGTTCTCCATTGCCCAGCACACGTGCGCCGTCAGCTTTCAGCTTGTCACGAGCAGCCATTATATCATCGACCTCAAAACACATGTGGTGGATGCCGCCAGCAGGGCTTCGATCCAAAAATGCCTGAATGGGTGATCCCTCACCCAAAGGCTCCAAGAGCTCGACCTTGCTGTTGGGTAACTCAATAAACACCACGGTCACGCCGTGATCGGGCTCAACCTGCGGTTCGGACACTTTGGCCCCCAGCTGATCGCGGTAAAGCGCGGTGGATGCCGCCAGATCCGGCACCGCAATCGCAACATGGTTGAGACGTCCAATCATGAGGTTGCATCCTTATCAATCAAAAGAGCGTGGACATGCACGATGGGTCGCTTGCCCCAGGCCTCGCGCACCTTACTGCGAACAGACTTTCGCAAACTGTCGGACACGCTATCGACGTCACGGCGGCGTGCCATTGGCAGCGCGCGCAGCGCCTGGCTGGTCGCGGTGAGTACATAGCCATCTGCATCTTCACCATCCAGCTGATCTGGCAGGCCATCCACGATAACCTCGATGTCGCTCACCAGTTTGCCAGCACCCGAAAGCCCCAGCGCGATGGTGATAACACCAACTTCAGCCAGCGTACGGCGTTCATAAACGCCGCTATCGCGCGGCGACATTACCAGATCACCATCCTTCACGTAGAAGGAGGGCTCGATACCGTCGATTATTTCTGCACCATCGGCGCGGATTTCTAAAATGTCGCCATCATTGACGATGGTCGCGCCGTAGCCATGGTCTTTGGCCAGTTTTGCATGGGCGTCCATGTGGCGCGCCTCGCCATGCACCGGAATAATGGTGGTCGGTTTTAAGGCTGCGTACAGCGTCACCAGCTCGGCGCGGCGCGGATGGCCAGACACGTGGATAGGCGCATCATTGTCAGTTATGATTTTGATGCCTGTCGCCGACAGTTTGTTCATAATGCGCAGCACACCGCGCTCGTTGCCCGGAATGATGCGTGAGGAAAACACCACCGTATCGCCGCGTGAAAGCGTGAGATGGGGGTGGTCGTGCTCGGCGGTGCGCGAAAGGGCAGCGCGCTCTTCGCCCTGCGATCCAGTCAGCAGCACCAGGGCTTTGTTGCGCGCAACGCGATCAAAGCCGCGCATGTCTACAATTTCAGGCAGATCAGTAAGGATGCCAAGATCGACGCCAACGCCAATAACGCGCTGAAGCGCCCTGCCCGCCAGCACGACCGTTCGGTCGTTTTCACGCGCAGCATCCAGCACAGATTTGATGCGCGCCATATTGGAGGAAAACAGCGTTACACAAATGCGCTGCTCAGCTTCGCTCACCACCTTGGCAATGGCTTTGCCAACCTCAGCTTCCGTAGGGCTTTGCCCATCGCGCATGGCGTTGGTGCTGTCGCCCATCACAGCGTCCACTGGCCCTGCATCGGCAAAGGCCTTGAAGTCTTCCAGCGATGTCGGCTCGCCAATGATGGGTTCAGCATCCAGCTTCCAGTCGCCGGTATGGACGATGCGGCGGTCGCCGACTTCCATCAGCAGCGAATGGCTTTCCGGGATCGAATGCGAAACCGGTACAGCGTTGATAGTGAAGGGGCCGACATTAAACGGCGTACGCGCCTTGAAACGCTCAAAAGGAATAGCCCGCACCACGTCATCGTGGGGGTTCTTGGCTTCCAAAAGCGCTTGTGCGAACGCGCTGACATAAACTGGAGCCTGCAGCTGCGGCCATAAGGTCAACAGCGCACCAATATGATCTTCGTGCGCATGGGTGATGACAATACCATCCAGCTTGTCGCGCCGCTGCACAATGTAGCTGATATCAGGGGTAATGAGGTCGATGCCTGGCAGGTCCGGCCCAGCAAACGAAACCCCACAATCCACCATGATGAACCGGCGATCCTTGCCCGTGCCATAGCCATAAAGCGCCAGGTTCATACCAATTTCGCCAACACCGCCCAGCGGCATGAACGTTAGGGAGGGAGCTTTGCCCATGGGAGTCTTTCTTTAAGGTGGCGCTAGCCGCGGATAACAATATCTCCGGTGCGCAAGGCCCGCAGCGCACCCGATGGTAGACGTACCATCAAGGCGCCATCGCTTGCCAGATGGTCGAAGGTTCCTTCGACCTTTTCCGCTCCCAGATCAACGGTGATGGGTGCGCCGATACCGCGCGCCTTCTGTGTCCAGGCTGGGATAATGGTCGCTGGCTGGTTGTCCAACTGCGCAAGGCTGTGGCCAAGCTCCGCGCGCAGGGCGGCAAACACATCGCCTGATGTTGCAGGGCTGCCCTCGCCTGCAAGATGGGTTGTCGCTCGGCCAGCAATATTCGGGGCATGCTCCACATTGATCCCGATGCCAATGGCGATAAGCGCGATGCCCTTAGACTTGCGCTGTTCAATAAGAATGCCAGAGGTTTTAGCCCCATCAATCAGCACATCATTGGGCCATTTAAGGCTGAGGGCCTGTTTGCGCTGGTCGGGTAGGTGCGCAGCAATCGCATTGAACACCGCAAGCGACACTGCAAAGGGAAGAAGCGGAAGACTATCTGCCCCCGGCACCGGACCAATGTAGGTGGAATAGAGATTGCCCGGGTCTGAAACCCAGTGACGGTCAAGCCGCCCGCGCCCTTCGGTTTGTTCGTCGGCCGTCAGCCAAAAGGGCGGCTGCTCACCCTCTCCTACGAAGCGCCACGCCTCTGCGAGCGTCGACCCAACGCTTGCAAGGTGAAAATGCGGCGTGCCGGATCCCGCTGTTTGCACGTTAAAAAAGAGCGGATGCCGCTTTGTCTGCCCAGCTCGTCAGCGGCCCTGCGACGAAAACAAAGAAGATCACGAAGAGGCCTGACGCCCATGTCACGGTGCGCAACTCAATTGCAGGCTCCACAAAGCCTTCCACCGGCTCGTCGAAATACATCAGCTTGATGATGCGCAGATAGTAGACTGCACCAACCACACTGGCGAGCACACCGATGACGGCCAGCACGTAAAGCTCAGCTTCAATGGCGGCCAGGAAGACGAAATATTTGGCAAAGAAACCCGCTAAGGGCGGAATACCAGCCAGCGAGAACAGCAACATCGCCAGGAAGAACGCCTGCACCGGGTGAGTCTTGGACAGGCCAGCCAGTTCGTCGATCTCTTCAACCATACCACCAGGGCGGCGCATGGATAGGATGATGGCAAACGCGCCCAACGTCATCGCGGCATAGATTGCCATGTAAACCACCACGCCCTGCACGCCGGCCTGCGTGCCAGCTGCCAAACCCACCAGCGCAAAGCCCATATGGCCGATGGAGGAATAGGCCATTAGGCGCTTGATGTTGGTCTGACCGATTGCTGCAAATGCCCCGAGCACCATGGAGGCGATGGCCACGAAGGTGAGCACCTGTTGCCATTCGCGTGTCGCGGGTTCAAAGGCATCAACCGCGATGCGAACCAGCAAGGCCATGGCCGCGATTTTGGGCGCGGCTGCGAAGAACGCTGTAATGGGCGTGGGCGAGCCTTCATAAACATCCGGCGTCCACATATGGAAAGGCACCGCGGAGATCTTGAACACAAGGCCAGCCAAAATGAACACAAGGCCAAAAACAATGCCGGTGGACACGCCGCCGCTCTGCAAGGCTTCTGCAATGGGGCCGAACTCGGTGTGACCAGTGAAGCCGTAAACCAGCGATGCACCGTACAGCAGCATCCCCGACGACAGCGCGCCAAGCACGAAATATTTCAGGCCCGCTTCAGAGGCGCGGGTGGAATCCCGGTTGATCGCAGCGGTGACGTAAAGCGCCAGCGACATGAGTTCCAGGCCCAGATACAGCGCGATAAGCGTCGTCGCCGACACCATCATGCCCATGCCGAGTGTGGCGAGCGTAATGAGGATCGGCAGCTCAAAACGGCCATAGCCCTCGCGCTGCACAAAATCGACACCCAGCGACAGCGCTATAGCGGCAGCCGCGAAGATGAGAATTTTCATGGTGCGGGCAAACTCGTCCATCACGAACGCGCCATTCATCGTCATGCCAGCAGGTGCGAGGATGGTGAGCACCAACGCGACAACCAGCAGGCCAATCGACAGGCCGGTGATGAGATTGGTGGAGTCGTTCTTGCGGAACACGCCCAGCATCAGCATCGCCATCGCGCCAACAGCCAGAACAATCTCTGGTAGCGCGGGCATCAGGTCCGGAAGGGGTGGCTGCATATCCATGCTGGTCTCGACTTACTGGTTCGCGGTCATGTTGAGCGCATCGGCAGCCTGCAGGGCCTGCTCCACGCCAATGACCATGCTTTCCACCGATGCGGCGGTAACATCATTGATAGGGGACGGATAAACGCCAAAGAAAATGGTGAGCACCACCAGCGGAACCAGCACGATAAGCTCGCGCACATTCACGTCGGTTATGGCTTTGAGGTTCTCTTTTTCCAGCGGCCCGAAGATCACCTGACGGTAGAGCCAGAGTGCGTAGCAGGCCGACAGGATGACACCAGTGGTAGCAAGCAGCGCCACCCAGGTGTTCGCCTGGAAAGCGCCCATGAGCGTGAGGAACTCGCCCACAAACCCAGATGTACCCGGCAGGCCCACATTGGCCATGGTGAAGATCATGAAGATGGCCGCATAAAGCGGCATGCGATGCACCAGGCCGCCATAGGCCTTGATCTCGCGGGTGTGCATGCGGTCGTAGACAACCCCAACGCAGAGGAACAGCGCACCGGACACAATGCCGTGGCTAATCATCTGGAACAACGCGCCCTGAATGCCCTGCTCATTGAGCGCGAAAATGCCCATGGTTACAAAGCCCATATGGGCCACCGAGGAGTACGCGATGAGCTTCTTGATATCTTCCTGCACCATCGCGATCAGCGAGGTGTAGATGATGGCAATCACAGACATGGCGAACACCAGAGGCGCAAACAATTCAGATGCCTCTGGGAACATAGGCAGCGAGAAGCGCAGGAAGCCGTAGCCGCCCATTTTTAGCAGGATACCAGCCAGGATAACCGACCCTGCTGTTGGCGCTTCCACGTGCGCGTCCGGCAGCCATGTGTGGAACGGCCACATGGGCATCTTCACCGCAAAGGAGGCAAAGAACGCCAGCCACAACCAGAATTCCATATCGACGGGGAAATCATGCGCTAGCAGCACTTCAATGTCGGTAGAGCCAGCCGACCAGTACATCGCCATGATGGCGAGCAGCATCAGCACCGAGCCGAGCAGCGTGTAGAGGAAGAACTTGAACGAAGCGTAGATGCGACGCTTTCCGCCCCACACACCGATGATGATGAACATCGGGATGAGGCCGCCTTCGAAGAAGATGTAGAAGACGACGATATCCAGGGCGCAGAACACGCCGATCATCAGCGTTTCGAGCACCAGAAACGCGATCATGTATTCTTTCAGGCGCACTTTAATGGAGGCGCTGGCAAGAATGCACATCGGCATCAAGAACGTCGTCAGGATGACGAACAGCATGGAGATGCCGTCCACACCCATCTTGTAGGTTACCAGCCCGCCCAGCCAGTCGCTTTCTTCGACCATCTGGAAGCCAGGATTGGAATTATCAAACCCGCCCCAGATGAACAGCGACACGATGAACGTGACGATGGTGGTGAACAGCGCAATGTTGCGAATGTTGCGTTGAGCGATGTCATCATCGCCGCGGATCAGCAAAATTAGCGCAACGCCGACCAGTGGCAGGAAGGTGACAATAGAAAGGATGGGCCAGTCGATCATGGATTACGCACCGCCAGCAAAGACAAAATAGGTGATGAGGGCGGCGACCCCGATGAGCATCGCAAACGCATAGTGGTAGACAAAGCCAGTTTGAATTTTCACCACACGGTCGGTCACATCCAAAACGCGCGCGGCAATACCATTAGGCCCAACGCCATCGATAATCTTACCATCGCCACCCTTCCAAAACGTGCGGCCAAGCCACTGTGCAGGACGGATGAAGATCATCTCATACAGCTCATCAAAGTACCATTTGTTGAGCAGGAACCGGTAGGCAATGTCGTGCTGTGCGGCGAGCTGGCCAGGAAGGTGCGGGCTACGGATGTACATCCAGTAAGCCAGCAAGAAGCCAAGGATCATCATCACCAACGGCGAGCGGATTACCCACTGCGGCACTTCATGCAAGGCGTGCAAAATGTCGTTGGTTTGCGCCATGAAGATCGCTTCACGGAAGAAGTGATGGAAGCCATCCTCGTAAACAAAGGAATGCTCGAACACGATGCCAGCAAGCAATGCGCCCACGGCAAGCAGCGCCAGCGGAATGGTCATCACCTTAGGGCTCTCGTGCACATGGCTTGCCACATCTGCGGACATGCGCGGCGTGCCGTGGAAGGTCAGGAAAATAAGGCGCCAGGAGTAGAAGCTGGTGAGCGCAGCCGCGATCACTGTCATCCAAAACGCATAGCGTGCAATGCCGTCGCCGCCAGCAAAGGCTGCCTCGATAACGGCATCCTTAGAGAAGTAACCCGCCGTGTAGGGAAAGCCGGTGAGCGCGATGGTACCAATGATCATCATGGCGTAGGTGAACGGGATCTTGTTCCACAGGCCGCCCATGCGGCGCATGTCCTGCTCGTTGGAAACAGCATGGATCACCGAGCCAGCGCCAAGGAACAGCAGCGCTTTAAAGAAAGCGTGGGTGAACAAATGGAAGATACCCACCGAATAGGCGCCAACACCCAGCGCCACAAACATGTAGCCGAGCTGAGAACAGGTTGAGTAGGCGATGACACGTTTGATGTCGTTTTGCACCAAACCCACGGTTGCTGCGAAAATTGCCGTTGTGCCGCCGATGAAGGTGACGAACGCCAACGCATTGGGCGCATATTCAAAAATCGGCGACATGCGTGCCACCAGAAATACACCAGCGGTGACCATGGTGGCGGCGTGGATAAGTGCGGAGACCGGGGTTGGGCCTTCCATCGCGTCCGGCAACCATGTGTGCAGCAAGAACTGCGCCGACTTGCCCATGGCGCCCATGAAGAGCAGCAAACAGATTGTGGTGAGCGCATGCACCTCCATGCCAAGGAACATGAAGGTGGTGTCAGCGTACTGAGAAGCCTCAGCGAAAATGACGGAGAATTCTGCTGAACCGAAAAGCACAAACACGCCAAAGATGCCAAGCAGATAGCCGAAATCACCAACGCGGTTGACGATGAATGCCTTCATAGCCGCAGCATTGGCGGAAGACTTTTTGTACCAGAAGCCAATCAGCAAGTACGAGGCGACGCCCACGCCTTCCCAACCGAAGAACATCTGCAGCAAGTTGTCAGACGTCACCAGCATCAGCATGGCGAACGTGAACAATGACAGGTAGGCGAAGAAACGTGAGCGGTGCTCGTCGTGGCTCATATAGCCAATCGAGTAGAGGTGCACGAGCGCGGAAACAGAGTTCACCACGACCAGCATAACTGCGGTCAGTGTATCAAGGCGGAACGCCCAATCGACTGTGAAATCGCCCGATGAAATCCAGTGCAGAACCTGCACGCGCTCATAAGCGTGGCCGTTGCCCGATGTGCCCATAAGCGACATGAGGCCGGAATGCTCCACAGCTTCCGCCACCTCCCCATGACCAAAGCCGGTCTGAACAAACACGATCCAGGACAGCACAGCGCCAAGGCCGACAAAGCCTGTGGTGATGATTTCGACTGGGCGATGGCCCAGCAGTTTCCCAAAAAGCCCTGCGATCAGGAAGCCAAGCAGCGGGAGAAAGACGATTGCCGACAACATGCTCAGGTCACCCTTTCATCATGTTGATGTCTTCCACCGCGATTGAACCACGGTTTCGGAAGAAGACGACGAGAATGGCAAGGCCAATGGCAGCCTCGGCGGCTGCGACGGTGAGGATGAACAGCGCGAATATCTGACCGGCCAAATCCTGCAGATAGAACGAGAAAGCGACGAGGTTGAGGTTCACCGACAGAAGGATCAGCTCAACCGACATCAAAATAATGATGACGTTTTTGCGGTTGATGAAGATACCGAACACGCCCAGCGTGAACAGGATCGCCCCAACGGTCAGATAGTGACCTAGTCCGATCGACATTGCGTCTCGTTTAACCCCCGAAAGCCATGAGGTACCTCACAGCGCAGAAAATGCGTTGGTCCTTTGCAGGACCGATTAATATTTGGCCGGCGCGACCGGCCGCTAGCGCCAGGACCCCTAAAGCCCCTGCCCCGACTTCACCTTAACCACCTCAACGGCGTCTTCAGGCTGGCGCGCGTTTTGAACGTTTATGTCTTGCCGCTTCACGCCTTCGCGCTGGCGCAGGGTCAACACGATGGCCCCGATCATCGCAACGAGCAGCACCAAGCCCGCAGTCTGAAAGAAGTAGACATAGTCTGTGTAGAGCACGAGGCCGATAGCCTCGATATTGGGAACATCTTCAATTGGCGGCATGGGCATGCCCGTGTTGATCGCGACATCAGCATCAATCACCGTTGCGCCCAAGATAAGCGCAAGCTCCAACACCAGAATCACCGCGACCAGCGCGCCAATGGGCAGATACTGAAGAAAGCCCTGGCGCAACTCGGCGAAATCCACGTCCAGCATCATCACCACGAACAGGAACATCACAGCGACTGCGCCGACATAGACAACGACCAAAAGCAACGCGAGAAACTCTGCACCGGCAAGCATGAACAGGCCCGCAGAATTGAAAAACGCCAGAATGAGAAAGAAAACCGAGTGCACAGGCTGGCGCGCGGCAATCACCATAAAGGCCGACGCGATTGTGATCGCGGCAAACAGATAGAAAAAGAAGCTAGTCAGAACCATTCTGTGTGCGTGTTGCACTGCCTCTTGCGGCAGTGTCTTCCCCGATGCGTCGCCAATGCCTAATGCACTGGCTTTGTTTTGTTTTTCAAAGGCTGGCTGCGTGCGCCAACCTTTCCCGAAAGTGGTTTCTGCTGGCGTGGTAGCCAACCGATCCCGATGCGTCTAGCCCACCCTTTTGGGGAGCTGTGAACACCCGTCTGCTGTTTCGTTACCCCTAGCGGTAAGGCGCGTCCATCTCCAGAGACTTGGCAATATCACGCTCCCAGCGCTCGCCATTCTCCAGCAGTTTTTCCTTGTTGTAGTAAAGCTCTTCACGCGTCTCGGTGGCGAACTCGAAATTCGGCCCCTCAACGATCGCATCAACTGGACACGCTTCCTGGCATAGTCCGCAATAGATGCATTTCACCATATCAATATCGTAGCGCGTTGTGCGGCGTGTGCCATCGTTACGGCGTGGGCCAGCCTCGATGGTAATGGCCTGCGCCGGGCAGATTGCCTCACACAGTTTGCAGGCAATGCAGCGCTCTTCTCCATTGGGATAGCGACGCAGCGCGTGCTCACCACGGAAGCGGGGCGACACATAGCCCTTTTCAAACGGGTAGTTCAGCGTGGGCTTCGGCTTGAAGAAATATCGCATCGACAAAACGAATGCGCCCACAAACTCCTTGAGGAGGAGCGACTTGGCGGCTTGATCCAGCTGCATGGCATATCTCCTTGTTTGGGCTTAGGGCGCAGTGCCGGTGAACTGAAGGAATCCGGCAACCGCAACAACCATGAACAACGACAAAGGCAGGAACACTTTCCAGCCGAGGCGCATCAACTGGTCGTACCGGTAGCGCGGGACAAACGCCTTCACCATGGCAAACATGAAAAAGACGGCGAACGATTTGAGCGCAAACCACACGATGCCCGGCACCCAAGACAGAGGCGGAATGTCAATGATCGGCAGCCAGCCACCCAAGAACAAAATTGTCGTGAGTGCGCACATCAGGAAAATGGCGACATACTCGCCCAGCATGAACATCATGTAGGGCGTGGAGCCGTACTCAACCATGAACCCTGCAACCAGCTCCGATTCGGCCTCTGGCAGATCGAAGGGTGGGCGGTTTGTCTCAGCCAGCGCAGAGATAAAGAACACGATAAACATTGGGAAGAGTGGCAGGAAGTGCCAATCTAAAATGCTCGGCGGCAGGCCAAGCGAGGTGCCTATGCCGGTGTTCTGCGCCAGCACAATCTCGGACAAATTCAGTGAACCAACCACCAGCAGAACCGTGATGATCACAAAGCCGATGGAGACCTCATAGGACACCATCTGTGCAGCCGAGCGAAGCGCGCCAAGGAACGGATACTTCGAGTTGGAAGCCCACCCGGCCATGATGACGCCGTAAACGCCAAGGGATGAGATGGCCAAAATGTAGAGGATGCCGACATTGATGTCAGAAATCACCCAACCCTCGGCAACCGGAATCACCGCCCAAGCGAGCAGGGCGAGGGCCACGGTGACCAAAGGCGCCATCAGGAACACCGGCTTATCGGCGCCCGATGGAATAATCGGCTCTTTGAGGACGAACTTTAACAGGTCAGCGAAGGACTGCAGCAAGCCCCAAGGGCCAACCACGTTTGGTCCACGGCGAAGCTGCACAGCCGCCCAAATTTTACGGTCAGCATAGAGAATATAGGCAATCGTGATCAGCAGCGTGACCAGCAACAGCAGGCTCTGCGCCACCATGATCAGAAACGGCCAAGCGTATGTGGACCAAAAGGCTTCCATGTGGGCTTACTCCGCCGCCACGGCCATATCGGGCCGGTTCAATGTTGCCGAGCACTCGGCCATCACCTTGGAGGCGCGGGCAATCGGGTTTGTCAGGTAAAAATCTTCAATGGCGCGGGCGAACTTCGCCTTACCGGCATCTTTAGGGGCCTTTTTGGCCAAATCAGCGAGCGCGCCTGCATCAGCAGCTTCGATCTCTTCCAGCTTGGCCAGATGCGGATGCTCGGCGTAGAGCGCAGTGCGCAGCTGGCCCAGTGTGTTGTAGGGCAGTGTGTGACCAAGCTTTTCTGACAAAGCGCGCAAAATCGCCCAATCTTCCTTGGCATCACCGGGAGGGAAAGCGCCGCGCGTTGTTTGCTGCGGGCGGCCCTCGGTGTTCACATAAGTCGCTGATTTTTCGGTATAAGCGGCTCCAGGCAGAATAACGTCAGCGCGGTGCGCGCCGCGGTCACCATGGGTGCCAATGTAAACCGTGAAGGCCCCTGCGGCGATTTCCAGCTCATCCGCACCCATGTTGAACAGCAGATCAACCTCGCCGCCAGCTATGCCGCCAGCATCTTTGCCACCTTCACCCGGCACAAAGCCGATATCCAGCGCGCCCACGCGACCAGCAGCGGTGTGCAGCACGTTGAACCCGTTCCAATCGTCTTTGATCACACCAAGCTTTTGCGCGACGCTTGCAGCCAAGGCCAGCACATCGGCCCCATTGGGGCCGGACAGTGCGCCCTGCCCGATGATCATCATGGGGCGTTCGGCTTTCGCCATATCGTGGTCGGCAAGCTTGCCAAGCGCGTCAACACTATCGCCCAGATGTGTGTAGTCATAGGTCAGGTCAGTTGCTTCACCGATGAGGCCAATCATTGTGGGCTCAGCTCGCCAGCGTTTGCGAATGCGTGCATTGAGCAGCGGCGCTTCGATGCGTGGATTGGTGCCAATCAGCAGGATTGCATCGGCATATTCGATGCCATCAATGGTGCTGTTAAACAGATAGCTTGCGCGGCCGTTTGCAGGATCCAGCGCCGTGCCATCAGTACGGCAATCCATATTCGGTGAGCCGAGTGCAGCCATAAGGCCTTTCAGCGCGAACATTTCTTCCACGCCCGCCAAATCACCGGCCAAAGCACCAATTTTCTCTGGCGCTGTTTTCGAGGCTCTGTCTGCGATCAATGCAAATGCCTCGCTCCAGCTGGCCGGGCGCAGTTTTCCATTCTCTCGAATATAGGGGCGATCCAAACGCTGCGAGCGCAGGCCGTCCCAGATGAAACGGGATTTATCGGAGATCCACTCTTCATTGATGGACTCGTTAAGGCGCGGCATGATCCGCATCACTTCGCGGCCCTTCACATCAACGCGGATGTTGGAGCCAACCGCGTCCATCACATCGACGCTTTCAACCTTGGTCAGTTCCCAAGGGCGCGCCTTGAACGCGTAGGGCTTGGAGGTCAGTGCACCCACAGGGCACAGATCGATCACATTACCCTGCAGCTCCGATGCCATCGCAGCTTCAAGATAGGTGGTGATTTCCATATCTTCGCCACGACCTGTCGCGCCAAGATCGGAGACGCCAGCAACCTCGGTTGTGAAGCGCACACAGCGCGTGCAGTGGATGCAGCGCGTCATGATAGTTTTCACCAGAGGGCCAATGTCTTTGTCTTCGACGGCGCGCTTGTTCTCTTCAAAACGGTTCTTATCGACGCCATAGGCCATGGCTTGGTCTTGCAGATCACACTCGCCGCCCTGATCGCAGATCGGGCAATCCAACGGGTGGTTGATGAGCAAAAACTCCATCACCCCTTCGCGGGCCTTTTTCACTTTAGGCGAGCGCGTGGAGACTTCGGGCAGTTGGCCTTCAGGGCCCGGGCGACAATCACGCACGCCCCACGCGCACGAGGCGATTGGTTTGGGTGCACCTTTCAGCTCCACCAGACACATGCGGCAGTTGCCCGCCACTGACAGCCGCTCGTGATAGCAGAAGCGCGGCACTTCAGCGCCGGCTTCCTCGCACGCCTGCAACAGCGTGTAGTGCGCGGGCACTTCCACTTCGGTTCCGTCAACAATGATGCTGCGTGTGTCGCTCATTCGAAGTTCTCTTCTGACTTTTCTGGTGCCGCTTTATGCGCAGCGCTGGCTTTGCCAGAGTTTGATGTTTGGCAGGTGTTCCCAGCCGAATGCTGTGTCGGTGTTGCCATGCTGATCGAGATGATCGAGCCGATCTTTGGCCTCTTGTAGAGAAGGCTGGTGCCCGGGCTCAATCCACCACATGACGATGTGCGCCATGCGCATGGTGGAAAACCACTCCTGCTTACGGCGATAAATACCGCGGTGAACGGTGTTCCAAACGAAGTTCTCAAGCGACTGTGCGTCTTCCCAACTGCTAAGGTTCACAATCACATTCGAATTGGCCCACGGGTCAACCACACCTTCTTCTGTGTGACGCCATACAAAACCAGGCGAGCGCTCAGCCACGCCATTCACCTTATCGAGCGCACGCATAAAGGGCTGCGCCTGCGCACTGTCGGCAGGCACTTTCCATTCTGCAATGTTGAGTTCGGCAAGGTGCATAATGGTGTCTGGCGCGCCTATTCGGCAGCCACCAGCGTTTCTCCGGGTTTTGAGTTGTAGGAATACTCGTCAATGCGCGCTTCAATTTCATGACGGAAGTGGCGGATAAGCCCCTGCACCGGCCATGCAGCCGCATCGCCTAGCGCACAGATAGTGTGTCCCTCAACCTGATAGGTTACATCGAGCAGCATATCGATTTCGCGCTTCTGCGCCTCACCCTTGGCCATGCGCTCCAGCACACGCCACATCCAGCCTGTGCCCTCACGGCACGGCGTGCACTGGCCGCAGCTCTCGTGCTTGTAGAAGTAGCTGATGCGAGCGATGGCACGCACAATATCCGTGCTTTTGTCCATCACAATGACGGCCGCCGTACCAAGGCCGGATTTCAACTCGCGCAGGCTGTCAAAATCCATCGGACAATTGATAATCTCTTCAGCTGGCACGCACGGCACAGACGATCCGCCGGGGATCACCGCAAGCAGATTGTCCCAGCCACCACGAATACCGCCGCAGTGTTTGTCGATCAGCTCTTTGAACGGCACCGACATTTCTTCTTCGAATGTGGCTGGCTGGTTCACGTGACCGGACACGCAGAACAGCTTGGTGCCCGTGTTGTTGGGCTTACCAAAACCTGCAAACCACGCGCCGCCACGGCGCAAAATGGTGGGTGCGACGGCAATTGATTCCACATTGTTCACAGTCGTAGGGCAGCCATAAAGGCCAACATTGGCGGGAAATGGTGGCTTGAGGCGTGGCTGGCCCTTTTTGCCTTCCAGCGATTCCAGAAGTGCCGTCTCTTCACCGCAAATATAGGCCCCTGCCCCGTGATGGACGTAGATGTCGTAGTCCCAGCCGTTCTTGTTGTTCTTTCCGATCAGCTTGGCTTCATAAGCCTGATCAATAGCGGCCTGCAGGCGCTCACGCTCGCGAATGTATTCGCCCCGAATGTAGATGTAGCAGGCATGCGCATTCATCGCGAAACCGGCGATCAGGCAGCCTTCGATCAGCGTGTGCGGATCGTGACGCATAATCTCGCGGTCTTTGCAGGTACCCGGCTCTGATTCGTCGGCATTGATAACAAGATAGGAAGGACGGCCATCGCTTTCCTTGGGCATGAACGACCATTTGAGGCCAGTCGGGAAGCCAGCGCCACCACGACCACGCAGGCCGGAAGCTTTCATTTCATCGATGATCCAGTCGCGGCCCTTCTCGATGATGCCCTTGGTGCCATCCCAATGGCCGCGTTTCATCGCGCCCTCAAGGCCCCAGTCGTGGAAGCCATAAATGTTGGTGAAGATGCGGTCTTTATCCTGAAGCATTTCGGATTACCCCTTCTTCCCAGTGTTAGCGCGTTCTTTGGCCTGCGCAATCCACTCTTCGCGCTGGATACGACCTGAGAAGGACAGGTGAGAATTCACCCAGTTCACTTCGGCTTCGCCCCATGCCGCAATCTGGTCAAAATGGAAAATGCCAAGGCCGTTCAGCTTGGTTTCAAGCACTTTGCCGATGCCCTTGATGAGTTTCAAATCATCGGGCTTGCCATCGCGCGCCGCGCTCAGTGCTTCAGGCTGCGCCGCAGGGGCATCACTCTCGGCGTCAACAGACGCTGGTGTTGCCTTTTGGGGCGCAGCTTTTGGCGTGGCAGCTGCCTGTGGCGCAGCTTTGCCCTTGGGCTTTGCAGGCACACTGGCTCCTCCGTTCAGGGAGAATCCTGCAACCGAATCAATGGTCGCCGGTGCGCCATCGATGACCTGAGGGGTCGGCACGCCGCCTTGCGGCCCACCATCAAAATCGACAAGCGTTGTTAGGCCACCTTCGGCTACCGAGAAATGCCGACCATTTTGCGGGCCAGGTGTCACCGGCTTACCAGCAGCGATGTCATCGATCAGCTGTTCCAGCTTTTCTGGCGTCAGATCTTCGTACGTGTCCTTGAAAATTTGCAGCATGGGCGCGTTCACGCAGGCCCCAAGGCATTCCATCTCTTCCCAAGAAAAGTTGCCATCCTCGGATAGATCGAACTGGTTTTGCGCAATCTTGCGGCGGCAAACGTCTTTGAGGTCATTGGCACCGCGCAGCATGCACGGCGTCGTGCCACACACCTGAATGTGGGCTTTTTTGCCCACCGGCTGCAGTTGAAACATGGTGTAAAATGTCGCCACCTCCAGCACGCGAATATAAGGCATATCCAGCATATCGGCGACAGCACGAATGGCAGGCTCTGGCAGCCAGCCTTCATGCTGCTCCTGCGCGCGCCAGAGCAGCGGGATAACCGCAGACGCTTGGCGGCCCTCAGGGTATTTTTTGATTTGCTCCTGTGCCCAATTTTCATTGGCAGGCGTGAAAGCAAAGCTCTCAGGTTGGTCTTCACAAAGGCGGCGAACAGCCATGCGGTCAGTCTTTCTTTTCAGGCGCTTAAGCGCCCTAATGCAACAGGAAGGGCCCTACCGGTCCACTTCTCCAAACACGATATCAAGGGAGCCAAGAATGGCCGATACATCGGCCAATTGGTGGCCACGGCAGATGAAATCCATCGCCTGAAGGTGGGCAAAGCCCGGTGCGCGAATCTTGCAGCGGTAGGGTTTGTTCGACCCATCGGAAACCAGATACACGCCAAACTCGCCTTTCGGCGCTTCGACGGCTGCGTAAATTTCGCCCTCAGGCACATGATAGCCTTCGGTATAGAGCTTGAAGTGATGGATCAGCGCTTCCATCGAGCGCTTCATCTCACCGCGCTTGGGCGGCACCACTTTGTTATCGGTGTTGGAAACCGGCCCCTTACCCTCTGGCGCATTGAGCTTTGCAATGGCCTGCTTCATGATCGAGACGGACTGGCGCATCTCTTCCATGCGGATCAGGTATCGATCGTAGCAGTCGCCATTTTTGCCAATGGGAATATCGAAATCGAATTCCTCATAGCACTCATAGGGTTGGCTCTTGCGAAGGTCCCATGCCGCACCTGAGCCACGGACCATGACGCCAGAAAAGCCCCATGCCCAGCACTCATCAAGCGTTACAACACCGATATCGACGTTGCGCTGCTTGAAAATGCGGTTGTCGGTCAACAAAGCACCGATATCGTCTACCGTCTGCAAAAACGGATCGCACCAGGCCTCGATGTCGTCGATCAGATCCTGTGGCAAGTCCTGATGAACGCCGCCGGGACGGAAATAGGCAGCATGGAGCCGCGCCCCACACGCACGCTCGTAAAACACCATCAGCTTTTCGCGCTCTTCAAAGCCCCAAACAGGCGGGGTTAGCGCGCCAACATCCAGCGCCTGTGTGGTGATGTTGAGGATGTGCGATAAAATTCGGCCGATTTCACAATAAAGGACCCGAATAAGCTGACCACGCCTTGGCACCTCAATGCCGGCCATCCGCTCAATCGCCAGGGCAAATGCATGCTCCTGGTTCATGGGGGCCACGTAATCCAAGCGATCAAAATAAGGAATCGCCTGCAGGTACGTCTTATGCTCGATCAGCTTCTCGGTGCCGCGATGCAGCAGCCCAATGTGCGGATCCACACGATCAACAATCTCGCCGTCAAGTTCCAACACCAGCCGCAGCACGCCGTGCGCCGCTGGATGCTGGGGCCCGAAATTGATATTGAACTGGCGAACTTGTGTCTCGCCCGTGGTGTTGGTTGGCATCACATTCATGCGCGGTACGCTTTCTTTTGCACGACTAGCCAGCCTTCTCGTCTGATGCTTTCTCATCGCCTGGAATCACGTAGTCCGTGCCTTCCCAGGGTGAGACAAAGTCAAAATCGCGGAATTCTTGGTTGAGGCGCACTGGCTCATAAAGCACACGTTTTTGCTCGTCGTCATAGCGCACTTCTACAAATCCGGTCAGCGGAAAGTCCTTGCGCAGTGGGTGGCCGTCAAAACCATAATCGGTCAACAGCCGCCGCAAATCCGGGTGCCCTGAGAACAGAATACCGTAGAGATCGTAGGCCTCTCGCTCAAACCACTCTGCGCCATGAAACAGCTCAGTGATGGAGGGCACCGGGGTGCGCTCGTCAGTCTCCACAATCAACCGTACGCGGGCATTCTGCGTGGGAGAAAGGAAGTGGTAGACCACATCGAAGCGGCGCTCACGCGCGGGGTAGTCGACCCCGCAAATGTCGATGATGCTGACGAAGGCGAGCTTCGGGTCATCGCGTAAGGTTCGGATGGCGTTGAATACATCATTGATACCAACGCGCACTGTTAAGTGGCCATGCGAAATGGCCACCGCCTCGTCATCCATTTCGAGGCTGGATGCCATGATTTGCGCCATTTCTTCGAGCGCATCATCAGCCGGATTGATCACATCTGCCATAAACGTCAGCCTCTAGCGCTCAATGGTGCCGGTGCGGCGCAGCTTCTTCTGCAACAGCAGCACGCCATAGAGCAGCGCCTCTGCCGTTGGTGGGCAGCCGGGCACATAAATATCAACCGGCACAACGCGGTCACAGCCGCGCACCACCGAATAGGAATAATGGTAATAACCACCCCCATTGGCACATGATCCCATTGAAATCACATAGCGTGGTTCGGGCATTTGGTCGTAAACCTTGCGCAGCGCTGGGGCCATTTTGTTGGTCAGCGTGCCAGCTACAATCATCACATCGGACTGGCGCGGACTGCCGCGAGGGGCAAATCCAAACCGCTCAGCATCGTAGCGCGGCATCGCCATCTGCATCATTTCAACGGCGCAGCAGGCCAAACCAAATGTCATCCACATAAGCGAGCCTTGGCGCGCCCACTGAATGAGGTTGTCGGTCGAGGTCACGAGGAAGCCTTTATCGGCCAGCTCATCATTCACACCGGTGAAAAACGGGTCATCCCAGCCAACGGGTTTGCCGCTGTTGTCGGTTGCTCCGACAGGGGCCGGGGCAACCATCGTTCCACCTGGCATTGCCCCGTGCTCCGGCGCTGCAAATACAGGTTTGCCGTGCTTGTCGATCAATCCCATTCCAGCGCTCCCTTCTTCCACTCATAGATGAAGCCGATGGTCAGCACGCCCAAGAACACCATCATCGACCAGAAACCAAACAGGCCGACGTCGCCGAAGGCAGCCGCCCAAGGGAAAAGGAATGCAATTTCCAAATCGAAAATAATGAAGAGGATAGCCACCAGATAAAACCGGATGTCGAACTTCATGCGTGCATCATCAAACGCGTTAAAGCCGCACTCATAGGCGGAGAGCTTTTCCGGATCAGGATTTTTGTAGGCCACCACAAAGGGTGCAACAAGCAAGGCCAAGCCGATAATAAGACATAAGCCAAAGAAAACCAGAATGGGCAGATATTCCGCCAGCAACGCTTCCACAGCGCGCCTCCATTTGTCTGTTTGAATCCCCGATTGAATTTACGTGCTTATCGAACTGATAGAGCAGGTCAATGCCGCCTTAGACCAAAGCCAACGCGGATTGACGCAGCTACTTTAGCGTAAGGTGGAAAAAAGGTGAAACCGGTATGGGGCGATTGCAGCAGAATCGACTGGCCGAACCGAGCAACTTACACACGAGGCAACCTCTGCTTGCTGGCCAATCTCGTATCGCTTGGCCACCGGTTGCACGGCAGATCGTGTTCCGACTGGTTGCTGTTCGCAGTCAGCGGTTTCCGGCAAGCCGTTGTTTGCCTGAACCACCAATATGCCAAGGGGCAAAGAGTGAAAGAAAATGGCGCGGCTGACGGGACTCGAACCCGCGACCTCCGGCGTGACAGGCCGGCACTCTAACCAACTGAGCTACAGCCGCGCGAAACGCCGTAAATGCGTTAGAGATGCGCCGGATTAAGCCACCCCCCATGCCAAGTCAAGCGGCAAGTCGGGAGTAAAGCAGGACAGTTTGGCCCAGCCTTTTACAGTCCACGCTTCGTCGTGTCTTCCGGGTCAGGATCAGCAGCTTCATTGCGCGCGCGCACACGGCGCAAACCCCAATAAACCAGCAACCCAATGGGCACCACAAACATCGCCTGCAACACTTCAGCCGAAAGGCCTATAGTGCTCAGCGGCAGCCCCTTAAGCACATAGTAGATGATACTGAGTGTGTAGTATGTGATCGCCGCAACCGACAGACCTTCAACGGCCTGCTGTAAGCGAAGCTGCGCTTTGGCCCGCTGGTCAATGCTCTGCAACACATCGGCATTTTGATCCTGCAAGGCAAGGTCGACCCGCGTGCGCAGCAAATCGGTTACATAGCCTATGCGCTCGGCGATTTTTTGTTGGCGGCGCAAAAGAGCGTTACAACTGCGCATGGCCGGATCAAGCCTGCGTTTGACGCCGGTTGAAATGCGCTGAAACCCTTCGATGCGGTTTTCGCGCAAAGATGCCAGTCGTTCGTCGACAATAGCGGCGTAAGCAAGCGATGCGGCGAAGCGAAATTCGGAGGCCGATCCGATCGACTGCAACTCCGCTGAAAGCTCGGTAAGTTCGGTGAGAATCGCCTGCTCTTCTTCAGGTTTTGGATCGCTGGCTGCGCGCTGCGCAATTTCATTGACCTGCGCTTCGAGCGCTGACACGCGAGGCCCCATGCGTTGCAGAACAGGCACCGCCAAATAGGCCAGCAAACGGTAGCTATCGACTTCAAGCAAGCGCTGCACAAACCGGCCCACACGGCGCGGGTTCATGGGCGTTGTATCCTGATTGAGCAGGATCGCGCGATATTCAATGCTTTGCGTCTCGTCGTGCAACAGCGTGGTTGCGACCTGAATGTTATCGCCAACCACCAGCACGTTTTGGATGGGCGTATCGCGCCTGACAATTTCCAACCCATCGTCTTTGGTTGCCACGAGCACACGCGTGCGCGCAAAAACGCCCAAATCATCGCTGGAATCGCCATTCCGGCCATCAGCCATATCTTGCGTGATGAGGACGAGCACCTCATCAAACGCTTTGCGGGCCTCTTTATTGTCCAGCGGCGGGGCGCCCACGGCAGTGAGCGATATGAACTCGGTGTGCCGCTCCCACTTCAAGGTGTTGCCGCCCTTGGTTGCAAGCACCTCGCCGGACACATCGGGCACCAAATCCCAGCCGATCTTTGCAATCGCTTGGAGGAACCGCTCGCGGTCGCGCCCATGCGCCGCCTCTCCGGCCTGTATAACGGCCTTGTTGACTTCCGCCGGTGCAGTGACCGGCAAAGCTGGACGTGAATGGGTGGCCAACGCCGCGGCTGAAAACTGGGAATGCCGAAGGTAGCGTTTGGGAGAGTCGCTCATGGTGTCCTGCTGCATATGGGGGCTGCTGGCACCATAACAAACTGGAGCGCGACGCAGTATCATTCAAACTGTAGCAGAGGGATGTACGCCGCGTCCCGCCCTTCATCGCATTAAAGGCGAAAGGCAGAAAAGCTAATTTCAGAGATTCCGATGGGACGTGAGATGCTGCGCGTGGTTGATGTGCTAGTGTCCATCGCTACCCGATGAACATGAGGCACCAGTCGTTTAGTCGTTTGACGGTGTCAAACGCAATGGTGGGCGGTGAGGGGCTCGAACCCCCGACCCTCTCGGTGTAAACGAGATGCTCTCCCAGCTGAGCTAACCGCCCTGCCCGGCCTTTGTCACAAAGGCCGAAACGCGCGCCTTGATAGGTCCGCCTTGCGGCAAATGCAAGGCTTGTTATGCAAGCTGCTTAATCAAAAACGCCCGGGCCAAAAAGACCCGGGCGAATTGTTCAGGCAGCGAGATCGCCACCCAGCCATGCAAAACAACGCTTAGTTGTTGACGGCTTCCTTAAGCGCTTTACCAGCGGTGAATTTTGGACGCTTGGCGGCAGGAATTGTGATTTCTGCGCCTGTGGATGGGTTACGGCCTTTGCTCTCAGCGCGGTGCGTGATCGAGAAGTTGCCGAAGCCAGTCATACGAACATCGCCACCAGAAGCGAGCTCGGACGTGATGGTTTCAAAAACAGCGTCGACAGCTTTTGTGGCGTCACCTTTGGCGAGGTCTGCTTTTTCGGCCACGGCCGAGATGAATTCGTTCTTGTTCATGGTTACTCTCCAAATCTAGTCGGCGGGCCGCACACAAATCGCGCCCTACTCATGATGCAGCCAGCGATTGCCTTGCGAATCTGCGGCTGCGTGCTCGAAAACCCTGCCGATCCTGATGCGCTCTGACAACAAAAAACCCCGGAAAACCGGGGCTTTTTGCAACTTTGTGTATAAGTTTTGTCTTTGGGACGTCAGGCTTGGCCAACGAACGGACTTAATGCGCGATCATAGCGCCACTTGCGTCGCCATCTTCAGCCTTTGCCGAATCAGCGGCGACCGCGTCTGGGTCCCATTCAATGGCCATTGGCGCCTCGACCAGCGCATGCTCGAGCACTTCATCGAGCATTGAGACCGGCACAATTTCCAAACCGTTCTTCACCGATTCGGGAATGTCCGCCAGATCCTTGGCATTCTCCTCGGGGATCAGAACTTTCTTGATACCCCCACGCAGTGCGGCCAGTAGCTTCTCTTTCAGACCACCGATTGGCAGCACCCTGCCCCGCAGCGTGATCTCGCCCGTCATGGCAACATCTTTGCGCACGGCAATGCCTGTCATCATCGAAACGATGGCTGTAACCATCGCCACACCAGCGGAGGGCCCATCCTTCGGCGTCGCGCCTTCGGGCACGTGGACGTGGATATCGCGCTTTTCGAATTGCGGGGGTTCAATGCCGAAATCCACCGACCGCGAGCGCACATAGCTTGCAGCTGCCGAGATAGACTCCTTCATCACGTCGCGAAGATTGCCAGTGACAGTCATTTTGCCCTTGCCGGGCATCATTACGCCTTCGATGGTCAGCAACTCGCCGCCAACCTCGGTCCAGGCCAAGCCGGTGACAACACCCACCTGATCCTCGTCCTCAACTTCGCCATGGCGGAACTTCGGAACACCGAGGAAATCGCCAACATTCTTGGCCGTGATATCAGCCTTTTGGACGTCGATGATGTCACCATCCAGCGTGCGCATCGTGCCAAGCATGATCGCTTTCACGCTCTTGCGCGCCAACGATGACAGTTCGCGTTCAAGGTTACGTACACCGGCTTCACGGGTGTAGCGCTGGACCACGAGTCGCAGACCATCATCATCGATGGTGAACTCTTCCGGCTTGAGGCCATGGTTCTTGATCGCCTTGGGGATTAAATGGCGGCGCGCGATCTCAATTTTCTCATCTTCGGTGTAGCCGGCGATGCGAATAATTTCCATGCGGTCCATCAGTGGCCCAGGAATGTTCAGCGTGTTGGCCGTGGTCACGAACATCACACTCGATAGATCATAGTCCACTTCCAGATAGTGATCGGCAAACGTTGAGTTCTGTTCCGGATCGAGCACCTCCAGCAGCGCCGAAGACGGATCGCCCCGGAAATCCATTCCCATCTTGTCGATCTCATCGAGAAGGAAGAGCGGGTTGGTTTTCTTGGCCTTGCGCATCGACTGGATGACCTTGCCCGGCATCGAGCCAATATAGGTGCGCCGGTGGCCCCGAATCTCGGCTTCATCGCGCACACCACCCAGCGAAATTCGTACAAACTCACGCTTTGTGGCGCTGGCGATCGATTTGCCCAAAGAGGTTTTACCCACCCCAGGAGGGCCAACGAGGCAAAGAATGGGGCCACGCAACTTGTTGGAGCGAGCCTGCACCGCAAGATATTCAATGATCCGCTCTTTGACCTTGTCCAGGCCATAGTGATCATCATCAAGGATGTCCTGCGCCTTTTTCAGGTCGACGGAAATGCGCGAGCGCTTGCCCCAAGGCAGGCCCAGCAGCCAATCTAGGTAGTTGCGCACCACGGTTGCTTCAGCCGACATAGGGCTCATGGCCCGCAGCTTTTTCATCTCAGCGGTGGCTTTGTCGCGTGCTTCTTTGGAGAGCTTCGTTTTCTCGATTTTGTCTTCCAGCTCAGACAGCTCATCCTTGCCATCTTCGCCTTCACCCAGCTCTTTCTGGATCGCCTTCATCTGCTCGTTGAGATAGTACTCACGCTGCGTCTTCTCCATTTGGCGTTTGACGCGGCTGCGAATGCGTTTCTCGACCTGCAGCACTGAAATCTCGCTCTCCATGAGGGCGAGCACCTGCTCCAGGCGACCGGTCACTGAAATGGTTGCCAGAACGTCCTGCTTCTCGGAAATTTTCACGGCAAGGTGAGAGGCAACCGTATCGGCGAGCTTGGAAAAGCCCTCAATCTGGCTGATCGCAGAGATAACCTCTGGCGAGACCTTCTTGTTGAGCTTCACATAGCTTTCAAACTCGTTGGTGACCGAGCGAGCAAGCGCCTCGACCTCAACTTCATCGCCCTCATCTTCAATGAGCGCGTGAATGTCAGCTTCATGGAAATCGGTGCGCTCATGGTAACGCACAATCTCCACACGGTCGGTGCCTTCAACCAGCACTTTCACAGTGCCGTCGGGCAAGCGTAGCAACTGCAGCACGTTCGCGATGGTACCAACATTGTAGATGGCATCAGCGGCAGGGTCGTCGTCGGAGGCGTTGATCTGCGTTGCAAGCACGATCTGCTTGTCCGAGCGCATCACCTCTTCCAGAGCGGCAATTGATTTTTCGCGGCCCACAAAAAGCGGAACAATCATGTGCGGAAACACGACGATGTCGCGCAGCGGCAACACCGGGTGAACACTTGGCTCGCTGTCGCGGTAGGCGGCGGTGAAATCGATTTTTTGGTCAGTCATTAGGTAGGGCCTTTGGCAATGCAGGCACGGGCGGAAGAATATCCAGGTCGAAGAAGCGCAGCGGAACAAACCGACCACTTTGATCGGATGGGGCTTTAAGCAAAAGCGGCATGCCAACGCGCCAATCTCTTGCTGCCACCCTGGCAACGCTCTTCCGGCCACCGTGCCCGAAAAAGGGGGAACGCACCACAACGTTGAAGCTCACCGGAACTTAACTAGGTGAATCACGCTGCTCGCATCGTTGCAAGGAACTTGGGCACATGCGCGGCAGATTTCAACGGGCGGGCACCATCTAAAGCGTGCGCAGGGCAGCTTTGCACCGCTAGAAACGGTTTCAGCGCACAATTATTGCTTCCAAAGCAAAAACGGCGCCCCAAGGGACGCCGTTTAAAGACCTTGGTGAACGAGAGACGCTTAGGACGCGTCAGCGGTTTGTTGCTCTTCTTTGTCCGCATAGATGTAGAGCGGACGGGCCGAACCGCTGACCACCTCATCAGAGATGACCACCTGCTCCACGCCTTCCATGGCTGGCAGTTCATACATGGTGTCCAGCAAAATGGTCTCCATGATTGAGCGCAGACCACGTGCGCCCGTCTTGCGCTCGATAGCCTTATTGGCCACGGCCTCCAAAGCTTCGTCCTGGAATGTCAGCTGCACTTCTTCCATGTCGAACAGGCGCTGATACTGCTTGACCAGCGCATTTTTCGGCTCTTGCAAAATCTGAACAAGCGCTTCCACATCCAGATCCATCAGCGTCGCCAGAACCGGCAAGCGGCCGACAAACTCTGGAATCAGGCCAAACTTCACCAGATCTTCGGGCTCAACTTCGGCGAACAGCTCACCTACTTTGCGGGCATCAGGGTCTTCCACGGACGCTTTAAAGCCAATGGAGGTCGCACGGCCACGGTCCGAGATGATCCGATCAAGCCCGGCAAACGCACCGCCGCAGATGAACAGGATGTTCGTTGTGTCGACCTGCAAAAACTCCTGCTGCGGATGCTTGCGACCGCCCTGTGGCGGCACAGACGCAACAGTGCCTTCCATGATCTTCAGAAGCGCCTGCTGAACGCCCTCACCCGACACATCACGGGTAATGGAAGGGTTGTCCGACTTGCGTGAAATCTTGTCGACCTCATCAATATAGACAATGCCACGCTGGGCCCGTTCCACATTGTAGTCGGCGGCCTGAAGAAGCTTCAGGATGATATTTTCAACATCCTCACCAACATAACCGGCTTCGGTTAGCGTGGTTGCATCAGCCATTGTGAACGGAACATCAATGATGCGCGCCAGCGTCTGGGCCAGAAGCGTTTTACCGCAACCGGTCGGGCCAATCAGCATAATGTTGGACTTGGCCAACTCGATGTCTTGGTTCTTCGCAGCGTGGTGCAAGCGCTTGTAGTGGTTGTGCACTGCCACCGACAGCACGCGTTTGGCCTGCGGCTGACCGATCACATAATCGTCCAGAACGGTTAGAATTTCTTGCGGTGTTGGCACGCCATCGGACGATTTTACCAGTGAGGTTTTGTTTTCCTCACGGATGATGTCCATGCACAGCTCAACGCATTCATCGCAGATGAATACAGTTGGGCCGGCAATCAGCTTGCGCACTTCGTGCTGGCTCTTTCCGCAGAACGAACAGTAAAGCGTGTTCTTGGAATCGCCGCCGCTGTTGCCAGACTTGCTCATATAGTAATCTCCATAACGCCGCGCTGGTGCGCAGCGGGTTGGCGAATGGTCTCGCCGGTGTGTGAGCACGCAACCTGCTTGCGCAGGCAACGTCCGGTAGGATTGGCCGCCAGAAACTGCAGCCCATGCAAAGCCTTCAAAGCAGACCTTGGTGCCAGACTAAACCCATAGTCCAGCGCAACGGTTAACGTCATGCCTGTCTTTTATCGCTGTTACGCACACTAAACTCGCACTCAAATACCAGGGTTCTTGCCTTTGCCTGTGCTGTCAACCTGTGTTGACGCCACGGGCGCGCGTTTGTTGCAGTTGCCCTACCGCCTGTGGATTACTGGGCACACGCGTACGACGTATGCCCAGCTCATTTGTCAGAGTGTCTTAAGCCTACTCTGATGCTTCTTCCAAAGCCGCGCGTGAGGTAATTACCTCATCCACGATCCCGAAATCCTTCGCTTCTTCAGCGGTCATGAAGTGATCGCGGTCGAGCGTGGTTTCAATCGTCTCATAGTCTTTGCCCGTGTGGTGTACGTAGACCTCATTGAGACGACGCTTCATTTTTACAATGTCAGCAGCATGGCGTTCAATGTCTGAGGCCTGGCCCTGGAAACCACCAGAAGGCTGGTGCAGCATCACGCGTGCATTGGGAAGAATGAAGCGCGAATCTTTAGCACCGGCGGTCAAAAGCAGCGAGCCCATGGACGCAGCCTGACCGATACAGATGGTCGATACCGAAGGCTTGATGAACTGCATGGTGTCGTAAATGCCCATGCCGGACGTCACAACACCGCCAGGCGAATTGATGTAGAGCGCGATATCTTTGGTGGGATTATCGGCCTCAAGGTACAGCAACTGTGCGCAGATGAGCGATGCAACATTGTCTTCCACCGGCCCGGTGAGAAAGATGATGCGCTCGCGCAGCAGACGGGAATAGATGTCGAACGCGCGTTCGCCGCGGTTTGACTGCTCGACCACCATGGGCACGAGAGTGTTCATGGTAAGATCAACGGGATCGCGCATGTGAGGTCAGTCCTTATGTTTCTATCGGGTGCCGGGCGCAGAAGCTGCGACTCACAGCAAGGTGGGGCAAGCGTAGCCACTGCGGGACAATGAGCAAGGCTGCGGGAAAACAAAGGGCCACGATCGGTGCGATCGCGGCCCCTCAAATGGCAATATGGTGAACGCTTCGTTTGCTTCAACCCAGCGTTCAGTTGAGCCTAGTGATCGTGGTCATGATCGTGATCATGCTCATCATCATCTTCCAGCTCTGAAGGCTCAACCGACTTGTCGGTGACATTGGCCAGCTCAAGGATGAAATCGATCACCTTATCTTCAAAGATCGGCGCGCGGATGCTTGCCAGCTGCTGTGGGTTTTTCTGGAAGAATTCAATCACTTCGCGTTCCTGACCAGGGAACTGCTGAGCGCGGGTAACAACAGCACGCTGCAGCTCTTCATTGGTCACCTGAACGTCGTTCTGGCCGCCAACTTCTGCAAGCAGCAGGCCCAGACGCACGCGGCGCTCGGCAAGACCCTGATACTCTTCCTTGGCTTTTTCTTCGGTGGTGTCTTCGTCTTCAAAGGTGCGCTTTGCGCGCTCCAGATCGTCTGTCACCTGTTTCCAGACACCCTCGAACTCCTGCTCGACCAAGCTTGGTGGCAGATCAAAGTCGTAGGCCTCATCCAGTGCATCCAGCAACTGGCGCTTCACCTTCATGCGGGTTTTCTGGCCAAACTCATTTTCCAGCTGGCTGGTGACGGCTTCTTTCAGTTTGTCCAGCGATTCCAAACCCAGATTGGTCGCAAACGCCTCATCAATCACTGGGTCTTCAGCTTCGCCCACTTCCTTGATGGTCACATCAAAGGTTGCAGCCTTACCCGCCAGGTTTTCCGCGCCGTACTCTTCTGGGAAGGTCACATCGAGTGTTTTTTCATCGCCAGCTTTCAGGCCAACCATCTGCTCTTCGAAACCGGGGATGAACTGGCCAGACCCAAGCACAAGCTTGAAGTCCTGAGCCGCCCCGCCATCAAAGGCTTCGCCGTCAACCTTGCCCAGGAAATCAAATGTTACCTGATCGCCATCTTTAGCTTTGCGCTTAACCGCCTTGTAGCTGAGGTTCGATGAAGCGATCTGTTTCAGGCGCTCATCCAGCATGTCATCGGAGATATCAACAACCGGGCGCTCAATGGAGATGCCGGAAAAGTCTTTGACTTCGAAGTCGGGGATGATTTCGTAAGCGACAGCGATTTCCAGGTCTTCTTTGCCTGCGATAATGTCTTCAGCTTTCGCCTCATCTTCAGGAAGCGTGAACTTGGGCTCGCTGGCAGGCTTTTCCTTACGCTCAGCAATGGCGGCGTTGGTGGATTCGTTCAGCGTGTCGTTGATGACCTCAGCCATCGCCTGCTTGCCATAGACCTTTTTCAGGTGTGACACCGGCACTTTGCCAGGGCGAAAACCTGGCAGGCGCACCTGACTTTTCAGCGTGGAGAGCTTGTCATCCAGCTTTGAAGACAGGTCGGTGGCGGGAATGGTAATCGTCAGTTCGCGCTTCAAGCCTTCGGCGAGCGTTTCAGTGACCTGCATGGTCTGTACTTCCTTATCCAGTGTTGGCGCAGCGCCCTTGGGGGCGGCCCAGAAAGGCGGCCAGTGTGCACAAAGGCACAAGATTGCAATGTAATGGTGCAGGTGAGAGGATCGGCCTCGAACAGCACCGCGGTTGTGCCGATGGCACGGAGTAAAACAAAGATGGTGCGGGCGGAGGGACTTGAACCCCCACGGCTTGCGCCACTGGTACCTAAAACCAGCGTGTCTACCAATTTCACCACGCCCGCATACACGACGCGTGATGCTGAGGGCGGCTCTATAACAAAGGCAGCGCGTGCTTCAAGGAAAAACCGCGCAGATGGTCAATATCCATTGGGCACCACCAGGTGCACTCGTGCCGAGCGCGCGATCGCAGACCCCCAAAGCGACACCTGCGTGGCATTGTTTTTTCGCCAAACAAACAGGCACTTTGCCACCCGCGCACGTGTACCGGCGAAAGCAAGCACGCGATACTGCATTAAAATCACGCATATGCATATTATTTAGGCAATATGTTGCGCGCAATCTGAGCCTTACAGCCTTCATTTTGTGCACTATCCATCACGTCTAGGCCAGACAGCAGCGCGCTAGGCCAACGTTGGCGGCGCCAACACCAGCCAGGATGAGCTTTATTGTGCGGCATCAAAAGTTGGCATGATACCTGCTTTGACAGGCTCAGTGCGCGCAGTGCGCACGATGCGTTGGATTGGGGAGGCAATGAAAAAAATCGAGGCCATTATTAAACCGTTCAAGCTGGACGAGGTGAAAGAAGCTCTTCAGGAGGTAGGTCTCCAGGGCATTACGGTCACCGAGGCAAAAGGCTTTGGACGGCAGAAGGGCCACACCGAATTGTATCGGGGTGCCGAGTACGTCGTGGACTTTCTCCCAAAGGTGAAAGTGGAAGTTGTGCTTCCTGATGATCTGCTTGAAGGCGCCGTGACCGCCATTCGCGATGCAGCCCAAACGGGCCGGATCGGCGATGGTAAGATTTTCGTTTCACCGGTGGAAGATGTCGTTCGCATACGCACCGGCGAAACCGGGGTTGATGCCGTTTAGGCGCGCCTCACACTCCCCTCCCAACCCTACACTTTTGTACCCCAGACTTGAGGAAAGCAGTAAGCATGACCACAGCAGCAGATGTCTTGAAGACTATCAGCGACAACGATGTGAAGTTCGTTGATGTTCGCTTCACCGATCCGCGCGGGAAACTGCAACATTTGACCATGGACATCAGCCAGGTTGATGAAGACATGTTTGCCGACGGCATTATGTTTGATGGCTCTTCTATTGCTGGCTGGAAGGCCATCAATGAGTCCGACATGGTATTGATGCCAGATACCGACACAGCCCACATGGACCCGTTTTTCGCGCAGCCTACCATGGCTATTTTCTGCGATATTCTGGAGCCGGGTTCAGGCGATGCCTACAACCGCGATCCACGTATGACCGCGAAAAAAGCCGAAGCCTACATGAAGTCCACCGGCATTGGTGACACCGTGTTCTTTGGCCCTGAGGCTGAGTTCTTCATCTTTGACGATGTGCGCTTCAAGGCAGACCCATACAACACCGGCTTCATGCTGGATTCCTCTGAGCTGCCCGACAACACAGACACTGACTACGAGATGGGCAACCTGGGCCACCGCCCACGCACCAAAGGCGGCTACTTCCCCGTACCACCGGTGGATAGCTGTCAGGACATCCGCTCAGAAATGCTGACCGTGATGGGCCAGATGGGCGTGACCGTTGAAAAGCATCACCACGAAGTGGCTGCCGCTCAGCACGAGCTGGGTATGAAGTTCGACGAGCTGACAACCTGTGCCGATCAGCTGCAGATTTATAAGTATGTTGTGCACCAGGTTGCCAATTCTTACGGCAAAACCGCAACCTTCATGCCTAAGCCAGTGTTTGGTGACAACGGCACCGGCATGCACTGCCACCAGTCGATCTGGAAAGACGGCCAGCCTGTCTTTGCAGGTTCTGAGTATGCTGATCTTTCGGAAAGCTGCCTGTTCTACATTGGCGGCATCTTGAAACACGCCAAAGCGCTGAACGCTTTCACCAACCCATCGACTAACTCCTACAAGCGTCTGGTCCCGGGTTATGAAGCACCGGTTCTGCTGGCTTACTCAGCACGCAACCGTTCGGCCTCTTGCCGCATTCCATACACATCATCGCCAAAAGCCAAGCGCATGGAAGTTCGCTTCCCTGATCCAATGGCGAACCCATACCTGGCATTCTCTGCCATGCTGATGGCTGGCCTTGATGGCATCAAGAACAAGATACACCCAGGTGAAGCCATGGACAAGGATCTGTACGACCTGCCACCGGAAGAGCTGAAGGAAATCCCAACAGTTGCTGGTTCGCTTCGTGAAGCCCTTGAGTCACTGGGCGATGACAGCGAATTCCTGACAGCTGGCGGCGTGTTCGATAACGACCAGATCGAAGCCTATATCGATCTGAAAATGGAAGAGAACATGCGTTACGAAATGACACCTCACCCGGTGGAATTCGACATGTACTACTCGTCCTAAGCGGCGACTTTCCCATCAATACAAAAGGGCGCCCCTGGTGGGCGCCCTTTTTTGTGCGTGGCTGAATTGAAAGTTCGCGCTCTATGTAATGTGGTCCTCAATCCCATGAAGACGAAAACCCGCCAGTGCCACGGCTCAAACGCAAGTGTCGTTATCGCACGCCCTCCGGCTTCAAAAACCAACGATTGAGACTGCTGTGAACAGCGCTATCTGGAAACGCCGTACGTTTTTGCTCACCTTGTTTTTCGTTTGTGCCACCTTATCCTGTAGGCTCGCAAAGCGTCGCTTCATTCAAGCGGTCGCGGCCACGAACTTGCCTTGCGTGCTGATGATGAACCCCGGGAAGCGATCGCTGCTGGGGTTTTGCTTTTGGCTGGCACACCATGGCACTGTGGCCGGAGCGAATCGCCCCCTCAATGCATAGGTTTCTGCAAATATGGCTGACCTTTTTGGCACCGACACTGACGTTAAGCCTGAACCTAAGCCCGCAGCCAAACGCGCACCGACCAAAGCTGCTAAAGCAGCACCGGTAAGTGCCCCCATCAGCGCGAATGATGGCGAGTATGACGCCTCCGCCATTGAGGTGCTTGAAGGACTAGAACCGGTCCGCCGTCGCCCAGGCATGTATATTGGCGGCACGGATGAACGCGCCCTGCACCATTTGTTTGCCGAGGTGATCGACAACTCCATGGATGAGGCGGTGGCGGGTCACGCTTCGCGTATCGAAGTTGAGCTGCTGGCTGATGGCTCGCTGGCCGTCAGCGACAATGGTCGTGGTATCCCCATCGATCCGCACCCCAAAATGCCTGACAAGTCTGCGCTTGAGGTCATCATGACCACGCTGCACGCGGGCGGTAAGTTCGACAGCAAAGTGTACGAGACCTCCGGGGGCCTGCACGGCGTGGGTGTGTCGGTGGTGAATGCCCTATCGGACCATCTGGAAGTGGAAGTTGCGCGCGACCGCAAGCTCTATCGCCAAGTCTTTTCACGCGGCATACCGCAAGGCGGTGTGGAAGTGATCGGTGAAACGATGAACCGGCGCGGCACCACGGTGCGCTTCCATCCGGACGCGGAGATTTTTGGTAAGGCAGCGCGGTTCAAACCTGCCCGCTTGATGAAGATGGCGCGCTCAAAAGCTTATCTTTTCGGTGGCGTTGAAATCCGCTGGACCTGCGCACACGAGCTTCTGGAAGGGGTGAAGGATGTTCCAGAAAGCGCCACCTTCTCTTTCCCCGGTGGATTGCAGGATTATCTGGCCGAAGCGCTGGGCAATGAGCGGCGCGTGACAGAACAGATGTTTGGTGGACGCACGCCCAATGCTGGCAAGCATGGCGGCGTGGAATGGGCCGTTTGCTGGCATGTGGGTGATGCAACCTTCAACAGCTATTGCAACACGGTGCCAACACCGGAAGGCGGCACGCACGAATCTGGCATGCGCACTGCCCTGCTGAAGGGCTTGCGGGCCTATGCGGAACTCACGGGCGTGAAAAAAGGTGCGCAGATCACCGCCGACGATGTGATGACATCGGCCAGCGCCATGCTGTCGGTGTTTGTGCGTGAGCCCGAATTTGTTGGCCAAACCAAGGACAGGCTCGCCACCCAAGAGGCCAGTAAGATCGTTGAGAATGCGGTTCGCGATGCGTTTGACCATTGGCTCACCGGCTCACCCAACCAGGCCAACAAACTGCTGGAATGGACGATTGACCGGGCCGAAGAACGCCTGAAGCGCCGTGCTGACAAAGACACCGCGCGCAAAAGTGCAACCCGCAAGCTGCGCCTGCCCGGCAAGCTGGCTGACTGCTCCAAGGCGGGCACGGCAGGATCAGAGATTTTCATTGTCGAGGGCGACTCCGCTGGCGGGTCCGCCAAACAGGGCCGCAGGCGCGATACGCAGGCTGTGCTGCCACTGCGTGGCAAGATCCTGAATGTTGCCAATGCGGGCCGGGAAAAGATCACCTCCAACCAGCAGCTTTCCGATTTGCTGCAGGCGCTGGGCGTTGGTACCGGCTCGGCTTATCGCGACGATGACCTGCGTTATGAACGCGTGATCATCATGACCGATGCCGATGTGGATGGCGCGCACATCGCCTCTCTGCTCATCACGTTTTTTTACCGGGAAATGCCGGAACTAATCGAAAACCAGCACCTCTACATCGCCGTGCCGCCGCTTTACCGGCTCTCCGCAGGGGGCTTGGTGGAATATGCGCGGGATGACGCGCACAAAGATGAGCTGATGCGCACCGTTTTTAAAGCCAAGCGCAACATCGACATTGGCCGCTTTAAGGGCCTGGGCGAAATGCTGCCGGCGCAGCTGAAAGAGACCACAATGGACCCTGCCAAGCGCACGCTGCTGCGCGTGAAGGTACTGGATGGTGAGGCTACCGGCGAAACTGTGACGACACTGATGGGCAACAAACCCGAAGCGCGTTTCCAGTTCATTCAAGAAAATGCCAAGTTCACCGAAGAGCTCGACATATAAAAAAGGCCGAGCGCAGAACGCCCGACCCTCTTTTCAGCGACCGCACCTTCACGGTGCCGGCTGCTTCGTCGCTTACATTGCCGATGCTGGCAGTATCACCGCATCAATAACGTGGATGACGCCGTTCGATGTTTCTATGTCTGCGGCCACAACATTCGCGCTGTCGACCATCACGCCATCAGTGGCGTTGACCATCACTTCGGAGCCTTCAACCGTTGCAACCGAAAGCTCCTGGCCTGCAATATCAGCAGACATCACTTTGCCCGGCAGCACATGGTAGGTGAGGATTGCCTGCAACGTTTCCAGGTTTTCTGGCAGCAGCAGGTTTTCCACCGTGCCTTCTGGAAGGGCCGCAAAGGCTTCGTCAGTTGGCGCGAACACAGTGAATGGGCCTTCGCTGCGCAGAGTATCTTCAAGGCTGGCAGCCTGAACAGCAGCGACCAGCGTGTTAAACGAACCAGCTTCAACGGCGGTGTCCACAATGTCTTTGTTCATGTCTGCAAAGGCAGCTGTCGCCATACCGAAAGAAACCACTGCAGCTGCCGCGGTCGTGCCGATGATGTTAGAAAAACGCATATTGAAATCTCCAAAAAGGTTCTGAGTTGAATTGTCCAGCCGAGAGGAAAACGCTTTGGACCCGCCTTTGGTTTTGCGCCGTTCGGGCAACACTTTCAGACTTTCTAAACCCTTGACGCCAACTTTCGCCGCAATTGGTGGGGCAAACGCCGCTACGCTGGGCACTTTGCTTGACTTTGATGCGCCAGCGGGCCATGTGCCGCGTATTGCAGTGATACAAACGCGTGAGCGTCACGGTCTTGTGATAAGCGCCACGCATAGTCGCGCCACCCACCTGTTGCCGTGCGCGTGACGAACAGCTAGCAGGCCGCTTTTTAAACCGCCCTACCGCCGCGTGTTGATTGAACTTGCCGCGCGAACCACTTGCCAGAATGGACACATCTTCCCGCATGCCATTTTCGACCCTTGGTCTATCCGACAAAGTCGTTTCCGCTGTTGAGTCAGCTGGGTACACAGAGCCGACGCCGATCCAGGCTGAAGCCATCCCTCATGTTCTCAACCGCAAAGATGTGCTGGGCCTGGCCCAGACCGGCACCGGTAAAACCGCGGCGTTTTCGCTGCCTATCCTCACCCTTTTGGAACGTGGCCGCGCACGGGCGCGCATGCCTCGCTCGCTGGTCATTGCACCAACGCGTGAGCTGGCGGCGCAGGTTGCTGAAAGCTTTGAAAAGTTTGGGGTCAACCACAAATACACGATGGCACTGCTGATCGGTGGCGTGTCGTTTGATGAGCAGGAAAAGAAGCTCACCAAGGGCGCAGACATTTTGATCGCAACGCCAGGCCGCCTGCTCGATCATTTTGAGCGCGGCAAGCTGCTGCTGACTGGCGTGGAATTCATGGTCGTTGATGAAGCCGACCGCATGCTCGATATGGGCTTCATGCCCGATCTGGAGCGCATTTTTAAACTGGTACCCTTCACCCGCCAAACGCTGTTCTTTTCGGCCACCATGCCGCCCGAGATCGAGCGCTTTGTGAACACGTTCCTCCACGCCCCCGAGCGTGTAGAAGTGGCGCGTGGCAACTCAACCAGTGAAACGATTACGCAGGTCCTGCTGGATGCCCCCGGCGTAGCAGCTGGCAAACGAGAGACGCTGCGCGGCGCAATAAATAGTGCCCAAGACCTTACCAACGGCATCATTTTCTGCAATCGCAAGCGCGATGTGTCTGTGGTGGAGCGTTCGCTCAAGCGCCATGGGTACAATGCTGGTTGCTTGCACGGCGATATGGATCAGCGTGCACGGATGCAGACGCTGGACGCGTTCCGCAACAATGAACTGACCCTTCTTGTGGCGTCTGATGTTGCCGCTCGCGGCCTTGATATTCCAGCTGTGAGCCACGTTTTCAATTTCGATGTGCCAACACACGCTGAAGACTATGTGCACCGCATTGGACGAACAGGGCGCGCAGGGCGAAGCGGCACCGCGATTACGCTGGCGAGCAAATCTGATGGAAAATATGTGGCTGCGATTGAGTCGATGATCGGCCAACCCATACCGCGCACTGGCGAACCCGTGACGCAAACCGCCGCAGAAGACGCGCCAACAGATGCGCCGGCGGTGACTGAAACTGCAGAACACACGGAAGAAAAAGCCGAGAAGCCCACACGTCGGCATGGTCGTCGTGGCGGTCGCCGCAATGCTGAAAAAGCGGCCGAGAGCGAGGCGGTAACATCACCAAGCACTGAGGCGCCAAGCGAAGCGCCCACCAGCGCCGATGACAATACAAGCAAGCGCTCTGAGCAGGCCCCTCGCCCGGAAAAAGACAGTACCTTGAACGACAAACCGAAACGTGGCCGTGGTCGCCGGGGCGGTCGCGACAACCAAGATGGGCCCGATGACCGTCGCCCATTTGGTGAAACTGAGTACGTGCCAGCGTTCCTTTTGCGCCCAATTAAGCGCTCTGCGGCATAAGCCGGGCGAATAAGACCCGCCGAACATGTAATACTGGCGTCGCTACAGCTTTAGCCTGCGTATTTTTCCGAAGGTCTAGTTAACGCCTTGGCAACGGCTCTATGGCACTGTGCCCCCTATATATTTTTCGCCCTGGGGGAAAGTGGCATGCCATTGCCAGAAGATATTACACGCACCTACCAGATTGCTGAGCACGCCTTTGCAAAAATAAAAACCAATGAATTGACGGCGTTTCCGCCGAATTACGAGATTTGGTTCGCCTACGCTGCAGGGTTCAATCCCGCGCTCAACAAACGCATCAATGAAATTTTGCGTTCTGGTGAAAAGGTCAGCCAGGCCGCACTGGAAGAGATTCGTGAAGAGTTCTTTGGCGCAGGGTCCTTTGAGGAGCGCGTCGATGCTGTTGGTGGCAAGCTTTCGGGAAAAGTTACCGAGATCATGGAGCTCATGAGTGATGCAGCTGGACAAACCAGCGGCTATTCTGATGAGTTGAAGGGAGCGTCGGCCAATCTGTCGGCAGCCTCCGACCAAGATAAAATCAAATCGATTGTTACCCACCTCATCACAGCAACAGACGATGTGGAAAAGAGTAACCGCGCCTTGTCCGAAAAGCTCATGGGCAGCGAGCGAGAGATTGCTTCGCTGAAAGAAGCTTTGGAATCGGTGCGCTATGAAGCCATGACGGACCAGCTGACTGGCGTTGGCAATCGCAAACGCTTTGACCGGGCAATCGAGGAAGCCCTTATGGCGTCAGAGGCCACAAGCGAGCCATTTAGTCTGCTGGTTTGCGACATCGATCACTTTAAGAAGTTCAACGACACACACGGTCACCAGACTGGCGATCAGGTGCTGCGTCTTGTTGGCAGTACAATTAAAGGCTCAGTTGCCCAAAACGCTATTGCTTGCCGCTATGGCGGTGAGGAGTTCTGCGTGATTTTGCCATCGACCAAGCTGGGACCAGCGACAGAGATTGCCGATGTCATTCGCCAGGCAGTGATGGGCAAAGAGCTGGTTAAACGTTCGACAGGCGAAACCCTGGGTCGCGTTACCATTTCTATTGGTGTTGCCGAACTCAATATGTCGGATACTGTACAGAGCCTTATCGAGCGCGCTGACCAGTGCCTGTATGCTGCCAAGCACGCCGGGCGTAACCGGGTTATCAATGAAACCCAATTTTTTGCTGCGCAGGAAAGTGCTGCCTAAGCACGCACAGCTCACTACCTGCACATGATACGTAAAAGCCAGCCCCTTAACCGGGCTGGCTTTTTATTTGCTCGTAGCAAACGATCGTTTATCCAGCTGCGGGCAAAGCCCCTACTGGTTTCAGCTCCACAGATTCACCGCAGCCACAGGCAGACACCTCATTGGGGTTTTTGAAAACAAACCCTGAGCGCAGCTTTGTAACTTCATAGTCTACTTGCATGCCCAACAGGTAGAGCATTGCTGATGGTTCAACGAACACGCGAGCTGAGCCATCTTCGATGGCATCATCGCCCTGCGGCTTGGTCTCGGCGATATCCAGCTTGTATTCCATGCCGGCACAACCACCCGACTTGAGCGTCAGTCGCAAACCAGCTTCTGGACCATGATCAGCAAGCAGAGCAGCGATGTGCTCTTTGGCGGGGTCTGTTAGGGTAATCATAGAAAAGCCCATCATGCCGTGCTCCCTAAAACCAACCGATGGCGACTTGCGCTTCTTCAGACATGCGCTCGGGCGTCCAGGGCGGGTCAAACACCATTTCCACTTGGACATCAGAAACGCCAGGTGCTGTTGCAACCGCGTTTTCCACCCAGCCCGGCATTTCTCCTGCGACAGGGCAACCCGGCGCTGTGAGCGTCATATGAATGGACACTTTCCGGTTGTCATCGATATCAACTTTGTAGATGAGCCCCAGCTCGTAGATATCGACCGGGATCTCTGGATCATAAACGGTCTTCAGTGCAGCGATGATGTCATCAGTAAGCCGCTCGAGTTCTTCGGACGGGATGGATGAAATAGCACCGCCGCTCACTTCAGCCGCGTTTGGCGGCAGATTGTCTACAGGTGTTGGCGCTTCTGCGGTATCGCTCATTGCTTGGTCCAGTGTTTCATACGGTGGGTTGGCGCTGCTGTGAGCACTCTCTTTGAAACCGATTGTATCAGCTTCCCGTCATGTGAAAAAGCTCTGGGCTTTTTTCAAGGCCTCAATGAACACATCCACTTCCTGCCGGGTGTTGTAGACACCAAAGGAAGCGCGGCAAGATGAACTGACCCCGTAGCGCTTGAGCAGAGGTTGGGCGCAGTGCGTGCCCGCACGGACTGCAACGCCGGAACGATCAAGCAGCGTAGAAATATCGTGTGCATGGGCACCTTCGACCTCAAAGGATATAATCGCGCCCTTGTTTGGCGCCTCGCCCATAATGCGCACGGCGTTGATCTGGCGGATCTGCTCCATCGCATAGCTGTGTAAGTCAGCCTCATGGGCGCTAATCGCAGCACGGCCCAGTGCTTCAATATAATCAAGCGCCAAGCCTAGCCCAACAGCCTGTGCGATTGGCGGCGTGCCGGCCTCAAAACGTGCCGGGGGCGGTGCATAGGTCATGCCGTCCTCGCGAACCTCGTCAATCATTTCTCCGCCCCCCATATAGGGTGGCAGATCGGCCAGCTTCTCGGCTTTGCCCCACAGCGCGCCGATGCCAGAGGGCCCATAAAGCTTGTGCCCAGTAATGGCGTAAAAATCGCAGCCAAGCTCTTGAACATTAACTGGCATATGGACTGCGCCCTGCGCACCATCGACAACGAAAGTGATGTTTTCCCGGTTTGCCAGGAGGTCCGCAATGGCCCGAACCGGTGTCACAGAACCCAGCACATTGGACATGTGGGTGAGCGCAACAATTTTTGTGCGATCGGTAAGCAAGTCCTGGAAAGCATCCAAATCGAAGCTGCCATCTTCCTGCACAGGCACCCATTTGATCACCGCACCTTTGCGCTCACGCAGGTAATGCCACGGCACAATATTGGAGTGATGCTCCATAATCGAGAGGATGATCTCATCGCCCTCGCCAATACCCTCGCCTAGACCGTTGGCCACAAGGTTCAGCGCCTCGGTGACAGAGCGAGTGAACACGATCTCCTGGTCGCTTGCAGCCCCAAGGAACTTGGCAACTTTGGTCCGCGCGCCTTCATAAGCCTCGGTGGCGGCGGTGGAGAGATGATGCAATCCACGATGCACATTGGCATAGGAACCGCGATAAAACTCAGCGGTCCCATCAATCACCTGGTTGGGCTTTTGCGATGAGGCCGCATTGTCCAAGTAAACCAGTGGCTTACCGTTAACCTGCGTTTTCAGCGCAGGGAAATCGGCACGCACCGCTGCAATATCAAAGCTCATCGCTCTTGCTATCATTTAGCGCGCTGCGTGCTCGGCCAGCCAGGCCTCGATGGCATCAAAGGCGAGCTGCTCAAACGGATGATCTTCAAACACCTCAGCCCCTTCAGCCAAGAAAGCCTGAAGCAGCAAGTTGCGCGCCTGCTTGGGAGGAATGCCGCGTGCCAGTAGATAGAACATCAGGTCCTCATCAATGTCGCCACACGTCGCACCGTGAGCGCAGGACACATCGTCTGCAAAAATTTCCAGCTCAGGCTTAGCAACCATATCAGCGGTCTCGGAAAGCAGCAGCGAATTGATCGCCATCTGGGCGTCAACTTTTTGAGCGTCCTGCGCCACGACAATTTTGCCCTGGAACACAGCCTTAGCCGCATCGTCGATGACGGCCTTAAACGTCTCTGTGCTGTCGCAGTGGGGTACCAGATGATCGACATAAAGCGTGGAATCACTGTGCTGCTTGTCGGCAACCATTGTGATACCTGCAACATCAAGGCGTGCTTCTTCGCCAGCGAAGGTCACGCGCGTTTCTGTGCGCGCTATCTTGGCACCGGCAATAATGTGCAACAGTTTGGCTTGCGCTTTGGCGGCAAGATCCAGAGTGATCTCACCCAAATGCAGAGCTGCGTCACCTTCATCCTGAAAGCGCAGCAGAGCAACTTCAGCGCCATCTGCCACAGTGTAATTGGTAACGGCGCTCGATTGGCTTTCCAGACCATCTCGGCTGATGTGCCTTTCGATGAGGGTGACGTTTGCGCCCTCGCCCACCGCGATATGGCCACGGGCATGACAAAGCGTTGCAGCGTTTGAGCGCATGAACACTATTTCCAGCGTTTGCTCAATGCTCGCGCCTGCTTCCACACTCAATGCAAAACCGTCGCGCACAAAGGCTGCGTTCAGCGCATCAATAGCTCGGTCGGGTGTATCGGCACCAGCCAATGATACATCGCCGTTTGCGAGGGCATCAGACAGTGTGCGCAGCGAAACGCCTGCTGGCAGGTTTTCGCTGCCCCCTTGGACGTGGCCATCAACCACCACAAGCTGGTGCGCACCATCCAACAAGGGCGCCGGCACATCCGCCTTGCTATCACTGGCGGCAAGCGGGGCCCACTCGCGCACAAGCGTGCGCAGATCGGTGTATTTCCACTGCTCCACACGACGATGCGGCAGGCCATCGCGTTCAAACAACGCCATCCGCTTGCGACGATCGGCATGCGTGGAAGCGTTGCCCGGCAGCGTGTCCTCAATGTTGGCGAAGCTTTCCAACACGGCCGTTTCAGCAGCTGTGCGAATACGCTTGAGATCAGCATTCATGGTGTCGATCCCTTTAGGCTGCTGCTTGCTCGATAATATCGGCGTAGCCATTGGCTTCCAGTTCCAACGCAAGTTCTTTGCCGCCGGATTTTACGATACGACCCGCCGAAAGGACGTGCACATAGTCGGGGACGATATGGTCCAGAAGGCGCTGATAATGGGTGATGACCAGAAATCCCGTTTCCGGGCTTCGCAGCGCGTTCACACCGTCGGAAACGACCTTCAGCGCATCGATATCAAGGCCCGAGTCAGTCTCGTCCAAAATGCCCATCTTCGGTCCAAGCAACGCCATTTGCAGAATTTCGTTGCGCTTCTTCTCGCCGCCAGAAAAACCGACGTTGAGAGGTCGCTTGAGCATATCCATCGTGATGTTCAACTCGGCGGCTTTCGCCTTTACCACGCGCAGAATATCGGGCGTGGAAAGCTCATCCAGGCCATCTGCCTTTCGCTTGGCATTCAGCGCCGTGCGCAGGAACGTCATCGTCGCGACGCCTGGTATTTCGATGGGGTACTGAAATGCCAAAAACAGACCGGCGTTGGCACGCTCGTGCGGATCCATCTCGAGAATGTTCTCGCCGTCGAGCAAAATCTCACCCTCGGTGACCTCATACTCTTCGCGACCAGCAATCACATAGGACAAGGTCGATTTGCCTGAACCATTCGGTCCCATAATCGCGTGCACTTCGCCCTTAGGCACAGATAAATCGACGCCTTTCAAAATCTCGGTGCCGTCTTCCGCAATGCGTGCGTGCAGGTTTTTAATCTGAAGCATGGTTGTCTTTCCTAGTGCAGCAATGTGGTGGCAAAGGACTCGCCTGCCATCATCGCGTTCAATCCCAAAAACAACAGCGCCCAGGCGAGCACTGCCGCAAATACATATGTCTGGTTCCAGCCACGACTACGGCCCATCAAAACCACCATAATAATTGGCCCTGCGAGCAGTCCAACGAATGCAACTTGGCGCCCAATCAACATGGCTAATTCCATGGCCCTACTCCTTAAATGCCAAGTGCGGCGCGAATGTTTGGCGCCAGCGTTGCAGCAATGATGCCAACGGCCGCGCCAAGAACCAAACGGCGCGTAAACGTGTGCATACGCGGGGCAAGCGCTGCCAGCGCGCCACAAATGGCGGCGTAATACGCCACAGTGACGCCGTCGAACGTCAACCGACGGAACCTTCCAGCGAGATGCCGATGAGCTTTTGGCTTTCGACCATGAACTCCATGGGAAGTTTCTGAAGAACATCCTTCACAAAACCGTTCACGATGAGGGCGACAGCCTCCTCCTCGTTAAGGCCACGCTGCAGGCAATAGAACATCTGATCATCAGAGATCTTTGAGGTCGTTGCCTCGTGCTCCAGCACCGCCTTGGCGTTTTTCGATTCGATGTACGGAATGGTGTGCGCGCCACAACGGTCACCGATCAACAGCGAGTCGCATTGGGTAAAGTTACGCGCATCCTTGGCGCCGCGAGCAATCTGCACCAGGCCACGATAGGTGCTGTCGGATTTGCCCGCTGCAATGCCCTTGGCGATGATTTTTGAGGACGTGTTCTTGCCCAAGTGGATCATCTTGGTGCCGCTATCGACCTGCTGCATGCCGTTAGAAATCGCGATAGAGTAGAACTCACCCACGCTGTCATCGCCGCGCAAGATGCAGGACGGGTACTTCCACGTGATGGCTGAACCAGTTTCCACCTGCGTCCATGAGATTTTGGAGCGGTCGCCGCGGCAATCGCCACGCTTGGTGACAAAATTGTAGATGCCACCTTTGCCCTCTGCGTCACCGGGATACCAGTTCTGTACGGTCGAGTACTTGATCTCCGCATCTTCCAGCGCAACCAACTCTACAACGGCAGCGTGCAGCTGATTTTCATCGCGCATCGGGGCCGTACAGCCTTCCAGATAGGAGACGTATGAACCCTTGTCGGCAATGATCAGCGTGCGTTCAAACTGGCCAGTGTTCTCGGCGTTAATGCGGAAATAGGTCGACAGCTCCATCGGGCAGCGCACACCCTCTGGAATGTACACAAACGAGCCGTCAGAAAAGACTGCTGAGTTGAGTGTCGCATAATAATTGTCGGTAACGGGCACGACTGAGCCGAGGTACTTTTTCACCAGTTCCGGGTGGCTGTGCACAGCCTCGGAAATCGAGCAGAAAATGATGCCGTGCTTGGCCAACTCGTTCTTGAAGGTCGTCACCACAGAAACCGAATCGAACACCGCGTCCACAGCAACCTTGCCCGAGAGGGACTCAAGCGTGCCGTCATAATCCAGTTTTGAAGGCTCATCCATCTTGCGCACGCCGGCCAGAATTTCCTGCTCTTTCAGCGGAATGCCAAGCTTTTCGTAAGTGCGCAGAAGTTCTGGATCGACCTCGTCAAGGCTCTTTGGACCTTCAGTCGATTTTGGTGCGGCGTAGTAATACAGCTCCTGAAGATCGATCTCAGGGTAATTTACCCGCGCCCAATCAGGCGCTTTCATCGTTTCAAAGCGCTTCAGGGCATCCAGCCGCCACTCGGTAAGCCATGCTGGCTCGCCTTTTTTATCCGAAATAAATCGCACAATGCCTTCGTTCAGGCCCTTTGGCGCGTACTCCATATCGATGTCGGTCTCAAAGCCATATTTGTACTTGTCGACGTCGATCTCACGGACCTGTTCAATGGTCTCTTGTACCGCTGGCATCGTTGGCTGCTCCTTGAAAAAGCTCCCTAAAAAGGAGCTGTGGCGCGCCTGCATCGCAGCGCACCTTACAATCATTCCAAACTACTTAGAGGCTTTACGCGGATTCACCAATGGTGGATTTCGCAATTCACGCACTTTTCTTGCACTTTTTTTGCGACTTTTAATTCAGGCCGCTTCTGGAGAGCCAGACCAGCGCGCGATGGAGCCCAAAAGACGGTCTATATCGCTTTTTTGGCTGGCAAATCCCAGACTAAGCCGAAGCGCGCAAGCGGAAAGCTCAGGCGCAATACCCATGGCAGAAAGAACATGGCTGGTTTTCACCTTGCCGCTCGAGCATGCAGACCCGGACGAAAGCGCGATGCCATCCAGATCAAGCTGCATCAAAGCCAGCGCTGCTTCATGGGCCGGTAGCGCAAAACAGCTTGTATTGCCAAGTCTTGGCGCACGCTGTCCAAAGATCACGGCGTGGGGATGCTGTGCCAACAGACCAGCCTCAAATTCGTCGCGCAGGGCAGCAATGCGCTCCTGCTCGTTCGCTGCCTCGGCAACTGCTTCTCGCAGCGCTGCAGCAAAGCCTGCGATACCGACAGCGTTCTCAGTGCCCGCACGCACACCCCTCTCCTGGCCGCCACCACGGATAAGCGCCCGCGTCACATAAAGGCGCATTGGGTCAAAGATCAGCGCACCAACGCCTGCCGGACCGCCAATTTTATGAGCTGACACGATAAAAGCCGCAGGCCGCGCATCGCCCAGTGACATCCGCCCAGCCAGTTGCACGCCGTCGCACACAAACAGCGCCTGATAGACATCGCAGATTGCGCTAATTTTCTCGATTGGCTGCAACACGCCAGTTTCGTTATTGGCCGCATGCACACACACAATTGCCTGCGTGTTTTCTTCAAGCACCGCCAGCTGTGCGGCCAGTGCCTCGGCATCTACTTGCCCATCAGCGCGCAGTGCGAGGGTATGCGTGGCATCGCTTGCAAATCCATGACCATGCAACGCTGCGACATGCTCGCTCGGCGCGATGAAAAGATGCGTGGCGAATGTCTTGGTCGGCAGGCTTTGCGTTGCCGGTGTCAGGACAGTTGCCAAGGCTTCGCTGGCACCGGACATGAAGCTCAGGCGATAGTCCGGCAGGCCAAGATCGGCTAATATTGAGGTGCGCGCAGCTTCAATGTCTTTGCGCACGTTGCGGCCGAACCCGTGAACAGATGACGGATTGCCCGCCGCATCCATCGCCGCCAGCATAGCTTGACGAGCGGCAGGGCGCAGTGGACTGGTTGCATTGTAGTCGCAGTAGATAGATGTGGCACTCATGCACGTCCCCTAACACGGGTATGTGTCTGGCTAAAACACACCTCCTTGCCGCAACTCATGCAAAAACCTTGTTTTTCAAGCGATGCTTCGTGTTAAGTGCGCGCCAACAGTGGCGTGTGCGCCATTTTCGTTTCATTCAAGGCCAAGCGCTAGCGCGTATGGCCTTTTGCGTTCCAATAGAAGGTTCATTTCCCCACCATGCCCGAGCTTATCTACCAAGGCCCCTCCGGTCGGCTGGAAGGCCGCTTGCACCCTGCGCCCGAACGCGGCGCTCCGACGGCAATCATCTTGCATCCGCACCCACAGTTTGGCGGTACGATGAACAACCCCATCGTCTACCAACTCTATTACATGTTCGTAGAGCGTGGCTTTTCGGTGCTGCGGTTCAACTCGCGCGGCGTTGGCCGCAGCCAAGGTTACTTCGACCATGGTGTGGGTGAGCTGGCAGATGCCGCGGGTTCACTCGACTGGCTGCAGGCGCAAAACCCCGATTCGCGTTTCACGTGGATCGCCGGCTTTTCTTTTGGAGCCTGGATCGGCATGCAATTGCTCATGCGGCGCCCGGAAGTTGCCGGCTTCATGTCGGTTGCGCCACCGGCCAACCTGCACGACTTTTCGTTCCTTGCACCATGCCCTTCCTCGGGCCTGATTATTCATGGTGATGAGGACAAGGTGGTGCCGATGCCAGCTGTTCAGACATTGGTGGACAAGCTAAAAACCCAAAAAGGCATCACCATCGACCATCAAACCGTGAGCGGTGCCAACCACTTCTTTGAAAACAAACTTGAAGAGCTAGACCAGCGTTGCCGGGATTACCTCGACTTCCGCCTGGACAATCCAGGCATGCGCTAGCAGGCAATGCCTGCAGGTGGAATTGGCATTGGCGGCGCTGCTACTGCGGGTGCCTGAGCTTACCACCAATGGTAGGTTCTGAAACGCCTGTGGTGTTGGGATAGCTCGTTGGCAGGCCCTTCAGATGGCGGACAGCTAGGTAGCCGAAAGCCTCGGCTTCCAACATCGCAGCACTTGCGCCCAACGCGTCAAGGGATTGTACGCTGCAAGGCAGTTGGCGCGCCAGCTCCCCCATGACAAACACGTTGCGCTCGCCACCACCCGCGACAAATACCGCATTTGGCATGTCATCGAGATCCGCAATCGCGCCGACCACACTGCGGATGGTGAGCTGGGCCAGCGTTGCCATCGCATCAGCTGTGGAGAGGTGCGAGAGATCGGGTGCTGAGAAGCTATAGCGATCCAGAGACTTAGGCCCCTCCTGCCGGAAAAACGGATAATGGAAGAAAGTTTTGACGGCATTGAGGTCAGGCGCACCTGAGGCGGCTAGCTTACCATCCTCATCAAACGCCACACCTTCGCGGGCCAACATCAAGTCATCCATGAACACATTGGCTGGGCCCACATCGGCGGCAAAAAGGCCGCTCGGGTCGGTATCACCGACCATGGTTATGTTCGCGATACCACCCAGATTGAGAATTACAGCTGGCAATGCCGTGCGCGCAGCAATAAGCGCCTGATGATAGAGCGGTGCGAGCGGCGCACCCTGGCCACCAGCGGCAACATCTGCCCCACGGTGATCAAAAACCACAGGCACTCCGGTTGCATCGGCCAACGCCTGCGCATCGCCCAGTTGCAGCGTAAACGCCGGATTTGCCGGACTTGGTCGGTGCAGCACGGTCTGGCCATGATAGCCGATCACATCGACCGGCTGATCTAACCTGTCTTGAAGAGCGAGGCACGCTTCAATATGGCGCTGCGTTGAAAGTGCCTCGGCTGCTTTGAGGTGCGGATGATTCACGGCATCGCGCGTGTTGATCGCCAGCGCGGTCTCAACGGCTTGAAACAGAACGGCACGCTCGGCCGCGCTGTAATTGAGTGTCAGGTGTGCGCCTTCCACAGCACGAACATCAGCCTGGCCATCGCTCTCAAGCAGGGCCACATCAACGCCGTCCATTGACGTGCCACTCATTGTGCCAATCGCGCGCATCACGGGCGAACCTGTAGACGCGTTGCAATGCGATGGGGCGCGTGGCAAGAGCCGGGTCTACCCTTTAAAAACCCAAGAAAACCCATGTCTGAAACCTTCAAATCCGACTTCCTCAATGTGCTATCCCAGCGCGGCTTTATCCACCAGCTCTCCGATGCCGATGGGCTAGACGCAGCGCTTAAAGATGGACCGCTGAGCTGCTATATCGGGTTCGACTGCACAGCGCCTTCGCTGCATGTGGGCTCACTTGTCCAGATCATGATGCTGCACTGGTTCCAGCAAACCGGCAACACGCCGATTGTGCTTATGGGCGGCGGTACAACACGCGTTGGTGACCCTTCTGGCAAAGATGAGAGCCGCCAATTGCTGACCGCAGAGCGCATTGAGGAAAACAAAGCCGGAATCCAGCGTGTGTTCTCGCGCTTCCTGGATTTCGATCGGGCTGATCAACCGGCAACAATGGTGGACAATGCCGACTGGCTTCTGGAACTCGCCTATGTGGATTTGCTTCGCGACGTCGGCCAGCATTTTTCAGTGAACCAAATGATTCAGCGTGACTCGGTTCGCATGCGTCTGGAACGTGAACAGCACCTATCCTTCCTCGAGTTCAACTACATGGTTCTGCAGGCGTACGACTATGTGGAGCTTTACAGGCGCACCGGCTGTCGTCTGCAAATGGGCGGATCAGACCAGTGGGGCAACATACTCTCCGGCATCGACCTTGGGCGGCGTATGGAAAACGCATCGCTGTTCGCACTCACCACACCGCTGCTGACCACTTCATCTGGTGCCAAAATGGGTAAGACCGCCGACGGGGCAGTCTGGCTGGATGCCTCTATGCGTAGCCCGTACGATTACTGGCAATTCTGGCGCAACACCGAAGATGGCGATGTTGGTCGCTTCCTGAGACTGTTTACCACACTGCCTATGGACGAAATTGCGCGACTTGAATCGCTGCAGGGCGCGGAAATCAACGACGCCAAGAAGGCATTGGCAGATGCGGCGACCCTTTTGCTTCACGGGCCTGATGAGGCGCGAAAGGCTGCGGACGCTGCACAAAAAGTGTTTGAGCAAGGTTCTCTGTCGCAGGACATGCCGACGGTAGAAGTCCCCGCTGCGGACCTACAGTCCATGGGCATTTTGGCTGCCTATGTGCATGCCGGATTGGCATCGTCCAACGGTGAAGTGCGCCGCCACATTAAGGGCGGAGCAACCCGTATCAATGACGAGGCTGTGTCCGATGATCGCCGTGTCTTGGGACCTGATGATCTGAAGGACGGCGTGATCAAATTATCAGTGGGCAAGAAGAAGCACGTTCTGCTCAAAGCGGTGTAATTGGCGCTATCCGCCCTGCTGGAATTCGAACAGATCGCGAAAGACGCCCGGCGCCAGGATGGATATCGGGTTCACCCGCAGCTCAGGACTATCGACGGTGCCCGCCAGTTCGAAGGTAATTCCGAGCAGCCCTTCGGACTCACGCCCTCCCAAAGCTTGGCCCAGCAGCGGTATGCGACTGAAGATGTTGTTGATTGAAAAAGCCGGCACGAAGGTACCGCGCATCCGCGTTTCATCGGCGGCGTAGTTGATGATGCCTTGAATGTTTCCGCCCAGCGAAGGTCCCCACCCTTCAGCCTTGTGAATAACAAGTCGCTCAGCTGTGCGATCAAAGGAAATATTGGTGACTTGAATATCAATGCGATCCGACGTTTCAAACTCTCCGGGCAAAACTATACTGCTGCCTTCTTGTGCTTGGCGCGCGCCATCGTTGAAGATGCGGGCCATCGCCGGCTCTTCCACAATCTGGAAGTCGCGCAACAACATGTCGCCCACCACGCGCCCGCCAACCGATGAAGGATCGAGCAATACCAGTGCCCGGCCACCGCGTGCGCGATCATAAAGGCCGAAAAAGCGCAGCAGTTCTCCAGCATCCTGCGAGGAGAGGATCAGCCGTTCCTGCCCTTCCTGCTCGCCAATGGTCCCCAACAGCGTTCCCCCCTGGGGCAAACGGGCTGAAAGATCGAACGCGGTTACGCGACTTCCAGTTTGTGCATACTGCAGCAAGACGTCGGACAACACGGCTCCACCGGCGCTCACCAACTCATCGACTTGAATGTCGAGCGAAAGCGCGCCTGCGGCCTCGCGGTTGCCGCGCAGCAGGTCGGCTGTCAAAATGAGACGCTCACCCTGAACGCGTGCTGCCGTAGTTTCACTGTTGCGTGTAAGTTGCAGTGAAAACCTGCCAACTCCCTCAATCGCCGCGCTGTCAAATTCGGCCAAACGCAGATCACCGTCTATGAAATCAAGACTACCACGCACGGATAGACCGTCGGCAGCCACCACTAGATTACGAACACGCCGCTCACCGCCTTCCTCGAACAGGTCAAAGCTGGCGCGTCCTGTAACGCCCGCGGGCTTATTCCATCCAAGCTCAGGGATCGAGAGCGCCGCTGGTGTCAGATCGATGGTGAACGCACGCCTTCCGTCGGCCTGTTGTTCGCCAATATCGACCCCGATCGTTCCACGCACATAGTCGCCAAAATCCAGACCAAGACGCGTTCGCTCGCGTTCATCCAGGCGCATGGCCAACTGCAAGCCATCCAGATCGGTGGAATCATAATTGAGCTGCGTCTCGACGCCATCAACGCGGGCTGAGCCAGTAATGCGCACGCCCGTCTCATCCGCTTCGAATGCAAAGGTACCACCCGATAATTCGCGCCCATCGACAAGTAACGTGCTGCCGAACCCTGTGACTTGCGCTGCGGTGCTGGCCCGCACGTTTTCCCGGTCAATGTCATCAGAAAGACGAGTTGCTATGCGCGTGGTCAGATTGACCTCACCAGTGAGTGTTTCCGGTTCAAAGGGAACGTCTTCACCTAGCAAAATCGGATCGAGTTTCACCATGCTGGCAAAGCCTGCGGCGGGACCTGCCAGCTCAAGTTCTAGGACCGCTTGAGGATGTCGCTGCGCATGGTCAGGGATGCTGAACAGTGCGCGGGCGACTTCGATGGTCTCACCGGTTTGAAGTCGTCCCACACCCCCCTCGCCGATCATTTGCAGGGTGCGGCCAGTAATATTGAGTGATCCGTCCAAGCCAAAAACCATCGGCAAATCACCGACTGTTCGCAGGACCATATTCTCAAAGGGAACCGACAGGTTCATCATGTCATCACGCAGAAAAGTCCTGCCGTCGCGGACCTCAATTTCGTCGAGGCGTGCGGCAAACGTGAAGTCAGCCTCACCCACAGAACCCTCGGCCACATTTTCCAGAAACCAGTCGCGTGCCGGCGGAGATAGCGGTAGCGGCCAAAGCGCAGCAAGGTGCGACACCCGCATGGGGGTGGAACGCCCAACCAATGTCAAAATAGGCGCCTCGCCTCTTAAATCTGCGCGCCCGGCGTGCGCAACGCGCACTTCGCCAATAGCAATTTCGGCCAATGCCACGTCGATAATTTGGCCGCTATCGGCAATAAACGCCTCAATGCGCACATCTGCGCTGGCGCGCTGTTCATCACGGTCCAGCGCAGGTTCGGCCGGGACCGCAAGCCGATAGTCATCGGAAACAAGCGTAAGATCCAATCCCGGCCTCCCATCGCGAAAAGCCGGCTTAACAGTGCCGTTAAAAACACCCCCGGTATCCTGAAAAACCAGGCTGGCGGAAATAATATCAAAGCGGCCGGTTTCGCGTGTGTAAATCATCGGGATAGACGCGAACTCAAGAATGGTCGCCGTGCGTTCACCCGCCACCAGATAGCCAGCTTCGCTTTCAAAAAGCGCGACCACCTGCTCCACACCAACGCCATTGGCTTGCCGTGTCACAACAAACTCTGCCGCAAGGGGTGACTCAAATTGAATGGGTCCATCGCCTTGCAGAGCACCGGTGATGTCACTGGTCTGAACGCCGCGGATCAACACGTGGGAGTAGGCATTATCCTCGCTGATTTGCGCGCCCGCCATCTGCGCCAACGCTGCTGGACCTTCCGGCATGCTGCTTTCAGCATGGCGAACAATGAGGCTAAGTGGATCGTTGCGCTCAAGGCTCGTCACTCGCGCTATCATTTCTCTGGAACTGGCGCGCTCAATGGCAATTGTAAACGGCTCAGGATTGCGCAAAAGCGGCACCTGCGACTGGGCCCGCGGATCAATTCTCACCTCACCAACCGAAATCGTTTGCAGGCTTTGCCAGGTGGCACCGCGCGTGATGTTTGTAAGCGCCTGATCAAGGGCATCAAATGCGTTGAGCAGGCCATCCAAAGCCAAGCTGGCCAGTACATCAGACGGTGAGGTATCGCCTTCTGGTTGATCCGGCGCCAATGCGCCAAAATCGTCAATGGCTGCCACCGGCCGGCTTTGGAACCCAAACCCCGAACCACCGCCCAACTGGCCAAGGGTGCGCACGGGCTCCAGGTCGTCCACGGAGGCAAAAACCCGCTCGATTTCAATGCGTTCAGGCACCAGGTTGCGACGCAGAACATCAACATAGCGCACACGCACGCTGACATCTTCCAGCTCTAATGAAAGGCCGGGGGCAGACAATACAGCGCCCACAAGCTGAACCCTCAACGTGGCTCCGCCAACTGTGGTGCGCAGATCGTCCACGTCCAAAACAAAGGGCGCCGGGGCGGATGCTTCCAAACGGGCCAGCAGGGGCGCTTCAATAAGACGTTCAACCGCGCGCTGCCCTGGCGGCGTTCCCAAAACCAACAGCGGAACTGCACCCAACACAGCCAGCAGAACAAGCCCAAAAACAACAGATCGTCGACCAGCAAAACGCCTGACGAGACGGCTGGCCATATGGCTGGCAGCGCTCATTTTCTCGGGCAGTTGCCCGCTTAGCTTCTCAGGTTTTGGGCGTTGGCTCACTGTGTTCGCATCGTCCCGGTTCAGCTCTGCGAATTGCATCAGCGTTTGTTGCACACTGTTACTATTTGGCGTGTCAGTTCTTTGCGCAGGCTATTGGTTTGTTTGTGCCTGATTGGCTTGATTCACGCAACCGATCCGCGCCTTGCCAGCGTGCGTAGTCTCTGCAAAACCCAATTCCAAATCTGCCATGCGATAGGGCGCAGATCCGAGATAGACCTTCAGGAGAGACGACATGAGCGACACAGCTACCCGCGTAGCAGAGGGCGATGTAGCCCCAACCTTCACCCTGCCCGGCAATGGCGGAACCACCATCAGTCTGGCCGATCACAAGGGCAAACCAGTTGTGGTCTACTTCTATCCAAAAGATGACACATCGGGCTGCACCAAACAGGCAATCGGTTTCTCCGAAAGCAAAGAAGCGTTTGACGCAGCAGGCGTGGGCATTATCGGTATTTCGCCTGACTCTGCGACCAAGCATGACAAGTTTGTCGCCAAGTACGACCTTACCATTGCGCTAGGTGCCGACGAAGAAAAAGAAGTCGCTCAAGCCTATGGGGTCTGGGTCGAAAAGAGCATGTACGGGAAGAAATATATGGGCGTCGAGCGCTCAACTTTCCTTGTGGGCGCTGATGGAGCCATCATCAAAGCCTGGCGCAAAGTGAAGGTCCCCGGCCACGTTGAAGAGGTTTTGGAAACGGCCAAAGCGCTGTAATTTTGGCCACACCAAATTCCATACCATTGCGCTCGCTTGCAGTAGAGGCCGTCGTTGTCGTCAACGAGCCTAACCTGCAAGCCAAGGCGGACCATGCCTACCGCGTAGCCAAGGCTTGGTTCGGCGGATCGCTTGGCCTGGGTCGGGTTTCCGCGCGTGACTTGCCGGTTACGCCCGGCAGACCCCAAGCACCGGAGCTCTTGCCGCCCAGCCGCATGCCCCGGCGTGGCAAGGGGGGCCTAAAGGGCCGCGTCGCGCTTTTGCATGCGCTGGCCCATATCGAGCTCAATGCCGTGGATCTGACATGGGACATGATCGCCCGTTCGGCCGAAACCAAGCTTCCACGCTCCTACTATGACAACTGGGTCCAGGTGGGGCTGGAGGAGGCAAAGCATTTCAAACTCCTTGCCAACCGGCTTGAAGCGCTGGGTTCACACTATGGCGCCCTTCCCGCTCATGCTGGACTTTGGGATGCGGCGCAGTCGACGGGGCAAGACCTTACAGCTCGGCTTGCGATAATACCGCTGGTCCTGGAGGCACGCGGCCTTGACGTGACGCCATCCACAATCGCTGCGCTCGAGCGGCAAAAGGATGAGCCAAGCGCTGCCATTTTGCGCACCATCTATCATGATGAGAAAAAGCATGTTGCCTTTGGTGCAAAGTGGTTTCGCTACCTATGCGACAGAGAACGCCGCACGCCGGAACCGACGTTTCACGCTCTGGTGCGCAGGCATTTTCGCGGCCCGATCAAGCCACCAACCAACGACCGGGCCCGCGCCGAAGCCGGACTGACCCCTGGTTTTTACAAACCCCTCATGCCGCTTACAGGTCACTAGTTTGCCAAAGGTTTGCTAGCGCAGGCGCCCGGCACAAAGCCCCATCCGTTACACCAAGCATTAACCATAACCAGCGCAAGATAACGCGTAGTCGCGTAATCAAGTGGTGGGTTCCCATGGCGCACAGCGCATCGCATGGTCAGTCAAAGTCTTCTGCTGCACAGGCAGATTTTCAGAAATTCATTCAGGCCAAATCGGTAAAGCGCTCGCGTAGCGACCGCCGCATAATACTTGCCCATGGCGAGTCGGTGCAAGTGGTGCGCATTGCACCTTGGATCGGCGCCCTGGTGATGTTGTTTGTTATGGCTGGGTCTGTGGCGATCATTGCCTCAGCAAGCTACCTGTTCTTCCGCGATGAACTGTTTACCGCATCCATCAAACGGCAGCATCAAATCCAAGTGGCCTACGAAGACCGGGTGTCTGACCTGCGCCGCGAAATTGACCGCATCACCTCGCGCCAGCTGCTAAACCAGCAAGCCTATGAAGCTCGCATTGAACGCCTGCTCACCGAACATACGGCTCTCTATGCTCAAGGCTCCCGCCTTAACGTGCTTCTGGACCGAGCTGGCGCGCTCGGCCTTGTGCCGCGCCCTGCGCCCCCCTCTCCTGTGCTACCACCTAACCGACAGGCAAATGCTGGCGGTATCCAGCTTGGCACAATGGCAACAGAAAGCGCGCATGCGGGAACGAGTTTTGCGCCGCTGCCCTCGGATGCCTTGATAACCGGCAGCATTCCTCAGCTTCCCACGCATCGCGGCCTAACGGCGATTGAGCAGGCGGTTGCTGACCCTGCGAGCCTGTTGGAAACGCTCGACGAAACGCTTGAAGCGCGTGAGCATAATCAGGTGGTCGCTTTGGCGAGCCTATCGGCTGAGGCAAGTGCAGAAACCGACGCTATTGTTGATGCCGTTGGCGACCTTGGCGTTCGGCTCTCGTTACCCAGCGCCTCCATGGACCCCCTTCCAACGGCGTTGAGCGAGGAAAATGCTGTAGGCGGCCCCCTGCTTGCCCCAGTGGCAGGTGCTGATAGGTTTTCGCTTTATGCTGATGATGTCGAGCGCGCGTTGATGGATCTACGCGCTGCCCGCGAGGCGGTGGATCTGGTGCCCGTGGCGGCGCCTGCGCGCAATGCACACCTCTCCTCACGCTTTGGTAATCGACGCGACCCATTTACCCGCCGCTCGGCATTTCATTCCGGCATTGACTACGCTGCGCCCCGCGGAACGCCGGTTTATGCGCCGGCTGATGGCGTGGTGACACGTGCTAGCCGTGCTGGTGGCTATGGCTTAATGATTGAAATTGACCACCCTCACGGGCTTTCAACCCGTTTTGCGCACCTTTCGCGCATGGGTGTTTCAGTTGGCGCGCAGGTCCGCCAAGGAGATGTGATTGGCCGGATAGGCTCTACCGGGCGCAGCACCGGTCCACATCTGCACTATGAAGTGCGTCGAGGTAGTCGTGCCATCGACCCCATGCCCTTTATTCGGGCTGGGCAGCGCATTGCGGAAACGCGGTAGCTAATAAACAAGCCAAGCAACAAGCGGCGCACCTATCCAAGAGCTAGTGCGCCGTTTTGTTTTAAACCGCGACGTGAAGGCGCAGCCAGAGGCAGAGTTCGTGACTCGGTTAAAGCTGGAAATGCTCTAGGCGGCTGCCTTCAGCGTGCCTTTGTGGGTGTCAACCACCGGGCGGAACGCATTGACCAAACTCTGATCAAGCTTGCCCTTCATTGAGACAAGAATATCATACGCCTCGTCAGGATCCATCGACTTTTTATAGGCACGCGCATCCACCAGAGCGCTATAGACATCAATAATCGTGGCGCACCGCACCACATCGCTGATCTGCTCACCACTGAGCTTGTTGGGGTAACCCGAACCATCCAGCATCTCATGGTGAGACATGGTTATATTCAGTGCCACTGGGCAGGTTTCACCGGCTTTGACCAACAGCGCATGGCCCTCTGAGGGATGGTTTTCAATCAACACGCGCTCTTCGTCGTTCAGCGGAGCAGGCTTGTCGAGAACAGCAAGCGGAACAATAACTTTCCCGACATCATGCACGAGCATGGCACGGGTAAAACGCTCGCAATCGGCTTTGGTAAAGCCCAAAATATTGGCCCACTGAGCAGCATAGCCGGCCGTCGCCATGCAATGGCGAGCGGTGTAGGAGTGGTGCTCGTTCACCGAGTTCATCCAAGCACTCAAGCCAACATCAGCGATGGCGTCGCTGACCAGTTCAGCTGCCTGCGAGATAGCTGTGACACTTTCGGCGGCGTTCTCAGGAGAGCCAAAAATATCCGAAAGCGATGTGGAAAGCTGCTGTGTTGCACGCGCCACAGTGGGCGGCACACTGGCATCCAGCTTGATGGTGGGATTGGCTTTCTTAATCGCTTTGAACAGTGTCGCGCGATCTGTCGGCACAGACACAAGCTCCACCGATTTGAAGGGTAAGGATCGCGCCAGCCTAGCTTTGTCTTCAACGCTTAGGCAAAGCACCAGTGGGCGCGAGCCCAATCCCACGTCGCGCAAGGCACTCTCAAAAGCTCCGGCAATGGTTGGGTTACAGCGCGATAGAACCGCGAGCACAGCCGAAACGCGCTCGCGCTTATCATGCTCAATGTTGGCAATGTGATGCTCGTCGTAGTCCGCGTAGCCGTCAACCAGATCAAGGACCTGGCGCGCTGCGGAGGATCCATCCGAGACAACGACCATTTTCATTGAGGCGGCGCCCCTTCAAACTAAGGTTGATGCGCACTTTCGATGAACGCACCACATCGACATTTACCTAGCCAGATAAATGTAAACCAGAGGTTGAAACCCAGGAAAACGGAGCGGGCGAGCACCTTACTTGCGCGAAAACACCATTTTTTGGTCGGCCAATTTGTCTTTAGGGCCAATCCAAGCATAGGCCATCAACGCAGGTTCGTAATTAGAGACCGTGATGCGGTGGCGTTGGCCGGGAGGGTTAAAAATCATGGACCCAGCTGCAAAAACGCCTTGGTGGTTCTCAGATACTGCGCCCGATAAACAGACATAGCTCTCGGTTATGCCGTCATGGGCGTGTGCAGGATAGGTGCAGTTGGGCGCGAAAAGCACCAAACCCAGGATGACCTCATCAGAGATGACAGGACCGGAAGGCCCGCACAACTCGGCATAGGCGTATTTGTCGACAAGTCCGCGAGGCACTTTCTCGTAGCCATACTGCCAGTCGAAGTCGTCGCGCAGCGCTTCCAATGCGCGGATAATGTTGGCGTGGCGCTCCAATTTTCCCTCAGCAAAGGCGCGTGCAAGATGGGCTGTTACCGGCTTGGTAATGCCCCTGCCTGGCAGAATGCTGGCATTAGACGCCATCACTCGGCTTATCGCCTCACGCACGGCACGCTGGTGCGCCCGTATCTGGTTGCTGCCGCCTGAGGAAAGGTAGCGGTAGATTTCATAGATCTCACGCAACAGATAGACCCAATTGGGATTGTTCTTGAGACGTGCTTCATACGTTGGCTCGGCACTGATTAGCGCGCCCTTGTCAGCATCCAATGTTTCATCCTTTTTGCTCATATGGACGCTCCCTTTCGACCGTTGGGGTTAGTCGAGGTCTTCCACCTCAGCGGTGCCACCATAGGCGCGCTGAGCCAGAGTGGCCTCCATAAAGCCGTCCAGTTTGCCATCAAGCACATCAGATGGCGCGGTGCTCTCGTGGCCCGTGCGCAGATCTTTGACCAACTGATAGGGCTGCAGCACGTAAGACCGAATTTGATGTCCCCAACCAATATCGGTTTTGGCGGAGGCTTCTGCGTTGGCCTTTTCTTCGCGCTTTTGTAGCTCGAGTTCATAGAGTCGCGCGCGCAGCATGTTCCATGCCGTGGCACGGTTCTTATGCTGAGAGCGCTCATTTTGGCACTGCACCACAATGCCGGTTGGATTGTGGGTGATGCGCACCGCTGAGTCAGTGGTGTTGACGTGCTGACCGCCCGCACCAGACGCACGGTATGTATCGATGCGGCAGTCGCTTTCGTTGATCTCGATGTTGATGGTGTCATCGATCAACGGGTAAATCCACACGCTGGCAAAACTGGTGTGGCGACGGGCATTGGAATCGTAGGGCGAAATGCGCACCAACCGGTGCACGCCAGCCTCGGTTTTGAGCCAGCCATAGGCATCTTGGCCCTTCACCAAAATGGTTGCAGATTTGATCCCGGCTTCTTCGCCAGATTGTTCTTCCAACAGTTCTACCTTGCGGCCCGAACCTTCAGCCCAGCGGGTGTACATGCGCAGCAGCATGTTGGCCCAGTCCTGACTTTCAGTGCCGCCTGCGCCGGAGTGGATTTCGACGTAACTGTCATTGCCGTCAGCTTCACCGGCCAACAGCGCCTCAATTTGAAGCCTGCGGGCCTTGGCAGCCAGCTCGTTCAGGGCGCTGACGCCCTCACTTGCCATATCGTCATCGCCCTCGGCTTCGCCCAGCTCGATCAGCTCGGCGGTGTCGGCAAGGTCGGTGCGCATGGCCTTCATGCCATTGATGGCATCATCCAGCTTTTGGCGTTCACGCATCAGACCCTGAGCCTCTTGCGGGTTGTCCCAAAGCTTGGGGTCCTCGGCCAGGGCGTTCAATTCATCGAGGCGTTTAAGGGCGACATCCCAGTCAAAGATGCCTCCTTAGCAGGGTGAGTGCCTGCTCTATGTCATCTACCAGCCGTTGGGCTTCCGCGCGCATGGGTGTGTCCTAAGCAACAGAGAAAGGGCGCGCTCACCATCTATCGCAGCGCGCTCTCAAAATGGGTTCGGTTCGCATGTGGAATAGCTTTGCCGTTTAGTAAAGCCCGGCCCGTTTGATTGCTGGCTAGTAAAGCCCACCGGTTCCTGAAACCACCGCCCGGTCCGCCTGTGGATCCACGGTCAACTCGCGGCCCAGATTATCGGTGAACCCGATAATAGAGTATGATGATGGCGGTGATGTGCCGGGACGGAAGGCTTCCAGAATTGCACCATCTGTACCGGCGGCAACCTGAAGGCCTGTTGCCCGGTTAATCGGGATAAGCGAAATGCCGCGCGGCACTTGGAACTCTGTGCGTGGCTGGCCCTCAAGGGCAGCCTGCATAAACTCTGAAAAGATGGGTGCTGCCAAACCACCACCGGTTGCCGAACGTCCCATTGGACGCGGCGTATCATAACCCACGTAAACACCCACTGCGATGTCGTGCGAGTAGCCAACGAACCAAGCATCACGGTTGTCGTTGGTTGTGCCAGTCTTCCCTGCAATCGCCCAATTGGCAAGGTCGCCGGAAATGCCACGGGCGGTACCCCGACGCACAACCCCTTCGAGCATAGAAGTAACCTGGTAAGCTGTCATTGGGTCGAGAACCTGTTCACGCTCATCAATCAGATTGGGCTCATCCTGCCCCTGCCAGGCTTGCGCCACGCATCCCTCACACAGGCGCGCATCGTGACGGAAGATGGTGCGGCCATAGCGGTCCTGCACGCGGTCAATGAGTGTCGGTTCGATGGCGCGACCACCATTGGCAACAACCGCGTAAGCTGCAGTCATGCGCATTACAGAGGTTTCGCCTGAACCAAGCGACATGGCGAGCACAGGGGACAGATCATCATAAATCCCGAAGCGCCGGGAGTATTCAGACACCAGCGGCATACCCATGTCCTGCGCCAGGCGTACCGTCATCACATTACGAGACTGCTCGATACCAACGCGCAGAGTTTGCGGGCCGTAGAACTGATCGGAATAGTTTTGCGGGCGCCAAACCCCAAGACCAGCGCCTTGGTCAACTTCCAACGGCGCGTCCATCACCACGCTGGATGGCGTGTAGCCATTGTCCAGCGCTGCGGCATAAACGAAGGGCTTGAACGATGAACCCGGCTGACGCATGGCCTGCGTTGCCCGGTTGAACTGACTTTGGCTAAATGAGAACCCGCCAACCATAGCCAAGACACGGCCAGTGTAGGGATCCATGGCGACCATACCACCTGACACTTCAGGCACCTGCCGCAACGAGTAGCTGACTGCACCGGCTTCACTGGTTTCGGCGCGCACATAAACGACATCACCGGGAGAAACGACGTCCTCGGGGCTGCCCGCCCAGCTGATGGTCGAGGCAGGCATAAAGCCGGTGGGACGCTCATCAGACAGTGCGCCAGAGGCAGTGCGAGGTGGCATAATGCCAAGTTGCGCGCCATCCGCCCCAACAGCGAGAACGGCCGCGAGCATCCACTCTTCGACGTCATCCAACGCATCAACTTCGCCCAAGGCCGCGCCCCAGTCTGTGCTGATGTCGATGGTCGTGACGGCACCGCGCCAGCCCTGTTCGCGGTCATACCGCTCAAAGCCGTCACGCATAGCCCGGCGTGCATGGCTCTGCAGCAAGGGATCTAGCGTGGTGCGAACCGATAGGCCACCTTCGTAAAGGCCGTCATTGCCATAAAGCTCTGCAACCTCACGGCGCACTTCTTCGGCAAAATAGTCGGATGCCTCCAGGAAGGTACCGGTATTACGTGGAATGACATTGAGACCTTCGGCCTGCGAGGCAACACGCTGCTCATCGGAAATGTAGCCGTTCTCGAACATGCGATCGAGCACCCAGTCACGGCGTTCCATCGCGCGCTCGGTCTGGCGGAACGGATGATAGTTGTTGGGCGCTTTGGGGAGTGCCGCCAGATACGCTGCCTCAGCGAGCGTGAGTTCATGGACAGATTTGTCAAAATACACCAGTGACGCCGCAGCGATGCCGTAGGCCCCAAGACCCAAGTAAATCTCGTTGAGGTACAGCTCCAGAATTTCGTCTTTCGACAAAGTACGCTCGATGCGCAACGCAAGGATCGCCTCGCGCACCTTGCGCTCAATCGCCACGTCACTTGTCAGCAGGAAGTTTTTTGCGACCTGCTGGGTGATGGTGGACGCGCCAACAGGGCGACGGTTGGTGCCCAGATTTTCAATGTTCACGACGATTGCGCGGGCGATGCCGGTAAAATCCAAACCGCCATGATCGTAGAAGTTTTTGTCCTCTGCCGACAGGAATGCAGCGCTTACAGCGTCCGGCACTGACTGGATGGGAAGAAACAAACGACGCTCAGTTGCATATTCAGCAATCAACGCACCATCAGATGCGTGCACACGAGTCATAACCGGTGGCTCATAGTCTGCCAGCACCGTGTAGTCGGGCAAATCCTGCGAATAGTAGTGGATGCCATAGGCAACGCCTGCAGCCACCAGCACAAAGCCAATAACACCCAACCCGAAAAGATAGCCTAGCAGTCGCGCGAACATGCAATCATCCAACAATGCGTTTGCGCCGACTTTTGGGCGCTGAAATATCGAAGCAGCCGGGAGAATCCGGTTTGCCTTTGGTACCAACGTAGCCTGTTTTGCCCACTACCCACCATACAAGCGCAGTATGGTAAACGCTGCGTTAGTACCCAGGATGACGCAAAGAGAGCCGAGATCATTGGCTACCCTGCGTCGTTGGTGGGTAGGCTATGGCCATAAGGCATAAATAGGGCATCGGCGCGCTGGAAAAGGCAGCGGCCGCCTAAAATGCTGCAACCGGGCAAGAATGGGGGCGCTATGGCAAATTTACAACATTATACCAGCGCAGCTGGAACCGGCAGCCAACGCCTGCACGATGCTTATGGCGCCTGTGCGATGCGTTGCTCAAAATACCGCTGCACCGCCGTGGACAACGACGAAATGGTGCGTTCGCGCCATGCATCATCTGCCATCAAACGCACATCATCCTCATTGGAAAGAAAACCCAGCTCAAGCAAAACTGAAGGAATTTCTGGTGCTTTGAGCACCCGAAAACCCGCAGACCGATGTGGATTATTGACCATACGGGTGGCGGTAGAAATCTCGTCCACCAGGTCTTCAGCGAAGGCCAAAGAGAAACGCGTGGTTTCACGGCGCGTCAGATCGATCAATATATCGGCAACTTCGCTGGTCGCCGTTTCGGTAACGTCCATACCAGCCAGCATTTCTGAACGGCGCTCATTATCAACCAGCTGCTGCGCAATCGCGTCAGAAGCGCGCTCAGAGAGCGTGTAGACGGTCGCTCCGCGCATATCACGGTGGCGCACCAGAGAATCGGCATGGATCGAAATAAACAGATCGGCTCCATGGTTTTGAGCGAAGCGCACACGCCCTGCCAGCGGAATGAACACGTCGTCTTCGCGCGTCATGACAACTTGAAAACGTCCGGTGGCCCGCAAATCGGCTGCGAACTCGCGCGCAAAACGCAACACGACGTCTTTTTCCAGCACGCCAGAACGGCTCACTGCACCCGAATCGATACCACCGTGGCCAGGGTCGATCACCACAACCGGTAGGCCGCTGGCACTGATATCAAGCCGGTTTTCCTTCGGCGCTTCAACACTTGCCAAAAAGCTTTCACGGGTGCGTTCCACCTCAGCGGCAAAACCGGCGGCATCTGAGCGCACCAGATCAATCACCAGCCGTGCGGGCTGGTCATCCAGTGCAGCAAGCATCAACACTTCATCGACTTGAATATCGGCCGATAGGTCCACCACGATACGGCCGCGCCCCGGTGCAAACGGGCCATAACGGAACGCCGATACCAGTCCCCTGGCTTCAACTTGCGCATTGTTCATGGGGTCAAACGACACGCCTGGCAGATCAAGGATCAACCGATTGGGCTCCGGCAACAGGTAAAGATTAGGCGAGACCTCACCGCGCACATCAATGATAAGGCGCGTACGCTGACTATCGCCAGCCACCCTTGCGGCAAGAGCCTGGCCTGAATTTTCCAAACCGAAGCTGGCCTCCTCGCTGGCATGGCCTTGGACTGCCGCGCAAAGCAGCAGCGCGCAGATGCACAGCACGGTCTGCGCAAGGCTGCGTAAAACTGAAAGGGACATGGTGAACGCTGCCATTGGCCTGCAGAACAATCCATCGGTTGGCGCGCGACATGTGTGTGCACGCGGTGAAAGCTTACCGTAATCTAAACCCAGTTGGTAAACCAAACCAAAATGACCAAGTCATTGCCTCAACGGCAACCGGCAATACCAAGTTCAGCGCCGTACAATCGCGCCCAAAATCGATCCGTATTATTGCACACGCTGGCCTTGCGGCTTGCAAAATGAGGTTACTGCGCGTACATCCAAAGGACTTGCGGGACGTGCAGGAGCAACAAATTGAGATGCTCCATCAGGACCTTGCGGACAATAAGCGGCACACTAAGGGCGCAGATGTTGGCGGATTGCCGCACCTGAGATACGCCCAGTCTGTCTGGCCAACGGCATAGAACGACCGCCCCTTATTGCTCCAACGATCTGGCATGCAAGACCCGGCAAGTAGCTTGTTTACGAGCAGCAGTAAAAAACTGCATTTGCTCACACTATCGGACGCCACATGGCATTGCACATTCGCCATAGCTTTACCTCCACAGCCCCCAACAAGGCTGTGCTGGCAACGTGCGCACTGAACGATAGAAACGACCGTCACGGCTTGGCGACAGCACTTTGCGTCCCCAGCCCCACAGACGCGCCTTCAAACCCATTCGCTAGCATCACAGATCATGAGCCGCCTGCGGCCATCTCTGCGTGCAGCGCCTTTTTGCCTATCGACACTCTGGCGAACGCCCCCGTGCCTTTTTACAGGCCCCGGCTGGCGCGCCGTAAGGAACCCTTCAATGTCATCCAAAATGCTCATCGATGCCACCCACCGGGAAGAGACCCGTGTGGTGGTGAAACGCGGGAATCGCGTCGAGGAATTTGATTTCGAAACACTTGCGAAGAAACAACTTCGCGGGAACATTTATCTGGCTAAAGTCACGCGAGTTGAACCCTCGCTGCAGGCTGCATTTGTCGATTATGGCGGCAACCGGCACGGCTTTTTGGCATTCTCTGAAATTCACCCGGACTATTATCAGATCCCGCAGGCTGATCGCGATGCGCTGTTGGCCGACGAGCGCGGCCACGATTCGGAAAGCGATGCCCCGGACACTGATGCCGCCCATAGCGACGACAGCGATACGCCAGCACCATCGGAAAAAAGCGCCGCAACCGACATAGACGATGATGACGGCGAAGGCCTAACCGCAAAGGCGGCTGTAACCGCAGGTCTTTTCGTCATCGACGTGCCTTCAGATGATGACGATGAAGGCGTGGACGAGAGCGGATCGGACGATGCGCTGGAGGAGGCACGGCCACGCCGTCGCCCAAGCCGTCGTCACTACAAAATTCAGGAAGTGATCAAGCGCCGCCAGATTATTCTGGTGCAGGTCGTCAAAGAAGAGCGCGGCAACAAAGGCGCAGCGCTTACGACCTATCTGTCGCTGGCCGGTCGCTATGCAGTGTTGATGCCCAACACACCACGTGGTGGCGGTATTTCACGCAAGATCACCTCTGCTACTGACCGCAAGCGCCTGAAAGAAGTCGTCAGCACGATGGATGTGCCCGATGGCATGGGTGTTATTTTGCGCACCGCCGGGGCCAACCGCACCAAGGTCGAGATTAAGCGCGACTTTGAGTACATGATGCGGCTTTGGGAAACGGTGCGCGATGTGACGCTGAAATCTGCAGCACCGGCTTTGGTGTATGAAGAAGGCAGCCTGATCAAGCGCTCGATCCGCGATTTGTATTCGCGCGACATCGACGAAGTTGTTGTTGCTGGCGATGATGGCTACCGCGAGGCCAAGGGCTTCATGCGCATGCTGATGCCAAGCCATGCCCGCAATGTTAAAAGCTACGCGGACCCAACGCCGCTTTTCACTGCCCAAGGCGTGGAAGAGCAGCTGGACTCCATGTTCGAGCCAACCGTGCGGCTAAAATCGGGCGGCTATCTGGTGATCAACCAGACCGAGGCGCTGGTTGCCATTGACGTAAATTCGGGAAAGTCGACCAAAGAGCACAATATCGAGGACACCGCTGTCTCCACCAATCTGGAGGCGGCTGACGAAATTGCTCGCCAGCTGCGCCTGCGTGACTTGGCTGGCTTGGTCGTGTGCGACTTCATCGACATGGAGGAAAAGCGCAACAACCGGGCCGTTGAAAAGCGCATGAAAGATGCGCTCAAAAACGACCGGGCACGTATTCAGGTCGGCCGCATTTCACATTTTGGTCTGATGGAAATGTCGCGCCAGCGCATTCGCACCTCGCTGCTTGAAAGCACGATGGAAGCCTGCACACACTGTGCTGGTACCGGCTTTGCTCGCGCGTCTTCCTCTGTTGCGTTGCAGATCCTGCGTCAGGCTGAAGCGCAGTTGCTTCGCCACCAGGGACACCATGCCAATGTGGCGCTGCGCTCAGAAACCGCGCTTTACATTTTGAACCATAAACGCGCCATGCTCGCTGATCTGGAAGCGCGTTACGGTCGTCGGGTGAACTTTACCGTTGATGGCACTATGGCTGTTGATGCGTTCACCATTTCGCGTGGTGACGTTGCTGATCCACGTGATGTTGTCCCCATGGCAACCGTTGTTGCCTCAACCAGCACAGTAGATCTGGAAGCTGAAGAGCGTGCTGATGCGGCTGCCGCAAAAGCTGCTGAGGCCGAAGAGGCAGCCCACAGCGAGGAAGAGGCAGACATTTCCTCTGAGGATAGTGCCAACAACGACAACAGCGAAGCACGCGCCGATGATGGCGAGGAAAGCGGTGATGGTCGCAAGCGTCGTCGGCGTCGTCGGCGTCGCAGAGGCGGTAGCGATGAAGATGGTGATCGCAACGAGGGCTCAGAGGCCAAGTCGGACGAAAAGCCTGAGGGCAAATCAGAGAGCAAGTCTGAGGATGGCGAGGATGACCAAGCAAAATCGTCCGATGATGAATCCAGCGACGATGGCGAACCCAAGAAGCGCCGTCGCTCACGCCGGGGTGGACGTCGCCGTCGCGGCGGTCGCGGTGGCGATGCCAATGGCGAAACTAATGGTGAGGCGAATACAGACGACGCCCAAGCAACTGAGGGCCAGCTAGCAGCAACAGACGAGGCGAACGCTGATACGGTTGAGGCAGAGCCCCAAGCGACTGAAGCGGACACGGCCGATGAGGCAGATGTAACGGCTGAAGCTGAAGCTGAAGCTGCGCCGGTTGCTGAAGAAGCACCACACGCTGAACCTGTTCGCGAAGCCGAGCCAGAAACAGCGCCCCAAGCCGACCCCGAAACCAAAGCAGACGCGGAGCCCGAAAAACCCGCTTTGCCAAAAGAACCGGTCATGGAAAGCTCGACCACCGAAGACACTGGCCCAAAGAAAAAGGGCTGGTGGCAAAAGCGCTCCTTCTTTTAGGGGAGCGCACCTCCACGAGGTGCTGACCAGTGAGCGGATTACCCAAAAATACAGGCCCGCGCCTTGCCGTGCGGGCCTTGATTGTTGAGGACGGCAAGCTTCTGCTGGTCAATGCCTATGGCGGCGGCGTATCGGACCTTTGGTGCGCACCAGGCGGCGGGGTTGAAAAGCACCAATCGCTACCCGAAAACCTTGTTCGCGAAGTGTATGAGGAGACCGGTCTGACCATTGAGGTTGGCGAGCCTGCTGGCGTGAATGAGTTTCATGACCAAGCCAGCGGCTTCCACCAGGTCGACTTCTACTTCCGTGCCAGGGTAATCAAAGGTGCCCTTGACCCCACCTGGCGCGATGCCGACGATATTGTTGATCAGCGCCGCTTTGTAACCCGCGAGGACCTATCATCCTTGCGCGTTAAGCCAGATGCGTTGGCACACTATGCCTTTGAAGAAACAGGCGTTTTCTACGACCCGCTGGAGCGACTGGTGCGCTAGCGCCCTAGCGAGCGATCTTGCGCCCACGCCTCCAACAAGCTGGCCGCTTTATCGACCTTGTCCTGGCTGCCAGCAAATGAGACACGCACATGGCTGTGACCGTGAACGGGATCAAAATCATTGCCAGGCGTCATGGCCACGCCAGTTGAACGCAGCAGAGCCTCGCAAAATGCCAGCGCATTCTCGCCGGGATGCAGCAGCGTTTCCACCGGCCAATACATATAAAATGCGCCATCAGGGGGTGGGCCACCATCCAGGCCCAGCCTTTGTTGCGTCTGTAAAAGCCGCCGCCGGTTGGCCGCATAGCCGGTCTTGATCTCTTCCAGCGCTTCAGTGGCATCAAAGGCAGCGATTGCCGCAGCCTGCGACAGGCTGGGCGGGCAGATAAACAGGTTCTGCGCCAGCGCCTCGGTTGGGCGCACCAGCCTTTCCGGCAACACCATCCAGCCAATACGCCAGCCGGTCATACAATAGTATTTGGAAAACGAATTGATGATGATCGCTTCATCATCGAAGGCCAGCGCGCAGGCTTCCTGCCCTTCAAACACCAGGCCGTGATAGATCTCATCTGAAATGTACCAGATGCCTTGCTCGCGGCAATAATCGGTCAAAGCCTTGGTTGCGTCGGGCGGTGTGAGCGTGCCGGTGGGATTGTTGGGCGAAGCTACAAGAACTGCGCGAATGGGAATGTCATGGTGCGCGGCAGCCAGTTGATCGGGCGTCAACACCCAACCATCTTCAGCGCGCAAATCAATTTCCACCGGCTCCAGGCCCAATGCACGCACAATGTTTCGGTACGCAGGGTACCCAGGGCGAGGCAGCGCGATGCGATCACCGGGGTCGCACAGCAGCAGAAAAGCCAATGAGAAGCTGGCTGACGATCCAGTGGTTGCCATAATACGCGCTGGATCCACATGCAGGGCATAATGGTCCTTGTAGTGCTCGGAAATGCGATTGCGCAGCGCCATGGTTCCGGAGGCTTCGGTGTAGCCGATGCGTCCATCCATCAGCATATGCGCGGCCGCACTGCGCACACTTTCTGGCACTGGCGCACCTGGCTGACCCACTTCTAAATGATACGTCGCCTCACCTGCCGCCTCCCGTGCATTGGCGGCGCTCAGCACGTCCATCGCAATAAAGGCGTCCACCTGACGCCCCTGCGCTATCGGGCGGAAAGTCGCGCGCTGCGTGTGGTCGGTTGGTGTGGTTTTCACTGGCTCGTTGGATTGCATCGAGGTGTCCTGTGGTGCGCGTCGCCTTTGCAATAGGTGGTGATTTGCAATCTCACAATGGTCTCACAACGGCTTCATAATGACGCCACGATGGCGCAACTGCGCTCATCCGCCTTGGACGAAGCGTAGCCAGCCTGTTAAAACAGTTGCGACCTTCATGAAGTGACAACATGCTTCATCCCGCGCTATTTACACACGTTTGGTGACATTGCGTTGCGGCGGCAATTGCTGGAATTGCTTTAGGTCACAATCTTGCCCTCTGGGCCAAACAGTGTGCTTGCCATGTACAACCGTTCCTTCCGACCTGCCATGTCTACCTTGGCTATGACGCGTCTCTGGCTTATTTGCGCGACGCTCATCCTTGCACAACTGGCAGCCACCACCGCCCAGGCGCAGCGCTCCATTCCATTGCTGCGCGATGCTGAGGTGGAAGCGCTTGTTGCCTCCTATGTGGTACCCGTATTGCGTGCGGCGGGCATTCGCGGCAGCTCCATCGAGGTCATTCTGGTCAATGATCGCGATTTCAACGCGTTTGTGGCTGATGGGCGTCGCATCTTCATCAATGTTGGTGTGATCATGCAGGCCGACACACCCAATGAAGTGATCGGCGTTTTGGCGCATGAAACCGGGCATCTTGCAGGTGCGCATCTTACCCGCCTGCGCCAGCAAATTGCGCGCTCGCAGATCATTTCGGCGGTTTCGATGCTGGCAGGCGCCGCTGCCATGGCCGCCGCCGCCGGAACTGGCAACAGCGAAGCTGCCGTGCTTGGTCAAGGCATTGCTGCTGGCGGCCAGCAAGCTGCCCAACGCTCGCTGCTTTCCTACCAACGCGATGAGGAACTGGCGGCGGACCGTGCAGCCATTACCTATCTCAACGCGACCAACCAATCGGCAGCTGGTATGCTGCGGGTGTTTGAGCGCTTTGCCGACCAAACCATGTTCACCGGGCGTTTCATCGATCCCTATGCCCGTTCCCACCCCATGGCACGCGAACGCATCAACCAAATCGAACGGCTGGCTCAACGAAGCCCCCATTTTGGTCGGCAGGACAGCGCAGAGCTACAATTGCGCCATGATATGGCCAAGGCGCGGCTAACCGCTCTGTTGGAAGGTCAGCGCACTGTCGCACGGCGCTACCCCAGCTCTGACACCTCTCTGCCAGCCCAATATGCACGCGCATTGGTAGAGGGGCGCACAGGGTCGCCACGCAATGCCGTTGGTCAGCTTGATCAACTCATCCGCGCGCAGCCATCTAACCCCTTCTTTTGGGAAGCGCGCGGTACGGTTCTGTTTGAGGCGGGCAATCCGCGCGAGGCCGCGCAAAGCTGGCAACGGGCACTGGAGCTTGCACCCAATTTGAGCATTTTGCGCGTCTATTATGGTGCGGCATTGGTGGAGACCGGAGATAACAGCCTTCTGCCAACAGCAATTGGCGAACTGGAACGCGGCCTTGCCAACGATACTGGGCTTGCCTTTGGCTTTCGCTTCTTAGGCCAAGCCTACGCCCGCAGCGGAAACACAGCCATGGCGCAGCTTGCCTCTGGCCTTGAAGCTTTTGCCCGCGGTGATGTGGAGGGCGCCAAGGGCTTTGCCCGGCGTGCCCAGCAGAACCTGCCGCGTGGGTCGACTGGCTGGTTGCGTGCCGCTGATATTCTAGACTACGACGGCTAGCACTACTTGCCTCTTGCCGCCAAGGATGCGCGCATGTCTCGTCTTCTCCTGTCTTCGGTTGTTCTGGTGGGGCTTGCTGCGCCCATAGCTGCTGGCGTTTACGCCTTGTCCGGCGGGTCACTGGCTCCTGCCAATCCTGCCAACGGCAGCATTGATGATCAGGTTATCGAACAAGCCGTATCAGCACCTTTGGAACTTGCCCCGCTTGCGCGCACCGCACCGGACCTGCCTCCCATTAGTAGCCTTGCCTATCTTGCCGAACAAGACCCTGCTGGGGCCGTGGCGCTGGTGCGCCAAGCATTGATGAATGATCCGGCCATGCTCGAAGAGGCAATTGCACAGCTAGAGGTTTTGCGCGCGTCGCAAGAAGACGATTTGATCTCGCAGATCATCTTGGACAATGCTGACCGGCTGTTTTCCGATGAGTTTGCCAGCGTTATGGGCAATCCTGATGGTGACATCACACTTGTCGAGTTTCTGGATTACAATTGCGGGTTCTGCAAACGCGCCCATGGCGACGTCATGCGCCTCATCGCCGAGCATGAGGATGTGCGCGTTCTGGTAAAAGACTTTCCTGTGCTGGGCCCTGGATCACTCGAAGCAGCCCAGGTCGCTATCGCGTATCGTGCCATTGGTGGCGACATGGAAACATTCATCGACACCATGATGCGTGAAGAGAGCGCACAGGCATCCTTAGCGATGGCCCGCGGCGTTGCGCTGGAGCTTGGGGCGAGCGCTGTGGCGTTGGACCTGGCGCTCGACAGCCCGGAGCTTATGCAGCCTGTCGCAATAGCCTACGAGCTTGCCGAGCAGCTTAACATTCGCGGCACACCAGCATTCATTGTCGGAGATCAGCGCTTGATCGGTGCTGTTGGGTTTGACCGACTGGTCGAGGCGATCCAGATTGAGCGCGAGCGGCAGGCTGCGCTTTAGAACCTATTGAGCGAATGTCGTTCGCCAGATATGCTGTAGACTGTTGTTTCTTCGCACTTTCGCGAGCGTAAAAAGTCAACGCATTCCGCTGAAACTGCATTTCCAGATTCGCGTCTACCAGGTGCTGCATGCCAACAGTTTTCATTCTCAACGGACCCAATCTCAACCTGCTGGGCCAGCGTGAGCCGCACATCTACGGGCACGAAACACTGGACGATCTGGAAGCTATGTGCCGCGACCATGCAGGCGCGCTGGACCTTGAGGTTGATTTTCGCCAATCCAATCATGAAGGTGTATTGATTGACTGGGTGCATGAAGCGCGCCGTCTTGCCGATGGGCTGGTCTGCAATTTTGGAGCTTACAGCCATACCTCCATCGCGCTTCATGATGCGCTGAAAGCGGCTGATGTCCCTGTGATTGAAGTGCATCTTTCCAACATTCATGCACGCGAACCGTTCCGCCATACCAGCTACACGGCCAGCGCCTCCAAGGGCGTGATTGCTGGACTTGGAGCCACCGGCTACCAGCTGGCATTAACCGCGATGGCAGACTTGGTGGATGGGTGACCAGCCTCAATGCTTTCCTGCATAACTGGTTGTGGACGGGCGTGCCCACAGCGGCTATACCGCGCCGATCAAATTGCTGAGAAGTTGCGCGTAAGGCGCGCGCTGCCATACCGCAGCGCTTTGGCCAAAAATTGCGCACCTGGTGTTGAGTGAAAGTGTACCCATGTCAAAATCCAAATCCGTGATTGATCAGGATTTTATCCGCCAGCTGGCCTTGCTGCTTGATGAAACGGACCTTACCGAAATTGAGGTTGAGCAAGAGTCCATGCGCATTCGTGTGGCGCGCACGCCCTCGCCGGTAACGCACACCGCCCAGGTGGCTGCACCTGCACAGGCTGTGACAGCACCTGCACCCGCTGCAGCGCCTGCAGCAGAAAGCGCACCAGCAGCAAACACCGAAGGCGAGCCAGTCCGCTCACCCATGGTGGGAACGGCGTACCTTTCCGCTGAACCTGGTGCGGCGGCCTACATCAAAGTTGGTGACACAGTGCGCGAAGGCCAAACGCTGCTTATCGTGGAAGCCATGAAAACAATGAACCAGATTCCCGCAACCAAGGCTGGCGTGGTCAAAGAAATACTGGTGGGCGACAAGCAGCCTGTTGAATTTGGCGAACCCCTTGTGATTATCGCCTAAGGCGGGCGGAGTTTGGCCATGTTCAAAAAAGTCCTGATCGCCAACCGTGGTGAAATTGCCCTGCGTGTGCTGCGTGCGTGCAAGGAGCTGGGTATTGGCACCGTGGCGGTGCACTCGACCGCTGATGCGCACGCCATGCATGTGCGCCTGGCTGACGAAAGCGTGTGCATCGGCCCGCCCGATGCAACTGAGAGCTACCTTAACATTCCGCAGATTTTGGCCGCCTGTGAGATCACCGGCGCCGATGCGGTTCACCCTGGCTATGGCTTCCTGTCGGAAAATGCCAAATTCTCTGAAATTCTGGCCGCACACAATGTGACCTTTATTGGCCCTAAGGCTGAGCACATCGACATTATGGGCGATAAGATCACGGCCAAAACGACCGTGAAAAAGCTTGGAATACCCGTGGTGCCTGGCTCTGAAGGTGAGCTGCGCTCAGTGGAAGAAGCGCGCCGCGTGGCCGACGAGATGGGCTATCCGGTGATCGTCAAAGCCTCTGCTGGTGGCGGTGGCCGCGGCATGAAGGTTGCCAAGAATGCTGACGAGCTGGCCGATGCGGTAAACACAGCCCGTGCAGAGGCGCGTGCCGCCTTTGGCGATGATGCGCTTTACATGGAAAAATACCTGCAGAAACCACGGCACATTGAGGTGCAGGTTTTTGGTGATGGTATGGGCAAAGCCATCCATCTTGGTGAGCGTGATTGCTCGCTGCAGCGGCGCCACCAAAAGGTTTGGGAAGAGGCCGTCTCGCCCGTCATCACGCCGCAGCAGCGCGAAGAGATTGGCGCAGTTTCCGCCAAGGCGATTGCCGACCTTGGCTATTCTGGCGCTGGCACAATCGAGTTTCTTTATGAAGATGGTGAGTTCTATTTCATCGAAATGAACACCCGCCTGCAGGTGGAACACCCGGTTACCGAAGCCATTACGGGCCTTGATTTGGTGGCCGAACAATTGCGGGTTGCCGCCGGTCTTGGGCTATCGGTCACGCAGGAAGATATTACCTTTTCGGGCCATGCCATTGAGTGCCGCATTAACGCAGAGCACCCTGAGACGTTCCGCCCCTCGCCCGGCATGATTGAGGCCTTTCACCCCTCTGGTGGTTTAGGGGTGCGTGTGGATTCAGCTGTTTACCAAGGCTATGTGATCCCGCCCTACTATGACAGTCTCATCGGCAAGCTGATCGTGCATGGTGAAAACCGTGAGGCGTGCATCAACCGCTTGGCGCGGGCGCTGGATGAATTTGTTATTGCGGGCGTCGATAGCACGCTGCCGCTTTTCCGCCGACTGGTGCGCGAGCCCGATGTGCGCAGCGGCGACTATTCGATCCACTGGCTAGAACGCTGGCTCGACGAACAAAGCAAGTAACCGCGTACTTGATGGCTGCAAATGCCTGAAACCATAACCCCAGATCTGCTGCTGCAAGCCTATGAGGTTGGGTTTTTCCCCATGGCGGATGATGCTGAGGACGACTCGCTGTTTTGGGTCAATCCGCCCAAGCGCGGCATCATACCGCTTGCTGATTTTCATGTGCCGCGCCGGCTTGCCCGAACCGTTCGACAGGATGTGTTTGAGGTACGAATCGACAGTGATTTTGAAGGCGTTATTGAGGGTTGCAGCGCCAGCGCACCAGGCCGCGCCTCCACATGGATTAATGCTGATATTCGCAGACTTTACGGCACGCTGTTTGAACGCGGTCACTGCCACACGGTAGAGACTTGGCGCGATGGCAAGTTGGTTGGTGGTCTTTACGGCGTTTCACTGGGCGGGGCATTCTTTGGGGAAAGCATGTTCAGCCGAGAACGCGACGCGTCCAAAGTGGCGTTGGTGCATTTGGTTGGGCGGATGCTGGCTGGCGGTTTTACGCTACTGGACACGCAGTTTATTACCGATCATCTGCAGCAGTTTGGCGCCACTGAAATACCCGCGGAGAGCTATCGCATGCACCTTCGCGATGCTGTTGCCCGTCAAGCCGACTTTTATTGCTGGGCGGCCTCGGGGGTACCCGGTGCTGTGTCGCTGCAGCCAGTGAGCCAAACATCATAAACCGGATGGTCGATCGCATTGAGGCCTGGACTCTCAGCGATCATCCAACCGGTGAAAACGCGGCGAATGCGCCGGTCCAACGTTAGCTCATCAACTTCCAAAAAAACCGTGGTCCGCTCAGGCTCTGACGGTGGACGATCATAGCAAACACGCGGTGTTAGCTGCAGGGCGCCAAACTGCACGGTCTCGTCTACGAACACATAAAAGGTGTGGAGCTCGCCGGTGATTTTATCCAGTCCAGCAAACAGGGCCACCTGGTGTTCATTGCGCAATACAGGCGCATCGTTCTGCGCATAGGCTACTGGGAAAGCGGTTCCAAAGCCAGCAAGGGCGGCCAAAAGACAGGCGAGCAAGCGCATACGGTTTCTCTAATGCTGCTACGGGGAATGTCAGGAGCAAGTTCTAGCGGGGCGTTTGCAAACAGTTTGTGGCGATTCGATGCCGTATTGCCAGCGCTGAGAGCGCGCGAGCAGCCGCCCAACTGTTGGCCAGATCAATCGCTAGGCGACCACGCTTCATAATCACCAGTGGCGGACGGACGCTTAGCGGGCGTAAGAATCGATCCATCCGGGCGATAGGCTCCGGGCATGCCGGTTAAATTGGGCTTGTGCGGGCGTTCCCATGATTTGGCGACATAGCCATCTTCAGTTGGCGGAACATCGGTCTTCTTGTGCATCCACCCATGCCAGCCAGGAGGAATGGCGGAGGCGTCCACCTCACCCTTGAAAATTACCCAGCGACGCTCGCCCAAGGGCGGCACATCGGCACGGTAGTAGACATTGCCCATTTCATCTTCGCCCACACGCTCACCGCGGCGACGGGTAAACAACATGGTGCCGAAGGTATGGCCATGCCACCAGGTGAAAAAGCGTAGAAAGAACTGTTTCATAATCGGTCCAATAAGGGGCTTTGATCGTTTCGTTTTACCCGAACGCAGCGCGCTGTCCACCGCACCCTTTGCTTAAGCTGCAGCAATGTGGGCCCAGCCCAAAAGCAAGCTCTTTTGGCGCTTTCGACACACAATTTTTTCTTTTGCATGTTGTCCACACCCATCCCGTGGAAAAGATGAGTATACGGCTTTGCCCTTATATGAAGGTTGACCTGCGTCTGCGAGTCGGGCCTTCTTGTCATCGTCGCCATGGTGCGCCCCGGTTTAGCGGGCCTGGCATCGCTAATAGCATGTGTATCCGTCCAGTCAGTTGGCTCCACTTTCGCTACCCCATCGTAGCGGATCGGCTTTTTGTGCGTTCTTTGCACAAGATATGGTGTTAAATTTTTGTTTACACACTATATGTTGTTGTGATGTGGCTAATGACTGAAACGGAATCGGTAGGCGGCCAGAAGGCTCACGCTCAAAGGGGGCAATGCCTGAATGCAGGCCATGGCTGGGCACGGAGCGAGCACTGATACCGGACTGAGCAATTTTAGGGCTAGAGGAGCACTTCCACCATGCGTGTCGCACGCCATTTCACTCAAGCAGGCCAATCGGCCTATGCAGACCTGACCTTCCGCACCGCAACCAGCGAAATCCGCAACCCCGATGGGTCGATCGTGTTTCAGCTGAAGGACATCCATGTGCCCGACACATGGAGCCAGGTGGCCAGCGACATCATCGCCCAGAAATATTTCCGCAAGGCCGGTGTACCTGCCCGCTTGAAGAAGGTGGAAGAGACCTCTGTGCCGTCGTGGCTTTGGCGCTCGGTTGCCGATGAAGATGCGCTGGCAGAATTGCCCGAAGGCGAGCGTTATGGCCCAGAGCGGGATTCCCGCCAGGTGTTTGATCGCTTGTCCGGCACGTGGACATATTGGGGCTGGAAAGGTGGCTACTTCAACAGTGAAGAAGACGCACTCGCCTTCCGCGACGAGCTTGCCTTCATGCTGGCGACGCAGCGCGTTGCGCCAAACTCGCCCCAATGGTTCAACACTGGCTTGCATTGGGCCTACGGCATCGATGGCCCAGGCCAAGGCCACTATTATGTGGACCCCGACACAGGCGAGCTGACAAAATCTACCTCATCCTATGAGCACCCCCAACCTCATGCCTGCTTCATCCAAGGGGTTGGCGATGATCTGGTGAATGAAGGCGGCATTATGGATCTGTGGGTGCGTGAGGCGCGCCTGTTCAAATATGGTTCTGGCACCGGGTCCAACTTCTCCTCCCTTCGCGGTGCCGGTGAAAAGCTTTCTGGTGGCGGCAAGTCCTCCGGCCTCATGAGCTTCCTGAAAATTGGTGATCGCGCTGCCGGTGCCATTAAGTCTGGCGGGACGACCCGCCGTGCGGCGAAAATGGTGGTGGTCGATGTCGATCACCCAGATATCGAGACCTACATCGACTGGAAGGTGAAGGAAGAGCAGAAAGTTGCTGCGCTGGTCACCGGATCCAAGGTCGTCAGGAAGCATATGACTGCCATTATGAAGGCCTGCGTGAATTGCGAAGGCGAAGATGGCGACTGCTTTGAAGTGACCAAGAACCCAGCGCTAAAGCGCGAAGTGCGCCTGGCAAAGCGCGCGATGGTGCCTGAAAACTACATTGCTCGCGTCATCCAGTTTGCGCGTCAGGGCTACAAAGAGATTGAGTTCTCAACCTATGACACGGACTGGGATTCGGAAGCCTACGGCACGGTTGCCGGCCAGAACTCAAACAACTCGGTCTCAATCACAGACGATTTCCTGCGCTCCGTTGAACAGGATGGCGAATGGGACCTTATTGAACGCACCACCGGTGACGTTCAGAAGACCGTAAAAAGCCAAGACCTTTGGGAAAAAATCGGTCACGCCGCGTGGGCATCCGCTGACCCTGGCCTGCACTTCAACACAACCATGAACGACTGGCACACCTGCCCATCGGGCGGTCGCATCCGTGCGTCCAACCCCTGTTCAGAATACATGTTCCTCGACGATACAGCGTGTAACCTTGCCTCGCTCAACCTGCTTCAGTTCAACGAAGCCAGTGAAAGCGGTGCGCAGAAAGTGTTCGATATCAAATCCTTCGAGCATGGTGTGCGCCTGTGGACCATGGTGCTGGAAATCTCGGTTGCGATGGCGCAGTTCCCATCCAAACAGATTGCCCAGCTGTCTTACGAGTATCGCACGCTGGGTTTAGGTTATGCCAACATTGGCGGCCTGCTGATGACCTCTGGCATTCCCTACGATTCGCCCGAAGGTCGTGCGATTTGTGGTTCCATCACCGCGATTATGACCGGCGTTGCGTACGCGACATCGGCAGAGATGGCCAAAGAGCTTGGCCCCTTCCCCGGCTATGAAGCCAACGCAGACAACATGCTGCGCGTCATGCGCAACCACCGCCTGGCTGCGCTTGGCCGCACCGAGGGTTATCAAGGCCTTTCGGTGAACCCAGTGCCGCTGGACCATGCCAATTGCCCCGACAAGCGCTTGGTGGAACACGCAACCGCAGCCTGGGACAGGGCCGTGGCGTTGGGCGGCGAGCATGGCTACCGCAACGCGCAGGCCACTGTCATCGCGCCAACCGGCACGATTGGTCTGGTTATGGATTGTGACACCACCGGTATTGAGCCCGACTTTGCATTGGTGAAGTTCAAGAAATTGGCCGGTGGCGGTTACTTCAAGATCATCAACCAAGCTGTGCCCGAGGCGCTGCGCGTTCTGGGCTATAGCGAAGCTGAGATTGGCGAAATTGAAGGCTACGCGGTGGGCCATGGCTCACTGGCTCAGGCACCAGGCGTCAACAATGCAGCACTCAAAGCGCGCGGTTTCTCAGATGCCGCTCTGGAGAAGATTTCTGGCGCACTCGGCTCAGCCTTTGACATCAAGTTCGTGTTCAACCGCTGGACCCTTGGCGATGACATTGCCATCAACGAACTTGGGTTCACCGATGAGCAGCTCAACGACCCCGCCTTTAACATGTTGTCGGCACTGGGCTTTGAGGCTGACGAAATTGAGATGGCCAACGAGCACGTTTGCGGAACCATGACGCTGGAAGGTGCGCCGCACCTGAAGGAAGAGCATTACGCTGTGTTCGATTGTGCGAACCCATGCGGCAAGAAGGGCAAGCGCTTCCTGTCGGTGGAAAGCCACATTCACATGATGGCGGCCGCACAGCCTTTTATCTCTGGCGCAATCTCCAAAACGATCAACATGCCAAATGCGGCCACCGTGGAAGACTGCAAGAGCGCCTATATGCTCTCGTGGAAGCTGGCGCTGAAAGCCAACGCCCTCTACCGCGATGGTTCCAAGCTGTCACAGCCGCTGAACGCGCAGCTTCTGGCCGACAATGACGATGATGATGAGGCAGAGGACACAGCTGAAGCCATTATCGCAGCGCCCCAGGGCCTGCGCGCGCAGAAGGTCGCCGAGAAGATCGTCGAGCGGATCATTGAGAAAGAAATCCGCACGCGCGAGAAAATGCCAGACCGCCGCAAGGGCTACACGCAGAAGGCCCGCGTTGGCGGCCATAAGGTGTATCTGACCACTGGCGAGTACGAAGATGGTCGCTTGGGTGAAGTCTTCATCGATATGCACAAAGAGGGCGCTGCCTTCCGTGCGATGATGAACAACTTTGCCATCGCCATCTCTCTTGGCCTTCAATACGGCGTGCCGCTGGAAGAGTATGTGGATGCCTTCACCTTCACCCGCTTTGAACCGGCGGGCATGGTGCAGGGCAATGAGACGATCAAGAACGCAACGTCGATCCTGGATTATATCTTCCGCGAATTGGCTGTGTCGTATCTGGGTCGCTACGACCTGGCACATGTCACGCCCAATGAAGCTGGCGCAACGACGCTTGGCGCGGGTGAAGATGCTGAAAAGCCATCTGCCAACTCCATTGTGTCGGCTGGTCTGGTGCGCGGCAAGGTCGCTGAGCGCTTGCAGGTTGTGGGTGGCTCAACTGCCGGTTCGGGTAACAGCAATGCCTCTGCCCCAAGTACTGTAACGGCGTCGCTTTCGTCGGCTGCTGTGGCTGGTGCTACTGCCCTGCAACTTTCACCGGAGCCGACATTGGCTGGCGACATTGCACCAGCCCTGGCCTCTGCACCTGCAGCAAAGCCGCTGGAAAGCGTTGCCGAACAACGCACCATCGCCCGCATGAAAGGTTATGAGGGTGAGAACTGTGCCGAGTGCGGCAACTTCACCATGGTGCGCAATGGCACCTGCCTGAAATGCGACACTTGCGGCTCGACGAGCGGTTGCTCATGATCCTACCCTAGCGTGAAAGACACATACCAATTCTCCTCCCTGTAGTAGAACTGCGTGTACTGAGACGAGGCCTGATCGCAAACGTGATGGCCTGTTGCTCCCCAACCCGGCACTGGACAAGGTGCCGGGTTTTTCTTTGTTCCTGGCAGCTAAGCGGCCTACAAGCTTCCCATGAGTCGCTTGCCACCATCCTTCGCGTTTGACGCTGAAAAACAGCACCTCCATCTGAGCCCGCAGGATGCGCAGTTTGTGCAAGACCCCTACCCGGTTTATGCGCAGTTGCACGCGCAAGCCGGTGAGGGTGGCCCGGCCTTTTACTGGCACGATTATGGCCACTGGGTGTTTGGCGGGCTGGATGCTGTCAACGCGCTGTTTCGCGATCGTCGGTTGGGCCGGGCGACCCTAGAACCGGGCGCACCTCAGCCGCACCTAATCGACTGGGATAGCGTTGACGCCCGTTCCTTGTTGGAACTGGAACCACCAGACCACACACGCCTGCGTGGGCTCATCAACCGCGCCTTCATTTCGCGCCATGTGGAAGCACTTGGTCCAGAGATCGCAGCAGAAACCAGCAAAGCGATGGATGGTTTTGGACAAGATGTTGATCTTATTGCCAACTTTGCACAGCCCATCGCTGGCAATGTTATCGCACGCATGCTGGGCATCGACTTGGGCCATGTTCCAGACCTTCTGGATTGGTCCAACACCATGGTGCGCATGTACGCCTATGGGCGTGACCGCAAGGTGGAAGATGCTGCCAACCAAGCTGCACAGGCCTTCACCGCATTTGTGCGCAAGGAAATCACCCAGCGCCGCGCCAATCCTGGACAAGACCTTCTTAGCCATCTCATCACGGCACATGAGGACCAGGATCGACTGAGCGAAGAAGAGATTGTTGCAACGACAATCCTGTTGCTCAATGCTGGGCATGAAGCGACCGTTCATGCCACCGGAAACGGCCTGCGCATTCTATTACAGACCGATAAGCATACACGTAAGCAGTGGCTTGCTGAGCCTGATGCGCTTGTCGAGGAGATTCTACGCCATAGCCCGCCGCTGCACATGTTCAGCCGCTATGTGAATGAGGCATGCACGTTGTATGGCGTGCCGCTCAAGCGCGGCGACAAGATAGGCCTGCATTTGGGTTTGGCGAACCACGATCCACACGCGACTGCCTCCCCTGAGGCCTTTGACCCGGCGCGTACACCCATCAAAAATGTGGCGTTTGGTGCAGGCATTCATTTTTGCATCGGACACACTCTGGCACGGTTGGAAATGGCAACGTCGATCCCGATGTTATTTGAGCGCTTTCCCAACATAACCAACCTTGAAGAAACGAGCTTCAAGAACGCTTATCATTTCCACGGGTTAGAAAAGCTGACGGTGAGCTTGTGAACACGTTCCCGGTTTTCGATGGCCACAATGACTTGCTCGCCCGGCTCTATTTGGCAGGCGGCGTAAAGGCCGCGGGCCAATTCAAAGCGGGACGGCCCAGCGGCCATCTGGATGCAGCCAAAGCAAAGGCTGGCAACTTTGCAGGCGGTTTTTTTGCCATCTGGGTTCCAAACAGTGCGCAAGGTGGAACACCCGCCGGCAAGAGCAATGATCCCGCTGATGCCATGGAAGCGCCACGCTATGACTTGGCCTTGCCTGCAGAGGTCCCGCAAAGCGAGGCACTGCACGCCGCCCTCATTCAGCTGAGCACGCTGCAAGCGCTGCATGATGAAGGTGCGCTCACGATAGGCACGACGGCGCAAGAGCTGGAAGCCACGGTTTCCAGCGGCAAAATCGCCGCGCTCATCCACATGGAAGGTGCTGAGGCTATCGACCCCGATTTTGCCGTGCTCGACGATCTTTATGCCAAGGGTTTGCGATCCCTGGGCCCGGTGTGGAGCCGCACAACCCGGTACGGCCATGGCGTGCCGTTTCGCTTTCCCGGCTCGCCTGATATCGGCCCTGGCCTGACAGAAGATGGCAAACGGCTTGTGAGGCGATGCAACGCACTAAAGGTGATGCTGGACCTGTCGCACCTTAACGAGGCGGGCTTTTGGGATGTGGCAAAGCTTTCTGATGCGCCGCTGGTCGCCACACACTCCAATGCGCATGCCTTGTGCCCGCATGCGCGCAATTTGACCGACAAACAGCTGGACGCCATCGCGGCGTCTGGCGGCATAGTCGGCGTGAACTTCGCAACTGCCTTTTTGCGCACCGATGGACGGATGGTTGCCGACACGCCAATAGACGCCATAGTGGATCACATCGACTATTTGATCACGCGCATGGGCGAGGATCATGTGGCTTTGGGCTCAGACTTTGACGGCGCTGTGGTGCCTGCAGAACTAGCCGATGTTGGCGGACTACCCATCCTTACCAAGGCGATGCATGCGCGCGGTTTGGGGGATGCCCTGATCACCAAGATATGCACCGGCAACTGGATGTCGGTCCTCAGGCGCACACTCGATGAATGATTCTCTGTCGCATTTTCGGACGCAAAACCGGTTTCCACCCCGGAACAAGCCCGGGGCAGGCTTTTTGCTAAAAATGCTCTATCCGCCCATCAAGTCGCGCATCTGCTCGCACATCGCTTCGTCCGACTGTTCTGATTCTCCCGCGATCACCACGATATCGTACAAGGCATTCAGGCCCTGCTCGCGCACTGGCCCGGCTTCAAGCACGCTTTGCCACTCATCCTGCGTGTACGCAGCAACGGTCAGCATGCTGGGCGGACGGTCAGTCCGGTTGATAAGATAAGGCACTGCGCGGTCCATGCGCACATGGCCTTTGCCACCAAAGAACAGCGTGGACGGCCCGCGCCCTCGCCCAGCCACCAAGCGGCCAGCCATAATGCGGTCTCGCTCCATTTGCGCCAGCGCCATTCTGGTCGCGGCTTCCTCGTCAACAAGGTTGCAATGGGCGGCGATCATATCGGGAACCCACCCGGCAACAATATCCTGCGTTTGCAGACCATAGGGGGGAGCGGTTTCAAGCAAGGTTTCCCGAGAATTGCCGAACGAGCCAATTATGGGTGCATCTGTACCGATGACATGAGCTCGTGATGCGCCAGCGGTCTCGATGAGCGGACGATAAATATTGAACGCGGGCCAACCCAAGCTCTCCCAATCCACCACGTCGGCGAACAGGTCAGCATCGGTGGAATTGTTGCGGCGCCAGTCGTCCAGGTCCCGCTGACTGCTTGCCGGCACATGCTCCAACGCCAACACTGGCGGGCGGCTTCCGGTCTTGGCTTCCAAAATGCAGGCTGCCAATGCCACATGTTCCGGCGTGCCATGTCGTTCGCCAACAAACACAAGCTGCGTTGTGCTTGCTTCGCCGTACAGCCGATCTGCCGATGTCGGCAGGCCGGTGCGCAGATCAATCACGGCATCAAAGGCACAGGTCTCCTGGCCTTCCATGCCATTGCTTTGCGCGCTGGCGGGATTTGTAAGCATGGCGGTTAAGGCAAATATGGAAAGCGGGGCAAGCAGGCGGAACAAACGCATTCGGGGCGCACCTTTTTCATCGGTCAGGATGACGGTATGTAGGGCCGTATTGGCGATACGCTATCCCACCTTACCTCTTTGACGCACTTCTTTTCGTGTTTTCATGTGGCCCGACAAAAGCTAGGACAGGGCATGAGCGAAACAGCACCTTCAATTACCTTACGCCTGTGCGGCCCACGCGGCTTTTGCGCCGGCGTTGATCGCGCCATCCAAATGGTTGTCATGGCGCTGAAGCGCTATGGCGCGCCGGTCTATGTGCGCCACGAAATCGTGCACAACAAATATGTTGTCGATGGCCTGCGCGAAAAAGGCGCAATCTTCGTCAAAGAGCTGGATGAGATTCCGGTCGGGGCGAGCGAGCCAGTCATCTTCTCCGCCCATGGCGTGCCCAAATCTGTGCCAGAGCATGCAGAGGCGCTGAACCTGCAATACTTCGATGCGACCTGCCCGCTGGTCTCCAAAGTGCACAAACAGGCTGCCCGGCACATGAAGCTTGGCCGCCAGGTTGTGCTGGTCGGTCATGCTGGTCACCCTGAGGTGGTAGGGACCATGGGCCAACTGCCGCAAGGCGCTGTTGATCTCATCGAAACGCCTGATGATGTTGCGGCCTACTCACCGCCCGACCCCGCCTTGCTGGGCTATGTCACGCAAACCACCCTCTCGGTTGATGACACGATGGATGTGATCAACGCGCTGAAGGCCAAGTTCCCCGCTATAGCCGACCCGGCAGGCGAATCTATTTGTTACGCCACCACCAACCGGCAGGAGGCCGTGAAAGCGGCTGCACCTGGATGCGATCTCTTTCTCGTGGTGGGTGCGTCCAACTCCTCCAACTCTAAACGGTTGGTCGAGGTGGCAGAGCGCGCGGGCGCGAAGAAAGGCCTGTTGATCGCAGGGCCTGAAGACATCCCAATGGGTGATGTCTCCAATGGCATGGTGGTGGCACTCTCGGCGGGTGCATCAGCTCCAGAAATTCTGATCGATGGGGTAATCAATCGCTTCAAAGATCGATTCAACGTGTCGCTTGATCTGGTTGAAACGGCTCAGGAAAATGAACTTTTCCCAGTTCAGCGTGCGCTTCGAGATGTAGACCTTACGCGCGATGACATGCGCTTTGTGAACGGCTAGCAACATCGCATGGCCGTCTATACCGATGTCAGCGATGACGATCTTGATGCATTTCTAAGCCACTATGACCTTGGCGAGGTGCTGGCCTTTAAGGGCATCGCAGAGGGCGTTGAGAACAGCAACTATCTGCTGCGCACCTCTACTGGGTCGTACATTCTGACCTTGTTCGAGAAACGTGTGATTGCCGGCGACCTACCCTTCTTCCTCGATCTTATGAAGCACTTGGTCGATCGTGGGCTTACCTGCCCGCTGCCGATCCAACAGCGTGATGGTGCAGTACTGGGCACACTTTGCGGAAGGCCTGCGACCATCATTTCCTTTCTGGATGGCGTCGCCATTCGCCGCCCGCGCGCGGAGCATTGCCGCAAGCTGGGTGAGGTGCTCGCCAAGTTTCATCTGGCAACAGCGGACTTCCCGACCCCAAGGCCAAACGACCTTTCACTGGCAGGCTGGCGACAGGTGTATGACAGCATTGATGCAAAGGCCGCAGATCTTGCGTTTCCTGGCCTGCGCGCGCGCATAGGCCGCGAGCTCAACCAGATGGACAAACTATGGCCTACTGGCCTGCCAAGCGGGGTGATCCATGCCGATCTGTTCACCGACAATGTGTTCTTCCTGCAGGATGAAGTCTCCGGCCTCATTGACTTTTATTTCGCCTGCACAGATGCTTACGCCTATGATCTGGTGATCTGCCTTAACGCTTGGTGCTTTGAGCCAGACTTCGCGTTCAACGTCACCAAAGCGCGGGCTATGGTTGCGGGCTACCAGAGCGTGCGACCGCTCGATCAGAACGAAATTGATGCGCTGCCGTTGCTGGCACGCGGAGCCTCGATCCGTTTTCTGGTGAGCCGCCTCTATGACTGGTTGAACGTGCCTGAGGGCGCGCTGGTTGTACCCAAGAACCCGCAAGAATACGCCACCAAGCTTGCCTTTCACCAAGGCGTCTATGACGCCCGCTTTTATGGCCTCGACTTTGACTGAAACATCATCTGACCTGGTAGAAATTTGGACAGACGGGGCGTGCTCGGGCAATCCGGGTCCCGGCGGATGGGGCGTGATCTTGACGTTCAAGGGTCACGAAAAAGAGCTCAAGGGCGGCCAAGAAGAGACCACCAACAACCGTATGGAGCTGACCGCAGCGATCCAATCGCTAGCTGCGCTCACCCGGCGCTCGCGCGTGGCAGTCCACACTGACTCCTCCTATGTCAAAGATGGCATCACAAAGTGGATGCCAAATTGGAAGGCACGGGGATGGAAGACCGCCAGCAAAAAACCAGTCAAAAACAAGGATCTATGGGAGCAGCTTGATGCTCAGATTCTGAATCATGACGTAACGTGGCATTGGGTGAAGGGGCATGCCGGTGACCCTATGAATGAGCGCGCAGATGAGCTGGCGCGTGCAGGTATGGCACCGTTTAAGCCTGGGTATGAAGACGAAGAACTGTAGCGCCCGTTAGGGGAAGAGCGCGATCTGCTCCAACCCCAAGGTCTCTTCAAAACCAAAAGCAAGGTTCACATTTTGTAGCGCTTGGCCAGCCGAGCCCTTCACCAGATTATCAAGCGCTGCGATGATGATCGCCCTGCCCGGAAGTCGGTCTTTGAAGACGCTGATGTGCACCATGTTGGAGCCGCGCACGTTTTGTGTTTTGGGCAACTGCCCCTCATCGAGCACCAGCACGAATGGCTCATCTGCATAGCGATCGGCAAGCCCGGCACGCACATCGTCTGCTGACACATCATCGGCCAACTTCACATGACAGGTCAGCAACTCGCCGCGCGTCATCGGCACCAGGTGGGGGGTGAAGCCAATGGTGATGTCGCGGCCTGAAGCTTTGGAAAGCTCCTGCTCAATCTCTGGCATGTGGCGGTGGTGGCCAACACCATAGGGCGACGTGCCCTCGCCGGCTTCAGCAAACAGCATGCCTTGCTTCAGCCCACGCCCAGCACCGGAGATGCCGGTCTTGGCATCAATGATGATATCCTCGCCCCTGATGTGCCCTGTGGCCAGTGGCGGGATGAGCGCGGTCAGCGCGGCCGTCGGAAAGCACCCCGGGCACGCGATAATCTTGGCCTCTTTGATCGTCGCGCGATTCTGCTCGGAAAGACCATAAGCCGCCTGCCCCTGAAGCTCCGGCGCACCGTGGGGAATGCCGTACCAATCCGCATAGGTTTCAACATCGCGGATACGGAAGTCCGCCGACATATCCACCACCACACAATCGGGGTTCTCTGCACGGATGGTTTTGGTGGTGGCCTGTGTTGTGCCATGCGGCAACGCGCAGATGACCAGATCAACGTCCGCCCAATTTACTTCATCCAACGTGGTAAGCACCGGAAGGTTTTGCCCACGCAAATGCTCGAACACCTCACCGACAGGCTTACCGGCATGCGTGTTGGCCGTGAGCGCCACAAGCTCCAGATGTGGATGGCGCAGGGCGAGCCGCATAGCGTCTGCGCCGGTGTAACCCGAGGCGCCCAAAATAGCGGTTCTGATGGTCTTGGTCATATCAATAGCCTTCAAACAAAAAAGGGCGAGGCACCTGCGCGCCTCGCCCCATACCGCAAAAAGCGGAAAATGCTAGCGCTTGGAGAACTGGAACGAACGGCGAGCTTTGGCCTTACCGTATTTCTTACGTTCCACAACGCGGCTATCGCGAGTGAGGAACCCACCAGCTTTCAGCACACCGCGCAGCTCAGGCTCATAATATGTGAGCGCTTTGGAAATGCCGTGACGCACTGCACCGGCCTGGCCGGAGAGGCCGCCGCCTTTAACGGTCGCAACAATATCGTACTGACCATCACGGGCCGCCGCGACGATGGGCTGCTGCACAATCATCTGCAGCACAGGGCGCGCGAAGTAGGCAGTGAAGTCTTTGCCACCAACCGTAATTTTGCCGGTGCCTGGTTTCACCCAAACGCGGGCAATCGCATCTTTACGCTTGCCAGTTGCATAGGCGCGGCCGTGATTGTCCAGCTTTTGCACGTGGACAGGAGCGGCTTCAGTTGCAGGCACGTCGCCAGCAACCGGCGCAACGCCCATTGCATCGCCGAGATTTTCAAGAGTTGTTGTTTCTTCGGCCATTATGCAGCCCTCCGGCTGTTTTTCGCATTCAACGCTTTCACGTCCAGAACTTCTGGCTGCTGCGCTTCATGGGGGTGTTCTGCTCCTGCGTACACGCGCATGTTGGAAAGCTGCTGACGGCCAAGTGGGCCACGGGGCAGCATGCGCTCAACGGCTTTTTCCACCACACGCTCAGGGAAACGACCCTCTAGCAGGGCTTTGGCTGTGCGCTCTTTGATGCCGCCGGGATAGCCGGTGTGCCAGTAGTACTTTTTGTTTTCGCGCTTGCGACCAGTGAAAATCACCTTGTCAGCATTGATCACGATAACATTGTCGCCGCAATCAATATGCGGGGTGAAGGTAGGCTTATGCTTGCCGCGCAAACGGGTGGCGATAAGGGATGCAAGACGCCCGACCACAAGGCCTTCAGCGTCGATGATGATCCACTTTTTCTCCACCTCAGCGGTCTTCGCTGAATAGGTCTTCATGGTGTGTCCTGTTCGTCAAACAGCCAAGAGCGTGCTTAATGGGCGTACACAACGCCGAAACACTGAAAAATTGGCCGGTTTTGGAAATTACGAGACCTCGCACGAACAAATGACGAGCGAAGTTGTGCGGTGTATAGGTTGACACGCATGAACGGTCAAGCGGCAACAGCGCCTATTTATCCATAAATTTCAGTAAGATAGAAATACGGTATTTTAATACCGCACATAATGCTGCTCCGCCTGGGTGATTGACCGAGCCAATTGTTCTATATAAAGAACATTCATTCGGTATTCAGAACGCGCGCACGGCGCGGCACATTCGCGAGGAAACACCATGAGCGATCCACAACACGGCTTTAGCACACTCTCCGTCCATGCAGGCGGTCAGGCAGACCCCACCACCGGTGCGCGTGCCACGCCGATCTATCAGACCACAGCGTTTGAGTTTGAAAGCACTGAGCACGCCGCAAACCTGTTCGGCCTCAAGGCATTTGGCAATATTTACACCCGCATCATGAACCCCACACAGGATGTACTTGAACAGCGTGTTGCAGCGCTTGAGGGCGGTTCGGCTGCTCTGGCGGTGGCATCAGGCCATGCAGCACAGCTGATCGCGTTCCACACGCTGCTGCAGCCCGGCGATGAGTTCGTTGCCGGCAAGAAGCTCTATGGCGGGTCGATCAACCAGTTCAACCACTCGTTCAAAAGCTTCGGCTGGAACGTCGCGTGGGCCGACACCGATGATGTGGCAAGCTTCGAGGCTGCCATTACACCCAAAACCAAGGCGATCTTCATTGAGTCCATCGCCAACCCTGGCGGCGTGGTGACCGACATCGCAGCCATCGGCGCGATTGCCGCCAAGCACGGCATTCCATTGATCGTCGACAACACGATGGCCACGCCTTACCTCGTTCAGCCGTTCAAGCACGGCGCGAACATTGTGCTGCACTCGCTGACCAAGTTCATCGGCGGACACGGCAACTCGATGGGCGGCATGATTGTTGATGGCGGCAACTTTGACTGGTCAGCCTCAGACAAGTTCCCCAAACTGTCGGCACCATTGGACGAGTATCACGGCCTTAAGCTGCACGAAGCGCTGGGCGGCATTTCGTTCGCCATCGCCTGCCGTGTGCTGGGCCTGCGCGATCTTGGCCCGGCGATCTCTCCGTTCAATGCCTTCATGATCCAGACGGGTCTGGAAACCCTGCCGCTGCGTATGGACAAGCACTGCGCCAACGCACTGGAAGTGGCCACATGGCTGCAGAACAACGACAAGGTGGCGTGGGTGTCTTACGCTGGTCTGCCGGGCGACAAATACTACGACCTCGGCCAAAAATACGCGCCAAAGGGTGCAGGTGCGGTGTTCACATTCGGCCTAAAGGGCGGGCATGAGGCTGGCGTCAAGCTGGTGGAAGGCACCAAGCTGTTCTCCCATCTTGCCAACATTGGCGACACGCGCTCGCTGATCATCCACCCGGCATCGACCACGCATAGCCAACTGTCGGATGAACAGAAAATTGCTGCAGGCGCTGCGCCAGACACGGTGCGCATCTCGGTGGGTATTGAAGATGCTGCCGACATCATCGCCGATCTGGAGCAGGCGTTGACGTAAGTAAGGCAGGCTTTTGCAAAAGTGAGACCGGCACCTGAAAAGGTGCCGGTTTTTTAAGCAGCTTGCGGAGCGCTCACCAAGCCGTGGCCGCGCAGACGCGCGACATGCAGTGTCGCCACTACCAAAATCACAAAAGCCCAGAACTGGTGCAGTAGCGCCCATTGCACCTGAATGACGGTGAGCAGTGTAACGATGCCAATTAGCATCTGAACGATGAGCGCACCAAACAAGGCGACCGCCATCTTTGCGTCTTTGGGATCATTGGCGACACGGCGCATGCGCCAGGCATGGTAAGCGGCAAAGCCGATCAGCGCGTAGGCGCCCATGCGATGTATGAATTGCACCGTCAGCACATTGTCACCCAGGTTTATGTACCAAGGCGTTAGCGAAAACAGCGCATCAGCGGGCGGGATGAAATCACCATCCATCAGCGGCCAGTCGGTGTAGGTCATGCCTGCATCAAGGCCGGCAACCAAAGCGCCCAGGAAAATTTGCAGCAGCACAAACACCGCCAACACAGTGGCCATAACCGTACCCGGCGCGCCTTGCCCGCGCCTGTCGGCCAAAGCCGGTTCAATCGGCCTCATGCTTTGCGCCACCCAGGCAATGCTCGCCAGAATAATTGCGGCCATGGTGAGGTGCACGCCGAGGCGGTACTGGCTGACATCGACGCGCTCGGTGAGGCCAGATGCGACCATCCACCATCCGATGAAGCCTTGCAGGCCGCCCAGCACCAAAAGTGCCAGCAGATTAGGGGTGGATTTGGGTGGTAACATTTTGCGAACGGTGAAGTAGATGAACGGCACCACAAACGCCAAACCCACCAAGCGGCCAAGGAAGCGGTGCCCCCACTCCCACCAGTAAATGAATTGGAATTCGGCCATCGACATACCGCGATTGATCCACTGGTATTCCGGGATCTGTCGGTACTTTTCCAGCTCCAGCTCCCATGCCTCAGCTGAAAGCGGGGGAATGGCACCAGTAATGGGCCGCCACTCGGTGATGGAAAGGCCCGAATCCGTCAGTCGTGTCGCCCCGCCGACCAACACCATCAAAAACACCAACGCCGCGACGCACCACAGCCATGTGCGCACAGGCCGGTAGAGGTCCAGTGTTGTGTCGGGGTGGTAAGCGTTTGCGTGGCTGGTTGCGGTCGAAATTGCCATAGATGATACAAAATGGTTTGCGATGATGGCGGTTATGCCTCTGCGCGTGCACTCTGCCAAGCGTGCGCTTTGCGGCTCCCTGCCGCACGTCTTCGCCTATGCCTTGTCTGGGCAGCACGATTGTTTATGTCTCATGGACGATCCACAAAGTGAGAGCAGTCCTATGGCCCTGCCCATGCGCACCCGCAAAATTCTTGGAACGTTTATTCTCCTAGCGTTCATCATCATCTACGCCTTCGCGATCATGCTGATCGGCGTGGGGGTGCTGAACGATGCGCCAACATGGCTTGAGCTCACCTATTATCTTGTGAGCGGCTGTGCCTGGGCGTTTCCTGCGATGCTGATCCTGAAATGGATGCTGAAGCCCGACGAAGCGCAGCGTTGATCAAGCAACCTTCTTGAATTTGTTGGCCAACAAGAAGGGGGCGCCAGAGGCGAACACTTCAACATAGCGTTGGTGCTGATAGTCGCCATTCAGCGACACCCGCGGCAGACCAAACAAATGGTCGCGATGCTCGTCAAACAGCATGCCTTTGCGCGTTGTCACGGCGCTTTCAAAACCAGCATCACGGGCCAGCTGGTAGTCGCGTGGCCCGGCAGAACCTGGGTCTCCGTAGGGAAACGCAAAGTGCTTTGGCCGCTCGCCCAAGATGCTCTCCAGCCAATCGGCTCCTCCAACCAATTCTTCCATGGCGCGCTGCGGGTCCAGCCTTGATACCGCACGGTGTGACATGGTGTGCGCCCCAACACTGATAAGCCGGTGCTGGGCATACGCCTTGAAGTCGCTGGTTGAGAGGATCAAACGGCGGCACAACGCCTGCATGTCATAGCCTTGATCGGCGGCCATCTGGTGAATGCGAGCTCGCTTATCATCCTGTGGCAACGCGCGCAGCGCCCAATAGGCCGCCATATAGAAGGCCAGTTTTTGCTGGGCGGTTTCAACCGATTGCGGGCCATCTGCCGGTTGGTCTGGTCGAACAAGCATGGAGGCTTCTCGGATCATCTCCTCCAATGCAACCCACCAAACATCGCCCTTACCTTGGGGATAGTCCGATGGCATGTAGAGCATGCCGGGTGCATCATGGGCTTCCAAAACTGGCAATGCGTGATCGCGGTTATCGATAAAGCCATCGTCAAAGGTGAGTGCTGCAAACCGCCCTTTGCGTACAAGTGGGCTTTTCAGGGCTTCCAAAGCTTCGTCCAGACTCACCAGGCTCAAGCCGTCGGCCTTTAACGCTCCGATAGCTGTGTCGAGAAATTCTGGTGTAATTTCGAGCAAACCATTGGGATTGAACTGCGGGAAGGCGCCCAGAGTTGCATCAAGCTCATGCTGTGGGCGCACCCGGTGCATCGTCAGGATTAAGCCAAGCCCCTGCGAAACGGATTTCATCAACTTGTGAGTCCCGGTCACCGACAATGCGGTAAGTCCTGTTTTCATAAGCCCGGTACGCATATCCATCGATATTATCCTCACTCAGTATGGCTGTTACTAACGATTAACTAACGCAAAAGAGTTTGCTGCCCCTTAACAGTACTTCAGAGCACCACAGGCTACGTTGCGCGGCGAGAACGAGTACCTGACGAGGTTAATGCAATGAACAACGCCCTGGCGCTGCCGCGATCCAGCACTGTTGACGGCAAAAGTAGCCCGGTGATCGACCAACAAGCCAGCCTCCGGCAGGCCTCTGCGGAGGTGATGCGCAAAGCGCCAGCCGCAAAACTGCAATCGCCCATACAGGTTGAGGTTTTCACCTCGTTTGAGGCTGCAGCACGCATCTGGGCAGTGCTAGAGCGAGACGGGCATGGTTCCGTCTACCAAACGCAGGCTTGGTGTCGAACATGGTTTGAGCATTGTGCCGACCCGGCGACCCATCAGCCTTTGATAATTGCGGTATCGCTCGATGGAGAGCCTGTGTTGCTTCTGCCGCTTTATACCTGCCCGGATGGGCTGGGCATATCGGTGGCGCGTTTCATGGGTGATGATCATTGCAATGTCCGCCTTGCGCTGACGTCGAGTGATCAAAAAGCGCAGTCCCAATTGCTGGAGTTGGGCCAAAATGGCGACCTTCTAAGGTGGATTGAGAAAGCAATAGCCTCACACACCAATGTTGCGCACATGTTCCTGGATGCGATGCCAGAGGCTTTCAATGGTGTTGTGAACCCACTGGCGATCGGTGGATGGACCCGCTCTCCTGCCGTTACCTTCGTAGGCGGGTTGCAGTGCGACTTTGATGCGTTGTGTGAAGAGCGGCTCAAAAAAAGTGCGCGCAGTCAGCAGCGGCGCAAACTAAAGAAGCTGGTGGACCACGGTGACGTTTCATTCCAGTGGGAACACTCACCAGACATTATTAGTGCCGCTCTCGACACATTTTTTGAACAAAAAAGTGCTCGCCAACACATGCACAAAGCAACAAGCAGCTTTGATAACAAGAACAACCGCAATTTTGTCAGAGCGCTCGCCAGCTCAACGTCGAGGGCAGACGCGAAGCCGTTGCTTGAGCTGTTCACGCTTCGACACAATGGCGACGTCATAGCCCTGCTGGGTGGAGCCAGACACAACAAAGCTTATTCGCTGGCACTGCTCTCCATTACATCGCAGGAGCAACTTGACCGTTACAGCCCCGGCGTTTTGGCCCTTCAGCAGCTCGTTAAAGAGCTCTGCGCGGCTGGCTTGACCCTTTTTGACTTTGGATTGGGCGAGTTGCGCTACAAACGCACATGGGGCGACAAACAAGAGCTGCGCACTGTTTCACGCGCCATACGGCCACTGGGCAAGCTGTCCTTCGCCAAACTAAGAGCCTCGGAGATCATACGGTCGTTTATCTTGGCCGATGAGAAGCGAGCGCAAAGGGCGCGGGCCTTACGTTACACCCTGCATGAACTGCGCGGCAAAACCTAAGATGGCCGGAGCCTAGGCCGACAGCGCAGGCTGCAGCTCGCTGCGCAGCTGCACGGCCAAAATACGCTCGCGCGAAACAATAGTAGAGAGCGTTTGCCCGAGTGCTTCCACCCGCAAAGGGTCGCCGCACAGCACCGTTGCGTCATTCATGGTGGCACATTCCAGTAGCAGTTGCGGGTCACTGCCTGCGTTGACAATCACTGTGTCGTAGATCTCAGCAAGTGCCGAAATCACAAGGTCGGCTGCATCGTCAGCAATCAGCGACAACGGAACGTGCGCAAAACCTGCAGGCATAAAATGCAAAGGGCTTTGCGGGTCTTTGTGCAAAGCGGCATCAAAACCAGCGGCACCCGTCACAAGCTCATAAAAGCCTGGCCCGTTCGCGCTTATCCCTGCTGATTGAAGGTCACCAACACAGTCAATCATCACCGCTGAAAGACCAGCGTGAGCCATCGAACGCGACAGCTTCAGCGCGATATTGCCTGCGTTGGTATGGGAGTCAGCAGCGCCGACTGTAACGCGCGTGCCGGCACTGCCTGAACCGACCCGGCGCAAATGGGCAAACAGCTGACGGCACGCGCCAGGGTCTGCAAGTGTGTAGGTACGCATCATATTGCGAGGATGCTGCGCCAAGGTGGGCGCTGTCTGCGCCATCGGCGATGGCGCGGCAGACTGTGCTGCAAAAGGAGCTGCTGGGACGCCGCCTGATGGTTGGGTTGCCTGCGCCATGCGGTCAGCGGTCATAATGCCCAATGTTGGCTCGTTCTGGCGGTTAGGCTCAGTTGTCGGGCCTGTTGGCGAGGAATATCCACTCGCCTGCTGATCATCGTCACGTGGCGCAGCAACAGCACCAACCAAAATTGCCTGGCTGATGACAACCATTGTCGAAACAGCAAGACTGCCGACAAAAGCCAGGACAACCATGGGCAAGGTCCGCGGAAAAACAGCATCGCGTTCAACCTGAGCTGTTTGGATCACGCGTGCATTGGTCGGCAGCATGTCAGCGTCGTCACGTGTTGCAGCCTCACGGAACCGAACCAGATAGCTCGCAAGCAGATCACGCTGAGCAGAAGCCTCACGCTCCAGCGCGCGCAGCTCTACTTCAGCATCAGCAATCCTAGATGCTTCAGCGCTTTGGCGTGCCAACTGCTCTTCCAAAGCCTCAGCACGAGCAGCTGCAACCAACGCCTCATTGTCAAAACGCGCTGCAATGCGCCCTGCCTCTGAACGCAACTGACCACCCAGATCAACGAGCTGGGCGTTCAACTCACGAATGCGCGGGTGCGCTGGCAAAAGTGTGGCCGATAGCTCAGCAATGCGAGCGCGCAAGGTGGCCTGCTCTTCCTGCAAACGCTGGGCAAGTGGCGTTGAAAAACTATCAGGCAGCGCAACACGTGCGCCCTGCTGCGTGATGAGGAGGCGAATTTGCTCGGCACGCGAACGGGCATCGGACTCGGATGAACGCGCCTGCGTCAATTCTGTTGCGGTCTCTGACAGCTGTTGCGAGGACAGCGTAACTTCGTTGGGCCCAAGCAACAGCCCGGCCCCGGACCGATAACGTGCAACGGCCGCCTCAGCTAGGCTTACCTGCTGGCGCAGGTCAGCAATTTCGACCTCAAGAAACGAGCTAGCGGAGCGAGTGTTACTCGCCTGGGCCGCACGTTGTTGCGCCTGATACGTTGAGACGACCGCATTGGCCACACGGGCTGCAAGCTCTGGGTCTTCGCTGCGAAAGCTCACGATGATAACGCGGGATTCGGGCACTTCATAAACTTCAAGTGCATCAACAAAGCTGTTGTAGACACGCTCTTGCGTGGAAAGACGCATTGGGTCTTCTGACAGACCTGCCAGAACAAAAATTGACTTCACCAGCGACACGCCCTGGCGCACAGGGTCCAACTCATCAACTTCGGTCAGATTGAGATCTGCAATCACCTGATTGGCGACATCACGCGAGCGCACGACCTGCACCTCGCTGGCAACATTAAGCGCATCAATGGCAGGCACCGACTGGCGATCGTCGGCCTCAGGCCGCGTAAACGCCGTCTCCTGGGCTTCAATCAAAATTTGTGCGGTAGAGCGGTACTTGGGCGTAACTGACTGCGTGAACAGGTAAACAAGACCGGTCACAACAACAACAAAGAACACGATGCCGATTTTGGCAGCCCAAAGCCGGGACGCCAGATAAGCAAGGTTTATCTCAGGGATCGCCTGACCAATTGGGTTATGAGGGGACGCCAACGCTTTACTCCTTAGACCCATGCACACCGGGCCGCTGCGGGCAGTATGAACAGCTATGGTAAGCAACCGGTTAATCGACAGGCTGTAAACGCAGCACTAGCCTGCACGAGCGGCAACGACACATCCCTAGCAAAGGCGGCACAACGGTTGATTAACCTTGTCCGGTTACCTTTTAGCCCGACAAGGTAGTCAATGCGCGGCGTGGTCTAACGACCATGGTGCGCGACGATTAGGTGCTAGTAAGGCGTAGTTGGTATGGCGTGTTTTTCAAAGCATGGCGGTGGTGCGGTTCGTGTGCTTGCCCTGCTCGCCGGGTTGGTTTTGCTTGCCGGATGCGCAAGCGCGCCACGTTCGTCGCAGTTCAACCCTCTGCTCGTTGAGCCCTATGCCTTGGATGCTGGCGATGCATTGCGTGTGACTGTTTTTGAACAGCCAAGTCTATCGGAGACCTACACCGTTGATGTTGAAGGCATGATTTCTATGCCGCTCATTGGAGATATGCCGGCACGCGGCCTGACGGTGGAGGAACTGGATAGCAACATCACGCAAGCCTTGCGCGAGGGCTTTTTGCGCAACCCTGATGTGAGCGTTGAAGTCACCACTTACCGCCCCTTCTTTGTGCTGGGCGAAGTGGGTCAGTCGGGGCAGTTCCCCTATGTTGCGGGCATGACAGTGCGCAGTGCTATTGCCATTGCAGGTGGCTTCTCTCCGCGTGCAGTGCGCAGCGATGTGCACGTGTCACGCACCATCAATGGAGAGGTTCAAGCCGGCAAGCTCACACTTAACCAAGCCGTGCGCCCAGGTGATGTAATCACGGTGCGCGAACGCTGGTTCTAATGGGAAAACCAAAACCCTCCCCGACCCGTGTTCTGCTGATGGTGCGCGCACCAGTTGGTGGGCTTTGGCGGCACGTCCTCGATCTGACGGACGGCCTGCTGGAACGCGGTTTTGAACTGGGCATCGTGGTTGATGTGTCCAGTGCAAGCGATCACGTTAAATCCACACTCGAGCGCTTCGCGCCAAAACTCTCGCTTGGGGTACACGCACTTGATATTCCTCGCCTGCCGGGATGGGGCGATGTCCGGTTGACGCTGGAGTTGCGCCGCCTTGTTGGCGAATTAAAGCCACACATCATCCATGGTCACGGCGCAAAAGGCGGCCTGTATGCGAGGCTGAGTGCCTGGCGGCGCAATGCTCAGGCGGTCTACACACCTCATGGTGGGTCTCTGCACTATGACTGGAAGACAACCAGCGGGAAGGTGTTTTTGACCTCGGAGCGGCGGATGATCCCGCTCACCGCACAATTTCTGTTTGAAAGCCAGTTCAGCGCAGATGGCTTTCGCGAGAAGATCGGCGATACGCGCGGTCGGGAAACGGTGGTTTTTAACGGTCTGGGCGACGATGAGTTCGCTGGCAATGTCGTACCCTTGGACACACCCACGCATGATTTTGCCTTTGTCGGCGAGATGCGGGCCATCAAAGGCGTAGACGTAATGCTGGAGGCATTGTGTCAGGTTCGCCACCCATCGGGCCGCCCATTGCGGGTGCTGATGCTGGGGGATGGGCCGATGCTGGCCGATTTTAAAACCTACAGCGAGCAGCTTGGCCTTGCCGATGAAGTTGAGTTTGTAGGCCGTCAACCAGTGCGCAAAGCCTTTGCTGCCACGGACACAATGGTTGTGCCATCACGCGCAGAATCGCTGCCTTACATCGTTATGGAATCCATCGCGGCAGGCAAAAATGTTATCGCAACTGATGTGGGCGGTATTGGCGAGATTTTTGGGCCGACACGCGATACCCTTGTGCCCAGCGATGATGCTGACCGGTTAGCCGCCGCCATGCGCCAGGCCTTGGAACCAAGCTCGGCTGAGCAGCAAAAAACGCTGGAAGAACGATATGCTTATGTAGCGCAAAACTTCCGTGTTGGGGGCATGGTCGATCAGATTGCTGAAACCTATAGCGCGCTGCTTGCTGCCTAGGGTCCGACCCAAAACTTTACGCGCAAAAATAGCCCTATTTTCTGCCTATTTACGCAACGTCTTGTTCACCAGTTCCCTTAATCTGAAGCAAAGGTCAGTCTTGTAACTGTTATCTCAAATGCCACCAATCGGTGCTGCGCCATTGGCCGCGCACCAGCTGGGGTGGAGCTGAGGGATATGGGACAATGATCGACCAGGGTACATTGGTACGTGATGAACTGAAAGCTGCAAGCGTGGATGTTGGTTCAACACTCGGCGGCGCAATTCTTGGCGGGCATGATGACGTTCGCCCCCTCTCCAACGCTGCCATGCAAGCTGCCGCGAAACTAGGCGAGCGTGCCATGTCACCGGTAATTCTGGCCGGGCTGGTCCGCCTGGGTGAATGGCTGGTGATCGCATCCACCGGCCTGGTCCTTTACACTGCCTATTTAGGCAATGAGCTGGGTCTTTCGCTGACCTATCTGGCGATCATTCCCGTGCTCGCAACAATTGCGGTCGGTCTCTTTCAGGCACTTGGCCTGTATTCGCCATTCGGATTGCGGTCCATCAGCCACCAAAGCGTGAGGTTGGTTGGCGGCTGGGCAGCTCTGTTCACAGTGATGTTGGCGGCGGCATTTTTCACCAACCTCGGCGATGATCTCAGCCGCCTGTGGGTGGGTCTGTGGTTTGTCGCAGGCCTTATGGTCCTGATCCTTTATCGTGCCATTGTCATGATGACGGTTCGCAAATGGACAGCGGCAGGACGTTTGCTACGCAACGCCGCACTGGTGGGCGGTGGTCCAGAGGCAGAAAACCTAGTGCGCGCATTGCAGGCATCACCGGCCAACGATCTGCGCCTGATCGGCTTTTTCGATGATCGCGGCGATGAGCGCAGTCGGCAAACCTGCGCCGGCCTGCCTAAGCTTGGCTCGGTGGATGATGCGGTTGCCTTTGCCCGTCTTGCAACGCTGGACATGGTGATCGTTACCTTACCCATGACCGCCGAAAAACGGGTTTTGGACATGGTGCGCAAGCTCTGGGTGCTGCCCATTGATGTGCGCCTGTCAGCGCACACGGCAAAACTTCGGTTCAGTCCACGCGCCTACAATTATATCGGCTCCGTGCCGTTCTTGGCAGTGCTGGACCGTCCATTGGCGGACTGGGATCATGTCGCCAAGGCGGTGCTTGATCGGGTCATAGGTGGCCTGATGCTGCTGGCTCTTTCCCCGGTAATGTTGACTGTTGCTCTGGCCGTGAAACTCGACAGCAAGGGTCCCGTGCTCTTCAAACAGAAGCGCTTTGGCTTCAACAATGAGCCCATTAGCGTCTACAAGTTCCGCTCCATGTACACCGACATGTGCGATGCCAAGGCCACAACGCTGGTGACCAAGGGCGACCCCCGCGTGACACGCATTGGCGCTTTCATTCGCAAGACAAGCTTGGATGAGCTGCCGCAGCTGTTCAACGTGGTTTTCAAGGGCGATCTATCGCTGGTTGGTCCACGCCCGCACGCTATGGCTGCCAAAGCCGCAGGTGGTCTCTATCAGGACGTGGTCGATGGCTATTTTGCTCGCCATAAGGTGAAGCCTGGTATTACCGGTTGGGCGCAGGTCAACGGTTGGCGCGGTGAAACGGACACGCGCGAGAAGTTGGAAAAGCGTGTCGAGCACGACCTGTATTACATCGAAAACTGGTCGATCCTGCTGGATCTGCAAGTGCTAGCCATGACGCCGCTTGCGCTGGTGACCCACAATGAAAACGCCTATTAGGCAGACTGGGCACTAGGCCTCAAATCGCCATGACCATAAGCTCGAACTATACCCCGGCCTATCAATCGCCCCAGGGCGTTGATGCATCGCTGGCACTTTTGGGGCACACCGGCGTTTGGCTGGTGGTGTTCTCCAGCTTTTTCGTTCTGTTTGAACCAGCCCCTTACGAGGTATTGTGCGCAGGGTTAATTGGCGCTGGCTTTTTGTTTGGGCTTACCCTGTCGCGTCCTATTCTGCCGTTGCTCGTATTGCTGGCGATCTACCTAATTGGTGGCTTCATCGGCGCTATGCTTTCCTTCAATTTGAGCGACGCCAAATTTGATATGTTCGTGAAAACCTTTCTTGCGACAAGCAGCATCTTTTTTGCCTGCTATGTTATCAGAGACTGCGTGCCTCGGATCAATCTGATCACTAGCGCCTGGCAACTGGGAGCAGTATGTGCTGCGCTTCTGGGCATTATGGGCTACTTCAATGTCGGCGGCACGGCAGAACTGTTCACACTGTACGGACGTGCACGCGGCAGCTTCCAGGACCCAAACGTGTTCGGCCCTTTCCTGACGGGGGCAGCCCTTTTTGCCTACCATAAGCTGCTCTATTTACCCGTTTCACGATGGGCTTTACCTGCTGGTGTGCTGGCAATTTGTTTGCTGGGTATTCTGCTGTCCTTTTCGCGTGGCACCTGGGGCCTGACCATCATTACTTTGGGTGTTGTGACAGTGCTGCACTTTGCTTTGACGCCGCACCCTGCTGAACGGCTGCGCATCATCTGGATCTGTATCGCTGGGTTTTTGGTAGCTTTGGTCGGTCTTATGGTAGCGCTGTCGACACCGGCAATTGCAGACCTCCTATTGCAGCGCGCCAACGTACTACAAAGCTACGACAGCGGGCCTCAGGGTCGCTTTGGCATGCAGGGCATTGCACTGCAGATGGCCATCGTCAGTCCAATCGGCATCGGGATTGGCGAGTTTGCTCGCATGTACGGGATTGAACCCCATAATGTTTACCTCACTGCCCTTCTGGTGCACGGGTGGGCGGGCTTTTTTGCCTACACAACGCTGATTATTATAACGCTGTTACAAATGCTGAAGGTCATTCTGTCTAACCCTCAGTACCGCGTCGTTGCTCTTCCGTTGTTCGCCATGTTGCTTGGCTTGGCTCTTATGGGAACGTTCATCGAAACGGACCGATGGCGGCACTTTTTCATGCTTTTGGGGATGTGCTGGGGCGTCATTGGAGCTTCGGTTTTGAGCGGACATAAAGGCCACCCTCGCGCGGCGCGGCAGGTGTAAGCAGCTAGCACTGTGCAACTCGGTTTAACGCTTGCATCTGCGCACCGCTAGGAGCTAAGACCCTTCGCAGTCGGGGCGTAGCGCAGCCTGGTAGCGCGTTCGTCTGGGGGACGAGAGGTCGTGGGTTCGAATCCCGCCGCCCCGACCATTCTATCAACCAAGCCTCACCAGATACGCTTAGAGTATCAGATCGCTGGCCGTGTCTATGTCGACCATGTCATCGAGTACCGTGCTTTGCTGCTTCGGTTCGGCGTTGGTGGAGGGCTTGGCCGTTGGCGCTGCACCTGAAGGCTCGGCCTCCGCGGGCTGCGCCTTGTTTTGCCTATCGTGGATAAGGGGGTGGTTGGGCCCAAAATAATGCGGCGTGCGAATGAAGGGGCGCGGGAACAGAATTGTCTGCCGGATCTGAGCATATAGCGTGGCTGGCGCTACAGGCTTGGCGACATAACCGTTCACACCAAATCGCAGCGCACGTTCAATACGTCTGCGCTCGTCATGGCCCGACATCATAATCACTGTTTGATAGCCGCTGGGATGTCCGGGTTTGCGAATGGCGCGCATAACGGATTCGCCTGAGCGATCAGGGAACTCCCAGTCCAGCAGAACAAGATCGCACTGGCCAGAGCAGATGTGATCATAGGCCTCTTGGCCGGTTTCAGCCTCGACTATCATGCGAACACTGAAGGCGCGCAGGACGGTGACCACAAGCCGCCGCATGAAGCGACTGTCGTCGGCCACCAGGACCGAAAGGTTCGACAAATCAAGTTCTGTTTTCACAACCCCAGCCCCACGCCGTTACCATTACCCAGGAGCAGGCTTGGCTGGCAGTGGTGTAAGCTGCGGTAGTGCCTGTACACCCTGTGCACCCTGTGTACCCTGTGCGCTCGTCACGGGCGGCGCGGCAGGCATGGTCAAGGCGATGCTACTGCGTGCCTGATCCAGTATTTGCTTGCAGTCGGCCAATGCGCGGTAAGCTTCAATAAGCCTCTCACGTTGATCGTTTGATGTCTGTGCAGCCGTGATGGGCGCGTCTTGATAGGCCGGAGACATCGGTGGCGCTGGTGGCGGCACTGGTGATTGCGTAGCTGGTTGCGCTGCTTGTTGCGCGGACGGTTGCGCATGGGGGTGCGCTGAGGGTTGCGCGACCGGCTGGCCAGCCGAAGGCATTGTGGGCACACCAACGGGCTCTACCGAGGCCGGCTGCGCTGTCGCAGCCAGTGGCGGCGGCAGCGGCAGTGGCGGCGTTGGGGCCTGCGGTTCGTGTGCTGGCTCAGCGTCTGGCTCCGGATCAGGCACGAAGCGCAATGATGATGGCGCCGAACCCTGACGACCACCCAACACGGCGCGTACGGGATCCGGCCTGGATTGCGGTGGCTGCGCAGCCTGCATGGCAGGTTCTGGTGCCGGCTGTGGCGCTGCGAGTGGTTGCGCCGCCTGTGCTGGCGCTGGGGTGGGTTGTGGCGGGGTGGGCCGAGATGGGGCAGCGGCAACCGGCTGAACTTGCTCTGCAAAGCCTGCCACATGGGCAGCACCCTGCTCGCGGAGAATGCGCTGCACGCCTTTGATCGTGTAGCCCTCATCATACAGCAGATTCCGAATGCCTTGCAGCAAGGCGATATCGGTCGGCCTATAATACCGCCGACCGCCAGAACGTTTCATTGGCTTGATTTGACTGAACCGGGTTTCCCAGAACCGCAAAACATGCTGCGGCAAGTCCAGCGCGTCAGCCGCTTCGCTTATCGTGCGAAACGCATCAGGGCTTTTTACCGAAGCACGCGCCATCCCAATGGACCCTGTCTAAAAATCCGAAAACAACTTTATCGTTGTATTTCAATGGCTAGCGTTACTTTTCATACGAATCAGGCCAGCATCGAGACTCTACGGCATACCGCTACGTGAACCAAGCAATGAGAGGCCATCTCTGCAAACCGAGCCACTGAGAGGCGGACAAAAACCCGCTACTCTATCAGCCGGATGGTGCAACGGTGTTAGTTAGCGCTTGTGGCCTTCGTCGACGCGCTCTTTTAAAATGTTAGAGGGCTTGAAGACCATTACCCGGCGCGGCGTGATAGGCACCTCTTCGCCGGTCTTCGGATTGCGGCCAATACGTTCTTCTTTGTGGCGAACAACAAAGGTACCAAATGAGGACAGCTTGATGTTCTCTCCCTGCACCGCGGCGGCAGCAATCTCTTCAATAACAGCCTCTACCAAGTCGGCAGCTTCGGTGCGTGAGAGTCCAACCTGCTGGTAAACAGCTTCACACAGATCAGCGCGTGTTACAGTGCCACCAGCCATTGCACATTCCCTCTGACCCTCTGCCCGTTTCGACCGGCAAGCCCCCTTGCTGGTCATCCCGAAACGTCAATCTAGCTTGCCGGTCTGGAAAGCCACTCATCTATTGGGCAACCAGTCTTAAGGGATAGGTCCGAAGGCGGTCAATTCGCCGTGCAGGAAAAAAACCATAAATATCAGCCCTAAACCTGCAAAGAAAACGGGCAGACGGTTCTCAAGCGGGCAATTTACATCCTAAGCAGGGTCGCGCCCCAGGTAAAACCACCACCCATCGCTTCCAGCAGCACTACATCACCTTTTTTGATCCGCCCATCGCCAACGGCTTCACTCAGCGCCAGTGGAATAGAGGCAGCAGAGGTGTTGCCGTGGTGATCTACGGTGACAACCACCTTGGCAGGGTCGATACCGAGTTTTTTGGCAGAGGCATCAATGATGCGTTTGTTGGCTTGGTGCGGCACAAACCAGTCGATGGTGTCACCATTAAATCCGGTCTGTTCGAACACATCGATAATGACGTCGGTGATCATGCCAACGGCGTGCTTGAACACCTCTTTGCCTTGCATGCGCAAATGCCCGGCGATCTGATTGGTTGATGGTCCACCATCAACATAAAGTTTGTCACGGTGTGAACCATCCGAGCGCAAGGATTGGGCAATCACACCGGGAGCATCCTGCGTGATTGGGCCATCAACGGCATCGAGCACCACGGCCCCTGCCCCATCGGCGAACAAAACGCAGGTCGTGCGATCTTCCCAGTCAATGATGCGGGAGAAAGTTTCGGCCCCTATCACCAGGGCGCGGTTGGCAAGGCCCGCCTTCAACTGACTATCTGCGGTGGCAAGCGCATAGACAAAACCTGAGCAGACCGCCTGAACGTCGAACGCGTAGCCGTGGCGGATGGCAAGTTTGTCCTGCACTTGCGTCGCAGTTGACGGGAACGTGTAATCAGGCGTGGCTGTGGCGAGCACAATAAGGTCGATGCTCTGGGCATCCACGCCTGCGTTTTCCAGCGCTGCTTTGGCTGCTTCAAATGCCAGATCACTGGTGCGCTGATCAGGGTCAGCGATATGACGCGACTTGATTCCGGTGCGCTGGACAATCCATTCGTCCGATGTATCCACCCGTTTGGCCAAATCATCATTGGTCACAATATTGGGTGGGGAATAGCTGCCAACACCCAGAATGCGGGTGTGGCGAAGTGCAGAGGGCGCGGCGGTCATGAGGCCTCGGATATCGGTGCGTTTTCTTGCCCACCATTTTGGGCAGATGTGGCTTCTACGGTGCCGCGGCCTGCTTGGGCAAGCTGCACAGCAATCTTCTGCTCAAGATCGTTGATAACCATGGTCCGGGCAAGATCGACTGCAGAAGCAAAGCCCAACCCGTCAGCACTGCCATGGCTTTTTACCACTGTACCGTTCATGCCCAGAAAAATGCCACCATTCACACGGCGCGGGTCCATTTTCATGCGCAGAGCATTAAACCCAGGGCGTGCCAACAAAGCCCCCAGTTTGGTACGCAGCGTGGCCGTCATAGCGTCACGCAAATAGCTGCCGATCTGCTTGGCCGTTCCTTCGGCAGTTTTGAGGGCAATATTGCCAGAAAAGCCTTCTGTAACAATGACATCAACATTGCCTGAGCCAATATCGGTGCCTTCGACAAAACCGATATAATCCATCCCATCATAAGCGGCATCACGCAGCAATTGGCCAGCCTCGCGGATCGGCTCTAGCCCTTTGACCTCCTCAACGCCGACATTGAGCAAGCCGACGCTTGGGCGTTCAAGACCAAAGAGTGCCTTGGCCATAGCAGACCCTAGAAGTGAAAAATCCACCAGCATTTTGGCATCTGCACCAACCGTGGCGCCAACATCCAGAACTACTGATTCCCCACGCGCCGTCGGCCAGATGGCCGCGATACCAGGTCGCTCAATGCCTGGCTGCATTTTCAAACAGAACTTCGACATCGCCATCAATGCGCCGGTGTTTCCCGCCGAGACGCAGATATCGGCCTCGCCGGTCTTCACCTGCTCGATGGCTTTCCACATCGAGGACGTACGCCGACCCTGCCTCAAAGCTTGGCTGGGCTTGGCATCCATGGTGACCACAACTTCCGTGTGAACGATGCTGACACAATCGGACAGGTTGGGCTGCTTGGCGACCTGCTCGCTGATGATTGCTTCATCGCCAACCAACACAAAGTGCAGCTCTGGGTGGCGTTGCTTGGAGATTGCAAGGCCGGGAATAACCGCGCTCGCGCCTTCATCGCCGCCCATGGCGTCAACAGAAATGGTGACCTTAGATGTATCGGTCGTCATTTATGTATCCCAGTTGATGCGCTTGGTTGAGATGTTTTCAAATAGGTTCAGCCTGCGCAATGCTCTAGCCTTGAAACCCATTTCGATAAAGAGGCTGGATTGCGATCAGATGGGGGCAAGAGGCTTTCGTTTAAAGCTTCAAGTCTTTGAGGATGGCAAAAGGTGAGGCCTCCTTTGCCTCAGCCTCATCATCCAGTGCATCAATGTCTTCGCTTGGCGATGCAACATCAGGATGACGTGGATATGGATCCAGAGCCAAAGTGAACAGCTGATAGGCCAAGTCTGCAAGATTTGCCTGACCGTCGAGAAGCGGCTCAACATCGTTTTCATCCAGCGGATCAATGTCCAGCGTTTCTTCGCGCTTGGGCCTTGATGTGGGCGGAATATAAAATTGCTCAAATGGCAAGTTGAGCGAGGCCGGATAGGTTTTGAGGCTTACGCCGCACGTGTACGTCAGTGTAGCGATTATTTCGCCCTCTACGCGCAGCTTGCCCTTCATGCCCAAAGCGGTTGCTTTGACGGCAAAACTGTCCACGCTGGCAAGGCCATTTTCCTGTGCCAACACCGCACGCTCTTCGTCGTTGAGGCTAAGCTTTGACCGTACAGGGCTTCTGCGTGCTTCTTCAGCGGCCACCCAAAGGTCCGGCAATTCTAGCGTATCTGTCATGGTTCAGGCTGCCGCCTGAGCAGATATCTCAGGCCAAGCCAGCGTGCCGGTCAAAACAGTGTCATCGCTTTGTTGTGACAAGGCATTGTCGGCACGCTGCAAATAGAGCGCAATTGCATCAGCATCCAGATCGTCCATGGCTTCCATGTCTTGCATGTCTGGGCCAGAAGCATCGTTCTCTGGCTCAACGCCATCCACAGCGAACACGATGCCTCCGGCATTGCGGCGGATGGCCTGTGCCAAGGCGGGAAGGTCCTTGCTATCGAGGGCCTCACCAAACGCCTGTCCTCGTCCAAGATAGGCGGTGGCGAGCATTTTCAGCCGCTTGGGCACTTTGCGGTCACTTACGCCGGTGTCACGCAGAGCGCGATCAAGATCCTTGAAGAGCAGATCAGAGAAGCCTTGCGAGCGTGCAGCCGCTTCGGCCCCACGTTCGCCTTCAATGCGTTTGAGCCGACGAAACACCAAAATCGCATGTGCAATGAGCATATCAAAACGACCACTCATTGTGTCGGGCACACCCCAATGGGTAAAAAACATGGGCTGCCGCGACTGTTCGGTCACGCTCTGGTAGAACGCAAACGGTGTCATGTCTTTACGGCGTTTCCAGAAACCAAAGACCATCGTGTTGCCCTATTTGCCTATCTTGGGTAGGTCGAGTGGCGCGCACCCCAAGGGGTCCGTGCCTGTTATACCGCGCACACCAAATATACATGCGCGTGTTTGAGGAGGTATAGGGTTGGCGCAGGTTCAATTAAAGAGGGCGGCGATGAACAGCACAGAGATTTCCGGTGGCAAAGCGCCGCGTCAGGGCGCGCCATATCCATCGCGCCGCGCCATAATGGGCGCTGTGGCCGCACTGGGCGCTGGGCTGGCTTTGTCGGCCTGCGTAACCGAAACACGTACCCACGGCTTCGTCATTCCGAGTGATGGGCTAGAACAAGTGCCCGTTGGCTCGTCCAAGAACCAAGTGTTGATCGTGCTGGGAACCCCGCAAACAACGGCCACCTTGGACAATGAGGTGTTTTATTACATTTCACAGCAGAGCGAGCAGACCTTTGCCTTTTCACGACCACAGATTGTGGATCAGCGCGTGATTGCTGTTTATTTTGATGAGAACGATTTGGTTGCACGCTTGGCAGACTATGGGCTGCAGGACGGTGTGGTGTTTGATTTTGTCAGCCAGACCACGCCAACCGGCGGCCAGGATTTGACATTTGTTGGCCAAATCCTTGGTGGTTTGGGGTCTGCGCCCACCAACCTTTTCTAGGCACAATGACAGAGTGAAACGAAAAACCCCGCTGATCAGTCCGATCAGCGGGGTCTTTTTGTTTGCCGGGCCAAGAAGGACCTAGCTGTGTGCCAGTACGGCCAGCAGCAGCAGCGCCACAATGTTGGTGATCTTGATCATCGGGTTCACCGCAGGCCCTGCGGTGTCCTTGTAAGGATCGCCAACCGTATCGCCGGTGACGGACGCTTTATGCGCATCGCCGCCTTTTTCGTGGCGTACACCGTCCTTGTCGACAAAACCGTCTTCAAAGCTCTTTTTGGCGTTGTCCCATGCGCCGCCACCAGCGGTCATCGACACGGCCACATAAAGCCCGTTGACGATCACGCCCAGGAGCATGGCTCCAACAGCAGCAAAGGCCTGGTCCTTGCCCGCAATGGCATTGATGGCGAAGAACACAACGATCGGAGAGAGCACCGGCAGCATGGACGGGATGATCATCTCTTTGATCGCAGCCTTGGTCAGCATGTCTACAGCGCGGGCATAGTCCGGCTTGGAGGTGCCTTCCATGATGCCTGGGTCGGCCTTAAATTGACGGCGCACCTCTTCCACGATGGAGCCAGCCGCACGGCCCACAGCTGTCATTGACATACCGCCAAACAGATACGGCAGCAGACCACCGAACAGCAGACCTACAACAACGTACGGGTTGGAGAGCGAGAAATCGACCGCCACACCATCAAAGAAGGTGCCCGGCTCTGCGTTGGCAGCGAAGAACTTCAAGTCTTCGGTATAAGCTGCAAACAGCACCAGCGCCCCAAGGCCAGCAGAGCCAATGGCATAACCCTTGGTCACCGCCTTGGTGGTGTTGCCCACCGCATCCAGCGCGTCGGTTGTTTCACGCACTGAGCTTGGCAGGTCCGCCATTTCTGCGATGCCACCAGCATTGTCGGTCACAGGACCGAACGCATCCAGCGCCACCACAATACCTGCAAGCGCAAGCATTGTGGTCACTGCAATGGCAATGCCAAACAAGCCGGCGAGCAAGAACGTGGAGATGATGCCCGCGATGATGATCAGCGCTGGGAGTGCTGTTGCTTCCAGCGAGATCGCCAGGCCCTGAATGACGTTCGTGCCGTGGCCCGTCACCGATGCTTGGCTGATGGAACGCACAGGGCGGTAGCCAACCCCAGTGTAATATTCGGTGACAACGATAATGCCGCCGGTCACCACCAAGCCGATTACACCGCAGAAGAACAAATCTACGCCGGTGAAGCTGACGCCGCCGGATGTCGTGAAGACCTCGTCCGCGCCGAGCCAGCCCCAGATGATCGCAGCCAACGCCACAATGGAGAGCACAGATGCGGCCCAGAAGCCTTTGTAGAGCGCCCCCATAATGGAGTTGTTGGAACCCAGACGGACCGCAAAGGTGCCAATAATGGAGGTGATGACGCACGCCCCGCCGATCACCAGCGGCAGCAGCATCATCTTTTCGCCGGCCGCGCCGGTGAAGAAGATGGAGGCGAGCACCATAGTCGCCACAACGGTCACCGCGTAGGTTTCGAAAAGGTCAGCGGCCATGCCTGCACAATCGCCGACATTGTCACCCACATTATCAGCGATGGTGGCAGGGTTGCGAGGGTCATCCTCTGGAATACCGGCCTCAACCTTGCCCACAAGGTCGCCGCCCACATCCGCACCTTTAGTGAAGATGCCGCCGCCCAGGCGGGCAAAGATGGAGATGAGCGATGCGCCAAAGCCAAGCGCCACGAGCGAATCGATGACAATGCGTGACGTGTTCGTATGGCCAAGCGGACCTGTGAGGACATAGAAGTAAACGGCAACCCCAAGCAGGGCCAAGCCGGCCACTAGCATTCCGGTTACCGCACCCGACTTGAACGCTATGGAAAGCCCAGCGGCCAAGCTTTGCGAGGAAGCCTGCGCGGTGCGCACATTGGCACGCACAGACACATGCATGCCGATAAAACCTGCAGCAGCTGAGAGAACAGCCCCGATAAGGAAGCCGATGGCGACCTCAATGCCAAGCAGGAAAATGACGAGCACAAAGATGACCGCCCCCACACTACCGATCGTGATGTACTGGCGTGTGAGGTAGGCAGATGCGCCTTCCTGAATGGCGCTGGCAATTTCTTGCATACGCTGGTTGCCCGCATCAGCCGCCATAACCGATTGCACGGCCCACATGCCGTACACAATCGATAGGATGCCGCACACGATAACGAAAACGAGTTCCATGTATTTCTTCCCCGAGAAGCGTCCGGCGCTTATGCGTCCGAACTGTTCAGGCAAGCTTTCAGGCCCCCGCCCGGTGCTTGCCGATGTTTACTTGGAGTGACTTGAAACGCTTCCTGGAACCCGTCGGCCCATTCCTCAGACGATCAAACCAATCACCTGAAAAGATGACAAAAAGGGGGTGCATTAGCAAGCAGTGGTGTATCGAGTCGCACGGCTAGCGTGCTGAATTTACACGAAAGTCTATGCAGTCTGGGTGCGTTTAGGCAGTTTCTGGCCCTGGTGCACGGCCACGCCACAACAAGAAAAGCGCGGCAAAGCCCAGAACGGGCATTAAAAGCCAGTTGATCAGGTCCCACCCGAAGAAATGAAGCAGGCCGCCGGACGAGAAGCTGGCAAAGGCAACGAAGCCAAACAGGATGAAATCGTTCCAGCCCTGCACACTGTTGCGCTCCTCGGGACGATAGCACTCGGTCAACATGGCCGTGGCGCCAAGGAAGCCAAAGTTCCAGCCAACCCCCAACAGCACCAGCGCAAGCCAAAAATGGCCAACCGAAATACCGTTGAGCGCCACCGCCGCACAGACAGCTAAAATCGCAAAGCCAACCAAGATCACGCGTTCCACGCCAAAGCGGGCAATAAGAGACCCGGTAAAGAAGCTTGGAGCAAACATGCCGATCACATGCCACTGGATGCCAAGCGCAGCCTCACCAACCGTATGGCCACAGGCGATCATTGCGATGGGGGCCGCCGTCATGGCCAATGCCATCAAGGCGTAGGCCACAATGGCGCTCAGCAGCGCGGCCTGAAAACGTGGCTGGCGCATGATCACGCCCATCGGGCGGATGCGGGCCTTGGCCGCTGGTGTATGCGCGACGGGCTTGGGCAAGCTAACAAAGCTGACAACCAGGATGGACAGGACCGCGAGCCCCGCCTGCCCCATAAACGCTCCGGCAAAGAGAATTGGATCGAAGAAGTCGTTGAACGCGATCACCACCTGGGGGCCAATGAGACCGGAGGCGACACCGCCTGCTAACACCCAGGATATGGCTTTGGGGCGGAAAGCTGGAGAGGCCGTGTCGGCGGCAGAAAAGCGATAGGAATGCACAACTGCGCCAAACATACCCGCCATAAAGGTGCCCGCGCAGAGCATGGCGAAGGACCCGATCAAAACACCCTGCATGGCAACCAAGCCCGCCAGCACACCCCAGATTGCCGCGCCAATGAACACCGGGCGGCGGCCAATGCGGCCCATCACCTTTTGGGCAGGAAGCGTGCAGAGCGCGGTGCCGACGATGAACAACGATACCGGAATGGTGGCAAAAGCAGCCTTATCAGCTGGCAACAAATAGCCCCCTGCCAAGCCAGCAGTGGCAATAACGATGGAAGCGTTCGCTCCGCCCAGCGCTTGCCCAACCGCTAATACCAGCGCGTTGCGCTTGGCGCGCGCGTCATCAAACGTTTCAAGGGTGTCGGTGGAGGCTATGGTCATTGGTGCGAATATGCTGCTCTGTGGCGTGCCGTCTAGAAGCGAAAATGCTTATGGTTGGCAGGTTTAGGAGCGAAAGCGCTTGGCCAGTGCATTCAGCACGCCATTGATCAGACGCACTTCTTGATCGTCGTAAAAAGCCCGCGCCACATCAATGTATTCGTTCAGGATCACCGGGGCAGGAATGTCCTGCCGTTTCATGATTTCATAGGCTGCAGTGCGAAGGATGGCGCGCAAAAGCGTATCCAGACGCGTAAGCGGCCAACCATCGGGCAATGACGCGTGAATAGCCGGATCCAGAATTTTTTGGGTTTCCACCACGCCCGACACCAAGTGGCGGAAGTAGCCTTTATCAGCCGGACGGTAAGCCCAGCCGTCGAATTCTTCAGCCATCCGAAACAGCTCAAACTGGGCCATGGCCTCAGGCAGGCTCGTGCCACCAACATCCATTTGGTAGAGCGCCTGCACGGCAACCAACCGGGCAACACCGCGCGCATTGGCGGGCTTGGGGGTACCGGCGTTGGGAACTTTGCTGGGCATCGCTTAGACGCCTATCTTTGTTTTTAGGTTGGCCAGCGCAATGGCGGCTTTTGCTGCGCCACCACCCTTGTTTTTTTCTGATCGCTTGGCACGCGCCCAGGCTTGATCGGCGTTTTCAACCGTTTGAATACCGTTGCCTATGGCAAGGCCAGGGTTGAGCGTCAGATCCATCAAGGCGCGCGAGGATTCGCCTGCAACGATGTCGTAGTGCGAGGTCTCACCGCGGATCACCACGCCCAGCGCGATGTAACCATCATAGGCTTGTGGATTGCGGTAGCCGATCATCATCGCGGCTGGAATCTCAAGCGCTCCAGGCACATCCACGCGCTCATAGCTGTGGCCTTCGGCTTCCAATGCTTCAATTGCACCGGCTGCCAGTTCATCCAACAAATCGGTGTAGAAGCGTGCTTCGACGATGAGAAAATGCGCCATGAATGTCCTGAAAATCACATGTCCGGAAAACGGACGCGAGCCTAGTTTTGGCCCATCAGGCGTTCCGCATAGCGTGCCATCAGGTCGATCTCAAGGTTCATCTGGTCGCCCACTTGCCGCAGACCCCATGTGGTAACCGCCAATGTGTGCGGGATAAGCATGAGCGTGAAGCGATTTTCGGTTACATCGTTCACCGTCAATGAGGTGCCCTGCAAACAGACCGAGCCCTTTTTGGCGATGAATCTGGACAGATCATCCGGCGCTTCGATTTCAAACAATGATGTGTTCTCGCCATCTTCACGACGCCTGATGATGCCCATCCCATCAACATGGCCAGTAACCAGATGCCCGCCCATTTCATCGCCCAACTTTAGTGAGCGCTCCAGATTGATCTGGGTTCCCACCTCCCATGCACCAAGCGTGGTAAGGCGCAGCGTTTCAGTGGATGCATCGATGGTGTAGCGAGCACCTTCGCTGGTCTGTTGCAGTGTAGTCACCGTTAGACAGCACCCGTCATGGGCGATGGACGCACCAAGATCGATACCCGCCGCATCATAGGGAGATTGGATGGTGAAGCGCTTGTCCTCTCCCATCGTTTCCACCGCTTCGACAGTGCCCATGGCCGTCACAATACCGGTAAACATGTCAGCTTTCCTTATTGGGCTGCAGAACCATCATCTGGTCTGAGCCGATCATTTTGCGGTGCATAATTTGCCAATCGGCAAGGCCTGCAGCCTCCAAGTCATCGAAAGGGTGTGCATCAAAGGGGCGAACCGCGCCCTGCCCTAATGTGGCTGGACCCTTAATCAAGATAAGTTCGTCCACCAAACCAGCACCAAGAAAGCTTTTGGCGAGCTTACTGCCACCTTCTACCAGCAACCGGGTCATGCCCTGCTGTGCCATCGTTTTGAGCCCAGCGCTTAGATCAGCCCCCTTAAGCGCGATAAAGCCTTCAGGTACGTTCGCATTGGTGAATACATAGCGCTGAGGCGAACGCTGCTCCAGCCCCGGCAGGCGCACGTTGAGCCGGGGAGCATCGGCACGCAACGTTCCACCGCCCACAGCAATGGCATCCATCCGTGAACGCAGTGCGTGCATCAGTGCGTTTGTTGAAGAGCCGGTGATCGCAACCTGCCCCTGTGTGGGCAACCCAATACCGCCATCGGCGCTCAGCGCGAGTTTCAATGTCACATGCGGGCGCCCCTGCAGGGTCGCTGTGACATGGCCTGCATGCGCTTTAGCCGCCAATGCTTTAAGGTCAGCATAGGGTTCAACATGAACTGTGATCCCCGCGCCGCGCAGACGCGCAGCGCCCGCGCCAGAAACCCGCTCATCAGGGTCGGTCAGCGCGATGAATACCTCAGCCACACCTGCCTCAATCAAGGCCAGCGTGCACGGGCCAGTCTTGCCATGGTGGTTGCAAGGCTCCAGCGATACATAGGCGGTTGCGCCACGTGCAAGGTCGCCAGCGTCATCCAACGCCACAGTTTCGCCGTGTGGACGACCGCCGCGCCCGGTTGCCCCGCGCCCGACAATCACGCCATCCTCGCCGCCACCGGCTACCAGCAGACACCCGACAGCCGGGTTTGGCCACGTACAGCCCAACTGTGCGGCGCCAAGCCGAATGGCAGCGGCCAAATAGCGCTTGTGACGTTGATCATCCATGCAGAGAGGCAGCCCATCCAGAGCCGTTTTCGTGAAATTTAGTTCACTCAAACAACTCTAATTCCTTGCTTTTTTGCGTTCCAGACGCGACGCCGCCTTCGCTATCGCTTGGGACGCTTTAATCGTCGATTTCACCCGGCTTGGCTTTGCCCATAGCCGATGTGCTTGCAAGCTCTTCTACAAACTCTTCAAAATCACGCGCCTCGCGGAAGTCTTTGTAGACCGATGCAAAACGCACATAGGCCACATCGTCCAGGCCCTTCAGAGCATCCATGACAGCCAACCCAATGGTGTCAGACTGCACATCACTTTCGCCGGTGCTTTCCAATTGGCGCACAATACCGGACACAAGCCGCTCAAGCTGATCATCGGCAAGCGGGCGTTTGCGCGCAGCAATGCGTACCGATCGCAACAGCTTTTCCCTGTCAAAGGGCTGCCGATCATCATTGCGCTTGACGACCGTCAACTCACGCAATTGCACGCGCTCGAACGTCGTAAAACGCCCCCCGCAATCGCCACACACGCGCCGCCTGCGAATGGCGGCGCTGTCTTCAGCATGGCGTGAGTCTTTAACGTGCGTGTTGAGACTTTGGCAGAAGGGGCAACGCATGAGCTAGAATCAGGACCTGTTGCGACTAACCAAGGTCCGGATAGATCGGAAAACGATCCGTAAGGGCCACGACTTTCTCGTGAACGGCCTTTTCCACCATCGTGTCTTCCGCCGTCTGGTTTTGCGAGAGAACATCCAGCACTTCGGCAATCAAATGGCCTACCTGCTGGAACTCGGCTACACCAAAACCACGCGTGGTGCAGGCAGGCGAGCCAAGCCGAACACCGGAGGTAACAAACGGCTTCTGCGGGTCAAACGGCACGCCGTTTTTGTTGCAGGTGATACCAGCGCGCTCCAGTGCCTTTTCAGAGACCTTACCCGTCAGGTTTTTGGGCCGCAGGTCGACCAGCACAATGTGATTTTCGGTGCCGCCAGAAACGATGTCATAGCCATGGCTCTTCAACGTCTCCGAGAGAGCAACGGCGTTCTCGACGATGTTCTTCGTGTAGATCTTGAACTCGGGGCGCAGTGCCTCGGCAAAGGCCACGGCCTTACCGGCAATCACATGCATGAGCGGACCGCCCTGGAGGCCAGGAAAAACAGCCGAATTCAGCTTCTTGGCGATGTCGCCATCATCGGTAAGAATCATACCGCCGCGAGGCCCGCGTAACGTTTTGTGCGTTGTCGTGGTCACAACATGGGCATGCGGGAACGGGCTGGGGTGCTGGCCACCGGCAACCAGCCCAGCAAAGTGGGCCATATCCACATGCAGAAGCGCCCCCACCGAATCGGCAATCTGGCGGAAACGGGCAAAATCAAACTGGCGCGAGTAGGCCGAGCCGCCGGCAATGATGATAGCAGGCTTGTGCTCTTGGGCGAGCTTTTCCACCTGATCATAGTCTAGCAAGCCGTCTTCTTCGCGCACACCATATTGAATGGCGTTGAACCATTTGCCCGATAGGTTCGGCGCCGCACCGTGCGTAAGGTGACCACCAGCATCCAAACTCATGCCAAGGATCGTATCGCCGGGCTTGGCAAGCGCCAGCATAACGGCCTGGTTGGCCTGTGAACCAGAGTTGGGCTGCACGTTGGCAAACCCGCAACCGAACAGCTTTGTTGCTCGCTCGATTGCCAATTTCTCTGCGATATCCACAAAGTGACAACCACCATAGTAGCGGCGACCAGGATAGCCTTCCGCGTACTTGTTGGTCATAATCGAGCCTTGGGCTTCCATGACCGCGCGGCTGACAATGTTCTCCGAGGCGATGAGTTCAATCTCATGCTGCTGGCGACCGAGTTCACCGCGCATGGCAGCGGCAAGCTCTGGATCGGTCGTTGCCAAATCGTCGGTGAAAAAAGTGGGGTAGAGTGCTTGTAGGTCGGTCTCGGTCATCGCCATAGGTCAGTGTCCCTGTAACTGGGGTCGTGCGGTCAGCTTCGTAATCGCCGGATGTGCGTGCGCGTAGCATATAGCAACCCGCGTACCAACACACCACTGGGCAAGCGGTGCGCTAAATTTGTGCGGTGGAAAGACGCGCTTTACGCTGCAAATCAGACCAGCTTGCCACGCTCTTTAACGCTAGGCACTGCGGATTTTGCGGCTTGTTCCTCACGCGCGATACGCGCTTTGAGCTTAGCAACGGCAAGAGCATCGATCCGTTCACGGGCAGTGTGTTGGGGCGCGGCAAACACCACCTCTAGCCCCGTATCAGAATCCACAGCGGTGACACGCAAGGCTTTGTCGACGGGCACAATCTCAAGATAAAATTCGCCCATCGCCGAGTTTTAGCCGTTGGTTGCCAGGGTACCGAGGCCATCGCGGTTGTAGATGTCCTCGCGGAAATTGACTGTACCGTCGGTAGCTGCCCACGCCGTAACATAGTTGATGTAGAGCGGTGCGGGATCAGGCACGCTGAGATCAATACGCTCGCCTGTCTGGATGACCTGATCAATGCGCTGGCGCGACCAACCCGGTGTGTTGGACAAGATCCAAGTCACCAATTCACGAACATTCTGCACGCGCACGCAGCCAGATGACAGGAAGCGGTAATCATCGCCAAACAGCGACTTATCCGGCGTATCGTGCAGATACACCTGATGCTCATTGTGGAAGTTGATTTTTACAGAACCCAGCGAGTTAATCTCGCCTGGATCCTGGCGGAACATATAGCGGGTCGCTTCTTCGGTGTTCCAATTCACTTGTGTTGGCGCAAGTTCCTGCGCGCCCGACCCCCAGCTAGAGAAGATGCGGATGTTGTTTTCGGTCAGATATTGCGGATTTTCCTGCATCAACGGGATAAGATCACGGCGAATGATCGAGACCGGAACAGTCCAGTACGGGTTGAAATTCAACTCGTGGATGCGGCTGTTGAGAATTGGGGTTGGACGATCGACCTTACCAACAATCGCCGTATGGCGGGTTGTGACGCGGCCACCATTGATCGCCTCCAGCGCGGCTGCGGGAATGTTTACCATTACATAGCGATCACCCAAGAAGCCCGACATGGAGCGAATGCGAACCAGATTGGTTTCCATCTGGCGCAGACGGACGCCCATAGGCACGTTCATTGCAGCGAACCCTTCGGGGCCCATAACACCATCAACGACCAAACCATGGCGGGCCTGGAAGCGACGGACCGCAGAATCGACATAGCTGTCGAAAATATCGTTAATGCCCCATTGCTGCGAAAGATCACCAGCCGAGATCAGGCGCTGGCGCAGTGGCTGCACATTGGCATGGCGCACGCCCAAACGCAGCGTGACGTTGTTGGGCACCTGGTTCCAGCCGCCCTGCGCCAGAACGGCAGAGTGTTGGCGCAGCGCAGTTTCAAGGTTGACCGCGCTTGCAGGCGAGAACATCGGCTCTGGCGAGATGACCGGAGCTTGCCCCTGCGCGGTCGAGTCAAAACTATCACCCCACCCGGAATTGTGCTGTTGCAGGCGCTCATTGAGCAGTGCATCCAGCGCTGATTGCTGCGCATTGGCTGCGCGCATCGCCAGCGCTGAGGCACCAAGGCCCAGGCCAGCTGCCAAAATCTGACGGCGCGTTTTAACAACGCCGTGTTTGCTATCTGTCTTATCGCTCATCCGGGCCTTCCAAAGACGCTCTGTACGCTCGCAGCGTCTTGTACGCGTTGGCTACTTTATCGCTAATATAGTCAATGCTGACGCAGCCGCAATGTGGCCGATTTGTGGTAACGACCAGATAGTGCACCTGCATAACGTGTTTGTGATGAACACTTGCAAAAACGACACAAAAAACCCCGCATCACCAATCTGAGGATGATGCGGGGTTTTGGTTATCAAACCCTTGCGCAAGCCCGTTTCTGCCTGGCGGGTGACCTTTTGTTAAAGACGATACAGGATCTGATCGGTCCAGAAGCGCTCGAGGCGGTGCAGCGATTTGTTCAGTGTTTTGAACTCATCAGTGCCTAAGCCACCCACTTTCTCAATGGAGATAAGGTGACGCTGGTAAAGGTCGCCCACAACTTTGGCTATCTCTTTGCCCTTGTCGGTTAGGCTGACACGCACTGAACGCCGGTCCATACGCGAGCGCTGGTGGGAGACGAAGCCCAGATCGACCAGCTTCTTCAAGTTGTAGGACACGTTAGAGCCAAGATAGTAGCCGCGGGTGCGCAGCTCACCGGCTGTCAGCTCAGAATCACCAATATTGAACAGCAACAGCGCTTGGACAGCATTGATGTCTGAACGACCCTGGCGGTCGAATTCGTCTTTGATGACATCAAGAAGACGGCGGTGGAGCCGCTCTACCAAATGCAGCGCTTCCATATACAGCGGCTGGATGCCTTGATTCTCTTCTTCATCAGAAAGGTAGGTGGCCATTGCGGCGCTTGTCTGGGTCATTTTTAGCCTCACAGTTTTTGTCCCGGATGTTTCCCCGGTGATGAGTTGACACTAACAGGCAGCTCTAAAACCTCGCTTAAAGTCTTTGATTAATTTCATATTTCTCGTTTGAATGGTGCAAGAAATTGTTCACCAGTCAGGGACACGAACGCCTAACCAGACCTGGTGAGAGCTTGTTGAGCATGCCCTGCCCTCTTGGACGCCCTCTTGGCTGCCCTCTTGGAAACTTGCGTTATGGCACCGCCCCTAAAGCGTTGCAGCTTGCTTGCTGTGACGGCGCACTTGCAACAGCAAACCAAGATAGATGGTGATGAGGCCAGCATTCATAAGCACCAGCGTCAGGCTGGCGATGTTGAGGCCGGGCACAGTGAAAAACAGCACCGCATCAAGCACCACCAGTGTTAGCCACAACACGGCTCCCCAAGGGGCCAGCAGCCAAAGACCGACCGCAGCGATAACACTCAGCGTGCACACCACAACCAGCAAAGATGTGTGCAACATGGGGTTGGCCGCAATCGCATCGCTGGCGACCACTGCGTGCAAAAATCCGGTCAGCACAAACCAGCCGAAGATTGCGCGAGCAAGCAGGACCAGCGCAATGAGACGCAACACAACAATAAACCAACGCTCGATGGGGTCGAGCCGCTGCTTGGCTTCGGGCGTGACCCGTATAGGGTCTATCGGTTTGGGAGGAGCGGTGGCGACCATGCGGGTCCTGTGCGGTGATGGAGCATCGATGCCTTATGACAATGCAACAAAGCTACGGCAATGCGATCTTAGCGATCGAAGGCATTTCCCATTGAGGTTTTGAGGTTGCGAGGTTGTGAGGTTCTGCTTGTGGCCAGATTGCCGCTGCTGCTTGGCGCTGTTAGCACTGCACCAACTTCCCGCAAGCCTATCGGAACGACACCCATGGACAAACATGCCGCGCGCAGCCTCGTCAACCAAGTGACAGGGGGACGGCGTATGCGTCGCCGCCGCGTTCAGCCTTGGCTGCGTGATCTCACGCGCGAGAACAGTTTGAGCGTTCACGACCTCATCTGGCCGATCTTTCTTACCGATGGGGTCGCACACCGCGAAGATATTCTTTCTATGCCAGGCGTCTCGCGTATTTCGCCCGATCTGGCCGTGGATGTTGCCAAACGCGCAAGCGACCTTGGCATCCGCTCCTTGGCGCTGTTTCCCAACACTGATCCGGAGCTGCGCGATGCAACAGGCACTGAGGCGCTGAACAGCAACAACCTGGTGTGCAAGGCAGTGCGGGCGATTAAAGCTGCGGGCGTTGATATAGGCCTCATCACCGATGTGGCGCTCGACCCCTACACCAGCCACGGGCATGATGGCGTGTTCCTGGGCAATGGCGAGCAAATCGACAATGATGCTTCAGTTGCCCAGCTGGTCCTGCAGGCGCGCACGCTGGCTGATGCAGGATCCGATATGATCGCCCCATCAGACATGATGGACGGGCGTATCGGTGCGATCCGCACCAGTCTTGATGAAGCTGGCCACACCGACCTTCCGATAATGGCCTACGCTGCCAAATACGCATCCGCCTTTTACGGCCCTTTCCGTGATGCGGTGGGCGCATCGGGCACGCTGATTGGCGACAAGCGCACCTATCAGATGGATCCGGCCAACGGCCATGAGGCGGAAATGGAAGTGGAAATGGATATCGCCGAGGGCGCCGATATCGTGATGGTGAAACCCGGCATGCCGTATCTGGATATTTTGCACAGGGTAAAAAGTGCGTTCGGCGTACCGACCACCGTCTACCAGGTCTCAGGCGAGTTTGCGATGATTGAAGCTGCTGCCGCCAACGGCTGGATCGACCGCGACCGTGCCATTTTGGAAAGTTTGATCGCGTTCAAGCGTGCAGGCGCAGATGGTATTTTGACCTATTTTGCCCCAGAGATTGCCGAAAAGCTGGCCAAATAAGCAGTTTTTGCTTGAAGAGCGTTCGCCGCACCACCACGTCTTATCCGACGAGCACAAGACGCGAGACCTTATGAGCACGACATCTTCGCCCCGCCCACCCGTGATGCCGCTTGATGGCAGCGACCCGCAGCGCGACCGCTTCGCCTTTGATCCGGTGGCAGAGCCATGGCTGTTTGAGGGGGTGCGGACACGGCGCATTATGGCGTTTCTGCTCGACTTGGTGGTACTGAGCATCTTCACGGTCATTGCAGCCTTTGTGGTTGGGGTGTTTGGGGTTCTGACATTTGGCCTTGGCTGGCTGATCTATCCCATTTTGCTGCCCATCATCGCGCTTGGCTATATTGGGCTGACCATGGGCGGCTCAAAATCTGCAACGCCGGGCATGCAAGCCATGGGTATTGAAATGCGCCTGTGGCACGGCGCGCCCATGTATGGCCTGCTGGCGATTGTCCACGCCCTGACCTTCTACTTTGCCGCTGGCACTGGCATTTTGTGGTTGATCATTTTGGGCGCAAGCCTGTTTTCGTCCACCAAACGCTGCTTGCACGATGTGTTGCTTGGCACGGTCGCGATTAACAATCCGCAGCGCGCTGCTTCGCTGCGCGGCTAGCGCGGCCAGCTAAACCGCGTTCCACAAGCCTGACATCAAAAGCCGGTTGCGCCGCGCCGAGCGAACGCCCATTGTTGAGGCTTGTGGCGGTGGCGCGAGGGCCTGCACTTGATCGGTCTTGATGTGTGGATGGTCTATGCGGTGATTGGCTTGGCCATTGCCGCCTACGCGTCTGACCGTTGGCCCATCGAGTTTGTTTCGCTGGGCATTATGGCCACGCTGCTGGTTGCTTTCACCGTGCTGCCGCTTATCGGCCCGATGCTGCATGACAGCATGGGCCTGCCATTTGGCGATGCGATGATAGGCGGCGAGCTTGAGCCCGGGCTGCTGCTTACCGGGTTTGCCAGCCCGGTCCTTTTCACCATTTTATCTTTGTTGGTAGTGGGTCAGGCACTCTTCCAGACAGATGCACTGGCCCCAGTTGCCAACCTTGCACGCAAGCTGGGCGGCAAGCGCGAAACGCTGGCCATCATGCTGCTGATCGTGGTGGCAGGCGGCTCCAGCGCGTTTCTCAACAACACCCCTGTCGTGGTTATGTTGCTGCCAGTGATCGGCGCGATGGCGGCACGGCTACCTGCCGGGGCCCGCCCTTTTCTGATTCCGCTGTCCTTTGCCACCATCCTCGGCGGCACCGTTACGCTCATTGGCTCGTCCACCAACCTTCTTGTGGCGTCCACAGCACAAGCCTCAAGCGGTTACACATTGGGCTTTTTCGATCAGACAGGCTTTGCGCTGATCTTGGTAGTGGTCATGCTGCCCTATCTGCTGTGGGCCTTGCCCAAGGCCCTGCGTCAACAAACAGTGGAAACGCCACTGACCGGCTTTCGCGGCAAGCAGTTCATTGCCGAGCAACACCTTGTGGAAGGGCATGCCCTGGTGGGCGCGCGTTCAACGGCTGGCATGTTCACTGGTCTCAAAGACATCACCGTACGGTCGGTGCGCCGCGGCCCCAGGCTGTATCTGCCGCCCTTTGACGATTTGGAGCTGCGCCCCGGTGACACGGTTGTTGTCGCAGCCCAGCGCGATGAGCTGGTGAAATCATTCATGCCCGCCGTGGAAACCGAAGAGGGCGAACGCAGAACCATACGCTCTGTCACGGCCTGTGAGGCCATGCTGTCGCCCGGCGCACGCTTCATCGGCCAGAGCATTGATGTGATCAGCACCTATCTGGGCGCTGAACACACGCTGCTGGGTATTGAACGACGCGCCCGCATGCCCCGTGTTGCGCTGGATGCGTTGCGGCTAGAAGCTGGTGACGTATTCTTGCTGGCAAGCACCGATGCTGGGCTCGATCAGTTGCGGGGCCAGCGAGACTTGCTGATTTTGGAAGAAACGCGCGCCGAAATGATCAATAAGGCCCGCGCGCCCATGGCCATCGGCATCTTTGCGGCGGCCATTGCGTGCGTGATCCTTGGCTTTGCCGACCTTATGGTCGCAACCATGACGGCGGCTTTTGCGATGGTGTCCACCGGCTGTCTCAACATACGTCAGGCCACCCGCGCGATTGACCCGCGCATTGTGATGATGATCGGCACCGCCCTTGCCATGGGTTCGGCGCTGCAAGTCACCGGCGGCGACAGGGCGATTGCGGCGGGCGTTGTGGCGGCGGCGGCTGATGCCGGCCCCAGCGTCATCCTCTCGGCATTTTTTCTGGTGGTGGCGGTTCTGACCAACGTCCTGTCCAACAACGCCACAGCTGTGCTGTTTACGCCCATTGCGCTGCAACTGGCTGGCGACCTTTCGTTGCCGCCGGAGCCTTTCATCATGGCGGTGCTGCTGGCGGCCAACTGCTCGTTTGCCACGCCCATTGGCTACCAAACGAACCTTCTGGTGATGGGCCCTGGCCATTATCGCTTCTCAGACTATGTAAAAGCAGGTACGCCACTGGTGTTGATGTATTGGGTTGCGTTTTCGCTGCTCGCCCCTTGGTACTATGGCCTCTAATCTCGTGACATGACCCGCCATCCACTTGATACCCCAACTTTCTATCTCACGGCCTCCTCGCCCTGCCCTTACCTGCCAGGGAAGCGGGAGCGGAAGATTTTCACCCATCTGGTGGGGTCGCAGGCCAAAGAACTGCACACCATGCTGGCTGGCGGTGGTTTCCGGCGCTCACAAAATATAGCTTACCGCCCTGCGTGCGAGGGCTGCCAGGCCTGCATTTCGGTGCGGGTGCGGGTGGATGATTTCAAACCCACCAAATCGATGCGACGGATCGTCAACCGCAACCGTGACGTGGTCGGCTTTGAGGAAACAAACCGCGCCACATCAGAGCAATATGCCCTGTTCCGAGATTATCTGGATGCCCGCCACGAAGATGGCGGCATGGCACAGATGAGCGTGCTTGATTATTCGATGATGATTGAAGACAGCCACATCGACACGCAGATTGTCAGCTATCGCATGAAGCAACCCGGCGACCTTGCAGGGCAAGATGGTGGGCCGCTGATTGGCCTATGCCTGACCGATCGCTTAAGCGATGGCCTGTCGATGGTGTACTCGTTCTTTGACCCGGATCCTGGCCATGAGGCGCGCTCGCTGGGCACCTACATCATCCTCGATCACATCGACCGTGCCCGTAAACTCGGGCTTCCATACCTGTATCTGGGCTATCTGGTCGAAGGCTCACAAAAGATGGCCTACAAGGCACGCTTCCAGCCGCAAGAGCACTTAACGCCCAGTGGGTGGCGGAAAAGTAGCTAGGAAACGGTCGGCTTAACCGATGCTGCTGGCGTTGTTCCGTCAGTATCAAAAGCATACACGTTTTAACATTTTTGCGGTGAGGCGAAGGTCAACTGCGAACCCGATATGCAAGTTGGGCAATGAACTGCAGTACTTTGTTAATGACGTTTAGGTAAGTGTATTCCCCGACTGCCATCTGGGGGAAACTATGGCTGCTCTGCTCAACACACTGAAAATTCGCACCAAGCTGTATCTCGGCTTTGGATTGGTTTGCGCCTTGCTGGTTGCGGTGGGCATCGTAGGCGTCACCTCGCTGTTATCAGCGCGTGGTGATTTTTATCGCTTTGAGAATACCGCATCCGATGCGCTGCTGGCCTCTGAGCTTAATGCCGACATGGCCAAAGCCCTCCAGAACGCGCTAGCCTATGTTCAAACACGCAGCGACAACAGCACAGCGGCTGTCGACGATTTCATTGGCCAGATGCGCGATGGGCTGGCGCAGGCCAGTACTGATTTTGAAACGCCGGACCGCCGTGCCCAAGTTGAAGTGATGCAGGCCGATTTGGGTTAGTTCGAATTCGGATTTGCCCGCGTGCAAGAACTCTATGGCGAACGTGATGCGCTTGTAAGCGGCGTTATTGATCCGCAGGGCACAGCTATTCGCACCGGCATTACTGACTATCTGGCTTGGACTGAGCGCACCAACGACATGCAGAAGCTGGCCATAACTGGTGAAATCCAGCAGCATTTTCTGTTAGCCCGCGTCTACCTTTGGAAGTTCCTGACAGAGAACCAGCCGTCTCAAGCAGAGCGTGTCGCCTCTGAGATTGGTCTGGTTCAAGAACTCCTCGCTGAGTTAGGGCGCAACCCCGCCCCGCAGACGCAGGAGTTTGTACGGAGCACAAATGAGTCAGCAGAAGCCTATGCAGCGGCTGCGTTTCGTCTTGGTGAGTTGATTGCTGAGCGCAACGAACTGCGCGACACAACGCTTGCAGTTGTTGGTCAGCGTATCAGCAACACAGCGGCCGAGATAAAAGATAGTAAAAAAGCTGATGAAGCGGTCATCTCTGCTGAGACTTCAGCCGCCATGGCAGCGCAACAAGCGCTGATGGGCGGTATTATCGCCGGTGCTTTGATCGCGGCGGCTGTATTGGCCTTCTTTATCGCTCGCGCTCTTTCGAGCCCGATTCTTCGCTTGACCACGACCATGCGTACGCTTGCTGATGGCAAGTTTACGGTCGATGTTCCTGATACCGATCGCGGTGATGAGCTGGGCTCGATGGCGCAGACCGTTGAGGTGTTCAAAGCCAATGGATTGGAGCGTGAACAGCTTGAGCGAGACGCTGCTGTAGCGCGGCAAGCCCAAGACCTGAGCAATGAAGCGACCAAAGAGGCGATTGCTGCCTTCCAGGAGCGCGTGACAGCCATTCTCAGCATACTCGGCGACAAGACTATTCAAATGCAGGCAACGTCAACGCAGCTGGGCTCATTAGCAAGCCAGGCAAGTGAACAGGCGCAAAGCTCTGATCATGCAGCCACGGAGACATCCACTGGCGTTCAGACCGTAGCTGCTGCGACTGAAGAGTTGGCAAGTTCGATCCAGGAAATCTCTCGCCAGGTTGCCAGCGCAACAGGTGTTGTTCAAACCTCTGTCGAGAAATCCAATAGCTCCGTCGAAGATGTAGAGCAGCTTGCAGAAGCAGGCCAGCGCATTGGCAATGTTGTGAACCTTATCCAGGATATTGCGGAGCAAACCAACCTCTTGGCGCTCAATGCAACCATCGAGGCAGCCCGTGCAGGGGAAGCAGGCAAAGGCTTTGCGGTTGTGGCAAGTGAGGTGAAAGCGCTGGCTGCGCAGACCGCAAAAGCGACAGAAGATATCGCTGCGCAGGTCACAGGCATTCAGAGTTCAACTGGGCAGGCCGTAGAAAGCATCCGTGATATTGCCAAAATGAGCAATGATCTGGGGGAAGTTACGTCCTCCATCGCTTCGGCGGTCGAAGAGCAAGGCGCAGCCACGCAGGAAATTTCGACCACAACCGGTCATGCTTCACAGTCAACCGAAGCTTTGGCAGCCGGTGTCGCATCGCTTGCCGATGCAATTCGCCAAACTGGCGACGCAGCAGGCGTTGTTGGCGAAGCGCCAAGCTCCGTGAAGGAACAGTCTGAAGCGATCTCAGCCGCAGTGGATGACTTCTTCGCGGCCCTTGAAGCTGCCAGCAAAAAAGCGGCCTAGCGGCACCTGATTAACAAACTAGGGGCCCAATGATGGCAACGGCACAAAGACGACTGCCTCGTATCGACGAAGTTCTGGGTCCGCACGACCCGGAGCTCGTCGATAAGCTTACTGCAGTGGAAACTCTGATTGAGAGCAACACAAACTTACTGGCGCAGCTTGATCAGCTCAAAACGCAGTGTGTTTCATCTGAAAACCTTGTCCATATGACGGTGCGGCTAGATGGCCAGAGCAATCTTGTTGCCCGTTCACTCGACGATTTGCATCGCGTTCGACGCAAACTGCTTCAATCTCAGGGTAGTGATAGAGTGATCGCCGTTGCATAAAAACGCAGTCTGTCGCTAGCGCTCGACTGTCGCCAACAATCCTTGCCAAAACCCTAGATTTTTGGACGCGTTCTGCCCCAGCGAGCAAGCGCTCTTGCAAAGCAGGCTTTACCCTCTTTCCCGCACGCTCTGTGTCTTCGGCATAACCACTTAGCGGGGATCACCCAAACTTATTGTTCCTAGGGAAGCCCTGAGGGGCCATGCGGCCGGCTTGGGCGCGTTCACCCACCCATTCGGCCATGTCTTCCAGTGAGCGGTTGTAGTTGCGGCCGGAGCTATCAGACCATGTGAGGCCGTCCTCGCCCTTGAACGTGGTCAGGTCGCTGACACCACCATCCTTGTATTTCTGCAGGCGCACGCCTTTGCCGCGGCCCATCTCGGCAATCTGCGATAGCGGGAAGAGCAGCAGCTTGCGGTTCGCGCCGATGACGGCGACCATATCGCCCATCACAGGCACCGCCATCTGCTGTTCGGCAGGCTCGGCAAGGTTCATTACCTGCTTGCCCTTGCGGGTGTTGGCCACAATGTCTTTTTCAGGCGCGACAAAGCCATAGCCTTCGGTGTTGACCATCAACAGCTTGCGCGCCGGATTGTGCACGAACAGCGCCAGAATGTCCTGCCCCGCCTCAAGGTCGACCATGATGCGCAGCGGCTCGCCATGACCGCGCCCGCCCGGTAGCTTGTCCGCCGTCAACGTGAACACCTTGCCACCGGTTGAGACGGCCACCAGCTTGTCCGTGGTCATCGCTTCCAGTGTCAGCTTCAGCCGGTCGCCCTGCTTGAAGTCCAGCTTGCCAAGATCGGCATTGTGCCCCTTGAGCGCGCGCACCCAGCCCTTTTGCGACATGACAACGGTGATGGGCTCTTTTTCCACCATGGCCGCGTCAATATCCGACAGGTCGATGGTCGGCGCGTCGGCGAAGGTTGTGCGGCGTTTGCCCAGCGGCGTGTCCGGCCCATAGGCCTTGGCGAGCGACTTTATATCCCTGCCGATGCGCGTCCACTGGCGCGCCTTGGAGCCAACCAGCGCATCAAGGCCTGCCTGCTCTTCCAACAGGGCGTCGCGCTCCTTGCGGATTTCCATTTCCTCAAGCTTGCGCAACGCGCGCAGACGCATATTGAGGATGGCATCGGCTTGCGTGTCGGTTAGCTCAAAGGCTTTGATCAGCTCCTGCTTGGGCTCGTCCTCGTAGCGAATAATGCGGATCACTTCATCAAGGTTGAGGTAGGCAATGATGAAGCCATCGAGCAGCTCAAGCCGCGCGGCAATCTTGCCAAGGCGATAGTTGGAGCGGCGCACAAGCACCTCTTGGCGGTGGTCCAGCCACGCCAAAAGCACCTCGCGCAGGCCCATAACGCGCGGCGTCAGCCCGCCATCGAGCACGTTCATGTTCAGCGAGATGCGCGATTCCAGCTCAGTCAGGCGGAACAACGACTCCATCATCAACTCAGGGTCAACGTTGCGGCTCTTCGGCTCGATGACCAGGCGCATGTCTTCAGCTGATTCATCGCGCACATCGCCCAAGAGCGGCAGTTTTTTGGCGATCAGCAGATCAGCGATGCGCTCAACCAGTCGGCTCTTGACCACCTGATAAGGCACTTCGGTGATTACAACGTTCCAGGTGCCCCGAGACCCCTCTTCCTTGTGCCAGCGGGCCCGCACACGAAAACCGCCACGGCCCGTTTCATAGGATTGCAAGCGGCTTGCTTCGCTCTCAACCAAGATGCCACCGGTGGGAAAATCCGGCCCCGGCACCAACTTCACAAGGTCTGCGGTTTCAAGGTTGCGGTTGTCGATTAGTGCGAGTGAGGCCTCGCAAAGCTCGGCCACATTGTGGGGCGGTATGCTGGTCGCCATGCCAACCGCAATACCGGTGGAACCATTGGCCAAAAGGTTGGGAAAATCTGACGGCAGCACCACCGGCTCTTCTTCTGAGCCATCATAGGTCTCGCGGAAATCAACAGCGTCTTCGTCAATGCCATCAAGCAGGCGGCTCGCAACATCGGTCATCCGTGCTTCGGTGTAGCGCATGGCCGCCGCGCTATCGCCATCGATATTGCCGAAGTTGCCTTGGCCCTCCACCAGCGGATAGCGCACGGCAAAATCCTGCGCCAGGCGCACAAGCGCATCATAAACCGACTGGTCGCCATGCGGGTGGTATTTACCGATCACATCGCCCACCACGCGGGCAGACTTTTTGAAGCCCTGTGCCGGGTCCAGCTTCAGCACCCGCATTGCATAGAGCAGGCGTCGATGGACCGGCTTCAGTCCGTCGCGCACATCGGGCAGCGCGCGCTGGGTGATGGTGGAAAGGGCATAGGCCAGATAGCGCTCGCGCAGGGCAGCATCCAGATCGATGGCTTCAATACCATCATCGCCGTCATCGCCCCCGCCGGGCGGCCGAATCGTTAGATCACTCATGCTTTATGAGTATGGGTGGGCCAGTCGTGGCGCAAGCTTCAACCCATCGTCGTGGCCGGGCTTGACCCGGCCATCCAGCCCTCAAATCAACCACATGTGTTGGACGATCGCGATAGAGAGGGATGGTCGGGTCAAGACCGACCATGACGGCCATTTTCTGCTACTCTGCGGATCAACGCGGCGCGACCGTCAGGCGGGCGTAAGGCGCGTGGCCCCCACACATTACGCTCCAGAAAGAACGCGGTCAGCGCAAAGGCACTGGCGATATCCTGCGGCGTAGCGGTGTCCATCTGCCCCGTGAGGAATGCAGGCAGTGGCAGCATCTTGGCTTTGTAAGGCTCGCCTGCAGCCGCACTGACAGCGCAGCCAGACTTGGGCGATACATAGATTAGCCCGTCACGCACGCCAGTGCCGGCACACCGCATTAGATCAAGACCGAAGCCAAGCTCCTCCAGCAGCATCACCTCAAAGCGTGCGACTAGCGCAGCCATGGTGTGGGCATCGGTATAATTTGCCAGCACCAAATCGAGCATGTCGAACAGGCGTGGGTGCGGATCACGCTCTGCAAGCAAACGAAGATGGCTCGCGCAAAGCTGCACCGCCAGCAGGGCTGCAGGTTCGCCCATCAGCTGCGCACCGCGCAGGGTTTCCCCATCGACGGTGTAAAGGCCCAGATGCTCATCCAGTCTGGCACGCCACGTGACCGCTAGCGTGTTGCCAACCTGAAGCAGTGCAGCCATGCGGCGTGAGCGCCCGCCGCGCACCAGCCCCATATGGCGCCCGCGATCACGGGTCATCACCTCCAGTATGAGGCTCGATTCGCCATGCTTTTTGTGGCCCAGAACAGTGGCGGAGGCGGTCCATTCCATGGAAAGGAGCCTGCCCTACTTGGTTGGAAAGTCCAGACCCATCTCGTTGTAGCGCTCAGGGTCTGATGCCCAGTTGGGCCGCACTTTGACAAACAGAAACAGGTGCACAGGCGCATCGACCGCAGCGCCAATCGCCTTGCGCGCATTCATAGAAATCCACTTGATCGTCTGCCCGCCTTTGCCAAGCACAATCTTTTTTTGGCTGTCGCGCTCAACATAAATAGTCTGCTCGATGCGGTGACCCTTGGGCGTGGTTTTCCAATCCTCGGTCACCACATGGGAAACGTAGGGCAGCTCCTCATGCAGGCGCTCATAAAGCTTCTCGCGGGTCAGTTCCGCCGCCAGCATGCGCATGGGCACATCAGAGAGCTGATCTTCGGGATAGAGCCAAGGCCCAGGCGACATGGTCGCGCGCAGACGTTCAATCAGCACATCGCAGCCCTCACCGGTCAGGGCAGAGACCGGGAAGGTTTCGTCAAAGGCCAGTTTCTCATTGATCTGCGCAATGAGCGGCAACAGATCCGACTGGTCCATCTCGTCAATCTTGTTGAGCACCAGCCATTTGGGCTTCCGCACGCCTGCCAGCTGCTCCAATGCCTCTTCAACAATCTCGGACATGCCTTTGCGCGCATCGATCACAAAGCACACGCATTCAGCATCCTTTGTGCCTGTCCAAGCGGTGTCGACCATCGCCCGATCCAACCGACGCTTAGGCGTAAAAAGGCCAGGCGTATCAACGAACACGACCTGCGTTTCTTCAAACATGGCAATGCCACGCACCAAAGCGCGCGTGGTCTGCACCTTGTGCGATACGATAGCGACCTTGCTGCCAACCAACCGGTTAAGCAGAGTAGACTTGCCTGCATTGGTCGGCCCCATCAGCGCAACAAAGCCCGCACGGGTCTGGAGCGGCTGGGGGGCCTGGGTATCGGTTGTGGTTTCAGTCTCTATCTCAGTGCTCATAATCAGCGTCCCATATGCCCTCGCGCACCAGCATGGCTTGCGCCGCAGCCTGCTGCGCATCGCGCTTTGATTTACCCTCGGCGCGCACGGGGACAAGGCCCTCCACGCTCACCTCAATATTGAAAACAGGTGCATGGTCTGGCCCATCACGAGCAACTTCAGCATAGTGCGGCGTGGCTTTGCGCTTAGCGTGCGCCCACTCCTGCAACGCGGTTTTGGGATCACGGCGCGCTGCGCCTGCCTCATCCATGATTGGCCGCCAGTGGGTAAGGATAAAGCGCTTGGCCTCCTCCATCCCACCGTCCAGATAGAGCGCGGCAATCAGCGCTTCACACACATCAGCCAAAACGGCACGGGCTGCACGCGTGGGCTTGGTAACATCCAGATCATCGGTGCGGATATGCTGGTCAAACCCAAGAGTTTTGGCGACCAACGCGCAGGTTTCCGCGCGCACAAGATGGTTGAGACGACGGGCAAGCTCGCCCTCATCAGCGGCCGGAAAACGCTGCCCCAAACTGTCAGCAATCACCAATGCCAACACCCGGTCGCCCAAAAATTCTAGCCGCTGATAGGTATTGGCTGGATCTGTCTGCCCACCATTGTGGCTGGCATGGGTCAGCGCACGGGCAAGCAAGGCCTGGTCAGCAAAGTGATGCCCAAGCGCTTCTTCAATCCCATCGACCTCAAATGCCATCAAAAACCCGGTCAAAGCGGGCGTCCGATGGCCAGCGCCATACCTGCCAAGGTGAGGACGGTGGGGCCATCGAAAAGAAGATGAGATCGGCGCGGCCAACAAAGTTTTCCAGCGGCACAAAACCCACCAGAGCTGTCCTGCTGTCAGAGGAATTGTCGCGGTTGTCACCCATCATGAAGTAGTGGCCCTGCGGCACCACGAAAGGCTGGGGCGAATTGTCGAGCATGGAATTGCTCACCAGATCGAGAACTTGATAGCTCACCCCGTTTGGCAAGGTTTCACGGTACTGCGGCACCGTTTGGCCCGTTTCGGGATGGACAAAATCGTCAATGCGCTCACGCGGCACAGCAGTGCCATTGATGAAAACGACACCGTTTTGCACCTCTACCGTATCGCCGGGCATGCCGATAATGCGCTTGATGTAGTCGGTCGATCCGTCTGATGGCAGTTTAAACACCGCAACATCACCGCGCACCGGGTCGGAGCCCAAAATACGCCCATCCATAATGTTCGGGCTAAACGGAATGGAATGCTGGGAAAACCCATAAGCAAACTTGTTGGCAAACAGGTAATCGCCGATCAGCAGCGTGCCAACCATCGAGGATGATGGAATGACAAACGGCTGAAACAGCAAGGTACGGATAACCAGCGCGATAGCGAACGCTTGCAGCAGAACGATAACCGTGTCCCACAGCTCGCTCTTCTTCACCGGTTCTTGCCCAGTGGAACCGCCTGCTGGTTCGTTCTGCGCCGATCCATCTTCAGCCATGGTGGGTTGCCTTTGTGCATTGAGCCGCCGGATTGGTGCGCGACCCGTTTTCTCGTTCATGTCGAGGCTACGGCGCGACAAGTCAACCGCGGCAAAGCCAGTTGGCCGGGCCATGCGGGGCAATTACGCCACAATCGTGGCCAGCATGTCACGGATTGGCGCTGGAAAGGGGCAAAGCCTCGATGATCACGAAGGCCTGCGCCCACGGGTGATCATCGGTAATGGTTAGGTGCACAACTGGGCCATACCCTTCAGGAGTCAGGCTATCCAACTGCACTTTTGCACCACCGGTTAGCACCAGAGTAGGAGCCCCGGAGGGCAGATTTTCCACCCCCATATCGCGCCAAAAAACCCCATTGCGCAGCCCAGTGCCCAGCGCCTTTGCGCAGGCTTCTTTTGCAGCGAACCGCTTGGCGTAAGAGGCTGCTCGCTGGCGGCGGCGGTCCGATTTTTTGCGTTCCAAGGGCGTGAAAACCTTGTGCGTAAAACGCTCGCCAAAGCGCTCCAGCGTGCCTTCGACCCGCCGGATATCGCATAAGTCGCTACCAAGCCCGATGATCATTCGGCCGGGGTCTCAAGCGGGGGGCGAGCAAGGTGTGGTTTTTTCGCATGGCGCGCCGTCTGATAACCGACCACGGCCCAGTAGGTGAGGAAGTAGCCAGCCATGGCGGCCGTAATCCCCAGTGGCACACTGCCAACCAGCATGGGCTTAACCACCGGCCAGGTGCGTTCAAAAAAACCAGCAATCCCATCCAGCGTGTAAACCGTTGGTCCATCTAAGGTTGGTCCGGCCTCATGGTGGACAGGACGGCCCAAAATAACCTGCCCAACGCGGTAAGTAAGTGCCCAGAAAAACGGAAAGGTCAGCGGGTTGCCAACAAAGGTCCCAAGAGCGGCTGCCAGATAATTGGCGCGCAGTAGGTAAACCAGTAGGAAAGCTATGGCAAAGTGCAGACCGAGCAACGGCGTAAATGAAGCAAAAATGCCGCAAGCGACGCCCATTCCGATTGCATATGGCGTTGCGTTGACCCGCAGCAGACGCTTCAACACATAGCGCGTGGATCGGGCAAAACTGCTTGTTGGCCAAAGCATTGCACGGGCCTTGGCAAACCAACTGGGAGTGGCCCGTCTGCGGAACAGCATGCAGCTAAGCGAGCCCGCGCGAGCCAGGTTTGTAGGCGGGTATCGCCTTTAGGTTTTCCGGCAGATCCTCTGCGCGGTAGGCTGGCACTTTGTAATTGGCCAGAGCCACCAATGGCATGCCAATATCGGCCTCGCCTGCAGAGCGATCAATAATGCAGGCGCAACCAATCACATCGCCGCCCAACGCACGAATACTGGTCGCCGCCTCTCCCACCGAAAGGCCGGTCGAAATGATATCTTCGACAATCAGCACGCGCTCACCCTTTTTCAACGTAAAGCCACGCCGCAGCGCAAAGGCTCCGTCCTCGCGCTCCACCCACATATAAGGCACGTCCAAGTGACGGGCCGTTTCGTAACCTGGCACAATACCGCCCATTGCCGGAGCAATGATACAATCGATAGGACCAAGGTTACTGGCGCGCACTTTGGCAGCCAAAGCTTTGCAAAGCCTTTCGGTCTTTGCCGGTGAGCGGTAAACAAGCGCTTTTTGCAGAAAAACAGGGCTGTGCAAGCCTGATGACAGGATGAAGTGCCCCTCAAGAATGGCATCCTGCGAGCGGAAAATTTCCAGCACATCGTCCTGGCTTATGATGGTCTGGTCCTGTGTGGCTTCCTGCATACGCCTTTATGCCCCCCAATTGTGCCCAGCTTTTAATGCTGCACTGTGCGTACCGTCCGTAGCATTCAGCGACAAGGCCACGTGCGCTGACAATTGGGTGAACAATGCAGCTTGGCGACCACGCGTTAGCTTTCTGCGCGCGCGGCAGCACTCACCACCGGGTTGGATCGCAGCTGCGCAATGATGCGATGCAGGTGCTTTGCATCGCTAACCTGCAGTTCGATTTTCAGATCGTGAAAATCGGCCCCACGCCGCGTCATGATCAGGTTTTCAATATTGCCCTTATGGTCAGCAATTATGGTCGCTAAAGTTGCCAAAGACCCCGGTTCATTGAGCGCGGTGACCCGGATTTTGGCATCAAAGGCCTGCGGATTTGCAGGGTCGATATCCCAGCGGACATCCAACCAACGGTCAGGCTCATTTTCAAACTTAGCCAACGCTTCAGCGTGGATGGGATAAACCGTAACGCCCTCTCCAGGGGTCACAATACCAACAATACGGTCACCAGGGATTGGCGGTTCATCGGCGGAAAAACGCACCGGCAAAGATGAGTCCAGCCCGCGCACTGGCGCGCGATGCACATCATCATCGGACCCATTGACCGGCCCATGGAAAGCATCTGCCCGTTCATCGGGAATACGGAACTGGAGTGATGTGACATCGGACAGGGCAAACCAGCCATCCTGTGCTGATGGCGCAGGACCTGGGTCAATGGCACCTGCATCGGGGTAGACGGCTGCCACAACCGCACGCGAGGCAAGCTCGCCACGGCCCACCGCTGTGAACGCGTCATCGACACTTTTCTGCGCCAGTTTTGGCAGAGCATGGTTGATCGCATCAGGGTCAAACGGCTTGCCGACCCGCTCAAAGGCCCGCTGAACCACTTGTTTACCAAGACCCAGATACTGCCGGCGAACAGCCTGCCGCGTGGCGCGCCGAATTGCAGCGCGCGCCTTGCCGGTGCGGGCGATTTGTTCCCATGCAGGTGGTGGAACTTGCGCACGCGAGGTGATGATTTCCACTTGATTGCCGTTTTTCAGTTCAGTGAGCAGTGGCGCCAACTGACCGTCGATCTTTGCACCCACCGTCGTGTCGCCAACATCGGTGTGAACCGCATAAGCAAAATCAATCGGCGTGGCGCCACGGGGCAAAGCGATCACCCGCCCTTTGGGCGTGAAACAAAACACCTGATCGCGGAAAAGTTCCAGCTTGGTGTTTTCCAAGAACTCCTCAGCGGTGTCATCTCCATCGAGCATGTCCACCGTGTGGCGTATCCAGGCAAAGGCGCGACTATCGTGGTGCAGCGCGCGCATATCAGCGCCGTTGTGGGCCATGCCATCCTTGTAGAAGCCATGGCCTGCGATGCCATATTCGGCCACAGCGTGCATGGAATGGTCACGTATCTGCAGCTCGACGCGGCGCGAAAACGGGCCGATCACCGTGGTGTGCAGCGACTGATAATCGTTCTGCTTGGGCACCGAAATATAGTCTTTAAAGCGCTCAGGCACACACTTCCACGTGGTGTGCACAATGCCCAGAGCGCGATAGCAAGCAGCAGGGTTGGCGACAACAAGCCGGAAAGCGTAGAGGTCCGAAAGCTGCTCAAACGACAACCCCTTGCGTAACATTTTCTGGTAGATCGAATAGGCTCGTTTCTGGCGACCTGTGACCTCAGATGCCAGCCCATATTCGGCCAGCTTGGCGGCAACCGTTTCGGTAATCGTCTCGATGATGGCATCGGACTGTTCCATCTGCTCGGCCAGCCTATCGAGAACCATTTGCCGGTTGTCTGGGTCTAGGATTTCAAAGGCTAGATCTTCCAACTCATCGCGCATGGATTGCATGCCAATGCGGCCAGCCAGAGGGGCGTAAATCTCCATGGTTTCGCGGGCAATACGCTGCCGCTTGTCTTCGCGCATTGCACCGAGCGTGCGCATATTGTGCAACCGGTCAGCCAGCTTAACCAGCAGCACTCGCACATCGTCTGAGATAGCCAGAAACAGCTTGCGAAGGTTTTCCCCCTGCTTGGCCTCAGAGGTTATGAAATCGAGCTTTTTTAGCTTGGTCAGACCATCAACCAGCTTGCCGATCTCGCTGCCAAACAGATGGTCAATCTCGTCACGCGTGGCGTCCGTATCTTCGATTGTGTCGTGAAGAAGCGCCACAGCAATGGTGGCGTCATCAAGCTTCAGATCAGTTAGTATTGCCGCCACTTCCAGCGGATGTGAAAAGTACGGATCACCAGAAGCGCGCGTTTGTGTGCCATGGGCGCGCATGGAATAGACGTAGGCCTTGTTCAGCAAGGCCTCATCGGCATGGGGGTTGTAGCGGGCGACCCGCTCAACCAACTCGTACTGACGCATCATGGCTGGTGGCTCAAAACGATAGCGCTAGCGTGGTGCCGCGCTTCTTTCACCTGCCAAAGTGGCGTTATAAAAGGCGCAATGCAAACGCAAAAACGCCGACCTGGCTAAGGTCGGCGTTTTCTATAACCCACACGTGAGGCGTTGCGCGCCTTACACGTCATCCTTGCGCTCTGGCGGCACGATGCCTTCCAGACCAGCAAGCAGTTCTTCTTCTGTCATGCGCTCGAAAGACTGGCTTTCTTCGGCCCCATCTGAACCGTCAGCGCCCATGCTGGAGCTCAGGCCTGAGCCCATAGCTTCTGGCGATGGAATCATTGGAACGACATCGTCTTCAGGCTCATCAACTTCGACCTGCTTTTGCAGGGAGTGAATCAACTGCTCTTCCAGGTCGCCTGGCAAAATGGTTTCATCGGCGATTTCGCGCAGAGCAACCACAGGGTTTTTGTCGCGATCACGATCAATGGTGAGTTCTGCGCCAGACGAGATAAGCCGGGCGCGATGCGCTGCCAGCAGAACCAGTTCAAAACGGTTCTCTACTTTGTCGACGCAATCTTCGACAGTTACACGAGCCATCCGGCCCTCCTCATACATTTGAGATTGTTGCAGTGCGTATACGCACAGCCCTTGAGAAAGGCAAGAGACACGGCACTTGTACTGGTTTGACACTTTAGCAACCGGGCTAAACCGCAGGTTGAATTTTTTTGGTCATCCCAGCCCAATTGCCTTGTCGGGCAAGGCGTTTGCGATTAGCACCAAAGGCTAGGCAATATAGCCTTACCCGTCGCGCAGAACAGTGCAAAGCTTCAATTCGTATGTATTTGCCGGGACATTTTAGATGAACAACAGTTTTCCGTTCGATATGCGCGAACGCGTTGCTTTTTTCATTGATGGGGCCAATTTCTACCAGACAGCGCGCGCGCTCGCGATGGACATTGACTACCGTCGAATGCTGACAAGCTTTGTCGGAGAAGCTTATTTGCTGCGCGCCCATTATTACACGGCGCTGGCTGATGACCAGGAATTCTCCTCGCTCCGGCCGCTGATCGATTGGCTGGATTACAACGGCTTCATCATCACCACCAAGCCGATGCGCGAGTTCAACGACGGCAATGGCCAAAAGCGACGTGTGCGTCCCGGACTGGATGTCGATCTGACGGTTGATGCCATGACACTGTGTGATGAGGTCAATCACATTGTCATTTTCTCCGGCGATGGCAATTACAAGCCGCTTGTTGAGGCGCTGCAAAAGCGCGGCCGAAAAGTCACCATTGTTTCATCACTGAAAGCCAGCCCATCCATGGTCTCCGATGATCTGCGGCGCCAGGCGGACCATTTCCTTGATCTGGCAGACCTTGAAGATAGGTTGAGCCGCGATCCATCGAACCGACCTCGGCGCGTCAGCGATGACGAGGACTACGACGATGATGACTATGGCTATGATGACTAGCCAGTGCGGCACAGTGGCGGGGTTTCCAGCAGCCAGCGAGCCGCCCCTGCCCTGCACACTTTGCCCCCGATTGCACACATTTGTGGAATCGCATCAGGCAGAGCATCCAGACTGGCACAACGGTCCGGTGCCAACGTATGGCGATAGCCAGGCAGAGCTTTTGATTGTTGGTCTTGCTCCGGGTTTGCGAGGAGCGAACCGCACTGGACGTCCCTTTACCGGCGATTATGCCGGTGATTTGCTGTACGCAACGCTCGGCATTTTTGGCTTTGCATCGGGCACTTATGATGCGCGTCCTGATGACGGTGTAACCTTGCTCAATGTGGCGATCACCAATGCGGTTCGGTGCGTACCACCGCAAAACAAACCCGTGGGTGCAGAGATAAACACCTGCAACAGCTTCTTGGCCAACCTGATTACGGGCATGCCAAACCTGAAAGTGCTAATGGCACTTGGGCGCATCTCACATGATGCAACGTTGAAAGCGCTGGGTGAAAAACGGTCAGCCCATACCTTCGGGCATAATACCAGCCATGCCCTGTCCGGCGGATTGATCCTGATCGATAGCTACCATTGCTCGCGTTACAACACGAACACTGGGCGGCTAACGGTGCCGATGTTTGAGGCCGTGTTTGAGAGCATAACGACCGCTCTCAAGACCTAACCCGCGGCACGCATCGATTGGCGAACCCAGGCGTTGCACCCCCAAGTGATGCAAAGTCTTGCAAAAAACGCTTACCCGCGCTCGCGCATCAGGCGCGCTTTATCGCGCTGCCAGGTGCGGTCTTTTTCCGTCTGACGCTTGTCGTGGTTCTTCTTACCTTTGGCCAGAGCCAGCTCAATTTTCGCGCGACCTCGATCATTAAAATAGACTTTGGTGGGTACAATGGTCATGCCTTCGCGCTGGGTTGCGCCAATGAGCTGATTGATCTGGCGGCGGTGCAATAGCAGGCGGCGTGGTCTGCGCGCTTCATGGTTGAAGCGATTGCCTTGCAGATATTCAGGAATGTAGGAATTGATGAGAAAGATCTCATCGCCTTCAGCGCTCGCATAGCTTTCTGTGATTTGGGCCTTACCGCCACGCAGGCTTTTCACCTCCGTGCCGGTCAATTGCAGGCCCGCCTCGAACGTTTCAACAAACTCGTAGTTGAAACGCGCCTTGCGGTTGTCGGCCACGGCGCGCCCCGGGCCAATCACAGTCTTTTTCTTTTTTGGAGCCATAAGAGTTAAATGCGCCTGCCGACCTAGCTGTTCAAGAGGCCAGCATGCTGCAGGGCGTCTTTAAGCTGCCCGCGGGTACCCTCAGATACAGGCACCATGGGCAAGCGCACATCAGCTTTGCACTTGCCAAGCATTTCAAGCGCAGCTTTGGCGGGCGACGGGTTGGTCTCCACAAACATAGCAGTGTGCAGCGGCATCAACAGATCGTGCACTTCCAGTGCCGTGGCATAGTCGCCAGCTGCACAGGCTGCCTGCATCTGCGCACACAGGGCTGGAGCAACATTGGCCGTCACCGAAATACAGCCATGGCCACCATGCGCGTTAAAGGAAATAGCTGTAGCATCTTCGCCTGACAGCTGAATAAAATCTGGGCCCAACGCCGCACGCTGTTCTGATACGCGCACCAAATTTGCGGTGGCGTCTTTGACGCCAACAATTGCGCGGCCATCGGCCTGCAGGCGTGCCATTGTTTCCACGCTCATATTGATCACCGAGCGCCCAGGGATGTTGTAAATGATTGTTGGCAGGTCAACAGCGGCGTCAATCGCCATGTAGTGCTGGTACAGGCCCTCCTGCCCCGGCTTGTTGTAATAAGGGGTGACCACCAAAATCGCATCAGCGCCCACGCTTTGCGCGTGCTTGCCAAAATCAATCGCCTCGGCAGTGTTGTTCGAGCCAGCTCCAGCAATGACCGGCACGCGGCCAGCGGCGCGTTTGACCACGCGCTCCACCACCAGCTTGTGCTCATCGTGGGAAAGGGTGGGCGATTCACCGGTGGTACCAACTGGCACCAGGCCCGACGAACCTTCTGCAATTTGCCAGTCAATTATCGCGTCCAACGCATCATAATCGACGCCATCACCATCAAACGGCGTAACAAGGGCGGGAATAGAACCGCTCAGCGTGAGCATCGCTGCTCTCCTTCAACAAATCGGGGTGGGCATGCCTATCAGCCTGCCCAATGTCGCGCGGACCATAGGTAGAGGTGCTCAGCGAAGCAAGCCAGAGCATCCTGAATGCTGGCGCGCATGTTAACAGCAATGGCAGGTTTGATTCATCTCCCCTTCACCAAACTTTGCGCATAGTTCGTCTTGGTTATTGATTGATGAAAATGCAGCCGTGTCATCGCGCCGGAGGACAACCCCATAACGTAAGCTGATGCTTGCCATTTTGTGGGCGCCTTTTGGGCCAGAACTAGCAGACACTTGCCGCAGTGAAGGGTGTTTCGTGCCGTATTTATACCGCCAACCTTTGGCTTTTCTGCCTGCTCGTATGTTGGGTGTTGCAGCGCTGTCTTGCGCGCTTGCGATGCCTGCCCTGGCCGCTGGACGCTTTAGCCCGCCTAACCCTGTGGCACATCCCGGCGCGTCCAGCACACCGGCCTCGCAGCCGGCGTCGGCCCCACTGACAACCGGCAGCATCACTGCCAGTTCGTCGGCCAGTGCACAGGCGCTTCGCCCCGTGGTGCAAGCCCTTTCGAGCGACCAGGGGCAACGAGCTTATGCGATTGCACAGGCTATTTCTGATCCAGCAACGCGTGATCTTGGCATGTGGCTTGTTGCCCGCACACGCGCCGATGACCTGCCGATTACCCTGCGCACGGCCTTCCGTGATGCATTTACCGGATGGCCAGGTGCGGGCATCATTGCTCAACAAACCGACCGCGCGATTGTGGAGCAGTATGGCAACCAAGTTCCACCACTTTCGGTTTTTGGCACCGCGCAGGCACGCACGGTAGAAGCGCAACTAGCGCAGGCGCAGGCTCTTGCGCAGGCAGGCCAAACCCAACAGGCCCGCACAATTGCCGCCAATCTCTGGCGCACCGATGTGTTGGACGATGGGCTCGAAGGCCGTTTGCTTTCCACTCTTGGCAGCCTGCTTAGCCAGGATGATCATCGTTTTCGCGCCCATTGGCTGCTTTACCGCGAACGGGTGACGGGGGCCGAACGGGTGGGCCAATATCTGGCTTCTGCAGACCAAAACGCGATTGCCGTGCGCGGACGCGCGATCCGCGATGGGGCAAGTGCCCGCGACATGGTCCGCCGCGCCCATCAGGCAGACCCAAGCAATATTCACATTACTTTTGAGCTGGCCCGCCTCTACCGCCGCGCCGATGAACCGCGTGAGGCAGCGCGTCTTTTGCGCTCGGTACGCGCAACGGGTGATGCGCTTGTGCGACCCGATATGTGGTGGCGCGAGCGGCACATAGTGGCGCGCGACTTGATTGAACTTCGCCAACCACAAGGCGCCTATGAGCTCGCCGAAGCGCCGACCGGCTCAAGCGCTGGCGATGAAGTTCAACGTTCGTTTTTGGCTGGATGGCTGGCACTGCGCTACCTCAATGATCCAAATCGGGCAGAACCGCACTTCCGGCAGATTTTAGAGATTGGGACCACACCCATCACCCGGGCCCGAGGCTATTATTGGCTTGGCCGGACACAAGCCGCACGCGGTGATGCAAGTGGGTCGCGCCAGACTTATGCGCGCGCCATGGCCTATGGTGAGACCTTTTACGGCCAACAGGCGGCGACCATTTCTGGCTCTCAGGTGCGTTTTGAGCGGCAACCCGCGCCCGCAGGCACCAATCATGCTTACATTGCCTATGCGGATACGCTGTACACGCTGGACCGGCGTACTGATGCGCGGTTATTCCTATATTCGCTTGCCCGCTCCACCAACTCGCCTGGGCAGATTGTGGCGATGGCCAACCTTGCCGCACGTCATGGCGACCACACCAGCGTGGTTCAACTGGGCAAGATCGGCGCACGCAACCATCGCTCACTGGCGTTGCTGGGGTACCCCACTGGAGCGTTCCCGCAAAATGCTCGCGTTCCAGACAGGCTACCACGCTCGGTTGCCTATGCCATTTCACGCCAGGAAAGTGGATTTGATGTTCGTGCCCGCAGTCATGCCGGTGCGCTGGGCTTGATGCAACTGATGCCAGCAACTGCTCAACGCATTGCCCGTGATATGGGCGTCTCACATTCTACCGCGCGTCTGACCAGCGAACCAGCACACAACGTATCGCTTGGCGCCTTTCACCTGGATGAGCTGATTGCCGAGTACAACGGGTCCTACATCCTCACGTTTATCGCCTACAATGCTGGCCCACGGCGGGTTCCGCAGTGGATTGAGCGGTTTGGCGACCCTCGCGCCGGTCGGGTGGATGTAATTGACTGGATTGAACTGATACCGTTCTCTGAAACGCGCAGCTATGTGCAGCGGGTGCTGGAGAATATCTATGTCTACGAACACATTACCGCAGGCGGCTAGCCAACAGGCCAGCCAGCCGGTGCGCCACTGCCATGTGCTGGCCAATGATGGCATTTCACTGGCTGTTGAAGATGCTGGCCCGCGCAACACTACCGTAAGCCCGCTTTTGTGCCTTGCCGGACTGACGCGCACAAAGCGCGACTTTTATGATCTGCGCGACCATTTTGCTTTCCACCCGACGCAGCCACGCCGCGTTGTGCTGATGGATGCGCGCGGGCGCGGCGCATCAGACCGAGACCCTGACGGCAAAGGCTACACGGTGCAGCGCGAGGCAGACGATGTAGCTAGCGTTGCAACCGCGCTTGGATTACCCGCAAGCATCATTGTGGGAACGTCGCGAGGCGGCATGCTGGCCATGGTTCTGGCGCTCACTAAACCGGCCATGATCCGCGCCAGTGTGCTGAACGATATTGGTCCACGCATTGCAGGGCCTGGGCTGGATCGGCTGAAAAGGCAGCTTCCCAATGCTGGCGTACCTGAAACATGGGAACAAGCCGAAGCACTGGTGCGCAATGCCATGCAGGAACAGTTCAATGCGTTTGCGCAAGACGACTGGGCGCGTTATGCCCAGCTCACGTTTAACAACGTCGACGGCAAGCCGTCCCGCGCTTTTGACACCGCACTGCTGGACCCGCTCTCTACCCTGCCCGATGGACTGCCCTTTATTGATCTATCGGGCCCGTTCAAAGCACTGGCCTGCCGACCTATGTTGCTGCTGCGCGGCGAGAACTCGGACCTTCTGGACACGCGAACCCTGGCCGACGCGCAAAGCATGGGTGCTCAGACCCTGACAATACAAGGCGAAGGCCATGCCCCCGCCTTGCGGGGCAGTGTATTGGGCCAAATTGAAGCGTTTATCACGGCCTTGGGCCGGTCAGCATCGCATTGATCGCTGAGCAGAAAAGTGGGGCGCTGGCGACAGACGGTTCAAGCTTTCAGTTTGCCCAACGCGCTATGCGCAACGCCTAGCTTTTTTTCTTGGCTGAGGTGCTGACCTCGCCCTTGTCCACGCGCTTTGCAAAAGCTGTTTCACCGCCCTGCGCCAACACTTTGGCTTGGCCAAGCCAGTCTTCACGTTCGATGCGGCCACTAAACGCCAAAAAGGTTCCCACCCAACGCGCTTGGGATGGCGACCACGCGCTAATTTGCGAGAAGTGGTAGATGCCAAGGTCGTTCAGCTTGCCTTCATTGACCTTGCCAATGCCTTTGATGCGCTGAAGATTGTCCTTTTTGCCGCCTATGGGTGCTGCGATACCCTGCGGACGGGTGCCAACAGCGTTGGCCTTCTCTTCGTTGCTAGCATCGGCCGGCAAGGCTGCAATGGCAGCGGCAGCCGCAGCGTCATCCATGGCCTCCGGCTCTTCAGGGGCTTGGTCAGCAGCAGTTTTTTCGGCGTCTTGTTTGGCGGTGTCGGCGGCATCGTCTGCTTTTGCAGTTGTTGCAGCAACGCTGGCGGCTACGGTTGCAGTTGCAGCAGCGGCTGCTGTTTGGGCAGGCGTGGAACGTGTTTGCGTCCCGTAGCTGTTGCCATTGATCAAGAACCGTTTGAGTAGGCAGCCAAAAATGGCACCAAGAAAGAAAGCGGCAAGCACCAGCAGTGCCGTGTGGAGTACAAGATTAAACATATGCTGTGCTCCTAGCCGCGATCTTCACTGGACGAACCGGTCGTAATCCAACCCGTTGCCACGCCAATCAAAAAGGCGATGAGCAGGAACAGCCAGAGCTGCGAAATGAGGTAGAACATGGGTGATCCTTTGCGTGATCAATATGCTTTGTGCACAAACCCGCGCTTTAGCGCTGGACAGTGAATTCGATACGACGGTTCTGGGCGTGGCCTTCTTCGGTGTCGTTGGTCGCGATTGGATCGCTTTCACCATATCCCACAGCAATGATGCGGCTGCGGGCAATGCCTGCATCATCCACATAATCGTAAACGGCCTGGGCACGTGCTTCAGACAGCGTGAGGTTCGAGGTGTCGCTGCCTTGTGAATCGGTGTGACCACCAATTTCCACGCGCGCATCCGGACAGCTCAGCAGCGTGCGCACAAGACGATCCAGCAGGCCGAAAGACACCGTGTCTATGTCCGCACTGCCGGTGTTGAACCGTATGGTATTGTCGGCCAACAGGCGGGCAAACAGCAACTGACAAGCCTCGGCATCTACCTGTTCAGGTGGGCCAAGTGCGCTGATGTCTGTTGTTAACGTAAAAGCGGGTGGCGACGCATTCTCAACTGCTTCTTGCACGCGGTTGATTGAGCGCTGGTACAACGCATCACCAGTAAGCCGGGCAGCATTATCGGACAAGCTCAATGCACCATCTCGCAAACGACCCAGGCCAAGAATGCCTGCCTGTACCATAGCCTCGAAGCCCTGCGGTGCGCCATCTGCGACCACCAAATTGTTGCTGATCGCGCGCGTTGGGAACTGAAGCGCGACAGCCGCAAGCACCTGTTCGCGTAGCTCCCCGGAAGGAACAAAACCATCCAATGTGATGCTATCCTCGCTCGCATCCACGCTAAACCTGAAAGGGGAAGCCGGCCCGGGGGCAATGTCCGCATCGACCGCAAGGGCGGATGTTTCCAGAGCCTCAAGAGACTGTTCAGCAGTGCTTGCCCCTGCAAAGCTGGGGGACGTGCCAACAACTGAAAAATCCGCATCGCTGAGTGTTGCTGTGCCCTCGACCAAGTCTTGCAGCGAGCCAAAGGCACCCACAAACAGATCACCAATATCGACATCAGCAGGTGCACCGCGCGCAATGGTGGTCTCATCACGCACGCTTTGCCCCTGCGCTTCCAACGCATCAAGAATAACAGCACGTGCCGTCTCATCGGGCAGAACACCGGCCAGCGTGTAACCATCAGCACCCTTAGCAAGGCTGGTAACAAAGGGCGCGGCAAGTGGCGGCAGAATGCGTCCTGATAGACTGTCAAAACCTGCTGGGATTGCACCCATAAAGGCGCTGGTTGCTTCAAAGATATCGCTTGATGGCGCGGCGCCAGACAATGAAAGCTCCAGATCATTGATGGACGCGCCAGCAGCATCAAGGTTCACCATCTGACCAAGCAAAGCAGTGGCAGCCGCCGTAAAGCCGTCCGGTGCACCGGGCCCTGTGACCATGGCATCTGTAACAGGGGCTAATGGGTCTGCGGCCGTCAAAATAGCAGCACGCGCCACTTCATCGGGTACAAAACCTGTAAGAGTTACACCCTCGCCAGCGGTGCTCGCCGCCCAAATGTAAGGGCTAACAATGGGAGCGTTGAGAGCGACATCGCCAATAAGAAGACCGTCGAGAGGCGCATCCAAACGGGCCAACTCTTCATTGTAGGCATCAAGCGAGATTGCATCTGCACTCATTGACAGGGTTGAACCGTCAAGCGCCACCGTCCCATTGATCAGAGCAGCAAGCCCGTTGCCCGCAAAGGTGGCAAAACTTGCAAAACCCTCAGGTGCACCACGCGCAAGCGAGGTTTCGTCAACAATATCAACATCGGGTACTGTCAAACGGACCACATCGAGAACTGTGGTACGGGATTCAACATCAGGGAAGCTGCCGGTCACCGTCACAGAATTGCCAGCCTTATTGAAGCCCAGCGTGTAGGGCTCAGCCAGCGGCAGAAGCGTCAACGCTGAAGCGTCAACCACATAGACACCGGGCACACGATTGGCCGCCGCAATAGCCGCAACGAATGCCGCTTGAGTTGGCGCAACACCTGAAAGGTAGGAATCCCGACCATCCAGCTCCGCCACTGCCCAGGGCGTTCCATCTTCGATGAAAATATCGCCAGAACGAACCGAAAGATCGGCTTCGATTGGTCCGCCTCGCACCATTACTGCCAGCGCGGTGATGATGAGAAGGGTGAGAAAGCCAGGCAAGAGCCAGGCGCGCCAGTTACACATTCCGGTCGATGTCCCGTTTCAAAAAATGATACGGCCCGTCGAAACGCTCAACAGGAAACCTGTACCCTATCCCGACGAACCGCCATGACCGCTAGAGAAGCTGTTTTTCGTGCTGGTTGCAAGCTGGATGAGCCTCATGGGTACGACGGACCGCACACGATTGTGCGACTGCTGAGCGTACACACTTTGGAACATATGCGCAGGTTCTCACCGGAGAAGCCCAAATACAAAAGGGCCCGGCAACTGCCGGGCCCTTCCGATATTTCAACTAACCTAAGCGGACGAACCCGCAATCAGATTAGAAAGAACGTGTGATGCGGAAACGACCACCGAAGTCGGAATCGTCTTCGGTAATATCAGCAGCAAGCGCATTATCATAGTCAAACGACTGATAGAACACACCAGCAGCAATGGTCAGGTTGTCAACCGGCACATATGCTACTGAGCCGCGAATGCTGTAACCACTGTAATCAGCAGCATCAACGTCGTCGGCTCCGAAGGTAGCCGACGGAAGCGTCGCGTCAAAGTCGAAGTATGAACCTTCCAACTGAACGCTAACCTGCTCTGTTACGCCAATATCAAAACCTGCGCCCACCAAATAGGCAGTAGAAAGTTCGAGACCGGTTCCAGCATTATTCACAGTGAAATCGTGGCCATTGATATCAACATAGTCGATCATGCCAGACGCATATGTACCAAGAACGCCAAACGTCGAACCAAAACCAAATGGCAAGTTAATCTCAGCGCTTGCACCAATCGCATAACCCATTTCGTTATCAGCAAGATGAGCTTCTGGATCAATGTCACGGACCGCACCATATACTGCCGCCCCACCCCAAGCCTGCGCCACACGCAGAGCAATGGCAAGATCAGGAGTAGTATAGGAGTCATCGTAGCCTACGAGCCCGTTAAGAGCGGCGTTGGCCGCATCACCAGCTGCCAACCCTGCTGCCGCGATAATACGTGCGGCTTCACGATCCTGTGCGTCACTACCACCGGATGGGTCACGTTGCCTAGATTCTGCGTCTTCAAGTGAAACACCAAGGGTAAACCCATTGCCAAAAGCAAAGTTATAACCAATCAGCGCAATATCATCATCACCGCCGAAGCCACCCACCAAAGCGTAGTCGCTATACAGCGGATCAAAGAACGAGGATGTCAGACCGGCGACCAGGCCACCAAGCTGAACAAACGCCTGTTCAAATTCTACGTCAGCGCCGTCATTGCGTTCTTCGCTGTCCATTGAAATGAACCCACGCAGAAGACCAAACTCGGTCATTGTGCGCGCATCGAAGTTCAGCGCAAATTCGCCGTTGAACGACAGTTCATCCCGATCGACGCGACCGGTTGAGCCGATCCAAGTGGTTTGCGACTCATCGCCGAAATTAGCTTCGAACCGGGCTTCGCCCGAGATGTCGAAACAAACATTTGAACCTGGCAGAAGGAAACCGGTGAAAGAACCAATGGAACAAATCTGCACGTAGTCGACAGCCGGTGCAACCGGCAGGCCGAGGTCGGCAGCTTGTGCGCCGGTTGTTGCAACGAGAGCTGCAGCAGAACCGAGCAGGAAGCGTTTTGCCAAAGTCATAATAGACCTCCAAAATCATCAAACATAAGAGCAGAAACGTGTCAGACCATTTCTGCCCAGCTAAGCTTGCTTGGGATGGGGGAGCCTTTAAAGCGAAACCAAATCCAACCGAAGCAAGCCGAGTCGGGAAACCCTTCTCGTGAACCCTGCATATCGAACGCCCTGTCGCGTGCAAGCGCCAAGTGGGCAGATGCATCGGTGAACGGATGGATTGGGGTTTGGTGTTGCAGGGATGTCACGCTGTGGCGTTCTGGCCGCCCTTTTGGGTTAATGAAGCCTTACCACATCATCGCGATCAGCGTTCACCGAGGTCTTTCGCGCAGTGCCTAGGTGCTTGAATTGTGCGTCACACCGTGAGAGAGGCTAAGCCAACTGCTGATACCATTGACCTGTGTGGGCTTTTTAAGATGCGCAAGATATACGACTCCGCCGATGCGGCCCTGGAAGGGTTGCTTGATGATGGCATACTGATCGCCGCTGGCGGTTTTGGGCTGTGCGGCATTCCCGAGCTGCTCATTGATGCGGTTGTGAAGAGTGGCGTGAAGGATCTGACCATCGCGTCCAACAATTGTGGTGTTGATAGCTTCGGCTTGGGCAAGCTGCTGGATACCCGGCAGATCAAAACCATGATGTCATCCTATGTCGGCGAGAACGACGAATTCATGCGGCAGTACCTCGCCAAAGAGCTGGAAATCGAATTCAACCCTCAAGGCACACTTGCCGAGCGCATGCGCGCTGGTGGTGCTGGCATACCAGGGTTTTACACCAAAACCGGTGTTGGCACGGTTATCGCCGATGGCAAAGAGCACAAAGATTTTGATGGCGAGACTTACATTATGGAGCGGGGGATCTTTGCAGACCTCGCCATTGTGAAGGCGTGGAAAGCCGATGAAACCGGCAACGCTATTTTCCGCAAGACGGCCCGCAATTTCAACGCACCGGCGGCAACATGTGGCAAAGTCTGCGTGATGGAGGTCGAGGAGATCGTTCCGACAGGATCACTAGACCCCGACACCATTCATCTTCCAGGCATCTATGTGCACCGCCTTATTCAAGGCGAGCACGAAAAACGTATCGAACAGCGCACCACGCGGGCCGCTTAAGCGCCGAATTTTAGGAGTAACGATAATGTGGGACCGCAACCAGATGGCGGCACGCGCCGCCCAGGAACTGGAAGACGGCATGTATGTGAACCTCGGCATCGGCATTCCGACCCTGGTTGCCAATTACATTCCCGAAGGCGTCGACGTAACCCTTCAATCGGAAAACGGTATGCTTGGTATGGGCCCCTTTCCTCTGGAAGGTGAGGAAGATGCTGACCTTATCAATGCAGGCAAACAGACGATCACTGAGTTGGATCGCACCGCCTATTTCGACTCAGCGCAGAGCTTTGCAATGATCCGCGGTGGCAAGATCGCGATGGCCATTCTCGGGGCGATGGAAGTGGCAGAAAATGGCGATCTGGCCAACTGGATGATCCCTGGTAAGCTCATCAAGGGCATGGGCGGTGCAATGGATCTGGTTGCTGGCGTTGGTCGTGTGGTGGTCGTTATGGACCATACCAACAAACATGGTGCCTCAAAAATCCTAACCGAGTGTACACTCCCCCTCACGGGCAAAGGCGTTGTTGATCGCGTGATCACCAATATGGGCGTATTGGATGTGGTGGACGGTGGATTACGTCTGGTCGAATGCGCACCGGGCGTAAGCGAGGCCGATATCAAAGCCGCAACCGAAGGCACCCTGGTCTAGGATCTACGGTCTTAGGCGTTTTGCCTGCATGCCGGCCTGCCGTCACCGCTTTGGCGACACAGCAGACGCCTACACTGTATAGCGCTGTTCATGGACCGGCTTGGGAAACGGGATAAGCTTTGAGCTATCGCGAAAGCCAGCGACATACTCCCGCGCTATGGTGCGAACCTGAGCCCCATCACGTTGCTGCACAGCACTGGTGATGCGCTCAACCATCATCAAAACATCATTGGCCGACTGACCTGAGGTGCTGGCGCGCAGGATCTTTTCATGCGGCGTCTTCACCAGCGTGTCGTCGTCCAGCAGCAGCTCCTCAAACAGCTTTTCCCCAGGCCGCAGCCCGGTAACCGCGATTGCTATATCGCCGTCAGGGTTAGCGTCGGACTTAACCGAACGCCCTGAAAGTTCGATCATGCGTTCGGCAAGTGACATGATCTTTACCGGCTCGCCCATGTCCAGCACGAACAAATCATTGCCTTCAGCATAGGCACCAGCCAACAGCACAAGGCGCGAGGCTTCAGGTATCGTCATAAAGAAACGCGTCACATCGACATGCGTAACCGTCACAGGGCCGCCTGCTGCGATCTGCTTAGAAAAGAGCGGTACGACCGAGCCTGAAGACCCCAATACATTTCCAAAGCGCACCAAGGAAAACCTGGTATCACGCCCTGTATCTCGAACGTGGTGCTGCGCATCCTGAACGATGAGTTCGGCCATACGTTTGGTCGCGCCCATGACATTGGACGGGCGCACCGCTTTGTCCGTCGAGACCAGAATGAAACGCTCAACGTCAGCATCCATTGCTGCATCAACAACAGTCTTGGTGCCCAAGACATTGTTGCGCGCACCTTCAACCTCATTGTGCTCAATTATTGGCACATGCTTGTAGGCTGCAGCGTGCAGTATCACGTCGACATTAAAACGCTTGATCGCAGAACGAACGGCTGCTGCATCGGTCACAGAGCCAAGGTAGGTATCCACGATCAGCGACCTCACATCAGGATGCGTGCGTATGAGCCGATCAATCTCGTAAAGGGCTGGCTCGCTGCGCTCAAACAGCACCAAGCGTGCTGGATTGCATTTCAAAATTTGCGTGCATAGCTCCGCGCCGATTGAACCACCGGCACCGGTGACCATTATAGAACGCCCGGCATAGGCCTCGGCAATTTCAGGCGTATCAAGCTCAACACGGTCTCGGGCAAGAAGCTCTTCTGTTGTAACGGCGCGCAGATCGCTGACAGTGGTGGAGCCCGATACCAATTCAACATAGGACGGGACGCTTTTAACCTGGCAGCCTAGCTTGCTTAACCGCTCAACCAGAGCCGCGCGGCGCGGCACCGAGAGAGACGGAATTGCGATGAGCACCTGCTTGATACGACCTTCGCTTGCAGCCTTCTCCAGTATCGAGACCGGCTTAACGCGGACGCCCGACACGATTAGGCCATGCAACGCCGGATTGTCGTCGACAAACATTACCGGCACAGTCTCGCTGGACTGCTTGAGTGATGCGGCAAGCTGAATGCCGGCCGAGCCTGCGCCATAAATCGCTACGGGAAGGCGGTCTGAGCCGAACGACGCCAGTCCAAGCAAAACGCGCAAGGCGACCAGCCGCACCAAAATCGCCAGAATGAAGAAAATGGCTCCAAAATAGAACGGAACCGACCGAGGGAAACTTGCCTGCAGCAAGAACGCCGCAACAGAGGTAACCACCATGATAGCGATGGCCAATGTCGCAACCCGCGATATTGCATCCATGTCGATCGCGTGAAGTTTGATGCGATGCAATTTGAAGGCGAACAATACCGGCGCACACAGCGCTAAAACGATTGCGACATCGGCTACACCCACAGACGCAAATGGGTTGATGATCCCAAACACGCCCGTTGGATCCAGCAACCCCAGGCGGAACCCAAATGCTGCCCACAAAGCAACTGGCAGCAACGCAAGGTCGGTCGCCAAAATCAGGGCCGCTTTGGTTCGACGTGGCAGGGTGTTCAAATCAAATTGCACTGGGCAGCGGTCCTTTGGGCTTTGCCCGCGACTGGGTGGGTAGAGACTGCGCGCGACGTGCCAATATTGGGCAAATTACTACGCCGCGAAACACTTGGCCAGTCCCCTGCCTAAAGCGCCAAGGTTAAACTTAATGGCTCAGCAGCGCGACAGTGCTGAAACTTTGAGACCCGTTCAAATGAACCTGGCCTTTATCTTAGCATGGATCTCTGCGCATCACCGCATCGATCAGCCCTTTTATATAACCAGAAGCCTGAGCAGCGGCGGCTGGGCCGTTGGGATGATAATCAAACGGTTCTATTCCGATCCAGCCATCATACGCGTGACGGGCTAGCGTTTGGACGATTGGCAAAAAGCTATGTTCGCCCTGCCCCGGGGCACGACGGTTGGATTCGTTGAAATGAATATGGGCTATATGGCCGCCGGGCAGATGCGCGTTCAAAACCTGCTCGGGGCTTTGCTTCTCGCCGCCCCAGGCTGCCGACGTGTCCAGCATGGTTTGAAGGCCAGGCGTGTCGGCAGCCCTGACCAAGGCTAGCGCTTCATCTACCGTATTCACAAAGTCAGTCAGCGACGGTGCTAATGCCTCGATGCAATATGTGGCGCCCGCCGCATCAGCAGCCTCGCCTGCCGCTTTCCAATGATTGAGCGCGATGTCTCGAGCCTCCTTAGGTGAACTTGCATGGCCTGTCGGGCGCTGATCCGGGGACCCATGCACTAAAATCCTTCCACCAAGGTCGTGGCATAGCTCAACCATTGCCAAGATATGGTCACGGGTCTTGCTCTGTATTTCTGGATCGTTGCTGGTGAGTGATAGCCCACTTGGCACATTCATCAGCCAGTGCAGGCCAGTGATTCTGATACCCGCATCGTTGGCCATGACTGCCAATTCGCGGCGGTGTCTCGCAGGCAAATTTGCCGGATTGTCGCTGAGCGTGAAGGGTGCAACTTCAAGCCCTTCATAGCCCAAATCAGCGGCGAGTTTGCATTGGCCGGCAAAATCCAGCTCACGAATGACTTCGTTACAGAGCGTAAGGCGCATGCAAAGGCTCCAATAGATAGGGTGTCACGGCAGGCTAGCACGAAAAGCATGAGACTTAATCAGCGCTTTGCGCCTGCGCTTCTCGGCTCTCAAACGCAATGCTGCACCCGGAGCCCCATAAAGCGGTGCATGTGCAGCCAATTATCCCGATTAGAATTGTAAATTCCCCTTTGAGGGTCAGGCGTTGAGAGCGGATAGTAGCGTTTGACGATTTCAACGCTAGCTTTGCCAGGTGGAGTAGCCCCCTGAAAGTGGTCCACCAACTGGGATAGATTTGTCCCGCAATTGGAGGATCAGCGATGGCTGGAAAACGAGAAAAGCCCGAAGATATCGTATCGAAGCTTCGGCAGGTTGAGGTTCTGCAGGGACAAGGCGCGACGATCGCCGAGGCTGTGCGCCAGATCGGCGTGACGCAGCAGACGTTTTACCGATGGCGGAAGCTATACGGCGGGATGCAGCGGTCGCAACTCGCGCGGCTCAAGGAGCTTGAGAAAGAGAACCAACGGCTTCGGCGCGCGGTATCCGATCTGACCTTGGACAAGCTGATCCTGTCGGAAGCGGCGAAGGGACCCGCAGGGCAGCGCCAGCAAAACTTCTGAGCCCTTCGCGTCGTCCCATTGCCCGGCAGGCGGTTGCACAGCAACCTGCCGAGAGGGGCAAGTGCATTGACCATGTGCGGCAGGAACTGGGCGTGTCTGAGCGCCGCGCCTGCCGTACTTTGGGCCAGCATCGATCCACGCAGCGCAAGGTGCCCCAGGGCCGAGCCGACGAAGAGCGTCTGACTGACGACATCATCGAGCTGGCCGATCAATACGGGCGCTATGAATTGCCCGGCAGGCGATCGCAAAGCAATCTGCCGAGAGGGGCTACCGCATGGTCACCGGCCTGCTGAACAACGCAGGCTGGCAGGTGAACCACAAGCGGGTCGAGCGCATCTGGCGACGTGAAGGGCTGAAGGTTCCGCAAAAGCAGAAGAAGAAAGGACGGCTCTGGCTGAACGACGGCTCCTGCATTCGGCTCAGACCCGAACGCCCCAACCATGTCTGGTCGTATGACTTCGTCCAGGATCGCACCGCCGATGGCCGCGTCTACCGCACGCTCAACATCATCGACGAACACACCAGGGAGGCGCTCATGATCTGTGTCGATCGCAAGCTCAACTCAACCGACGTGCTGGACGCATTGACCGATCTGTTCATCCTGCGCGGCCCGCCGGAATATATCAGATCCGACAATGGCCCGGAATTTGTCGCTCAGAAGGTGCGGGACTGGATCGCTGCCGTGGGCGCCAAAACCGCTTACATCGAACCTGGGTCACCTTGGGAGAACGGATACTGCGAAAGCTTCAATGCCCGATTCCGCGACGAACTGCTCAACGGCGAAATCTTCTACAGCTTGCGAGAGGCGCAAATCCTGATTGAGCAATGGCGCATCCACTACAACACGATCAGGCCCCACAGCTCTATGGGTTATCGTCCGCCCGCGCCCGAAAGAATCGTTGCAATGGACCAGAGACCGACGATGCACTAACAATCAAACCGGACCACCCGATGGGGGCACACCAATGATGCTTTTTTTCATATTTTACAAAAGCTTAATATGTGTAGGTGGCGGAGGGGGTGGGATTCGAACCCACGGTACGGTTACCCGCACGCTGGTTTTCAAGACCAGTGCCTTAAACCACTCGGCCACCCCTCCAGCGGGTTCGCTTATGCCGCTGCCCATCTTGGTGCGCAAGGTGCAACACGTAAAAAAAGGCCGGAGTATCTGCCCCGGCCCTTCAAATCGTAAATCAAGCGAACGCTTAGTTGGGGTAAGCGTCGTCGATGCCCTGGATGTAGAAATTCATGCCCAGGATCATGTCCAGTGGCGCCATTTCGCCCTCTGCGACCACTTCTTCACCGTCCTGGTTGAAGATGGGCCCTGCAAACGGGTGGATATCACCGGCGATGATGCCTGCCATGGTTTCTTCAGCCACAGCCAGTGTTTCTGGGGCCATGTTGGCAAATGGTGCCATCTGTACCAGACCGGTTTCCATTGAGCCGAGCGCTGAGCCTGTTTCCCATGTACCATCGGCAACTGCCTGGATGCGCTCAACATAGTAAGGCGTCCAATTGTTGACGATAGCGGTCAGCTGCGCATCGGGCGCAAAAGCACCCATGTCGGAATCATTGCCGAAACCGCGCACGCCGCGCTCCTGCGCGACTTGCAGCTGCGCTGTGGAATCGGTGTGCTGAACAAGGATATCAGCACCCTGATCGATAAGTGCATTGGCAGCTTCGGCTTCGCGTGGCGGGTCGTACCATGTGTTCACCCAAATGATTTTGACCTCCACATCCGGATTCACCGACTGTGCGCCCAGCATGAAGGCATTGATGCCAGAGACCACTTCGGGGATCGCATAAGAGGCGATATAGCCGATGGTGTTGGTTTCGGTTTCCATGCCAGCGATTTTGCCCAGCACGTAGCGGCCTTCATAGAAGTGGCCATTGTAGTTGGCGAAGTTCTCAGACGACAGGTAGCCCGTTGCATGCTCGAACTTTACATCAGGAAAACGCTCGGCGACTTCCTGCACGGACTCCATGTAGCCGAAGGAGGTCGCGAAGATGATGTCGTGGCCGGTGCGGGCCAGACGCTCAAGCGCGCGTACGGCATCGGCACCTTCAGGCACGCTTTCAAGGAACGTTGTTTCAACCATATCGCCGAGCTCAGCTTCCATGGCGATGCGTGCCTGATCGTGAGCGTAAGTCCAGCCATGGTCAGAGACCGGGCCGACATAGAGGAACGCAGCTTTCACAGGGTCTTCGGCCTGCGCGGTAGCAGCAACACCGAGCGACAGCGCGGTGGCAGTACCAATGGCCAGAAGGGATGATGTCAGTTTTTTCATTTTGGCATCCTTGTTTTTGACGTTTTGGTTTTGATGGCGGTTGGAACATATGCACCGAGTGGAGGGCCATCGCAAAACTCCCGGCGCAAGCGGAAATTATCGATCAGGTACAAAAGCCCGCCCCAAGGCCGCGGGGGTGTTGCGACGCATGAGCGCCTGATTGCGGGAGAGAATAACAAGCGCAACGATAGTGGCTACATAGGGCAGCATTGTCATGGCTTGGGGCGGCACACGAATACCAAACGCCTGCGCGTGCAGTTGCAAAATAATTACCCCGCCAAACAAATAGGCGCCGGCAACCGCACGCCAGGGCAGCCATGTGGCAAACACAACTATGGCGAGGGCAATCCAGCCGCGCCCAGCGCTCATGCCTTCGGTCCACTGTGCGGTAAGCACCAGGGATAGGTACGCGCCACCAAGGCCAGCACAGAAACCTCCAAAAGCCACAGCTACCAAACGAATAAGGCGCACATCACGGCCTAGCGCATGAGCGGCATCTGCGTTTTCGCCTGTTGCCCGCAAGACAAGGCCCGCACGGGTTTTAAACAGCATGTAACTGACCCCAGCAACGATAGCGAAGGACAGGTAAACGATGATATCGCGATCGAACAACGCTGGCCCGATAAAAGGAATACTGGAAAGCACCGGGATAGTGATCGCCTCGAGTTTCACGCCGGGCGTGCCCACAAAGCTTTCCCCGATGAGGCCGGCAAGACCCAGACCCAGCAGCGTGAGCGCAAGCCCCGTCGCCACCTGATTGGACGCCAAATACACAGTAAACAGGCCAAACAGCAGGGCCATGCCCACGCCCGCCAAACCGCCGGCCACCGCCCCAAGATAAGGGTTGCCGGTGGTCAGCGAGACGCCAAAGGCAACGACCGCTCCCATAATCATCATACCCTCAACGCCCAGGTTAAGAACACCTGAGCGTTCCACCACAAGCTCGCCAATCGCGGCGAGCAAAATCGGCGTCGCGGCACCCACAATGGTGATCAAAATACCTTCAAGCAGCATCGCTGGCCTCTTTTGCTGGGGACAGCGTAACATCCACCTTGGGGGCGGTCTTAAAGCGAATTTGGTAGCGCACCAACGTGTCGCAGCCGAGCACGAAGAACAGCAGCATGCCCTGCACCACGCGGGCCATTTTGTCCGATAAGCCAAGCGTGATTTGTGCTGCCTCCCCGCCCAGGAATGAAAGCGCAAGCAAAAGCCCGGCCAGCATGATGCCCCACGGGTTTAGCCTCCCAAGGAAAGCAACAATGATGGCCGTGAAGCCGTAGCCCGGCGAAATGGTAGGGCGCAGCTCGCCAATAGGGCCCGCGACTTCCATAATGCCAGCCAAGCCAGCCAGTGCGCCAGAAAACATTAGTGCGCCGTAGGTCAGTGTTTTGGATGAAAAGCCTGCAAAACGGGCTGCGCGAGGCGCTTCGCCGACGACTTTAAAAGCGTGCCCGGCCAGCGTACGGCTCATGATGAACCACATGACAGGCACGGCAAGAAACGCGATAAAAATGCCCAGATGCAGCCGCGAGCCTTCCAGGGTAGCCAAGCTTTGCTCGTCGGAGAAATTGCGCGATTCAGGGAAATTGAAACCGCCCGGATCACGCCATGGGCCGCGCACCAGATAGTCCAAGACGAGCAGCGCGATGTAGGCAAGCATCAACGACGTCAGAATTTCGTTGGCGCGGAATTTGACTTTCAAGAACGCCGGGATGCCGCCGTACAACGCCCCGCCAACCATGCCCAAAATCAGCATAGTCGGAAGTGTCGCCCAGCTGGTCCATTCGGGAAACAGGATTGGCGGGATCGCGCCAAAAATCGCGCCCATTGTGAACTGGCCTTCAGCGCCAATGTTCCAGATGTTGGCGCGGTAGCAGACGGCCAAACCCAGCGCGATGAGGATCAGCGGCCCGGCCTTCAACAGAAGCTCATAAACCGACCAAAGCTCGGTGAGCGGAGCGATGAAGTACTCATACAGTGCTGCAACCGGATTGAAGCCCATGACCGCGAACATGATGCCCGCCGTCAGAACCGTTAGACCCAGCGCCATAAAGGGCGCGGCAATCAGCATTTTGGTGGACGGAGCGTCGCGTTTTACCAGCTCAAGCTGCATTGGAGTGCTCCACCGACGCCTGATCTTTGGTGGGATCACCACCCATGAGCAGACCTAACTGTTCCAGCGTCACACTGGAAGCTTCCAACGGCTCGGACAGGTGACCATGGGAAAGCACGGCAATCTTGTCAGAGATCTGCAAAAGTTCATCCAGATCTTGGCTGATCACAATGACGGCCGATCCCTTGTCAGCAAGCTCCAGAATCGCTGTGCGAATAAAGCTAGCAGCGGCTGCATCAACGCCCCAGGTCGGCTGGTTGACGACAAGCAGCTTTGGGTCCCGTGAAAGCTCACGCCCAACAACGAATTTTTGCAAATTGCCGCCTGAGAGCGTCGAAGCAGCAGGGTCGCCCTTGGCAGAGCGCACATCATAACCCTGCCGAATGAACGTGGAGAGCTTGCGGATGGCGGCAAACTTCATCACGCCAAGCGACCCCAAGGTTCCATCTTCAGGTGCTTTGCGGGTGATAAGTGCGTTTTCGCTCAAGGCCATAGCGGGAACTGACGCATGACCAGAGCGCTCTTCAGGAATGAAGGCGGCACCGCGCTGGCGACGGGCCGCGATGGGCAGCGAACCCACAGGCTTGCCTGCCATTCTTACGCCGTCCAGCTCTACCAACGCCTCGCCGGAAAGCACGTCGAAAAGCTCTTTCTGGCCATTACCTGCCACACCTGCAATGCCAAGCACTTCACCGGCATGCACACGCAGGGAAAGGTCTTTCAGGGTCATGCCAAACAGCGTGCCAGGATTGTAGCTGACTTCGTTCATTTCAAACATCAGCGGCGCATCTGCACCGACCTTGCGGCCAGTGCGCACCACATCGGACACGTCAGAGCCGACCATGGCGCGAGCGAGAGACGCAGAGGATTCTTCCCGCGGATCCGTGCGCGCAACCACTTTACCCAGGCGCATCACGGTCGCGTCGTCGCAAAGGGCGCGCACCTCGTCGAGCTTATGGGAGATATAGAGAATGCTTTTGCCTTCGCTGGCCAGTTGGCGCAGCACCCCAAACAGGCTTTCAGCCTCCTGCGGTGTGAGCACCGATGTTGGCTCATCAAGGATCACCAGAGACGGCTTTTGCAGCAGCACGCGCAAAATCTCGACACGCTGGCGCACGCCAACATCAAGATCACCGACAGTGGCATCGGGATCAACCGAGAGGCCATAGCGTTCAACGAAAGCGGCCAGCTCAACTTTCACCTGATCAGGCGTCGGCTTGTGATCAAGCGCAAGAGCAATGTTTTCGGCAACGCTCATCGATTCGAACAAAGAGAAATGCTGAAACACCATGCCAATGCCCAGCGCGCGCGCCTGGTTGGGCGAAGTTATGGTCTTGGCTTGCCCTCGAATCGTGATGCGACCGCTGTCGGGCTGCAGTGCGCCGTAGAGCATTTTGACGAGCGTCGATTTACCGGCGCCGTTCTCGCCAAGGAGCGCATGTATGGACCCCTCACCAATGGAAAGGTCGACGCCACCAACAGCCACCAGCGAACCGAAGGCTTTCGTCAGGCCGTCAACGGCCAAAAGCGGAACTGCATTGCTCAAAGGCAAAATCACCTAACGGATAGTTCGCGGCAAGCACAGGTTTTAGCCATGCCCACCAAAGCGCCACATGGTCAATTTAGTGCCTGTTTTGCCATCGCGGCAACTGCCTCTACGGCATCAGGTGCCATAAAGCTGTGCAGACACGCATGCGCGTCCGGGCAAAGTGCTCAACCGTTTGGCAAAATTACCGTTGCACCAGTGGTTTGACGCGCTTCCAGCGCTTTGTGCGCCTCGGCGACATCTTCCAGCCTAAAACGTTGTGACACAGGAATTTGGACCGCGCCGGACGTTACCACGTCCATGAGGTCGCTGGCCGTCTCAGCCAAAAGCTCCGGCGTGGAGATGTGGGTGAAAATGGTTGGCCGGGCCACATAAAGTGAACCTTTGGGGCCAAGAATACCCAGATTGAAGGCATCCACAGGTCCTGACGCATTGCCAAATGAGACCAGCATGCCGAAGGGCTTGAGACTATCAAGCGAGCCTTCAAAGGTCGATTTACCGACAGAATCATAAACCACCTCGCACTTGCCACCGTCGGTCAGGCGCGCGACCTCTTCTGCAACGTCTTGCTCAGCGTAATTGATGCAGTGTTTGTAGCCATGCTGCAGCGCCAGCGCGCACTTTTCATCTGAACCTGCCGTACCAATAGCTGTTGAGCCCAGATGGTGGGCCCACTGCCCCGCAATCAGGCCAACGCCGCCTGCTGCTGCGTGAAACAGCAAGGTTGTTTCAGCGGTCACAACAAAGGTTTTGCGCAGCAAATAGCGTGCTGTCATGCCCTTCAGCATCATGGCCGCTGCTGTTTCGTCACCAATGCTATCGGGAAGCTTCACCGCTTGGGCGGCCTTAATGGTGCGGTGGCGTGCATAGCTGCCCGGTGTGGTAACATAGGCCACCCGCTCGCCCACACTGACGGTGGAAACCTCACCGCCCACGGCGACAACCGTACCCGCCGCCTCATTGCCCGGTGTAAAGGGCAGGCCCGTTGGTGAGGGATAAAGCCCGGTGCGAAAATAAACGTCGATGAAATTCAGGCCAATCGCGCCGTGCTCGATCACAATTTCGTCGGGGCCCGGATCTGGCAATACATCATCTTCAAGCTGCATGACGTCTGGACCACCGGTCTGATGGATCACAATTTTTTGCGTGGGCGTTGGCATAAGGATGTCTCTGTCTGCTGGAACGAACTTGGCAGGATGCCGCATTGACCGCACTGATGTGCAGTTCCACGTAGAGTACGTCAAGCGAGGAGCAATCCATGACCGGCAGCACGAACAGTGACATGAACAATAAAACCACGCCTTTTGATGTGGCCATCACGGGCACCGGCCCGGCAGGAATGGTCGCGGCACTGCTTGCTGCACATGCCGGACTGCAAGCGGTGCTCATTGGCCCTGCTCCACGCTTGGACGATAAACGCACGACAGCGCTGCTAGCGCCTTCGCTGGACACCTTGGAGACGCTGGGCCTGTCTGATGCGGTAGCAGAAATTGGCACACCGCTGATGACGATGCGCCTGCTCGATGGCTCGCGCCGCCTGGTGCGTGCACCGGCCATCTCCTTTGAGGCTGAAGAAATTGGCCGCTCACTTTTTGGGCTCAACTGTCCCAATGCGCCGCTCAATGCGATGCTCAAAGAGGCCACAGATCACACTGAGGGGCTTACCCAAATTGAAAGCCTGGTGGTAGAATACGACTTTTCCGCTGGCACCCCTCACCTCACACTCAAAAATGGCCAAGTGATTGAAACCAAGGCTGTAATTGCGGCTGACGGCCGCAACTCGCCTGCCCGCGATGCTGCTGGCATCAAGGTGCAACGGTGGACCTATCCGCAAACCGCAGCGGTGGGCGTGGTGCGCCACGACAAGCCGCACGACTTCATATCCACCGAATTTCACACCGAGACTGGACCCTTTACCTTCGTGCCCATGCCCGATGTGGATGGCCACAACCGCTCCAGTTTTGTTTGTGCACTATCGCCCGATACTGCCGACACGTTGAAGGCTATGAGTAGAGACGAAGCGAGCCTGTTTCTGGAAAAACGCTCACAACACCTGCTGGGCGCGCTGACCCTGGAGCAACCTGTTCAGCTTTGGCCGCTGGAAGCGTTGGTCGCCAATGCGTTTTCGGCCAAAGGCGTGTTCCTGACCGGCGAGGCAGCGCACGCGTTCCCCCCTATTGGGGCGCAAGGACTCAACCTTTCCATTCGTGATGGCAGCGATGCGGTCGACGTGATCTCCAAGGCGTTAGAGGCCCATGAAGCGCCCTCATCCATGTTGATTGCCTCACGCTATAGCGCCAGGCGGCGGGCTGATGTTTGGGCGCGCACCTTTGGCGTGGACGCGCTCAATAAGTCGCTTCTCTCGGACAACCCATTGATGCAAATCGGCCGCGCTGCCGCCATGACCATGACGCGTCTATCGCCGAACCTTAAAAAAGGGCTCATGGTGGCGGGGCTTGAACCCTTCAGCCTGCGCTTAATGGTGGGCGCCATGCGCGACACCATGAAAATTGGTGCGTGATCATCGGGGTGCTTACGGAAACAGGTCTGCCGGAATAAGGCCACTGTTCACCATCAAGATCATGACCGTCAGTGTGGGGATCGATACGATCGTGCCCACCAGCACCATTGAGGATGCACGTTGCACCCAAACATCATATTGGCGGGCCATAACGAACACGTTGAGCGCTGGTGGCAGCGAGGCCATGAGAATGGCCGTGTAAACCCAAACGGGATCGTAATTGCCTGCCCACGACAAGGCCACCCAAATGAGCAGCGGGTGAACAACGAGCTTCACAACCAGTAACCACGGCACTTCTACAGGCACACGGGCAAGCGGACGCAGGGCGATGGTTACACCCATAGCAAACAGCGCGCAGGGCGCTGCTGCCGCACTCAAAAAATCGATAATGCGTTGCAGCGGGCCAGGTGTTTGAAACTGTAACGCTGCCGCCGCGATACCAAGCGCACTGGCAACGATAAAAGGGTGCAGCACAATTTTACGCGCAACAAGCAGCGCGATGCGAAGCGGCTTGTCTCGCTCCTTACCGCTGAGCGCCATAAGAATCGGTGTCAGCGTGAACTGAAGGGCATTGTCAAAACAGAAGATGAGCGCGGTTGGCACAGCTGCCGGTGTTCCGAGCACGCTTAATGTGAGACCTGGCCCCATATAGCCGATGTTGGAATAGGATCCGGCAACGCCCTGCATTGCACTTTCACTTAAGCTTGCCCCGCGCAGCACCGCCACAACCACTGCCAGCATATAGACCACATAGGCGCACAGCGTTGTGACCACGATGAACGACAAGCCCTCAAGCTGATCAAGCGGCGTGGAGGATAGCAGATCGAAAAACAGCGCGGGCAGCGCCATATAGATGATGAAAAAGTTGAGCCAAGCCAGCCCATCCTCTGGCAGCTTGGCAACCCGACCAGAAAAATAGCCAAGAAAAATCAGCCCAAAAAACGGGGCAACAAGGGCAAGAATTTCAGCCATAAAATCCGTCAGGCGTGCGCAAAGACTGTGCCAGCCAGCACAGCGGCAGTGTTAGCGAAAAGCCGAATGGCAAGCGCCAATAAGATGACGATTGCTGGCTTACTTACCATCGCGTATGCAGCACGCGCATGTCCCAAATCAAGCGCTTCAATAAATGACGACACGGCATCCCCCCTCTTTTGGCCAAAGGTTGGAATTCGCAGGCGTAGGTGTGTTGCGGGCACTGCTCGGGCTGCTCGGGCTGGAGCGCGCATCAGCATTTATGGGCTGGTGCTGGCAAACCATTGCACCGCATACAAAACGACATCCGCGCGCTTTGGCGCAGCTTCACGCGGCAATGCCCCACTTTAATGCGGCTGAACGCGAGACGATCACCCGCGCAATGTGGAACAATCTGGGCCGCACCTTCGCTGAAGGGGCCCTGCTTGATGCGCTGATGGAACAACCGCAGCGCATAACCGTCGAACAGCCCCACCTTGTTGAGAGCCTCCAAGCTGAAGAAGGAAAGCAAGGTGCCATTATGGTGTCCATGCACGCGGCCAATTGGGAGGCCCTGGGTATACCGTTGGCGCAGCGCGGCCTAGCGGTGGCTGGGCTTTATCAGGGTGTTCGCAATCCGCTGCTGGAGCGCTCCCTGCTTGCACAGCGTGAGCAACTGTACCTGGCAGGCATGATCACCAAAGGCTCAAACGCTATGAAGCGCATTGTTGCCCTGCTGCGCTCGGGAGGCGCCGTGGCGATGCTGGCCGACCAGCGCCAGCACAATCGAGGGGTGATGGTACCGTTTTTCGGAGCCGATGCTCCCTCTACCCCCCTGCCCGCAACGCTTGCCCTGCGCACTGGTTCACGCCTGATTTTGGGGCGCTGCAAGCGCGTTGGTCCGGTGGCATTTTCTATTGAGCTGAAGCCCTTGGAAATCACCGCGACAGAGGATCATGAAGCTGATGTTGCGCGCGTCACAGCGCAGATCAACGCCCAGTTTGAGGCCTGGATTACCGAACGCCCGCATGAATGGATGTGGGCGCATCGAAGATGGTCACGACAGATCCGCGAGCAATAGGGACGCCTTTTGAGGCAGTAGACCAAAGCGGCTCTGGTCATTGTGCAACGCAGCATGCGATGATGACCGCACGATCCATTCGTTTTTTAAGGCTGCACACCATGACCAAAACCCCTCACGCTTTCTTTCGGCCACTGGCGATTGGTGCACCAGACCCGCAGCGAGAGCCACCGGCTCAAGTCGAGCGGATGATCCACTTCGTTCCACCGCATATCGACAAAGTTGTTGCTAAACTGGCTGGCCTGATCCCGAAAGTGGATGTGGTGCTTGGCAACCTGGAAGATGCAATTCCAGCAGACCAGAAAGAGGCAGCACGCGCTGGCTTCGTGAAGTTGGCCAAGGACAATGACTTTGGCTCAACAGGCCTTTGGAGCCGCATCAATTGCCTGAATTCTCCCTGGGTGCTTGATGATGTGATGACGCTGGTTGGTGAGGTTGGTGACAAGCTGGATGTCATCATGCTGCCCAAGGTGGAGGGGCCGTGGGATATCCACTATCTTGACCAGCTGCTCGCTCAACTTGAGGCGAAGGCGGGCCTTTCGCGGCCGATCCAGATACACGCAATCCTTGAGACTGCCGAAGGCGTGAAGAACGTTGAAGCGATTGCCACGGCGAGCCCACGCATGCACGGCATGAGCCTTGGTCCGGCTGACCTTGCAGCCTCGCGCGGGATGAAAACAACCCGCGTTGGCGGCGGCCACCCTGATTACACGGTGCTGGCCGATGATAACGGCGTGAGCAGCGAACGCCCAAGCTACCAGCAGGACCTTTGGCACTACACGATGGCCAAGATGGTTGATGCTTGTATGTCAGCTGGTCTGAAAGCGTTTTACGGCCCCTTTGGGGACTTTTCCGATGCTGATGCGTGCCGCGCGCAGTTTCGCAACGCATTCCTGATGGGCTGTGCGGGTGCGTGGACGCTTCATCCCAGTCAGATCGATATTGCTCGCGAGGTTTTTAGCCCGCCAGCCGACGAGGTGAAGTTTGCGCTGCGCATTTTGGAGGCCATGCCTGATGGCACCGGTGCGGTAATGATCGACGGTAAAATGCAGGATGATGCAACCTGGAAACAAGCCAAAGTACTGGCCGATCTGGCTCGCCAAATTGTGGCGCGTGACCCTGCGATGGCCGATCAATATGGATTATAGAGGGCAGGTTCGCCAGCACGTCTAGGCCAACGTGCCGCAACCTTCTGTTCATACACCTGGTTGAAACTAACCCCTGGCAGGCTTAGCTTTGCCCCAAAGGAGAGTTCTCATGGACCGTCACAATGAAGCAGTGCGACCGGCGCTGGACGATAAATTACAAGAGCCCTCGCAGGACGCACCAATTCGCCTGGCGCGCTACGCCATAGGTGATGTGGTCAAGCACCGGATCTATCCGTTTCGTGGCGTGGTTTTTGATGTCGACCCCACATTTTCGAACACCGAAGAGTGGTGGGAAGCGATTCCGGCCGATGTGCGCCCGCACAAGGATCAGCCTTTTTACCACTTGCTGGCTGAAAACGAGGAAACCGAATATGTGGCGTATGTGTCGGAGCAAAACCTTTTGCCCGACGACAATCTACAGCCTTTGCGCAATGCACAGATTGCCGAATTCTTTGATCAGGGTCCCGACGGGAACCTGATCTTTGCAGGCCATGCGCACTAGCTGAGCACCACTTTTTACAAAAAAAGGCGGCTACCCATCGGTAGCCGCCTTTTTTTTGGCTGTATCGGTTGCCGATACGATTACTGGTCTTGCATGCGCTCACGCAGTTCGCGGGCACGCTCTTCCAAGGCGTTCTGCAAATCATCCGAAGCTGGAGCAACCTCCGGGGCAGCAGTTGCCTGGCGCTCGCGCAAAATTTGCTCTGCGGCGATCAGGACAGCGGTGTCGAAACCTTCGCCATCATAGGTGGCCGTAAAGCCTGAGAGTGAGAACGCAAAAGGCACTGCACGACCAGCTTCGTTCAGCGCGGTAACGGTAAATTCCCCACCTGCCTTCATGGAGTTGATCAACGCGTCGGTTGGCTCGAACTCGACAAAGCAGTTGGCCGGGTAGCAAATGCGGAACTGGCCAGTGATCGGTGCACCATCATCGACTTGCCCACGCACACCCTCGGGGATTTGCAGCCGGGTTGGCAAAATGGTCACCATCTGGCGCTCGCCGCCTTCAGACTCGATGATCTGCAGTGCAGCAACCGTCACTCCTTCAACCTGCAACTCGCGGGCGCGGATGTTGCAAACCGTCTGGTTGGCGCGCTGGTCGACACCGCACACTTTCAACCAAGCCATATCGTTCATATTGTCTGCCAAGGCCTGCGCTTCAGCGGGATCAACACTGTCGATGATTTGCTGCATCCGCTGCTCCTGCGTCAGCTGTGCGCCGGATGCATCTTGGGCCAAAGCCCCAACTGGCAGCGCAAACGCCACCCCAATTGTCACAGCAGCACCCAGAGCGGTGCGCAGAGCTTTGGAAGAAATGGAAGTGGGCTGCATTCTGTATCTCTCTTCAACGTTGAAGCAGGTGAAAGTACCTCACCAGCGGCTAGGCCCAGCAAGGCCGGTGCGCGCAAGGCCCACCGGCGGTGTTGGCAAAATGAGGCGGCCTAATGGCCAAGCCGCTCAAAACTGGCGGCATCAGCGCATAAAGGTACCCTTGCCGCTCCCTCTAACCAACATGAGTCGCCATGACCAGATGCCAGCTCAGGGCAAATGTGGTTTTCTTGCCGCATTCACCTGCTGTTTTTGCAACACGGCACCGCTGAGCACGCAACTACCGCGTCTTTCAGGCTTATGCACCGATAAGCTGGACACATCACGGCCTCAGCGAGATACAGTAAACGCGTCGAATCGGCCGTGCTTGCGAGGTTCCATGTCTGCTCTTTCAGTCCCGCGTCGTATCACGCATCCTCTGGCAGCGCTTATGCTTGCTGCCGCTGTCATGTTGCTGCCGAGCACAGCGGTGCTGGCAGAAGATGGCGATGGCTTTACGCACGCCATGACGATGCATGGTGGTCCACTGCACGGACCGGACTTCACGCATTTTGACTATGTGAACCCCAACGCGCCCACCGGCGGTTCCATTCGTTTTGGCCTGCGCGGCACGTTTGACAGCGTCAACCCGCTCATCGTGCGTGGATCACCTGTTTGGTGGGTGCGTGGATGGGTTTGGGAAAGCCTTGCAACACGCGGCCGCGACGAAGCCTTTTCGCTGTACGGCCTGCTGGCGCAGACCATTATCATGCCGGACGAGCGCACCTATGTGACCTTTGGCGTGAACCCGGATGCTCGCTTTTCAGATGGCGAGCCCGTGACGGCCGACGATGTTATTTTTTCAATGGAATTGCTTCGCGAGCATGGCCGCCCAAGCCAGCGCCGTGCCTATGGGCAAATCACCGAAGTGGAACGCGTTGATGAGCTGACGGTTACATTTCACCTGGGCGATGGCTCCAACCGTGAATTACCTCTTTTGCTGGGCTTGCTGCCGGTTCTGCCCGAGCATGCAACCACCGAAGAGGTTTTCACCCAAACTAGTCTAGAGCCACCCATTGGCAGCGGTCCCTATGCACTGTCGCGGGTCGATCCGGGCCGTTTGGCGGTGTTTGAGCGGCGCGAGAACTACTGGGGTGCCGACCTGCCCGTGAATGTTGGCCAGTACAATGTAGACGAGTGGTCGATCGAGTATTTCCGCGATGAAACTGCGCTGTTTGAAGCCTTCTCGACAGGTCGCCTGCAATTCTACGCTGAGAGCGATCCGGTGGCCTGGCTGAACAATTATGATTTTCCAGCAGCCCAATCTGGCGAAATTGTACAAAGCGCGCTTGTCGATCAGCGCCCCAAAGCGCCGAGCGGCTACGTGTTCAATACCCGCCGCGCACCGTTTGATGACGTGCGCGTACGCCAGGCGTTGAACCTGATGTTCGATTTTGAATGGATCAACCAGACCATTTTTGCTGGTCAGTACTCCCGCACGCAAGGCTACTTCCACGGATCCGACCTCTCCTCTGTTGGCCAGCCCGCGTCAGAGGTTGAGTTGGCCATTTTGGGCCAACATAGCGATGCTATATTGCCGTCGGTTATGGACGGCACCTGGCGACCCGTTGCCTCTGATGGATCAGGCCGTGACCGCACCAACATTCGTGCTGGGCTGCAGCTGCTTCAAGAAGCTGGATGGCGTCTGGATGGCCGCACGCTGGTCAACAGCCAAGGCGAGCCATTCAGCTTTGAGCTGCTGACCTCTTCGCCCAGCGCCGAGCGAGTGGCGCTTGCCTATGCGCAAACGCTGCAGCTGGCAGGCATAGAAATGAACGTGCGGGTGATCGACAGCGCGCAGTTTGAGCAACGCCGCCAAGTGTTCGATTTCGATATGATTCCCTATGTCTGGTATCAGAGCCTGTCGCCGGGCAACGAGCAGACCAATCGATTTGGGCCGGCAACAGCTGATCAAGAAGGCTCGTTCAACATGGCCGGGATCACCGAGCCAGGCGTCACAGCGGCCATTGAAGCCATCGTGAGTGCCGTGGATCGTGAGGACCTTGTGCATGCTGCGCGTGCGCTGGACCGCCTGTTGATCTCCGGCAGCTATATTGTGCCCCACTATCACGCACCCGCCCAGTGGATTGCCCATGCAGACGAGGTCAACTTCCCGGAAAACAACTCAGTGTGGGGGTATCAATTCTATACGCCCAACACGATCTGGATCGAGGACTAAACGTGGACGCTGACGTTGCTACCCAACTCGCTCCTCGCGGTGCCCCGGGCTGGGGCTCTATGACATTTCGCGATGTGCTGAAAAAATGGGCCACCAGAAACGCCAACGGCGTGTTTGTCAAAACTCACACCGGCGAAAGCATCACATACGCGCAGACTTGGCAACGCGTTGAGGCGCTAAGCCAGGGCCTGCAAGGCCAGGCTCTACGCCCAGGTGATACGGTGCTTGTGCGCCCGGGTCGGCGTATTGAAGGCCTTTTGGTCGTGTTGGCCGCGTGGTGCGCCGGACTGAATGTATGCCTTGCTCCAGAGCCCCTGAGCGCACGACAAATCACCGAAGGTGCTGTGAGCTATGCACCCAAACTTGCCGTGGATGCTGGACTTCTACCGGCAGGTGAAGCGCACAACCTGCGCATTATGGAAGCAGCGGCAAGCCTTTTCACTATCCGGTTGGTGGGTTGCTTTGGGGATGCACCCGATGGGGTAATAGATCTGGAAGGGTTGCAGGTTGATCAACCAGAGCAAGCTGACGCAACCGAGCCTCCTCCATTCGATCTGGACAAAGACTGCAAACTGTACACGCTGGCTGTTGGCAGCGACGGCAAGCTGGAGCGGTTTACGCGCCCACAAATGAATTTGCTTAGCCAGGCTTTGGCCTGCGCGATGGCCACCAATCTTTCACAAAATACGGTTTTGGGCACAGCCTATGATCTGGGGGGCGCGCACGGCCTGCTGGTGGCTGCCCTGCCAACTCTGCTTTTGGGAGCAACAATCAACCTGTTTGATCCGTTGGATGCATCGTTGGCTGCGCGCCTTAGCGCCTGGCAGAAGGGCGATGAAAATCGCCGTTTGGTGCTGCCCGCCTCCCTTGCGACACAGCCATCATTCTTGGACAGCACAGCGCATGTCGATGGTTCGCGTGCATGGCTATCCAACGGTCCACCCGATCATGCGATACCCGATGGCGACGTGCTTCTTATCGATTGTGCGGGCACTGCTGTTTTGCCCGCAACCGTGGATGAGGATGGCCACACGCTGCTGCAGCCGGGGCTGATTACGCTAACATCAGCCAATGGTGAGGCCGTCAATTTTGGCACTCTGCGTCTTGACGGTGCGCCGCAAAGCAATGGTGAGCTTGATAAAAGGCAAGCTGGCACGGGTCAGACGGCCAGTCTTTTGGCCGGCCGACTGGTGCTGAACAGCCCGCTGACGGCGGTCAAAGATGGTCAAAAAGCTGGTCCGCAAATCTCGACACAATTGGCAAAGCTCACCGAAACCGACCAGGGCAAGCCTCGCTACCAATTGGTGCAGGGCGATGGTGATGCGATCCGGGTCGGCCAAAACTGGGTTTTGCTTTCAACGGTAAATCGCACACTGTCACTAACGGGCCGGTGGCAGGATGCTGCGGTTTTTTCACGGAAAGACCATCTGCTTGGCCATCGTATTGAAGTGGCGGTGGAGGCACGCGCGAGCGACGAAGAGGACATCAATCTGCCGACGCTAGAGACAGTGCGCACCATGCTACGCGAAAGCGGAACTGGCGATGCTGCACTGCCGGTGCGTATGCATCTGGTGACACGCATCCCTAGGCTTGGCGGTGCGCTGTCGCGCGGGCCGGTGGATGTGGCGGCCCTAGCAGGTTACGTGATTGATGAGAATGGCGAACCGGTCAGCGACATGTTTGCCAAGCAGGCTGTAGCCTAGCCTAGGCTAGCGGCTAAGAAACTTCGGTTTCGGCAATCTTGGCAAGCTTTGCCACCAGCACCGCCGTTCCTTTTACCCTGTCATCCACCTTCGCCCAATTTCGGCTCAGCACGATTTTATGATCCTGCTTCACGCGCGCGTGGTTACCAGGTTCGGAGATGTACCGCATCAGTCCGGCTGGATTCGGGAAGCTGTTTTGCCGGAACTGAACCACAGCCCCTTTGGGGCCAGTGTCCAGCTTCTCAATGTGCGCGCGGCGGCACAGTACCTTGATGTAGACCAGCTTTAGAAGACCTTCGACCATGGATGGCAGTGGCCCAAACCGGTCGATCATTTCAGCACCAAATCCATCAATCTCGTCGACATTTTCCAGTGCCGACAGACGGCGATAAAGCTGCAGGCGCAGCTGCAAATCCGGCACATAGTCTTCCGGGATCATGACGGCTGTACCCAGCGCAATCTGTGGCGACCACTGGGAATCATCTTCGTGATCGTCACCGTCCTTCAGGCTAGCCACCGCCTCTTCCAGCATTTGCTGGTAAAGCTCGTAACCCACCTCGCGGATATGGCCAGATTGCTCCTCGCCCAGCAAATTGCCTGCCCCGCGAATATCCAGATCGTGGCTTGCAAGCTGGAAGCCTGCCCCAAGGTTCTCAAGGCTTTGCAACACTTTCAAGCGGCGCTCGGCGACTTTGGTGATCTGTTGGTTGGCAGGCACGGTGAACAGCGCATACGCGCGCGTTTTGGAGCGGCCGACGCGTCCACGCAGCTGGTAAAGCTGGCCAAGGCCGAACATATCGGCGCGGTGCACGATCAGCGTGTTGGCCGACGGGATGTCAAGCCCCGATTCCACAATAGTGGTCGAGAGCAGCACATCGAACTTGCCGTCGTAAAAGCCCTCCATCACCTCTTCAAGCATGGTGGCCGACATCTGCCCGTGGCCGATACCGACCTTTACCTCAGGCACGGACTCTTCGAGGAACCGGCGCACTTCCTCAAGATCTTTAATACGCGGCACAACATAAAAGCTCTGCCCACCACGGAAGTGTTCGCGCAGCAGCGTCTCACGGATAATCAGCGGATCGTAGGGCGACACGAATGTGCGCACTGCCAGCCGATCGACCGGAGGCGTGGCAATCAGCGACAACTCACGTACACCTGTGAGCGCCAGTTGCAGCGTGCGCGGGATAGGCGTCGCAGAAAGCGTCAGCACATGCACATCTGAGCGCATCTCTTTCAAACGCTCTTTGTGCGAAACCCCAAAATGCTGCTCCTCGTCAATGATCAGCAGGCCCAGATCTTTGAACGATACACTCTTGCCGAGCAGCGCATGCGTGCCGACAACAATGTCCACAGTGCCATCTTTAATGCCTGCTTTGGTTTGTGAAAGTTCCTTGGCACCGACGAAACGCGAGGCCTGACGCACATTGACGGGGAAGCCCTTGAAACGGTCCTTGAAAGTTGAAAAGTGCTGGCGCGCAAGCAGCGTGGTTGGCACAACCACCGCCACCTGACGGCCTGACAGGGCAACCATGAAGGCCGCGCGCAGGGCAACCTCGGTCTTGCCAAACCCAACATCGCCGCACACCAGCCGGTCCATGGGCTGCCCAGAAGACAGGTCCTCAATCACTGAGGTGATGGAGTTCAGCTGATCTTCGGTTTCGTCATAGGGGAAACGCGCGGCGAACTCGTCATAGAGCCCTTCGGGCGGGTCGATCATCGGCGCGGTGCGCAGCGCGCGCTGGGCCGCAATCGCGATGAGTTTATCCGCCATATCGCGGATGCGCTGTTTGAGTTTGGCCTTGCGGGCCTGCCATGCGCCACCGCCCAGCTTATCAAGGTTTGCTTCAGACCCATCGGCGCCATAGCGGGTCAAAAGCTCGATATTGGTCACCGGCAGAAACAGCTTGTCGCTCTTGGCGTAATGTAGCTCCAGACACTCAATGGGTGCGCCTGAAATATCCAGCGTGCGCATGGCAACAAACTTGCCGATGCCGTGGTCGACATGAACCACCAGATCGCCCGGCTGCAGAGTAGCCGCCTCAGTTAGCGCATCCTTGTTGGTGCGCTGGGTGGTGCCGCGCACCATACGCTCGCCGAGAATATCGGTCTCGGTGATGATGGCCAGGCTATCGGTTTCAAAGCCCTGCTCGATGGGCAGCACAGCCAGGGCCACCAGCGCTTTGGGCGCATCGGAAATCTCGGTAAGGCGCGCCACAGCGCGGGTGTTGGCAAGGTCATGATCGGCAAGCACTTGACCCATGCGGTCACGCGAACCTTCTGACCAGCAGGCGATGGCGACGCGCTTACCTGCTTTAACAAGGCTTGCGGCATGCTCGCGCACGGCGTCAAACACGTTGCGATCAGCGCTGGCGCGTTCGGCTGCAAAACTTTTACCGACACTGGCATTCCCAGTCGCGCGGCGACGCCCTTCTACAAAATCCTCAACGAAGGGGGAAAGATCCACACGGGCACGCCCCGACAGGGCTTCATCAAAGGCGGTTTTATCCAGGTAAAGCGAGCTTGGCGGCGCGGGTTTGTAGCCCGCCTGCTCGCCTTTTTGCTCCAGCACATCAATGCGCGCCTGGTAATAGTCCTCAATGGTCTCCAGCCGCTCGCCAAGTGCGCCAGAAACCAGATGATCAAGAACCACAGGCGCGCCGGGCAAATGCTCGGTTAGTGGCACCAGCTCGCCTTCAAACAGGCCCAACCAATGCTCCATGCCCTGTACGCGGCGACCTGAAGATATGGTGGTGTAAAGCACATCCTCTCGCGAAGGCGCACCAAACGACATGGCATAAGCGCGGCGGAAAGACCGAATGGTCTCGTCCGTCAGCCTCACCTCACTCATGGGCAGCAATTCCAGCGAGCTGCGCGTCTCTTCCGAACGCTGCGTCTCCACGCTGAAGGTACGAATGGATTCCAGCGTATCGCCAAAGAAATCAAGCCGTATCGGCGACAGTGCCCCAGGTGGGAAGAGATCAACAATGCCGCCACGCACCGCGTACTCGCCTGCCTCACGCACCGTGCTGGTGCGATCATAGCCATTGCTTTCCAGATAGGTTAGCACGGTTTCCATAGGGCGGCTCTGCCCCGGTGCCAGCGACAGCGCCTGCGCAGCCAGGACATCAGCCGTTGGCAGCTTTTGCACCAACGCGTTAATCGTGGTGAGCAACACCATCGGTTTCTTCGACCGGCTTTCGCGGTACGCGCCCACTTTGGCCAGCACCGATAAACGCTTGGCAACAACCTGCGCAGACGGCGAAACGCGATCATAGGGCAAACAGTCCCATGCTGGCAGGTTCAGCACCTGCAGCTCAGGGGCAAAGAAAGCCAACGCCTCCTCAACAGTGCGCGCGCGTGGCCCATCGCGCGCAACAAACAGGATAGCGCCCTGCACTTTCTCGGCGATGCCCGCCAGCGCAAGCGGCATCAGCCCGTCTGGGATAGCCGACAGGGTGGTGGTGCCTGCCTCATCAAGATGCAGCGCCGGAAGGGAAAACAGGGGGGATGTCATTGGGTTATATGAGCCTAGCCGATAAAGACGGCCCCGCCCTCCTTGTGGAAGGCGATGATGCGCTGCACCAGCGGACCCTGATAATTGTCAGGCAAGGCCTCACGGCCAGAAATCCAGTTGTAAAGATCTGGCTCAGGCACCTCCAGCAGCTTTTCAAAGGCGTCCAGCTCCTCGTCATTCATGCCACCGAGATGCTTATCGGCGAAGGAACCCAAAATAATGTCCAGCTCCTTGGTGCCGCGATGCCAGGCGCGGAACATCATACGCTTGCGGCGGGCGTCTAGCCCTTCTGATGTGCGGCTCATGCCGGTAACCGCGCGGCCGATGGTGTCGTTCATGATAGGATGCTTTCCGATGCTGAGGCGGCGTGCGTTCTAGCGGGGATAAGTGGGCCTGTCACCCGCCAAACACGGTTGGAGCGGGCGACAAATGCGCCTAAACCTTTGCCATGCGCGATGAACGATTACAGCCCCTGTTTGCGCCCGTTTCAAAGCTTTCTGGCATCGGCCCGAAGGTGGAAGCGGCGCTATCGAAACTTGTGCTGCCTGGCGGCGCAACCCCGCCCGCCACGCTTATTGATCTGCTGCTGCACTTGCCCATCGCCGTGGTGGACCGTTCGCAGCGCGTGTCCCTTGGCCACGTGCAACCGGGCACCATCGCCACCATGGACCTTACCGTTGCTGACGCGCGTGGTATGGATGGCAGGCGCTATGGCCGGCCTATTCGTATCAATGCCGAGGATGAGACCGGCGACATTGAGATCGTGTATTTTAATGCGCGCGCCGACTGGCTGGCCCCCACCTATGCGGTGGGCAACCAGATCACCGTGTCTGGTAAAGTGGAGTTGTGGAACGGTCACCGGCAGATGGTGCACCCGGACTATGCGGTGACGCGCGACAAGGCGCACACCATACCGGTGTTTGAGCGCATTTACCCGATGACCGCAGGGGTGAGCCCCAAGCTGCTGCGCAAGGCAATTGCGGCGGCGCTGCCAACCGTGCCGAAATTGCCCGAATGGATTGATACCAGCTACCCCGCACTGCACGATCTGCCGCCTTTTCATGAGGCGCTAACTGCCGTGCATGTTGGCGAGGATACGACCGGGCTTGCTGGCCAAGGTCTTGGCGGAATGGCCCGCAAGCGACTGGCGTATGATGAGATACTCTCTGGCCAACTCACCCTTGCGCTTATCCGGCACTTTTCGATCACCGGCAAAGGCGTTGCGCGAGAGATCGCTGGCAAACGTGCCGAGGCTCTCACATCTGCCCTGCCCTTTGAGCTTACAGGGGCACAAACACGGGCCCATGGCGAAATACGCGCGGATTTAGCAAGCAAAGATCGCATGGTGCGCCTGCTGCAAGGCGATGTTGGAGCAGGTAAAACGCTGGTGGCCCTGTTGGCGATGGCAGACGTTGCTGAGAGCGGCGCGCAAAGCGCGCTGATGGCGCCAACTGAGGTTCTCGCTCGACAGCATTTTGAAACGCTTTCCAGCTTTGGCGCAGCCGCTGGGTTGGAAATTGCGATCCTGACAGGACGGGAAAAAGGCGCGAACCGCACCAGCATTCTGGAGGGGTTGGCCGATGGGTCCATTGACGTCGTTGTGGGCACGCACGCGCTTATCCAGGACCCGGTGATCTTCCACCAGCTTGGCCTTGCCGTGATCGATGAACAGCACCGCTTTGGCGTTGCGCAGCGGTTAAAGCTTGCCGACAAGGGCGCTGCGGTAGACCTGCTCGCCATGACTGCGACACCCATTCCGCGCACGCTGGTGATGGCCTGGTATGGCGATCTGGACGTGTCCAAGCTTGATGAAAAACCGGCGGGGCGCAAACCCATAGACACGCGTGCTGTGTCCGCTGAGCGGCTGGATGATGTGGTGGCGCGGCTCAAAAGTGCCGTTGAGAATGGCACCAAGGGCTACTGGATTTGCCCGCTGGTGGAAGAGAGCGACGAGATTGACCTGACCGCCGCAGTGCACCGCCATAAAACCCTGCAAGAGGCAATGGGGCGCAAGCTTGCTGGCAAAATTGGCCTTGTCCATGGGCGCATGAAAGCGGACGAGAAAGACGCAGCCATGGCCGCATTTAAAGCCGGAGAAACCCGATTGCTGGTGGCCACCACGGTGGTGGAGGTGGGTGTGGACGTGCGCGATGCGACCATTATGGTGATTGAACAGGCCGAACGCTTTGGCCTGTCGCAGTTGCACCAGCTGCGCGGGCGCATTGGGCGCGGCGATGCGCAGTCTACCTGCCTGATGATTTACAAAGGCCCCCTGGGCGCAACCGCCAAGGCGCGGCTGGAAGCGCTGCGCGAAACCAATGACGGCTTTCTGCTCGCCGAACGTGACCTTGAGCTGCGCGGTGCCGGTGAGGTGTTGGGAACACGGCAATCTGGCTTCAAAGATTTCGATGTCGCAGATCCGGCGCTCGACAAAGATCTCATTGCGTTGGCCTATGACGACGCACGGCTGGTTGTAACCAAAGACCCACACCTGAAAAGCGAACGCGGGCAGGCCCTGCGGTTGGTTTTGCAGCTATTCCGCCGCGATACAGCCATTAAGCTGATGGCGTCAGGCTAGGCGTCGGCCTTCTGCTTGGCGCGTGTGCGCCGCTTGGGCGGCTTTTTCGCCTCAGGCGCTTCAAGCTGCGGGGTTTGCTCAGCCTCACTGGCCAACTGTGCCAGTTTTTCCTGATAGTCTGGCACCACAAGGCCAGCAGAAATCACCAGCTTGGCACCATCTTCAACCGGCATATCCAGCTTGATAACGTCTTTCTTAGGCACAAACAGCAAGAACCCAGACGTTGGGTTAGGCGTGGTGGGCAGGAACACGCTGACCATCTCCTCAACGCCCGCATCGGTGACGATTTTATGGGCGACCTCGCCCTTGGTTTCCGTCGACTGAAACACCACCGCCCAAATTCCAGGGCGCGGATATTGGATGAGGCCAACGCTCTGGAAGTTATCCGAGCGATCGTTGAGGACCGTTTCGAAGATCTGCTTCAAACCTCGATACAGTGGGCGGACAAGTGGGGTGCGATCGAGCAAACGCTCGCCAAAGCTCACCACGGAACGGCCCACCAGATTGGCAGCCAGAAAACCCGTCATGGTGACGATCAGAACACCGGACAGCAGGCCGAAACCCGGCACCGCAAACGGCAGGTAGGTATCAGGGTTATAAACCGGTGGAATGAGCGGCTTAACAATCCGGTCGACCCAAGAGACAAACGTCCAAATCAGGTAGCCGGTGATTGTGATCGGGGCGACAACAATAACGCCTGTGAAGAAGTATGTGCGAAGCCGCGCCATGGGATGGGCGTTGCGCTGGCGTTCAGCGTGATCGGTATGATCAGGTTCAGGTTTGGTCATGGGCCATTCAATTTGGGGGATAGGCCGCAGGCGGGCCATGCATCACTTGAGCCCTATTTGGAGCGTGACCGGGTCCAAACACAAGGGGCTTTGGCTCACAAACACGGCGCTGCGACTTTAACTGGCGCGATTGTGACCTAGTTTCAGGTTCAGTGGTGAATACAACGCCCGGTGCTGTTCGGGTTGCCTTTCGCAATACCGCACCACTGCCGTCCCAACGCCAAGAATGCAGGCCCCGTGATCGATCCCAGCGAACCCCAGCTCTCCATGCGCCAGCTTGTGGTGATGCGCAGCTTCAGCCTTTTGGGGATGGTGCTTATGGCTATCGGTTTGATTGGCCTGTGGGTGCCAGTGCTGCCAACGACGGTGTTTATGATCGGCGCGGCTGCCTGCTTTGCGCGATCATCACCACGGCTCTATGCTTACCTGACCGAACACAGAACCTTCGGCCCTCCGCTGCGCCAATGGTTTGAGGAAGGCGCGATCAGCAAAGCGGGCAAGGCAGCAGCCCTGTTTGGTATGGGCCTTGGCATGTTTTTGGTCATTGTTTTGACGCGCTCACCCATCGGGATCAGCTTTGCCGCCATTATCATGCTTGCAAGCGGCTGGTACGTCATGTCCAGACCACTGCCTGCACGCGAAAAAGCGGCCGATGAAGCCAGCCGCCTTGCACCGGACGAAGAACCGCCGGTTCCGCCCTCTACTCTACGGTAACGGATTTGGCCAAATTACGCGGCTGATCGACATCTGTGCCACGCATAACAGCTGTGTGGTAGGCCATCAGCTGCAGCGGTACTGCATATACAAGTGGCGTGATGGTGGATGGCATATCGGGCAGGATGATTGTTGAAACGGCATCCAGCGATACAGCATCGGCGCCCTTTTTGTCGGTGATCAAAATGATCTTGCCGCCACGGGCCGCAACTTCTTCCATGTTGGAGACAGTCTTTTCAAACACCCTGTCAAAAGGTGCGATAACAACCACTGGCATATCCTTATCGACCAACGCGATTGGGCCGTGTTTTAATTCCCCAGCCGCGTAACCCTCAGCATGAATATAGCTGATCTCCTTAAGCTTCAGCGCACCTTCAAGCGCCAGTGGAAAGTTGGTGCCACGGCCAAGAAACAGTGCATTGTCGGCATGCAACAGGTGTTCACGGCATACGGCTTCGATTTCATCGCCAAGCGCCATCACGTCGGACATGATGCGCGGCGCTTCGATAAGTGCGGTTACCAGGCGTTCTTCATCTTCATCGGATAGCTCGCCCTTTGCGCGTCCAATGGCGATGGATAGGCAAGCAAGCACGGCAAGCTGGCAGGTGAACGCCTTGGTCGAGGCGACCGAGACCTCAGGTCCTGCGAGCGTTGGCAGCAGCAGGTCTGATTCGCGCGCGATGCTGGATTCCGGTACGTTGACAATCGAAGTGATCGTCTGTTCGCCCTGTTTGCAATAGCGCAGCGAGGCCAGCGTATCGGCGGTTTCGCCAGATTGGGAAATGAACACGCTCATGCCACCAGGTGCCAGTGGAATTTCCCGGTAGCGAAACTCCGAGGCCACATCGATGTCCACCGGAATGCGAGCAAAGCGTTCGCACCAATATTTGGCCGTAAGCCCCGCAAGATAAGCGGTGCCGCAGGCTGTAACTGTCAGCCGGTTGATGCCTGCAAGGTCAGCTTCACCGGGCAGGTCCAGCCGGTTTTTTGTCATGTCGATGTAACGGGCTAGCGTATGGCCGACAACTTCGGGCTGCTCAGCAATTTCCTTGGCCATAAAGTGACGGTGGTTGCCCTTGTCGATCACATAGGCACGCGCTTCGGATGTCTGGCGAGCCCGCTCGACGGGGTTGCCGGTTTCGTCCTCAATGCGCACGCCAGTTCGTGTGACAATCGCCATGTCACCTTCTTCAAGGTAAGTGATCTCGCTGGTGAATGGAGCCAACGCAAACGCATCCGACCCGATGTACATCTGCTGCGTTGCTTCGCCATGGCCGATGGCCAGTGGTGAACCACGGCGCGCCGCGATCATCAGGTCTGGGTGGCCATCAAACAAGAATGCCAGACCAAATGCGCCCTCAAGCTCGGGCAGCGTGGCACGCACAGCATCTGCTGGCTCCAGGCCCTGCGCCATTTTCACAGCCACAGCATGGGCTATTACTTCAGTGTCTGTTTCTGTAGAAAAGCTTGCGCCCGCAGCCGTCAGCCTGTCGCGCAATTCGCGGAAGTTTTCGATGATGCCATTGTGGACCACGGCCACAGGGCCGGCCTTGTGCGGGTGCGCATTGACTTCTGTGGGTGCGCCATGCGTGGCCCAACGGGTGTGGCCGATACCAGCATGGCCAGCCAGCGGCTGCTCAGCCAGTTTTTGTGCCAGGTTGACCAGCTTGCCAGGGGCACGCAAGCGGCTCAGCGCACCATCTTCCAGCGTTGCCACGCCGGCAGAATCATAACCGCGGTATTCCAGCCGCCGCAACGAGTCCACAATATCGCCAGCCACTGGCCCAGCGCCCAATATGCCCACAATGCCGCACATATACAGTACCTTTATGAAGAAGAATTGCGCCGATTTACGTGCCACGAAGTGACTCAGCACGCCAGAACAGGCGTGTAAGAGGGTTACCGCCACTTCCGTCGCAAAGCCAATCACCAGCCCTTTCACTGGCTTTCATGTCTGCTCAACGCACAGGCAGGCTTATTTTTTAGGCGCGCGGCCCTTTAAGTTGACCTGCCGCCCACGTGCAACGGCAAGATCGCCGGATGCAACATTCTTTGTGATGACGCTGCCAGATCCAACATAGGCCCCATCATCTATGCTCACAGGAGCAACCAGCGATGAGTTGGAGCCAATGAAGGCGCTTTTACCGATAATGGTCTTGTGCTTGTTCACGCCATCATAATTGCAAGTGATAGTGCCTGCGCCGATGTTGGCACCTGCACCCACCGATGCATCGCCGATATAGGACAGATGGTTCACCTTTGCGCCCTGCCCAATTTCAGCTTTCTTCACCTCGCAAAAATTGCCAACTTTTGAGCCCTCACCAAGATCAGCACCGGGCCGCAGCCGCGCGAATGGACCAACCGTTGCACCACTGGCCACATGGGCCCCCTCCAAATGACAAAAAGCATAGATTATCGCGCCGCTTTCCACCACCACGCCGGGGCCGAACACGATATTTGGCTCCAGCGTTACATCTGGCGCGATGTGCGTGTCATGGGCCAGCATCACGGTTTCAGGTGCGTGCATGGTGACGCCCGACATCATGAGATCATGACGCTTGCGGCGCTGGAACTCAGCTTCAACGCTAGCAAGGTCAGCACGGTTGTTTACGCCAGCAAGGTCCGCCTCATCGGCTATGGTGAAGGCAACGCGTTGACCGGCTGCGCGCGCGATGGCGATGGCATCGGTCAGGTAGTACTCGCCCTTGGCATTGTCGTTCGTGATGCTGGCCAAAAGCGGCTCCAGCACCCCTGCACCAAAGGCCATAAGACCAGAATTGCACAGCGTAACTTCACGCTGTTCCTCGCTTGCCTCTTTTTCCTCGACAATCGCGTGCAACTCGGCGCCGCGCGTTATCAGGCGGCCATATCCGGTCGGGTTTGCGGCCTCAAAGCCCACCACAACCACATCAGCGCCTTCGTCCAGCTGGTCTAAGGCACCGGTGATCAGCTCCGGCTTGATAAGCGGCGCATCGCCCAGCAGCATCATTGTTGGTCCTTCAGGCAGATGACCTGCATCGCGCACCATCATCACCGCGTGGCCCGTGCCCAAACGCTCGTTCTGTTCGGCCACCTCAAAACTGTATCCACGCGCGCGTAAGTCGCTTTCAACCGCCTCGCGGCCGTGACCTAAAACAAGGCGTGGGTGGGCCAAGCCAGCATCGCTGGCAGCGTTCATCACGTGCGCCACAAGCGGCAGATGCCCCACTGGATGCAGCACTTTGGGCAAACGCGAGCGCATACGTGTGCCCTCCCCAGCAGCAAGGATGATGGCATTGGCTGGTGTCGAAATTGGCGAGTTCATAGCGCTCTCATGGGGTTAAGGCGGGCATGTTTGGCATTGCCATAGCCCAGTTATGCTTAACAGTTGTTAACGATTTGTCGTTTATCTGGGCAGAATGGATATCCAGATCGGTTGGACGATTCGCCCCGACTCAGGCATCACTGCGGGCACGTCGAATCACGTTTGCTTTTTCTACAAGGGCCCTGATCCGTGGCAAAACCCAGCTTCTCCCTGAAGCAGCCGATGAACAAGAAAGACCAGCGCTTTGCCCTCGTGGGGTGGGGTATGGGAGCTTTGTTTGCAATTGGCGCTTATGTGGGGACGGCTCAATTTTTGCCCAGTGAACCGTCGGCACCGCTCATCGCAACGAATACTGCATTGAATGTGGACCCAATTGTTACCGGGTCCATTGGCACATCGCCAAGCACCCGTACGCAGCAGATGGCGCTACCAATGGGTGCTCCACTTCAGGCACAAATCGACGAGCTGACGCTGGAAATAGCGGCTCTGAAGGACATGATCGGTGCAACGCAAGCGGCAACGCTAAGCACCAATCGGCGCCTGGAGATGATGGAGAGCACCTCCAACATCACCACTGCCAGCGTTGACGCCACCGACACAGCAGCCAGCGATCAACCGTTGCCAGCCAGCCTTGAGTCCGTGGTCATCGCGCAGCCCGAGCCGCGCGTGGTGCTGCCCATGCCAGTAGATGGTGGCGCAGTTTCGGTTCGCCAACGCCCGTTGATGATCGATGGGCCAGCTGGACCAGCCGAAGAGATACCAACAACACTGTCGCAGACGCCCTTCGCTGTTGACTTGGGTGGCGCGCAAACGCTGGCGGGGATCGATGAGCTTTGGTTTGCGCACCGCGAGGCTTATGGCGCGTCGCTGGATGACTTGGCCCCACGCATTCTGCTTCAGCAAACAAGCGAAGGCGAGCTTGACCTGCGCTTGGTCGCTGGCCCAATCAACGATGCAGCAGACGCTGCCCTGCTATGCGCAAGACTGGTCGCAGCCGGTATGGAGCGCTGTTTGCCCGCCGTATTTGATGGTCAACGGTTGGCATTGCGCTAACTTGGCACGCGCCAGCAGCTTTTTGTTTGCACCCTGATAACGTTTGCAAGCTAAGCGATTTGGAGCGTATGGGAAAAATAATTCTGTCGCACCTCGTCGCAGCCTGCATTGGGGTCTTGAGGATCGCGCAAGAGGCTGATAGGCAGCGCGACAGATCAGGTTGTTTTGCAACCGATGGTGAGAGCCGGTAGCTCAGCTGGTAGAGCATTCGACTTTTAATCGAACGGTCCAGGGTTCGAATCCCTGCCGGCTCACCACTCCCCTTCTTAACAGCATGTTAGTTCACTTCATCCTCGATGAAGTATACATCATCACCACTGCGCAGCGCGGAGGTTTGCGGTGTCGTGTTGCGCGCGGCAGGTGTTGCAACGAACACTTTCTTTTCGCCGGCAGCAACACCTGCGCGCCGTGAGATTCGATAGGCTGTGTAAATCAACAGCCCGCAATGGGTGACAAGCGTCACCATGAAGAGGCCGGATGGGCCCAACTGCCCCATTGCCGCGCCAGCCAACAATGGCCCTGCAACAGATCCCAAACCAAACAGCAGCAACAAACCACCTGACGTGCGAACAAAGCCATCGGGCGGAGCATGATCGTTGGCGTGCGCCACAGCGAGCGGGAACAGCGTGAAAATCGCCATGCCAAACATTAGTGCAAAAACAACGAGTTGGGTTGGCGTTGGCTGGACCCAAAAGATGAAAAGCAGGTCCGCTGCGATTGCAAGGACAGCCATCACGATCATCACATAGCGGCGATCGACCTTATCAGATACAGCACCAATGGGGACCTGAATGATGGCGCTAGCCAGAACAGGCATCGCCACGAACAGCGCCACCAAAGTCAAGGGCAGGCCAACCTGCCCGGCATAAACAGCAGCCAACGTGCCAAATGCGCTATTGGATGCGCCCAGCAAAACCACCGACACCACGGCAACCGGCGAGTTCACCCATAGCTCTTTAAGGTTCAACTTGGTGGCAACCAGTGGCTTGGGCGCGCGCGAGGACGAAACAGCGGTCGGAATGAGCGCCATGCAGTAAACCATCGCGGCAATAACAAAAAACAGGTAGCCGTTGGTGTCGCCTACGGTCAGCAACAGTTGGCCAGCTGTTGTCGCCGATAGATTGACCATCTGATAAACGCCGAAAACCTTGCCGCGTGACTTGCTGTCGACCTGCTCGTTCAACCAGCTTTCAACGATCATCGCCGCACCGGCAAAGCAGAAACCAGACAGTGCGCGAAGCGGGATCCATGCATAAGGTGTAAGCAGCAAAAGCGAGGTAAGAACGGCCAGCGAGGCTAGCGCTGCCATGACCGAGTAAGAGCGAATGTGCCCAACGCGCCCCACAAGACGCGACACCACCAGGCAGCCAGTTACAAAGCCAAACGCCCAGCCAGTGCCCAGCAGCCCCAACGACAGGGTCGAGAACCCTTCCTGCGCGCCGCGCACGGGAAGCAGAAGCGCGTTCATGCCGCCAGCGAAAAATAGGAATGAAGAGCCCATAAGCAGTGCAGCGATGGGCAAGAGTTGGCGGGTCATAAGGACAACTTAGGGCTAGGGGTTTCGGTTATGCTTGCGCAGTGCGCGCGAATGTTGGCGGGCAAAAGGCCAATGCTATGCCGCTGCGGGCAGCAGCCATGCAGGAACGGGTAGCTATCCAGCGGTATCTGGCCAAAGCGCGCCTTACAGTTTGGCGGATGCGCACTACATAGATGATGACCCTAGCATGAGCTTATCCCATGGCCCAATCCGATCCGTTTCCCGTCTTTGAGACAACCTACGCTCAGTTGCCTGCCGTGTTGCACAGCGCTGTTGCGCCCCATGGAGCATCCGCACCCAAACTGCTGAAACTGAACGAGCCTTTGGCCGAGGTGCTTGGCTTTGATATCGAGGCGCTGGATAAGGAAACCGCGGCGAACATATTCTCTGGCAATCAGATCGCACCGGGCACCCAACCGCTGGCGATGGCCTATGCCGGACACCAATTTGGTGGCTTTAACCCAGGCTTGGGTGATGGGCGTGCGCTGCTGCTCGGCGAGGTGCGGACCACGGATGGCAAGCGGCACGACATTCAACTCAAAGGGTCTGGCCAAACACCCTATTCGCGGCAGGGCGATGGACGCGCTGCGCTGGGCCCGGTGTTGCGCGAATATTTGGTGAGTGAGGCTATGGCCGCTCTGGGGGTACCCACCACTCGTGCATTGGCCGCCATTGCGACAGGTGATCCTGTGTTGCGAGAGGGGGTTTTGCCCGGTGCCATGGTGACCCGGGTCGCCGCCAGCCATTTGCGGGTAGGCACTTTTGAGCTGGCGGCCTTTCGCGGAGAGCGGCAAACGCTGGATGCCTTGGTTCGCTACGCGCTGCAGCGCCATGATCCAGCTGGTTTAGAGGCAGACTATCCTGCACTTGCGCTTCTGGAGGGAGTTATTGCCCGCCAGGCCAAGTTGGTCGCGCAATGGATGGGCATCGGCTTTATTCATGGCGTCATGAACACCGACAATTGCACCATTTCCGGCGAGACAATCGACTATGGCCCCTGCGCGTTCATGGACGAGTACAGTCCCGGTAAGGTCTTCAGTTCCATTGACCATCAAGGGCGCTACGCCTTCGCCAATCAACCGCCGATTGTCCATTGGAACATGGCGGTGCTGGCGCAGGCTTTGTTGGGGCTTCTGGGCGAGGATGAAAAAGAGGCCGTGTCCCGCGCCCAAGGGGCAGTCGACGCCTTCCCGGCTGTATTTCAGGCTGCCTATCGTGAGCAAATGGCCGGCAAACTGGGGCTAACTGAGGCCACCGACCAGGATGACGCGCTGATCCAAGACCTTCTGCATGCGATGAGCGAGCATAAGGCAGACTTCACAACAACGTTTCGCAGCCTGTGCGGTGCAAGCACCGATGAACCGCTGCGGCCCCTGCTTGGTGATGCGTCTGCCGACTGGCACGCACGATGGACAAAACGGCTGACAGATCAAGGCGATGACCCGGCCACTGTGCGCGGTGCAATGGTGCTTGCAAACCCTGCGATCATCCCGCGAAATCACCGTATGGAGGCAATGATCGCCGCAGCGCTTGATGGTGACTTTGCGCTTTTCCATGCCTTGGTGGATGCTCTGGCAACGCCTTACGCGGCCGCGCCAGATACCGGAGAAGGTGCGTTGCTGGCCTATCCACCCGCGCCCGAACAGGTAGTGCATGCCACCTTCTGTGGCACGTAGGGCAACGCATAAGGCCTTGATCGGTTTGCGCAGATTGCGCACACAGAGCCCAGAGAACAGCTGGAGCGCCCATGGTGGACGACACACAACAAGGCCTTGCATCAGGCGACCGCAGCCAAGGCTATGAAGTGGTTGGCCCGGCCCGCATTGCCGGGCTGGACAGCGCCTATAGCGGCAAAGATACCCGCGACCGCGATGCAACGGTGACGCTGGTCCTGCTCTCTGAAGACCAAGACCAGTCAGCGCTTTTCGACACATCATCGACCTATGAGCGTCTGGACCAAGACGCACTGGTTGGTTTGCGTACCGTGGTGCGGTTTGGTGGCGGGTTGGCTGCCGTAATTGGAAAAGAGCAAGGCGCGCCGCTGGACGGCGAAACACTGGATCTTTGGCTGAAACGCCGTGGGGCGATTTCCCTGCCGCAAACAGCCACGCTGCTGCTGCCCGTTATAAAGGCGCTGGCGATGCTGCACGCCCAAGGGCTTGCCCATGGCCACATTTCGGCTGGGCAAATGCTGGTGCGGCGCGATGGGGCGGTAAACCTGCTCGGACCCTGGAGGGCCGAAGGCGGACAAGCTGATGAACAGTTCATGCTTGGTCAGGCGCCTGAGCTTGTCTCCGGCAATGCACCGCGACCGGTCAGTGATGTGTATTCGATTGTGGCGCTGCTTTATTGGGCGCTCTCGGGCACCCCTGCCCCGGCAGCGGCCGACCGGCTTGCATCCAAAGCGCAGCGCGATGAAGACCCCTTGCAACCCATTGCAAGCCTCACGCCAAAACTGGATACAGACGTCGCCCGCATGATTGAAACCGGGCTGCGCCTGCACCCGGCCACTCGGCCACAGAACATGGATGCCTTGATTGAGCTGCTGGAACCCCATGCTGGTGCAAAACCAGTATCCAACGCTCCACCGCCCCTACCGTCGAACACTCCAACCAGCACGCGCAAAACACCCTGGGGCCCAAAAGAGGCTGCGTCATCACCGCCACCGCTGCCTTCATCCCAGCGACGTTCAGGCGGCGTTCCACCAGTCCCCAAAAGCGCACCAAAGCGCACAAGCACCATTGGACAGGCACCGCCGGAACTCCCTGGAAGCGCGCCAGCAAACAAACCCAAAAGCAAAATGCGCGTCGGCACCATATTCAGCTTTATCATCGCACTGGGTGTTGCATGGGTTGTGGCATCAGGCGGCATGTTTGGAGATGAGGACCAAAGTGTTGAAACAACGCCCTCACGCCAAACAGACAATCAACGCGACACCTCGCAGCCTCAAACGATTGAGGTTGAAAATCAGCCGCGCAAAGGACCTCGCCCAGGCAACGATGTTGAGGTTCCCGACGATGCATTTGAAGAAATCGAGGACGCCAGCGAGACCCCCGATGGGGTGACGCAGCAGTTTTGCACCAGCCGCTTTACGTATGAGTCTGTGCGCGACGCCGGCACAAATGCCTTGCGCGCCTACCTTAGCCGGTGCAACGGCATAGAGAGTGAATTTGTGGATGCAGCCCGCCGAGAGCTTGGCGAGTGAGCATAAAAGGATAGCCCCATGATTGCCGAGAATGACCCCCGCATTGCCTATGTAAACGGTGCGTTTGTGCCACTCGCGCAGGCAAAAATTTCTGTGCTTGATCGTGGCTTCCTTTTTGCCGATGGGGTCTATGAAGTGACAGCCGTGATCGACGGCAAGCTGGTGGACAATGCGGCTCACTTGGCCCGCCTGGAGCGATCACTGGGTGAAATCGAGATGGCGCATCCTATCCCGCTTGATACCCTGACCGATCTTCAGCTGGAGCTGGCAAAGCGCAACAATCTCACCGAAGGCGGCATCTACCTCCAAGTGACGCGCGGCGCAGCGGAGCGCGACTTTGCGTACCCAAAACATAACAACTCAAGCTTGGTGATGTTCACGCAGGACCGCAATCTGGTGAATGATCCGCGTGCTGATACTGGCATTGCCATTATCACTACGCCCGATCTGCGCTGGAAGCGCCGTGATATTAAATCTGTTTCTATGATCGCCCAGACTATCGCCAAGCAAGAGGCTGCCAAGGCGGGCGCTGCTGAAGCCATTATGGTTGAAGATGGTGTGGTCACCGAGGGGTCTTCCTCCACCGCCTGGCTGGTCAAGGACGGTAAGCTGATTACGCGCAAACTTAGCAACTCGGTGCTGCCTGGTGTCACACGGCTGTCGGTGCTCGCCCTGTGCGAAGAACAAGGTCTTGCCGTCGAAGAGCGCTCCTACAGTGTCGAGGAAATGGAGCAGGCTGACGAGGTCTTCATCACCGCCGCGACAACACTGGTCATGCCAGTGGTAAAAGTCGATGACCGTGTCATGTCCAACGGCGCTCCCGGACCGGTCGCCAGCCGCTTGCGCGCGCTTTATATCCAAATGGCGAAGGAAACCGCTGTGGGCTAATGCGTTTGATTGGTCTGATTTTTGACCAAAATAAAGGCGGTCCTTGCCCAAATGCTCCCCTTGGCATGCGCTGATGCCGCGCTACCCTCTCACGTATACAAGATATGGAGGGTTCCGTTATGCAGCATTCCCACAGTCGCGTATTCAGTCAGCGTTCCCGTCAACCTCGCGCGGTCGCGGCGTCCATGCGCGAGCATGCGGCGCGGGCCCAGCGGCTCATTCTCCTAGGCGCGCTTGCTTTTGCCGCTTTGGCATTGGCGCTAACTACAACCGCTTGGGCCAATGAGGCCGCGCCGGCAGACGTTACATCTGCCACAATCGAGCGCATGCAGGCCGTTATCACCGCACAGATTGATGCTTTCGTTAAAGACGACGCAGATGCCGCCTATGCGTTTGCTGCCGCGCCAATCAAGATGCGCTTCCCCAGCGCCAACCAGTTTGTGTCCATGGTGGAGCGTGGGTACCCGGCGGTTTACGCCCCGCAAAGCTTCTCGTTTGCCGCTGCTGCGTTGACGCCAAACGGTCCTGCCCAACAGGTGGAATTCGTCGGGGAAGACGGCCAGGTGTGGCGTGGTCTCTACACTTTTGTTGAGGCTGACGAGGGCGATCTGCTGATATCTGGCGTGTTTTTGCGCCGCCAGAATGAGCGCCAAATCTAGAGCCTTTTCGAGTGGCGGCGTTTTACGGCAAGGCCTGTATGTCACCGCGCGCCCAACTTTCCTGGCAGGCGGCTAGGTAGTCATCATAGCTGCCCGCCTCGATAGCTTCCCGCGCACCGCGCATCAGCTCCTGATAATAGGCTATATTGTTCCAGGTGAGCAGCATGCCACCCAGCGACTCGCCCGTCTTTATGAGGTGATGCAAATAGGCGCGCGAGTATTCGCGCGCTGCCGGACATGTGCTTGTCTCATCGAGCGGGCGAAGATCATCGGCATGGCGCGCGTTTTTCAGGTTGATCCTGCCATACCGGGTGTAAGCGGTGGCATGGCGTCCGGCACGTGTCGGCATGACGCAATCAAACATATCGATCCCGCGCGCCACGCTTTTGATGAGATCATCCGGCGTGCCCACGCCCATTAAGTAGCGCGGCTTGTCGGTGGGCAGTGCCGGGCAAGTCTCATCCAGTACAGCCAACATTTCATGCTGCGGCTCGCCCACGGCCAACCCGCCTACTGAGTACCCCCAAAAATCGATATCGGTCAGCAGCTTGGCCGATTGCAGACGCAGCTTAATGTCGGTGCCGCCCTGCACTATGCCGTAAAGGCCCTGCCCTTTCTCCGGCCCGCCCTGCTTCTCGAAGGCCACTTTTGAACGCTCTGCCCAGCGCGCTGAAAGCTCCATGGCACGAATAACCTCGTTGCGTTCGGCAGGTAGCTTCAGGCACTCGTCCAACTGCATCTGAATATCGGAGCCCAGCAGACTTTGAATTTCAATCGAGCGCTCAGGCGATAGCTCGTGCTTGGCACCATCCACGTGGGATTTGAACACCACGCCGCGCTCATCCAGTTTACGCAACGCGCCCAGCGACATGATTTGGAAACCACCGGAGTCGGTTAGAATTGTGTGCGGCCAGCGCATAAATTCGTGCAAGCCGCCCAGCCGTGCCACCCGCTCTGCCGTTGGGCGCAGCATAAGATGGTAGACGTTGCCGAGCACCACATCGGCCCCGGTTTCGCGCACCTGGCTGGCGTACATTGCTTTCACGGTACCTGCGGTGCCCACGGGCATGAACGCCGGGGTCTGCACCACGCCATGTGGCGTGGTGATCTGCCCGCGCCGGGCTTTGCGATCGGTATGCGTTAAGTTGAAAGAGAACTGTCCGCTCACGACTTAGCCTTCCAAAGCAGCGAGCCATCACCATAGGAGTAGAAGCGGTACTCACTCTTAATGGCATGAGCGTAGGCGCCCTGCATGCGCTCCAACCCGCACAGAGCAGAGACGAGCATGAAGAGCGTTGATTTTGGCAGGTGAAAGTTGGTCATCAGCGCGTCAATTGCTTTGAAACGGTAGCCCGGCGTGATGAAAATGTCGGTCTCACGATCAAACGGCATCACGGTGCCATCCTCCTGCACCGCACTTTCCAGTGTCCGCAGACTGGTCGTACCAACCGCAACAATGCGTCCACCGGCAGCGCGTGTCGCGTTAATCTGATCGGCAACATCAGCGGTGACCTGACCCCACTCGGCGTGCATCTTGTGGTCACTGGTGTCTTCTGCCTTTACCGGCAGAAATGTGCCCATTCCCACATGCAGCGTGACAAAGGCCTTCTTCACACCACGCGCATCAAGCGCATGGAAAAGTTCCTCAGTGAAATGCAATCCGGCGGTTGGTGCAGCAACAGAGCCCTCGTCCTGCGCATAGACAGTCTGATAGTCCTGCTTATCGTCTTCTAGGTAGCCACGCTTGGCTGCGATGTAGGGCGGCAAAGGTGGCATGCCCGCAGCCTGCAGACCATTGGCAAAGCTTTGCGCCGTGCCCTCAAAAACAAGCTCCAGCAGTCCATCCCCACCCTTGGCGGCAACCTGGCAGACGAGCTGCTGTGGACCATCAGCAGGGAAAACAAGCGTATCGCCTGCCTTGATGCGTTTGCCCGGGCGGGCCATGGCCTTCCAGCGCAGCTGATCCTCATCTTGGGCTTCCATCAAGGTCGTACTGATCGAAAAAGGATCGGTCCCCTGACGCATGCGCAGCCCGGTAAGTTGGGCGGGGATGACACGCGTCTGGTTTAAGACCAGCAAGTCGCCAGGCTGCAACAAGCCCGGCAGCCCTTGAACGATATGGTCGCTTAATGCGCCAGTTGCACCCACCTGAAGAAGGCGCGCGCTGTCGCGCGGATCGGCTGGGTGCAGCGCGATCCGCTCTTCAGGCAAGTCAAAGTCAAAAGCATCAACCCGCATAGGGGTCTGAACGCTCGCGCCTAAATCAGCGTGGCTTTGTTGATCTGATCAGGGTTGCGCACCGGCTCACCACGCGCGAACTGGTCGACATTATCCATGCCTTCGATCACTTCGCCCCACACGGTGTATTGCCCGTTGAGGAACCCAGCATCACCAAAGCAGATGAAAAACTGTGAATTGGCGCTGTCAGGATTGGCCGAGCGCGCCATAGAACATGTGCCGCGCACGTGAGGCTCGCTGTTAAATTCCTGCTTTAGATCGGGCAGCTTTGAACCACCCATGCCGGTGCCGGTTGGGTCGCCACCCTGCGCCATGAAGCCATCAATCACGCGGTGGAAAACCACGCCATCATAAAAACCTTCGCTCACCAGCGTTTTGATCCGCTCGACATGGCCAGGGGCCAGATCTGGACGCAGTTTTATTTTGACCTCGCCCTTGGAGGTATCGAGTAGAACAGTGTTGAGTTCATCAGACATGAATTGGACTTTCTAGATTGGGAAACAGAAGGCTGGATCAACCAGCAAGATCAGACAGAAGGCGCACGCTGAGCATGGCATCGGGCTCGGTGACCATCCCATTGCGGCGGGCATCACCTTTTTTGATGGCGTCTACAGCACCCATGCCGTCTACAACGCTGCCAAACACGGTGTATTGGCCATTGAGACTGGGCGCAGGGCCGAACATAATAAAGAACTGCGAGTTGGCGCTGTTGGGATTGTTGGTGCGCGCCATGCCCACAACGCCGCGTTCATAGGGAATTTGCGAGAACTCCGCAGGCAGATCAGGGTAGTTGGAGCCACCGGTTCCTGTGCCCGTTGGGTCGCCTGTCTGTGCCATGAAGCCATCGATCACGCGGTGGAATACCACGCCGTCGTAAAAGCCTTCGCTTGCCAGTGTTTTGATGCGGTCAACGTGCTGGGGGGCAACCTCAGGCAACAACTCCACATAGATTGGGCCGGTTGCGACCGTTATTACCAGGACGTTTTCAGGGTTCAACGCTTGAACTGAGGTTGGAACTTCAGTTTGCGCGCTGGCGGGCAAAGGCCCAGCCATCAGAACCGCAAGGGTAATGGCCATTGCGGCAAAAAGCACAGATATGCGGGAAGCAAGAAATGGGTTCATGAAAGGTACTCGCGTATAAACAATGGAGACACTTGGCGGCGGTCAGCTGGAACCAGCAAGAGCAGCGCGCACGGGTTCTGGCACAAAGGGGCTGATGTCGCCACCCATAGCGTGGATCTGGCGAACCAGCGTGGCAGTAACATGGCGGTTCTCTGGGCGGGCTGGGACGAACACCGTTTCCAGGCTCGTATCCATGGTCGCGTTCATGCCTGCCATCTGCATTTCATAGTCGAAATCTGTGGTATCGCGCAGCCCACGCAGCACCACCTTGGCGCCCTGTTTGCGCGCTATGTCCACTAACAAACCGGAAAAGCTGATGGCTGACACACGGCCAGATGCACCAAGCTTCTCGCCCAGTGCTGTGATCAGGCCTTGCCGTTGCTCAACGGAAAGCATCGGCGTTTTGGATGGATTTTGCCCAATGGCCACGACGACCTGATCCGCAAGAGCCAACCCTGCGCGGATCACATCCACATGGCCGTTGGTGATCGGGTCAAACGATCCTGGGAAAAGAGCGATGCGCGTCATGAATGCTTTCAAGCGACCTGTTTAATGATGGCGCACCCGTAGCAAGCAGGCCCATGCCAGTGCAAGCGGCAGGTTTTGTGCGTGCTAACCAACAAACGGTTTTTCGTGACTGCCGTCACAGGTTTCACTGACCAAGCGGTTCAGTGTGGGTTCATAGAAGAACGGGCAAACACCGGCCCTCAGATGAACACCGAAGCGAACACAACACGGGAAGCAAACGCATGTTGACGATCACACGCACACTGACCATGACCACTGCCGCTGTTCTGCTGGCGATCTTTCTGGGCGTTTGGCTGGCCTCCACTTCGCCTGCCAATTCCAGTGCTGGGTCTGCTATCGCAAGCATGAGCGTTGAGACACGTATCGGTATCGCCGAGCTTGATCTTTGCAGCGGCCAGGCTTGGCCCAGCTTCTCAGATGGTTGCGCGGCTTGGATCTCCGCATCTGCACAAAGCGATGGGCTGGACCGCACAATTTCGCTCGCCATTCACGATGCTGATCAGGGCTTCTCGGTGGTCGGTAAGGCTCAATCAATAGCGGTGGCGGCGCGCTAAAGGCGCGGCACCAACACACAGGTTTTCTTGCCAAACTGATTCAAGTCTACCCTCCAAAGCAAACGCCTCTTCTGTCAGAAGAAGAGGCGTTTTTTGTTTTAGATCAGAAGGTTATGGCAATAGTCTTGCGCGGTGAATCTGGTTTAACTCTCGCCGCTATCGCCTTCATCCTCTGAGTCAGAGTCAGCCTGCGGCGCGGCATCATTTTCAGTGGCACCATCCTCAACCTCGGCTTCATCCGCTTCCTCATCCGGCTCAGACACACGCTCCACAGACACAACAGTATCGTCGCTACCAACATTAAAGATGGTAACGCCCTGCGTTGCCCGACCAGCCACACGGATACCATCCACCGGCACGCGGATGAGCTGCCCATTGTTTGAAACGATCATCACTTGATCAGCATTCTCAACCGGGAAGGATGCAACAATAGGGCCGTTGCGCTTGGTCACGGCCATCGCCGTGATACCCTTACCACCGCGACCAGACACCCGGTATTCGAAGCTGGAGGAGCGCTTGCCATAGCCGTTTTCGGAGATGGCCAGAATGAACTCCTCAGCAGCTGACATTGCGACATAATCAGCTTCAGTCAGCTCGGCTTCATCGCCCAACTCATCCTCATCCATAGGCGCATCTTCCACCTCGCCCTCCATAAGACGGCGGCGTTTGATGTACGCAGCACGCTGTGCTGGCGTTGCATCAAAGTGGCGCAACACGGACATGCCGATGACCTTGTCGCCCTGGCCCAAATTGATACCGCGCACGCCTGTCGAATCGCGCGATGCAAATACGCGCAGATCATCCACCGCAAAGCGGATGGCCTGGCCCATGGCAGTTGTCAGCAGCAGGTCATCTTGATCCGTGCAAACGTCCACCGCGAGAATGCTCATGCCCTCGTCGAGCTTCATGGCAATTTTGCCGTTACGATTGATGCGCTGGAAGTCCGACAGCTTGTTGCGCCGTACCGAACCAACATTGGTGCAGAACACTACATCCATGTTGGTCCAGCTTTCCTCATCCTCCGGTAGCGGCAGGATGGAGGTGATGCGTTCCCCTTGGCTGAGCGGCAGAATATTCACCATCGCCTTGCCACGGGCCTGGGGCGCAGCAAGTGGCAGACGCCAAACTTTTTCGCGATAGACCTGCCCGTCAGATGAGAAGAACAGCACAGGCGTGTGCGTGCTGGCCACGAAAATGCGGGTGACGAAATCTTCGTCCCGGGTCGACATGCCAGAGCGGCCCTTTCCGCCCCTGCGCTGTGCGCGGTAGGTGGAAAGCGGCACACGCTTAATGTAGCCAGCATGGCTAACGGTCACCACCATGTCTTCGCGAGCAATGAGGTCTTCGTCCTCAAAGTCAGCATCACTTTCAGTGATCTCCGTGCGTCGCGGGTTGGCGAACAGCTCTCGCACCTCGGCCAGCTCATCTTTGATGATCGTGCGTATGCGCGCACGCGAGCCCAAAATATCAAGATAGTCTAGAATTTCGTCTGCAATTTTGTGCAACTCTTCGCCCACTTCATCGCGGCCAAGAGCGGTAAGGCGCTGCAGGCGAAGATCAAGAATTGCGCGGGCCTGAACTTCGGACAGGCGATAGGTGCCATCTTCGCTAACAAGGTGGCGTGGATCAGCAATCAATTCGATCAACGGGCGAATATCGCCCACTGGCCAGTCGCGCCCCATCAGCTCTGCACGCGCTGATGCAGGATCTGGCGCGGCGCGGATAACGCGGATCACCTCATCAATATTGGCAACGGCTATGGCAAGCCCAGCCAACACATGAGCACGGTCGCGCGCTTTGGCGAGCAAGAATTTTGTGCGCCGGGTGATGACGGTTTCGCGGAAACTGATGAAGGCTGACAGCATGTCTATCAGCGTCATTTGCTCCGGCTTGCCGCCGTTGAGCGCAACCATGTTGACGCCAAATGTCGATTGTAATTGGCTGAACCTGTAAAGTTGGTTCAGCACAACATCGGCGACTGCATCGCGTTTCAGTTCGATCACAACACGAATGCCGCGACGGTCGGACTCATCGCGAATATCGCCAATGCCTTCGACACGCTTGTCGCGCACTAGCTCGGCGATCTTTTCGATCATCGAAGACTTGTTCACCTGATAGGGAATTTCTGAAACGATCAGCGCAAAGCGATCCTTGCGGACTTCCTCGATTTCCACCTTTGAGCGCATAACCACCGAGCCACGCCCGGTTGAAAACGCGTTGCGGATGCCAGTACGACCCAGGATCAAACCACCGGTTGGAAAGTCAGGCCCCGGCATGATCTCCATGATCTGCTCAAGCGTGATTTCGGGATCGTCGATCATGGCCGAGCACGCGTCGATCACTTCACCCAGATTGTGCGGTGGAATGTTGGTGGCCATGCCAACCGCGATACCGCCTGCGCCATTGGTCAGCAGGTTGGGATAGCGCGCCGGCAGAACCTTGGGTTCGCTCTCCGTGTTGTCGTAGTTTTCCTGGAAATCGACTGTGTCTTTGTCCAAATCCTCGGTGATGAAGTGTGCCGGGCGCGCCATGCGCACCTCGGTGTAGCGCATGGCGGCTGGCGGATCGCCATCAATGGAACCAAAGTTGCCCTGCCCGTCCAGCAGCTCCAGCCGCATGGAAAAAGGCTGCGCCATACGCACCAACGCATCGTAAATCGATTGATCACCATGGGGGTGATATTTACCGATCACATCACCAACCACACGGGCCGACTTGCGGTAGCCCTTGTTCCAGTCATAGCCAGACTCGTGCATGGAATAGAGAATGCGGCGGTGCACCGGTTTCAAACCGTCACGCACATCTGGCAGCGCACGGCTAACAATCACGCTCATCGCGTAATCCAGATAGCTTTTGCGCATCTCGCTGGAGATGGAAACGGTGCGAATATCGCTTACATCGCCGCCAGAGCCACCGTCGTTTTGCGGCGCATTATCGTCTTCGGGCGGGCTGTTTTCAGGTACGTCGGCCAAGGTGCGAATCTCGCGCTGTTTTGTTGCCCTTTTTCTATCCGATTCACCTGCCCAGCACAAAAAAAGTGAACGCTTATTAACCGCTTAGATGCAAGCCGGCTCGACCCTGCTCTTGCGAGCCAGAATTAGGGGTGCGAAGGCTGACGCATCATGCTTGATTTCGTCTCCAATGCCTTTGTCACACTTCTTGTGACTATCGACCCGATCGGACTTGCACCGCTGTTCGTGACGCTGACACGTGGCATGGATAAAGCCGAACGGCGCGAAGTGGCGCTGCGCGGGTGTTTGATCGCGTTTTGCATTTTGCTGGTGTTCGGATTGAGTGGTCAGGCGTTCCTGGATGCCCTTGGCATTAGTCTGCCTGCCTTCCGCATTGCTGGCGGCATTTTGCTGTTCTGGCTGGCTTTCGAAATGGTGTTCGAAAAGCGCACGCAGCGCCGCGACAACACCGCCACGCGGGCCATCGACAAAGATCACATCAAAAACATTGCCGTCTTCCCGCTGGCCATTCCGCTGATGGCGGGCCCCGGTGCCATTGCCGCCATGGTGCTGCTGTCGCACGAGGCCCACGAGCTTGCAGGTTGGACCGGCACCGGCGCTCTGGTAGGCGTGCTGCTGACGATCATTCTGGCGTGTTTGACTGTGTTTTTGCTGGCTGGACGCATCGAGCGCATGCTTGGCAACACTGGGCGCATTATCCTGACCCGCCTTTTGGGCGTGATCCTGTCAGCGCTTGCGGTGCAATTTATCGTTGACGGTATCACGCAGACCGTCATCGCGGTGAACCAGGTGGTGCTTTAGGTGCCCTGGTCACCAGAAGGGCGCATCGAGTGAAGCAGTCCTGTTGTGGCCAACCAGCTTAAAGCGGCCTCTCCTTACGTGGACGAACGCCAGCTCACCTGCAAATTCTTTTTATGTCGACATATCTAGTTTTATAGTTATATTGGACGTATGAAACAGACAATAGGCCACGCTAACGCGCTTGCTGCGCTTGGGCATGATGCCCGCCTCTCGATTTATCGCGTGTTGGTGCGCGCTGGTGATCATGGATTGCGCGTGGGTGAAATCTCGCAGCTAGTCAAACTGCCCGCCTCCACACTGTCCCACCATCTCTCGACACTCGTCTCGGCTCGATTGGTGCAGCAGCGAAGGCAGGGGCGGGAGGTTATATGCCGAGCCGACTACGCCACCATGAACGGCCTTGTTTCATTTCTCACGAGCGAGTGCTGTGAAGGTTTGGAGGCCAAGGCCGATCTGGAAGTGGAAGTAGCGTGATGGGAGTTCAAACATGACGCAGGCCATTCTTACCAAGCCAGGGACCAACGAACGGATATCCCGACGCTTAAAAGACAACCAAGTGTGGCTGGTATCAGCGTGCATTGTGCTGGCGCTCACTATGTTTGATCGCGCGCAAGCCGCCGCAAGTGTCGAATTTGCGGGCCAGGCTTTGCTCAACACAGCACCCTACCTCTTGCTTTCAATCGGTATCGCAGCATGGGCCGGTGCGACCGGGGCCGACAATTTAATCGCAAGAGCCTTTACCGGTTCGCCCCTACTGATGATCCTGCTGGGTGCACTGGCAGGTGGCTTTTCTCCATTCTGTTCCTGCGGCGTCATTCCTCTGATCGCAGCTCTCCTCACAATGGGCGTACCGCTGTCGGCGGTCATGGCATTCTGGCTGGCCTCGCCACTCATGGACCCTTCCATGTTTGCGCTTACAACAGGCATTATCGGCTTGGATTTTGCCATTGCCAAAACAATTGCGGCGGTTGGCTTGGGCATTGCGGGTGGAATGGTCGTGCACATGTTAGGCGGCACGATGGCTTTGGCAAACCCTCTGCGCGAAGGCGTTGGAAATGGTGGCTGCGGCGGGTCGAAGGTGCGAACGGCAAAGCCAGTTGTTTGGAGCTTTTGGGACGATCAAGACCGGCTCGCAAAGTTCGGTAAAACCGCCCTTTCGACAACCCTGTTTTTGGCAAAATGGCTTACGTTGGCATTCCTGCTTGAAAGCTTGATGCTGGCATGGATCCCCGCTGAGCAGGTAACATCCACCCTCGGCGGGGAAGGGCTCATGCCAATCCTAACTGCAACGCTGGTCGGCGTGCCTGCCTACCTCAACGGCTATGCAGCCTTGCCGCTCGTTGGGGGACTTCTCGATCAGGGAATGACGCCAGGCGCCGGAATGGCCTTTTTGGTCGCAGGAGGAGTGACATCTATACCAGCGGCGATGGCTGTTTGGGCTTTGGCAAGGCCGCCTGTGTTTATCCTTTACATCGGGTTGTCGCTCAGCGGGGCATTGATATCTGGCCTTCTTTTTCAGACCTGGCTTGCTTTGTAGGGTAGTCCAAACACCAGCGAGGGATGTGTTCTTGCATAGCCCGGAACGCACTGAGCGCTTCAATACCGCTCTGCTAGCGGATGATCTGGTACATGTTGCACGAGGTCCCAGAGATTGCCGTAGAGATCGTTGAAGACAGCGACCTTGCCGTAGTCAAACTGGGTCGGTGGGCGCACAAACTCGATGCCTTGTGCCACATAGCGGGCGTAGTCACGGTCGAAATCATCAGTCTTCAAGAACAGAAATACGCGTCCTCCGGCCTGATCACCGATGAAGCGTTCCTGCTCAGGCTTGGAGGCGCGCGCCAGAAGCAGCGTGCCAGCTGAGCCACCCGGTGGAGCAACCACCACCCAGCGCTTGTCCTGCTCAGGTTGGTAGGTGTCCTCGATAAGCTCAAAGTCAAGCTTGCCGACATAGAACCCAAGCGCCTCGTCATAGTCCCGCACAACCAAAGCGATATGAAGCAGAGACTGACGTGTCATCCAAAAGCCACCTGATGCATGATACGGCCAGGCCAAAGCGTGAACACACCCGCCACGATCAGCGCGCCAAGATAGGTCGTCAACATTGCTTTTTTGTGCTCGCTGATGTCGCCTTTGCGGGCGGAGCGAATGGCGCTCACCAGGCTGTAAAGCGTGTAAAGCGCCAGTAAGTGAATGGGGCTGAACGGCCCGATGATCCGCAGCGTGTAAATAAACAACGCCGTGCCCGCGACAACGGCCATCAACACGACCCACACATAGCCAAGCGTGCGGTGCGGTCGTGTGCCCTTGGGCGCAGCCAGCTGAACGCCGCCCAACACAAAGGCCGCGATGGCCGCCAAGGCGTGGACGGTAATGAGCGGCCCCGCCGCAAAGAGCGGTGCGAGCGACGCTGCGTTACCCGACATTCGCCCTAGAACGGAATATCATCATCCATGTCATTGCCGATCGCCGGTGCCGGGCCACGATCCTGGGGCATGCTCTGGCCACCGCCATAGCCGCCACCCATCTGGCCACCGCCCATACCGCCGCCTTGCCCCATGCCTTCGCGATCATTGCGACCGTCCAGCATGGTCAGCTCGCCGCGATATCTCTGCAGCACAACTTCAGTGGAATAACGGTCAGCCCCGTTTTGGTCTTGCCATTTGCGGGTTTGCAGTTGCCCTTCCAAATACACCTTAGAGCCCTTGCGCAGATACTGCTCGGCAACCTTCGCCAGATTGTCATTGAAGATGACCACGCGGTGCCATTCGGTTTTTTCGCGCCGCTCTCCCGACTGTTTGTCGCGCCATGTCTCTGACGTTGCCACCGACAGGTTCACCAGCTTGTCGCCAGACTGCATGGTCTTTACGTCTGGGTCTGCGCCCAAATTGCCAACCAAAATAACCTTGTTCACCGAGCCAGCCATGGCTTCTCTCCTCAACCTTTTTACGTGCACTTACGCGCTTGTGTACCGGGTGTGCCGGGCGAGGCCTTGCCCTGCAAGCACTGAGCCGACATCGCACCACTTATCCACACGATACCCGCTCTTGCGTCAGCAGACAAGATATGTTCTTTATTTGTTCACGGTTTTGAGTCTGCGCAGATGCCCTACATAGCAGTGCTGTTGCTCCCCCGACCCAAAGTTCTTCATTATGGCCACGACCCCCAAAACGCCTGCGCCCTCATCCAAATTTCTCACCGTCACTGGCGCACGTGAACACAATCTCAAAGACGTGTCGGTGTCGCTGCCACGCGATAGCCTGGTGGTGATGACGGGCCTATCGGGTTCGGGCAAAAGCTCGCTGGCTTTCGACACTATCTATGCGGAAGGCCAGCGGCGTTACGTGGAGAGCCTGTCGGCCTATGCCCGGCAGTTCCTGGAGATGATGCAGAAGCCGGATGTTGACCAGATTGATGGTCTGTCACCAGCGATTTCCATCGAGCAGAAAACCACCAGCAAGAACCCGCGCTCGACGGTGGCAACGGTCACCGAGATTTACGATTATATGCGCCTGCTTTGGGCGCGCGTTGGCGTACCCTATTCACCCGCCACCGGGCTGCCGATTGAAAGCCAAACTGTCAGCCAGATGGTGGACCGCGTGATGGCGCTGCCTGAAGGCACACGGCTTTATTTGCTTGCCCCAATCGTGCGCCAACGCAAGGGCGAATACCGCAAGGATATTGCCGAGCTGACCAAGCAGGGCTTTGCGCGGCTGAAGATTGACGGCGAGTATTACGAAATCGCCGATGCGCCCGCGCTTGATAAAAAGTTCAAGCACGACATTGATGTGGTGGTCGACCGCATTGTGGTGCGTGATGATTTGGCGACACGTCTCGCTGATAGTTTTGAAACGGCGCTAAAGCTCGCTGATGGGCTGGCGGTAGCCGAATATGCGGACCTGAAAGAAGGCGAGCCTTTGCCCGAGCGCATCGTGTTTTCCGAGCGCTTTGCCTGCCCTGTATCTGGTTTTACGATACCGGAGATCGAGCCGCGGCTCTTTTCGTTCAACTCACCGCAAGGGGCCTGCCCCACTTGCGATGGTCTGGGCACAACGCTGGAGTTCGAAGAGGCGCTGATCGTGCCTGACCCATCGCTGTCTCTGCGCCAGGGTGCGGTGGCGCCATGGGCGAAAACCGGCAACACTTCGCCCTATCACACGCAGACACTGGACGCGATCTGTCGCCACTATAAAGCTAGCATGGCCAAGGCTTGGTCTGACCTGCCAGAGAAGGTGCAGGAGGTCATCCTTTATGGTTCAGGTGTGGAAGACATCACCTTTACCTATGATGATGGCCTGCGCAGCTACAAAACCAGCAAACCGTTTGAAGGCGTGATCGGCAATATCGAGCGGCGCTGGCGCGAAACAGACAGCCAGTGGGTGCGCGAGGAACTTTCCCGCTTCCAGTCCAGCCAGCCTTGCGAGGTTTGCGATGGCAACCGGCTTCGTCCTGAATCATTGGCTGTGAAGATTGCTGGTGAGCATATCGGCACAGCATCCAAGCTTTCCATTCGAGAAGCCAATGACTGGTTTGACGCGCTTCCCGAAAAGCTGACCGAGAAACAAAATGCAATTGCCAAGGCTATTCTAAAGGAAATCCGCGATCGGCTGCGCTTCCTCAACGATGTCGGCCTGCAATATCTTACGCTATCGCGATCCTCTGGCACGCTGTCGGGCGGCGAAAGCCAGCGGATACGCCTTGCTTCGCAGATCGGATCGGGCCTCACCGGCGTGCTTTACGTGCTGGATGAACCCAGTATCGGCTTGCACCAGCGCGATAATGACCGCCTGCTGGAAACGCTGAAGCATCTGCGCGATCTGGGCAACACGGTTATTGTGGTCGAGCATGACGAGGACGCCGTGCGCACCGCTGACTATGTGGTCGATATTGGTCCCGGTGCCGGCGTGCACGGCGGCGAGGTGGTAGCCGAAGGCACACCGCAAGAGGTGATGGCCAATCCCAATTCGCTCACCGGCCAGTACCTTTCTGGTACCAAAGCCATTCCTGTTCCCTCCAAGCGGCGCAAGGGCAAAAAGAGCCAAGCCATCAAGGTGAAAGGCGCGCGCGGCAACAACCTCAAAGGCGTGGATGCGAGCATTCCGCTGGGCACGTTCACATGCGTCACGGGGGTATCAGGCGGCGGCAAGTCGACCTTCCTGCTAGAAACACTTTATAAGGTGGCTGCGCGCAGACTGAACGGCGCGCGCGAGAACCCTGCCCCGCATGACAGCGTGTCCGGTTTGGAGTTTTTGGATAAAGTCATCGACATCGACCAGTCACCCATTGGCCGCACACCGCGCTCCAACCCCGCCACCTATACCGGCGCGTTCACGCCGATCCGTGATTGGTTTGCGGGCCTGCCAGAATCCAAAGCGCGGGGTTACGCCGCCGGGCGCTTCTCGTTCAACGTGAAGGGCGGGCGCTGCGAGGCCTGCCAGGGCGACGGCGTGCTGAAGATCGAAATGCACTTCCTGCCAGATGTCTATGTGACGTGCGACGTTTGCCACGGCAAGCGCTACAACCGCGAGACGCTGGATATTCAGTTCAAGGGCAAGAGCATCGCCGATGTGCTGGATATGACGGTGGAAGAAGGGGCGGAATTTTTCCAGGCTGTGCCCGCAGTGCGTGACAAGCTTGTTACACTGAACCGCGTTGGTCTTGGCTACATCAAGGTTGGCCAGCAAGCCACGACACTTTCGGGCGGCGAAGCGCAGCGCGTGAAACTTGCCAAGGAACTGTCCAAGCGTTCTACCGGGCGCACGCTCTATATTCTGGATGAACCGACGACCGGCCTGCACTTCCATGATGTGGCCAAGCTGCTGGAGGTGCTGCACGAGTTGGTGGATCAGGGCAATTCCGTGATTGTGATTGAGCACAATCTGGAGGTTATCAAAACCGCGGACTGGATCATTGATCTGGGGCCGGAGGGTGGCGATGGCGGTGGCGAGCTGGTTGCCGTTGGAACCCCCGAACAGGTGGTGAAAGAAAAGCGCTCCTACACTGGGCAGTATCTGGCGGAGGTTCTCACGCGCGGTGGCCCCAAATCGGTTGCTGCGGAATAGGCCCACAGACATGCTTTCCTACCAACACGCTTACCATGCCGGAAACCCGGCTGACGTTCACAAGCATGCGTTGCTTTCGCTGGTCATGGACTATGTCACGCGCAAGCCCAAACCCATCACCTATATGGAAACCCATGCGGGGCGCGGGCTGTATGATCTGAGTTCGCGCGAGGCAAAGAAAACAGGTGAGGCATCTGCTGGGGTGGCAAAGCTGCTGGAACATTTTCCCAAGGACCACCCGTATGCCCGGGTGGTGCAGGCCACGCGCACGCAACATGGGCCGGACAGCTATCCAGGCTCGCCGCTGATTGCTGAGCACTGGCTGCGCAATGATGGCGAGATTGTTGACCGCGCACAATTGGCAGAGCTTCACCCGCAAGAGCATGCGGCTCTGTCCGAGGTGATGCCGCGCTCTGCGGTTCATATCTATAAGGAAGATGGTTTCCCTTGGGCCGCGCGGCTATGCCCGCCCACACCGCGCCGGGGCGTCATGATGATAGATCCCAGCTATGAGCTGGAGCATGACTTTACCGGCCTTGGCAGCTTTTTGCCTGGCCTGCACGGCCTATGGCCGGTGGGCGTGATCATGCTGTGGCACCCAATCCTTGCAAGCGGCGCGCATGACCTGATGTTGGGTGAGCTGATGTCGGCAGGCTTTGAGAACACACTGCATCACGAGGTGCATTTTTCAGCCGCGCAGGCCGGGCACCGGTTGCAGGGTAGCGGCATGTTCATCATCAACCCGCCTTACACCTTGGCCGATGAAGCGGCGAACGTGTCTGCAATATTTAAACAGGCCATGGCCTAACCAGCATAGGGCCAAGTGGCGTACCATTCTTCTAGTGTCATGACGTCCACATTGGCACCATTTCGGTAAGGCCATGGGTCAAACGCCCAATCCTCACCCGATGCCGTTTCGTGCAGCACAGCGGTGGCGTGTGGATACCGCCCGTCCAGAAAGAAGCCACGGGCAACCGGATAGGCAGGTGTGTGATGGGTCAACAAATTGTTTTGCGCCAACACAATGAGAGTCGTTGTGGTGTTGGTTGTCTCATCCAGGCAGTCCATTTGCCCAGGCACCCCAGCGTTTTGGAGGTCGAGCCCACCGACATCATTTTGCGAGCCCACAACCGGTCCAACACGGCGCTCCATCCACATAATGGCTTCTTTTATTGCGGCACGCTCAGCCTGCGGGCTAGCGGCACCCGGCGCCATGATGCCAGCAAGGTGATCAACATCACCCTGCGTGAGCTGCACTTGCGTTTGGCGTGCGCAGCCAAAAGCGTGGCAAATGCCGATGCTCAGCCCTTGCGGTGCGCGCGCATCCTGCGTGGCGTACCATCCCATGGGTGAGGCACCCGATGAAACGCACCCGGTAAGGCCAAGCGCAGCAAGCAACAGTAAAAAGGGGCGTAAAAAAGGGCGCACGCGGATACCTGGCAGTTGACTGGCACGTCGCTAGCAAGCAGCACGCCCTGCGGCAAGGTGATCACTGCGCAACCCGAAGCGATTGCCTTGCCGCGTTGCCAAGCTGCCACTACAAACAGCGTTCACGCATTGCAGTTGGAAAGCACGACAATGAAACCGATTCACGTAATTGGCGGCGGTTTGGCCGGATCAGAGGCCGCATGGCAGGCAGCTCAAATGGGCGTTCCGGTGGTGCTGCACGAGATGCGTGGCAGTGAAGGCCACCCCGGCACAGATGCCCACAAGACCGACGGGCTAGCCGAACTGGTTTGCTCCAATTCCTTCCGCTCGGATGATGCAACCTCAAATGCGGTGGGTGTGTTGCACGCAGAGATGCGCAAGCTTGGTTCGCTGATCATGGGTCAGGGCGATACCCATCAGGTGCCAGCCGGTGGTGCGCTGGCAGTGGATCGTGATGGGTTTTCTGATGGTGTTAGTGCAGCCTTGCACGGCCATCCGCTCATTACGGTGGAGCGTGGCGAGATCTCTGGCTTGCCGCCGGAGGACTGGGACAGCGTGATCATTGCCACCGGCCCGCTGACGGCGCCAACGCTGGCAAAGGCAATTCTTGAGTTAACCGGTGAGGATGCGCTGGCGTTTTTTGATGCGATCGCGCCCATTGTGCACACCGATAGCATCAATATGGAAAAGGCGTGGTTCCAGTCGCGCTACGATAAGGTGGGGCCCGGCGGCACGGGCAAGGACTACATCAACTGTGCGATGGATGAGGGGCTCTACAACCGGTTTATCGATGCGCTGGTGGAAGCCGACGCGCACGACTTCAAAGCCTGGGAAAAAGACACGCCCTACTTCAATGGCTGTTTGCCGATTGAGGTCATGGCAACGCGCGGCCGCGAAACGCTACGTTTTGGCCCAATGAAGCCAGTAGGCCTGACCAACCCGCACGATCCAGACACAAAATCCTATGCGGTTGTGCAACTGCGCCAAGACAATGCGCTGGGCACGCTGTTCAATCTTGTCGGTTTTCAGACCAAGATCAAATATGGCGCACAGTCGGATATCTTACGCATGATACCGGGCCTCGAGGAGGCCCGCTTTGCCCGCCTGGGCGGCATGCACCGCAACACTTACCTCAATTCGCCTGTGCTGCTGGATCGCCAGATGCGGCTGAAAGCCCAGCCGCGCCTGCGCTTTGCCGGGCAAATTACCGGCTGCGAAGGGTATGTAGAATCGGCCAGCATCGGGCTTTACACCGGGCGGCTTGCTGCCGCTGAGCGCCTTGGCATTGCCTTGCCCGATCTGCCGCAAACCACGGCGCTGGGCGCACTGGTCAACCATATCACTGGCGGACACGTGCATGAAGCGGCCGATGCCGCCAGCAACAAGCCGCGCTCGTTCCAGCCGATGAACATCAATTTCGGTCTCTTTCCACCACATGAAGGCCCACTCGTGGACGACGAGGGCAAGCGCATCAAGGGTAAGGCCAAGGGCCTAGCCCGCAAGCAGGCTCTGGCGAAGCGTGCACTAGAGCATTGCGATGACTGGGTTCGGTCGCTGGATCAAACGCTGCCGCAAGCAGCGGAATAAACACCGACGTCATCCGGGAAAGGCCAAGCCTTATCCGGGATCTATAACCACCTTAGATGCACCAAATCCCGGCTCGAGGCCGGGATGACAGCTAAGCCTTCGAGGCGCGCCACAACCAATACAAGCGGCGCCAGCGTGCAGCTGTGAGCGGTTTGGCGAAGGGATCACTGGCCCACTCCACTGCGCTTTGAAATGTCTTTTCCGCAAGCGCTACGGGTAGCCAAACGGGCGTGGCCAAACGTTCGGTTTGGTCTTGTGCGGCCTTTGCTTTTGCCAGGTGCCCTGCCCCATAAGCAGCAAAGGCCCGTAAGGTTGCGGCGAGTTCTTTGCTTGGTTTGCATTCGGCAAGAGCCTCTCGTGCCAAACCATACTCTGCCATCATGTCGGCAGGCAGAAAGCACTGGCCCCTTTTGGCCCACCCTGGAAAGTCTTCCAACACGCGCGCTGCCATCAGCGCTACGCCTCCATGGCCTGCAACATCTGCAAAGCGGGCCGGACTTTCCCCGGTCAGCACAGATGCTGCCAAGGACATAAGGCCAGATAGTCCTTCGCCAGCATAGCCCTCAAAATCGACCATGCTGGGCATCGCATCGTCATACAGGTCAAACGTGCGCGCATCGAGCACTGCAAGCAGCGTCGCCGTTGGCAGTTTGTGGGCGTCAATGGCTGTGAGAATAGCGGCAGCCAGCGGATTGGCCTCCACTGCACCATGGGATGTGCCGGTTAGCGTGTCACGCCACCATTGCAGGCGGATTTCGCCAGGCATGGGGTCGGACACCAAAGAACGCACTCGCGCCACTTCTGCCATGTAGGCAAACAGCGCAACACAGGCACCACGCTTCTGCGTGGGCGCGAACTGCAATGCTGCGTACCAGTCAAAGTCATGGGTGCGCAGATGCTGGGTGGCGAAGGTAAAGGGATCAGACGACAAGCAATAGGCCTTTCAGTCCACTGTTATGTGGCAGCCATAAGCGCAGCGGCAACCCGGCGATCCTCGGAAAGCAAAATGTTGTAGGTGCGCACAGCAGCGCGCGTTGCACTGACCTCTACAGCGATGCCAGCCTCGCGCAGCGCCGCCGTTGTTGCTTCTGGTAGCACCGCAATGTCGCTGCCTGTACCAATCACAACAAGATCCAGGTCATTGGCGAGCGCCAGAACTGGTTGCAGATCTTCCGCGGAGATATCGAAAGCAGAATCGGGAGCTTTCCAGGCCTGAGTGCGTTCGGGCAGACCCATCAGGTGACCCTGATGGGACATACCATAATGCTGCCCGCCAAACTTAAAACCACCATCAAGCACCGCATCTATAGGCGCCTGATAGGCTAGAAAGCGCTCTTCAGCTTCCTCAGCCTTCATCGCTCGTATCGGCTTTACCGTCGGCTTCGGCTGGTTTGTTGCCGCCGGGCCGCAACTTCAAATACACCAGCACCGGTCCGGCTACAAAGATAGATGAGTATGTTCCAACAAGAACGCCCCAGATCATGGCGGCGGTGAAAGAGCGGATAATCTCACCACCAAAGATGAACAAGGAGCCAAGTGCAATGAGCGTCGTGACCGATGTCATAACCGTTCGCGACAGCATGGAATTGACCGATAGATCGAGCAGATCGTCGATCAACATCTTCTTGAAGCGGCGTAAGTTTTCGCGCACGCGGTCGTAAACCACCACCGTATCATTGAGTGAATAGCCCACGATCGTCAGGATTGCCGCGATGGAGGAGAGGTTAAACTCCAGCCCGGTGACTGCAAACAATCCCAACGTAAGCACCACATCGTGCACGGTCGCAACAATAGCTCCTATGGCGAACTGCCACTCAAAGCGGAACCAAATGTAGACCAAAATCGCCCCAAGAGCGGCGACCACGGCCACAATACCGGCAATGGCCAACTCGCCTGAAACACGCGGGCCGACAACCTCGAACCTGCGATATTCTATCGCCTCATCGCCTAGTTCTGCGCGCACTTGCTCCACAACGACTTGCTGGGCACGGTCCCCGCCGGGCTGTTGCTCGATGCGAATAAGAACGTCTGTTTCGTTGCCGAATGACTGCACCTCGACATCGCCAAACTGCAGCTGGTTGAGCTGCGTGCGGATGCCTGCCACATCGGCTGGTCCATCAAGGGTGCGGATCTCGACAACGGTACCGCCACGAAAATCGATGCCAAGGTTCAAACCCAACGCACCAAACACGCCCAGCGAAACCACCATCATGACGATGGAGAGCGGGAACGCCCAATTGCGATGGGCCATGAACCTGAATTTCGGTTCTGCAGGCAAATATTTGATCAGGGCAAACGACATACTTTGCGGCCTTTAAGGCGAATGGAAATCTAGATCGGCAACGCGGTTGGGCGGCGGGCTTTCACCCAAAGTGCGATCTGCAAACGGGTAAGCGTGTAAGCGGTAAACACGGTCGTGATGATGCCAATCGCCAGCGTTACGGCAAAGCCACGCACCGGACCGGAGCCGAGCTGGAACAAAATAACCGCGGCAATCAGTGTGGTGATATTGGCATCCAAAATGGTGCGCAGCGCTTCGCGGAAACCAACATCGACAGCCGCAATGGTCTTGCGGCCACGGCGCACCTCCTCACGAATACGTTCAAAAATGAGCACGTTGGAATCCACCGCCATACCGACCGTCAGTACGATACCGGCAATACCCGGCAAGGTCAGCGTTGCGCCAAGCACAGACAGCGCGGCCAAAATGAGCGCAATGTTCACAAACAGCGCCACATTGGCGAACAAGCCAAACATGCCATAGGAGGCAGCCATAAAGACCAGCACGCCGATTGCACCAATGACACCCGCGATTTCACCCGCCGCGATGCTGTCAGCACCAAGGCCAGGGCCAACGGTGCGCTCTTCGACGATGGTGAGGTCGGCAGGCAAAGCACCAGCACGCAACAGAATTGCCAGATCGTTGGCAAGTTCAGGGGTGAAATTACCGGAAATCTGCCCCGAACCACCCAGAATTGGCTCGCGGATCACAGGCGCCGAAATCACGTCTTCATCCAAAACAATCGCGAAGGGCTGGCCAACATTTTCAGTCGTTGCCTGGCCAAACACGGTCGCGCCGGAGGTGTTGAAGCGGAATTGAACAATGGCTTCCTGTGTCTGCTGATCAAAGCCGGGCTGTGCATCGGCCAACTGATCACCCTGGATCAGCGCACGGCGCTGCAGCAGATAGGGCTGGTTGTCATCGATGCCATTGGCCAGGAAACAGCCGGCAGGGGCACGTGTGCGTAGCGCCTCGTCGACACTCATTTCTTCGCACATCAGGTGAAAGGACAGCGCGGCAGTTTGCTGCAATAGGTCTTTCAACCGCTGCGGGTCATCAAGGCCCGGCACCTGCACCAGCACTCGGTCCTGACCTTCGCGCTGAATGGTCGGCTCCGTGGTGCCAAGCTGGTCAATACGGCGACGAATAACTTCAATGGATTGTTGCACAGCCTGAACAAGGCGCGCCTCGATGCCCTCAGGCGTCAGCGTTACCTGGGTCAGGCCATCACCGGCGACATCAACCTCTACATCGCGCTCCTGCTGACCAAACGACAGCGGATCAGCGGTCGCTGCAAGATTGTTGAGGATGGTCTGCGCTTCATCGAGGCGGTCCAAATCGCGAATGCGCAACTGCACGCCCTCGCCCTGAATGGACAGACCGGTGTAGCCAATGCGCTCATCACGCAAGGATGTGCGCACATCATCGCGCAACACCTCAAGGCGATCATCCACCAGGCTATCGCGCTCCACCTGCAGCAAAAGGTGAGCACCACCTTGAAGATCAAGACCCAGCACAATCTGCTGGCTGGGAACAAAATCGGGCCAAGTGGCGACATCCTCCTCATCGAACGCATTGGGCAATGCAAATAGGACAGCCAAAATGGCAGCCAGAACGATAAGTGTGATCTTCCAGGGGGCGAAATAAAGCATGGGAGCCTAACGGATGAGGGAGATTGGGGCGCCGCCCAATGAGAGCGGCGCGCCGCGTATTTTTAGTCGCTAGATTTAATCGTTAGCCGCGACCGGTTCGGCTTTCGCACGTACGTCCTGGATCATGGAGCGTACCACGCGGATTTTCACGCCGTCAGAAACCTGCACTTCGATCTCATTGGCTTCATCATCCATCACCTTGGTGACTTTGCCGATGATGCCACCAGAAGTGACGACGGTATCGTTGCGGCGAACATTGGCGATCATTTCCTTGTGGCGCTTCATCTGCTGGCGCTGTGGGCGAATGATGAGGAACCACATAATGACGAAAATGAGGATGAATGGCAGGATCGACATGACCAAGCTGCCGCCACCGGCTGCACCGGCTGCCTGCGCATAAGCGGGGGTTACAAACATGAATACTCTCCTTAGGCGGCGCAACTACCGTGGCAGCTTTGCCTGGCTATCAAGCCTTCTTAACTGGTGACCGGGTGCTGGCGTTACCAGAGGTACGGCCTGGCAAAAACCAAGCGTACCGGAAACACCATGGCCTGCCTTGGCAGTGCCGCGCGGCACGGTCTAAACGCACGTGTCGATTACGTGTTTCGCACGCGTATCACAAGAGCGAACGCGCGTTTCATCAGCAAACCTGAAATGGTGATCCATGGGCCACAAACACAAGCAGCTTGATGTACTAACGCGCATCGCCGGCGCACTGGAGCGGCTGGGACCTAAAGCACCCGAGCAGCTGGACCTATCAATGGCAGACGCCTTTGTGTGGCAAGCCGACGAGAAACAGCTTGTCGCCCTTGCCAGTGTCTCCGCGCTACCGCTGGACCTTTTGCAAGGCATCAACCGCTCGCGCGACACACTGCTCGATAATACCACGCGCTTTGCCAACGGCGTGGCCGCCAACAACGCCCTGCTGTGGGGCGCGCGCGGACAGGGCAAATCCTCGCTGGTTAAGGCGGTTCATGCCCACATCAACACCACGAAAACAGGCATGGACCGGCTGAAACTTATCGAAGTGCACCGCGAAGATATCGGCTCGATGCCTATATTGCTGGCCCTGCTGCGCGCCGATGCGAACCGGGTGATCGTGTTTTGCGATGACCTGTCGTTTGATGCCGGCGAGACGACGTACAAATCCCTCAAAGCGGCACTGGAAGGCGGACTGGAAGGGCGGCCAGACAATGTGCTGTTTTACGCAACGTCCAACAGGCGGCATCTTCTTCCACGTGATATGATCGACAATGAAAGCAGCTCGGCCATCAATCCTGGCGATGCGATCGAGGAAAAAGTGTCGCTATCGGATAGGTTTGGTCTGTGGCTTGGTTTCCACAAATGCTCGCAGGATGAGTATCTGGCGATGGTGGATGCCTACCACGTGCACTTTAACCTGCCAGGCAAAGCATCAGACATGCACAAAGATGCGCTTGAATGGGCAACGACACGCGGAGCCCGGTCGGGCCGCGTGGCGTGGCAGTTCATTCAGGATGCCGCAGGTCGTACAGGTTTGGCGCTCAAGACCTAATACTCAAAAGCGCGTGACCTAGCTTGTTGGCAGATAGGGCGATGGATCGACAGGCGTGGTGCCGCGGCGGATCTCAAAGTGAAGCTGCGGAGTTTCCACGTCACCAGTGGACCCGGCACGCGCAATAACTTCGCCGCGCTGAACACGGTCACCACGTTGAACATCAATGCGGCTATTGTGGGCATAGGCGGTTACATAGCCACCACGGTGCTGAATAAGCACCAGGTTGCCAAAACCGCGCAACTCGTTGCCTGCATAGACCACTTCGCCTTCTTCGGCAGCGCGGATGGATGCGCCTTCTGGAACGGCGATGTTCACGCCATCGTTGCGCACACCGTTGGAACCGGTGCCAAATGTGGAAAGCACCCGACCACGGATCGGCCAACGGAACTGTAGCGGCGTCTGCTCGGCGATCTCATCGTTGCGAGCGGCAACCTGTTGGATGGCTGCTGTCTCCACGACCGCTGCTGGCGCACCTTGGGTGGGCTGAGGCGGCGTGTAGGTGCGAGCAGCAACAATCTGCGCAGGGGTTTGCGTGGTGTTGGGCGCAACACTGGGCAGTTGAGCAACTGGCGATGTTGGCGGCAAAGGCTGACCACCGGCCGACACAACCAGACGCTGGCCGACGCGCAGTGCGTTGGGGTTTGCAAGACCATTGGCCGCAATAAGCTGCTGAGCGCTCATATTGTAGCGCCGTGCGATTGCATAAAGCGTTTCGCCGGCGGCAACCGTGTGCGTACCAGCAGATGGAACAGCAGCAACTTGCTGGCTGCGCACTGGTGCAACCGGCTGAACGGCAGCGGTCTGCAGGTTTCCAGGACGCGGTGTGGGAGCAGGAACACGTCGCACATTGGGCGTGCCAACCGACCCGGTGTAAAACGGTGATGCAGCTTGCGTTGCAGCAGCCACACCCGTCGTTGAGTAAACCGGAATAGTGATCTGCTGACCCATACGGATGGAATTGGGATCGGTAATGTTGTTGGCGCGCTGCAACACATCAACCGGAATACCGTAGCGGCGTGACATGGAAAACAGCGTTTCGCCCTGCCCCACCTGCACTTGCGTACCACCAACCGTGGACCAACCGGCAGCACCTGATGGCTGAACCGGCTGCTGATTTGGCCCCTGGTTTGGCAAAGTCGCTGGCATGGGTTGTGGCGCGCGGTTAACTGGCGAAATCGAGCCGGTGGTGATCGTGGCCGGTGCCAGTGGCTGCGGTGCCAAAGACTGAGGTGCGCGCATTTGCGGCGCGTTAATCGAAGCGGTCGTCAACGGTGCACTGTGCACCTGCGGCGCTTGATACGTCACCTGCGGTGCCTGGTAGGTTACTTGCGGCGTGCGAGCACCCACCAAGCCACCTGGCGTTTGAGCCAAATGCGCGTTGGGAGCACTTACAGGCATGCGCTGTGGGGCGGCAACGCGCTGCGTCTGAAGCACCGGCCTTGCAACTGGCTGGGCAACTGGCTGGGCAACTGGCTGCGCGACAGGCTGAGCAACTGGTCGCGGCATTGCCTGAAATGTTGGCTGTGCGCTGACGACTGGCTGGTTGATGCTGGCGGTTGTTTGCGGGTAACCCGGCGCGGTGAACGTTGGGGCAATGTAGGGCTGAGGCTGGGCCTGTGGCAGCGCTTGTGGCTGAGCCTGAATCTGTGGCTGTGGCTGGAAAACAGGCTGAGCGACTGGCTGGGCAACCGGCTGCGACCATTGCGGCTGCACCGGCGCAGCCTGGATCTGCGGGGCTTGTTGGAACTGCGGCTGAGAAATAGTCGGCGGTGCCTGATAAACCGGCTGGGTGTACTGAACCTGCCCAGGCTGCACCTGAACAGGCTGAACCACCGCAATTTGCCTGGGTTCAGAATCGACACCAAAAAAGCTGAGACGATCAGAATCCGAGGAACAGGCCGATATGACAACTGCCGCTACGGACAAAAGGCCAAGCCTAAAGGCTTTGCGGTGCAACTGACCGCGTTGCATGGTACGCATTACACTTACTCACAACACACAAACTTACGGTCTGCATCAAAACACCATTAATCTTGCTGAAGGCTTAAGGCCCGGAAAGAAGCAACGTTTTGTGAACGAAAGGTTGAGTTGGAGACCGCAAAACCCAAGCGCTAGAGTGCTTTGGCAAGGCCCGGCTCAAGCGCTGTAGCAAAGGCAGTGTCCAACACCTGCTGGTCCATTGTGCCCGCTGCATCCTTGGTAAAGCTTATCCAGCTTTGTGCAGTCGTGGGCGGGCCAATAGGAGCTATCAGCGTGCCACCAGGGGCCAACTGATCAAGCCAGACCTGAGGCGGACCCTGCACCGATCCGCTAACAAAAATGGCCTGGTAGGGCGCAGCCGACGGCCAACCGTTCAATCCATCTGCAAGCACAACATCCACATTGCTAACGCGTTGGCCCTCAAGCGTGCTGCGCGCAGCATCAGCCAAGCTGCGGTAACGCTCCAGCGTAATCACCCGTCGGGCAAGCTTGGCCAGCAGCGCTGAGAAATAGCCCGAGCCTGTGCCGATCTCTAAAACCACTGCGCCTTCGGCAATGGATGCGGCCTGCACCAGCCGCGCCAGCACCAGAGGTGCCTCCATAACCTGCCCGCAAGCGATGGGGACCAAGCGTTCGGCATAGGCATCTGCGGCGTAGCCAGACGGTGTGAAAGCCTCGCGTCGCGTGGCTTCAAAGGCACTTACAATGCGCCGGTCGGTAAGGCCCATAGAGCGCAGACGCAACACCAAGGAGGCGCGGTGCAAGGCATCTTGATGCCGAGCGTCGTCGCGCTTCTGGTCGTCTTCGCTTTGAGGGCTCTGGCTCAACCCAGACCGAGTGCGGCAGACACGGCAGCTTTGCTGGCATGATCTGTCATATCGATGGAAAGCGGCGTCACCGAAACATAGCCGGCGCGTACGGTCTCTAGGTCGGTTCCGTTTTCTGGCTTGGGGTCCTGCCCATTGTAGGCAAGCCAATAATAAGGCGCGCCGCGGCCATCACGGCGCTCGTCGATCTTCAGAAACTCAATATTGCGGCTGCCCTGCCCTGTCACGCGCACGCCCTCTACATCACCAACGGCGCGGTTGGGGAAGTTGATGTTGATCAGCGTGTTCTTCGGCAAATTGGTGGTGAGCAATTTACGGATAATGTCTGGGGCCAACGCCTCGCCAGTCTCGTATGGCGGGTGCACGTTGGGCGCGAACGAATAGGCCTGCGACAGCGCGATGGAGCGCACACCGAGCAACGTGCCTTCAATGGCAGCGGCTACGGTGCCTGAGTAAGTGACGTCTTCAGCCAGGTTCTGACCCTTGTTGAAGCCAGATAGGATAAGGTCCGGGCGCTCAGGCATGATGTGCCGCAGCGCCATCAGCACGCAATCGGTTGGCGTACCCTGCACAGCATAGCGGCGTTCGCCATCTTGGCGCAGACGCATTGGATCGTTGAGCGATAAGGAGTGAGCGACACCGGACTGATCGGTCTGCGGCGCAACAGTCCACACTTCGTCGCCAAGAAGCGCTGCCACCCGTTCAAGATTGGCCAAGCCTTTGGCATGAATGCCATCATCATTGGTGACGAGAATGCGCATCAGTTGGTCTCTTTCCCGCCGGCGGTAATCAAGGTCGTGCCGCCCATATAGGGCACCAGAACATCGGGGATGCGCACGCCACCATCTTCGGTTTGGTAGTTTTCCATCACCGCAATCAGCGCCCGGCCAAGTGCCACGCCAGAGCCGTTGAGTGTGTGAACAAACTGCGGCTTGCCGTTTTCATCGCGGTAACGCGCGTTCATGCGGCGGGCTTGAAAATCACCACAGGTCGAACAGCTTGAGATTTCGCGGTATTTGTTCTGGCCCGGCAGCCAAACCTCAATATCGTAGGTCTTGCGCGCGCCAAAGCCCATATCGCCTGTGCACAGCACCACCGTGCGCGTGTGCAGGCCAAGATCGGCCAACACGCCCTCAGCGCAGGCCGTCATGCGCTCCAGTTCAGCATCGCTTTCATCAGGATGGGTGATCGAGACCATCTCCACCTTATTGAACTGATGCTGGCGCAGATAACCCTTGGTGTCGCGCCCGGCAGAGCCAGCCTCCGCCCGGAAACAAGGGGTAAGCGCCGTCACGCGGTGCGGCAGGATCGCAGCATCCAAGATGCTCTCGCGCACAAGGTTGGTCAGCGGCACCTCGGCGGTGGGGACAAGCCACATGCCAGTGCTCTGCTCACCATTGTCCTCTTCCTTGGCGGTGCCAAACAAATCATCGGCAAACTTTGGCAACTGGCCGGTACCAAACATCGCCTCATCGCGCACCAACAGTGGCGGGGCGACTTCCAGATAGCCATTTTTGCCGGTTTGCGTGTTCAACATGAACTGGCCGAGCGCACGCTCCAGCTTGGCAAGCGCGCCTTTCATGACGCAGAAGCGCGAACCGGACAGTTTGGCAGCGGTTTCAAAATCCATAAGGCCCATGGCCTCACCAATTTCGAAATGCTCGCGCGCTTCAAAGCCAAGCGTGACCTTCTCGCCAGCTTTGCGCACCTCAACATTGTCGTCTTCATCCGCGCCCACCGGCACATCATCGAGCGGAATGTTGGGCAGGCCTGCTAAGGCCTCATCCAATGCCTGCGTCAGGCGGCGCTCTTCCTCTTCGCCAGTCTGAATGAACGCCTTGGCCTTAGCGACCTCATCGATCAGCTTCTGTGCTTCTGCTTCATCGCCAGATGCCTTGGCTTTACCGATGGCCTTTGAAGCGGCATTGCGCGCGCTTTGGGCATCCTGCAGCTTGGTCAGGTGCTCACGGCGGGCATCGTCCAGCTTCAAAATCTCAGCCGATGCCGGCTCTGCGCCGCGCTTTTTCAGCGCCTCGTCCAAAGCGGCAGGGTTCTCACGGATCAGGCGAATATCAAGCATAATAAACGGTCAGACTGTTGTGGGTTTGCGCGGAGGCTTTTGCAAACCGGACGGTCTACGCAGACGCCTGCGCCTTGGTGTCGGTATCAGCGTCATCCTCGTCGCGTGCGGCAGCTTGCCGCTTTTCCACGAGTCGCACCATCCAGATGGAAGCCTCGTAAAGAAGCAGGGTGGGCACGGCAAGACCGATCTGGCTGATGGGGTCAGGCGGCGTGAGGAACGCGGCGGCAAGAAACGTCGCCACAATGGCGTATTTGCGCTTGGCCTTCAAACCAGCAGCGGTGACCACGCCCATGCGACCGAGCAGCGTCAGCACGATTGGTAGCTGGAAGACCAAGCCGAACGCGAAGATCAGCGTCATGATAAGGCTGAGATATTCACTGGTGCGCGCCATCAATTGGATGGAAGCCTCACCATCACCGCCCTGCTGCTCAAACGACAGGAAAAAATCAAGCGCCAGCGGCATGACCACAAAATACACCAGGCAAGCACCCATGGCGAAGAGGACAGGCGTGGCAACCAAATAAGGGCGGAAAGCGGCTTTCTCGTTTTTATAGAGACCCGGCGCCATAAACATATAAATCTGCGAGGCGATCACAGGGAACGAGATGAACAGCGCACCGAACAGCGCGATACGCAGCTGGGTGAAAAAGAATTCCTGCGGAGCCGTGAAAATCAGCTCAAGCTCGGAGGTTTCATTCTTGGCCGCCTCGAAAGGCCCAAGCAGAATGTTGAAAATCTGATCGGCAACAAAGTAGCAGCCGATAAAGGCAATACCAAATGCAACGACCGCATAGAGCAGCCGGGTTCGCAGCTCTATCAGATGGCTGATAAGAGGCGCGCGCGAGGCTTCCACCTCATCATCGCTCACATCATCTTCCAGTGGATCATCTTCGGTAGGAAGCTCTGAGGCCAGCGCGGCAGCGCCCTTTTCCCCATCTTCAGGGTCCAAGGAAAGCGGCCCATCTTCGGCGGACACATCGGCATCAGGCACACCGGTGGCCGGTGTGTTTTTGGCGGATGTATCGACACTGCTTTTTGCAGCCGCTGTTGAAACTGGCTTTTTGGGCGCAGGTTTCTTGGACGCTGGCTTTTTGGGCGCTGGTTTTTTAGGTGCAGCCTTCTTTGGTTTTGCACCCGCAGCGTCTTCTTCATTTTCGGGTTGATCGGCCATTATTCAGCCGCCTTGCCGGCAGGTGGTGCAGCTTTGGCCGCGGGCGCCTTCGCAGCGGGCTTAGCTGTCGCCGTTCTGGCGGCCGCTGGTTTTTTGGCCGCTGGTTTCTTTGTTGCGGAAGGTTTAGCGGCAGACGGCGGTTTGGCCGTCGCAGTTTTTGGGGCGGCTCTTTTGGCCGATGCCTTGGCTGCTGGCTTGGCTGCTGGATTGGCAGGTGCTGCGCTACCAGCCGGTGCGGCTGCTTGCGCTGGAGTAGATTTGGGCAAGCGCGGCTTGGACTGAGTGAGTGTGGACCCATCACCCGCGGGCTTGGCAGTTGCTGCCGTCGCAGTAGCTGCAGTGGCACCCGCAGTAGCACTTGCTGTGGCACTTGCAGTGGAACTTGCAGTGGAACTTGCAGAGACACCACCGGTGGTCGCTTTAGAGGCAGCAGCTTCACCGGCACCCTCGCCCACCTTACCAATGTTTTTTACGTCACTGGCAGCGTTTTTCAGGCTATCGCCAACTTCGGTCAGCGGGGCCATCTCTTTGGCAATCGTGTTGCGGATCTGCTTGGCTGGATTAAGCGAGCGAACATCATCAAACGTCTTTTTGACGTCATCCAGCTCAGCTTCTTTCAATGCGTCATTGAACTGGCGCTGCACGCTGCCCGTCATCTCGCGGACTTGGCGCACGACCTTACCAATGCCACGCAGCATGGCTGGCAGCTCGCGTGGGCCAACCACAAGGATAGCCACAGCTGCAATGACCAGCAGCTCCACTCCGCCTATGTCGAACATGACGCCTCCGCGCGCAAAGCTAACTGGCAGATACCCGCTGAGCGCCCCAAAAAGCGCCGCAACCAGTGTGCCAGCAACAGAATTAGCTGTTTTTGGCTTTGTCGGCTGTCTCGGTGGTCGCGGTGTTTACCGTTTCATCGGCCGTGTGCTCGATGGTGCGGCCGTTTTCGTCTTTTTCATCACCGGCCAGGCCAGTTTTGAAGCTGTTGATGCCTTTGGCCAAATCACCCATGAACTCGGAGATTTTACCGCGTCCAAACAGCAGGACAATCAGAAGCACCACCAGCAGTATCTGCATCCAACCTGGAACCATAACGCAACTCCTTTTGCGCGTTTTCGCGCTTTGCTATGCCAGCCCCGTCAACCCAAATTGGCTTGGTGCCTTTGCGCGTCGTGCGCTGCGGCGGGGCAATATGTCTATCTTGGTCTTTGACGGCTTGCCTGCGCCGCGTCAAGACGAACGCTGCATGCAGGCTTACCCACTCCACGCCCTATGTAGGGTCTGCGTCGGTTTTTTGAAAGATCAATGCTGCATCGCGGTGAATCGCAACGCGCACCGACTGTCCGGCTTTGAACAGATCTTTTTGCAAGGTGCGGGCAAAAATAGTGCGCGGATAACCAGGCACCGCCAAATGCAGTAGATCAGCATCGCCCAAAAACTGCACGGCCCGAACTCGCGCCGGCAAACCTGTTTCACTAGCGGATGAGGCATCTTCGACCGCGTGCACATCAATAGCCGACTGGCGAACCCCAATCAAAACTTGGGTCCCGTCTGCATGGCCCTTTGCGTCCACCTGACCCAGCGGCGTCATCGCTTGGCCGTTGTTGGCTGTGCCCTCGAACTCATTGAGTTCATGAAAAAAGCGCGCGGCAAACAAATCGTTGGGACGGTCATAAAAGTCGCGCGCATGACCATCCTGCACCACCTTACCGCCGCGCATAAGCACAATACGGTCGGCGATACGCAATGCTTCATCAGGGTCATGCGTCACAACGATGGTCGTCGCCCGCATCTCGCGCAGAATGGTCAGCGTTTCATCGCGCACACGGTCGCGGGTGCGCCGATCAAGGCCGGAAAACGGCTCATCCATCAGCATGACGCGCGGGCGCGGCACAATCGCGCGGGCAAGTGCCACGCGCTGCTGCATGCCACCGGAAAGCATATGGGGATGGTCATCAGCGGTGTGCGCCAGGCCAACACGCTCCAGCGCACGCATGGCCTCACGCTTGCGGTCTTCAGCTTTCAGGCTGTTGAGGCCAAAGGTGACATTGTCCAGCACGGTAAGGTGTGGGAACAGCGCAAAGTCCTGAAACATCAGGCCCACTTCGCGCTTGTCTGGCGGCACGAAAGCTTCAGGGCCCGCGACCATACGCTGGTCGATGTGAATGCTGCCAGAAACCGGGCGTTCGATGCCAGCAAGCAGTCGTAGCAGCGTGGTCTTTCCACAACCAGAATGGCCGAGCAAGCATACAATCTCGCCAGGCTCAACGTTCAACGAAACCCCGCGCACAGCCTCCAGCGCGCCGTAACGATGCACCAGATCGCGCACGACAACCTGCGTGGCGACACTGGCCGGCTGTGTTCCAGGCTGGCCCCAATCCGACTCACGAAGGCTTTTGGCAGAGACCGCTTTATCCATGTTGGTCTGCCTCGTCATTCTGCGAACCATCACCCTGCGGCCAAAGGGCCATGGCATCGCGTTCGGCCTGCGCATCATCGTCATCCAACGGGTCTTCATCTGGGCCAAGCTGATCAGAATCACTGCCTGGCATGGCCTGCAACGCCCCCTGCGGGATGGCCTCAAGCAAACCCGCGCCTTTCAATTCATCCAGCCCTGGCAGATCACCAAGGCTTGCCAGCGTAAACTGGTCAAGAAAATCAGGCGTGGTACCATAAGTCACCGGACGGCCCGGCGTGCGACGACGCCCACGCATACGCACCCATCCGGTTTCCAGCAGCACATCCAGCGTTCCCTTGGACGCCGACACACCGCGAATCTCTTCAATCTCAGCGCGGGTGACAGGCTGGTGGTAGGCAATGATCGCAAGTGTTTCGAGCGCCGCTCGGGAGAGTTTTTTGGGCTCACTTGCCTGCTCATCAAACAGATAGGAAAGGTCGGGCGCGGTGCGCAAGGCATAGCCACCAGCAAGCGGCATCAACACAACGCCAGCGCCTGCATATTTCTCGCCCAGGCGCTCAATTGCTGGGGCAAGCTGGTCGCCTACATGCTGGGATAGCAGCGCCTTGGAGACCGGCGTATCACTGACAAACAGCAGCGCCTCAACAATACGCACCGCCTCATCCAGCGTTACCTGCGGCACAGCAGGCTCTTCGGCCAACTCATCTTCGGTCAGCTCATCTTCGGCCGGTGAGCCTTGCATGTCGACACTCATGATGCGCTCTCATCGGGCTCGGCAACCGCGCGCAACATCAGCGGCGCAAAGGCACCATCCTGGCGCAATTCGGCTTGGCCCTCGCGTACCAACTCCAAACTTGCGGCGAACGCAGAAGCCTTCATGCCTTCACGTTTGCCCTCCAGTTTGCCGTCCTTCGGGCTCCTGCTGGCACGCAAGGCCGACTGTGCCGCGAGCACGACATCAAATGGTGTCCACTGTGCAAGATCACCCAAAGCGCGTTCCACCAACGCACGGGCGTCAGCCAGTGACCACACCTCACGGCGCGCCATGGTAATTTTGCCGTCCAACTTGCGGGTTTGGATCGCAGCATAGGCATCAATGAGATCAAAAAGCTCTGCCGTCCAAGGTGCATCGCTGCGCACCCCCACTGGCTGTACCCGCCCTGTGGGGAACAGGTGCACGTTTTTCATCGGCTGGCGCCATAACGCGTTGGATGCGTTACGCACCGCATCCAGCTTCACCAGACGCAAAGCCAGCGCATCTGCCATTTCCTGGGGGTCCGGCTCATCATCGTCGGGAACATCGGGCAGCAACAAGCGGGATTTCAAATATGCGAGCCAAGCCGCCATGACCAGATAATCGGCTGCAAGTTCCAACCGTTTGGTGTGTGCTTCCTCGATGAAGGTGGCATATTGGTCCACCAACGCCACGATGGAGATGTGCTCCAGATCGACCTTTTGCGTTCGCGCCATCGCCAGCAGCAGGTCGATAGGGCCTTCAAACCCATCCACATCGACGACGAAAGCCTCGTGTGGGGCAGCTTCTACAGGCTCGGCACGGGTTTCAAAAAGGTCGGGCATTGCGTCTGGTCACCACCAAAATGGCCATCTCGGGGCGCGTGTTTGCGCCGGTTGGGGTGAGTTAGCACGCCTTGGCAGGGAAGTTAAAGCCGCACGTCACCACGGACATTAAACAGGGATCGCAAACAATGTGGGATCATCACCATCGCCGTCAGCTTGCGGATGCCGGGCGAGCAGTGTTTCAAACCGGCCGACAAGCGACGCTCTGTCGATCACTTGGTCGCCCACACGGCCAAGCGCGCTGGCACAGCGCTCTGCAGCCTTGCCTTCAAGCCGTGGAACAGAAGCCCTAATTGCGTCCATCTCGCTGGCCACACCGTTGCAGTGCAAAGCAAGATCGCAACCTGCCTCGATAGAGCGCGCAGCACGCTCTTCCATGGGGCCGGACAACGCACCCATGCCCAGATCATCGCTCATCAAGGCGCCATCAAAACCAAGCTCATGCCGGATAAGACTGATCATTTTTGCAGATAACGTCACCGGATTGTCCGGATCAACAGCTTGAAAGATCAGATGGGCTGTCATCGCCAACGGGGCATCGTTGAGCGCACAAAAAGGCAAAAAGTCAGTCTCATTGAGTATTGCGCGCTCAGCAGTAATCGTCGGCAGCGCATAGTGGCTGTCCTCACGGGCGCGACCATGGCCGGGTATATGTTTGACCACAGGCGCAACACCAGCCTGAAGGTAAGCATCATGAACGGCGCGGGTCAGCTTGATGACCAACTTTGGATCGCCGTGGTAGGCGCGATCACCAATGGCGTTTGTGCCATCACGCACGCGCAAATCCAGCACTGGTGCACAGTTGACGTTGATGCCGACATCCAACAGCTCATCGGCCATCAGCCACGTGGCAATCTGGGCAGCTTCCACGCCAGCGCCAACCTCTGCAGCTTCCATGGCGCCAAAGCGACTGGCGGCAGGGTAATGCTTCCAATGTGGCGGTTTCAGGCGCTGCACACGCCCCCCCTCCTGATCAATCAAAATGGGTGCATGCCAGCCAAGAGCGGCTCGCACATCGCGGGTCAGGGCGCGGACTTGATCAGGATTGTCGATGTTGCGACCAAAAAGGATCACGCCCCAAGGCTTCGTGTCTGATAAATAGTCCCGCTCAAATGCGGTGACAGATTTACCCTCAAGCCCGCAAATAAACGCCCGCGTGCCAGGCAGTGGTGCATTGTTCACGCGCAACCCTCGCCAATGTAGAGCCTATTGGCGCTGGACAAAACAGTCGCCGCCTGCAGACTGGTAACGACTGCACAGGCTGTCAGCTGCATTGCGATCCATTGGTCCCACACGCACGCGATGGAAAATACCACGGTCGCCAAGGTCAGCACGCTGAATATTGGGGCCAAAACCTGCAAGAATGGACCCAAAACGGTTCTGCAAGTTGGTGAAGGTGGAACGCGCCTCAGCTTCGGAGCGCAAGCTGGCCAACTGGACGATGAACTCTCCCGATGGCACCGACGCTGGCGTAACGGCAACTGCCGGTGCAAGGGGAGCCGTTGGAGCGGTCGCTGGTGTTGCGGCAGGAGCAACAACAGGTGCTGCAGCAGGCGTTGCCAACTGAATTGGCTGGACCCGATTGGCACTCTGCACGGTTTGCGACTGGACCGACTGGGTTTGAACCGCCTGGATCTGAACAGGTTGAGTTTGAACAGGCGCGGCAGCGATTGCTGCTGGGCGCGCAACCGGTTGCGGTGGGGCCACCGACGAACTGAGTGTCTGTGAGGCAGCTTGCGCTGCATTTTGGGCCGCATCCTGCACCGCTGCGCGCAGCGCATCGGCTGCATCTTGGCCCAATTGCGGGTTCGGGCTAACGCCCTGCGGCGTCACCGATACAATCTCAACCGGACGCGCATCCGCTGCCTCAGTCTGAACGTCTGCCGTTACCGGCGCAGGGGCGGTGGACTCGACCACTGTGCCATCAGCACGCACGGTGACCGTACGCACAGCACGACTGGCCGTAGAGCCCGGGGGCGCGGGCGCAATGTCAGCACTTGGCAGAGGCTCGCCTGCGCGCAATGCAAGGCCATTACCCGAAGGGCTGGGCAACACCACGCGTGGACTGCTGCTGGCGGTCTCATTGTTTTGATCCAACGCGCTAAACGCAGCATCGCCAGGGCGTGCAGCGGTATCGACGTTGGCGACAGGCTCTACTTTATCGTCGCCACCTGGCGCAGCAATAACCTGCGGTGCATCGCTTTCACCACTGCCGGTCAAAAGACCAAAGGCAAAAACCCCACCAACGCCCACAACCGCCAGGGCAGCAAGTGCCATGACGATCATTTTACCTGGGCCAGAACGGCTTTCGGTTGTCTCAGAGGGTTCGTAGGCCTCGATCGTATCGCCAGTACTTGCCTCACCAGTCTCGAAGCTCGTTTCAAAACTCGTATCAGGGCTGTCTACCGCTGAAAAATTCATGGTCTCAGCGGCACTGCTTTTTTGAGCTTGCACCGACGCAGGCGCAACCGAAAGCGGTGGAGGCGTTGTGCTACCAGCATCACCGCTCGCCTGCACGGGTTCGTCCAGCGCAATTGCATCCATAGCGGCCAGTAAATCGTCCTCGGCGACAGCGCCGTAGGGGTCCGGCTCGGGCTCGTAGAGTGAGGGGACTTCGCGCGCGACGGCATCGGCTTGCGACACAGGAAGATAAGATGGTTCCGGAGCGGCCAACGCTGGCGGCTCCTGCGGCGTCAAGTGGTCGGTCAGCGTCGGGGCCGACCCGCTAGCTGCTGCAACCTCGTCATCGGATGAAGCCGCGGGCTCATCCAGACCCGCCATATCAATTGCATTGAAATCAAGATCAGCGAACAGATTGTCGCTTATGGGATCATCAGGCGATGACAGATCAAGGTCCAGATCGCGCTGGGGCGAAACTGCCGCGTCAGCAGGGTCACCGAAGAGCTCCGCCAACCCGCGGTCGCCAAGGCCAAGATCCAACGGATCATCACCGCTTGATGCTTCAGTGTTGCGGGCGTTCTGCTTTGGAGGGTTTGTATCGTTCATGATGCGCGCCAACTCGTCTAGCGGGTCCAATTCTTGGCCCCGATTGCTGCATGATCACCAGCCTTCTGCTGGTTGCTAGCCCAAGTTTGGCGCCAGATTGGGGGGATTGTTTGTCATGCCCCCACCTTGCGTCGTGCCCTTACATCAAGAACCTTGGAGCCAGCATGGCGGCAGTGTGAACCGCACACGACCTCCGACCGGTTATAGACTAGCGCATTTCATCGGGTGCCCCAACGCCCAGCAGGGAAAGGCCCTGACGCAACGTTTGTGCAAGCCCAATGACCAACGCCATTCTTGCCTGCGTTAACAATGGGTTATCAGGGTTAACAAACCGTAAGTCCGGTTCACCCTTGCCGCGGTTCCAGTGGCTGTGCAGCGCGCTAGCAAGGTCATGAAGGTAAAAAGCGATTCGGTGAGGCTCGCTGTTTGTTGCTGCTGCGGCAAGCGTGCGCGGCCAGGATGCCATAAGGCCGATAAGCGCTTGCTCGCCACTGTCTTGGAGCAAAGCAAGGTCAGCATTTTCCAGCGCTTGGGCCGAAAAATCGATATCTGGCAGGTCGGAATTGGCAAGGCGCAACACAGAAGCACAGCGCGCATGGGCGTACTGCACATAGAAAACCGGGTTGTCTTTGGATTGCTCAGTCACCTTCTGGAAATCAAAATCCAGAGGTGCATCATTCTTGCGATACAGCATCATGAAGCGTGTGGCATCGGCACCTACCTCATCAACCACGTCGCGCAGTGTGACGAAGTTGCCCGAACGCTTGGACATGGTAACCGGCTCACCAGCACGGAACAGCTTGACCAGTTGACAGAGCCTAATATCGAGCGATGCCTTGCCATCGCTCATAGCCGTTACAGCGGCTTTCATACGCTTCACATAGCCACCGTGATCGGCACCAAAAACATTCACCTGGTTGGTGAAGCCACGCTGATACTTGTCGTAATGATAGGCGATATCGGAGGCGAAATAGGTGTAGCTACCATCGGATTTCAGCAGCGCACGGTCGGTATCATCACCAAACTGGCTAGACCGGAAGAGTGTTTGCTCGCGGTCTTCCCAGTCAGCGGCGGTTTCGCCTTTGGGTTTTTCCAGGCGCCCTTCATAAACCAGATCGCGGGACTTGAGTTCATCAATAGCCTGCTCCACCCGGTCGCCTTCACTGCCGGTTTGTAGGCTGGCTTCTGAGAAGAACACATCGTGATGAACGTTAAGGCTGGCCAGGTCTTCGCGGATCAAATCCATCATCGCATCGATTGAGGCCTCGCGCACGATAGGCAGCCACTCGGCATCATTCATAGCCAAGAGTTTGTCGGCATGGGTTTCAGCCAGCTTTTCACCGGTGGGGATCAGATACTCCCCTGGGTAAAGTCCTTCGGGAATTGCGCCAATATCGTGGCCCAGCGCCTGCCGGTACCGTAGGAAGGCTGAGCGGGCGAGCGTATCCACCTGTCCACCAGCATCATTGATGTAATATTCGCGTGTCACCGGGTAGCCGGCTGCCTCAAGCACATTGGCCAGTGCGTCACCCACCACCGCGCCACGGCAATGGCCGACATGCATGGGACCGGTTGGGTTTGCCGAAACATATTCCACGTTTGTTTTGGGTAATCTTTGGGCTTTGGACGAGCCTTGGGTTTCCAGCGCGCCATCTGGCTCACCCAGTACATTGTGCCCAAACTGATCGCCCTCGGTCAGAATGCGCCCCAGCACTATGTGCCAAAAGGCTGGCTTTACCCGCAGATTGATAAAGCCTGGCCCAGCAACATCGACATCGTCCACGTCAGCGTCATCACTCAAAAGCGCTGCAAGCTTCTGGGCAATTTCGCGCGGATTGCTCTTCAGCGGCTTAGCCAGCACCATGGCGGCATTGGTGGACAGGTCGCCATGGCTCGCCTCACGCGGTGGTTCCACGGTAATGGCCGCCAGTGGAAGGGCGCTTTGATCGGCACCATCCAGCACGCCTGATCGTTCCAGCGCCAGAAGCACGCGCGCGCGGAAATCGGCAAACAGATTATAGGTCTTGGACATTGTGTTTCGCTTTGGAAAAGAGAGCGGGCAAGACGCCCGCTAGATGGCAGCGCCGTATCGCAGGTCCGGCGTATCGTCAAACAGGCCTTGATGAAGCTTGAGCGCGTACCGGTCGGTCATACCGGCGATAAAGTCGCATACCCGGCGTGCACGGACCGCATCCGGCATGCTGGTATCAGCCAATTGCCAGTCGTCAGGCAACTCGCGAGGATTGGCAAAAAAGTGTCCAAACAAGGCGCGCAACACACTGTCTGCCTGCTCGCGCAGCGCCATGATCTGCGCATTGCGATACATCGTCTTGAACAGAAAACTTTTGATCAACCAAACATCGCGCGCCACGTCATCGCTGAAAACAGCCAATGTTCGCCCGGCCTGCTGGACATCAGCAACGGTACAAATGGCGTTCGCCGCCAGGGAACGGCGCAATTGGCCTTCCACATCCATAATCAGCACGGTGATGAGCCGCCGCGTAAACTCGCCCATGCGCCGCTCAGGCGGCAGCCCTGGGTGTTGGCTGTCAATCTCATCAAGAATGCCAGCAACCAGTGGCACATGGCGCAGCGTATCCAGCGTAAAAAAGCCTGCCCGCACACCATCATCAATGTCGTGTGTGTTGTAGGCGATGTCATCAGAAATTGCGGCGATCTGCGCTTCCAAGCTTCCATATTGATCGAGCGATAGATCATCGCTGGAAAGACCCTCAGTTTCCATGAAATCGGCAATGGCAAAAGGAAGCGGACCAGCCCGCTTACCTAAAGCAGAAACCAAAAGCGGACCATTGTGCTTGATGATGCCGGCCAGTGTTTCCAGGGTCAGGTTCAGCCCATCAAAATCAGCATATCGCTGTTCCAGTTTTGTTACGATACGCAGCGTTTGGGCATTGTGCTCAAAGCCGCCATAAGCCTCCATACAGGCGGCCAAAGCGTCCTCGCCGGTGTGCCCGAACGGGGTGTGGCCAAGGTCATGTGCAAGCGCCAATGCCTCGGTCAAATCACTATCCAATGATAGGTTGCGTGCCAATGATCGCGCGACCTGCGCCACCTCAATGGTGTGTGTGAGGCGCGTGCGGTAATGGTCGCCTTCTTCGCTCATGAACACCTGGGTTTTGTGCGCCAACCTGCGAAAAGCCTGCGCATGGACAATTCGGTCTCTGTCACGGCGAAAGGCACCACGGCCGGGCGATTCGTCCTGGTTGTGCAGTCGGCGGGCGTTGTTACCTGCACGCGCGGCGTAGGGCGCAGCCAGATCTTGAAGGGTTTCGCTCATTGCGGACCGGTCATAATGCGTCTGCTCATCACAAGGTTGGGATGACATTCGGCGTGAATGGGTTTGATCTAAGGGGCGATCATGCTTACCTCTACCCAAAACTAGGCCGGTTGACGAGGTTAACCCCCATGAAGTCGCAGCGCCTTGTAGTTTCATAATGTGGGACAAGAAACCATGACGGTTCAAACAGCCGAAACGACATCTGGCACCGATCACATTGCGCCCGTTGAAGGCGTAGCTGTCACGCAAGCGGCGCTAGACCGCGTGGCGGTTCTGATGAAAGACGAACCCGCTGGCACCATGCTGCGGGTGAGCGTGGAAGGCGGGGGTTGTTCGGGTTTTCAATACAAGTACGAGCTGACCCAAGAGCAGCTGGACGATGATGTGGTGCTGGGCGATGACCGCGTAAAGGTGCTGGTGGACGCAGTGTCCCTGCCCTACCTGGCTGACAGCGTGATCGATTACAAAGTCTCGCTCATGGGCGCAGCCTTTGAAATCACAAATCCCAACGCCACGACATCATGCGGTTGCGGAACGAGTTTCTCGCTGTGATGGACACCACCAGATAATGGATATCGCGACCTGGAACATCAACGGCGTGAAGGCGCGCATCGACACCGCGCTTGCCTGGTTGAAAGAAGCCTCGCCGGATGTGGCGTGCCTGCAGGAAATCAAATCTGAGGATGCGCCCTTCCCACGCGAGGCATTTGAGGCGCTTGGCTATCACGTTGAGACCCATGGCCAGAAAGGCTTCAACGGCGTTGCCTTGCTTTCCAAAACACCGATGAGCAACATCAGCCGAGGCCTGCCGGGCGATGAAAGCGACGAACAGGCGCGCTTCATTACTGGGTTGGTGGAAGCGCCGGAGAATAGCGGCCTGCCTGCAATTCGCGTCGCCTGCCTTTACCTGCCCAATGGCAACCCCCTTGGTACGGAGAAGTTTCCTTACAAGGTTAGGTGGATGGAACGGCTCATTGACTATGCGCAGGGACGGTTAGCGCACGAAGAACCGCTGGTCCTGGCAGGTGATTACAATGTAATCCCAGATGCGCGGGATCTGTATAGCGAGAAGGCTTGGGTGGATGATGCGCTGTACCAGCCTGAAAGCCGCGCTGCCTTGCGCAGGCTAGAAGCACTTGGCTTTACCGATGCCTTGCGCGCTGTGAGCGATGAAACAAACTTCACATTTTGGGATTATCAGGGCGGTGCGTGGCAGCGCAACCATGGCATCCGCATTGATCATCTTATGCTGTCGCCGCAATTGGCAAACCGGCTGCAGGGCGTGCGGGTTGATGATCTCGTGCGCGGGTGGGAAAAGCCATCGGACCATGTGCCGGTGGTTGGCAGCTTTACAAACTAGGCGCTTCTATGCTGCTTTCGTTTTGTCGCTTGCGCGCAACTGTTCCAGGTGCATGTCCACAACGCGGCGAAATGCGCCCACCAAGCCGGGATCAAGCTTCTTGGGTATGGACTGTAGATAGGTGTACGCATCGTCCGGGCTCATGGGATCTTTGGCCGAGCTTGGATCAATGAGCGATGCATAAGTATCGATAATGGTCAGGCAATGAACCATATCGTTGATGTCTTTACCTTTGAGACCACGTGGGTACCCAGAGCCATCCAGATATTCATGGTGGGAATATGCCAAATCCACGATAAGCGGGTTTACGTTGCTTCCAGCTTCCAAGATCCGCTTGCCCTCTTCGGGGTGCCTCTCAACGATTGCTTGCTCGTCAGGGGTTAGCGGCCCCTCCTTGTCGAGGATTTCAAGCGGAATTCGCATTTTTCCAATGTCGTGCAGCAGCGCACCGCGCGTAAAGAGCTGCACGTCACGATCTTTCACGCCCAGCAAACTGGCCCAGATTGAGGCAAAACCGGCCACGGTCATGCAGTGACGTGCGGTTGAGGAATGATAGTTCTTGACCTCATCAAGCCAACCGCCAAGGCCATCGCGATCAAGCGCAGAGCAGACATCTTTTGTCGCTGCGCTCAATGCCATAACAGTTGTGGCCGTATCTCCATTATCGGTGGAGAAAGCGCTGAAAAACTTGCGCGCAGTGCTTTGTACCGTTGCAACGGTTTCATTGCGCTCTTGCTTGCGCAAATGCAGAAGCCGTGTGTCCAAACGCTCAATGGTTTCCAGCATTGTTTCGGCTTGGACTGGCAGTGGCAAAAGCTTGTCGGCAAACAGGCGCACTGACGCCGAGAACTGTCGCACCACTTTGCGTGGCATACACAGTACCCTCGGTTTTTGAGAAATCCCGTGCTTTTCCAGCCATTCGAGCAACGGCTTCATTCCGTACTCGGGAAACTCTTCAAAAGACAAGATCACGATGTCGGGCTTAGCATGACCCTGTGGCAGCGGAGCCAGGGGGACGTGCACGTCTACCTGCATACGACCGTCAAACGCGTCCAAGGCGCTTGCTGATCGTACTGAGCCGTCCGTTAGGGCCAAAATTTTAGTCGGCATGCTTATCCTACCATCGCGCTACCTTTCGCGCACCAGCTAGTCATAAGTCACCAGGGTAATAGAACTGTTAATCGTCCAACCGCGACGGCTCTTTAAGTGCTACAAATAGCCTGCCCTAACGGCACTCCTAAATGCGCACGTTGACACAGCACGTTGGCACAACACGATGGCTATTGGCTGGCCACATCCTCAGCGCGGCGTGCGTGCAAAATGGCAAGGCCATCTGCACTGGTCAGCCACTCATCAGCCATTTGCAAAGCACGGGCACGCACCTGTGTATCGGCAAGTGCGAGGTATCGCTCTTGCACGTTGCGCACATGCTGCTCTTGGGTTGGCGTAGTGGCAAACTCGCCAGCGATTAATAGCCACTTCAAACCGTCGGCGTGACTCGGGCGCATGCCATGAGCGCCAGAAAACAGCATTTCACCCAAGCTTACCTGCGCACCTGCGTGGCCCTTGAGCGCCGAGAGGCGAAGCCAACGGCCAGCTTGGCGGGCATCCACCTCGCCCCCCTCACCGTGCAGCAGCATCATGCCCAGATGGTACTGCGCATCAGGGTCGCCAAAATAGGACGCGGCATAGCTGTAAATTTGGCGCGAGCGGGTATGGTCGGGCGTCAGCACGCCGCCAATGCCAGAATTGTAGTAATTGGCAATGGCAACAAACGCGTTGGCCACGAAGCGCGCTTGCGGCGTATCAGGCCTATCTTCGGCATGCGCATTGGCGATCTGGGAGTAATAGGTGAAGGCGCGCGCATCGTCTTCGGTAACACCATCGCCTGCCGCGTACATGCGCGCCAATTTCCAACGGGCAATGGCATGGCCGCCATCAGCAGCCACTTCCAGTGCCTGAAGCGCCGTTTGTACGTCACCAGAGTAATACGCCGATGTGCCCGCCGCGAAGGCTGCGCGCGGGTCTTCCTGCCAAGCGCCAACGGACTGATCAGCTGGCGAGGTTTGTGCCTGAGCTGCAGGCGCGCCGATCCCAATAGCCAGGCTCAGCGCCAGGCAAAGCGGCAGCGCTGAGAGAAGGCCAGAAGCAGGCCGCGCGCAACTGGCGCGCGACCTAATAAGGGTACTAGATATCCGCATAAGTTACCTTTTCAGCCTTACCGCCGGGGTGCGTAACAGCACCATCGCGTGCGGGGCCTACAGTTTGGGCATACTTCCAAAGAACGCCGGAAGTGTGGTCAGTTTCGCGCGGTTTCCAGGCTTTTTTGCGCTCCGCAAGCTCCGCGTCAGAAACATCAACACTGATGGTCCCTTCAACGGCATCCAGAGCGATCATGTCGCCATCCTTGAGAAGGCCGATTGGGCCACCCACAGCAGCTTCTGGGCCAACATGGCCAATACAGAAGCCGCGTGTTGCGCCAGAGAAACGGCCATCGGTGATAAGCGCAACCTTGTCGCCCATGCCCTGACCGTAGAGTGCCGCCGTTGTTGATAGCATTTCGCGCATACCTGGTCCGCCCTTTGGTCCCTCGTAGCGAATGACCAAGACCTCGCCTTCTTCGAAGGCTCCGGTGCGCACCGCTTCAAAACACTCTTCTTCAGAATCAAAGCATCGCGCAGGACCGGTAAATTTCAGGTTGCTCATACCGGCAACTTTTACGATGGCACCTTCAGGCGCCAAATTACCGGACAGACCAACCACGCCGCCGGTCTTTGTAATGGGATTGTTGGCTGGGTAGACAACATCCTGCTCATCGTTCCATTCCACGGTTGCCATGTTCTCAGCAATCGTTCGGCCAGTCACCGTCATGCACTCACCGTGCAGGAAACCATGGTCGAGCAGTGTTTTCATCAGCAGCGGAATACCGCCCACTTCAAACATGTCCTTTGCGACATATTTTCCGCCCGGTTTCAGGTCGGCAATATAGGGGGTCTTCTTGAAGATCTCAGCCACATCAAACAGATCAAAATCGATACCGATCTCATTGGCGATAGCTGGCAGGTGCAGCGCGGCATTGGTTGATCCACCAGAAGCTGCCACCACAGTTGCTGCGTTCTCAAGCGCTTTGCGGGTCACAATATCGCGCGGGCGAATGTTACGGGCCAGAAGCTCCATAACCTTCTCGCCAGCAGCAGCGCAGAACCGATCGCGAATTTCGTACGGCGCAGGCGCGCCGCACGAATAGGGCAACGCCAGGCCAATCGCTTCAGCAACGGTTGCCATTGTGTTGGCGGTAAACTGCGCGCCACAGGAACCCGCTGATGGGCAGGCAACCTGCTCCAGTTCTTCCAGGTCATCGTCCGACATCTTGCCAACCGAGTGCATACCAACCGCCTCGAAGACATCCTGAACGGTAACCTGCTTGCCTTTGAAATTGCCCGGAAGGATCGAGCCACCATAGAGGAACACAGACGGCACATTGAGACGCACCATGGCCATCATCATGCCGGGCAGCGACTTGTCACACCCAGCAAGACCAACAAGCGCGTCATAGCAGTGGCCGCGCATTGTCAGTTCGACCGAATCGGTGATCACGTCACGCGAAACCAGCGATGATTTCATGCCATCATGGCCCATCGCGATGCCATCAGTAACGGTAATCGTACAGAACTCACGCGGGGTACCGTTTGCAGTGGACACGCCTTTTTTGACAGCCTGCGCCTGACGCATCAATGCGATGTTGCAGGGGGCAGCTTCGTTCCAGCAAGACGCTACGCCAACCAGGGGCTGGTTTATCTGATCTTGCGACAAGCCCATGGCATAAAGATACGAGCGGTGCGGCGCGCGTTGCGGACCGGATGTCGTATGACGGCTGGGCAGTTTGGATTTGTCGAAGACTTTAACGTCCATTGGTATTCCCCCACGAGCGGATTTGCGTTTTTCGGATCGGATGATCTCAAGTTGGGTTTTGTCAGCCCAAAACGGGTCCTGACAAGGCCATGTGCCCGCGGTGCGCATGCTGTCCGCGCGAAGTTGGGCCAAAAGGGGGCAAAAACCGCCTTCGATCTTTCAGCGCAGCCCGAAAACCAAGGCTGTTGCGAATGTGTCACAATTTGGCTTCTCGAGAAGCTGGCATTGCCTTGAGGCGGATCATTGCAGGCCTTGCATGGCCATGGTGCAATTGCCGCAATCAAAGAGCATGGCAGGGAAATGCGAATGACTGACGACCAAACCACCAACGGCGCCGGGCCAGACACCCAGAATGGCACGGCCACGGCCGACCTTTTACCAGCATTCAACAGGGAAGACCCTGAAAGCATCCGTCGCCTGTTTGAGACCGGTGAGTATCCCTACAAGAGCAAAATGCGACGTCAGACCTATGAGTCGAACAAGGCAAGCTTGCAGGTTGAGCTGCTGAAGCTGCAGCGCTGGGTGGAAGACACCGGCGAGCGCATTGTCATTCTGTTTGAAGGCCGCGATGCGGCCGGCAAGGGTGGCACCATCAAGCGGTTCATGGAGCACATGAACCCGCGCACTGCGCGCGTGGTCGCGCTGGCCAAACCAACCGAACGTGAGACCAGCCAATGGTACTATCAGCGCTATATTGAGCACCTGCCTGCTGCCGGTGAAATCGTGATGTTTGACCGCTCTTGGTACAACAGGGCGGGCGTGGAGCGGGTGATGGGCTTTTGCTCACCCACCGAATATCTGGAATTCATGCGCCAGACCCCACAGTTTGAGCAGATGCTGACCCGCTCTGGTATACGCCTGTTCAAATACTGGTTCTCGGTGAGCCAGGACGAGCAGTTGCGCCGCTTCAAGTCGCGTGAGCATGACCCGCTGAAACAGTGGAAGCTGTCGCCGATCGACAAAGCCTCACTGGACAAATGGGACGACTACACCGAGGCCAAAGAGGCGATGTTCTTCTACACCGACACCGCTGATGCACCTTGGACTGTGGTGAAAAGCAACGACAAAAAACGCGCGCGCTTAGGCTGCATGCGCCACTTCCTGTCGTCCCTGCCCTACCCAGACAAAGCCAAAGATGTAGCACGCGGGCCCGACCCGCTGATCGTTGGGCATTCAGCCCATGTGATCAAACGGGATAATCACATTTTGGGCAAAGCGCTGCACCCGGACGGGGTGGCTTAGGGGGGCATCCCGGACGCCAACGGCGAGCCGGGATCTGCAATTGGCGCTGTCTTGAGATGGCAGATCCCGGATAGCCTTTCAGGCTTCCGGGATGACAACACAGTGCGCTAGGCGGGACGACGCTTCACCTGTCTTTGCTCTGGGCTTCGCTAACGCTTAGCCCAACCGCGAGAGCGCCTCTCGCACCTGAACCTTCTCAGCCTCGTAGCCAGCGCGTTTTTCCCGTTCACCAGCCACCACCTCTTCTGGCGCTCGGGCGGTGAACTTTTCATTGCCCAGCTTCTTGTCGATGCGGGCAATTTCGCCGTCCAACCGCTCGACCTCTTTGGCCAGGCGTGCACGTTCGGCCGATAGATCGATAACATCTCCAACCATCAGACAGAGTGTCGCTTCGCCCACCACCTGCTGGATGGAGCCTTCCGGAGTGGTGTCATCAACGCTGATCGCTTCAAAGCGGCCGACCCGCTCCAGCACGTTAGCCTGAGCGGCCAATCGCCCTTTGGTGGCGTCCGACGCACCCACCAGCACAGCCGTTAGCTTGGCGCTGGGCGGCACGTTCATTTCTGAGCGTACCGAACGTGTTGCGGAGATGAGATCAATCACCCAGTTGAGATCCGCTGCGGCAGCTTCATTTTCAGCCGCCAGTTTTGGCCAACCTGAAAGCGCCAGTACGTTTTCGCGGCCATGCGACCCTTCTGTTTCCTTCCACAGCTCCTCGGTAATGAAGGGCATGAACGGGTGGAGCAGCGCCAAAATGGTATCGATGACATAAGCCATCGTTGCACGTGCTTCATCCTTTGCCGGGCCGTCTTCGCCGTTGAGTGTTGGCTTCAAAAGCTCCAGATACCAGTCGCAGAACAGGTTCCAGGTGAACTTGTAGGCAGCACCGGCCGCATCATTGAAGCGGTAGCCATCCAACGCATCGTTGATCTGGCCCACTGCACGGCTGGCTTCAGTCAGCACCCACTGGTTCACCGGCTCTTTAACGGTTGCCGGATCGAAATTGGCTTGGTGCTCCGCGCCGTTCATCTGCGCAAAGCGCACTGCATTCCACAGCTTGGTTGTGAAGTTGCGATAGCCAGCAACACGTTGCGTGGAGAGCTTGATGTCGCGGCCCTGCGCGGCCATCGCAGCCAGCGTGAAGCGCACGGCATCTGCCCCATACTCGTCGATCAGAACAAGCGGATCGAGCACATTGCCTTTGGACTTCGACATCTTCGCGCCGTGCTCATCGCGCACCAGAGCGTGGATGTAGATGGTGTGAAACGGCTCCTCGCCCATGAACTTGTTGCCCATCATCATCATCCGGGCGACCCAGAAGAAGATGATGTCAAAACCGGTCACCAGCACGTCGGTCTGGTAATAGCGCTCAAGCTCCGGCGTTTGATCCGGCCAGCCGAGCGTGGAGAAAGGCCATAGAGCAGAGGAGAACCATGTATCGAGCACATCAGGATCCTGCGTAAGGATCTCGCCGGGCTTGAAATCATTCATTTTTTCTTCGACCCACGCCTTCCACGGCCCTTCGTGGGAGAGGTAGTGCTGCACGGCCATATCGAGTGCGACTTCTTCGTCCTCGGCCACAAAAATATGGTCGTCGGGACCATACCAGGCCGGGATTTGATGGCCCCACCAAAGCTGGCGCGAAATGCACCAGGGCTCGATGTTTTCCATCCACTCGAAGTAGGTTTTTTCCCAGTTTTTGGGCACGAAATTCGTGCGCTCTTCCTTCACTGAGGCAAGGGCTGGCTGGGCGAGCGTCTTGGCATCCACATACCACTGGTCAGTCAGCATCGGCTCGATGACAACCTTGGAGCGGTCGCCAAATGGCTGCATGATCCGCTTGTCCTCGACCATGATCATCAGGCCTTCGGCGTCGATGTCGGCAACCACTTTTTTGCGTGCTTCGAACCGATCCATGCCGCGATATTCATTGGGCACCAAATTGATCAGATCGACTTCGCCTTTGTCCGGCTCACTGCCCTCTTCGACGATGGCTTTGGCCTTCTCAGCCTCAATGCCATAGGGCTCGCCATCGGCACGCATCGCGCCTTTCACATCCATCAGGCGGTACATGGGAATGTGACCGCGCTTGGCGACCATATAATCGTTGAAATCGTGCGCGCCGGTGATCTTCACCGCACCGGAACCAAACTCTGGGTCGGGATACTCATCGGTGATGATCGGGATCAGGCGGCGATGTTCCTTGGGACCGACTGGAATCTCGCACAGCTTGCCGATGATCGGCGCATAGCGCTCATCCTTAGGGTGCACGGCAACCGCGCCATCGCCCAGCATGGTCTCAGGACGTGTGGTTGCAATGGAGATGTAATCGCGGGTCTCGCGCAGCGTCTCGTTACCGTCAGCGTCTTTTTCCACATACTCGTAGGTGGCGCGCTCGCCAGTATCCGGGTCAATCGCCAGCGGGTACTTGAAGTGCCACATGTGGCCGTCGACCTCGATGTTCTCCACCTCAAGGTCAGAGATCGCGGTTTCAAACTGCGGGTCCCAGTTCACCAAGCGCTTGTCTTTGTAGATCAGGCCATCTTTGTGCAGTTGCACGAACACCTTGCGCACGGCCTTCGATAGACCATCATCCATCGTGAAGCGCTCACGCGACCAGTCGCAGGACGCACCCAGACGTTTGAGCTGATTGGTGATGGTGCCGCCGGACTCGTTTTTCCACGACCAGACATGGTTGAGGAACTCATCACGGGTCAGGTCCTTGCGCGCTATGCCTTTCTCGGCCAGTTGCCGCTCCACTACCATTTGCGTTGCAATGCCCGCATGATCGGTACCGGGCTGCCACAGCACGTCCCTGCCCTGCATCCGCTTTTGGCGCACCAGAATGTCTTGCAGTGTGTTGTTGAGCGCATGGCCCATGTGCAGCGAGCCGGTGACATTGGGCGGCGGTATAACAATGGTGTAGCTGTCTTCGCCCTCAGTCTTTCCCGCACCGGCTGCGAAGGCCTTGGCCTCATCCCAAGTGTTGGCGATCCGCTGCTCGATGTCGGCAGGCGTGAAGGTTTTTTCCATCGTTGTAGGATTGGTCATAACGGTCACAAATTTTTAAAACTGAAGGGTATGGCGCAAAGCTACGCCCGAGCGCCCGTTAAAGGGGCTTGCCTGCGCCACGTCAACAGTAAGGCTGGCGGGAAAAGGGCGTTGGTGCCCTAAGGGCGAGGCCCGCGGCGCGCCACACGCTCGATCTCTTCACGCACCATCTTCTCCACCATGGTGGGAAGGTTCTCATCCAGCCAGCTTTTGAGCATGGGGCGCAGCATATCCTGCACCAGGTCTTCCAGCGTGCGAGCATTGCCCGAAAGCATCGTGTTGGCCAGATCAGCGAAAGCGGCCGAAACCGCGCTATCTGTGCTGCCACCGATCAGTGGCGTTTCAGGCGGCAGCGCACCAACGTCATCGCGCACTGGCGCATAATCCATGCTGGGCTTGGGTGCAGGCTCTGGCGCTGGTGGCGCGACGGGTTCTGGCTCCGGCTCCGGTTCCGGCTCAACAGCAACTTCAGCAAAATCGAGGTCTTCGGGCGGATCAAAGGGAGCATCAGCAACCTCGGGGTCTATTTCACCCAGCGCGCCAAGATCCAGCACATCCTCATCGTCGTCATCATCGTCATCTTCTGAGTCAGATTCAGCAGAAACGCTTGCAAAACCGTCATCGAGGTCCGCCGATGGTTCCTCGTCGTCGGAACTTCCGCCGCCAAACAAAGCATCAAGATCGGCTTCGGAAATGTTTTCGTCACCGGACGCATCATCTTCAGTCGCATCTGCAGAAGCCTCTTCCGAGGCATCCGTTTCAGCTTCGTCTGCAGGCTCGTCATCGGAAATGATCTGACGGATTGACGCCAGAATCTCTTCCATTGATGGCTCGGCATTGGCGCTGGACTTCGACATTGCGGACCGTTTCCCACAAACGCTTTTTTGAGTGCGCTTTGGCCACCATACAGCCGCGTCACCCATTTGATTCGATTAGACTATTACACAGCGCAGTCGCGCACATTGCGAGTCCAAGTCTTCAGTTGTGTCTAATTAGTGGGGGAAAGCGCTTAAGGAAGCGTTAACCATAGCTTCAGCGCACGTGCCTGAACGGCCTAAATTGCAGCCATGATGCTGTTGGACGGCTTATGCCTTACTGGCCAAACAGCACGCCGCCACGACCGTCTGGCGTGCGCAGACCGTACCAGCTGTCGCGCACCGCATCATAGTGCTCAGATGGATCATACTGCGCAACCTGTAGACCCAGTGTCTGCGCCGACAAGCGACCAAGTGCTGAGGCCAACGAATAGGACGCGACCACCAGGTCACGCCGCGCATTGATCTGCGTGATCTGCGCAGTGATCACTTCCTGCTGGCTATTGAGAACATCCAGTGTGGTGCGTTGACCAACACGGCGTTCTTCAATGATTCCGGACAGCGCGATCTGCGCAGCTGAGACCTGTGCTTGTGACGCTTCAATTTGCGCGCGTGATGCCTCAAGACCGCCAAAAGAGGAGAAGATTGCCGCGCGAACCTGTTCGCGCGTTACATCCAGTTCAAGGCGACGTTGGCCAACAGTTTCAATGGATTGGCGTACGCCCGACGTTACACGGCCGCCCTGATAGATTGGCACCGTTAGACGCAGCGTAGCAGAAAACGAATCGTTGGGGCCACCTGGGGTCGTCCCGCCATCGCTCCATGCGCGACCTGCCTGGCCCTCCAAATTGACCGTGGGCAGCAATTCGCCTTCAGCAATAGCCACAGCGCTTTGTGCAACGTCTACCTGCGCGCGCGCAGCAACAATTGCCGGGTGGGTTGCCAATGCATCATCCAGCGCGCCCTGAAGCGTGCCGGGCATGCCGCTGCTGAAAGGACTTGGGGTCACCAGCTGGCCAGGATCATTGCCAACCACCTGGCGATAGATCGCGTTCGATGTGGTCAAAGCAGCCTGCGCAGCACTCACCTCAGCCAGCGCAAAAGCGCGACGGGCATTGGCCTGCGCAATATCAGTGCGCGTTCCCTCGCCGACATCAAAGCGGGCCTGGGAAGCGCGAACCTGCTCGTCGAGGAAGCCCACATTTTGCTGGCGCAGCGCCAGAATGGCACGATCTGCAAGAACATCCATGTACGCCTGCGTTGCAGTTACGAAGATGTTTTGCTCGGTGTTCTGCAACCCCGCACGAGCGGCGGCGACACCAGCCTCAGCCTGCGCAACCTGGTTGTGGGTACGGAACCCGCGAAAAAGCGGCTGGACGACGACGAGACCAAGCGAAGTGCTGGTGCTGTTGAGCGCTCCGTTGGGACGGCCATCGGGGCGGGCATATGTTCGCGTCGCAGTCGTGCTCGCCTCAGCATTGATTGTCGGGCGGTAACCAGCCAGCGCCTGCGGCACCGTTTCGTTGGTCGCACGAAGACCGGCACGGGCGGCGTTCAGTTCCGGATTGTGCTGATAAGCGCGCACCAAAGCGCCAGCAAGCGTTTCCGCCTGGGCGTTCTGCAACGGCGCAGCAACCAAAATGGCGCCCGAAAAAGCCATTACAGCCATATATTTGAACGCGTTATGCATACCAGCTAAGCCCGACCGAACATTGAAACAAACATCGCGCTCACCTGTCTCTTTGCCAACAGCAAAGCACGATATGTGCGCATTAATGGGTTGTTAAGGTTTCATTTCGGCTCACGCAAGGGCGCGCAGAGCTAATGCCAGAAGCATACTGGCAGGCCAGCGTGTTAAGCCAGCAGTGCTGCAAATTGGCAACGGACAAACCAGCATATGCCCGTTTGCACCACAGCCGGAATTCGCTAGGCCAAAACCTTAGAAACTGAACGTTTCTTCGCGCTCAAAACCGGGCAATGGTGGCGCTGCACAGTTGAACAACGGCACAACGGTGTGGCCATCACCATCGCGGCGGATGCTCACGGCGCGTCCTGCGCCACCCATCCCAAGTGGTGCGATGATAATACCATCTTCACGCAGCTGCTCCAGCAGCTTGAACGGAACATCGTCAACGGCTCCGCCGAGCAAAATGGCATCAAAGGGCCCTTCGGTTGGATAGCCTTCGCCCAGATCGCCTTCCAGAACAGCCACAGTATCAATATCGGCGTCGGAGAGCGCGTCACTGGCGCGGCGCACCATGGCATCGCTGGTTTCCAGCGCGACAACCGACCCGCAGATGCGCGATAAAATGGCGCTGGAATAGCCTGTAAGGCAGCCCACATCCAACACCACACTGTCGCGTGTTAGGTTTGCAGATTGTACCATACGGGCCAAATGCATGGGTCGCAGCATACGGCGCAAATCGCGGCCATCAGCCACTTCGATTTCGGCGTCGCTGTACGTTAAGGCACGCTTGTTCTGCGGTACAAAATGCTCACGAGGAACCTGCAAAAAGGCCGCCAGCACATCGTACTGGAACACATCGAATGGGCGAAGCTGATTGTCGACCATCTTGACGCGTTGTTCGGTCATTGCTGCAGGGCTCATGGGCATAGTGCTATCCTTGGGGCTGTAAGGCGCACAGCGTTTGGCCTCACACCAACCGGGCTCCTTAAGCGGTCATTTAATCCGTGTTATGCAAGCGCGGCTGTTGCAAGGCAATATGGTTGAAAGGCGCAGTCATAAAGACTTTGCAAGTAATGATTGCAAACCCACCGCTTTGAACTTGCGCGCCGGTCTTGGCCTTGCTAACCGAACCCCGTAGAGGCCTCGTGGCGGAGTGGTTACGCAGAGGATTGCAAATCCTTGCACCCCGGTTCGATTCCGGGCGAGGCCTCCAGACCGTTTTCCTTCATCTCAAGGCCATGCAGTAGGGAACTGGAAAGCGCGTTGAAGCCTGGAGCGCATGCCATTTTTCTGCGTTACGGCATTTCAATCAAACTTTGCACTGGCGCTGCTGCAAACCCTTTGTTATAGCGCCGTCCACAAGGCTGATCCCCGATAGCTCAGTTGGTAGAGCAAGCGACTGTTAATCGCTGGGTCGTAGGTTCGAGTCCTACTCGGGGAGCCAATTTTCCGCACATTATCAATGCTTTACGGATCATGGTTAGTGATCTAAGCGTTGTGGTGCGTCGTAGCTATGCCATAGCCGCTTGTTGCGACCTGCTTTGACAAAGATTCTGCCTTGACCACTTCTCCCGCCCTTATTTGGTTCCGCGATGATCTGCGGGTTGATGACAATCCAGCCTTGTTGGCAGCCGCGCAAAGCAGCGCTCCTGTTGTTGCGTTTTATTGTTTGGACCAGAAAACTAACCGCCCTCTGGGCGGTGCATCGCGTTGGTGGTTGCATCACAGCCTTGCTGCCTTGCACGAAGACCTGGCAGGCCTTGGCGTGCAATTGGTGTTGCGGCAAGGCGATGCGCAGGCCGCATTGCAAACACTTGCAGATGAACTGAAGCCGAGCGCGGTTGTTTGGAACCGCCGCTACACCAAAGACGGCATTGCGCAGGATACGTCAGCAAAAGCTTGGCTCAAAGAGCGCGATATCGATACGCGTAGCTTCAATAGCCATCTGATGTTTGAGCCGTGGACACTGCAAACAGGCTCTGGCGGCCCTTACCGGGTGTTCACACCCTTTTCGCGGGCTGCACGGGCCACTGGTGGACCTGAAAAACCTTTTCCAGCGCCAAAAACGATATCTGGCTTCAACGGCGACGTTGAAAGCCTTGCCCTTGAGGATCTCAACCTGCTGCCAACCAACCCGGATTGGGCAGGCGGTCTACGCGAGACGTGGGTGCCGGGCAGGCAGGGATCGCGTGAACGGCTAGATGCGTTTATCGCCGACAAACTCTCCGGCTACCCCGATGAGCGCAACATACCTGGCAAAGCGGCAACCACGATGCTGTCGCCCCATTTGCGCTTTGGAGAAATTTCGCCGCGCGCAGTTTGGCATGCTGCTGAAATAGCCGACGCGCCGCGCGCTTCGATTTTCAAGTTTCATCAGGAACTGCTGTGGCGGGAATTTTCCTATCATCTTCTCTACCACTACCCCGACCTGCGGCAGGAAAATTACGCAGAAAAGTTCAACGCCTTTCCTTGGGTCAATACCGGCAGCGATGTTGGTGCCAAGCACCTGAAAGCCTGGCAGCAAGGACAGACCGGCTACCCTATTGTGGATGCTGGCATGCGTGAGCTCTATCATACCGGTTATATGCACAACCGGGTGCGTATGGTTGTGGGCTCGTTTCTGGTGAAGCACCTGTTGATTGACTGGCGCCACGGCGAAAACTGGTTCTGGGACACGTTGGTGGATGCGGACCCCGCCAACAACGCAGCCAGCTGGCAGTGGGTGGCAGGGTCAGGTGCTGATGCTGCGCCCTATTTTCGGGTGTTCAACCCAATTTTGCAGGGTGAGAAGTTTGACGGCGATGGCGCCTACACACGCCGCTGGGTTCCTGAAGTTGCCAAACTGCCAAAGAAATATTTGCATAAACCCTGGGAAGCGCCCGCCCATGTTCTACGTGACGCCGCCAGAACGCTTGGGAAATCATACCCTAAACCAATCGTTGATCACCCCAAGGCGCGCCAGCGCGCGCTTGACGCCTTCAAGGCGCTGAGCCCGCCGGCAGACTCTGCTTAGCCCTTCCTCTACCCAAACAAGAAACGACACACTCATGGCATCCATCGCGGTCATTGGATCGGGCATATCGGGCAATGCAGCAGCCTGGGCGCTGCACACCTTTGCCGGCCATCAGGTGACACTGTACGAAAAACGCCTTCGACCCGGCGGCCACTCGGCAACGGTGGACGTCAATCATGATGGAACCTCCATCGCCGTTGATACTGGTTTCATTGTTTATAACGGGCGCAATTACCCAGATCTCACTGCACTGTTTGACCATCTGGGGGTAGACAATGAGCTTAGCGATATGAGTCTTGGCATATCGGTTGGCAACGGTGCACTTGAATGGTGCGGCGACCGCTTGGATTCACTGTTTGCGCAGCGCAAAAACCTTGTCTCGCCGCGTTTTTTGTCGATGCTGGCCTCGATATTGCGGTTCAACAAACAATCGCTTGCCGACCTTGAAGCCGGTAAGCTGACTGGCCACACCCTGGGCGCGTATTTGCGTGCCAACCGCTATCCTCCTGGGTTCATCGAAGACTATCTGGTGCCAATGGGCGCCGCCATCTGGTCCACGCCCGATGCCGACATTATGGAATTCCCGGCTCAAAGCTTCGTGCGCTTTTTTGCCAACCACCGCTTGCTGGAGCTGCGTCCACCGGAATGGCGCACCGTCAGCGGTGGCAGCCGCAACTATGTGAAGAAACTGGTGGAGCCGCTGGGCGAGAACGTCCTGCTGGGCCGTCAGGTAACCGAGGTACGGCGCGCGGGCGATACCGTTCAAGTGACTGATAGCGCGGGCGACACCCGAAGCTTTGATTACGCCATCGTGGCTTCGCACAGTGACCAGTCACTTGAGATTCTGAAAGACGCCACCGATGCAGAAGGTTCGATCCTTGCCGACGTCAAATACCGACCCAACGATGTGTACCTTCACCGCGATGAGGCGCTGATGCCCAAACGCAAAAAGGTGTGGGCGGCGTGGAACTACATGTCCACCGGCCGTACCGCTGAAACGCGCGCGGGGGTGTCAGTTTCCTACTGGATGAACAAGCTGCAAAACATCGACAAGGCGCACCCACTGTTCATCACGTTGAACCCCGCCCAAGCGCCAGACCCGGACAAGGTGTTCCTGCGCACCAGCTATGATCACCCGCAGTTCGACACCAAGGCCCTGGATGCGCAAAAGCGTCTGCCGAACGTTCAGGGATCAGGCAGGATCTGGTTTGCAGGCGCTTGGACAGGCTACGGCTTTCATGAGGATGGCTTGCGGTCTGGCCTTGATGCGGCAGAAGCGCTTGGCGCTTACACGCCTTGGCGGCAGGGTGGTGCAGATGCGCATGGTGCCGGTCAGGATGTTGTTATAGAGGCCGCTGAATAGGTGACGCTTGACGAAAGCATGCCAGCGCCCCAGCCTTACCCGATGGACAGTTTGATTGATCCGACTTGTTCGCCGGTTGCCACCGCATATGGCACGCCTGCGCCCCCTAATGCGCCGCTGACTATTTTCAGCGGACTGGTCATGCATCAACGCATGCGGCCCAAAGCCCATCGGTTCAGCTACCGCGTTTACTCGGTGCTGATGGATCTGGACCGCCAGGGCCAGATCGATAGCCTTTCGCCTCTGCTGTCGCACAATCGCTGGAACGTGTTTTCAGTGCACGACAAGGATCATGGCCCTGCTGATGGTAACGCCTTGCGACCATGGGCCGACCAGATGCTGGCCGAGGCTGGCTTGGAGACGCGCGCGACCAAGATCATGCTGCTGTGCTATCCGCGTATCTTTGGTGCAGTATTCAACCCGCTGTCGGTCTACTACGCCTATGATGCTGCGAACGCGCTGGTGGGCGTGATTTATGAGGTGCGCAACACATTTGGTGAGCGCCACTCTTATGTCGCCAAGGTGGAACCGGGCCAGTTGCGCGCTTCGGGTTTGCGACAATCGCGACAGAAACTGTTCTATGTTTCGCCGTTGATGGACATGGACATGCGCTACACCTTCAACCTCAAACCGCCGGGAGATGCCGTCACCATCCGCATCTTGGAAAACGACGCAGAAGGGCCTTATTTGTCGGCCACGTTTCATGGTCACGCACAGGCTGTTTCCACGCGCTCCCTGCTGCGCCAAGCGCTTCGCGTGCCTTTCCAGACGGCCAAGGTGGTTGGCGCAATCCACTTTGAAGCCTTGCGCCTCTGGTTGAAGGGGATCAAACTAAGAGACCGCCCAACGGCTCCGCCGCGCTTCAGTGTACGCGATGGGCAATTTTCCGAGCCGCACACGCCACGTGATGCTGCTTGAGCAACAAAAACAAAAACGGGCAAACGAGGACGTGCGACAATGATTGGCAACATGGCAAGCGATAACGCGATGAACCTATCTGGTGGTGATGGCTTCAACCTGCTCGATTACACGCCTTTAACAAAAGAGAATTTTGCCGAACTCACCAAGCCCTTACCACGCGCGGTGCGCCGTGCGCTGGGGTTCGTCATCGGGCTAGAGCACGGTACGTTGGCCATCACCCTGCCAACCGGAGAGCGCTTTCGTATCGAAGGCCGCAGCAAGGAGCCGTTGGCTGATTTTGAAATTCACAATTACGCGTTCATTGGCGATGTTATTCGCCATGGCGATATCGGCGTGGCTGAAAGCTTCTTTGAGGGCCATTGGTCATCAAGCGATGTGACGCGTTTTCTGGAGCTGTTCTGCCACAATGAGCAGATCATTCATGATCGTATCAACAGCAACCCATTTGCTCGCTTCTTGATGCGCGCCAAGCACTGGCTGCACCGCAACACCAAGCGGCAAGCGCAGAAAAACATCTCCGCTCACTATGATCTGGGCAATGATTTCTATGAAGAGTGGTTGGACCCAACCATGACTTACTCCTCCGCGCTTTACCAAACTGGCGCGAACGATTTGGAAAGCGCGCAGCGCGCCAAATACAAGGCACTAGCGGATGCAACCGGCGTGATGGCCGGTGACAAAGTGCTGGAAATCGGCTGCGGCTGGGGGGGCTTTGCGGAGTACCTGGCCAAGGAACGCGGGGCCTATGTGACTGGCCTCACCATCAGCCAGGAGCAGTTCGATTACGCCACACAGCGCATGCAGCGCGAGGGCCTAACCGAACAGGTGGACATCGTCTTTCAGGACTATCGCGACGAAAAAAACCACTATGACCGCATCGTCTCGGTTGAGATGTTTGAGGCAGTGGGTGAGCGCTACTGGCCGACCTACTACGAAACGCTGAAAAAATGCCTGAAGCCCGGCGGCAAGGCTGGTCTGCAGATCATCACGATCCAGGACCAGTATTTTGAGCAGTACCGCAAGGCGACCGACTTCATTCAGCAGTATGTGTTCCCCGGCGGCATGCTGCCCACGCCGACGCATCTGCGCGATCTGGGGTCAGATGTTGGATTGAAACTGACCGATGAACTGATCTTTGGCCGCGACTATGCACGCACCCTCAAAGAATGGCGCGAGGCGTTTATGGCCAAGTGGGATGTGATCGCACCGATGGGTTTTGACGAGCGCTTTCAGCGGCTGTGGCGCTACTACATGCACTATTGCGAGGCGGGCTTTACCGCCGGGAACATTGATGTGCGCCACGTCGTTTATGAGCACGCCAAAGCGTAACGCGGTTTCAGGTGGTTAGTCTTCCAACGGCTTGCCATGCCACTTCGTGGCGCGTGACACCAGCCAATGGTAAAGATCAAACGGCAAGAGACGCATCAACTTTAGCTGGTAGGTGAAGCGCTTGGGGAAGGTAACCTCAAAGCTCTTTTTCTCCAGCCCATCGGCCATGCGACGAGCGGCATCATCCACCTTGAGCAGGAATGGCATGTCAAACGGATTGTCATCCGTTGCAGGTGTTTCCACGAAGCCTGGGTTCACGACCTGAATGGTGATGCCCATGCGATCGGTATCAAAGCGCAGCGCCTCGGCCATGTTGATGAGGCCAGCTTTGGTGGCACCGTAAGCGGCCGCCATGGGCAGGCCTGAATAGCCCGCCACAGAGGCGACCAGAGCGATTTGACCCTTTCGCTTGGCTTTCATGACGTTGATCAACGGCACCACACAGTTTACGGTCCCTTTCAAATTCACATCAAAGGTTTTGTGGAAGGCATCCAGATCTGGCTTGGTGGCATCCACGGGGATGTAGATGCCAGCATTAAGGGCGGCGATGTCGATACCGCCATAGGCCTCCATCTCATCAACAATAGCCTGCATACGCGGTGCATCGACTATATCGCCCTCGGCCAGATGCACCTCAACGCCGGAAAACTTGGTGGCGATCTCCGCTTTTAATGCTTCCAGTGGCCCGGTGCTGCGCGCGGTCAGCGCCAGCCGGTAGCCACGAGATGCCATTTCTAGGGCAAGCGCATGACCAAGACCGGAACTTGCTCCGGTAATCCAGACGAGGGGTTTGGTCATGGGATGTTCCTTGCAACGAAGTGTTAGGTGGGTAGATATTGTGCATACGCAAAAAGGCGGCACCGGGTTCATCCGGCACCGCCCTTTGTGATCAAAATAAAGCTGTTTTAGCGGATGAACTGGTTCATCAAGCGACCAATCGGCCCGGTCAGCTCAACCGGAGCATCGACCACGGCAAAACAGATACAAACTTCGCCAGCATCAGCGACGGGCTTATGGTTCACATCATCATCGGCATAGGCAATGTCGCCAACACCGTAGTGGCCATTGCCATCAGCAAAGCCGCCTTGCAGCACCAGCGTCACTTCTGACCCGTGGTGCGTGTGAACAGGCATGGCCTTGCCGCCATCAATGCGAAGCAAGCTCACCTCTGAGCCATCAACATCGGGCATGCGGTACTCCGCCAAGCCCGGCATAACTTTCTTCCACGGCACATCGGAGATCGCCATGCCCAAAAACTGCTCAAGTGCCTTCGGAGTTGATGTCGCCGTGCCCTGCTCAATACGCGCCATAATCGCCGCAAACGACGCATCAGCGTCTTTGAACCGAACAGGCTCGATAGCGTCGAGCACATGAGGCGACGACTTCGCATCACCCTTGCTAACTACGGCACTGACGGCATCTAGGTCGGACAGCCACGCCTCAGATTTGGGCGACAACTCCAAATGGCTCTCGACCAGTACACGTGCGGGCGCCGAAAGGCCGCCCAAGGCATACTCTGCCAAAATTCCCGAAACTGCATCAATCTGGCGTGTTGCGTTGATATTCACGTGTCACTCTCATGCCCGCGCTGCGAGCTGTTCTATTCTCAGGGTGGGTGCCAATTTTGACCTACAAACGGGAATCTTCCGCCAGCACGACAATCTGCCTTAACGCAGAGGCAACAAAACCCCTTTTTCTATCGCCAAATCGTCGCATCAAAATAATGCGCAACCTGCAATTTCTATGGCCAACTCCAGCATCGAACCGGTTTTGTGCCCATCAGCTGCACCTTAGAACCGGTCCAGACTTCGTTATGCCAAGGTTACGTGACGCGTCTTGTATTGGATCAAAGGGACAGCAACGAAACCGTTTGCACTATGGTCTATGTGGCAAAACACGGACACAATGAGAAGGCGGTGCACAAGCAAAACTGAGCGGCCACTCCTCACCAAAACAGCAACGTTGTGTCTCTGCAAAAGCGACTGCCCGGCTTGTGTGCCTTGGCCCTGTCTGATCAAAGGCTGCTCACGATGAACTGGGAGGGTCCCCGCCATGGATGCGCTTTATCAATCCGATGCCTATCTGCGCAGCGCCGATCTAACGGTAACCGGTCTGCATGAGGACGGTCTACTGGTGGAGCGCACCCTGTTTTATCCCCAAGGCGGGGGTCAGCCGGGTGATAGCGGCCAGCTGGAGTTGGCCGATGGCACAATGCTGCCCGTACTCAACACCAAATACGGCCCAGAGCGCACAGCAGCGTTGCTGGTACTGCGTTATGGGGATGATCCACTGCCAGCAGCCCTGAGCGCGCTAAAACCCGCAGACACGGTGACCGGACACATCAACTGGGCACAACGCTACCGGTATATGCGCGTCCATACCGCGCTGCATTTGCTATCAGTCGTCATTCCCCACCCCGTCACAGGTGGACAAATAGGCGATGGCGAAGGACGCCTTGATTTCGCCATTCCAGAGGCCGCGCTCGACAAAGACCAGCTAACGACCACGCTGCAAGGGCTGATAGACGCCGACCATACTGTTAGCGATGAATGGATTACTGATGCTGAACTAGACGCACAGCCCAATCTGGTGAAAACCATGAGCGTTGCCCCGCCGCGCGGATCGGGCAAGGTGCGACTTGTGCGCATCGGCGATATCGATCTGCAGCCTTGTGGTGGCACCCATGTGCAAAACACGGGTGAAATTGGCACTGTAGCGATCACAAAAATTGAAAACAAAGGCAAGCAGAACCGCCGCGTGCGCATCCGTCTTGCTGAAGAAGCTGAACTCTAGGGAGAACCGCCATGCAGCGCGATGAAGTCTTTGTAAGTCCGCAATGGTTGCACGAACGGTTGGAACACCCGGACATTCTGCCCATCGATGCAAGCTGGTATCTGCCAACGATGCTGCGCGACGGTGAGCCACGCAATGGGAAAGCCGAGTATGAGGCGGCGCATATTCCAGGCAGCGTTTTCTTTGATCTGGATGGGCAAAGCGACACCGATAGCGACCTGCCCCATATGATGCCAGATCCGGTACGCTTTTCCTCCGGCATGCGCAGGCTAGGCGTGGGTGATGGCATGACGCTGGTGATCTACGATGGAGCGGGCCTGTTTTCCGCACCGCGTGTGTGGTGGATGTTCAAAGTTATGGGCGCGCGCTCGGTGTTCATCCTCGAGGGTGGGCTGCCGGCATGGCAGGCTGCGAACCTTCCGGTGGATGATGAACCAGTGATCCGCTCGCAGCGGCACTTTACAGCACGGCTCGATGCGTCCGCTCTGGCTGATCTGGCCACTGTTAAACACACCCTTGAAGCCGGCGATGCTACGATTCTCGATGCCCGGCCAGCGGAGCGCTTTGAGGGCGCTGTTCCTGAGCCACGGCCGGGGCTGAAGGCCGGCCATATGCCAGGCGCGCGCTCGGTTCCGTTTCTGGACTTGATCGAAGATGGCCACTTGAAGGACACCGAAGCCCTACAGGCAATTTTTGCAAAAAAAGGCATTGCCGTGGATCAGCCGACCATCACCAGTTGTGGGTCCGGCGTGTCAGCGGTCACCGTGGCACTGGCGCTATCACTGATCGGTGCACGCGATGTGCGCATCTATGATGGTTCATGGGCCGAATATGGGGCGCAGGACGATGCTCCAGTCGAGACTGGACCCCAGCAAGCCTAACGGATGGGCGGTGCGTAGAGCAGACCGCCCTCCGACCACAGCGCGTTAAGCCCGCGACCAATTCCCAGCTCGGACTCTTGCCCGATGGTGCGTTCAAACACCTCGCCATAATTGCCCACCTGCATGATGATTTCGTAGGCCCAGTCGGGCCGAAGGCCAATCATGCTGCCAAAATCACCCTGCGCACCCAACAGGCGCGCGACCGCGGGGTCATCCGCCTCGCGAAGGCCTTCAACGGTCGCCTGGGTGATGTTCAGCTCTTCGGCGTTGATCATCGCGAACAAAACCCAGCGCGCAACATTGAACCATTGCGGGTCGCCTGCACGGACAGCCGGGCTTAGCGGCTCTTTAGAGATCACCTCAGGCAAAACAATATGTTCGCTTGGCTCCACAAGGTTAAGCCGCTGGGCAAACAGGCCGGACGTGTCGTGGGCGTAGGCATCACAGCGCTGCGAATCGTAGGCCGCAACCACTTCTTCCACGCTTTCAAACGTCACCAATTCAAATGGCATCCCGCGCGCTTCGAAAAAGTCGGTCAGGTTCAACACGGTGGTGGTGCCTGCATTGGCACAGATGGTGGCATTGGAAAGCTCAAGCGCGGATGTAATGCCCATCGCTTGGCGCACCATAAACGCTTGGCCGTCGTAATAATTGACGCCGACAAAATGCACCGGAAGCCCTGCTTCACGGGCCATGGTCCAGGTCGAATTGCGTGAAAGAATATCAATTTCGCCTGAAATCAACGCGTCAAAGCGCTGGGCAGCAGAAAGAGAAGTGAACTCTACCGCATCAGCATCACCGAGCACCGCAGCGGCAACGGCCCTGCAATAGTCGACATCAAAGCCGGTCCATTCGCCATCATCATCGCGCGCAGAAAAGCCCGGTTGGCCTTCAGAAACGCCGCACTGCAGGAAACCCTTGGCCAACACATCGTCCAACGTCGATGATGCGTGGGCCGGCGCGGCGAGCGCCAGAGACAGACCGAGCACCGGCAGGGCAAACCCGGTCAAAAAGGAAGGGATAGGACGGGGCGGAAAGGACATCGCAATACTCGTCAAACTGGGTGTGCACAGCATGGTGCCAGAGAATCTGTGTAGCGCCTGCACAACCGCCCTTGTGCCACGATCTACTCCCCTGTCAAAAGCAATCCAAACATAGTGCCTATGTGTGGTGCAAGCGGGACCGGAAAACGGCCCTAACGCGCCCAAACTACGGCAAAGCTGAAATACACATGAAGGACATCAAGCAATGGCAGCCGATCAGACCAAGGGCACAGGTAAAGCCAAGGCAAAGCCCGACCTCTCGAACAAGGCACTTGATACCCAGCTTTCCCATCTGGGGCGCGAATCGCATGCCTTTCATGGCTTTGTGAACCCACCTGTGGTGCGTGCATCCACGGTGCTGTTTGACAGCGTGGAAGCCATGGAAGCGCGGGCAGATGATAGCCCACTCAAACCCAAATACTCCTACGGGCTGACCGGCACACCAACGATTGATGCGCTGGTAGACACGATGAACGCACTGGAAGAGGCGCATGGCACAGTGTTGGTGCCCTCTGGCCTTGCAGCGGTAACAGTGCCGATACTGGCTGTTGCCCGCCCCGGCTTGCGCCTGCTGGTGCCCGACAATGTGTATTGGCCAACCCGGCGCTTTTGCGATGGACTACTAAAGCAACTGGGCGTTGAGACGGTGTATTATGACCCGTTGATCGGCGCTGGAATTGCCGACCTTATGTTGCCTGACGCAGGGTCTGCCCTGTTTGCAGAAGCACCTGGCTCCAACACATTTGAAATGCCGGATCTCAATGCCTTTCTGGCAGCGGCCAAAGCGCATGATGCGATCACCATGATCGATAATACATGGGCAACGCCGCTTTTCTACAAGCCGATTGCTGAAGGTTTTGATTACTCCATTCAGGCAGCCACCAAGTATCTGGCGGGACATTCGGATCTGTTGATCGGCACCATCTCGTCGAATGAACGCAGTTGGAATGCGCTACAGAGCGCGCATCAGCAACTTGGAGTGCAGGCGGGAACCGAAGAAATTTTCCTCACCCTGCGCGGCATACGCTCCATGCGAGTGCGGCTGGACCAGCACGAAAAATCTGCGCTCGCCATGGCCCACTGGCTTGAGCATCAGCCTTGGTGCGCGCGGGTTATGCACCCTGCCCTGCCATCTGACCCGGGACATGCGCTTTGGAAAGAGCTTTTCAAAGGGCGGGCCAGCGGTCTGTTTGGTTTTGAGCTAACCGGCACCCGCGATCAGGCGCGCGCAATGCTCAACGCCTTTGAGCTGTTTGGTCTTGGCTATTCATGGGGTGGCTATGAAAGCCTTGCGGTGCTTGCAGAGCTTGACCATTGCCGCACCGCGCGGCCCTGGACGGGTGGCCCGGTGATCCGCCTACAAATCGGCCTTGAAGACGTAAACGACCTGCAGGCTGACCTTACTCTTGGCGCGGCGGCGGCAGGGCTCGTCTAGAGCCACAAATCAAGCCAGGCCCTCGCCATCTGGACGAGCTGCAGCACGCCGCTCGGCAAAAATAAGCCACAGGTTGCGCAGGTAGATAAACAGCCCCAACGACTGGCCGAGAATGAAAACCGGGTCCTGCTGCTCAATGGCATAGGTGAGCAGCATGATACCGCCACCGATGGAGAAGAACCAAAAGGGGATGGGCACAATGGAGCGTTTGGCGCGCTCGGAAGCCAACCACTGCACCACAAAGCGCATCATGAACATGGATTGCGCGGCAAGGCCCCATACGACCCACCAATCAAACTGGTCGATGAAAACCACCTGAAACCATGAAACGAAATCAGCCAACATGGTGCGCTCTATCCTTCACTGGAGCCAGCAGCTGGTGCAGGCATTTCTGAAACATCAGGACGGCGCTTCACGCGGCGCTTGAGCCACCACACGCCAAACAAATCGATTGACCCAATAAGAGCCCTGTCGAAAACGCCATATTTCGATACCCCGAATTGGCGCGGGCGATCGACCACATCGACAAAATCAACGTCATAGCCTTCGCGCAGCACAAGTGCTGCCATGAAACGGTGCCAGCCGTCGAAGTAGGGCAAACGGCGAAACAGGTCGGCACGCACTGCCTTAAGCCCACAGCCGGAGTCACGGGTTTTATCGGCCAGCATGGCCCCGCGCAGCTTATTGGCGAATTTGGAGGCAAAGCGCTTAAAGCCGCTCGCCTTGCGCCCCACACGTTGGCCGCCCACCATGCCAAACGCTTCGCCACGCTCCTGCAGCCTATCCACCAACATTGGCATGAACGCGGGATCATTCTGTCCATCACCATCGGTGCAAATAATGATATCACCAGTTGCGTGTAGTACGCCGGTGCGCACTGCTGCGCTTTGCCCGCACGAGGCCGCATGATTCAACACACGCACTTCTATGCCCGTTTGCGCACCTGCCTTTTGTGCAGCGCCACCTGTATTGTCGGTAGACCCATCATCGATAACCAAAATTTCCACATCGCGCCCGGCCAAAGAAGTCGCGATTTCACCAATCAGAATGGGCAAATTCTCAGCCTCATTCTTGCACGGAATAACAACCGATAGGCGCGGCTTTGATGATGCAAGAGGTGTGCTGGTGGTGGCGGGCAAAGAGGTGTCCAAAAGGTAGGCTGATCAACGCATAACGCCGCGCTGCAGCCTTATGGCAGCGCCTGTGCTGGCCTCACTAAACCGTTGCTCGCGCAAGTGAAAGGGGCAAGTGAACGTGGAAAGCGAAAGAGCGTTACCGAACAGGTGCCACAGCCTAAGACGAAGGGCTGATCACGTTTCACTTATTCACCAGCGGCGAAGACGTGCAGGTTCAGTTCATCGCCACCATTGATGTTGAGGCCTTCAACCCGCGAAATGAGGCGAACAGATGGAACCTGCAAGCCTGCCTCGCCTTGAGATGCCGCTAGCTCCTCAAACACCTCATCGACAAACGGCTGATCGATAAACGCCGCCCGGCAGCCACCCTCAGCTAAGAACTCGCCAGCTGCTCGCGGGGTCGCCAAGATGCGCAAGTCCGTGCGCGTCATCAGGATCAGGCTCGGCTCATTGTAACCAAGCGTTGCCAATTGCGGATCTTCGCACTGAACGCTGTCCAGCGTTGCTACCAACTGGGGCGTTATCCAGATCGTACGCGCTGCGGGTACGTGGAATGCGAATGTTCCCGCATAAATGAAAAGCGTCCCCACAACCGTCAAGACAACACTCGCGCGGGCGTGAGAGCGCATAATGAGAAAAAACGCGTCCAGTATGAACAGCAGGCCAACCAGCGCCAGGAGTGTTCCGAGCGGGCTGATGCTCTCACCAAACACGAAGAGCACGACCGGAATGCCTATAACGGCTGCAACCGGGACCAATAGGAAAAGGACCCGCCCGACCCAGGCCAGCCACCCGGTCGGAAGTTTTTCGTACACCACCATCCGGGCTGCAAGGATCGCCAACGCGGGATAGATTGGCAAAATGTAGTGCGGCAGCTTTGTGGCTGAAAACTCAAACACCAGCAGCGTTGGCACGATCCAGGCCACGAGAAAGCGAGTGCTCTTGTCGTGCCAGCTGGCAATGGCAAACGGTATTGCCATGAACGCGAACGGCGCCAACGGCCAACCTAGTCCGGGGAAAAAGCCAAACGTGAAAACGCCCGGTGGAACAAAGGGGCGCTCGCGGCTGGTGCCAATTTTTTCCAGGAGATCGCGACCGATGGACTGTTCATAAAACTCACCTGCCGAAGTTATGCCGATGGCAATGAACCAGGGCAGTACCAGAATAAGCATGCCCATAAACCCAAGCCCTGGCCGCAAGCGCCTTAGCCAACTCATGCGCCTTTCAAGAAGGCTTGCCGCAACGGCCGTGCTGCCAACCACAAGTGGTAGGATCGGCCCCTTGATGAGGATACCGGCGGCACAGGCTATCCAAAACACTGCCGCATGCCAGCCTTTTACCGCGCTATCACGCTTACCCATAAAGGCTCGCGCAAGCACGCCTTGGGCAAGCAGTATGGTGGCAAAGAGCATCGCATCTGTCTTGGCGAGCCTTGCTTCGGCACCCAGCAGAATAGTCAGCGCAACCAGAACCCCCGCGCCAAAGGCAACGGGCGGGGCTCCAAAGGCAAGCGCCAGCCAATAGACCAGCAAGGCCGCAGCCACCGCACCAACAAACGAGACCGTGCGATACACCCAAATTGGGGCCTGCCCATCCTCTGCTCCGTAAAGGTTCACCGCCACCGATTGCAGCCAATAAATGCCGATAGGCTTTTGGTAACGCGCGCCATTCTGGAAACGGATGTCTACATAATCACCGGTTGCTACCATTTGCCGTGTGGCCTGCGAGAAGCGCGACTCATCACGGTCCAGTGGCGGAATGGTTGTGAAACCTGGAACAAACGCCGTGACGGCCACAATCGCAATGCATGCGGCAGCTACAACGCGGAAATGTGCCAGCGCGTTGAAGGTGGGCGTTAGCGTTGCTGCCCAGGCATCAACCCAAGACCAGCGCGGGCGAAGCGCGCCGAGTGTGCCCGGCATTTTCAATGCGGGCAAAGGGATAGCTTTTAAAGCAGCAGCAAAACCCTTGCCTGCCTGCGGCCTTGGGTCTTCATCAGCACTAGGGTCTGGGGTGCCAGGATGGGAGCTGGCCGACACAGCTGGCGATGGTGATGGTGATGGCAACTTTGCGTGTTGGTCCAGTTGCGGTGCCACTTCGGCAGCGGCTTGTGCGGTAAGCCTGTCTGCTTTGGGGCCATCGGCCCAAAGACCCGCAGTTTTGGCGGCCTGCCCGCTCAGCGCCTGCTGAAAAACCGGCGGCTTTTCTGCCACCTCAACCGGCTCAATCAAGGCTGTTGCCTTTGGCAGTTTCTTAGCTGGTTGTCTGGTCGCGCTTTTCCGGGCTGCCGTAGGCTGGCTGTTCGACACAACCTTTGAACTGGCATTAGAAGTGGCTTTGCGTTTGCGCGGCGCACGTTTCGCAACTGCTTTTGCAGCAGTCTTGGTCGCACTCTTGGCTGGTGCTTCTTCACCAGCCTTTTCAGCAGGTTCGCTATCAGCGTCTTTAGGAGGTTTGGCCATCGCCGGGAAAGCTCATCATTTGCTGCTGGCGAGGAGAAGGCAATCCGCAACCTCGGCAAGATTCAAGCTTGCGACCGTCGTAAAGCAAGCATGTGCGGCCCAATTACCATATTTTTATCAATGGTTTAGCCCACGACTACTCCAATGTTTTACCCAGTGTCTAATGGCACTGTGCCAAGCTCGTCAACCAGTGGGAAGATCTCACCATTTTGGCCACGTGCTGGCGCAATCTTAACGCGCTCGGCTAGGTCCAACAAGGCAGGCGCGGCACTTACCCACGCATTAGGCCCAGGCGGGGTTTTCCGGTTGTACCCGTACAGGCTTGGCGTTGCACATATTGCGCGCCGACTTGTGGGCCGCATGTAGGCAGCTAAGCCCACCTGCGGCATCCATCATCTGGCCAATTTACCCAATTGCCTGGAACGGCTTGCTGGGTTGCCGTTTGAGATAACAAGTCCTTCACCTGGGACGCCACAACTGCAAAACCCTTTCCAGCGTCCTCCGCACGGGCAGCCTCAGCAGCCTCAATGGTGGAATTGAGCGCCAAACGGTTGGTCTGCTCAGTGACATCAGAGATCAGGCTGACCACGACACCGGTACGCTGCGCACAATCGGCAAGTGGTTCTACGCTGCTTTTGACCTCACGCACATTGGTTGTCGCCTCATCGCCGACGCATGGATTTCGTTGGGCCGCCGTTCGTTAACAGATCACGCCGAAGGTGGCGGGCTCATCAAACATTCGTAAAAATATTGTGATCACGCAGGCCGGTCGAAATGTCACATTCGTCCCGTCTAGTAAAAAGTGACCCGTGTAAAAAAGATACTCGACCGTCAGCCTCAATCGCGCCGTAGAAAGGTCAATGCTTGCTTGGGCCAAGCTGTCTCTGGCCTCTACCTGAAGGAAGATAAATGTCTGAAGCCAATCAGTACGAACAAGAAATGCTAGACCTCATCAACGCGGAACGCGCTGCTGCAAACCTTAATCCACTTGTGTTCAACTCCGACCTTAACGAAGCCAGCGAAGATCACAGCGAATGGATGCTTGAAACCGATTCCTTCACCCATACGGGTGTTGACGGCTCATCATCTCGCGAACGGATTGAAGCGGCAGGTTACGAACTGGAAGGAAACTGGAAAACCGGCGAGAACATCGCATGGGTTAATGAGGCCGGCAGCAACGGGCTGTCAGATGAAGTGGTTCGTTTGCACACAAACTTGATGAACAGCCCTGAACATCGGGCCAATATCCTTAACCCCGATTTTGAAGAAATCGGCATCGGTATCGAAACCGGGGACTTTGATGAAAACGGTCAGCTGGTCGATTCGGTATTCGTGACCCAGAACTTTGGGACAACCAGCTCCACAACCGTCACAGTTCCCGCACCCGAGCCAGATGAAACCCCGGAGCAGACACCGGCCCCTGACATCACCGCCGGAACGTCTTTTGACATTGCGGCATTCATGCAAGCCCAAGGCTTCTCTGCTGTTGCACCTCAGAGCGGTGAAGCGGACAACACAGGCCCGACAGTCACCACCGGAACCAGCACAAGCAGTGTGCAGGCCACCTCCGTTGCAAGCTCTGAAGACGGTCCATCCGTAACGGTTGAAGGCGAAGGCAACTTTACCGGCGGCGGCAGCGCAACGGTGGAAGAAACCACAGCGACGGTCTTTGATGCCGGGAACCTCGCGCCGGAGGACGTTGGTTCCACGGCGCCCAGTGCAGACGTCAGCCCTGCAGGGCTCGAGGTACTCATGGGTTTTGACAGCTTCGTGTTTGACTTTCTTGCAAGCTCAGATGGGGCCAGCGGTACAATGACCAACGGCCTCGCTGTTCAATCAACGGGCAATGCTGCAGAGGATGCGATGCTTGAAATCCTTGCCATGCGAGGGGAAGCCGATCTATCTCAGGCAGCACAAGAGGCTGCAAGCTTGGCGACTGGGAACTTTAGTACCCTAGTTGAGGACTTCATGTTTTGATGTTCTGATATCTTGATTGGCTTGGGGGAAGGTCAGTGAACCTTTCCCCAACTACACCAATCTTCAAAAAAGTCCGGATGCACTGCCCTCACCACCGCGACGGCTTGAGAACCTCCCATTGGTCGTCCCGCACAACCTCACCATCCATCACTGACTTCCCAAAAGTCAGGGTTGAATCTGATTTGCGCTTCTTTGGGCATACCAGAAACCTAAATCGTCACCACAGCCGAGACCCTCGGTTTTCCTTGTTGATCTCTTTGCGTTGAGCTTCACGCCAGAGCACCAGACAGCACTGAAGATCGACAATTCCGCTGAACCTGCTCCGGACAGGCTTTAACGGATGCACTCTCTTAAGGCGCTGACAAAGGCTCTATTGCTCGCGATGAACGATCCAGACGTCAGTATGCTCTGGTCCGGCCAAAGCCTATCGACGACACCACCGGCCTCGCGAACCAACAAAATGCCCGCGGCAATGTCCCAAGCGCCAAGATTGCGATCCCAGTAGCCATCAACCCGACCCGCGGCGACATAGGCTAAATCCAGAGCTGCGGCACCGCCACGCCTGATGCCTGCACAGCGAGGAATCGGCCTGCCAAGGTCATCCAAAGCGGCCTGCAGATTCGTTTGCGGGCTCACCACGATCGGCGCACCGTTGAGGTAAGCGCCTTTGCCCTGGGTAGCCGTGAAAAGCTCTGCCTTGTTTTGATCGTAGATAAGACCTGCCAAAATCTCTGCGCCGCGGCAAAGCGCGATGGAAATGGCCCAATGCGGGATACCCTTTACGAAGTTTGTTGCGCCATCCAACGGGTCCACCACCCAGTGCAGGTCGGTGTTGGCACCCTTTCGGCTGCCGGTTTCCTCTCCAAGCCAACCTTAATGGAGAAAGGCATACTTTAAACAGGCTTTAATTTCATCTTCGGCGGCTTTGTCTGCCTCTGAGACGAAATTGCCCGCCGTCTTTTCGGTGAGCTTAAGCCCATTGCGCCTTGAAAAGGCTTGTTCCAGCAACTGTCCTGCACGCCAGGCTGCTTCCGCCATCGCGCGCAGTTCGGCTGTTGCCGCTTGAAGGCAGCTGAGCCCAAATGCAACCGTGCTCATTACACTTGCTAGGCCTGTTTCACATCCGAAAGGAACGAGCGGACGGCCACTTTGAGATCCTGCGCCGAAGCGCCGACAGAGCCTACGGTTTCGTTCATCGAATAGGCGGCAGTACGGCTCTCGTCGGCACGTCGCTGCACTTCTGATGCATTGCCCACAACCCGGTGCGTTCCATTGGCGGCCTCAGCGACGTTGCGAGATATTTCAGAGGTTGCTGATCCCTGCTCCTCAACTGCCGATGCAATAGACGACATCGTGCCATTGACGGTATCCATCATCTGCCCAATGGATCCGATTGCCTGAACGGCTTCTTGGGTTGCAGTTTGGATACCTTTGATCTGGCTCTCAATGTCGCTCGTTGCCTTTGCCGTTTGAGATGCCAAGTCCTTCACCTCGGACGCCACAACTGCAAACCCCTTGCCGGCTTCACCAGCGCGGGCAGCCTCAATGGTCGCATTGAGCGCCAAGAGATTGGTCTGTTCAGCGATATCGGAGATCAGATTGACGACATCACCAATACGTTGTGCGCTGTCGGCCAGGGTTTCTACCTTGCTGTTGGCGTCACGCACATTGGTTGTTGCCTCATCCACCGACGCATTTGTGTCGTTGATCTGACGAGCAATTTCACTGACAGAAGAGGACAACTCCTCAGTTGCTGCGGCAACCGTTTCTACGTTGCTGGACGCTTCACTGGATGAAGCATTGGCTTGCGTTGCCTCATGGGCAGTTGCATCAGCTGCCTCACGCAGCACGGCAGCAGTCTGCGACAGGCTGCCCATATTGGTTTCGATGAGTGACAGCTTGTCCTCAGCAGCAGCATCAAATTCTGCGATCAACGTGTCGACCGCGTCCTGACGCTGACGCTGTGCCACTTCCTCGTCACGCGAGCGCGCTTCAAGTTCATGACGCTGAGACGACGCCTCCTTAAGCACATCAATAGCACGCGCAAGGCCACCCAACTCATCTTGCCGATCCAAATGAGGCACTGTTAGCGAAAGATCGCCATCTGCAATCGCCTGAACCGCATTGGTGATTTGCGGGACGGGCTTAACCAGCCGGCGAATGATCAAAAGGCTTAAAGTGACAGCGAGAAGCAGCACAATCACACTGCCGATCACCAGCTGAAGAACGATGGCATCCATTCTGGCATTGATGGCGGCTTTCTCAACACCGACGTACAAAATACCGATAACGGTGTCAGATGTATCGAAGATCGGCTCGTAGATTGTGAAATAGTCTTTGCCCAGGATTGTAGCTTCACCAGCAAAGGTGGCGCCACGCGATAGCTCGCGAAACACTGCGCCACCCGTTCCTAGCTGAGTGCCGACAGCGCGCTCGCCATCTGGTTTGATGATGTTGGTCGTGCGGCGCCAGAAGTCGCCATTGTCCGCCTCAAAGGCGAAAATAGTGGCGGTTTCACCGGTTGCCAGCCCCACCGCGTCAATCATTGTGTGGGTCTCAAACACAGCTGGGATCGGCTCCGACATCTCCAGACGCGTCAACTCACCAGCACTGTTCCAGCTGACATTAAAGCCAGCCAGGTCCCGCTCCAGAATTATGGCCGCTGTATTCAAGCTGCTTATCTGTTTACTTTGCGCGTCCTGCGCAATGTTTTGCTGGGTGTTAAAGATGGTGATACCCGCAATGCCAGCGCCGGTCAGAACGACCATCGCCAGAGTTGCGATCACAAGTTTGACAGGCAATGATTTTTTTAGAAATACCATAATGACCTCAGATACTTGTCTGTCACAACGAACGGCCTCGCCCGAGCAACCCAATTTCAAAATGCGAGCACTGAAGCGCAATTGCGCGATCAGTAACGTCGCGGCGCAAATCTAGAGACGGACCAACACTTCCTCGGTTGACTGGAGGTGTTTGAGCGTCCGGGCCTGAATCTCGAGTAGGCTGTTTTGATGCCGCTGCAGAACATGTTTTGTGGTCTGCTGGCGTTCACTTTCAGAAACACCCTCGGCTTCTGCGGAGATCAAAAGCTCGATATCATCCAGCGACAGCCCCAATTGCTTTCCTTGAGCAATGATTGCCAGACGACTTAAACACTGTTGGGTGTAGTGGCGCCGGTTTCCAATGCGGACGGGAGCCAAAAAACCCCGATCTTCATAAAACCGAAGTGCCCGGCGCGTGAAACCGGTTGCCTCGGCAACCTCAGCGATAGAAAGCTTTCTCGGCTCATTTGACTGATTTTCCATGATACCCCCCACAAAAATTCAAGTCGCAAGTAAAAACCCGCCGTCTATCTCGGTTTACGTGCCCACATTGTACGACTGTGGGGATGAACTGCATCCGAATAGCTCCATCAACGTGTCCGATGTTAACCTGGTTGGATTGATGTCCGTTGCGTCCAATCGAGCGCCATAGAGCCGGTAAGCGATAGACGGCACCAAGATCACGTTCATCGCCCAATTGCCGAAAGAACGCTGTGCGATTTGCCGATCAAGCTTTACCTCTGCATGACAGTGCCTTTTGTCACACAGGATGCGATCGTAGGTATTATGCAGCTCATTATATCGCCCCTCCAAAATTTGAATGAAGTATTTTGGCGTACATATTAACGCACCAGTAATGCCATTTACTGCGTTATTTGCGATCGATGAAGCTTCTATTTCTTGATTGTCTTTTTCAGCATTGCTTAGATTAGATCGCTTACTGACATATATCATTTGCGTTAAGGGCATGTTTTGACCTGTTGCTATTCCGCGATCAGAGGATCTGCATATTTTCAACAAATAGTTCCCGCGCATTTTTGAGGCGAGAAAGCGTTTGTTCGGTTCCGTCAATAACGCGTGACAGTTCTGCTTGTGCAGCAGCGTGTTCAGGATCAGACGTGTCGGGCGGCTGGACATCACGAAGCTTGCTGATCAATTGCGTCTTCGCGCCAATCAAGCGGTCTATCGCATCAAGTGCCTGCTTATGCTCACCCTGCTCCAAGCTTTGCGCTGAGCCTGGGAACTCCAATAGTTTTGCCGTCACGCAACCCTCCCCTGTCTGTTGAGCATCATGACCTCAATTGAGCGTCGAATGCGCGAGCACTTCAGTGGCAAGCGCGATTGCCAACTGCTTGAATCATTACAGAGCTGACAGGAACGAAAGAACCTGACACTTTGGTTATCTCCCCAAACCGTCAGTGCTAAAAATTAACCAAACCTTTCATTCGTAAGTAATCTTGCCAATGACGTAAATTAATCTGCTAAAATTTTTAACAAAACATACGCGCGTAAAGAAAAGGGGCGCCCTGTTCTATGCTCCGCTTGATCTCCAGAGAGCTTTACTTTCGCGTTTTTTAACCATACCCCTAGTCCGGAAACTTCCGTAATGGTAACCGGAGGCGAAGCCGCACGATGCCCCTCACCGTTAAAGCCAAGAAGCGAGTAACATTGGCAGATGTCGCCGCCAAAGCGGGCGTGTCGATATCAACTGTATCCTTCGTCCTGAATGCGCGAACGGACATGAGGGTTAGCGCACAGACACGGGCGGAAGTGCTGAATGCCGCCGAAGAATTAGGCTACACGCATCGCAACGCGGGGCGACCACAACAGAAATTGGTTGTCGGGCTGATGATCGACAACATAACGGTTGGGGATCACGCCCCCTATTCTGTTGAAGCCATCGAAGAAGTTGCGCGCGATAATGACGTCTTGGTTGAGATCGTCGTTACGGGCGATAACCGAGACTATCAATCCAGCTTTCTCCGAAAATGGAAATCTGAGGGCGTAGCTGGTGTCTTGTATCTTTCAAACCAAACGAGGGTGGCTGAACCTCCGCAGGCATTCTCCGAGCACAATGGAATTCTCGTCAACACAGCCAGCCCCAATGACCGATACATATCGATAGTTCCCGATGAAATCACTGGAGCCGCCAATGCGGTTTACGAGCTCTTTGATCAGGGTATCAAACGGCCAGCTTTCGTGGGTTCGAATGAACGAAATTGCAAACAGCGTTTCAATGGCTATGTGCATGCGCTGGAGCAACGCAATGTGGAATTGGATGAGGATATCATTGTCTCCGAAGACCGCAATCTCAACGCCGTCCGAAGAGCGGTCAAAGACCTCATGAAATTGCCAAATCCGCCCGACGGTATCTTTTGTGAAAATGACAGAACCGCAATCGGTGCCTACAAAGCATTGAGAGAGCTGGGTATAGCGGTTGGCAGAGACATGCCACTCATCGGCTTTGATAATCTTGAGCTGGGCCTCTACCTGCATCCAACGTTGACGACCGTTAACATGCCTGACGCAGCGATGGGACGGCTGGCAATCGAACGGTTGCTGGGCATTACAAACAGCCAGCACCGAATCACTGAAGTGGACTGCCCACTTGTGCTGCGCCAATCCCACCTCGGTGCATAAGACTACCCACTCAGATTGCCATTTTTGTGGAAGGGCAAACGCTTTGCGCTGAGCTTGTCGCTGCCAGCAGGATGCTGTTCTTCATAGCACCAAGAAGCGCAGTACACCCGCAATGGCAGATAATGGACGGTCGCGTCATCACATTGAGCGGGCAAACTTTTCCTTTGTGACCCCTTCACGGAATTCTCTAACGGATGGGCATTGCCCGTCGTCAGTGATCCACACAGGCCAACAGAGAAGCCGTGCCAAGGGTCGGTATTGAACCACCTTCATGTGAGACACAGAAGTCGGCGGGACGCGAGCCAAACGGCATCTGTTTGTCTGGTCTTTTGACGATGAACATGGAGATCCCTCACACCGCAGACGAGCGCAAAGGGGGGGGCAATGTGCGCCCATAACCTTAAAAAAAATATCAGTGATGACCTAAGATCATACCGGCCTAGCCACTTGTTTCTTCTGGGTTATTTTGGCGACCTCGGCAGGATTCGAACCTGCGACCGTCGGATTAGAAGTACGCGCGGCGCTATATCTTACATGTTTATCAATGGCTTACACCGCACAAGCCTTGATGTGTTACAAACTGTGTAATGGGCTCCGGCCTATTTCGTCAAACAGTCTGTTCAACACACTGTTTTCCATCAGTGCTGTTACCAAATTTTGTGTAGGAATGTCGGTAATTACGGGACACTCTCTGTTTAATCCGCAATTCTGGGATGAAGGAGATGTTCATGGACAAGGATCGCCGCGAGATTGATCGCAAGCTGCGTGTTCTGCGCCACGCTGAAGAGACCGGGCATATCAACAAGACATGCCGCTACTTTGGCGTTGGTAGAAGCAGTTTCTATCGATGGCGCGCTGCCTATTGCAGGCATGGTGAACTGGGGCTTATCAACCGACCACCGATCCCCAAATGGCATTCCAAACCAGCCGGACAGCATCTTTTGTGAAAATTATAGAACTGGAAACGGCGCTTACTAAGCGCTGCGAGAGCTCAATATGGCAGTTGGCAAGGACGTCTCGCTAATCAGTTTTGATTATCTCGAGTTCGGCCTCTACCTGCATCCGCAGCCCACCGCCGTCAATATGCCGGACCGACATATGGGCCGGCTAGCGATTGAACGCCTATTGGGACTTAAAGATAGCCAGCACAAAACCACCAAAGTGGACTGCGAACTTATGCTGAGCCAATCGCACCTTCTTGGATGAGCGGCCTGCTAGACCCTCGGTTTTCCTTGTCGATCCTTTTGCGTTGAGCTTCACGTCAGAACGCCAGGCAGCAATGAAGACCGACAATTCCGCCGAACCTGCTCCGGGCAGGCTTCAACGGATGCACTCTCTTAAGTCGCTGACAAAGGCCTTATTGCTCGCAATGAACGATCCAGACGTCAGTATGCTCTGGTCCGGCCAAAGCCTATCGACCACGCCACCGGCCTCGCGAACCAGCAAAACGCCAGCGGCAATGTCCCAAGCGCCGAGATTACGCTCCCAGTAGCCATCAACCCGACCCGCGGCGACATAGGCTAAATCCAGCGCTGCGGCACCGCCACGCCTTATGCCTGCACACCGAGGCATTAGCCTGCCAAGGTCATCCAAAGCGGCCTGCAAATAGGTTATGCGCCCACCAGCAGGCAACCCAGTTGCAAACAATGCGGCCTGCAGATTCGTTTGTGGGCTCACCACGATTGGCGCACCGTTGAGGTGAGCGCCTTTGCCCTGGGCAGCCGTGAAAAGCTCTGCCTTGTTTGGATCGTAGATAAGACCTGCCAAAACCTCCGCGCCCCGGCAAAGCGCAATGGAAATGGCCCAATGTGGGATGCCTTTTACGAAGTTCGTTGTGCCATCCAACGGGTCCACCACCCAGCACAGGTCGGTATTGGCACCCTTTCGGCTGCCGGTTTCCTCACCAAGCCAGCCGTAATGTGGAAAGGCAACCGTTAAACATGCTGCGATCTCTGCTTCGGCTGCTTTGTCGGCCTCTGAGACGAAATCGCCCGCCGTCTTTTCGGTGAGCTTAAGCCCATCGCGCCTTGAAAAGGCATGTTCCAGCAACTGTCCTGCACGCCAGGCTGCTTCCGCCATCGCACGCAATTCGGCCGATGCGCTTGAGGGCAGCATGGTAGCAAACGCAGCAGGTGACGTCATGTGGTGTATCGGATCCGGTGGCACAGTGTGTTGGAGCTTAACAGGATCTGCTTATAGTCACCGCTCAGATCTTCGAACATGCTTTCGCCCGAGATCAAAGCATCCAGCGTAGGATCTACCAAAAGGTCCAGTGCCTTGCTTAGGCGTCGACGAAATGTCCATCGCGCCGCCATGTGCGCCGGAATTCGGCCAACCTGCGTACCGACAATGCGCAAACGCTTCTGATGGAATTGGGCGCCCAGCGGCACAGTCGTCGGCTGGGTGCCGTACCAACTGGCCTCCGCGATGGTCGCCTCCGTTCCCGCGCAGGTGATAGCGGTGGCGAGCCCGGCAGATGATGCAGAAGTATGGATCACCACATCCGCCTCACCAGGCACATTTGCTGGCAAGGCAAAGGTGCATCCCAGACGCGCCGCCAGATCAGCTTTTCTTGGATCAAGATCGACAAGGTGAACTTCGGTGCCAGGCATCTGCGCGCACACATAAGCAGCCAAAGAGCCAACCAAGCCCGCACCCACAACCACCACCCGATCGCCGGGTTGCACAGCCGCATCCCATACAATGTTCAGCGCTGTCTCCATATTCGCGGCCAAAACGGCGCGCTCGGCTGGAACGGATGAAGGCACAGAGACAACGGCATCAGCTGGAACCGAAAATCGGGTTTGGTGCGGATAAAGCGCAAAGACTGTTTCACCAGCCCGGTCCCCGTCTTCCACTTGGCCAACAGCAGCGTAGCCGTATTTTATTGGAAAGGTGAAATCGCCCTCTTGGAACGGAGCACGCATGGTTTCGTGCTCACTGGTAGGAACCTTACCTTCAAACACCAAGCGCTCAGTTCCGCGGCTGATCCCAGAATAGAGCGTGGAGATCTGCACGTTCCCCGCGTCTTCGCTAAGCGCGCAATTCCAGGTTTCCGGCGTTTCAGCCTTTGTGATCCACAAGGCACGGGCAGTTTGGTCCGCCATCACAATGCGTGCCCCGATTTGATCGCTTTGGTCAATAAATAGGATTGGTTGTGCGGATTTTCGGCTATGCGCAGAGGCAGGCGCTCGGCCACATGCAGACCATGGCGCTGCAGGGTATCTACCTTTTTGGGGTTGTTGGTAAGTAGACGGATCGTATCCACGCCCAAAGCGCGCAGCATCACGACAGCTATGCGGAAATCCCGTTCATCATCAGAAAAACCGAGCTGGTGGTTCGCCTCAACCGTGTCCAGCCCATTGGCTTGCAAATTGTACACCCGCATCTTGTTGGCCAGCCCTATGCCGCGCCCCTCTTGGTTGAGATAGAGCAGAATGCCCGCTCCTTCCTCACCCATAAAGGCCAGTGCTCTGCGCAACTGCGGGCCACAGTCACACTTAAGGCTGCCAAGCACATCGCCGGTAAAACAGGCTGAGTGCACGCGGCAGAGGACAGGCGCACTGCGATCTGGGCGGCCGATCTCTATCGCATAGTGTTCCATGACCCCGCTCGGATCACGAAACACATGCAATTGTCCAGCCTCATGGGCTTTAATGGGAAGGTGCGCTGCAGCCACAGCAGACAGTTGAGGAAACGCAGAGGAAAAATCCCGCGCCTCGGCCCAGCTGATTTGTGGCACATCAAGGTCAATGGCCTGCGCTGTGGCCTTATCGATCGGAAACAGAACGCCGGCGGGCAATAGCTCGGTTGCTTTTACTACTGTCAGCGCAAGATGGTGCAGCGCCGTCTCTCCGTCTCGCAGCACATTCGGTGCGCCAGGTGAACTGGCGCCATCAAAGCTGGTGTCAGCCAGTCGACGGAACCAATGGGCCGTTGCCCCGACTGGCGGTTGAATGCGCACTGGCCCATTCAGTTTGGTCACTGGAGTTTGGGCACCCTGTATGATGCGCGCGCGGTTGGCCGTGAGCACAAGTTCTGGCTGACCAATGAGTGTGGTCAGTTGGTGCAGCCGATCATCGGTGAGGGTCTCAACAGCCAAAACCAAGGCAAGCTGATCATCATGTTGCACCAATACTGGCAGCCCCAGGCAGAGGTCACTTTTACAGCGCCCCAGACGCTCGGCGATGGTGGGCGAAAGATGCTGAGATAGCGAGATCGTCATCGCACGATGCCTGCCCGTTCGTGCTCGTGCGCCATTGTGCGGCACGGGAGCGGGTGAAGGCTTGTTAGGCTGTGATCCGGGTCCAGAATGCAATCAAAGACAACGTCAGAGCCTAAGTTGTAAATCTCGGTCTTGGGACGTAGCGCATCAGCTAGACGAGCAACAGGCGGCATGGTCAGTCCTTGTGGGCCAGCGCCAATCAACAGGGGTGCGATGGCGACGTGCAAGCGGCTCAAAACCTTGGCTTCAAGGAACTTTGCAATTGTAGCCGTGCCGCCCTCAATCAAAATCCGATGCAGACCGCGTTCGCGCAACGCCGCCAAAATATCGGTCGGTGAAATGCAGTCTGATTGAGGGAATTTGATGACGTCAACGCCCGCTGGACGGGCTACGTCGACCGACTGAATAACAATGCACCGGGCATTTTGATCTTGCATCAAGGCCATGTCATTGGGCATGCGCCCGTTCGGGTCAATCACCACCCGCACCGGGTTTTTGCCCGGCGCCAGCCGAACGGTGAGCTGCGGATTGTCGTGCACAGCCGTCTGCACACCAATTACAATGGCATCACAAAGTGAGCGTAAACGGTGCAAGTGCGCCAGCCCATCTTCACCCGATATATCCCGTGAATCCCCGGAAACAGTGGCAATGCGACCATCAAGGGACTGGCCAATCTGCGCGATCACCTGCGTGTCTGTTAGAGGCTGCGCCAACGGACCGTAGAGCGCCAGTGCCTGTTCCTCCCCGCAGCTCCAATCGGCGCTGCACAAACAGCCCTGGCCAGCGCGAACAGCGAGAATCCTGTTCCAGACTCTGGATGTGACATCAACGTTTTGCATTTAAGATCTCTGGTAAGGTTGCATCACGTTGGGATTGCCAGAATATCGGTATGTCCAATAACGACCTGGCCTTGATCAACGGCGGCCCGTCGGGCTTGGCACCATTGCGACGCATCCGTTGCGTTGGTCTCCTGTGCCGCATCGGCAATGCCAATTAACAAGGCGGTTTGCAGAGCAGCATTTTCAGGTCCCAGCACCCACGGGCTTTTGGCCGTTTGAACGCGGTAGCCATGGGCTTGGCAGAGCTTTGCAAAGGTCGCCGTCGCATCAGGTCCAAGCGCAGGGCCCAAACCCTTGTCACTGCGTTGATGCGTGTTGAAGGCCTTGGTGATCTGCTCATCACGCGGATCTGCGGGTGTCCAGTGCATGTGACCATCGTAATTGAGTGCGGCATAAATCGGGATATTGGCCTTGGCCAGTTGCGCCAACACTGCCTCCATCCACGCCTCTGGCATAAGATCAAAAAGCGCTGAAGCTGAGACGAGGCTAACACTCTGCAACTGGATATCCTCAGGGCGCGACAGGTCCTGAACCACACAAACTGCCTCAGGGTGGCGTGTGCTGGCGACTTGCAACAAGGAGGGATCCTGGTCGCAGAACCGCCAGGCAAAGCCATCAAAGCCTGCCTTGGCAAAGGCCCGCGCTGTCGACCCAGTTCCGCTGCCCAGGTCAAGCACCGTGGAACCCTTGGCGATCAGACCAGCGGCCTGCGCCAATAGGCCAGCGTCCCGCGCGGCATGGTCCGCTGGCTCGCGCAGTGCGAGCCAATCGGACTCAAAACTGGTTTCAGATGTCTGCCTCATACCACCCACGCGCAACATGACTTTCGTGCAGCTGGACGCGAATACGCTTCACACGCCCGCCATTGCCCAGATCGGTTGAAGTGGTGGCCTCCTTCAACTGGAGCCAGATATGGTGGCACAGAAATTCCGTGGTCGTGATCTTGCCTTTGAACTGCGAAACCTCATCCAGATTGGCATAGCGCAGGGGCGCCAAAACATCGGCGAGTGCCTGCGTCGCCAGCCCGATATCCACGACCAATCCGTTTTCATCCAGATCTTCGGTGTAAAAGGCGGCATCAACCACAAAGGTAGCACCATGCACGCCTTGGGCCGGACCAAAGACCGGTGAGGGCAAGGAATGTGCGATCATGACGTGATCGCGGACTTCAACAGCAAACATTTAGGTTCCAGTTCATTGCATTGGGTAGAGGTTGAAACACGAAACAGGTCATAATGCGACCTGCGAAATGACTTTGGAAAAGTGTGAGGCTGTATCGTGCCAACTGGGCAAAGATGCCGCCTGCGCCAGCGACGCCTGAGCGGATTGCGCCATCACGTCTGGGTCGTCCAAAAGTGCACGCAACGCTGCAGCGAAAGCCTTCCGATCATCAGGTGGCACTAGGTGCGCAGCTGTGCCGACGGTGCCCGGCACAGCCCCAACCGCGCAGGAAACCACAGGCAGGCCATGCATCATGGCCTCGCTTAGCACCATGCCGTACCCCTCATAACGTGTTGCAAGCGCAAAAACACTGGCCCGGCCAAAAGCAGCCTGAAGCGCCGGGCCATCCACCTCCCCTGCCAAACGGATTCGCTCATTCAGGCCAACTTGCTCGATCTGCCCCTGCAAGGCGGCACTGTAGGCAGTATCTTGAAACCGCCCGACGATTTCGCTCTGCCAGGGCAGATCAGCAACTTGGCTAAGGGCATCTATTAGAACGTCGTGCCCTTTACGCGGAACCAACAAGCCCACACTGAGGATGAGCGGAGGCGATACAGGCGACCTCTGAGTGGCGGGGCGCACAAAACCTGGGCGTGCCACCGTTATGCGCTCTCGCGCGACACCAAACATGTCGGTAAGCGTCTGCGCGATATGGGAGCTGGGCACGATCACATGGGCGACGCGTTGTAAAACTTCAGTTTCGTTCCGGATTAACGCTTCTGCGCGCGCCGGATCCAGGCTCGTTTCAAGGCCCAACGGGTGATGCACCATGGCGATGATGGGCGCTGCAACTTGGTCCAGGGCTGCCGGCGGCATCGCGCCAAGGGCCAAACCATCGACAATCACCGGCTGTGATGCAGGCAAAGCAACAAGCATCTGTATAGAAGCTGCCACGTGCCGGGGTTCAGGGTCAGGAAAGCTATCAGGTAACTCTAGATGCTCTACGGCAAGGCCGCTCTCGTTGAGGAGCCGCAAAACAGTGGCATCATAAATGTATCCGCCCGTACGCTGATCTTTATCACCTGGAATGGCAAAAGCCGCTCTGATCATCCGCGCACCTATGGTTCTTTGCAGGCTTAATGTTTTGGCATACGGCAATCATTACGCGAAGGGAACGCATCGACGCAGCCACCGGCTTGCCCATTGATGCAGGCCAGCGGCAGTCAAAAAAAGACAGCCCACGCCGCCGTTACAATCAGGACTACTCTCTGCCGAACTGCAGGGGGATGTGGTGCGCGCCTAGAGATTTTTTGAAAGTCAGCCCAAAACTTTTGATGAATGTCAGCAGCATACCATACTTTCCATGCTGCGCGCTTCCTGCTGCCGAGGGCCAGCGGAAAACAGGCCGAGAGCGGGCCGCATGTCAGCGGGCTTGAGCCAGCACTTTGGCAAATCGCACCACAGTTCGCGGCTGGCTACCACTAGGCTCGACGACTGTTGCAATGCTCATGCTATACCATTTGCACTACCCACGAAGGCATCAGCGCACACCCGTCCTAATCGCGTTACGCAAAAGCTGTTTCAACACGCCCTGCCCCGCCCGGGGTGGTCACAACACCGATCACAGTCAGTGTGTTCAACACACTGATTGTACGGCAGAATCTGGCTTGGATACCGTTCGGGAAACTGTGTGACGGGTGTGTAATGGAAAATGTGGCGTCTAGCGCTTAGGTCGCGCCACTTAATGCACTGTTATCACTAGGCTTTTTGGCGACCTCGGCAGGATTCGAACCTGCGACCGTCGGATTAGAAGTCCGGTGCTCTATCCAGCTGAGCTACGAGGCCGAAACAGATCCTGTCGAGTGAGCAGGTGCTCGGCTCGTTAATGCGTCCAGGGAACACGGCGATCATAGCGAAAATTGTCAGAGTAGGCGACTTTGCGGCGGATACGCTCTTTGGGCTCATCGACGCGGTAGGCAATGCCATTTCGGTCGCAATAGGCGACAGCCTCGTTCTTGCTGTCGAACGTCAGGCGAACCTGCGCCTTCATGTCCGCGGAGGATGTCCAACCCATGAGCGGCTCGACAGTACGCGGCGCATCTCGGTCATGCTCCAGCAGCCAACCTTTGGTCTTTCCAAGGCCAGACTGCATAGCAGTTTTCGCGGGGCGATAGATACGTGCAACCATCGGCAGGGTCTCCATACTGGCTTTCATCTGATCGGACCCAGAAACCGAACAGTTTGGTAGGAGACGGTGGTCGGGGCAGCAGGATTTGAACCTGCGACCCTCTGCTCCCAAAGCAGATGCGCTACCGGGCTGCGCTATACCCCGAAAAACCGTTGGCCTTCACCTCTCTTACTCTGCGCAGAAGGTCAAGACCTTTGCGCGTTGCAAGTTCGTCTATCTTCATGATTTGCGTTAGCAAAGTGCCGCTGGATTATTGTTCCCGCTGCAAGTCGGGATGAATAACAAGGTCGCCAGGTGCCAACCCAATGCGATCAGCCGTTCCAGCAACAAACTCCAAAACTGCAATTACCGGGCCTCGTGATGGCACGGAACGCAGAGATAAAGGCTCGGTGCTGCGCTCGATCCGGTGCACTGCCCCGCCCTCTGCTATGAACACCATATCCAAGGACACATAGGTGTCGCGCATCCAAAAGGAGGCCTCTCGCGGCTGCTCGAAAGGGAACAGCATCGCATAATCGGGCGCAAGTTCTCGCCGGTGCATCAAGCCCAAGGCCTGTTCCTGCGAGCTGCGCGCGATCTCAATTGTAAACAGATGTTCGCCAGAGGATGTCTGAACAGAGAGCGCCGAATCTTCAAACGCCCAAGCTGCAGAAGAACAGACGATCGCAGCGAAAAGGGACAGGAAAAAACAGTAAGGGAAATTCAAACGCAGCATGCTGGTGCGCCTGCTCGCCTAATGTGACGAAGGAATGGTGGTACCGCTGACTGGACGTACCTCGGAGGCCATTTTGCCTTTTGAGCCATCCCCGTAGCGCACCATCACATCTTGCCCGGGTCGCAGCTCAGTGAGACCAAACCGGCGCAATGTTTCCATGTGCACAAAAATGTCTTCGCTGCCCTCGCCCTGGGTCAGGAAACCAAAACCACGAATGCGGTTGAACCACTTCACCGTCGCTTTTTCCAAGCCGGATGTGGGGGTTACCTGCACATGAGTGCGTGATGGAGGAAGCTGTGATGGATGCAGCGTTGATGACTCATCCATGGACACGATGCGCAGTGCTTGAAGACCGCGCGGCCGATCAAGCACCTCGACGACAATGCGTGCGCCCTCATAAGCAGTTTGGTAGCCATCACGGCGTAAACATGTGACGTGCAGAAGAATGTCTTCCATGCCGTTGTCAGGCACGATGAAACCAAAGCCCTTGCCGACATCAAACCACTTGATGTGCCCGGCCACCTCAAAAACGTCCAAGCCCGCATCGTCGCCTAACTCGGCAACAAGCTCTGGGTCAAAAGGGGGTTTGCCCGTCATTGTCCAGCCTTAACCACGCATTCCGCCACTATCACACACACGTCCGAATCACCCCATACTCGCCCTCCGGTTGCATACTTACAACCATTGATTAGATGATTCCTGATACGAGAATGCCCCTGACTGCACGGAACGGGCAAGCCTTTTCCTGACACGGGTGCCAAAATTGATCTCCAACGCATCAAACTGGGCTGCAGAGCATCGCACTAAGAAGAGCAAAACCAGGCTTTTTGGCACGCGCGACCTCGCCGAACTGAACAGTTGAAACTTTTTCAAACGAGCAGCTTGAACCGTGGCAAACGCCCTTCTATAAGGGCGCCTGTCTGGCACATTTGTTCCACACAATGTGCGCCCATCGTCTAGTGGTCTAGGACGCCGCCCTTTCACGGCGGAAACACGGGTTCGAGTCCCGTTGGGCGTACCAAAGTCAATCATCGTCTGGTTGGCAAAACGCGCAGTTGATGGTGATGGATCACCGTTCATAGCGCCTCAAACAAAACCAACTGAGTTGCGCTAGCTGGTTGTCTTTATGCTCCGTGCCTTCGGCATGACCGCCCTCATTACGCTCCGTGCCTTCGGCACGACCGCCCTAGGCGTAGGCCACCTTCGGTACGTTCTGCCCTTTAACCAGGTCTTCGAGCGTATACTGGTCCAAAACATCCACAAAGCCATCATAGGCGGCCGCAAAGATCCTGTTTACAGGCGTTACTTGGCGCACAACGCAATCCACCGGTTCGCCAAAACAGTCCACTACAATCCGCGTTGGCTCGGTAATGCGCAGCACTTGGCCCAAATTTATCTCTTTTGGATCCAGCCCCAGCTTAATGCCACCACCGCGACCGCGCGCCGTGGAAAGAATCCCTTCGCTGGCAAGCTGCGCCACCAGTTTTTGAATGTTGTATTCGCTGATTTTCTGCCGCTGCGCGATTTCACTGCTGCGAACCGCCTGCGGCATGGCCTGGGCACAGTCGATGAGAATGCGAATGGCGTAGGATGTCTGTTTGGAAAGGCGCATGGCTACCTCTGAAGGAATTTCGCTCAGTATGACTGCAAAAATTAGCAACTGCTAGGCAGGCATTTGGTTGCTGGGTCTAGGGCACAAGCCAAGTTTGGTGCAGTGTCTCGGCTTCATCCCACACAAAACGCGCTCGCCGGTGCCCCTGATGGGCAAGATAGAGCCATTCCAAGGATGAAATGTGCAGCGTGACGGCGGTGAAGTTCTCTGCGCCCTCTTCTGGGTCTTCATCGGACGCAAAGGAGATTGTTTGCGGATCACTGACCGAATCACCAGGGGCCATTTCTACCCGATAACAGGCCCGCGAAAAATCACGCGTGGCTTGCCAGGCTCCCGCATGCAGCGCGCCGTCCCTGTGTATGGTGGCCAGCGCTTCGATCCGCAACTGTATCTTGGCGCGCGGATCATACACATGCACGCTGGCGCGCGGGTCAGCTGCAAGCTCGACCAATTTTGGCGATCGGCTATCGGTGTGGAAGCGCAAACTGCGCGTTGCTTCATCAAAGCCGCGGTTCACCACCGTACGTAGACGCGGCCGCCCATCAGGGCCCAGGGTTGCTACGGTCATGGTGTGCATGCCTGACCGGCGATCTTTCACCCCACGCGCCAAAAGGCGAAGGGCATGCTCACGCGTTGCATCCAGATCATTGTAATAGGGCGGCGGGTTGGGATCACTCATGTGTGTGCATTACGGTGCAGCACTAGGGTCTGGCAACATCCATAACACGCAGCTGTACACTATCCCGGCCCTGCCAGCTGTTGATGGAAAGCGTGCCTGCCACATGCAGCGGCCCGCCACCACGCGCGGCAATAAGCGCCTCTCCAAGCGGGGTATGTGCCGCACGAAAGGCAATGCAGCTTAAACCTGGCCCCTGCCCATCAGAGAGGGTTGCCTTGATGTGGTTTGTACCAACCAGACCGGCATAGGTGATGCGATGGCTGGCAAAAGCAAACACCGGCTCAGGAAAGCCCGTGCCAAATGGCGCGGTTTGCTCAATGGCTTGCACCAGATCCATAGAGGCACCGCTGGCGGTTAGCACAGCATCAATGCCCAAGGTGCGAACAGCGGTGCGACTTTCGATGTCGGCAGCCAAGGCCTGCTCAATTTCTTTGTGCGCCGCCTCCCACTGATCATCGTGCAGGCTCAGGCCTGCTGCCATCGCGTGACCGCCACCCTTGAGCACCAACCCCGCCTCCACAAGAGCGTGCACAGCCTTGCCGATATCCACACCGGTGATGGACCGAGCAGAGCCAGTCCACACCCCTTCCGGCGTCAATGTGAAAGCCAGTGCGGGACGGTGGAAGCGCTCTTTCAACCGGGCTGCAATCAATCCGACAACGCCCTGATGCCAAGTGTCATCGCGCAGCATTATCACTGGCGGCAGCTCTTGCTGGCGCTCAACCAGCGCAATGGCATTGTCCACCGCCTCGCCTTCAATGGCTTGGCGCTGCGCGTTCAAAGTGTCAAGTTCGGCAGCGATTGCATGGGCTTCATCGCGATCATCGCTCATCAAAAGGCGTGCTCCCATGGCTGCATCGCCAATGCGCCCTCCAGCGTTGATGCGCGGGCCCAGCACAAAACCAAAGTGATAAGCCCGCATAGGGCCCGTGAGCCGTGCGCTGGCAATGAGCGCTGCAAGGCCCGCATTTTGCCCAGCGCGCGCCACGGCCAGGCCTTTGACAACAAAGGCGCGATTGAGACCGGTGAGCGGCACAACATCGGCAACCGTCGCCAGCGCCACAAGATCGACCATCTGAAGCAAATCAGGCAAAGCGCCCGCATCCATGCCGCGCTTGCGCAGCTCACGGTTGGCGGCCACCAGCGCCATAAACGTAACGCCCGCCGCGCAGAGGTGCCCAAGACCAGAGGTATCGTCAGGCCGGTTGGGGTTCACCAGCGCATCGACCTGCGGCCCCAGATCGCGCATCTGGTGATGGTCCAGCACCAATACGGGCAGGCCCAGGCCCTTGGCGTGGGCAAGCGCATCATGGCTGGTGGCGCCGCAGTCGAGCGTCACCAGCAGATCGATGCCCTGTGCTGCCAGCCCATCAATAGCGGGTATGTTGGGGCCATAGCCTTCAGAGATGCGGTCGGGGATATGAACAACTGGCGTTGCGCCGAGCGCGCGAAGCCATCGAGCAAGAAGCGCACAGGATGAGGCGCCATCCACGTCATAGTCGCCAAAAAGGCCGACGGTGGCCCGCGCTTCGGCCGCATCAGCCAGCAACATCGCTGCGTCATCCATGCCACGCATCGTGGATGGGTCGGGCATCAGGGCGCGCAGTGTCGGGTTTAGGCTGTCGGCAGCGTTTGCTGCACCAATGCCCCGTCCAGCCAGCACTTTGGCAAGCACCGCATTGCAGCCGACTGCCTCAACGATAGCCGCAGGTGCTGGGTCATCAGGGTCCAGACGACGCACCCAGCGTTGGCTGCCAATGGAGGCTCCAACTTTCAGAACAAGCTGGTCGTGATCAGTCGAGATGGAACTTTTCAAGCTGCTTGTGCTTGCCTTTGATCCACCGCACCGTCTTCGTTGCCGAGCGCATCACCACCGTATCAGTGGTGATGACTGTATCCGAGAAATGCACGCCGTTGAGCAGATTGCCCTCGGTAACACCCGTTGCTGACAGAATCACATCGCCGCCGGCCAGTTCTTCCACTTTGTAAATCTTGTCTGGGTCGGTAACGCCCATGCGCAGCGCCCGCTCGCGCTTGTCCTTGGTGTCCAGGATCAGGCGCCCTTCCATCTGCCCGCCCACGCAGCGCAGTGCAGCGGCGGCCAGTACACCTTCGGGTGCACCACCAATACCCAGATAGAGGTCGATGCCTGTTTCTTCGGGCGTCGTGCAGTGAATAATGCCCGCGATGTCGCCATCAGGAATGAGGCGAAGTGAGGCACCAAGTTGCCGGATTTCTGCGATCAAGACAGCATGGCGAGGCCGGTCCAGAACACACGTTGAGACCTGGTCTACAGGCACGCCTTTCGCCTCAGCCACCGCTTTAATGTTTTCAGTGGCCGATTTATCAAGGCTCACCAAGCCTTCAGGGTAGCCGGGACCGATGGCAACTTTGTCCATGTAAACATCAGGCGCGTTCAGCAGGCTGCCCTTTTCAGCCAAAGCCACAACAGCCAGCGAGTTGGGCAGGTTTTTCGCGCACACCGTGGTGCACTCCAGCGGATCAAGCGCGATGTCTACTTCTGGCCCATCACCCGTGCCCACCTTCTCTCCGATATAGAGCATCGGGGCTTCGTCGCGCTCGCCTTCACCAATCACGACTTCGCCGATAATAGGAAGATTGTTCAGCTCGCGGCGCATGGCGTCCACGGCAGCCTGATCGGCCTCTGTCTCATTGCCGCGACCGCGCCAGCGAGCAGCAGAAACAGCAGCACGCTCTGTCACGCGCACCAACTCCAGGGTGAGAATACGCTCAAGGGCCAGTTCGCCCGGTGTCAGAATGGAATTGGACATGGGCGGTGTTGTAACCTCTAACGTTCAATACGAATGATTTGTGGTGGGCCGTTTACGTGCCCGTCAGCGACGATAGCATCCATCGCCTCGCGCACCGACAGTTCCATGGTCTCATGGGTAATAATGATCACCGGCTGATGCGACTGTGGACCGGCATCGGTTGGATTGCGGCGCTGAACGATTGATTCCAGCGAAATGCCGTGCTCGGCCATGCGCTGCGCAATGGAGGCGAATGCACCGGGCTTATCGGCCACTGAAAGACGAACATAATAGCCGCCCTCATGGGCGCGCATACGGGCCTTTTGGTAGGGACGAAGCGTGCCACGCGGCAGGCGAAGTGGTTTCGGCTCCATGCCACGGGCGAGGTCTTGCAGGTCGGCCAAGACAGACGCTGCGGTTGCATCACCGCCCGCGCCGGGACCAGAGAGCACAATCTCGCCCAGCAGATCAGTGTCGATGGCGACCGCGTTCAGCACACCATTGATTTGGGCCAATGTGGAATCAAGCGGCAGCATTGTGGGATGAACTCGCTGTTCAATACCTGATTCAGTCGCTTGCCCAACACCGAGCAGCTTGATGCGATAACCAAGCTCTCTGGCAGCTTCCATATCATCGGGCGTGATAGCGCGGATGCCCTCAACGTACATGTCAGACGCTTCAATCTCGGTGCCGAAGGCCAGCGAGGTGAGGATAGCCAGCTTGTGCGCTGTATCAAAGCCATCCACGTCGAAAGTCGGGTCGGCCTCGGCATAGCCAAGGCGTTGCGCATCGGCCAGCACATCATCGAAGGCAATGCCTTCACGCTCCATGCGGGTGAGAATGTAATTGCAGGTGCCGTTTAGAATGCCCGAAACGCGGGTCACCTTCTGTCCGGGTACCGCGTCGCGCAATGCGCGAATCGCTGGGATACCGCCAGCGACAGCAGCTTCAAAGAGCAGCGGTACATTGGCGTCTTCTGCCAAGGCAGCCAGTGAAAGACCATGGGCCGCCAGCAGCGCCTTGTTGGCGGTGATGACCGGTTTGCCAGCTTTGAGTGCTGCTTCAACAACCGAATGGGCCGGGCCATCTTCCCCGCCAATCAGCTCCACGACGACATCAACATTTGGGTCGCTTGCAAGGTCATTGGCATTGGCGTGAAAGGTCAGGCCGGCGGCATCAAAGCCTCGATCCTTGCTTGCATCGCGAGCGCTCACGGCCGTCAATTGCAGCACACGCGCGCCCTCTGCCTGCAAATCGGCAGCACGTGTTAGCAGCAGGCGCGCAAGCGCAGCGCCGACAGTGCCCAGCCCAGCTACACCCACACGCAAAGGGCCCGCGGGTGCGCAGTGGTCGCCAGTGTTTATAGTCATGCGTGGTACGTCCAAGGCGGCGGCAACGAGGCTGCCAATCGGGGTGGGCGCGCGAGCTCTAGCGGCTTGCGCTCATTTTCACCGGCTTGCGCTCAGTGCGACCACGTTATGCAAAGTCTCGTCCGCACTTTCAAGGAAGCGACGCAGATTGCGCGCAGCTTGGCGAATACGATCTTTGTTTTCCACCAGCGCAATACGCACATAATCATCGCCATGCTCACCAAAGCCGACGCCTGGAGCCACCGCAAAGTCTGCCTTTTCGATAAGAAGCTTGGAAAACTCCAGGCTGCCCAAATGTTTGAATTTTTCTGGAATGGGCGCCCAAGCAAACATAGAGGCAGCCGGTGATGGGATGTCCCACCCAGCGCGGCCAAACGAATCAACCAGCACGTCTCGGCGGCTTTGGTAGGTCGCGCGCATGTCATCTACACAGTCCTGCGGGCCATTGAGCGCCGCAGTCGCTGCCACCTGAATGGGTGTGAAAGCGCCATAGTCGAGGTAGGATTTAACACGCGCCAGTGCAGCTATCAGCCGTTCATTGCCAACCGCGAACCCCATGCGCCAACCCGCCATAGAGTAGGTTTTGGACATGGACGTGAACTCCACTGCCACGTCTTTTGCGCCTTTGACCTGCAACACTGATGGTGGTGGATTGCCGTCAAAATAGAGCTCTGAATAGGCAAGATCTGAAAGCACGATTAGCTCGTTCTTGCGGGCAAACGCCACTACGTCCTTGTAGAACTCAAGGTCTGCGACATGCGCTGTGGGGTTGGATGGGTAGCAAAGGACCAGCGCCAACGGCTTTGGAATCGAGTGGCGCACGGCTCGTTCCAGTGCGTGGAAAAACTCCGGCCCTGGCTGACAGGGGACCGAACGCACCGAAGCGCCGGCCATCAAGAAGCCAAAAGCGTGGATAGGATAGCTGGGGTTGGGCACCAAAATCACATCGCCAGGCGCAGAAATCGCCTGCGCCATGTTGGCAAAGCCTTCCTTGGACCCGAGCGTTGCCACAACTTCTGTGTCCGGGTTCAGCTTGACGCCAAAGCGACGCTCATAATAGCCCGCTTGCGCCTTGCGCAGGCCGGTGATGCCACGCGATGCCGAATAACGATCAACCCGCGGCTTGCCGATGGTTTCGACCAGTTTTTCGTTAATGTGCGCAGGTGTCGGCAAATCAGGATTGCCCATCCCGAGGTCAACGATATCTGCACCTGCGGCGCGCGCCTTGGCCTTGAGCTGGTTGACCTGCTCAAACACATAAGGTGGCAGGCGGCGAACATGGTGGAACTCGTTCATCACGACCTCTGGGTTATAGGATTTGCGCCAGCACCATGCCGCGCATCATCACAAGCACTTGCAGTATCCGCTGTACTGCTAAAAGAGTGGCCGCTTTGCGGCGCGTCAACGTACCGGTGAGCAATCTGTTTCACAAACTGCGCGCCGGGGCAATTCGGCGGGCGCGACAGAGTCCGCGCGAAGCCAAACCAATTGAGAACCTATGCAAGATGCGGCCTTGTCATCTCACAGGCTGCTAGAGCATGGTAAATCAAGCGTTAAGGCGGCGCCGGAAATAACCGGCGAACCAAAAAGCCGCACACATAGCCTCACACAGCCTTCCGGCGAGCTGAGCGCAAGGGAATAGGGAACAGTTAAAATGGCGCAGACCGGCGACAGCACACCAAAACGGACGCCTCGCGCTAAAGCAGCTGCGACAGATAAGGCCAAGGCAGTCACCAAAACGCCGCGCAAGACGGCGAGCACCAACAAAACGGATCGTGCTGCCGCGCAGGCCAAGGCGTCATTGGCCAAAGCGCGCGCTCAATCTGGTGCTGGCAAATCGACAGCGACCAAAACTGCGGCTGCGAAGACTGCGGCTTCGAAAACGGTAGCGAAGCCTACCAGCGTCAAGAAGGCTTCTGCAAAGTCGAGCGTGCAAGCTGCAGCGTCTACTGCCAAGCCAGCCGCAAAAGCCGCAGCCGCCCCGAAACAAAAGCCAGATCCCACGCCAGATCTTCCGCTCGAAAGCTATTCCATCAATGACCCCGAGGCGTTTGCTGCGAACCTAGGACGGTTTGTCGAAGAGTCGGGCAAAGTGTGGGCCGCGTACCTTAAGCCGCGTGAAAGCGGTGAGGTGCGCCCCGTTCAAGCTGATGAAATGGGCGAAGTGGTCAAAACCATTAGCCAGGTTTCCGAATACTGGCTGTCTGACCCCAAGCGTGCACTGGACGCGCAAACGCGGCTGTGGAGCGGTTTCTTCGATCTCTGGAGCGGCTCGATAGCCAGGGTTTCAGGCGAGGAGGTCACACCGACTGTGCAGCCTGACCCTCGCGACAGGCGCTTTAACGACCCTGAATGGTCGCGCAACCAGTTTTTTGACACGCTAAAACAGGCTTATCTGCTCATTTCCAACTGGGCCGATGATCTGGTCGATGAGGCAACCGACCTTGATCCGCACACCAAGCACAAAGCACAGTTTTATGTGAAGCAGATCGCCAGTGCGCTCGCCCCCACCAACTTTGTGGGCACCAATCCAGAGCTGATTAAAGAGACTCTTGCCAGCAATGGCGAAAACCTTGTGCGCGGGCTGCACATGTTGGCCGAAGACCTTCAGGAAGGCCAAGGCGAGCTCAAAGTGCGCATGACCGACACCAGCAAGTTTAAGGTTGGTGAGAATATGGCCACCACGCCAGGCAAAGTGGTGATGCGCAATGAAGTGTGTGAACTGATCCAATACACGCCAACCACAGACACCGTGCTCAAGCGGCCCCTGCTGATGGTGCCGCCTTGGATCAACAAGTTCTACATTCTCGATCTCAACCCGCAGAAAAGCTTCATCAAGTGGGCCGTGTCGCAAGGGCACACAGTGTTTGTCATTTCGTGGATCAATCCCAACGAGGCGCAGGCTCAAAAAAGCTTTGAGCACTATATGCGAGAAGGGATTATGGAGTCGCTTGATGCCATCCATGAAATCACCGGCGAAAAGCAGGTCAACGCCACCGGGTACTGCGTGGGTGGCACGCTGCTTTCGGTGACACTGGCCTACATGGGAGCCACCGATGATGATCGGATTGCTTCCGCCACACTATTCACCACGCAGGTCGATTTCACCAATGCAGGTGACCTGAAGGTGTTTGTGGATGAAGAGCAGCTGAAAGTGATGGAAGAGCAGATGGCCGCCAAAGGCTATCTGGACGGAAAGAAAATGGCCTCAGCCTTCAACATGCTGCGCGCCAATGATCTGATCTGGCCCTACGTGATCAACAACTATCTTAAGGGCAAGGATCCACTGCCTTTCGACCTGCTTTACTGGAACTCTGATTCCACCCGCATGCCGGCTGCCAACCATCTGTTTTATCTGCGCAATTGCTACCTGGATAACACATTATCTCGCGGCAAAATGGTGCTGGATGGCGTGAAGCTGGATCTGGCCGACGTCCAAGTGCCGATCTACAATTTGGCGACCCGCGAAGATCACATCGCACCGCCAGAATCAGTGTTTTTGGGGTCGCAGTTCTTCGGTGGCGATGTCCGGTTTGTGCTCTCTGGTTCAGGCCACATTGCGGGCGTCATCAACCCACCGGACAAGAACAAGTACCAGTATTGGACGGGTGATGAGCCCAAGGGTCATTACGAGACATGGCTTGAAAGTGCTTCAGAGACGCCAGGGTCATGGTGGCCAGACTGGCATGCATGGATTGAAAACATGGATGATGAGCGCGTGGAAGCCCGCACTCCCGGCTCAAAAAAGCACCCTGCCATTATGGATGCACCTGGTTCTTACGTCCTGATCAAAGCCTAGAAAAACCCTCGCCCGAACAGTACCGGCCTATTTCGCTGGGACAGCGTCGCTTTTCGCAGGCGAACCCAACTCGGGTTCTGTTGGCGCAGGCGAGCCGCTCGACGCATCTGTATCCGTGTCGGCTTTGCGCGCTGGCTGCGTTCCATTTGCAGCGCTATCGGGTGCGCTGGCCGCCTCGGCGTCTTTCGTCGCTGCCCCTAACGGCCGCTTGCGATATTTGTCCAAGGCACTTGGGCGCGGACGCCCAACAGCAGACGCATCAATAGGTGCTGGTTGCTGTGGTGCCTGTCCATTGCCTGCAGATCGGTTGCTGATGGAAGACACGCTTGAAGCCATGCCAAGAGGCGAGCTTGAAGCCGAATTGGGGGCCGACCTTAGAGCCTCGCTGGCCGCATCTGTCTGCACCTCGCCTTCTAAGGGCTTGGGCGCTGTTGGCCTGTCAACCGGCAATCGAGACGCTGCAGATTTGGCCGTGGCGTGAACCGAGGCTTTGGCAGCTTGCGCCGTTTTACTGGCAGAGCGCGCAAATGCGCCAGGAGCAGCCGCTACAGCCTCTTTGGCGTTCGATAGGGCAGGCATAGACTTGGCAGCTGTGCCATCGCGCGATGGCGCTCGCATCGCAGATACCGAAGAGGGGCTATCCAGCTTGGCGTGAGCGGCCTGGGCCTGAAGGGCCAGCTCCTGCTCAAAAGAACGCAAAAACGTTGGCACACCGTCTGCAGGGATAGGATGGCCAAACAAAAAGCCCTGGCCGTATTCACAGCCTAGATTGGCAAGTTCAGTTGCAACCTCTTCCTGCTCGATGCCCTCAGCAACAATATCCATCTCAAGATCATGGCCCAGCGCAACAATAGCCCCCAGCACCACAGCTGGTTCGCCTGGCACCATGTCAGCGACAAACGACTGGTCGATTTTGATTGTGTCGAAGGGGAAGCGCTGCAAATAGGCAAGCGAGGAATACCCCGTGCCAAAATCATCCAGCGACAACCCAATGCCCAGTTCGCGGCAGCGCGCCAGAACTTGCGAGGTGTACTCAGGGTTTTGCATCACCAGAGATTCGGTAAGCTCCAGCTTGAGTGCTGAACCTGGAATATCAGCGCGGGTCAAAATAGCTCGAAGGTCGTTGAGCAGGTCGTGACGCAGCAACTGGCGTGAAGAAATGTTGACGCTGGTGAACAAGCCAACAGCATTGGGATCGTTGCGCATCCAGCGGCTGAGATCGCGCGCGGCGCGTTCCATCACAAACAGGCCAACCGGAATGATCAGACCGGAACGCTCCGCAATGGGCACGAACTCAGCGGGTGCCATGCGCCCATGGCGCGGATGATCCCAGCGTAACAGCGCCTCAAAACCGGCCAGTTTGCGGTCGGACAAGCGGATAATCGGCTGGTAAAAGACGGTCAGTTCATCATTGTCCAGGGCCTTGCGAAGGTCAGCTTCCACAGCAGCCATCGATCGGCCATGCTCGCGTAATGATGGACGAAACGCTTCACATCGATCGCCACCCAAACGCTTGGCGTGCGCCATAGCAATCTCAGCATCACGCAAAGAATCCTCTGCGCTCTCGGCATTGGGATCATAGGTGGCCACACCGACAGATACCGTGAGGTTTACCTCTTCCTCACCAAACACAACCGGCGCTTTGAGCGCACGGCGAACCTGCTCGGTAAGCCGCGCAACATTAGCTGGCTTCTGTTCGGACAGCAGTAAAATGCCAAACTGGTCACCGCCAAAGCGGGCCAGCGTGTCGTTGGGCTTCAGCAGCCGGTCAATGCGACGCGCCACCATGGTGAGCAGCGAGTCTGCCGCGCTGGTGCCCACTGCCGAGTTGTGCTGTGCAAAATGGTCAATATTCACGACCACGATGGTTGGGCGCGCAACGTCTTCGATACGCGCGCGATGATGGGCAGCCTTAGCGCGATCAAGAAACAGTTCGCGGTTAGGCAGTCCGGTCAGGCTATCATGTATAGCATCACGCAGCAGCCGCTCCTGTGTGGTCTTCATGTCTGTTACATCGAGCATCGTGCCGATGACGCGGAACACGTTGTCGCCTGCGACCACAGGGCGTGCGCGCAAGCGGAACCAGCGGAAGTGACCATCTTCAGCGCGCATACGCAGCGTCTGGTCGACGCGGCCTTTACCGGTTTCAACCACCATTTCCATCACATGGCGGAAATAGTCGCGTTCACCGGGGTGGATGGCGCTAATCCATTCTTGAAATGGGCCAGCCAGCGAGCCGCGCTTCAGACCCAAAATTTCTTCGGTGGCTGGCGAGGAGTACACCCGGTCGCGGGCCAAGTCCCAATCCCATATCAGATCGCCAGATCCGCTCAGCGCCAGCACTTTGCGTTCAGAGTCTGAAACAAGGCCTTCTGCCAGCGTGCCACCGGCAAAGGCGTGCTGCATGACCGTGAAGCCCAGCAGCAGCACAATCAGCACAAGGCCTCCGGCGAGCGCAGGGGAAACAAAATCATTCACAACATGGCCTGACACCGCCAGCCACGCGGCCAGAAGCCAGGCCACAAGCACGGTCCAACTGGGGATAAGGTGGACCGCGCGGTCAAAGCCCTGCAGCGACATGGGCAAAATAACCAGCAATCCCCCGATGCCAATGACGCCAAGACCCATGCGGGCAATGCCCGAGGCTATTTGCGGATCAAAAACCGCCAGGCCAATCAGCGCAGAGAAAAATGCCGCCCAGACAAGGCCGATGCGAAAGAAGGCATTATGCACCGCATTGAGGCTGAGATAGGCGTAAAGCAGCAGCACGAGCGAGGCGGCCAAAACCACCTCTGCGATGGCGCGGCTTACCTGTTCTTCACCGGGTTGGAGATTGAAGATTTGGTTCCAGAAGCCAAATTCAATTGCGAGATAAGCAAGCACGGCCCAGGCCACACCGGCCACAGCGGGGAACATGGCAGACCGTTTGACGATGAAAAGAATGCTCAGGAAAAGTGCCAACAAACCGGCAATGCCAAGCACGATCCCTTTGTAAAGCGTGGTCGCGTTGACACTGTCGCGGTAATTATCCTCATCCCACAAGATCAACTGGGGTAGGTTGGCTGTGCGCAGCTCGACAACGTAGGTGACCACAGCACCTGGATCGAGTGTGACCCTAAAAACATCGGCTTCCTGACTGTCCAGGCGTTCTGGTGCCAAACCCTGGCTGGGCGAAATGGCAACAACACGCGAGGCGCCCAAATCCGGCCAGATGATGCGGCTGTTGGCCAGCCGAAAATGTGGAGCAACAAGAAGCCGGTCAATCTGCTCGTTGGATGTGTTGGTAAGTGCGAAGACAACCCAATTGCCAACCCCATCGGCTTCGCGGGCACGTACCTCGATACGCCGCACAATCCCATCGAGCCCCGGCGCGGTGGACACTTGAATACGGTCACCAACATCAACAAAGCGGTCAACGGCGCGGGTCAGGTCCAGCGCTTCCACATCCAGCGGAACGTTGATGGCATCAAGCGCTGCAGCTGGTGCGGTTACCAGACACAACCATGCCAAAACGAGAGCTTTTAGCAGGCGCAAAGAGAGCTTTCTCCAAGTGTGGCCAGGAACGTGTGGCCAGGAACGCGTGGCCAGGACGCTAGGCGATGCTGATAGTGTGCGACGAAACGCACGAGTCGCCCGCATTGCGGACTGGGTGAACCATGGCGCGAAAATAAGATCGTACCAAGGATTGGTTCCCTAGCCTTTCGCCATGTCCGAAACAAGCGGTGAGAACCCATGGTGTGTTTTCACCATCGTGTTGCGATACTCATTCGGCTTATCGAGAGACTAAAGCGGCGAAATCTTGGCAAACAGGCGATGGTCCTGCCAACGACCATCGATTTTGAGATAGGCCTTAGCCAATCCCTCCTCCGCAAAACCAACACGGCGCAACAAACGAATGGATGCTTCATTACCGGGCAAGCAAGCTGCTTCCATGCGGTGCATCCCAAGCTCGCCGAAAATGAACGGAAACATCGAAGGCAGCACTTCGCTCATATAGCCCTGCCCGGCGAACGGTTGGCCCATCCAATAACCCAGTGAGCAAGACTGGCTGACTCCATAGCGAATGTTGGAAATGGTAAGGCCGCCAAGCAGCGTATTGGAGGCCGCCTCGAACGCAAAGAACGCATAGCCCTGCTTGTCACGCGCATCCTGAGCGTAGCGGCGCAATCGTCGCCGAAAGGACGGGCGCGTCAGTTCACCAACTGGCCAACGTGGCTCAAACGGTTGCAGGAACGCCTGGCTGTCGGCACGCAGCTGCGACCACTGGTCAAAATCACTCTCTTCTGGTGCACGCACCAGACACCGCTCGCTTTCAAAAATGGGCGGCGAAGGATGAGAAAGAGAGCGGAAAAACGTCACGGGTTGAGCTATTCAATTCTGGACATTGCGTGCGACGCAGCATCGCTAAATCGCCTGACAGGTCAAGAGGGCGCGCTGATGCGGGCGGTGGCGCACACAAACGCCTCTACAGCGTCCTGGTCATTGGGCAAGCGGTCCATGTGCTCCTCGCGCTCTAGCAGGTCCGCTAGATGGGGCGGAAGGGCCGGGTGAACGCCGGTGGCAGCTTTAACAGCGGTTGGAAACTTCGCCGGATGCGCTGTCGCCAGTGTGATAATGGGCACGCCCGGGTCCAGATGCTCCTCGCGGGCGATGTGCTCAGCTACCGCGACACCGACCGCAGTGTGAGGATCAAGCAGATAGTCCTGCTGAGCGAGCACGCGTTTCATGGTGTCGGCAACAGCCTGTTCGCTTGCACGAGCCGCGGAGAAGTCCTGTCCAATCGTTGCCAGCGCATCATCGGGCACAGTGAAACTGCCGGACTGTTTAAGGCTGTCCATCAGGGCTGTCAGCGCCGCAGCATCCTTGCCCATGGCCGAATAAAGAAGCCGTTCGAAATTGGACGACACCTGAATATCCATGCTGGGTGAGGATGTCTGCACAACGCCAGATGCCTCATAGCGTCCAGTTGCCAGTGTGCGCGCCAGAATATCGTTGGTGTTGGTGGCAATGATCAGCCGGTCAATTGGCAGGCCCATTTGCTTGGCGACCCACCCGGCCAAAATATCTCCAAAATTGCCAGTTGGCACGCAGAATGAAACCTTGCGGTCCGGTGCACCCAGCGCCACAGCGCTGGTAAAATAGTACACGATCTGAGCCACGATACGCGCCCAGTTGATGGAATTGACGCCCGAGAGCGCAACCTGCTCGCGAAAAGCTTTATGGGTGAACATGGTTTTGACGATGCGCTGGCAATCATCAAACGTGCCATCAATGGCAACGGCATGCACATTGCCATCTGCGCTGGTGGTCATTTGGCGGCGCTGTACGTCCGACACCCGGCCATCGGGGTAGAGAATGAACATGTCGGTGCGCTCGCGGCCGAGAAACGCGTCGATCGCTGCCCCGCCAGTATCGCCAGACGTTGCGCCAACAATGGTGGCACGCTGATCACGCTCGCCCAGCACGTGGTCCATAGCTCGTGCCAGGAACTGCATCGCCACATCTTTAAAGGCGAGTGTGCGGCCATGGAAAAGCTCCATCACCATGTGCTGCTCGTTCAGCTGCACCAGCGGAGCTACAGCGGCGTGGCGGAAGGTACCATAGGCGCCTTCTAGAATGTCTTTGAGCGTATCATCATCCAGCGTATCGCCAACAAAAGGCTGGATCACCTCAAAGGCGACCGAGGCATAGGGTTTGCCGCGCATCGCACGAATCTGCTCCTGCGACAGCTTGGGAAAACTATCGGGCACATAAAGCCCACCATCAGGGGCGAGACCTGCCAACAGCGCGTCAGCAAAAGTGAGGCCGGCGGAGCCGCCACGGGTGGAATGATACAGCAAGGGATGCTCGCAACGTTAAGAAAAGCACATCGACGCGCACCTGTTACGCCAGCGCCACGCAAGCGTCCAGCGGCAGATAAAACTGCTTTGCCATAAACAGCAGGTGACCCAGCGCGCCAGTATGCTAGGCCTTCAGCGAAACACACTGTTTGGGGGAAAACGCTATGGATGAAGACACACCGGTGAAGGCCGATGCAGGCCAAAGCGACAAAGATCAGCTTTCGCAAGCCGCGCTCTTTTATCATGAGTATCCGCGCCCCGGAAAACTTCAGATTTCCGCAACAAAGCCTTTGGGCAACCAACGGGACTTGGCGCTGGCCTATTCGCCCGGCGTTGCTGCACCGTGCCTTGAAATTGAAAAAGACCCGCTAGCCGCCGCCAAATATACATCGCGGTCCAACCTTGTTGGTGTCATCTCCAACGGCACCGCCGTTTTGGGCCTCGGCGCGATTGGCGCGCTGGCCTCCAAGCCGGTGATGGAAGGCAAGGCAGTCCTGTTTAAGAAGTTTGCCGGCATCGACGTGTTCGACATCGAGGTTGAAGAGCGCGACCCAGACAAATTCATCGAAACGGTAGCAGCGCTTGAGCCAACTTTCGGCGGCATCAACCTGGAAGACATCAAGGCGCCCGAGTGCTTCATCATTGAAGAAGCGCTCAAAGCGCGCATGGACATCCCCGTGTTCCATGATGATCAGCACGGCACAGCCATTATTGTGTCAGCGGCTGTGCGCAACGCGCTGGAGCTATCGGGCAAAGATATCAGCCAAATCAAGCTGGTCACCGCTGGCGCAGGCGCTGCGGCGCTTGCGTGCCTGGGGCTACTCGAAAAAGCCGGTCTGCCACGCGAGAACATCTGGATTACCGACCTTGAAGGCTGTGTCTATGAGGGCCGTAAGGAGCTGATGGATCCCTATAAGGACCGATACGCACAAGCGACAGATTTGCGCACACTGAGCGATGTCATCGAAGGGGCCGATGTGTTTCTGGGCCTTTCCGCAGGCGGTGTGCTGAAGCCGCAGATGCTGGAAAAAATGGCCGCCAATCCGCTGATCATGGCGCTGGCCAACCCCAATCCGGAGATTGACCCGGCCACCGCACGCGATGTGCGCCCCGATGCCATTATCTGCACAGGGCGCTCGGACTACCCAAACCAGGTTAACAACGTTCTCTGCTTCCCCTATATCTTCAGGGGCGCACTGGATGTTGGCGCACGCACCATCAACACAGAAATGAAGCTCGCCGCTGTGGAGGCCATTGCAGCACTTGCCCGGGAGGAACCGTCAGAAGTTGCCGCGCGGGCGTATGGCGGGCAGTCCTCAACGTTCGGGCAAGACTTCCTGATCCCCTCGCCCTTCGACAACAGGCTGATTTTGCGCATAGCGCCTGCGGTGGCCAAGGCCGCGATGGAAACAGGCGTCGCCAACCACCCTATTGAAGATTTTGACGCCTATATGGACCGGCTCAATCGGTTCGTTTTCCGCTCTGGCCTAATCATGAAACCGGTGATTGCACAGGCCAAAGCCAACCCCAAGCGGGTCATCTACGCTGAGGGCGAGGATGAGCGAGCACTGCGTGCAGCGCAGGTGGCATTGGAAGATGGCATTGCCAACCCGGTGCTCATTGGTCGGCCTACTGTTATGCTCGATCGCGCCAAACGCTTTGGCCTTAAGCTGAAACCCGGCATCGACTGCGAGATCATCAACCCCGAAGATGATCCGCGCTATCGCGATTATGTAGATGCCTACTTTGAGTGTGTGGGCCGTTCGGGTGTTACGCCAGACGCCGCGCGCACGGCGGTGCGTACCAACACCACCATCATTGGGGCAATTGCGGTGAAGCTAGGGGATGCAGATGCCTTGATTTGCGGGCTACAAGGCGGATTTGCCGGACACGTTGATATGGTGCGCTCGATCCTTGGCACCGCCGAAGGGGTGAGCGACTACTCCACATTATCGCTGCTGATTATGGATAAGGGCGGGTATTTTCTGACCGATACCTATGTGAGCTATGATCCTTGCGCGGAGGAGATCGCAGAGACGACCATCCGCGCGGCCCATCATATTCGCCGGTTTGGCATTGAGCCCAAGGCTGCATTGGTCTCTCACTCTAACTTCGGCTCGCGGCCCACACCTTCTGCCCTAAAGATGCGCCAGGCCTTCCAGATCCTGCAGGACCATAATCTTGATTTTGAGTGCGATGGCGAAATGCACGCCGATGTCGCGCTCAGCCAGCTTCTTCGCGACCGCGTGATGCCCGATAGCCACCTTAAGGGTGAAGCCAACCTTTTGGTGCTGCCCAATCTGGATGCAGCCAATATCGCGCTTAACATGACCAAGGTCTTGGGCGAGGCGCTGCATGTTGGTCCGATCCTTATGGGACCGTCAAAACCAGCCCATGTGCTGACCCCTTCGGTTACCAGCCGCGGTGTTGTTAACATGACCGCGCTTGCTAGCGTGGATGCGCAAATTGGTGTGGATGAGCAGGTATGAAACAGGCATCGCATCCCCCTGAAGATACGATGATGCAGGCCTGGACGCAGTACATCTATGGCGATGTGGGAGTCTTAAGCCTGACACGCAATGCAGTACCCGTGCCCAAGGCAGACGAAGTGCTGGTGCGGGTGGCTACCAGCTCTGTAACAACCGCAGACTGGCGAATCCGTCAGGCCGCGTTTCCAGGCGGACTTGCGTTAGCAGGTCGCGCGTTGGTGGGGTTTCTCGCCCCGCGCCAGCCGGTTCGCGGAATGGAGTTTGCTGGCGAGATTGCGGCTGTTGGCGACAACGTGACCAGGTGGCAGGTCGGTCAGCAGGTTTTCGGCTTGGCGGACGGCGGGGCCCATGCAGCTTATATGACACTATCGGGCGATGGCTGCATGCTGGAACGGCCAAACAGCTTGAACGAAGAGCAAGCAACTGCCCTGCCCTTTGGCGGTCTCTGCTCACTGGTATTCCTGCGTGATGTTGCAAAGCTTAAGCCGGGGCAGCGCGTGTTGATAGTCGGCGCTTCAGGCGGCGTTGGAGCCTATGCGGTTCAGATCGCCAAACATCTGGGCGCACATGTAACTGGCGTTGCCAGCACACGGAACCAGCAGCTCTGCCAAGATCTCGGTGCCGATGAGATGATCGACTACACCACCGCCTCACCGCTTTCAGGCGATGGGACGTATGACTTGATCTTCGATACCGTGGGCAAGGTTACCTACAACCAAGCCCGTGGGAAGCTGAGCGAAGGCGGGCTGTTCCTGCCGCTCAACTACGGCCTGCGCGATGTGATCAGCCTGCTTGCCAACATGTTACGCGGGCGCACAGATCTGGTGCTGCACGTTAATGGTGACAGCGCAGAAGACCTGCAGACCGTGCTTGGCTGGGTGCAGGAAGGCGCTGTTCGTCCAGTGATTGATACCGTGTATCCATTTGATGATATCAAAAGTGCCTATGCGCATGTGGAGCGGCGCAGCCGGTCTGGCGCAGTGCTGATAAGGGTGGCTGGTTAAACCAAACCGGCAACCAGCGGCACCAAGATCGCTGTTACCAAGCCGTTGAGCGCCATTGCGATGCCCGCAAAAAGCCCCGCCACCGGGTTTACCTGAAACGCGCGTGCCGTGCCGATACCGTGGGCGGCCACTCCAGCAGCAAAGCCGCGTGCGGCTGGGTCCTTGATACGCATGGCATCCATCAACGGGCTCACCATGACCGCCCCCAGAATACCGGTCATAATGACGAACACGGCGGTGAGTGAAGCAATGCCGCCAAACTCTACAGCGATACCCATGGCGATAGGCGTTGTGACAGACTTCGGCACCAGGGACCAAAGCACCGCTCCCTCAACGCCGAGCACACTGGCTATCGCGTAAACGCTGACAACAGCCGTAACCGCCCCTGCAAAAAGAGCGGCAAGCAAAGGCACAGCCCGACGCTTCACCTCCGGCCAGTTGGCCACCAAAGGTGCGGCCAAACACACCGTGGCAGGACCCAGCAAAAAGTGCACGAACTGCGCGCCCGAAAAGTATGTGGTGTAGGTGGTTGAGGTCGCCAGCAGCACGCAGGCCACAAGTCCAGCGGCAATGACCACGGGGTTTGCCAATGGGTGGCGGTCCACCGCCTTGGATAGACCATCACCAATCGCGTACGCTATGACCGTAACAGTGAGCCAAAGCAGAGGCGTGGCTTCCAGGAAAACCCAAAGCTCGACAATTTCTTCTACCGGAAAGCCGTCCATGTTCAGCGGGCCTCCGGCTCATCGTGACCTCGGGAAACCAGGCGATCTACACCCACAAATACCGCTGCAGAGACCGCCAGTGTAAGAAGCGTTGAGCCGCTAAGTGCAATGATGAGCGGCCAGAAGTCTGCGGCGAACACGCCCAAATGCTGTATCAGACCCACTGCGGCAGGCACGAAAAGCAGCGATAGATGCCCAAGCAACGTGTTGGCCAGCGGCATGACCGTTTCGCGCCACGCCTTGAACAAGGCAAGCAGACAAGCCAGCAAAACCAATCCGATGACAGGCCCCGGTATCCCAAGGCCGGTAACCCTCGCAATGCCCTCGCCCACCAACTGCATGCCCAATACAAGGGCGATGGCATGAATCATTTCACTCTCCCAAACCGCTCTGAACGCCAGAGCAGTAGAGCATGGCAGCGCGACAATGGCATCAGATTTGATGAGGGTTGTGTGAACGCAGGCTAGGCTGCGTCAGCTGTGGCGGTATCAACCTGGGATATCTGGCGCGTGTTAGCAGCGCGAACGCTCGCCGCCTCACGCTCAGCATCGCCTTGCGTGCTGGTCACCTTGCCGCGCGGATCAGCGGTGCCCAGCTTTTCGACCAACTTTAGATACTGGCCAGCTGGCAATGCAGGCGCGAACAAAAAGCCCTGCGCCTGCCGAATGCCGTACTTTTTAAGATGCGCAACTTGTTCCACGCGCTCCACACCCTCTGCGACAACATCCATATCCAGTTGACCTGCCAGTTCGGTCATTGTTTGCGTGATGGACTCCCCGATGCGACTTTTACCGAGCTGGTCGATGAACATTTTGTCGATCTTCACGATGTCGAGCCCAAGCTCTTGCAGGTAGGCAAGCCCGCCGTGACCAGTGCCCGCATCGTCCAATGCCAACCGGCAGCCGAGACCTTGCAGCTTGCGCATGATGACTTTGGCCTGCGACACGCTTTCCAGCGGCGCTCGTTCAGTGATTTCCAGCACGAGCTGGCTGTACGCAATGCCTGAGGTACCAAAAATGGTTTCAACATCTTTGATGATATCAAGGTTGGTGAAGTGCTGGCTGAACAGGTTGATTGCGACCTTGAGATCAGGCCGGCCTACATAGGCCGCCTCCAGATCGTTGACAACGGCTTCCATCAACTTGCGCGTCATCTGGACCGCAAGGCCAGTTTGCTCGGCAAGAGCGATAAAAGAGCCAGGAGAGACGATGGAGCCGTCGGGCTTAACCCACCGCACCAGGACTTCACACCCGGCTAGACGTCCATTCTCTACATCGATAACCGGTTGATAATAGGGCACAAATTCACCTGCATCGATTGCACGCTCAATCTCTCCAACTTGCTCCGGCGTGTAGTGCACCAGCCGCGTGACCAGCAAAACAACCAGCGCGCCAATGAAGATCGCGCCAACCGTCACCCAATGTTTGATCGGGTCATAAGAAGCGATGATCAAGTTGCGGTCCGTTGAAACTTGAACCCGTAGACTGCCTTCGGCGATTGGCAGCGAACTTACATCGATCTGTGCGCCCTGCCCCGTCGACAGGGATGCTGGATCACGGGAATACAGGATGATCTCGCCCAACGTCATGACAACGCCGGTGCGTTCGTCCAACCGGTTAAAGAAAAAGGTCAGCATCTGGCGCGGAATAAAAAACGCGTGGCGCAGCTGCGGACCGTCCAGTTCCATGACAATTCCGGGAAGACGGGTGTCGATGAGCCGGGCTTGCGACAGGGCAGCACGCCCATTGAGAATGCCGGTTGGCTCGCTGAACAGCTGCAAGGCGTTGCTCGATAGCTCTGGCGCTGAGCAGACTATTTGCTGGTCATTGTCCAGAATAGTCACCACCGACACTGCAGGCATAGCCAGCGTCGCGGTTTGCAGTCGATCCAAATGACGCGTCGTACAGCTGCCCGGCGAGGCACTTTCGAGCTGATTGAGCTGACCTAAAAGCTCACTGAAGCGTTGCTCCGCGCTCTGAACAGCCAGGATCGCTTGACGTTCCAAATGCTGATCAGCAACAAGATTGGCCTGCTTGCTGACAAACCAATTTGCCCCGAAAACCGGTGCGAGCGCCAGCACACATCCCAGGGCAAAAAACCATATCTGGCGGAAACTGAAATGCAAAACGTTCCTGACGGTGTGCTTGTTTTTGCCATGCCTACCGGCATCTGCATTTCGTGCTGGATATAGACTAGCCTGAAACTATGGTCTTTCGCAGCTTGCCATAGTGTTAAAAATCGGTGGGTTTGTGAAGCGGTGCAGGAGAAGTCGGGTGCTGGTTTCGGGGTCATTTGGCGTTGCCCTACAGTGCTTTAAATGGCAATGAACCGCAACAAAACACGATTGCGGAGCATGCGCATGGAAGCGCTTTTTATTGGTCACGCCTATATCGACGTCACCTTCCTCACCGACACGCTGCCAACTGGCGACGATAAAACCATCGCGGACGACTACGCGGTGTCCTACGGTGGCAATGCGGTTACAGCGGCTTTTGCGGCCGCCAAGCTGGGTGTGAAGCCGGACCTGCTGTGCACCTCAGGTGATGACTGGCTGTCACTGATGTTCCGCGAAATGGCGCGGTCATCGGGCGTGCGCATCCATGAACGCAAGGTCTCAGAGGCCTCGCTTTCGTTTATCATGCCCAAGGACGGCAAGCGCGCCATCGTGCGCTGCCGCGATGATGCTTATCTGCACCCCTACCCCAACCTCAACCTTGATGGTTGCAAAGTGCTGCATGTGGATGGCCACCAAGGCGATGCAGCGCTGCATTATGCCAAAGCGTGCCGCGAGCGTGGCATCGCCACATCACTGGACGGGGGCGCTGTGCGCGAGAACACCGATGAGCTGTTGAAGTACATCGATGTTGCGGTGGTTTCTGAGCTGTTTTGCGACACCTGGGGACTGGAACCCAAAGCCGCCTTGGAAAAGCTAAAAACCTACGGATGTCGGGTCGGCGCCGTCACCATGGGCGCTGATGGCGTGGTGTTTTATTCGCAGGACGGAGAAGTGCAGCACGTTAAGGCGCTACCAGTTCCCGGAAGCCGCGTTGTTGACACCAACGGTGCTGGCGACATTTTTCACGGGGCGTACATCGTATCCATGTTGCAATTCCCCAGCCGCACATGGACTGAGCATTTCCGCTTTGCACGCGCTGCCTCAGCCTATGCAATCCAGCATTTGGGCAATGAAGATAGCGTGCCAACACACGCAGACATTGAAGCAACCCGCAAAGAGTTTGAACGCATCTCAGTTTAACGTGAAATACGCTTAAACTCTTTAACGGTGTGATTTAACTGATTTTCAGTTATGTCGCAGCCGGTGGCGGGTTAACCCGCAGGTTCAGCTCACGCAATTGGGCAGAGGACGCAGGTGCCGGAGCACCCATAAGAGGATCTGCCGCCTGCTGGTTCATCGGGAACAGGGCGATTTCACGTACTGACTTTGCACCACACAGCAACATCACAATGCGATCCACACCGGCAGCCATACCACCGTGTGGCGGTGCGCCGTACTGGAATGCGCGGTAAAGGCCGCCAAATTGCTCTTCAACTTCCTGCGCAGTTTTGCCTGTGATTTCAAAGGCTTTGACCATCACATCTGGCAACTGGTTGCGGATGGAGCCGGACGCAAGCTCGTAGCCGTTGCACACAAGATCGTACTGGTAGGCTTTAAGGTCCAGCAACGCATCTTTGCCAGCAGCTTCCGCGGCTTGCAAAGCGTCGAGGCCGCCCTGCGGCATGGAGAAAGGATTGTGCGAGAAGTCCACCCGCTTTTGCTCTTCGTCCCACTCGTAGAAAGGGAAATCAACAATCCAGCAGAACTCGAAGCGATCTTCATCCACCAGCTTAAGCTCAGTGCCCACTTGCGTGCGTGCGTCCCCTGCAAAGCTTGCAAACGTTTTCGGGTTGCCCGCCACGAAGAACGCCGCATCACCGGCCTCAAGGTCAAGCTGCTGGCGCAGGGCTTCGGTGCGCTCGGGGCCAATGTTTTTGGCCAGCGGACCAGCGCCAGCCACAACACCATCTTCTTCACGCCAGAAAATGTAGCCAAGGCCCGGCTGCCCCTGACCTTGCGCCCAACCGTTCATGCGGTCGCAGAACGCGCGGCTACCGCCGGTTTTCGCCGGAATGGCCCAAACAGCATTGGCTTCGTCTTCCAGCATGCGGGCGAACACTTTGAAGCCGGATCCACGGAACGGTGCAGAAGCATCCTGCATTTCAATCGGGTTGCGAAGGTCTGGCTTGTCAGAGCCATAAAGGCGGATCGCATCGGCATAAGGGATACGACGAAACGTCTGCGAGACCGGCTTACCATCAGCGAAGGCAACGAACACATCGCGGATGATCGGCTCCATTGTTTCCCAGACTTCTTCCTGGGTAACGAAGCTCATCTCTAGATCGAGCTGATAGAACTCACCAGGCAAACGGTCAGCGCGCGGATCTTCATCGCGGAAGCAAGCGGCAATCTGGAAATACCGGTCAAACCCGGCCACCATCAAAAGCTGCTTATACTGCTGCGGCGCCTGTGGCAGCGCATAGAACTGGCCATGATGGATGCGGCTGGGCACCAAAAAGTCGCGCGCACCCTCTGGGGAAGATGCAGTGAGAATGGGGGTCTGAAATTCATTGAAGCCCGCATCTTCCATGCGGCGACGCATATCGCGGATCACCTGCACGCGCGTCATAATGTTGGCGTGCAGCGTTTCGCGGCGCAAATCCAGGAAACGGTAGCGCAGGCGTGTTTCCTCGGGGAACTCGGGCTCGCCAAACACCTGTAGCGGCAATTCTTTGGCTTCGCTGAGCACTTCAATCTCGGTGGCAAACACTTCGATCATGCCTGTCGGCAAGGCATCATTTACCGCCGCATCATCGCGTAGTTTCACCTTACCATCGATGCGCAGGCACCATTCTGAACGCACGGTCTCGGCCAGCGAGAACGCTGGGGAATCCGGATCAATGACAATCTGCGTCATGCCGTAATGGTCACGCAGATCGATGAACAACACGCCGCCATGATCACGCACACGGTGCACCCAACCAGAAAGGCGCATCGTGCCGCCGACATCATCTTTACGAAGCGCCCCGCAGGTGTGCGAGCGATAGCGATGCAGACCAGTGCCGGCGATCCCGGTATCTGACATGGGGAGTTTCCTTAAAAACACGGAGTGATGGCGGCAAGCGCAGGCCTGCCAAACCTGCCAAAAACAGTTGCGAGCGGCTTAGCGCCGTTCGCACAGATGCGTCAACCGGCGAGCAACCCGAAACCCCGGTAGATAAACCCAATAAAATTGGGCTCTTTTGCGCATCGCCACAGCGTCACAATCGGGCTAAGAGACGTGCCATGAAATTGCTGAACGATACAGATTCCCTCGCCGCGCTGTGCACACGTCTTGCCCGTGAGCCCTTCATCACCATCGATACCGAGTTTCTGCGCGAGACGACGTTCTGGCCACAGCTCTGCCTGGTGCAGGTGGCTGGCGAAGATGAATTCGCGCTGATTGACCCGCTGGCCGATGGCCTGGACCTGACCCCGCTCTACGACCTGTTGGCCGACGCCAATGTGCTCAAAGTCTTCCATGCTGGGCGCCAAGACATCGAGATCTTCCATTACCTTACCGGCGCTGTTCCCCAGAATGTTTTTGATACGCAAATTGCAGCCATGGTCTGTGGCTTTGGCGATCAGGTGGGGTACGATCAAATTGTGCGACAGGTTGTTGGCGCACAGATTGATAAGTCGCACCGCTTCACCGATTGGTCCCGCCGCCCACTGAACGATGCACAGCTTGCGTATGCCGCCGCCGATGTGACCCATCTGCGTGATGTGTACCTGCATCTTGCCGGTATTCTGCAGTCCAAAGAGCGAACAGCGTGGGTTGGCGAAGAAATGGCGACCCTGCTGGACCCGGACACCTATTCGGTGGAACCCAGCGAAGCTTGGCAGCGGCTAAAAATGCGCGCCCGCAAGCCCATTGAATTTGCCGCGCTCAAAGCCATTGCGCAGGTCCGCGAAGAGGTCGCACAGGCCCGCGACGTACCGCGGCGACGCATATTGAAAGATGATGCGATTTACGAGCTTGCCCAGCAACGCCCGCAATCAACCGATGCTCTGGCGCGGCTGCGCGCTGTGCCGCGCGGCTTTGAAAAACAGCCCTATGCCAAAGCTCTGATAGAGGCGCTCAAAGGCGTTGCAGCCATTCCTCAAGATGAACTGCCCAAGCTCCCGAAGTCCAAACGCAGCCCAGAGAGCGCGCCGGCCGTGGCTGAACTGCTCAAAGTGGCGCTGAAGCTGGTGGCCGAGCGCGAAGGCGTCGCGCCGCGCATTATCGCCAACTCAGAAGAGCTGGAAGCCATCGCGATCTTTGGCGAAGCCGACGTCAAAGCGATGAGGGGGTGGCGCCGCCAACTGTTTGGCGACATGGCACTGAAAATCCGCTCTGGTGAGATGGCACTGGGTATTCGCGGGAAAAGCGCAGTGCTGGTGCCAATGGAAGCCCAAGACTAAATTAAAGAGCAAGTCCAGACTTGGCTTGTGCGGCGTGCCGTTTAGCGCACCGCAACCACGCCTTCGCTTTTGCCGCATAGCTTGGCCAGTGCGCCCAAGCGCTTGGTCAACCGTTCGCCACGCAAACCTGCCAGCTTTTCGGGCAAATACAACGTCAACCGGTCATCCTGGCTGCCGTCAAGGCGCGTATCGGGCAAAACACCGGGCATGCTTGCCGTTAACGCGTATGCCACACGAAACATAGCGCCCAGAAGATGCGCGCGAGCCTGCACATCTTTGGGCAGTACGCCTGCAATCTTGTCGTCCAACGTATCATCAGACAGGCCCTGATGGCGGTAAAAATTGGCCATCGCTAAAAACAAACGCCCGGGATGATCCACGCCGCTGAATGGCGCATGGGCAATAATGTTATGACTTTGCAAGCCGCGATAGTCTGGGTGCGCGCGCCAGCCGATATCCGCCAGCAAACTGGCGGCTTCACGCAGGCGCGCTCCATCCTCGCTCTCTTTAATCCCCAGTGCTTTGACTGCCATACCCGTCCATGCAGCAAGCTCTCGGGCATGTTCGGGGGAGCGCGAGCGCAAAATAGCCAGCTCGTAGGCGGCATCCATCAGCGGATCGCGGGCTTTATCAACCTCATTCAATTCATCAAAAAGCAACCCCTCGCGCACGCCAAGAGCCGAGAGTACGACCGCGCTGGGCTTGCCAACTTCAAACAGAGCGCGCAGCACAGCTGCGCCAAAGGGCAGCAATGCCTTGCGGCTGCGTGAGACAGCGCTCATGGCCGCGTGGCCCTCAAACTTACCACGTGTCACATCCTGGCAGAAACTGGCAAACGCTTCGATGTCGGGGGCGTAGCCGTGCATGACCGACAAAGGGTAGTCGGTGATTTCCATGTGCAGCTTGGCAAGATTGCGCCACGTACCGCCAACGCAATACAGCGTGCGGCCCGCAAGACTGCGAGCGGTCTCATCGTCCTCCAGCCGTTCAAGCGCTATCTTGTAGGCGCGCTTGGCATCGCCGCCAGATTCTTCCTGCATGCGGATGACGCCAAGTTTGTGCGACACACCCTCACCAATATGGCCAGGCTGCACCGCCACCAGTTCCAGACTGCCACCGCCCAGATCGCCCACAATACCATCAGGTCTATAAAAGCCCGACTGCACGCCCAGCGCCGCTGCGCGCGCCTCTTCATCGCCAGACAAGATGGTCAGCGGCGACGACAAGATACGCTCAGCATTTTCCATGAACGCATCGCCGTTGCTCGCTTCACGCACGGCAGCGGTGGCAATAACCTGCAACCGCTTAATGCGCATTTGATCGGCCAAATGGCGAAAACGCGCCAGCGTGGAAAGCGTGAGTTCAACGGACTCGTCCGATAGCGCGCCGGTTTTGGCCAAACCCCGGCCAAGGCCACAGAGCACCTTCTCATTGTAGAGCGGGGTAAGTGCGCGCGCGAGCCGCTCATAGGCGACCAGTCGCACCGAATTGGAGCCGATGTCGATAACGGCGATAGGGCCATACCCAGCGAGGCGACCCTGCCCGGGAAACGGGTTTTCGGCTTCCTGACCGGGCGCTTTATGGGGCGCGACGCGTGAAAAAACGCGGTTGGTTCGCTTGAAGAGATTTTCCACGGCCGGACAGACTTGGGTTTGTCATAAAATAGCGATGTGCGTTGAACGGTTCTTCGCCTGGCGCGGGTGTAATGCGCCTGTGACGTCCGTCGGCCAACAGCTCCCAGCTTTGCTGGTTGTCTTTCAAACTTGCAACCATGATTTGGTCGAGTATCTGCGCGTGCACCGTTTCATTGTGGATGGGCACCATTGCCTCCACACGCCGGTCCAGGTTGCGCGGCATTAGGTCGGCGGACCCCATATAGATGATGGCATTGGGGTTGGGCAGCGCTTGGCCATTGCCGAAGCACACAATCCGGCTGTGCTCCAAAAAGCGCCCGACAATGGATTTCACTTCAATATTGTCCGACAGGCCCGGAACGCCGGGGCGCAGGCAGCAAATGCCGCGAATGATCAGGCTTACCGTCACGCCTGCCTGGCTGGCCTCGTAAAGTGCGTCGATGATCTGCGCATCCACAAGCGAGTTCATCTTGATCCAGATGGTCGCGGGGCGGCCCGCACGGGCATGATCGATTTCAGCACGAATAAGTTCCAGCAAACGCTGCCGCATCCGTGTGGGTGAGACCACCATGCGGTCCAGTTCAGCAGGTTCTGCATAACCGGTGATGAAGTTGAAAATACGGGCCACATCACGGGCAATGGCTTGATCAGCCGTGAAAAAAGAAAGATCGGTGTAAATCTTTGCCGTTATCGGGTGATAGTTGCCCGTACCGATATGGCAGAAGCTCATAAGATTGCCCGCTTCACGGCGCACCACCAATGAGAGCTTGGCGTGGGTTTTCAGTTCTAAGAACCCAAACACCACCTGCACGCCTGCCCGCTCCAAATCGCGCGCCCAGCGGATGTTGGCTTCCTCGTCAAAACGGGCTTTCAGCTCCACCAATGCAGTAACCGATTTGCCCGCTTCGGCCGCTTCGATCAACGCGCGCACAATCGGCGAGTTGTTGGATGTACGATACAGCGTCTGCTTGATCGCCACTACGTCAGGGTCCGATGCTGCTTGACGCAGAAACTGCACCACCGCGTCGAAGCTTTCATAGGGGTGGTGAACCACCAGATCCTTTTGACGAATGGCGGCAAAACAGTCGCCACCATGTTCGCGGATACGCTCTGGAAAGCGCGGCGTATAGGGCACAAACTTCAGATCATCGCGTTCAATATCAACAAGTTCAGACAGCTCATTGAGTGCCAGCGCGCCATCGACCTTAAAGACTTCGCTGTCTTCGACATCCAGTTCCTTGGCCACCAGATTGAGAAGCGCGGTGGGCGTTGTGGATTCGATTTCCAAACGGATGACAGACCCACGGCGACGGCGCTTCAGAGCGCTTTCAAACAGGCGCACAAGGTCTTCGGCCTCCTCTTCGATCTCCAGATCGCTGTCGCGGATAACGCGAAAAGCGCCGGTACCGGTTACCTCGTAGCCGGGGAACAGACGGGCGATGAACAGCCGAACAACCTGCTCGAGCATTATGGTGCGGTGGCCTGAGGGTGTTTCGTCAAAGCGTGGAAGCTTCACAAACCGCGCTATTTTCGAAGGCACGCGGATCAATGCCGTCATCGCATCGTTCGCACTGGTGGTCTTGCTTTCGCTGGCAACCACTTTTTCCAGCTGGAGGGCGATGGAAAACCCAAGGTTAGGAATGAACGGGAACGGGTGCGCAGGATCGACGGCCAATGGCGTCAGCACAGGAAAAACGTGGCTCAAAAAATAGCCGTCGAGCCAATCGCGCTCACGCGGGTCCAATTCGTCCGGCTCAACAATCGTGATGCCCGCCTCTGAGAGCTGGCCACGCAAGCCGTTGAAGGCGCGCTGTTGGTGCGCGGCAAGGCCAGCCACCTCCTCAGCAATCGCATCGAGCTGTTCGGCAGGCGTCAGGCCATCGTCTGATCGTTTGGTGATGCCTTCATTCACCTGTCCTACAAGGCCCGCCACGCGGACCATGAAAAACTCGTCCAGATTGTTGGCCGAAATGGAAAGAAAGCGCAGACGCTCCAGCAGCGGGTGCTGGGTGTTATCGGCTTCCTCAAGCACCCGTAAATTGAACCCCAACCAGGACAGCTCGCGGTTGATGAAACGCTCGGGCGAAGCCATCAAATGATCGTAAACAGGGCTCTCATCAGGCTCTTCAGCAGATGAGATGTTGCTATGTGAATGTGGCTGGCCGTCGGCAGTATCGATCATGGTGTTCCTGGTTACGGCAAGCGAGCTTGTGGGCCGCTTACGTTAGTTCTGTGACAGTTCGTAGGCGGCCAAAACCTCGCGCGCTAAGGACTTGGTGATGGATCGTCCTGCAGAAAGGGAGCGTTCGTCAATCAGCGCAACAAGTCTGGCGAGATTGGCATAGCTGCGCTCCATACGCTGCAGCAAATATTCCGCGATGGCCGGATCGACCATCAGATGTCGGTCACTGAACAGCTTCACCGCGATGGCGCTGAACAGGCCATCATCAGGTAGACTGATGGCAGCGCGTTGGCCAGCCCGCAGGCGAGACACTGTGTCGGGCCGCTCGATACCCAGCGCTTCGGGCGACTGACGCGCGGTGACAAGGGTAACCCACTGGTTGGCACGTGCGGTTTCCAATGCGTGGAAAAGGGCATCCTGGTCGCCTTCCAACCAGTGCTCTAGCCCATCAATAATGAGCGCCCCGCCACTGTGCCCAAGTTGGGGAATCGAGCCTTCAAACCAGACGGCGGAACTGAAGCGGTCGGCGAACAGGTGTGCCAAGTGCGTTTTGCCAGAACCTGCTTCACCCACCAGAACGCCAACCGGTGTTGGCCAGGCGAGCGCTGTTGAAAGATTCAGCGCATCCTCATTGGCTGCACCTGCCACAAAGTCTTCCCGCGCAAAGGACGGCGGCGGGGCTATGTCAAAAACAAGCTGGCCTTGATCTGCGCTTTGGCCTGTCATTCTTCAGTCTTCTGCGATGAACTCGAGGATTTGCCTGTCCCTTTATAGACGAAGCTCTCTTTGTAATTTGCAATACCAAAACGGGTGATGACGCCCAGTGAAGCGGCAACGGGAACAGCGATCAAGAGCCCAAGAAAACCATACAGCGAGCCGAAGGCCAGCATGGCGAAAATTAGAACGACAGGGTGCAAGCCCACCGCGTCGCCGATGATTTTGGGCTGCAGGAAGTTGCCTTCTACAAACTGACCGGCGATGAAAATGCCCGCCACAACCACAATCCAGATCGGTTCTGACCAGAACTGCACCAGCGCAACGCCCACCGAAGCACCAAAGCCGACCAGCGAACCGATGTAGGGGATAAAGCTCAAGAGCCCGGCGCCTAAGCCGATCAGCAGGCCGAAGTTCAGCCCGACCAGCGTTAGTGCAGTGGCGTAGAACGTGCCCAAAATAACCGCCAAAATAAATTGCCCACGGATAAAGCCTGCCATGACGCCATCAATTTTATTGGCCAGATCGCGAATGGTGTCGGCATGGTCACGTGGCAGCAGCGCATCTATGCGCGCCACCAGATTGTCCCAGTCATACAGCATGTAGACAGCGACAATGGGTGTAATGACCAGGGTCGAGAGCACACCAATGACAGCCGCTCCTTGGTCCAAAACGCGTCCAGCAAGGGCCGCCATGGTGCCAGCATTCGCTTCCACAAACGTGCGCACCATATCCAAGTTCACCGTGCCCAACCACGCCATGATCGCCTCAAACGTCATCGCGGTCGGGAACAGCGCTTGGCGCGCTGCCAAATCCTCCTCACTTGCAGGGGTGATGATGGCATTGATCGCCTGATAGTCGGCATCAGACAGGCCAAAAAGCGTGCGCAGCGTTTCAGGAATGAACGGGCGCAGCGCCTCAAGCAGGCCAATCGTCTGCTCGACCAGCAATGGCACAAGCAACAAAATACCCACAACCAGACCCACAAGGGCAAGCGCCGTTATGGTCAGCGTTGCCCAAAGCCTGGAAAACCCTTTGCGTTCAAACCAGTCGGCGGCAGGGTCCAGCAAATAGGCGATTGCCATGCCCGCCACAAAAGGCAGCAGAATGCTGGAAAAGACATAAACAAAGGCAACAAGCACGATTGCGCTCAGCGCCCAGAACATAGCCTGGCGTTGGATGGTCATCGTTGCAGATCCATGGGGCAGTCGCGCTCTCTTCATCATTGCGGGTGCATTGGATAGGTTGCACATAAGCCTTCCCACGCACAGGTTCCAGCCATGTGGGCCTTGTTTTGGCGTTTGGAATCCGGCACCCAGCATGCAGCGCAGTAAAAATGCCCAAAGGCGGACACTCATGAGCGGATCAGAGGCCTATAAGGCAGCAGGGGTGGATACGCAGGCTGGCGCCACGCTTGTGGAGCGGATCCAACCCGCCGTGCGCGCCACACGGCGCCCCGGTGCAGATGCCGATCTAGGCGGTTTTGGCGGCCTTTTTGATCTAGCGGCATGTGGATTTTCCGACCCGGTTTTGGTGGCGGCCAATGATGGTGTGGGAACCAAGGTCAAAATCGCAATTGAAAGCGGCATCCACGACAGCGTTGGCATCGACCTGGTGGCAATGTGCGTGAATGATATGGTTGTGCAGGGCGCCGAGCCTCTTTTTTTCCTCGACTACTTCGCCACCGGCGCGCTGGATGTGGATGAAGCTGCTCGCGTGGTCGAAGGCATCGCGCAGGGCTGCAAGCAAGCCGGCTGCGCCCTTATTGGCGGCGAAACGGCCGAAATGCCGTCCATGTACGCTAAGGGCGACTATGACCTGGCGGGCTTTTGCGTGGGCGCAGTCGAGCGCAACGCAATCCTGCCGCGCGACGACATGCAGGCAGGTGATGTGGTGCTGGGGCTCGCTTCTTCTGGCTTTCACTCCAACGGCTACTCACTTATCCGCAAGATTATCGCCGAAGCAGGCATCAACTACTCGGACCCCTGCCCCTTTGATACTGCGCGCACCTGGGCGCAGGTGCTGCTTACGCCAACGCGCATCTACGTGAAAAGCGTGCTGCAGGCGATTGCGCAAACGGGCCAAATAAAAGGGTTGGCGCATATTACCGGTGGTGGGTTGTACGAAAATGTACCCCGCGTGCTACCAAATGAATTGTCAGCGTCGCTGGATCTTTCCACGCTGGATATCCCTGCGGAGATCAACTGGATATGCGATCATGCGGGGCTCGGCGCCCATGATAGGCTTGCCACATTCAATTGCGGCATCGGCATGATCGTGGTGGTTGGGCCAGATGATGCTGCCAATGTGCAAGCTGCACTGGAAAAGGCTGGCGAGACAGTCACCACGCTGGGCAGGTTGACGGCGCGCAACAATGACCCTGTCGTGATCACCGGGCACCCAAAGAGCTGGTGATGCGGGTCGGTGTTCTCATTTCCGGGCGCGGCTCTAACATGCAGGCGCTTGTAGAGGCTGCCAAAGCAGGTGACACAAGCCCAGAGGTTGCGCTGGTGCTTTCCAACAAACCAGATGCACCAGGGCTGGACTGGGCGCAGCGCCAGGGCATTGCTACAAGCTGCGTTGACCACAAAGCCTACGGCAAAGACCGTGAGGCCTTTGAGCGCCGTGTGCGCGACGAGCTTCACAATGCCGGCGTTGATCTGGTTTGCCTTGCCGGGTTTATGCGATTGCTGACGCCTTGGTTCATCGACCAGTGGCACAACAAGCTGATCAACATACACCCTTCGCTGCTCCCATCCTTCAAGGGCCTTAATACGCATGAACGCGCCTTGCAGGCAGGCGTGAAGTTACACGGTTGCACGGTCCATTTCGTGCGCCCCGAGATGGATGTGGGCCCCATTATAGCGCAGGCTGCAGTGCCTGTGGGCGATAAAGACACACCCGGCAGTCTGGCTGATCGCGTTTTGGCGGCGGAGCACGCGCTCTACCCCCATGCTCTTGCGCAGGTTGCAAAAGGTGGCTGGCGCATCGAGAATGAGTGCGTCTTTGGCATCAGCCCACTATCGAGATTCAGCCAGACATAGGCAGCTTGCGCTGCGACATCTCGATTCACTGTCCAACAACGGCTGGACGCGCGCCTTCTGATCGATCGTCACCCATCTTGAGCTGGCGAAAAGCGCACATGTTGCGTCTTTTGGCTCACGGGCCCGCGAGCGGGCACGCTGAACAGGCGGCTGAACATGCCCCTGCGCCTGTAAAACACCTGCAACACGGCTGAAAAAACCATCAAACGCAAACTATTTGGCCGGCTCTTTGGCAGCTGACCTCACCGCATGTTCACACCGTCTGTGCGCGGCCTGGCGCCTGAAGCCCCGGCGCACAGGGCTTTGTCGACGCTGACGAGCCCGGCCTTCACGTCCCCTCACCAGCCGGTCGCAGGTCGCTCACGCCGGCGTGAGACCAAGTGACGGCCCACCCGATTGTGGAATTCTCAAACAGGCGTACATTGAATTCATCGAACGGGCACAACGCCTCTTCAAAACAAACAGAGAAAACAAACAGTCTTCTCAAACACAACAAAGTAATAAAACCATGAAAAAGTTCGCTCTTACTGCTGCAGCCCTCGCCGTTGCTTTCGGCGCCGCATCTCCTGCCTTCGCTGAAAGCGGCGACAATGCAGACCTTTATGACTTCGACACACGCATCGTGTCGGTTGATCGCAACAACGGCACAATCGGCCTGTCATCCGGCCAGACCCTGGACCAGTCCATTGAGTACTTCGCGTTCCCAGCAACCGCTTCGGTTGGCGACAAAGTCCATGTCGACATCGACAGCAACAACCACACCCTCAAAGGCGTGCGCGTCCTCAACTAAGCCACAACACCAACACCAGAACAACCACCCTGGCGGGTCCTCCTAACTGCCCGCCAGGGTGGTTGTCTTTGTTCGCAAAACCGTGCGGGAACAAAAAAATGGCGGCCACCGCTGGGTGCACCGCCATTGTTTCGCTCGCAAATCAGGTTAGGGATCGACTATCCAACGATTTCCAGCTCAGAGAACCAGTAGGCGATTTCTTCGGCTGCGGTCTCTGGCGCGTCTGATCCGTGCACCGAGTTTTCACCAATCGACAGAGCGAACTCTTTGCGGATCGTGCCGTCTTCGGCTTCAGCCGGGTTCGTCGCGCCCATCACTTCACGGTTGCGCAGAACGGCATTTTCGCCTTCCAGCACCTGAACCACGGTTGGTGCAGACGACATGAAGTCGACCAACTCATCAAAGAAGGGGCGCTCGCGGTGCACAGCGTAAAACCCTTCGGCATCTTTGCGGCTCATCCATACGCGCTTGGCGGCGACAACGCGTAGGCCGGCAGCTTCCAGTTTGGCGGTGATTTGACCGGTCAGATTGCGGCGCGTTGCGTCCGGCTTGATCATAGAAAAAGTACGTTCGATAGCCATGGAGGCGATCCTTGTTCGTTAAAGTGGTGGGAAAGAAAATAATGCGGGTCGGCGGCGCTATAGCCCGGAGCGTTTACAGCTTCAAGCGGCAGCGGACTTAAGCAGGCCCTTTAAGAGCGGCGCTCTGATTGCAGATTGTCAGAACGCGGTCAAACCAGTCTTGCAGAACGTCATCACCGCTTGTGATGTCATAGGGCGAGGTTGCTTTTGCCCAACAAAAACTGGCAGCAAGCGCCAGATCGGCGAACAATGGTGTGTCACCGCCCAGAAACGCTGTCTTGGCTAAACGCCTGCGATAGGGTTTCAGATAAGTCGTGAACTTCTGCCTCTGCTTATCACGGCCATCCTGCACGTCCTCCAAGCTCATGCCAAAGCGCGCCTCTCTGCTGGTGCGGAAATAGGTAGCGTCTTCGGGGGCAAGCTGTTCGCAAATATCCTTGATGATCATCCGGCTGATGGTTGGATAGAGGCCCGTGACAATAAGATTGTCGATGAGCGCAGCGTTCAGTACACCTCCTGCGCCGCCAAACAATGTTGCTGTGTCGGGGTAGGCTTCTTCCAAATAGGTGCAAATTTCAAAGCTCTCGGTGACCGTCTTATCGCCATCGATCAAAACCGGAACCGTCTTGTGAATACCCTTGAGCACCACCGGTATCTGCGTAAACGGCGTGGGACGGCTGTCAAACTCCAGTCCCTTCAGCCCCAGCGCTAAACGCACGCGCCACGCATAGGCTGAAAACAAACGGTCCGGCTCAGCACCGCAAAGCTCGTACAAGGTGCGCATGGTTCTCTCCGGTTTCTCACTGCATATGATTTGTATGCCGCTAGACCATCTGGACCGCTGATGCTAGGGTCGCGCGGCTGGTCTTCGAACACCCCAAACGCTTTAAGACTTTGTTTTGTCACGTTTTCGGACGCAAAACCGGCTTCCACTTTTGCTGAAATCGTTCTGACCATGCTTGAAATATCCAATCTCACCTATCGGCTGGGCGACCGGCTTTTGTTTGATAATGCCTCCGCGACAGTCCAGCGCGGATCAAAGGTCGGCTTTGTCGGGCGCAATGGCTCGGGCAAAACCACGCTGTTTAAGCTAATCCGGGGCGAAATTTCGCCTGAAAGCGGTGAGATAAAGCTGCCCTCGCGTATGCGCCTTGGTGGCGTGGACCAAGAAGTTCCAGCAGGGCCTCAGGCGCTGGTAGAAATTGTTCTGGCGGCCGATGAAGAGCGCGCAAGCCTGCTCGCAGAGGCTGAGACCGCCACCGACCCCACCCGCATTAGCGATATTCAGCTGCGCCTTGCTGACATTGATGCCCACTCTGCCGAAGCTCGCGCAGCTCGTATCTTGCAAGGGCTGGGTTTTGACCACACGGCACAGCAGCGCCCGGCATCAGATTTTTCAGGCGGCTGGCGCATGCGGGTTGCACTGGCTGCGGTGCTGTTTTCAGCACCCGACTTGCTGCTGCTTGATGAGCCAACCAACTATCTGGATCTGGAAGGCGCGCTGTGGCTGGAGTCCTATCTTGGCCGCTATCCGCACACGCTGATGGTCATTTCGCACGACCGTGACCTGCTCAACAGTGCAGTGACACAAACCCTGCACCTGGATCAAAAGCGCCTTCAGCTTTACGGCGGGCCATTTGACACGTTTGACAAGCAGCGCCGCATTCAACTGGCTGTGGAAGAAAAAGCGCAGGCCAAACAGGCCGCTCGTCGCGCGCACATGCAAAGTTTTGTCGACCGGTTTAAGGCCAAAGCCACCAAGGCCAAGCAAGCGCAAAGCCGTGTAAAAATGCTGGAGAAGATGGAGCCAATGGCCTTGCGCGTGGAAGAGCGTGTCGCGCCATTTCACTTCCAAGGACCCGAGAAACCCAAATCTCCGCCCCTGATCAATGGCCGCGAGCTTTCCGTTGGTTACGAAGAAGGCACGCCCATCCTGTCGCGGATGACATTTCGCATTGATCCTGATGATCGCATCGCGCTGCTTGGCCAGAACGGTAACGGCAAGTCGACTTTTGCCAAGATGATCGCTGGCCGCCTCACGCGACAGGCTGGCGACCTTACCTTTCCAGGAAAAATGAAGGTCGCGTTTTTTACTCAGCATCAGTTGGATGATCTCAATTTCAAGGAATCACCAGTGGATACGGTGCGCCGACGGATGCCAGATGCTGGCGAAGCAAAGGTGCGCGGACGCGCTGCGCAAATGGGCTTTGACCGCCTGCGCATGGACACCCCTGCTGGCCAGCTTTCAGGTGGCGAGCGCGCACGGCTGCTGCTCGGCCTGATTACGTTCGATGGATCGGATATCTTGATCCTCGATGAGCCAACCAACCATCTGGACATGGAAAGCCGCGAAGCCTTGGTGGAAGCGCTGGCGCAGTATGATGGTGCGGTGATAATCATCAGCCATGACCGACACCTGATTGAAGCCACTGCTGAACGACTATGGGTGGTCGGCGATGGCACAGTGACACCGTACGATGATGATCTGTCCGCTTACCGCACGGCCATTTTGCGCGGTGTGGATGGCGGTAAGCAGAAGACTGGCAAGAAAAGCAAGCAAGAGCGCCAATCAGAGGGCACGGCCGAGCCTGCCAAAAAGGCTGAACCGCCCAAACCTGCACGGCCTACAAATGTATCGCTGTTGAAAAAGCAGGTGTCTGAAACTGAAGCGCGCCTGAAAGATATTCGTGCGGAAATTGCCAAGATCGACAAGGACTTAGCAAACCCGAAGCTGTATGCAATGAACCCACAAAAAGGCGCCAAGCTTGCCGCCCGCAGGGCCAAGGGCGTGGCGGCTTTGGATAGTTGGGAAGCGCGTTGGTTAGACCTTAGTGAGGCGCTGGAAGCCGCTGGAGAAGGCGTCTAGATCGCAAGCTTTGCGAGCAGGCCCACCATGGGCATATCTGCCATTCATGTGTTCCTGACTTGGACTGAAAAATTTGGACTGGATAACAGCGGCCGACTTAGCGAAAGCCTATAAACTCCACATAATCGTCCAGAACCGTTTTCCACCACTCCATGTCATCCCGGAAGGTTTCCACACTTATGCCGTAACGGGTGTTAATGGCGAACTGAATGACAGCGTCACCATCTTCACGAATGTAAGCTTTGCCGAAGCGGCGCGTGGCATTCCACTCATTCATCAGAGTGTCGCTGATGCCATCCACCTCGAACGAAGCGGTGAACGTGAGGTCCGCGCAATCTGGCTCACAATTGTAAACGTCGACGGCGTAATTGATACCGTTGACGTTGGCCACGATGTACTGATCGCCATCATCATCGCGCTCCAAACGCGCTGAGCCGATTTCGGCCACCAGCAAGCGCAGGTCACTGAGATTTGCGAAAACCAGGCCTCCACTGTTGCTGCCAGGCACTGTGGCAAAGGCGTCTCCCAGCTGATCGGTTCTCGGGTTGGAGATGCCCGGAGCTGGACCCTTCTGGCCGACAACACTGATTTCGAGTGGCTTGTTGAAAGGGCCGGTCTCCATAGCCGCATGCGCAGAACTGCCCAGCAGACCAAGAACCCCCAGGGCAAGCCCAAATTGACGGATCGTTTTTTGGGATAGTGGCATGTGGAAGATTCCTTCTGCGCAGTGCGAATTGACGTTGGTGACCAGATCAACATGACATGGGGACCAGCGTCAAATGGAGGCGGGACCAGCGTCAAATGTGGGTTAGCTAGCCACCAGCCTTTTGCCACCCACCCGTTTCAGACTGCTTCCAATAGGACAGGCTATGGTCGGCCGTACGCAGCGCTTTCCACGTACTGCGCGCAGTGCTTACGGTTTGGTCATTGTTGCCATCGAACATCAGGATCACGCGCTCATAACGCGCATAATCATTCGCAGCTTGCGGCATTGCACCTTCAACATAGAAGCGCACTTTGGCCGCGTTGGGATTACCCTCATCGGCGCACAGCCATATGGGCTGCTTTGCAGCGGTTTCAGGCTCGGTGCCATGCGGCAGAAAGGCGGCATCGTTAAACGTCCACAAATGCTCATCCAGCGCATTTACCCGATCCCGGTCGCCGCACTCCACAACCACAGGCCAATCGCGCTGCAAGCATTTGGCCAAAAGCTGCGGCAATGCCGCTTCCAGGCTGGTGGTCTGCAAATGATAGAACGCGATTTCGGCCATTGGTGCTTGGGTTCAGGGTCGAGGCCCTTAGCCCTCTTCGTGAGTGTTGGCGATGTAAGCATTGAGCAGACGCACGCCGAAACCGGAGCCAAACGAGGCGTTAATCGCCGTTTTTGGTGCAGACATAGCCGTTCCAGCAACATCAAGATGGGCCCATGGCGTGTCGCCCACAAAGCGCTGCAGGAACTGCGCCGCTGTGATGGAGCCGGCAAAGCGGCCGCCGGTGTTCTTCATATCGGCAAAACGGCTGTTGATCATTTTGTCGTAGGCTGAGCCAACCGGCAGACGCCAAACCTTTTCACCGGTTGCCTGCCCGGCGGCATGCAGGCCTTCAGCCAGTTCATCATTGTTGGAAAACAGACCCGCATGTTCCTGCCCCAAAGCCACCAAGATCGCCCCGGTAAGCGTTGCCAGATCAATCATGACCTTGGGTTCATACTGCTCGCGCGTGTAATGCAGGCAATCGGCGAGCACGAGGCGACCTTCGGCATCAGTGTTGATAATTTCAATCGTTTTGCCCGCCATTGAAGTCACGATATCGCCGGGTCGTTGCGCCTTGCCATCGGGCATGTTCTCCACAAGCCCGATCACACCAAGAGCATTTACCTTGGCCTTGCGGGCAGCCAGAGTGTGCATGAGACCAACAACACAGGCAGCCCCGCCCATATCGCCTTTCATGTCTTCCATGCCGCCAGCCGGTTTGATGGAAATGCCACCGGTGTCGAAGACCACGCCCTTACCAACAATAGCGACGGGCTTTTCGCCGTCTGGTCCGCCATTCCAATGCATGATGGCCATGCGAGCGGGCTTTTCCGAACCTTGCGCAACGCCCAGCAGCGCATTCATGCCAAGGTCAGCCATGGCCTCATCATCAAGCACGGTGACCTCTACGCCCAGATCGGCAAGCGCTTCTGCCACGCCTGCAAACTCAACCGGGCCAAGCACGTTCGGCGGTTCATTGACCAGGTCACGCGCCAGCAGCGTGCCGGAAGCAATCGCGTCAGCCTCCACAAAAGCTGCTTCCAGCGCATTCTTGTCGTCACACAACACAGTCACAGTCACTGCTTGTGGTGGCTTGTCATCCTCACCCTTTTCACTGTCGGGTTCGGGCTGGCTTTTGTAGCGATCAAAGGTATAGGCACCCAGCTTCATACCCGCCAGCAAAGCTGCCGCATCACCCGCTTCGAGCCCGTGGACGACCAGATTTGCTGTGGCGGTTTTGGTGACAGCGGAGGACATCTTTCCGCCAAGCATCAGATACGGCTCGGGGTCTTTGGCTTTTTCTGGGTCCGCGCCGACCAGCACAACATGGTCTTGGTCAGCAACAGCGAACAGGCTGACAGATTCGCCCCAACCAGCCTTGAACTTGGCAGCGCTGGCAGCTTTTGCGAGCGCCCCGTCGCTTGACGTATCCAACATGGCGGCAACGCCCGAGAGACCATCAGCGCCGCCCGGTGTGAGCACAACCAATGGACCTTCGGGAAGGTCAGGCAAGGCCTGCGTTACGTCATGCTGCTGAATAACAAAGGAAAGCTGGGCCATTGGGGGTCCTCTAGGAATGAAGGAAGCAAAGCTGACACTATGTCAGCGCGCCAATCAGTGTTGCTGCTGAGGTGGCGCAAACAACCTGCTTTGGCAAGCGTTGCCAATTGAAACTTACCCAGCAATAGCCAAGCCACACTTTGGCGCTTACAAAGCATTAACCTGTTTCTTTGGTCAGATTTTAGCCATTCTAGGCCGCAATGCAGGTTGGGGAATTTGCGCGCGCAGCGCGGCAATCACAGCCTGCAGCGCTAGGTGGTGGCCGCTATGACGGAGTTTGGGACGGTTGCACGGTTTACGGGTCAGTCTTTTTGACCGTTATCTGTTCAAACAGATAGCGCTGACTGCCATCGGCATGATGGTGGCCATGACAGCTGTGATTGTGTGTGTTGTTGCGCTGCAAGAGCTGGACGTGATTACCAATCGCGGGGCCGCACTTTTTACCTTTGTTATTCTGACCGGCCTTTCTATCCCGCAAATGCTCAGCGCTATTGCGCCAATATCCTTGTTCCTGGCGCTCCTGTTGGTTCTCAACCGCTTGAGTGCTGAGAGTGAAATCGTCGTGGTCAATGCTTCTGGCGGCAGCCCGATGCACATGTTGCGCGCCGTGATGGCGGTATCGCTGGTGGTTAGCTTTGTTGTTGCGCTTTTGGGCCACGTGCTTGCACCCCAAGCCCAGCGGACCTGGCGCTACATTATCAGCGATGTGCGCGCCGACCTGCTGGCCAGCGTGGTGCGTGAAGGTACCTTTTCAACAATCCAGGATGGCGTGACCTTTCATATGCGCACGCGCGAACCGGGCGGTGTTCTCGCTGACATTATGATCGCCGACACGCGCGAATACCCAGCTGAAACCGTTTACTTTGCCCAGCGCGGCACGATTGTGCGCGGTGCTTCGGGATCCTTCCTTTCTGTTGAAGACGGCGTGATCCAACGGCGCTCGCAGGCCGAATCGGGGCGCACATCAACCGCGCATTTGTTTTTCGACACCTACTCCATCGACCTGAGCTTTGCTGACCAAGCATCGGGGCCGGGCTACTTTAAGCCTTCAGAGCAATCGACCGCTTATCTTTTAAACCCCGACCCTGATGATCCATTTATGCTGGCGCGGCCAGGCCGGTTTTTTTCTGAACTTCATAACCGCATGGCGCTGCCGCTTTACCCACTGGCCTTCGCGATGGTTGTGATGCTGACGCTTGGAACGCCGCACTCGGGGCGTGCAGGACGCGCTGGACGGATCGTTGGGGCAATTTTTGGCGCCGCGGCGCTTCTTGGCGCGCAGTTTGCCGCCGCGGGCCTTGTTGGTGCGGCTCCCATCGCCTGGCCGCTGCTGTATGCGATCCCGCTCAGCGTTCTGATTTTTGGCCTTCTCTCTTTGTCAGGTCGCCTCCCCACACCCTCGTGGCTTCAGCAGGCAAGCCTTCGCCGGATTCTACCTAAACGCCTGTTTGGAAAAGCTAAAAGCGCCAACCAGACGCAGGTGGTGGGGTAGGCCATGCAAGTTGCAACTGCAATTAACCGCTACCTTGCCAGCCTTTTCGTGCGCCAGTTTGCGTTCGTGTTTGTAGCTGCGTTGGGTTTGATGCTGCTGATAGATGTGATGGAGCTGGTACGGCGTGGCGGCGACCTGGAAATACCCTTTACCGCCATCATCGCAATTTCCGCCACGCGCCTGCCCGCTCTGGCCGAGCAATTGGTGCCCTTTGCGGTGTTGATCGCCGCCGTCATGACGCTTGTGGCCTTGTCAAAGCGATCTGAGCTCATCATCGCCCGTGCCTCTGGATTGTCAGCGTGGCAGTTTCTGGTGCCTCTGCTGGGCATGGCGGCAGCTTTGGGCCTGTTTGCCATGCTCGTCTACAACCCGATATCGGCAGCCATGAAGGTAAAGTCGGACGCGATGATGTCGGAGCGCTTTGGGGGCAGCACATCAACGATTGATCCGGATCGCGAGATCTGGTTCCGCCAGGCAACCGGCGATATTGTGACACTTGTTCGCTCGGCTTCAGCATCCGATGCAGGCCAAACGCTGCACCAGGTCAGTGCCATGATGCTAGACGCGGAGGGTAATTTCACGCGGCGCTTTGATGCTCAACGCGCAGAACTGCATCAGGGCAATTGGCTGATGGAAAATGTTACACTAACCGATGCAACTGGAGCTGTGCAGGACGTGGAGCAGTTTTCACTGGCGACACCTCTCACCGCGGACGATGTTTTAGGTCGATTTACACCGGCGAATACGGTACCGATTTGGAGCCTGCCAAGCCTTGTAAATAAGGCACAACAGGCAGGTATCGCCACTGACCGCTACAGATTCCAATTTCAGGCCTTGCTCGCACGCCCCATGCTGCTTATGGCCATGGTGTTGGTGGCTGCAACTGTGTCTTTGCGGTTCTCTCGCCATGGGGGAACCACAAAACTGGTCGTGGCGGGCTTGAGTGCTGGATTTGTTGTGTTTTTGGTGAATGAAATTTCTGGCGATCTTGGTGGCGCAGGGCTGGTGAGTCCTGTGCTTGCAGCATGGGTGCCGCCTTTGGCCGCTGGTCTTTTTGGCATAACGGCATTGCTTCATTTGGAGGACGGATGAAGCTGGCTACTGTCTTGACGGTCCAAAAGACTTCCAGCGGGAAGGCTTCGCAAATTCAGCGCGCAACCAAACTGTTGCTCGCGGGCGCAGCCGGGTGCGGCCTTGCGCTGGCCATGCCTTCCTCGCTTGGTCTCGGGCCTGCCGATGTATTGGCGCAAAGCGTGCCAGGCTTTGGCGACCTTGATGAAAATGCGCAGATGTTTTTGGAAGCCGACGAGCTTCTCTATAATGATGCAGACAACACCGTAACCGCGATCGGTAACGTGACCATTTTTTATGATGGTTACACTGTTAACGCTGACGAGGTCGTCTACGATCGCGCACAAGGTCGTGTGTTGGCCGATGGAAATGTTGAGCTGATTGATCCGACAGGTAGTCTTTTGCGCGCTACATCTGCCGATCTCAGCGACACGCTGGTTGACGGTTTCGTTGATGCGCTAAGCGTGGAAACACCAGAGCGAACGTTCTTCACTGCCCGCAACGCAACGCGCCGTGATGGCAGTGTTACGGTGTTTGAAGACGGGACGTACACGGCCTGCGAGGCCTGCCCAGACAACCCCGAACGTCCCCGTGCGTGGATGTTCCACGCCGACACTATCACCTACGATCAAGCCGAGCAGATGGTGTACTACCGCAATGCGCGGCTCGACTTTTATGGCATCCCAGTGGCGTGGCTACCGTTCTTCGCGCACGCTGACCCGACAGTTGAACGCAAAAGCGGCTTCCTGCGACCCAATTACGTAGCGGACGGGCAACTGGGTTTCGGTGTCTCGGTACCATATTATTTTGCACTTGACCCAAGCTATGACCTCACGGTCACGGGCACGGGCTACAGCCAGCAAGGCCTGCACCTGGAGGCCGAGTGGCGGCAGCGCCTGGAAACGGGCCAGTATAGCATACGCGCCTCTGGCATTCGCCAACTTGACCGAGAAGAATTTCTCAACCAGCCCGGTGATGAAGACTGGCGCGGCAGCCTGGCGAGCAATGGTCGCATTTCCCTCAACCAGCATTGGGACTGGGGCTGGAATCTGTATTGGCAGTCTGACCGGCGTTATTTCCGCGATTATTCCATCGAGAGCACCAGCGATCAGGTTGCTTCTGATGTTTTCCTGACTGGCCTTCACGATCGCAGTTACTTTGACGCGCGCGTTGAACGTATTGAAGTGGCGCAAATTGGTGAAGGCAGCCAACAACAACCCTGGACGCTGCCGGTCATCGATTATGATCGCCGGTTTACCCCAGATGTTTTTGGCGGCGAGTTCCGCTTAGAGGCCAATGTCACCAGTACGCTGCGCGAAGATGCGGACAGAGATTCAATTACAGTCAATGGCGCAGCCACGTCGCGCTTTGAGGGGCTCGAGGGCCAGTCTGCCCGCGCCACACTCGACATCGGTTGGCGACGTGAGTTTATCGGCCCGCTTGGGCAAGTGTTTACGCCGCAGGTTGGCTTTCAGGGTGATGTGATTGGCTACAATCTGGATGCACAAGCATCTGGTGTTGGCTTCACAAACAACGAGGACACACTGTTCCGCGCCATGCCATCAGCTGGGCTGGAGTGGCGTTGGCCGGTCCTCATCAGCACTCCGCGCAGCAGCCACGTGGTGGAACCCATTGCACAAATCATTGTGCGCCCAGATGCCCAAGAGGTGGGTCAAGCGCCCAATGAGGATTCGCAAAGCCTGGTGTTTGATGCCGCAAACCTTTTCCAGTGGGACAAGTTCTCCGGCTATGATCAGGTAGAGGGCGGCACACGGGCCAATGTCGGCGGCCGCTACACCGGTACCTTTGACAATGGCTTGGGTTTGACCGCCTTGATCGGCCAATCCTTCCACCTGGCGGGCAACAACCCCTACGCCTCGCCGACACTCCAACTGCGCAATGAGGCAGACAGCGGACTTGAGACAGACCGTTCTGACTATGTGGCTATGGTAGGCGCTAATTTGCGCAATGCTATGTCGCTGACTGCGTCAGGGCGTTTTGACGAGGATGACTTCTCTCTGGAACGCGGCGAAGTACGCGCATCGGCAGCCCTTGATGACGTCCAAGTCTCTGGCATCTATGGCTATCTGGCAGCGCAACCCAACCGGGGACGCTTAGACGAGCATCATGGTGTCTTCGGAAGCCTTGCCTTCAACATCACGGACAGTTGGCGCGCTTCAGGCAGCGTGCGTTACGATATTGATGACAGTCAGGTGATGGGTATCGGGCTCGGCGTTGCCTACCAGTGCGATTGCTACGGCGTGGGTCTTCAGTTCACCCATATCCCCGCCGACGCCAATGAAGGCGTGGAAGACAATCTTCTCATGTTGAACGTGTCGCTGCGCACCATAGGTGGTTACCAGACATCACTGCTTGGCGGCGCATCAAGCTTTGGCAACATTCTTCCAGGCAACTGATAAACTGTACAACGTACAGAACACTGCACGGATGAATGCCGCTTGGCCGGCAGATTTTGGGCACATTTGTTGGGCAAAGGCGATAGGACGCACCTAAGGGAAAGCAGCATGGCCATCATCCACACATCCAATGCAATCAACCGCTTGCTGAGCCGCACCCTGATGGGAGCGGTCATAGCGCTTGGTGCGCCTGCCATGTTGGCCGTTCAAGGCGCTGTCCCCGCCGTGGCACAATCGGTGTTCACGCAAGTTCTGGTCAACGACGTCCCGATCACCAATTACGACATTGATGCGCGCGCTGCCCTGCTGCGCTTGCAAGGCGCATCCAGTGCGCAAGCGCGCTCACGCGCCGAAGATGAACTAATCGACGAAGCCCTTCAACGCGCAGAAGCGCGACGTGTGGGCATCTCGGTCTCGCAAGCCGAGCTGGATCAAGCACTCGAGACGATTGCCAGACGAAGCGGCTTAAGCGTCTCTCAGCTCAGTCAGGCATTGGGTCAGCGCGGCGTGGATGCAGCAAGCTTTCGGCAATCCATCGAAGCGCAGATCCTGTGGGATCAAGTCATTCGCGCACGTTTTCAGGCTACAGTTCGCGTCGATGAACAAGATGTTCTGGCTGCACTCGACACCCGGACAGGTGAAGAAGGCAGTGACCTAACGGCAACTGAATACACCCTGCGCGAAATCATTTTCATCGTGCCAGAGGGTGCAGGCAACAACACCCGCACACAACGCAGCCGAGAGGCTGCAGCCTTTCGCTCACGCTTTGAAACCTGCGCGAGTGGTGTTTCTATTGCGCGGCAACTTGATGGCGTGGTGGTACGCGAGGAAACCCGGCGCTTCTCAGGCGACATATCGGCCGACCTTGTCGAGCTTTTGGATAGCACGGCAGTCGGCCAGCTCACACCGCCGGAAGCCGACAATGATGGCATCGTCATGATCGCAGTTTGTAACAAACGCGAGGTGCGCTCAGACGCTGAGGCACGCCGCGATGTGGAAAGTGATCTGCGCAGCCAAGAAGGCGTGCTGCTCTCGCGTGGGTACCTGCGTGATTTGCGCGCCTCTGCCACCATCATCCGCCCCAATTGAACTTGAGCGCCTGACATGACGCTTGCCATTTCTATGGGCGAACCGGCAGGCGTGGGACCAGATTGTGTGCTGCTTGCGCACGCAGCACTTGCAAAAGCGGGCAACGCTGTTCCGGCAGTTGTCTTCGGCGACCCTGACATGTTGGCCAGCCGGGCCAAGCGACTTGGCCTGGATACCGCTATCGAAGCCGTTGCTGATGCGGGCGACGTGAGTAGCCCGATGGACGGCCCGCTTTGCGTCGTTAAGGTCGCTAGCATTGACGACAGACCAGGTGAACTGGACCCTTCAACCGCTGAAGGCACCATAAAGGCGATCTATGCGGCGCTGGATGAGGTGCGCGTGGGTACTTGCAGCGGCATAGTGACTGCGCCCATTCATAAGGCTAACCTCTACGCCAATGGCTTTGCCTTTCCTGGCCACACCGAGCTGCTAGAAGCCTATGCCCGTGAGCACTATAGAGGCGATCATACCGCTGTGATGATGCTGGCGGGCCCGCAGCTGCGCACTGTGCCGGTGACCGTCCACATACCCCTTGACGAGGTGGCGGCGAACCTCACCACGGCGCGCATTGTTGACGTTGGCAAGCGCACAGCCCGGGATCTTGCAATGCGTTTTGGTATCAAAGCGCCGCGCTTGGCCGTAGCAGGTCTCAACCCGCATGCGGGCGAAAATGGTGCACTGGGAGCACAGGACGATGCGATCATCATGCCAGCGGTAAAAGACTTACAAGCAGCTGGCATCAACGCTTGGGGGCCGCTACCCGCTGACACCATGTTCCACGACGAGGCGCGCCAAACCTACGACGCAGCGCTGTGCATGTATCACGATCAGGCCCTCATCCCGGTGAAGGCGCTCGACTTTCATAACACCGTCAACGTCACACTTGGACTGCCCTTTGTGCGCACCTCACCGGACCATGGCACAGCGCTGTCGCTGGCTGGCAAAGGCAGTGCCAATCCGGCCAGCACCATTGCAGCCATGCAGATGGCAGCACGCATGAGCCAGTACAATCGAGCCGCAGCGTGAGCCTCAATTCGAAGCTGGATGCTCTACCAAGTGTTCGCACTGAGGTCGAAAGCCTCAATGCAACTGGCGAACGACTGCGGGCCAAAAAGTCGCTTGGGCAAAACTTCCTGTTCGACCTGAACCTCACCCGCAAAATCGTGCGCAGCGGTCTGCCATTGGATACCGGAACGGTGGTCGAGATCGGCCCCGGTCCAGGTGGGCTAACCCGGGCACTGCTGCTTGAGGGTGCACGCAAAGTGGTGGCCGTGGAACGCGATGAGCGCTTTCGCCCCATCCTTGAGCGACTAAGCAATGCCAGTGATGGCCGCTTGACGGTGATTTATGGCGACGCAAAGCGGGTAGATCTTGTTGCGCAATTGCAGGGCCAGTCAGACCACCCCGCCCAGATTATTGCCAACCTGCCCTACAATGTTGGCACACAGCTTTTGGTGGATTGGCTGACCGCTGAACCCTGGCCCAGCTGGTACAGTGGCCTAACCCTCATGTTCCAGCGCGAGGTGGCACTGCGTATCACGGCCCAGGCCGGAGACAACAATTATGGTCGTCTGGGCGTACTGGCCAATTGGCGCTGCCAGACGCACCTCATGTTTGATGTGCCTGCCACCGCCTTCGTGCCGCCGCCCAAGGTCACAAGCAGCATTGTTCATCTGCGCCCAAAATCAGATCCGTTGCCCTGTCATGGTGATGACTTAGCGCGGGTCACAGCAGCGGCCTTTGGCCAGCGGCGCAAAATGGTGCGGCAGTCGCTAAAGGGTCTGGGGCTTGGTGCGGACGGTTTGGCAACACTGCTTGAGCGAGCAGGCCTTGAGGGCACGGAGCGAGCCGAAACGCTGCCGCTGGAAACATTTGTGGCACTGGCAAACGGCTATCGCGACCTGCGCGCTTAAGCCTTGGGCTTTAAGCGCCTGAAATCAGCCCGTTCACAAAGTCTTCAAGGCCAGGTTGACGCGTGCGGCGCACCGTTTCGCCCACATAGATCGCGCTGAGCTGCTTATAAGCTTCTTCTAGGTCGGTGTTGGTGATCACATAATCGTAGTCGCGCCAGTGGGTCATTTCATCGCGCGCATTTTCCAGTCGCTTTTCAATCACGTCCGGCTTGTCTTCGGCGCGGCGCACAATGCGCGCGCGAAGCTCTTCAAAACTGGGAGGCAGAATAAACACTGTAACCGTATCTTCTGGCATCGCTGCGCGGACCTGCTCGGTGCCTTGCCAGTCAATATCAAAAAGCATGATATCGCCTTTGCTCAGCGCACGCTCCACCGGCTCGCGTGGCGTGCCGTAGAAGTTGCCATGCACCTCTGCCCATTCCAGCAGCGCACCCTGATCGCGCCGCTGAAGGAAGGTCATCTCGTCGATAAAATGATAGTGCGTGCCATCAATCTCTGAGGGGCGGCGTGGACGTGTGGTCACCGACACCGAAAGCTTTGGCGTTGGCAGGTTTGCATCCTGCAAAAGCTGGCGCGCTAGCGTGGACTTACCCGCGCCGGAGGGCGAGGAAAGCACCAAAATATAGCCACGACTATCGCTCATTGTTGCCCTCATCATTCCACATTTTGCACCTGCTCTTTCACCTGATCGATCAGGGCCTTGAGCGCCAAGCCATGCTGGGTAATGGCGATCGAACCAGCCTTGGAGCAGATGGTATTGGATTCCCGGTTAAATTCCTGTGCAAGGAAATCCAGTTTTCGGCCCACAGGGTCGTTCGCCGCCAATAGATCATGCGCCGCACTGATGTGAGCGCGCATTCGGGCTATTTCTTCTTCAATATCGGCTTTGCTCGCCAACAGCGCTGCCTCCTGATGCAGGCGCTGTGGTTCCAACTGGCTGGCATCATCAAGCAGCTTGGCAAGCTGCCCCTGCAGCCGGTGCAACTGGTGCTCCGGCTTTACATCTGGGTGGGCTGCAAGCGCTTCAGTTTCACTGGCAATGTCCGCAAGCAAGCCCGAAAGCACCTCGTGCAGCGCTTGGCCTTCTGCCTGCCTGGCTTTGCTCAGATCGGTGGCGCATTGCTCAACCGCGCTTATTACGAATGCATCGCGTGCCTCATCATCGCCTTGGTCAGTTTCGGGCGACGCAGCGTCGGCCATCTCCACTACACCAGGTAGCCGTATGAGATCGGTAAGAGCAGGTGCCGCCTCGCCCCACGCCTCGGCTTTTTGGGCGAGGTCCTGGCGCAAACTGTCTAGCACCACTGCGTTAATGCGCGGCACTCGCGTGCTCTCACGCTGCAGGCTTATCGTAACATTGGCATTGCCACGGCGAACAACGCTCGCGAAAGTAGTACGGATGGTTTTGTCCAGATGCTCAAAGCCCGATGGCAGGCGTAATTTAATGTCACTGGAACGCCCGTTGACGCAGCGGGCTTCAACTTGCAGGCTCAGCGACCCTGTGGCCGTTTCCAGCACGTCCTGGGCACGTGCAAAGCCCGTCATGGAGGTGAGTGGCATACGCTCGGCTTCTGTCGCTTTACTGCGTTTCTGAGGCGTCTTCTGCCGCAGCGGCCTCAGCTGCAGCAGCTTCACGGGCGGCATCACGTTCGCGTTCAATCTGCCGCCAACGGGCTACATTGCGGTTGTGCTCTTCATAAGTAACCGCAAAAGCATGGCCACCCGTGCCATCGGCCACAAAGAACAGATCATCAGTTCGCGAAGGGTTGGCCACAGCTTCCATCGAGGCGCGACCAGGGCTTGCAATGGGGCCAGGTGGCAGGCCGGAGATCACGTAGGTGTTGTAGGGGTTACTCTCATCGCGCAGCTGACTACGGAAGATCGGTCGAGGTTCCATCCACGCTTCGCCACCAAACACGCCGTATAAAATCGTTGGGTCAGTTTGCAAGCGCATGCCGCGATTGAGACGGTTGATGAAAACCCCTGCAACACGGGTGCGTTCATCGGCGCGTGCGGTTTCTTTTTCGACGATGGAAGCCAGCGTAACCAGCTCTTGCGGCGTTTCGATCGGCAAATCATCAGCGCGACGCGACCAGATATCGGCAAGCGCATTTTGCTGCGCGGTGAGCATACGGTCGAGCACACTTTGGCGTGTGGCATCACGCGCGAAGCTGTAGGTGTCAGGCATCAATGAGCCCTCTGCCGGCACCTCGGTGATCTCCCCGGTCAAGAAATCAGTAGCGTTCAAGCGATTGATCATTTGCTGGCTCGTCCAGCCTTCAGGAAACGTGACCGAGTACACAATCGCCCGGCCATCGACCAGTTTTTCCAGAATGCTTGCCATCGAAGCGCCAGCCTCGATAGCGTAGTCACCGGCCTGCAAGTTTGCGCCTTGCTGGCGGGCCATGACACCGGCGGTAAAGATGTGCTCGTTGCTGATAACGCCACGGTTTTCGAGCATTGCTGCGATCGACCGCATGGCCATTCCACGCTCAACGGTCACGGTCCGGTCGGTGGCGTGGGGCCCATCGGCGTTGAACTGCACATTGGCAAAATAGGCGATTGCCGCAAGAATGACGACGCCCAGCAGCGCTAGCGAGAAAAGCCCGTTCATAAAAACCACAAAGGGTGAGCGCGCGCGCTTAGCATGCTTGGCGGCGGGCCTTGCAACGCCCTCGGGCTTGATAGCCTGCGCAGCACTGCGTGGCGCTTGGCGAAGCGGCGCTTGGCGAGATGTGTTGTGATCGTTCATGACAGGCGTTTCACCTAAATTGTCGTTCGTAACACGTTGCTTGCCCGGTGCCCCGTACCACCTGACCAATGCAAAGCGTTGTCAATCTGCACAGTATGGCAATTCCAAGAAAGTTGCGCCAGATGCGGGGTTACCGCCTTAGCAAGCTGTAGCCCCTACTCATCAGTGCACCCAACAGAGGCGCCTAATCCAGCGCTCGCAAAACCAGTGACGCATTCGTGCCACCAAAACCAAAGGAATTGGAAAGCGCGGTACGGATTGGTTTGTGCTTGGCGGTGTGCGGGACAAGATCGATCTGTGTCTCCACCGAAGGATTATCGAGATTGAGCGTAGGAGGCGCGATACCATTCTTGATCGCCAGCGTAGAGAAGATGGCCTCAACGGCACCAGCAGCGCCCAGCAAATGCCCGATGGCAGACTTGGTGGACGACATGGTTAGCTTGCCAACGTCATCACCCATCAAGCGCTCAACAGCGCCCAACTCAATCTCATCGCCCAGCGGCGTAGACGTGCCATGAGCGTTCACATAATCTAGTTCGCCCGGTGCAATGCCAGCGCGTGTCATAGCGGCCTTCATACAGCGATAGGCACCATCACCGTCCATTGAAGGTGCGGTAATATGGTAGGCATCGCCCGACAGGCCATAGCCGATAACTTCGGCATAAATGGTGGCGCCGCGCGCTTTTGCGTGCTCCAGCTCCTCGAGCACAACCACGCCTGCGCCTTCGCCCATCACAAAACCATCACGGTCTTTATCGTAGGGGCGCGACCCTTTTTCTGGGGCATCGTTGAAGCCGGTGGACAGCGCCTTGCAAGCGGCAAAACCTGCCAGGGCAATGCGGCCCAGCGGCGATTCCGTTCCACCTGCAACCATCACATCAGCATCATCAAGCGCCACAAGACGAGCTGCATCGCCAATAGCATGCGCGCCAGTGGAGCAAGCGGTGACAACTGCGTGGTTAGGGCCTTTCAAGCCGTGCTTGATGGATACGTAACCACCAGCCAAATTGATCAGGCGGCCTGGAATGAAAAATGGGCTCAGGCGGCGCGGGCCCTTTTCGTGCAGGGTCATCGTGCCTTCGGCGATACCGTTTAGCCCGCCGATACCAGAACCGATCAGCACGCCTGTGCGGGTCTGGTCTTCATAGCTTTCTGGCTTCCAGTTCGCGTCGGCGAGCGCTTCGTCAGATGCAGCCATGGCGTAGACGATAAAGTCATCGACCTTGCGCTGCTCTTTAGGCACCATCACGCTGTCGGCGTTGAAGGTACCGTTTGTACCATCGCCGCGCGGGATTTCACAGGCGATTTGGCAGGCCAGATCATCAACTTCAAACGTCGTTGGACGTCCAGCACCGGACTCACCGGCAATCAGCCGGGACCATGTACTGTCCACACCCGCGCCAAGCGGAGTGACCATGCCCAGACCCGTAATTACGACTCGCCGAAGCTCGGTCATGAGGATGCGCCTGTTTCTGAAAAAGTGATGAGATTATGAAGTCTAAGGCTGCGTGGGGGCCGCACCATGGCACGGCCCAACGCTTTTTTGTGTAGGCTGAAGAACAGCCAACGCCAAGTTTACTTGGTCGCGCCTTCAAGGAACTTCACGGCGTCACCAACGGTGAGGATGGTTTCGGCCATATCGTCAGGAATTTCGACGTTGAATTCTTCTTCAAACGCCATCACCAGCTCAACGGTGTCGAGGCTGTCTGCGCCCAGATCGTCGATGAAGGACGCTTTTTCTTCGACCTTGTCGGCCTCGACGCCGAGGTGCTCGACAACAATTTTTTTCACGCGGTCAGCGACATCGCTCATGGGTACATCCTTTCATGATGTGGACTGTAAGTGCCTGGCGGAACTGCCGGAAAGGCACGAGAGTGTTTCGGTTTTGCACGCACGCCGGTCGGGTTCTTCGCCGACCTGTCGCACAAAGCGTTGCGGCCCCATATCAACCTTAATGACGTTCAGCAAGTCGGCGCAGGCATGTGCCCACAATGCGGACCATCACATAAGGGCACGCTTTGCGACCTTAAACGGCCTTTAGATCATGGCCATGCCGCCATTAACGTGCAGCGTTTGTCCAGTGACATACCCGGCTTCATCGCTGGCAAGGTACACAACCGCACCTGCGACTTCGGCAGGATTGCCCAGACGCCCGGCAGGCACCTTGGTCAAAATACCGGTTTTCTGCGCTTCATTGAGGACATCGGTCATTGGCGTTTCGATAAAGCCAGGCGCAACGCAGTTGACCGTGATGCCACGTGTTGCAACTTCCTGCGCCAACGCCTTGGACATGCCCGTGAGGCCCGCTTTGGCAGCGACATAGTTGCCCTGCCCCGGGTTACCCATGGTGCCCACGACCGAAGTGATCTGAACAATGCGGCCATAGCGGCGCTTCATCATGCCTTTGATAGCAGCACGCGACAGCTTAAAAGCGGCGGTCAGGTTGACCTGGATCACCGAATCCCAGTCGTCGTCTTTCATACGCATGAAAAGCTGGTCGCGCGTAATGCCGGCATTGTTAACCAGAATATCCACGGGGGCGCCCGCCGCTTCTTCAGCACGGGTTATCAGGCTCTCCAGATCAGCGTCATCGGAGAGGTTGGCCGTCAGCGGCACAGCCAGTTCGCCCAGCTCAGATGCTTTTTCCGCCAGCACAGCTTCCCGCGTGCCGGTGATGATGGTTTTTGCCCCAGCGGCCACCAGTGCCTTAGCGATTTCCCCGCCAATGCCGCCGGATGCGCCTGTGACCAGCGCTGTGCGCCCTTCCAATGAGAACATGCCTAACCCCTGTTTTTGTATCTGTTAGCGGGAGAAATGATCGGCGACGCGATCCGCATCTTCCGGTGTTGCAACGTTGAGGATGGTCGCACCATCCACCATGCGTTTGACCATGCCTGAAAGGGCCTTGCCTGCGCCAATTTCAACAAATGTGTCCACGCCATTGGCCGCCAGCCATTCAATACTTTCGCGCCAGCGCACACGGCCCGTTACCTGCTCTACCAGCCGTGCGCGGATCGCATCGGGGTCGGTGATGGCCGAGGCCAGCACATTGGCGACGACAGGCTTGGCTGGTTTTGTGACGCTAGCGGCAGCAAGCGCATCACGCATCACATCGCCAGCAGGTGCCATGAGTGCGCAGTGGAACGGTGCCGACACAGGCAGAAGGATTGCCCGGCGCGCGCCAGCTTCCTTCGCCAGCTCTACTGCACGCTCGACGGCTGCTTTCGTACCGGAAATAACCACCTGGCCTGGTGCATTATCGTTGGCGGCCTGGCACACGTCTCCAACCTCGCCCATCTGCGCAGCTTTGGCAGCGATCTCTTCCACTGCTGCCAGATCAAGGTTGAGCACGGCGGCCATCGCGCCCTGCCCCACGGGCACCGCAGACTGCATGGCATCGCCACGGGCGCGCAGAAGCCTGGCCGTGGTGGCCACATCAAATGCGCCACCGGCGGCCAGCGCAGAGTATTCGCCCAGCGAGTGCCCTGCCAGATAGTCAGTATGGCTTGCCACTGTTACCCCGCTGTCGGCCAGTGCCGCGCAGGCTGCCAAGGAGACCGCCATAAGGGCGGGCTGTGTGTTTGCGGTCAGGGTCAGGGTATCGGCAGGGCCTTCGAAAATCGTGGTCGATAGCTGTTCGCCCAGCGCTTCATCAACGGTATCGAAAACAGCCTTCGCGTTTGGTGATGCCTGCGCCAATGCCTGGCCCATACCAACAGCTTGGCTACCTTGACCGGGGAATAGAAAGGCTGTCGCCATGGGTGCGCGTCCTTAAGTGTCTCTGCGTATCGGATCAGCCGCACCGTTTGGCCGTTCAGCGCAGTTTGGTCAAGGGATGCGTTTAAGGCTCGGGCGACTTGTGCGGTGCGTAAAACTGGCGTATGTCCCGCCGGTCTTTCATAATGGAAGGCTCCGGCCGGGGGTTGAACGGAAGGTCAGTGTAAGCTGACAGGTGGTGCAAGAACCACCGGCTTCCCGTGTTCCCGCTCTCGAACTTTTCTTGCCATGCTCCTCTCCTGCTGCGTTTTGCGCTTTTTGGGATGGGTCACCGGTTTGAAGAGGCTTTGCGCCGGATGATCCAACACGAGGTTATGCCACATGGCACTATATGAGCATGTGTTCCTCGCCCGACAGGACGTGTCTCAACAACAGGTTGACGCGCTTGTGGAACAGTTCACCGGGCTGATCGGCGAAATGGGCGGCACCGTCGCCAAAAGCGAATATTGGGGCATGAAAAGCCTCTCTTTTCGCATCAAGAAAAACCGTAAGGCACACTACACCCTGATGAACATCGACGCTCCAGCAGCTGCGCTGCAGGAAATGGAACGTCAGATGGGCATCAATGAAGATGTGTTGCGCTTCATGACCATCCGCGTGGATGAGCTTGAGGAAGGTCCTTCGGCTATGATGCGTAAATCGGACCGTGATGATCGCCGTGGCGGCCGTGGTGGTGATCGTCCAGATCGTGGCGAGCGTCGTCCGCGTCGCGAAGAGGGCGACAAACCCGCTGAATCGAAACCTGCTGCAGAAGGAGACGCGTAATGGCCGCTGCTGCTGGCGCTCGTCGCCCTTTCTTCCGCCGTCGTAAAACTTGCCCGTTCTCTGGCGATAATGCGCCAAAGATTGACTACAAAGATGTACGCCTCATGCAGCGTTACATTTCTGAGCGCGGTAAAATCGTTCCTTCACGCATCACCGCTGTTTCGGCGAAAAAGCAGCGTGAACTGGCTAAAGCCATCAAGCGCGCACGCTTTCTTGGCCTTCTGCCCTACGTGGTGAAATAAGCCACACACCCATTGCTGGCCCGGCGGCGCATTTGCCTCGCCGGGCCTAACCGCAAAAACCACACATCACGTGGGTCGCGGGACAGCAGACAGGACGAAGACCCCTGTTGCGCACGCAAGTGCTGCTCTCCCATCGCGGTCCGCATCATACAAGGATCCAATCGATGGACGTTATTCTGCTAGAACGCGTGGCCAAACTCGGCCAGATGGGCGAGACGGTGAAAGTGAAAGACGGCTACGCCCGCAATTTCCTGCTGCCAAACGGCAAAGCACTGCGCGCCAACAAAGCCAACCTTGCCAAATTTGAAGCCGAGCGTGCGCAACTTGAAGCGCGCAACCTTGAGCGCAAAAACGAAGCTGAAGGTGTGGCCAGCACGCTGGATGGCTCAACCTATGTCATCATCCGTTCGGCTGGCGAAACTGGCCAGCTTTACGGATCGGTTGCCGCCCGCGATATCGCCGAAGCTGCAACGGTTGAAGGTGTGAGCGTAGCGCGCGGTCAGGTGAACCTGAACCGGGCGATCAAGACCATCGGCCTGCACCCTGTTGTCATTCAGCTTCACCCTGAAGTGGAAGTGACCGTAACGGCCAATGTTGCACGTTCTGCCGATGAAGCTGAGCGCCAAGCTGCTGGTGAAGACCTTACAGTGCAGGACTTTGACGGCTTTGAATTCGAAGACGAAGCCGATGAAGACGCTGATGCAGATGACGTGTTTGAAGCTGCGCCAGAGGAAGACGAACTGGGCGTTGAAGACGGCGAAGTTGCTGCTGACGAAGGCGAAGACAAAGGCTAAGCCTGCGCTAAGTCACGCACTGGGGGCCGATTGTCCCCGTTCTTCACAATAGATTTCAAGCGCCGGGGAACTCAAAGGTTGGGTCTCCGGCGTTTTTGCGTTTTACGGGCAATCGGCTCGCAAAACGCATGCAGACTGGGCTATGCTACGCTCTCAACACACAGAGGCTCCTAAACCAACCGATGAATGATCTGGCACCACTAAACCCAATGGCCCTGCAGGGAAGCGAGGCACTGCGCTCGGCTCCGCACAATGCCGAGGCGGAAGCTGGCCTGCTGGGCGCAATTCTGGTCAACAATGAAGCGTTCTACCGCGTGGTTGATTTTTTGGAGCCGCAGCACTTCTACCTCGCGCCGCACCAGAAAATTTTTGCCACCATCTCCGAGCTTATTCGCGGCGGCAAAGTGGCCACCCCCATCACGGTCAAAACCTATTTCACCGAAGCCGAAACAATTGGCGAGATGAGTGTAGCGGCTTATCTCTTGCGCCTGCACGGCGATGCCACGAGCATTATTAACGTGGTGGACTATGCAAGCATGGTCTACGAGCTTGCACTGCGTCGCATGCTGATCGGCATTGGCGAAGACATGGTGAACGTTGCCTATGACGCCACCGTAGATGCATCTGCTGGTTCGCAGATTGAGACTGCTGAAAAGCAACTTTTCTCACTGGCCGAAAAGGGGCGCACCGAACAGGGGTTCGTCGGTTTCGGCAACGCGCTTGAACAAGCCATTGAGATGGCCACCGCGGCCTATCAGCGTGATGGCCACCTTTCAGGGATGGCAACCTACTTCAAGAATTTGGATGGCCGCATGGGCGGCTTGCAAAAGTCTGACCTTGTTATTCTGGCTGGACGTCCCGCCATGGGGAAAACATCGCTGGCCACCAACATCGCCTACAACATAGCCAAGAATTGGCGCGGCGGGCCTGCCGCTGATGGCGGCATTGAAACCGAGGCGGGCGGCATTGTTGGCTTCTTCTCGCTAGAGATGTCGAGCGAGCAGCTCGCTACCCGTATTTTGGCCGAGCAGTCTGCGGTTTCGTCCTCTCGCATCAGACGCGGTGACATCAAACCACACGAGTTTGAGCAGGTGGTAATGGCGAGCCAGGAGATGCACTCCATCCCGCTCTACATTGACCAGACCGGTGGCCTTACCGTTGGCCAGCTTGCTGCCCGCGCGCGACGTTTGAAGCGACAAAAGGGACTTGATCTTCTGATTCTGGATTACCTCCAGTTGCTCCAAGGCTCGTCCAAGGGCGGCAGCCAGAACAGGGTTCAAGAGATCACCGAAATCACCACTGGTCTCAAGGCTTTGGCCAAGGAACTGAACGTTCCGATTGTGGCGCTCTCACAGCTTTCACGCCAAGTGGAATCGCGTGACGATAAACGACCTCAACTCTCTGACTTACGTGAATCAGGGTCTATTGAGCAGGACGCTGACGTGGTGTTGTTCGTGTATCGCGAGGAGTATTATCTGCAGAACAAAGAGCCAAAGCCCAACACAGAGGAGCATGTGGCCTGGCAGGAAGAAATGGACCGGGTGCACGGGCTAGCTGAGGTGATCATCAGCAAGCAGCGGCACGGTCCAACAGGCACCGCCAAGCTAACCTTTGAGGCTGAGCTAACCCGTTTTGGTGACTATATCGAGGATGATCATGTGCCCGATCATTACTAAGGTCCGCAGCTCTTGAGCGCGCCGTTTCACGCCGGTGGATTGTTGACCATTGATCTCGGCGCGATTGCCCGAAACTGGCAAACCCTGCGTGACCTTGCTGCGCCCGGTGCCTGTGCGGCGGCGGTAAAAGCAGATGCCTATGGGCTGGGCCTGGAACCTGTATGCCAAACCCTTTGGAATGCTGGATGCCGCACTTTTTTTGTGGCTTTGCCAGATGAGGCCTTTGCTCTGCGCAGCGTGCTCCGCGACGCTGAGATCTACTGTCTTGGCGGTCTGACGCCGGGCGGCGCAGCGGACTATTTGGCGCATCAGATCAGACCTGTTCTTAACAGCATGGTCGATGTAACCGCGTGGGCCAATGCGGCGCCGAATGCGGCAGCCGCCCTGCACGTGGACACGGGCATGAACCGTCTTGGCCTGCAGATGGAAGAAGCCGAAGCTCTGGCCGTTAACACCGAGTTGATGTCGCGGCTCAAACCTAGCTTAGTCATGAGCCATCTGGCCTGCGCCGATGAGCCAACTCATCCGCTAAACGCACAACAGGCAAGGTCTTTTGCCCATGCGCACACGCTGTTCCCTGACGTACCTGGCTCACTTGCCAACTCCGCCGGCACCCTGTTGGGCGCACCCTTCAAGCATGACCTCGCCCGCCCTGGCATAGCACTCTATGGTGGGGCCTCGGCCCCTGTTGTGCCCGATCCCATTTTGCCGGTCGTGCAACTGGATGCGCGCATCCTGCAAATCCGCCACGCAAAGGCCGGCCAGAGCGTAGGGTACGGGGCAGCGCAAATCCTTAACCGCGACACACGCCTTGCCATCCTCGCAGCGGGCTATGCAGATGGATTCCACCGCATTGCCGGATCAAGCAACGACACCCCCGGTGCCACCGCAACACTGGCTGGCCAAACCGCACCACTGGTCGGACGCATTTCGATGGACCTGATCGCCATCGACATTACGGACCCATGCTTTGACGCGGTCACGCAGGGCGATTTCGCCACGCTCATCGACGCACACACAACGGTTGATATGGTCGCTGCAACGGCACAAACCATTGGCTACGAGGTGCTCACCAGCCTTGGTCGTCGCTATCACCGCCGATACACAACTGACATTTGATCTTGTTTTGTTCTCTTTTGTGATCTATGTCAAGCGGGCACTAAGAACAGCAAAGAGTAGTAACAAATGGCCAAGCGGCGCGCGTCCTTCATCTGTCAGAACTGTGGCACCGAACATCCGCGCTGGATTGGCAAATGCGATGGCTGCGGCGCGTGGAATTCGCTTGTTGAGGAAAGCGCATCGGGAGGCGGCGGTGCGCTCGGTGGACCAGCCAAAGGCAAGCTTGTTCAAGGCCGTGCTGTAAATCTTTCCTCGCTTGACCATGTTGAAGAGCCCCTGCCCCGGCTTGCCTCGGGCATCAAGGAAATGGATCGTGTAACGGGCGGTGGTTTTGTGCGCGGGTCCGCCCTTTTGGTGGGCGGCGATCCTGGTATTGGCAAATCGACGCTGCTCATGCAGGTCTGCGCTGCGCTCGCCCAAAAGAATGCCCGTGTTATCTATATCTCGGGCGAAGAGGCGCTGGGCCAGGTGCGGCTGCGCGCTGAACGTTTGGGATGCGCCAAAGCGCCGGTCGCCATCGCCTCTGAAACCAATCTTGAGGATATTCTGGCGACGCTGGAAGATGGCGAGCAGCCAGATCTTGTGGTGCTTGATTCGATCCAGACGCTTTGGAGCGCGGGCGTTGATAGTGCTCCGGGAACGGTCACGCAGGTGCGCGCGTGCGCCCAGCAGGTTATCCGTTATGCCAAGCGTACTGGCGCGAGTGTAATTCTTGTTGGGCACGTAACCAAAGATGGTCAGATCGCTGGACCACGTGTGGTTGAGCATATGGTTGATGCGGTGCTCTATTTTGAGGGGGACCGTACGCACCATTTCCGCGTTCTGCGCGGCGTGAAGAACCGTTTTGGCGCAACCGATGAAATCGGTGTCTTTGAGATGACAGGCTCGGGTCTTTCAGAGGTGCAAAACCCGTCGGAACTGTTTCTTGGCGACCGGCTGGTCGAAACACCAGGCTCCGTGGTTTTTGCTGGGCTGGAAGGCACCCGGCCAATTTTGGTTGAAATACAGGCCCTGGTCGCGCCCTCCTCTCTTGGTACGCCGCGCCGTGCGGTGGTGGGCTGGGACTCCAACCGGCTGGCGATGGTGCTCGCTGTGTTGGAGGCACGCTGTGGCGTGAGATTTTCCGGTCATGATGTTTACCTGGCTGTGGCCGGCGGCTTGCGGCTTACGGAACCAGCCGCAGACCTGGCCGTGGCAGCGGCTCTGGTTGCCTCGCTCACCGGCCTCTTGCTGCCAGCAACGCAGGTCTATTTCGGAGAAATTGGCTTGTCGGGCGCTATCCGTTCTGCGCCCCAGGCCGTGCTGCGCATGAAAGAAGCCTCGCGGCTTGGCTTTGAAGAAGCCATTTCAGCTCCGCTCGCCAAAGAGCGCGGCGCCAAAACCGGCATGCGCCTTAACGCTCATACCCGCCTTGAGTCATTGGTGGCTGACCTTGCTGCAGCGGCGGCGTCTTCGGTACCCGCTAACCCGATAAGGCAAGCTGCGGAGTAGTCCATTTTACAGCCTCACATCAGCAGCCTCCCATTGGCAGGCGGAGCGGCCATCCACCGACCCATAGACAAGGTGGTCCTTTTTGGGCACGCTTCGCCGCGGGTGCGACCGCCTGCGCAATTCAAAGTGCGTCACAGATACCACTGTTTCGATTTGTGAGGCCGGCAGAGCATCACAAGCCTTGAACCCCCATGAGGTTCGTGGAAAGGACAATGCGATTGTTGTTTCCCCCAAGCTGCGATCACAGACCACAGGTTTCAGGAGCCTAGCGTCCGCTAACGGGCGATAGGCTGCCAAGACCTGGCGAGCTGTGTGATGCTGATCACCGACAAGCTTGGGGCAAACGGCACTGAGCAGTGTTACGCACGAGCTTTGCTCGTGTGCTTTTTTAAGTTGATGGAAGAGGCCCCTTCATGACCCTCACCATTCTTGATGGTATCGTTTTGGCTGTGGTGCTGTTGTCAGCGGTGCTGGCCATGATGCGCGGTTTTTTGCGCGAAGTTCTCTCAATCGGGTCGTGGATTGCGGCAGCCGCAGGCGCGTATTTTCTGTATCCAGCGCTTCTTCCATTCGCCAAGCAATACATCACCGAGGACGTGTTCGCGACCGCGGCGGTTATCGGCATCCTGTTCTTCCTTATCCTTATTCTGGTGTCATACCTCACCATGAAGCTATCGGACGTTGTGGCTGACTCCGCTATTGGCCCGCTTGATCGCAGTCTGGGCTTTCTTTACGGCGGCGCACGTGCGGTGCTTTTGTTTGTTATTGCCGGACTGTTCTTCAACTTCTTTATACCCGAAACAGCAGCGCCCGACTGGGTCAACGAATCGCGATCCAAGCCCTTCCTAGATGAGCTTGGCGCCGATTTGCTGGCAATTTTGCCGGACGATCCCGAGGGTCAGATTCTTGATCGCATTCGTGGTAGTGATGAGGATGAGGCAACAGCGCTTCCAGATTCTGGAACCTAGGCTTCTCTATCGGGCTACCCAATAGCCTGCAGCTCGCTCAAAGACAGCGTGTTGCCAACCCCATTGTGCGAGGCTCGGCTCATGGTCGCCTACAATATTCACGATGATCATTTTCGCGATGAATGCGGAATATTTGGTGTGTTTGGCCACCAGGATGCGGCGGCCCTGACCGCCCTCGGCCTGCATGCGCTTCAGCATCGCGGACAGGAAGCAGCGGGCGTCGTTTCCTTTGATGGTGAACAATATTATTCAGAACGCCACATTGGCCTGGTCGGCGATCGATTTTCCAAGCCGGAAGTTATTGCCCGCCTGAAAGGTAACCGCACCATCGGCCATGTGCGCTATGCCACTGCTGGTGGAACGCTGCTACGCAATGTCCAGCCGCTGTTTGCCGAGTTTGCAGGTGGCGGCTTTTCGGTGGCGCACAATGGAAACCTCACCAATGCGCGCAAACTGCAGATCCAGCTGCGCGAGCGTGGATCGATTTTTCAGTCCACATCCGACACCGAGACGATCATTCACCTGATCGCCACCAGCCTTGCTTCTGGCATTGTCGCGCGCCTGACCGACGCACTTCACAAGATTGAAGGCGCCTACTCGCTGATTGCACTGACGGAAAAGAAGCTTATCGGCGTGCGGGATCCTTTGGGCGTGCGCCCACTGGTGCTTGGCAAGATTGAAGAGGCCTATGTTTTGGCTTCAGAAACCTGCGCTCTGGACATTATCGGCGCGGACTTTGTGCGCGATATCGAGCCCGGTGAAATGGTTGTGATCACCAAAGACGGGGTGGAAACCCACCGGCCGTTCTCACCCAAGCCGTCGCGGTTCTGTGTGTTTGAATATGTCTATTTTGCCCGGCCTGACTCCATGGTCGAAGGCCGAAACATTTATGCGGTGCGCAAGCACATTGGTGCTGAACTTTCACGTGAGGAGCCAGCCGACGTTGATCTGGTGATCCCGGTGCCGGACTCCGGGACCCCTGCAGCGATTGGCTATGCCGAAGCCTCAGGCATCCCTTTTGATCTGGGCATCGTGCGCAATCATTATGTGGGCCGAACTTTCATTGAGCCAACAGATGCTATCCGGCATATGGGCGTGAAGCTGAAGCTCAATCCTAATCGGCTTTTGCTGGAAGGTAAGCGTGTATTGTTGGTCGATGATTCTATCGTGCGCGGTACAACATCGCGCAAGATCGTTCAGATGGTCCGCGATGCCGGGGCAAGTGAGGTGCACATTCGCATCGCTAGTCCACCAACGCGCGATGCCTGTTTTTATGGGGTGGATACCCCTGACAAAGAGCACCTCATTGCCTCAAGCCACTCCATCGAAGAAATGGCACAGGCGATTGGGGCGGATTCCCTTGGCTTCCTCACCATCGATGGCCTTTATCGTGCGCTCGGCGAGGCGCGCCGCAACGGCGATGCACCGCAGTTTTGCGACGCGTGCTTTACCAGTGACTACCCAACGGTGCTCACAGACCGTATGGAAAACACCACCAGCCGCCAGCGCTTGGTGGAGGTTGAGTAACCCTGCACTGCCCTAAAGAGATTTCCTATGACATCGGCCGCCAATGATGATGCCACCCCTGCGGTGGTCCAAGGTTCCAGTGAAGCACGCGTGGTGGTCATCACCGGCGCATCACGCGGCATTGGATATGCAGCCGCTAAAGCCTTTGGCGCACGTGGCGCGCATGTGATCGCTGTCGCGCGTACAACCGGCGCACTGGAGGAACTGGATGATGAAATCCAGAAGGCGGGCGGCAGCGCGACACTGGTACCGCTGGACCTGAAGGATCATGATACGATCGACCGGATGGGTCTTGCGCTTTACGAGCGTTTCGGCCGGGTTGATGTGTTGATTGGCAATGCAGGTATTTTGGGCACCATTACCCCTGTCGGGCACATCAAGCCCAAGGACTTTGAAAACGTGCTGGCCACGAATGTAACCGCTAATTTCCGTCTTATCCGCTCTATGGACCCACTGCTGCGCCAATCCAAGGCTGGCCGCGCGGTGTTTCTTACATCCTCAGCCAGTCATCTGGCCAAGCCCTTTTGGGGCGGCTTTGCTATGAGCAAGGCGGCATTAGACGCCATGGTGCGCACGTATGCAGCTGAGCTGATCAACACCAGCGTGCGAGTAAATTTGCTGGACCCCGGCCCCGTGCGCACAGCCCTGCGTGCCAAGGCCGTGCCAGGCGAAGATCCCAACACGCTGCCCAAGCCCGATAGCGTTGTGGATGCCCTGATGACCTTGACCGACCCGGGCTTTGCTGAAACGGGCATCCTTTACGATGGCCCGTCAGGTAGCATCAAACGTCAATAAATTCCGCAAGGGCGCTAGTGAATTTTCCGCTTCTTGGCTTTGGCTTCGTAGGGGTTGCTTCCCTTCCGCATCAGCACGCGAAGCGGCACGCCCGGCATATCAAATGTCTCTCGTAACCCGTTGATGAGATAGCGCGTGTAGCTACCAGGCAGCACATCAGGGCGAGAGCAGAAGACCGCAAAGGTCGGTGGGCGGGCCTTGGCCTGCGTCATGTATCGCAGCTTCAACCGACGACCAGACACAGCGGGCGGTGGATGCTGTTGCAACGCCACGGTCAGCCACCGATTGAGTGCGGCTGTGGAAATGCGACGGTTCCAAATATCGTCCATGCGCAGCACCGCACGCATCAGCGCGTCAGTGCCTTTACCGGTTTTGCCAGATAGCGGCACCAGGGGCGCACCACGCACCTGAGGCAGCAGCAGCGTCAGCTCTTCCTGGCACTCTTTGAGGAACACATCTTTGTTTTTGACCAGGTCCCATTTGTTGAGGCCGAAAACAAGTGAGCGCCCTTCTCGGGCAACCAGGTCAGCGATCTGCAAGTCCTGCTTTTCAAATGGGTGTTCGGCATCCATCAGGATCACAACACATTCAGCAAACTGAACTGCACGTAGCGCATCGCTTACAGACAGCTTTTCCAGCTTTTCTTGAACCCTGGCCTTGCGGCGCATGCCAGCGGTATCAAACAGCTTGAACGGCCTGCCATCGAACACCCAATCGACCGAGATGGTGTCGCGGGTGATGCCTGCTTCGGGCCCGGTCAGAAGGCGATCCTCGCCAATCAGGCCGTTGACCAGTGTGGACTTGCCGGCATTTGGCCGCCCAACAATGGCCACTTGCAAGGGATGCGTGCGCGGCGCCGCCTCAATAATGTCCGGCGCGTCTTCATCTTCAGCGCCCCACGTCTCATCTGGCTGCATTTGTTCGACAACCGTAGGGGCCGAGGCTGCATTTTCTCGCAGGCGCGTGAAATGCTCGTCCAGTGCCTGAAACAGATCGGCCATGCCTTCGCCATGCTCAGCGGAAATGGCCACAGGTTCACCAAGCCCAAGCTCAAAAGCCTCATAGGCACCGTCCATGCCTTTGCGCCCCTCAACCTTGTTGGCCACCAAAATGGTCTTGTCGCCATGGCGACGCATCAGGCTTGCAAACTCCGCGTCTGTGGGGGTCAGGCCAGCGCGCGCATCAATGACGAATAGGCACACATCAGCTTCCGCGATGGCGCGTTCGGTTTGCGCGCGCATACGGCCAGCCAACGATGCTGCATCCGCTTCTTCCAAGCCTGCTGTATCGACCAGCGTAAAGGCAAGATCACCCAGCTTGGCATCACCCTCGCGGCGGTCGCGCGTTACACCGGGTGTGTCATCAACCAGCGCAAGCCGCTTGCCAACGAGCCGGTTGAAAAGCGTCGACTTTCCAACATTGGGTCGCCCGATAACAGCAACGACCGGCAATGGATGCGCCGGATTATGAGCAGATACTGACATATGAGCTAGTTCAGCGCGAGCAGCGACCCATCAGCGGCCAGCGCCAAGATGCGCCCTCCGGCTGCGATAGGGCGCAAGAAAATATCTTCGTTCACGCTGGTACTGCTTATCACTTGGCCGGTCGCTGGGTTAACGCGCATCACGCCACCCTCACTGGAAGCAAGGTAGAGCACATTATCTGCCAATGCCGGACCAGCCCATTTTTCCTGCCCCTCGCCAGTACCACCGGGCAACTGAATAGCCCATTGGATTTGGCCGCTGGTACGCGAGAGCGCCATCAACCGGCCTTCAAGGTCAATCAGGAACACCACATCGCCAGCCACGATGGGCGTGTGAACGGAGCCAACATTGGTCTCCCACTGCCGATTGCCGCTTTCCAGACCGACCGAGATGGTACGCCCACCCACGCCGGTCGCGATAACAGCGCCACCTGCAATGACCGGGCTGGCCACCAGATCGCGCAGGCCAGAGAGCGCCTGATAGCGTGCACCCGTAACCACCGCGTCAGCCCAGCGCGGCTCGCCGCTTTCAGCGTTGATCGCGACAATCTCGCCGGACGAGTACGGAACAATCACGGTGTTTCCGGAGACCGCTGGCGTACCAGACCCAAGCAGACCAGCCGTTGCGGGCACGCCGCGGAAGCGCCAACGCTCGGTGCCGTCAGTCGCTGAGATGGCCAACACCGTATTGGACTGCGTGATCACATAAACCTGATCACCTGCAAATGTGGGGGCGGAAAGCGCTGGTGTATCCAGATCAATTGCCCACGCGGTTGCGCCATTGCTCGCATCAAGCGCGAAAAGCTGGCCAAAGCCGGTTGCGGCAAACACGCGACCCGCGCCAAACGCAACGCCGCCCGCACCAACCTGACCGTCTTCACCCTCGGGGCGCAAATTGCGTCGCCAGCTTTGCCCGCCGCCGGAAACAGAGACTGCGGTAACATTGCCGCTAGGATCATAAACAAAAGCTCGACCGCCGGAGACGATTGGAAGCGCTGCCATGCGCACGCTGCGCCGGCCAGACACAAGGCCTGCTTGCGCGTTCCAGCTTTGTGCGCCTGATAGAGAAACGTGGCCGGGGTTGTTGGCTGCGTTTCCGCCCGGGTTGGGCCAGTCGATTGCCCCTGAAGGCCCAGGAATGGACACGCTGGTGTTGCTGATCGCCTGCACCGGGTCTGCAGCACTGCCAACGGTACGGCGTTCACCAGGTATTGGCACATCATCTTCGCTGAACGGGTTCAAGTCATCAAAGGTGTCGCCAACGGTGGCGCAGCCTGCCAACAGAGGCACGGCACACAGTGCAATGAGGATGGAACGCATAATACTTTTCCTCGTTAGCGGTCTTGCGTGCTGGTGCCATCACTGGCCAGCACATCGAGGGCCACACGGGCGCGCGAGCGCACGGGTTCTGGCGCAGAAAAATCACTCACAAGCTCCAGAAACAAGCCTAGCGCCTGCTCACGACTTCCCGCTTTCATGGCGGCAAAGGCGCGAATCTCGCGCGCAGAGTGTGAAAACGGGTTGGTGGTATCTGACAGGGGTAGCAACAAACCCTCAATGTCAGCCGCGTTGCCGTGATCAAGAAGCAGGTAGCCGAGGCGCACACGCGCAACATCGCGCACCAAGGGATCTAGGCCCGCATCATCGACCATACCCTGAAAGTCGTTGATCGCGGCGTCTACATCGCCAACCTCAGCCTTTGTGCTGGCTGCACGGAAGCGGGCCAGCGCCGCATAACCACCGGGGCCATCAGTTGCAATGGCATCCAACGCATCGATCCCCGCCTGTGGGTTTTCTTCCACAAGCGCGATCGCATCAAGAAAGCTGTCACCAGCAGCTGCGGCTTGCGACATGGTGTAGGCCTCGTAGCCCCGCCAAGCCGCCACTGCCAGCACCAGGACCACGGCTCCGCCGATGATATATTTGCCAAAGCGCTGCCATATTTGCTTGGCGCGGTCCTTGCGGATGTCTTCTTCAATTTCACTAAAAATATCGGTCATGGATGTGCGGTTAGGCCTTTTGTCAGCAGCGCTCCGAATGTGCGCGCGACCATAGTGTTAGAAGGCGCGTACTGCAATCAGCATACGGCCCGGTGGTTGGAGAAGGCGTTAAGTCTTCTTTCGGGCATAAACATGGTCAGGGCCAGGGAAGGAGCGCTCGCGCACAGCATCGGCGTAATTGGTCACTGCTTCTTCGATGTGATCGCGAATGGAGCCAAATTTCTGCACGAATTTTGGTGTCCATTCATTCAGGCCGAGCATATCTTCCAACACCAGAATCTGGCCATCGCAGGCTGGTGATGCGCCAATGCCGATGGTGACCGTGTCCACCTCTTTGGTGATCTTGCGGGCAACGGTCTCTACCGTGCCCTCAATGACCATAGCAAAGGCCCCTGCATCAGAGATTGCATGCGCGTCGCGCTCGGTTTGCGCCTGGTTTTCGTCCGATTTGCCCTGAACACGGAAGCCACCCATGGTGTTGATGGCCTGCGGAGTGAGGCCAATATGGCCCATCACAGGAATGCCGCGGCGGACCAGAAACTCCACCGTTTCGGCCATGTGCTCCCCGCCTTCCATTTTGATTGCGCCAGCGCCGGTTTCTTTCATAACCCGTACTGCCGATTGGAAGGCCTGCTCTTTGCTCGCTTCATACGAGCCAAAAGGCATATCGACCACCACCAGCGCGCGCTTGGAACCACGCATCACCGCAAGGCCCTGCACGATCATCATGTCAAGGGTCACCGGCACTGTCGATTCCATGCCGTGCATCACCATGCCAAGCGAATCGCCGACCAAAATGAAGTCCACATGCTCATCCAGGATTGAGGCGGTATGCGCATGGTACGCTGTAAGCGCGACCACGGGCTCTGCATTTTTTCGCTTGGCAATATCAACGGCAGTGATGCGGCGGACGGATGACTGGACAGACATGGCATGGACTCGAGCTAACAACAGGGTCGCAGGCTCTTAGCTGATTGGTGCGACGCCGAACAGCCATTGATGGCCCCAAAGCAGCAGAACCACCCATGCGACAGTACCCACAGCAACAACGAGGATGTCTGCTGCCCAGCCGCTGGGTGCAAGTGGATCTGCCCCACCGCGGCGCTTGACGTTAATTCGGTCGACCACGGCCCATGCCAAAAAGCTGCCAAACAGCACCAAATGAACGCCCAAGCCATTGGCAAGCAGGTGGGCCAGTGCCCATACCTTGATGCTGGCAAGCATCGGGTGCTTGAGCCAAGCTTTAAGCTTTGACGGCACATAGGCGGCCACCAAAAATATGAGCGCGGGCAGCATAAGCAACAGCGTGATGTGACTGGTCCACGTCGGTGGTGCCCAGACAAAGCCAAGCCCAGCTTTGGCCGCCGGGTAGCCTTGTATCAGCAGCACAAACGTCACAAGCGAGATGATTGAATAGATGGCCTTCCAACCATTGAGGCCGAAACGGTGCATCACGCTCTGCCGCACGCCTGGCGCAACAATACGCACCGAGTGGATGCCCAAGAAGCCAATCAAACCAATAAAAAACAATGCCATGCGTTGGCCTCCTCATTGCCCCTTCGTGCAGATATGCGGGCGCTACGCTTGGTTTACCATACTGGCGTTTGGCGCGCAGGTTTACCCAAAGTCCACGCGTGTGTTGCATCCTGGCGATCAGGCAGCAAGAGTATTGCGTAACGCTGCCGGAGAGTTGTTATGCGTTTATCAAAGATGGTGTTGGGCTTTGCGGCCCTGGGATTTGTATCGCTGTTGTCGCAGCCGCAGGCACAAGCCTCGGTGGTTGCGAAGGTTGATCTATCAGAACAGCGAATGCAGGTGATCGTCGATGGCGAGGTTCTTCACGAGTGGGATGTGTCATCTGGGCGTCAGGGCTATGCCACACCCACCGGCACCTGGCGGCCGCTGCGCATGCATACCATGTGGCACTCGCGCACCTACAACATGGCGGAAATGCCCCATGCCATATTTTTCCAGGGTGGGTATGCCTTCCATGCGACAAGTGCAATTGGCCGACTAGGCTCGCGTGCCTCGCATGGCTGTATACGCCTCCACCCAGACCATGCACGTGCCTTGTTTTCGCTGGTGCAGGACTATGGCCCGCACCGCACGCGCATTCAGATCACGAATTAAGCCATTTTTTGGCTCAGTTCCTGTGAAACGACCGCTGTATCTGTCATCCCGGCCAACTGCAGCGCAGGCGAGCCGGGATCTGACACTGACGAAACCCTGGCATATCCCGGGTCTCGCTCCGCGCCCCGGATGACAACCTGATTGCTAAGGCCGCATCAACAGCACCGGCGCATGCACCGTGCGGATCATGCTGGTGGTCGTAGAGCCAACGATGAGCGTGCGCAGCGGAGAGTGCCCAAACGCGCCCATGACGAGGAAACCATCTGGGTTCTCTTTCATCAGCGTGCCGATCACCGCGTCCGGTGCGCAATCGCTCATTCTCTTTCTGCAGACGCTTCAGTTCCTTCAATTGGTCCGTGCCCATTCCACTGTACCACTTCTTCCAGCGGTAGAACGTCTGTTCAGTCACGCCAATCTGCCGGATCGCATCCAGACGAGGCATACATTGCCCCGTCAGAACCTCGACCTGCCGTAACTTCGTGACAATCTCTTCGGGCTTTGGTCGCTTGTTGGCCATGTGTTTCCTCCGTGTTCCTAAACATAGCGGAGGTCCACTTCAGTGGGGGAGGATCAGCCAGTCTCAATGCTGCGACGAGCATCTGCGTACGCTAGATGCTGGAAGCGCTGCTCGCTTTGCGTTGTCGACGAGCCCAGCGGAAAGCAAACATGAGTGCCAGCATACACACAATCAATCCCATCATGTCCCCGACCTTGAACGTCGCCCATAAGCCGAAATTGCTGCTGAGGTCAGCAATCCCACTGTAGTTCACCGTGTGGCCAACCGAATTGATCAAGGACGACAAGGCACCAATCGCCAAAATGCCTTTCCAGTTCAGCCGTTGCGCGCCGTTTAAGTAGCAATTCACGCCAAACAGGCGGGCAAGCTCGAAAGACACGTAAGCCGATGCTGCCCCAATCAAAGCGCCATTGATGAGCTGGGGTTCCAGGATCGCGAAATTGTCCGGGCCCACAATGATCCATCCCGCGATCACCGAGCCGAGAAGCAGTCCAGGAATGGCCTTCCAACCGTAAGCCCAGGTCGCCAAAACCCGCACGCCATGCGGCAGGAACATGAGGCTTGCAAACACGGTTATGTCCGGAAAGAGGAGGCCCTGAAGAGGCGCGACGATATAGGTCGTCACAGAGAAGCAGAAAGCAAACGCAGCTGCGATTGCGATTTGGATCAGTACGAAGCTCTTCATTCTGATTCAGCTCGCATAGCTTCTGAATGCACCGCCGCTGAAGAAGCGTAGACGCTATGGCTCCCAGTTGCTGATCTTCTCGTGATTGACAATGTACATCCCCGTTTTTCGCCCCTCGGCCTTAGCTATAAAGTCCATTGAAACGAGTGATCGCAGAGCACGATGAAACGTAGCAACCGGCAAGCGCGACGAAAGCACGTGCCCGCGGATTTCGTCAGATGTCACAGTGTCGCCAGCTGTCTTGGTCGCTGCCTCCGCTGACAGTAGAACATCAAGCTCCGGCCCACTTAGTCTCTCAATACCAATGTCATGCTCCATCTGCCGTAGCATGGATCGCAATTCAGCAACAGCCGACAGCTTGCGCATTGAAAACAGGTCCTCTCGTCAGGCTCATGACCACATTGGCACATGAAGCAGCACCCAACGGCCAAAGCTACCGAAACCAGCAGTGCGCGGCAACCACAACCACTGCCCTCGCGCGCCTGCTCATGGATCAACAACAATCGGCAGTGCGCTATGTGCGCGCACTGCTGCCCGAACCAGGCTGAATTGATCTTGAAGCGTGCATCGATCTATGTATTATCATTATGATAATTTTAAGCAAAGGATCAATCATGAAATCTCGTCTAATTGCCAGTGCAGCAGTTCTCACTCTTGCAGCCTGCCAAACGACCAGCCCATTACAAACCGCTGTGTCCGGCAAAACACTGGTCGGTGAACGAAACAGCTTCGCCGTCAACTAAGATAGGACGATCGTTGGAAATGGCTTTCGTGGCACTTGGGAAGTTTGCGGCGGCTGCAGCCTAATTACCTTCAGGCCTTCAAAGCCCGAGCACTACCGCTCGTTTTAAGGGGCAAGTCCAGCTGGGTTTGAGAGATTTCTTCAACTTTGGCGCAAGCGGACAACGTGCTGTTCACTCGCCAAACGTTCCCGCCAATCATAGGTCGACGTGCCGAGCCTGGAATTTGGCGAATGCTGAAGTGCAATTCCAGTGGGGATGCTCCATGTCATTGAACAGAGTGCTTGCGCTTGGCTCTTAACTCAAATGCTTTTAAACAATAGATATCCCCCACGTGGGGGATGCTCAAAGTCTTTTCGCGCAACAGTAGTGATGAGGTGAATGTGCACCTACCCTACAAATCTGTCTTCCTTAAAAAAACTTTGAAAAGGGTGACTAACTATATCGTATTATAGGCTTTGCTGCTGAAATTATGGAACAAGATTGGGAGGATCTTCTAGATAAGTGCTACATTGCGACGCACGATGAATCGGTATGGCAAGACTTTGTGGTTTCAACCGCTGCTATGTTTGGAAGCAGCGTTGCGGGTATTGAGTTAAGCGCCGGACAAAACCCGGTAAATCGAAACACAGCTGCACAAACCAATTTTGACCTGCATGCGCTTCAAAAACATTTTGAAGAGTTCAACTCTCCGCGCAACAACATCGGCATCAGAGCCGTGATGCGCGCCACGCCTGGCAAAGCGTTCCGTATCTCTGACTTCATGAGCGCTGATCTTTTTGCGACCGAAGAATCCACCAGAGCTATTCTACATCCCCAGCAAATTGACAGGGGTCTGATGGTCAGCTTGTGCCGTCCTGGATCTGATTTTGCTTGGTTCAATCTCTATCGCAATGCCAGCGATGGCACTGACGACTTCACGACCCAGGATCTCGGTCGTTTCACCAACTTAGCAACTCACATTTTGCGCAGCGCACGGCTGACCGAGCGCATTCGCGCGCCAAATCGAAGGGTCAATGACATGGTGGAGGACGGCGTGGGGAGCCTTTACGCGGATGGAATGATTTCGCTTTCTTCTGGAGGACACATTGTTACCTTGGACGAAAATGCCGAACGCATCATCCAAGCCAATCTGGGCCTGCGGACTGTCAACGGCCGATTGAGGTCAACGAGTAGAGGGACGACCGCCAGTGACGAAGCACTTAAGGAGTTCTTGAGTCGGTCTGCCGACAACACCGAGCCCTTTGTTGTCCAATCCCAGCCAGGCTTGCTCTTACTTCTGCATAGCTACGTGGTACCGCACACAATCAGCTTTGCTCATGAGAGCGCAGCGCGCGTTTTGCGTGTTGCTGTTGTGAACCTGAACGCGTCGATGAACAGCGCCACTATTCGTCGCGCATTTGATCTCACACCGGCAGAAGAATCAGTGATCGCCGCACTGACGGTGAGCTCCAACGCATCTGACGCTGCTCGCCAGCTGGGATTATCGCGTGAAACGGTCAAAACGCACCTGCGTAGTATTTATGGAAAAACTGGAACCGTGTCTCTCACGCAACTTATGTTGTTAATTGGCCAGCTTATTCATCGCTGAACAATCCTTCACCCATGTGGGGGATGCTATCACCAGCTATGTCTCGCAATAGCGTAAGTGTAGGTGGCGGTGTCTCAAGTAGCGCACTCTATGAAATTATGTTTTAGCTCTCAGTAGTACTGCGGTCGTGGTGTTGGTAAGAGCGGGTTGGGGCTCAACAATGAAATTGCGTGTTATAATTCCAGTTTTCGCTTTCGCGTTAATGCCGTTCGCGGCTCACGCAATGTCACTCAACGACGCCGTTAGAATTGCTGTGGATACAAGCCCCGAAGTGTTGGAGGCCAAAGCCAATCAGCGTGCGGTATCGGCCGAGATAGATCAGGCGCGATCATTGTACATGCCGACCTTGGATGTGGAAGCATTTGTTGGTCCTGAATATGTTGACCGTCCAAATGCTTTGAGTGTCGCAAATAACGAAGAGTGGCGCACCAGTCGCCAAGTCAGTGGTATCGCGAGCTGGACCCTGTTTGATGGCTTTTTCCGCGCCAATGAAATGTTCCGCCAGGCAACGCGGTTCCAGGGTGCAGGTTTCCGTACAATGGAAGCTGCTGAGGTTGTAGCCGTCGACACTGTCGAGTCATACGTTGATGTATTGCGTCACCGGCGCGTGCTTCAGGCCGCAGATAATAATATTGAACAGCATAGGTTTATCTTAGGTCGCGCCCAAACGCAGTTCGACGGCGGCGCCGCGACGCAGGGCGAAGTTGAGATAGCAGCGCAGCGTTTGGCTGCCGCGCGTGCCATTCGCGCTGAGGTCGCGCGCGCCCTTGGCGAGGTAGAAGCTCGGTTTGTGCGGTTGGTTGGACAACATCCACGCCACTTGCACGCCGCGGGGATCCCTCACGGCTTGCCACGTTCTGTCGATGAGGCGATAACAGTCGCCCGCAGCAATCACCCCACGCTAGACGCAGCAGCGCTGGAGGTGGAATCGCTTGAGGCCGTCGCTGAACAGCAGCTTTCCAGCGCTTTCCCTGAACTTGCACTACAAGGCACTGCGTCATACGGCTACGATATCGGTGGTACGCCAGGCGAGAGTATTGATGCCTCGTTGCGGCTAGTCATGAGTTGGCGTCTTTTTGACGGGGGTCTTCGCACCGCTCAACATCGCGAGCAAGTGGAGCGTGTTGGCGAGGCAGAGATCCGCCTGGATCGTTTTCGCAGAGACATTGATCAGTCCGTTCGCACGGCTTGGGTGGGCGTCACCACAAATGACCAACGACTGAGCGCACTTCGCGATCAGCTAACTCAGTCCGAACGCGTGCTAACCTCCTACTACGAGGAATATGACGCTGGGTTGCGAACGTTGCTCGACCTTCTCGATGCACAGAACGCACGGTTCAACGCGGAGTTTGAAGTTGCCAGTGCTGAAGCGATATCTGTTTTCGCCCGGTATCAACTGATCGGATCGACCGGCAACTTGATCAATCATTTCGGACTGCAAGACCTCGTACCGGAGCCAGACCTTCGTGCAGAAAACCTCCGTCTTCACCGCGCCTCCACTGGCTTCCTTGAGCCGCTACGTCGATAAGTGCGAGTGAGCGCGTGACAAGCGGCATCCAGGCTGCTGCACTACCTGGTAAAAAGCATGAGGATGACAACCAGCCCAAGGTCATTCGCAATCTGGGTCCTGCGCTAGCGCATTGTGCAAAGAAGCTCGGGGCCTCTTACCACAGAGATCGGATCGACGATTCTGTTCCGCTTACTGACGGTGAGTTGGACCTGGAGCATATCGGCGAGGCGGCTCGTAAGTTTGGGCTGCGTGTCCAGCTGGGAAAAAAACCGCTTACGCTTGCCTCTCCTCTCTCCCCCCCCTTGATCTGCATCTTGGATATGGGAGAGGCTATTGTCGTTGAGGCACTAGACTTCGGCAACGATATCGCGCGTGTCGTTTTGTTTTCGGGTGATACGGTCACTGAACGCAGTGTCAGCTTGCGCAAGCTCAGCGCCTTGGTCGAACGCGCGCTGCTCTATGTTGCCAAACAAGAAGCAGCATCGGACCTGCTGGAGGACGACCAGGCGCAGGCTAAGAAGCGTAATCACTGGTTCTGGTCGGCTGCCTCTCGGTTCAAAGGCAACTATGCTCAAGTCGTCATTGCTGGATTTCTGGTCAATCTGCTTGCTCTAGCAAGTCCGCTGTTCATCATGAACGTGTACGACCGCGTGATCCCCAACCTAACGATCCCGACACTGTGGGCCTTGGCGTCTGGCGTCGTGTTGGCGCTGATCTTTGACTTTGTGCTGAAGACGCTGCGCGCCCGCGTTGTCGATGAAACCGGGCGTCGTATCGACATGGCAGTCTCCGGGCGCGTCTTCGATCATTTGCTTGAAGCCAGGTCAGACGCGCGGCCACAGTCAACTGGCATAATGGCCAGTTACATTCGCGATTTTGATAATGTTCGTGATGTTCTGACGTCCTCGACGATCATCGCTATCACCGATGCGATTTTCATCCTGGTGTTCCTGCTGGTTCTCTACTGGATCGTCGGCATTCTGGTTTTGGTTCCGATCGTTGCCGCCATTGTTGTCATTGGCGTGACGCTTTGGGTGCAGGTTCCCATGAACCGCGCCATGAAAGAGGCGCAGTCCGATTCGGCGCGCAGACATGGCATTCTGATCGAGACGCTTCTCTCGATCGACATGGTCAAACGCATTGGAGCGGCCTCCCATCTTCGTCGGCGGTTTGATCATTCGGTGGCCGAGGCAAGCCGGTCAGCAACCACCACGCGTTTCTGGTCCAATTTAAATACAACCGTTGTCCAAAGCGCTTCGCAGGCCGTCTCAGTGGTGCTGATCGTTTGGGGTGTGTTTCTGGTCATTGAAGGGCAGGTGTCGGTTGGTGCTCTTATTGCCGCCAACATCTTGTCGGGCCGCGTTCTTGCGCCTTTGGCCTCGGTATCTGGCACGCTGGCGCGTGTTCAGCAGGCCAAACACTCCTACCGCTCCGTCGATCGCCTTATGGGCCTTCCAAGCGAGTGGACTGATGCAACTGCCACTCGACCTCTGATGAAACCCAGGCTGACGTTTGAAAAAGTGGCGTTCAACTATCCGGGGCAGCAGTCTCCTGCCCTGGATGATCTAACCTTTGAGGTTGAGGATGGTGGGCGCTTAGGTATCATTGGCCGCATCGGCTCGGGCAAATCGACAATCGGCCGGCTATTGGCCGGCCTGGCGACGCCATCGGGTGGGCGCTTGCTTATCGATGGTGTGGATATTCAACAGGTCTCGCCTGTCGAGCTGCGCCGCTTTGTTGGCGTGGTACCGCAAGAGCCAGAGCTGGTGTCGGGTACGCTGCTGGACAACATCACCATGGGTGAGCCGATGGCCAGCCCAAGCGATATTGATTACGCCGTGGTGTTGGCTGGTCTTGAGGAGCTTGCGCGCGACCACCCGCTGGGCCTTTCGCTCCCGGTAGCCGAGCGCGGCGCGAACCTTTCCGGTGGGCAGCGGCACAGCGTCGCCTTGGCGCAGGCGCTGATCCGACGGCCCAAAATGGTGTTTTTGGATGAACCCACAGCGGCACTGGATACCAGTGCGGAGGCAAAGCTGCTCAAAAGCCTCAGTCATTTGTCCGAAAACGATGGCGTGACGCTTATCATCGCAACCCACAGGCACAGCACGCTTTCGATCGTGGATCGACTTTTGGTGATTGAGGCTGGGCGCCTGCTTGCTTTGGGGCCAAAAGAAAAGGTGCTTAAAGCCCTGCAAGACCAAGCCGCTGGCAATCAAGCCATGGCGCGCGCAGCACAAGTGGCAGGTGTCCGCTGATGGCAGGGCGGGTGGATGAACGGTTTGCAAATGACATCAGGGCCGCCCTCGATCAGGGTGGAAGCACCAATCTTTTCCCGGCGCTCATCATCATAGCCACCATGATTGTAAGCTTTGTTGCCTGGGCACAGTGGGCCACCTTGGAGGAGGTCACGACTGGCCTGGGGCGCATCGTTCCCACCAGTCAGATGCAACTGGTCCAGCCGTTTGAAGCTGGTATCGTTACGCAGATCAACGTGGCTGAAGGCGACATTGTTGAAGCAGGCGAGGTGCTCCTTCGGCTTGATGATACCGACGCCCGCTCCAGCCTTGGTGAGCTACAGCAGCGACAGTTGGTGCTCGGTGTGCAACGCGCACGTCTACAGGCCGAAGCCCAAGATGATCAGCCGGTGTTCATGCAAGGGGTGCCGTCGGATATTCTGCTGGGGGAGCAACAACTCTTTAACGCCAGACAGTTCGCCCTGGTGCAAGAGCGCGCGGTCATCAACGAACAGCTGGCGCAGCGCGTTTTGGAGCGCACTGAGCTTGAGCTTCGTATCCAGGAAACTGCGGTCGCTATTGAATTGCTTGATCGAGAGGTCGAACTTGCAAGAAGCTTGTTCAACCGGCGTGCCATCCCAGAGATTGATTTCTTGCAAAGGGAACGCGCAGCCCTTGCCGAGCAGCAGGAGCTGTCTGTCCTACGCGCCCAGCTTCCTCGCACATCCGCAGCGATTGCAGAAGCAGAAGCGCAGCTTTCTAACCTTGAGGCACAGTTTGCCTCGCAAGCCCGGCAGGAACTGGCGCAAACGATTGGCGATTTGGCGGTGATTGAGCAGTCTATCCTGTCCGCTCAACAACGCTTGGAACGCACGACCCTTACATCCCCAGTGCGCGGGGTGGTCAATTCACTGCCTGTAAACACCATTGGCGGGGTTATCCGGCCCGGGGAGAACGTGGTTGAGATTGTCCCGCTGGATGAGCAACTGTTCGTCGAAGCTGAAATCCGCCCGCAGGATGTTGCCTTCATCAGCGCGGGCCAGGACGTATCGGTCAAGGTCACAGCCTACGACTACACCGTCTATGGTGATTTGCCGGGGGTTGTGCGCCGCATAAGCGCCGACACGTTTGAGGATGAACAAGGCGAAAGCTTCTACCGCGTTACTGTAGAAGTTGAAGAAAATTCACTTGGTTCTGATACCAATCCTTTACCACTAATACCAGGAATGGTTGTGACCGCAGATATATTAACCGGACAGAAGACTGTTCTGCAGTATCTCCTCAACCCAGTAACACGGGCGCGGAACGAAGCGCTACGCGAACGCTAAAGACCCATCAGAGGTTGGTGTCGCGTATTTGGGGGTTTTGCTCTCGCCCGTAAAACAGGTTGAGGCAGAACCATGATTACGAACCGTCTTGGGCGGGCGAACGGGCCATTGCGTCCGCGCGCAACGCTACCCCTTTGTCTTGCTTTCGCGTTGGCCGTGCTTGCAACACCTTTTTCCGCAACAATAAGCAACGCGCAGGCGTTTGCGGCAGCCCCACTGGTGATCAACGAGGCTATCCGCCCCGTTGCTCTATCCAATGGGTTTGTGAACATTCGCGGACGCTTGGCCGCTGTTCGTGCGGCACAGGAGGCGAGCGCCGATGGTGTTGCACCGCGTGATGTTCGTGAGCGTTGGGAGAGCAGCCTGAATGCCCGGCTCGCACGACTCGAGCGTGCCATCTTGCGCGAAGACCGCACCAAGTCGCAGGCGTGGCGTGATGCGGTGAACCGTGTGCGCGATGCTGCTGACCCAGTGCGCGAGGCGCAGCGCCTGGTGCATCACGCGATCAGTTTCCGTTGGGATCAGCCAGGGCGTGACCATTGGCAAACACCGCTGGAAACGCTGTCCCGCGGGGCAGGAGACTGCGAAGATCACGCGGTGCTGAAACGCGCACTACTGCTAGAGGCAGGTGTGGATGCCGACGATGTGTCGCTGCTTTTCCTGCGCACCGCCCGCGGAAATGGCCATGTGATTGTGCAGGTGGACACAGCTTCCGGCCCTCGCATCATGGACAACCGCACAACCGCCCAGCGTATCGGCCGCCTGTTGCCAGGCGACCAGGTGTTGGCGGTGCACCGCACGATGGATAGCGGCGTGATTGCGGGACTGTAAAGCGTGTCGCATGCCATCAAAAAAGCCGCACTTGGAAAACGAACCAAGTGCGGCTTTGGTTTGCAATCAACTAACTTGTAGTGGTTCAGATGTGATCTGACAGTTGGCCGTTTTTCCGGCGGTGTCTGTCAGGCCAAGTTCAGTTCACGAACTTTTCCCGCCAGATTGCTTTCCCCTCGAGCATAGTTTCGATGGGCGTTCTGCCGCAACACATTTTGCCCTGATGCGTGCGCTCGTGGTTGTAGTGGTGGAGCCAGTCATCCAGATCAGCCTGCAACTCTTCGATGGTTTCGAATACCTTTTTGCGGAACGCGACCTGATAGAACTCCTGCAGGATTGTTTTGTGGAACCGCTCGCAGATGCCGTTTGTTTGCGGTGATTTCACCTTTGTCTTTGTGTGATCAATGTCGTTGATGGCCAAGAAGAGCTGGAAGTCGTGTTTGTCGACGCGCCCGCAATACTCCGTCCCGCGATCCGTCATAATGCGCAGCACCGGCAGATCGTGTTCCTCGTGGAATGGTAGTACCCGATCGTTCAGCAGATCAGCCGCCGTGATCGGGGTCTTGGTGGTGTACAGCTTGGCATGTACCACCTTGGAATAGGTGTCGACATAGGTCTGCTGATAAACCCGCCCGACGCCCTTCAGTGTGCCGACATAGAATGTGTCCTGAGACCCCAGATAGCCAGGGTGTGCGGTCTCAATCTCGCCGCAGGCCTCATCGTCGTGCTTCTTCTTCTCAAGCGCCTGCACCTGCGCCTCAGTCAGGATGCCGCCGTCCTCGGCAACCAAGGCTTCCAGTGCTTTCAAGCGCGCTTTGAAGTTCGCCAGATCATGCCGCAACCAGATCGACCTCACGCCGGACGGTGAGACAAAGACACCCAGCTTGCGCAGCTCATTGGACGTTCGAGCCTGACCGTAGGCCGGGAAGTCGGTGGCAGATTTGATGATGGCGTCCTCGGTCGCCTGATCCACACGGTTCGCCAGATTGGGCTTGCGCCGGGTGCGCTCAAATAGCGCCTCAACGCCGCCATCTTCGACCGCCGATTTGTAGCGGTAGAAAGTATCGCGCGACATGCCCATTACTTGGCAAGCCTTCGAAACGTTCCCCAGCTCCTCGGCCAGATTCAGCAAGCCGGTTTTGTGTTTGATGATCTTGTCAGTAGTATTCAACATTGTGGTTTCCTCGTTTGATGGTTCGGTTCGCACCTCCATCAAAACGGACAACCATCATCTCATTCAAGAGATGCGCCGCCCCCGTTCCAGTTCTCTGGGATGGGGGCGGTGTCAGATCACATCGAGACTAATTCAACTAACTTGATGCAATCGCGATTTGGGTCGATGCACCATCATCAATGATCTCCAGGGACCCTGATGTTATGCCTGCAAGGATAGCAACATCCTGCGCTCCAGCTGCCCCCGGTCCATCTGCATCAACCGATACAATCGTATTGCTACCTTCAACCCGAACAGATGGTTTTGCTGCCCCGTCAAGCAGCGCGGTTAGGTCCACACGATCTTCACTTGTGTTGAACTCAAGGATCGTTGCCCCTGCCGATGTTTCATCCAGAGCCACGATGTCCACCACACCATCTTTTGCAAGAATGACATCGTCGTTGCTGACTGGTGCCGCATCGTTGGCAGAGGACCCGAAAACAACACCAACGTAGCTACCAGTACCACCATCGGTTTTGGTGAACTCACCCCCGGCGAACACCAGGTTGCCATTGTCGCGGGTGTTGACGTCACTGGCGTTGAGGTCGAGCGAGGCAATGCCGTGCTCATCCAACGTCTTCAACTCACCAACATCGGTCTTGCCATCACTGTCGGCGTCCTGCCAGACCTTGATCTGCGCAAAGCGGGCATCGGCGGCATCCAGAATGCCATCCCCATTGCTGTCCATGGTGCGCAACGCCTCGAGCGAGTTGTCGTAGGTGCCACCCTCGAACACTTCGGAGAAGACCTCCGAGCCGTCCTCGATGGCCCCTGACCCATCGGTATCGACAACCAGCATTCCATCATCCGGGGCAACCCAGCCGATCTGATCGGCATCGCCGTCGGCATCCAGATCGAACGCTACGCCGGCCGAAGCTGCGATGGTTTCAGCGCCATCGCCATCAAGGTCGACGATGATGGGGTCGGAATCATAAACTGGTGTGCCAGAACCAGCTCCACCAAGATCGTTAAAGGCGGGCAGACCGCCTGTGCCTTCTATCAGGCTTGGTATTGGGGTGCTAACCGCATTCAGAACGTAAACGCCTGATCCTTGGTTGAACCCGCCAGCAACATGGAGGGTAGCTTCAACGATATTTGAATCTATATCCTCCAAGTCAAAGACAAAGAAATTTCGAAGAGTTCGAGTTCCACTGACTCCCACAAAGATGTTTGGATTTCCAGGCCTATGGACGCCACTATTATCATACCAGCCATTGTCTAGTGCCGCCAAAGAAGTTGGGCCAGCTGCCCCTTCAATGGTCAGTTCGAGTAATACGTTTGAGTCGCTACTGGAGCCACTAAAAGTTGCACCGTTACCGCGTACACGCTCTCCACCAATGGCGAATAAACCATTTGCGTTGTTCATATCGCTTAGAGCGTTTGCATTGAGTTCGATGGAGTAATCACTTGGGCCGGTAGAGTTCACCAATTTGGAGCCGTACACTCCCGCTGGAATAGCAATGTCCGTGACACCCTCAATCGTCACGGTCGCGGTATTCGGCGTGGTATCCGTTCCGTCGGAGACATCATAATTCACAGTGATGGTCCGGCTTTCTCCATCATTTAGGCTGTCATACTGGTTGGGGTTGATTGAGATCGTTCCATCACCATTGTCAGTAAATATAACATCCTGGTCGAGACTATCGATGACTGCAATGATCGTTACCGAGAGAGTGTCTCCCTCTACATCGCTCGCGCCAGCCAGCAGGTTGATAACTTGGACCGCATCATCCTCGCTCACCGCATCAACGACAATAGGTGCCACCACCGGCGCGTCATTCGTGCCGTTGATTGTCACTTCGAACTCGCTGGCTTTTGATCCACCATCGCCATCGTCAATCACCACGCGGTAGGTGATCCGGGCGAAGTCGCCATCGCTTAGATAATCGAACGTGGTGGATCCTGCGGTAAACGTGACAGGCACGCTACCAGACGTATCACCCGCATTTTTGTTCACAGCGCCAAAGCTAATCAGACCTTCCAGATCCGTGTTGGTGAGGCTTGAGATTCCTGATGTATCGCCGCTGCGGCTCTTCACATTCACCGATGCGGTATGGCCCACATCATTAAGATCAGCGTCATCAAAATTAACTGTGCGTGTCGCGGTGATGTCGCTGGTGTCAGTCGTCTCGTCAACTGAGAACGTCACCTTCCTGGGCTGTGGAATATCGTTGCCGCCATTCAGCGTAACTTTAACTGTCCGGATATCGGTTGCACCGGCCGCATCGCGGATTGTCAAAGTGTAGGTTTGCTCAACACTTTCGCCTTTGGCCAGATCATTGAGATCATCATCGGGAACAGTGAACTCCCAACGCACCTTGCCTTCGCCATCGGTGCCTACAGTGTCGGTAATTTGCGCATCTATTTCACCGCGGAAGCCGCCAGCCCCCGTAGTCCAGGCTTCTACGATTTCGACCGTGTGGGTGTCGTTGATATCCACGTCTTCGAAGGTCACATTACCGCCGGCGGTAAGCAGCGTATCCGATGTCGTGGTATCAGTATCACCAAATGCAATCGCATCAGCGTTGTCGATTTCATCAAACAGGCGCGTCAGGAAAGCGTTGAAGGTGTTGGCGTGAGCCTCGCTGGCAAACGACCAAACTTGGGTTCCGCCAACGCCTGAGCCGGACAGGACGACATTCCAGTCGGTACCCGAACCAGGCTGAACACGGCGGATGTTTGGAACATCACCATCAGCAATCCTAATTGGATTGATGTTTCCCGCAGTCTCAACGGTGCCGCTAAAGGCCTCGGCGGCTCGGTCCAGATAGGGGTTCAATTCAGAGAACGTTTGCGTCCCACCAACGCCTTGACCGCCGATGCTGAACACATTGGTGTCAGCGTTGTACGCAAAGCCATTGGCGCCACCGTTAGTGTCCTGGCCAAACGAAAAGCTAGTGGCTTCGCTTACCGACCCAGTGAGTTTTGTCGGCGAAACGATAACAGGATCATCATTAGTGCCGGTGATGGTGATGTCGACTTCCTTGGAACCTCTACCGCCATGCTCATCTTCTACCGTCAGCCGGTAGTTCAGCGTAACGGTCTCACCTTCGGCCAAATAGTCGAACACTGTCGATTCGGCCAAGAAATCGAAGGTGATGGTGCCGTCTGTTGTGGCATCGGATATGACTACGCTTCCCGGCTTGAGCAGGTCGAGCGCGGCAAAGTCATTCTTGCTCATCCCGCCAGTTTTGCCACTAACACGCTTCAAAAACACCTCGCCGACATGACCGTTATCCAGCACGTCCACATCGGTGAAGGTCGCATTGATGGTGGTGGTAATGTTTGATATGTCAGTCGTCTCATCGTGATTGTTCTGACGCGTAACCGACAGAACCGGCACATCATTGGCACCCACCTGGGTTACCTTGACCACCTGGCTGACAACGCCACCTTTTTGATCATCAATAGCGACAGTGAAGGCTTCCTCGCGCGTCTCCCCTTCTGCCAGGAAGTTCAAGTCGTCAGGGTTCACCGAGTAGCGCCAAGCGATCTCGCCGGTATTGCCACCGGTCGCCTCACGGCCATTGTTCAAGCCCACCGTCATCGTGCCAATGTTGGTGGCATCGTTGGGCGTTGCGGAGAAAATGTGAGTGTCCGTGAGGTCCACATCGGTAAACTTGATCACGCCACTTTCGGTTAGTTCAGTCGCGCTGGCCACCGAGTCGGCTTGATTGATCTGATCGTAAAGTGGCGTCAGCACCTCATTGAGGAAATCCAGAGCTGCACTTTCTGAGGGGAACTGGTACTGAACCGTTCCAGCAACACTTCGACCACCCAGGCTGAGCAGACCACCTGCTGTACTGATGATGTTCGGGAAACCGCCCGAAGCAGGGCCAGCATCTGGTAGGCTGTTGCCGCCAACACGCGAACCGTTGGCAATATCAGCCAGGGCCTCAACGAGATCGTCCAATGCGTCGAACATCTGGCTGCCGCCAATACCGGCACCGGAAATGCGGAACTCGCCGCTCTCACCCAGCGCTGGATTGAAGGAGATGCTTGTACCGTTGATGTTGGTGGAAAAGGCACCCGGCTCGTGAACCGATCCACTTGTGTTGGCCTGCGTAATCACTGGCGCATCATTGGTGCCGGTGATGGTGACAGTCACCTCAGCGGCCGATGTATCGCCATCGCCATCTGTAATTGTGTATCTGAACGTGTCCGTCGCGGTTTCACCAACTGCAAGACTATCAAACTGACCATTTGGATCGTAGCTGACGGTGTTGTCGGCGTTGAGGGTGGCAATACCAATGGTCGCAGACGTATCGAGCGTGACAGAATCCGAGTCAGGTGGGCCATCTGCGCCAAAGACGTCATTGGCGAGCACATCCAACGCAACGACGTTTGTACCGTCTTCATCAACCAGGAGAGAATCGTCGTTTGCAACCGGGCTGTCATCGACGATCCCCACGACAAAGGACCCTGCGTCGGTGTCTCCATCTCCATCCGATGCAACAAAGTCGAAGCGCAAAGAGATGGTGTCTTCTTCGGCTGCCGAGCTACCTTTGGTTGGATGGTCAAGCACGTCCTGCAAGACAAAAGTGTAAGAGCCGCTCTCATCGTCTGAGAGCGCGACTGTGAAGACCGGATTATTGGCAGCATAATCCTCGCCGACGACAAAACCTTTAATTGTGATTTTATCCTCAGACAATTCGACAGTCACATCCTTCCCACGCGACTTCAGATTGGCATCCGGCAACGGGTTGTCGGCGAAGGTGAGCGAGCGCTCGCCCTGGGTGTTGGTGTTGTCTTGCACCAAGATACCACCAGCCAGTGTATCGGCTTTGTCGGTATCATCTGCACCCCAGCGGATATTGAGGTCTTGTTGGACAACCTTGTCAGTCAGCGGCTGACCGATAATGGCGCTGCCTGTATCGATGAGCAGCGGCTCGCCATCCTCATTGCCGCCGGTCAGGTCTTCCTCTTCCACAAACCGTGGATTTTGCAGGAATGGTAGCGGGCCATCTACGACCGGTTGGTCGTCAATGACATTGATAATGAAACTTTCACGCGCTTCGTCGCCATCACTATCGGTCGCGATAAAGGCAAGCGTTAAGGCAAGGCTGTCTTCACCTTGGGCGTCAACAGGATGGTCCAGAGTATCCAATAGCGTGAAAGTGTAAGAGCCACTGTCATCTTCAGACAGGGAAACGGTGAACACGGGGCGGCCATCAGCCGTCGCATTCAGCTGCGTACCGTCTTCAGAAAAACTTAGTTCGACCAGATCACCGCGTGAGCTCAGGCCGGATAGATCAGCTTCAACTTGGGCTTTATCAAACACCAGAGTGCGAGCATCGCCGTCGTCGGCGCCCCACGAGATGCCCAGGCTTCCGTCAGTCTCATCTGTGGTTCTGTTGCGATTAAAGAAACCGTCTGCATCGCCATCGCCGCTTGTATCGTCAATACCTGCCCCGACTACCTCACGCTGTTCTTCTTCAACAATACCGTTCTCAATTTCTCCGGCGTCAATAACCGGAGCATCATCTGTGAAGTCAACCTGGAAGCTTTGGCTTGCGGTATCACCATCACCATCGGTCACGGTGAACCCGACCTTCAGGCGCAGCGGGTCTGCAGCACCGCTCTCGCCTTTATCGGGATGATCGATGGGGCCAAGAAGCTTCACTTCATAGGCACCGGCGGCAGCATCGGTCACTTTGATGGTGAAGATGTCTTGTGTTGCCGTTTTACCTGTGAGTGTCAGTGCATCGGTCTGCTCGATGGTGATCTCTTCACCACCAGAGGTGAGCTTCACCCGCGTGACGGGTGGGCTGGGCTCATCGGGGTCAAAGGCTGCGCTCTGCCCGTCAACAGTGCCAGACTGGTGTTCGATGGCAGTGACCACCGCACCATCAGCGCCACCGTCGAATTGTAATGTTCCTGTGTCGATGGAGGGAACGAACGCACCGGTGGAATCAGTGCTCTCATCAACAGTCGTGCGGCTGGAGAAGGATGCTGTTGGTACATCGTCGGTTAGACGCAGTGACAGTATGAGATCGACGCTGTCGTCATCGAAGTCTGTTGCAACAAAGGCCAAGTTGATGGACTGGGCGTCTTTGCCCGAGGCATGATCAATGTTGCCGAACAGGTGCACCGTGTACCCGGCGTCGCTGTCCTGATCGAGAGTGGCATCGAAGATGATCTCTTCAGTGCCCTCAACAAAGGCTTCCAGTGTGGCGCCATCATTGACAACGCGGAACAGCACCTCGCGACCATCGGACGTCAGGCCTGACGGCACACCGGTTGCTACGTCAGCTGGATTGGCTGGACCGCTGCCCACCGTAGGAATGTTGAACGCGCCGGAGAAGGTGAGAGCACCAAAGCCATCGGCACCGAAGTCTACCTTCAGGTTGCCGCTAGCCTCAGTGGGTCCGGTTCCATCATTGCCGGCAGGCTGCACACCGTCGAGCGCTATGATGTCGTCTTCATCGAGCTGCGCATTGGAAACACCTGGCGCACTGCCCTCAGGATTGGAAACCTCAGGCCCATCATCATTGATATCGATGACCAGGTGGCTTGATGCGGTATCACCATCACCATCGGTGATGGTGAAATCGAACCGCATGCGCAGGGTGTCGTCGACCCCGATGTTCCCCAGTTCAGGATGGTCCAGTGGCGCTGACTGCGTGAAGGTATAATCACCAGAGTTTGCGTCTGTCACTTCGAACACGAACACTGTCGTCGCGCCGGCCATGCCGGTTAAGGTCAGCCCACCATTGGATGATGTGATCTCAACGGGTACGCCGCCAGACTCAAGATCAATCAGGTTGAAGCCTTCACCGTTATCAACGCCATCGTTGATTTGCGCGGTCGTGCCAGCGAAGAAGGCGTACTCAATCGCGGTAACAGTTGCGCCATCGCCGCCGCCCTCGAACTGCAAGGTTCCTGTGTCGATGGAGGGAACGAACGCACCGGTGGCGTCCGCCTCTTCAGCCAATATGGTACGTCCAGAGAAGGATGCAGTTGGCCCATCATCATTGATATCGATGACCAGGTGGCTTGATGCGGTATCACCATCACCATCGGTGATGGTGAAATCGAACCGCATGCGCAGGGTGTCGTCGACCCCGATGTTCCCCAGTTCAGGATGGTCCAGTGGCGCTGACTGCGTGAAGGTATAATCACCAGAATTTGCGTCTGTCACTTCGAACACGAACACTGTCGTCGCGCCGGCCATGCCGGTTAAGGTCAGCCCACCATCGGATGATGTGATCTCAACGGGTACGCCGCCAGACTCAAGATCGACCAGGCTGAAGCCTTCACCGTTATCAACGCCATCGTTGATTTGCGCGGTCGTGCCAGCGAAGAAGGCGTACTCAATCGCGGTGACAGTTGCGCCATCGGCGCCGCCCTCGAACTGTAAGGTTCCTGTGGCCTGCTTCTCCAGGAACGCACCGGTGGCGTCCGCCTCTTCAACAAGTGTGGCGCGACCAGAAAAGGATGCGATGGGGCTGTCATCATCGATGGTGACTTGGATGGTGCCGTCTGCGGTATCGCCGTCGCCATCGGTGACACGGTAGGTCAGTTCAAAGACCTGATTGTTCTCGTTGTTGTTGGCGGTGCTGCGGTGAAGCAGATTTTGAAGCTGTATGGCTGTATATCCGCCTGTTGCAGCGTCCAGCTCGATCCGTGCGACCACTGTGGATTTGCCATCTTGTAATTGGCTGATCACAAGATCTTGCGTTACAGGGTCGACGGCAATTTCAACATCTGAGGCTCCGCCACGAACCGACGTGCCGCCAGTCCATTCAAGGGTCGCCCCAGCCTGGTCAGCTCCAAATTCATGGTCAAGCTGGCCAGTGGCTCGGCGAGCGATAGCATCACTTTCCGCACCATCTGTGGTGTTGGCGCCAAAACCTGGATTGCCATCAGAGCCAACATCGTCATCATCAAGCACAATGCGGGCATTGGCATCACTATCAACCTCCGGCACATCGTCATTGATGATGACCGAGAAGGCACCGAGCACTGAATCACCATTGGCATCGGTGGCCGTGAAATTGAACGTAAGGGTTAAGTCGTCTTCGCTGGTTGCATCTGGGTGGTCGAGAGGTCCGAATAAAGTAAACCGATAAGAGCCGGCGTCATCGTCAAAGAGACGTACCTCGAACACCGTGTCGCCACCTGGACCAGCCGTGGCTGTCAAAACCGTACCGCCAGCTGATAGCACTAGATCAAGTGGTACATCGCCTGAGGCCAATGGCCCGTCTGCACCGACCGCGTCGCTAGAGAAAACAACCGATCTGTTTCCAGCCCCTGTCGGCAAATCCTGTATAGGATCTCCAGCAGCATCGACCCCATCAGCCACGTCGTCGCTGTTGAAGCCGAAGTCAATGTTCAGACTTCCTTCCGCTACCGCTACCCCATCTGTTTCTAACGCATCTTCATCAATGGCGCCGTCCAAAATCTCACCGACGATCGTGGGCTCATCATCTGTAAAGCCGGTAGTCTCAATGCCAACGGCGTCGTCGTCCAGCAGTAGGCCGGTATCGTCCAAGAGCCCAATCACCCGAGGCCCATCAGGCCCTAGCGCGCCTCCATCTGGATCATCGAAGCTGACACCGTTGCGTTGTTGTCCAGCATCACCCGTGTCGCCTTCTGCAAACTCCTCAGGCAGATCGGAAATGGCAACGGCGGTCAGGAATGCTTCGCCTGTGAACGTGTCGCCATCATCAATGATCGAACGTGGCGTTCCACTGGCTTCTTCAGTTTGGCCCTCGAAATAATCTTCGACGACCAGGATCGCGCCATCTTGAAATACAATCCAAAGGTTGGCAGCGGACTGATAAAACTGTGCATCAAGCGCTGCAATGGCAGAGATATCGAGTTTTTGCCCAGCCGTCGGGTTTACAGTGACCTGCTCTCCGGGGGCTGGTTTTGCAATCGACAAAGCTTCTACTTCATCATTCCAACCGACAAGACTATCCATCAGATCACTTCCTACTTATACGCTGTAGTGCGTGCAAAAGAGCCAATCTCCTTTACACTTTCTTTACCTTTCCCTTTTTGGTGGCTTGTCTGATTTCTATCATCCCCCAGTTGGGTGAATTTTAAGATTTGGTTAAGCTCGATTGCTTCCCCACTTGGCAAAGGCCAACAAGCATAGTCATCTTCCGCTTTTAAACGAAGGTAGTGAGGTCCAGAGTGTAAGCTGCAGGTACTCGCGAGACACTTTCTGGCTTGATTATAGCTTTTCTCGAAGCGCCTCGTAAGGCGTTTTTCCGCGGAATGCGCCATGTGGTCTGCCGAAGTTGTAGAAGCGCTCCCACTCGTCGAGTTTGGCCTCCAGATCAACATCGCCTTTGTAGCTGAGCAGTTGGTAAAATTCCTGTTCGTCAGATCGGTGTGAGCGCTCGACTTTGCCGTTCAGCTGTGGCGTACCGCGCCGGATATAAGCGTGTCGAATACCTTGATCCTCAACATGCCAATGGAACTTCGCTTGGAACTCATGACCGTTGTCCGTTCGGATTTCTTTGATGCGGAACGGGAACTTCTCGATGATGTGGTCGACGAAGTCGATAGCGCTGGCCTGAGTGTGCTTCTCGTAGATCTTGAGCGCACGTACACGGGTTGCGTCGTCGATAGCTGTGAACTGAAAGCGCCGAACCTTCTTTCCATCTTCGCCTTTAAACATCAGAAACTTCACGTCCATTTGGATGTGGTGGCCAGGCACCTGCTTGTTGTAGCGTTTGGTGTGAACCTTCCGCAGGCGAGTTCCGCGAGGCAGGCGATTGACCCCATGCCGCTTGAGAATGCGCGAGACGGTTGCGTCTGATATCTTAATCTCGTGGTAGCGCTCCAGGTACCAGACGATCCGCATCGGGCCCAGGTGGTACTTCTTGCGTAGGTGAAGAACCTTCTCCTCAATCTCAATCGGCGTGCGGTTGGCATGCCATTTGGGGATCGGTGGTCGGTTTATAAGCCCCTGTTCACCATGCCTGCGGTAGGCAGCGCGCCATCGATAGAAACTGCTTCTACCAACGCCAAAGTAGCGGCAGGTCTTGTTGATATGCCCGGTCTCTTCAGCGTGGTGCAGAACACGCAGCTTGCGTTGAATCTCGCGGCGATCCTTGTCCATGAACATCTCCTTCATCCCAGAATTGGGAGTTAAACAGAGAGTGTCCCAAGAGTACCGACATTCCTACAGTCCAGAGGATCCGCATCGGGCCGAGGTGGTACTTGTTGCGTAGGTGAAGAACCTTCTCCTCAATCTCAATCGGCGTGCGGTTGGCATGCCATGTGGGGATCGGTGGTCGGTTTATAACCATGCCTGCGGTAGGCAGCGCGCCATCGATAGAAACTGCTTCTACCAACGCCAAAGTAGCGGCAGGTCTTATTGATATGCTCGGTCTCTTCAGCGTGGCGCAGAATACGCAACTTGCGATGAACCTCGCGGCGATCCTTGTCCATGAACATCTCCTTCATCCCAAAATTGGGAGTTAAACAGAGAGTATCCCGCAAGTACCGACATTCCTACACCGCGTACCGGTCTCAATCATCCAGTTACGGAAGTGGCGGATGTGTTTTCGTCAGGCATTGCACCGCCCAGATCAAACCCCAGTAACCGCCCCCCCTCTCGGCAATCGCGGAGCAAATGTCGAGAGGCAAGAATTCCATCTTTGCATCCGATAGAGTGTGCTGGGCCTGCACGATCAGAACTTTAAACATCGACACAGTATCGAACGGCGGGCGCCCACCTTCGGCCCTATCGCCATAGCCAAGGCCCTCAACCAGCCAGCCACGGAAATACTCAAAATCGACCGTCGCTTCGAGCGGATCGCCGTCCTTGCTCAGGCGCTCAAGGTGATCGGACACGGAAAACAGGCTTTCGGGATTCATCGCAGCACCTGCGTGCCGCCAATGAACGATAATCCGCTAAAAAGCGGGAGGTTCTTGCGGGTGTCCAGCTGCGGCTAGGGCCGCATAAGCAAAACCGGCGCATGTACGGTGCGGATCATGGTTGTGGTCGTAGAGCCAACGATGAGCGTGCGCAGCGGAGAGTGCCCAAACGCGCCCATAACAAGAAACCCTTCTGGGTTTTCCTTCATGGTCGCACTAATGACTGCATCAGGCGCGCCGTCTTTCAACACCACATCCCCGGACCTGCCCTTGCTGGACAGGACCTCCCTTGCGCCGTCCACCATCTTGCGGTGCCTGGCATCGTCAGCGCCGGCGACCACCACCTTGAGCGGCACACCGGCAAAGAGGGCTGAGGTGCATGCAAAGTTGAGACCGGCCGAGGACGCAGCGCCACCATCATAGGCGACGATCACCACGCTTGGGTCCTGCTGCGAAAGCTCCACGCCGCGGCTGGATGCCACCAACACCGGCTTGTGGCTGGCACGGATAACGCGCTCGACCTTGGAGCCGATATGGCCTTTGGCGAACTCGTGGCTGCCGCCGCGCTTGCCCATCACGATCAAGTCGGCATCCACCTCGCGCTCGGCCACCGTTTCCACAATCCCACCGTGGCGGTGGGTCAGTACCACATCGTCCACGCCCAGATTTTTCACATGGTCGCGCGCACTGTCGAGCAGGATGCGTCCCTTTTCGATGGCCAGCCTGCCTTCGGCTTCATCCAACCGGGTGAGTTCTTCAAGCAGAGAAGATTTCACCCCCAGTCCGATCGCACCGGACAAATCCTTGCGTGACGATGCGGCGTTGCTGCGTTGGATAACGTTGAGGAGCTCCACACTGGCGTCCAGTTTATTGGCTGCCCAGCTGGTGTAATCGCAGACGCGCGCGGCATATTGCGAAGCGTCGATGCAGGCGAGAATGCGTTTCATGGTCTGTTCCTAATGCCAGATTCTTAGTGGCCAGCGGCCGGGTCACCGGCGCCTACTTTGTCGTGTTCGCCAAAGCGTTGAACCATTGAGGCACTCGCATCATTGAGGCCGATCACGTCCACCCGCGCGCCTTCGCGGCGGAATTTCAGAATGGCCTTATCCAGAATACCGACCGCTGAAATGTCCCAGAAATGCGCCTTGGACACGTCAATCACCACGGCATCGAGCACTTCCTTGAAATCGAAAGCATCGGCAAAACGCTCGGTAGAAGCAAAGAACACCTCGCCTGACACATTATAGGTGCGCGTGCGACCATCGCTGGATAGTGCAGAGGTGACGTTGAAGAGGCCGCGCACCTTGGAGGCGAAGAACAGGCCCGACAGGATAACGCCAGCGGCGACGCCCTGCGCCAAATCGTGCGTCCAGACGACAACCACCACGGTAACGACCATAACGACAGAGGATTGCCATGGGTGCGTGCGCAAATCGCGGATCGACTTCCAGCTGAAGGTACCGATGGAAACCATGATCATGACAGCGACCAGCGATGGCATGGGTATTTGGCTGACCAATGGGCCAAGAACAACGATGAGGAACAGCAAGAACGTGCCCGCCACAAAGGTGGAAAGACGCGTGCGCCCGCCAGACTTCACGTTGATGACCGACTGGCCGATCATCGCGCAACCGCCCATGCCGCCGAAGAAGCCGGTAACGAAGTTGGCAAGGCCCTGCGCCTTGGATTCCTGCGCCTTGTTGGAGGGGGTGTCGGTCAGGTCATCCACAATTTGCGCGGTCATCATCGATTCCAGCAGGCCAACGGCGGCCATGGTGAGCGAGAACGGGAAGATGATCTGCAGCGTTTCCAGCGTGAACGGCACCATCGGCAATGCAAACATCGGTGGTGCGTCGGGAAGCTGGCCCATGTCGCCAACGGTGTTCACGTCCCAGCCCAGCGCCAGTGCGAGCGCTGTGAGCACGACAATTGCCACCAACGGCGAAGGAATGGCCTTGGTGATGTAAGGGAAAAGATAAATGATCGCCAAGCCACCAGCGACCATGGGGTAGGTCAACCAGGTAACGTCCACCAGTTGAGGTATCTGCGCGATGAAAATGAGGATCGCCAGCGCATTCACAAAGCCGGTCACCACCGACTTGGAGACAAACTGCATCAGCAAGTCCAGCCGCAAGAAGCCCGCAATGACCTGCAAAATGCCCATGAGGATGGTGGCAGCGAACAGATATTCCACACCATGGTCGCGCACCAGCGGCACCACCAGTACGGCAATGGCTGCCGTTGCCGCCGATATCATGCCCGGACGACCACCAGTAAGCGCACAGATGACAGCGATGGAGAACGAGGCGTAGAGGCCGACCTTGGGGTCGACGCCAGCAATGATCGAAAAGCCGATGGCCTCGGGGATCAGCGCAAGGGCAACCACGATACCCGCAAGGATGTCGCCGCGCGGATTGGATATCCACTCGCGCCGCAGCGTGTTGAGATTGAGCATAAAGGTCCTGACCGGCGCGAAGCGCTGCCGTCACAAAGGTGGGGGTTGCCCGTCAGGTAACAGTTTGCGGCAGGCTTGGCGAGTGGGGCTAACGCATAGCTCGCCGGCAGGCACGGTTGTTCTGCGCGTCTATTTTGAGGCAACTTCTGCGTAATCACCCTGCGCGATCTCTTCAGCTTCAATGGACTCAAACAGCGCCTTGAAATTGCCTTCGCCAAAGCCATCATCACCCTTGCGCTGGATGAACTCAAAGAAGATGGGCCCGATGACCGTCTTGGAGAAAATCTGCAGCAGGATTTTGGTTTCGCCACCGTTCAGCACGCCCTCGCCGTTAATCAGAATGCCATGCTTTTTCATACGGTCCAGCGGCTCTGTATGGCCGCCCACGCGGGTTTTGGAGCGGGCATAGTAGCTATCAGGTGGTCCAGGCATAAAGCGGATTCCACGCTGCACGATTTCATCAACCGCGGCGTAAATGTCCCGCGCACCAACCGCGATGTGCTGGATGCCCTCGCCCTTGTATTTCTTCAGGTAATTGACGATCTGGCCGCTCTCACCACGATCCTCATTGATGGGTATGCGGATACGTCCGCAGGGCGAGGTCAACGCCCGAGAAAAGAGGCCGGAAAACTTACCTTCAATGTCAAAGAAGCGAACTTGCTTGAAGTTGAACAGATCACCATAGAAGCCAAACCAGACATCCATGTTGCCCTTGAAAACATTATGGGTGAGGTGATCGAGATAGTGAAAGCCAACCCCTTGCGGGTGCGCCGTCGCGGTCCAGTTGAACGCCTCATTGTAGGGGCTCGTGTCGTAATACTGGTCAATGAAATAGATGAGCGATCCGCCAATGCCTACAATTGCTGGCACGTCCATGGTCTTGTCGTCGCCAGTATAGGGCTCTGCCCCTTTTGACACGGCGTGCTCAAAGGCATGCTGCGCATCAACCACGCGCCAGGCCATGGAAGGCGCGCAGGGGCCATGCTCGGCAACAAAGCGCGCTGCATGAGAGCCAGGTTCAGCGTTGATCACATAAGTGATGTCGCCCTGCTGCCATAGCTCAACGGCCTTGGTTTTGTGGTTGGCAACGAGCGTGTAGCCCATCTCGGCAAACAGATCGCGCAGAACCTGTGGGTCCTCATGGGCGAACTCAACAAACTCAAATCCATCGGTGCCGGCAGGATTGTCTTTGGTGATTGTTGCCCTTGGCGCGTCGTGCGGAAACGGTCCCATGGTATGCTCCCCTGATAAAGTGGCTCGCGCTTGAAACTGTCCGACGTCGTTCTTCGTTGGGCAAGAGTATCGCATCTCTCTTGCATGAAGCGTGCATTTTCGCGCACTTTCTGCGCTCCAGCGCATGGTTTATGCATCAGATTGGCGTAAAATGACGATTGAACTCGATAGCTTTGACCACGCACTGCTGAGCGCATTGACTGCGGATTCCACCCTTACCAATGCGCGACTGTCGGACGTGGTGAAACTCTCGGCCTCGCAGTGCTCACGCAGGCGTGCACGGCTGGAAGCTGAGGGAGTCATTATCGGCTATGGTGCGCGGATCAGTGAACGCGCCTTAGGCCTTGGACTGCGCGCGATAACCCGCGTGACGCTGAACACCCATGACGCCAAGACCAATGATAGCATTGGCCGCTTCTTTAACGCCTGCGAAGAGGTGGAAAGCGCCTACTCGGTCACAGGTGATGCAGACTATGTGCTGATTATTCTGGCGCGTGATTTGGAAAGCTTTGCACACTTTGTGCACACGCAGCTGCTGCAGCACCCTGTTATCTCGCAGGTGCGCTCAGAGATTGTGTTGAAGACACTTAAACCGGCCTGAGGAATTCGTACACGGGTCCACTCTCACTCGACGGTCAACGATCGCCACATGTCATTGTAATTATTTACTTTTCTGCGTGCATTTCAGACCCATACTAACAGCGATACCACCAGGCCAGAGCGGAGGGTTTGCGCGAGCGTTACGGCTTCCGCTCAGTCCACCACCGAGAAAGGTGTTCATCACGTCCATGCAATAGCCATTCGATTAGACCATTCCACCAAGCGTCAACCCAGTTTGGTGATCATCGATAAAATGGTGTGCATTAGGCCAAAAATACGCAGCGACAATGGGTCCGGCGCCGACTATGCAGCGCAATCGCCCCTGCAAAAACTCACAGGCGAGTATTGCAACCGATGGCTACGTCAAAAAAGCGAGAACGCGGGAAGTACGTTTTGCCGTGCACTGATCACATGCGATCACTTTGATCACCAAATCACTTTGGCAACTTGAATGTGTTGATGTGATCGACATTCAACAACTACGGGTAGCGGCTACAGTACCAAAACCTTGATAGTCAACAACTCGACCTATCTGCGCACCGACAGATCGAGATTCAAAAATGCCCTCACCCATGCCCCATGTAGTTGACAGATCAATATAACGCATTGCGTTATATAACGCCATACGTTATATTTCCTCATGATTCAAAGCTTCGCTGATCCCGAAACGGAATTGGTCTGGTCCGGGCGGCGAAGCCGCAAACTGCCTTCTGACATTCAGTCGGTGGCGTTGCGTAAGCTGCGCATGCTCAATCAGGCGCGTGTCTTGAAAGATATGCGCGTGCCGCCCGGCAATCGGCTCGAAGCCCTGAAGGGCGCTCGTAAGGGGCAGCACAGCATTCGGATCAACAACCAATGGCGCATCTGCTTCCATTGGCAGGATGGAGGACCTAGCGATGTCGAAATCGTCGACTACCATGACTGAACTTTTGCCGAACCCGCATCCCGGCGAGATCCTGCTTGAGGAATTTCTGAAACCGATGGGCCTCAGCCAGAACGCCGTCGCGCGCGCCATTCATGTGCCGCCGCGCCGCATCAACGAGATCGTGTTGGGCAAGCGTGCTTTGACCGCCGACACTGATTTGCGCCTCGCGCGCTACTTCGGAATGTCGGAGGGTTTCTTCCTCGGGCTACAAAGCGACTATGACCTCATGGAACGCCGCCGGGACATCGAAAGTGATCTGAACACGATTGAGCCAAGGGCGGCTTAGCGCGTCAAGAGTTGCCCATAGGACCATTTGAACCCAACATATGCCATGCATCCCGATACTGTTCCATCCAACCCATCGGTAATCGACTTGAGTTAGGGCGAAAAGCATAGGCGCAGTTCGGCACAAGCCGTCGCATCGCGGTTTTTTTCTCTGGCGACCACCTTTGCCGAGATTGGGGAGCGCTTCAAACCTGAACAGGGCTAACTAATCAAAGCGGACTCAAAGGGTGGCAGGTCAGTACGCGACACCGATGTCGTTGCCTGGTTGGGTGGCGATGAGTTTGCCGTCCTGTTGGAACTCCCGTACGATGCAAATTCGAGAAAGAGCATGCCAGGTTGCTGACGCGATCATCGAAAGGATGGGCGACCGGCATTTGTTCAAAGGTACAGCTATTGAGTTCAGCGTGAGAATTGGCTGTGACCTGCCCCCCGAGGCTCTTTCGCGCATACTTGTTTTCACCCGCAAGCCACATGCGAAAGTACCAGTAATCACCTCGTTTGTAGATCACCGCCTCATCAAATATTGCGATCGGCGGTAATACGCCGATCATGAAACTGAAACAGGCCGCGTGAAGTCCAGGAACTAACCCCACGAAAAAGGGGATGATTACCAGCGCTTCGAGCAGTTAACCGTTCTAGCCTAAGCATGGATACATTCCAGGAAGCATCTCAAAATGTATGGAATTGTATTTTTCTAAAACACAACCCCACCAACGGGAACGTAGCAGGCTTGAAGCTGTATTCAGGAATACCTAAATCCTCAACAAAGCAATGCCACGGCGATTGAATTTGATAAGTAGGCAAAACATGAAAACAATAATTATACCGATCTTTGTCTTGTTATTTTCTTTTACCGCCTGCATATCATCGATACAAAAAAATGAAATTACACACTCTGCATCGGCTATGGATGGGCCTGCGGTACAATACGACCATTTTTCGGAGATACCGGAAAGCGCACGGCCTAATAATGCGACGATATCGCTTTACGAGGAGAACAGACGAATATTTCTCCAAAGATTGATTGGTGGCGGAAACGCATATCGAATTCGACCAGCTGGTAATGCAGTTCCATTCCAACGTGATTTGTTACCAGCAAGCCCGGTCATCGACCGTGAACTCTCAGAAGGCTACCTACTCAGCTACCTGTATTACGAAAACGGCGCGATCAGATATGACGGGTTGCCTCCTAGTGACCGCTTCAGCCGACCTGTAGACAACGAAACACCTTTTTTCACGCATTCTACTGGAAAAAGTCTCGTCTCTTACATCGTGGGCCATGCGATCTGCGAGGGGTATATATCCTCTGCCGATGAGGTCATCGATTGGCCATTGATGGACAACACCATTTACGATGGCCAGTCTTTGCAAGACCTTCTCAACATGAGTGCCGGAGACAGCCATGTTGTTACCAACGGCGCTTCAAGGGTCGTGGGTGCGAATGAGCACCATCGCGATATGGGAATAGACACGATTGCCAGTTACCTTCGAGGAACCGAGAGACGTGGCAGCGGTGTTTTCTACAACAATGTGCTCACTGATATTATTGCAAGCTATGTCGCCTATCGTGCGGACGACAGCTACGATCAGCTGTTGCGTCGCGTATTCCAAAACAAAATAAGAATTGAGAACGAAGTCTATTTTGAACTCCATCGCAGAACACCCACCGAGGGGCAGCAATCTCCCTACTATGGCCAACTTCAGACCCGCGCCTCTTACTCTTTTTTAATGACGAGAGAAGATTTCCTGCGTGTGGCAGTGGCAATGATGCAGGATTACCAACAACAAACATGCGTTGGACAGTACCTGAGGAATGCTCAAAATGATGCAGTCCGTTGGCCCGGATACCGCCCAGGCACAAATAATGCTCATTTTTGGCTACACAACTATGCGACGGAGTACGGGTATCAGTTTTACTTCGGTTTCCACGGCCTGCGTGGTCGCAACATTATCGCAACAGAGGGCTACAACGGTCAAAATATTATGATCGATTTGGACAACACTAGGATCGTGGTCACTAATAGCGCTGCAACGGGCTGGGACCAACGCACTTTTGTCTTAAACGTTATCAGAGATGGAGAACTGCCTCGTTAGGGCACGCCGCCTTCGTGTACTCGCCGCATAGTCCAGCCAGCACGATCCCGATCTTGTCTTCTGACGAATAACACTTGTGCGTCCCACGCCGGATGTCATTCACAGTGCGATCGACAGCATCAGTATGGCATTCGGGGCTATGTCTCATTCTTCACACCAACTTGGTGAAGATAAGCCAGACACGCTACCTTAGAGCCTGATCCGAAATTAAGTTGAGTGGTGTCAGCGGGTTAGCTTGACGCCAGCCCAAGTCGTTGATTCAACGGTTTTGCTACAGACCGAAGGAATGCAACGATGTGGACCGACACCACTCGGGCGCAGTATGCCCGTACAGGACTGGCTTTGCCAAGCGATTTGACCGATGCCGAATGGGCTGTTCTGGAGCCTTTCTTTCCGCGGCCTTCGCATGTGGGACGACCACGCAAATGGCCGCTGCGGCGGATCATCGAGGCGATCCTGTATCTGCTGCGCGGCGGGTTGCCATGGCGGACGCTGCCGCCGTGCTTTCCACCGGTCTCGACGGTGCGACGCTGGTTCTACCTGTGGCGCGATAATGGTTTGTGGCTCTCGCTCAATCACGCTCTGCTGCTGATCGGGCGCGAAGCGGAGGGGCGCGAAGCCTCGCCGAGTGCCGGGGTCATTGATAGTCAAAGCGTCAAAACCACCGAGAGCGGCGGACCTCGCGGTTATGACGCAGGCAAGAAAATCAAAGGCCGCAAGCGGCACATCCTGACCGATACTGAGGGTAATCTGGTTCATGCCGTGATCCACACCGCAGACGTTCAGGACCGCGACGGCGCCCCGCTCGTGCTGGCCGAAATCATCCGCCGTCACCCCTGGCTGCGGCACGTCTTCGCCGATGGTGGGTATGCCGGTGACAAGCTCCGGCAGGCACTGCGCAAGATCGGGAAATGGACAATCGAAATCATCAAGCGGTCCGACGCCGCCAACGGCTTCCAGGTGCTGCCGCGGCGCTGGGTGGTAGAGCGAACCTTCGCGTGGCTCAGCCGAAATCGTCGCCTCGCAAAGGACTTTGAGCAAACCATCGCCTCGGCAACCGCATGGCTCTTCATCGCCTCGATCCAGCTCTTCACCCGCCGCATCGCAAGACTATGAAACTACACAGAATAATTTTGAATCAGACTCTTATGCAATAAGCCCAATCTGTCCCACAGGTGCTGACGTCAGACAATCGATGAATATCAAACACGCATCGCCCTCGTGCTTCACCAGATCACGCAAGCGTTCGAAGGCTTTTGCGCGCGTACTTGCCATCGCCTGTAAGCCACATGCGGAAATGCCAATACGCACCGCGTTTGTAGATCACGGCTTCGTCGAAGATGGCGATCTCTTCATCGCCAAACTGCTTCTTCTTAAGAGGCAACCAAACGCTCCGAGTCACTACGATTTTCAATAGCCACACGTTTGTGTAAACACCTGCGCAACTCTCCACAGCAAGTTATTGAAATGCGATGCCATTTGAATTTTGGGAAAGCTATGTGTAAGTTTATTATTATTCAATAACAATGACTTATGTCAGAAAACCTACTCCCACTCGATGGTTCCTGGTGGCTTGCTGGTCACGTCATAGACTACGCGGTTGACGCCCTTCACCTCGTTGATGATGCGCGTGGCCGTGTTGCTGAGAAACTGCATGTCATAGTGGTAAAAATCCGCCGTCATGCCATCAACCGATGTCACCGCGCGCAGGGCCAGCACAAAATCATAGGTGCGGCCATCGCCCATCACGCCCACGGTTTGTACCGGTAGCAGCACGGCGAAAGCCTGCCAGATGGCATCATAAAGGCCGGCGTTGCGGATCTCTTCGAGATAGATGCTATCTGCCTTGCGCAAGATATCCAGCTTGTCGCGGCTGATGCCGCCGGGGCAGCGGATAGCGAGGCCCGGCCCAGGAAATGGGTGGCGGCCCACAAAGCGGTCGGGCAGTCCTAGCTCGCGGCCAAGCGCCCTCACCTCATCTTTGAACAGCTCGCGCAGTGGTTCGACCAGCTGCATGTTCATACGCTCAGGCAAGCCGCCAACATTGTGGTGACTTTTGATGGTCACCGATGGCCCGCCGGTAAACGACACGCTTTCAATCACATCCGGGTAGAGCGTGCCCTGGGCGAGGAACTCTGCGCCACCAAGCTTCTTGGCTTCAGCCTCAAAGGTCTCGATAAACAGCCGACCGATGATCTTGCGCTTGGTCTCCGGGTCGCTGACGCCCTCCAGTTCACCGATAAAAGTATCGGCTGCGTCCACATGCACGAGCGGGATGTTGTACTGACCGCGGAACATGCCAACCACTTCTTCGGCCTCGTTAAGCCGCATCAGTCCATGATCGACGAAAATACAGGTGAGCTGCTCACCAATCGCCTCGTGAATCAGTACCGCTGCCACGGAAGAGTCCACGCCGCCCGACAGGCCACAGATCACGCGTTTATCGCCGACTTGTTCGCGAATGCGGCGGATCGCTTCATCGCGAAATGCGCCCATCGACCAGTCGCCCTCAATGCCTGCAATCTTGTGCACGAAATTTGAAAGCAGTTTGGCACCGTCGGGCGTGTGCACCACTTCGGGGTGGAACATCACGCCATAGAATTTGCGGGCCTCGTCACTGTAGGCGGCAAAGGGCGCACCGGGGCTGGTGGCCAGCACCTCAAAACCATCGGGTAGGTCGATCACCCGGTCGCCATGGCTCATCCACACCTCATGGCGCGTGCCAACGCCCCAAACACCTTCAAACAGCGGCGAGGCCTTGTGTACCTCGACAAAGGCGCGGCCAAACTCGCGGTGGTCGGAGCCTTCAGCCTTACCGCCATTCTGGATGCACATTGTCATCTGGCCGTAGCAGATGCCCAGCACAGGAACGCCCAAATCAAAGACGCGCTGCGGGGCACGTGGGCTGCCGATATCGCTGGTGGAGGCGGGCCCGCCCGACAGGATGACAGCAACTGGATTGAGCCTATCAATGGCTTCATCAGCGGACTGAAACGGGACGATCTCGCTGTAGACGCCCGCCTCGCGCACACGCCGCGCGATGAGTTGGGTGACCTGACTGCCGAAATCAATGATGAGGACGGTCGCGTGTTCGGCAGATGTTTGGTGATCCTGGGGGGAAGCAGCCATCAAAGGTTCCTAGTTTGTGCGCTCAAGCAGAGCCTTTAACAGGTCCAGCGCATTGGCCAGTTGCTCGTCTACAATGTGCAGATAGTCAGCCCAGTCACTGTAATGTCGCAGCTCGGCGGCGCCATCCGAAACGCCGCGCAGACCCACAAAGCCAGTGTTGAATGTTTGGCAGGCGCGCACAATGGCAAAGCTCTCCATGTCCACAAGGTCTGCGTCGATGGCATCGTAATCCGCCCCAGAAACGATGTTCGCGCCGGTGGAAAGCGTGGCGTTCGGAACACCGTCAATTATTGGCTGCAAGGGTATGGTTGCAGAGTGACCAAGAAAGGGCGTGACGCCTTTTTCAAACCCTAATGGGCTTGCATCCATGTCGCGGTAGCTGACTGCACTGATCTCATGCACCGTGCCTTGTTCCAGCTTGGCGGAGCCTGCCGAACCCAGCGACACCACCAGATCAGGCTTGGCACGCATCTCCGCCAGTGCGGCGGTTATGCCAAGCGCGGCTTCCACCGGCCCGACCCCAACGATCAGCGGCGGCATTCGCTTTTGCAAATGCTCGCCATACTCCTGGTCGGTCGCCATCACGAACAGGATGCGCTTGCCACCCCAAGTCAGTGTGGGTGTGCCACTCATGGTTTCGCTTTGGTGAGGCAGGCAACAAAAAAGCCATCGGTGCGCGATGTGGCAGGCGTCAAGCGCAGGCCAAGCGCGCCTGCCTCATGGCCATCAACAGCGATAGAGGGCAGATAATCTGGCACCTCTTCACGGCCGAGGGACTGAACAAGGTCCGATGCGTTTTGCGCCTTGAAGTCGCGGTGATCAGCCAAAAAGCGTTGAAGCTGCGCCTCGTTTTCTTCAGCCAGCACTGAACAGGTGATGTAGGTCAGCCGACCGCCGGGTTTTACGATGCTCGCAGCCTGTTTCAGAATCTCGGCCTGATCCTTCATGCGGGCATCCAGTGTGGCCTGGCTGATGCGCCACTTGGTGTCCGGGTGCCTGCGCCACGTGCCTGTTCCCGTGCATGGCGCATCCACCACCACGCAGTCTGCACCGGTCTTCGAGACCTCATGATTATCCAGCTTACCTGGCTCAATCACCTGAATGTTGTGCAGGCTGGAGCGCTTCACCCGCGGCCACAAGTCCTTCATGCGGTGGCGGTCCACATCATAGGCAAACACCTGCCCTTTACCGCCCATGAAGATGGAAAGCGCCAGCGACTTACCGCCTGCCCCGGCGCACATATCAAGCACTGTGCGCGGCTTGATGCCGGCCACCGCGATCTCTGCGGCAAGTTGCGAGCCAGCATCCTGGATCTCGACAAAACCCTTCAGGAAGCCTTCGTCAGAGGTCACATGCGGCGCGCGGGCAAAACCTTCTGTGGGTGCTATCCGGCGCAACAATGGAAAAGCTGGGTCGGTGGCGGCGTTGTGCCGAGCGATGGATTTGTCGGCCCGCTCTGGACGGGTACGAAAGGGGTTCAGCCGCAGGTCAACCGGCGCCCGCGCGGCCATGGCCGCAACCTGGGTTTCGGCACTCTCTCCAAACACTGTTTCCATGCTGGGCCACAGCCATTGCGGACAATTGGCAGCAACAGCGCCCGAAGCATCAACGTTAGGGGATTCCAGCGCGGCACGTTCACCATCGCTTAGCGGATTGGGGGCGTGCTGGTCGCCCTCAAACTCCGGCAAGGGCCCTTCAAGGTAGCCTGGCAGAAAAACAGCGGCTCCAAGGATAGCAGCGCGTGGGCTTTCATCACCCATACGTGCAGCAAGCGAACGCCTATGGCGCAGCGCATCGTGGACCAGATTGCCAATGGCATTACGATCACCAGAGCCGGCAAAGCGGTGCGCCCTACCCCACTCCTGCAGCACATGCGCCACGGGGCGTCGTTCGTTCTCAAGCGTCTCAAGAACCTGAATAGCAGCGGCAAGTCTTCCAGGGAGTCTCATTTAAAGGCCAGTGTTGTAGTTGGGACTTTCGCGCGTGATCTGTACATCATGCGCATGGCTTTCGCGCAGGCCAGCGCCAGTGATGCGCACAAAGCGTGCATTGTCGCGAAACGCTGCCAGATCAGCACCGCCCACATAACCCATTGACGCGCGCACGCCGCCTGTAAGTTGGTGCAGCACGCCATCAACCGAGCCTTTGTACGCCACCTGGCCTTCAATACCTTCGGGCACCAGCTTCAGCTCATTGGTGACTTCGGACTGGAAATAACGATCAGCCGAGCCACGCGCCATAGCGCCAACTGAGCCCATGCCACGATAGGCTTTGTAGGAGCGGCCCTTGTGCAAATACACCTCACCAGGGCTTTCTTCGGTGCCCGCAAGCAGCGAGCCAACCATAACAGCAGAAGCACCAGCTGCCAGCGCCTTGGCAATATCGCCCGAGGATTTTACCCCGCCATCGGCGATCACCGGCACATCCTGTTTGCTGGCCTCATCATAGGCCTCCAACACCGCTGATAGCTGCGGCATACCAACGCCCGCCACCACACGGGTTGTGCAAATGGAACCGGGGCCAATGCCCACTTTCACAGCGTCAGCGCCTGCATCAATGAGCGCTTTCACACCATCGCGCGTTGCAACATTGCCCGCGATGATCTGCACTTCATTGGTTTGCTTCTTCACTTGCGTCACTGCGTTGAGCACCCGCTGCGAATGACCATGAGCAGTATCCACAACCACCACATCGACGCCTGCATCCAGAAGGCGTTGGGTACGCTCGGCTCCATCATCGCCGACAGTCGTTGCAGCGGCTACGCGCAAGCGACCCTGGCTGTCTTTGGCGGCATTGGGGTGAAGCGTGCTCTTTTCCATGTCCTTCACGGTGATCAGGCCAACGCAATGGTCCTGGCCATCGATAACCAATAGCTTCTCGATACGGTTCTGGTGGAGCAACCGCTTGGCCTCTTCCTGGCTGACGCTTTCGCGCACCGTGACAAGGTTGTCGCGCGTCATCAGCTCATAGACCTTTTGCGCGGGGTCCGAGGCAAAGCGCACATCGCGGTTGGTCAGAATACCCACCAAACGGCCTCCATTGCTCTCGGTCACAGGAATGCCGGAAATACGATGGTGCTTCATCAACGCCAATGCATCGGCCAGTGTCGCGTCGGGCTCAATGGTGATGGGGTTCACGACCATGCCGGACTCAAACTTTTTGACCTGGCGCACCTGCTCCGCCTGCGTTTCGGCGTCCAAATTGCGGTGAATGGTGCCAATGCCGCCCGCCTGCGCCATGGCAATGGCAAGGCGCGCCTCGGTAACGGTGTCCATCGCAGAGGAAATAATGGGAATGTTGAGCGACAAAGACCGGGTAAGCCGCGTGGCGACATTGACCTCGCCGGGCATAACCTGGCTGTGGCCAGGCAGCAGCAACACATCATCGAAGGTTAAAGCATTGCCGCCATGCAGCGGCTCAAAGAGGTGCGCCATGGGTGTCATCCATCCAGTTTTGATCTCTAAAACCGGGGAAACTCTACGAGTCGCGCGCCGGTGATGACCCTTACCACGGTGCGATGGGGGGTCAACACGGCGGTTGGGCAAGATGTGTCATCCCGGGCTTGCCCCGGGATCTGACAGTGACGTGCTGGGTGCAGATCCCGGCTCATGGCCGGGATGACGCAATTTGTCGACCCATCAGTAAGGACTTTGCTTGAAGCCTTTGGCGAGCACGTAAAGCTCCGGGCTTTCCTTGCGGCTGGCGGGCGGTTTCACATGCTGCACAGTTTCAAACGCTGCTTTCAGGTCGCGCAGGGCATCGCCCTCGGTGCCGCCACGAAACACCTTCGACAGGAACGCCCCGCCGGGTGCGAGGTTGCGATACGCAAAGTCGGCAGCAAGCTCAAACAGATAGGTGGTGCGCAGATGGTCGGTCTTGCGATGACCGGTGGTTTCAGCCGCCATGTCAGATAGCACCACATTCACAGGACGGCCCTTCATGGCAGCCATGACCTTGGCGGGCGCATCATCATCGGTGAAATCATCTTCCAGCAGGATCACCCCAGGGATTGGGTCCATGGCCAGCTTATCGATACCAACGATAATCGGGTCTTCTTCCAGCGAGTTGACGCGCTTGGCCGCAACCTGTGCCCAGCCACCAGGTGCAGCACCAAGGTCAATGACCGTCGTGCCACGCTTCAGCAATTTGTGTTTGTCGTCGATCTCGATCAGCTTAAAGGCCGCACGCGAACGCCAACCTTGCCGCTTGGCTTCAGCCACGTAAGGGTCGTTCAACTGACGCTCCAGCCAACGGGCCGAAGCGTTGGTGCGTTTTTTGGCGGTCTTGACCTTCACATGCAGATCGCCGCGCGGGTTGGTTGATTTCACCATTTTAGCTGGCCGCCTGTGGGTGACGGTTGCTGCCGCGCGCATTGCGACCGCGCGGGCCACCTTGCTTGCCGTTTTGCCGGTCGCGCCGCCACACACCATCCTGCGCCATGAGTTCCACCAGCATACCTTCGCGTAAACCACGATCTGCAACGCGCAGGCGACCACAGGGCCATTCGCGGCGGATCGCTTCAAAAATTGCACAGCCGGCCAAAACCAGATCAGCCCTATCAGCGCCAATGCAGGGATTGGCTACACGCTCGTCAAACGTCATATCGATCAGGCGGTCGGTCATGGAGGTCACATCATCAGCGCCCATCCAAGTGCCATCAACGCGGCGGCGGTCGTAGCGCTCAAGGCCAAGATGGACACCGGCAAGTGTGGTCACAGTGCCCGAAGTACCCAGCAAGTGCACATTGCCGCCTTGCACGCATTGCGACATCATTTCACGGGCACTGAATTCGCCAATCATCTGGCGCACTTCGGCCACCATCAGCTCAAAAATAGGCCGGTCGACGTAAACCCCACCAAAGCTTTCTGCCAGGGTAACCACACCCACTGGAAGCGACGTCCAGGCTCGAATGAACCTGTGCATATGCGCATGAAACCGTGGACGTCCTGCGCGAAAATCAAGAAAGGCCAGTTCCGTGGAACCACCGCCAATATCAAACAGGATCACGCCATCGGCTTCGCGCTCTACCAGCGTTGCGCAACCCGATACAGCAAGGCGGGCCTCGGTGCGACGATCGGCGATTTCCAAGGTAAGTCCGGTTTCTTCAGCAACGCGCGCGATAAACTCTTCGCCATTGACGGCCTGACGGCAAGCCTCTGTGGCGATCAGGCGGCGGCGCACAACATTGCGCTGCTCCATTTTCGCTCGGCAGATTTTGAGGCCCTCGACAGCTTTGTCCATGGCCTCTTTGCTGAGGCGCCCATGGGTGGTGAGGCCAGCGCCTAAACGCACAATGCGCGAGAAGCTATCGACCACGCGAAAGCCAGAGCGTGTGGGCTCGGCGACAAGCAGGCGGCAATTGTTGGTGCCAAGGTCCAGCGCTGCATAAGCTGGGCGCTCAGAGGCTGAACGTTCGGTGGCTGGGCGTTGCGGTGCTACCCCGTCAGCATGTGCGCTGGCCTGATGGCGCGGCGCATGCTGATGCGATGCACTTGGCGTCCTGTCATCTGTTCGCGCGTGCACAGCATCACTGCCCTGCCCTTGTTTGGGTCCACTCTCATCCACGTTACACCTACCGGGCGGGCGGTGTGGAAAGGTCGGTTGCCCACAGCCCCGCATGTTTGCTTGCTTCGGGTATTCAGCCAATGCTGCCCCGTGTCACTTGCCCTTACCCTAGGCAGACGATGGCAGACTGGCAACCAAAATGGGAAACCTAGCGGCATGGCTCTTGCTAGTGCTTAACCACGACCTAACTGCAATGCGGTGCACATCCGGCGCACTCGCTTCCAACGAAAGCCATTTGATATGTCCAAGTCTTCACCCTCGGTGCAAACCGCCGACGTGGTTATTGTTGGTGCGGGGCAAGCAGGCTTTCAGGTTGCAGCGAGTTTGCGGCAGAGGAAGTTTAGCGGTTCAATCGTGCTGGTTGGTGATGAACCGTACCCTCCCTACCACCGACCGCCACTTTCCAAGGCCGCCCTAAAAGAGGGGCTAAACGAGGCAACACTCTGGCACCGTCCAGACGCCTTTTTTGAAGCGCAAAAGCTGGATGAGCGGCGCGGTGTACGAGCAGAAACGCTGAATCGTGATGCCAAAACGCTGACGCTTAGCAATGGCAGTAAGCTTGGTTATGGCCAGCTGGTTCTGGCCACTGGTGCCCGTGCAAGGCCGCTAGATGATCGTTTTGGCGTACCACAAGAAAGCCTGTTCACCCTGCGCACGCTGGATGACGCGCATAGGCTTCAACCGCGCCTGCAACCTGGCGTGCATGTTGCGATCATTGGAGCGGGCTATATTGGGCTTGAGGTTGCAGCAAGCGCCCGCCAACTGGGGTGCGAAGTTGTGGTGATGGACCGTGAAGCCCGCCTTATGGCGCGCACAGCATCGCCAACCATTGCTGCGCATTTTCAAAACCTGCACGCTGACCATGGCGTGCGTTTCCAACTGGCCGATGAGCTTGCAGGTGTTTCGCCCGACACCAGTTACCCCGCCCTGTTGTGCCAGTCGGGCGCAGAGCTGCCTTTTGAGATTGTACTGGCTGGTATTGGCGTCATCCCCAATGATGATCTGGCTGTGCAAGCCGGGCTGAATGTGGACAATGGCATCCTCACAGACGCGCAAGGCCGCACAAGCGATGCCAGCATCTTTGCAGCAGGTGATTGCACACGGCACGTGCATGCTGATTTTGAAGCCCCTGTGCGCTTTGAAAGTGTGCAAAGCGCCATTGATCAAGGCAAAGTTGTTACTTCGGCGATCCTTGGCGGTGCCGATGTACACAGCGCCGTGCCCTGGTTCTGGTCAGACCAGTATGATGCCAAATTGCAGGTTGTGGGCGTTCCCACCCCAAACTGCGAAAGCTTTATCAAGGGCGACCCGGCGACAGGGTCCTTCGCGATTTATCACATGAAGGGCGCGGTGCCGATGGCTGTCGAAGCCGTGAACGCTCCGCACGACTTTGTGGTGGCTCGCAAAAGTGTGGGCACAGGGCGCGACCTCGATGAGCAAACGCGGGCGGCGCTGGTCCCCATTTCGCTTTAGACTGATTTAGTAGTCGCGCTCAAAGAAAATACCGAGGGAGGAGTTCCCATCGGTACCAACGGCGCCGCGCGCTGTTATGTCTTCGGTTATGTCCAAGTTGATCGTGGTGCGCGCAGAGCCGTCGGCGCTCGCCTCCACGCCGACATAAACATTTTCCTGCACATATTGACCGGCGCGAACACCAATGTTGCCCTCCTCATCACTGACAACATCAAGGTCCGACAAGCCAAGACCATCACGCAGACTGCCAAGCGCTGAGCCGTTGGATTGGCCTGCCAGTTCGGCGGCAGCCAGTGCAAGCTGAGCAATCTGAAGTGGCGAAAGTTCATTGAGGCTTCGGTTGAAGATCAGGCGCGCCAGCACCTCATCCTGCGGTAATTCTGGCGAAGAGCTTAGCGTGACTGTGGGTTCGGACACGCGCCCGCGCACGGCAATGACCACAACAATGGAATCACCCTCCGTTTCAGCCTCAATGTTGAGAAAAGGATCCAAATCGCCCACCAGCGTGATCGATCCGGTGCTTAGCGCAATGCGCTGACCCAAAATATCAATGCGGCCACGGATCAGATTGAAAGCACCAACAGGCACAACACTGTTGGTCGTGCCCGTCAAACGTACCGATCCACCAAGCTCCGCGTTCACGCCGCGCCCGCGCACATAAATCTGGTTGGGTGCATCCACCTGCACGTCCAGCCGCAAGGCCGCGCCACCACCAGCATTGCTGCTTTGTGGCCCGCGCGCCCGCTCAAATGTCGCCCGCACACGGTCAGACGGTGCGACATGGTCCAGATCAATCAAACCACCAGCATCGCCAAAACTATCTAGAATTTGAATGTTGGTCTCAAGCAGGCGGACGTTTCCGCCGAGCAAAGGTCCGCGTGCGAGCGGACCGGTGACGGTAAGATTGCCATCGGCCGTGGTCGTAACCAACTCGCCATCGGCGTAGCGCACCTGCCGCAGGGCGATGGTAAGATCAGCAGGCAAACCCGCGCCAAGGCCAACCCGCCCGGCAAGGTTCACCGTGCCGCCACCTGCAATCTGGCCCGCTGCTTGCTCAATAACAGCCTCCTGCCCCGTAAGACGGGCCGCAAGATTGACCCTAGTGAGGCGTATGTTGCTGCCTGGATCGACAATCTGACCATCGTTCATAGTGATGGTACCGGCAAATGTGGGGGCATTCACAGCGCCGGTGACCCGGGCATTGATGGCGGCAACGCCGGAAAGCTGGGTGCCCCGGTCGGCCAAGAAGGGCTGGGCCAGCGCAATTGGCACTGTGCCACGTGCCGCAACGTTCAACCCATTGCCAGAGAATGGGATGCGTCCGTTGGCCGTAGCCTCCACGCCGCCCACAGAAAGGTTGGCGGAGGCAAGCTCTATGGCATCTGCACTGTAACGACCATCGGCGCGCACGCGCGCCGGACCCAGACCTGCGCTGGATAGCGGCGGTGCGGTGATGCCATCCGCCGTCACGGAAAAGCTACCCGTTTGTTGGCTGGATGCGTTGAGTGTTGCAACGGTAACATCGCCAGCCCGAAGCCGCTCGCTGGCAAGAGTGCCAGTTGCACGCGGCACACCAAACAGGTCGGCAATTGCCAAATCAAAACGCGCCTCGCCGATAGAAAATGTATTGACCGTAAGCGCGGTCGCGCTGCCCTGCGTGGCGATTGTTTGCTCGGCTCCAGATGGTGCAAGCGTCAAAGCTGCATTCAACATGCCTGACGCATCCAGCAGGGCAAGCGAGGCCAGCGTGCGAATGTCTTGCGCGCGAACATCAAGATCGCCTGTAAGTAGGCCGCTGGTGGCGTTTTGCGTGAGGTCGCCAGAGAGGCTCGCGCCACGGGTTTGGAAAGCCAGACCGATGAGCGATCTGCTTTCGATGTTTGCCAGCAGGTCGGCGTGCCCTTGCAAACCAGCGCCGCCCAACTCGCCAAAAAGTGTTAGCGGACCGGCCAGCGTGTTGTTCTCTAACGTGCCATCGAAGGTCAGCTGGCCAGCACGTAGAGCCTGATCCACCAAGCGGCCATTGGGCACTTGCAGTGTTGCTGTGAGGGCCAGGGGACCTTCATCACTGAGCGCGCGCGCGACAAGCTGCGCAGCACCGCTGGCTTGCTCTGTCAGAAGTGACACATCAGCAAGGCGTGCTTCCAGCGCGATGTCGCTGGCACCAGACGCAAGAACACCATCCAGCACTGCGGCAACCTGCGCGCCATCAAGGCGCAGGTTGCGCGCGGCAAGGCCATTCTCGTCACGAGCTAAACCACCGCGCAGGGTTACATCGCCTTGCAAAATAGCATCCGCCGCCGCCACGCCCAGTGAAACCGAGCGCGCCAAGCCATTCACATCAAGATCAAACCCGCTGGAAATCAGATCCAGCGTGCCAACAGCGTCCATGCTCAAAACGCCAGAAAGTGGGCGATCTGCCGATGCTGCAAACGGCGCTAGCGTGCGCACATCCACATCCATGGTGCCATCAAAAACAAGCGCCTCGATTACACCGCGTGCGGTCGCGGTGAGTGCGTCGCCAGTGATCTCCAACTGGTCAAGCTGAACCGGATCACCAGCCTGCCAGCGGCCAACGCTTTCAATGGTTATTCCCGGCCCCAGTGCCTGTGCGACGGCAGCGTCATTGTTCTCAAAACCGCTGATCTGCCCCTGACCGGCAAACGTGATTGCGCGGGCTTGCGGGTCTGCGAGGCTGCTTGCAGTGCCCGCCAATTCCAACGCTGTATGGCCCACCACTAGCCTGCCGCTTTGCACATCATCCAGCTGCAGCTGCGCATGCCACTGTTCATCACGCCCGTAAGACACCATAAGACTTCCACCGACCGCGCGGGTATTCTGCCCTGGCAAAGGCAGCAGCATCGCATTGGTGCCATCGCCAAAGCTCGCATCAAGTTGCAGCTGCGTGGGAAACGCATCAGGTGCTGTTGTCGCTGAACCGGTCAATGAAAGCGTGCCGCTTTCAATCGTCAGATCATCCAGCCGCAAACCGCCATCGGTGGGCAAAAACCCTTGTGCTTCGATCGTCGACTGGCTGCCGAAAAACACCCGATAAGCAGGCGCAACTAGTGCTGCAATTGGCCCCTCCAAATTGCTGGTAAAGCCGCGCCCACCATCCTGCTCGCGCATTTGCAGGTCACCGGTCAGCACGCGGCCAGCGTCGGTATCAAGCGCGAGGTTCACATCCAGATCATCCAGCGGACCGCCGCCTTCCAGCGCCAGTGACACGGGCGGTCGGTCATCCAGATTGAGCAAATTGGCCAGCACACCATCGGCTGGTTCGTTGATGCTGACATCAAGGCCGAGCTGCGTGCTCGCGTTGGCGTAGCTCGCCTCCAGAGACAACGAGCCTCCAGGGCCATCGCGCCGCTCCACGTCAAAGCGGGCATCCAGTGATCCATCTGCCAGCTCTAAAGCGCCCTGGGCGGTGAGCTGCGCTCCAAGCCCGAATAGCGGCTCGCCAAGATTGATCTGCTCAACGTCTAAGGCACCAATGGTGATGGCCAAGGGCAGTTCTGGCACTTCAAAACGGCCAGCCTCTGGCGTTGGAAAGCCTTCGGGCGCAACGGCCATGCGGGGCCAGTTTATCCGAGCTGCCTGCAGGGTTTCGATTTCCAGCCGCCCGCGAAACAACGCACTGCGGTTCCACACGATGGCGGCTTCTTCAATCGCCAGCCATACGCCTTCATCATCGGAGATTGTTATGGCGGCAATGCTGGCGCTGGACGATAACGCCCCTTCAATGCCGGTGATACGTATCTCACGGCCCGGCGCAGAAAGCTGCTCCTCGACAAAGGACAAAAAGCGCGAGCGCTCCTGCGCCTCGCTTTGGCCAAGCACCGGCATGGCCAGCAACAGCGAGAGACCCGCAAGCAGCAGAAGGGCAAAGATGATCGTTTGCCGTTTTGCCATCAAAATGCCTGCCCTATACCCAGGTAAAGTGAAAAATCCGGGTCACCGGCACGCTTGTCCAATGGCACGGCGACATCCAGCCGCACCGGCCCGATAGGCGTAAGGTAACGCAGACCACCGCCTATACCCACACGCAGATCATCATCCAGCGTATCAAACGAAGGCATGCTTTCGGCATCCACATAGCCAAAATCAGCAAACGCCACTGCGCCGATGGTTTGCGTTACCCGAGCACGTAGCTCTGCGGAGCCTTCCACCAAGAACTTGCCGCCCGTCACCAGATCACCTGGACGCTCGACACCGATATTTCTGAAAGCATAGCCACGTACAGAACTGCCGCCACCAGCCAAGAACAAACGGTCGGGCGCGGTGTTGGTGATGGATGGACCGATGAGCGAACCTGCGCGCAGGCGCCCGGCCAGCACCACGCGGTCATCTGCCCCCAGACCGAGATAGGCGCGCGCCTCGGCTATGGCGATTACAGCCGGTTCGCTGCGGGAGACCTCGTAATAGGGCTCAACCGTGCCTTCCAAAAAGAAGCCGTTAGAGGCATCTGCAGGCAGATCGCGACTGTCATAGGTGAGCCGGCCCTGGAAGCCAGCACTGGTGAAATCGCGCTGCCCAAACACCGGATCATCAAACTGCGCGAAGCGCCCCATGATGGCCAAGCGGCCGGTCAGTTCCGGCGTGAAGGGGTGTTCTAAGCCCAGCTCGGCGTTCATGCCGGTTCGGGTGTACGCCTCCAGCACCTCGCGCTCGGCCAGCAAAGCGGCAAACTGCGTCGTGTCTGGCGTGATGATGCCAGGCCGTGTGAACGTTCCGCCAAGGCGGTACGTAAACTCTTGCGGATCCAGACTGTTGATGCCCGACACACGCCCATCCAGCCGCAGACGCTGGGCACGGCCAAACAGGTTGCGATGCAGCCAGTAAGCCTCCAGCCCTGCTCCATCGACAGTGGAAAAACTGGCCCCTGCCCCGATGCGCCGCAAGGCGCGCTCTTGCACGAAGATGGTTGAGGGCAACTGACCGTTCGCAGACAATGCGGCAGCTTCCTCGATTCGCACCGAGCGAAACACCTGCAGAGCGTTGAGGCGCGCTGTTGCGGCCTCCACATCATCGGGATCATACGCCTCGCCTTGCGGCAGGTCGGCCATATAGGCGATGAAATCGCTATCCATGCGCTGCGCACCTTCAACAGCGATTGGTCCGTAGGTGGCAGGCGGGCCTGGGTCTATGGTGATGTCCACATCGACGGTACGGTTTGCGTGGTCGGCGGAAACGGATCGGTCGGCGATTTGCGCCAGCGCGAAGCCCTGCTGACGCCATGCTTCAACCGCCAATTGCTCAGATTGCAAGACCAGACGGGAGCGTGCGGGCTGGCCTGCGAGCAAGCCAATCGACTGCGGGCTTGCCACTTGGTCGCGCGGATCATCGCTTGGTGAAGCCTGATTGATCAGATTGACCTGCCCGAAGCGATAAAGCGGGCCAGGGTCGACCGTGATGCCCACCGCGACGGGTGTTGATAGTTCCGTACCCGGAGGGATGTCACTCGCCTCGCGGCCGTTGAGCGCAATGGTGATGACGCTGCCATAATAGCCTTGCCCATAAAGCGCGCCGAGAAGGCGGCGATAGTCGCTGCGCGCGCTGGCCAGCAAACCCGCCTGCCCCTGCGCTGGCTCGTCGCGACCTTGCCAAAGGGAAGACGCATTGCGCACGCTATCAGCATCAAAACCGTCGTCTGGGGAAACAGCTATGGAAACTGCGGCGGTGTAAGGCACGGGCGTGCCGATTGTTACTTCGATCTGCTCGCTCTGGTCTTGAGCGGTGCCGAACAACGCAACGCCGAACAGATTAAAGGCGTGCGCAGGCGTTGCCGCAGTGATCGCCAGATACAGCACAGTGATCGCCAAGCACAACGTAGCGACCCGCCACCGCGCCAACCTAGGAATGGCTTTGCGATGTCGCTGATCGGCAGTGGGGAGTTGGCTTTGCCAACAGCGCATAGAAAAGGCCTTACCTGCGATACACTCTCGCCCGGCTTTAGCAGGCAAACTCTACGAAATCGGAAAGTCCGGACTGGGCCGGCGGCTTTGTGATACGCTTGGTACCACACATAGTTCCATCCAACACAGCGCTTAGCGGCCACACTGCGGCTAAATGATGGAGATGCGGGATCGGACAGCGACGCAGACTGCCGATATGGAGGCCAGACCGGGTCGTTCGGCAATCGGCGTTATCGGGCGTCGGAAGATGCAGAACACGCAGCTTGCGTTGAATCTCGCGGCGATCCTTGTCCATGAACATCTCCTTCATCCCAGAATTGGGAGTTAAACAGAGAGTGTCCCAAGAGTACCGACATTCGTACAAATGGCACATCGCGCGAACCGAAAACTGCTGCCGATGCTCGGCGACGAATGCGTACCTCAACCTGCATCTCTGGCGAAGTACGCGGTGGCCTCTTTTAGGATGTCACGCTCCTCGGTGACCCTAGGCCGTGTTGACAAACTGGATTCCCAAATCAGCTTCGGTCTGATTCAAGGTAGCTTTTGCGGAGGCTACCGTGGCGCGTTTGCTAATGGAGGACGCCGAATGGGCTTTTTTGAGCCCTTTCTGTTTGCGGTCCGGGGCCGCGGCGGTCGGCCTGCTTCTGATCATCGCAGGGTTATGGACGCCATTTTCTGGATTGCGCGAACCGGCTCGCCGTGGCGGGATTTGCCTGAAGAGTTCGGCAAATGGTCATCGGTTTACCGGCAGTTCCGGCGCTGGACGCTAGCCGGCTTATGGGAACTGGTCCTGGACGCGCTCAATGATAGCGGTGCCAGTCCCGACCAAGTTCAAATGATTGATAGTACCGTCATCCGCGCCCATCATTTGGCAGCCGGCGCAAAAGGGGGACTCAGAAAGAAGGTTTTGGCCGCTCAAAAGGTGGCTTCACGACCAAGATCCACCTCATTGCCAATGCACATGGATTGCCTGTCCGGGCGGAGGTAAGTGGCGGCGAAGTCTCTGACTTCAAAGGGTTTGATGCGCTCGTTGATGACGATCTTCCAGGAGCCAGGGTGTTCATTGCCGACCGTGGCTACGACAGCGATCACATTCGTGGTGTCATTGCTCAGCGTGGTGGCACGCCCGTCATTCCCGGCAAGATCAATCGGAAAGAACCGATCCTTGTTGATGGCGTCACATACGCCCTGAGAAACCGGGTGGAGCGCTGCTTCAACAAGCTCAAGTGCTCCCGACGCCTGGCAACGCGCTACGACAAAACAGCTGCCAGCTATCTCGGCTTCATTCAAATCGCTGCCGCACGTCTGTGGGTGCGCAGTTTGTCAACATGACCTAGAGCCGCGGCGTGTTTTACATGTAGTAGCTCAGATGTGATCTGGCAGTTGGCCGTTTTTCTGGCGGTATCTGTCACGCGGTAATCATCCCCTTTTTGGTGGGGTTAGTTCCTGGAATTCACGCGGCCTGGTTCAGTTTCATGATCGGCGTAATACCACCAATCGCCATGTTGGGTCGTTCATCGTTGTATGCCCATAGACACCGCGTGTCATAGTCCCGCGCCCCACTGATCGTTGAGAAGATGAGCGCCTCGATTTTACGTCCGATTTTCGTTGATGCGATGCATCGAGTGTATTCCGGCGCAGCATTATCCGAATCGCCGCGTTTCCGGGTTTGCATAGAGCAAAACTGAAACACTGGTGATCGCTGCGGCTGTTGTCTGCAATACCGCCGCAAGCTCGCACTCAGACTGAGATGACCACAAGAGAGAGGCGGTCCCAAGTGCAAAGCACGCCAGCGATACGGACATTGTAACTCTGTAAGTGACAATCCAACGCGCGACAAACTTCCAAGTCGCATCGCGCAACCATTTCCAGAGTATCGACTGGTTTGCGATGGCAACAAAAAACAGCCTCAATAAACAGAACTGGAAAGGCCGCATTACGCGAAAAAACCATGAGAATCGGCGCACTACCGAGCAAATAGCTCGAGACATATAGTATATAATTTTGATTCATAAACATTACACGCAAATAACTCTAAAAATGCTCAAACCGATCTCAGCGCCTTGTATTGATCAGAATTTCCACACCATAAGCGCATCTCGCAGTTTATCGAGATGGAATCGTAAGCGAGGCGCTGGATATGGCACTTGCAATCAAGCGGTTTGAGACGTAGCCACACCAACAAAATCTTTAATCATCTATGAGTAGACTCATGAGTGTGTTTGTTTCACGCGTAGCCGACAAATCAGCAACCGTCGGCGTGATTGGCCTGGGGTATGTCGGCATACCGCTGGCTCTGTCAATTTCGCAGACCGGAATAAAGGTTCTTGGATTTGATGTGCTTCAGGCACGCAACGACGAGCTAAACTCTGGTAGGAGCCCCATTAAACACATTAGCGATATCTCGATAATTAAGATGCTGGAAATGGGTTTCGAGGCGACAGCAGACTTTAGCCGCGCAGGGGAATGTGACGCGCTCATTGTTTGCGTTCCTACACCACTCAATAAATTTCGGGAGCCTGATCTCAGCTTTGTCGAGACGACAATGTCCTCGCTCGCACCGCATCTGCGGGGCCATCAGCTGCTCTCTCTTGAGAGTACGACGTGGCCGGGGACAACCGCTGAAGTTCTTCTACCTTATGTGCTTGCTGCGGGACTTACCCCTGGGGAAGACTTTTATCTGGTTTATTCGCCGGAGCGTGAAGATCCTGGCAACACTGGCTTTAGTACGCAAACGATCCCTAAAATTGTCGGCGGTCATACATCGGCATGTTTGGCGGCTGGAGAGGCTCTCTACGGCACTTTCATCGATACCGTTGTCCCTGTCAGTTCCACGCAGTCGGCGGAAATGGTAAAGCTCCTGGAAAACATTCACAGATCGGTCAACATAGGGCTTATCAATGAAATGAAAGTTATCGCCGATGCGATGAACCTTGATATTTTCGAAGTGATTGGCGCCGCCAAGACCAAACCCTTTGGTTTCACGGCCTACTATCCCGGTCCCGGTGTTGGTGGCCACTGTATCCCCATTGACCCCTTCTACCTGACATGGAAAGCGCGAGAGTTTGGGCTCCATACAAGGTTCATTGAACTTGCCGGTGAAATCAATGCGCGGATGCCCCAATATGTGCTTGATCGATTGATTGAAGCACTCAACAGGCAAGGCAAGGCGCTCAAGGGAGCAAGGGTACTTGCACTTGGCATTGCCTATAAGCGTGGCGTAGACGACATGCGTGAGAGCCCATCAATTTTTGTGATGGAGCTGCTTCGTGACTGGGGCGCAGACGTCCACTATTCAGATCCGAATGTGCCAGTATTTCCAGAGATGCGCGAGCACGCATTCAATTTGTCCTCAGTTGACCTTACGCCAGAAGTGGTGTCAAATTTTGACGCCATAATCGTGCTTACCGATCACAGTGATTTTGATTATGACATGATCAGGACGCATGCAAAGCTGATCGTCGATACCCGTGGGCGAATGGAGCATGACGGACAACAGGTATGGCGGGCATGACACCAAATGACACCAGGAAACTTCAATTCGCCCTTATTGGTGCTGCGGGTTACATTGCCCCGCGCCATTTCAAAGCCATTCGAGATATTGGTGGTGAATTGGCGGTGGCCTACGATCTGACAGACAGCGTCGGAATTATGGACAGCCATTTTCCAGAAGCTGCATTCTTCACTGAATTTGAGCGATTTGAGGCACATGTTCACGACTTGCAGCGCGCAGACCAGGGCATCGACTACGTCGCCGTGTGTTCACCAAATTATCTGCACAAGTCACACAGCGCCTTTGCTATGCGCGTGGGTGCTGACGTCATTTGTGAAAAGCCGCTGGTCTTGGACCCCGGTGACATTGATGCTCTGCGCGCGCTCGAGGAAGAAACCGGAAAACGTGTGTTCTCGATCCTTCAGTTAAGGCACCATCCTGCCATCATAGCACTTAAGGAAAAGGTGGAACAAAGTAGCAAAGACAAGATCTATGATGTGGACCTTGGCTATTTTACATCGCGTGGAGCCTGGTACCACGCCTCTTGGAAGGGCCTTGAACACAAGTCAGGCGGAATTGCCACGAACATCGGCGTCCATTTTTACGACATGCTTGGTTTTGTATTTGGCGGTTTGAAGTCAACCGGTGTTCATCACAGAGCTCCAGACGCTGCCGCTGGGTTCCTGGAATTTGAGAAGGCTCGTGTGCGTTGGGTTCTCTCGATCAACCGTGACCACTTGCCGAAACGAACGCCCGAAGGACAAAGCACCTACCGCTCGATCAACGTCGATGGCGAAGAGATCGAGTTTTCTGATGGATTTACTGATCTGCATACGACCAGTTATCAGCATATCATAGACGGCTCAGGCTTCCGGCTGGACGTGGCTCGACCGTCTATCGAGTTGGTGGACACCATACGGTCTGCATCTCTCAACGATGACCCCCAAAACGCTCATCCAGACCTTTCACGGATCCTTGCTCAATGATAGCGCCCGACGTGTTCATTCATCAAAGCGCCTATGTTGATGAACCGGTTTCAATCGGAGCGGCAACAAAAATTTGGCATTTCGTTCACGTACTCGCCAATACGCGTATCGGTGAGCGCTGTGTTCTGGGACAGAATGTCATGGCAGGGCCCGACGTCATCATTGGAAACGGCTGTAAGATTCAAAACAACGTCGCGCTTTACCAAGGGGTGCAACTCGATAACGACGTCTTTTGCGGCCCCTCCTGCGTCTTCACAAATGTTCTGACCCCACGTGCCAACGTTGAGCGCAAGGACGAGTTTGCGCCGACACGGGTCAAGGAAGGCGCAACGATTGGCGCAAACGCCACGATTGTGTGCGGCAATACATTGGGCAAATGGTGCATGGTCGCGGCGGGCGCTGTTGTTACCCGCGATGTTCCTGACCATGCTTTGGTCGCTGGCGTTCCTGCGAAACAGGTAGGCTGGGTTAGCCGAACAGGTGATCGCCTTGACGGCACGCTAGTTTGCCCCCGAACTCACGAGCGCTATGGAATTATCGACGGAAGGCTAGTCATTGAAGACGATCAAGCGTGATAGAATCCAATTCATCGATCTGGCAACTCAACAATCACTTATAAAGTCGGATCTTGAGCGGCGGTTAGGTGCTGTTTTGGCTCATGGTAAATATATTATGGGACCGGAAGTTGTCGATCTGGAGAAAGCTTTATGCAGTTTTTCCGGCGCAAAACACTGTATAAGCTGCGCCAACGGAACGGATGCTTTGCTACTTTCTCTCATGGCATTAGGCGTTGGTGCGAACGACGCCGTATTTGTACCAGCTTTTACATTTGCTGGTACAGCTGAAATGATCCCCCACGTGAACGCAACCCCTGTTTTTGTTGATATAGACCCTTTAACTTTCAATATTGATATTGGCAGCCTGCAGCGTTCGATAGAACACTCAATCAAGCTTGGACTAAATCCTAAAGCAATTATACCTGTAGATTTATTTGGGCTCCCTGCAGACTACGAAAATATCCAAAACATCGCAGCGCAGTTTGACATGAAAATCATATCTGACAGCGCACAAGGCTTTGGTTCTAAATACAAAGATAGGCGGTCAGGTACCTTCGGCGACATATCGACAACGTCGTTTTTTCCAGCAAAACCTTTGGGTTGCTATGGTGACGGTGGAGCCGTGTTTACTGAGGACGAAGCATGGGCAGATACGCTGCGATCAATACGGGTGCACGGGAAAGGCGCCAACAAGTATGACAATATTCGCCTAGGACTCAATAGTCGTCTAGATACGATCCAAGCCGCTATACTTCTTTGTAAATTGGCTATATTCGAAAATGAAATTGACCTGCGACAGCGAAACGCGCGATTTTATACATCGCGACTCGAAGGTTTTATTGCGGTACCCACAGTGCCAGCCAATCGCCATTCCGCATGGGCGCAGTTCACACTCCGGGCTCCGAGCGGACCTTTGCGTCAAGAAATTTGCAGTGAGTTGAACCGACAAGGCGTGCCAACCAATATTTATTATCCCGCCACCCTTAATGAACTTCCTGTGTTCAAAGACTATCCCGTGGATCCACATGGTGTACCAGAAAGTAAAAAAGCCGCGGATACCGTTTTCAGCTTACCATCTGGGCCATACATCGAACGAGATGACATAGAATTTATATGTGACATAGTCTTGTCTCAGATGGAGGCGGTGCAGTAGCGATGATAATGGGTTGATGGTCCGCCCGTAGCGATTGTCTTACGAGTTAATCAGTCTAGAGCACGTCCACGCTTCGATGAATCGCTTTTGATGTGACTGTTTCGGCCAGCTCTGACTCAAGCTCCCCAGCGATGGAGGTTATTTGGATGGGTCGGGCTTTGAGCATGGATTTGCGTGAATGGCGTGCCCCCATCGGGTGGTCCGGTTTGATTGTTAGTGCATCGTCGGCCTCTGGTCCATTGGAACGATGCTTTCGGGCGCGGGCGGACGATAACCCAAAGAGCTGTGGGGCCTGATCGTGTTGGAGTGGATGCGCCATTGCTCGATCAGGATTTGCGCCTCTCGCAAGCTGTAGAAGGTTTCGCCGTTGAGCAGTTCGTCGCGGAATCGGGCATTGAAGCTTTCGCAGTATCCGTTCTCCCATGCGCTGCCCGGCAAGCGATTGCTTGCAATCGTTGAGAGGGGTGACCCAGGTTCGATGTAAGCGGTTTTGGCGCCCACGGCAGCGATCCAGTCCCGCACCTTCTGAGCGATAAATTCCGGGCCATTGTCGGATCTGATATATTCCGGCGGGCCGCGCAGGATGAACAGATCGGTCAATGCGTCCAGCACGTCGGTTGAGTTGAGCTGGAGACCCGCAAGAACCCGCTGATTTGAGACGCGGCCCGGTGTTTATGGGTGCTGGTTGAAGAGCGGGCTCAGGTTTGCCGCCGCTGGCGGCATCATTCCCGGTTTGCGACTTTGATTTGCTTGCTCTTGACGGCCTCCAAGCCGATTTCAGGCGCACTCATCCCACGGCGTTTTCGCGCTCATGGAAGACTAGGCGGTCAAAATTGTAGGCCAGATTGGCCAGGGTGAGTTTCGCTTCTGCACGCGCCCGGCCAATGGTGCGGATGAACAGGCCAAAGCGGTTCTTCTGATGGGCGAAGACGTGCTCGACGCGGGCGCGAACCGATGACTTCTTTGCATTGGCCCGTGACGTGGCTTGCGGCATCGGCTTGCCCGCAGGTTTGCGGCGGTGGATACGGCTGGTCATCATGTTCTGGTGCAGCCATTTCTCGTTGCTTTGCGAGCGGTAGGCACTGTCCGCCCAGACATCGCTGGCAGTATTGTCCTTGCTGACCAGGGTCTTGAGTTGCCTGCCATCGGCGTCGGCTGCCGAGGTCACAGTTGCCTGGCGTATAAACCCAAATCGCCGGTCAATGGAGATGTGGGACTTGTAGCCGAACACCGGCAGCGCGATTTGCGGCAGCGGCGTGCCATCAGGGCGATAGCGGATCTTGCCGCCAATCTTCAGCGTCCAGCGAGCGTTGGTATCCTTCTGCGCCGCCTTGTTGGGTTCGTCCGGCCAGATTTGTTTGGCCGTCTTACCATCCTTGATCGCTTGCTTCTCATCTTCAGTATTGCGCTGCTTGGGCGCTGGGACGAGTGTGGCGTCCACGATTTGCCCGGACATCGGAATGTAGCCCTTCTTATGGAGTTGCCAGTCGAACGCTTTCATGGCCCGCTTCAGCGTACCGGTCTCGATCATCCGGTTGCGGAAATGGCGGATCGTGTTCTCGTCCGGCATGGCACCACCCAGGTCGAAACCGAAGAACCGCATCCAAGACAAACGATCGCGGATCATGAACTCCATCCTGGCATCCGATAGATTGTGCCGGGCCTGCACGATCAAAACTTTGAACATCGAGACCGGATCAAACGGCGGTCGCCCGCCCTTGGCTCCATCGCCGTAGCCTAGGTTATGTTGACAAACTGCGCACCCACAGACGTGCGGCAGCGATTTGAATGAAGCCGAGATAGCTGGCAGCTGTTTTGTCGTAGCGCGTTGCCAGGCGTCGGGAGCACTTGAGCTTGTTGAAGCAGCGCTCCACCCGGTTTCTCAGGGCGTATGTGACGCCATCAACAAGGATCGGTTCTTTCCGATTGATCTTGCCGGGAATGACGGGCGTGCCACCACGCTGAGCAATGACACCACGAATGTGATCGCTGTCGTAGCCACGGTCGGCAATGAACACCCTGGCTCCTGGAAGATCGTCATCAACGAGCGCATCAAACCCTTTGAAGTCAGAGACTTCGCCGCCACTTACCTCCGCCCGGACAGGCAATCCATGTGCATTGGCAATGAGGTGGATCTTGGTCGTGAAGCCACCTTTTGAGCGGCCAAAACCTTCTTTCTGAGTCCCCCTTTTGCGCCGGCTGCCAAATGATGGGCGCGGATGACGGTACTATCAATCATTTGAACTTGGTCGGGACTGGCACCGCTATCATTGAGCGCGTCCAGGACCAGTTCCCATAAGCCGGCTAGCGTCCAGCGCCGGAACTGCCGGTAAACCGATGACCATTTGCCGAACTCTTCAGGCAAATCCCGCCACGGCGAGCCGGTTCGCGCAATCCAGAAAATGGCGTCCATAACCCTGCGATGATCAGAAGCAGGCCGACCGCCGCGGCCCCGGACCGCAAACAGAAAGGGCTCAAAAAACGCCCATTCGGCGTCCTCCATCAACAAACGCGCCACGGTAGCCTCCGCAAAAGCTACCTTGAATCAGACCGAATCTGATTTGGGAATCCAGTTTGTCAACACGGCCTAGCCCCTCGACCAACCAGCCACGGAAATACTCGAAATCGACCGTCGCTTCGAGCACTTCCAGCGGATCGCCATCCTTACTTAGGCGCTCAAGGTGATCGGACAGGGAAAACAGGCTCTCGGGATTCATCGCAGCACCTCCGTGCCGCCAATGAATCATAATCCGTCAAAAAGTGCGAGGTTCTTGCGGGTCTCCAGCTTGCGATCGACACAGATCATGAGCGCCTCCCTGGTGTGTTCGTCGATGATGTTGAGCGTGCGGTAGACGCGGCCATCGGCGGTATGATCCTGGACGAAGTCATACGACCAGACATGGTTGGGGCGTTCGGGTCTGAGCCGAATGCAGGAGCCGTCGTTCAGCCAGAGCCGTCCTTTCTTCTTCTGCTTTTGCGGATGACCTGAGCAACTGTCTTTAGGTTTGGTAGCTGGTACTGGTTTTCATCATTGCATTGATACGGACCAGCAATCGTCGAGCAACGGCGATGATAGCGGTTTTTGCGGCTTTTCCTTCGTCGCGCATTTGGCCATAGATGGCTTTCCAATGTGGATCCCACCGAATGGCGACGAGCGCTGCCATATACATCGCGCGGCGGACATGTGGTCGGCCTCCATGGATTGCCCGCTTGCCCTTATAGAGCCCTGACTCCCTGGCGTGAGGTGCCAAGCCGGCGAGGCTGGCAATCTGTCGCCGGTTGACTTGCCCAAGTTCCGGCATCGAAGCCATGAGATGACAGGCCGTTTGTGGCCCGACACCGGGGACCGACTGCAGTCGCTGGTTCTGCTCGTTCAGATCCTCGTGCGCGCTGATATGTGCGGTGATCTGTTTCTGCAGCGCTTCCCGGCGCTTCGTCAGTGAACGGATCGAAGCTTTGATATCCTTGGTGATGAAGGCATCATCAGCAACAGAAAGACGGTTTTGCTCAGCCATGATCATGTTCACAATATCGTCCCGTCTGGCTTGAAGATCGTGTAGGCGCTGGCGGTGCAATTGGATCGGTGGCGCGCGTTCGGGGCGAAGCGCCTCTCCCATTGTGCATAGAATACGAGCGTCCAGTCTGTCAGTCTTTGCCAGCAAACCAGCGGCACGGGCAAACTGACGAGCCCGCAATGGATTCACGCGCGCATAGGCAACGCCACTGTCCTCGAGGCATCCTATCAGAATGCGATCATATCGGCCTGTCGCCTCGAAGATTATCATGACGTCGCCAGTCAGGCCTTGCGCCCACTTAGTCAATCGATCCCGTCGATTGGCAACACGGTTGAAGCGCTGATTGGAAGCGGTGAACACATCAATCCAGTCCTTGGCGACATCGACACCGATATAGGTTTTGGGTAAAGTCATGAAGCCTGTCCTTGTCATGCGGGGTCGGTCTGCATGTAGCCGCCCCAAGCAACTGTTCAGGTTGAACACACGATGCAGACGAGCCCCAAGCTCAGGTACGGTGTCGCAAGCACCTAGACCCAATCGGGGTCTCGTCTGCACGTTCATCTTTGCACGTATCAAAGAGACAAGACCCGTTTCTTCCTCCATTTTTGGGTAGAGTTCGTCGCTGTCAAGGAGACGAAGAATGAGATCATCAAGGTTCAGCGGCGAGCAGATAATCGGTATGATTAAAGAGCAGGAGGCGGGTACGCCAACTGCTGACGTTTGCCGGAAGCACGGCATCAGCACAGCATCATTCTACAAGTACAAGGCCAAGTTTGGTGGGATGGACGTATCCGATGCCGGCAAGCTCAAGGCGCTCGAGGATGAGAACGCCAAGCTGAAGAAGCTGATAGCCGAGCAGATGCTCGATAATGCGATGCTGAAGGACGTGAACGCAAAAAAGTGGTGACGCCCGCCGCGAGACGGCAAGCCGTGGCACACCTCTGCACAGCGCATGGGGTAAGCCATGCCACTGCCCGGCAGGTTGTTTGCGAAGCAAACTGCCGAGAGGGGACGGGCGTGTTCTGTGCTTCAGATTGATCGATCCAGTGTGCGCTACTCAAGCGTTCGACCAGATGACACGCATCTTCGCGTGGCGATGAAAGCGGTCGCGGCTGAGCGCCGTCGCTTTGGCTACAGGCGCATTCACGTGATGCTTGAGCGGCAAGGCATCATCATGAACCAGAAGAAGCTCAGAAGGCTTTACCGAGAGGAGAAGCTGCAGGTGCGTAAGCGTGGCGGTCGCAAGCGAGCCTTGGGCACACGCAGGCCCATGGTTCTGCCCAGCAGAGCCAATGAACGATGCAGCTTGGACTTCGTGTCTGATGCCTTCACCGACGGTCGGCGCTTTAGGGTGTTGGCGATCGTCGACGACTTCAGTCGCGAATGCCTGGCGCTCGTAGCGGACACGTCCCTGTCAGGCCTACGCATGACGCGCGAGCTTGATGCGGTCATAAACCGGCGTGGAAGGCCGCACACAATCGTCAGCGACAATGGAACCGAGATGACCAGCATGGCCGTGCTGAAGTGGTGTCAGGAGACCGGTGTGGACTGGCACTACATTGCCCCGGGCAAGCCTATGCAGAACGGCTTCATCGAGAGCTTCAACGGCAGCTTCAGGCATGAGTGTTTGAACGAGACACTGTTCTCATCGCTGCCCCAAGCACGGCAACACATCACAGCATGGAAGGAGGACTACAACCGACACAGACCACACACATCATTGGGCAACATCACCCCCAACGACTTTGCCACGAAAATGGCACTGGAAAAACAGGCCGCTTAGGGTGACCTGCTCCCCTGAGGTGTCCCCGTTTTTGGGTTAGCCTGTTTCTCAACGAAGGAGACAGGCAATGAAACGATCACGGTTCTCGGAAGAACAGATCATCGGGATTTTGAAGGAACACCAAGCTGGTATGTCGGCGGGCGATTTGAGCCGGAAGCATGGCATCAGCGACGCCACCTTCTACACCTGGCGCAAGAAGTATGGCGGCATGGACGTGTCAGATGCCAAGCGGCTGAAGGCGCTTGAGGAAGAGAACGCCAAGCTGAAGAAGCTTCTGGCGGAGCAGATGATGGATGTATCGACGCTTCGCGAGATGCTTGGAAAAAACTTCTAAGGCCCAGTTCAAGGAGGAACGCCGTGAGTTGGGCCATTGAAGAGAAGGGATATTCTCAGCGCCGCGCTTGTGCCTTGGTTGGCATGGCACCGCGCGTCTACCGCTACCAATCTACCCGACCAGATGATGCGGACTTGAGGCAGCGCCTGCGTGAGCTGTCGTCAGAGCGACGCCGCTTCGGGTATCGCCGTCTACATCTGCTGCTGAAGCGCGAAGGCGTCGAGGTTAACCGGAAGAAGCTGTATCGCATCTACAAGGAGGAGCGGCTGACGGTTCGCAAACGCGGCGGGCGGAAAAGGGCTTTGGGCACGCGAGCTCCCATGACAATCCCGCAAGATCGGAACCAACAGTGGAGCCTCGACTTCGTATCGGACGCACTGATTGATGGCCGTCGCTTCCGCATCCTGTGTGTCATAGACGACTTCAGCCGAGAATGTCTGGCAACGGTCGTCGACAACTCGCTCTCGGGCGAGCGGGTGGCGCGAGAACTGGATGCCATTGCGGAACAGCGTGGCTATCCCTGCATGGTAGTCAGCGACAACGGGACAGAGCTCACCTCGAACGCAATGCTTGCCTGGCAACAGGATCGTGGTGTCGAGTGGCACTACATCGCCCCGGGCAAACCCATGCAAAACGGCTTCGTGGATTCGTTCAACGGTCGATTGCGGGACGAGTGTCTCAATGAGCATCTGTTCCGCAGCTATCGGCACGCCCGGGGGATCATCGAGAAATGGCGCATCGACTACAATTTACACAGACCGCACACGAGCCTCGATGGGCTCACACCAAACGAATTTGCAACCCGGTCCCAAAGGGGCCACAACGTGAACAGGGCTAGCCTATAAGTGGGTACATTCAAGGGAGCAGGTCAAGGGCCAAAAACCAACCGACGAGCTCTCCAAATGGCTGGAGGAAAGTCGGGTCTCAGGTCAACCTCTGTGCTAGACAGATAGTCCGATCTTTGAATATGGGATATCGCCGAACAAGAGAGCCGAATACATGGTTGCTGAAATACCCATTGTGCATGCCTATTCTGGCCAGGGTGATCCTGTGAAGAAATATGAAATTGGCATCTCGGTTGAGGCTGGTGATCCACAGGAACTGACGAGAGCCATATTACTAATGTATAATATGCCATCTGTAGAACGGGTAAGGATTGGACGCCGTGCTCGGACGGTGGCGTTGGAACATTTTAGTTGCGAAAATCTGACGTCTAAATTGGAAGCCGCAATCTTTTCTGACGCTATTAGTCGAAAGTATAATTGAATGCAATTGCCGTATAAATGTCGACGTAACAAGAGATACAAGATAATCCATTATTCAATCGTTCATGATCGAAATGACGTCCGTATATTTATTAAAGAGCTCCAATCATTAGCCAAGGAATGGCCTGGTCAATGTGCACTTGTTGTAAAAGATGGTAGTCAGAGTCAAGTCACGAATAATGGCGATGTTGATATTTTAGGATTAGGTGAGAAGCACAAAAGTCGAATAGCTCGAATGTTTTTTGGTGGGCTTCATATGACATGCTATGTTTTGCGTCACAAACCTGATTTTGCTCATTTTCACGATCCGGAGCTATTGCTTTGGGCACCAATTCTGCGCTTGGCAAATATTAAAGTATTTTTTGATGTTCATGAAAACATATTTTTGCAAATTCAGCACAAAAAATATATACCCAAAATACTCCGCTCGCCAATCGCTAATACATTAAAATTGTTGCTTGCACTTCTTGACTTTTCTGTGACAAGATACGTTGTTGTTGACTGCGATCTACTACCAAATCGTTACAAAAAAAAGTCGTTTAAGGTCCCAAATTACCCGGCTTTGAGTGAGTTTAGTTCTTACGAAATAGATCAAAATCGGCAGGGATCCCATACCGAGGCCATCAAACGTTACGTGGTATATGCCGGAGGGTTGAGTGAAGACCGCGGTCTATATGATATGATAAATGTCGCTGAAGGTATTGAACCATTGAATATTGAACTCGTTTTGGCTGGTAGATTTGACAATGATTCAACAGTCCAAACAGCCCGGCACATGCGCGGCTGGAACAATGTGAAGTATCTGGGTTGGTGCGATCGGAAGCGCATTGCTGAGGTCTACTCAGGAGCAATTCTGGGATTATGTATCCTTCATCCAACGCCTCAGTATAAGAAGGCATTACCAGTAAAACTGCTTGAGTACATGGGTGCTGGACTGCCTGTCATCGCCTCTAACTTTGATCGGATTGACAGGTTATTCCGGCTTGAAGCCTGTGGAGTTACGATCGCGCCTGGAGACATAGCGTCGGTGGTTCAGGAGATTTTTCGTATGGCGCAAGACGAAGCCGCTTTGGATCTCGCATCGCATAATGCGCGAATGGCTGTGGTGGAAAAATACAATTGGGAAAAATGTGAACAGTCATTGGTGAATATGTATCGAGAGCTCGACGACAAATAATGATTTTACATGGCAACACTCTCGCTAGAAAAATGTCATGAAACAACGCCTTGAGTTTCTTCGCTTATTAGTGCGGAAGATTCTAATCAGGTTGAGACTTGTTTCCGCCACGAAGCGAACAGGGCGGCTGTTGATATCCGAGGCGGAGCACGCTGAGCGTATGATAGTTCCGGCCGTAGAAAGCATTCACGAAGTTGAACCGTTGTCCCAAAGACCGGCGTACTTTCATAGATTGTTACGAGGATTGCTTCAAATTGATTTAGCTTCAGGGGTGTGGCGCTTCGCGATGGCAGTGCGACGATGCGTCCCTGTGATGATCAAACGAGCGGCTCTGCTTGTAGTCAGACCTTTCGCTAGGGTTGCGTTGGCGCCATACAAAGAGCGGGTGGTCAAGCTTCAGCAAAAAAATAAACGTTTGGTTCGTGAGTTATCGAAAGTCGAGACCTACGATTACGGTAGTTACAGACTAGGTGTAGAGAAATGGGCCGATCGATGGGACAGTGATATTCGCAGGCGCGTACTCATGTTTGCTGTTTCAGACTATTCGGGTTCTTTTTTTAAATGGGCTGAAGCACTAAATAGTCATAGTGATTATAGCGCGAGGTTGATATGCTTACATCCTCATCAGTATGGTTACTCTAATGATCTGATAATACCCAGCCCGTACCTGGACCCCGAAGGCATAAATACGCTAATCGAAGAGGCCGATATAATTCACATTAAGGATGAAACTGGGTTTTTTCTCCATACCAATGACATGCCACCGCAACTGTTCAAAAGGTCCGGCAAACCAATCGTATACACGGCGTATGGTGGATACATGCGCAAGTATCGCAACGACATGCGCTTTCGCAAGTTCGTCAACGACTTCGATGCTCGAATAGCAATGACGCCAGACCTGAATTACGATTGGTTTGACGGGCACTTCATCCCCCATGCTATTGACACTGACTATCATCTATATTCGTGGTCAGATGGATTACGACTAGCCCATTCGCCGTCAACCATGGCTCGCAAGGGAACGGACGACCTGATTGAAGCGATCAAAGGCCTGCCGATAGAACTTGATCTAATCACTAACGTTTCCTTTCAAGAATGTATCGCGCGCAAGCGGCTTGCTAACCTATTTTTTGATCAGGCTGGAACAGAAATTCAATCTAGAATGGGAAATAGCACTGTTATCGGCTGGTACGGTAATTCTGCTATTGAAGCCGCCGTTTATGGTATTCCCACGATCGCCCACCTCTCGAGTCAAGCTTTTGCTGGGGCTAAAAGATCAGGAAATGATGTCTCTTCTATTTGTGAGATAATTAACACTGAGCGAGGTCCGACTGAAATACGTAAGACGCTAGCGTCTTATATCGAATTGTCTTCTGAGGAACGACAGTGCAAATCTAACCAGACAAGGGCCTGGATAGAACGTTTTCACAGCTATAGAACCTGCGCTGCAAAGCTGTCGCAAGTATATCAAAGTCTTGTATAAAATACTCCTATTGTAAATGACCTGAGCAACTGTCTTTAGGTTTGGTAGCTGGTACTGGTTTTCATCATTGCATTGATACGGACCAGCAATCGTCGAGCAACGGCGATGATAGCGGTTTTTGCGGCTTTTCAGCTGTTTTGTCGTAGCGCGTTGCCAGGCGTCGGGAGCACTTGAGCTTGTTGAAGCAGCGCTCCACCCGGTTTCTCAGGGCGTATGTGACGCCATCAACAAGGATCGGTTCTTTCCGATTGATCTTGCCGGGAATGACGGGCGTGCCACCACGCTGAGCAATGACACCACGAATGTGATCGCTGTCGTAGCCACGGTCGGCAATGAACACCCTGGCTCCTGGAAGATCGTCATCAACGAGCGCATCAAACCCTTTGAAGTCAGAGACTTCGCCGCCACTTACCTCCGCCCGGACAGGCAATCCATGTGCATTGGCAATGAGGTGGATCTTGGTCGTGAAGCCACCTTTTGAGCGGCCAAAACCTTCTTTCTGAGTCCCCCTTTTGCGCCGGCTGCCAAATGATGGGCGCGGATGACGGTACTATCAATCATTTGAACTTGGTCGGGACTGGCACCGCTATCATTGAGCGCGTCCAGGACCAGTTCCCATAAGCCGGCTAGCGTCCAGCGCCGGAACTGCCGGTAAACCGATGACCATTTGCCGAACTCTTCAGGCAAATCCCGCCACGGCGAGCCGGTTCGCGCAATCCAGAAAATGGCGTCCATAACCCTGCGATGATCAGAAGCAGGCCGACCGCCGCGGCCCCGGACCGCAAACAGAAAGGGCTCAAAAAACGCCCATTCGGCGTCCTCCATCAACAAACGCGCCACGGTAGCCTCCGCAAAAGCTACCTTGAATCAGACCGAATCTGATTTGGGAATCCAGTTTGTCAAGACGGCCTAGGACTTATCTCTAGGATAGACCAGACACTTCCACGGTACCGAGTAAACATACCCCTCCCCGTCAATTATTCTATTTGCTTTTACAACCTCTCCATAGGAATCCACGAGCATTAAATTTGGCCTAGTGCTTCTTATTGATAAGCCCTGTAATTCCTCTGCGTGCTTTTTTTCATAACCATATGCTGGACACATCACTCCCTTAATATTTACTACAATTTTTTCTGAATTATCGATTATATCGAGCTCTAAATTGTCAACAATCCGCAAATACTCTAAAAGTCTTGATGTAGTCGTGATAAATACTTCTTTATTTTTATACTTTTCCGCGAGAAACCTAAAGGCCCATATCGCATTTTCATCTAGCAGGGGTGTCCGAGATGATTTCTTGGCTTCACCAGTATATCCTTTAGGCATTGCCATGGGACGCCAAACGCCAAAGTGTTGATACACAACAGCTGCCGCTTCACTATCTATAAGCTCTTCCAGCCTTTTTGCATTTACCTGGTGGGCAAAATTAGCAGAGTCCGGCGAGTATTCACCTCGATAGCGCTTAAAACACATAACTTTGTTGCCGTCACGCATTGTCACAGGCACCAGCAAATTGTTGGCGATGAGCTCGACTATTTCATCTTCATCGTTACAGCTCAGAGCTGCCCTGACAGCGGCTAGCGCCCTATCTTGAGCTATGTCTTTTGGCTTTAGGAAACGCCGAGCGTTATATTTGGCCGCTAGTGTTGCTGCTTGTTTTTTAGATAGCAGCTTATTTTCTCCAAACTTTTCGTTCTCAAAAAAAACATCAGTCCAAAAATATTTGAAGCCATGCTCCAATAGTAAATCAAGACAATAATGTTCACTAGATGGAAGGTCTCCTTCTTGGTAATATCCCCACACGCCGCCCATATTGTGGCGCATGTTTAGGCCACCATGGTTCACGTAAGTTGTTGGATGTACACCGAGCCGCCCCAATTCAGCCAGCGCTTCCTGCAGTCGCGGCCTTGGTAGGCCAGCCTCTTCCCGCCATTCACCGAACCCATGCATCGTATCGATATAACCTGCCTCAATCATCGAAACGATGTTACTGTACTCGCGGCTTTGGATTAATTTTCCATGTGCAGATCCGTGATAAAGCGCCATGTTACCTAAGTGGGACCAAATCCAAAAACTATCGGCAACTTCTAGACCAAGACCATCGCCATACTTAGTCGGCATCGTACCATTCACATAATCATGCCAATCGCAAAACGCATCCCAAGTCATTGAGTCAAGATCGTTATTTATTGACAAAGCAGATTTAAATGGGAACGGGTAGCGAAGCACCTTTAATTCATCGGTGCTTGGCCGCCGAACCAGCATTTCTGGAATTTTGTGAAATATTGATATCATAAGTAAATCAGGCTGGCCTCTCAGCCATAAACTCCCAAGTAGTGAGTTCTCCATTCAGCAGGTGTCCTCGACTGAATGTGTCTTCGACAGAAGAATTGAGCCGTTCTTCTTGGGCCCAATTATAGTTCTGATATCCGATGCTATCCAGAAGATTGCCAATTTGCTCGGGATAATATCCTCTTCCGGCGTTCCAGTGCGAATATCGGAACTTTGCCGGCCCGTCGTTGAGAAGGCGCTTAAGGTCGGCAACAAATGTCTTCACGTAAAAATTTCCACACTCCTCAGATATTAGCTTGGCCGTATCACTCAACAAGTCTAGCCTACAGGCGCCAAGAGTATAAATAGGGGCAATATTCAACGCATATCTGGCCCAAGAAAAACGAAGGGCGCTTTCTTTCAGATATTTGTACATGCTATCCCGCTCAAACTCTGCTCGTTGTTTGATTATAGTATTGTAAAGCCCGGTTTCCCCCATCGTTTTATACTTTACACCATCCTCCGATCGTTGGTCACGGAGATAATAACTCCACCCCTTACCGTTTAAGCAAACATAGATCTTGCCCCCAGGTTTCAGGACCCGGAACATTTCCTTCAAGGCTATTTCGATGGGTACCTGAGATATCAGCACGCCATAACAAAAAACGAAGTCAAATGAGGCATCCTCGTAGGGTAGGTTCAGAATGTTCCCTTCAACCAAGTTCAGATTTGAAACACCGAGGTCTCGTGCTTTAGCTTGACCGATGGCTATGCGGCCAGGAGTGATGTCGCATCCGTCGACTGAATCAAAGAATTGAGATAAAATGAAACCGTACGTGCCAACTCCGCATCCGGCGTCAAGTGCCCTGCGCCCATCGACTTGGAGTTTTGCAATTTTATTGTAAAAATAATCGAACTCGATTGACTGCATCGAGTGGAAGTACTTGATGGCGTGTTCATTAAATATCTCATCTTTTGGTAGCTCAGACCAGATTTTTCTTATCTTTTGAACATTTTCTGTCCTTCCAGATTGGGCTCGCCCGTCTTTTCTCGTATTCATGCGGCCGTAAATTCCCCGTATTTTGAACGTCTCATATTCGCTGAGCATAAGTAACTGTAGACAACGGACTCCTTCCGCCTTGTACTGAATGGTTTAGCAGTTGTTCGTTCACTGTCCATCGGAATTTTGATTGGACCGCGATCCGGACTGCACATCACTACAGCCGGTACGCCTATCGAGTAGGATGCAGACTCAATCGAGCCAGCGCCTGGTGACGAACATGTAGACCAAGTTTTGGAAGCTATTGACCCTCCCCAAGAAACTGGACCATTTGAGCCGGTAATTTTCTCATAAGGTCCTTGGTAGGGCATGGGAGAGAAAGCCATGAAGACGTCCCGTTTTACCGAGCCGCAGATTGCGATGATCCTTAAGCAAGTCGAAGACGGTTTGGGTGTCGATAACGTCTGCAGCAAGGCCGGTGTTTCGCAACAGACGTACTATCTATCGGTGGCGCAAAAGGTATGGTGGCGTCATGTCCTCGAAGGTCAAGCGCCTAACGCAGCTGGTCACCTTTGATCCTCCCCCGATGAAGTGGTCCTCCGCTATGTTTAGGAAAACGGTTGATAGAGATGGCGAACAAGCGACCAAAGCCGGAAGAGATTGTCACGAAGCTGGACACCCGCAAGAACCCGCTGATTTGAGGCGCGGCTCGGCCTTTATGAGCGCCGTTTGAAGACGGGCACGGGTTTGCGGCTGCCGGCGTCATCATTGCCGTTTTTGGAAGTTGATTGCCTTGCTTTTGATGACCTCCAACCTGACTTTGGACGCACCTATCCCATGGCCTTTTGGCGCTCATGGAAGATCAGGCGATCAAAATTGAAGGCGAGATTGGCCAGGGTCAGTTTGGCTTCTGCATGCGCCAGACCAATAATGGTGCGGATGAACAGGCCATAGCGGTTCTTCTGATGGGCGAAGACGTGCTCGACGCGGGCGCGAACCGATGACTTCTTTGCATTGGCCGGTGACGTGGCTTGCGGCATCGGTTTACCGGCTGGTTTGCGGCGGCGGATACGGCTCGTCAGCATGTTTTGGTTCAGCCATCTCTCATTGCTTTGTGAGCGGTAGGCACTGTCCGCCCAGACATCGCTGGCAGTGTTGTCCTTGCTGACCAGGGTCTTGAGTTGCCTGCCATCGGCGTCGGCTGCCGAGGTCACAGTTGCCTAGCGTATAAACCCAAATCGCCGGTCAATGGAGATGTGGGACTTGTAGCCGAACACCGGCAGCGCGATTTGCGGCAGTGGCGTGCCATCAGGGCGATAGCGGATCTTGCCGCCAATCTTCAGCGTCCAGCGAGCGTTGTTATCCTTCTGCGCCGCCTTGTCGGGTTCGTCCGGCCAGATTTGTTTGGCCGTCTTACCATCCTTGATCGCTTGCTTCTCATCTTCGGTGTTGCGCTGTTTGGGGGCGGGCACCAGGGTGGCATCCACAATCTGACCGGACATCGGGATGTAACCCTTCTTGTGGAGTTGCCAGTCAAACGCCTTCATCACGCGTTTGAGCGTTCCCGTCTCGGCCATCCGGTTGCGGAAATGCCGGATCGTGTTCTCGTCCGGCATGGCGCCGCCTAGCGCGAAGCCGAAGAACCGCATCCAGGACAAACGATCGCGGATCATGAACTCCATCCTGGCATCGGACAGATTGTGCTGGGCCAGCACGATCAAAACTTTGAACATCGAGACCGGATCAAACGGCGGTCGCCCGCCCTTGGCTCCATCGCCGTAGCCTAGTCCCTCGACCAACCAGCCACGGAAATATTCAAAATCGACCGTCGCTTCGGTAATCATCCCCAAAAACCATCGGGTTGAAAACTGGACTTCTCCGGCGTTTGATGAACGCGGAGAACGACATGAAGAAATCGAGATTTACCGACGCCCAGATCCTTGCGGTTTTGAAGCAGGGCGAGAACGGCGTGCCGGTTGCTGACTTGTGCCGGGAGCATGGGATCAGCAACGCGACTTACTACAACTGGCGATCAAAATATGGCGGGATGGACGCCTCGCTGATGGGCGAGATGAAGGCCATGGCGGACGAGAACCGGCGTCTGAAGAAGATGTACGCCGAGATGGCGATGCAGAACGAGTTGTTGAAGGATGCGCTTGGAAAAAAGTGACACGGCCATCTCAGAGGCAGGAGATGGCCATGTCAGCGACCAAGCGACCTGATGTCAGCATTGCGCTGGCGTGCCGAACATTCGGCATCAGCGAGAGCTGCTATCGATACGAAGGCAAGCTCAGCGACGAGAATGCGTTGATCGCCGACTGGCTGATGCGCCTGACGACGACGCATCGGACGTGGGGCTTCGGACTATGCTTTCTGTATCTTCGCAACGTGAAGGGCTTTGTGTGGAACCACAAGCGTGTCCGGCGCATCTATCGGGCGCTGGAGCTCAATCTGCGTATCAAGCCCAGGAAGCGGCTCGTGCGCGAAAAGCCCAAGCCATTGGCGGTTCCTGATGCGCCAAACGAGACGTGGTCGATGGACTTCATGTCCGACCAACTCGAGGACGGCCGGACATTCCGGGCGCTCAATGTGATCGACGACTTCAACCGTGAGGGCCTTTCCATTGAGGTCGATGTGTCGCTGCCGGCACTGCGCGTCATCCGGACGCTGGACCGGATCATCGAATGGCGTGGCAAGCCGTTGAACATCAGAGTCGATAATGGCCCCGAAAATGTCAGTGGAGCGCTTCAGTGATGGGCCGAAACACGCGGCATCGGTCTGACCTATATCCAGCCCGGAAAGCCGCAACAGAACGCTTACATCGAGCGCTACAATCGAACCGTCCGGCACGAGTGGCTCGGACAATACATCTTCTCAACGATCAGGGAGGCCCAGGATTACGCCACGCGATGGCTATGGACATACAACAACGAACGACCCAACATGGCGATCGGCGGCATTACGCCCGTCATGAAACTGAAACAGGCCGCGTGAAGTCCAGAAACTGACCCCACGAAAAAGGGGATGATTACCCTTCGAGCACCTCCAGCGGATCGCCATCCTTACTTAGGCGCTCAAGGTGATCGGACAGGGAAAACAGGCTCTCGGGATTCATCGCAGCACCTCCGTGCCGCCAATGAATCATAATCCGTCAAAAAGAGCGAGGTTCTTGCGGATGTCCAGCTTGTTAACACGGCCTAAGGACTGCGAAGTGTCTAACGGTGTGTATGCATGACTAAAAACGCTGCAATATAGTGCCTAGATATCGCCATCATCAGAATTGTTCGGCTTGCCCATCTTAAAAAATCGTTTAAGTGCATTGGCGAGTTCTTGAAAAACGACCGATAAGCTTATCGCAACTAGCTGCACCACGGCCAATGTAATGAGAACCTTAGCCACAGTGGGTACGCCTAGGTAGTAAAGACCTACCCCAACGGATATAAAAAACACACTGCGCAGCCATACCCACAACGGAGGAATAATCCGCTCAAATGTCTTTCGTCTGAAGGTCCGGCCTGGCAGGTTATCATGAACCTGGATGAGTTTCGAAAGCATGAGCCTAGAGTTTTTTTGGTGGGATGTGATTGAATAGACTTGAAATAAACCGATTATTAAAAACCAATATTATATGTCCGCGTACAAATACATATTATTCGTTATTCATTATTCGGATCACTGCTCGTCGAATGTAGCGGAGTTTCTGTGCTGCAGTTAAGCTCCACAGCAAATCCACGCGCGAACCTATCTTGTCAAATAGCAGGATAAACCAATCTGGAAACACCATAATTAGGCGAGTGATCGAATGTGGTATCCTCCCGTGCGTATTCATCGATCTCGGCAACATGACCTCGAAGACATATTTTTCGTCAATTTTTTTGCCATCGCGCCTGTATATCTCCCACAGTTCTTTTGCGATGGTTTTTGCACAATGTGTATCTTCACAATATTTTCGTGCATTTACCGCCAATCTACGCCTAAAGTTAACGTCTGTTATGGTTTTCTCGAGGGTGGCCTGAACATTTTCAGGGGTAGCATTGGCTAAAGGTGCATCTAGGGGCAGATGTCTTTCCAAATCAGGGCGGATATAGCATATCACTGCTTTACCCAAGGCCATGGCCTCAACTGCTAACACCCCATACCAACCAATGCGCAGCTGATCGACAATGATATCTGCCTCTTTGTAAATTTTTTGGCTCTGTTCGTGCGACATGCCTTCTACCAGCGTGAACTCGAACTTGTGACCGCGATTTTTCAGCGCTTCGACAGCCTCGATTACATGATCAGTTCCCTTTACACCGCGCCTCGAGGGGGCGTGTACGATCGACAACGTTTGATTATTAGTTGGTCGTGTTTTAGCCTGCCATCGGTCAAGGTCGATTGCACGTGGGACAATCGTGGCGTTTGGAACGTAAGTCAACAATTCAGGGTCCGAAACGAATACATCGTTGGCAAGCGCCGATACCATCTCAACGTAGTCTTTTTTTGCCTGCTCAGGAAACTGGGCTATTGTAAAGTCGCTATCATCATCGACATAATGAAAAGGATTTGCCGAGGCGAACACACTTTGTAAACGAACTTCGCTACCTCGAAAGTGAATGTAGACTTTTTTACCTGATGCTCGAAGCATCATAATATCGCTTCCAACTGGGTAGTCGACCGTCCGGGGGTTGTAGAAAAAACCCCAGCAATGAAAGTGAAAAATGTCGTAGTCTGCATAAACCTCGCTCAAAACCGGTGCCATATGCGCAGGACTTTTTCCCTTAACGGAAATTGTGCGATGTGATCGATATTGAAATTTTGAGCCAACCAGAGAGAGCGCTTCTGCTTCAACGCCCGGTAACGTGTTCAACCCCTCAGCCAATACGTAAGGCTGACCAGCAGAACTGAAAAGTCCGTGCATAATGCGCATTAGGTCCTCACCAGCATCCGACGTGCTCTATCCGCCAATCAAGAAGGTTTGCGTGCGGTGACCTCCCAGACTTTGAGTTCCCCCTGGAACCTGCCACCATACAGCTCAATCCGGCTTTCCCCAATTTTAGGATCGAATCCAATCTCACCTTCTTCAGCAGTAACAACATCTACAAAACCAATGCCTTCAAGTAATCGCTGGATATATGGCGGCTGGTATCCCACGCCTGCGGAATTGTATGCAAAATCAGGCCGTGAGCGTAGCCAAATCTCATAGCAATCCTGTACAAATAAATCTGAAAAATCAGTGCCGCATTCGCGCTCAATTGTATTGTAAATATCAACCAAATCGGTGTTAATTTTCGTGTTTCTTTTCAACAAACTATGAAGAATACTTATCGCATTGGCTTTGTCACTCAAGACGGGCAGCGTCAGGCCGCTGTCACCGGTATAGTATTTTTCTTTCAGGTGACGTTTTACTCTTTGGAAAAAACTGCTTGATATATTGTTATTTTTCCCAGGGCGCTCCACAAAGGCAATAAGCGTCGGTACGTCGCAAGATAAGGTTTTAGCACACTGCTCCAAGTTGGATGCAGTCCATACTAACAGGTCTGACATCGAACTTCGTATTTCGTCTCTGTGAGCGCCAACCAAGGTGTTGAATATTCCTCGTTTGCCAGCGACCACTGAACTTGCACTGTTTTCTTTGTTCGCTAGACTTGCCGACCATCCTGGCGCGTTGAGGCAAACGTACAAATTGCCATCTGGATTGAGTACTCTATAAAATTCGCGTAGCGCTTTTTCTATTGATACCGCCGACGTTATTAATACACCGTTGCAATATACATGATCGTGCGTGTTGTCTGGATATTTTAAATCTGTTATGTCTCCGTAATGAACTTGAATGTTGTTTATATTGAATTCGCCAAGTAGCCAGCGTGCTGTAGTTACCCTCGACTGCGTCTTATCGATGGCATCAACTTTTTCGAATTTTTGGCTAAGCGCTATCGACCAGGTTCCTGTCCCGCAGCCCGCATCAAGCGCACGACGCCCGCCAACATTCAGTTGTTCAATTCTACGAACATAGTGTTCAAATGGCACGCGATGCATTTTTTGGGCATACTTACTTCCGGCACCAAATACACGGGGAAATTTGATGGCACTCCATTCGGCTTCATATGACATTTTCTGCTTCCGTATATAATTCTGCTGGGAACGCTTGGTGGAGTCCATAAACTTGATGATGTTATCGTCAAGGCGACTGATCTTTTCATTTGACAACAAACGATGAGACGGATGATGGCGAGCGGGCCTCCAGAAAGGTGCCTGACGACGTGGGTAGTGAGTAGTGAGTGCGCGAGACAATGGCCTGGTATTGCTTAGCCATTTGAGTTTTGTCCATGGAAAATAGACGGTTTTTAGATCATTAGATGGAAAGCCATCTGCTACTGCAAAGCCTCGGCTCTTTGAGGCTTCGTTTACGAAAATTCGATCAATCCGCACTGACGATGGAACAGTGAATGAAAGGCCTTGTAGGTCATTCATGTCCGTATCTACCACCTGGCCGTATAGGTCGGGAATGATGTTAAGGAAAATGTCCCAACCGCCCTCAGCGTTTTTCTCCAGTTTACATGAAGTCCTATCACGGATCGACAAATACCTTAGTAAACGTGCTGTCGTAGTAACAAAGATCGATCCGTTGGCTTCACGCTGCCTCAGGTTCCTTAAGCTCTCAATCGTTGGACGATCGAAAACCGGATCTCTGTTCACTATCTGGGATTGGTCCCATTTCGAGGAACTGGGATCTCGCCAGATGCCCATATGTTGATAGACTACAACCGCTGCTTCCTCACGCTCCAAAGAATCCAAATTTGCGGCAGAAAGTTGGTCCGGCAAGACAGCACTATTAGGGCCTTGCCGGCTACGGTATCGCTTAAACCCATAAAACTCGCTTCCATCGCGACCGATCAATGGAAAATATAACGCGTTTGCAAGTGTGTTTTGAGTGTGAGACGAAAACAAACGATCTTCCGGGGTCAAGCTTTGCCGCGATACAACACGGTACCTGTCGGAATTCTTGGAACGGGCGCGCCTGTTTAGGCGGTCACCGGTTCTGACAAATCCGAGCTGCGATACTTGTTCCCAGCGGTCGAAATTGTACTGCGATCCGACAAATCTACTTTGCTCTTCGCCAAATTTGTCTAACTCATACAAATAATCAAGCCAAAAGAACTTAAAACCATTCTGCAGTAGTTGTTTTAGGTTGTAAAATACACTCTCCTCATCGTCGCCACCTCCGTAAACCGGCCATGGGCCAGATAAGTTGTGGAGGCGTAAGTCACCTCCACCATGGTTTGTGTAGATAGATGGGTGTATGTCGTTTCGCTCCAGAATCGAGAGACCCAACTCGATTTGTTGCTCTGTTATTTGCGTGCCAGGCTGCCAGTCCCCAAAGCTATGAAGCGTGTCAATCCAACCGAGCTTGCTCAGTTCTTGAATTCGCTCCATCTCCGGGGCAGGAGTTTGGTTTCCAAGACGAGGCCTAGTATGGTGTAAAGCAAATTCTCCTCTGTCGGACCACAACCAAAAGCTATTGCCGATTTCAAGTTCTAGTCCTCGCCCCATGGCAGTCTCGCCGCCAGCACATAGAAATTCGTGCATGCGCTCAAATGAGTCCCAGGTCATTCCGTCGGTATCATTCGAAATGGCGAGCGCACAACGATATGGAAAAGGAAATTTTCGCAGGGTTACCTGAGGCACATCTGGCACGTCATGTTTGATTGTGGATGAAACCAAAGCGGATGAACAACTCTAGATCAATTGGTCGTATAGCGAGGACAGCATTTTAGACGTGGCCCTATACCCATGAAAGTCTTCAACCCACTTTCGTGTCTTTAACGACAAATCCCTACGATACTCAGCGCTTTCATTGAAATAACCTTTGATAGTCTTGCGCATTGAATTTGAGCTTGGTTCTGTAGAGATGATACTGCAAGTCTCCTTGATGGAACGCCCTCCCCTCTCAGCTCCGTCAAATGCCTGTTCAGAAAGATGGGCTATAGTTGGAATTCCAAAGACCGCAGCTTCTAGTGCTGAATTGCCGTACCAACCGATAATCTTGTCTGTCCCGAGCGATGCTAGCCGTTCCCTGCCAGCCTGGTCAAAAAACATCGACGCTCGACTTTTCCTCTCCACACACTCATTATGCGCCACACCGCTGATAAGATCGAGCTCAATTTTGATATCCGCCTGTACATCTCTCAGTGCGCTAAGAAAAATATCTGTCCCTTTTCTAAGTGCGGTCGAAGGAGAGTGCGCTACGATGTTGCCATCCACCCATGAATAAATGTACTTGTCCTCATCTATACTATGTGGGATATACGTGCCGTTAAATTTATCAAATATTAAGTCGGGGGTCATCGCAACCCTAGCAGCGAAAGACTGTAGGTGGTTGCGAAATTCATTCTCAACCTGAAGTTTTCGCGCGATACCGCCATAGGCCGTGTAGACCACAGGAATGCGTTTTTTTGTTTTCTCCATCAAGCTAACTGGTATGCCGTTCGAGCCATCTAGGAAGCCGATCTCGTCTTTTATGTGCAATATGTCGGCTTCTTCGAGCATCGTGCTCAATGGCACCCAATTATTGTCGTATCTGCCGGTCGATACAAGGTCCAGCTGGTACCCGTATTGATGGGCTTCTAAAGTAATTAATCGAGCAGCATATTCAGAATGACGGTTTAAAGCTTCGGCCCACTTAAAGAACGACCCAGAATAATCCTTTGGCGCAAGCAGCAGAATGCGCGGAAAGTTTCCACTTTGCCAACGAGAGCTCCAATTAGATCTGCCCTCGGAGAGTAACCCGCGCTCGTCTCTACATTGATGTAGAAAATGTTCTGCCAGCAATTGGTATCTTCGGAGGTGCTTCAACTCGATTAATTCGGCATCTCGGCGCTCTCGGAATTCTCGCGGGAGGCATCGTTTCAGAAAGCGCCTCGCTCGCAAGTTGAATTGTTGTTTGAAGTTCATTATCGGCGTGTACTGGCATGCTGAAGCGTCGCTTTTAAGCCAGCTTCAAAATCAGTTTGGAACGAAAACCCTGACGAAGTTAATTTGTTGTTCGAAACTTGAAATTTCATAATGTCTCCAGGCTTCCAATCAAAAAACCGGACATCATGGTTTGGTTTGCCGTAGAAATTCTTTACATGTGAAGCCAATTGACCAATGGTTACTTGTACCCCAGAAGCACAATTAAAGGCTTCTCCGCCAATATTGTCTACCAATGCCACATGTTTGTTGATAGCTACCACATCATCAACATAAGTGAACGAACGCATCTGTGAACCATCGCCATAGATTTTTATAGGTTCGTCATGAAGTACGTTACGCGCAAAAATTGAGACAACACCACCCACGTCGCTGTTGTCCTGTCGAGGGCCGTATACGTGGTAATAGCGTAGAATAACTGTATCTAGGTCATAGAGATGGTTGAAAACGCGAACATATTGTTCACCAGCCAGTTTTGAAACGCCATAGTAACTGGAAGGTCGTGTTGGATGTAGCTCGTCAGTTGGAAAATACTGCGCCTCCCCATAGACAGAACCAGTCGATGCGTGAATTATCTTTTTCACTCCATGCGCTCGCGCAGCAGTTAAAATATTCAAAGTGCCCGACGCATTCACTTCTAAGTCTCTAGCTGGATTATCAAAAGATATTGTATTCTTTGCGCACGCCTCGTGGAATACGATATCGATACCCCTAAAATGCGCTTCTATCTGTTCATACCGGGAAACGTCACACTCGATGAAGCGAAACCTCTTGTCGCTGACTAAATGCTCGATATTCTTGAGACTTCCAGCGCTGAGGTCGTCCAACGCGACAACGTGCAACCCATGTTCAAGCAACATATCGACTATATGGCTTCCGACAAAGCCAGCGGCTCCAGTGACGAGCGCGGTCTTATAAATACTCGAAAGATCGCGTTGCATACAACTCTCCCTGTTAGTGTGCGTACTCGTGTCCACGCACCATGGTCCAGCTGAAATGTCAAATTATTGCGCTAGGGTCGGAATTGACCTAAATACTCAGATCTTGTTTCGCAAATCAGAATCAAGGGCTCCAGAGATGGAGGCGCTATGAGCCCATAGTTTGGACCGCCGGGAGTTGGAATTTTCCGGCTCTTTCACGATGACGGGCTGATGGCGCCACCGGGAATTTGCAATGCGATTGGGACGTTATACCCGATGGCGCTGTGAGGACGAACCTCGTTGTAGTCTCTGCGCCAAGCCTCCACTTTTTCACGGGCATCTGCAAGCGTCAGGAACCAATGAGCGTTCAGGCATTCCTGCCGGAATTTGCTGTTGAAGGCTTCAATGAAGGCGTTGTCGGTTGGTTTGCCCCCCTCTCAGCGATTGCAAGCAATCGCTTGCCGGGCAATGGGTCCTCGAGAAGTCCAAGGTGACCTTGTTCACATACGCCCATAGATCCAGATCCCGGGAGATAAATTCGCTGCCATTATCGACTCTGATTGTGCTGGGATAACCGACCTTACTGCAGACCTCTTCGAGCGTGGCAACCACATCCTCGCCCTTATAGGTGAAGCGTGGATCGGTTGCTGGTGAGTAGCGTGAATGCGTATCCACAATCGTCAGAATGCGCAGCTTGCGCCCTGTTGCCAGCTGATCATGGACAAAATCCCCTCTCGGTGTTTGCGTTGCAAACACCTGCCGGGGCAGCGCATCGCCCACACATCATTGGGTCCAACGGCCTGTTCTCGATCCTCTCGCAGCTTCGCTTTGACCCGGCGCTTGGGGTGCTTGTTACGCAGCTGCAGACCTAACTCTTTGTAAATCCTGCGTGTCTTCTTCATATTGATGATCCATCCTTCGCGCAGAAGCATCACGTGAACACGACGATATCCGTACCGAACACGTGTTTGGCAAATCTCTTTGATACGGCTTTCCAAGGGGGCCTGACCGGGCCGACGAGACTTGTAGTGATAGCTCGAGGTGTCGAAGCTCAGCGCCTTACAGGCACGCCTTATCGATACCCCCCAGTCCACCAACATCCCGTCGACGAGCTTACGCTTGCGGGCAGGCTTTAAAGCTTTCGGCGAATGACGTCCTGAAGCATCTCACGATCCAGGGTCAGGTCTGCCACGATCTTCTTCAACCGGTTGTTCTCGTCTTCCAGAGCTTTTAACCGCCGCATCTCGTCGGGCAGCAGGCCAGCATACTTCTTCTTCCAATTGAAATAGGTCGCCGAGCTGATTCCGGCCTTGCGACAGATCTCTGCCACCGGCACGCCATCATCACCCTGCTTCAAAATAAACGCCTTCTGAGCGTCCGAAAATTTGGAGGCTTTCATACCTTCCGCTCCTTATTCCAGCCAGGAAACTTAAGCGGAAAACTCTAGGTCATGTTGACAAACTGCGCACCCACAGACGTGCGGCAGCGATTTGAATGAAGCCGAGATAGCTGGCAGCTGTTTTGTCGTAGCGCGTTGCCAGGCGTCGGGAGCACTTAAGCTTGTTGAAGCAGCGCTCCACCCGGTTTCTCAGGGCGTATGTGACGCCATCAACAAGGATCGGTTCTTTCCGATTGATCTTGCCTGGAATAACGGGCGTGCCACCACGCTGAGCAATGACACCACGAATGTGATCGCTGTCGTAGCCACGGTCGGCAATGAACACCCTGGCTCCTGGAAGATCGTCATCAACGAGCGCATCAAACCCTTTGAAGTCAGAGACTTCGCCGCCACTTACCTCCGCCCGGACAGGCAATCCATGTGCATTGGCAATGAGGTGGATCTTGGTCGTGAAGCCACCTTTTGAGCGGCCAAAACCTTCTTTCTGAGTCCCCCTTTTGCGCCGGCTGCCAAATGATGGGCGCGGATGACGGTACTATCAATCATTTGAACTTGGTCGGGACTGGCACCGCTATCATTGAGCGCGTCCAGGACCAGTTCCCATAAGCCGGCTAGCGTCCAGCGCCGGAACTGCCGGTAAACCGATGACCATTTGCCGAACTCTTCAGGCAAATCCCGCCACGGCGAGCCGGTTCGCGCAATCCAGAAAATGGCGTCCATAACCCTGCGATGATCAGAAGCAGGCCGACCGCCGCGCCCCCGGACCGCAAACAGAAAGGGCTCAAAGAACGCCCATTCGGCGTCCTCCATCAACAAACGCGCCACGGTAGCCTCCGCAAAAGCTACCTTGAATCAGACCGAAGCTGATTTGGGAATCCAGTTTGTCAACACGGCCTAACTCAAAACAGTCCAGTTTTTGGGGATCAGAGCACCCATCATGCGGTGGCTTCATACCAACCGCGACCAGAAGCGTGGCCCCATGAGCGGCATCGGAAGATCAGAGCTCGACACCAAAGTCCCGCTTACAGACGGTTATCCCTATTGTATTGTAATTGCCATAGATTTTTAGCTTGTATGCAGCTGTTGGATCACTGATCTAAGTTTTTCTGCTATTGCAGAAAACGCATAATGATCTGCTGCATAGCGCCTTCCATTGGCGCCCATCCTCGAGCGCTGCTTTGTGGACAGGGACAGGAATTTGCGAACCGCACCGGCTAATGCTTGTGGGTTCTCTGCATCAACGGTGATGCCAGCTTGTGCCTGCGCCACCGCATCAGCTGCTCCCGAGTAGGCCTGAATAACTGGCCGTCCGGCAGCAAAATACTCTGGAATTTTGTTAGGCGAGGTTCCATAGCGGTACAGATCAATATCTTGCCATACAATGAATAGCGCATCAGCATTTGCGTGAATAGCTTTTACGACATCTTTACTGACCCGTTCGTGAAAACGAATGTTGTTCAGCCTTAAAAACGCTGCCTTTTCCTCGAGAGCTGCACGTTGATTACCATCACCGAAAAGCACAAAACGGACTGGCAAATTCGCAACCAGCGCTGCACAGTCCACGACTTGATCCAACGAATTTGCTCGCCCCATTGACCCAGTGTAGACAAGTATAAAAGCATCGCTTTCAAATGTCGATTTTAAAGCGGCTGGCAAATCTATTGCGCTGCTGGCATTTTTATCGCTTTGACCATTTGGAAGCCAGGTAAAATCCCGCGCGGGTCTTCCACACTCCTCTAAGCGCTTTGAGCCGAGCGGCAACGTTGAAAGGCAATGGTCAGAAGTCCGAAGCGCGAACCGCTCGATACCTGACTGGAATAATATCAGCGGGTGAAAACGGTTTTGACCTGCTATCTTCCATAGTGACTCAGGCCAGATATCGCGAAATTCAAATAATACCTTTGACTTGTGGCGCTTCGCGAGCAACCAACTCGCAACGAACGGCAATAAACTTGGCGATGAATGAAGTATAGTACCGGGACCGGGCAATCGCCAAGCGTTAAAAACTAAGCGAACACTGAATATAAACCAAGAAATTACACGTCTCACAAGCTGACTTTGCCTGGCGGAGGGCGTAGCAATCCAAACGTAATTTACCTTATCAACACATTCGCCATGTTTGACTTCAATAGTGCCAGGTGGTTTTTGGTGCAAATGATGCCCCGACGCGGCAAAAATTGTGACGTCCAGTCCAGCTTTGACAAGCTCTTGAGCGATCATATGATGACGGCACTGGCCACCTCTTTCGGGCTGCGTGGCATACTGGTTCACAATCCACAGCCGGTTGCTACCGCCACTCATAGACGAGGCCTTGATAGAAAAGGGGGCTACTTGGGACGAAGACGAAGCTTCTAATGATGAATGTCTTTCTCAAGCCGTCACACCTCAGATTATGCATTTTCTTCCACCATTGCATCAGTCTTGCCCCGAGATCCGGCTCTCCTCTAGCCATTTGGAATGACCTGAGCAAAATCACGCCGTCCAGGGACTATTGAGCCAAAACGCGCTTTAAAACAGTGCATTCCCTAGTTTATTATGCTGAAGCAAAATCAACCCGTGCAGGCTGATAGGCCACCGTGTATAGTTATAGAAGCCTAGGAATCTACGTTTCCAATCTTATTCACGGGGATTAGCTGGGTAGATCCAATTAAAACGTGCGCGGTTCCATTGAAACGTCTTTTCGATATCGTTTGCAGCTTTGTCGGCCTGGTAATTGCTATCCCTTTTATGTGCATTGTCGCGGCCATTTTACGTGCAACGCTTGGTTCTCCGATATTATTTCGCCAAGTCAGGCCTGGCCTCAATGGAGAGCCATTCCAATTGTACAAGTTTCGCACAATGGACGATCGTTCAGATGAAACTGGTAAGCTGCTGCCTGACGCGGAGCGCCTGTCACGTCTTGGCCAATGGCTGCGCTCCACGTCGTTGGATGAACTTCCGGCCTTGTGGAACGTGCTAAGAGGCGACATGAGCCTCGTGGGGCCACGTCCGCTGCTCATGGAATACTTGCCGCTTTACTCAGAGACACAAGCACGCCGTCACGACGTCCGCCCGGGCATTACAGGTTGGGCACAGGTCAATGGGCGAAACATGCTGTCTTGGGACGAAAAGTTCAGGCTCGACGTTTGGTATATCGACAACCATTCTATTTGGCTGGATGTAAAAATACTGTGGCTCACTGTTATAAGAGTCTTGAGGCGTGAAGGGGTCTCAGCGCCAGGAGAGGCGACAATGCATAAATTTACAGGTCCTGGTTCGTGACCGTATTGATAGGGGTCTATGGAGCGGGCGGTTGCGGTCGCGGCATCCTGCCAATTGTGCGCGCAGCTTTCGAAGATGCCGAGTTCGTATTTATTGACGACAACGCTTTGGCGGACCAAGTAAATGGATATAGCGTTTTAGATTGGGATGGATTTCGTGCGCTCCAATTCCGTGAAAAATCTGTCTGTATTGCCGTCGCGAACCCTCATCAGCGTGAGGCACTAGCGCTGCGTTGTGACCGAGAGGGGATCCCTCTGTTAGAGGCGCGAGCGAAGAACGTCATCCAAATGGATGAAGTTGAAATCGCCGATGGTGCATGCCTCTCTCCGCATGTGACTATGACGTCAAATATTACAATAGGCCGCGGTTTCCACTGCAATCTATACTCTTATGTGGAACACGACTGTCTAATTGGCGACTTTGTTACATTTGCTCCGGGCGTAAAATGTAATGGAAACGTATCCATTGGAGACAAAGCGTACATCGGTGCTGGCGCTGTCATCCGACAGGGCCTAACGATCGGCAACAATGCGGTTGTGGGCATGGGCGCGGTTGTTACGCGCGACGTACCGGCTGGCGTTACGGTTGTTGGAAATCCGGCAAAACCGATAGATAAGGCCTAATCCATGCGCATTTACCTCTCCCGCCCGCATATGTCGGGGTACGAGGCGGACTATGTCGCTGAGGCATTCGCTTCAAATTTCGTGGCACCTGTGGGGCCTCAACTGGACGCGTTCGAGGCAACGGTGAGTGACTACTTGGGTGGAGACGTGCATTGTGTTGGCCTCTCATCCGGTTCAGCGGCCCTACATTTGGCTCTGCGTATTGCAGGTGTCGGAGCTGGCGACGAGGTTTGGATCTCGTCTATGACTTTTGCCGGCGGAATATTCCCCGTCAACTATCTAGGTGCCCACCCCCGCTTCTTTGATCTGAACCCTGAAACCTGGACCATCGACACAGATTTATTGGCCGATGAGTTGGAAAAAGCCTCTCGTGAGAACCAGCTTCCCAAAGCGATCGTTCCCACCGACCTGTATGGTCAGTCTGTTGATCTTGGCCAACTTGAAATCATCGCCGCTCGGCACGACGTCCGGCTGATCGTCGACTCGGCAGAAAGCATTGGCTCGACCGTCTCGGCGGGGCGAAAGGCGGGTACAGGCGGAGATGCAGCGATCCTCTCGTTTAATGGAAACAAGATCATTACCACGTCTGGCGGGGGCATGCTGGTCACAAAACACAAGAAGTGGGCCGATCAGGCACGCTTTCTGGCAACGCAAGCGCGTGACCCAGCGCCCCACTATGAGCACTCGACCTACGGCTACAACTACCGGCTTTCAAATATTTGTGCTGCTATTGGCTTGGGGCAAATGCAAGTTTTAGACCAGAGGGTAACGCGCCGTAGAGAGGTATTCGAACGCTATTGTGCCGCTCTTTCTCGACCCGGTTTAACCTTCATGCCAGAACCTGTGGGACATCGTTCAAACCGATGGCTAACAACATTGACCATTGACCATCAGCTGACCGGCAGTACGCGCGAAGAGATCAGACTTATGCTGCTTGAACAGCAGATTGAGACACGTCCTCTCTGGAAGCCGATGCACATGCAGCCTCTTTATGAAGGCTTGGATTATCACGGGACAGGCGTCGATGAAGCTCTTTTCCGGGACGGTTTATGTCTTCCGTCTGGTAGCGATATGACTGACGCGCAGCAGGACGAGGTTATAGGACGGATCAATCAAATGCTGGGGTGAGATGCTTCTCTGGGTCACTTCTCGCGCCGAAAATTCTGCAGAAACCACTGATGCGCTATGCTGCTTTCATAACGATTGGCACTCCGGATCATACAACACTCAGCATCTACCGACGATGTTGCCATTTCTAATTTTTCCCAAAATGGAAAAAAGAAGCAACAGTATCCCAACAAATGCCCACCACCAATGCTGCCATGCTCCGTGACTGACATAGGCAACGGTCCAGATACCGCAAAAAATGGAAACGGCAACTTTCCCCTGCTCGCTCGGCAGGATGAAGATGTAACGCAGGAACAGAAATATTATTGCACTTGAGAGCAAGACCCCTGTCAAGCCTAGCTCATACCATACTTGGATCGAGAAATTATGGGGATGTATGAACCCGAGGCCGCGCAAGACGGTTTCATCTGATCCACTGTAGGCATCCAGGGCTGAATAGGAAGATTGAAGGCCGTGACCGAATAAGGGAGCCTCAAGTATCTGCTGCACATAGGCCCACCAAATTTCAACTCGGATATAGTGCGTTGGCGATTGAGCCAGTGCCATGGATACAGCCTCGATAAGCTCTCGACCAATGGCTGCAAAAAGAAAATAGACTGCAAATGGCGCTAGAATATGCGTTGCAAGCACTCCAGCCCCAACCAAAACAATCAGCCATTTTGAATTCGAAAAATTCGCAAGTAAAAGCGTTCCGGTTATGATGATTATCGCGAGCTTTGCAGACTCCGAGATAGATAAGAAGGCCGCAAACCACACAAGGACAACAACAGTTAGGACCGCAAAAAACCTCTTATGACTGCCCTTAAACAAAAAAAGAAGCGGGGCCATCAACGCAACGCAGACCGCAGCTCTGTTAAGGCGGAATGGTTCAGTCGACGCTCCAAAAGCACCTCGGATTGGGCTACTGAACGTTAGCTCTGAAATGATCAGCAAACAGGCCACAGCCATCGCGATTGAGAGCGCCCAGACTGGCCATGAGGGGACAGTGATATGGCGAATAACGAGGACGCAGCCGTAGGCACTTGCAAATGCGGCCACCAACATGCCTCCGATAGCCCCCAAACCACGAGCTGGTGACGTTGACCAGACAAGTGAAGCTAAGCCGAGTAAGATGGCTACCATTGCTATCAGGGTCGCTGGTGCAACGAGTTTAAATTGGAACACCCGCAAAAAAACGCTTTTCAGTTTCTCAACGCCGTCATCTTGCAGACCCACCGAGGCCATCAACAAACATACGGCGACCACCAACACCGGGAATGTTGCGTTTCTGGATAAAGCCACGGCGACGGGCGTCGCCAACAGAAGTGCGAATGCCACGTGAGCCAAAGATGATGAGAGCTGGCACTTAGTCAAGCAGACCACCCTAAAGAGTAACTGCTATCCAACTGCCCATCGGCTTGTGTCTTTAGGTTTTCCAACGGCCACCAAAACTGCCTCTCAACCAGTCTTCTAAATTTCATTATCAACCACCGATCGCGGGATATATTGAGCGTGTTGGTTGCACAACCACCGCCCGATAGCAGTGTTGCAGAACTTTGAGAAATGGCTGGTTTAAGGCAGGCGCAGAGCAAGATAGGACGAAGACCGTCGATTATATCACTTTCGTCTGGAGAAATTAGCAAAGAAAACCCTTGGTGACGTTTCAGCTCTTCTCCTCGAAAAGGCTGCAAATGTATACCATCCCACTCACCGGCAGAGGAAACTGCAGACATTCTTGGTTCTTGCAGCGCCCACTAAGGCCTAGGCTAGCCTGCCAAGCCGCTCCCAACGTCGTTCGTGGAGCTGCCGCGTTGACGCGTTTTCCACATACCTCAGAACGACTTGCGGTGTTTTCCAGCCGCCGGATTGCATTATGGCAAGGCTGTCAAAGCCTGCAACCATCATGTCTTGTGCAGCGCCAACGCGCATTGAGTGCCCCGAGAGCCGTGCCGTGACGCCGCTATCAAGTCTAGCACGTTTAGCAGCGCGCTTGATGAGACGCCGTATGGTTGACGTGTCCAGAGTGGATGCACCGATCGTATCGCCACGAACGCCACGAAAAAGGGGCCCACTCTTGATGCATGCGCTCTCCATCCAATCCTTAAGAAGCTCGCTGGTGCGATCGGACAGGTAGCCAACTCTTCCATCGCCAGCCACATCGCCCTTGCTGCGTGGAACGAAGACGCCCGATCCTTGGCCAGAGCGCACAACATGATCTATATCCATCGCCGCCAACTCCGAGCTTCTGCAAAGCGTGTCATATCCAACGGCGATCAAGGCAGCGTCGCGCTTGCCTAACAGCGTGTTTGGACATGCTGCGATGATGCGATCAAGCAGCCCCGCTGTAAGGCCGTGAACCTGCTGTGGTCGCCTCACCTTGACGCGCGCTGCGCGCCGGAGGGCGAGCTGCACTTCGCTCGCGGAAACTGGACTTTGCAGATCACTGAGAGCATGGGCGAACCTGATCGCTGCCAAGCGACGCTTCAGCGTGGCAATGGACACACAACTGATCTCATGGTCGATGAAGGCCGCCAAGGTTTCTGGAGCGGCTGGTAGCCACTGCCGTTCCTTAAGATCACACCACGCAATAAAGGTTTCCAGGTCGTGCCTGTAGCCTCGTAATGTGATATCGGAGTACGCGCCAACGCAGCGTTCGAACATCGCATCGAGCTTATCTGCACGATCTGCACTGAGAGTAACCATTTCTCCTTATGGCGTATTTTACGACACTAGGCAAGTATCCTTGATAAGCTCGTCCCAGATTAGGGCGGCACGTGCGCTTCTTGGAATATCGGCGGGAGAGCTGAGTAGGCGATCAATGGTGCCACACCGTACAATTCAGCGTTTTGAAACTGCGCCGTCTATACCACCATCTCGCAGCGGCACACTGGATCGCGTCAGGGATGCACTCGAGGAAGCCGGCATCGAGTTCATTGGCGATCCCATCCACTCACCGGGCGTTCGCCTTCGCGCTAAGGCTCAGGCCGCGACAAGTATTAAGGCCGACGGATAGGGCCGCTTTGTGCAGGCGCATCCAACTATGGCCAATTCTCCGTCACTGATCGCTACGACGACCTTGTTTGCTGTGACGCTTTTTCAGGATCATAATTGGCAGTTTGCTCGACTGAGCTATCCCCCAGAATTTGGACACTGACGTAGGCTGCGATTTGCTGTCTGCTGATCTTCTTCACGAAGGCGATCAGAGATGTCAAAACGGAAACAACATCATCCAGGAATCAAGGCTAAGGTCGCGTTGGAAGCGCTGAAGGGCGAGGAGACGGTCAGCGAATTGGCCAGTCGCTTCGGTGTGCATCCGACGATGATTCATCAATGGAAGCGGGCTTTGCTCGAAGGGGCATCGGGCGTGTTCGAGAGGGGCAGCCGGAAAGCGCCAGACGTGGATGAAGAGCAGGTCAAGGACCTTCACGCCAAAATCGGGGAGCTGGCCGTCGCCAACGATTTTTTGGCCAGAAAGCTCAGGCCATGAACAGGCAAGTGAGGCGGAAGATGATTGAGCCGAACCTGCAAGGTCTGTCAGTCGGGAAGCAATGTGCGTTGCTATCGATCTCGCGGTCGTCATTTTACTATGAGCCCAAAGGCGAGAGCCAACTGAACCGCGATCTAATGCGTCTGATCGACAAGCAGTTCTTGGAAACGCCGTTTTACGGTGTCCGGCAAATGACTTGGCACCTACGCAATGAAGGTCACGTGGTGAACGAGAAGCGCATCCGTCGGCTCATGCGCTTGATGGGCCTCATGTCGATCTACCAGAAGCCAAACACAAGTGAGGCCGCCAAAGGGCACAAGATTTACCCCTACCTACTGCGCGGCTTGCGGGTGGATCGCCCCAACCAGGTATGGTGCGCCGATATCACCTACCTGCCTATGCGGCGTGGGTTCCTGTATCTGGTGGCGATCATGGACTGGCGCACGCGCAAGGTGCTGGCCTGGCGCGTCTCGAACACACTGGAGGCGAGGTTCTGCGTCGATGCGATGAACGAAGCCATCCACAAATTCGGCCTCCCTGAGATCATGAACACCGATCAAGGCTCCCAGTTCACGTCCTTTGCTTGGACAGAGCGGCTGCGTCGGACGGGCGTGCGCATCTCCATGGATGGAAAAGGCCGGTTCCTCGACACCATCTTCGTTGAAAGGCTTTGGCGGTCGATGAAATACGAGTGCGTCTATCTGCACGCTTGGGAAACCGGGTCAGAGGTGAAGGCAGGCATCCGAAAATGGATGGAGTTTTACAACCGCAAGAGACCCCATTCCGCCCTTGGCGGCAAACCACCTGCCGTGGTCTATTGGCAGCGAAGCAAGATCAACCAACCCGATCAGCAGGAGCAGAGAGTAGCTTAAAAAGCGCCAGATTCTGTCCAAGGATTGGGGAGTAGCTCAGTTTAGTGTGACCTACTGCCGGGAAACTGAATTACGGAAGCCGCTTCGGGCTCCGATTTAAACCCTTCGACGTAGTCTGTTGCGATTGATCGAACAGCATTTTTGTCGCGCTGCTGAACCGCGTCTCCTATCGCCAAGATCATTGTTTGAACCCGCTCTGCTGCAAGGCCGACTGTCTCTGCCCTTAGAATTTTCGAATGAGGTGTCGCCATCAACGTCTCATCATTGACCAACACCTCCTCGAAGAGCTTTTCTCCTGGACGCAGGCCAACAACTTTTATCTCGATATCGCCTTCAGGATTTTTCGGGTGACGGCGGGTTCGGCCAGACAGCTCGATCATGCGCTCTGCAAGCTCCTGAATTTTGATAGGCTTGCCCATGTCGAGCACATACAAATCTCTTCCAGTTGCAAATGCACCAGCCAGTAAAACCAGCCGCGCTGCTTCGGGGATCGTCATAAAAAACCGGGTGACCTCGGGGTGCGTGATTGTCACCGGACCGCCCGTGGCAATTTGTTCTGCAAACAGCGGCACCACAGAACCGGACGATCCTAAAACATTTCCAAAGCGCACCAACGAAAACAAGCTCGATTTAGATCGGCGCTGAGCATCATAAACGAGCAATTCCGCAAGTCGTTTTGTTGCTCCCATTACGTTGGTGGGCCGCACTGCTTTGTCGGTGGACACCAAAATGAAACGCTTCAGCTCAGCGGCTAGAGCTGCCTCTACGACAGTGTGGGTGCCCAAAACGTTGTTGCGAGCTGCCTCAACTTCGTTGGCTTCTAAAAGTGGAACGTGTTTGTAGGCGGCTGCATGAAGCAGAACATCAACGCGGTTGTTTGCAAGCGCAGCGTCTACCCCGGACCGATCGGTCACGGAGCCCAGTACGGCCACAAGTGATATATTGCGGGCGTCGGCTTCAGGACGAAGTTGCCGTTCGATTTCATAAAGGGCAGGCTCGCTGCGCTCAAACAGGATTAACTGGGATGGTTTGCAAGCAAGGAGTTGACGGCACAGTTCTGAACCTATGGACCCACCAGCTCCCGTTACCATGATTGATTGGTTCGAATAGGCTAGGTCTATTTCATCGGTATCCAAGTCGACCTTGTCTCGACCCAAAAGTTGGTCCGGATTGATTGGCGCGACAGCATCAACATTGGCTTTACCGGATATCAGGTCGACATAGGATGGGATGACTTTAACCTCACACCCGACGTCCCGCATATCTTTAACGAGCTTCTCTTTTTGTGACCTGTGCATTGACGGGATTGCGACCAAGACTTGACCGATCCGGCTTTCGGAAGCTGCTCGCAAAAGGCTTTTGTACGGTTTCACCCTAATGCCAGACACGATCACATTGTGGAGAGCCGGGTTGTCGTCGATAAACATGGTCGGCTGAAGTTCGCTGGATCGCTGCAGAGACGTGGCCAATTGGATTCCTGCAGATCCAGCACCATAGATTGCCACAGGTATTTTGTTATCTGTGAGGCGTCCTATGGTTTGAAAGAATTGAAGAGCGGCGATGCGAACCAATACCATAAGAACGAAAACAGTGGCGCCGAACAAAATTGGCACGGATCTAGGAAACCCAGCGTCCATGATAAAGGCAACAAATGCGGTAAACCCAGCAATTGCGGCAGAGCAAAGGGCTATCCGACGTATTGCATCCAGATCCATCGCGTGGAGTTTGATCCGGTAAAGCCTAAACCCCACAACGATGCAGATCGAGCCAACCCAAACTGTAGCTATGTCTAAAATTTCAACCCACGCCAAAGGGTCAACCAATCCAAGCGGATGTGAGGGGTCGAGCGGACCCAGGCGAAAACCAAACGCCATCCACAATGCGATAGGGAATAGCGCAGCGTCTGTTGCTATTACGATCGCGGCTTTGGCTGGACGTGGTAGAGTTGCAGGATTACGCATTAATTTTTCTAACCTGAGTGTGAACGCGTGAACTGAAAACCATTTGACCTGAGATGCAGCATATATCCAGCCATTTGGTGTGCGCTTGTAAGATGCAGCGATCAAGTAGTTTACGCATTCATCCGACTTGAACGCGTCGATGAGGTCGCCGACGGAGGCCCAGAGAGCGTGGATCGTTCGCTTAGCCGTTGCACGCAGCAAAGCCTTGAGCTGGGCGGATGCGTTTTCAATTGGGTTGAAGTCGGGACATTATGGCCGCAGGAACTGAACGTCGGCGCCCGCAGCTTCGATTGGTTCACGCACACCAGGTGCTTGGTGGGCTGACAGGTTGTGCATCACAACGATGTATCCGGTTGAGAGCGTCGGAACCAGGACCCGCTCGATATGGGCGAGAAAGACCGTTCCATTCATAGCGCCATCGTAAACGAGGTGCGCCGTCATCCCAGTCAAGCGCAACGCGCCAGTGAAGGTTGCCGTCTTCCAATGCCTATGTGGCATACCTGCCCGGCAGCGTTACCGCGTAGCCCCTAGACACGCAGACGGGCCATCTTTGTCGAAAGACCCGTCTCGTCGATATAGACCAGCTTTGATGGATCAAGCTCCAACTGACCGGCAAACCAGTCCTGCCGTCGCTTCAGGACGTCGGGTGGGCCTTGCTCCAATGCATGTACGGTCCTTCGTTCAGCCACGCCCGCGCAGCCATACGCTCAGACCACTGCGACTGATGCAAACATCGAGTCCCTCGCGCAGCCGGGCGACCACCTCATTGAATGTCATGTCCCTAGCCGTGTCGATGATCGACAAGATGAACGCATCATGAGCGTCACGGCGCGAGCCGTGTCGCTCGCCCTGACACCGAGCCGTACGCTCACCGGTCTCAAGCGCGCGTCTGATCCGAACAATCGCCATAGTAACGCCAATCCCAAACCGCGCTGCTACAGAGCGAGCAGACGCCCCAGTATCCGCCGCAACCAAAATACGTTCCCGAATATCATTCCCAAAAGCCCGTGACATCATCGCGTCCTCTGTCAGAAACAGCGAATTACAAACAACCTCAGCCGTCACCTGGAATATGAACTAGGGTTCAATAGACGCGCTCTAGACCTGTAACCTGCAGATCATCGCGAGACACATCTGCACGCCTGCTTTTCATGCCAACCATCGCCACCTCTAAGCCAGCACCAGAGCGGAACCAAAGCATCTAGACCGCATGCCGCAGCTGATCAGCGTTGACGTCGATGGAGCGATGGGTGTTTGAGATGTGGCTGTGTCCGGCGAGTTCCGCCAGCAAGGGTACGCCCATAGCACGATTGGCGAGGCGTGTGATGGAGGCGCGACGAGCTGAATGGCTGGGCGTTTCGCTGCAGACCCACGCCCGGACTTGCAGCGCGATATCGCCAAGCACGCAATAGTGTGGAAGCCATGAGCCAGGCCGGTCGTCGCCTGGTGCGACAATTTTTCATCATCGACGTGTCGTTCTTGGTTGTCATTAACGGATAGAACCTGCAAACGACACAGGCCGCATCGCCGATGGACGTACATGCGCTCGGATCCCATTTCGGTCTCGCCCGTTCCGAACACGCATCGGCTGTCGTCATATCCACCGCTTGATTCACTTTGTTAAGCAGTTGATTCATTTTCTTAAGAAGATGAATCAACGCGTTAATGTCTTTGGCTAACGCATTGATAAGTCTGCAAAATACGACGATATAAAACGCGTTTTTAATTGAGCCCGTTGGGGCAAGAGCGGTCCCAATATAGCTATCCTCACTGCGCGCCAAGAACACGCGGGACGTGCGTTTGCTCATGATGCTTTTGCCGAACGTACCAACGTTGGCAACGACACCCCGCCCTATTTTGCCCTGGGCAGCCGCCACCGCAGGCTTGGCCTTTTGTCCGCCCGCTGACCCCCTGCCCTGATTACGTTTGCTGATGTGCTGATCAGCACACCACCTCCAGATCGCACGCCGACACCCTGGCCAAAACGGCCTTCAAAGGACCAAAATGAAGCGGGCAAAGGCCGCCCTCGAGCACCCTTCACGACACCACCCTCACCTCGTGTGCTGATCAGCACACGAGCGCGTTTTGCGCGCAATTTGACCCAATATTTTGGAGCCGTCTTCGGGCGACCAAAAAAGCGTCGAAAGTCATCGCGTCGCCGCTCAAAAAAGGCAGGCCCCACGCCCACCAAAGCCTCCCACGCAACACCGAAAAATCCCGGAAAAGACCGCCTTAGACCCCCATACTTAATTAATCAGCGCCCGATAACGCCACTTGCTACGCGCTGGGTGAGACAAGGAGCAGAATTTGTTTTGTCACTTAAAAACTGATCGAACCAGCGGCGCTTAAACACTCACGGCCTCGCGCAGCTGGCTTTCTTGCAGCTCCGCCTTGGTGCCTGCTGTAATAACCGAGCCGCGTTGCAGCACGGTGAAGCGATCGGCGCGGGCGTAGGCGAAGTCGAAATACTGCTCCACCAACACAATCGCCATCGTGCCCTGATCCCGCAGATAGTCGATCACGCGGCCGATCTGTTGAATGATGTTCGGCTGGATGCCCTCGGTGGGTTCATCGAGCAGCAGCACTTTGGGCTTCAGGATCATCGCGCGCGCGATTGCCAACTGCTGTTGCTGACCGCCGGATAGATCACCGCCACGCCGCCCACGCATTTCTTGCAGCACGGGGAACAGCTCAAAAATCTCATCCGGCACCATGTGCTCCGATTTCGGCAGGCAGGCAAAGCCGGTTTCCAAATTCTCGCGCACGGTGAGCAGCGGGAAGATCATCCGCCCTTGTGGAACGTATCCGATGCCATGCTGCGCGCGTTGGTTGGCGCTCATTTTGCCCAGCACTTTACCGTCCAGCGTGATGGTGCCGCTTGACGCCAGATGCACGCCCGCCATCGCGTTGAGGAGGCTCGTTTTGCCAACGCCATTGGTGCCCATAACGCAGGTCACCTGGCCAGCTTCGGCTTGAAGGTCGACGCCATAGAGGATCTGCGAGCCGCCATAATGCAGGGTGAGATTTTCGACGCGGAGCAAGATTTATCTCCCCAGATACACGTCGATGACGTCTTGGTTGGCTGTCACGTGATCAAGCGAGCCTTCGGCCAGCACCGAGCCTTCGTGCAGCACGGTGACCTTGCAGTCGAGGCGGCGGACAAATTCCATGTCGTGCTCCACCACCACCACAGCGCGGGTTTCTGCCGCCTTTTTCAGGATGTCGGTCGTGTGCTCACGCTCGGCCAGCGTCATGCCGGCGGCTGGCTCATCGACCAGCAGAAGCTGCGGGTCCTGCGCCAGCAGCATGCCTATTTCCAGCCATTGCTTTTGCCCGTGAGAGAGCTCACCAGCCTTGCGGGTCAGTTGATCACCAAGGCCAATCTCGCCAGCCAATTCGGCGATGGCATCGGCATCGATTTGCGCTTTCTTGAAGGCAAGCACCGAGAACGGTGAGCGGTTCTTTTTCAGCGCCAGCAGCAGATTGTCTTCCACCGACTGATCTTCGAAAACGGTGGGGCGCTGGAATTTGCGCCCCACACCGGCTTGGGCAATCTGGCTTTCTGACATGCGCAGAAGGCTGGCACTTTTCTCGCCCCAAAGCACCTGCCCCTCATCGGGTCGGGTCTTGCCCGTCACGATATCCATGAACGTTGTTTTGCCTGCGCCATTGGGGCCGATGATCGCGCGAAGCTCCGCCGGGCCGATGTTAAACGACAAATTGTTGATGGCCTTGAAGCCATCGAATGACACCGAGACGCCAGAGACTTCCAACAACTCACTCATGTTTCCGCCTCCTTCTCGCGAAGGGAGCCTGTGTCGGGCCCAAGGTCCGCGCCGTGGCGGTCAGGGGTCTTTTTGTTGATGAACAGATCAAACAGCCCGCCAATACCCTTAGGCGCAAACAGCGTGACCAGCACAAACGAAAGACCCAGCGCCACCTGCCACCAGCTGACCCACTCGATGGTGTAAAAGCCAAGGTCGATGTTGGGCACACGTCCACCGGTAAACCATGTGGAAAGCAGCGACACAAAAGCCGCGCCGATGACTGCGCCATACAATCTACCGCGCCCGCCAATCGCGACCCAAACCGCCAGATATATCGAGGCAATGGGCGCAACCTCTGCCGGGTTGATGATGCCTGCCTGCGGATAATAAAGCGCGCCGCCGATACCCGCCATCACGGCGGTGATAGTGAAAACAAACAGCTTGTAAGCCTCCACCGGATAGCCAAGGAACCGAACCCGCGCTTCATCATCGCGGATGCTGCGGATAACCGAGCCAAATTTACCGGACACAACCCATGCCGCGAACATGTAGGCGATGCCCAGCGCAATGGCGGATACCCAAAGGAACCAGACGGACAGCACGCTTTGCGGCGTGTCGGCCATGCCGGGTATGTTTTGCAGGCCCGACAAGCCATTGTTGCCGCGAAGGCCGCTATCATTCTGGAAGAGGTAAAGCGCAAGCGCCAGCGTCATCGCCTGTGTGAGAATAGAGAGGTAAACGCCCGTCACGCGCGAGCGAAACGCCAGCCAACCGAACACCAGCGCCAGCAAGCCTGGCACGGCGACCACCAGGATAAGCTGGATCAACAGACTATCGGCAAACGCCCAGACCCAGGGAAATTCCGATGAGCCCACCACGCCGAAAATCTGCGTGCCAATGGCATCCACAATCTCTTGCTGCGTGGGCGGAAGCTCAGCACCGGCTAGTGAGTTGATCACAATGTCTTCGGTGCGGGCGTACATCAGCCACATGCCGATCATGTAGCCGCCAAGGCCGAAAAACGCGAAGTGGCCCAGCGAGAGAATGCCGCAATAGCCCCACACCAGATCCATCGCGATGGCGATGAGGCAGAAGCACAGCGTCATGCCCAGCGTCTTCACCATGGCGGTGGAGACAAAACCGGTGCCAAGCCCCTCAGAGAGAAGCGTGACCGTGATGGTGAACAGCGCCAGCAGCGCGATGAAGACCATGACGGAGGGGTTCTTGATGAGAAATGTTCTTTCCATCAGGTCATGCCCTTCCACTGAACGTCATGGCCGGGCCTGACCCGGCCATCCAGCTTCGATGCGATCCGCCATCCACGCAGGCTGACCTCGTTCGGGATGGATCCTCGGATCAAGTCCGAGGATGACGAGGGAAGGTAGGGCAACCGCGCATTCTTTCTCGCTCTGTTCGTTCCGAACAACCGCATGGCACTTTCTTTGGCTCCGTTTCTTCGAAACGACCGCATGGCTACATCTCCGCCGCGCGGCCCTTGAGCGCGACAATGCCGCGTGGCCGGAACTGGATGAACAGGATGATGAAAAGGATCATGTAGGTTTGCGCGGCAAGCGTGTTGGAGGGGTTCAGGAACTCGATGAACTTCTGCAAGCCGCCGATCATGCCCGCGCCCGCCAGCGTGCCCCAAACCGAGCCGACGCCGCCGACCACCACGGTCATGAAGCTCTGCACAATGTACTGTTGCCCCATCTCTGTGGTCACCTGACCGAACAGGCCGATGGCAACGCCTGCGATGCCAGCAATGCCAGAACCGAAGCCGAAGGTGAGCATGTTGATCTTGTCGGGGTTGATGCCCATGGAGGCCGCCATTTTCGGGTTCTGCGTCACGGCGCGTACCTCCAGGCCCAGCCGGGTCTTGTTCATCACGAACAGGTAGACGGCCAGGAACACCAGAGCGAGCACAAAAATGGCGATACGGATATAGCTGATCGCCACAACGTCGTTGATCACCAACGCGCCATCCAGCCAATCAGGCGCTGTAAAGGGGCGAGCCTGCGTGCCGAAAATGTTTTTGGCCAGCTGTTGGAGCGCTATGGAAATACCAAACGTTGCAAGCAGCGTTTCCAGCGGACGATGATAAAGCCAACGAATGATCAGGCGCTCCATCGCGACCCCTGCCCCAAACGTGACCATAAAGGCCAGCGGCAGTGCGAAAATGATGGAAAGCGTAAGGTCCGGCACAAAAAGCTGCACGACATAGCCGGTGTAGGCGCCCATCATAATGAACTCGCCATGCGCCATGTTGATCACGCCCATGACGCCGAAGGTAATGGCTAAGCCAATGGCGGCGAGAAAGTAGATCGAACCCAACGACAAAGCATCCAACCCTAAATCCACCGCTTGGTTGGCCATAAGGCTCACCTCAATGGACTGAAGCGTTGCGTTGGCCGCATCGGTAACGGCCGATGAGCGTTCGGCATAGCTTTCAAAAAAGGTGTGGGCGGCAATGGCGGCGGCAATTTCGTCGGCCGTTGGTGTGGTGGGCACTGTGCCTGCGGCAGCCAAGCTCAAATAAGCCTCTAAGCGAGCTTCATCGGTGTTGAGCGTTGCAACAGCAACACCAGCGACTTCACCATCTACGATGTTTTCGATCAGTGCCCCACGAATATCGTCAGCAGAGACAAGCGCAGGGGCCAGGCGCGCGGCAACTAGCTGGGCATAGGCATCATCGCGCGTCAGATCATCGGAGCCGGGTTCCAAGACCCGCGCCACATTGCGCGTGGCGGGTGGCTGCGCGGCGGCGGTCACTTCGGTGCGGGTGGAAACCAATGGATTCAGCGCAGCGCGCACATCCAGACCAATATCGCCGGAAAAGCCCTCAATGGCTTCTATACGGGCGCTCTCATCCTCGTCATAAGCGATGGTGAGGACGCGCTCCAATCGCAGCTTAGCGGCCAGAATGTCGGGGTCGGTTTCGCCGTCGAGCGAACCGCGGATCGCAGCCAAATGAGATGCCTCAGCATCACGTGCGATCGCATCGAGCGCTTCCAAGCGTGTTTCGGGGTTGGGATCAGAAAGCTGGAACTGCACTAGCGCCGCGCCGATAAGCGAGCGGACGCCACCATTGGGGCGCAGTTGGCTGAATGTATCGCGAGTAATCTCTTCGACAGCCTCGCCTGTGTCCGGATCAACCGCCTGATCTGTCCCATCAATCTCGCGGGCGATGAAAAACAAGCCATCACGGTCACGCTGCACCACGCTGCGTGCCTGCCAAGCGGTCAGGAAAGCCGGTGCAGTTTCGAGCCCACTGCCGCCAATTGCAGCAATTGCCGGACCAATTGTCCGCCGCGAGCTGTCTTCAATCAGCTGCCGATTGTCTTGCAGGAGGGTCTGTAGCGGGCCGATATTTAGAGCTGCTGGGTCTTGAGCTCGGACGCTGCCGGCGGCCAGCAAGAGCATCAATGCGGCCAGCATTATAGTGCAAAGGCGCAGAAAAAACGGGGGGACGGCGGAGTTCATGCGCACACTCTTTAGGGAGGAAAGGCGGGAAGTGCATTATGCGCTACCCGCCCTCATATTTTTAAAGACTTATTCCAACCGGTTGCCCCTAGTAGTTGGATTCAATCTGCACGCAGGTCGCGGTTTCGGTGTTGTACATGCCGCAACCAAGGCCCGGCCAATCTGATGTCAGGACGGCAGATTCGGGCAGGAAGTCGGTCCAGGCATCGCCGGGCACTTCTTCGGTCTGCGAGATGATGTCGAACTGACCATCATCTCGGATCTCGCCGATCAGCACAGGCTTGGTCAGGTGATGGTTTGGCAGCATCGTCGCCATGCCACCGGTCAGGTTCGGCACAGTCTGGCCGTACATTGCATCACGCACCGCATCCACATCGGTGGTGCCAGCCTGTTCAACAGCCTGAACCCACATGTTGAAGCCGATAAAGTGTGCTTCCATCGGATCGTTGGTCACACGGTCTGCGCCCATACGCGCTTTCCAAGCAGCAACCCACTCTTCATTGATGTCGCTTTCGGCAGACTGGAAGTAGTTCCAAGCGGCTAGGTGACCAACAAGGTTGGATGTGTCGAGGCCGGACAGCTCTTCTTCACCCACCGAGAACGCAACCACTGGAATGTCGTCAGCAGAGATGCCAGCGGCAGCCAGCTCACGGTAGAAGCCAATATTCGCATCGCCATTGATGGTGGAGATGACGCCGACTTTCTGGCCGTCAGCGCCCAGCGCCACAACGTCGGCAACAATCGACGACCAGTCAGAGTGACCGAACGGCGTGTAGTTGACGAAGATATCTTCAGCCGCAATGCCTTTGGACTGCAGGTAGCTTTCCAAAATGTTGTTGGTCGTGCGTGGGTAAACATAGTCCGTGCCCAACAGCGCAAACTTCTCAACGCCAAGCTCTTCCAGGAAGTAGTCGGTGGCCGGGATCGCCTGCTGGTTTGGTGCAGCGCCCGTGTAGAACACGTTTTTGGAGGACTCTTCGCCCTCATACTGCACAGGGTAGAACAGCAGGCCGTTGAGTTCCTCGATCACCGGCAGAACCGACTTGCGGCTCACAGATGTCCAGCAGCCGAACATAACGTCCACGCCTTCCACCGAGATCAGCTCGCGCGCTTTTTCAGCGAACAGCGGCCAATCAGAAGCCGGATCAACAACGACGGCTTCCAGCGGACGACCGAGCACACCGCCCATGGCGTTCTGCTGTTCGATCAGCAGTTCCATGGTGTCTTTTAGGGTTGTTTCGGAAATTGCCATCGTCCCGGAGAGCGAGTGTAGGATGCCGATTTTGATCGGCTCACCCTGTGCCAAGGCACGCAACGGTGTGAAAGGCAGTGCGGTTGTGGCCATAAGACCTAGAGCGCCGCGGCGCGTCATCAAAAACGATTTTTTCGACATTGAGGGGAGACTCCTTAAACCTCGCAAGAGAGGACCACGCACACCGGTTTGCAGCGATGTCACGTAATCGTCATATGCATGCTAAGCAGAGCCAACAGCACACAGGCAAATGCACCTTACGGCTAGTTTTTAACCAACGACTATTTTTTAGGCATTTATACCAGATCCATACCGTTTGCGCGCGTTAATTTCTTCTTAATTTGTGCGCGCAGACAGCTTTCAGCCATAAATATGGGCATAGGCGGAAATTATGGGCATCTCTCGAATTGGGGGTGCTGAGAGCTGAGATCATCCGTTTGACGTGACGTTAAATGGAAAGGTGCTCTTTTTAACTTGGCCAGAACGCCCTTTCACACCACATTTGAGATAGCCATTGCTGGTCTTGGGGTAGCTCCATTTCGCAAGCCGTGGTGGTGATTCAGTTAAGGCTGGAAAACCGAAATCTGCGATCATGGCCGCGCGTCGGGCCCTTCCCGGCCCGCACCTAACCCCTACCAGTCGAGTATAGAGCCTAAGAACACGCATCTTCACACTATAGCCCAGCCCCAGCCATAGTTAACAATTAACCAACGCAACGATCCGTAAAGCTTATTTGTTTACAATTTATTCATTTCTTCAATAATCGCACCGCGGTTAGAGAAGGTGAGTGTAATGTCAGGTTCTGTTTTCATCGAGTCGGCGTCTTACAGCGTGCCGGAACAAAATGGCGTGGTTTCAGTCACGTTCAAACGCACCGGCGACACCTCTCTGCCCGTCAATCTGACGTATGATATTAATCCGTTCACCGCCGACGCGGACCTCGACTATTCTGGCGACGGCGCGGTTGTGCAGTTTGCCGCCGGGCAAACAACGCTTCGGGTTGATATCCCAATCGTTGATGATGCGCTTTCCGAGCCAACTGAGGTTTTCAATGTCTCGATCGTCTCGCTCGACAGCGGAACGCTGCTCTTCCCGCGCACGACAAATGTGAGAATTCTCGACAATGAGACCCCAACGGTCGAACCAGCAGATCCACCCTTGGAATCCGACTACGATGTCGAACTGACTGATGTTGTTACCGGGCTGGAACGCCCAATTAACATCGAATGGCTGCCAGGCAGCGACTCGCAAGCCATTGTGGTCCAGCAGACGGGCAGTCTGGTACTGGTAGACACGCAAAGTGGTGAGCGGCTTTCCACTTTGCTCAGCATTCCCGGCGAGGTGAATGCAAATGCAGACCGCGGGCTGATGGACATCGCCTTGCACCCTGACTTTGATGCGAACCCCTTTCTGTATGCGTTTTACGTGGTGGAGCCAGAAGGATCAGCCGACGGCGTCGATGGGCAACGCCCTGATGCAGCCGGCAACCGGTTCGCCCATGTCGTGAAATATGAGGTGAACACGGACGGGCCTTTGCCCACGCTGGTGGAAGGCTCAAAGGAGATTTTGCTAGGTGCAGCGGGCCAGACATTCGCCGACATCTCCGGTGAGGGCCGCCTCAATTTCACCGAAGCACAGTTTGCCGACAACCTATCCTCGGAAATTGATCCTGAAACTGGTGACTTCAAGAACGACTACATCAAGCTGGATTCGCAGTCTCATGCAGGCGGTGCGCTTGCTTTTGGACCGGATGGAAACCTGTACGTTTCAATCGGTGACGGTACCTCGTTTAACTATGCCGACCCTCGTTCTGCTGATGTCCAGAACCTGGATTCGCTTTCCGGCAAGATCCTGCGTGTTGATCCGCTGACAGGCCAGGGGCTTGCCGACAACCCGTTTGCTGAGCCTGGCGCTGATCTGGATGCGAACCGCTCGAAAGTCTATCAGCTGGGCCTTCGCAACCCATACACCATGACATTCACCGACGATGGAGACCTGTTTCTATCGGAGACCGGCTGGTTCACGTACGAAGAAATCAACTCGGGACCTCCCGGTGCTAATTTCGGCTGGCCCTACTATGAGGGGGGCGACAATGGCGAGTTGCTGCCCGCTCCAGGCTATTCCCAAAGCGCTGAGGCACGCGCTTTCTACGCTGCGGTTGAGGCTGGCGAAATCGAGATCACACCACCTTATCGCGCGTTCTCGCGCGAGGAGTCTGATCCCGGCTTTCAGTTCAACGCCATTGTCGGCTCAAGCTCGGTCTACAATGGTGACAAGTACCCAGCCGAATTCCTGAACGACTACTTCTTCACCGACATTCCCCAAGGTGAAATTTTCGCGGTCGATACAAACGATCGTACCGAGATCAAATACGTTACCAACCTGGACCCATTTGGCCCGACAAATTTTGTCCAAGGCCCGGACGGCTTTATCTATTTGATGGATGTCAGCGGTAGCGTGAAGCGCTTGGAGATCACTGATCCCAATGCCCCTACCAACCAGGCACCTGTTTTGGATGTGCCGCTGGATGAACAATCGGCTGTGGCCGGCGGCTCCATTGCGTTTCAGGTGCCGTCAGCAGCTTTTGCAGATCCTGATGGCGATGCGCTTAGCCTGTCCGCACAATTGGAAGACGGCGGCCCACTGCCAAGCTGGCTGACTTTTGATCCGGCCAGCGGTCAGTTTTCGGGCACGCCATCCATTGCCAACATTGGCAAAACGGTTATCCGCGTTACGGCCATCGATCCCAGCGGTGAAACGGCCAGTGATGTCTTCTCGCTCAACATAGGCGGCGCAAATGTGCGCCCGGTGGTGGAAAGCGCGCTGGCATCACAGACAGGCGTTGCCGGTTCAGAGCTCGTGTTTACGGTTCCCGCAGACACCTTCAGTGATGCCAATGGCGATGCGCTGGTTTTGAGTGCAACGCGCTCTGATGGCTCCGCCCTGCCCGCCTGGCTCAGCTTCGACCCGGCAACTGGTCTGTTTTCAGGCATCCCGGCGGAGGCCAATGTTGGCCGTGTGGTGGTCACTGTCACAGCAACCGATCCATCAGGCGCATCGACCTCAGACAGCTTCCTGGTCGATATTCAGTCTTCTGGAACAGAAAATGCTGATCCTATTGTCATCGCCCCGCTCAGCGATGTGGTGGTTGCAGAAGAGCAGGTGGTCGATTTCACTGTTCCTGCAGATGCCTTCACCGATCCAGATGGCGATGCGCTGGCCCTAACGGCAACGCTGAGCAGCGGCGCTGCATTACCAGCCTGGTTGTCTTTTGACCCCGCAACAGGGCGTTTCTCAGGCATCCCCGATGACCCGCAGGTTGGCACCATCAGTGTTGCTGTCACGGCGCGCGATTCAAGCGGTGGAACAGCCACCGATGTGTTCAACCTACAGGTGACCCCGGTTAATGATGCGCCAACCCTCGCATCGCCCTTGGGTGATCAGGCCGCTACCACCGGTGCAGCCTTCACCTTCCTTGTGTCGGCTTCAACGTTTGCCGATGCCGACGACGCCGTGCTGGTCCTCAGCGCAACCGGGCAAGGAGGCGCGGACCTGCCAGCATGGCTGAACTTTGATGAGACCACGGGGACGTTCAGTGGCACCCCCGGCGAAAGTGACCTAGGCGCAATTGAGGTGGTGGTGACCGCACGCGATGCCGGCGGCCTGGACGCGCAGAGCACCTTTACGGTGAGCGTTACCGAAAGCACCGACCCAACGGATGAGACCGTGATCAATGATATCGCAAGCGCAAACCAAATCCTGACCGGCACGAGTGACAATGATGTATTTGCTTTTGACGGCCCCTCCTCACGCTACAATTTTGGAGAAACCGCAGACGGCCAAGGCACTGTTATTTGGACGGTGGACGAAGGCGACGATACCTTCGATATCCTCTTTGGGTTCCAAACCATCAGGTTCACCGACCGCGAAATATCGCTTAGCGACGTTGTGAACACGGGTCCGAACGTAAACGATGATCCCCTGATCAATCAGTTTGTTACCGGCGAAGGCGATGCAGACCGCTTCGTCATCGATGGACCTTCATCGGATTATCTGTTCGGACCGACAGAAGCTGGCGACGGAGTGGTGATCTGGACAGCGGACCCTGCCGACAGCGGTTTCGATATCGTCTACGATTTTGAGCAACTTGCCTTCAGCGATGTGACGTTTGATATTTCAGCAGTGCCTTCTGGCGGCGATGCTGTCATCATCCCATCCAGTGCTGGGTCAGCAACCGGCGCCCAGCAGGCACCGCCCGCTGAGGATGCACCACGCACTGTTGTGGTCGACGCCGAAGTTCTGGGCTCAGCCGCCAATGCGTTGATTGACGATTTTTCGACGCTTGATGGTGATCGACTGGACCTGGGCGCACTGCTTGATGCTAATTTCAGCGAGGCAACCAAAGACAATTACGTGCGTGCTGTCACAGCTGATGGCAACACACGTGTGCAGGTTGATGGCGATGGCCTGGCCAATGGAAACAGGTTTGAGGATGTTGCCACATTGCAAGGCGTGACCGGTGGGTCGATCACCGTTGTGGATGATGCCACGCTTGTCGAAATCGCCGTCCAGAACACCTAGGCGGTGGTCAACATTTGAGGCGAGAGAGCGCGCCGGGAATTGTTCCGGCGCGTCGATCCTAACGCTCGCGAAGTGCCTCGTTGCGCGCGCGCGTCAACGGGTTGAGCAGGTAGTCCAGAACGGTCTTGCTGCCCGTGGAGATGTCCGCGCTAACCACCATGCCGGGAATAATTGGCAAAACCGTATCGCCATAGGATAGCTGGTTGCTCTGCAGACCAATGGTAACGCGGTAAAAGCTTTCGCCTTGCTCATCCTGAAATGTATCGGCGCTGATGCGTTCGACGGTACCCGGCAAATCACCATAGACAGTATAATTGTAGGCGGTCAGTTTGACAGAAGCGCTCTGACCGGCGCTGATGAAGGCGATATCCTGCGGGCGGACCTGGGCCTGAACCATGAGCTGGTCATCGAGTGGAACAATTTCCACAACACTTTCTGCTGGACGAATAACAGCGCCAAGCGTCGTGACGGGTAACGCATTGACAACCCCACGCACGGGCGCGCGCATCGTCGTGCGCTCCACACTTTCGCGCGCTGCGCGTAGCGACTGTTCCAGAACCGCCATATCCGCGCTCACCTCTGCCAGCTGCTCCCGTGCCGATGCCCGAAACTGCAGCTCAATGTTGGCAAACTGAGCCTGACTTTCCTCAATAGCCGCTTGCGCCCGGGCGACACCTGCCCGCAAGACCGCTAGCTCGCGTTGCTCGTTGGCGGCTGTTCTTTCACGGCGCAGAAACTCAATCTCGCCGATGGCACCACGATCAAAAAGCCGCTGATTGAGCTCACTTTCGCGATCGAGAAACCCAATCGATGTCTCGGTTTCATCGATGCGCAGCAAAAGCTCTTCCTGCTCAAGCACGCGTTGCTGCAACTGGCGCTCGACAACACTGATTTGCTGATCCAGGGCGCGCTGCCGGGCTTCAAACAGTTGCAGCTCACCCGACATTTCGTCAGGCGTCGACGTGATTGGAAACTCCGGCTGGACACCGCGCGCTTCTGCCAGCAACCGGGCTTGGCGAGTGGCCAGTGACTGGTAGCGTTCCTGCAATTCACCCAGCTGCGAGCGGGCTTGGGTATCATCGATGACAATCAGCACGTCGCCGGCTTCAACCGTATCGCCTTCGGCGACCGCAATTTCCCGCACAATGCCCGCCTCAAAAGGTTGGACCAGTTGCATTTGGGTTGAGGGGATGACGTTGCCCATACCGGTGGTCACTTCCTGAACCCGTGCAGTTGCAGCCCAGGCAAGAAAAAGCACCAAGGCAAAGAAAACAACCGTGATAAGCGGTGCCAGGCTGACCCGTCTGCGCGCTTCCAGCGCACCTCGGATATCGTTTGCAAAGGCTTCATCAAGGGCGGCGGTCTTCATGCGGCACCTCGTTGAGGACTGGACAGGGCCTGCTCTTCAAGCGCGGCAAGCACGTTATCGCGCGGACCGAACGCAGCTACTTTGCCCTTTTCGAGCACCATCAATTGAGACACGGCCTTCAAGGTTGTGTTGCGGTGTGTCGCCAGGATCAGCGTCACGCCCTCGTCTTTGCTAAGCGCCTCCAGGCCGTTGAGCAGATGTCTTTCGGCAGCCATGTCCAGGGCAGCTGTTGGCTCATCCAAAAACAGCAGCTTTGGGCGACGGATCAATGCCCGGCCAATGGCAATGGAGTGCCGTTGCCCGCCGGAGAGACTGCGCCCACGCTCTTCAATTGGCATAGAGAGCCCCATTGGATGCGTGCGGGCAAGGTCGTTCAGCCCAGCCATATCAATGGCCCGGTCAATGTCAGTGGGTTTGGCAAACGGGGCACCAAGGGTGAGATTGTCGCGCAGTGTACCCGAAATCAATTCGGGATCCTGCGGAACATAGCCAACCATGGAACGCAGCAAGCTGGGTGGAACCTGCTGCAGATCCACCTCATCAATAAGAATACGCCCGCTGCTGGGCTGCGAAAGGCCGCACAACAGGCGACCAAGCGTGCTTTTTCCGGAACCTATACGCCCAATAATGCCCAACCGGTCGCCAGGCTCCAGACTAAAACTGATGCCTTCCAGCGCTGGCGGGCTCTGCGGGTTGTAGCTGAAGCTTAGGCCTTCTAGGCGCAGAGCAGGGCGTTGCAGCGGCCGGGTCGCCTCAGCGTTGGTCCACTCCGTTGGCAGGTTCATCACCTGATCAATCGCCTTGAAAGAGAAGCGCGCGTTTTGGACCCGCTGCAACGTGCTTGCCACGGAAGCCAGCGGTGCTAGGACGCGACCGGACAAGATGTTCGCGGCAATCAACGCGCCAACGCTGATCTGCGCATCCAGAACAAGGAACACACCCCAGATAATGATGAGAATGGAAACCGCCTGACCAACGGTTTGCAAAACTGTGGTGTTCAACGTCGACCAAAAGCGCGCCACGGCAGATGAGCGGCTGGATTCTGCGACCGCATGATCAAAACGCTTGCGCAGTGTTGCGCCGCCGCCAAGAGCTTTGACAGAGTCCAGCGAAAGCAGCGTTTCTACCAGAATACCATGGCGTTTTGAGGAGTCGGACTGGGCGCGCTGCATGGCCCGCGACATGGGAACCTGCGTGAACACTGTGACCAGCAAAACCAGAATGGCTGCGCCCGCTGGAACGATAACAAGTGGGCCGACAATCCAATAAAGTGCCGCTAAGAAGATAAAGATGAATGCTGCATCGGTCAGCGCGATGACGGCAGAGCTGGTAAGAACATCGCGCACATTGTCAAAATCGCGAATATGGCTGGCCAGTGCCCCTGTGGATTTCGGGCGGGCATCTGAGCGGACCTCAAGCAGGTGATCAAACAGCCGTCCGGTCACCGACATATCAATGCGCCTGCCCGTTTCATCAACAACTTGGGCGCGCACGATTTTGAGCAGAAAATCAAAAATGATCGCCAGCGCAACACCTGCAGCAAGTGCCCAAAGCGTGGGGATCGTCAGGTTGGGGATGACCCGGTCGTAGACATTCATGATGAAAAGCGGCGCCGCCAGCGCCAACACATTCACCAAAAAACAGGCTACAATAACCTGCGCATAGCTGGCGCGAAAACGGCTTGCAGCCGACCAGAACCAGTGTTGGCCACGCTCTTGAAAAAGGCTGCCTTTTGCCCGTGGTTCCTCATGCCGCGCCAGATAAACAACCATGTGTAGCGAGCCCTGGCTAAGCGCTTGCAGGTTTTCTTGCCGCTCCACAGCTTCACCATCAACAAAAGCAACTGTGCGCACACGGTTATCGTTCGGCACAAGCTCGAGCACCACAAAGGCGTCACCCTTAGTGGTGAAGGCTATGAAAGGTGGGGCGAGTGGGGAGGCTTGCAGGAGCGCAACCTCTTTGACCTGAACCGATAAACCCAGCTTGCCTGCAGCTTCATCAAGACGGGAGAATTCCAACTGGCCCTGAACCAACGGAAGCGTGTCACTGAAACGCTGGGGCACCGACAATGTCGCCAGTGCCTTGGCGCAATGCTGAAGGGCATCGGCCAAGTTGACCAGCGAAGGCTGCTGCTTGGCGCGATTTGGAGCGTCAGGTGCTTCAGCTTTCAGCACGGCGGCAGCGGCGCTACCTCCATGCGCGGACTGTTGATCATCAGCAGGCTGTGCCTGCGAAAAGGGGTTGAAAGTCAACGACACGCCAAATGATTTCCTGTTTCAATCGCTGATGGTTGCGCACCAGATGGGGAAACAAGACCAGAAATCCGTTGATACATGTCTTACAGCAAGATCAATATACCGCTTAAGAAGCGCGCAATTCTTCTATACTTAATTGAAAATGATCGGAGAGACTTACCAGCACGTTAAGTGATCCCCTTAGTAGTTAAATACGGAATATTGTTACTCAAATTTTTTTATCGGAAACCATTTTCGATCACGCACTGGTGTGTGGGAGCAATTCACCCTGGCATAGGCTATCACTAAAAAACATAACAACTATCTGTTTCATAACGATAAAATGCCCTTCGACCTTTGAGTCGATCAATGGGAGGACCCGGAAAACTGCATGATAAACCGCCGCGAAAGGGGTAAAATTCAATACAGTAAGAATTCAGTAAAACTTAAAGTTGCAATGCTATCTCATTAGCCGGGTCAACAGGGGTGCAGTGGTGATGGAACATAATTTGGGGTGCGTTGGTTGTAAGAATGCCGATGCAAATGCGTTCGAAATTCCCTTCACGATGGCGTTCCAACCCTTGATCGATCTCCCGAAAGGAGTGATTTGGGGCTATGAGGCCTTGGTCCGGGGGAAAAATGATGAGAGCGCAGCGGATGTGCTGGCACAGGTGAATGACACCAACCGATATGCCTTCGATCAGGCTTGCCGGGTAAAGTCCATCGAGCTTGCTGGTGAGCATCTACAATCCACCGATGCCATGCTTTCCATCAACTTCATGCCCAACGCCGTTTACGAGCCTAAAGCCTGCATCCGGGCCACGCTTGCGGCAGCAGCAAAGGCGAAGTTTAGCCCACAACGCCTGATGTTTGAGTTCACAGAGAACGAAGAGATGGCGGATGCTGACCATGTCCAACATATTGTGGATGAGTACAAAAAGATGGGCTTCAGCACAGCGATCGATGATTTTGGCGCCGGTTTCTCCGGGCTTGGGCTGCTGGCCCGCTTTCAGACAGACATCATCAAGCTGGATATGGAACTCATTCGCGGCATCGATAACTCGCCAAGCCGTCAGGCGATTGTCGCTGGCATTTTAACGATGAGCAAACTCATGAAATTCCGCATCTTGGCTGAGGGCGTTGAGACCGAGGCCGAAACCCGTTGCCTGCTCAACATGGGTGTTGAACTTTTTCAGGGATATTTCTTCGCAAGGCCGCAGGTGGAGACCTTTGTCAGACCAAGCGATATCGTGCCATTGGTCAGCGGTTTTCCCATTCCCTGCACACACCGGCCTCACTCAGCGGTGGCGTGAAGCAGAATACGTTACTGCGCAACTGCAGTGCCTATGCGCGCGCCGAAACGAGAAACGGTGTGGTGAATGCTTTATCGGGTGGCCGGTTGGCGCTGCATTTAGCGCCTATCGGCCTCGCGAAGGTAAACCGCAATATCTTCGATTTCCGCTTTGCTGCCAAAAAACAATGACGTGAACCCATGCAGCGTGCTGGGTACTTTGTCGAGGATGGGTCCCTGCCCATCGGTGGCCGCACCGCCTGCTTGTTCCATGAGAAAAGCAATTGGCACTGCCTCATAAAGCAGCCGCAAACGCCCGTCCTCATACCCCGGACGCGTGTCTCTTGGATACATGAACACCCCGCCACGGCGCATAATGCGATGCAGCTCACCCACCGCAGAGGCCAGCCAGCGCATGTTCGTGTCGCGCTCGCGCGGACCGGTTTTTCCTGCAAAACACGTGCTTACGTAGTCGCGCACGCCCTGGCTCCAATGGCGCTGGTTGGAAGCGTTGTAAGCGATCATATCGGTGGTTTGGGGAAGCTTGATGTCGATACCCGTGACAAAAAACTGGCTTTGCTGAGGATCGTATGTCGCCTGAATGACGCCATCGCCAAGGCTGAACCCAAAATCCAGCGCATGGCCAAAGCAAACATAGCCTGACGCGACCACGCTGCGTCCAGTCTGCTCAAAGCTGCGCATGGCGTTATCCGTGCTTGGATAAACCGCGAACAGTGTGCCCAGCAGCGAGCCGATGCCGATGCCGTCTGATCCATCAATCGGGTCTATGGCCAGTGCGTAGGGTGCATCCGGCTTGCAGGAAATTATGTCGTCAGCCTCCTCAGAGAGGATGACCGAAAGCGCCTGATTTTCCAGCGCTGCCAGAAAATGGTAATGCGCTGCAATGTCCAGCGCTTTTTGCCGATCACCGGCGGCGTTGCGACCAACAATGTGCGTGGGGTCGCCCGGCAAGTCCCCCAGCGACAAACGCTGATCAACGGCTGGTGCGGCGTTTGCGATCGCCAAAACGATCCCAGACAAAGCCTGACGGCTCTCATCATTGCCTGCCCAATCGGCCAGATAACTCTCTAGCGTCGGCTGCGCCAAAACAAGCTCATCGCCAGGCAGTCTCAGTGGCATTGGGGGTCGCGTGGTGGTCACAGATGACACGCTTTCTAGAAGAGAAAAGCTAGAGGCGGGCGCGTATTCCGTCTGCCATGGTAGTGAGGATGAGGTGGCACGATGTTGCGCCAGCATCAAGCACCCCACGCGAACGCTCGCCCAAACGGCTGGAGCGACCGATCTTGGCAACCATATCGATGGTGCTGTCGCGCCCGGCTTCAGCAGCTTGCTGCATATCGCTCAAGGCTTCATCGAAGGTCTTGCCCGCCCCGCGCGCAGCTTCCACCGCCTCCACGGCGGGCACCAACGTGTCCATCAGCGTCTTGTCACCCACCGATGCGGTGCCAATGTCGGCCACGCCATCCAGCCCTGCGCGCAGCATTGCGGTATGTAGGAATGTCGGTACTCTTGGGACACTCTCTGTTTAACTCCCAATTCTGGGATGAAGGAGATGTTCATGGACAAGGATCGCCGCGAGATTCAACGCAAGCTGCGTGTTCTGCACCACGCTGAAGAGACCGGGCATATCAACAAGACCTGCCGCTACTTTGGCGTTGGTAGAAGCAGTTTCTATCGATGGCGCGCTGCCTACCGCAGGCATGGTGAACAGGGGCTTATAAACCGACCACCGATCCCCAAATGGCATGCCAACCGCACGCCGATTGAGATTGAGGAGAAGGTTCTTCACCTACGCAAGAAGTACCACCTGGGCCCGATGCGGATCGTCTGGTACCTGGAGCGCTACCACGAGATTAAGATATCAGACGCAACCGTCTCGCGCATTCTCAAGCGGCATGGGGTCAATCGCCTGCCTCGCGGAACTCGCCTGCGGAAGGTTCACACCAAACGCTACAACAAGCAGGTGCCTGGCCACCACATCCAAATGGACGTGAAGTTTCTGATGTTTAAAGGCGAAGATGGAAAGAAGGTTCGGCGCTTTCAGTTCACAGCTATCGACGACGCAACCCGTGTACGTGCGCTCAAGATCTACGAGAAGCACACTCAGGCCAGCGCTATCGACTTCGTCGACCACATCATCGAGAAGTTCCCGTTCCGCATCAAAGAAATCCGAACGGACAACGGTCATGAGTTCCAAGCGAAGTTCCATTGGCATGTTGAGGATCAAGGTATTCGACACGCTTATATCCGGCGCGGTACGCCACAGCTGAACGGCAAAGTCGAGCGCTCACACCGATCTGACGAACAGGAATTTTACCAACTGCTCAGCTACAAAGGCGATGTTGATCTGGAGGCCAAACTCGACGAGTGGGAGCGCTTCTACAACTTCGGCAGACCACATGGCGCATTCCGCGGAAAAACGCCTTACGAGGCGCTTCGAGAAAAGCTATAATCAAGCCAGAAAGTGTCTCGCGAGTACCTGCAGCTTACACAGCTGTAGTATTGGCTTTGGGCGATGCCTTCCTGGCGACAAAGCTCAGCAATCGTGTCCTCGCCGCGCAGTCCAGCAAGGACGATCCTTATCTTGTCTTCTGACGAATACCGCTTGCGCGTCTTACGGCGGATGTCCTTCACCGTGCGATCGGCAGCATCGGTATGGCGTTTGGGTGTAGGTCTCATTCTTCACTCCTGCTCGGTGAAGATGAGCCAGAAACTCTCCCTTATGCAATCAGCTCAATTGATCCCATCAGAGCTGACGGGGAACACTTTGAGACATTCGCAAATGACCGGCCTTGCCCGTAATGTGCGGGGAGCGGAAATTCGCGATGGGTATGCACCAACGGCGGTAATGCAGACCTTGCAACCTCCGCTACGCCCGCAGCAAGGTCCAGTCTGTACCCAATCATGGACTGAAAATGGCTCTGTTTGTGTCCCCTCTGCACTTCATTACCAGGTTTGCAATTCAAGCGCGTTGTTTGGGGTGATAAAGATGAGGACTCAATTTCCAAACATAGATCAAATGCAATGAACCCAGAGCATTTCATGAATATTCACTGGCTGATCAGCCATGGCAAACGATCTTTGCCACCCTGAATTCAGATGCCGCGCCTCAATGCAAATTAATGAGTCCTGAGCCTAAGCCGCGGGTTGGCTCCTTGGATTTGCCATCCATCGCTCAGCGAAATCATCGGCCCAAATCGGTCGATCAAACAAATACCCTTGGCCTTCATCACAACCGAGGCCCTGCAGAAGCGTCATTTGCTCTTTGTGCTCGATACCTTCAGCGAGCACACGCAGACCAAGTCCTTTCGCCAATCCTATCGTGGCAGCAACAATCTCTTTGGAAGCATCGTCCGTGAGAATGTCTTGAACAAAGGATTTATCGATTTTGAGTTTATCGATCTTGAACTGCCGCAGTCGCGCAAGCGAGGAATAACCGGTTCCGAAGTCATCTATTGCAATGTGGGTGCCATTTTTTTGAAGCTTATTGACCGAGCACCGCACCGCTTGGGCATCGTTCATTATGCTTCCTTCAGTGATCTCTACTTCTAGATCGGCTGGTCTCACAGCATACCTTTTACAACTGTCCAAAAGGTCATTGACTACTGACCCATCCTCAATTTGCCGGGCTGCAATATTAATAGCCAAACGGCCGGTCATCTCGAACCCATCCAAACGCCAAGAGGTGAGTTGTTGGCAGGCCTCGTCGATAATCCATTTCCCGAGCCTGCGCATAAGCTGCCGCTCTTCTGCTATCGCTATTATGTCAGGCGGACTGATTGGACCCAGGTCAGGGTCTGTCCAACGCAAAAGGGCCTCACAGCCTACGAGGTTGCCCGACTTTAAGTCTAACAGGGGTTGGTAAGCGAGCTTGAGCTCGCTTTGCGCCATGGCGATCGACAGCCTATCGCCGACCTGTTGCTTCCATTGCATTGCTGATTTCATCGAAGGCAAATAGGCACATGTCTGAACACCATGTGTCTTGGCTTGATACATGGCAATATCGGCAGACTGCAAAAGCTCTTCACTATTTGCACCATCATCCGGATAGCTCGCCAGCCCAATGCTTGCGCCAACTTCATGATCGTTGCCACAAATAGTGATGGGTTGACCAAAGGCTTCGACCAAGCGCTCAATTAACCCATTAGCAGCAGGACGGTCTGTGTCTTCCAGAACGACGACGAACTCGTCACCACCGATCCGGGCCGAAATGCGGTCATCGCCAAATACGCCGTGCAATCGTGCAGCCAATGTTTTCAAGACTACATCACCAGCGGCATGTCCAAGGGTGTCATTAATTTGCTTGAACTTATTGAGATCGAGATAAAGGAGCTGAATTGGCTGTCCGGACCTTTCAGCCCGTTTGAGAAGCGCGTCCAAACGTTCCATTAGATGATTGCGGTTTGCCAAACCTGTGAGCGGATCTGACATCGCCAAATCGCGTATCACCTGCTCTTCCTGTTTGCGTTTTGTGATGTCTTGGACGAATGCGAGGAATATCGGTGGGCTCTCCATTCGCGCATAGTGAAGACTAATTTCGCAGGGATAGGTGGTGCCGTCTTTGCGTTGGTGGATGGTCTGAAAGGACAGAAGGTCGGTTTCGCCATCCAGCAAAGGACCAATCATGTCGCGGAAACATTTTTCATCAAGCTCCGGCTTAATGTCGACTGGCGTGAGCTTGGCGATTTCGTCAGATGAGTACCCAAGATTATCTCTAGCACCTCGGTTCACCAACAGAAACTGAAGGGTGTCAGCCTCGAAGACAAAGACCTCATTTGATGCGTGTTCAACAACCCGGCCCATTCTCGACAGGGCTTCTTCAGCACGCTTGCGTTCGGTGATGTCGTGTCGCAGCGACATAAAACGTTCAACCCGGCCATCCGGCTTGCAAATAGGCATGATAACAGTGTCGACCCAGTAGACCGTTCCATCCTTAGCCTTATTTGCGATTTCGCCGTGCCAGGCTTCACCGGAGCTGATTGTCTGCCACAAGAATCGCCAAAAGTTTTTGTCTTGAATGCCAGAGTTCACGATCCGATGAGGCGCGCCAATGAGCTCATCGCGCGTGTATCCGCTGACATCGCAGAAGGCTTGGTTGACGTCAGTGATGATACCGTGCGCATCGGTCTGGCTGTAGATCGTGTGGTTGGTAATAGAGTTCATCAAGGAACTGACTTCAGACATGCTGGACCGAAGCTGCTCCTCCGTCGCCTGCAGTTGTTCTTCACGAGAGCGTGCACTAATTATCAGCGCAAGAAGGTCTGCAAAGCGCTCAAGGAATGCGATCTCTTGATGGTTTTTCTTGTGGCCGTGCTCAAGGTAAACCACTAATACGCCGATTAACTCGCCCGATTTCATGATCGGGACATTGTAGTGCCCATGCGGCTTCATCTCATCGAAGCGGGTCTCATGGCGATGATCCACGCAGTTGGCATATTGGGTCTCCTGTTGAGCAGCTGCTCGACCGCACAAACAGTGCTCAAAGGCGACCTTGTCACAGAGCTTGGTGATCTGCGGGCCGAGATTGTGATTCCCGACTAGTTTCAGGACGTTGGCTTCTGGATCTTTTAAGAGCACACCACCCTTAGGTAATATACTCAACCAACTCACGGACAGCAGAACATCGAGACAATCGTTCAGCAGGTCCTCAAGAGGCGCATCCTCCAAAGAAACTTGCAAGAGCCGTTCAAGCAAATTGGCATGCTCAACCGCTACGGCCATACTACTCGTAGTCAAGCCATCGAGTGCGGCCGCATCATCTGCATTTTGCAGGAGGACTGTGTTCGTGCTCATCGAAGACCGCTAACAGCTGAAGGTTTAGTTTGCGTTAATCTGAAACCAGGCCGAAATACTTACCGGGACCCAAAACATAAGGCTGATAAAGGGGTTGTTCAGAGCCTCCGGACCGTTTCGCCACGTGTGAGCACGAGAGTGTAATTGGCAAGCCATACAAATCGTAGATTAATCTATACTAATCGGGGGCAAACAATCCATGTTGATCACAATATTTTCCGAGTGGTTTGGAAACAGAGCGGGCGGAGTCCGCAAGATCGACGTCAAATATCTGACGTCTATTGCTCGTATGCCAATAGCGCTTGTGCGAGTGCAGCATACGAACCAACCCGCAGACGGCAGCTAGGGCCAATACTGACCGACCAGCTGACGTCCGCTTCGCCGCCATGAGCAGACTTGGTTTCGATAGCCGTCGAATGTCGGCTGTGGGCCGGTTCTGCCAATGCATGGTCCTTCAATCAATCACTAAAAAGGGCTCCAAGCCGACGTTTGCCGCACCATAAAAATTGCCAAAACTGATACAATTTAAGTGTGGTTGTCAAAACCTCAAAAGCGTTGCAGCTTTCGAGGTTTTTCATCTTTATCAAGCGTTACGAGGCGTCAAGAAGCGTTGCGCCGAGCGCTCCATACGTCTCATCATTGTATTCGGCAGCGTTCTCGAGGTCCGCATCAGTTAAACCCGTGAAGACTGCAACTGCGTCCGTTGCATTGTCACGCATTAACGAAACTGTATCGAACTGCACGGCCACGGGCTTCTCGCCGATCCCTAGAAAGCCACCAAAATCAACGATGATAGCTTCAATGTCGCCACTTGCCGACAAAATCACGTCACTGACATCGCCCAGGTGTTGATCGCTTGCGCCATAGATGTAGGCTCCGAACAAGCGCTCGGCTGACACGTCGCCAAGCACCACTTCGGTATAATTGTTACGCAGCGCCCATTCCCGGTCACGCATGATTGCTGGCGCAACAGATGGCGCTAAGTCTGCGCGTTGGCGCATCATCTCGTTTTCCGTTTCAATCATAGCCTCATCCGTCTCGAGACGAGCGTTATCTCGCTCATCAAACGGGATGAAAGCGTCCTTCGCTTCCAGCTGTTCAGCTGTCATATCGATCGTAATACGGGCGTCACCGCTATCCGTACGCTCCATATCAAGTTGATTCCAACTCACACGCACGTCAGTGTCACCGATGTCCAAAAGACCGCCAACCGAGAGAACAACACCGTCCACGGCACCATCGGTCGTGATTATCATATCGCTGATCGTGGCGATGGGGTCAGCTTCAGCGTCGCCAATGCCGGAATAAACATCCGTGCCAACAATGGTGGATGACTGCATCGGGATCGACGCATCAGCCTCGACGCTGTCTGCGGCAACGACCACAAGGGTGTCCGTCGCTCCACTTGTGGTTCCCTCTGCCAAGGCCGGGTTCGTTGCGGCTGCGGCAAGCGCTGTTGTTGTCAGAAAAGTGCGAAACATGAGTGTCTCCTTTTTGACTGTTGACCAAAGACTTGCAGAGGCAAATCCTCGTCCGATTAACGGCTTAGAAGGATGTTCGTTCCGATGCGTGGCCGAATTCACATAACAATCGCATGGTTGGAGTGAGTTACGCGATCCTTCGGTTTCAGTTTTTCAGAAAGACCTATCGAGTGCAGAACACGCCGCCGCCACGCGCGATCATCGCATCACTGAAGGACATGCCAAAACATGAGCACGCCACGATTGGCGAGATCATGGATACGGTTGGCCATCATGGCCACTTCACTTTTGTCTTTATTCCAGCACTGCTGGTGACCACCCCGCTCAGCGGTGTTCCCGGTTTTTCAACACTTATGGGTTTTCTGATCGCCATCGCCTCCGGCCAAATTTTGGTCAGGCGCTCTTCGATCTGGTTGCCCGATTGGCTGAGGCAGCGCAAAATTAGACAAGTGCGATTGCACCGTGCGCTTACCTATCTTGATCGTGCCACTGTATTGATCAGCCGCGTTACAAAGCAACGGCTTGAGGCACTCGTGGGTCGCTTGGCCAGACGGGTAATTGCAGCCCTTTGCCTGGTATGCGGAGCCGCTATGCCTTTGCTGGAATTCATTCCGTTCACGTCTTCGATAATCGGCGCTTTTATATCGCTGCTGTCCGCCGGTGTAATCATGCGTGACGGTCTCGCTGTGATCGTTGCCGCACTGCCGGTTGTAGCCGCCGCTTACCTCATAGTCGCCTGATCAAGCTGTTTGCCCAAGCAATAAAAGTATGGTTCCGCAGGCAATTTCCGCGGCGATAACAGAGTGTACTTCGTCTTAATCTGCGTTTATCAGGTTCGATTTGGTTCAGGCACAACAAGAACCGGGCAGGGCGCTGACTTTACGACGCTGCGATCAATTGGTGGGTCAAAAAAGCCTTCCAGCCAGGAACGATCTGGCGAACCAACGATGATGACATCGGCACCTGCTTTTTCCGCAAAGTCAACAATCTCCCGCTCAACGTCGCCCGAACGCACTTCGATTGTCATGGTCTCACCCTGGCTTTTCTCCGCCTTCAGCTCCTCCAGCGACCTCTTACGGTCCTCAAGAACTTTGCTAGCATCAAGACTAGGAACCGCTACCGGCGCTACCATTGGCATACCAGCCGCCGCGGGTCCGGCGTCGTCAATCGTCGGCGGCAAGACGCTCAGAAGCGACACAGCGCCCCTGGACAAGCGCGCCAGATCAATCGCCAGTTCAACAACGACATCGTTCAGTCGGGAGTTTTCCGTCATCACAGCGATGATTTGCTGAAAGTGCCGCTTTGATGGGTCCACAGGGTTGGTGGGAGCTGCATTACCTTTCTCGGCCGCGGTTAGCGCCGCCAAAGCTGTTCGAAGCTCCTCAGCTCTGTGGTTCCGTCCAGAGCTCTGCATACCTTCTGCTGTTGCATCGACAAGCTGTTCGGCCTCGTCGGCCATAGATTGTAAAACCTTCTGCTTGTCATTGAGGGACAGATTGTCATCCTCCAGAACGTGCATGGCGGTCTCGTAGTGACGGGTCGGGTTTGATATTCTTTCTTTCACGTATTGAGTCATGCTACTTCTTTCTCGGTGCAATCAGAGCGGCAGCATCATCTAGGCTCTGCATTTGCTCGATTTGCAGCGCTGTCGAGAGACTGCGATCCGGCTCACTTTATACGACCAGCCTTCGCAAGAGCTTCATGTCCCTTGTCGGTAAGTGTATCAGCTTGACCATAACTCCTCGAGATGAGCTGCTCCTGCACAAGACCCTCAAGAAGTTTCTGCAACTCTTCACCTTCAGGTAGGTCATTCTGCGAGCCAGGCCTTTCGATCTCTCTCAAAAGTCTCAATTCATCGTCGGTCATGCTGGTTCTCCGGTACGAATTGGTTTTGGTACTACTCACAACATGCGTCGGCGATTTTTTCTCAGCCAGCCACAAGCTGCGCGCAAGTAACCAGATCAACGGGTTAAAATGCTTTTCGTTCCCAACAAACAGCGCCGCGGCTAAGGCCTGCTTGTTGGGATTGCCTCTGTCTTGCTCACTTTTACATTGGGAGTGTGTCAGCATGACCCAGAAGAGCCCGGGGTGCTCAACCGCGGCCAGCATGGCATCTCAACACGAAATGGTTCCACAGCGCTTTGAGAGCTTTTTTACAACGCCCAAAACCGCACCAGAAAGGTACGTTTTTGGAAGGGGTGTTATGGGTAGGGGTTTTTGGAAAGTGGCGAAAGTCGGCTGTGCGGACTTAATTGCCATGTACGGCTTCAATCGACCATGCGCTCGAGCAGCTCATACAGACTGGCCCTTGCATTAGGACTGACCGACCAACCAGACTGAGAGTACAGAGCATTGATAGCTGTAAAAGTCTTGGCTACCTCTCGCTCGCGCCTAGCTTGCCGCCGTAAGGTCTTCAAGAGCTCGCGTTCCTCAAACGCTGAGCATGGGAACCTCTCTAGAGGTCTGCACCAAAGATGGTCGGCGCGCAATCGCCTGAAGGTGGTCCTTGAGCTCTCGATGCCGGTCAAACAGCGGCTGTATCTTGTCGAGAGCTACCTCCCCAAATGTTGTCGGCATAGCCGGCTTCAGCCCTTAGATCAGTCGAATCACCTAGTCCCGTGGATAGCATTACCGGAATCTAATCGTAAATACGGACACTTCAGCCCGGGTTACGCTGAGTGGGGCTAGCGGCAAGGTTGGGAAACTCCGCGCCAAGTCCGACGATCCTTGTACTGTGACTAGGATGGCTTTGCCGCTTCATCATCGGCAGCGATAAGCTTTAGTAATGCCGCTGCATATGCATTTCGACCCGACTTGCGCCCACCGAATAAAAAAGCCGTCCGACATGACATCGAACGGCTCAAGTCTAGGGAGGAAACGCCCAAGAAGGCGTTACACCACTCCGGGAGGTCGTGATGCCACAACACCATGAGATGTGCAGTGCAGCATGACAATCGTGAAAAGGCTTACGTAAGATTATCGGTCGCTAGCCGGGCGCTTCACGGAACGGCGGCTGTGCGGACGAAGCGCACTTTTCAGGTTCGAAACCGAGCGTCTGCTTCGGTGAAATTACCGCGCATCCCGATCCGGGCGCTGTAAAGTTTCTTTTCTTTGCTTCGCGGCACATGTTTCATAGTGGGAACTTCATGGAATGCCACTAAGTGACACACATGTGGCGCGGCAGCATTGCGATGTCTAGTGTTTCCAGAACAGGACCCTTCACACTGCGATAGGAAAGTTCAGATGATCAACATGTTGGCCTCTGTCTGGGCGCTCTTGCTGGGGGTCGTGCTTATCATGCTCGGCAACGGGATGCATTTTACGCTCATGGGTCTGCGTGGTGGGATCGAAGGGTTTTCCGCGACCGAACTTGCCATTGTCACCTCTGCATACTTTCTGGGCTTTCTGTCCGGTGCGCGCCTGACGCCGGCCCTGATTCAGAGGGTGGGGCACGTGCGCGTCTTCGCGGCTCTGGGCAGCTTCATCTCTGCCGCGCTGATTGCCTTCACGCTCGTGGCAGAACCTTGGGCATGGACGGTTCTGCGCATCATTGTCGGTTTCTGCATGTCCGGCGTCTATGTCGTCGCGGAAAGCTGGCTGAACAACGCCACCACCAATGAAAACCGCGGGAAGATGCTGTCGGCCTACATGCTTGCCCAAACACTTGGCATCATCGGAGCCCAGGGCCTGCTGACGTTGGGGGATGCGGCGAATGCGGCCCTGTTCATCGGGGCCTCGATTCTGGTGTCCATTTCTTTTGCGCCGATCTTGCTGTCGATCCAGCCCGCCCCCGCGGTGCAAGTCGCCAAGCCCGGCGGGCTCAAGGATCTTTTTGACGCCTCTCCGCTTGGCACGGTCGGGATTTTCCTGCTGGGCAGTATCTACGCCAGCCAATCGGGGATGGGCGCTGTTTTCGGGAGTGAGATCGGCATGAGCCCCAACCAGATCGCGCTTTTTGTGGCGATGTTGTTCGGCGGCGCAATCTTGATGCAATTCCCCATTGGCTGGCTGTCCGACCGGATTGATCGCCGCAAGATCATATGCGGCACAGCATTCCTCGGTGCGGTGGCGTGCGGGCTCGGGTATATGGCGAACAATCCACCGGCCTTGCTGCCGGTCGATCCACTGGTCCCGATCATGGCCGCAGGCTTCCTTGCTGGCGGTATGACAACGCCGCTTTATGCGCTCCTGCTGGCCTACACGAACGACAACGTGCCTACCGAGGATATGCCTGCGATCTCGGGTGGCCTTGTCTTTACCTTCGGACTAGGCGCCATCCTCGGGCCAATTGGAGCGGGTTTTGCCATGCAGACCATCGGTCCGTTCGCATTCTGGATTGTGCTTGGATGTACGTTTTTGGCGATCACGATTTTTGCGCTGTATCGAATGTCCCAAAGCGAGGTGGTCCCGATGTCCGAGACAGAAGCTTATGTGAACGTGGTGCCCTCGGCGTCGATTGTTGCGGTTGAGGATGCGACCAACTGGGCGGTGGAACATGCAGAGGCTGAGGAAGAGCTGACCTGACCTGACATATATCTTGTCTTGGATCTGGCTGTTAAACCCCAATTCAAGATCTCGAAAAAAGCGTATAGCACAGGAACTGAACATTCGTGCTCTTTGCAGCATTCGGTAAAAACGGCTCCGAGCTGACCTTTGCCGCAGCACAAAAGTGCCAAAACCCATACCTTTTTGGAAACTCCAATAACGACCGTTTCTGATGGTGCTAGCCGACCTTCAAAACAGCTCGGATTTACGGGCACTAACACTCAACAGGGGCCAGAGCTGATTCTCATGGAACATAAACTCTGAACCGTCTGATGGCCCAAACGAAGGGCTTCGGTGGAACCACCAGATGACAATGCGTGGTAATAAGTGCGGAACCTGCGTCAACTAGATACCCAGACTACAGGTCTGGCCCTTGTGAGTTCTTGGCTTGCATGTTGCGTCTGTGTCGCATGGACTTGCCGTGCACTTTAGAAAACCGTTTGTAATCAACGATAACCGCTTGCAACACGAATGCGACATGCAAGCCGATGGAAGAACAATTACCTCGCCACAAGCTTCTGATTTTTATGAATATTTTTGTGGCTGGGGAACCTGGACTCGAACCAGGACCGACGGAGTCTGAGTACAGCACTATTTGTTTTTCTGTTATATTTCAATTTCTTGCTGCGCACACACTATGGTGTGCTACATTGTGTGTAACAGCTTCACCCCACCACACCGTCAGAACACTGTGCTCAACATAGTGTTTGAAATCAGTAAGTTGAACACTTTGAGGACGCAAATCCAGTGGGGCAGCAGCAGCTGCTGCGCACGATCGAAATCGCTAGTAATCTCGGCGCGCGCTGCGCAGAATTAGCTCAGAAACCGCGCTGTATGTCAGGGCATACGGATCGAGATCTAAACCCTCGAACTTGTAGCCGTAAAGCACCGAAGACATACTGTTTATGTTGATGATATTCATAGCCCACCCTCTAAAAACCCTCATTTTTATGGCCCGGTCAGCTTTCAGTTGGACTTTTTTGTGGCGGATATCATTTTTTATAGTATCGAATAGCGGATGTATGACTTCGTCGTGACCCTCTAATATTTGGATATAATGCCGATTTGTCGACACCAATATGCCTGTTACATCATTTTTTCTGTTGTTTCGTTCTGAAACAGATTGAATATTATCATCTTCGATTTTCTGGGCTGCTTGGTCAGTGGTTACGCGCGTGCTGACATAAATGATCTTTGATAGCATGACTGAATCCAAGCGAAGATCGACGACCGGCAATGCTGATTACGTACAAGCGATTACTTATACGTAAATGTGCCCGACACAAAGACCCACACAAACGATGAAGTGCCGAAAATTATCAGACACATTGAACGTCAGTGGGCTTTGCCGGAAATTTTGATTTCAGTGGCTATAGGGCTGGCACGCTAGACCATCGCCATCCCGATCGAGCTCGTAAACGTCCGGCCCCACAACAGAAAAGATACCCTCCACATAATATGGGCCATTACCGCCACCACCGGCACAGTCGACATCTGAAACGTATGGGATACATGCGCCGGAATAGCTTGTGTGGCAGGTGCTTTGCGCATGAACGGTGGACTGAGAATGAAAAGCGATTGGGGCACTCAAAGATGTTGCGAAGTTCATTTGTTCGCAAGCTACACCATCACCATCAGCATCGTTGCTGGGCCAGTAGCCCGGATTACCAATACGAGCAGGCGCTAATCCAACCCACCTGGTGAAGCCGCAATCGAAACCGGCGAGTAGATGCTTGGCAGTGGACACAACAGGCCATTGGTTGGCAGTCGATTGGTATGCGATTGTTGCTGACAGGCTAACAGATAGGCAAATCAAAACGGCAGCAGCAAAGATGGGACCAAATGGCTTTTTCGCAGCAAAAAACTGGCTCGATATTTTGCTGAAACGTCGCTTCAACTGAGCAGCTCTTCGTTCTCGCGCCGCCTCGTTTGAATCCTCAAATTCCCAGACATTTCGGGACAAATTTCGACTTGCTCCTATGCGACCGCCGAGCACAGTAGTTCTAATCGATCTATGACCAGTTCATTTTTTTGATAGAAATTGAGCTAAGAGGAACGCTCATCCGTCACCACTTCGAGTGCTCAACACAGCTCACGCCCACAACCGCCTGGGCACACTTGCCACTTAGCCCTTTGTTATCTGCTGAGGCTATCTGATTGGGACAATCCCCTCCCCAATCAACGCGTAGCGCGCAACGGAAACTGCCCTTTGCCAACATTGTCTATGTACTGTTCGGCGATGCGAATATGACGACAAACAATGTTTGCTTTTCGACCCCTGACAACTGGCGGAATAAGGAATTATTCCAAGCGTAACCTGGCTAGTTCAACCGTTGACGTGTAAGCTGCAGGTACTCGCGAGACACTTTCTGGCTTGATTATAGCTTTTCTCGAAGCGCCTCGTAAGGCGTTTTTCCGCGGAATGCGCCATGTGGTCTGCCGAAGTTGTAGAAGCGCTCCCACTCGTCGAGTTTGGCCTCCAGATCAACATCGCCTTTGTAGCTGAGCAGTTGGTAAAATTCCTGTTCGTCAGATCGGTGTGAGCGCTCGACTTTGCCGTTCAGCTGTGGCGTACCGCGCCGGATATAAGCGTGTCGAATACCTTGATCCTCAACATGCCAATGGAACTTCGCTTGGAACTCATGACCGTTGTCCGTTCGGATTTCTTTGATGCGGAACGGGAACTTCTCGATGATGTGGTCGACGAAGTCGATAGCGCTGGCCTGAGTGTGCTTCTCGTAGATCTTGAGCGCACGTACACGGGTTGCGTCGTCGATAGCTGTGAACTGAAAGCGCCGAACCTTCTTTCCATCTTCGCCTTTAAACATCAGAAACTTCACGTCCATTTGGATGTGGTGGCCAGGCACCTGCTTGTTGTAGCGTTTGGTGTGAACCTTCCGCAGGCGAGTTCCGCGAGGCAGGCGATTGACCCCATGCCGCTTGAGAATGCGCGAGACGGTTGCGTCTGATATCTTAATCTCGTGGTAGCGCTCCAGGTACCAGACGATCCGCATCGGGCCCAGGTGGTACTTCTTGCGTAGGTGAAGAACCTTCTCCTCAATCTCAATCGGCGTGCGGTTGGCATGCCATTTGGGGATCGGTGGTCGGTTTATAAGCCCCTGTTCACCATGCCTGCGGTAGGCAGCGCGCCATCGATAGAAACTGCTTCTACCAACGCCAAAGTAGCGGCAGGTCTTGTTGATATGCCCGGTCTCTTCAGCGTGGTGCAGAACACGCAGCTTGCGTTGAATCTCGCGGCGATCCTTGTCCATGAACATCTCCTTCATCCCAGAATTGGGAGTTAAACAGAGAGTGTCCCAAGAGTACCGACATTCCTACACTTTGGGTAAGCAAGCGCACCGTGTTATTCGTAGGTAGTTCAGCGATCTAACATCTGTATTAGCTGTATGGAAACCTTTGTGCGCAGCCTGATTCGTATAGCTGCGGAAAGGTCGGTGGTTCGCATGACCTCTACAACCGAAACGCCCAATGAGCGGCGCATAGCGCATTTTGTGAGCAGCTTTGTTTTGCCTGCGCTCTTTGATCGAGCAGACCTAAAGCATCGAGCAGCGCAGAACATTCAACCCACATCCGTTTTTCAAACAGCTCAAGATGGCCAGTTTGATCCTAGCCATTTGTCGGTTCTATCGCGGTTTCGCAGAGGAAGTTGGGGTTGGCAGACCCAGGGCGAGCACGCACAAAAAGCTGAAACGCACGACTAGACACAAAAATATGTGCCTGGTCGCTTTCGCCTGACCTTTGTTGCTTTTCCATCGTTTTCGAACTCAGAACTTGCTACGCAAACAGTGTGTTGAACACAGTGTTTGGGAACGGTGCTTATGACACACCGATTGGGATTGCGGGTTGAAAACGAGCTGATGCTTAGCTCTGAAAAGTGTAGCAAAGCTGATGCCTAAGCTGAGCACGGCGACAAAAACGATCCTCGATGGGGATGTTCGATTATATCGCCGCGAACGCAGCAAGGCTTGGCAAGCATCTTTCAAAAGTGATGGGCGTTGGGTGCGCGTGACTACTGGGCGCAAGCAACTAAAGGATGCCAAGGAGCAAGCCAAGGAGCTATACCTTGAATTGTAGGAATGTCGGTACTCTTGGGACACTCTCTGTTTAACTCCCAATTCTGGGATGAAGGAGATGTTCATGGACAAGGATCGCCGCGAGATTCAACGCAAGCTGCGTGTTCTGCACCACGCTGAAGAGACCGGGCATATCAACAAGACCTGCCGCTACTTTGGCGTTGGTAGAAGCAGTTTCTATCGATGGCGCGCTGCCTACCGCAGGCATGGTGAACAGGGGCTTATAAACCGACCACCGATCCCCAAATGGCATGCCAACCGCACGCCGATTGAGATTGAGGAGAAGGTTCTTCACCTACGCAAGAAGTACCACCTGGGCCCGATGCGGATCGTCTGGTACCTGGAGCGCTACCACGAGATTAAGATATCAGACGCAACCGTCTCGCGCATTCTCAAGCGGCATGGGGTCAATCGCCTGCCTCGCGGAACTCGCCTGCGGAAGGTTCACACCAAACGCTACAACAAGCAGGTGCCTGGCCACCACATCCAAATGGACGTGAAGTTTCTGATGTTTAAAGGCGAAGATGGAAAGAAGGTTCGGCGCTTTCAGTTCACAGCTATCGACGACGCAACCCGTGTACGTGCGCTCAAGATCTACGAGAAGCACACTCAGGCCAGCGCTATCGACTTCGTCGACCACATCATCGAGAAGTTCCCGTTCCGCATCAAAGAAATCCGAACGGACAACGGTCATGAGTTCCAAGCGAAGTTCCATTGGCATGTTGAGGATCAAGGTATTCGACACGCTTATATCCGGCGCGGTACGCCACAGCTGAACGGCAAAGTCGAGCGCTCACACCGATCTGACGAACAGGAATTTTACCAACTGCTCAGCTACAAAGGCGATGTTGATCTGGAGGCCAAACTCGACGAGTGGGAGCGCTTCTACAACTTCGGCAGACCACATGGCGCATTCCGCGGAAAAACGCCTTACGAGGCGCTTCGAGAAAAGCTATAATCAAGCCAGAAAGTGTCTCGCGAGTACCTGCAGCTTACACCTCATCGAGACGTGTTAGCGGACACATGGGCGCTGCAAAGACCACGGCTGCACGGGCATTGCGTGAACTGGTTGAGAAAGGCTTTTTGGAGGTGACGGCTGACAGCGCTTTTACCATGAAGCAAAAGCGGGCCTGTGAGTACCGTCTGACGTTGCATCGCTGTGACCGGACCGGAAGCGTCCCAAGCATGGCCTTCCAACGCTGGAAGCACGATGAAAAACAAAACACGGTGTCAAAAAAAGCCGCTTCGGTCCCGTGTATGACACCGTGCACCATTAAACACCGTTATCAAATGGGTTCACAGTGTCGCTCATGGCACTGAAACGGGGTTTTTGAGGTCTCTACGGTGCCGTCAGCGGGACACATATAGTTCACCACTAGGGGTGCGCGAGCATCGGTGCTGGATTGTCGTACTTCGCGGCGGTATTCCGCACGAACGCGATGCCAAAAGGCTAAGGGCGCGGTATTTCCAAATCGGGGTCATAGTCGAAGCGGATGGTATGAACTTCACCAGAGACTTCAGGAGCGAATGAGCTGACAAAGTCGGTTTGGGTCCACCAGGCCACCTGATTGGTTTCCTCATCAATGTAGACCGTGTGACGGGCCCCAAACCACGCGTCATCCATCTTCGGATTGGGATCCGTTTTGGTGAGGTATGTGTAAGCATTGTAGGTAGCATCGTTGAACTCCACTTCGCCAATGCAACCGGGCTCACTCAAGTTGGCTTGCTCTTGCGCATGTTGCGCCTGTCGCGTGGCATCATGGTCGTCAGGCAAGCTATTAGGTGTTTGAGTCCAGGGGCCATCTAGCGTTGGCCCTATCCAGCTCTCCTGCTCTATAACAAGTGCAAATAGATTCCCTCCTTCAACACCTGAAGCGGTACGGGATGGCGACTGCCAATGCGTGAGAAAGCGTCGAACAAAATTCCCGTCTGCATCGGTGACAGTATTCGTAAGCCGATGCGGCCCTCTTGCGAATGGATCAAGGGGACCATCCACGAACATGGCAATGATGCTCTCTCGGCATTCATCCGCCAGTGCCTGCTGGTTCATTGCAAACATCGAAACGGTTGATACCAGCAACCCAACCGCGAATGATCTTCCTGAGCCACGTGCTTTCTGCCCAAAACGTCTGCTGGAAAGGTCGGTTTCGCTCGCCATGCTCTCTTCCTTCATCGGTAAAGCTGCTCCCGAAGTTATCACCTTTTTGACGATGAGAAAGCTGCCGATAGTGTTGTCAGTCGCCCCATCAGATGGTACCCGATAGAGAACAAAATAGGAACGACGTGCGAGCCAAAATGGCTACGATCGGGGAACTGCGCAATAAAAAACTCTGGCTGGAAGTGCGATGCAAAGCTTGCGGTCGAACCACCCTCATACCCTGGCGCAGATTGCCGCGGCGTCTTCCTGAACAATTGCCAGTCAGCCTAGCCGCTGCGCATTTCAAGTGTTCGGGTTGCTCCAGCAAAGATCTGCAATCGGTGATGGTGGATGCCCTCGACGGGCGTCCAAAATACAGTCGGTGAGCTGCCTGTGCCGACTAAAACAATGTAGACCGGAACTATGAGGCCAGTTGCATGAAAATCGACGGTGATGAGGCTCATTTGCCCAAGCCCAGCAAAAGCGTGAACATTCAGCAGGCTGAGGATGAGACCGATGGGCAGGCGCTAGCGCGCAACCTTTTGGAACCACATCTGCGCCATGGAGCCACGGCAATGGCCTTCGCATCGCCTGTGCTTTCAAAGAATGTCGAGAAGCCCGGTATCGGCGATTATGTCGACCACCTAGACAACGCCTGCAAGAAGGCCGAGCAAGGTGACCTGTCCCTGGCCAGCCGCATGCTAGCCTCACAGGCCATGACCCTCGATGCGATGTTCACGGAGTTCGGGCGGCGTGCGGCTTTGAACGTGGGAGAGTATCCACAGGCAGCGGACCGGTACGCCAAGCTTGCTCTAAAGGCCCAAACCAACTGCCGCAGCGCGTTGGAGGCGCTGGCGAAGCTTCATCAGCCTCGTGAGCAAACGGTGCGCCATGTCCAGGTCTCAGAGGGTGGTCAGGCCGTCATTGCCGATCAATTCCACCATCACGCCAAGGGGGCTTCAGAAAAATGATGGCAAACAATCCCTTGCAACCATACCAACTGGCCAGCGCACCACGTTGCCTGGCCAAGACCCGCAAGGGCACGCCGTGCCAGTCACCAGCAGTTCGCGGTAAACGACGCTGCCGGATGCACGGTGGGACAAATCCTGGCGCTCCACGCGGCAACACCAATGCATGGAAGCATGGTGCATACTCGGCCCATATCAACGCTGCACTTAAGCGCCTGGAAGCACTCAAGGCACCGCAGGTAAGGCTGGCTTCCAATGAATGAAGCAAATTTGCTGATAGCTGCGTACGGCACTTGTCCGCCATCCCAGCAAGCTTCAAAGCATGGGTTAAAATAACGGCGCCCAATGCTGCGAGGTCCATGGGAAACAAGCGAATAGGCAATACGGACTGCTGGGGTAGCGCTAAGCTCGCCGAACTGTGTTGGGGCTAACGTTGAAGAGCTTGGCGATCTCGCTTGGCCGGCGGCCCTCATCGTCGCGCATACGCCGCACCTCTTCCCGCTGTGCAGCAGTCAAGGCCGTTGGCCGGCCACCCGTGCGGCCACGCTTCTTGGCAGCGTTAAGTCCCTCACGCGTCCTTTCCGATATCCGCTCACGCTCAAACTGAGCGATTGACGCAAAGACATGAAACACAAGCCGCCCTGCAGAGGTGGTGGTGTCGATGTCTTCAGCCAGGGATCGAAAACCTGCCCCCTTGGCTTGGACAAGTTCGACGATCTCCAAGAGATCACGCAACGACCGCGCCATGCGATCATACTTGACCACAACCAACACATCTTCAGCCCGCAGAAGGTCAAGTGCGTGATTGAGCTGTTGACGCTTACGGACTGTTCCACTGATTTTGTCTGAAAAGATGCGCTCGGCACCGGCAGCCTGAAGGGCATCTATTTGCGCTTCCAGGTTTTGGTCTTCGGTCGAGACACGAGCATAGCCAATTATCATTCTGGTAGCGTGCCAAAAACCTCCCAAAACTACAAGGGTTTTGGAAGGGGTTTTTGGAGCGCTGCAATGCCCGGTTTCCGGTACTTTGTACAACCGTTCCAAAAACGACCGTTTTTGGCAGGGTAGTTTTGGTACGGGTTTTGGAAGCCCACGGACGGCAGCTCAGCGGACACCGGAACAGAGGAATTTGAGGCAATAGTGCCCCTTTGTAGAAACATCCCGCTTATGTTTGCTTAGCCTTTGCAAACCAGTTTCCGATCTAAATGGATATGCGCTGCTTGACAGCTTCCACCAAGCTGTCGGGCTGGTATAGCGTGGGCAGTTCCTCATATGCTCCATCTTTCTCGATCATGAAGGTCGGAAAGGACTGAATTCCAAGCCGACGCCCCTCGGCGAAAGCAGCCTGTTCTAATTCCGGGTCCAAGATGTCGGGCAACAAAACAGAGGGCGCCAGCCGATCTAGCAAAAGCTTGTAGGATTGCCGGTGATTGAGGTCCATACCTTCTTCATAGTGAGCCTCAGTCAGTGCGTGCGCGAACGCCACAGCGACATCAGGCTCTTGCTGTAAAACAGCATGGATCGCAACAGCCGGGGGGCCCGAGGCAGCAATCGACGATGGGGCGCGCATCCAAGCGTAGAACGCTTCGGAAGGCTGCCGCCCCGTGACCGCGTGTAGACGTTGTGCTGCACCGCGAACATAGTCTTCCATAGCCGCAGCAGGGCCTACCCTACTGCCCACTACTAAGCCCGCCATGGCAAGGCGCACTGGCATGAAGCGAGAAACCGCGCGAACCGCAGGTGCCGCGCCATAACACCACCCACAGATAGGATCATAGCCATAAACAAATGTTGCCACCCCTTCTGTCATGTCTGAACCGCCACAAATGGTGCAGCGTTCAGAAAGGCCTGTTCTTCAACTGCGTACAGAAGCGCGGCGGCTAGATCACCCCTATCGATCCATGTTGCTGCTGGCCGGTCGTAGCTCACTTGCCAGTGACCTGTTGGCTTGTCATTGACCAGCCTAGGTGGGCGAAGGACGGTCCAGCGGGCCGAGCTGCTCCTCAGCATTTCGATTTCCTTCTGACGGTCAGCGAGCATGCCGCCTGCTACTATGCGCATGATCATGCCAATGGTTTTGTCCGGCAATCCTTTCCGATCCTCAGGTTGATCCACTGCCGCACCGGCAACAGTCAGGTATCGAACATTAGGCTTGGCGGAAAGGACGGCGGCCGTGGCCTGAGAACACACAGGCTGCTTGTTCGACGAAGCAAGACAGGACACGACCGCATCCGCGTGCATGACCGCGTCAACGAGCTGTGGATCGCCAAAGGCACCAATATGCGAGACGTGCGCACCCTGAGCTTCGCGCCGCCCGAATGATATAATGTGATGCGACCCAGAAGCTGCAGAGACAAAGCGACGTCCGGTCTGACCAGTTGCGCCTAAAACAACGATTTTCACCAGCTTCTCCGGTTCAAGGATAATTGAACCCAAAAAGAATGCAGCGCGGCATCTTTTGCAAGTACGCACTTTTAGGATACTGCCTTTGGCCTGATAGTTTGGATACACACGAGAGGCATGTTTATGCGAACCGAGACCCAATTTATCGACGATTGCCCAGTGGATCGTACACTCAGGCTGTTGAGTGGCAAATGGCGGCTTTTAGTGTTGTTCAATCTCGATCAAGGGGCTGTTCGCTGGGGCGCACTGCGCCGTCGTCTCAGTCCGATCACGCCGCGTGTGTTAACGTCCACGTTGCGGTCTCTTGAAGATGACGGGTTGATCGTGCGGCACGTCGAACATGTCGTTCCACCTCGAGTATCATATGAACTCACGGCTAAGGGCGCTGCCTTAAAACCTGTCTTCGTGGCGATGGGTAGATGGGGAAGCACGCACATCTGACATCTCAGTGCAAATCCAATTCCAGCCACCTTATCCATAACTGTTTGCTATGGGGTCGTGCTCCCACGTGGACGGTAATAATCGTGTCACTATCTGTGGCGAACTCAGAGCCGACGTTTGCCACGCCGTGAAAGTGCCAAAAACCTACCTTTTTGGAGTCTCCAAAAAGGACCGATATCGGTGAAAAACTCGCCGTACCGAATGTTGTGGTTTGACGGTTTGCACCTTTCTTGCCCCCGCCTGAATGGCGGGCTTTGCGGGTAGTTGTGATGTCGCAGATATCTTTATGTTGGTACAAGTTTCACGAGGCGTTTGAGGTTCTGGGCGGTGGCTGCGAGGAGGAATTCTTCTTTGGCTCCTGATAATCCTCGAAGCCTGAGGCGGGTTAGTTTCTGCCATCGTTTGAGATGAGCAAATAGCATTTCAATTTTCTTGCGTCGGGTGCGGGCAACTTGAAACGCCTTTGTATCGGCCAGATCTCGAGCGGTCTGTCGGGCCTCCTCGTCCATCAGCCGCATGACTGCGCGCGATGGCGCATCTGTGCATTGGATTTTGAGCGGGCAGCCACGGCATTGGGACGGCGTCGCCTTGTACCGTTTCACGCGCGTGTCTTCATCAATACTCTTGAGGGGCAACTGATGGCCGTGCGGGCAGACATAGTGATCGTTCGCCGCATCATACTCGAATGCATCACGCGTGAATCTACCGAAGGTTTGAGCCTTGCGGTCAAGGACCGGAATATAGGGTGTGATCTTGCGCTCCAACAACCACGACAGGAATGGGCCAGTGCCGTAGCTCTTGTCCGCCGCGATGGTCTTGGGATCATATCCCGCGACTTGGCGTTCCAACATGGTTTTGGCGGCGACGATCTCTTGGCTTAGTCGTGCTGGGGTTCCCTCGACATCAACAATAATGGCGTGCTTATCGTCGGCCAGATAATTGACCTCATAGCTGAAGCGACCCGGACCATCCTTCAATGACCACGCCGCCTGTGGATCTGTTTCGGACAGGTATTTAGGTGGCTTGTGTTTTGGGCCAGACACAGGAGCTGCGCTTTCTTCAAGGTCGTCAAGGAAGTCCTGAACCGGGCGCGAGACGCTGTCGCTTGCCGCCCAAATGGCTTCGACTTCCTTGGGCGTGGCCTTTCTTGCACGATTGGCATCAGCATGAACGGTGCTGCCATCAATCAACGCCCCAGTGCCACCAATCAGACCGTTATCTGCGCAGGCACCAACCACCAGATCGAAGACACGCCGCATGACATCTCCATCGGCGAAACGCCCGTGTCGGTTCTTGGAAAAAGTTGAGCGTTCAGGCACTGTTCCCTCAAGGCCAAGACGGCAAAACCAGCGATAAGCCAGATTCAAATGCACTTCTTGGCAGATCTGAGTCTCAGATCGAATGCCGTAGAGATAGCCGATGAGCAACATCCGGATCATCAGCTCAGGGTCAATTGAAGGGCGACCTGTATGGCTGTAAAGCGGGGCCAGTTCGCTGCGAAGGGCTGAGAAGTCCATAAACCGATCTGCGTGGCGCAGCAGATGATCCTCCGGAACGTAATCATCCAACCGAAGCCGATAGAAAAGTTGTTCCTGGTGTTCGACCTTACCCATCATCGCGCTGCCCTCCGCATCAATATACCAATTGAATCAGCCGGATAGCTGGTAATCAACCATATTCTACGACAAGAAACACAACACTCGGTACGGCGAGTTTTTCACCGATATCGACCGTTTTTGGCAGGGGAGTTTTGGGTAAGGGTTTTTGGAAAGTGGTGAGCCGCTGTGCGGGCATAGCGACTATAATAGAGAGGCAAGAGGAATTGACCTTCGTATTTTATATCGATATATCATGATATATGGATAAATTAGCAGCACTCAATGCTTTCGCAGCCCTTAGCCAAGACACGCGCCTAGATGTGTTCCGGTTGCTTATCAAAGTTGGTGATACTGGAATGCTGGCGGGCGATATCGGTGACGCCTTCAATGCACGGCAAAACACCATGTCAACCAATCTCGCGGTGTTAGCGCGATCAGGCCTGATCCGAAGCGAGCGAGAAGGCCGAAGCATTCGCTACTTTGCAGACATGGAAGGGATGCGCGGATTGCTGGCCTTTCTGATGGAGGATTGTTGCGGCGGGCACCCTGAGCAATGTCAGCCCTTCATCAAGGAATTGGCATGTGCCTGTTAGGAACCAATTATGACAGAGAAGCCCTTTAATATCCTGTTTCTTTGCACTGGAAATTCCGCCCGCTCGATTATCGCAGAGGCGGTTTTAAACCGCGAAGGCATGGGGAAATTTCGTGGATTTTCCGCAGGTTCCCAGCCCAAAAATGCAGTTCATCCTCACACGGTCGACCTTCTTTCCAAGATGAATCTTGAAACAGGCTTCGCCCGCTCAAAAAGCTTGGAAGAGTTCGCACAAGATGGCGCGCCCAAGATGAATTTTGTCTTCACAGTGTGTGACTCTGCCGCGTCGAAAACCTGTCCAGTTTGGCTAGGTCAGCCCATGACCGCTCACTGGGGCATTCCTGATCCAGCCACAGCCGAAGGCACTGAGGCGGAAAAACGCCTCGCTTTCGCTGACGCGTTCCGCATGCTGAGCAATCGCATCTCAATATTCATCAATCTTCCAATTACGTCTCTTGACCGCCTTGCCCTGCAAGAGCGGCTCGACAGCATCGGAAAAGGGTCCGCAAATGTCGATTGAGCCGACAACACCCAGTGAACCTGGGATGAGTGATTCCTCGCTACGCGCTGCGGCGGGATTGGGCACTTTTGAGCGGTGGCTTTCGGTTTGGGTCGCACTCGCCATTGGAGCGGGCCTGCTGCTCGGCAACTTGTTTCCAAGCGCGTTTGCAGTGCTTGCCTCCCTCGAAATTGCCTCCGTCAACTTACCCGTCGCGGTGCTGATTTGGGCCATGGTCTACCCGATGATGGTGGGGGTGGATTTCGGTGCGTTGCGCCAGGTGGGCGACAAACCCAAAGGCTTGGTTGTTACTTTGCTGGTGAACTGGCTGATCAAGCCATTCACCATGGCAGCTTTGGGCGTGCTATTCTTTGAATTCGTTTTTGCCGGATTGATACCGCCTGATGATGCGCAAGCCTATCTGGCGGGTGTGATCTTGCTTGGCGCAGCGCCTTGCACCGCCATGGTGTTTGTCTGGTCAAATCTGACACGCGGTGACCCCACTTACACGCTGGTGCAGGTGAGCGTGAACGATGTGATCATGGTCTTCGCTTTTGCGCCGATTGTTGCTTTGTTGCTTGGCGTAACGGACATCGTGGTTCCGTGGGACACGCTACTCTTATCTGTCGGCCTTTATGTGCTGCTGCCGCTGCTTGCGGGTTGGCTCACCAGACGACAGTTGGTGCAGCGTGGCGGTGAAGACGCGGTCGCCGCCTTTAAAGCGCGTGTTCAGCCCTTCTCGATCATCGGCCTGCTTGTCACGGTTGTGCTTTTGTTCGGGTTCCAAGGCGAAGTTATTCTTGAGAGACCGCTCATCATCGCATTGATTGCAGTGCCACTGCTGATCCAGTCTTATGGCATCTTCTTCGTGGCTTATGGCTTGGCCCGTGCCTGGCGCATCCCCTTCAACGTTGCAGCGCCATGCGCGCTTATTGGCACCTCTAACTTCTTTGAGCTGGCCGTCGCTGTCGCCATTAGCTTGTTCGGGCTTGGCTCTGGCGCGGCGCTTGCCACAGTTGTGGGCGTTCTGGTTGAAGTCCCGGTCATGCTGTCCTTGGTCGCGTTCGCCAATAGAACAAAGCACTGGTTCCCAACGGAGGGTGAGCAAAAGTGACCGTCGTCATCCATCACAATCCTGACTGCGGTACATCGCGCAACGTGCTCGTCATCATTGAAGCCTGCGGTGAAGAACCGGTGATCATAGACTACCTCTCTACCGGCTGGTCTAAACCCCAGCTTCTGGCTCTGTTTGCCGCTGCCGATCTGACGCCGCGCACAGCGTTACGGACAACGAAATCCCCTGCAGAGGAGTTGGGATTGCTCGATCCAGCCATAGGCGAGGCAACAATACTTGCGGCAATGTTGGAGCACCCGGTTCTGGTCAATCGTCCTATCGTTTGCTCTGCCAAAGGGGTGCGCCTGTGCCGCCCAAGTGAAGCGGTACTTGATCTTTTAGACCGTCCGCCACCAGGGCCAATGACCAAAGAAGATGGTACACTGGTTATCGACCCACAGGGAAACCGCGTTGGCTGAGAGCATCGTTTTGAGAACCAGTTCGCGCGCGTTAAAAAGATGGAGCGAACAACATGACCGCAAAACATAAAGCCTGTTACGGAACCATGTTCCATGACACGCTGCACTTCGACACGAACGTGCTCATGAGGGGAAAGGTCTTCAGCTTCGAATTGGATTCAGGCGGACTTGCCCGCTCCGACCGAAAGGTAATCACCAATATCGAAGAGTGGGATGATTGTCTGAAGTGCCCCGAGTTCGAACACTGCTACAAATTTTGTATGGCTAAATTAGCCTTAGAGGGCGCGGTCTCTAAAGCGTAGCGATGTCCTATTAGGCTAACGCTGTGTCCTACGTCCAATCGCAAAGAGTTCGGCTGGCACTCAATTCGTATGCCGGGCTTCCTTAAAGGTTGAAAGCAGACCTTTGCCGCGTCGCGAAAAGTGCCAAAACTCATACCTTTTTGGAGACTCCAATAACGACCGTTTCTGATGGTGCTAGCCGACCTTCAAAACAGCTCGGATTTACGGGCACTAACACTCAACAGGGGCCAGAGCTGATTCTCATGGAACATAAACTCTGAACCGTCTGATGGCCCAAACGAAGGGCTTCGGTGGAACCAACAGATGACAATGCGTGGTAATAAGTGCGGAACCTGCGTCAACTAGATACCCAGATTACAGGTCTGGCCCTTGTGAGTTCTTGGCTTGCATGTTGCGTCTGTGTCGCATGGACTTGCCGTGCACTTTAGAAAACCGTTTGTAATCAACGATAACCGCTTGCAACACGAATGCGACATGCAAGCCGATGGAAGAACAATTACCTCGCCACAAGCTTCTGATTTTTATGGATATTTTTGTGGCTGGGGAACCTGGACTCGAACCAGGACCGACGGAGTCAGGGTTTAGGACTTCAAACAGACAACCCATATTCTCTATATTTTTCAATAGCTTGCCGCATGTCGAAAAAGAACAAAACGTGATGTGCAACAAACCGTGCAACAGCACCCGCTCATTCGCCACGCATTTTATCTACTCCCCTACCCTGCTGCCAAGCCCCAGCTAGCTACCTTTTCCTACCCCTAACACAGTCAGCTCAAACCCTCGTTTTTTGCGCGCGTTGATAAATACACGTGGGCAGTGCGCAGACATTTGCATTGCTGGGCAACGAGGACTTGGAACGAGGTGGCAGCGGAATACGAGCAAATGAGCAAATGCCGAAATGCGGGAGCATTGTGGACGTTGACAGAGCGATTTTGGCTGTTTGGGACAGCGACATATGCGCAAGGCGACATGGTGACGTTGGAGCAAGCAGAACGCAATGCACGGCGCTTTCTGAATGCGCTCGACAGGGCTGTCTTGCCTAACGAGAAGGTACGTGAAGACGTGCGCCTGCAGCGGCATGTGTTTGCCGAGCAAGGACGCTTGCGCGCGAACACGCACATCCACTTCTTTATAAAGGGACGAGCTTGGCACCACTACAGCGCAATAAAGCGTCATGCGGAACCGCTTTGGCTCAAACTGACAACAGGTGCGCGCGACTTGGTGCTGCTGGACAATATGGGGCTCAACAGGCAGCGCGCGGGATATGGCTGGAAAGAGCTGCGCTGCTACGACGCTTTAACGCCGCTCTACAGCTGCTTTGTCGCGTGATGGGTGGGAATGGACAGAGCGCTGCTTAAGACTGGCGATGCCAATAGCTAGCAGCGCGTGCGAGGAACGAGACGAATGCCATGCTTTGCGGTATGGCGTTGTTCTTCGCATGCGTGAAAGCATCGTTTCGCAAGCTTTAAAACGCAATCCAAAAGCGTTCAAAAGCAGTTCAAACGAAACGAACGAAAACACTAATCACATAGAAAACAACAAAGAATACACGTGCATAGACGTACATGTGGGCGATTGAGTGTTATCGAGCAATGACAAGCGATCTAGTGCGTGGACAGCTTGCCGACTGCACGATCGAAGCACGCTTTGGTAGATGGGATAGATAGGGCGCTGTAGGGCTTGATGGCTGCTATCAAGCAAGTGCTGAGCTCGAGCACGATATGGACTAACGACACCGCAAGATTGAACGGATCGAAGCTGCACGCGAGTGCGGCTTTTTTTGTGCGCGGGTTTGGGGGCATCGCTGTGTTGGACACGGTGATCCGCATCGCTGTGGCCAACAGGGTGTTCTGAAATGCGATGTGGACATCGTGTTCGGGAAAGGGGTGTCAGCACAGGGTTCCAGGAAGCAGTGGCAACAGCGCGTTCTGTCAGTCCTGCTCGACTGCGCTTAATCCATCAGTCGGGAAACTCACCGCCTGTTGCGCTGGCATGATGGGCAGCTGCAAGCCATCTGATGTAGCGCGCGGTGTCACTGGGACGCGATATTCCCCAATCTCCACCACGTCCGCCAATAGCAGTGTAGGTCTCAATCGAACGACGAAACGCGCGCTCGGTATCGGGACCCCACTTGCCGTTAGGTTCGGTCCCAACCAGCGCTTGTGCTGCATTCAACAGGGGACCATCCAGTCCGGCAAAATACGCTTCAACGCGCGCCAGTTCGCGTTCGACGTCGATGCACTGATACTCGCCGTTGACAACCGTCCCAGCAGAACACTCCTCGTCAGCGCTTTGGGCGATTGTTGTCGCGGGAACGGCCAGTATGAGTGGGAAGCACGCCAATGCAACGCACATCGCTTTGTCGACATTGCTAAACATTTTTGTGAACCCAATCCCATCCCTGCGTATGCAGCAGCTAAGCTTCAAAGCGCCAATTGGACAAGCACAACACGCGGATAGAGACCAGTTCGAAGTGGTCTGCTTCCGGCCCAGAGCAAACATATCCTTGTGCCAAGAACGACCTTCATGGCCCCTACCCAACGTCAGCTTTTTAGCTCCCATCAATGTCAGTATTAGTACGTTAACGAATCCGAGATCATACTTGGTTCCTGGAGTTTAGGGGGAAAGCGACAATGATTCTCAATCGTCTATCAGTCACTGTCAAAATCGGTCTGGCTATCTTCGCGCTCCTTGGGGTTGCACTTGCCGGGTTCGCCATGAACATTGCAACCAAAGAAACATTGAGCGGTCACGCTATCCAGCTGGGTCGTGAGGACGCGCCCATGGTGGATGCCGCTATGGAGATCAAGCTTACAGCAACCCATGCACATCTGCTTTTTGAGGAGATCATGTCGGGCGATGAAGGAGAGAGCATCGACGAGGTATGGGCTCTTATTGATGATGCCCGGTTCTATGCCACTGCCCTTCTGGAAGGCGGAACCAACGAGGAAGGCACTTTTGCTCCCGCGCGTGATCCTGAAATTCGGGCGATCATGCAGGATGTGCTGAGCGAAATAGAACGCTTTGAAAGCGCCGCCCGCGAGCGCTATGCAACGCTTCAGGGCGATCAAGGTGTGGGCTCTGGCGCAGATGAAGAATTCGACGCTCTCTACGACGAACTGGTGAGCGACATTGCCAATTTGGCCCAGGCTCCGACACTTGCAACCAATGCTCCTATGCAGGCCGCTGCCGGGGAGGCTCGCTTTGGTCTCGCACACGGCCATTTGCTTGTCGCAGAGATTCTTGGCGGGGATGCTGGGGAAGACTTTTCTGAGGCATCAGAAAGCTTTGTTGCCGCACGCGATGCACTGCAACGGCTTGCTGGCAATACCGCCAACCGGGCTGAGGTCACACGTCTACAAGCCGGTATTGACCAACTGATATCGCTTGCTGAAACGCGCTATGAAGTTGCCAACTCGGTCAGCAGCGCCGGGTCCGGAGCAGACGTCGAGTTTGACGCAACATTTGATGCCTTTATCGCAAAGGCAGACGAGGCCGAATCGCTTGCGCAGGATGGCATCGCAGCCAGTCTTGTGTCCCTTGAGGCGGAGGCCGCTCGATCCAAACAAATGACGTACGCGAGCATTGCCGCTCTGCTTCTCATTTTTCTTGCCAGCGGTTGGATGGTCCAGCACCTAATCGCCAAACGCTTGCGCGATCTGGCTGCAACAGCAGATGCGCTGGCTGAAGGCAATCTCGACGCCAGCCTGCCGACTTGGGAAGCAAGCGACGAATTGGGCAAGCTGCGCAACACGCTCGCCAACTTCAAGCAGGGCATGGCGCAACAGCATGAAATGGCTGAACGGCTGCGTGTCGAAGAAGAGAACCGAGCTGTTGAGCAGAAAAAATTGTTGGCGGATGCTGCCCGCACTTTTTATGAATCAACCCATGCCAAACTAGAGGCAATGCAGAACGCTGCCAGTCAGCTGGCAGAATCAGTGAACGGCTTGCAGAACGATGCCGAAACTACACACACGCTATCAGGTGAAACCAGCGGTGCTACGCAACGCGCCTCCAGCAATGTTCAAACGGTGGCTTCAGCTGCAGAGGAGCTTGATGCTTCCATTGCTGAAATAGCCAGCCAAGTGTCTTCGTCCTCTCAAATTGTGGGCAAGGCAACTGAAACTATGCAGGTGACCGAAGCCAAAGTTACCGAGCTTTCCGATGCCGCTAAGAAGATCGGCGATGTTGTCAAACTCATCTCCGATATCGCCGAGCAAACCAACCTTCTTGCGCTCAACGCTACGATTGAAGCAGCCCGCGCAGGGGCAGCCGGTAAGGGCTTTGCCGTCGTTGCTGCTGAGGTGAAGGACCTGGCCACGCAAACCGCCAAGGCGACCGGTGAAATCAGCGAGCAAATCGCCGCCATACAGTTTTCAACCGATGAGACTGCCCAAGCGATCACTGAGATTTCGCAAACAATGCAAGAGGTCAACAGCTACGCCTCATCGATCGCCAGCTCAGTTGAACAGCAAGGCGCAGCGACGCGCGAAATCAGTTCAAGTGCACAGGAGGCATCCGCGCGAACCAGTGAGGTCGCATCCAGCATGGACAAAATGGAAGCTGCCATGGAACGTACACGGACAACAACTGCAGGCGTTGGAGAGATTTCAGCATCGATCAGCGCCAGCGTCGGGGATTTGTCTGCTCAAGTCGATGAGCTGGTGCGAAAGTTTGAGGCTGCCTGAGCGAAAGCGGTTTGTTGGAACCTCTCATAGCCCTAAGGGTGATCAGCATCTTGTGGCAAGCAGCGGCTACTTGCGCATCGCCCCCTAGTGGCAATCGGTAACTTGGCCCCTGCGGACCTGATGAAATAGGTCCGGACGCCAGCCCATGTCTCGAATTTAGGCTGGCAGACTAAGTGTCCAGGCAGGATGGGAAGCGCCTCGGATCAGGAACCAACGATACGTTTTGAGCGGTACGCTTTGAGCTCAGAACCAACTTTGGCGGACTATGCAGCGAACAGCTGGTTCCACGTGAAATGGGCGACTTGTAGCGCTGCGGCGAAATTAAATCTCAATCAGAAATGATAACGCCTGCATGCTTCAGTTTGTGCTCCGGCTCCACGTGAATTGTAACCTTTGCATCATCCAACAGCTCTTTCAGCGCTTTCTCGATCCGATCGCAAATCTCGTGCGCCTGAAACACTGTCGTTTCACCCGGCACCACCAGGTGAAAATCGATGAATGTAGCCACCCCAGCATGACGCGTCCGAAGGTCGTGGGCCTCCATCGCACCGCCAGCCTCGGACGCGATTATCATTCGGATTTTGGCCAATGTCTCCTCTGACACGGCCTCGTCCATGAGGCCGCTTACGGATTCCTTGACGATCTTCGAGCCTGACCAAAGGATATTGATGGCCACAAGGGCAGCCATGAGCGGGTCAAGTATCCACCACCCTGTCAGAACAGCAAGAATAAGCCCTGTGGCCACCCCGACAGAGGTCAGAACATCCGTCACCAAATGTTTCCCGTCTGCCACCAGTGCTGGAGATTTTTGCGCCCGCCCACGGGTGATCAGCACCCAAGCCCACAATCCGTTTAAACCAGTCGCCAACATATTCACGACAAGTCCCTCGGCCGGCGCATTGATGGCCATCGGTTCGATGAATTCTTGATAGGCCTCTCGAAAAATAAGCAGTGCGGCAACAATGATCATAACGCCTTCAATGACAGCACTGAAGAACTCTGCTTTGTGATGACCATAAGGGTGATCTGCATCAGCAGGTTTCGCAGCAATCCGAATGGCAATCAGGGCGGCAAACGCCGTTGCTACATTGACCGTGCTTTCCAATGCGTCGGACAAAAGAGCAACCGAGCCTGTCATCCAGCAGGCAACCGCTTTAAGACCCAAAACAGCCAAACCGACGAAAATGCTGCCGATTGCTAACTTGAGAGTCGTCATAGCGGCAACCATTTCGATCGCGTCAAAAATGAGGTGGAAGAGCTGCTCTTGGTAACCAAGGCACTGAATTAATGATGAAAATCAAAGACACGCTGCCGACAGCGAGTTCGGTTCGCACAGTAGACCTTGGCGTACACTGCGGCAAATGTCTGATTCCACCCATAGCAGAGCATTCCACGCTGCTGCACGGTCAGCAAACAATCCCACAGCCAACCGAGCGCGGATCAATTCAAGCGTGGCTTTTTCGGCTGCCAACGTTTGGCGAGCTTCATCACCTCAAAACGAAGTTCGTCGCTGTCGGGCATTTTTGGGTCGAACGTGCCACCGTACCAAGCTTTGAGGTGCTCGTGCTCGGGGTGTTTCGGATCGCCCATGGCCTTGAGAAACTCTTCGTACCCGGGAAAGCCGCCAACATCCTCTGGCGGACAGCGGCCAACAATCTCTGCCAATCGCGGATAGAGTTCGCCAGCGATGGGTGCAGTGGTCGCACCGACGGCAATTGTGTGTTCCCAGCTGTCCCCGAAATCGTAGACGTAGAGGATCGAGCGCGCACCAGTCATTTCGATCAGCTCCATCAAACTGGTTGTGTCGACCGGTAGATAGTCGCCATCAAAGTAGGGATCAGGCTGCCGCCACGTCTTGTCGCCAACCTGGAACATGTGGAGGTGGGAGTTGGTCCAGCCCATTGCCGCCTGGATGGTCAGATGCAGGCGATCAAGGCAGATATCAGCTGGGACGTGCAGCACACGCGAAACACGGGGCTCGACGTGCTCAAGCTCGACGCGCAGTTCGATGATGCTCATGGATTCAGCCCATCTAGCTTTGGGAGGTTCCAGTCCAGGCTTGTGGTTTACGTCTTACAAGCCTCACCCGCTGTTTTCCGCCATTGATGCACCAAAACCAAAGCGCCCACTCAGATGGGCAGCTAGATCATTGTAATCGAACGGCAGGTCATGCTCACGTGGGGCATGGCTCGGAAACCGTCCTCTTGCAGCGTTTTCGGCGATACGATTGGCGCGCTTAAGGGCTCGGCTCGTTATGACCCCAAGCACTTGGCGATCGTAGGTATTCTGCTTCGGACCATATGTCTGATCGTATTGAAGTTCCTTACTGTATGTCTTGCTGACATGAGCGATTGAACCGATCTGCCACAAGCGGAATTTCGGCAGCAACGCTTTGACCCATACAGCCTCCAGACACCTAGCAATCGCGGCCCCATCAAATCGATCCCTTGACACTGCAAACGGGCGATCGGTTTTCCTGGACTCAGAGTGAGTTCTTCGACGCTTGGTCAACAAGGTAGCCACCTGACGTGCCGCCAAATGTGCAGGCATTGTTACTGGCACTGCAATCAAAACGGTAGCTGGCCGTCCTGTCTCCATCCACTCGTTTTGGCCAAATTCTGACAACGCTACCGCTGCAACGTCTTCATGACCAACCCTCAGCGTTTCGATGGCGCAGACACGTGCCTCAGCGTCGGGGAAATCAATGTGTTCCCTACCGCGTGTGCCCCACCACTCGCTAAAGCGCGCACTGCGAACGTCGCCTAGCTTGTTGAAGGTATCGCAAACGTCCCCGAAATCATTCGGTAGCTCAGCTTCGCCAATTTCAAGCCCTTCGCTCTTTCGCCGCGCGAGCTCATAGCTCGGGCTCAGTTTCAGAAATTCGAACCAGAGTTGCACGGGCCCAAGGAGATGAGACCATTGGTGCGTGTTTCCAACGCGCTTCTGTATCGCCTCCACAACAGCATAATCCATCGCCTTCACGCCCCAATCCTTAACAACTTACGTACCTATACAGCTGGATATACGCCTTATCTGTTAATGATGCTACCTCCGTTGTCAGCAGCACTTCCGCTGCGGTTGTCAGACAAAGGAGATTGCAATGACAACGAATGACCAGTTGAACACCACCACCGCTCTTACCCCTGCCGTGGCAAAGAGCCCTTATGAACTTGCCATGGACAAGTTCGCCGACGCTCAGCAGAAAGCTGACACGTGGAGGTCCACGTCGAAGCTGCAGAGCGACATGGACAAGGCCGCAGTCTTTGGCCTGTGTCATGATCTGATTGGGATGCTACGTAGCGGCACGCCTGAAGATCGTGAAGCGGTCTTTGAGGAGCTTGAACGTCGTGGCCACTCGTTCAACGCCAATGCCAGCCTTGAGCGGAAAGTCGCCGTGGCGATCTTTGGCGATACCCCACAGCTCGACGCAGAAACAGCGATCCTGCTGTACGCCAGAGATCACTATGAAGGCAGCGTGTCGTTCTACGATTGGATAAAGTCGGAAGGTGGCAGCGATGCCATCCGCCGTAAGTCCAAGGACGGGAAGTCCCGTTCGGATGTGAACGAGGAACATCGAAAGCTGGCGAAAGAAGACCTCTCCGTCGCGCCCGTGATCGTACCGCGCTTTAAAGCTCCAAAAGAGCTGATTCCCTCGTCCGATAGTGGTCACCGCCTGTCTGTGGCAGTCCTCCATACCGACGCCAATGGCCAGACCGGTATTGTGCGCGGGGTGAAGGATGAGGCGCTGGTGAAGGCCGTTCTGACCGCCATTGGTAAGAAGATCGACGCCGAGCTTGAAGCCGACGCGATGGCTGAAGCCAAGCGGATTGCCGAACAGAAGCGCCAACAGCGCCTTGCTGCACAACAATCGGAGATGGTCAACGGGGCTTCGCAAGACGCGTCTGAGGCCGCTTAGTCTTTCTTGAGACATGTGGAGAACAAAGGTCGCGGGCTCCGGCTCGCGGCCTTTTTTGTATGCGGATCAGACGGTTGGCAGGCCATTTTCGGTCGTCCAAATGCGTCGTCGACCATACGCTGCCAGCATCAACCAAAATGCAGGAGGCAGACATGGCGCATTTATCAAAACTGGCATTCAAGACGGTGCAGCGCGCAGGCCCGCAGCGCGATCCCGTGATGGAGCGGCGCGAGAAGCTGGCAGCGGCCATTGACGAGCAGATGCTTGTTCATACAGCGCAGCTGAAGGGTGGGGACTACACGGTCGAACGATCCAAATGGCAGGTAAATGATCAAGGCCAGCGCGTTGAGGTCAAATCCCAGCGCCGCATCAACCCATGGTTCTTTGAGCAAGATGGAACCTGGTACGTGCAGTGCCGCTATGGCGCGCGCGTGGTGCTTGTAAACGGCAAAGACAACGCTGTGAGCGTCGGGAAGCTGGAAGACGTGCTCGCGGTGCTCAAAACATTCAAGGCAGCTGTAGCGGCGGGCGAGCTGGACGGCGCTGTAGCTAAAGCAACCGAGCGCAAGACGGCAAAGAGCCCAAGCAAGGCTGCCTAGTGGACCAACGGACGCGACGCATCCGAGACCTTAACGATCACGTCCGCACCACCCTCACCGACTGTCGCTTGCTTATCACACAAGGTGTGCAGGCGATGGATGACCTGGAGGCCATCCTCGCAAAGGTCAGCAGCTTTGATAGCTTCACCACCGCCAATGACCCTTATGGCGAACATGACTTCGGCGCATTTGATCACAGTGGCCACACAGTGTTCTGGAAGATCGACACATATGATCTCGACCTCACCATGCACTCACCAGATCCAAGCGACCCCACTGTCACAGCGCGTGTGATGACCGTCATGTTGGCAGAGGAGTATTAGCAGACGCTGTGGGTAGGTAATCAACATCAGCCTCTCGATGCTGCGACGAGCACTTGCGTACTCTAGATGCTGGAAGCGCTGCTCGCTTTGCGTTGTCGACGAGCCCAGCGGAAAGCAAACATGAGTGCCAGCATACACACGATCAGTCCCATCATGTCCCCGACCTTGAACGTCGCCCATAAGCCGAAATTGCTGCTGAGATCAGCAACCCCGCTGTAGTTCACCGTGTGGCCAACCGAGTTGATTAAGGACGACAAGGCACCAATCGCCAGAAGGCCCCTCCAGTTCAGCCGCTGCCCGCCGTTCAAATAGCAGTTCACGCCAACCAAGCGGGCAAGCTCGAACGACACGTAAGCCGACATAGCTCCTATCAAAGCACCATAGACAAGCTGGGGTTCCAGGATCGCAAAATTGCTGGGCGCGATGATCATCCATCCGGCAATGACCGAACCAATCAGAAGTCCAGGAATAGCTCTCCAGCCATAGGCCCAGGTGGCAAGAACCCGCACGCCATGTGGCAAGAACATGAGGCTTGCGAACACGGTTATGTCTGGAAATAGGAGGCCCTGAAGAGGCGCGACGATATAGGTCGTCACGGCGAAGCAAACAGCAAACGCAACTGCGATTGCGATTTGGATCAGTACAAAGCTCTTCATTCCGATTAAGCTCGCTTAGCTTCTGATTACGCGACCGCTGAAGAAGCGTAGACGCTATGGCTCCCAGTTGCTGATCTTCTCGTGATTGACAATGTACATCCCCGTTTTTCGCCCCTCGGCCTTGGCTATAAAGTCCATTGAAACCAGTGATCGCAGCGCACGATGAAATGTAGCAACCGGCAAGCGCGACGAAAGCACGTGCCCGCGGATTTCGTCCGATGTCACAGTGTCGCCAGCTGTCTTAGTGGCTGCCTCCGCTGACAGCAGAACATCAAGCTCCGGCCCACTTAGTTGCTCAATGCCAATGTCATGCTCCATCTGCCGGAGCATGGATCGCAATTCAGCAACAGCCGACAGCTTGCGCATTGGAAACAAGTCCTCACGTCAGGCTCATGACCACATTGGCCCATGAAGCAGCACCCAACGCCTAAAGCTACCGAAACCAGCTGTGCGCGGCAACCATAACCACTGCCCTCGCGCACCTCCTCATGGATCAATAGCAATCCGCAATACGCGACGAGCAGGTGATGCCGACCCAGATAGGCTGAAACAATCTTGCAGCACGCATTGATCTATGTATTATCAATTTGATAATTTAATGCAAAGGATCAGGCATGAAATCTCTTCTAATCGCCAGCGCAGCAGCTCTCACTCTTGCAGCTTGCCAAACGACCAGCCCATTACAAACCGCCGTGTCCGGCAAAACACTGGTTGGTGAACGAAACAGCATCACCGTCAACGAAGATGGGACGCTCGTTGGAAATGGCTTTCGTGGTACTTGGGAAGTTCGCGGCGATCGATGGTGCCGGACAATCACCCAGCCAGCTCAAATGGCCGGAACGGCATGCCAAAATGTTGTTTTGGACGGAGACCAAATTACATTCATTCGCGCCAGTGGCACTGAGATAACATTCACAATCCAGTAAGTCGCCAAGTGCCTTAAGGCGAGCATGACTTCGGGGCGTTGACCGCAATGGCCAATGGGTCTTTGTAAGGATCAACGCCCACACCCTCAACATGCACTCACCCGATCCAAGCGATTCCGCTGTCACCGCGCGTGTGCTGACGGTGATGCTGACGGAGGAGTATTGAGACCAGCGCCGACGTCAGATATGTCGCAAGCAGGGTCTGCAAAGAGCAGATACTGTTGGAAAGTCCTCGACGCCAAATCTAGTCAAAATCTTGGAATGTGATTCTGCAAGTTGGACAAATGCGGAACCAAATTCTGAGGCAGCAACAAACGCGAATTCAGATTTCACAAATTCGGCCTGCCCCAATCCGACCCCGACTTTTTCAACAGTATCGGCCGAATACGGACAACAAATGATGATCGTTTGATCCGTTAGGTGGACTGACACATCGCTCTTTGCCGTCGGTCATCCGGCAACTTTAAGCAGGGTACTTTTTGCTGCTAGCCAACCCGCTAGGGCGACCCAACGCTAATACATTGAGCAGTACCTCTCTGAGATCATCACATAGGTAAGATCGAGGCCACCTGCGATTCGACAGTCGCCGATCTTTCGGTCGTAGCTCGTTTCGCCATTGAGCGTGCATTGAAGTCGTTGAGCTCGAACCAACTCGCGCATTCGAGCGGTGGCTAGGTCGCCATCAGGGGTGCCGCTCTCGGCACAATCCAAGCCACGAAACCTTATCGGTATGCCAGCAACTTCGATGGTGTCGCCGTCACGCACCCTCGTAACTGGACCAACAACTTGGTTTCGACTGGTCGACTGGACTACATTGTCAGCAGGGCCCAAAAGGCGATCATTTATCGCTAGGCCAGCAAAAAATAGGAGGAGCAGTACAGGGGCAGCAAGGCGACCTTTTATTCCGCGAGACAACCAAATAGAGGACTTTCTGGCGCGACGTGCATTCGGCAAACTGTACACCGTTGCTGACGGTCGCCATGGGTTGCGTGGCTGTTCAATGGCCGTCAGACTAATGAGCGTGCTGTACTGCTTTGGTGAGAGCTGAGTTCGCGCGTCAAAGCGCTGAAATTTGTTGCGCATGCTAATGAGAAAATTACGCTCCCAGTCGGTAAGCGACTGTTTCGCAAGCGATTGATTAATACGCTGCTCAAGATGCGAGACCTGTTCCCGGGACAACAACATTTCCCAATCCGTACAGTGCTGTGCTCATTGGCACCTATCCACTTTCTCAGATGACGATAGCAGCTACATCGAAAGGTATGATTGTGCGGTCTGTTCGGATTTTAGATAAATGTGGCGGCTAGCCCTTCAACATAGATTTTCAAAGCTCAATGGCAGCAGACTACCGAAATTGTGATGCCAAGCGCCAAAACTGCAGTGTCCACTTTAGGCCGAATTGCGTTTTATCGTTTAAATGGAATGACATTTGATCCGCCATTCGCAAATGACATTGCTCCTTCATTGCGAATGGTTTCAACCGCCGCCTTGAATGCGGCTTGATCGTCTTCGAACAGATCGTCCCAAACGATCGAAGTTCGGTCTTCGGTCACCACTTCCAGAGACCAAACGTCGCCGCCTTCGAGTTTGAATATGTTCACCTCGAAAGGAACCCCTTCCTCGACAATACGCTGAGAAGCGCTTGAGACAACCAGGTTTGGTTCACGTTCCATCAAAAACTCCATGCTCATCTGGTTTATCGTAAGTGCTCCGTGGGCGGATAACAATGCTCCCGAAATAGAAGCTGCACTACGGCGTAAACGATCCCAACGAACGGCAATAAAGGCCGGATGCGGACTTACTTTAATCCGCGCTATGCCTGTCATCCCTTCATTCAGCCATAGCGCTCTAAGCGCTGCAGACCGACAGAACCGCCAACTATGATCCGCGTTTGACGGTGTCCCTACTGAGGGGGTTGGGCTGGCAACGGCTTAATGGGACTGTTCGATTGCACGGGCTGCGGATCACTCGGATTAACTGGGCGCTTTATTGACTGCTGCCGTGCTTGAGTTGGCTTTAGCCAAGCAGGTTTGTTTGAGCGTGGCTTCGACGTCGCCTTATGCTTCTTCTGTCCATTCGCTTTGTCGAGTTTGCGTGCTGCCGCAACGATGCTCTCACTTGAGGCAAGCATGAGCTGCAGGACTTCCAGGCGGGTTTGCTGATTGGCGTCATCAAGCTCGCTTCGAATCGCGTTGAGCGCGCGCTGGATGTCTTTGGAACTGCTCATCACATATTTAGCTGACGTCGGTGAGCTGGGTGGGGTGAGGCAAAATCACCACCGACGATCTGTAAGTACTCCAGCGCATAAAACCGAGCGCTGGTTCTTGTCAGGCTGCAGGACCCAATGCGGGTACATTGCGCCATGTGGCGGTGGCGCGCTCATTAATCTGGCGTTGGCAGGCGTCACTAAGCGCCATGAACCGCTCGGATAGTGCCTGGTGCTCGTCTGTTTGAGATAGCCTGTCGCCATAGTGTTCGAGCTTGCTTGCGCAGACGGCGATGCTTGCAATGCTGGGCGGTTGATTGTGGAAGCGAAGCCCGCGCATGTAGCTGCTGTCGCGACACAGCCAATCACGGCTAAATTCGCTCTCGCTTGCAACCAACTCCTGTTCTAGCAAGAGCTCAAGCACTTCTGTCAGCACTGTTTGGTTCATGCGTTCCCCTGCTCCTTCGCTGCCTGCGCTAGAACGCGTGCAACGTGCGGATATTTATCCCGGTACGCACATGACAAAACGCTGTGTGGACACTGCGATCATGCCACAAAATGAAAACCTCATACATTTAACAGTTCATGAGGTTTTCCGCTAAGCTGCTGTGATCATTGGCGAAACATCGCGACCTGAATTCGGTCGACCAACCAAAACATCAGACTTTACAGTCATTTGTAGCGAAGTCCGTTGTTTTGGAGGGGACCAATGCGCCAAGCGCAAACATTGAACGAGGCTCAGCTTCGACGCGTTATACAGTACTGCCGTACACGTCGTCATCCGGCGCGTGACGAAGCGATCATCATCGTCAGCTTCTATGCCGGGCTGCGTGCGAGGGAAATTGCTGCGCTAAAGGTGAGCGATGTGTTTGATGCTGAAGGACAGGTGCGAGAGGCGTTCCTGCTGGCACGTAACCAAGCGAAAGGTGGTAAGGCACGCACCGTGTATCTCAGCCAACGCTTGCGGAAGGCACTTGCAAGCTATGGCAACACAGCAAATCGGGACAAAGCCGATGCTCCGCTGTTCTCCAGCCAAAAAGGCGGACACTTTTCAGCCAACACCATGTGCCAGCTGTTTCTCGACATCTATCGCGCTTGTGGGCTCAAAGACGCAAGCAGCCACTCCGGACGGCGCACCTATATCACACGCCTAGCCAACAGAGGCGTTGGCGTGCGCCTTCTAGCCGAGCTTGCTGGACACAGCCACATCTCCACCACCCAGCGCTACATCGACGTCAATGCTGATCAGCTACGAAACGCGGTGGAGATGCTTTGAGCTAAGTTCGCTTCCAAAGCTGCCGTTCATGCATTGATTGGGCAGTTCGACAAGCGGAAATTCGCTGCAGCGCAACTAGACAAGCACGCTGGATGACGGCTCTGCGGACAAATCGACCAAGAAGCCGTTTGCGACCAACTTCTCGATTGGGTTGAGAGCGGTCATTTATCCATCATTGGAGCCAACAGCGGCTTTATCGCCATAAGTTGACGTGGCCCGCTTGCCGGCTAAAGCCCATTCTGGGCTGCAAGCGCCAGATTGCCAAACCCCGTTTGCCTCCGCCAGCGATCGTCTTTTTTAGGCCCAATTACATGGTCTGTTCTCAAGATAGGCCCCATCAGTCTCTTAGTGACCGCTTAACCAAATACGCAAAGAGCACTGCGTTTTTGAGGTGCCAGGCGATTTTCTGGGCGGGGCTTTAACCGTTATCTTATCGCCAACTGATTGAGTGCCAGGAAACGTTTTCTACCGGAATTGGTCATTCTTATGCACTCTCACTACCGCCTCGCTGCTACAGTCGTTTGCCTCAGTGCGATTGCTCTCTTTGCAAAATTATTCTGGTTGGATCACTACTCCAGAGCGACGATCGAGGTTCAAGCCGAAGCAAGCGCAGCTGATTGGATTGAAGGCCTCGAGCAAACAGTCCCCGATCTCGAGGCAATACTACTTGGTGAGCCGGTACGCCAAGACCAGGGACAGATTATAGACGCAACGATGGCTGCATCTGCCGTGTTTGCCGTTGAGATTTTCGACCCTGCTGGGCGTCTGCTTTTCGACAGCGCACTACCTGGTTATTCGTCCCCGCCTAAAGAGGAACTAAACGAGCGCGCCCAATGGGTGGCAATGACAGGCAGCAATGACTTGACGGTGGAAGAAGGTGACACCGCCGCCGATGATCCGGAACACTTCGTCGAGGCGTACTTGCCGTTCTTTGCAGGACAGGAACAGCCCATTGGCGTTGTGGAGCTTTATATCGATGTCAGTGGCACAGCTGCGGCTTTGAACACCAAGTACGGCTGGTTTGGCCTCGTAGCTATTTTGATCACTGCATTGGTGTTTGTTGCACCTGGCGTTGCTCTCGTTCGACAGAATGAGCGCCTTAAAGAGCGCGATGGACAACTGAACAACATGGCGCGGAAAGATGGATTGACCGGTTTGTTGAACCGTCGTGGGGCAGATCAAGACCTCGCCAATGCAGAATCCAACCTAAAGCCGGATGATAACGCTTGGTTGTTTCAAATCGATCTAGATAAGTTCAAGCCGGTTAACGACGTTTTTGGTCATGCAGTTGGCGATGAGCTTTTGGTCAAACTGGCAGAAAGACTGAAGTCTTGGGCCGGTCCCGATGACATTGTTGCCCGACTTGGTGGTGACGAGTTTCTGATCTGCCGAATGACTAATGCTGATCAGTCGAAGATCAAAGGAGAAGCCGAGACGCTTAGGCAGGAGCTGATTAAGCCCGTTGAAGCACGTGGGCATCGCTGCCATGTCGGTGCAAGCATTGGCATCGCGTTGTGGGATAGCGAAGCTGGGCAAGATATAACCGAGGCAGTACGTTTGGCCGATGTGGCGCTCCAAACGGCAAAAGATGGTGGCCGAAATCAGGTCGTACTCTTCGAGCCGCACATGCAAAATGAGGTGTTGTCGCAGGCGCGCATTGCTGAGGAAGTCGCTGATGCACTTCTTGAGGAACAGTTCGTCGCCCATTATCAACCTATATTTGACGCGTGTACCGAAGACCTCATTGGTTTTGAAGCGTTGGCGCGTTGGTCACATCCAACCAAGGGGTTACTTCTTCCTGGCACGTTTTTGCCAGCTGCCAAGAAGGCTGGACTGGTCGATCAACTCGACAAGGTCGTCCTTGAAGACGCTCTTGAATTTGCAGGAACTCTTAAGGCGCTTGGGCGTGGAGACGTTCAAATCAGCTTGAACTTGGACGATACGCGCCTCAAGCAAAAAGGCGTCGCTGATGCATACAGCGCTGTCATCAACGCGCGTGGCTTATCTAACTCACAGTTCAGGATTGAGCTTTTGGAGTCTACGCTCCTCGATGAACGTTCAAACACCATTGTCGAAAACATTAAACGCCTTCACGAGGTAGGCTTTAAAATCGATTTGGATGATTTTGGGACCGGACATGCAGCCATTAGTAGTTTGCAGCGCTTCCCGGTTGACCGCATGAAGATTGATCGCAGCCTTTTGTCTGGTGTGAGCAAAAACCAAGAGTTGTCGATTCTTGCGAGCGCGATCGCCTCGCTTGGTCAACAGCTAAACATAGAAGTGGTTGCGGAAGGCATCGAAGAGCCGGACGACCTAAAAGCCGTTAAGGCGATGAAGGTCGATGCGATCCAGGGCTTTATCTTCGCAAGGGCGATGTCGCCAGAAGAGTGCGTAAACCTATTGCAGCGCTCCAACGAAGCGTTGTCAGCTTAGCTCATAGGCCCTACGTGAGGGCGATCTGCAGCGCTGCGACACCTACAACTTAACGTACGCTTTGCCGCCATAAGGCGGCCCCGCATGGCAAATCAACAAGCGGCAACTTTGGGCCGATTTTGCCAGTCCATGTTCCGTCTACAAATAACCAAGTTGGGCTCAAAGCAGTCATGCGGCGACACAACAACACGGCAAGAAGCTCTGTCCAATAGATGACTGCTTTTCCGGAATTTGCATCATTGTGCAGTTGCGGCGAACTCACACTCACCGCCCCAGAGCCCACATTCTAGCCACGCCCTAAGCGGTGATCCTAAGCAGGCCTGCTTTGCTAAGGGTGCCTGATGTGCGGGCTCGAAGCGCACGCGCTTTGAAGTCGGTGGTTGCAGTGTAGGTGGCCGAGCCGACAGCGAGCATGACGAGTAGCTCGTCTTCGTCGATTGCGCCTCGTTCAAAGGTCGTTCTCCTCACGCCTTGTCATCCATAAGCCAGAATACCCGGCCTCGTTCGTCACCAAGCGAGCGGCAGCCGCAGCCGCAATCACACCATGTCGTTTTCGGCACAGTCCACTAAGCCTAGAATACTGGCGTGTTGGCCTGCGACCTGAAGAGGCTCAATCGTCAGGATCATCGATAAACGGCAGCACGAAGTCGCTGATGTTTGAGTAATCCACTTTTGGAGCCCAAAAGAGCCGCCTTCCTTTTGGGCTAAGCGCCTCATGGAGTGTCCAAAACGCAGCCTCAAAATTGGACCTTTCGATCTCCGCAACAACGTCGTCGTAAGCCGCGTTGACATCGTTAAACAGGTCCTCTTCCGGCACCAGTACGCTTTCCTTGGCACGGTCATCAGGATCATCAACGAGTATGCCGTAGTAAGCAGCCAGCCTCTCAATTTGCCGAGCGAAATCAGGCAAGCTCTCAAGTTCAGACCTATAGTCCCTCATCGAAGTGAGAACTTCTCGGTCACTACGTGACTGACAATCGTACAAGCCGACGGTATCATCAGAGTTTGATTTTTGAGATTTCATAGAAGGGTTCCTTTCGAAATTATGCAGCAATTTTCATCAGCGCCGCTTTACTGAGCGTGCCGGAAGTGCGGGCTTGAAGCGCGCGTGTTTTAAGGTCGGTGGTTGGGGTGTAGGTGGCAGAGCCAACACCGAGCACTACGATGAGCTCGTCTTCGTCGATGGTGCCTGCTTCGAACGCGTCGAACGCTTCATCTTCGAGCGATCGCTGTGGTGACAGTACGTTCTGCAACACTGTGTCGACAGCCCGATTGGGATGGTTTGAGCCAGCGCTGATCTTGCCATGCGCTGTGGCGACAGTGTTTTGCAGCGGATTGAATGCTGTACCAGCAGGGATGAACGTCGCTGGGGCGTCGGCGGCATCATCATCCGGCTTCAGTGCTTGGATGGTTTTGGGATCAACCTCACCCTCGCCGTCTTCCAGCGTATCGAGGATTTGATCGAAACGATCGCGGTACTCCTTGTTGTCCAAGCTGTACCGTTTGCCACGCAGAATGGCCTTGCTCATCCGCAGCTGGGTATGGTCGTAGTTCTTCTCGATGATGGCGACCGAGTTGCCCATCTGCTTGGCCAATAGATGGATGCCGACCTCCTGGTTCAGCAGTGAGAATGTCGCGTAGGTATGCCGCAGCGAGTAAAGCGTGCGGTTGAGCCCCGTCCTCGGACACTTCAGCAAATTGAGCTTCGTGAGACAGGCCTTGAACGTTTGGTCGAGGCTCTTGGTACGCGTCCCGTCCGGCAAGCGGAACACATACTCATCAACGCCCTGCTTCAACAGCTGATCGAATGTGAGATGCTGGAGGTCCTGCGCGCGTTCGTGGATGCGCTTAAGGTAAGATAACAGTGTTCTCACGGCAGATCGGATCACGCGGCCCCGTCTTGCCGTCAACGTGGAACTCCAGGAACAGCTCATCATCCTCCCAGATTGGCGTGATTTGGTTCCATTTGAGATTGTAGGCTTCGGTGCCGTGCCGGATGCCTGTGTTGGCTAGGACCAAGACGTAGTCACGCAGCAAATGCCGCATGTCGCGTGACTTCCCCTTGCGACCCGCATTCACCCATTTGCGCATACCCTTGTAGAGCGCTTGGTAGTCATCGGCGTTGAACGCTGGCCTGCGCTTGGATTTCTGGCCCGTATTCTTCAAAACGGGAACGCGAGAGCGCACGAGGTATCCACGAGCAACCGCTTCGTCAAAGACGCGACCCAGTGCGATATTGTGGTTCTGTATGCCAGAGTGGCTCATCTGGCGCCCAACTTTCTCGGTGCGCCACGCATCAAACTTTGCGAGCGCATCCTGATCGATTGAGCCGATCGCTTTGTCCCCAAAGTATGGGATCAGATACCTGTTGAGCGCGCTCTTGTAGTCAGCGAAGGTGGTCTTCCCACCACCCAGCGCTGCCTGCCGCTCCATTTCTGCAACGGCCAGCGCTGCAACATCCTTGAAGCGCTTGGAGACAGTGGGAACACTGTTTTGCGCACGGATGCGGTACTCGAGCAGAAGCTCTTCTGCACGGTCCAGCGCTGCTTCGCGATCTTCACAGCCGGTGCTCAATCGCACCCAGCGCTCATCTATCTTGAAATGACACTGCCATTTCTGGCTGTTCGCTCGCTTGGTAAGACGGACCTTACCGCGAGACGTGGTTAGGGTATTGGAACTGAGGCGGGGCATAAATCATGCTGTCCCCTTCTTAATATCAAGCACCGGCATCCACGCTGAACGCTGGTACGATCTTGCGACGTTGATCACTGTGGCAACACAGCGATCCAGAACACTGTGGTCAACACTGTGTTTGCAAACACTGTGTTGGCCAACGCATTGATTTCGCAAGATTTTTTGTCAATTGCACGCCAGATTTATGTGCAACCGGTGTGCAATGCAAGGTTTGGCCGAAAATAATTTCGAACAACTCTTAAGATATTGATTTTATTGATAAAAATGGCTGGGGAACCTGGACTCGAACCAGGACCGACGGAGTCAGAGTTTAGGACTTCAAACGGACAACCCATATTCTCTATATTTTTCAATAGCTTGCGGCACGTCGAAAAAGAACAAAACGTGATGTGCAACAAACCGTGCAACAGACCGCCAAACTGCGCCACTCGTTTTTGCCACTCCTCTGCCCTGCTGCCAAGCCCGCACCAGGCCTCTGTTTTTACTGGATTTTCTCTCAGTCCCAACCCTCTTTTTTGCGCGCGTTGATAAATACACGTGGGCAGTGCGCAGACATTTGCACTGCTGGGCAACGAGGACTTGGAACAAGGTGGCAACCGAATACGAGCAAATGAGCAAATGCCGAAATGCGGGAGCATTGTGGACGTTGACAGAGCGATTTTGGCTGTTTGGAACAGCGACATATGCGCAAGGCGACATGGTGACGTTGGAGCAAGCAGAACGCAATGCACGGCGCTTTTTGAACGCGCTCGACTTGGCTGTTTTGGGCAAACGGAAGGTACGTGAAGACGTGCGCCTGCAGCGGCATGTGTTTGCCGAGCAAGGACGCTTGCGCGCGAACACGCACATCCACTTCTTTATAAAGGGACGAGCTTGGCACCACTACAGCGCAATAAAGCGTCATGCGGAACCGCTTTGGCTCAAGCTGACAACAGGTGCGCGCGACTTGGTGCTGCTGGACAATATGGGGCTCAACAGGCAGCGCGCAGGGTACGGATGGAAAGAGCTGCGCTGCTACGAGGCGCTAACCCCGCTCTACACCTGCTTTGTCGCGTGATGGATGGGAATGGACAGAGCGCTGCTTAAGACTGGCGATGCCAATAGCTAGCAACGCGTGCGAGGAACAGAACAAATGCCATACTTTGCGGTATGGCGTTGTTCTTCGCATGCGTGAAAGCATCGTTTCGCAAGCTTCGCAACGCTACACACAAGCGTTCATTGCACGTCAAACGAAACGAACGAAAACACTAAACACATAGAAAACGAAAAAGAAAACAAGTGCATAGACCTGCATGTGAGGGATTGCATATGTCGAGTGACGAGTAGCGCTCTAGTGCGTCGACAGCATACCGACTGCACGACTGAAAAACGCTTGGGCAGATGGGATAGGTGATGCGCGATAAGGCTGTTGGGCTTGATGGCTACTATCCGTGCAAGTGCTAGGCTTAAGCACATGATGGGATGACTAACGACACGACTGAATTGAAGGGATCGAAGCTGCACGCGAGTGCGGCTTTTTTTGTGCACGGATTTGGGGGCGTTGCTGTGTTGAACACAGTCTTTTGGATCGCTGTGGCGAACACGGTGTTCTGAAACGCGATGTGGACATCGTGTTCGGGAACAGGGTGTCGGCACAGCATGCCAATAAGGAGTGGCAACAGCGCGTTCTGTCGGTCCTACTCGACTGCGCTTAATCCATCAGTCGGGAAACTCACCACCCGTTGCGCTGGCATGATGGGCAGCAGCGAGCCACCTGATGTAGCGCGCGGTGTCACTGGGACGCGATATTCCCCAATCTCCACCACGTCCACCAATAGCGATGTAGGTCTCAAGTGAGCGGCGGAAGGCTCGCTCGGTATCGGGACCCCACTTTCCATCAGGTTCAGTGCCAACCAGCGCTTGTGCAGCACTCAGCAGAGGGCCATCCAGTCCTTCGAAGTAGGCCGCAATCTGCGCCAATTCGCGTTCGATATAGATGCACTGCCATTCCCCGTTTACCACTGCGCCAGCAGAACAGTCGCCCTCAGCACTTTGGGAATATGCCTCGGCGGGAATGAATAGAAAGAGCGCGAGATAAGCGATTGCAGCACAAATCGCTTTGTCGACATTGCTAAACATTTTTGTGAACCCAATCCCATCCCTGCGTGTGCAGCAGCTAAACTTCACCGCGCCGATAGGACAAGTTCGAACCGACGTTGGAGATCAGTATGTAGTGGCCCGTTTTCGGCCCGAAGCTGACATCTGCAAAATCACATCGGGGTCACCGCCTGTCGATCTTAATCGTTGGGATCAAGCTGTGAGCGTTGGCGGACCCAATGCTTCTACAAACGGTAGCTACAGTCGGTCGCCTCCTACCCGTCGATTGGGTTCGAACCGGTATATGTCCAGCGATAGGCGGGCGGGGTCGGCCCCTTGTTGCGGCCGCCTTGCTCCATCTGTTCCCACCCGTGTGCCAGTGCGCCCACCGAGCGGGACAGACAGAATAGCCCGCGCGCTAGCGGCCCAGCAAAACCCAGTTCGGCGTAGATCACCGCCGTAGCGCCGTCGATATTCATCGGCACAGGTTTGCCCTTGCGATTGTTGAGTGTTGTCTGAATTGCGCGTCCGATGGCGGCGAAGCGACCCGTCACGGTGCCGGCCGCCGCGGCCTCATCCACCAGCGCCAAAAGGCGCGGCGCGCGAGGATCCTCGGGTTTGTGGAAGCGATGGCCGAAGCCAGGAATGAAACGCGTGCGCTTCTCCTGCCAGCGGTCGATCTTGGTGGCTGTCACCTCGTCGAGGTTGCCCTCAGAGCCCGCTGCATCATCGATCCAGCCGTATAGCTCAACCGCCTGCTCGCCTGCCCCGCCGTGAACGTCGTCAAGCATGTTAACGGCGTTCGCCATTGCTCCGTTCAGGCTGAGCCCACAGGTCACCGCCATTCGTGCCGCGGCGATCGATGGAGCCTGCGGGCCATGATCAACGGCAGCGACAAGGGCGTGTTCGAGAAGCCGCGCCTGCGCTTCGGAAGGCATTTGGCCACGCGTCATCAGCCAAACCATTTGCGGGAAGCTCACGCTTCCGATGAGTTCTTCAATCGGGTAGCCACGCATCCGGATTTGCCCAGGCGCCATGTCGATAATCGCCGTCGACCACCAGTCGGAGACATCTGTCCGCTCGCCGCTCATAGCGCGCCTTCCTGTTTCAACTGCTCAATGTCACTGGGGCTGAGGCCTAGTTCGCCCCAGACGGCATCGTTGTCCTGCCCCAGTTCCGGCGGCGGGGTGTTGACGCTCACAGCAGCCCCGTCGAGCTTTACTCCTGTAGTCACCAGCTCTATTTCGCGTCCGACGCCGGGCACATACGCGTAGCGCTTAAGAAAGCCCCGGTCGGCGATAACCGGCGCCTGCAGAACCTCCGGCACGGTCAGCACAGCACCAGCGGGCACCCCTATGTCGTTGAGCGCCTGCGCCCAGTCACGCGCCGGGCGAGTTTTCAGTACCCTCTCAAGCTCCGCCTTCAGCGCCTGGCGGTTGCGCTTTCGGTCTTCGCGCGTTGCGTAGTCCGGCCGCGTCAACAGCGCTTCGAGCCCCAAATGGCGCGCCAGAAGCTCCCATTGTTCGTCCTTGTTGGCGGCGATATTCAAAAGCCCACCTTTAGCCTCGAAGGCGCCCGAAGGGGCCGAGGTCGGGTTCTCGTTGCCGTGGGCCTGGGGGGCGACCCCCGCTATCAGATGGTTCGATACGACCCAACCCATCGTGGCCAGGACTGATTCCAGCATCGACACGTCAAGATGCGCGCCCCGGGGCGAGGCATTCAAGGCCGCTGCGATGGCGAAGGCAGCCGTCATGCCGCCGACAGTGTCGGCGATCGGGTAGCCAACCCGCAGTGGCGTGCTATCGGCATCCCCGGTGATCGACATTATACCCGACGCGCCTTGAATGATCTGGTCGTAGGCTGGGCGCTGCACCCATGGCCCGTCCTGGCCAAAGCCCGATATGGCACAGTAGATCAGGTCTGGCCGCTTGCTCTTCAGTACCTCGTAGCCGACGCCGAGGCGCTCCATCACCCCAGGCCTGAAGTTCTCCACCACGACATCTGCCTTCTCCACCAGCTGCAGGAAAAGCGCCTTTCCCTCATCATGCTTGAGGTTCACCGTCACAGATTTCTTGCCCGCGTTCTGCGCCAGAAACGAAACCCCCATGCCACGTGCGTTCAACTCCGGATCGGCCCCCAACTGCCGCGCTAGGTCGCCTCGCCCCGCTGCCTCGACCTTAATAACCTCCGCACCCATATGTGCGAGCTGGTGGCAGCAGAACGGCCCGGCGAGCACGTTGGTCAGATCCAGTACGCGGATGCCTTCAAGCGGCTTGGGCATGCCGACTTCTCCGATAGTCGTAGGCCGCAAATGCCAGTATCGCCGCGGCACCGGCCAGAACCGCGATCTGCATCGGCGCCAGCACTGCCATGGCGAAGATCGCAAGACACAGGCGCTCAAGGATTCTGAGATTTCCGAACAGATGACCCACATGGGAAGCCGAAAGCCCGACGATGCCGACCAGAAGAAACGGAATATAGCCGAGGGCCTCCCATAGCCCCGTTCCTTGCGTGCCGATAACGATCTGCGGGTGATAGACCCAGGCGATCGGCAGGATAAAGCCGACAGAGGCGAGCCGCAGCGCATTCAGCGACAGCCAGATCGGGTTCTCCTTGGCGATGGCGGCCGCGGCAAAGACAGCGAGCGCGACCGGCGGGGTAATTGCCGACAGGACTGCATAGTAGAACACGAAGAGATGGGTTCCGAGTTCCGAGACACCCAGATCCATGATCGCGGGCCCAGCGACGAAGATCACCATCAGATAGGAGGCCGCCGTAGGCAGCCCCATGCCCAGAACTATGGAACAGATTGCGGCAAGGATCAGGGCTGCCAGCAGGTTCGCGTCTCCAAGCGCAGTAATCTCCTGGTTAAGCTTTATGCCGAGCCCAGTGGATGTGATTGCGGCGATGACAATGCCGATGGCCGCGCAAGAGAGCAGAACGGATAGGCCGTCGCGCCCGGAATCGACGACAAGGGTGATCCAGCCCTTAAGATCAAGCCTTGTATCGGGCAGCAGCATCGCCAACGCGAGGATCACGCCTGTAGCAATAAGCCCCGAGAAGGTCGCGGGGTAGCCCGAAAAGAGCATCGTAAGGAGCGTCGCGAAGCCCAGGATCAAGAGCGCGGCACGGCTGAACATCTTGCGGTCCCACACTGGCGGATTGTCTTCAAGGGGATCGAGGTTGAGCCGCCCTGCTTCCAAGCCGACAGTAACCGAAAGCGAGAACAGGTAGAGCAGTGCAGGCACCAGCGCAGCAAACATGATTGTGATGTAGGGAATGCCGGTGACGTCAGACATGATGAAAGCCCCCACCCCCATCACCGGTGGCATAATCTGACCCACGCAGGAGGCAGTTGACTCCACTCCACCGGCGAAGCGACCCGAATAGCCTGCTCGCCGCATCATCGGGATCGTCAGCACCCCAGTGGAAGCGACATTGGCCGGCGCGGATCCATTGATCGAGCCGAACAGTGCCGAGGCGATGATCGCGCATTGTGCGGGCCCTGAACGTCGCCTGCGGGTCAGGATCATCGCGAGATCGTTGAAGAAGTCGCCCGCCCCCGTCATCCGCAAAGCCACGCCCAAGATCACGAAGACAAGAACGATATCTACAACTGCGCCGAGTGCCACACCGAAGATGCCCCGATAGCCATAAGAGATTTCCAAAACGCGGTTCAGGCGAAAGGGGCGGTGTTCGAGGATGCCCGGCATTAGGTGACCGAATAGCAGGTAGACGATCGCTAGAAGCACCACACCGGTTAAAAGCCACCCTTCCGCTCGGTGCGCTCCGAAGATCACGACGATGCTGCCGATACCGAAACACCAAAGGTCCCAACGATTCGGCAACCCCTCGCGCATCCTCGCAATCTCGTCGTACTGGTCGGTGAAATAGACATAGGCGAAGACCGCCCCGGCCATGAGAAGGGCGTTTATACAAAGGTCGAGGTAAGTGCGCCGCCCGTCGCTATCGCGGAAGGCCGGACGCAGGCAGAAGATCGCGATCAGACCGAGGACAAGCGCGGTGCCGTACTGCACTTCGGACGGATAACGTCCTGTTAGTTGGGTGAAGACAATGAACACGGGGATCATCGCTGCCGCGATCAGCCCCATCCATTCGACCGCACGAAAAAGCGGTCGTGGATCTAGTCCGTCCTTGAGCAAAAACTCGAGCGGAGATTGGTTGGGGAGTGCCATAAGCTCGGCCGATCCTTTGGACACAAATGGCGCGGCGCAAGCCAGCGGGCTGCGGTCCAGAATTGTTCCGCGGGGGTCGTGTATTAGGTTCGGTCACGCGCACAGTGGACGGCGCGTGACCGGCGACGCATGCGCTTACATAAGGCCAATTTCGCGATAGTAGCGCGCAGCACCTGGATGGACCTCACCCGAGATCGCTTCGAGCGCCGTCTCTGGACGGACCAATGATAGGCCAGCGGAGGCGGAATTCACCCTCTCAACGTTCTCCCACAGCGCGCGGGTCATCTGATAAACGGTCTCCTCGTCCACGCCGTTCCTGACCATCACCTGATAAGGGAAAGTCCAGAAATACGCATCCTCATCCGCTGCGACACGACCCTCGTAAGCGGTCTGGATCGAGGCTGCAGGGATACGCTGATAGACGTAGTATTCGCCGTTCGAGATCGTACTGCGGAACTGCTCCAGCGTAGCTGGGTCGGGTGAAACGAAGCGCAGCTCCATCTGCCGCGAGGCGTTGTCGATCACTGCTGTCGGCAGCGATCCCCAGACCAGTGTCGCATCCATAGTACCAGCAGCCATCTGTTCCATCGCAGGCCCGTACTCGATGGCCTGCCCGTCGACCTCGCCATCAATGCCATGGATGCCAAACAGGACCTCAGTTACGAGGCCGGCGTTGCCGCCCGGACGCCCAATGCCGACGGTGTTGCCCGCCAATTCGGAGAAGCTGGAGATGTTCGTGTCCACGCGGGCCACGTATTGCGCCATTCCTACAGGCATGGCGAGTATCACGCTCATTTCCGCGTAGGCGTCGCGGAACTCGGCCGGGTCTTCTTCATAGCGGCCTGTCCCGCCGAGCGCATCGAGATAATGCGGCGCGCCGACGCCAACTATGTCGACCTCACCCTGTGCGGCCTTGCGCATGCCTGCGACCGTGCCGTTCTCCACTACCGTCATGGACACGCCAGCATCGCGAAGGATGCCCGACCAGACGACGCCAAGCTGATAGTCGTCCGATGTCGGCGAGACGCCGGAGAACACGATCTCCTGCGCATGACTCATGCTGCCAAAGGATAGCGCTAAAGCGCCGCTGATGGCTGCAGCCCTAATCAATCTCTTCATAATACTTCCTCCCAGTGCCGTTCAATGCGTTCTGTCTAGTGGAACGCTATTGCGATCAACAGAACGGTATGTCAGAGTCTGACCGACTGTCAACTCAGAATGGAAGGATATTGGATGACGCAGGGCGGTGTGGGTGCGGTCGACAGGGCGCTCGGCATTCTCGATTGCTTCGATGGCAGCACCCGAGATCTGAGACTGGCCGAAATTGCGAGGCGGACCGGGCTCTATAAAAGCACAATCCTGCGATTGACCGTCTCGCTGGAGCGGTTCGGCTACGTTACTCGGGCTGACGATGGGCGCTTTCGTCTCGGCCCCTCGGCATGGCGCTTAGGGACGGCCTATCGTGCAGGCTTTGACATGGGCGACATCGTCCGCCCGCTTCTCGCAGAGCTATCCACACGGACAAACGAGACCGCGTCCTTCTACGTTCGCGACGGGGATGCGCGTATTTGCCTGTTCCGTAGCGAACCCAGCCGGAGCATCCGCCATACCATCCGAGAGGGGCTGAGCCTTCCGCTCGACAAGGGCGCTTCGGGAAAGGTCTTGCTAGCCTTCTCTCCGCAGCCCAACGATACTGGTCTGCTCGGCGCCGAGGAGACCAACCGCATCCGGACGTCTGGTTACGCGGTATCGCTGGGTGAGCGCGATGCAGAGGTCGCCGCTGTCGCAGTTCCTATATACCTTTCATCTGGCGCAATAGCGGGCGCATTATCGATCTCGGGCCTCATAACCCGCTTTGATACTCAAAGCTGCGCGCGCTATGCCGCAACGCTCGCCGAGGTGCAGACTGAACTTGCCGCTCGCATCGCCGCCTGAAAACCCGAGGACCACTCCATGTCACTCTATCCGCCACCTCAGGAGTTCGAGGCCGAGGTCTGGACAACCCTGCCGGAAGCCTATCGCATTCGCAACAATAGCCCTGACTGGGCCGCCGCAAACAAGCCAGGAAGGCAAATCGACAGCTTCCTCGAAGGGCCGAGCTTCGACCGAAACGGCAACCTTTGGGTGACTGACATCCCGTATGGTCGCGTCTTCAAGATCTCGCCCGCCGGCGAGTGGGAACTCGTGGTGCAATATGACGGCTGGCCGAACGGACTGAAGATACATCGTGACGGGCGCATCTTCCTCGCCGATTACAAGCACGGGATCATGGAACTCGACGCAAAGGTGGGCACTGTGCAACCGGTGGTCACGCACCGACATTCCGAGCATTTCCGCGGCTGCAACGATCTGGTTTTCGACAGCACGGGGCGGCTATATTTCACCGATCAGGGCCAAAGCGGAATGCACATGCCCAACGGGCGGGTATATCGCTACGACATCGACCGAGATCGCTTGGACCTGTTGCTCGACAACGGCCCAAGTCCGAATGGTCTTGTGCTAAATGTGGCCGAGGACGCGCTATACGTCGCCATGACACGCGGCAACTCCATTTGGCGCCTGCCGCTGATGCGGGACGGAACCGTCTCCAAGGTGGGCATATTCATCCAGTTGTCGGGCGGGCATTCGGGGCCGGATGGAATGGCACTCGACACGGATGGGGGCCTTTGGGTCGCCCATGCCGGAAATGGATGTGTCTGGGGCTTTTCTGAGCGCGGCGCACCTATTGCACGCGTGGTCAGCCGCACCGGCTTGACCACAACCAATATCGCTTTTGGTGGCGGGGACGGTGGCATATTGCATATTACGGAGAGCGATACGGGCAATATTCTTCGGGCGCGCACCAAACAAAAAGGCGTGGCGATGTTCGGCTTGGTGTAAAAGCAGGCCAGTGAGAGTGTTAGCCGTTCCGGGCGGCGCGGAACGGTCAAAATACACCAAGCGCGATGAGCAGCAGCGATTTGCCAGTTCAGATTGATGGCATTGCGAGGTTTCGTTTGGCTTGGAGTTATGCCGCGCACCGCACTGTCAGTAAACTTCAGCCGATAGCGAACCGAGCGCGGATCAATTCAAGCGTGGCTTTTTCGGCTGCCAACGTTTGGCGAGCTTCATCACCTCAAAACGAAGTTCGTCGCTGTCGGGCATTTTTGGGTCGAACGTGCCACCGTACCAAGCTTTGAGGTGCTCGTGCTCGGGGTGTTTCGGATCGCCCATGGCCTTGAGAAACTCTTCGTACCCGGGAAAGCCGCCAACATCCTCTGGCGGACAGCGGCCAACAACGTCGTTCAAGCGCGGATAGAGTTCGCCATCGACCGGTACGGTGGTCGCGCCGACGGTAATGGTGTGTTCCCAGCTGTCCCCGAAGTCGTAGACGTAAAGGATCGAGCGCGCACCGGTTGTTTCGATCAGCTCGATCAAACGGGTTTTGTCGACCGGCAGGTCCTCACCATCAAAGTAGGGGGCAGGCTGCCGCCACGTCTTGTCGCCAGCTCTGAACATGTAGAGGTGGGAGTTGGTCCAGCCCATTGCCGCTTGGATGGTCAGATGCAGGCGATCAAGGCGGAGACCAGCTGGAACATGGAGTACGCGGCTGACGCGGGGCTCAACGTGATCAAGCGCAACGTGAAGTTCGATAATGCTCATGGCTCTTCCTTGGGGTTCGTCTGCATCTTTAAGCACTCAAGCCCGCAGCCCTGCTCATTGCCAAGGCAACGCCTCAACGCCTGTTTGAAACACCGTGTTCGGGATCGCAATGTGAACACAGGGTTCGTCACCACAGTGGCGTCATTCAACGTCCGCACCGATACGCGGTACCAGCGGCCTACCAAGCCGCCGCGCATGATCACGGCCGTTGCTTTGACGAATGGATTGTCTCCGAACTGCAGCTTTTGGCGGCGCTTCAACCTCATGCCCAGCTCCTCATGATCGATGTCGTGCGCGTGATCGCACGCATCCGATCTGGTGAAGCGTTCACAAGCCGCATTCTCCGCACGGATGTTGGCCCGCTGAGGAGAACTGAGCGCGCTGTTCTCACGATCAACCTTTTCCCCATCCAGTTGAAGGATATCAGCGTGGGGGTTGGCAGGCGAAAATGGCCCCGCGACCCTGCTGCAGCGTCTCTTGGATGTCGAACCACGTCACGCCTTCCGAGGATAAATCGCACTCGTTTTTTAGCGTTTTTCGACCAACTGACGAACGCTGGTTTGAAGTTTTTTTGGCGTCAATCGACCGATCGGACGCGCGGTTCATGGCCGATGAAAGCGCAATGATATCAATGGCTTTGCGCGCCATTCACTTTTTTCAAACTGCCGAGCGGAGAGCCCTTCTGATGCGCGAGCAAAATATTTTTGTTGCAAATCTGGAAATCCGTGAGACCATTTCTTGTGTTCGCAATCCTGCGCGCACTTCAATGCTGCAAAGCGTTACATAAATGCTGCAACACATCGTTGCCGCAAACCCTTATGATATGGAGATATAATAACATGACTAACATAACCCCCAACAACACTTATGAAGCTGAACTTGATCAGCTTTGCAAGAAAGGCACTACTTGGATCGAGGGTACACGCCTTCAGTCTGACAATGAGCTCTACGCCCTGCTTGGCGAATGCAATGACTTGCTTGCGAAGTTGCGCAAAGGCACTTCAGACGAGCGCAGCGCGTTCACAGCCATGCTGAAAGACAAAGGCCACGGCTTCAAAGCCAGTGCCAGTCTTGAACGAAAAGTGCTCATTGCCGTCTTGGGCAAGATCGATCAGTTGGACACCTATGTGGCCGTGCTGACCTACGCGAAAAACGGCTTCAAAGGCGACACGTCTTTTGCGGACTTCGTTAGTAATGAAGGCGGCGTTGATGCCATCCGGCGCAACTCGAAAAATGGTCGGTCCAAGGCCGAGCAAAAAGAGGAAAACAGAAGCCTCGCCAAACAGGTGCTTTCGACAGCGTCGTCTATTGGTGAGACCTTTGTGGCACCTGACGACCTGCAGCCGAACTCAGATGGGGATCACAACTACACCCTTGCCGTTGTGCGCGTTGATGCGGGCAATCAGGCGAGCATTGTAGCTGGTCTCAAAGATGAGACGCTCATCTCGGATGCACTGGCCAAAGTCGGCAAGCGCATCGATGATCAGAATGAGCAGGAAGCACTCAATGCGCTGAAGAAGATGTCCAAAGCGGACCGCTTGAAGCTGATCCAAGGTACGCAATCGGTGCCGTCGCCAGTTAGCAGCAACGACACCGAAAGCGATCCTGAAACCCAAGCTGCCTAAACCATCCAAAGCAAGACACGATTGGGGGTCGCTAGTTGCCGCTAGCGGCTCCTATTATTAGGTCATTCTCTGCTTCTGACAACCGGCATTTTTGTTGCCATTTTCGGTCGTCCAAATGCGTCGTCGACCATACGCTGCCAGCATCAACAATGATGCAGGAGGCAGACATGGCACATTTATCGAAGCTGGCGTTCAAGACGGTGCAGCGCGCAGGACCACAGCGCGATCCGGTCGTGGAGCGGCGCGAGAAGCTGGCAGCGGCCATTGACGAGCAGATGCTGGTGCATGCAGCGCGGCTGAAGGGTGAGGACTACACGGTCGAACGCAGCAAGTGGCAGACCAACGATCAAGGCGAGCGGGTCGAGGTGAAAACCCAGCGCCGCATCAACCCATGGTTCTTTGAGCAGGATGAGGCTTGGTATGTACAGTGCCGGTATGGGGCGCGTGTGGTTCTTTTAAACGGCACAGACAACGCTGTGCACGTCGGAAAGCTCGAGGACGTGCTTGCGGTGCTCAAAGCCTTTAAAGCCGCTGTAGGGGCGGGAGAACTGGATGCCGCACTTGCCCAGGCAACAGCGCGCAAAGCCACCCAGCGCCCAAGCAAGGCCGCTTAGTGGACCAGCGGACGCGACGGGTCAGGGAATTGAACGATCACGTCCGCACCACCCTCAAGGACTGTCGCCTGCTCATCACACCCGGTGTGCAGGCGATGGACGACCTCAAGGCCATCCTCGCCAAGGTTCGCGCATTCGATAGCTTCACCGCCGCGAACGATCCGTATGGTGAGCATGACTTCGGCGCATTTGATCACAGTGGCAACACTGTGTTTTGGAAGATTGATTGTTTCGACCTCGACCTCACCATGCAATCACCCGACCCCGGCGACCCGAGCGTAACAGCGAGGGTTCTGACCGTCATGCTGGCGGAGGAGTACTGAGGAGGATACCGCTTGCTGCGACCATCCCCTGGTAACCAGAACAAGCGGCGCACGAAATTAAAGGCGCCGAAGCGGTGGGCTGGACCTTCTTGAAAGCCTAACGAGGTCTGCTAGGAGCTAGATTGCGGCACTAAATCCACAGGCTCGATGCCTCGCAGCCGCTGCAGCGATCGGTAAAAAACTCGCGATTAACATATGCTCAGCTTCGCACTGCAGATAGGCGACCAAGGCACCCAATAGCGGCAATCGTTATCGGGTCAAAAGACAACCGCAAGGGCGAGAACACCGGCCACAACATAGCCGCACCAGAATGCATAGTGCATCATTGCCGAAGAAACGTATCTGTCCCTATTTGGATGCATCCAGCTGCTCAGCGATCTCACGGGCTTCATCACCCATTTTCAACGACACTCGCTGAGCTGCCACCAACCGATCTGTAGCCGCCTGACTGCCAGCAAGATACGGCTTGAGTCGCTCCACACAAACCGCAAGTTCTTCATTCTTCCGCGCCAAGGTACGTAGCACTCGCGCCTGAGTTTCGCGGTAGGAACCCGCTCGCGCCGCGCTGTACAAATTGAACTGCACAACATCACCATCCACGACTGACGCTGGAGCACTCGATTGAACTTTCGCCATTCGTATCTCCTATGCCGCTTCGGTACTGGTGAATTTCTGCAACTGTGCGTCGAGCTCGTTCGCGGTTTGTCGAACTTTTCCCGAAATGTCTTTGACGTGCGCTGACGCGGTATCGGTTTCTCCCGCGTTGGTCGCAACCTTAGCCACGTTTGACGCGACCTCATTTGCGACAGCTTTCTGCTCTTCAGTGGCGCCAGCAACCGCTTGGATTAATTCCACGATTTCGGAAATGCCGTTTATGACTTCCGATACTGCTTCTGTTGTCAGTCTTGTCTCTGACTGAATAGCTCCGATCCGCTCCGAGATGCCTTCTGTTGCTTTTGACGTTTGGTTAGAAAGCTCCTTAACTTCTGCTGCTACGACCGCGAAGCCCCTGCCTGCTTCACCCGCACGCGCCGCTTCAATTGTGGCATTGAGCGCAAGAAGGTTGGTCTGCTCAGCGATCGTCTGAACGGTGGCGACCACTTCGCTGATGCTTTCCGCGACCGCGCTTAAGCCTTCAATCTTTTGCTGGGCACCCTTTGCAACCTCGCTAATGGTGCTGGCTCGGCCTGATGTTTCAGCGGTGCTTCGCGCGACCTCAGCGATAGCAGATGCTTGCTCTTCAACCGCTGCAGATACTTCGCTCGAAAGCACCATGGTTTCAGCAACAAGAGTGGACAAACGCTCGGATGACGACGCCGCATCGTTGGCGACTTGCGTCATCGTCTTGACCGTTGCTTCCATGCTCTTCGCGGCCGCCACGCGGTGCGTGACCACGTACCAGACTAGGGTTGGCTTACCACCAATGACGCTGATGTTGAGTTCTAGGCTCTCCGTTCCAAGCGTAATTGTGGCCGAGTGCCCACTCTCATGCATGTTCGAGATCATCGTGCGCTGATGCGAAGGGTTCTTGTGAAATATATCGATCGAAGACCCAACGATTTGATCGACTGGAACTGGCAAAAAGTCCTTGATGGTTTCCAACATCGCGATCGAGGCCTTGTTGGCGTAATCGATCGTGTAGGTTTTGGCGTCACACGTCAGGATAGGAACTGGGAGGTTTTCGAGCGTATGAACGAGCTCTTCAGTCTTCTTGATGGCCGCTTTTCGACTTTCCACGATCGTCGCAACCTTAATGACGCCGATAGCCCGACCTTTATCGTCCGGGATCGGTGAGTAAGTCGCCTGCAAGAAAACGCCAGACCCATCATTGCGCAAGCGCTCAAATTCTTCCGTCTTGAATTTGCCCTCCGCTAGATCGCTCCAGAACTCCCGATACTCAACAGATGCAGCATAGTCAGGCTTCACAAAGATGCGGTGGTGTTTGCCGACAATCTCCTCAAGCCTGTACCCCATCGCATTGCAGAAGAGTTCATTCGCCCATTCGATCGTTCCGTCGACATGAAAACGGATCATCGCTTGCGTCGCACGAATGGCTTGATAATTACGCAGTTCATCACTTTTAGAGCTTATACCAAACATGGGAAGACCTCTCCAAGAGCCAGCGGCTTAGGTTTCTGAGCAGTTTCGGAAGGATCGGACTTTGAAGGTTAATTAAGCGTTAATATTGAAGCTATTCGACGCTGACGTCGCTCTCAAACTTCAAACAAGTCCAAGAAACCGATTTTTTTGCGACAATATGCGCAGAAACGCGGCTGACGGTATTTAGGCGACTGTAGAAGAACATTTACAATATCTTGTGTCAATTTTGATGTTGCTCTCATCTTCGGGCACGTGTAGGAATGTCGGTACTCTTGGGACACTCTCTGTTTAACTCCCAATTCTGGGATGAAGGAGATGTTCATGGACAAGGATCGCCGCGAGATTCAACGCAAGCTGCGTGTTCTGCACCACGCTGAAGAGACCGGGCATATCAACAAGACCTGCCGCTACTTTGGCGTTGGTAGAAGCAGTTTCTATCGATGGCGCGCTGCCTACCGCAGGCATGGTGAACAGGGGCTTATAAACCGACCACCGATCCCCAAATGGCATGCCAACCGCACGCCGATTGAGATTGAGGAGAAGGTTCTTCACCTACGCAAGAAGTACCACCTGGGCCCGATGCGGATCGTCTGGTACCTGGAGCGCTACCACGAGATTAAGATATCAGACGCAACCGTCTCGCGCATTCTCAAGCGGCATGGGGTCAATCGCCTGCCTCGCGGAACTCGCCTGCGGAAGGTTCACACCAAACGCTACAACAAGCAGGTGCCTGGCCACCACATCCAAATGGACGTGAAGTTTCTGATGTTTAAAGGCGAAGATGGAAAGAAGGTTCGGCGCTTTCAGTTCACAGCTATCGACGACGCAACCCGTGTACGTGCGCTCAAGATCTACGAGAAGCACACTCAGGCCAGCGCTATCGACTTCGTCGACCACATCATCGAGAAGTTCCCGTTCCGCATCAAAGAAATCCGAACGGACAACGGTCATGAGTTCCAAGCGAAGTTCCATTGGCATGTTGAGGATCAAGGTATTCGACACGCTTATATCCGGCGCGGTACGCCACAGCTGAACGGCAAAGTCGAGCGCTCACACCGATCTGACGAACAGGAATTTTACCAACTGCTCAGCTACAAAGGCGATGTTGATCTGGAGGCCAAACTCGACGAGTGGGAGCGCTTCTACAACTTCGGCAGACCACATGGCGCATTCCGCGGAAAAACGCCTTACGAGGCGCTTCGAGAAAAGCTATAATCAAGCCAGAAAGTGTCTCGCGAGTACCTGCAGCTTACACTGCAGAGCCTTGGAGTGAAGGAAACTCAGGGTTTCTATTTTGGCAAACCAGTCGATGCCGAAACTTTTCGGCGTCAGCACATCAAAGCATCGCATAACGAGCGATGTCAGGCCTACAATGACCAATCAGCTCCGAGCCATCCTGCAGTGCGGGTCAAAGCGGCCTGAGACAGTATAACGCTTAGAATCCGAAACGAACAGTTTTATATTGATAATGATTATGCTCCCGGGACAAAGAAATTATATTTGAAAACAAATTACGGACGTTTGGTGCAAGAAAATTCAATATTTTGAAATGATTTGATGATCAACTGTAGCCTCGAGCGGTCACCGGAGTGGGCGATCGTTTCAACGGAGTGTTTACAGTCATGTATAAACCAGTTGAGGTTGCTGTTGAGTCAAAGCGCTTGCGCGCCGTGGCCCGCGCTCGCCGAGACCTCGATGAAGCGAAAGACAGCGAGCTGCAGTCCCTTGCACGTTTGGCTGCGGCTCACTTTGGTGTGCCGATCTCGCTGGTTTCGATTGTTGATAGTGACCATCAGTACTTTGCTGCAAAGGTTGGACTTCCAGCCGTTAGCAGCACGCCGCGTGTGGTGTCCTTTTGCTCCCATGCCGTCGAAGCTCGTTGCAACCTTGTGGTTCCCGACGCGCAGGCCGATCCGCGGTTTCAGAACAACAGTCTTGTTACCGGTGATCCTCGCATAAGAGCCTATGCTGGGTCACCGATATATATCGATGGCCAGCCTATTGGCACTGTGTGTGCAATCGATAGAACCGTGCGCTCCTTCTCCTCTGAAGATCTGCAATTCCTTCAAGAGCTTGCGCAGCTTGCGGCAACGATCATCACCAGCAAGCGCTGGTTCGCGGATGTTCGTCGGAATGTGAAACGGCTAAAGCGCCAGGAGCGTCTTCTTTGGGAGAAGGCGCACTTTGATAGCATGACAAAGCTTGCAAACCGTGAGCACTTCACAAACCACTGTGAAACTATGCTCTCGGAAGCGCCCGAGGAGTCAGCTCTAATCCTTTTGGATCTGGATGGTTTCAAAGGCATCAACGACACGCTTGGTCATGCTGTAGGGGATCAGTGCCTGGTCGAAATCGGCAAGGCAATGCGCGGGCTTAGCAGGTCGGCGGACTTTGCTGCTCGTCTTGGTGGCGACGAGTTCGCCATGCTCATCCATGCAGAAAACCCAAAAGAGGCAGCTGAAGCCGTCTTTGCCCGCCTTCAACGCGCCTTGACGGACAACCGCAGTGATCGAGGATTTGACCTTGGGCTCAGCGGGGGCTGCGCGCTTCCCGGCGATAAGCTCCAAGGTTTCGATGCACTCTACAAAGCTGCAGATCGAGCACTCTACGCAGCGAAACACTCCGGGAAATCCAAGCTTTGCGTGTATTCTGATGAGAATGACACCGTCGTCATGCCTGTCCAACGCTCGTTTCGGCACCAGTTCTATGATGCCATTCAGACCTGTGCCCTGGTTCCTTACTACCAGCCAAAATGGTCCTTGGCAGAGCACGGTCTCCTAGGCTTTGAGGCATTGGCGCGTTGGAAGACGCCCGATGGAAGAACCCTTTCCCCCGCGTCTTTCGAAAAGGCCCTGAATGATCCTTGGCTCGCCCAGGCCTTGGCAGAGCATATGGTGCGGGAAGTCGCATCGGACTATCAGGCGGCTGTCAATACGGTGAACCTACAGCCACGCATGGGCATAAACGCAACCGCCTATGAGCTCGCCAACCCCCAGTTCTGCCGGTTTCTCCTAGATACGCTCGAGCTGCACAACGTTCCACTCGCATCTTTTACGGTGGAAGTCACAGAGAACGTTATGCTTGGATGCGAGGAATCTGAAGTCTTCAGGTCGATCCATACGCTACGAGAGGCTGGCGTACAAATCGCCTTTGATGATTTTGGCACCGGTTATGGCTCTCTGAGTCACCTGGCGACTTGGCCTATTGATCGGATCAAGTTCGACCGAAGTATGCTCGTTAGCGCCCTAGCAAGCGAGCGGGCAATGACTGTGCTCAAAGGCATGATATCGACCTGCAAGCAACTCAACCTTACCGTCATCATCGAGGGTATCGAGACGGCTCAACAGGCCCATCTCATGGCAACGCTCGGAGCAGACGTTGGCCAAGGCTACCACTATGCAAAGCCATTCTCGCGAGATCAGCTGCAGACGTATCTACTCAAGCATTTGGACACCCCTGCTGCCGAAGCGGCTTGAGAAAAGTTTATCAACGCACCTTTCCATCACGAATACATTATTTGAGCTGCGTCCAGATCAGTTCCTGGAACCGGTTTAAAGAGGCACTGATGCTACGGAGCTTGAATAGCCGCATTCTGAATGCAGTTGACGGCGGCTGGTTGACACGAGCATGTGGATATTTGCCCAGCCAAAGGGCCAGATGTGGCAGTGCGTGGTGCTGCAGATTGATTTCCGCCCGTGGAGCGACGATAAATTGACCGCGGCAAATGCGAACCTCGCGGGTTATGATGCGTCGTTATTGGAACGACTGTAGCAAATTCGCAAAACGCAAGTTCACGCAAGATAGCGAAGCCCGGCCGAGGTTTCTCCGTTAATCCCTTCGAGCACTATCGCGCTATGCCAGTCGCCGTCTCTGTCAACCGAGCGAACCGCATCAGCTATTGCATGCAGAACCGCGAACTATGGCCCGCGTTCGACGGTGGTGATTGTCGGGCGTTGAGGCGGCAACGGCTTGATGGAGTTTGTCGCCTGAGCGGCTCCTTGCGCGTTACGATTATCTGCGCGCTTTATCGGCTGCTGCTTCATCCGGCGCTGCGACTGTGCTGTGGGTTTCGCTAGCTTGTGTCGCACTACCCGGTTCTTCGACCCCTTAGCCGCCTGTTCCCCATCCAGCTTGCGCGCCATGGCGACGATGCCTTGGCTTTGGGCGAGCATGAGTTGCAGGACTTCGAAGCGGGTCTGCTGATTGGCATCATCAAGCTCGCTGCGGATCGCGTTGAGCGCGCGCTGGATGTCTTTGGTGGCTGTACGGCTCATCACATATTTAGCCTGCATCCGACGCTGGCTGGGGTGAGGCAAAATCACCACCGACGATCTGTAAGTACTCCAGCGCAAAAAACCGAGCGCTGGAATTTGTCAGACTGCAGGATCCATTTCGAGCGCTGTGACCCATTGGGCGGTAGCGCGTTCATTAATCTGACGATGGCAAGCCTCGCTGAGCTCAAGGAAGCGTTCGCACAGTTCGTCGTGTGCACCGGTCTGGGAAAGTCTGTTGCCATAGTGTTGCAGCTTGCTCGCGCACACGGCGATGCTCGCAATGCTGGGCAGTTGATTGTGAAAGCGAAGCCCGCGCATGTAGCTGCTGTCGCGACACAGCCAATCTCGGCTGAACTCGCTCTCGCTTGCAACCAGTTCCTGTTCCAGCAAGAGCTCAAGCACCTCTGTCAGCACTGCTCGTTTCAAATAGGGTCTCCATTTGTGGGGCGAGGTTGTGTCAGAGCTATCGCCATTTGTATTTACCACTCATTGCGGCAGAACCGGACCGGTCGGGCCCGCAAACGAAGCCAAATTTTCCCGAAACCTTCAAAGGCCAAAACGCCGTGACAAAGTCGATACACGAGGTCGTGACGAACCACCTTGCCCAGTACCTCAAGCCTTATGACTTCACGTACAGCATCGGCTTTTGGGGCGAGGACGAATCGATCAGCGCCGAAAATGCCGGTCTCTTTGTCGACATCGACGACGATGACGTTACAGCGCCTCACGCGCCTGACATTTGCCAGCTGGATGACAAACCCTCAAAGTTCCGTCGATCTCGGTTTGAAACGGAAATATGGGCCCAGGTACCGATCAGCATCAAAAACATCGACATAGTGATGGCAGCCATCCAAAGCCACTCGCAACCAACACCGTTCAGTTGGACCGGTAGCACTTTAGATGGCGAGCTTGAGCTTCTGCTTTGGGCGGATGGGTTAGATGAGGAAATTTGGGACCTTGCGCCGTGGCGTTTCAATTTTTTCCTTCAGCCTGCTCAGGCACTGAGCCTCGCTGGCCAAGAGCAAGCTTTAGACGCCATGCTGGCACGGGTTGTAGACGTGTCACACCAGTTGAACGATCCGAACGTGATTGCCGCAAACGGCGAAGAAGATATCGCAGCCGTTCGAGCGCTGATTGCCGCCAACATACATTTCGTCAACGACCCAAAACTCCAAAAGCTCATGGCATTGGCTGAGTTCAGCAACTTGCTAGGAATGCTGAAAGAGAACTTATGATGTTCAACATAACACGGTGGCATGGGGCGCAGATGTCTGACGAAACACTGTGTGGCCAATGCGATCATGCCGCAAAACCAAAACCTCATACATTCAACAGTTCATGAGGTTTTCAGCTAAGCAACTGTGATCATTGATAGATTGCCATGAGCTGATTTCGGTCGACCAACCAAAACCTCAGACTTTACAGTCGTTTATAACGAAGTTCGTTGTTTTGGAGGGGATCAATGCGCCAAGCGCAAACGCTGAACGAAGCCCAGCTCAGACGAGTATTACACTACTGCCGCACACGTCGTCATCCAGCGCGTGACGAAGCCATCATCATGGTCAGCTTCTACGCTGGGCTGCGTGTGAAGGAGATCGCAGCGCTCAAAGCAAGCGATGTGTTTGATGCTGTAGGCGACGTGCGCGAAGCGTTCCTGCTTGCACGTGACCAAGCGAAGGGCGGCAAGGCGCGGACAGTGTACCTAAGCCAACGACTTAGGCGGGCGCTCGTGAGCTACGGCCACACCGTCAAGCAGGACACCCCCCAAGCACCGCTGTTTGCCAGCCAAAAAGGTGGGCACTTCTCTGCCAACACAATGTGCCAGCTGTTCCTCGACATCTATCGTGCTTGCGGGCTCAAAGACGCCAGCAGCCACTCAGGACGGCGCACCTACATTACACGCCTAGCCAATCGGGGCGTTGGCGTGCGCTTGCTGGCAGAGCTTGCAGGGCATAGCCACATCTCCACCACCCAGCGTTACATCGACGTCAACGCTGATCAGCTGAGGAATGCGGTGGAGATGCTGTGATGTTGAACCTGGCACAGTCAGGCCTGTCATCGAACTCAAATATCGAAGCCCTGAGCCCGCAGACGGCCCAGGTCCATGCCGAGGTCCACGAACTCGTCATCGTTCTCGGGGTCCCAAGGCAGATCATCCTCGTCGAACACCGAACGGTTTACGCCGGGCGCCCAAAAAGCGCTTGGTGCGGGCAAGCCGTACCTGTTGTAGAACTTGACCAGCAGTTCCGACTTCCCAACGGCTTCAAAATCCTTGAGCGCCTGTGCGTACGCCGCTTCCAGAGCATCACAAAGAGCGTGTCTGATCGACCCATGCTTGTCGTACTGCGTGGCCAAGTCCGTATCCTCGCATTACTCTGCCAAGAGCTTGGTCAATTTTCGAACCGACCTCAGATATGGCCAATTCGCGGCATCCATTTCAAATTGCGACAGATTTGACGGACTTGGAATTTGGTCGAGTTAGCATTCCATGATCTGCACAGCTCTGCTTTCGCAATTGTTGCTCGTCTGCGGGCAAACTCTCTGCTACCTGGATGATATACCTTAGGAGTGCAGCTGTTGGAATCTACAAGCTCGACAATAACCGCCGCAGAATTCCAACAGCGTTTGCAAGGCGCGCCCGATGCAGTTGTGGGCTTCTTCGAGACCGTCAAGAGCCACTTCAATCGACGTAATGACTGCATAGCAGACCATACGTGGGACAAACGAGGTGACCTTCGGCTCTGGGGCATATGGGGCGAAAAAAGCAACGGAGAGCCGGCCAAGAACCGGTTTGCCTCTATGCATTGGAAGCCACAACTCCAGGAGATTGGCGGTCTTTGCAAACTCACCCCAGATGAGCTCGACGCGCTTGGTTACAAAGGCACCAGGGGGCCAGCTACACATCATCGGACACAAGGGTCGGCTTTCTCACTCGATGAGACCTACTGGCGATATCGGGTAGGCGATTTTATCACGATCCTCGAAGCCGCTCGCATCAAGCTCGTTGCGATGAAAACCGGTGAGCGTTAGGTCCTCGTCACGTCTTGCTGGTGAACGGCTTGCCTTTGAGCCCGTCGGGCGTGAGCTTGTTCGCTGAGCTTGTAGGACACAGCCATATCTCAACCACTCAGCGCTACATCGACGTAAACGCGGACCAGCTGCGGAATGCGGTCGAGATGCTTTGAGGCAAGTCTGCTTCCGGCCCAAAGCCGCCATTTCAGCCAACGGTCCCACTGGCCGTAAAGCTGCCAGTCGCCGGACGTCCAATAACGGCAGCGCCAAGTACAGAACAGATCAATTGCCGCTGCCCAGCACACATCGTCGACCATGATTCCCCAGTGATTTACCGGTTCAAACAATCCACCTAAGATGCCATCTCGGATTCTGTTCTGATACGAGGTTGCTGGTGGACTTTTGGGAAACTGAAACCAATGGAAAGAAGGAATTGCTTCGCCTTTTGACGCGCGGCGGCAAGTGGCTGCGCTGGGAGGGCGAGACGGAAGACCCGAACGACCCCAGCAAGAAACCTAGGGCCGGTTGTAAGGATCAGGTTGAAGAAGCCCTGCTAGCAGTTCTGCATTCAACCAATGTAGTGGTGCTATTGGGGTCGGGAGCCTCCTTCTCTGCCAAGAACGAAGGCGGGCCACACGCGCCGGGGATGTGGCACTTGTGGCAGGCGGTCAGAAATAGTTGCGGCGAAGATGAGTTCAACGAGATTGCGCAATCCGTAATTGGACATGTGCCAAAGGACGGCGAGGAGAACATCGAAGTTCTGTTGAGCCTGTGCAAAATGTCCATCGAGCTGCTCGAGGTCAGGGCCGAAAAAGATACAGCCTTCCCTGATCGCCCCAGACTGGAGCAACTGAAAGAGTTTGTGGCCACCGCAGAGCGCGAAATCCTGGCTCATGTCGGTTTCGTGCGCAGTGACACGGAACTGCCTGCACACACCGTGTTTCTTCGAAAATTCGCCCGCCGATCACCGGAGAAACCCAGAGTGAAGCTGTTCACAACGAATTACGATATTTGCATCGAGACTGCGGGCCTGCGCCTCGGCGTCGTGCTGATAGACGGATTTTCCCATAGCGCAGAGCAACGGTTCAACCGCGATCACTTCGACCATGATATCGTGCGGCGGGCCGCTTCCAGTACGAAGGCAGACTACCTTGACGGTGTGTTCCACCTCTACAAACTGCACGGTTCGGTGGATTGGCGGCGACGGTCGGATGAAGTCGTCATTCGAAGCGTCGATGACCCCGGCGACGACCGCAAGCCAGTCCTGATCTATCCGCGATCTTCGAAGTATCAGGAGGCGTTCGAAAGCCCCTATCTCGATATGTTCGCGGCCTTACAGGCAGCGTTACGGGAACCCGATACAACGGTGATCGTCTCCGGCTTCGGTTTCGCAGACGATCACATCAGCGCTCCGATCTGGTCCGCCATCGAAACGAACCTGTCGCTACGCCTTGTGCTTTGTGATCGCGGGTTCGTCGAGCAGCAAAAGCTCTTCGATGAAGAAGCGCAGGAGATCGACCTCGATCTGGCTGGGCAACGCCCTTACCAAAGCAAGATCGCGCGGCTTGTGCAGCAAGGTGATACGCGCATCACGATGTTGAATGGCCGCTTCGAAGACCTTGCCGACGCCTTGCCGATGATTTCGGGCAAGACGGATCGTCAGCTCTTGCAGGATCGGCTTGAAAAGCTGCGCGAGGGCGACGGCGCATGAGCGATCTTGCCTCCCTGATCGACCAGTCCAAGCGCATCGGAACGGTTACAAGGGTGACGGCAAGTGCTGTGGAACTCACCTTGCCGAATGCTCTTGCAGCCCAGGGTAGGCGCGGACTGGCCAAAGGCTCCGTCGGTGACTTCGTGTTTGTCGATTGTGACCGCTCAGCGATCTTGGGGCGCGTGACGGAGGTTGGCATCCCGGACAGGCAGCGAAATATCCTTGAGCACCAGATCGAAACCGATCCCACGGTAGAGCCGCAGGGGCGCGTCCAGCTGTTAGCAACTGTCAGCAAGACAACTCGGAAAGTGACGCGCGGGATCAATACTCAGCCAAGGGTCGGTGATGGGGTCTACCTAGCAGAGGGCGGAGCTCTGTCCAATTCCATCAAGGATGCCTTGGAAGGCGACGTTAAGGGAGGCAGTGCACCGTTGCTCGTCGAGCTTGGGCACCTATCCGGGCTGGATGATGCTGCCCTCAGCATCCCGCCAGAGAAACTGTTCGGTCGTCATTGCGGAATATTTGGTGCGACTGGCGGGGGTAAGAGTTGGACGGTTTCGCACCTCGTGAATGAGATCGTGCGTATAGGTGGGAAATGTATCCTGTTTGATCCTACCGGAGAATTCACGGGAAAGGTGGCTGGCGCATGGCAGTATTCGTTCAGCGAAACCGGCAATGAAGATCAGCCCTTGGTTCGGTTCCCGAGTGAGAACTTGTCGGAATTGGACCTACACGCTCTTCTTACCCCAACCGGCCAAAGTCAGGGTCCAGCCCTACGGAGTGCAACAAAGAGCCTTCGCATGGCTCGGGTCTTGGCGGCTGATGCGGAGCGGTTTCCCGTCGAGGAGAACGGTTCAAGGCGAAATGTATTAATCCGCAGGGGCGACGATCCGGTTGGGCATGTCGTTGTGGAAGAGCAAGGAACTATTGAAAAAGCAAATCAGAGCCGCCTCGCATACGGTCACGCTGAAATAACGCTTGCGGACGAATTGGCAGTTGAAGCCTGCCGGTTTGATTTCAACGCACTGTCTCGGCAGGTGCGAAACGAGTGCGTACGGCCAGTTCAAAACAATGATTCATCGAAATATGGCCAGCTCGATAACAACGCAGTTGGATACTGCAACTCACTTATCATTCGTATTGAAACTTTTTTGACCTCCCCCGAATTGGCCTGTCTGTTCTCAGACAATGGTCTGGACATTTGTCGCGAGATTGAGCGTTTCCTAGGGGATCCAAATGCCAAGGCAATGGTTCTTTCCTTCGAGAAGGTGAGCTTCAAGCACAACACCAGAGAATTGCTTTTGAATGCACTTGGGCGATACATGCTAGGCCTTGCACGGAGAGGCCAGTTTCGCCAGAACCCGCTGGTTTGTTGTCTGGATGAAGCGCATCAATTTATCGGTCGGACTGTCGGCGATGAATTCAACAGCGTGAGCCTTGATGCATTTGGCCTGATTGCAAAGGAAGGTAGGAAGTATGGGCTGACGACCGTGATTGCGACCCAGCGTCCTAGAGATGTGCCGCAGGATGTTCTCAGTCAGCTTGGAACCTTGTTTGTCCACAGGCTCACGAATGACCGAGACCGGGAGACCATCGAAAGAGCTTGCGGCGATCTGGATCGCAGTGCCGCTGCTTTCATCCCATCCCTATCACAGGGCGAAGCGATCATCGTAGGCCCAGACTTGCCTGCGCCTTTGCCGATCATGATGAACAAACCTGAAAAAGGCCAGCAACCTGAAAGCCATGGGCCTAACTATCAAGAGTTTTGGGGCTGATACATATGCTGGCGCCTTAATGACAAGAAAACTAGTCAAACTCCGCCACGCAGCAATCTATATCACCAGCTTTGCTGAGCGTGCCTGATGTGCGTGCTTTAAGAGACCGTGACTTGAGGCTTTTGGTGACGATGTGGGTGACTAAGCCGTCGAACAGGTTCCCGGCAATGGCGCGCTCTACCCCAGAAACGAGAAGGCACACAGCATGACGCTGTTTCTTGGCTATGATCCAGGCGGAAAAGGGAAAAACGGTGTTGCGGCCATTCAGGTGGTTTCTGACGCGCCAAAGGTCGTGAACAAGGCGACTGTTCGCGATGCAGCCGAAGCATTGTCTTGGCTTAGAGCATATGCAGAAACAGCAGTTGCACTCGGTATAGACACCCTCTTGGCCTGGTCACCTAAGGGCGGCAGGGCCTGTGATGACGCTCTACGACGCAAGTACAGCGGCAACTCGGTTGTTGCGCAGAACTCCTTGTACAGCTCCATGACCTTGAATGGCGCGATTGTCGCCAAGCGGCTTGGACTGCCAGTGTACGAGAGCCATCCTAAGCTGTTGCTTCGCTCATCCGGCGCGACCGCTATTCGTGAGGTCTATCAAGACGCAGTGGCTAGTTCAGGAGCAGATCATGAAGGTGACGCGATCGTGGCAGCTTGGTCTGCAGCTATGGGACACAAACAGAATTGGACTGTCGACCTCTACACGGACATTGAAGATGACATAGAGCTTGTGGTGCCTGGAGCTCGCTACCCTTGGTTTGAGGGCTTATAAGGCACCAGACACGGCTTTCTCAAGCGCGCCTGGTTAGGAAGTTTGGCGCTCGCAGTTTGCGGATACAACGGGAAGATTGAGAATTGAGTGCCATCAACCACTTTCAAACCTACTCGCAACGCGAAAACCACGTCACAAACAACACCATGCTGATGTTGCGGCATGTATATCGCAGTTCGCCACGCCTTCTTGAGGACGTCTTGCGCTCACTGCTTGAAGATGAGGATATTGAGATTGGCCCACGCTTCGAGCAGCAGGTGGGAGGAACGCACTCTGTTCCGGATGCGGTCCTCAGCCAGAAGCCACTGCACATTTATGTCGAAGCAAAGCGGGGCGATTGGCTGACTGATGATCAAATGGAAGGTCATGTGCGTTCGATCATTGATATGGCACACCCAAAGAACTCCGCGTTCCTCATCACTTTGACAAACAATCGCGAAGATGGTGGGCGGCATTGGCACTCGCTCGCCGCAAGGGCTGGGATTGCGATTGTAGCGACCACTTATCGAGATTTGGTCGGCGCTCTCGAAAAAGCCTGCGCAAGCGACACCGACCTACTGGAGATTTTTGACGACTATCGGACCTTTATCGGGCAAGAGAATTTGCTACCCGACCAGTACCGCAAATTGGTGGCCGTGCTTTGTGGTCAGTCCTGGCGGGAAAACATAAAATTTGGCGTTTATTTCGAGCCTGCTCACCGAAATCCGAAATGGACACAAGCACATTTTCTCGGCGTATATCATGAGAAATGCATCAGCCATGTCGGTCGTTTAGAAATGGCGGCAGTGTGTTTGATGCGAGATGGTCAATTGATCGTCGAGGCGGAAGAGTTTGGAACGCTGAGGAGCGATCACAAAGATCGAATTCGGAACGCCATGCGCGCATCGGAGAGTTACTTCGGCGGATTTTCCTCAGACGCGCACCGATACTACATCGTTGAACGCTTTGTTGAAACTGAAATTCGAAAACTCTCATCAGGCGGAATGATGGGACACCGGTATTTCGACATCGCTCGCCTCGCCAAAAACGAGCAGGTCGCTATCAACCTCACTTCCGAAGAAGCGGCAACGATCCTAAAGGGAAAAACCTTTGAGTAGCAGGCGGGGCGCATCCCCGTTGTTCGGCTTGATCGAAAACCCGCCGATATCGCTACTTTCAGTCAGGGCTATTCATTTGTCTTGTTGCCGTTTTTCTTAAGCCGCGATCTTCATCAGCGCTGCTTTGCTGAGCGTGCCTGATGTGCGGGCTTGTAGCGCCCGTGCTTTGAGGTCGGTGGTTGGGGTGTAGGTGGCCGAGCCAACACCGAGCACGACGAGTAGCTCGTCTTCGTCGATGGTGCCTGCTTCGAACGCGTCGAACGCCTCATCTTCGAGCGATCGCGGTGGCGACAGTGCGTTCGGGAACACTGTGTCGACAGCCCGATTGGGATGGTTTGAGCCAGCGCCGTTTACGCCGTTCGCAGTGGTGACAGTGCTTTGTGCTGCATTAGAAGTTCCAACTGCAGGATCAATCGCTTCGCCGTGGCTCGACGTGGCATCATCATCGGGCTTGAGGGCCTCGACTGTGGCGGTATCGACGGCCCCCTCCCCGTCTTCGAGTGTGTCGAGGATTTGATCGAAGCGATCGCGGTACTCCTTGTTGTCCAAGCTGTACCGTTTGCCACGCAGAATGGCCTTGCTCATCCGCAGCTGGGTATGGTCGTAGTTCTTCTCGATGATGGCGACCGAGTTGCCCATCTGCTTGGCCAATAGATGGATGCCGACCTCCTGGTTCAGCAGTGAGAATGTCGCGTAGGTATGCCGCAGCGAGTAAAGCGTGCGGTTGAGCCCCGTCCTCGGACACTTCAGCAAATTGAGCTTCGTGAGACAGGCCTTGAACGTTTGGTCGAGGCTCTTGGTACGCGTCCCGTCCGGCAAGCGGAACACATACTCATCAACGCCCTGCTTCAACAGCTGATCGAATGTGAGATGCTGGAGGTCCTGCGCGCGTTCGTGGATGCGCTTAAGGTAGATAACAGTGTTCTCACGGCAGATCGGATCACGCGGCCCCGTCTTGCCGTCAACGTGGAACTCCAGGAACAGCTCATCATCCTCCCAGATTGGCGTGATTTGGTTCCATTTGAGATTGTAGGCTTCGGTGCCGTGCCGGATGCCTGTGTTGGCTAGGACCAAGACGTAGTCACGCAGCAAATGCCGCATGTCGCGTGACTTCCCCTTGCGACCCGCATTCACCCATTTGCGCATACCCTTGTAGAGCGCTTGGTAGTCATCGGCGTTGAACGCTGGCCTGCGCTTGGATTTCTGGCCCGTATTCTTCAAAACGGGAACGCGAGAGCGCACGAGGTATCCACGAGCAACCGCTTCGTCAAAGACGCGACCCAGTGCGATATTGTGGTTCTGTATGCCAGAGTGGCTCATCTGGCGCCCAACTTTCTCGGTGCGCCACGCATCAAACTTTGCGAGCGCATCCTGATCGATTGAGCCGATCGCTTTGTCCCCAAAGTATGGGATCAGATACCTGTTGAGCGCGCTCTTGTAGTCAGCGAAGGTGGTCTTCCCACCACCCAGCGCTGCCTGCCGCTCCATTTCTGCAACGGCCAGCGCTGCAACATCCTTGAAGCGCTTGGAGACAGTGGGAACACTGTTTTGCGCACGGATGCGGTACTCGAGCAGAAGCTCTTCTGCACGGTCCAGCGCTGCTTCGCGATCTTCACAGCCGGTGCTCAATCGCACCCAGCGCTCATCTATCTTGAAATGACACTGCCATTTCTGGCTGTTCGCTCGCTTGGTAAGACGGACCTTACCGCGAGACGTGGTTAGGGTATTGGAACTGAGGCGGGGCATAAATCATGCTGTCCCCTTCTTAATATCAAGCACCGGCATCCACGCTGAACGCTGGTACGATCTTGCGACGTTGATCACTGTGGCAACACAGCGATCCAGAACACTGTGGTCAACACTGTGTTTGCAAACACTGTGTTGGCCAACGCATTGATTTCGCAAGATTTTTTGTCAATTGCACGCCAGATTTATGTGCAACCGGTGTGCAATGCAAGGTTTGGCCGAAAATAATTTCGAACAACTCTTAAGATATTGATTTTATTGATAAAAATGGCTGGGGAACCTGGACTCGAACCAGGACCGACGGAGTCAGAGTCCGCTGTTCTACCATTAAACTATTCCCCAGTAGAGCGGCGCAGGTAGCACCCTGCCCGCCCAAGTTCAAGAGGGCTGGTGTACAGCCAGGCTGGTTTGCCTGCCGTGTCTAGTTGTCAGCCAGTCGAAGGGCGAGCGGCGCCGTCAGTTCAATGGCAACGAGTCGCTCTCCATAGGGAGCTGCTGCGATACTGTTTTCGGCATCAAGATCGTCAGTCGGACCATTTTGCGCCTGAAAAACCAGCTTCACACCGGCAACCCGCGCTTCGCAGCGGCGCAAAAAGATACCGCCCTGCTCCAGCTGAGCCACGCGCAATGCGCACGCCCCTAAATCATCGTGTGCGACATCATCGAAGGGCAGCCCGAAGTACAAGTCCGGACCCTGCGGCACACCAGGCAACTGAAAGACGGGCGCTTGCGCAGCAGAGCCGTGCATCCAATCCAGCAGCGCATAATCTGCTGTGCCAATGCGCCAGCGCTCGTCGACTGTTTCAATGATCTGTGCGCCCGCCATCGCTGATCGCGCATCAACAATGTTGGCAATTTCATCGAAGGCAAAGATCGGGCGATCATCGCTGCGCACGCCCTGGGCCGTAAGCGTGATTTGCCCGAACGGCTCCACCGGCAGCTCCGGCAAGGGTGCGCGGGCGCGGGCAAAAGCCCGCAGGGCGTTTAGCGAGCCCTGCCCAATCAGGCCGTCAATAGCACCACGATAATACCCCGCATCACGCAAATACACCTGCACCTGACGGCGCATGGGCTGGCTCCAGGACTGAATGGTATCACCGGCCATGCCAAGGTCACGCAGGGCTAGCTCGAGAAGCGCACGGGCGGCGATAAAAGCGTCAGGCGCTGCATCAGCATCGTCCTGATCATCAAAGGAATAGAGGTAAGGCACCAGCGCCAGCGTGATCCCACTATCGGCGGCAGCACGCAGGTTGTGGCGGGCGGCCTCCACATCTCGCGGCCCCCCAAGGCCGTCTAGTTGCAGGAAGCCAAGCTGATAATGAGAACGGCCATGCCCAAGCGTTGCAGCTTGGCTGTGCAGCTGACGGGCGCGGAGATAATCGCCTGACCACTCAGCCTCGATGGCTTGATCATACAAAGCTTGCAGATCCACTGCGGGTGACGTGTTGGGTTCAACGCTGCTGGTCTCCTGCGCTGCAAGCGGGCTTGCCATCACCGCTGCTGCTAACAGCACACATGCGGCCAGGCCGCTGCGATACACAATGCGCCTCGTCCAGTAGCTGCGTGTCTCAACCATCCTCGTACCTGCTCGCGTCTGCTTACCAAATCGCTGGGTTCGCTGGGCAACATAGCAGGCTATCCTTACCTAAGGTTTCACGAACTGCTTCCGCACGTCTTGGCGCGTCAAACAGCAGGTAGGCCCAGTATCTGTGCGCCATTTGCTGATCCATTGCGGCGCAACACGCGTATCGACCGTGACCATACTGGACAGGCATATTCTGGTTTGATATATTCATGCCCAGCATAAGGATACTGTGATGAACGTGCGCACACTCTGTTTGGCCATTTTGCACCACCGCGAGGCAACGGGTTATGAAATCCGAAAACTCTCGACAGAGGGAGAATACGCCTACTTTGTCGATGCCAGTTTCGGCTCAATCTATCCGGCTCTTGCGAAGCTGGAAGATGAAGGCCTGGTGGCGTGCCGCCTTGAGCAGCAGGACGGCAAACCTGCGCGCAAAGTCTATTCCATCAATGAGGCGGGTCGCGATGCGTTACGTGCCAGCGTGCAGGCTACGCCAACGCCGGATATTTTCCGCTCAGAGTTCCTGCTCATTGGCATGTGCTCGGACTTGTTGGCTCCCGGCGAGATGGAACGTGCACTGGATGTGCACATCACGCAGGTAGAGGCGGAGCTACAGAAGCTGAGCGACATGAAAGCCAACTTGAACGACAGCGACAAAGGCTGGCTTCACGACTATGGCACGCATTGCATGACAGCCCAGTTGGGCTGGTTACACGCCAATCGCAAGCGCGTGCTGGCCAACAAGCCACCACCCGAGCAGGAACTGCCCACGGCAGCAGAATAACCCCTACCCGACCCCTCCCCTCGACTGAAATTGGCCTGAACAGGCAAACGGAACACAAAGCGAAAAACGATGGCATTCCCGATCAAGTTCTCTCACATCCTTGCCGTTGGCCTTACCGCTGGCGTGAGCTTTTACATGCTCGGCGGCACAACCATGCTTTCGGGTCAGGGCCCAGTGGACCCGGACAACCCCGCCGTTGCTGGCCAAGTCACCGGCGAGGAAACACCGCTTTTCGCTGTGCGCGCACGTGACTTTACGGCCCAAGAGCGCCCCAATGCGCTGATCATGCGTGGACGCACACAGGCGGACGCAAGTGTAATGGTGTCAGCGGAAACCGGCGGCCGCGTCGTTGAAGTGGCTGTACGCGAAGGTGAGCGTGTCAGCGCTGGCGATGTTTTGTGCCGCCTTGATGAGGCAGCCCGGCAAGCCACGCTTCGGCAAGCGCAGGCAGGACTTGCGCAGGCACGTGTTAATTTTGATGCAGCCCAGTCACTGGCAAACAGCGGCTTTGGTGCGCAGAACACAGTGCCAGCCCTGCAGGCCGCTCTGGATGCTGCAAGCGCTGGCGTTGAGCAGGCTCAGCTTGACCTTACACGCACAACGATAACCGCGCCGGTCGATGGATTGGTGCAGTTACCTCTTGCCGATGTGGGCACGCATCTGGAACCAGGCATGCTCTGCGCAACGCTTCTGGATACTGATCCCTTGGTCATCACCGGGCAGGTTTCTGAGCGAGACATCGGCGCAATCACCGTTGGCATGCAAGCGCAGGCTCAGTTGGTGACCGGCGAGACCGCGACCGGCACCGTTAGCTTCATCTCTGCAACTGCAAACCAGGCAACGCGCACATTCCGTGTGGACGTGGATGTGGCCAATCCCGACGGCGCATTGCGCGGTGGTGTGACAGCCGAGGCAAACATCGCCCTGCCCTCCAGCGTTGCCCATCTCATTCCACTGTCCACCCTGAAACTCGACGATGTGGGCAATGTTGGTATCAGCTTGGTGGATGCAGATAACCGCGTGGTCTTCGTGCCTGTGCAGGTGCTGGGTGATGAGCCCGGCGGCATGTGGGTGGCAGGCCTGCCCAGCCAAGCCCGCATCATTGTGGTCGGGCAAGATTACGTAGAGCCAGGCCAGGAAGTGGCCGTGACCATGGTTGAAGATGGTCTGTTGCAGACGTCCCAAGCTGCGCTTCAGCCTATCGTGCCTGCCAGCCGAGGAGCAGCCCAATGATCTCCATGCTGGAAAATGTACTGGATCGCCCACGCACGGTCTTCACCCTGATGCTGGTGATCGTGGCTGCGGGCATCATGAGCTACATAGCGTTGCCCAAAGAAGCCAATCCAGACATTGATGTGCCGGTGTTTTATGTCTCGGTGAACCAGAACGGCGTGTCGCCAGAAGATGCAGAACGCTTGCTGGTGCGCCCGTTGGAGACCCAGCTTCAGGGCCTTGATGGATTGGACGAGATCACCGCCATTGCCTCAGAAGGGCATGCAGGTGTTGTGCTTGAGTTTGACATTGCCTTCGACAAAGATGAGGCGATGGCCGATGTGCGTGACCGCGTGGATCGCGCACAGGCTGAAATGCCAAGTGAAGCTGACCAAGCCCAGATCTTCGAAACCAATTTTTCTCTGGTGCCCACTATCGTGGTGGCGCTGTCGGGTGATGTGCCAGAGCGCACACTCTACCGGCTTGCGCGTGATCTGCGCGACGGTTTGGAAACCATCGACACAGTGCTGGAGGCCAATCTGGTTGGTCACCGCGAAGAAATGCTGGAAGTGAACATCGATCTGGCACGGCTCGAAGCCTATGGGCTTGGCAGCACCGCGCTGGTAACAGCCCTGCAGCAGAACAATGCCCTTGTGCCAGCCGGTGTGTTTGACACCGGCGAAGGGCGTTTCAACGTCAAAGTGCCCGGCCTGCTTGAAGAGGCACGCGACGTCTACAACATCCCACTGCGCGAGGCTGATGATGGGCTGGTGCTGCTGGGCGATGTAGCCGACATCCGCCGTACTTTCGCTGATCCGGTATCCTACACGCGCGTCAACGGTGAGCCTGCGATTGCCGTTGAGGTGATCAAACGCCTTGGCACCAACATCATTGATAACAACGTCACGGTTCGCCAGATCGTCGCTGACTTATCTGCTGATTGGCCTGAAACGGTGAATGTTGACTTCCTGGTCGATCAATCAAGTTTCATCGAAGAGGTGCAGGGCTCGCTGCAATCCTCAATTCTTACCGCCATTCTGCTCGTGATGACTGTGGTACTGTTTGCCCTTGGCCTGAAATCAGCTTTGCTGGTGGGCCTGGCGATCCCAACATCGTTCATGCTCGGCTTCCTCATCCTCAGCCTGACCGGGCTAACGGTGAACATGATGGTGATGTTTGGTCTGGTGCTGACCGTGGGTCTGCTGGTCGATGGTGCCATCGTCATGGTTGAATATGCCGACCGCAAGATTGCCGAAGGGGCCACGCCCAACGAGGCCTTTAAGCGGGCCGCGCGGCTGATGTTTTGGCCCATCGTTTCGTCGACGGCGACAACGCTGGCAGCCTTTCTGCCCATGCTTCTATGGCCCGGCGTGCCCGGCGAATTCATGAGCTATCTGCCAATTATGGTGGTTATCGTCCTGACCTCAGCACTTGTGACAGCGCTTGTGTTTCTGCCGGTGACAGGTGCTCTTGTTGGCCGTGCCTCCCATTGGATGGGAACGCATGCCACCGGCCTGGTCACCGGCGCTTTGTCGCTGGCGATTGCCTTTGGAGCGGTTACAGCGCTTCAGGGTGTGATCAGTGGCGTGCTTGGGTTGGATGGCTCTGCGGGAATGCCACCGGCCCTCATGGCGCTTGCTGTGGTCGCAGCACTGCTGATCTTCGTTCCGCTGCGCGCTTTGATTGCACCTCTGGTGGGCTGGCAACAACGCCGCGCAGCTTCGGCCGCAATTGAAAAGCAGGTGGCGGCTGCGCAGCTGTCTGCAGGCGATCAATTCGACCCAAAAAGCATTCGCGGCATCACGGGCGTCTACGTGCGTACCCTGATGACATTTGCCACCACCAAGGTCGGCAATGTCGTTGCGATTGGCTGCGTACTCGCGATCTCTGGCATGAGCCTTGTGGCCTTTATGAATGCCAGCAATGGCGTGGAATTCTTCGTTGATGAAGAGCCAGACATCGCCATTTTGCTGATCTCGGGCCGCGGTAACTTGTCGTCACAAGAGACCCGCGACCTGGTGGTGGAAGTTGAAGAACGCATTCTTGGTGTCAACGGAATTCAAAGCCTGATGACCACGACTCAGCCTGTGGGTGGTGGCGGTGGCAGCGGCGGCGACGCGCTGGGCCTGACTGATGTTCCTCCCGATATGATCGGTCAGGTGCAGATCGAACTTGCAGCCTATTCCAACCGTCGCTCAGCCACTGAGATTTTTGCCGAGATTGAGGGTCTGACCGCCGATCTGGCTGGCATCCGCACCGAAATACGTGAAATCGAGGGCGGTCCTCCGACCGGCAAAGATGTCACTCTGGAAGTGCGTGGCATCGACTATGATAGCGTACTTGCCACCACAACAATGATCCGCTCCTTTGTGGACACTGTTGAGGGCCTGCAGGACCTGGAAGACAACACCCCGTTGCCGGGCATCGAATGGCAGATCGCAATCAACCGCGAAGAAGCGGGGCGTTTTGGCGCTTCCGTTGCACAAGTTGGCCCGATTATTCAGTTGGTTACCACGGGTATCCTGATCGACACCTATCGCCCGGATGATACCGACGAAGAGGTGGAAATTCGTGTTCGTTTGCCACAGGAACAACGCACACTAAGCCAGTTGGATGCAATGCGTCTGGAAACAAGCCATGGTCAGGTGCCGCTCTCAAACTTTGTTGAGCGTCGCCCTGAGCAGCGCGTCGCCTCAATCATCCGCATCGATGGCGCCTATGCAATGAGCATCAAGGCCAACGCTGCCGAGGGCGTGGACCCCAATGCAAAGGTTGCTGAGGTCGAAGCGTGGCTGCAGAGCCAAGACCTTCCCGCAGGCATATCCTACCGCTTCCGCGGCGCCGATGAAGAGCAGGCTGAGTCTGGCGCGTTCCTCATGCAAGCCATGGTCGGGTCATTGTTCCTGATGTTCATCATCCTGCTGACGCAGTTCAATTCATTCTACCAAACGATTCTGACACTGGGCACGGTGGTGCTGGCTGTGTTTGGTGTGCTGCTGGGCATGGCGATAACCGGTCAGATGTTCTCCATCATCATGACTGGCACAGGCATTTTGGCGCTGGCGGGGATCATCGTGAACAATGCCATTGTGTTAATGGATACGTTCAACCGGTTCCGACGCGATGGGTTGGAAACCATTGAGGCGGCTATGAAAGCGGCAGCACAACGCTCACGGCCAATTCTTCTCACCACAGTCACGACGATTGCCGGCCTTATCCCGATGGCGCTTCAGATCAATCTAAACTTTTTTGATCGCGTCATTCAGGTTGGCTCCATCACCTCGATCTGGTGGGTGCAGCTATCCACCGCCGTGATTTCAGGCCTCGCCTTCTCCACAGTGCTCACGCTGTTCATTGTACCTGTGATGCTGTGTCTGCCGACCGTTTGGGGCATGAGCTTTTCTGCCGCTGACAAATGGCTTGTGGCACATGTGGCGCCCTACCGGGCAGTAATGGGCGCCTACGGCCGCGTGGTGGTAGCTCCAGCCAAGCCCAAGCGCGCCATCAAAAAGAGTGATGACCCGGCAAATGATGATGGAAAGGGTGATCTGGTGCCCTTGCCACAGGCTGCTGAATAAGCCCGCTTAAGCGATAACCAAAAAGGCCGCTCACCAACCAAGGTGAGCGGCCTTTTTTGTTGCCTGAACACAACGCTCGTCAGGCGAAGTGCCCAGCGGCTAAGCCCTAAATTTTTTCGGCGATGAAATCGGCCTTGCGGATGCGCACGGTCGGTTCGCGCATGGTCACCAGCTCTTCAGCCGCCGTAGGATGGACGGCGACGGTTGCATCGAAATCAGCCTTGGTTGCCCCCATGCCCACGGCAATGCCAATGGCCTGGATCATCTCGCCAGTGGCCTCGCCACACAGGTGAACGCCAAGCACTTTGTCGTCGTCAGCGTTCACGATGATCTTCATCAGCATACGCTCATCGCGACCAGGAAACGCGTGTTTCATGGCGCGAAACTCGGTCTTGTAGATGTCGAGGTTCTCGTACTTTTCGCACGCCTCATCCTGCGTCATGCCCACGGTGCCCAGCTCTGGCTGCGAGAAAACGGCTGTGGGGATCAGGCTGTGGTCGATCGTGCGCGGGTTGTTGCCAAACACGCTGTCGGCAAAGGCATGGCCCTCGCGGATTGCCACGGGGGTCAGGTTCGCCCTGTTGGTAACATCGCCCACGGCATAAATACTGGGACAACTGGTCTGGCTATCGGCAGACACGGGTATGGAGTTGTTGGCGCGCACCTCGATGCCCGCCTTTTCAAGGCCCAAACCTTTGGTGTTGGCGATGCGGCCTATGGCGAACATGATCTGGTCGGCAATCAAATCCTGCCCTGTCGCCGTATGCCCGCAGAGCTTGCCATCTTCGGTCTTGGTGATGCGGGTGAACACATCATTGAAAACGAACTTGATGCCCTTCTTTTCCATCTCCTTGTGCAGATGGGTTCGCAGATCCTCATCAAAGCCACGCAAGATGTTTTCTTGACGATAGATGATCGTGGTGTCGACACCCAAGCCATTGAAAATACAAGCAAACTCTACAGCAATGTAGCCCGCACCAGCAATCACGATGCTCTCGGGCAGCTTATCAAGGTGAAACACTTCATTGGAGGTGATCACGTGTTCATGGCCAGGCAATTCAACATCGTTGAACGGCGTGGCTCCAGTGGCGATCAGAATGTGTTTGGCGCGAACAATGCGGTCATCGGCAAGGAGGTGCACTTCCTGTGGTCCGGTAATTTGCGCGCGCGTGCGAATGACCTCAACGCCAGCCTTCTCCAGATTAGTCTGGTAAATGTTTTCAAGCCGGTCGATTTCGCTGTCTTTGTGAGCAATCATTTTGCCCCAGTCGAAGCTCGATGCGCCGACATCCCAGCCAAAGCCCTTCGCGTCTTCAAAGACCTCGGGAAAATGCGACGCGTATACCAGCAGCTTCTTGGGCACGCAGCCTCGGATGACGCAGGTGCCGCCATAGCGGAACTCTTCGGCCAGCGCGACTTTGGCGCCATGCTGTGAGGCGATGCGTGCCGCGCGCACACCGCCTGACCCTCCGCCAATGACGAAAAGGTCGTAGTCGAAGGCAGCGTCGGTCATGATGATCTCAGTTGTGTTTGTTGTGTTGTGGTCGGAGACTAAAGCTCCACACCCTGTTCTGCCAGAAGCGCACGCACACGCGCGAGGAAATCAACACTAATCGTGTCGCCCCAGGATACGGTTGCTTCGAAAGCAGCTTGGTCAGCCACGCGCCGCGTTTCCAAAAAACGCTGACCGGCGTCGCTGGCGAAAAAATCGACGATCACCTGCAAGTCCTCAATCGCGTATTGGTTGGCATAGACCTCGGCAACGCTTTCAAACAGTGGGCCGGTACGATCCGCCATTTCCAGATAGGCTGCATCAGCTGCCTGCGTCACCGTCGGCACAATATCGGGGTTGGTGCTGCCAATGGAGCGGATGATGTCGCGGCGCTGCGCATTGAGCACGTTGATGTACAGCAGATTAGCGCCAGACAGCTCCGCATATTGCGCCGCCAGGCGCAGATGCTCTTCGCTGGGCTGACTGTCTTGCGCAAATACCGGCTGCACGGCCAATGTCGCAGGCGCAAGGACGGCACCAACAACAGCCGCGCTCAATGCGAAGACTTTAAGCGTTTGGGTCAAGGAGCGATGCTCGGAACGGATCATTCTTGCCATCCTTAGGCTTGTTTATGCCGCGCGGCCGCTTAGCCGACGCAGGCTTGATTTCTAGTTTTGCCCGCAAACGATGCGATACGGCGTTCCGCTCAGCGCGGCAAGGGCGGGCCTACACCTTTCAGGTTCAGCTCTGAGGGAGCACCTCATCCACCTGCCCCCCGCGGGTCACAATTGCGCGACTGGACATGCCAATGAAAAGCCCCGTTTCAACAACGCCCGGCACAGCGCGAAGCGCAGTGTCCAGACCCGCCGGATCAGGAATCGCCTGCAAAGCGCAGTCGACAATCCAGTGGCCACCATCGGTCAGGTAGGGACCGTCGCTCTCCGCCTGTGATGTGGCGATATTGCGGCGCAGCATTGCATTGGCGACAAGACCGCAATCACGACACACAACCTCGATGGCCGCAAGGGTTGCAGAGGCACCAAAGGGCACAATTTCAACGGGCAATGCGAACGCACCCAGAGTTTCAACCATTTTGCTGCCATCGGCGATCACAAGCAGGTCCCGTGCAGCGTTTGCCACAATTTTCTCGCGCAGCAGTGCGCCGCCTCCCCCTTTTATGAGGTTGAGCGCAGGGTCCATTTCATCGGCACCGTCAATGGCCAGGTCCAGCACAGGATCCCGCTCAAGATCTGTCAGTGGAATGCCAAGCGTCTTGCATAAATCGGCAGTGCGCTGCGACGTCGGCACACCGCGTACCGTCAGCCCGTTGGCAACCCGCACGCCCAGGGCGTGCAAAAAAGCCTCTGCTGTTGAGCCAGTACCAAGCCCCAGCACCATGCCGTTTTCGACCCGATCGGCTGCGGCCTGCCCGACCTTGGCTTTTAGGGCGTCCTGATCCATAGCGTGTTTCCGTGTTGGTTGGATTGCGGCTAGCTACCACGGTGCCCCAAAGAGGGCCACTGCGGTCCTTACGAAACTGTTGGATATGCACATGACTTATGATGCCTTTGTCGGATCCCCTCGTACTTGTGTTTTCGATCTGGATGGCACGCTTGCTGATACTGCTCCCGATTTGGTGGCGGCCCTCAACCATGTCCTGGTCAGCGAAGGTTTGCCAGAAGCAGATTTTGAAACCGCGCGAGCGTTCGTAGGCCATGGCGCTCGCATCCTGATTGAGCGTGCCCATAAAGCCCACGACATTGACCTGCCCGAGGAACGCGCGCTGGAACTGACCGAACAGTTTGTTGGCTATTATGCCCAGAATATCACCGATGGTACTCACCTGTTCGCCTACGTCTTAGAAGCCATGGACGAGATGGAAGAAGATGGCTGGCAGTTTGCCGTCTGCACCAACAAGCGCGAGGGCCTGGCTCGCCAGTTGCTGGATGCGATGGACCTTTCGCATCGCTTTGTTGCCATTTGCGGTGGCGATACCTTTGCTGAGCGCAAACCCAATGGACAGCATATCCTCAAGACCATCGAAGCCGCAGACGGCGACCCTAAGCGCGCTGTGATGGTCGGCGACTCGCCCCCTGATGTCCTCGCAGCCAAGGATGCTGATATTCCGGTGATCGCGGTTACCTTCGGATACGCCAACGAGCCCATCGGCGCGCTGGACCCTGATGTGCTGCTGGAAACGTTCCTCGATCTGCCTGAAAGAGCGGGCGAGTTGGTCCCTGTGTAAACACCAGATGCAAGCCGCTTGACGCTATCGGGCGCGGTGTCTATGACGCTGGCTCCGTTGACGGGCGTGTAGCTCAGCGGGAGAGCACTCGCTTCACACGCGAGGGGTCACTGGTTCAATCCCAGTCATGCCCACCATCGCCAATCGCTTGCGATTGCCGGAACGAGCAACAGGCGATCGCGCAGCAATCACCGCGTGCGACCTCGTCCTTTTTATCAAAATGCTGGGCGTGACTGGTTTATTGTTCCTCTGAAACCAGCCAAGCTGGTTTCAACCGGGCAATGCCCACCACAGCCAATGGCTTGCGACTGCCGGAACGAGCAACAGCTGATTGCGCAGCAATCACCGCGTGCGACCTCGTCCTTTTTATCAAAATGCTGGGCATCACTGGTTTATTGTTCCTCTGAAACCAGCCAAGCTGGTTTCAACCGGGCAATGCCCACCACAGCCAATGGCTTGCGACTGCCGGAACGAGCAACAGCTGATTGCGCAGCAATCACCGCGTGCGACCTCGTCCTCTTTATCAAAATGCTGAGCATCACTGGTTTGTCGCGCAGCGATAATAAAGAGGACAGGCAAAAAGCGGATCACACTTATGCTCGCCGACCCATATGGGTTTCAACCGCTGCCACAATTTCTTCCCATGCGGCGCGGGCGCCTTTTGAGCCGCCACTTCCTGGCACTGGTCCGCGACTGGTCTGGATCATCAGCAGCGTTTTTTTATCTTCGCCCTCCGGCTCGATAGAAAAACCTTCAACCGCCTCAAACGGAATACGCTGAATGCCGGTCCCACGGAATGACCAGCTTTTGGTGACCAACATTTTCTTGTCTGGATCCACGATCAATTGCGTGGCCACCAACCTGTCGACGCCAAACTTCACCATAGCCGCACCAGCAACCACGTAGAACAGCGTTCCACCGCTCAAGACATCACCGGCCATCACGCGGCTAAGCGCTGCAACCAGCGCAAAAACGCCAAATGTCAGCACAAATGCACCCAGACCAAGTGATTGGTCTGTAACCAGTAGATCATTGCCGTGGTGGGTGATGCGCATTTTTAAGCGGCTCGTTCTTCATCGTAGGACGCGCGCTTAGCTTCAACAGTTTGTGCAAACTCTTCCAGAAAGGCCCATGTGTAGAAGCCAGTGTCATGGCCATCATCAAAAATCAGCCGCACGGCATAGCTGCCAACGCGCTCAATGGACCCGATAGCAACATTTTCCTTGCCAAGCACAAGCTGCTTTTGGCCCGCGCCATGGCCCTGCACCTCGGCAGACGGCGAATAGACCCTGAGCAACTCGGCCGGCAAATCGGCGGAAAAACCGTCATCAAAGGTGACGCGTAAGGTCTGACGCCCGGCCAACAAACGTAATTCTGTTGGCCAGCGATCACCCTTGATTGTATCAGCATCTGCGGTTGCGATATGCGCGTTCATGCAGTGCTCTCCGTTTGGTGAAGCCCTGGTAGTTTACAGCAGCACGTATAGCGCTACAAAGACCATTATGCAGAGTGCACCCACGCCCAAACAACCACCTTTGATTGACCCCTTTGGTCGCACGATCAGCTATTTGCGCGTGTCTGTGACAGATCGGTGCGACTTCCGGTGCGTCTACTGCATGGCAGAGGACATGACGTTCCTGCCAAAACGTGACCTACTTACCCTGGAAGAGCTGGACCGGTTGTGCACGGCCTTTGTGGCGCGCGGGGTCAAGAAACTTCGGCTGACCGGTGGTGAGCCGCTGGTGCGCAAAAATGTGATGAGCCTGTTTGAAAGCCTGTCACGGCACCTGAAATCCGGCGATCTTGAAGAGCTAACCCTCACCACCAACGGCTCCCAATTGCGCCAGCATGCCACCGAACTCTATCGTCATGGGGTACGGCGCGTGAACGTGTCATTGGACACACTGGACGCTGATAAATTCAAAGCCATCACACGCTGGGGGGATTACGCCAAGGTGATGGACGGTATAGACGCTGCGCAGGATGCTGGCCTGAAAGTAAAGCTGAATGCGGTGGCATTGCGCGGCTTCAACGAAGATGAAATTCCGCACATGCTGGAATGGGCGCATGCACGCGACATGGATCTGACCCTGATAGAAACCATGCCGCTGGGCGATATTGATGGCGATCGAACCGACCAGTATTTGCCACTTTCCAAGGTGCGCAAGGACCTTTCCAAACGCTACACGCTGACCGATCTGCCTGATCAAACCGGTGGGCCAGCGCGGTATGTGCGCATTGAAGAGACCGGCGGGCGGATGGGGTTCATTACCCCGCTCACCCACAATTTCTGCGAAAGCTGCAACCGCGTGCGTGTTACGTGCACTGGCACACTTTATATGTGCCTTGGGCAAGAAGATGCAGCAGATCTGCGCGCACCTTTGCGCGCATCAGAAGGCAATGAGCTTTTGCTGGGCACCATTGATGAAGCCATTGGCCGCAAGCCGAAAGGCCATGACTTCGTGATTGACCGCACAGGCGCAGACCCTGCCGTTGCACGCCATATGAGCATGACCGGCGGATAATCCGGGCAGTCCTAAGGGCTTTTCCCTTTGCAGGGGAAGGCGTTAGCGCCTAGCATTGTCCTGCGGGCGGCCTAGATCGGCGAGGCTCCAACCTAGCTCTTTCACAGCATGACATCTTTTCAGTCCATGTCGCCTAACACACGCGGCATCCTCGCCACCTGTCTTGCGATGGTCGGCTTTATCGGCACCGACAGTTGCATAAAATTCGTTTCGCAAGACCTGCCCATCAGCCAGATGATTGTGCTGCGTGGCATTGCCATCCTGGCCATACTTACCACGTTGGCCGTCGCCACCGGCGCCATCAAGACGCTGCCCACCTTGCAAGACAAGCCTGTGTGGATACGCGCGTTTGGCGAGTGCATGGCCACGCTGCTCTATTACAACGCCATTACCCAAATCCCGATCGCCAACGCCAACGCTGTCCTGCAAATCATCCCCCTGGCCATCGTGGCGGTGGCAGCCATCGTGTTCAAGGAGAAGGTCGGGTGGCGACGCTGGACCGTGGTTTTGATTGGGTTTTCTGGGGTTTTACTGGTCATCCAACCGGGCGGTGATGGGTTTATGCCAGCCAGCCTTTGGGCTGTGGCTGGCGTAGCATTCTTCGTGATCCGCGATATGGCTACCCGATCTATCGACAGGCGTCTGCCAACCGTCTCCATCAATCTGGTTACCAGCGCATCGGTTATGGTGATGGGTCTGGGCTTGGCATTCTTTCAAGATTGGGTGGTGCCCAGCGTGCAGGCCCTGGCATTGCTTGGGCTTGCAGCCTGCTTCCTCACCATGGGCTATCTGGCGGTTACGGTGGCTATGAGAACCGGCGATGTCTCAGCCTCAGCACCTTTCCGCTACACCATTGTGCTTTGGGCACTTGGTATCGACTTTGTGATATTCGGCAACCGACCTGATCTGCTGATGATCATCGGCATGAGCCTTGTTGTTGTGAGCGGGCTTTATTTGGTGCTGCGCGAACGGCAAATCAAAGCGCAAGAACGGGCTCAGGATGCCTTATAAGGCAGGCCCAGCTCGTCGTGCATCCACCTGGTGAATGCTTCCACCTTCGGCTTCAGTCGCGCGGTGGGCGGCATCACCAGATAGAACGCTAACGAGGTGTGCAACCTGCTGTCGGGAAACGGCTCTACCAACAGGCCATTGTTGATATCGTTCTGCGCCAATGATGTGCGCGCAAGCGCAATACCAACCCCACGCGCAGCGGCATCAATGGCATGATCAGCATGGTTGAAACGTAGCCCGCGCACTTCACCTTCTATCGGCACATCTGCGGCAGCAAACCAATCTTCCCACGTTGGCGCTTCCTTGGTGAAAATCATCGATTCGTCGATGATCAGCGGGTGAACAAGAATAGCTGAAGCGTCTTTAAGTGGATGCTGCTGAAGAAAAGATGGGGCGGCGACAACCGTCACCTCGTCGCCCATCAGCTTAAAATGGTCCAAGCCAGGATAGTTGCCAGGCCCAAAGCGGACGCCGACATCCACACCATCGCGATTGAAATCCACCAGCTTAAGGCTGGCAGAGATGCGCACTTCGATCTGCGGGTACTGGTCCATGAACGAGAACAAGCGTGGCGAAAGCCATTTGGCGGCGAACGATGGCCCGGTAGACACCACCAACACATTCTCTGGGGTATCGGCGGACAGCTTGTCGACAGCGATGCGCATGCGGGTAAATGCCTCGCGAATGTCCGGATAGAGGGCCTCACCGGCTTCTGTCAGCGCGATGGCACGGTTGAGCCGGGCAAACAGCTCGACCCCTAACCGTTCTTCCAGCGTGCGCACCTGATAGGACACCGCAGAAGGTGTGAGGTTCAGCTCCTCTGCAGCCTGCGCGAAGCTCATGTGACGGGCCGCTGCTTCAAAAGCTTGTAGGCCATTGAGGGTTGGGAGGCGGGCCATGGAAACCTTTCAAGTCAAATTTTTTGATGCGACAGCATAATCTACCCGTTTGTGGACCCGGCTTGCAAGGCGCATAAGAGGTTCAACACAAACGAACACATCAAATTCCCCCTCCAAAAAGGACCTTAATCATGCTGCACTTTACCGCTCGCTCCGAACTGCAACGCCACATCGACGAAACTCGCAAAATCCGTGGGCAGGCTTGGGCTAACTTCTTCGGCGCAATCTTCCACCGCCACTAGACAATCCCAGGGATCAGCTTTCCAGGCCGTCTCTTTTATGGCGCCCCTTGGCGGCGCGCTGGGTAAGCGCTACATCCTTCCACTCCACAGGCGTCGCCGGTCTCCTCCCACCGGCGGCGCCTTTCATGTTTTTCAGGCAAATCCTCTTGGCGACCTCGCATACATCCTTGACGAGCACCGAACTGGCGCAGCGACCCTCAACGCTGTTGCTGGTCATGATCGTTTCGATCAGCCCGCTGACGATGAACATCTACCTGCCGTCACTGCCCAATATGGCTGTCGACCTGCAGGCAAACGACGCGCAGCTTCAGCTCACTTTGTCCGTCTATCTTTTTGCCGTTGCAATCGCCCAGCTTATCATTGGCCCTCTCTCAGACCGCTTTGGGCGCAGGCGCGTATTGCTTGCCGGCCTGACCCTATTCTTGGCAGCAACTCTCTTCTGCCGCTCCACAACAAGCATTGAAGCGTTGATCATCGCGCGCGGCGTGCAGGCCATTGGCGGTTGCGCGGGCATGGTGGTGGGCCGCGCCATCGTGCGTGATGTTTCCACACGCACAACAGCCGCCAGCCTGCTTGGCTATGTGACGATGGGCATGGCGATAGCCCAAATGATTGGCCCAGCCATTGGCGGTTTGCTTGATGGATTTTATGGGTGGCGTGCCTCGTTTGATCTTTTGCTTCTTGTGGGTGGCTTACTTCTGGTTCTGGTGGTGGTGAAGCTACGCGAAACCAATCTCACCCCACAGAAGAGCATTGCACCGCGTGCACTTTTGCGGACCAACATCGCACTGCTGAAAGAACCGCGCTTCTGGGCGTTTGCCATGACCGGCGCTGCGGCGTCTGGCGTGTTTTTTGCGTTTTTGGGAGGTGGCCCGATCATTTCCCAACGCATCATGGGGCTGGAGGCCTTTGAGTACGGCCTATACTTTTCGCTGATCGCGGCAGGATATGCGGTGGGCAACTATCTGTCGGGGCGCTTCTCGGTCAGTGTCGGCCCACCGCGCATGATTTTTTGTGGCAATATCATTTCGCTGTGCGGCTTGCTGCTTATGATGGTGCTGTTTTTGGCTGGGCTCGTGCACCCCTTGGTGCTGTTTGGCACTATGCTTATTACCTCACTCGCCAATGGGCTAACCATGCCAAATTCCATTTCGGGCGCCCTATCGGTGCGGCCAGAACTGGCAGGCACGGCATCGGGGCTGGCCGGTTCAATCCAAGTGTTTTTCGGCGCGGTCGCAACGGTCATCACCGGAGCATTCATCCATCTCGGTGTCTGGCCGCTGGTGCTTATCATGTTGGTGAGCGCGGTGGTCGCTTTGATATCCGGGCTGCTGGCCAACCGGATGGAAGCGGCGGCAAACGATGCGCCGCAGACCAAAGAAGCCTAGGTTCTTTATTGTCTCAAATGTGCGACCGTAAAGATTCTATGCCGTCTGTTGAGATAGCTCCTATTCATCTTCAATCACGATGACTGGCGGTTGTCGTTTGCCAGCTTTGCGCGCCTGCACATCAGCCCACATGGTTTGGGCGATGGCGCGGTAGGCGCCAGCATGCGGACCATCTGGCACGGTGATGCCAATGGGTGTGCCAGCATCAGAGGTCTGCCGGATCGCGATGTCCAGCGGCACCTCACCGAGGAAGGGCACACCAAATTTTGCCGCATCGGCGCGCGCGCCGCCATGGCCAAAAATGTGGGCTTCATGGCCGCATTGCGGGCAAACGTAGCTGCTCATGTTCTCGACAATGCCAAGGATCGGCACCTCGACTTTCTGGAACATGGCAACGCCTTTGCGCGCGTCGATCAGCGCCAGGTCCTGAGGCGTCGAAACAATCACCGCCCCATCCAGCGGCACCTGCTGCGAGATGGTCAGCTGCGTATCGCCGGTGCCCGGAGGCATATCGATAAGCATGACATCAAGGGGGGCATCATCACTGGCCCACAGCACATCGCTCAGCATTTGCGTGAGCGCGGACACCACCATCGGTGCACGCCACACCATCGGCGTGCCTTCCTCGATCAGAAAGCCCATCGACATAACTTTTACACCATGCCCAACAGGCGGCGTCGCTTTCTTCTGGTCGTTAAAGGATGGCGGCGTGGAAACACCAAACAGGCGTGGAATGGACGGGCCGTAAACATCGGCGTCCAATACGCCCAACTTCAAGCCCTGCGCAGCCAAGGCAATGGCGAGGTTGGCCGTGGTGGTGGACTTGCCCACACCACCTTTGCCCGACGCCACAGCGATAATGGACCCGATGCCGGAAAAATCGATGCCGCCCATACGCTTGGGATGAGAGGCTGGCGCAGCAGGCCCTGTAGGAGCAGTAGTTGGAGGGACAGACGGTTCAGCGGCAGCGGGTGATTTGACCGATGAGGCCGGCACCACCCGTTCGGCTGGGCCCTCAGCGCTTAGCACGATGAAGGCGTGCTCAACCTCCGGCAAGTTGCCAAGCGTAACCTCCAGCGCATCGCGCACCGGAGTGTAAATGGCAACATCAGCCGGCGACACGGTAAGCGTGAGGAACAGTCGACCATCGGCAAAACTTGGTGCCGATAACATCCCCGTCCTGGAAAGCACCTGGCCGGACTTGGGATCTACAATTTCGTCAATAGCCCTGGCAATGCGTGCCTCTGGACCCGCTAGAGAACCAACGGTTGATCCGCCGCCGCCCAATGTCTTTTTGATTGTCTTCCACATCGAATGTGTTCCGCGCGCCTCTGTTGAGCCTTATGCCGTTTGTGCCTGCCGTGGACATAACGTCGATAACGGTTTCTGCAACGCCGAAGCGTCACAAGCCGCACAAATCATCACAGCCCAAAAAAGTGGCACCCGGCCACCAAAGACGCGTTGCACAGCCGTCATAAATGGTGTGTTCTGCCAGCCAACCTACCTCAAATGGTAGGCAAAACAGGGAAAACAGGACTGACTCTATGACACAAGTTTCACGCGTTGCCATTTTGACCACAACCGCAGTCGGTTTGGCACTTGGGGCAAGCCAAGCTGCCGCGCAAGATACCGTGCGCATTGGGACTGAGGGCGCATACCCTCCGTACAATTTCACCGATTCCGACGGCAATCTGGTCGGCTTCGAAATCGATCTGGCGAAGGCGCTTTGCGACGAGGTCGGTGTGGAATGCACCTTCGTTGCGCAAGACTGGGATGGCATCATCCCCGCGCTGCTCGCCAGCCGCTATGACGCGATCATGGCCGGCATGTCGATCACCGCAGAGCGCGAAGAAGTGGTTGATTTCACGCGCATGTACTTCACCACGCCTGCACGTTTTGTTGCCGCCAAAGACAGCGACATCAACGAGACCACACCGGAGGCCCTCGAGGGCCTGACCATCGGTACGCAGTCGGCAACCATCCACGCCAATTTCCTGGAAGATGTATATGGTGACAGTGATATTCGCCTTTACCCTACGCAAGATGAAGTGAACCTTGATCTTGCCGCCGGCCGCATTGATGCGCTGCTGGTGGATTCCAGTGCCATCCAAGGCTGGCTTGAAAGCGATGATGGTTCCTGTTGCGCGTTCTTGCCCGGCGACTACACGGATCCGGAGTATTTCGGTGAAGGCGTGGGCATAGCCATGCGCGAAGATGATGATGAACTGCGCGAGCGGTTCAACACTGCCATCACCGCGCTGGAAGCCAATGGCACAATCGATGAATTGGCCGCGATATGGTTCCCGTTCATGGTCGCCGAATAAGCGCTATTGACCAGCCCCGCCCGGCACATGCTGGGCGGGCTTTTGGGCTGCGTGCTAAAGGGTAGCGGGGCATAATGGGTGAAGTTTTTGCGCTATTGGCCTGGGGGCCAGATGGCTGGGGCGATGAGCTTGCTGCAGGTGCCTGGCTTACCATTCGCTTGGCGCTTGTGACCTTGCCCTTTGGCCTTCTCCTTGGCCTGCTTATCGCGCTGGCCAAAGAGTCCGAGAACACCTATCTGCGCGCCATTGGCAACGTCTACACGACCGTGTTTCGCGGCCTTCCCGAACTGCTGACCTTGTTTGTAATTTACAACATGGTGCAGTTGATGGCCAACCGCATCGTGCAAGCGATTGCGCCCGGTTCATCTTTTGAGATCAGTGGTTTTGCTGCAGGCGTGGTGGCGCTGGGTGTGGTCTTTGGAGCGTTTTCATCCGAAGTCTTTCTGGGTGCGATCCGGGCTGTGGCCAAGGGCCAAAGCGAAGCTGGCCGCTCGCTGGGCCTGACACCATTTCAGACCTTTTTTCTGGTGCGCTTGCCGCAGCTCTGGCGGCTGGCCCTGCCTGGTTTGGGCAATTTATGGTTGGTGCTCATCAAGGATACCTCGCTGGTGTCGGTGATCGCCCTCAATGATCTGCTGCGACAGACCCAGGTTGCTGTGGGTGTGACCAAGGAACCGTTCTTTTTCTACCTTGTTGCCTGCCTGATTTATCTCGCGTTCACGCTCATTTCGCAGGTTGGCACCAATGCCCTGGAGCGGCGTGCCAACCAGGGGTACGCGGCACGATGAGGCATAAACCGTGACCGACCAGACGATCCAGTCAACAGCACGCGCCGCCCCAACAAGAGCCGCTGCCAAAGGGCCATTTGGCATGGACAAGGGCCTGTTCGATAAGCTGCTGATCGCCGCCATCATTATTGGCCTGGCGGCATGGATCATCCCCGGCATCAACTGGCGGCTCGTGGATCGCTATTGGGACCGGTATCTGGAAGGCATCCTTGTGACCTTTCAGCTGGTGCTGCTTTCGGTTGGTATTGGGGCGCTGCTTTCCTTGCCGGTCGCGCTGGCACGGCTTTCCAAACGCGTGTGGCTGACAGGCATCGCACGCGCCTACATCACGTTTTTTCGCGGCACGCCGCTGCTCGCGCAGCTGTTTCTGCTGTATTATGGCGCTGGCCAGTTCAACGAAGCACTGGAATCCGTCGGCCTTTGGTGGCTTTTCCGCGAGCCGTTCTGGGTGGCTGTGCTAACGTTTACGCTCAACACGGCAGCCTATCAGGCAGAGATTATGCGCGGCGCTATTCAGTCGCTGCCCAAGGGGCAGGAAGAGGCTGCACAGGCGTTGGGTATGTCGCGCTGGCCGGTCTTTTTCAAAGTGACACTGCCGCAGGCCTACATCATTGCGCTGCGCCCGCTGGGCAATGAGCTGATCCTGATGATCAAAGGGTCAGCCATTGCGTCCATCGTCACGGTGCTCGACCTAATGGGCGTCACCAGCCTTGCCTATGCGCGCTCATTCAACTTCCAGGCGTTCTTCTGGGCCGCGCTTTTGTATCTCATTGCTGTGGAAGTTGTCCGCCGGGTTTGGGATCAGCTGGAGAAACGACTGACCCGTCATTTGGCTCTCTCACACTAGTCAATTTGTCCTGACCGCCCTATTGCCTTCTAGCAACGACACATTGCTGGAGACTCACACTATGGCGAAAACTGCATTCATTGGCCTGGGCGTTATGGGCTACCCCATGGCTGGCCACCTGGCCGCCAAGGGCGGACACGACGTAACAGTCTACAACCGCACCGAGGCGAAGGCGCAAAAATGGGTAGAACAGTACGGTGGTCAAATGGCCCCAACGCCCGCCGAAGCTGCCAAAGGTGCTGACTTTGTGTTCGCCTGCGTCGGCAATGATGACGATCTGCGCAGCGTGACCACTGGGCCTGATGGCGCATTTCAGTCCATGGATGCGGGCTCCATTTTCATCGACCATACTACCGCCTCAGCTGAAGTTGCCCGTGAGCTTGGTGCTGCAGCCGATGCTGGCGGCTTTGGGTTTATCGACGGCCCAGTATCTGGCGGACAACCAGGCGCAGAAAATGGCGCCCTGACGGTGATGTGCGGCGGCGAGCAGGCTGTGTTTGATCGCGCAAAGCCAGTGATTGATTGCTTTGCACGTCAGGTTGGCCTGATGGGCCCTGTTGGCTCAGGTCAGCTGACCAAAATGGTCAACCAGATTTGTATCGCCGGGCTTATTCAGGGCCTTTCTGAGGGCGTGGCGTTTGCCAAGAATGCCGGCCTGAATGTGGAAGAGGTGATCGGCGTCATCTCCAAGGGCGCAGCGCAAAGCTGGCAGATGGAAAACCGCTGGAAAACCATGGACGCAGGCGAATTCAACCATGGCTTTGCAGTTGACTGGATGCGCAAGGACCTGTCGATCGTGTTGGGCGAGGCTGGCAACAACGGCTCCCTTCTGCCCATGACGGCCCTCATTGATCAATTCTATGCCGAAGTGCAGAAAAAGGGTGGCAACCGCTGGGATACTTCCAGCCTGATCACACGGTTGATTGACTAGCATCAACAAGTCCCGGGCAAGCGCCAAAGCTTGATCCGGGGCCTCGGCAACCATTGCGCCAGGTTCCGGCTCGGCTTTGCCGCCCGGGACTTGGTCGAACTTAACTACACGCTCGTCGCGGGGCGTTTGTCGACCTTCATATAATCGAGCGGCAGGGCCGTGGTGTATTTTATTTCCTCCATAGCAAACGAGGAGGAGACATCCGACAAGTCGATCTTGGCCACCAGCTTTTTGTAGAATGTGTCGTAGGCAGCGATGTCCGGCACGACGACCTTCAACAGATAATCAATGTCACCTGATAGGCGGTAGAACTCGACCACTTCAGGCATTGCGCTCACCACCTCAGCAAAACGTTTCAGCCATTCATCAGTGTGCTGGTTGGTGCGCACTGACACAAAAATCGCGACGCCCGCTGCGATAGCCTTGCCATTGAGCAGCGCCACGCGCTTGCGAATAATGCCTGCTTCTTCAAGTTTTTGGATACGTCGCCAGCATGGCGTCGCCGACAGGCCAACGCGCGCGGCAATTTCATTCATGGAAAGGGTGGCATCATCCTGCAGGGCCGCAAGGATGCGCCGGTCGATAACGTCAAAGGCTGTGTCTTGCATAATTTTCGCGTCAAATACCATTTTCTGAATTCTAATTTCTCATCCGCGCTGTAACAGCCATTTTGGCAAAAATCTATGCTCATTTTTCGGAAAGCAAAACAGCTATTCGGACGCGCAATAACGGAATAATATCTGCCTCAAACCATGGGTTGCGCTTGAGCCATGCCGTGTTGCGCCATGAGGGGTGCGGCAACACGATGACATTGCCCAACGGACCATGTCGCTGTCTGGCAATGGTCAGCGTAAGGGTCTCGCGTTTGCTTGCAGGCAAGTGATAATCACGCGCATATAGGCCTATCACCAAAGTAAGATCGAAGGGAGCGCGGCTGGCAAACAGCTGATCATGCCAGGTTGAGCGGCACTCGCGCCGCGGCGGCAAGTCGCTTCGCGTTGCCCCATTGGCTTTGACGGCATACCCGGGAAAGCAAAACCCCATGGGCACAATGGCAAGCTTTTGCTCATCGTAAAACGTTGTTTCATCCACTCCAAGCCAAGCGCGCAGTCGCTCACCTGATGAGTCGGTGAACGGCCGCCCAGAGACATGCACCCGCGCACCGGGGGCCTGGCCCGCCAGCAAAATGCGCGAATGCTCTCCTAATTGCAGAACTGGGCGCGGCGAGTGCGGCAGGCCGGGCAGATGAGAGGGAGCATCCACGCAAAGGCGGCAGGCGCGAATATCGCGTAAAACATCAGGCAATTCAGGGGTAGTCATTGCGCATTAACTCTATTTGCAAAGGGTCTGTTCACTCTTTTGGCAGACATTTAGGGAGTTAAGTGGGACCGGCAATCTGCGCGCCCTCCATCTCCAATATTCTAAGGCCCGATGTCGACACGCTTGCAAGCTACCGGTGTTTCCAGCCTCGCCCAGAGCAGGGCGCGGGCAGAACGCCGCCGCGATACACGCTCTGCGGTACGCGGCGTACGTGAGCGCTTGAACTCGGCAACCGGGCAAACGCTGACCTATGAACAGCAGATCGTAAACCTGTTTGCGCGCAACCATTTGGGCGGTTTTGCCTTCCAATTGGCGTTTGCTCTTGCGGTGTGTGCTGGCACCTTTTTTGTGCTGCCGCCGCTCATGGCAGCCGCATGGTCTGCCGCAATGGTCGCTGTGCAATTGTGCGTGGGCATTATGGCCAAAAAGGCCACCGCCCAAGACCCAGATGCGATCGACCCAATACGCTGGGTGCGCAACTTCTCGATTGTAGAAACCGTCCGCGGCGTGATGTGGGGCCTGCTCCCGATCGCGTTCTACATCGTTGGCTTGCCCACCGGCCTTGAGCACATTGACCCGCTCATCTTCTCTGTTCTCATCATTGTTATTGCCACATCGGCGATGCTGAACCACCACCTGCCGATTGCGGCGGCATGCGCAACCACGCCTATCGCGGTGTGTTACGCTCTCTCGCTGGGTGTTCGTGGTGATCTGGCCAATATAATCATGGCGATTGGCGCATTGGGTGCGCAGCTGTTTTTCCTCACCATTGCCCAGCAGATGCACCGCACCACGCTGGCCCTGCTCGAGGCGCGTGCCACAAACGATGACATGATTGCCGAGATGGAACAGCAGCGCGGTATCGCTGAGGAGGCACGCCGCCGTGCCGATGATGCAAACCTGGCCAAATCCCGCTTTCTGGCCACCATGAGCCATGAACTTCGCACGCCGCTGAATGCAATTCTGGGGTTCTCCGAAGTCCTCAAAGGCGAGGTGCTAGGGCCCCTGCCCAATGATCAGTATCGAGATTATTCCAAGGATATTCATGAGTCCGGCACCCACCTGCTGAACCTCATCAATGAGATCCTGGATCTTTCGCGCATTGAAGCCGGTCGCCACGAGCTTTCTGAGGAGGCGGTGCAGGTTGCTTATACGGTTGAGGAAGCCGCGCACCTTCTTGCGATGAAGGCCAAGGGTAAAAGCATTACCCTGCACGAAGATTATCAGGAGAACCTGCCCAAGCTGTGGGCTGACGAGCGCGCAATACGCCAGATAACGTTGAACCTGCTATCCAATGCCATCAAGTTCACCCCCCTCAATGGCGAGGTGCTGATACGCGTCGTTGGCACTCAGGATGGCGGGCAGATGATTGAGGTGCGCGACACTGGCCCAGGCATTCCTGAAGAAGAAATTCCAGTGGTGCTTTCCTCCTTCGGACAGGGCTCTATCGCCATCAAAAATGCCGAGCAGGGCACTGGCCTTGGCCTGCCGATCGTCCAAGCACTGATGAAGACCCATGGCGGCCGCTTTGAGCTGCATTCCAAGCTGCGTGAGGGCACGGTGGTGCGGGCAGTTTTCCCGGCTGACCGCGTCATGCAGGCTATGCCAGCCATGCCTTCAACATCCGCGCCCTCACCCGCTCAGTCAAAGCAGGCCAGCCGTGCAGCCTAAGGCCAGCACGCGTTAGTTTGGCAGGCTGGTTACTTCGGGCAATCCGATATCAGCAAACGTGGCCATGCCAGAGTGGGTGGCCGCAGCCGACTTCACCAGCGATGCGGCAAGCGCAGCTCCGGTTCCCTCACCCAGCCGCATACCAAGGTTCAGCAGAGCACGCTTGCCCATTTGATCAAGCACTGCTTGGTGAGCGCGTTCGGCAGACACATGGGCAAAAAGGCAGTGATCCAGCATCGTGGGATCAATTTTGTAAAGAACGGCAGCCGCCGCCGTTGCCACGAAGCCATCAACGATGACAGGCGTGCGCTCAGCACGTGCGGAAAGGATGGTGCCGGCCATGGCCGCTATCTCGCGCCCTCCAAAGCAGCGCAGCACCTCCAGCGGATCAGACAGCTGGTCTGCATGCAACTTCAATCCTGCATCAATGGCTGCCACCTTGCGGGCGTGCTGATCTGGGTCAGCACCAGCGCCCTCGCCCACCCAAGCCTCTGCGCCGCCACCAAACAAAGCGGCGTAGATGGCCGAGGCTGATGTGGTGTTACCGATGCCCATCTCGCCGATACAGACAAGATCGACACCGCCGGCGATGGCTTCCATGCCAAAGGCAATGGTAGCAGCACAGCCTTTTTCATCCATGGCAGGTTCTTGCGTAAAATCAGCGACCGGCATGTCGAGTGCCAGATCAAACACTTTCAGGCCCAACCCGTGCAATGCGCACAATTGGTTGATGGCACCCCCGCCCTGCATAAACATATCAACCATGGTTTGCGTGATTTCCATCGGCCACTTGGAAACGCCCTGCGCGTGCACCCCATGGTTGCCAGCAAAGAGCGCCACGATGGGCCGCGTGATGACGGGCTTTTCCACACCCTGCCAACCGGCCAAAAACAGCGCGATGTTCTCTAAATCACCCAGTGATCCCGCTGGCTTTAAAAGATTGGCGTTGCGCAGCGCCGCACGGGTTCGGGCATCCTGATCAGGCTGGGTAAGCTGCTCGAAAAGCGCACGGATATCGTCAAATGGTAGGCCGGAAGCAGATGGGGGCAACGGAGCGGGCAAAGCTAATCCTCATGTTAGAGCGGGGTTCAACCGGCCCTTAACGCGCAGTCGAAAACCAATCAATATGGTTGCGCACACAATCACAGGAGCATTTTTGTGAGGGCGTGTGGGCGCACAGATAAGAGGCAAACCGGGAGAGATCATTGGGCTTTCGCTGCTGCGCAACGCCACTTAATCAGCTCATACACTCATGAACGAGGTGATACACTCGGCGGCGTTGTGGCGCGTTTAAACAGATCCCTGGTCTGACCGAAGTTCTTGAGCCTCGCCACCTTCGCCCAGAAAGCTTGACCAGCAAACTAGCCCTGCCAACGCACCGTTTTCTAACCGCCGAAATTTCTTTCTGGATGATGAGGACACCGGACCTTGCCGCCAGGGTTGTTGCTGACTACCGATACGCGCATGGATTTCTGGTTTGATCTTTACCGCACCCTTCGCTTTGCCACGCGCTTGCCTCTCCCCATCCTAGCGCGTGAAGAGGCAGACCCCATCGTAACCGCAAACGCGTTTTCACCCGCGTTCTCGGCAAGCGGGCTTGTCGCGGGCGCAGTGGGCAGTTGCGTCATGGGTTTGGCGGCTGCCCTGTCAGCCTCTTCGCTGATGGCTGCAACACTGGGCGTGGCGACCTTGATCATGCTCACCGGCGCACTGCATGAAGATGGCTTGGCCGATTGTGCCGATGGCATTGGTGGGGGGCGAACGCGCGAGCGAAAACTGGAAATCATGCGTGACTCAGCCATCGGCACCTATGGTGTTCTGGCGCTTCTGATCAGCGTTGCAGTCCGCATTCTGGCACTGAGTGCGTTGATCGAGATGAATTTGATGCTGGCGGTGGCCGCTCTCCTTGTCACGCAGGCCTTCAGCCGGGCTGTTACCATGCTGGTCGCAAGCCAATTGCCGCACGCCAGACCGGATGGAGCAGCTGCTAGACTGGGCAAGCCAAGCACCGCTGCAGCGTTTGGCGCACTTGCCCTGGCTGCAGTGGCAACCGCGCCATTTTTTGCCGTCCAGCTTGGGCTGATGGCCGGGGCTCCGCTTCTGCTTATCGCGCTCGTACTGATGCTCGGCGTGTCCTATGCGATCGGGCGGGCAGCCCAGAGACATATTGGCGGACAAACCGGCGATGTTTTGGGCGCCTGCCAGCAGCTTTCTGACCTTGTTGGATTGCTCGTTCTGTCTATATCGGTCTCCATGGTGTCTTAGCAGACGCTAAGATTCCAAGGCGCAACCTAACACCTGAGTATTCATGTCCGTTTCCCCTCCCGCCCAACAAAGTGCAACACTTTCACCTTGCGTACAGATCTGCCGCATCGACCCGCTGCTGCGGCTTTGCCTTGGGTGCGGCCGCACGCTTGATGAGATTGGTCGGTGGTCGAAACTCACAGATCCGCAACGCTTGATGGTGATGGGTCAGCTGCCCACACGCATGAAAAGCCTTGAGCCACAGCGCAAAGCTGCTGGAATTGCAGGCCCATCAAGAGACCAGTGATGCCCATCTACGGCTGGGTTGCGTTTGCCATACTTGCCACCGGCTTGGCAGTTCTATTGGTCGGCGGCGATGGTGGCACTGTTTTGGGCGTCGAGCCCGGACAGCTCGGCGCAGTCACGGCGATGCTGGCGTTGCTGGTTTATTTGGGTGGCAGCGTCATTGGCACGGGCGCGAAGATCGGCCCGCTGGTGCAACAGCTCGCGGTTTGGGGCGCACTTCTCTTGGCGCTTCTCATGGGCTACTGGATCTACCAGAGCGTGGTTGGGTAGCGCTTATTTAAAAGCCCAGAAGCGCGGCAATAAACCGGGCCGCCACGATGACCAAAAAGATGCCAAATGAGATTTCCAGCGTGCGCTTGGGTAGTGCATGGGCAATCTTTACGCCCAGCGGCGCGGTCAACACGGTAAGCGGCAGTAGCAGCGCCACGCCAATCAATGAAATGTAACCCAGCGAAAACGGCGGCACGACCTCCATCTGCGGCCAACCGGCATAGACGTAGCCGATGGTGGCGGGGATAGAGATCAGAACGCCAACGCCAGATGACGTTGCGATGGCGCCGAGGATGGGGCGATTGTAAAGCGTCTGCACCATGTTCGCCATGACGCCGCCGCCAATGCCCATGAGCGACGACAGCAACCCGATGACCCAGCCGATGACGCGCATCGGCCAAGGGCCTGGGAGATCCTCACCCAGCTTCCAGCTTTCACGGCCGAACAGCAGTTTGATCGCGTTGAGCGTGGAAACCAACGCAAAAACCAGCATGAACACCCACGGGTCTGCATAGCGGGCAACCATGGCACCAACGATTACGCCAAGCAGAATGGGCAATGCCCAGGCTTTGAGAACCGCCATATCGACTGCGCCACGAGCATTGTGTCCACGGAATGAGCGGATCGACGTGGGTATGATGACGGCAAGCGATGTGCCAATGGCAAGAGGCATGCGCACCGCATCATCAACACCGGCAAAACCAAAAACCTCAAACAGCACGGGCACCATGACAGCACCGCCGCCAACGCCGAAAAGACCGGAGAGAACGCCCGTGATGGCACCGGCAATAATCAACGATCCGGCAAGCAACAGGGCTTGGTCCATAGGAATAGAGGTAAGCACGTCCATGAGCTTGGCCTTAGCGAGCGTAGGTAAGAGTGAGCGACGCGAGACCCGCAATAGACCCATCGAGGCGATCACCAGCCTGGACTGAGGTAACGCCAGCCGGTGTCCCTGTAAGGATCAGATCACCAGACCGAAGCGTAACCAGCTTGGAAAGCTCTACCAGCACCTCATCGACAGGCCAGATCATCTGGTTCAAGTCACCAGACTGACGAACTTGGCCGTTCACGGACAGCGCAATCGCCCCCTCACCCAGCACGGTTCCTGGCATAAGCGTCAGTGCAGAGCAGGGCGCGGACTGGTCGAATCCTTTGGCCATATCCCATGGCTTGCCGCCTGCTTTGGCGGCTTGCTGAATGTCGCGGCGGGTCATATCCAGCGATGTTGCGTAGCCAAGAACAGCCTCGCCAGCCTGTGCAATGGTAAGATTAGCGCCGCCTGCTCGCAGTGCCACCGCCAGCTCGATCTCGTGGTGCAAGTCATTGGTCGCAGGCGGGAACGCTATCGTGTCCCCACTGGCAACAATCGTGCTGGCAGGCTTGTCAAAGAAAATTGGTGCATTGCGTTGCGGATCACCGCCCATCTCGCGCACATGATCAGCGTAGTTCTGTCCTACACAAAAAATGCGTCCCACAGCGAACTGCTCGTCGCGCCCAACGATTGGCAAAACCGGCTGAGCGGGGGGCGGCTGAATGAAGGACATGGATGCAACTCGACTGCGTAGATGGAAACTGCGTGCCCGCTCCCCTACGCCTGCGCATCACCCTTGGCAAGCAAACCGCTTTTTCGTGTCAAAACTGCGTGAGGATGCACCTCAAGGAAGCAAAATGCCTTGCCGCAACTGGTTTCTGGGTGTTTGTTCGCGTCATGAAAACTGACACAACGCCCGCCATTCAACTGGCCGATTACACCCCTCCCCCGTTCCTTATTGACCACGTTGATCTCGTCTTTCGGCTTGATGGACCGCGCACCAAAGTCACGGCCACCTATACGGTGCACCCAAACCCCAATGTCGCATTTGCCGGGCAAAGCCACAGCTTGACGCTTGATGCTGATAGCTTGGGGACGGTCAGCGTCTGGATAAATGATAAGGCCACTGAGGCGTTACAGGATGCGAGCAGCCTGAGGGTGACCGTAGCAACCGATGCCCCCAGCACCCTGAAACTGGAAACGGTACTGGACCCAGCGGCCAACACTGCGCTGAGCGGGCTTTACCTCACAAACGGCGTCTACTGCACACAGTGCGAAGCGCAGGGCTTTCGCCGGATCATTCCATTTCTTGATCGCCCTGACGTTCTGGCAACGTATACGGTATCCGTTGAAGCGCAGGGCCAAGCCTTCCCGGTGCTGCTATCCAATGGCAATCCCATTGGTGAGCAGGTGCTGGACGAGGGTTGGCACAGGACCGTGTGGAACGACCCACACCCAAAACCGTCCTATCTGTTTGCGCTGGTCGGTGGTCAGCTCGAGCGCGTCGAAGACAGCTTCACCACCGCCGATGGCCGTGAGGTTGCACTCGCGATTTATGTAGAGCCGGGCAAGGGCGAGCGCGCCCAGTTTGCCATGGGTGCGCTGAAGCAATGCATGGCATGGGACGAGAGGCGCTTTGGCCGTTTGTACGATCTAGATGTGTTTAACATCGTGGCTGTGTCCGATTTCAATCTCGGCGCGATGGAGAATAAGGGCCTCAATATCTTCAACGACAAGTTCATTTTGGCCTCGCCAGAAACGGCGACTGACGAGGATTATGAACGCATCGACGCGATCATCGCGCACGAATATTTCCACAACTGGTCTGGCAACCGGGTCACTTGCCGCGACTGGTTTCAGCTTTGCCTGAAAGAGGGTCTGACGGTGTTCCGCGACCAGGAATACACCAGCGACCTCTACGATCGCGCAGTTAAGCGCATCCATGATGTTCGCGACCTGTGGGCACACCAGTTCCCCGAAGATGGGGGTCCACTGGCCCACCCGGTGCGCCCTGATGCCTATCGTGAGATCAATAACTTCTACACTGCGACCGTCTACGAAAAGGGCGCAGAGATTGTACGCATGGTCAGCGCATGGCTGGGAGAAACGCGCTTTCGCGCGGCGATGGATCGCTACTTCTCCACCTATGATGGGCAAGCGGTGCGACTGGAGGACTTTCTCCGCGCAATGAAAGATGAGGCCGGCGACCTAGGCGACTGGCCAGACTTCATCACCTGGTACACTCAGGCTGGTACCCCGCATGTTGAGGTAGCGTTTGAGGCTGATGCTGCAGAAGGCGTCGCAAAGCTATCGTTCAAGCAGGACACAAAACCAACACCGGGGCAACAGGACAAGAAACCGCTTCCCATTCCTTGCAAGCTCGCGCTGGTGGATGATGCCGGTGAGGACGTGGCGATAGCGTGCAATCAAGTCCAGTCCAGCGGTGGCCGCTGGGTGGACGGCCAGTTCTTGCTGCAAAGTCCCCTCGGAGCGCTCACCCTGTCGGGGCTGCCGAAGGTGGCTCTGCGCCCCTCGCTCTTCCGCGACTACTCAGCACCTGTGAATCATACCGTGAGTGGGTTGGAGGAGGCCGACAGGCTCTTTTTGGCGCAAAATGATACCAATGCCTTTGCCAGCTGGGCTCAGCTTCAGGCCCTCTACGGCGATGCTCTGCAGCGCCGATACCACAGACTAAAGCTGGGTGAACCGCTTGGTGAGGACACCGCTCTGTTCGAGGCATTGATAAGCCGGGGTTTGCCGCAGGGCGGGGATGCTCACGCAAACGCCGCCGCGCGCGCTGCCGCCATAACCCTGCCCTCCGCCCAGGACCTTGCCCGCACGATAGAGCAGGATATTCAGCCTGAACTTGTGGAGGAGGCACGCGCCAGCTTCGTGCAAGACCTGTGCCGGGCACATGGACCTGCCATGCTCGCCTATCTGCATGCGCATGGCTTTGAAGATGATGGCATTATCTCGCCGCAGGCCGCCGCCCAGCGCAGCTTGGTGCTCGCCATCCTAACACATCTGGCAGGGTGGGATGATCCACGTGCAGATACAATAATCACCCGCGCGCATGACACCGCCAAGGGCATGACCATGCGCATCAAAACGCTTGGCCTACTGATCAAGCGTAACAGCGCCAATGCGCAAAGCAGGCTGGATGCCTTCGAAGAACGATTTGAGCAGGACCGGCTTACCATGGACAAGTGGTTCAGCGTGCAGGCGCGTTATGGCGATGCCACCAAGGTGCGCTCACTGGAAGGCCATGCCGGTTACGACAAGACCAACCCCAACCGTGTGCGTGCCTTGCTCGGCGCTTTTGCCGCTGGAAACCTTGTCGGTTTTCATGCTGCAGACGGGGCCGGTTACGATCTGCTGGCCGAACGGATCGTCGAAATCGATGCTGCCAATCCGCAACTGGCCGCCAGACTTGCCGTGACATTCCGCAGTTGGCGGACAAACGATGAAAAACGCCGCAAGCACGCCAAGCTGGTCCTGGAAAGGCTGATTGAGCGGAAAGGTCTTTCGATAGATCTACGCGATATCGTGCAACGCATGGCGGACGCATGACCTGGCCTGCAACTTACAAGTTCAGACTCTCGTTGAAGCATTAGCGAGGAATTATGGGCGCAAAATTCATACCGGTATGAAAGAATTTTTGCTTTAAGCGTTTACACTTAGGTCATTAATTCCTGAAAGCGCGCTCCCGACTCTGGACAATGCGATTCGCACCGATTCAAATGGGGTGATTCGGTAAGCAGTTGCGTCCCCCGCGTAATAGCGAAAAACTCTACAAACCTGAAAGCAGGTCAGCATGGCGCGGCAAGCAACGCTCGCGGCAAACGATACTTTTGTGCCGTCTGCAAGCAATGATTACGATGTGCTGAGCCCATTTCGCGCCATGGCTGACAATGACGCCGGCGCCTCAAACTCCACCCGCATCCAACCCGCAAGTTCTGCAAACAAAACCAATGGGTTAACCGGTCATGTTCGCGCCTTAACCGGCCTCATGGTTCTATCCTTTGTGCTTGTATTGATCGTGGTACGCGCCAGCTTTTTGTACGCTGAACGCGCACATATCCTTACTGGCACTGAAGCGGCGTTGCAGGCCCAGGCCGAAACGCTCGCCATGGTGGAATCCACACTGGCTGGAGCAGATGACAGCATCCTGATGTCAGTGCTCAATGCAGCGGCCCGTAACATCACCAGCACGCATGGCGTGCCATCCCTCATAACGCTCCAGCTGCACAATCATACCAGCACTCTCCAGGTGGGTGACCCCAACAGCGTTGGGCTTTCCGAAGAGCTCATCAGCGCAAAAGCGACAGCAAACGGCCCGGCTGGACATGTTCACGTTGAAATTCAGATCGATGCCACCCAATTGCTCGCTGGCTGGCAAAATCGAGCAATGCGTGAACTTGGTCTGCTAGGCGGCGTTTGTCTTGTCGTGCTTATTCTGGGCTACTCCTTTATCTGGCAGAGTGACCGCACCGCACTGGCGCTTGAGCGCTTCGACATGGCCCACCTACGCCTTGAGACTGCGCTCAACCGAGGTCGCAGCGGCCTTTGGGACTGGGACCTTGAACATGGGGAGATCGACTGGTCGAACTCCATGTTTAATATTCTCGGCTACGCACCAACCGGTCAGGTGCTCCGCGCCCAGGACATCGACGCTATTTTGCACCCCACAAATGCTGATCTAACCGCCAAAGTGCAGACGCTTGGGGCAGCAAGCAAAGGCGCCTTGGAAACTACGGTGCGCATGATGCATGCCGATGGCCAGTATCGCTGGATCCACCTTCACGCTGAAGTTGTGCACCTGCCGGGCATGAAAATGCGCCTTATAGGTGCTGCCAACGATATAACCGAGCGCCGACGCTATGAACGCAAGACCACAGAGGCCAACCGCAACTTACGCGAATCGATCGAGGCCGTATCGGATGCCTTTGCCCTGTGGAACGACAACGGAGAAATGGTTGTCAGCAACACCGGTTTTGATGTTCTCAACGCACTGGCACGCACTGGCGAACTGATTGATGACAATGGGCAGGCCATCAATGCTCAAGACCTGAAACTCTGCGGTCAACATCTGCTTGGGCCAAGTCATGCGGCCACAGCAAGCGCGTTGCCTTTGGACGAACCTTTTATTTGCGGGCTACCTGATGAGCGCTGGTACCAGATCACAGTTCGCAACACCCATGATGGCGGCCTGGTGTTCCTGGGCAGTGACATCTCAGCGCTAAAGGAAAAAGAGCAGGCTCTGGTTGATTCTGAAAGCCGGTTGATTGGTGCGATTGGCGACCTCACCCGCTCACGTCGGGAAATGAAAGCTTTGGCAGAACGCCATCACGAGGAAAAAGAACGCGCCCAAGCGGCCAGTAGAGCCAAGTCGGAATTCTTGGCCAATATGAGCCACGAACTGCGTACGCCACTCAACGCAATCATCGGCTTTTCTGAACTGATGCGCAGCGAGTATCTCGGCCCGCTGGGCAGTGCGACGTACAGCGGCTATGCCAATGACATCCACACCAGCGGCACATTTCTCCTCAATGTCATTTCCGATGTTCTCGACATGGCCAAGCTCGACACAAACCGCCTCGACATAACCACTGGGGATGAGAATGTGAGCCAGGCTGTGGAAGACTGCGTGACCATGGTGCAAATCAATGCCGAGAAGGCAGGCGTGACAATCGATACTGACATGCAGGCCAAAATATTGGTGGAAGCTGATCCACGCGCGCTGCGTCAAGTGGTGCTCAATCTGCTCGACAATGCCGTGAAATTCACCCCCCGTGGTGGCGAAATCACGGTGCGCGCTCGCGCGCTGGCTGGCAATGTGTTCCTGACGGTGCGTGACACAGGCATCGGCATTCCTCATGCAAAACTTGGCTCTGTAACAGAGCCCTTTGAGCAAGCGCACAGCGCCATGACACGCCCGCGCGAAGGCTCCGGCCTTGGTTTGGCCATCTCCAAAAAGCTGGTCAACCTACACGGCGGAACGCTGCGCATAAGCTCACGCGAGCATGTAGGCACAGTCGTCGGCGTTATGCTGCCTGTCTGCCCACCAAAGACAAAATCGGGACCATCGGTTGACAGTCTGCACCCGGCAGAACCCGCGCAAACCACCATTCATGTTAGCGACGCGACTGCCCGGCCCGAGTCCGGCAACCGGCCCCAAAATGCCATTGAAGCAAAGGGCATAGACACAGCAGACGCCAGCCCGATACGCCTTAAACGCGCGGGCTGACATCTTTCTTGCTAGTGTGCGTTAGCGCACATCGCGGTCGCCACGCTCTGCGCGATCACCACGGTCCTGACCGCGCCCATCAAAGCCACGACGCAGCTCACGACGCTCCAGGGAACCATTTTCGTCGCGATCCATGCGAGCGAACCGCGTTTCTGCCGCGGCAACCATTTCTTCCAGCGACAGCGCGCCGTCCTCATTGGCATCCACGCGAGCTATGCGTTGTGCGGCACGATCTTCACGAGCGCGTTCGCGTTCAGCGACCATCTCTGCTGGGGTAACGGTGCCATCAGCATCAGCGTCCAAGCGTTCGAAGCGGGCTGTCACACCTGCCTGAAACTCTTCCAGTGAGATCATTCTATCGCCGTCGATATCAGCACGAGCAAAACGCTCGCCTGCCTGGAAGGCAGAAGCACCACCACGATCACGCTCAGACGAGCGATTATCAGCAAACGCGGTGGCTGCAACACCAGTGGTCAGCAGAGCGCCTGCAAGCGCCATGAGGGTCAAGTTCTTAACATTGGTCATTTCGTTTTTCCTTCGAGAATGTCGCCCCCGAGGGATGAACGCGAACGGGTCTCGTTCGCGGCAGCAAACAGGGCGAGAAACCGAGATCGGACCTCGCTCTGCGTGTGCTCAAGATGAGTCGTCACGGTGTCCATGCTTGGCAAATCGCAAGCTTGGGTAACCAGACGTCGCAAACTGGGTGCAGCGGTTGCCGGGTCAAAGATCCCATCAAGGCAAAGCCGCATAATCTGAGAAAGTGTACTGTAAAGGCGATGCGCCTCCTGCAGGCCTGCGCTGTCACTGGCTGAAAGGTACCCAAGCTCTGCAAGTGCCTGCAAAGCATCTGCTGTGCCCGCATGCAGCACTTCGGGTGCGGTATGGGCATGCAACAGCTGCAACCCTTGGGCACAAAACTCCACATCGATGATACCGCCAGCAGCAACCTTAAGGTCAAAGGTACCAGTTGGCCGCTTCTCGCGGTCCAGCAACGCCCGCATTTCAGCCACATCGTTGCGCACCTTTTCGCCATCAAGGCCGCTGGTGAGCACCCGTTTGATAGCGGCCTTGATGGCCGTGCAGCCGCCGGTGTCATGGCCAAAGGGCCGTGCCCGTGTGAGAGCCATGTGCTCCCAAGTGCGTGCCGACTGCATTTGGTAGCGTTCAAAACTTACGAGGCTGGTCGCAAGCGGTCCTGCATTGCCGGAGGGGCGCAGGCGCATATCCAGTTCGTAGAGCGCGCCTTCAGCAGTGGGAGCGCTGAGAGCCGATATGAGCCGCTGCGTGATCCGGGTGAAGTATTGCGACGGCGCGACAGGACGCGGACCATCGCTTTCTGCCTGTCCGCCGGCAATGTCGTAGATGAGCAGCAGATCCAGATCAGAGGCTGCAGTCAGCTCACGGCTACCCAATTTGCCCATGGCCAAGACACACAAGCTTGCGCCTTCAAACACACCGTGTGCATCGCGCACATCGGCCTTTGCAAGATCGAGCATCGCAAGCACGATTTCCTCGGCCAAATCAGTGTAGGCGCGGGCCGCTTCATTGGCTGTGAGTGTTTGCGAAAGAAGCCGCACTCCAATGAGGAAGTGGTGCTCTTGCCCCACGATGCGGCTAGCGTTGAGCTTGGCCTCATAAGTTGGGGCCTCGCCAATGGCACGCTCAAGGTCAGCACGAATGGCCTTACTGTTTGGCAGCGATCCAAAAAATCGCGGATCAAGCAGCGCATCGAACAAGCGTGGACGGCGAGCAAGCGTCTCGGCAAGCTTTGGCGCGGTGCCCATAATGCGCGCCAGCAGTTCCATCACGGCTGGGTTGCTTTCTAGCATGGAGAAAAACTGAAGGCCCGCGGGCAGACCGCGCAAAAAATCATCCAGGGCACGCAGCGCTGCGTCCGGCCTGTCGGTCTGACCAAACACACGCAACAGGTCCGGACTAATGGCCACCAGCCTCTCACGGGCACCCCGTGTGGCAGTCGCATTCATGCGACCTTTGATCCAGCCCTTTAGGAGGCGGTGAACATCTTCAGGCTGCTCATAACCCAGCCCAGTGAGATGGTCGGCCAGCGCCTCGTCATATGTCTCAGCGAAAGGATCGACGGTTTGGTCCTCGTGTTCATCCTCGGGAAAGAGCGCTAAAAAGCGCGTGTGCACGACCCGCAACGTTGCGGCGACAGCGGTGTCAAAGGCTGCCAAATCCTGCCCGGCAAGCGCGGCAACCTTTGTCCGCTCGCCATCGTCCTGTGGCAAACGATGGGTCTGTTCGTCCCGCAACATCTGGATACAATGTTCAACGTCGCGCAGATGGGTGTAAGCTGCGGTGAGTTCCTGCGCCGCCTGCGGTTCGATCCAACCTAGGTCAGCAAGGCCAGCCAGCGCATCTTTGGTGCGCATGACGCGCAGCGACGGGTTACGCCCGCCAGCAATCAATTGCTGAGTCTGCGCAAAAAACTCAATCTCACGGATGCCACCACGGCCAAGCTTCACATCATGACCGGGCACAGTAATCGCACCGAAGCCCTTATGGGTGTTGATGCGCCGCTTGATGGAGCGGATGGCATCAATGGCAGCGTAGTCGAGGTGTCTGCGCCAGATGAACGGCTTGATGGCATGGGTAAAACACGCGCCCAACTTTTGATCGCCTGCCACGCAACGGGCCTTGATCATGGCTGCACGCTCCCAGGTGCGGCCCTGACTTTCGTAATAGTTCAGCGCGCCGTCGATAGACAGGGCCAGAGGGGTAGAGGATGGGTCAGGGCGCAGACGCAGGTCGGTACGAAACACATAGCCATCACCTGTACGCTCTTGCAGCAAGCGTACCAGACGCCGCGTGACGCGTACCGCAAACGTTCCAGCATCCACTTTTTCGGACGTTTGAGCCTCGAGCACCGCAGGGTCGAAGAGCACAATCAGGTCTATATCACTGGAATAATTCAGCTCTCCTGCGCCCAGTTTACCCATGCCAATCACAGCGTAGCCGTCCACAGTGCCCGGCTCTCCGGTCCAGCGACCGCCCCTGCCCTCAATTGCGAAAGCCGCGCGCACAGCCAATTCGATAGCACCGTCGGCAAAGCTTGAGAGGGCCTCAACCGTGTCCTCCAGCGACGCATTTCCCGCCCGGTCCGCAAGCGCGATGGCAAGACTCACGCGTGCCTTGGCCTGGCGCAACTCCTGCATAACGGTGGCTTCATCATCCAATGCGCATTGTGCAAAGCGTGCTCTAGCGCCGTTCAGCGCCTCATCCACGGGCACGGGCGTTATGCCCTCAAGGCCGCCATGAACCTTTTGTGCCAGATCTGCCAAATGCTCAGACGCCTGGAAGGTGTTGGCAAGCGACGCGCTCATGAAGAGACCTCCCCAGAGCCAAAAGGTATTCTCAAGGTCGCTTTCAAGCCGGGCTGGGCATCGTTAAGTTCCAGCACCCCATCATGGAAAGCAGCAACCGCATCCACCAAAGCCAGGCCGAGGCCAGAGCCTTCAGCGGTGCGGCTCTTCTCCAACCGCACAAAACGGCCTTTCACGCGCTCGCGTTCATCCACTGGAATCCCTGGACCATTGTCAGCCACACTGATCGCGATTTCCCGCTCGTCAGCAGTGAGCGCAAGCGTGATTATGCCACCGCCTTGCCGGCCGTATTTAAGTGCGTTGTCGACAAGGTTTGCCACTGCAAGCCCGAGAAGTTCGCGGTTCACCTGCGCGCTTACAGGCTGTGCAGGCGCAGTGAACACCACAGACACCTCCTGATCTTCGGCCACCGGCTCATAAAGCTCAACCACATCGGTCAGCACCTGGCCCAAATCGACGTGCGATAGGGTGTGGCGACGGCCACCAGCCTCCACACGGGCAATGGTGAGCAACGCCTGAAACGTCGCCATCAGATGTTCAGCTTCGCCAAGCGCACTTTCCAGCGCCGCGCGGTCGGTTTCTTCACCCGGGGGCTGTCGCAGCGCATCTTCCATCTGGTTGCGCATGCGGGTCAGCGGCGTGCGCAGATCATGCGCGATGTTATCGGAAACCTCTTTTAAGCCGTTCATCAGCCGTTCGAGGCGCGCCAGCATGACATTGAGTTGGTCAGCCAGACGGTCAAATTCATCTCCGGTACCCATTACCGCAATGCGCTCAGACAGATGGCCATCCATGATGCGCGCGGTGGAATGGGAAATACCATCAATGCGCTTCAAGACGCGCTTGTTCACGTAAAGCCAGCCCAACAAGCCGAGCGCAAGCAGCAGAACCATTGAAACCAGCGCAGCACGCTGGATCGCGTTGCGGATCACGTCAGTCTGGCCAATATCAAAACCGATCAGGGCGCGAAAACCGTCTGGCAAAGCAATCACACGAACGATGGCACGGCTATCGCGTTCGCTGCCATCTGGACCGACCTGCTCGTAGGCAAAACGGGCAAGGCCTGTCTCAGCCCACACTTCTTGAGGCAACACCCCAAGCGAGTTGACGATCTCGGTGCCATCGGGCGTGAGCAAGGCATAGATACGGTTGCCAGGGCGCTGCGCGCTTTCCTGCATGGCCGCAAACAACTGATTGATGCCGCCCTGCTGGTAATGCTGGCCCAAGCGACGCGCCTCGGCATTCAGGCGGCGATCGACATCGCGCACCAACACAGAGGAGGTTTCCCACACAAGGTAGCCAATCAACCCCAGCGCGAACACACCGAACACCACCAGGTAGCCAGCGGCCAGCTTAAACGCTGTGGTGCGGAACGGCTTAAGCCGTGTCACGGAGGACATAGCCCGAGCCTCGCACAGTTTGGATAAGTGGGTTCTCGCGGCCTTTGTCGATCTTGGAGCGAAGCCGCGAAATGTGCACGTCGATGACGTTGGTCTGGGGGTCGAAGTGATAGTCCCACACCTTTTCCAGCAGCATGGTGCGAGTCACCACCTGCCCTGCATTCTTCATCAAAAATTCAAGCAGGCGGAACTCGCGTGGCTGCAGGGGAATATCCTCGCCTGCGCGTTTCACGGTATGGGAAAGCCTGTCCAGCTCCAGGTCGGCAACTTGATAAGTTGTCTGCGCCTCACCCGGTGCCGTGCGCCGGGCAAGCACTTCAACGCGCGCTAAAAGTTCAGAGAAGGCGTATGGCTTTGGCAGGTAATCATCACCGCCAGCGCGAAGGCCTGCCACGCGATCATCCACCTCGCCAAGGGCAGAAAGGATAAGCGCGGGGGTCTGCTTGCCCTCTTCGCGCAGTGCGGCAATGATGGAAAGGCCATCGCGCTTGGGCAGCATGCGGTCGACGACAAGCACGTCAAAATCTTCACCCATCGCGTACTCCAGCCCGGTGTCACCATCGGCGGCGTAGCTGGGCGTGTGCCCTGCCTCGCGAAAGCCCTTCACGATGAACGCGGCGGCCTCAAAGTCATCTTCGATGATAAGAACTTTCACGGTGTGGCTCGTTCGTTTTGGAGGCGGGCTGGACTTGAAATCCAGAGCCTAGCGCGATTCTTGTCGCTGGCTAAGGCAAGGCAGGCGCGCATGGCGGGTTGGGTATCAGATCAGATATCCTGGCCGCCATGCGCAGCTGGTGGCTCCCGGCCGGGGGCGACAGGCAAAGGCCGGGGCATCAGCATTTTCGTTACCTGTTAGCCGCGACTGGTTGGCAGAGCGACAAAGCGCGATGCGCCATTTTGCCCTTCAACGCGTACAAGCGCGGAGGCCTGACCGTTCTGACCTGCCTGACGCAGACCGCGCGTAAGATCACGAATGGACCGCACAGGCTCACCCGCAATTTCCACAATCACATCGCCTTCACGCAGATCACGCTCGGCAGCGATCCCATCAGGGTCCAGCTCAGTGACGGCAAGACCTTCCACGTCCGACCCGACCGAGGAGGCTGGCGCGACGCTCATCCCCAACTGGTCAACAAAGTCAGGCATCAGACGGTCAAGTTCGGGTGCACTGAAGGTTGCAGCCAATTCACGCTCTGAGGGAAGAGTGCCTAAAAGCACATCCACAACCTGCTCGCGACCATCACGCCAAATGAGGATCTCGACCGTCTCATCGGGATCAAAACTGCCGATGGCCCGGGCAAGTTCGGTTGGGCCCTCAACGACTTCATCATTGACCGACAGGATGGTATCGCCGGAACGCAGACCAGCACTTTCAGCTGGCGATCCGGAAGCCGCCGACACGATAATCGCGCCATCGGTGCTGTCGCGGCCAATGCCCTCGGCAAGCTCTGGTGTAAGCGACTGGATGTTCACGCCCAGCCAGCCACGAGCCACAACGCCGGTTTCAATCAGATCGCCAATAACGTCGGCAGTCAGCGTGGAGGGCACGGCAAACGCAATACCAACATTGCCGCCCGATGGTGAGAAGATGGCGGTGTTCACACCTACCACTTCGCCACGCATGTTGAAGGTTGGGCCGCCGGAGTTGCCCCGGTTGATGGCAGCATCAATCTGCAAGAACTCATCAAATGGGCCGGGCTGAATGTCACGGCCTTGCTGCGAAACGATGCCGGACGTTACAGAACCACCAAGGCCAAACGGGTTGCCGATGGCCAACACAACCTCACCAATGCGGGGCTGTTCAGGCGCAAGGCGCACAAAGGTAAAGTCATCGCCTTCCACCTTCAGCAAGGCCAGGTCGGTGCGGCTGTCGGTACCGAGCACTTCTGCGGGTAAAATGGTGCCATCCATCATGACGACCTCAACAGAGCCAGCGCCATCAACGACGTGGTTGTTGGTGACGAGGAAACCATCTTCAGAAATGAAGAAGCCGGAGCCTTGTCCACCACCACGACGGCGCTGGTTGGGGCCAGGCGTCTGACCACCTGGACCGCGGCGGAAGAACTCTTCAGCTTCGGGGCCAAAGCGACGGAAGAAGCGATCAAACGGCGTGCCATCTGGCAGGCGGTCGATATCCCGGTTGGAGGTCTCAACGGGCGCTGGTGCCTGCACGCGCACTGCCACGACGGCAGGCATGACAGCTTCTACCAGGTCTTCAAAACCGGTGGGCGCAACAAATGTGTCCGGTACGATTGCCTCTGCCGCACGCGCCTGTGAAAGCGGGCTAATCATGGCAGGTGCAGCCAACGGAGCAATGATGCCAAGGCCAAGCACGGTGGACAGCGCCAAGGTGGTCTTGCGGGAAAGCAACGGCGCGCGTTTCTTGGCGCTCGGCATTCCGCTTGTCTGAAAAACGCCTGTCTTTGAGGCAGAGTTCGGGTTGATAGTCATGTCGCCAATGTTCCTTTTTGCCAGTGTTCACCACCTCTTGTGCGAAGTGTTGGGCCTGATCGGCCCCCAGCGATGAAAAGGAACATGGGGCTGCGCGCCTTACCGCACCATGGCGGGCGGATTAAACCTCTGTAATGTTGGCGTGCTCATTGAGCTTACATCACCTCAGGGGCGCATTTTGTAACCACTGCGGCACCCTTGGTCATGGTTTTGTGAACCGGGCATTTATCGGCGATTTCAATGAGCTTATCCCGGACCTCGGGCGCCACTTCGCCGTCCACATGAATGATACGTTCAAACCTATCGATCTTGCCGGGCATATTCTGAATATCTTCGCCACAATCAGCGCAGTCCTGGGCGTGCACCTTGTCATGCTCCACCGTTACCGCAACGCGAGGCAGATCAAGCTTCTTGAAGTCGGCGTACATGCGCAATGTCATGGTTGTACAGGCACCCAAGGCCGCCGACAGCAGGTCGTAGGGCGAAGGACCTGTGTCCATGCCGCCATAGCTTTCCGGCTCATCTGCCAAAAGCCCATGCGCACCCATGCGCACTGAGGCTTGGAACTTACCAGCTCCCGTTTCAGCAACGGCTATCTTGGCAGCTGCAATGTCACCGGAAAAGGATGAAATCGACACAGTTGCCTTTGGAACATAGCGCTCTGACCAAGACGCTATCATCTGGGCGACATAAGCCGCATCGCCATGATCGTTGAGCAGATGGTCTGCGCCATCAAGCGTCACAAAACTCTTGGGGTGTTTAGCCGCGTTATAAATAGTCGCAGCATTTTCGATGCCCACCGTCGCATCGATCGGCGAATGGAACACCATAAGCGCCTTTTTCATGTTCGCGATGCGCGCGGTGATGTTCTGACTGGCAACATCATCAAGGAACTGTTTTTCAATGGTGAAAGTGCGGCCAGCAAGGTTCACCTGAGCTTTGCCATCACGCTCAATGGCTTCTATGTCGGCTTCAAAATTGTGCACAACATGGGCGGTATCGGCAGGTGCACCAATGGTTGCGACAGCCTTCACTTCGGGGATATCTGGCGCCGCGGAAAGCACCGCTGCTCCGCCAAGCGAATGGCCAATAAGAATGGAGGGCGCTTCACCATTCTCGCGCATCCACTCAACCGCGCTTTTCAAGTCTGCAACGTTGGAGGAGAAGTTGGTGGAAGCAAAATCACCATCGGAACTACCAAGGCCGGTGAAATCGAACCGCAGGGTAGCAATGCCGTGGGCAGCCAGCTCGGAGGCGATACGCTTGGCGGCAAACACATCCTTGGAGCAGGTGAAGCAGTGCGCAAACAGCGCGCATGCGCGTGGTTTGCCTGCGGGGCGGTCAAAGCGGGCAGCGAGATCTGCGCCGGAAGCACCTTTGAAAGTGACACGCGATGTAGTGATGGTCATGGGAGTGTGTCCTAGGCAGCAAGGTAAGTTGCCGGACGCTCGCACGGTGCCACGCTCATGCGCAAGGCACGCTTCTACAAGCGTACAACACGCATGCGCACGCCCGCGTGATAGCTTTCGTGATCGCGATTGCTTCTGGCCGGGGCCGCAGGTTGGGAAGGTTAGTTCTGGTCGCGCTCGAGAAGCGCCGCGAGGCGAGCCTTCTCTTCATCACTCAGCGCCGCAGGTGCGCCAACGGCCAAGGGTTTTCGCTGGCGCGTGCGCATAAAAATGATGGTACCAGCAATCAACAGCACGATGCCTGGGCCAAACCACAGGACTAGCGTGGAGCTGTTGAGTTGCGGTCGCAACAGCACAAACTCACCGTAGCGGGCGACCAGAAAATCCAACACCTGTGCGTTGGTATCGCCAGCTACAAGTCGCTCGCGAACCAAAATCCGCAAGTCGCGGGCAAGCTGGGCGTTGCTCTCGTCGATGCTCTCGTTCTGACAAACAAGGCAGCGGATCTCGGCCGATAGGTCTCGGGCACGCTCTTCCAGCACCGGGTCATCCAGAACTTCGTCCGGCAGCACCGCATGGGCCGGGGCAAACAAAACCAAGCATGCAAACAGAGCCAACCCGAAGCGCATCATTCAGCCGGCTCCATGCCGGCAGGGACTATGGGCCTTTTGGATTTTTTGGCGCGCGTTGGTGCGCCGACACGCAAGCGCCGATCCATCAGCGAAAGAATCCCGCCAGCGGACATAATCAGTGTGCCGATCCAAATGAGGGTCACCAATGGCTTGTGATAGAACCGGACCACCATGCCACCGGTTGCAGTGGGGTCACCCGGTGAGATGTAAAGCTGCGAAAAGCCGATCGTGTGGAAGGCAGCCTCAGTGGTGGGGAAGTTGCGTGCTGGATAAATGCGCCGCGATGGCTCCATAACAGCAATGACATTGCCGCCCTCGCGCACCGTAAAGCCAGCGATCACCTCGGTGAAGTTGTCGCCGGTGTTGGGGCGCATGCCCTCGAAGGTGAACTCGTAGCCAGCCACATCAACGGTGTCGCCCACATTGATCGTGGTTATCCGTTCTGTTTCCAGCGCCGAAACGCCTACAATACCAAGCAACATGACGCCGACACCAAAGTGCGCGATGGTCGTACCCCAGGATGAACGCGGCAGGTTGGCAAGGCGCCGTAGCGTGTCTTTGATGGGCGAGGAGAACGCTCGCACACGGCCAAGCGGCTCGGCAATGGCACCAAGCATCAGCCAAACCGCAATGCCAATGGCCAATGCCTTGATCCAGGCAGTCACGCCAAACAAGGCAAGCACACAGGCAACCACCAGCAGTGACGCAGCACCAGCCCACCAAAGCCGTTCCAGCGCCATAGTCATGTTGCCGCGTTTCCATGCCAGCACGGGTCCAAACGGAACCGCAAGCAATAGCGGGATCATCAACGGGCCAAACGTCAAATTAAAGAACGGCGGACCAACCGAGATCTTTTGATCCGTCAGCGCTTCCAGCAGCAGCGGGTAGAGTGTGCCCAAAAGCACCGTCGCTGTGGCGACCGACAAGAAGAGATTGTTCACAACCAGGGCACCTTCGCGGCTGACCGGGGCGAACATGCCGCCCTGTCGCAGTTCGCTTGCGCGCAGGGCAAACAGCGTAAACGCGCCACCGATGAACACCATTAGGATCATCAGGATGAACAAACCACGCTCAGGGTCTGTGGCGAATGCGTGTACCGATGTCAGCACGCCTGAGCGCACCAAAAAGGTGCCCAACAGCGACAAAGAGAACGCGATGATGGCCAGCAGCACCGTCCAAATTTTCAACGCCTCGCGCTTTTCCATAACGATGGCAGAATGCAGCAACGCAGTGGCGGCGAGCCATGGCATAAGGGAGGCGTTTTCCACGGGATCCCAAAACCACCATCCGCCCCAACCGAGCTCGTAGTAGGCCCAGTAGGAGCCCATTGAGATACCCAGCGTAAGGAACACCCAGGCAGCAAGCGTCCAGGGGCGCACCCAGCGCGCCCAGGCTGCATCAAGGCGCCCTTCGATGAGGGCAGCAATGGCAAACGAGAAAGAGATGGAGAGGCCGACATAGCCAAGGTAGAGCAGCGGCGGGTGGATCGCGAGGCCAATGTCCTGGAGGATCGGGTTCAAATCCTCGCCCTCGGCGGGCGGCATCATTGTGCGATCAAACGGGTTCGAGGTGAGCAGGATGAACAGCAAAAATGCCACCGTCACCCACGCCTGAACCGACAAAACATTGGCTTTCAGCGTGCGCGGCAGGTTGTTACCAAAGAACGAAATGCCTGCACCAAACAGCGCCAGTATCAGCACCCAAAGCAGCATGGAGCCTTCGTGGTTGCCCCACACACCGGTAATTTTGAAAAGCAGCGGCTTCTCAGAGTGTGAGTTTGCAACGACATTGATCACTGAAAAATCAGAGACCACATAGGCGTAAGTTAGCGCAGCAAAGCTCAAGCCGAGAAAACCGAACTGCACAGGTGCAGTTATATCGGCAACACGCATTAGCCCCGTGTCACCCACCCGCGCACCCCAAAAGGGCATCGCGCTTTGTACCAGCGCCAAGATGAGCGCCAGCACCATGGCGTAGTGGCCGATCTCAACAATCATGGCTCTCTCCCTTGCGCCTCAGCCTATCAATAACTGGACTGAGGTTGCGCAGCATCTTCATTGCCACCCTGCCAGACACCCTGCGCTCGCAAGCTCTCAGCAACTTCGGTGGGCATGTAATTTTCATCATGGCGGGCCAACACTGTGTCTGCCTGAAAGGTACCATCGGGAGCCAAATAGCCCTCGGTCACAACGCCCTGCCCTTCGCGAAAAAGATCAGGAAGAATGCCGGTATAGGCTACCTCAATGGTTGCATTGGTGTCGGTCACTCCAAAAGTGACGGTATCCCCAACACCGCGCACAACGGTTCCCTCAGCAACCAAACCACCAAGGCGAATACGCTGACTCTCTGAGCTGGGCTGCGAATAGAGATCCGTCGGCGAGGAAAAGAATGCGATGGAATCGCGCATAGCAAACAGCACCAGCCCCGTGGCAACTGCCAGCACGCAAAGCGCCGTACCAATCAAAAGAAATCGTTGGCCCTTACGGGTCATAAGATCTGGTCCTTATTTCAACTTCAAACAGCTGCCTCACACACGGTTGTAGGAGGCGGCTCAAACCGCTTCAAGAGCGGCATAATGCCCATGAGCAGGCTTAATCTAGTTTGGTGGCGTGAGCTCAAGTTCTTGCGCGATTGTCAGCAAGCGCTGACGTGCGGGGCTATCGGCAGCGAACTGGCGCAAAGCGATATCAAGGCTCTCGCGCGCATCATCAGGCCGCTCAAGCACCACATAAGCGCGGATCAATTGGCTCCAGCCTTCCAGATCATTAGGGCGCACGCTCAAGCGGTCAGCTAAGCCTTGCACCATATCGCGTATTGCCTGCTCGCGATCTTGCGAGGACAGACCAGCAATCGACTGGGCCGCCGTTCCGTCAGGCGTAGGGATAATGGCTGCACCATCCAAATCTGCCAGAAGCTGGTCCACGCTGCCACGCCAGGGAGCGTCTTCTCCACCTTCGCCACGCATAGCAAGAAGCAGGGTTCGGGCCTCACCCTGACGACCATCTTGAGCAAGGCCGAGCGCTTGATAGTAGCGGGCCTTGGCAAACGTTGGATCAACGGTGAGCGCAGCACGAAAACGGCCCATTGCCTCCTCAGTAACCAACCCTTGGTTTTCAACGACGATCAGCTCGCCCAAATCGGTGAGGAGCGTGGGCACCTGCCCCTCGAGGCGAAGAAGCTGATTGTAGGCGCGACGGGCATCTTCAAAGCGGCCCTGGCGCGCATAAATTGGCGCAAGCACTGCCCACCCACGCACATCATCGGGGTTTTCAGCCACGGCTTCTTCTACGCGGGCGATGAGTATCGCGGCGTCCTGCTCTTCGATGGTGCCTTCAAGGCGCTGGGCAAGCGGCTGATCTTCAAGACCTGGATTGCCATAGCTGAGGTAGGTTGCGATGGCGCTTATCGGCACGATTAAGAAGGCTGTCGCCAACACAGTCCGGGCGCGCCATTTGCGCGACTTGGAGACTGGTTCACCTTGATCGTTTAAATCGTTGGCTTTCAACAACCGACGGGAAATTTCGAGCCGAGCAGCGTCAGCCTCGGCTGCGCTCACCACGCCGCGCTCGACATCCTTCTCAATTTCCTCCAACTGGTCCTTATAAACTTCGGCGTCAGAGCCGCCCTCGTTCGTCGCCCGCCTTTGTGCTTGCGCAAATGGCAGCAACACCGCAACTGCGGCGATCGCTGTCATGACAGCAAAGATGATCCAAACCAGCACGCTCTTCCCTCAGCGCTCATGCGCCTTTTGTTGGCCAAAAAGTCTTGCGGCTCCAATGCCCAAAATGGCCAACTGAAGCTGGAATATGGCTAGGGTTGGACCGACCGCTTGTCCAGTGGAGTTGTGGTGCAGAAAGTAGGGAGTTTGTCGCAGGCAAGCCACGCGCAGCGCGCGACTAGCTGGCTTTTTTGGCCAAGCGCGCTTCAATCGTCGCTGAGTGCCGCCGTGCAAGGGACGCTCCGTACACGCCCCCAAAGTAGATACCAAACAGCCGGACTGCTGCAGCCGAGCGAGCCATCGCAGCCTCCCAATTTTCATCGCAAACCGTCGTCAGCCGGTCAATTGCCGGCTTACCCTGGCTCTCAAGCGCATCCTCGATACCTTTTTCAAGTCGCTCAATCAGCGCATTAATGGCCAGGGATCGACGGGCGTCGCGCGCGATCATCAAAACCGTGAGGCCGAAAACCGCCTCCTCAACGCCAGATGCATCGGGGACAATTTCTTTACCGCGCGATTCCATCACACCAATGCTGCGCTTGATGATGGCAAGCAGCGGTTCCAGCTCTTTGGCCAGCAAATCGCTTGCTCTTGCGCGAATTGAAGATAACCGTTTCTGCCAAGGATCCGATGGCACATCATCGAGCGTTCTACCGATGGCCGAAACCAGCTCGTGGTACCTGTGAAGAATGGGGGTGACTTTATCGACGCGTCGATCTTGCGCCAAACTCAAACGCAGCAACTCAGCCTCCTGCATGGCTTGGCTGAGCGCGATTTGGATCGCTCCAGAGGCCATTGTTGCCCGGATGGCTGCCGGATCACTTGAGTTTGCGTGATGCACTGCAAAACGGACAAGGTCACTGGATGACCCCAGCCGGTCAACACAGGCAGAAAAGGCGTAAATCGTGGCTGAAGTTGGTGCGGACTTGTAGGCCATGAGCGCCTTGTCGAGCACTTTCAATCCGGCCTCGCCAACCGGTAGCTTCCTGGGCAGCTGCTCCAAAAAGGCCTCAAATGGCTCGCGCTGGTCAAAAAAGGCCAACAGATCGTGCAAGTCCGCCATCACACGCGAGGTGCCCAGCTGGGCTTCTAGCTTTTGCAGTGTACCGTGCTTTTTGTCGTACTCATCAATGAGTGCGCGGGCGTGCTTGCAAACTGCCGCCTGAAATTCTTCAGCGGTCTCATCCACCGCGTCCTTGTCCTCGTCCACAATTGCCGCCCGAAGGGCGGCAAGCTCTCCATCGCATCTGCCCGGCGCAAGATCACGTGTGATCCAGATCCACATCGGGCGCAGGGACGCACGATCAATAATACCCGTTTGTTTTTCTGGGAGGTGGACGGATCCAAGAATAGGCCCGATCGGCTCAAAAAAAGCACGCTCTGCTGAAACCACGCGCTCGACCGGCTCCGAGCGCACTGCCACGACATCGCGCAAAGCTTCCATGATCATATCATGAACTGGTGAATGCTCGCCTCGAGCGCGTGCTCGGTCGATGGAACGCGTAAGCGTGCTGTGCGCCTCAGGGTTAAGGTCGCCGAGATATTGGCGCAGGCGCGAAATGAGCGACTGCCGACCAAACTCTTTTTCTGAGCTAAGAAATTTGTCCATCAGGCCACGACTTTTATCATCGTGACCTGATTAGCGTAGTTTGGTTAACGCAGGGTTGGCGCTGACGCGGACGTAGCCCTCCGTTCAGGCCCTGACTTTAGACCTGAAATTTAGCCGACATCGCGCCAGCTACCATCGCCCTGGCGACACGCTGTGCCACGCAGCACTTCAGGTTGGCCTTCAATGTAAATGGTATGCGTGTAGTCACGGCAAACCGTGGAATTAATCTGATATGGCTGGCTGGGCACAACCTGACCGCTTGGGCCGGTTGGCGATTGCCAAACAACCGGCGCACCAGGGCGACCGGAATCCAGGGCTTGGAACTGAGCTGCCGCAAAGCGCTGCTGAGCCTGCTCATCCAATTGACGCCCAAGCTGAGCACCAAGAAGACCACCAAGCACCGCGCCGCCGACCGTGGCAAGCACCTGGCCCGAGCCATCACCGATTTGGCTACCCAACACACCTCCAGCGACTGCACCTCCAAGCGCGCCAACACCTTCACGAGGCCCAGCGCTTTGGCAGCCCGCCAGTGCGGTAAGCGCTGCCAGCGCAATTGCACCCTTGCGCAAACCCCGCGACATACGGGCGCTTGTGATCGCAGCATTTGCGCCCGGTGAGGCGACTTGTACGGTCTTCGACATGAATTGCATCTCCCAAAGATGGTTGTTCAAAAAGTACTTCGATTCCAAAATTCAAAACGCCCTATCGAGCGACTAGCTCGACGAATCAGGCGGAACTGGGGCGGCGGCGGGTAAGCTTATAACAGCGCGCAAACCACCCAGACTAGAACGCTCCAAAACAAATGCTCCCTCGTAAAGCTCTGCCATTTCATTCACGATCGAAAGCCCAAGGCCTGACCCCGCCTGCTGCTCGTCTAAGCGCCGACCTCGCTGCATGACATGGGCTCGGGCAGCCTCGCTGAGCCCATCACCATCATCCTCAACGCTAATCTGGTGCATTGGTTGCAGTGTCGACTTGGCCGGAAGCGCGATTGCAGATACCGTGACTGTGCTGCTTGCATACCTGCATGCGTTTTCCAGAAGATTACCAAACATTTCTTCGAGATCTTGTTGATCAGCTTTCACCCGAAGACCCTGGTCAATGGTAACATCAAACGCCAAGCCCTGCGCTCGATTGAGCTTGGCCATGGTGCGCACCAATGGCTTTATGACATCGGCCAACGCTGTCGATTGACCGGCACTTGACCGTGTAGCAGCGCGCTGGGCGCGATCCAGATACAGGCGGATACGCTCATCGATCGAGCGCGCCTGCGTCAAGATTTGGTCCAGATCAGCTGCACTGGCCGACTGCTGAGCAGCATTTTGAATTACTGCCAACGGTGTTTTTAGTGCGTGAGCCAGATTGCCAACATTATGACGCGCGCGGTCAACGATCACTTCGTTGGCTTTGAGCAAATCATTGAGCTCATCAACAAGCGGGCTGACCTCCTGCGGGAATCTGCCGGAAACGGAACTTGTTTTTGCCGTGCGGACATCTGCCACTGCCTCTTGCACTTTTTTCAAAGGGAGCAGACCAATGCGCACCTGAGCGAAGGCCAGCGCCAGCAGGGCCACCCACATGACGCCTAAGGTAATGGCCAAGGCGACCTGAAAGCCACGAAGTTCCTGATCCAACCCACCTGTTGGAGCTGCAACCCGCAGCAAGACCTGCTTATCTTGAAAAACGTAAACCCGGTCCAACAAACGCAATCTCTGTGCATTTATTTCCACGTTACGGCTGCCTGATCGCGGAGCGTTTTCACCCTCTAAAAGCGGCGGTGGCGGCGGAAGCGGATCGAAAAGTGAAGCAGAAGCGAGAAACGGATCGCCAGTTTGAGGATCAGCAATCGACCAGTACCAACCTGACCCAGGCAGGGCGAAAGCCGGGTTAGCAAAATGCGCGGTTGCATCAGTGACATCGTCATTGGCGTAGTCAGCAAAAAGCTGCGTGACAAAAACCGTCAGCCGCTCGTCAAAAGCACGTTCAGCTCCTGCACGTTGCAAGGTTGCCATGACAAAACCTGCAAGGATCAACGCCAGTAGCGACCCCGTTGCAGCAAGCGCAACAAGGCGCAATGCAAGCGACTGGGGCTCTGTCTGTTTTTCGCTTAGATCTTGCAAAGAAACGTGTTCCACAAAGGTCTCAGCCAAGCCGCTCTAGCCGCTTTGCACGGACGCAGGGTCAGGCTCCTGGACCCTATACCCCATACCACGTACCGTTTCGATGATGTTCACAGACAGCTTTTTGCGCAGGCGGCCGACGAACACCTCGATGGTATTGGAATCCCGGTCGAAGTCCTGGTCGTAAATGTGTTCGGTGAGTTCAGTGCGCGAGACCACCTTGCCTGCGTGCGTCAACAAATAAGCCAAAACCCGGTATTCCTGAGCAGTCAGGCGCACCACCATGCCTTCGTCCGTCACACGGTTGGACTTTAAATCCAGTACAATTGGACCGCAGCTCAAGATGTTGGTGGAAAGGCCGGCTGCGCGGCGAAGGATAGCGCGTACACGCGCCAACACTTCCTCCATCTGGAAGGGCTTGGCGACGTAGTCGTCCGCGCCAGCGTCCATACCCTTCACTTTATCGCTCCAGCGGTCGCGGGCGGTCAAAATCAGGACCGGCGTGTTAATGCCATCGGCCCGCCAATCTTCAAGAACGGTCAAACCGTCTTTCTGCGGCAGTCCAATATCAAGAATGATCAGATCGTAAGGTTCGTTCTGGCCAAGAAAGGCTGCCTCTTCACCATCGAAGGCGACGTCAACGACATAGCCATCATCTTCCAATGCCCGTTTGATTTGGGCATTGAGCGTTTTTTCATCTTCAACAACAAGCAGACGCATAATGATCACCGTGCCGATAACAATGCGCCACTGATGGCATTGAAAGTCAGCCGGGCAGAGTCACCGCGAGGCGTACTGGCTACCACGACGTAGACATAGTTGCCCGGAGAACCACAGACAGAAGCCGAGCCGAGCTGGCTATATCCATTGGCATTGGCGACGGAGGCGATTTGTGAGAAGCGCACGATCTGCCCCGCGGCGATTGCGGACCGGGTATCAGCCGCTGAAAGGCAAGACTGCGCCCTCACCGGACCGCTGAATACCAGCGGAACAAGCACAATGAAGCACACCGCGGTTTTGGTGATAGAAGCAACACAGAAAGGGAAAGACAACGCCTTCATGAGGCTGGTCTAGCAAACCATGCATGAACCAGATCTGAACAAGTCTTGGCTGAGCCCTTGCTCTACACGATAACCTTAAGCGTTTGAGGTTCTCCCGCGCGACCCCCGGTACCCACCTGAAGAACCTCAAACTCTAGCGCTTGTGTATCGCTGGGGTCCAAGCCATCGGCAAGTTGATCTGTTTGGCTGTAAGTCCAGTTTGGCGTTGAGCTGTCCACTTGGCGAAGCACTACGCCATCAATACGAACAGTCGTGCGGTAGGCCTCGGTTTCTTCATTCAAGGGAATGGAAGCAAGCTCCCAAAGGTCGGCAGCACCGCGTGAGCGACGCACCCATGACACAGCAATGTCTCTGCTTGTGAGACGACGCGCGCGCAGATGAACCGGCGATAAAGGGCGAAGACTGCGGGGAATAGCAGTTGCAGCAATATCGGTGCGCGAGAAGTCGCCTACGCTGTTGTCGACAGGCTCACCACGCAGAGTAACACCGTTGGAAAGGGCAAGGGCGGAAACAGCGAGGTCACTCACCGTTTCATCAAGCATAACAAGCCGGGCACCGGCTGGAGAGCCTGATTGAGCAGCAGCTTCGGTCCCTCCAAGTCCACGCACCAACGATTGCAATCGGTACTGACCAGCGTCTTCCAGCTGGGCCTTGGCGAACTGTACGACTTCAACCGCGTTGGTCGAGACGATCGCTGCTAGGTTGGATCCTCTCAGCAACTGGTCTTCTGCCACAGACCCAAGTGATCCATCGGGCGCCTCAACACGCAGGGATGCGCCACGATGGATGAAGCCAACAGGGCCTGGCGGCAACGCGTCAATGAGCACACCTGTTATCGCAGGTGCGTCAATAGACTGAACCGCTTCGAACACCTCACCGGCACCTTTGCTGTAGATGCTGACCGCACCTGGCCACGGGTCCGCATACGCGGCAATTTTCACGTTGTGAGAAGCCTGCACATCACCTGCAATGGCTGGCAAATCGAGTGCCACGATATCCGGTGGACCGAACACAGGTGGCAGACTCACCGTTCCATACTCATCAATCTCATCGACAAGCCCGTAGATGGAGGGATCGACGCGATAGGCTTCAATCTGGCGGTAGCCGCCGTCGACAACGCGCTTGATGCAGAAACGCAGGTCTGCCTCCAGGCCGTGACCTTTCAGATCAACAACATCGCCCGGTTCCAACATGCCGAAGCTGGGTGGCAGGCTGAAATCAAAAGTTTGTCCCGCAATCAGCGCCTCTTGATGCAACCGCTCGACGATACGCTGAGCACGGGTTGGGTGCAGCGTGATCGCAATGGAATGATATTGCTCCTGCCGTTCGCGACCATCGGTTTTGGCGGACCGAACCACAGCAGACTGGAAGGCTTGGATATCGCTGGAAAAGGCAAAGGTGACTTGACGCGGGAGCGTTTCAGGGTCGGCGCGCGTCATGGTGATCAGTGGGCCATCGACAGGCTCGACCAGATCGCTAAGCGCAAGTGTGTGGCGTGCGATACCTGAGCGCTTTTTGGCAACAGCACCACCGACCTGCGGCACAACATCAAAACCGAAAACAGTGCTCAAATCAGCGAATGCAGCCCGCGCACTGGAAGGCTTGGCCAGCACATAACCTTCCACGGTGCCGTTGACAGAGCTGACAGTGATTTTCGGGACATCAAAGTGATCGCACAAAGCCTCAAGCACATCGCCCAACGACCCGCTTCCAAGACGTCCGTTGAGCCAGTGGCCACGCGCCCAGTTTCTGCCATCACTCCAGACCGACGTCGCGTTGGGAAAGACCGGATAGGGCCTCGCGTCCCAGGTCCAGAGGAAAATAGCATCACCGTCGACCATTGGGCCGCCATAGCTGGACGATATGGGATTGTGTGGACCAGGTGTGGTCCAGAACGCCAGTGACGTCTCCAACAAGGCGCGCTGCTGGGCATCATCGCGGATGCCACGCGAACCAATCGGGATGCTGTGATTGTCTGGCTTATCGCTAGGAAAAGCGGCCGGCTGGTTGCCAGCCAAATCGACGGCAGGGAACCCTATCTCGCTGAACCAGATGGGTTTTTGACCAGGCACATAAACTGTTGGAGATGTCTGGCGTACCCCGCCAATGCGGTTGTGGTGCGGCAATGACCACCAGCTGGCCAAATCCTTTGATCGGAATACCCATGGCTCGTTGTAGGCGCCATCGGTGATGGGCGTACGCACTTGGTTGTCGCGGTCGCTTTGGCTGGCATAGTACCAATCATAGTTTTGCCCGCGTTCCAGCCCGGCGCGAATAACGCCGTCGTCATATGGGCTTTCGCCCAAGCTCGCGTCCGCGTGGCCGTCCGTATGACGCCAATCGGTAACCGGCTGGTACTGGTCGATACCGATCATATCGATATTAGGGTTGGCCCAGAGCGTATCGAGGTTAAACAACACATCACCAGAGCCATCGTCTGGGCGATAATTTGGGAATTCCGACCAGTCAGCGCCATAGGTGATTTTGGTTGCCGGGCCAACCACAGCGCGTACATCAGCGGCCAATTCCGCCAAGGCTTCGACAAAAGGAAAATTGCCGGCGTCATCGCGCACAGTCGTCAAACCGCGAAGCTCGGAGGACAGTAAAAAAGCGCTCACACCACCTGCTTGTTGGGCAAGGTCGGCCATATGCAGGATGAAACGGCGGAAAGACCATTCACTGGTGCTGGGTGTTTTTGAGCCAACAAAATGGGCCACCTGCTGTGCAGCGATAATTGTTTGATCGGCAGTAGAAGGCTGGCCGGCCGCTGGTGACACTGTAATGCGCCCGCGCCATGGATAAGCAGGCTGACCGGTGGCAGATGTCCAAGGATCAAACAGGGTGTTGCCAGCAGGAACATCCATCGTAAGGAATGGGATCAGCGTAACCTTGATGCCGCGCGCCTTTAGATCGACAATGGCCGACACAATGCTGGCATCATTGGGGCTCGACCCGAAGGCGGCCTGTCCATTGTGGCTTGAAACAAGGTTGGCTGTCTGGCGCGTTAGCCCGGCCACCTGCCAGTCTTTCGATGTGTTTTTGCCGCGCAGCTCAACGCGGGGTTCGATGCGGCAGTTGCCGGCCTCAAGTGAGGTTCCAAACCAAGCCACAACAAGCGCAACCTGTTCAAGATTGGGGCACAGCGCCTGAAGCTGATCGACTGCCTGACCGGAGGTTCCCAGATAGACCCGCAGCTTCGCACTGCTGCCCGGCATCTCTTTTCCGTCTGCCCACACCCGCCCAATGTGCGCGACCGGACCATCGCAAATGGCTATCGCCACGTTGGCATAGTACGAGTAAGTTGTAGTAGTTTGCACCTGTTTGGGCTGCCCGCCACCGCCGCCTTTGCCGCCGGTTTGGTGCCGCGTAGTGGTCTTGACCTCTTCAAAGCGAGTGGCCCAGATAACCTGACCGGTGAGGCGCACCTTGCCAAACACAACCGGAATGGGTGCACCTTCGGTGGAGGCCTGAACCTCCATATTGGTGAGGCGGTTGCCCTCGCGATGGGTTTCAATGGTCTGACCAAACAGATGGTGGTCAACGGCATTGCCCAAAAAGGCACCTGCGGCGCGGCCAAGCACGGCACCCGCACCGCCAAGCATTGAGCCACCAAGCGCGCTGCCTGCGGCTCCAAGCAGAAGTGTCGCCATACCGGCTCCTATAAAAACTGATTGAGGGTTTTGACCGGCGGGAACGAAAACGCTGCCACCACATGATGTGCCCAGGGTGCCAGTTGCGAGCGCACGACCTGACCGCCTTCGTAGGCGTGAATGATGGTGTCATCATCCATGAGGATCGCCAGATGTGAAGCCGGCCATGTGCGACGCCAGCGCAGAGCCAAGACATCACCGGCCTTGGCATCTGCTAGGCTAACTTCACCAAGGAACTTGCGCACACCATCAAGCAGTGGCTCGCCCTCAGCCTGATCAGCCCAACTGCGCTGATCGCTACGCGGCAATTGGAGTGGGTGCCCGGTGGTCTCATTCCAAACGCCAACAATAAGACCCAGGCAGTCCGCACCAACACCGCGCACACTGGATTGGTGACAGTAGGGTGTGCCCAGCCAACGCTGCGCTTCTTGGCTAAACTGTTCTGGCTCGACACGACTTGCAGTGTCCTTGTGCACCAGCATCATTTGTGCAGGCTCGCACCATTCAAGGTGCCATCGGCACTGGAGGGGTAGGAGAGCGCAAAGTCGTCGCCCGGCATATAGGGGAAGCCGCGAAAGTTTGACCCTTTGGAAAACTTGGCACGGCAGGTCTCGTAGCGCTTATCGCAGCCAGCAGTGATCGTGACATTTTGGCCCACCGCAAGCGGTACGACGGGCGTTTGCCAAAGCTCTAACTCGGCATTGCTACCATTTTGACGATGGGCGCGAACGCGAATGGCCGCATCCGATCCGCGGCGGAAAAGTCCACCTGTGAAGTGCTGTGCAGCGAACGCGCCTCCGCCAGCCACGTGCACCACATTGGCCACTGGAAGGTCAGCAATTTCGCCTTGCAACGTGTAAGCTGGTGCGCCCACATCAACGGCGCAACGAGTATCGCCCAGCTCAGCATTGCAAAGGCTGGAGAAAACGCGTCCACGCTTGCGATCATAGGCGGAAAACGGACCGCGCACTTCAGCCTGAAAAGCGCCATCACGACTGGTGACCTCGCCGATAATTCCAGAAGAAAGCTTCTGGAAAACCGCAGCATTACGCCAATCGACCAGGAACATTTCCACCGTCGCTCCGTCATAGTGACCGGCCAACAGGTCTTCCTGTGTGAGGCGATCATCGCTGAGCGCAGCACGAAAATCCCACTCGCCCACCGATGGGCCGAGTGCAGAGCTTTCCTGGCTCGCTTCAAAACCATCGGATGGCACATAGGCGATGCCGTCATGGTCAATCGGTGAATCATGATCGGTAAAGCCGAGCACGGCTCCATCAGCGCGGGCCAGGCGAACGCAGCGGCAAAGTGTGGTGCAACCCGTTGCCAGAGCGGCGATGAGATCAGGGTGGAAATCACGCATCTTGCGGCTCCTTTATAAAGACCTCACGCAGCGCGATGGTTGGCAGCGACCCGGCTTTGAAGGCGGTTAGATCAATGTCCAGCGTATCGGTGTCAAAGCGGCAAGGGACATCGAACAGGAAGCCCGCTGTTACCTGGGCGCCACTGCCGGGGATTGCACCGGCATCAAAACGAATGTTTGCCTTCGCCAGATCGAGCGTGAAGCGCGCTTCGGGCGCTCCATCAACTGCAACGCTCACCGATCCTGCCACTGGCAATCGAATGGGCCGTTGTGCGGCCTCCTGACCGTAGGACTTGATGAGTGCGAAGGTGTCCGTAGCGCCATCAGCCGTTCCAAGCACTTGATCGGTGGGCAACGGTGTGGCCTGCGGTGGGCAGGAAGCGTGGTCTAACGGATCGCGGAACCGGAACGCGTAGAGCTGGCCGTAGCGCGCCTCAAAGAAGCTTTGTACTGCATACAAATCATCGTTGGAGCGCACGCCACCACCTGCATCATAGGTACGCTTGGCGTAGCGCCAGCGCGTGTTGCGCTCTTCAAAGCCTGAACCGAGGGTGACAATTTCGGTCTGGCGCTGTGTGGTCACGCGCGCACCGCGTGCAACCGGCACAGGAAAGATGACATCGTGGAAGCCATCGATGGGCGGCATTGGTGTGGTGGTTGGCATGGAGTTCCTCCGCTAAAGACCGCGCTGCCCGCGTGCCACAGCGCGCGACAGGGATGCAGCCATTTGCGTTTCTGACCCGCGGAATGCGGTTGGCGTTGGCGCAGCCACATTGACGTTAAAAATGTTGCCCATGGCGCTGGCACCGCCACCTATAGCGGCACCAACGAGCCCCTCGCCAAGCTGGCCTACCAGATCAAACGCGGAATTCACCGCGCTGTTCATCGTGCGGTCCGCCTGTTGCAACACAAGTGTTTCAAGCAAGCCTTTTAACTCCTGCCCCTCAACGACTGCGCGGGCTAAATCTTGTGCAATTTCACCAGAAGCGTGCGCTACATCTTGCTGAAGATCTGAGAGCTCTTGGCGCAGGCCCTCGGTCATGCCGAAGGTGCCGGGGTCAGACTTTGCCATCGCGTGTTGGCTCCTTTTTGAGCTGTTTGTCGGGGAAGGCGCACATTAGCTTCGCTAGGTCTTGCGAGGTTGGGGCCACAGTTGTGGTTGTCGCGGCAGAAAGGCGTGCGGCAAGCAGAACCTCAGTCAGGCTGAGCGCCCAGGCTTGATCCAGCGACGCGATACGTTTGGACAGAACCAGCGCCAACAGGTCCTCTACGCACAGCTGCTTGCTCATTGCGATCTCGGCACGAAGCTGCTCTTCATCAGCTTAAGGTAGACCTTGCGCAGCTCAAGCGGCTGACCAACCTTTTCCAGCAAAGCGGGAGCATTGGGCGCGGCAACGTCTCCGCCAGCAACAAGCGCTTGCAGCAGAACTTCCCGCATTTGGCTTGCTCGCAAGCCCGGGTTGAACAAATGGTCAATCAACGCACCCAAATCGCTGTGCCCAAAGGAAGCCTCAAGGCTCGCCAATGCTCCAAGACTAAGCCGCAGTGTGTAGGGTTTGCCGTTGATATCCAGCAGCGCTTCACCACGGTACGGGTTGGGCATCAGGTTAGCTCGGTGAACGTGAGAACACCGGCAGCTTCCAAGGTCATTTGGAATGTCACCGCGTCATCGTGGCGGCCGGCATAGTCCAGGTTGGTCACCAAGAACGGACCTTCGATCGTTCCAAAATCAGGGATTACAATCTGCCAAGCATTGACCGTCCCATCAAAGAACAGTGCGCGCACCCGAGCATCTGATGTCGCGTCGCGGAAAAGGCCCGAACCAGAGATTTTGCCATGCCGAAGGCCTGCTTCGCCCATCAATTCGCGCCAGCGACCGGTGCTGTCACCATGGGTTATGTTCACACTCTCCTGAGCCAGGTCGAGCGATCGCGCACGCAGGCCGCCAATTGTTTCAAACTGACTGGTTAAGCTGTTTCGCACTTTCAAAAGTAGGTTACGTCCGGGCTGAGCGGTCATCGGGGCCTCTACGTTTTTGGGGCGGTTTGGGCTTAAGCGATATCGCCAAAGTCCACGAGGAAATGCAGTTTCATCAGCGCACGCTCCAGGTCTTGGCTCGGATCGTGCTCGAAGCGGACTGACTGTGTGCTCTGGGCAACAATTGTGGCGTCAGCGAGTGTCAGAAAATCGCCATCCAACACCGTTTTGATCCCTTCGCAGGCTTCCATGATCGCCGTCGATCCACCATGCTTGCTGGTAAGCGATAGGGTTACCGTCAGGCGCGCTCCGGCTGAACTGCTGGTCGACCATGGCTCTTGCTCAACCGGGCCAATGCGAACATGCGGCAACTGGCTCGGCCTTACCGGGCGATCACTGAGGGAAAAAGCGGCAAGCTCTGGGCATAGCTTCAATGCGGCAACCAGCGCTTTGACCAATGGCTGAACTGCGGTGCGCATTTGGACGCTGCTCATGGCGCAACCTCGGCAACAACGGCCATATCAAAAGGTGAGGTTTGGTTGCCACGCTCGAGAGCCATCACCTCGACTGTTCGCTCGCTACCAAGGCTTGACCAAGACAATCGCCAGCCTGGGGGTGGCGCAAGACCTATACGCGTGCTCACCGTGCCGCGTGCCAATGCATCAACAACTGGCAACGACTGGTGCTGCGCTGGAGTCTCGGGCTCGAAGGCCGCCCACACGGAACGGCGCTGGGTAAACGTAATTGTTTCGCCACCCATACCGTCATTGGTGGCAACCGGCTCAAGAACCTGCATGCGCAGCGACAGTGCGCCCGCATCGAGCGCAGGGTTTCTCGCCACACTCACAGGCGCACCTCGCGAAACGGTTCAATCAGTTCGAACAAGCCATCAGGCTCGCCAGCGCTGGTAAAATCAAAACCAGTTGCACGGTGTGCGTACCAATGGGTGGCAAGCATCATGATGGCGTGGCGCAACACAGCAGGCACGTCCAAACCGGTGTTGCCGTAACCAGCAGTAACATCGACCTCAATGCCATTCATCGCCTGTAGACGCGTGGCAGCAGGCCGGCGCAGCATAAGCCGCGGCCACCGTCCACCCAGGTCAGCCAGCCAAGCTTCAGGTTCCAGGTTCGTGGCTGCGCCTTCGGCGTCATAAACGACAACGCTATCAACCGAGCGCACGGGGCGGACCAACAGCGCGAGGCGTCCATCGCTTGGCACGCTGTCGGAAAGCATGCGCCAGGTTTGCGTGATCAACACCTTGCCAGAGAGTGTTTCGATGTGCGCCCTGGCCGCCAGCAAAATGGCTGAAAGCAATGTGTCTTCGTCGTCGGCATCTATGCGCGCATGCGCTTTGAAATCGGCAAGCCCAACAGGCTCGACGGCGGGGCTTGTTAATTGCAGCAGCGTCATGCGTGACACTCCAAAGACTGGTTGTGATGGGACAAGGTCAACGCAAACGGCCCGCTCTGGCGTTGCAGAACGGGCCGTTTGCGAGCTTCGACAGGCGCGGGAGGTTACGCTGTGGCGAAGGAGAGCAGCTTGATCGCGTCAAAGTCCTGAACGCCACCGCCAACGCGTTTCGTTACGTAGAATAAGACGTATGGCTTGGCGGTGTAGGGGTCGCGCAGCAAACGCACACCAACACGATCGACGATCAGGTAGCCGCGACGAAAATCACCAAAGGCAATGGCCTTCGCGTTGGCGGCAACGGAGTCCATGTGCTCCATTTCAACAACCGGGAAGCCAAGCAGTGAGGCTTTGACGCCCGCACCCGATGGTGGCGTCCAGATGTAATTGCCATCAGCATCACGCATTTTGCGCAGCGCCGCCTGGGTCGACCGGTTCATCACGAACGTGCCGTTCTGGCGGTAAGTGCTCTTGAGCGCATAGACCAGATCAATGAGCACTTCTGAAGGGTCGGTGGAGGGGAAGTCACCTTCAACACCGGTCGCCACTGTGCCCAGCTTACCCCAAGCCCAGCTGGCCTCAGCAATCGTTGGAGCTGAGAGGAAACCAAGCGGCTGGGTCGTACCATCACCGTTCACGAAAGCGGAGGACTCTTGCTCAGCAAAAGCAGCATCCACCTCTCCGGCCAGCCAAACATCCATATCGACGGCGGCATCATCCAGCAGCGTCGCGGTGGCTGCGGGCATTGCGTAAAGCTCCATGGTGGGGAACGGTATTTCCGAAAGAGTCACGGAGCCGGTTTCAGGACGGGCAGCACTTTCGCCTACCCAGCCCGCGTCAAATCCATCGGTGGAAACCGGCTTGCGGAAGACGGTTGAAGAGACCTGACGCACAGTGGCCAATGTCCGCATGGGCGAGAGCGCGGTAAGCATGTCGCCAATGGTTGTTTCAGCTTCATGCGGCACCAGAAATCCACCGTCAGCATCTGTTCCGGTTTCCATCGCCTTTACCGATAGACCGGATGTAGAACCGCTGCGCACATAGCGTTCAAATGCGCCGCCATACTCACTGCGAACTGGCAATGCGGATGCTGTTTCAAGGCGAGGACGCTGGGCTTTTGCCGACAAACTGTTCAGCTGGTCGGCGGTGGTATCAAGGGCGGCATCAATGCGGGCCAGCTTTTCATCTAGCAGAGGATCAGCAGCACTGCGCTTTTCAAGGGCAGCAAGTCGCTCATCATTTGCATCGCGATAAGCGGCAAGCGCTTCCATCATATTGGCAACGATTTGCGGCTCCTGAGAGGGGTCACTTGATGTGTGGATCTGCGCTTTGATCTCGCGCTTAGGGGAAGGGCTGGTCATGGTCTGAGGTCCTTTTTAGGCTTGCAGAGCGTGCTGGGGGGAGGAAAAGTCTGTCGGCGGGGTAAGGTCATCCGTCGCAGGCGGCAGCGCGGGTGGAGAAATTGCGTCAATGCGCGCGTTGGGCTGCATGGGAAACGCAACCAGTGAAATCTCCCAGAGGTCCACTTCGATCAGTCGGCGACCAGAACCGCCGCGCGGCCTATCCGAGCGAATGGTGTGGAAGCCGATGGAAAGCCCATCCACGGCGCCGTCGGTTATGAGCGCGCACAAAGCTATAGAGCGCGCCACTTGGGGCGTGAGCCGACCGTCCACACGCAGACCGTGGGCATCCTCAATGATGGAGGTCCAAACGCCTATCGGCTCGGAAGGGTCGTGGTTCCAAAGCATGCGAATGCCCTCCACGCCGCGTGCGCGCAACGAGCGGTGGAAGGACCCCATCATAACCTGATCACCTGACAGATCTGGCAAGTTGAAGAGGCTGGCATAGCCAGAAAACCGCAAGCTGGACGTTGCGATCGAGCGCTTGTCATAGCGAGGTACTGCAGCCGGGGCTTCGGGCGATCCAGAGCGCGCCATGCGCGCCCTGCTCGGCGATTGGTAAGCGAGGGAAGCGTTCAACCGGTTTCTCCCGTTTGCGGTTTGGATGAAGCCGACCCGCCCTTGGCGGGGGTAAGCGAAGGCTCAATGAGCTTGCGGGCCAAATTCTGGGCAAAGGCGTCAAACAGCGCGTCGATGGCCTGGCTGTCTTCGGTGCTCGGGAAGCCCAAAAGAGCGGTGCTACGGGCTTGCGTTTTGGGTGCTGGCGGCTTGCGTGCTCGGCTATGCGAGGCCTTGCCAACCACCTTGAACATGTGCGGCATTTTCATGAGTTCTTCTCCAGCGGGCAACCTTCAGGCAGTCTCGTGCGGTGCATGATGGTGGGTTCGACATGGTTGGCGAGCTGGGCGTTAAGGCGAGCGATGGCCAGCACGAAGGCTTCAAATCGTGCCGCTGTAACCGACAGCACGCGCAACTGAATGAGCGAGAGCGCCGAGGCGCAGGCCGCCCATAAAAAAAGGGCGACATGGCCAATGTCGCCCTTCTCAAAAAACAGTGCTGCAATGCTCTCAATCATCAGCGACCATCTGGCTGGCTGGAACTGATTGGCCATTGCTGTTGCGCGCGCCATACCCAACGGCGAGGCGTTTTTCATCTTCGCTCAGGAAGGACGCTGCGCTGACACGTCGCCAGAGCGCCTCTCGTTCTGATGACAAGGCTTCAATTGCATCGAGATCCACTGCCAGTTGCAGTGTTTCGTTTGGGCAAAGCGGTTGCAGCCAGTGCGTGATGCCATCGAGCAGCTTACCAACGAGCGGCAGCACCGTCTGTCGCCACAGCGCGCGCTGGGCTTCGGCATAATTGGCAAATGTGTTGTCGCCTGGCAGGCCCAGAAGCAAGGGTGGCACCCCAAAGGCAAGCGCAATTTCGCGCATCGCCCCGTTGCGCGCCGACTGAAAGTCCATGTCCTTCGGCGTCATCGACATAGGGCGCCAATCCAGCCCGCCTTCCAGAAGAAGTGGCCGTCCAGCATTGGTCTCACCCAGGTAGGTGGATTCCAGTTCGGCCTTAAGCCGGTCAAAAGCTTCACCATCCAAATGACCATTGCCGCCAGAGTAAACCAACGCTCCTGAGGGTCTTGCGGCATTGTCTAACAGCGCTTTATTCCAAGCGCTGGCCCCGTGGTGCAGGTCGAGTGCTGCACGCGCGGGCTCCAAACAGCCCATGCCATAATGATCATCGAGTGGGTGAAAGTGACGGATATGTGCCAGCGGCATCAATCCGCTTTCCGGGTCTAGCGCGAGTGTGACTTTCTCCCGCCCGGCCGTGTAATGATACGCAACTGGCCAGCCATCGCGACCTGCTTTCACCCGCACACGGTCTGGCCGCAATGGGTAAAGGCTGGTTGGCATGCCGCCTGTAAACCCGCCGAGCAGATAAGCGTTACCCTCCAGCAGAAGGTGCGCGGCAAGCGTCTCAAAAAGCGAGGTTCGCGATATGTGCGTGCCAGGCCTATTGAGCAAGTCAGTCAGCCAATGATCGGCATAGTCGTGGTCGCCGGAGCGCAGTACCAACTTGACCGAACCCGCTGCCTCAGCAATCAACCGCACCGCTCGAAACGCAATCGGGTTGCGGCAGTAGGCGTGGCGGGCAAGGCTGGCATAGCCGGTATCTGTCCAGATTGGGGAGCCAGGTGTGTGCAATTGAAACAGGGGCAGCGATGGTCGGTCTCCTAGCGGTACCGACTTGCTGTCGCTGGTCGAGGTTGCACCTGCACCAGGTTCGCCGTGGCCCCATTGGTTGGTCTTCCAGGCGCGGCGCGTCCACTTCATGGCAAGTCTCCACTCAGTTCAATGCAAAAGCCCCGCAGCGCGGTTGCGCGGCAGGGCAAGGGACATTTGGTTCAACAGAAATAGTTACAGTTCGCGCAACCTAGGCGGCGTGGTGTTGGCACCCATGAGCTCGGTTATCGCCCACACCAGTGCATCAAGTCGGTCTGGCGACTTACCGGGCGCGGACAAGCCATCAGGGCCGAAGTCCAGCATCTCATCTTCCAGTGCGGCAAAGGCACCAACATGGTTAACCCTGCCCTGTGCATAGAGGTAGGCTATGGGTTCCGCGCGCAACCACTTGCCGCGCGAGGCGTGCACCAATTTCACCGGCAAATCGCGGCTGGCCTGCGCCAGTACGGCACGCACCATATCGCCACCTTGGTTGGCTTCAGCTACCACCAAATCAGCAGCAAGCTCAGTGTAGAGATCGACAGCTGCCTGTGCCCATTGCTCGGGACGAGCCGACGGCTGCGTGCGATCGGCCAAGACGATAAAGTCGCCGTTTTCGCTCATACCGCAAGCCACCAAACCGCAAGCGTTGCTCTTTGCATGCGAGGATGCTGGCGGATCAACGGCAACGACAATACGCGTTAACGGCGGGGCTGCATCAAGACGTTTGCGGTCAATTGCATCACGCTTCCAAAGGCTATCGTTACGCTCACCAATCAACTCGCCAGACACTTCTTGTCGGTAAAGCCGAGAGCCGCCATAGGTCTGCTTCAACCCTGCGACAAACCCGTCAGACAAGAACGCCTGATTATCCAAGGTAGTTGCATGCGAAACAATGCAAGCCTCATCGTCTACCAATAGGCGCACCAGAGGCGTTGAACGTGGCGTTGTCGTCATCACGCATCTTGGTTGGTGCCCCAAGCGCAGACCAAACATCAGCTGGTCAAAAACCGCCTCGCCATAGCGCCACTTGCCAATTTCATCGCACCAAGCAGCATCAAATTGAGGCCCGCGCAGGGCTTCAGGGTCTTCGGCCGAGAACAGGTACGCAACCGCACCATTGTCCCAAAGAAGGCGCTTGCGCGTGGCTTCATAGCGCGGCCGATCCCAAGGCGGCGCAATTTGGCGCAGGCCAGAAACGCCCTCCACCATGACCTCGCGGGCATCAGCAAAAGTCTCGCCAATGAGGGCGAACTGCCCACAGGGCTGCACCGCATATCCCGCACGCCCCTTAAGCGCGCCGATAACCCACTCAGCCCCAGCACGCGTTTTGCCGCTGCCGCGGCCACCCATCAGCAGCCATTTTGACCATGCCTTGCTCGGCGCGCGCTGATCGTTGCGAGCCCAGATGTCCCAATCAAAATAGAGCCGCAGAACGGCTTCGTCGCTAACACCGTTGACGAAATCAGCAGTTGTCCCCGCCTGCGCGCAGGCGTTCAAGGCGATCTGTAAGCAGTGTGCGGAACTCATCGACGTCAACCTCTTCGCGCCCGCTGGCCTCTTTTGCCGTGCTATCTGCTTCAGTTGCTTCAATCATCTCGCCCAGCAGGTCGAGTGCCTTGGCCATGGCCGTCAAAGCTTTGGCATCACGTTCACCGTGCGATGCGTCATGGTCATGCATGTCGTCTTCCATGGACATAATCCGTTCCTCTAGCGCATGAAAAAGCCGCGCAGCGAGCGCGGCCCGTTTGGTGTGAGCATCAGCCAACCCTGCACCCTCTTTGGGCACAGGGGCCACAACGCTTGCCTCTGGCAGCGAGACGAGACGTCGTCGCTGCCAATCATCGGCATGGATGTGGGCATAGAGCTGCGACTGCGAGATACCGAAGTGCAGCAAAATTTCCGCGACAGTCATGTCGTTATGCTCGTAGGCGACCTGAATAGCCGCCCAATCGGGTTTTGCGTTGGAGGCCGTCTCTGGTTCTTTTGACACTGTTATGTCTCCGTCGGCGAGTGAACGTCGAAAGAGCCCCAAACCGTTCCAGCCTCGTTTAAGCAGGCAAAGAAAAAACGGCTCGTGCTGGTGGCACAGCCGCTGCGATTGCTTGACCCATTTCTGCGATGATGCCCAATACCTACCCTAAGACCGCACGGTGGGTCAAGGACTATTTTCCTATTTTTATGATTATTTTACTAATTACAGGCTGAAAACCAGCTTAGCCTCTGATTTTTCTCAATAATTTTCGCCAGCAGGAACTTCGGGATCTTCGTCTGGCCAGTTCTCAATATGGTCCTGCAAATCAGCCAGTTCCACATCATCTTCGCTGATAACGCGCCCAGCAACCGAGATTCGCGCAGCTTCGACTGTCTCAGATGTGCCCGAGATCAGAGGATGCCACCAAGCTAGCCCCTCCCCATTGGCCAGCCGCACATAGGCACACGTTGGGGGCAACCACGCTGATGCACGCGCCATTTGCGGTGTAATGGCCAAACAGTCTGGCACCTTGGCAAACCGGTTTTCATAGTCACGGCAACGCGCAGTTTCGGTGTCCAGCAGCGTGCAACTCACACAGGTGAATGCAATCGCTCCGGTATCGATGTCTTCCAATTTCGACAAGCAGCACCGCCCACACCCATCACAAAGGCTCTCCCATTCGGTGTTGGACATGTCCTCAAGCGCTTTGGTCTCCCAAAAGGGCTTGGGTTGGTCGGTTTGGTTTGTGGTCTTGGTCGAGGTTGTCATTGGATTGGGTCTGTAGGTTTGCACTGATGCTGGGATCCCACGCAAGGCAGGCATTTTCACCTTTTACCAAATCACCGCTAGCGGCAACGGCCCTGTGCGCCTAAAAGAAGACCTGAAACGGTTTTGATTTGATCAGCCACCTTGTTTTTGCGCAAACCCGACGAAATCTGAGTTTATGAGCGAAAAAACGCCCTCCCCTAACAAAGCCGAAGTCTCGTCTTCGCAAGACCCAAACACGCCAAAGCGGCAACCGTTTGTTGATACCGACGACAGCCCGTTTCCGCGCCCGTTGGAGATTGACGCTGCGCTTGATACGGCGTTGTTTCACACAGGACGAGGATTAGCTGCTTTTGTGACGGCAGTGCGCCGTTTCTTTGAACGCTTCCGCGTACGTGGCGTGAAACGCATGTTTGTTGAAGTGGCCGACGAGGCTGCAACATTTGGCACACTGGGTGCCATTTTTGCACTGATGCTCGCCATCCCCAGCTTCGACAAAATTTCTGATGATTGGCGCCAGCAGGACACGCTGGCGGTCACCATTCTGGATCGCTACGGTGAAGAGCTGGGCCGGCGGGGTATCCTGCAAGACGACACGGTTCCTCTTTCGGAAATCCCCGACAATCTGATCGAAGCAACGCTGGCGACCGAAGATCGCCGGTTTTATTCGCATTTCGGGATCGATTTCATTGGAACCACGCGCGCGTTGCTGGAAAACGTCCGCGCCCAGGGAGTTGTGCAGGGCGGTTCTTCGATCACTCAACAGCTTGCCAAGAACCTGTTCCTGACCAACGAGCGCACACTGATGCGCAAGATCACCGAGGCATTTCTAGCGCTTTGGCTTGAGATCAACCTGACCAAAGATGAGATCTTAAAGCTCTATCTGGATCGCGCCTACATGGGCGGTGGAGCTTTTGGCGTGGTGGCGGCTGCCGAGTTCTATTTCGACAAAGACGTGCGCGATCTAACGCTTGCTGAATCGGCCATGCTGGCAGGTCTCTACAAGGCGCCAGCGGGTTTTGCTCCACATCGCAATTTGGCGGCAGCGCGTGTGCGCGCTTCTGAAGTTCTTTCAAACATGGTTGAAGCGGGCTTTTTATCTGAGGGGCAGGTCCTTTTTGCACGCCTTAACCCGGCATCGGCGGTGCCGCGCGATGAAGGAACTGCACCGAACTTCTATCTCGACTGGGTTTTTGAGGAAGTGCGTGAGATTGCGCCGCCTGATCAACGGGTTCTGGTGGTGCGCACAACGCTGGACCCGCGTTTGCAGACCGGTGCAGAGCGCGCAGTCATCAATAATCTGACCCAGTCAGGGCGAGCCTATCGCGTGCGTGAAGCTGCCGCTGTCCTCATGGAAAATGATGGCGCAGTACGTGCGATGGTTGGTGGGCGCGATTATGGCCAAAGCCAGTTCAACCGTGCCGTGCATGCGCTGCGCCAACCGGGCTCTGCTTTCAAAGTGTTTGTTTACGCCGCTGCATTGGAAAACGGCTATTCGCCCAACTCCATTGTTGTCGATGGACCGATCAATATTGGCGGCTGGCAGCCACGCAATTATGGCCGCAGTTTTGCTGGCCGGGTGACGCTAACGTCTGCACTTGCGCGCTCGATCAACACCGTACCGGTGCGCCTTGCTGAAGCGATGGGCCGCGATGTGATTGTCGAAACAGCATACGATATGGGTATCCGCTCCGAGCTCCCAATCACCCGTCCGTTGCCCCTGGGCGTGGCAGAGGTGACCCCGCTGGATATGGCAAGCGCTTATGCCTCACTGGCGAACGGTGGATACAGAGCCAGTGGCTACGCTGTAACCGAAATGCGTACTCTGGATGGCCAGCTCGTTTACGACCGCGTGCTGGATGGACCAGCCGCGCCTCGCATTTTGTCGGCAGAAGCCGTTGGCGGCATGAACCGCATGCTGCACCAGGTGATCCAATCGGGCACTGCGCGACGCGCGCAGCTGCCCGGCATTAATGCAGCAGGCAAAACCGGCACAACACAGGCCTATCGTGATGCCTGGTTCATCGGCTACACCGGCCGCTACACAGCCAGCGTGTGGTACGGCAATGATGATTTTACAACCACCAACAATTTGACCGGTGGTCGCCTACCGGCGATGACATGGCAGTCCATTATGGAACTTGCCCACCGCGACACACAGCGCCCTGCCCTGCCGGGCGTGGATGAAGCTGTGCGTGACGATGTAGAGTTGATAACCGCGCGCAACGCAGAAAATGTCGATCGCGCCTCAGCCAGTGACTTGAGCGCAGAGTTGACCACCACACTTCAGACCATGATGAACCGCTTCGATCCAACAAACACTCGCGAGCTGCGCACATCTCTAGATATTGATGCTTTGGGCACATCGAATGTGCCCCTGCCTGCCGATAGAGCAGCAGCTGGCACGTCTGCGGCAGAGGCTCGCTAGCAACCATGGTGCGCCTCCTTTGGTTTCTGTCGATCGCGCTAACAGCGGTGGTCATCGGCTCGACCAGCGCCATTTACGCGACGCAGACGCTTAAACCAACGGGCATGCTGACTATCGGCCCCTGGGAAGCGGTCCAATCGGTGGGCGCATCTGCAGCTGACCCTTACGCCCACGCTTTCCTGGCGTCGTCCGGGCAATTGCCTCCGGGTACAGCTGAAGGCATCCGCTTTGTGGCATTGAACGGATCCGATGGCCGCCCCCTGATCCCCGCGTGCAGGGTCACAGTTTCAGGCGTTGTGGACCTTGCAAGCTTTTGGACACTCACGCTCACGCAGGTGAGTGGCGAGCCCTTAGCCTCGCCAGAAGCTCGGCAAACATTCGCGTTGCATAGCCAAGATATTATTTATCACGCTGACGGCAGCTTCGAACTTTCAATCGGGCCTCAGCCATCATCAATCAATGCCCTGTTGACCCCATTATCGACCCCAATCGCGCTTGTTTTGCACGTCTATGATGGTGCGTTGACCACTCTTCCAGACGCCAATGAAACGGCACTGCCGCGTGTGGAAGTCAACACCAGCGGCGCGAGGTGCCCGCTGTGAGCATGATGAGTAGCTTTGAAGCGGCACCGAGCCGGCGCAGAAGCCTCAGTGGTCGCAAGCTTCTCAGCGGCCTTAGCCTTTGGCTTGGCCTTATGCTGCTGGCAGCGCTCATCGTCCACTTTGCCATCGTCTTCGCATTGCCGACTATCGGCCGCGCAATTGTCATTGATGAGATCATACCTCCTGATGCCAATGCGCCTCGCCTCTATGCAGGCGTTGGTGGCGAACTCACACCAGACTTTCGCTTTGCTGATGGGCGCATGGACAGCGTCTATTGCAGCTTTGATTTGGCAGACGGCGCGGTAAGAGTGGGTGGTTCTCTGGACGCTCCATATTGGTCACTTTCAGTGCACACACTGAGTGGCTTGGTGGTGGGCTCGCTCAACCACAATGCGTCGACCGCTGGTAATCTGGAGGTGCTGATTATGCGTCCAGCACTTGCGCGTGATCTTGCCGAAGCCGGAGCGCAACTGCCATCCGATGCCTTGGTCGTGGAGATGCAGGATAATCTGGGTGTGGTGCGGATAAGTGCATTGGCAAGTTTCGAGGCGTCAAGGCCTGGTCTTCGTCGTGCTCTTGCCGATATGAATTGCGCGCTGGCCACTTTCACATTTGTTCAGCCAGAGGCAGAGGAAGACAGTCCCGCGGGTCCAGTGGCGCCCTCTGAACCATCAGGCCCACCAACTGTTCCCCAGCCAAGCATTCCACCCAATGCACCCAGCCTTGCCGTAGAGCCCGAATAGCCAAAAGCACTGCCCTCAGCACTTGCTTGGTACCTATCAAGGCTTGGTGACAACCGCCATAAGGTCGACAACCTGATCAGGGCTGCGAATGGGTGCTGCATGCAGCGGGATTGCCATCGCTTCCTCAATCATCAGTTCCAGCTGGCCCAACAGCGCGATGGTCTGCTGCGCATGCGGTGAGGGCGTGCGGATCATCAACCGATCGACGGCGTAGCGGTAAGCATAGAGGCGAAACAAAAGTGCGCGCTTGACCCAGGCAATTTGGCGCTCATTTTCGGCAACCCGCCCGTGCGATGCACCAAGCTCGGTCACTGAAATATCTGGCAGGCTCATAGCAGCCTGCAGCCGCTGTTCATCAGCCTGGGTCACACGTTGGGCATAGCTCATGAACGGGCCGATGGACGCCATGTCCTTGGCGGCATCATCCATGATGCGCGCATAGCGCGCGTCGCTGGAGCGAAAGCGTTCAAGATTGAGAAGCGTTGAGTAGCTGCTAGGGCTTGCTCGTAGGTCCATTCGACGAGCGATTTGTGCACGCTGCAACTGCGCATGCCCACGCCCGAGCCAATCCCAGGCGTGGCTTGGGCTGACAATGCCCCAGGCCAGATTGCGCAAGGTCTGCTCGTCATTGGTTAGATCAAAATGCGAAACCGGCTCACCTGCCGAATAGGTGGAGGAATACCCTATCGCAGGCATGACGGCAGTGGTGAGAAGGTTTGGCTGTTCGCGGCCCAAGTCACCGGTCCGTGAACAACCACTCACCAGCATCGCGCTGAGCAGGAGTGCGACCAGAACACTCTGGCGACGGGTGCAAGACTTGAAAAACTGACCCACAGCGCTCAGCCACGAAGCTCCAGCGGTCCATCATCGGTATGACGCACGATTTGCACGCCCGTGAAGAGAATGATTTGCGCCTTATGGTCTGATGGCAAAATGGCATTTGCCGCACGCGCCGCAAAATCGATCGTCACGATGTTGCTGGGCGCTGCAGGCTGCTCTTTGGTTGAGCTGCCCCCACCATTGGGGGTCTTCGTTGTGTTTACGTTCCTAACCATGTCCACTGCGAAGCACGCCTATTGCGCGCCGGTCCTTTGCCAATTGGCGCGGGCACTGTGAGTCGCGAATCGACCCACTTCGCGCGCCAAGATGGGGCATTAAGACCTTCGCAAGGTTAATCCTTTGCTAACGGTGTAGGAGGCATAAAAAGACTGAGTGTTCACACCAGATGTTTCGAGATCGACAATGGCGCAAAGACCCAGCCTTGGGAGTGCAATTCCTACTGCTGATGGGCCAGACGTCCACAATCCTGCCGAAGCCGTTTTAGCGCTTTCAGGCGCTTCAACCGCCAGCACACCATCTGCGCCAGAAAGTGGACAAAGCAAGTTGCTTGGAGCCGTCTCGACACTGCTGGCGCTCACACCACGTGGGCGCTCTGATGAGTTGGCTCGTCTAAGCGCGCTTGCTCACGGGTATATTGGCATCGCCAATGATGATGAACTGATGGCGCTAGCCAAGGCAGTGGCGAACCGTGACGATGTTGGCAATGGCCTTGCAGACCGCTTGGCGCGCGCCAGCACACGGGCTGCGCAAACGTTGATCCGCGCCAATCGTCTAGACGAAGAGACGATCGCCTACCTGTTGGAAACTGGCGATGAGGACATGAAAGCGCTGATTGCGCGTCACCATACCCTACACGCTAAGCACATCACTATGTTGGTAGCGCAAGGCAATGCCCAAGTCTTGAAGGCACTGCTTGAGAACCGGCAATCCGACTTTACGCGCGAAACCGCGAAGATGGTAGAACACAGCGTGGCTGGGCTTTCCGCTGTTACGGCCAAAGACCAGCAACAAACCGCTCATTTAACGCCAAAAAGCGAAGCACACAGCAACCCGCAGCGCAGTGCCCAGAGCTTTGCCGAAATGGACAGCGCCGGACGCCGCGCCGTGTTGCGGCGCTTGGCGGAAGATACCCCAAAAGAACTGAGCTTTTCTGGCGCACGGCAGGCGCTTGACCCCACCCGAAACGACGCTGACTTGCAGTTTCTAACGGTTATCGAGCAACGCGATCAGCAAGCCCTTGCAAAGGCGTTTGCTGACGCATTGGACCTATCGACAGCGACGGCGGCCAAGCTGCTGGATGAAGCCGATGGCGATGCGTTGATCGTGCTGGCCAAAGCTGCCGGTCTGTCCTCGACTGCCTTTGCGCGCATGCTCATCCTGGGCAAAGTGGGCATGACTGGAAGCCCGCGCGATACCTTTGCGCTTGTGGATCGCTTTAACGCGTTGCCAATCACGACCGCCGACCTCATCGTCCGAGCCATTCGTGGTGAGGGTCATAGCAATAAGACAAGCGCACAATCGAACAATCAACGGACGCTCAACAGCTTGCACGCTGCACGACAGGTACCGGCACAAGCCCCATCGCAGGCGCCTACGCCTACCCAGGTCGCGCCCAAACCACGCTCCATCCTGTCGCTTGCAAATGGACCGCAAGGGTTTCGCAAGGCCGTATGAGAGATCGAGCCTAGCTCGCCACAACCGGCAAAAAGCATCGCATCTGCCGGTCCTCGATATCCACGACCCACAGGTCACTATCAAACCGCCTCTGCTTGGCCAAATAGGCCTGGGCGGTTGCGCGGGTACTGTCGGGCTGAAGCGCAACCTCAGAAAAGAGCCTGTTTCCAGTTAGTGCAGCATCGGCTGGCATTGCGTCCTCGTCCATGACTGGCGGTGCCGGCCCATACAGTGCGACAACACCTTCCAAACCATCAACCAGCACAAAAATAGCCCCTGCAGTATCATCGCCATGATGGGCGACAGTAACATAGCAGCCCTCACCTTGCGCTCGGCGCACCAGCGCGCTGACGACAAAATCACTGGTCAGGCGCATCGGGTTGCTCGTCTTCCTCAGCGAGTTTGCGCGCATACCACGCACCAACTGGCAGTGTTGCAAGGTAGAGGAATGCTAGCGCGATAAGCGACTGCCAGGTGAATGCTACCAGCAGCGCAATAACAGCAGCTCCGGCGACCATCAGCGGTAGAACGCTATCTGTGGGCAAGCGCGCGCCAAGTTTCTTGCCTGAAAATGTGGGCAAGCTGGACACCATCAACAGGCCGATTATGACCATGTATATGGCCACAAAGATGGGCATTTCGGTAAGCCACCGCCCACCCAAAAGCGCGAAATACATCGGCAACAGCGCGAGCAACGCTCCTGCTGGCGCGGGCACACCGGTAAAAAACATCTGATTGTGTTTGGGGCCCTGGGTATCAAGCGCTGCATTAAATCGAGCCAGCCGCAGGCCTGCACAAATGGCGTAGAGCAATGCCGCAATCCAACCCAAATTATCCAGCGTTGAAAGCGAAGAAAGGTAGAGAATAAGCGCAGGCGCAACGCCAAAATTTACAAAGTCCGTCAGCGAATCCAGTTCTGCGCCAAAACGGCTGGTGCCCTTCAACATGCGCGCAAGTCGACCATCCAATGCATCAAGAAAGGCGGCTAAAAGGATTGCCATCATGGCAAGCTCCAAACGGCCTTCTAGAGCAAGACGGATAGCTGTTAGCCCTGAGCAAAGGGCCAGCAGTGTGACCATATTTGGCAGCACCATGCGCAAAGGCACGCGGTTCATGCGCCGCCAGCGCTTGCCGCGCGGCGACCCTGGTTTGCCGCCCGGCTCAAAGTCTTGGAACAAACCGCTCATGAACTCTTTGGCGCAAGCGCCAACCGCATGTTCACCGGCTCTGGCGCACGCGCCAACCGCATGCCCAACCCCTCGGGCGCAAGCGCCAACCGTGCGGGCTCAAAGTCTTGCAACAAGCCACACACTCCTAGCTCGTCCGGTGGAAGCGTTCGCCCTTTGTGGGCCCATCAAAGCGCGCAATCACGGTTTCCCCCGCTAAGGTGCGTTGGTCCATGGCCACGTCCACACCCGCGCCATCGGGCAAATATACATCCACACGACTGCCAAAGCGGATCATGCCAATGCGCTCTCCTGCGGTAACGCTATCGCCTTCTGCGCTCCAGCACAGGATGCGGCGCGCCACCAGACCAGCGATCTGGACAGCTACCAGCGGACCATGCGGTGTGTCGAAGACGAACCCGTTACGTTCATTCTTCTCGCTGGCCTTGTCCAAATCAGCGTTTAGAAAGGCACCTTCTTTGTAGGCAATCTTGGAAATTGGCGCGGACACCGGTGCCCGGTTCACATGCACATCGAACACGTTCATGAAAACTGCCACCATGCGCATCGGTTGGTCGCCCAAACCAAGCTCCGGCGGTGGAGCGCGGTGGCCGATAAAGCAGACCCGCCCATCGGCGGGACTTACAACCAAGCTGTCATCAACCGGCGTCACCCGTTTGGGATCGCGGAAAAACATAACGCACCAGATGGTAAGGCCAATGCCAATCCAAAACAGACTGACCGATAGCCACCCAAGTGCGAACGACGCCAAGGTGAACAAACCGATGAAGGGGTAGCCGGCCGGGTTAATGGGCGGAATGGCGGTACGAATGCTCTGGGCGATACTCATAATACGCTACTGCTTATTGAAATGGGCAAGCGCGGTGGGTACGCGGTTCAGGCGGTCTTGTCGAGCGCCCAGGCCAAGAGCCTGATTGCTAAGATGAACCGATCATGTCGGCGGCGCGGGGGCCACGGGCAACAACGCCATCAATATCGCCTGCTCGTGTTTCCGCCAATCGCTTCTCCGCCTCACTGGCCTCCAATTGGCGATTCCACATGCTGGTGTAAAGGCCGTCCATCGCCAAAAGCTCACCATGTGTGCCGCGCTCGGCAATCTCGCCAGCCTTGAGCACGATAATCTCATCGGCATCAATAACAGTGGAAAGCCTGTGCGCAATAACCAGCGTTGTGCGATCGCGAGAGACGAGATCAAGAGCGGCTTGGATTTCTTGCTCGGTCTGTGTGTCCAACGCTGAAGTGGCTTCATCCAAGATCAAAATAGGCGGGGCTTTCAATAGGGTGCGCGCGATTGCCACGCGCTGCTTCTCACCGCCGGATAGCTTCAGTCCCCGCTCCCCTACCTGGGTGTCAAAGCCCTCAGGCAGTTGATCGATGAAGTCTGCAATCTGCGCCATGCGCGCCGCTTCACGCACTTCCTCTTCAGTCGCCGACAAGCGCCCATAGCGAATGTTGTAGGCAATGGTATCGTTAAAAAGCACGGTGTCCTGAGGGACCATGCCGATTTGCTGGCGCAGGCTTGATTGTGTCACGTCTTTGAGGCTTTGCCCGTCAATCGTTATGCTGCCATCCGTGGCATCATAAAAGCGGTAAAGCAGCCGCGAGATCGTGGACTTGCCGGCCCCTGACGGACCGACCAAAGCCACACGTTTGCCCGCCGGCACCTCAAAAGATATGCCCTTCAAAATCTGCCGATTGCTCTCATAGGCAAAGTGGACATCGTCAAAGCGGATCGCTCCGCCATCAACCTGCAAGGGTGCAGCGCTGGGGCCGTCAACAATTTCCGGGTTCTGGCGCAGCAAATCGAACATGGTCTCAAGGTCAACCAAGCCTTGTTTGATCTCGCGATAGACGAACCCAAGAAAGTTCATCGGCTGCCACAGTTGCAGCAGCAGGGCGTTGATCATGACGAAATCGCCCAAGGTTTGGGTGCCTGCCTGCACAGCGCGCGCCGACAACACCATGCACGCCACCAAACCGATGGTGAAAAGGAAAGTCTGGCCAAAGTTCAGCCAAGCAAGCGACGTCATCGTTTGGGTCGCCGCTTTTTCATATTTCGCCATGGCGCCGTCAAAGCGGCGCGCTTCCATCGCCTCATTGTTGAAATACTTCACCGTCTCATAGTTCAGCAGCGCATCAACCGACTTGGTGTTGCTGTCAGTATCGGCCTCATTCATGGCGCGGCGGATGGCGATGCGCCAATCGCTGGCCACCTTGGTGAACCAGATGAAGGCCACAACAATCGCGATGACAATGGCCGAGTAGGTCCAGTCAAACTGATACCAGACAACGGCAATCATCAGACCAAACTCGAGGATCGTTGGCACCGCAGTCAGGATCAAGAAGCGGATGATGATCTCAATGCCTTTGGTGCCGCGCTCAATAATGCGCGACAAACCGCCGGTGCGCCGCTGAAGATGGAAGCGCAGCGAGAGCCGATGAATGTGGCCGAAGGTTTCGTTGGCAAGCTTGCGCACAGCGTTCTGGCCAACTCTGGCGAACAACGCGTTGCGCAGCTCGTTGAAGCCCACCATCATCAGGCGGCCCAGCCCATAAGCGATCACCAGCATCATCGGCACGATCAGCCAAGCCGGGATGCTGGAAGGCGCGCCCAACTCGCCTGTGAGCGAGTCGGTCAACCATTTATAGGTGTAGGGCACCAGCACGGTGATAAACTTGGCCAGAACCAGAATGGCCAGAGCAATATAAATGCGCACCTTAAGATCCGGCCGATCATGCGGCCAAATGTAGGGGATCAGCACCTTGAGCGTATCACCCATCGCCCGATCATCGGCCGACAGGGCCGGCTTATCGGGTGCAGTGCTTTGGGTCTTGTTGTTTGGGGGGTTGTTGGTAGCCATCGCCATGCGCGTCAGACCCTTTCCGGGTGCGGGTTGGCCTTATCGGCGGGCAAGCTATCAGGGACCAAGGCTCCAAGAGAGCACACGGCCAAGCTCAAGGCGGCGTGGTTGAGTGTGAATGAGGTCTCAACGCCACATGGCTGCGCATCAACGAGCCCTGCATCGACCAGCACACGAAGATGCTGCGACACCGTGGACTGGGCCAAGGATAAATCCTGTGCAGCAAGGTTTTGCACCAAATGCCCGCAGCACGCTGGCTTTCTACCCAGCGCGCGCACGAGGGCGATACGGGCTGGGTGGGCCAGTGCCTTGGCTTTTTGCGCCAAGGTTTCATTGTTCCGGGCTATTTGATCCATCGTCATTTAGCGATGAAATAAGTGTGGATCGCCTTCCTGCAACCCCTGCCAACAGATTAGATCGCTACTGGCTCGCTGCGCTGGTTGGCGGAATCTGGTCGTCTTCCAATGCCTCAAAGCCTGGCACGTCACCCCACTCGGACTCAGGGGTCGGCAATTCGAAAACCTGCCCTGGGAAAATCAGTGCGGGATCACCGATCTGATCGCGGTTGGCATCATAGATGGAGGTGTAGCGCACCCCCAAGCCATAGACACGCCGTGAAAGAAGCCAGAGATTATCGCCACGGCGAATGATCACATTGCCAGTATCAAGCACCGAAACACGCTCCGTCGATGCAGGCACAACAGCTGCGGTTTCCACCTCCTGTGCGGCAGCCGCACCGGCTTCTGCTACAGGTGTCTCAGTGTCTTCCTGAGTGTCTACCCCAGCATCTGCAATTGATGTTGGGGCAACCTCTGCAGCTGGGTCTGTGCCCGGCATCTGAAAGGGAACCTGTGCGCGAGCGATCACGTCTGCACTGCCTGGCGCCAGCGCATCGGCACGGATACGCACTTGGCCCTGCGTTACCGTCAGCTCGCCCTCGTAAAGAAAACGGCCCTCTGGTCCGGTCAGTGCCTCGCCCAACACCTCATTGTCCTGGTAGAGGCGAACAACTGTGCCTGGCACCGCGCCGCCTGCAATCCAAATTTCTTGGCCTTCCAGCTCAATAGCATCAACAACCACAAACGGTGCCCGCGCAGCATCAGCAACCGCTGTGTCAGCAACGGCTGAAACGTCAGCAGCAGTAACAGTATCGGTTACATTTTCGGCTGCATCGGCCGCTGCAACATCGTCGGTTCCGGCGACCGGCTCAGCGGCCGCAACCTCTGTCGTTTCGGTTGCCTCATCGGAGGCAGTTTCTGTCTGCGGTGCTTCGCGCTCGATAATTTCAACCGGTTCTCCGGGGCGAAGAACACCCACAAGGAACCCGGCCTGCGTGCCCGCATCTGGCAGCACCAGAGCAACTTGCTCATCGCCTGGCTCCGAAAGGGTGCCATCTTCCTCGATGATCACCACTTCCAGCGTACCCTCGCCGCTCGGCAGGGCCTCGTTGGGCACCAACACAAAATCGCCGCCACCATCCGTTTCGGCTTCGGCGACCATATCGCCATTGTAAAGCAGCCCAACACGATCTCCGACAGGCGCATTGCCCGCAATCACCACCTCACCTGTTGGCTCAACGCGAATGACATCCAGCTCGGGTAGATCACCGGTGGCCGAGGGTTCTTCCCGCATCTCGCCTGCCAGATTTTCCAGCGTATCACTGGTCGTGTCCGCTGGGTCCGCAGCTGCACTGCCCGATATGTCTTCGACAGCATCTTGCGTAGCCTCAAGTGCAGCCACACCTTCGACTGCTTCTTCGGCGGCCTGATCAATAGCGTCTTGGGCAACCTCTTGGGTCACTTCCTGAGCAGCGTCTTCAGCAGATCCTTGGGAAACCACTTCAGCGGCGTCGTCTGGAACAATCGCATCCACCGCTTCATCAAGCGCGGTCGCAGCTTCCTCCAGCACGGGCGCACCTGCAGCCTGCCTGTCGGCAAAATAGTCACCAAGGTTGGTTGAGGCGTAATAGAGGCCGCCCCCCACAAGCATCAGTATGATCGCACCAGCGACACCAGAGTTCATGCTATTTCCTTCGCTAAGGCCTAGTTAGCCGGGTTTATCGCCGTTTTGCACTGCACGCAAGGAAGGCACGCACAAGGTGTGAGCAATGGTTGACGCCGCTTGGTCGCAGTGCCACCAAAGGCACATGAGCAAGCTTACATCCGTGTGCGTTTACTGTGGCTCTCGCACAGGCCAAAACCCCGCCTATCAAACCGCTGCAAGCCAGCTGGGCCAGGCTTTAGCCGCAGATGGCGTACGCCTGGTTTATGGTGGTGGATCCGTTGGCCTGATGGGTACGGTGGCCGGTGCAGCGCTGGATGCGGGAGGGCGTGTAACCGGCGTGATTCCAAAGTTTTTGGAGGAGCGAGAGGTCATGCTGCAGCGCGTCCAAGACCTTGTGATCACCGACGATATGCATCAGCGCAAGCGTCGTATGTTTGAAGAAGCGGACGCCTTTGTGGCACTGCCCGGCGGCATCGGCACGCTGGAAGAAGTGGTGGAAATGATCACCTGGGCGCAGCTTGGCCGCCACAAAAAGCCCGTTCTGCTTGCCGATATTGGTGGGTTTTGGGGACCGCTGACAGAACTGATGGACCACATGATTGATGAGGAGTTCATCACTGCGCAGACCATGGTGCGCTACCTGATCACCGAAAATGTGGGCGAGATTGTCACCATGCTGCGCAGGGAAGTTGATGCCCTAACCGCAGACGCCATGGACGGCGACGAAGCAGCGTTGGAGAAGCTTTAGGGGCCATACTTTACCCGGCCCAAAGTTCCGGCTTCCGCCAATAATCTGGCACAATTAGCGCACCAGGGGCCGACGCCACATGGTTCGGCGCCAGATGGCCCAATTTCTGCGATTGCCAGGCGGGCTTCCAGTCATCCGGAATGGGGTAAGGTGGTGCAATACTGTCTTCGCGCTGAAAACCATTGCGGCGATAGTAGTTGGGGTCGCCCAGAACCAAAACTTGACTGAAGCCGTCAGCGCTCAAGCGCTCTAAACCATATCTAGTCAACTGTTTGCCCAACCCCTGCTTTTGCAAGTCTGGCGCCACACACAGTGGTGCGAGCATAGAGAGCTTTGCGTGATCGCCCTCCACCGTGCAGGGCGTAAACCCGATATGTCCGACCACTTGGCCCTCAATGTCTGCGACAAGCGAAAGCGCCTCAGGATCGGCCAGAAGATGACCTAGGACGGGGAGCAAATCTTCATCAGGAAATGCTGCCGGATAGAGCGTGAACAAAGCCTCATGGTCATCCAGTATGCTTGGGCGAACAGTTGCGATCATCACTCCGCTGCCGGCACCATCATCAGCCCTTCAGCGCGCATAAGCTTGGTGAGAACAGAGTCGGTAAGCGCCTGAAAGCTAGCATCAACGATGTTTTCAGACACGCCAACCGTGTACCAACGGTCGCCGGTGGTGGTGTCTTGGCTTTCAATCAGAACGCGCGTTATCGCTGAGGTGCCGGCGTTCAGGATACGCACCTTGTAGTCCACCAGCTCCAGGTCAGAAATTGCGTTTTGGTAACGGCCAAGGTCCTTGCGCAGGGCATTATCGAGCGCATTCACCGGACCGTTGCCCTCATCGACCGACATCAGCAGTTCACCATCAATGTCTATCTTCACAACAGCTTCTGACACTGTGATCAGCTTGCCATTGGCATTATGGCGGCGTTCCACGCCAACCTTGTAGCTCTCCACACTAAAATACTGCGGAATGGTGCCAAGGCGGCCCATGGCCAAAAGCGCAAGCGAGGCATCGGCCCCCTCATAGCTGTAGCCAGCCGCCTCACGTTCTTTCAGTTCGGCCAGCAAATCATCAAGGCGAGGGTCTTTGGGGTCGCAAACGATGCCCAAACGTCCAAGTTCAGCCAGCAAGTTCGACTTGCCCGCCTGATCCGACACCAGAACCCGGCGCCTGTTGCCAACGGTCGCTGGTGGCACGTGCTCATAGGTTTCCGGTTCTTTGAGCAGCGCCGATGCATGGATGCCAGCCTTTGTGGCAAATGCTGCAGCACCCACATAGGGTGCGTGACGATCCGGTGCACGGTTGAGTATTTCATCAAAAGCGCGGCTTGTTACCGTCAGGTTGGCAAGCTGTTCTGCCGAAACGCCAATTTCAAACTGGCTTGCGTAGGGCTCTTTGAGCATCAGGGTGGGAATGATGCTGGTGAGATTAGCATTGCCGCACCGCTCACCAATGCCGTTGAGCGTGCCCTGTATTTGCCGCACCCCAGCGCGCACCGCCGCCAAAGCGTTTGCAACGGCCTGCTCGGTGTCGTTGTGCGGATGAATGCCAAGATGGCTACCGGGAACCCGTTCCATCACCTTGGCGATGATATCTTCGATCTCGTCGGGCTGTGTGCCACCATTGGTGTCGCACAACACCACCCAACGAGCGCCAGATTGATAGGCGATTTCTGCACACGCCAGCGCGTAGCTTGGATTGGCCTTGTAGCCATCGAAAAAGTGCTCGCAATCCACCAGCGGCTCTTTGCCTGCGGCCAGCGTTTCCATCACGCTGTCTTGGATGCAGGCAAGGTTTTCTTCGTTGGTGGTCTTCAGTGCCACACGCACGTGATAGTCCCAACTTTTGGCGACAAAGCAGACAGCATCGCCCGACGCATCAATGAGCGCCTTGAGGCCAGGATCGTTGGACTTGGACACGCCCGCTCGCCGGGTCATGCCAAAAGCCGTAAAGGCGGCGTTCTGTGTGCGGTTTTCTTCAAAGAAAGCGGAGTCTGTCGGGTTCGCGCCCGGATAGCCGCCCTCCACATAGTCCACCCCCAACTCATCAAGCATGCGGGCAATAGTGATCTTGTCGTCAAGCGAGAAGTCGATGCCGGTGGTCTGTTGGCCATCACGAAGGGTCGTATCGAACAGGTACAGGCGTTCTTTATCACGCGTCATCGCTTGACCTCCCACGTCGTTGTGCGCTGGCCGGTTTCAGGGTCCTTGCCGTCTTTCAGCTGAACGCCTTTTTGCGCCAGCTCGTCGCGGATGCGGTCGGCCTCTGCCCAATTCTTGTCGGCCAGCGCTGCAAGTCGGGTCGCCATGGCAGTGTTGATATCTACTTCGCTAAGCGATGCTTGAGGACCTGCCGATTTCGCCACACCTAGAACGGCAGCAGCAGCAGCGAAGCCAGCCGTATCTCTGGTGCACAATCGCTGCATACCCTGCAGCGCCGCAGGCGTATTAAGGTCATCCAGCAGAGCCGTAAAAACATCGGGCGGGCACGGTGCATCACTGACTTCAGGCGCGGGCCACTTGGCCATAAGGCTCTGCGCCTCTTCCAACCGCTTGACCGAAAAGTCCATCGGTTCGCGGTAGTGGGTCATCAGCAGCGCAAGGCGAACCACCTCGCCGGGCCATGATCGTCCCCCCACCTTTTCTGTGTGCAGAACGTCATGGATTGTCACGAAGTTACCTTCGCTTTTCGACATTTTTCGCCCCTCCACCTGCACAAAACCATTGTGCAACCAGGTGTTGGCCATGGTGGTGGTGCCGTGGGCGCAGCAGCTTTGGGCGATCTCGTTTTCATGGTGCGGGAAAATAAGGTCCAAGCCGCCGCCATGAATGTCGAACGTCTGCCCCAAATGGTGCGCACTCATCACCGAGCATTCAATGTGCCAACCAGGGCGGCCCCTGCCCCCATTTTTACCCCAGGGGCTCTCCCAGCCTGGCTCGTGATCGCTTGAAAGCTTCCACAGCACAAAGTCGCCAGGGTTCTTTTTGTGGGCGTCCACCGCCACCCGCGCGCCAGCCTGCTGTTCATCCAGTTTGCGTTTGGAAAGCGCGCCATAGCTCGGCATGGAGGCAGTATCAAACAGCACTTCACCGTCGGCGACATAAGCATTGCCCTTGGCGATAAGCGTTTCAATCATCGCGATCATGCCCGGGATATGGGCCGTGGCGCGCGGCTCATGGGTTGGAGCCAAACACCCTAAAGCCGCCAGATCAGCATGGTACTGCGTGGTGGTTTTCTGCGTGACATGGGCAATCGCATCGTTCAGTGGCAGGTCAGGAAAGTCACGTTTGGCGCGCGCATTTATCTTGTCATCCACGTCGGTGATGTTGCGCACATAGGTTACGCGGTCTTCACCATAGACATGGCGCAGCAGGCGAAACAGCACGTCAAACACCACAGCGGGGCGCGCATTGCCGATATGGGCAAAGTCATAGACCGTGGGCCCGCACACATACATGCGCACATTCTGGTCATCGATCGGCGTGAACGGCTCCTTGGAGCGGGTCAGCGTGTTGGTGAACTTTATTTCGGTCACGATAGTCCCTCTGCCGCCGCTGGCGGGGCTGACCGTTTAACACATGTTTTGATAAAACGGGGCCAAGCCAGCGGTGGGTGCGCTAGCTGCAAATCTCATCAATACCAGTGATTGCGCGCTCGCACACACGGTGTGAGGCGTTGCAATTGTGGCAAGTGGTGGTTGTTGGCCCAAACATGGCCCCTTCCCTGCCGTGTTTTGGGCAAACTCGTCAAGGCAATTTACCCTCACAAGTTTTCAAGTCAGTGCAGGTCCGCCTCTCGCAGTACCCCTATCAAGCGAGCACGCGCGCCGAAGGTGTGACGGCAATCACGGACACCGATCCTCCAACGGTGTTTTTTGCCGAGTGTTGTCAGCAGCCACAGGACGCCAAGTCAGATTGGTGGGTGGCGGCCAAACAAGGGTGGAAGCATGAGCCTAATCGAGCAACAGAGCGGATTTTTTGCCTCGCTTTGGGTAAGCATTGCAAAGAGGCAGGTCTTGGGTCGTGCAGATGCCTGCTATGTTGCCCGCAAGGCTCTGCAGGCAGCTGAGGGTCACCAAACGCCATGCGCCATGACCCCCAGCGTACCGGCAAACACTGATGCATCTAAGCCCACTTCAATGCCCCGGCCTAGCGCTGCCAACCATGGTTCAGCTTGGGTTCATTAAGGCTTTGCTAACCCTATGCTAACGCCTGGTTTACCAGGCTTTTGACCACTGTTTGACCGCGTTAAACCTCGCGGGCAGGGTGGTATCTGGGATTTTGCGCGCATCGACCAAGCCCTTGGCGGTGTAACGATGGGATGGAGCAACACCGTGAGCCGGTTGGCCGATAGCAGCCATTTTGAATGGAGGCGCCCGTTGAAGCGCACTGCTGCGCTATTGGGCGCGGCTGTGGCATGCTTTTCCATCGCTTTTTCATCGCAAGCCCAGGCGCAAATGAGCTGCCCGCAAATCCGCAGCGAACTTGCCAGCCTCCACAACAGTGGCGGCGGCGGTGGGCGCTCGGCACAACTTCAGCAATCCATCAGCCAGCAATCGCGAGAGCTTGGTCGAGCCCAATCGGCATTTAATCGGTTTGGCTGCGCCAACAGCGGTGCGCCTCAGTGTTCGTCTATTGCAGCGACGATCAACCAGATGAGCAGCAACCTGGACCAAATGCAGCGGCAACTAAACCGCACTTCGCGCAGTGGCAGCAATCCACGTCGCATCGCCGAACTCGAGCGTGCCTTCGCAACACAGTGCGCCGGTGGCGGTCAGCGTCAGCAGGTTGCAAGGCAGTCCCAGACTGACGGCGGTTTGTTGGGCGCGATTTTTGGGACACTGGCCCAACCCCAGGCAGCACGCCCGCAACCGGGCAACGCGGCCCTATTCATGCCGCGCACGCAGCAGCGGCGTGGGTTTGATCGGCCGGGTGAAACCATACGTGAAGCGCAGCCACCAGGCCTGCGTGGCCGCACTTTCCGCACGATGTGTGTGCGGACTTCGGATGGTTTTTATTGGCCGATCAGCTTTTCAACCACACGTGACAGGTTCGATGAAGATCGTGGTGTGTGTGCATCCATGTGTCCGGGCGAAGGCACCGAGCTGTTCGCCTATCGCAACCCTGGTCAGCAGGTGGATGCGATGATGAACACGCTGACGGGCGAGCCCTACACAGCGCAGAGCTTCGCCTTTGCTTATCGAGAGAGCTTTGATCCGGACAATCGCTGCACACCTTCAGCCTCGGTGCTGGCGGAGCTGCGCCATTCAACGTCGGCCTCTACGGTGCAAAACGCTGACCCAAGCGTGCCCCAACCAAGTACACGCCCCGATCTGGTCAACGACCCCGAAACACAGGCTCTACAGGGCAGTGGCACCGGCTTCGCCACTTTGGGCGCGATAACGCGTCCCCAGAGCGAAGGTGAAGCAGCCGTGCGTGTTGTCGGGCCGGATTATGGCTACTTCGCCAACTAGCGCCTGATCGCTAGCTGATGGCGGCGCCCAAACGCGCCAGCACTTCATCACGACCAAGAAGCACGATCACCGGCCCCATTTCAGGCCCACGCTCACGGCCTGTCAGTGCTTTGCGTAACGGCATAAACAGACCTTTGCCCTTGCGACCCGTTTCAGCCTTCAACACTGACGTCCATTTGCCCCAGGTTTCATCGGTCATTTCGCCATCGGGCAAAGCAGCAACGGCCTGGCTGATATAAGAGTGATCCTCAGCCTCAAGTGCGGCTTCGACACTATCAGCTTGCAACATGTCCCACCAGCCTTTGGCATCCTGCGGGCTATCGCAGTTTTTGCGGACGGCAGTCCAGAAGGTGGATTGTTGATCTGCGGGCACACCAATCTGGTTCAGCACATCGCCAACATCTTTGGCTTCCAAGGCATGCACCATTTGGGCGGAGAAACCGGCAATCTGCTCGGGCTCAAATCGTGCCGGACCGGAAGAGACTTTGGAAAGGTCAAAATCATCCGCCAAGGCGGCCAGGTTTTTACGTGGGGCGATCGCCATCGATGTGCCAACGAGGGCGGCAACGCTGGCCACTGCCATGGCTTGCGTACCGGTCTCGCGCAGCGCTTTGAGCGAAAGCGAGCCCTCGCGCTTTGACAGCGCTGAGCCATCAGCGGCAATCAGCAAATTGTGGTGACCCCATGCCGGCGCGCTTGCGCCAAGTGCCTCAAAAATTTCGATCTGTGTTCCAGTGTTTGAAACATGGTCTTCACCGCGGATAACGTGGGTGATGCCAAAATCCATATCATCGATGATGGAAGGCAGCGTGTAGAGATAGGTACCATCCTCACGGATCAGCACCGGGTCGGACTGCGAGGTGGTATCAATTGTCTGGGCGCCCTTGCAAAGATCCTCCCATTCCACGCGCTTGCCGGTGAGCTTGAAGCGCCAGTGCGGCTTGCGGCCTTCGGCTTCAAAGGCTTTGCGCTCTTCTTGGCTAAGGTTCAGCCCAGCCCGGTCGTAGATTGGCGGCTTGCCCAGCGCCATCTGGCGCTTGCGCTTGTAGTCCAGCTCTTCAGCCGTCTCATAACAGGCGTAGAGCAGCCCCTTTTCCATCAACGCATCGCGCACACCATCATAGCGCGCCATGCGGGCGGACTGCTTTTCCAGTCGATCAACGGCAATACCAAGCCAAGCGATGTCTTCCTGAATGGTCTGGGCATATTCATCGGTTGAGCGTGCTGTATCGGTGTCATCTAGGCGCAGTACAAACTGACCGCCGGATTTCAGCGCAAACAACGCATTGAACAGCGCCGTGCGTGCATTGCCGATGTGCAGAAATCCAGTGGGTGATGGGGCAAAGCGGACTGTTGTCATTCTGGATCAGGTCTCAGTTTCAGTCCGGTCACGGAACTGGTTGGTGATGGGGTAGCGCCGATCCCGCCCAAAGGCGCGGCTGGTCAGCTTAACACCAGGGGCAGCCTGGCGGCGCTTGTACTCGGCAATGTAAAGCAAGTGCTCTATGCGCTCCACTGTCGCGCGATCATAGCCCTCTGCCACGATCTCGCTGACCGAATGCTCGTTTTCTACCAACCCTTGCAGAATGCCATCCAATACATCGTATTCTGGCAGCGAGTCCTGGTCGGTCTGGTCGGGACGAAGTTCGGCAGACGGTGCCTTGGTGATGATGCGCGTGGGGATCACCTCACCACCTGGCCCCATTAAGTCAGCTGGATGGTTCTGGTTCCGCCAGGCCGCCATGCGATAGACGTCTGTTTTATAGATGTCTTTGATCGGGTTGAACCCGCCATTCATATCGCCATAAAGCGTAGCGTACCCCACCGACATTTCTGACTTGTTGCCGGTTGTAACAACCATTGAGCCAAACTTGTTGGAAAGGCCCATCAAAATTGTTCCACGCGTACGCGACTGCAAATTCTCTTCCGTCACGTCATTGTCGGTGCCCTCAAACATAGGGCCCAGAGCATCCAGAAAGCCCTGCACGGGCTTGTGAATTTCCACCACATCATAGCGCACCCCAAGGGCCTTGGCGCAGGCCTGCGCGTCCTCCAACGAGTGTTCTGCTGTATACTCATACGGCATCATCACGCAGTGCACGCGGTCCGGGCCCAGCGCATCCACTGCCATGGCAGCGCAAATTGCCGAGTCGATCCCGCCGGACAGCCCAAGCACGACGCCCGGGAAGCCGTTCTTGTTCACATAGTCGCCCAGCCCCATCACACAGGCGCGCCAATCAGCCTCCATATCGTCAGGAAGTGCTTCCAGTGGGCCTCGCTTGAAGGTCCAGCCACTGTCCTCGCGCACGGCCTCCAATAACTCAACGCCTGGCTCAAATTGTGCCATTTGCAAAGCCAGCGTTCGATCAGCAGCCAGAGCGAACGAACCGCCATCAAACACCAACTCGTCCTGACCGCCCAGTTGGTTGACATAGATGAGTGGCAGGTCGGTCTCGACCACCCGCTGCACCATCACCTGTTGGCGCTCTTCATTCTTGGCTTCCCACCAGGGCGAACCGTTGGGAACAATCAACAGTTCGGCACCAGTCTCTGCCAGGCACTCTGTAACGTCATCAAACCAGGCGTCTTCACACACTGGAACACCAAGCCTAACGCCGCGACACTCAATGGGGCCGGGCATTGGCCCAGCATCGAAAACCCGCTTCTCGTCAAACACGGAGTAGTTGGGCAAATGCACCTTGGCGCGCATTGCAGTGACCTTGCCACCGTCCATCAGCACCATGGCGTTGTAGCGCTTGTGACCGTGCGGGCCTTCCTGCTCAAGCCACGGAGTGCCCATCAACACTGCCGGACCAAACTCAACTTCCACCGCCAACGCCTCACAGGCCTTCTGGCAGGCATGCATAAAAGCATCTTTGTCGATCAGGTCTTCAGGGGGGTAGCCGCAAATGAACAGTTCTGAAAACACAACCAGTTCAGCGCCTAGCTGTTTGGCCTGCGCCCATGCATCACGCGCCATCAGCGCGTTAGCCTGCAGGTCGCCCATGATTGGGTTAAGCTGTGCAACCGCAATTTTAAAGGATTTAGTGCTCATAAACAGCGGTCTATCGCCAGCTCTACAGGCTGGCAACACCTGTTTTGTTCATTGTGAGCATATCAGGTAAACCGATAAGCATCCCAAGCGAGCGCGCCGCTCATCTGGGTGGAAGCATGAATACGCTCACCGGTAGCCCCCTTGCCTGCCGCACCCCAAGCGGTGAAGAGCGGGAAAAAATGCTCATCAGTGGGGTGGTTGTCGCGTGGGAAGGGTGCCTCGGCCAGCCAATTCTGCGCCGCTTCAACATTGCCATTGGTGATCTGCGTATGGAACCAGTCTGTGAAGGCCTCCACTTTTGAGGGCATTGTCGCATCGGGCTCACCGCCACGCATCACGGTGAAAATCTCTTTCAGGTTGTGCGTTATGTGGCCGCTGCCCAAAACAAGCACATCTTGGGCACGCAGGGGCGCCAAAGCCCGCCCCACAGACATATGCCATGCAGCATCTGACTGCGGATCAACCGAGACTTGGACCACTGGAATATCGGCCTGCGGAAAGCTCAGGATGAGTGGGTTCCAAACCCCGTGATCATAACCACGCTTAGGATTGGCCACCGGGTTATGACCGGCATCCTGGAGCAAGGTTGAAACAAGCTCGGCTAACTGTGGGTGGCCTGGCGCGGGATACACCATCTGTCGCAACGCATCGTCAAAACCGCCAAAATCGTAAATCATCTCTGGGCTTGGATCGTGCACCACGCCGGGCCCGGAGGCTTCAAAGTGCGCCGAGTTGATGACAATCGCTGACGGCTTGGGAATATAGGACTGGAGATCTTTGAGGAAAAAGTGGGCCTCAAACTCATCAATGACAACGTTCGGGCCACCGTGAGAAATGAACAGTGAGGGCATGGATGACATGCGAGCGACCCTATGCGTTGTGGTTAGCCAATTTCAAGACAAGGCGTTTGGCACCAGTAGGCAGCGCTTCGGGGCAAACCTGCTTGGCCTTTTAGAAACAAAAAACGGGGCCAGAGCCCCGTCTTTTACTTTGCTTACCTGCCGCCTTTAGACAGCTTGCGAGAGCTCTGGCGCGGCTTCTGAGCGACCCTTTTTAAGGCGTTCAGACACCAGAAACGCGAGTTCCAGCGCCTGGTCTGCGTTAAGACGCGGATCGCAGTGTGTATGGTAGCGGTCCTGCAACTCTTCAGCGGAAATAGCGCGTGCGCCGCCCATGCATTCGGTCACGTTCTTACCCGTCATCTCGACGTGGATGCCGCCAGGATATGTACCCTCGGCCTCATGCACATCGAAGAAGGCTTCCACCTCGCCCAAAATGCGCTCAAACGGGCGCGTCTTGTAATTGTTGGCGGTGATCGTGTTGCCGTGCATCGGGTCACACGACCAGACAACGCTCTTTCCTTCACGCTCCACCGCGCGGATGAGCTCAGGCAGGTTGTCTTCCACCTTGTCGTGGCCAAAGCGGGCAATGAGCGTCAGACGGCCTGGGTCATTGAGCGGGTTCAAACGATCGATAAGGCGCAGCATATCGTCGGCCTCCATAGAGGGGCCGCACTTCATACCAATCGGGTTGCGAACGCCGCGGCAGAACTCAACATGAGCATGGTCGAGCTGACGGGTACGGTCGCCGATCCAGATCATGTGGCCAGATGTGGTGTACCACGCGTCTGGATCGTCGGAGGTTGAATCCTTGCGGGTCATCGCCTCTTCATAGCCCAGCAAAAGCGCTTCATGGCTGGTGTAAAAGTCGGTCTCACGCAGGCGCGCGTACTGATCGGCAGTGATGCCGATAGCGCGCATGAAATCCAGCGTTTCAGAAATGCGCGACGCCAGCTCTTTGTAGCGTTCACCCTGCGGGCTATCGGCGACAAAGCCCAGCATCCACTCCTGAACGTTCTCCACATTGGCGTATCCGCCAGAAGCAAACGCGCGAACCAAGTTCAGCGTTGCTGCGGACTGGCGATAGGCCATGTCCTGGCGAGCTGGGTCGGGAATGCGCGCTTCAGGCGTGAAATCAATGCCATTGATGATGTCGCCACGGTAGGAGGGAAGCTCCTGTCCGTCGCGCTTTTCAATGTCGGAAGAGCGCGGCTTGGCGAATTGGCCAGCCAGACGCCCAACCTTCACTACAGGCCGTGCTGAGCCATAGGTAAGAACAATCGCCATCTGCAGGAAAGCGCGGAAAAAGTCGCGAATATTGTCCGCGCCATGCTCAGCAAAGCTTTCAGCGCAGTCACCACCCTGCAACAGAAACGCCTCACCCTTGGCCACACGGGCAAGTTGCGCACGCAGGCTGCGAGCCTCACCTGCAAAAACCAGCGGCGGGTAGCTTGCCAGCCGTGCTTCCACATCCTGCACCGCTTGCGCGTCTGGATAGGTCGGCACCTGCAAAATGGGTTTCTCGCGCCAGGAGCTTGGGCTCCAGTCGGCCAGAGGGCGTGCAGGTAGTTTTGACATAGGCATAATCGTTTCTCCCAAAACCCCCCACGTCCGCCCGGTTGTCAGGGCAGTTTTTACGGCACTTCAACGTGAAGGATGGCCGTCTCCTAATGGAGAGTGCATGTTTTTTCAATCACCGGTTCGTTGTTGTGTTCTCACGGCAGGCTTGATCGAGCGCATGGCAAGCCAAACCGGTTTGGTTTGAGGTGGTCCGATGAGCAGCACCGACCACTCTCACTCACCGGCAGATATCGCCGCAAGACTGCGTGAGGGGCGCCGCGCCAACTACCTTCAAGACTGGGTATACGGCGGTATTGATGGCGCAGTGACAACGTTTGCGATTGTTGCGGGCAGCTTGGGCGCTTCGCTTTCCATCAAAGTCATTTTGGTGCTGGGCTTTGCGAACCTTATCGCCGATGGCCTGTCCATGGCCGCAGGCAACTATCTGGGCACCAAAGCCGACAATGATGACACCGAACGCCTCCGCGCGGTGGAAGCCGACCACATCGCCAACTATCCCGAAGGCGAGCGGGAGGAAATTCGCCAGATCTTTGCGGCCAAAGGGTTCGAAGGCGCGGCGCTGGAAAGCGCCGTGGAAACCATCACCGCAAACCGGGAGATTTGGATCTCCACCATGCTGAGCGAAGAGTACGGTGTGGCAGTAGCCCGGCGTTCTCCCAAGCATGCGGCGCTTGCAACGTTTGGTGGGTTTCTGATCTGCGGGCTGGTTCCGCTCGTGCCGTTTCTGCTTGGGCTACCACATGCTGGCTGGATCGCGCTGGGCGCAACAGCGCTAACGTTTGCAGGCATTGGCATGGGCAAAAGCCGCTGGTCGTTGAACCCATGGTGGGTGTCGAGCGTTGAGACCTTGAGCATTGGGCTTACAGCAGCCATTGTCGCATTTGGAATTGGCCACGTTCTCAGCAGCGTGTTTGCATAAGGGTCTTGCTATGCTTTCTGCCCCGACCTTCACACTCGGCATGGAAGAAGAGTATCTGCTGGTCGAGCGCGAGAGCCGCGACCTTGCGGCAAACCCACCCGAAGAAGCCTTTCAAGCCTGCAAGGATGTGCTCGGTGATCAGGTAACGCACGAGTTTTTGCGCTGCCAAATCGAGGTTGGCACGCCTGTTTGTGAAACCGTCTGCGACGCACAGAACTCCCTGCAGCACATGCGCTCCTGCCTGCATGCGGCCAGCGCGCCCTTTGGACTGGCTCCCATGGCGGCCTCCACCCATCCCTTTGCTGAGTGGGACCAGCTGACCCACACAGACAAGGAGCGCTACAACGCGCTGGCAGATGATCTGAAAATGGTTGTCGCCCGGCTCGTTATCTGCGGCATGCATGTGCATGTGGGCGTGGAAGACGAGGATTTGCGCATCGATTTGATGGCGCAGCTGACCTATTTTCTGCCGCATCTGTTGGCGCTCACCACATCCTCCCCGTTTTGGCGGGGCAATGTAACGGGTCTGAAAAGCTACAGGCTTGCAGTGTTTGATGAGCTGCCACGCACCGGCCTACCTGAACACTTTGCGGGACATTCAGAATATCAACGCACCATCAAAACGCTGGTCAAAGCCGGCTTGATTGAAGATGCCACCAAGATCTGGTGGGACCTTCGCCCGTCTGACAAGTTTCCAACCCTTGAGCTGCGCATAGCCGATGTCTGCACCAATGTTGCAGACGCTGCCGCGGTGGCGGCACTGTTCCAGTGCCTGACCCGCATGCTGTGGCGCTTGCGGCGCGGCAACCAGAAGTGGCGCAGCTATTCCCGTTTTCTGATTGAGGAGAACAGGTGGCTGGCGCAGCGTCATGGTGTGGGCGGCGAGCTTGTGGATTTTGGCCGCGGCTCAACAGTACCAATGCGTGAACTGATCGAAGAGTTGATCGACATGCTTACCGAAGATGCCACCGAACTGGGCTGCCTTCCACAGCTACAGAACCTGCGCACCATCGGCCGGCAGGGCACGTCGGCTGATCGCCAGTTGGCACTCTACAGAGACAAGATAGAGGCAGGGGCAACGCCAAAAGAAGCCTTGCGCGAGGTCGTAGATTTCTTGGTGGCCGAAACAGTTGCTTTTTAAGCCCCAGACTTAGCCGGCACTAAGAGGCATTGATCCGGGTGCCGGTCACACGCTGGATTTCTTCCAGCAGATCTGTGGTGATCTGGCCATTTGGCTCCAATGCACGGCGCAGCTGGAAGCGGCGGATTGCCTCTTCGGTGCTCGGACCGATTACCCCATCGATGCTGCCGGGCTGGTAGCCCATGTCAGCCAGCACGGCCTGAACGGCGGCAACAACAGGCTGCGCGGAGCGCGTGACTGCCGCGCGTGGCAGCGGCTGGTTGGTGCCAGCTGTCGGGTTGGGCCTTACCACCGGCGCAAGCAACGCCCCGATAGGATCAGATACCGCAATTGTTTCTACCGCTCGTGGAACCGGTGCTGATGGGATTTCAGCCCGTGGTACAGGAGCAGGCGTGGGCGCAGCGGCAACAGTTGTAAACGCTGGACGAGCGATAGGTGCGGGAACCGCATAGCGTGGTCCAGTAGTTTGCGCAGATGCGAGCTCTACCAAATCCTGACCAGGCTGCACGCGTTGCGTCGTCGCATCATAGGCGCGCGAGGGCGGTACAATGGGTGCTGGCGCCATTGTGATAGCGCGGTCCGACGGCAAGAACGCGGTATCAGGCAATGGCTGAGCGGGCGCATCGGCGCGCGTGGAAAGCATGGGCGCAGGATGCGCGCCCGGTTGCATGTAGGCAGCGTTCACACCGACCACAGCAAAGGCCACAAAAGCTGCAACTGTTACGCCCAGCCTGCCGGGCGCTGCCAAAACACGATCAATCAGCGTCTCTGGCGCGTCATCCTCAAAATCAAGCTCGTCCAGAGGATCATGCTGATGGCGTTCGGCACTACGGTGGTAAACCTGACCGGAAGCTGGTGCGCGCATATCATTTTCATATGCATCCATCATTGGTTCGTGCCTAGCCATGAGCGCGCCGCCCTTCTTCTGGTAAATCTAATGGTACAGCCTGCTTCGGCACACTTGCTGTGCGCTCAGGCGCCGGCGCACTTACTGTGCGGGTGGCTGTGTTGAGCTTTGCCATAACCACGGTGTTGGCCATCTGCTGATCGACGGCCAGATCGCGCGTTTTTCCACCGCGGTCTGGACCGGCAAAGGGAAGGCGCACGGTCACCGTGGTGCCCTCACCTTCGACACTGGTTACACTGAATGCGCCATCGTGAAGCTCGCAAAGGCCCTTGACCACTGACAGACCAAGACCTGTGCCTTGGTGGTTGCGATCATAGGCATTGTTGGCTTGGAAGAATGGCTCGCCAATGCGCCCAATGTCGCTAGCCGCAATGCCAATGCCCGTGTCAGTGACCGAAAGTACCAGCGTATCGCCATCTTTGCGGGCACGCAGCGTTATGGTGCCTCCGCTGGGCGTAAACTTTGCGGCATTGGAGAGCAGGTTGATCAGCACCTGTCTAATCGCTCGTTGATCGGCAACCAGTTCTGGCAGGTTCGCAGGAATGTCTGTAACCAGCGTCAGCTCGCCATTGACGAATTGTTGGCCCACAAGACGGCTGCATCTGTCCGCCACGGTTCGCAGGACAAAGGGTTCTGCAACAATCTGGAAATGACCAGCATCGAGCTTGGACATATCCAAGAGATCGTTGACCAGTTGCAACAAATGGCCGCCAGAGTCACGAATAAGGCCCACATATTCGCGCTGTTGGTCGTTGGCCATAGCGCCAAACACTTCCTCGTCGAGGATGTCGGCAAATCCAATGATCGCGTTGAGTGGCGTGCGCAGTTCATGGCTCATCGTTGCCAGAAAACGGCCCTTGGCAGCGTCAGAGGCTTCGGCTTTTTCGCGAGCCAATTCCAGTTGGCTGGCGCGCTGTTTGCGCGCGCTGATATCGCGAACCAGAGCGTAGACATCATGCGTTCCATCAGCACGGCGCATCATCGAAAGATCAATCTCCACCCAGATAAAGTGCTGTGGAGCATCATCTGCGCCCACGCGCAGGCGCGCCTCTACCGAGTCACGACCCCCTGAGGTATGAACCCGGTCCAGCGTGGTCAAAACGCTTGGCCTGTCCGACACGTGCAACCGGTGCATGAAGCCCGTATCGCGCAAAGCTGAGCTGCTGCATCCCAAAATTGACTGGACCGCACCAAAGGCCTGTTCGACAGCGCCATCGCGTTCGATAAGAAGAAACAGGTCATGGGTGACCGTGTGGAACTGTTCAATTGCGCGGCGAGCAGCTTGTGCGCGCATGTCTTTCAGCGATCCGACACGCACAATACGAGCAGCCAGACTGAGCGCGTAAAGCAACCCGAACATTGCCATAACGACAAGTTGGCCTTGCGATAGCAACCCCTCTTGCGGCGCCGTGAAAGTAGCGATCGCAACGATTGCAAAACCAAAAAAGGTAACCAGGGCGACTTGCATGGAGCAGCGCGCACGCTCGGCGAGCAATGCCTCGATGGGCGCCAGCACGAACAAGAGAAGCAGAGGAGAAAACAGCCCCCCGGTCTGGGCGGTGGCCCATGAGAGCAGCAGCGTAAAGACCACCACCCCCAATAGCGTGCCTTCGCGAACACGCCCGAGCATGGCAACCAAGCCAAATGATGCAATATGCCCTGTCAGTGCCAACGTCATGACGGCAAAGGGAAACCCGGCATTGCCCGCCATTGCACTCGGTAGAGCCAGGAACAGGCAGACCAAGGACCCGACTACGCTCAGGTAGAGTAAGGGTGCGTAGAGCTGCCGATCCAGCCGCAGAGCGCGGCGTTTGGAAGCCCGCATACGGCGATCACCTAGCGCGGTCACTGCGCTGCTAGGCTGCTCCACCAATGATATCTCAGAAGATGCCGCTAAACTCATGGAACCCGCATTTACGCCGCGTGGTTGAACTGCACAAAACCTGTGCGAGATCTCGAATTTGCACGCTCGCAGGCAGCCTTGAACGAACTGTAAAGGGGCGTGGCCGAGAGCGCTTTTTCACGCTCTACGGAGGCCACTTCCAACCCGCATGGTAAACCAAACCTTGCCAAGACCGCTCGCATTTGACTCAAAGTCCGGGGCCCAAATGCACCCAGCCTTTAGCGGCTCTTGCTAGTTTGCTTGCTGAACGGGCCTGCCTGGGACGCAGGCTCACACTAGACACTCGAGCGTCAAGGGACGGATAGCTCCATGGGTTTTCTACTAAAAACAGCCTTCTGGGTCGGACTTGTTCTGTTGATCTTGCCAATCGATCGGCAAGCAGCAGGTATTTCCAATGGGCCAAGCACACTGGACACAATGTCAGCGGTACGAACCGTGGTGAGCGACGTACGCGGTTTTTGCGACCGCAACGCTTCAGCTTGCGCTACCGGCGCAGCCACGCTGACAGTGCTGCGCCAAAAGGCTGTCTATTCTGCAGGCGTTGTGCAGACCTGGCTTGCCGATGGCGAGGGGGCACCCGGTACGCAAACATTACTGGTGCACAATGACGTCCAACAGAACGCAGACATTGCGAGCCTGATTGGTGCGTCCACCAACCGCATTCCTGCAAACGACTACCCGCCGCTCTGATAGCAAAGATTTTTTGTAACCTCAGACCTTATTGGTCCATAGGTCGCGGCGTACTGTTCTTGCCTGCTTCATCGTGGGCCGCTATCTGCACAACGGTGGCGGGGCCTTTAGCCCGGCCCCATAACGGGCAGTGTGGTGATGATGGCGGACTTTACAGATATCAGCGACAACTTTGACTTCCTCAACGATTGGGAAGATCGGTATCGCTATGTCATTGAGCTAGGTCGAACACTTGCACCGCTCGAAGATGAAGAGCGCAATACCGCCAACAAGGTGCTGGGATGCGCAAGTCAGGTCTGGCTTGTGCGCGACAGTTTAGATGAAGCAGGTGCGCTGCACTTCCGTGGCGACAGTGATGCCCACATTGTACGTGGATTGGTGGCGATCGTTCTGGCGCTCTACAACGGCCAGACGCCACAGGAGGCAGCCAAGATTGATGCCTCCGCCAAACTGGAAGCTCTAGGGCTCAACGAGCACCTTTCTCCACAGCGCTCGAACGGCCTGAATGCCATGATCGAACGCATCCAAGCCGAGGCCAGCAAAGCCGCCTGACCGGCCTTACCCCATCGCTGTACCCGTAAGGCCATAGTGGCGGGCAAGAGCGCGCAGGCCCAAGGCAATCGCAAGTTTGCCCGAACGTGCTGGCCAGCGACGTTCCCGCTCAACGCCTGAAAGCGACTTTTCAAACAGACAAATATCAATCAGGAGGCCTGAAAATTCCGGGCCAATGACCTTGCAAGCGCGGTTTACCCTGTCGCGAGCGTCCAGCATGCTGACCGGTTCGGTGGGGGCCGAGCGTGCGCTGTTTGAGCCGCTATGGTCCAATGCGGCCAGCGACCAACTCTGTGTAATGCGTTGGCGCAGTCCTGCATGCTGCAAATCTGCTTGAAAGCGTTGTGCAGCGGCAAGGTCGCATGCCTCCACCAAAGCCGCCTCACCCTTGCGCGGGTTGGCCAGGCGGTCCATCGCGTCAGGCAATTGCATGACCGGCTCATTGATGATGCTGGCGAGATCGTCGGGCGCTTGCCTGGCTCGCGCAAAGGCTCGCCCCTTGGCCGTGGTTAGCGGGCACGTATGGGTACCACCCAGAAAACCTTGCCTTTTTAGCGCTTCAAATTGCGAGCGAGGCATTGCCTTGCCCTTGGTCGCTGTGCGCAATGCGTCGAGCAGCACATTTACCGCGCTGCTTGGACCAAACTCTTTGTTGCTAGCCATTGCACACCTGCCACGTCGGGTGCCCGCCTTCAAACACACTTGTGCCCATGACATCACCCAGGCACCCGGCAAGCACGCAGCGCTCCAGACAGATTATCAGCGCATCAAAATCCGCTTCATCGCGTAGGTCTTCAACCAAACGACAAGCATGGCCAACTGTGGTGCGGTCACGCTCAAAAAGCACACCGATAAGCGTGAGCGAAAACCCCAGTGTCGTGTTGCAAACGTACATCGCCACCTGGCGGGCGCGCGCCACATCGGCTTTGCCGCGAGTCGACGCGCGCAATGCTTCATGCGGAACCCGAAAAACAACAGAGACGCACGCTTCAACATGACGACAACGTGCCTGAAGATATCCTCCATCACGCAGCAAAACAGGCAGATTGTCCAGGTCACTTGAGGCAACTTCATCGGCCAGGGTAGTGTCGCGCATACGGTGCGACTTAGCCGACCCAATACGGGGAACAAGTTCTGTTTCTATCGCCGCCACTTTCATCCTCCTCGCTTGTACATAGGCAAATATTCCTATGCATAGCGAGGTCAGAAAGTGCGGGGATAAGTTTGCTCCACAGCAGCAAATTGCTGTGTAAAAAAGCAAAAGCGCCAACGGCAAACCGTAAGCGCTTTTGTACTATTTGAGCCTGGAAAGAGGGCTAGCTGGCTTTGGCGCGGCGTTGGCCCAAACCCATCTCTTTGGCAAGGCGGGAACGCGCTTCGGCGTAACTTGGAGCCACCATCGGGTAATCAGAAGGAAGACCCCATTTCTCGCGATACTGATCAGGCGACAGATCGTAATGGGTTTTCAAGTGGCGCTTGAGCGACTTGAAGCGCTTACCGTCTTCCAAACAGATCAAATAATCTGGTGTGATAGACTTTTTAGGTGGAACAGCCGGTTTTTGCTCCTCCTTGGGCGCTTCAGGTGGCTGACCCACCAGCGTGCCAAGTGCGCCATGAACCTGATTGATGAGAGACGGCAGCTCAGCTGCGGGAATGACGTTGTGGCTGACATAGGCCGACACGATATCGGCGGTCAGATCCACAAGCACTATTGTATCGTTAGACTGCATTTCTGCTGTATCTGTCATGAGAATTCCCCGAAAATGTCCAGCACTTAGAGTGCTCTTATATAAAATAGGTTGCGGCGATTTTATGCCAATGAGCTTGTTTAGTTTTGGTCACTTGCGAATCGAAACATGCGCAGGCGTTTGTATATGGATTGCAGGCCGTGTTTTCAAAATAAAATGCACCAAATCGGCGCAAACACACTTAAAGTATATGCGAATACCTAACGACATTTAAACACTAAGTGTAAAGGCTAATTTGCCGACCCTTGGCCACTTTAGTCGTGACTATCGCAGTGCAAAGCGCGGCCATCATCGCTGTATTTACCAGCAAGATCATCAATGTGCGTGCCGTGCCAAGGCTTGTGGCCGACAAAGTATGCCGCTCGCATAAGCAAATGGGCTGCAATGGGCGCAGTCAGTAGCAGGAACAGGAACGCCGCAAAGGCACGCGTCGCAACGCCAAGTTCGCCAGCATAAACTGCAAGTGCCAGAAGCAGTAACCCCGAACCCAAGGTTCCTGCCTTCGAGGCAGCATGACTGCGGCTGTAAAGATCAGGGAACCGCAAGATACCAAGGGCCGCAACAAGCGTGAACACAGCGCCGATGATGATTATCAGGCCAACGATAATGTCTATAAGACCACTCATAGCGCACCCTTCCCGGCCTTTGAAATGGGTGTGGCGTGCGGTGGGTGGGGCTTGCGTTGCGCCTGCGCCAAATCCTCACTGTCGGGCTTGTCGCGCCTGAGCACAAAACGCGCAAACGCAACGGTCGCAAGAAACCCAACCAGACCAAGCGCAATGGCAATATCCAAGTAAAGGAAATAGCGCGTCTTGATCGCCATGATCGCGATGAAACCGATCGCCGTGGCGGCAAGCATATCCAGCGCCAGAACCCTGTCAGGCAGAGTTGGTCCAACGATAATGCGTGCAGAAATAACCAGGAATGCCAATACAAGGATGGCAAGGCCGATAAGCACGCAGACTTGAAGGAAGGCATCGGTGGTCATCGAAAAGCCTCCAGAATTTTGCGCTCAAAGCCAGTGGCGATGTCTTCGCGCAGTGCATCGGGATCGGGGACATGGATGGCGTGAATGTACAACGTCTTGCGGTTATCAGACACATCCACCGACAGTGTGCCAGGCGTTAGGGTGATCAGGTTGGCAAGCAGGCTGATTTCGAAGTCGCGCTCTACAGTCAGCGGATAAGCAACAAAGCCAGGCTGGAGTTTGGCGAGATCGGGCGTCAGCACCATCTTGAAAACGCGCAGCGCCGACATCATCAGCTCATACAGGAACATCAGCGCCAGCGAGACTATTTTACGAACGCGGCGTGCGTAGCCGATGGTACCAATTTGCTCCCGTATCAAAGACAGCGCGGCAAGCCCAAGCACGAAACCAAACAAGCCGTTGACGACTGAAAAACTACCGGTGACGAAAACCCAGGCAATGGCCAAAAGCACATTAACGAGAAACATGCCGGTCATGTGATCAATCCTCTCGCAACCGAGTGCTTCATGGTGCCACCGGTGAAATCGCGTCGATGTAGACCGACGGGTCAACAAGGCCGATGGCCGCCAGACTTGCCATGTGAATCGCGGGATTGGCGACTACGCCTAGAGTGATGATTGCCACCACCAACATGCTGATCGGCATCAAATAGGCTCGTGCCTCGGCCAAAGTGAGCTGCATAGCAGTGACAGGCTGGCCGCCAATGTCACTGCGCCAGAACGCAAACAGCCACACGCGCCCGATGGCAATCATCGAAAGGAAGCTGGCAAGCAGATAAGCAAATGTAAGCCAACCCTGACCCGCATCCATGGAGGAACGCACAAGAATGAGCTTGGGCCAAAAGCCAGAGAAAGGCGGCAAGCCGGAAACAGCAAACACCAAAACGAGAAACAGCGCAGCAAAGAACGGGCTAGTCCGGTAGATGCCTGCCGCCTCGCGCAGGTCGAATGTTCCGGTCATACGCGCGATAACACCTGCGGCCAAATAGAGCGCTGCCATGACCAGAATGGAATGGATGGCGTAGAGAATGCTGCCGCGCAAGCCATCTGGCGTTGCCACTGCGATGCCGACAAACATTGCACCGATGCCGGCAAGCACCAAAAATCCCAGTATCTTGCGGATGTCCGTGCTCGCGAGCGCGCCCAATGCGCCAAGGACAGAAGTAAGTGCGGCCACCCAAACCAGAACGTGTTGCAAATCGGCGAACGCGCCAGGAAAAATCATGCCGCCAATACGCAGCAGAGCGTAGATGCCAACTTTGGTGAGCAAGGCCGCGAACAGCGCAGAACTGACAATGTTCGGCGTATGGTAGCTGGCAGGCAGCCAGAAATTAAGCGGGAAGGCCGCAGCCTTCATTGCGAAGGCGAAAATGAACAGCACCGTAACTGTTAGCAACGGCATGGCGTTTCCACCCAGTCCGGCCTCACGTGCTTCGGCGATGCGCAGGGTAAGGTCTGCCATATTGAGGGTGCCGAAGAGCCCGTAAGTGTAGCCAACGGCAATAAGAAACAGCGTTGTCGCGATCAGGTTGAGGAAGGCGTACTTCACCGCCCCATCGAGCTGCGCATGAGCGTTGCCAAGCACAATCAACCCGAAAGATGAAATGAGCAGCACCTCAAACCAGACATAAAGGTTGAAGATATCGGCCGTCAAAAACGCGCCAGAAACCCCGGCGGTGAGCATTAGCAGGAACGGGTAAAACCCATAGCGCCGCCGGTCATTGTCAACGCTTTGCGAGGAATAGATGATGCAAACCAGCGCCACCAGTGAGGCTGAAAGTGCCATCATCACGCCCAATGCATCAGCATTGAACGAGATACCAAAGGGCGGCAGCCAGCGGCCCATCGCCATAAACAGCGGTCCACTTTCGGCAACCCGTGCAGCCAGCACAAGGTTGCTGATAAACACCACCAGCATGGTAACCCCGGCAATCCAGGGGTGCAGGCTGGCCTGACGGCGCAGCATCAAGATGAAGGCCGACATGATCAGCGGCGCGACCACTGGCATAACCACCAGATAGTCGGCCGCGCTTACACTCAAATCAACGAGTGCAGCGGATGTATCCAGTGGGGTTGAACTGCTATCGCCTGCCATAAACCTTTACGCCCTCAATAGCCCGTGGGCGGACGCGGCGCGTCCATTGGTTCAGCAATCCGCATTTGGTCGGTATCGTCTGTGTCAAGCTCCTGATACGCGCGCATGGCAAGCACCAGCAGGTAAGCAAAAATCGAAAATGAGATCACAATGGCTGTCAGCACCAGTGCCTGCGGCAGCGGGTTAGCGGTCAGTTCTTCAGGTGCCGTCAGTCCGTAAGGGATCACTGGTGGCACTTCGTGGGTCAGTCGACCGGCGGTAAATATGAGCAGGTTTACCGCATTGCCCAGCAGCGCCACGCCCAGCAAAAGGCGTATGATGTGGCGGGACAACATGAGGTAAATGGCACCTGTGAAGTAGGCGCCGATCAGTAGTGCGAGAACAACTTCCATAGCTCTATCTCCTGCGCCTAATTATCCGTGCGTTCTTCAAGGCTCAGCGCGATGCTGCCAATTGTGCCAAGCACAACCAGATAGACGCCCAGATCGAAGAACAGGATGGTGGAGATTTTGACCTCGGTGCCGAAGAAATAAAACTTGCCCCAGATGCCAGTGAGAAACGGCGCATTGATGAGGATTGAGGGCAGACCGGATAGCCCTGAGATGAAAAGCCCGGTGCCCGCAATATGCATGGGGTGGGCCCAAATGGCGCGGCGCACCGCCGGCACACCATTGGATATGCCGTAAATGGCAAGCGCAGAGGCGGCGATAAGCCCGCCAATGAAACCACCGCCTGGCTCGTTATGGCCACGCAGCAGAATGAACACCGAGAACAGCACCATCAACGTTGTGAGAAAGGGTGCAAGCGCCCGGAAAATGACAGTGTTCATTCGGCAGCCTCCCGCGCCATCTCATCGCCCGCAGAGGAATTTGGTTTTTTTGGTTGGGCCTGAGCTTTGGGCTTCAGGCGCACAAGCGCAAGGATTGCCAAACCTGCAATCATGACGACGCCAATCTCGCCCAACGTATCCAGACCGCGATAGTCGACGATAATGACATTCACAATGTTTCGGCCCTGCGCGATCACATAAGAATACTGCGTGAAAAACTCTGACAATCGACCATCAAAGGGATGCGAAAGGACCGAAAGCAGCAGTGCAGTAAACCCAATGCCGCAGGCAACAGCGATGGCGCCATCCATCATCGACTGCCAGAATGAACGCTGGTCGCGCTTGGATAACGACAGGCGGGTCAACACCAAGGCAAGAATGACGACCGATAAGGTTTCAACCATGAACTGGGTGAACGAAAGGTCCGGCGCACCAAACAGCATGAAAATAATGGCAACGGCAAAACCCTGAATCCCCAGGGAGACGATGGCAGTGAGGCGATTTTTGGCAAGCACGACAGCGACAATGCCAATGAGCGCGATGAAGACTGTTGCAAGTTCATAGAACGTAATGTCGGTGATCGGTGGAAGCTCATTGAGATTGGGCCACTCGCCATACACCGTGAGCGGCACCAGCAGAGCAACAGCGACCAGCGCGAAGGTGATCGTCATGTACCCTTCCATGCGACCGAACTGAATGCGCCGCGTGACGGCGTAGCTCAGGCCCACAAGGCCAGCAATAAACTGGTCGAACCCTTTATCTGGTCCCCAGCCTATAAAGTCGAGCAGGACAGCGATGGCACCGCGGACCTGGCTCAAAAAGATATAGAGCGTTGTGCCCAGCGCAATGGTGACCAGCGACAAGGCAACCGCAATATTGAAGCCTTCAAACAAATGCAGGTGCACCGAGATATCCTCGCCCATGATGGCCGAGAGCAGCGGTGCAATGAACACATCACCAGTTGTTGCTGCCATCAGTCCACCGAGCAAACTCAAAGCGGCAAGCACTGCTGGGCCGCCCCACAGCATGAAGGGGCCTTCATGCGCTTTGGTGGGGGTTTCTTTTTCCTCGCCATAAAAGGGCTTCAGCGCGACCGCGAAGCCGGCGGCAAACATCATAGAGTTGCCCAGCACCAAAGATATGGTGAGCAAGATAGATTGCAGGTCGGGGTAGGCTGCGCCCTTGTACATATATTCTTTGGCCAGGAACCCAATGAATGGCGGCAGGCCGCCCATTGAAAGCGCCGCCAGTAGAGCCGTAGCTGCGGTAATGGGCATCAATTTGCGCAGGCCACCAAGCTGCAACAGATCCCGCGTCCCAGCCTCATGGTCGATTGTTCCGGCAATCATAAACAGCGCGGCTTTGAACAAGGCGTGCGCCACCAAATAGAGTGCAGCCCCTTTGATGATCGCATCATCAGATGTGCCAGTTAGCGCCACCAGAAGGCCAAGGGAGGCCAGCGTGGTGTAGGCGAGCATCAGCTTCAGATCAGTCTGACGCAGCGCGAGCGTTGCACCCACCAGCAATGTCACGCAGCCAAAAACAGGCAGGATTGTTGACCAAAGCACCGTGTCGCCCAGCGTTGGGTTAAGGCGCATCAACAGGTAAACCCCGGCTTTCACCATGGTCGCCGAATGCAGAAACGCGGAAACAGGTGTTGGCGCTTCCATGGCGTTGGGCAGCCAGAAATGGAATGGGAACTGCGCCGACTTGGTGAAACACCCCCCCAAAACCAGCAGAAGGATCGGCACGTAAAGTGCGTGCGCCTTAATTGCCGGGGCAACGGTCGCCATTTGCGACAATGAGAACGTGCCGGTGAGTGAGGCCAGAAGCAACAAGCCCGCCAGTAGCGCCAGTCCACCGCCGCCAGTCACCACCAAAGCCTGAACGGCAGAACGGCGCGAGGCCTCAGCGCGGTGATTAAACCCGATCAGCAAGAACGAGGTGATGGACGTCAGCTCCCAATAGACAAAGAGCATGATCACATCATCGGCCAGCACCACGCCCAGCATCGCGCCCATGAACATGAGAATGAACGAGAAGAAGCGACCAAGGTGCTCGTGCCCCTTCAGGTAGCCGCCGGCGTAAAGGACGATGAAAAAGCCAATGCCAGAAATGAGCAAAACGAAAGTGTGCGCCAGGCCATCAACGTAGAAATTGGCCCCAATACCAAGGCTAGGAACCCAAGGCAGGGTGAAGAGGAAGCGCCCGCCCTCGGCAACTGAAGGCAAGATGCCATCCACTGTTTCAGTTGGCGTCATGTACCCCAGGAAATGCGCAAGCACATACAACGGGGCCAGCGCCAACGGCCAGGCAGCATGGTAGCCGAGCAGGCGATGAAGGGTGGGCGCAAGCGCAGCCGCAATGAAAGGAGCGGCCAGCGCAAGGTAAAAGCCAACGGGACTGTCGGGGCCGATCACTGGGAAGGGATGCCTAAGCTTGGTTGAAGCAGACGAATGGAACGTGCAATCGAATCAAGAAATGCAAACACGACCGCCCGGAAACGGTCCTATACGCGCTGCTTTTGGGGTCAATGCTCTCAAAGTTTCGGTAGCACTAGCGAACCATCTTTAAATGCCACAAACAACTGCCCTTTCGGCGCATGGCCAGATGGAGCAAAGCTTGCGGTTAGCGCTGGGTATCTTATGTGAGGTGCCAGCCCAAATGTTCCCTGACCAGCGAGTTCTGCGATGTCCAAAACTTATGATCCTCTGCCTAATGACGTTGATGCGATGAGCCTTTCAGAGGCCGAATGGAAAGAGCGCCTAACACCCGAAGCGTTCAAAGTGGCCCGCAAGCATGGTACCGAGCGCGCCTTCAGCCATGCCTACAACGAGGAAAAACGCGCAGGCACATACTCTTGCGTGTGCTGCGGACAGCCCTTGTTCGATGCCTCTGCAAAATTTGATTCAGGCACCGGATGGCCCAGCTTTTACGCGCCGATTGGCGAAGGTGCCGTGGAAGATCATGAAGACCGCTCCTTCTTCATGCGCCGGGTGGAAAACCGCTGCTCGCGCTGCGACGCGCATTTGGGTCATGTGTTTACCGATGGGCCACAACCAACCGGCCTGCGCTACTGCATGAACGGCGTCGCTCTGCACTTTGAGCCTGAGGAATAATGAATTTGCCAGTCAGCCCATCTATCGCGCCACGCGCACCACAGAAGCCGACCCAGCGCGTCTATCACGGCGTGACCTTGCAGGACCCCTATGCGTGGTTGCGCGCGGACAACTGGCAAGAGGTGATGCGTGATCCCGCAGTTTTGGACGCTGAAATTCGGGCTCATTTGGAGGCTGAAAACGCCTATGCGGAAGCCGCGCTGGCACCATTGCATGATCTCAGAGAGACCTTGAAAGGTGAAATGCGCGGTCGCATCAAAGAGGATGATGCCTCTGTGCCCGTGCAGGACGGCTCTTATGCCTATGGCACGCGCTACCGCGAAGGCGGACAGCACCCTGTTTTCGTGCGCCACAAAACCGACGGCGGTCCCGAAGAAACCCTTCTGGATGGTGACGCGCTGGCCAAGGGCAAGGCGTATTTTCGTTTTGGCGGGGCTTCCCACAGCGACGACCACGCACTCATGGCCTGGTCTGCAGACGATAAGGGATCAGAAAAATACACGCTGCGCATTCGTGATCTGGCGACAGGCAAGGACCTGCCAGAGGCGATCCTTGAGACCAGCGGCGGCGGGGTTTGGTCGGCCGATGGGCGTCATGTGTTCTACACCTTGCTGGACGACAACCATCGTCCGTCCAAGGTTTTCCGTCACGCACTTGGGCAGGACCCGGCCGATGATGTGCTGATCTATGAGGAAACCGATCCTGGTTTCTTTGTCGGTGTGGGTAGAACGCAATCGGGCCGTTTCTTGGTGATCGACTGTCACGACCACCAAACCAGCGAAAGCTGGGTACTGGATTTTTATGACCCAGCTGGGAAGCTGCACTGCATTGCGCCGCGCGAAGTGGGCCACGAATACGACGTGGAACACCAAGGCGAGGCGTTTATTATCCTGACCAACAGCGATGGCGCGGAAGACTTTAAGCTTGTGCAAGCGCCTCTTGATGCCAGCTCCCGAAAGGATTGGTTAGACCTGGAACCCCATGAGCCGGGACGACTGATCCTGGATCATCTTTGCTATAAAGACTGGCTGATCTGGCTGGAACGGTACGAAGGTCTGCCACGCTTTCGCTATCGCAGTGCAGATGGCGCAACGCACATGGTCGCCTTTGATGAGGATGCCTATGCGCTGGGGATAGGCGCAAATTACGAGTACGCCACCAACACGCTGCGCATTGGCTATTCCTCCCCTACAACGCCTCAAAGCACCGTCAACATTGACCTTTTAACCGGCGAGCAGTCGGTACTGAAGGTGCAGGAAATTCCATCAGGCCATGATCCGGCCTCCTACACAGCACGCCGGGTGTTTGCCACCGCTGGCGATGGTGCGAAGGTCCCTGTGACACTGCTCACACGGGCTGACCATCAAGATGATGGCAGCTCACCGTGCTTGCTTTATGGCTATGGGTCCTATGGAATTTCAATTCCTGCCAGCTTTTCCGCCAACGCTTTGTCGCTGGTGGATCGCGGGTTCGTTTACGCCATTGCGCACATCAGAGGCGGCAAGGATAAGGGCTTTGCGTGGTACAAGCAGGGCAAAGCCGAGCACAAGGTGAACACCTTTACCGACTTCATTGCGGTCCGTGATCATCTGGTGAGTGATGGCATTTGTTCGGGCAATAAAGTGGTCGCGCAAGGCGGCTCAGCCGGTGGCATGCTGATGGGTGCGGTGGTGAACATGGCCCCGGACAAGTTCGTTGGTATCATAGCCCAGGTGCCGTTTGTGGACGTGCTGAACACCATGCTGGACGCTACGCTGCCCCTGACTCCGCCGGAGTGGCCTGAATGGGGCAACCCCATTGAAGATGAGACAGCGTTTCATCGGATGCAAGCTTACTCACCGTACGATGCGGTGACAGCACAAGACTATCCAACCGTCTTCGCGCTAGCCGGCCTGACGGATCCTCGCGTGACCTATTGGGAACCGGCAAAGTGGGTGGCGCGTCTTCGCGAGCACACCACTGGCGATGCATCCATTTTGCTTAAAACCAACATGGATGCAGGTCACGGCGGAGCGGCCGGACGGTTCGATAGATTAGACGAGCTTGCAGAGGTGTTCGCATTTGCCCTCCACGCGGTGGGCAAAACAGGAAGCGGTTAATCGAGTAGAATGACCGCTTCATCAATGGAGCGCTGTTCGGTAAACGCGTCCGGCTTCATGCGTGCAATAGCGCGGCGCGCGTCTTTATCGGTTCTGATCACGTCGGCCATGTCAGCTTCACGGCGTTCGGGCCCGGTATAGACCGGATCGTTGCGACGGCGGCGGTCCGGGCCAAAATAGCCTGATGGTGTGCGAATGTATGGACGAGGCCGGCTGAGCACCTTGTGAACGCGCACCATCAGATCACGCGCGCGGAGGGGTTTGGTCACAAGTTCATCAACGCCGATGTTGATCGCCTGTTCAATGACCGACATGCTGGCATAGCCGGTGACCAAAATGATTGGCATGGTTGCGTTGACCACAAGCGGGTCATGGCGGATGACGTTGGCCAGCTCCAAGCCATCCATATGGCTGTTCAAGACCAGATCAACAACCGCCACATCGATATGGTGGCCCTGAAGATAGTGCAGCAACTGTGAGGGGTCAGAAAACTCGGTAACCGAGCGTATGCCCATAGAGTTGAGCACTGAGCGTAAAATCGCTCGCATCTGTGGGTTATCGTCCAGCACAACGGCTGACTTACCCTTGTAATCCATGTCCCCGGTCATAGCGCGACGTTAGCGTAAGCGCCCTAACAAGAGGTCAACGCAGCGCCAGCTTACCGGCGCTGCGTTACTATTTTTGTTTAGCGCGTTGCTTCAAAAAGCTCGGCCACATAGTCCCAGTTGACCATGCTATCGATAAACGCTTCGAGGTACTTGGGACGAGCATTGCGGTAATCGATATAATAGGAATGCTCCCAGACGTCGCAGCCAAGGATCGGTGCTGCGCCGTGGACAACTGGATTTTCACCATTTGGCGTTTTCATGATTTCTAGCTTGCCGTCTTTGACGGCAATCCAGGCCCAGCCAGAGCCAAACTGACCAACGCCGGCCGCAATAAAATCAGCACGCATTTTATCAAAGCCACCAAGATCAGAATCGATCGCCGCTGACAAAGCGCCCGGCAACGATGTGCCGCCACCGTTTGGCTTCATCCATTTCCAGAAATGAATGTGATTGAAGTGCTGACCGGCATTGTTGAACAGCGGGGCATTGGTGCCGAAGCTCGCCTTCATGATCTCATCCAGCGACTTGTCGGCCATGCCAGCAGCTTCAGCCAGCTCGTTGCCTTTGGAGACGTAGGCCATGTGATGCTTGTCGTGGTGAAACTCGAGTGTCTCAGCGGACATGTAGGGCCCCAGTGCATCGTATGCGTAGGGAAGATCGGGCAGTTCAAAGGCCATGGAAAGTCTCCGGGTGTGGGGGTTGGATCGTATCGGCGAGCATTATCGCTGCCTTGGTAAAGGTACTTAAGCCTCAACGCCCGAAGCGACAATGGGTTGCCGTGAAAAGGACTTGGCGGCAATCGTCTATCGTTGGCGCACCAAAGCACTCATTGGCTTAAAAGCGGGAGCCTTGGCGTCACCAACCCATTCAAAGGCGACCATTTCGCTGGTCACAGGCGTAACCCCGGCGTGGGCAAGCCGTGAGAGCGCAATGTCACGCGAGCCGACCTTGCGTGAAGATACGCCGTCAGCCACCACGAAAACCTCAAATCCCATCGCATTAAGATCAAGGCAGCTTTGCAACACACAAACATGGGCCTCTACACCGCACACGACGATCTGGTCGCGGCGTTCTGTGCTGCGAGAGGCCCGCAAAACCTCAATGGCTCTGGGTTCAGCGGCTGCGGAAAACGCCGTTTTCTCGATGGTCGTCGGCGCGGTGCAGGCATTGACCAGCTCACGCACTGTATGGCCCAACCCACTGGGATATTGCTCGGTAATCAACACCGGCACGGTGCAGTGATGGGCAGCCTGCGCCAGAAACGCACAAGCGCCCACCACATCATCAGCACCGCTCATTGCGGGCACCAGCTTTTCCTGAACATCAATCATGAGCAGGTGGCTACGGTCAGCTTTCATCAATGCTGGCATCAGATTGCGTGCGACCCATCATTGGCAAAGGCGATGTAAAGGTCGCGCGCCTTCATGGTGAGGGGGCCGGACTGTAACTCACGATCTTCAAACCGAGTGATCGGCATGACCTTGGAGTAGTTGCCGGATGAAAAAATTTCATCGGCGTCCAAAAAGTCCTGCACGGTGAGCTTGGTTTCATGCACGTCGATGCCATCAGCACGCAGCAGGCCAATCACGCGCTGGCGCGTAATGCCATTGAGGAACGTGTCGTTGGGTGCCGGCGTCATCACCACACCGTCTTTGACCATAAACACGTTGGAGGTCGCCGTTTCGGCAACATTCCCCAACATATCGAGCACCAAGGCGTTCTCAAAGCCGCGTTTCTGCACCTCAAGAATGGCCCGGCCGTTGTTGGGGTATAGGCATCCGGCTTTGGCATTGGTGGGCATGGTTTCCAGCGTCGGACGGCGGAAGCTGGAAAGCCCCAGCGCAACACCCTTGGCGACCTCTGGCATTGGCGCATGGAAGAGCGTCATCACGAACTGTGTGGACGATCCATCGGGCGGAACACCAAGATAACCGCCAGCTTCAGCAAAATACATAGGCCGCACATAAAGCGCCTGATCGGCAGAGAAGTTTTTGGCACCCTCAAGTGCCAACGCCATGATCTCTTCCGGTTCCAAGGTTGGTTGAAGATTGAGCGCTTTTGCCGAATGGTTCACGCGCGTGCAATGGGCCAACATGTCAGGCGCGATACCATCGTAAATGCGCGCTCCATCAAACACGCTGGAACCACACCAAAAGGCGTGGGTCATTGGGCCGGCGACAGGCGTGTTGCCCTCTTGCCAGCGACCGTCGAAAAAGGTCCAGCAATCCGGCAGTGCCTTTGCCGCGTGGGTGCCGTTCGAATGAGATTGTGCGTGGTGATTCATGGTGGCGTATCCGGGGGGTCTATCCAGCATCAAAGGGCGTGTCGCGAGATCAGTCTTTGCAAGCCTATGCGCCTTAGGCAAGGCTTGACCTTGCCTGCCGCGCGCCTAGAAATGCCAACGATCGCCGCAGACAAATCAATGCAGCATGAAAGCCCCTGATGCCTTACCCCGTCTACATTTTTGATGCCTATGGAACGCTGTTTGATGTGCATGCAGCGGTGCGCCGCTATGCCGATCAAATTGGTCCAGACGGGGCGAAGTTATCGCAAGTATGGCGCGACAAGCAGCTGGAATATTCCTGGGTGCGCGCGCTGGCAGGTAAGTACAAGGATTTTTGGCAACTCACCGAGGACGCGCTGGAAACTGCGTTTGCACTGGTACCATCGGTGGATCGCGCTTACCGCGATGATTTGCTGGCTGCCTATTCGGCGCTGGATTGTTACCCAGAGGTGCCGCGTGTGCTGCGTGAGCTTTCTGAGGGTGGAGCGAAGCTGGCCATTCTCTCCAACGGTTCGCCGCATATGCTCGAAGGCGCGGTTGAGGCTGCGGGCATTGGCCAACTGCTTGATGCTGTGCTTTCAGTGGACCAGTTGCGCACCTACAAAGCGCACCCTGATGTGTATGAAATGGCGACCAGCCAGTTTCGTACCTTCCCTGAAAAAGTTTCGTTCCAATCCTCCAACCGCTGGGACATCGCAGGCGCAACCGCGTTTGGTTTTCGCACAGTCTGGATCAACCGAGCCGGCATGCCCGATGAATACCTAGACCTTTCACCGGCTGCGGTTCTGGCTGACTTGGAAGGGCTTGCTGGCCTCTAAAGGGTTTCGCGCTCGACCCATTTGTGCACCACAGGCGGGGTGTATGCTTCCATAGCGTCGAGCAGCATTTCAGGCTCATCGGCTGATAGCAATGTTTCGCGAAGACCCGGTTTGACAAAGCCCTCATCGCGCTGGTGATCCAGAAACGCCATCAACGGATCGTAGAACCCGCGCACATTGAGCACGCCAATGGGCTTGGTATGAAAACCAAGCTGACCCCAGGTCCAAACTTCAAACATTTCTTCCAGCGTACCGGCGCCACCGGGCAGGTTCACAAAGCCATCGGACAGCTCTGCCATGCGCGCCTTGCGCTGGTGCATTGAGCCAACACTTTCCAGCCGTGTCAGGCCCTTATGGCCGATTTCCTTGTCCATCAAGGCCTGCGGGATGATGCCAATAACCTCTCCGCCGGCGGCCAAAGCTGCATCCGCCGTGATGCCCATCAGGCCCACTTCTGCGCCGCCATAGACCAATGTCGCGCCGCGCGATGCGATAGCCTCGCCAAGGGCTTGCGCCGCCTTGGCATAATCGGGGTGGTTGCCAGGATTGGACCCGCAAAAAACGCAGATTGATTTCATCTGGTGTCCGCCAATGCGTGCAAGATGCGCACCCAAGAGCGGATGCCCTTGCGATAGCTTTCCAACTCGTACTTTTCGTTTGGCGAATGGATCTGATCGTCGGCCAGACCGAAGCCCACCATAACACTTTCCAGTCCCAGGCGTTTCTGGAAGTCGCCCACGATGGGAATAGAGCCTCCAACGCCGGTGAAAGCTGCTGGCTTGGGCCACTCATCGGTCAGCGCCTGTTTGGCCGCCTGAAAGGCCGGACCGGAGGTGTCCAGCTCAATACCTGGTGCACCGCCCTTAGGGTGAAATTCGGCCTCGCAATCAGCAGGCAGTCGCTCGCGCACAAAGGCTTCAAGGCTGGCGGCGATTGTGTCTGGGTCCTGGCCTTTGACCAAGCGGCAGGAGATTTTCGCCATGGCCTGCGCGGGCAGCACGGTCTTGAACCCCTCGCCTGTGTAGCCAGAGGAAAGCCCGTTCACTTCCAGCGTTGGACGCGCCCAGATTTGTTCCAGCACCGAGCGGCCAGCCTCACCGGCTGGCACCGACAAGCCGACATCGCCAAGGAACTTCTCAGGCGAAAAACCCAGTTGCTCCCACATCGCCAGTACATCTGCGGGCACTTCGGCCACGCCATCGTAGAAGCCCGGCAGTGTGACAGCGCCAGCGTCATCATGCAGCTGCGCAATAATGCCCGACAACACATGGGCCGGGTTGCGGGCTGGGCCACCAAACAAACCCGAATGCAGATCTTTGTCGGCAGCTTTGATAACAATTTCCGTTCCCACCATACCCCGCAAGCGCGTGGTGATGGCAGGCGTCTCCCGGTTCCACATGTTGGTATCGCAGACCAATGCAACATCAGCCTTCAAGTCTTCGGCGTGGGCATCCAGGAATGCTGGCAAAGACGGGCTGCCAGACTCTTCTTCGCCCTCAAACAGAATTGTCACCGGGACGGGCAGCGCGCCTGTGGCCTTAATGCAAGCGCGACAGGCCTCGATAAAGGTCATGATCTGACCCTTATCGTCGGCAGCGCCGCGGGCGATGATTTTCTTGGACCCATCCGCCCGCGTTTCCAACACCGGATCAAAGGGGTCGCGGTCCCACAGTTCCAGCGGGTCAACCGGCTGCACATCATAGTGGCCATAAAAAAGAACGTGAGGGCCTTGGCTGGCCGCGTTTTTCCATTTGGCCACAATCATCGGATGACCCGGTGTTGTATGGGTTGTCACCTGAAAGCCAAGACTTTCAAGCTCACCATGCACATGGGCAGCGCAGGCTTTAACCTCGCCGTCAAACGCGCTGTCGGTGGAGATCGACCTGATGCGCAGCAGCGCAAACAGCCGCTCAAGGCTGCTCTCAAACTGCTCATCAGCAACGCTAAGCGCGGGGTCTAAACTCATCGGCGCAAACTCCCCAAAATACCACGAACAACAGCACGGCCGATCTGCGTACCAGCCGACCGCATCATCGACTTGGCAGCAGCCTCCAACGGTGATTGGCGCGTGGAGCGGCGGCGGCGCGAGGACGATGAGCGCGTAGAGCGACGCTCGGTACGACGGCTGTCGCGCTCGCCATAATCATAGTTGCGGCTGCGCGGGCCGAACTCTGGGATATCAAAGCCGGAGCGCGTACGACGGCCACCTCTGCGATCATCATAATCATCATCGTCTTCATAATCATCGCGGCGGCGAGCGCGCTCTTTATCGGCTTTCTCGCGCACTTTACGCTCTTCTTCTTCCTTCAGCGCTTTGATCTCGGCGGCGGCGGCGTCCTCGCCTCGTTTTTTCAATAACTCGTAGGCTGACTCACGATCAATCGCCTCATCATACTGGCCAAGGACGGGCGAGGTTTTCATGTGTTCGACGCGTTCTTCATCGGTCATCGGGCCCAGACGCGAGGATGGCGGGCGGATCAAGGTGCGTTGCACGATAGAAGGCACGCCTTTCTTTTCCAGCGTGGAAACCAGCGCCTCACCCACGCCAAGCTGCGTGATCACCTCAAAGGCGTTGAAATCAGGGTTTGGGCGGAAGGTTTCTGCGGCAGCTTTTACGGCGCGCTGATCACGTGGCGTGAAGGCGCGTAGAGCGTGCTGCACCCGGTTGCCGATCTGACTGAGCACTTCATCGGGCACATCGAGCGGGTTCTGCGTGACGAAATAGACACCCACACCTTTGGAACGGATCAGGCGGCAGACCTGTTCAACCCGTTCTAGCAACGCTTTTGGCGCCTCATCGAACAACAGATGTGCTTCGTCAAAGAAGAACACCACGCGCGGCTTATCAGGATTGCCCACCTCAGGCAGCTCCTCAAAAAGCTCAGACAACAGCCACAACAGGAACGTAGCGTAGAGGCGCGGATTGTTCATCAGCTTGTCGGCGGCCAGCACAGAAACAATGCCGCGACCGTCGGTATGTGTGCGCATAAAATCTTCGATCTTCAGCGCAGGCTCGCCGAAGAAATTGGCACCACCCTGATCTTCCAGCACCAACAGGCGGCGCTGGATTGCGCCGATGGACGATGTGGAAACGTTGCCGTACTTGGCCGAAATCTCGCTCTTGCGCGCATCAACATTCATCAGCATGGCGCGCAGATCTTTTAGATCCAGCAGCATCAGGCCTTCTTCATCGGCGATACGGAAGGCAATGTTTAAAACACCCTCTTGAGTCTCGTTCAGGTCCAACAGGCGTGAAATCAGCAGCGGCCCCATTTCCGAGATGGTGGTGCGGATGGGGTGTCCTTTTTCACCAAACAGATCCCAAAAAATGGTTGGCGTAGCGCTGTATTCGTACTCTTCGGCAAAGCCGATTGTTTCCGCCCGCGCTTCCAGGAAGTCCTTGCTCGTGCCAGGCACCGCAATGCCAGAAAGGTCGCCCTTCACATCGGCACAAAACACCGGCACCCCGGCGCGCGAGAAACCCTCGGCCATAATCTGTAGCGTTACGGTTTTGCCCGTGCCGGTGGCACCGGTGACAAGGCCGTGGCGATTGGCAAGCTTTAGTGCGAGGTGCTGGGGAAGATGTTCGGACTTGGGTTTGTCGCCATCAGTGCCTGCGGTGCCAAGGTAAATCGCGTCGTCTTTATACATATCATTGTGTCCGTTGCGCTGCGGGGCCTGAACACCGAAGACCACAGCTTTATCCCGTGACGCAAGGTTATGCAGGACAGTTTGCACCTTTAACTGCCTTGAAATGCGCGCCAAAGCCCGCAAGGGTGCGCGCCAATGACCGCTCAGCAAGGAGAGATTTGAGCATGGAAGAATTGATTGGCCGCATCACACAGGCCGTTGGCATCGACGAGCAAACTGCGCAAACCGCAATCGGCGTCATTTTGGGGTTCCTGAACAAAGAAGGCCCATCGGATGCTGTGGGTCAGTTGCTGGGTGCCATTCCAGGCGCTGAAGATTTGCTGGCAAGCGTTGGCGGCGCGGCAGAAGAATCAGGCGGCGGCGGCATTGCTGGCGCACTTGGCGGCCTGATGGGCGGCGCAGGTGGTGGCTTGGGTGGACTGGCTGGCGCTGTCGGTGGCCTGGTTGGTGGCCAGTCTGGCGGTATGATGGCTGCGGCCAGCGAACTGATGGGTGCTGGCCTTGATATGGGTCAGATACAGGGCGTGACCCAGGAAGTGGTCGGCTTTGCCCGCGAGAAGGCCGGCGATGATGTCGTTGGCCAGATCATTTCCCAGATCCCCGGCATGGACCAGTTCAGCTAGGCTGGATTATGACCGATCTATCAAAGGCCACAGTGCTCAGGCAGCTGTGGCCTTTTTTATGTCTGATCCCTCAACCGGCTCAAGCGCGCGCAACACAAGCTCGGGGCCTGCGCCATCCAGATGAGCGCCTTCCGATAGAGTTCGTCTCCATTGGCGTGCGCCGGGCAAGCCCGCGAAAAGCCCGATCATATGGCGGCTGATCTGGTTGAGACGGCCACCGCCAGATAAATGGCTTTCAATGTAAGGCAGCATGGCGCGAACGATTGCGGCACGTGTCTGCGTCGTGGCAGCGTCGCCGAAGAGCACCTCATCAGCGTGCAGCAGTATATCGGCTGGCGTTTGGTAGGCGGCACGGCCAATCATTACCTCATCAATGCCAGCGGCTAACAGAGCCTTGGCTTGGTCCAGTGTTGCAATGCCGCCGTTGATCCCCATCCAGAGGCCTGGATTGGCACGCTTAAGATCGAGCACAAGGTCATAATCAAGAGGTGGTACGTCCCGGTTTTCTTTCGGGGAAAGCCCTTCAAGCCAAGCCTTGCGGGCATGCACGATGACCGCATCAGCGCCTGCACTTTTCATGTGCTCGATGAAGTCCGGCAAGACCTTGTGCGGATCCTGGTCGTCCACGCCAATGCGGCACTTCACCGTCACAGCCACATTTGTGGCCGCCTTCATCGCTTCAACCAGCATCGCCACATGGGCAGGGTCTCGCATGAGACAGGCGCCGAATGTGCCCGATTGCACGCGGTCCGATGGACATCCGCAGTTGAGATTGATCGCATCATAGCCCCAGTCGGCACCAATTAGTGCTGCTTCAGCGAGCTTCTTGGGGTCCGACCCACCCAGTTGCAGCACGAGCGGATGCTCTTGCGGCGAGAAGCCAAGCAGGCGCTGCCTGTCGCCATGAATGACTGCATCAGCGGTCACCATCTCGCTGTAAAGCACAGCACGGCGCGACATCAGGCGGTGGAAAAACCTGCAATGCCGGTCCGTCCAATCCATCATCGGGGCAATGGAGAGCATCGCTTGTGTGGGGTCTGTGTTCATGTCGGCATTTGTAGCGGCGTTCATGGCGCGGCGCATACCATGCTCAGCGCGCAGCTTCCAGCACGGTTGGTATCAACGCATCAGCCAGCACCTGAGGTTGCGACACGTGCGGTGCGTGGCCCGCATCCAGCGTGATGTTCGTTGCGCCGGGCACAAGCGCCTGCATCGCCTGTTGCATGGCTGGAAAAACCGATAAGTCCTGTCGGCATTCCACGTAAATCCGAGGGATGGTGCCGAAGCGCTGGGGTGTCCACTGAACAGAAATATTCTTGCCGCCATTGCCCTGCGGCGAAAGTTTTTTTGCGCCCTCAACCGCACCATCGAATGGCATGTCATTGAGGAAGATGCGCGCGCCAGCCTCTGCAGGGACAGACGAAACGGAGCGCTCATCATTCCAGACCAAATGCTGACCAATGCCGATCATGCCGCGCTCAGCAGCATTTTCACGGGCCAAAAGAGCACCAAAATCCATGCCGGGTGGCAACATCATGCCGGCTAGGAAAACCACGCACCTGACACGCTCTGTGCGCGCTTCAGCAACCCCCGTGGCCACCACCCCTGCGCCCGAGTGCCCGACCAAAACAACAGGGCCCTCTAACGTGTCCACAAGGCTGATGACGTGATCCAAATAGTCATCGATTGTGATGCTGTCTGGCGCCTGGCCATCAACGCCATTGCCGGGCAAGTCGACAGCGTGGGGTGTAAAACCAGCCTCTTCAAGCAGTGGAGCAAACGCCTCCCACACCCAGCTTCCCTGCCAAGCTCCGTGGATCAATATCGCGTGGATGGTCATTTTGGGGCACTTTCTTCTGGTCCCAAAGGCGTACCGCAGGCGGGGCTGCAATGTCTTTTGTTAGACGGCCTTGAGGGGTAACATGCTGCAATAGCGAAGAGACAAGCGCGATAGGCCAGTGGATGCAAGCGGCAGGTTTTAACGAAGGTGATTTTGGACGCTGGCAAGGGCTTGTCGATAAGGCGATCAAAGGCGCGCCGACAGAGAGCCTAAACAGCGTCACCGATGATGGTATCCAGCTCGCTCCACTCTATGCAGCCTCAAACAGCCAACCCATCGCAATGCGCGGCGGCGGTAGACCCTGGGTGGTGGCGCAACGTGTAGATCATCCCAATGCGCAGGCCGCCTATGCCCAAACGATGGCTGAGCTAGAGGGCGGGGCATCTGGTCTGGTGATTGTGGGCGAAGGGGCACCAGCAAGCCAAGGGTATGGTGTTGCTCTGTCCGCTCTGCCAGCTTTGCTTGACGATGTGCTGGTGGATGCCGTGCGCCTAACCTTGGAACCATCGCCCGCGCGTGCGCGCGATGCCCGCGCGATGGCGGCTTATTTGGCCGCCCGCGCTACCGCCAACGCACATATCACCGTTGATTTTGGCCTTGATCCGCCAAGCCTACTGGCTGCCAGCGGTGGCCTTCGCGGAGATGGGCCAAGTACGCGCGAGGCGCAGACCCGCCATTTTGGCGAACTGGCAGCCCACGGCTTTCAAGGCACCATATACCGCGCCGATGGCCGCGTGATCCACAATGGTGGTGGCGCCGATGCCGATGAGTTGGCATTTGTGTTGGCAAGCCTGGTGTTTGCCATGAAGAGCGGCGATGACCCTGCATTGGCCGCCCAAAAAACAATGCTGGGCGTCGCGGTGGACGCCGACCAGTTTGCCGGCATTGCCAAGCTGCGCGCGCTGCGCCTGCTCCATGCAAAGCTCATGGAAGCAGCTGGTATCGCGCCGTTCATACCGCACATTCATAGCGAAACATCAGCGCGCATGCTGACCAAGCTTGATCCGCATGTGAACATGCTGCGCGCCACAACAGCTGTGTTTTCCGCTGCAGTGGGTGGAGCAAACAGCATCACCGCTCTGCCCTTCTCGCTACCGCTTGGATACCCCGATAGCTTTGCACGGCGCACAGCCCGCAACACGCAACTGGTGCTGATGGAAGAAAGCCATCTGCATCAAGTGGGTGACCCGGCTGCAGGCTCTGGGCTCTTTGAAAGCTACACGCAGGCGCTTTGCACAAAAGCCTGGGAGGGTTTTCAGGCGATAGAGCGCGAAGGCGGCGTGATAGAGGCGCTCGTGTCCGGTTCTATTCAGGCCAAGGTGAAGGCCGCGCAGGCTGCGCGCGCAGAGCAAATCGCAGCGGGCAAGCGTCAGCTCACCGGCACCACTGTCTTCCAACTGGACAGCGAGTACGCGGTTGAGGTGGAAGATGTGCAGCCGATGACGTGGCCGCTGAAAGAAGGTTTGAAAAGCTATGCGGAAGCCATTTTACCAGCGCCGCTGGATGGAGCAGCATCATGAGCCAACAGACGCCCCCTTTGCCTAATTTTGCAGACCTTCCAACACCTGACTTCTCGTCCCACGCCACGTCTGCCAAAGCGCCTGCCAAAGCGTCCGGCAATGCCTGGCAAACGCCTGAAGGCATCGCCGTCAAACGGGCGTACGACGCCAGCGACAGGGAAGGGTTGGCGCAGGTGAACAGCCTGCCCGGCCTCGACCCGTATCTGCGTGGCCCCTACCCCACCATGTATGTGCAGCGTCCCTGGACCGTGCGCCAATATGCTGGCTTCTCCACCGCTGAAGCTTCCAATGCGTTCTACCGCCGTAATTTGAAAGCAGGCCAAAAGGGCCTGTCGGTAGCTTTCGATCTGGCGACCCACAGGGGCTATGACAGCGACCATCCACGGGTGGCTGGCGATGTGGGCATGGCAGGTGTTGCCATCGACTCAATCCTCGATATGCGCCAACTGTTTGACGGCATTCCGCTTGATACCATGTCGGTCTCCATGACCATGAACGGCGCTGTTCTGCCTGTCATGGCTCTGTATATCATTGCGGCAGAAGAACAGGGCGTCTCGCCAGACAAGCTCGCTGGGACCATTCAGAATGACATTCTGAAGGAGTTCATGGTTCGCAACACCTACATCTATCCGCCAGCCCCATCGATGCGGATCATCTCCGATATCTTCGCCTATACGGCGGAAAACATGCCGAAATTCAACTCCATTTCCATCAGTGGCTACCACATGCAGGAGGCCGGTGCGACGGCAGACCTGGAGCTGGCCTACACGCTGGCCGATGGCATCGAATATGCCCGCCGGGGTGTTAGTGCTGGCATGGATATCGACACGTTTGCGCCTCGCCTTTCTTTCTTCTGGGCCATCGGCATGAACTTCTTCATGGAGGTAGCAAAGCTTCGTGCTGGGCGCTTGTTGTGGTCAAAGCTGATGCGTGAAGAATTCGCGCCAACCAATTCCAAATCCACGGCGCTACGCACCCATAGCCAGACCAGCGGTTGGTCGCTAACCGCACAGGATGTCTACAACAATGTGGTGCGAACCTGCGTTGAAGCCATGGCGGCGACGCAAGGCCATACCCAAAGCCTTCACACCAATGCGCTGGATGAAGCGCTGGCGTTGCCGACCGACTTCAGCGCGCGCATCGCCCGCAACACACAGCTGTTTTTGCAAGCCGAAAGCGGAACCACACGAGTGATTGACCCGTGGGGCGGCAGCCACTTTGTGGAGCGGCTCACCCAAGACCTTGCCGATAGGGCGATGGAACACATCACCGAAATCGAGCAGCTCGGCGGCATGGCCAAAGCCATTGAGGCAGGCATCCCAAAAATGCGGATCGAGGAGGCTGCTGCCAAAACGCAGGCACGTATTGATAGCCGTCAGCAGGCGATCATTGGCGTGAACAGCTACAAGCCCGACCGGGAGCAACCGCTTGATATTTTGAAGGTAGACAATGCGTCGGTGCGCCAACAGCAGCTTGAAAAGCTGGCCAAGCTGCGCGCTGAGCGTAACCAGGCTGCGACCGATAGCGCTCTTACGGGGCTTAGCAATGGTGCAGCGGGCAATGGCAATCTACTGGCGCTGTGCGTGGAGGCCGCACGCGCGGGCGCTACCGTAGGCGAAATGTCGGATGCCATGGAGAAAGTGTTCGACCGACACCGCGCCGAGATCAAAGCCATATCGGGCGTCTACAAACGGGAGGTTGGCGACATGTCAGAGGCTGTAACCAAAGCACTGGCCATGACGGATGCGTTTGAGGAGGCCGATGGCCGCCGCCCACGTATTCTGGTTGCCAAGATGGGCCAGGATGGCCACGACCGGGGACAGAAGGTTATTGCATCAGCCTTTGCTGATATCGGGTTTGATGTGGACATCGGACCGCTGTTTGCGACCCCTGAAGAAGCAGCCCGTCAGGCGGTGGAAAACGATGTGCATGTGGTGGGCGTATCTTCCTTGGCTGCCGGCCACCTGACTTTGGTGCCCGCGCTGAAAAAGGCGCTGGCAGATGAGGGGCGCGGCGATATCATGATCTGCGTTGGCGGCGTGATTCCACCGCAGGATTTTGACGCCTTGAAAGAGGCCGGTGCGGCGGCCATCTTCCCGCCAGGCACAGTGATTGCCGAGGCAGCCATTGAGCTGCTCGAAGATTTGAATGCGCAATTGGGCTACGCCCAGCAAGCTGCCGAATAGATGAAGCGTAAACGGTCAGGCCAAAGGTCCGAAACGACGCTGAGAAAACACCAAGGATTTTTTCAATGATCATGACAACCACCTCCACCCTGCAGGATAAGACCATCACAGACTATCGCGGCGTTGTGACAGGTGAAGCGATCCTCGGCGCCAATGTCTTCAAAGATATCTTTGCCAGCATTCGCGATATTGTGGGTGGGCGCTCAGCTGCCTACGAGAAGGAGCTCTCCAAGGCCCGCGCCATCGCGATGCAGGAAATGCAAGAGCGCGCTGAAAGCATCGGCGCAAACGCTGTGATCGGCATCGATCTGGACTATGAAACTGTTGGTGCCAATGGTGGCATGCTTATGGTGTCGGCGTCCGGCACCGCTGTTATTGTGCGCTAAGGTCTCTTACCTTTGGCTCGATTTTCTTTGCTGCGACTGACGTTGCTGTTTGGCGCGTTTTGCCTGTTGGCTGCCTGTGGTGTTGGTGGTGATTTCGAAGCGCCAGTTCCAGTTCAGGCGACGGCCATTCCAGGCATCGCGCTTTCAGAGACTGGCCTTGGTTTGGTCGATCAATCCACCGCTTTTTCTGGCAATGCCATATCTGCTGCGCTGAATGGGGCGCGGGTCGAACGGGTGAATGCGACGTCCGACGGGCGCGTGATTTCTCAGCTTGCAGCCTTCGGCCCATCGGGCTTGCAGTTTGCGCGCTTTGAAGGCTCCAGCGGACGGGTCAGCAGTATTCAGGTGGTCTCCGAAGAAGTTCAAGGGCCAAGCGGTGTGCGCGTCGGCATGTCCTACCGGCAAGCCGGTGGCAACTCAATGAACTGCGAGGAGGGCTCAGGCAGTTGGCGGCAAATGGCGGTGTGTCGCCGGTCGGGCAGCGCCGTGACGTTTCTGTTCTCGGTGCCGCTTTGGCGCGAGGGACGGATGCCGCGCGGCAATGAACTCAATGATGCGATCCTGAACCGGATGATATGGGAACCGTGACCCGTAGTGCGGCCTTGAACCCGCACACCCCACCAAACGCACAAGCCCTTGCCAGCGCCATCATCGCCGGAGAGCGCGCAGCGCTGGCACGCGGGATCACACTGGTTGAGTCCAAGCGCCCGGACCATCGCGAACAGGCGCGCGCCTTGGTGCAGGCAATCATGCCGCACACCGGCAGCGCCATCCGCGTGGGACTGACGGGCGTGCCCGGTGTTGGGAAGTCCACAACCATAGATACCTTTGGCGCCATGCTGATTGAGCAGGGCCACAAAGTCGCGGTGCTTGCCGTAGACCCCTCCTCCACCCGCACAGGCGGGTCGATCCTCGGCGACAAGACCCGGATGGCGCGCCTGTCTGCCTCTCGCGGTGGCTATATTCGCCCCTCCCCTTCGGCGGGCACATTGGGCGGAGTGACCGCCAAAAGCCGGGAGACCATTTTGCTTTGCGAAGCGGCGGGACATGACGTTGTGATCGTGGAAACGGTGGGGATCGGCCAGTCTGAGACCGCCGTTGCAAACATGGTGGATGTGTTCGTTGTGCTGATGCTACCGGGCGCAGGCGATGAACTGCAGGGCATCAAGAAGGGTGTTCTGGAAATCGCCGATATCATCACCATCAACAAAGCCGATGGGCCAAACGCTGCTGCCGCCCGCAAAGCGGCGACGCACTATCGTGCGGCACTCGATATTCTGGCGCCAACATCAGCAGTATGGAAGCCGCCGGTGCTCACCCAGTCGGGCTTGGAAGGCGATGGGCTGGACCAGCTTTGGGCAACCATCAAAGATCACCGTGCCAAGCATCAGGCAGCCGGCCAATTCGTCGCCCGCCGCACCCATCAGAACTTATCCTGGATGCACGATATGCTGCGCGAACGGGCGATGGAGCGGCTGACCCGCAATCCTGATTTGCAAAAAGCCATTGCAGAAGCAGAACAACACGTCACCTCGGGCACACTGGCACCGTCGCTCGCGGTTGAAGACTTGGTTAACAGACCCGACTTCTGATCGTTTCATATTGACACAAAAACCGTTGGCACAATGCTTGCGCTGTTTGGAGCATGAGCACTCACACACGTTTTAGTCGTCGTTCTTTTCTTGTTGGCACCAGCATGGCTGTGCTTGGGCTTGCCGCGCCCCAGAGCAAGGCGCAGACGCTGCTGGCTGATCTGCGCGGATCGATGGATGTTACCACGCTCGGTGTTCGTCCCGGCGCGCTCGATGACCAAAGTGTCATATTTCAACGTGCGATCGACACCGCAGCACGTGAGGGGCAGCCGCTGTTCCTTCCCGCCGGGGACTACCTGGTCAGCAATATCGACCTGCCTTCCGGCCTAACAATGATTGGTGCACCGGGCCGCACGCGCATTCGCTATGCCGGTGATGGACACCTTATGTTTGCAACCGAGGTCTCCGACATTCATCTGGAGGGGCTCATCCTAGATGGTGACAACCGTTTGCTGGCTGACTATGCGCCGGCACTTCTGCACATCTCAACTGGCGATGCGATCAGCCTTGAAGACTGCTCAATCCTCGGCTCTCACAAGGGCGGCGTCACCTTTGACAGGGTTGCTGGCCGTGTCGACCGGTGCACGATCTCGGGCGCGCGTGGCGCAGCCTTTGTTTCCAACGATGCTCGCGGCCTGGCGATCCGTGATAACGTGGTCACAGACTGCGCCGACAACGGTATTCTGGTCTACCGCTGGTCGCAGGGGCGTGATGCAACGCTTGTAACAGGTAACCGTATCGAACGCATCGGCGCGCGCTCTGGTGGCACCGGGCCCTACGGCAACGGCATCAATGTTTTTCGGGCAGATGATGTGACGGTTTCTGGCAACACAATCCACGACTGTGTTTTCAGCGCCATACGGTTCAACGCAGCATCCAACGCCATCATCACCGGCAACCAGTGCCACAAATCAGGTGAAGTCGGCATTTTTGTCGAGTTTGGCTTCCAAGGCGCAATTGTTGCCAACAATCTGGTCGATACCGCTGCAACTGGCATAAGCGTCACGAATTTTATCGATGGTGGGCGCCTTGCGGTGGTGGAAGGCAATTTGGTGCGCAACCTGACAGGCCAAAGCCGTTTGCCAACCGATGAGCCGGGCTATGGCATTGGCATTTCTGTTGAGGCTGACACGAGCGTTATCGGCAACGTTATTGAAAATGCCGCCCACGTTGGCATTAGTGCCGGTTGGGGGCCCTATCTGCGCAATGTGATCATCTCAAACAACATCATTCGACGCTCAGATATGGGCGTGGGTGTATCGGTCGTGGATGGCGTTGAACCCACTATCATAACCAACAACATCATCGATGATACTCCGGCAGGTGCAATTATTGGCATGCGCTGGCTGGAGCGTGCCACCGGGGACCTAACACAAAGCAATGATGTGCCGTCGCATCTGGTGATCGAAGACAACCGGAAGCTCTCCTAAGCCAGTTATGAAGAGAGCCCTTTAGGCCGCCTGCTTAAAACCACGCTGCTTCCATGCGCCAAGGCGATTGAGCGCGTCATCGAGAACCTCATCGCGTTTGCAAAAGCAGAAGCGTAGTAGATGCTTGGGTGGGTTGTTCTGGAAGAACGCTGACAGTGGCACTGGCGTCACACCAGCTTCCAGCGTCATGCGTTGGGCAACCTCCACATCGCTTCCAAGGCCAAGGCCGGCGATGTCAGCGATCAGAAAATAGCTTCCATCGGCCTGAAGCGTGGGCAGGCCAATGGCCTCCAATCCAGCCTGAAGACGGTCGCGCTTGCGTTCCAGGTCAGCAGCCAGCCCAGCGTAGTAAGCGTCGGGCAGGTCAAGTCCAAACGCCACCGCCGTTTGCAGGTGCGGCGGCGTGGTGAAGGTGGTGAACTGATGTGCCTTGGCGATAGGCTGCAGCAGGGCTTGCGGCCCGGCGATGTAGCCCACCTTCCAGCCGGTCAGCGAGAAGGTCTTGCCTGCAGAACCAATGCGTACGGTGCGCTTATCCATGTCAGGCAGCGTGTTGAAAGGAATGTGCTTGCAATCGCCAAAAACCAAATGCTCATAGACCTCGTCGCTGATCACATAGGCATCGTGCGCAGCGACCTGCGCCGCGATGCGCGCCAGTTCTTTAAGCGAAAACACCTTGGAGGCTGGGTTTAGAGGGTTGTTGATCAACAACGCCTTGGTCTTGTTAGAAAAGGCTGATGCAATATCTTCGTCCGTGAAACTCCAATGCGGAGGAGAAAGGGCGACCACTTTTGGCACACCGCCCGCGCGTTTGATCAGCGGTACGTAGCAGTCATAGGACGGGTCAAACAGCACCACCTCATCACCTGGTTCAATGAGCGCCATCAGGCAGTCCGATAGGGCCTCAGTTGCACCAGAGGTGATGAGAACATCAGCCGGGTCACGCTCAATGCCAAAAAACCGTTTCTCGCTCGTGGCAACCGCTTGGCGTAACGCCGGAAGACCCATCATGGGCGGATACTGGTTTGGTCCCTTGCGCAGGGCGTCTGCAGCTGCTTGACGCACCTCCAGCGGTCCATCGACATCGGGGAAACCTTGGCCAAGGTTCACCGCCTCATGCTCTATGGCAAGGCGACTCATGACCTCAAAAATGGTGGTCGGCATGCCGGTGAAAAGCGGATTTGTAGAACGCATGAGGTTACTCGTAAAAACAGGGTTGGCGGCGTTGTAACCCAAAGCACGAGCCCAGCGAAAGGCTGTCTTTGCTCCACATGCACGGTGCTGCTAGCATGCAACCAACTCCAACATCGTTGAACGCGCAAACCCATGCCTGCATCCCAACCGGTGCCCCTTTTTCCTTGCACCCTTGTTCTGGGCGGTGCGCGCTCGGGCAAGTCCCGGCATGCCGAAACACTGTGCCGTAACACGGGCCTCTCGCGCGTCTACATCGCCACCGCTCAAGCCTATGATGATGAGATGCGTGAACGCATTGCTGGCCACAAACAGATGCGAGCCAGTGATGGCTGGCGGACTGTGGAGGAACCAAGCGACCTGCCCAATGCGCTTAAACGCACCATCAATACCGATACAGTCGTTCTTGTTGACTGCCTGACATTGTGGCTGACCAACAGGCTGTTGGCCGATGCTGACCTTGAGGCTGAGTTTGAGCACCTTGCAAACGTGTTGAGGCAGCGCCGCGGGCCAGTGGTTCTTGTCTCCAACGAGACCGGGCTCGGTATCATACCCGATAATGCGCTGGCGCGTCAGTTCGGCGACTGGCAAGGTCGGCTCAACCAACAGATCGCTGCACTTGCAAGCCATGTGACTTTTGTCGCCGCTGGCCTGCCGCTTGTTTTGAAAGCCCCTCAATGACCGCTGAAACACCGACCGAAGCAGAGCTAGACGCGCGGCACGCCGACAAGATGCGCAAAAAGAAAGCCGCGCGCGATAAAATCGTCGCCACCAAGACTATCGAGAAGGGTCTGGTCATGGTGCACACCGGCAAGGGCAAAGGCAAAAGCACGGCAGCCTTTGGGCTAATCCTGCGCATGCTCGGCCACGGACAGCGCGTGGGCATCGTGCAGTTTGTAAAGGGCAAATGGGAGACCGGTGAGCGCGCTGCACTGGAACGGTTTGATGAGCTCATCACGATCAACACCATGGGCGAGGGTTTCACCTGGGAGACGCAGGATCGCCAGCGCGACATTGCAGCAGCGAGCCAAGCCTGGGAGCAGGCCAAGGCATTGATTGCAGCAGGCCAGCACAAACTGGTGGTGCTTGATGAGCTGAATATCGTGCTGCGCTACGAGTATCTGGACAAACACGATGTGGTCGCGTTCCTGCGCGATCAGAAGCCCGATGATGTGCATGTGGTCGTGACAGGGCGAAACGCCCCCGACGAGCTGATTGAAGCAGCCGACCTTGTCACCGAAATGACGCAGATAAAGCATCCCTTCCGCAGCGGCGTGAAAGCGCAGGCCGGCATTGAATTCTAGCATGGGGAGCTCCAGCGCAACCCGCCATACGCCTGCCCTGATGGTCCAAGGCACCGGCTCGAATGTCGGCAAGTCGGTTATCGTGGCAGGCCTGTGCCGGTTGCTTGCACGGCGCGGCTTAACCGTTCGACCCTTTAAACCACAAAACATGTCCAACAACGCTGCTGTCACCGCTGATGGCGGCGAGATTGGCCGCGCGCAGGCCTTGCAAGCACAGGCTGCAAACGTGCCACCCAGCGTGCACATGAACCCGGTGCTGTTAAAACCGCAAACCGATGTGGGCAGCCAGATCGTGGTTCAAGGCAAGATGTGGGGCACCATGAAAGCCGCCGAATATGGCAGGCGAAAAGCCGACTTGATGGCGCCCGTTTTAGAAAGCTTCAGCAAGCTTACCAGCAAAGCTGACATCGTTCTGGTGGAAGGCGCAGGCAGCCCAGCAGAGATCAATTTGCGCGCCGGAGACATCGCCAATATGGGTTTTGCCGCGGCGGCCAACGTGCCTGTTGTGCTGTGCGCCGACATTGACCGGGGCGGCGTGATTGCCAGTGTTGTGGGAACCCACGCGCTGTTGCCGCCAGAGGACCGAGCCCTGGTGAAAGGGTTTTTCGTCAACCGATTTCGCGGCGATCCATCGCTGTTTAATGATGGCCTGAACGAAATTGTGGCGCGCACACACTGGCCAAGTTTTGGCGTGGTTCCCTGGTTTGAGCAGGCGCGTGACCTGCCAGCTGAGGATGTTTTGGGCTTAGCTGATGGGTCTGGTGGGGACATCACCATAGCGGTGCCTCGACTGGGTCGTATCGCAAATTTTGAAGATCTTGATCCGCTGCGCATGGAGCCGGAAGTTTCGCTCAAAGTTGTTGAACCGGGCACGCCACTGCCTGCTGATGCTGCCTGCATTATTCTGCCTGGATCAAAGGCCACGCTCGCCGACCTGAAAGCCTTCAAGCGCGAGGGCTGGGATATTGACCTTGCCGCCCATGTTCGCCGCGGCGGAACGGTTGTGGGTTTATGTGGTGGCTATCAGATGCTGGGCCGCACCATTGCCGACCCCGATGGCGTGGAAGGACCCCCTGAGAGCGCAGAGGGGCTGGGGCATCTGCCTGTCGATACGGTGCTGGCTAGAGACAAAACCACGCGCTTTGGCAAGGGTCGAGACCGGCTCACTGGCGCACTGGTTGAGGGCTATGAAATCCATATCGGCAAGACCAGTGGCATCATGCCAGGATCGCATATGCTGGACCTTGAAACCGGCACTGATGGTGCGGTGGCCCGCGAAGGGCAGATCATGGGCACCTATCTACACGGTGTGTTTGCATCCGATACTTTTCGTGCTGCGTTCCTCAAGCGGCTGGGGGTGCAAGGCTCGGTTGCCTATCAGGCACGTGTGGAAGCAGCACTAGACGGGCTGGCCGACCATCTGGAAAAGCACATGGATGTTGACGGCCTGCTGAACGTCGCGCGCGGGCGCTAAAGACCAAGCATTGCAATGATCAGGACCACCACACCTGTGGCACCACAGGTTGCGTGAAACAAAGACAGCCCTGCCCGGATATCGCGTGCACTTAATGCCCTGCGCCCGCCTGCATTGATGAAAGGCGCATCCACCGTGTGATCGCGGTAGGTGCGAGGGCCACCCAAGGCGATACCCAACGCGCTGGCGTAGGCAGCTTCTGGCCACCCGGCATTGGGCGAGGCATGGGTGCGGGCATCGACCCCGATCAATGCATACTTTGGATAGCATAATACCACCGGATAGCGCAGCAGCTTGGCGGCCAACACGCCCAATGCCACCAGCCCCACCGACAGGCGAGCTGGCGCAAGATTCACAGCATCGTCCAAACGGGCAGATGCCCAGCCAAAGGCGCGATGGCGTTCGGTTTTGTAGCCCACCATGGAATCGGCGGTGTTGATCGCCTTATAGAGTGCAATGCCTGGCGCGCCACCGAGCAGGAACCAGAAGGCGGGCGCAACGACGCCATCAGCGTGGTTTTCAGCCAGGCTTTCCAGCGCAGCACGCGATATTGCTTCCTCATCCAGATCATCTGTGCGCCGACCAACAATCATCGAAAGCGCAGTGCGGGCGGCAGGTAAATCATCGGTTGCGAGCGGCGCGGCAACAGCGGCCACATGATCATAAAGCGAGCGCTGGGCTAAAAACACCGCACCAACGACCACCTGAAAAAGAACAGCAAGAACTGGGTGCAGCGACCACAGCCCCATCAGGGGCAGAACCGTAAAAAATGCCACAATGAAAAGCAGGCGGATAAGCATAACAATGCCCGCCTGCCTGCGCCGCCAATCGGGTTTGCTTTCCAGGTTGAGGCGCCTGTCCTGCCAGCCGATGAACCGGCCCAACAGAACCACAGGGTGCGGCACGCGCTTCCACAACCAATCCGGCTCTCCAAAAAGAGCATCAAGTACCAAGGCCAAAAACAGTGCCAGCGCGTTTGACGCAATCCATGCCAGCACTGTCATTGGTGGTGTTGCCCGCCCTTTTTAAAGGACGCTGTTTAAGAGCCCAAAAGCGCCGATGCAATGGAACTTGCGTTGTGGCGCATCATGTCGAGGTAGGTGCTTGCATCTCCTTCAGGGCCCGACAAAGCATCAGAGTAGAGCCTGCCCGACACGGTGATCCCGGTTTCTTCAGCGATCTGCTCCAGCAGGCGTGGGTCAGATACGTTTTCGACAAACAGGGCACGTGCGCCAGTGTCGCGGATCTGATCGATGACGCTGGCAACATCGGCCGCAGACGCTTCGCTGGCTGTTGATACGCCCTGGACCGAGACCATCGTCAGGTCAAAGGCCTGTGCCAAATAGCCAAAGGCATCGTGGCTGGTAATGACAATGCGCTGGGATGCAGGGATGTCGGCCAAAAGACCGGTAATCTCGGCGGTCACTGCCTCCAGTTCGCCAACATAGGCGGCAGCATTGGCTTCAAACTCTGCACAGTCGGCTGGCGATGCTGTGCAAAGGCCAGCCGCGATGTTGGCAATATAGGTCTTTGCAGCCTCTGGCGAATGCCAAGCGTGTGGGTCGAGTGGGCCATGATCATGCTCGTCGTGTGCGTGCTCTTCATGTTCATGCTCTTCATGGGCGTGCTCGGCATGGTCATGGCCGTGATCGTCGTGTGCATGCTCGGCATGAGCGTGCTCATCGTGACCGTGGTCCTCATGATCATCGTGCTCAGCATGATCGTCATGATCGTCATGATCAGCATGATCAGCATGGCCGTCGGCTGTTTCCAGCGCATCAATACCGTTGGTCGCCACCAGCACAGTGGCCTCACCTTCAGCTGCATTGACCAATCGGTCGAGGAAGCCTTCAAAGCCCAGCCCATTCACCACCACAAGATCAGCGCGCGTAACGGCCACAACGTCGGCAGGGACAGGCTCGTAGACATGGGCATCCTCACCTGGGCCAACCAGCGTGGTGACACTGACATGGTCACCGCCAATGCTGGCAACCATATCGCCCAGAATAGAAAAGCTGGTGACAACATTGAGCTGCTCAGCGTGCGCAAGAGCAGGGCTGACCAGAAGCGTGGAAGCAAGTAGAATAGGGCGGATCATGGGGTTCTCCAGTCTATGCAGATTTTTCGTCACGCTGTCTTGTGACGGCGGGTGGGAAGGTTGGCGCGCACCAGGCCGCGCGGAGCGGCAAGCAGCGAAACAAGATAGACAACGCCTGCCGCCAGAATGACCGAAGGACCGGACGCGATAGCGCTGTGATAGGAAATGAGCAGACCCGCCATCATCGAGGCCGCACCAATGGCCACCGCCAGCAGGCACAGCGACACCACACGGCGCACCCAAAAGCGTGCAGCCGCCGCTGGTAGGATCATCAGACCCACTGAAAGCAGGGTGCCAAGCGCCTGGAAGCCTGCCACAAGGTTCAGCACAACCAGCGCCAGAAACAGGAAATGCACAACCGGACCAAGACCGGATACTGAGCGCAGAAAACCGGGGTCCAGGCACTCTGCCACCAGCGCACGCCAGATGATGGCAAGCATGGCAAGGCTGGTTGCAGCAATGCCAGCAATCATCAGCAGGCTTTCGCTTGAAAGCGCCAAAACCGAGCCGAAAAGCACGTGCATAAGGTCTACCGATGAGCCACGCAGCGAAACGATCATGACCCCGAAAGCAAGTGAAATAAGATAGAAGGCGGCCATCGCCGCGTCTTCTTTCTGCACCGTCAGACGGGCCACAAACCCCGCCCCAGCCGCCACCAGAGAGCCAGCGACAAGGCCGCCCAGCGTCATGGGGATGAGGTCTAGTCCGAACAGCAGAAAGCCAAGCGCTGCCCCGGGCAAAATGGCGTGCGCCATGGCATCGCCGGTAAGACTCATGCGCCGCAACATCAAGAACACGCCAATCGGCCCTGCCGACGCTGCGATCAACAAGCCACCGAGCAGTGCCCGCTGCATGAAGGCGTACTGCGCAAAAGGCTCAACAAGAAACGCATAAAGGTTCATCAGGCCGCTTTGCCCTGATCAGCTTCGCTATCCTGATGGCCTTGGTTGCCAGTATGTGCATGGCCCGCGCACCATGGCGCGGTGTCATCCCAAGCCGCATTGAAAGCGCGCGCCTTAGAAAGATTATCCGCGTGCACCACTTGGTCAGTCGGGCCCCACCCAACTGGCTCGCGCGAAAGCAGCAGAGTCTGTGGGAAATGTTTGCGCACCAGATCCATGTCGTGCACGACGGCGATGACCGTACGATCTTCAGCGTGCCACTGCGCGATCAGTGCCAACAGATCGTCTACCGTTTTGCTATCAATGGCGTTGAAGGGTTCATCGAGCAGAATGAGGTCTGCATCCTGCAGCACCACGCGGGCAAACAATGCTCGCTGCAGCTGCCCGCCAGACAGTGTGTCGATGGTGCGCTGCTCAAACCCTTGCAGCCCAACATTGTGTAAAGCACTGGCAATGGCTTTGCGATCTTCGCCCGTCATGCGGCCAAGCAGACCGCGCTTGGGCCATAGGCCAAGCTTCACCAGATCAAAAACCGTGGCTGGGAATGTTTTGTCAATCTCGGCCTGTTGCGGAAGGTAGGCCATACGGCAGGCATCTGCGTGCTCGCAAGTGCCGCTCATCGGCGACAATGTGCCCACAATGCCCTTCAATAGGGTAGATTTACCCGATCCGTTTGGCCCTATAACAGCAAGCAAGGCGCCATGTCCAATCGTGCCGGTCAGCCCATGCACTGCAGGGTGCGGCCCATAGCCCAGAACCAAGTCCTGAAAGCGCAAGCAGTCCGGTGAACTGTGGCTGTGATCATGATGGCGCGATGCGTTGGCGTGCAATGAGTTAATCCAAGGAAAAAAGGGTTGCTCGGAAGGTGATCTCGAATTAGTACGTTATAGCATAACACGTCAATCGGAATCATGACGTCCATGGCCGCATACCCTTCTCAGTCCACAGCCCCGCTCTCGCGCAACAATCAGTTGGTGCTCGACCAGCTCACTGCCGCCAGGGCACCATTGTCGGCGTATGAGCTGCTTGATCAACTGCGCTCAGAGGGTCTGCGCGCGCCGCCGCAAATCTACCGCGCCTTAAAATGGCTGGGAGAACATGGACTGGTGCATAAGTTGGCAAGCGCCAACGCATACATTGCCTGCGCCCATGCCTCATGCTGCGGCGGTGCACGCTGCACCACCTCTCACACGGTATTCTTCCTGTGTGATCAGTGCGGCATCGTTGAGGAAGTCAACGGTGAAGCGCTTGTCGACGATATTGCAAGTTTGGCGGCCCTGAGCGGGTTCAGCGCATCTACAGCAAGCTTGGAAGTTCGTGGGACCTGCGCTGGGTGTGCCCCCAAGCACACCAACTAGTGGGGCATGCCCCAAATATCGCCAGCGCCTTCAGGTTTGCGCGCTGAAGACCGCACAATGAGCTGGCCGGCCAATTCCACATGGGTTGGCTCGAACGCCTCACCTAGCACCGCTGCCTCAATCGCCTGGAAAAGGCTGTCGCTTGTTGCCTCAATCATGGCCTCGACCGGCTGCGAAAAACTGGTGATGGAATAGGGCGGCCATTGGGCGGGCCCGACATCATCAAAGCCCACAATTGAGACATCTGCCGGAATGGACAGACCCAAATCTGTGCGCAAGGCATCCATAACAGCAATCGCCATGTGATCGTTGGCACAGAAAATGGCATCGGGTGGCACTGCACTTTGCATCAGCTCTGCTGCTGCCTTTGCAGCTTGTTCAGCACTGTAATTGCCAACGGCGCGCGCATGCAGGCTCATGTCTTGCTCAGCCAAGCCTTGCAGAAAGCCACGCTCGCGGTCTCGGTTGGTGGAGGTTTCTTCAATGCCAGCCAGGTAGGCGATGCGCTGGTGCCCGCCCTGCGCCAGAAAATGCGCAATAGTGCGCCCGCCATGAGCGTTGGAGCCGGTCACTTTCGAGGCTGTCAGCGCATCGGACACGCGGTTGACCATGACCACCGGAATACCCGCCGCACTACAGCGCTCGGCGATTTCGGACGACAGCGAAACAGAGGCAAGCACCAGGCCATCGATCTGGTAATCCAGTGCACGTTGAAGCTCACGGTTTGCGGCATCGCCCTCACCAGCGGTGAACAGCAAGACGTGGTAGCCATGCTCCTGACACCGATCAGACAGGCCCTGGACAAGTTCGGGATAGAAATGGTTCCCGAGGTAAGACACCGCCATGCCAATCATGTGTGAGCGGCGCGTAATAAGCGAACGGGCGATAGCGTTGGGGCGGTAACCTAGCCGGGATGCCGCTTCTTCCACCTTCAGCCGCGTCTGCTTGGCAACGCTGGCCCCGGGCGTGAAAGTACGTGAGACCGCCGACTGGGACACGCCAGCCTCGCGCGCCACATCCATGGATGTTGCCTTACGCCGGGCCACGGTGGCAGGCACTCAACTTTAAGAATCGTATGGGCAAAAATACATGCATAAGGTGCACAGGTGTAAGGCGGCGCCAGCTTGCCGTCCAGCCAACTTTTGGTTCGCTCTGGCACGCCAGGTCTGTTGCCTCACTTAGGCCTTGCGGGCCACCGCGCTAATGCATGGCTCTGGTCATACCGACCGACCGTATTGCCCTGGCTCTGGTCGTACCGACCAACCGCTTTCTCTTAGCTCTGGTCGCACCGACCAACCGCGAGCAAACCTGCTCTGGTCCTGCGGACCAACCGCTAGCCGGCGGTCCAACCACCATCAATGAGCAATGAGGTGCCCGTTACCAAAGCCGATGCATCGCTGGCCAAGTAGGCCACCGCCCCCATAATATCCTCAATCTCGCCAACACGGCCCAGCTTGATTTTGGATTCCACCCAAGCCAGTTTTTCGGGGTCCTGCAGTGTAACTGCGGCAAGCGGCGTTCGGATGAAGGTGGGGCATATGGTGTTGATACGCACTTTGCTGGCCGCCCATTCAATGGCCATCGCCTTGGTCATGCCCTCCAGCGCGTGCTTGGATGCACAGTAGACTGCCCGTTCTTGACCGCCCACATGGCCCATCTGCGAAGAAATGGTGATGATCGATCCTGGCCTGCCCGCGTTGATCATCCCACGTGCGCCCTCGGTCGAGAGCAAAAACGCGCCGCGAACATTGATATCCATAACCGCCTGATAGTCGCCCATAGGCGTATCCAGGGCACTGGCATGCCTGGCAATCCCCGCTGAATTCACGATCACGTCGAAGAGTTCTTGTGCATCAAAAAACCCCTTCACCGCATCAGGATCTCCAACATCAAGCTGCGCTGCGGCCGCGCTAAAGCCTTCGGCGTTGATGGCAGCAACCGCTTCGTTCAATTGTTCGGTGCCGCGCGCAGCGCAAACCACATGCGCGCCCTGTTCGGCCAGCGCTACAGCGCAGCCAAGGCCGATACCGCGCGAGGCACCAGCAACAAGTGCGCGCTTTCCATCAAGGCGGAAGGATGGGGTTTTGGGCAGTTGCATGTTTAGTCTTCTCTTTCGAAAAACTCTGGACCTGCGGGAACAACGGCTTATTTTTTCCCGAAACGCTCGGTTCCCTAAGGGAACCACAGCTTATTCGGCGGCCATCTTCGGTTCAGCGGCTGCGCCGTAAGGCACATTGCGGCCACCATAGCGGCGCACACGCACATTGGCCTGCTCGGCATGGCCCACAAAACCTTCCAACATGCACAGGCGCGAGCAGTACTCGCCCACCAGCGCAGCAGCCTCATCGGTCAAAACCTTCTGGTAGCTGTGGGTTTTGAGATATTTGCCGACCCAAAGGCCACCGGTGTACCGACCCGCTTTCTTGGTGGGCAGCGTATGGTTGGTACCGATAACCTTGTCGCCATTGGCAACATTGGTGCGCGCGCCCAAGAACAGTGCGCCGTAGCATGTCATGTTGTCCAGAAACCAATCATCGCGGTCGGTCATCACCTGCACGTGCTCGCTGGCGATGTTGTCTGCCACGGCCAGCATTTCATCATAGGTGTCGCAGACGATGACCTCGCCATAGTCTTCCCAGCTTTTGCGGGCGGTATCGGCAGTTGGCAGCATACCCAGCAGACGCTCAATTTCATCGAGCGTCTCTTTGGCAAGCTTTTCTGAATTGGTGAGCAGCACGGCAGGCGAGTTATAGCCGTGCTCGGCCTGGCCCAGCAGATCGGTAGCGCAAAGCTCGGCATCCGCGCCATGCTCATCAGCGATCACCATGGTCTCGGTGGGGCCCGCAAAAAGGTCGATGCCCACGCGGCCAAACAGCTGACGCTTGGCTTCGGCCACGAACGCATTGCCCGGACCAACCAGCATGTGCACCGGATCAATCGTCTGCGTACCGATGGCCATAGCACCAACGGCCTGAATGCCGCCGAGCACATAAATCTCGTGCGCACCGCCCAGCTTCATCGCGGCGATCACGGCGGGGTTCGGCTCACCCTTGAAGGGCGGCGTGGAGGCGATGATACGTGGAACACCAGCCACATCAGCGGTCGCCACAGACATGTGTGCAGACGCCACCATAGGGAACTTGCCGCCTGGCACGTAACAGCCAACCGACTGCACCGGGATATTTTTATGGCCCAGTATCACGCCGGGCATGGTTTCCACTTCGATGTCGACCATTGAATTGCGCTGGTGTTGGGCAAACACCCGAACCTGTTCCTGCGCAAAATTGATGTCTTCCATGTAGCGCGAGGACACCTTGTTCATCAACGAGGAAACATCATCATCGGTCAGACGGAAGCGCTCTGGCGTGTAGCCATCAAACTTCTCGGAAAGTTCGCGCACAGCCTCATCGCCACGCTCTTCAATAGCTTTAAGTGTGTCTTCGACAATTGCGCGCACTTTGGCATCATCATCGGAGCGCTCGGTTTCGGGCTTACCGTGTTTAAGATGTCGGATCATAGGATTGTTTCCTCGCACTCTGCCCATTGGTCACCGGGCGTTTTTGCATTCGTATGCATTATATCGACACGCTTGCAACAAAAATATTCCAACACCTCAGAACGCTACACCTGGTAATAGTCGCGATACCAAGCCACGAACTGGGCAGCGCCCTCTTCAATCGGTGTTTCAGGCACGTTGCCAATCAAGCGCTTCAGCAAGCTAACATCGGCCCAAGTTGCTGGCACATCACCGGGCTGCATTGGCAAAAGGTTTTGGATCGCTTTCTTGCCGGCAGCCGTCTCTATGGCCTCTATAAACCGGCCAAGCGCAACAGGTTGGTTGTTGCCAATATTGACGATTCGCCACGGGGCGACAGGCGACAATCCCTCGGCTTCACGATCCTCTGGCATGGCGCTGGGCAAAACAGGAACGACATCGGCAAGCGCGACCAACGCACGCGCAAGGTCATCGATGAACGTAAAATCGCGCTGCATCTGGCCATGATTGTAAACATCGATTTGTTCGCCAGCGAGGATGGCACGGGTGAACTTGTAGGGTGCCATATCCGGCCGGCCCCAGGGACCATAAACGGTGAAAAACCGGAACAATGTGATCGGAAGATCATAGAGATGAGCGTAGGAATGGGCCATCGCCTCGCCCGCCTTCTTGGTTGCACCATAGAAAGATAAGGGCAGATCAGCCTTGTGGTGCTCTGCGTATGGCATCTGCGTGTTGGCACCGTAAACCGAGCTCGAAGACGCCAACATCATATGCGCTGGCGGAAAGGCGCGGCATGCCTCCAACAGCTCAAGCAAGCCCGACAAGTTGCTGTCCACATAGCTTCGCGGATTGTCGATGGAGTAGCGCACACCGGCCTGCGCAGCCAGATGGATCACAAGGTCTGGACGGTGTTTTTCCATCAGATCATGCAAAAGATCAGGCGTTTCGAGCCTACCGATGGCACAACTGAAATGCTGGTTTTGCAGCAAAGCCTGGTGCCGCCGCTCCTTCAGCTGAACGTCATAGTAGTCACTCAGCGCATCAAGGCCAACAACGCGCCACCCGGCATCCAAAAGGGCTTTGGCGGCATGAAAGCCGATGAACCCAGCTGAGCCAGTAACCAAAGCTGTTTTTTGTGCGCTAGCCGACATCGCCGTCAATCGACCCCAAACAGGTCGCGGGTGAAGACCTTGTCTTTCACATCGTGCAGGTCGGGCGAACGGCGGTTTGCGATAATCACATCACACTCAGTTTTGAACTCTGCCAGATCGCGAACCACAGCGGAGCCAAAAAAGTGCACAGCATCCATGTTGGGTTCATAGACGATCACCGGTATGCCCTTAGCTTTGATGCGCTTCATGATGCCTTGCACAGAGCTGTCACGGAAATTATCTGAACCCTCTTTCATCGTCAGGCGATAAACGCCAACGCACGCTGGGTTCCTGGCGATGATCTGGTCAGCGATGAAGTCCTTGCGCGTGGTGTTGGCATCCACGATGGCGCGGATCAGATTTTGCGGCACGGTATCGTAGTTGGCTAGCAGCTGGCGCGTATCCTTGGGCAGGCAATACCCACCATAGCCGAAGGATGGATTGTTGTAATAGTCGCCAACGCGCGGGTCGAGGCTCACGCCCTCAATGATCTGGCGTGTGTCCATCCCTGCGGTTTGAGCGTAGGTGTCCAGTTCGTTGAAATAGGCCACGCGCATCGCCAGAAACGTATTGGCAAACAGCTTGATCGCTTCGGCTTCTGCAGGGTCAGTTAGCAGCGTTGGTATGTCCTGCTTGATGGCGCACTGCGCCAACATGGCAGCGAAATCTTCGGCCCGCTTTGAGCGCTCACCCACCACAATGCGGGAGGGGTGAAGGTTATCGTAAAGCGCTTTGCCTTCGCGCAAAAACTCCGGCGAATGGACGATCCGGTCGGTGCCGAAACGCGCCCTTAGATTGTCCACCAACCCCACGGGAATGGTGGATTTTATGATGATGAGCGCTTGGTCATTTATAGCCAAAACATCGGCAATGACCGCCTCGACCGACGATGTATCGAAGGCGTTTGTGTCCGGATCATAGTTTGTCGGCGTTGCCACGATCACGTGACTTGCCGTTGCGTAGGCGGCGGATGCATCGGTGGTCGCCGTCAGGTCGAGCGGCTTATGTGCAAGATAGTCTTCCAGCTCAGGATCGCCAATCGGGCTTTGCTTGGCGTTCAACATAGCCACGCGATCAGCATCTATATCGCACGCCACCACGCTAAACTTTTGCGCCAACAACACAGCGTTGGAAAGGCCGACATAGCCAAGGCCGGCGACAGCAATCTGAACGGTCATGTTAAAAAACCTACGAGCAATAACGAGGGGCGGCACAAGGCTGACTGTCAGTTGCACCACTTTTGCGAAACCTTTCGCACGACCATGCCTCACCGGGCAAGGCACACTGCCTCCCTCTCACACCTTCAAGGCGGTGGTTGTGCGATCTGAAGCGCTCGTGTTTATGGGCAGTACCTTTTGCTGGATGATGAGCACCTTACCTTGAGCGGACTTCTTGCACTTCTTGATGACGTCGCGGCCATTGCGAAAGTCGCGGCGACGAGCCTGGACGATGTTGCCGCTCAGGCAACAAAGGCCGGCACAAAGGCTGCGGGTATTGTCATTGATGATGCTGCTGTCACGCCCAAATATGTCACCGGCCTGCCTGCGACCCGCGAATTGCCGATCATTTGGAAGATCGCGCGCGCGTCTTTCTTCAATAAGCTGATCATCCTGCTGCCAATTGCCCTGCTGTTGAGCACTTTTGCACCCTGGATGCTGACGCCACTGCTTATGCTCGGCGGGTCCTACCTCTGCTATGAGGGCGCGGAAAAAATCGCGCATGTGTTCTCACGCAAAAAACACCATGTGGTGGACACAGAACATGGATTGGACGCCGCACACTTGGAAGAACAACGTGTGAAAGGCGCCATCAAAACCGATTTCATTTTGTCAGCAGAAATTATGACGATTTCGCTGGCAGCCATTGAAAGCGATGATTTGATAACGCGTGGCGTAACGCTTGCGATCGTGGCGGTGGGTATTACGGCGTTGGTGTATGGCGCCGTGGCGCTTCTGGTAAAAATGGACGATGTAGGGCTCAAATTAAGCCAGATTGGCCGTCTATCACTCACACGGGCGTTTGGCCGTGGGCTGGTGCAGGGCATGCCAACAATCATGACATTTATCTCGACCGTTGGCACAGCAGCCATGCTTTGGGTGGGCGGCAGTATTATGGTGCATGGCGTGAAGGACCTTGGCTACCCTCAAGCCTATGACGTCATCCATCACTGGGCTGAAGGCATCGCGCACACTGTACCAACAGCTTTGAGTGCGGCTCAAGGGTTTGTAGAGTGGATCGTTGTGGCCGGTCTTGATGGGATTTTGGGTCTGGCGTGGGGGCTCATCCTCATCCCCATCGTCGGCTTTGTGCTCAAACCTGCTATGGCTCTCGTTAAACCAAAAACAGGAAAATAACGCCCGCTTACCTTAGGTAAGCGTTTATGCCTATTTCTTTAGCAGGCACCGGCTTTTGTTCTTACAACATTAACCCTGACAGTGCAGGAGTGATGCTTACGTTAGCTCCGCGATAGTCAGGGTTCATGATTTATGTTTGCCTTTAAAGCACAGTCCAAAACCACCGAAACCGACACTACTGCGGTCGAGCCTACAGCTCCCGTGGTTGCGTCCGATGCGTTAAACGCGGTCGTTGGTGAGAGTTCCAAAGCTGTTCAGCCCGAAAACACGAACACGGAAAAAACACTTGCGACGGTTGCTGACGCGCTTTCCAAGTTTGGCGTGGAGATGGTTGACGTCTCTGGCGTGATCGAGACCGCCAATGCCGCCACTACAGGCCTCAACGAGGCCTTTGGCATTCTGTGTCAAGCAGCTGAAGAAACGCAGGTTCAAACCAGTGTTATCCGCGAAGCAGTCACAACCACCGCGATGGTGGCCAATGCCTCGGGCGACACCATGCAGCGCTCGCGTGAAGCGCTTGCCCGCGCCAGCGACGATATCACCAAGCTCATTACCGCGGTCAGCGAGATCAACACTCAGCTGCAAGGCTTGCAAGGCGCACTGGTCAGTGTGGGCGACGTATCCCAATCGATTGACCAGATTGCCCGCCAGACCAATCTGCTTGCGCTGAATGCCACCATCGAAGCCGCGCGCGCTGGCGAAGCTGGGCGTGGCTTTGCCGTGGTGGCCGGCGAGGTCAAACAGCTGGCCGCAGAAACATCGTCGGCAACACAGCAAATCCAGGACACGCTGGCCGAACTTAACAGCGAGGCCGATGCGCTAATCAGCCTAGGCGAAGGTGCGCTTACCGGCGTTTCAGCCGTGCAGGAAAGCACAGGCGCACTGGACGGCGTGGTGAACGAGCTATCGGATGCGATCGGCGAGATCAATTCATCCTCTTCGATCGTTGAGACCGGGATCGTGGACATTGAGAGCGCGACGCAGGATTTTGTCTCCAACGTTGCGACCATGCAGGAAACCGTTAGCCGCAACAGCGAAACTCTGGACTCCGCCGCCGAGCGCATCGGCAAGGCTGTAGACCAGACCGACCATTTGGTGGGCGTAACCGCTGACAGTGATGTGGAAACCAGCGAAGGCATGTTCCTCAAAGTGGCGCGCCAGGCTGTTGCTGACGTCGAAGCGGCCTTTGAGGCAGAAATCGAAGCTGGTCGCGCGCGTGTTGGTGATTTCTTCGATCACGATTACAAGCCAATGCCGGGCACCAACCCCGAGCAACTGACGACAACCTACACCGAGATCACAGACCGTATACTTCCTGCCATTCAGGAGCCGGTTGCCCAAAGTGACGAGCGCATCGTGTTCTGTGCCGCCGTCGATGTGAATGGCTACTTGCCCACGCACAACGCAAAATTCTCCAAACCACAGGGCGATGACCCCGTTTGGAATGCTGCCAACAGCCGCAACCGCCGGATCTTTGACGACAAGGTTGGTTTGCGCGCCGGGAAAAATGAGCAGCCTTTCCTCATGCAATCCTATCGCCGTGATATGGGCGGCGGCCAGTTTGCAATTATGAAGGACCTATCCGTGCCAATCTTTATCAAAGGACGACATTGGGGTGGCCTAAGGCTGGCGTACAAAACGTAAGGACACAGTGGGGGCTCCGTTTCGCGAACAACGCGAAACGACCGCACCATTCCCTTCGCTCTGTTCTCGCTTCGCTCGAGACAACCGCACTCTTTTCCTGGCTCTGTTCTCGCTTCGCTCGAGACAACCGCCGCCTGCCCTCGCTCCGTTTCGCGAACAACGCGAAACGACCGCACCATTCCCTTCGCTCCGTTTCGCGAACAACGCGAAACGACCGCTTTGGCTTATCATTCAGCCTAGCCTTCCGTGCGCGCCGGACTTTCGCCATAGTGCAGCAGCAGGCAGAGGCCTGATCTGTTCAAAGCGTTGAGAGTGCTATGGCCGAAGCATTACGGCGCGGCGTAAGCCGCCTTGAAACCACCACCAAACTGACGCTTGCGATCATGGCGCTCGCGAGTGGCGTGTACACCTATTTGGGCGTTCGCGGCCTGTTGCAGGGCATTGGACCGGTCGTGTTCTTTGGCGCGCTGATCTATTCCACCGCCGTGTCCATCGGCATCTATGCCTTCTGGTCGTACCTTATTCAGTTTGTGCCGCATGTGAAGCATGGCAGTGAAAAGCGCACCATGCTCATCGCCATGGCGCTTGGCTCGCTGATGATTGTGGCGATGTCCAGTTGGCTTAACGCGGCCGCCTTGGCCGGAGGTGCAGCCATTGAGCAGCACTTAGCCAACACCACAGAGGACTATCAGGCCCGTTTATCAGAGGCGCACAACAATGCGCTGGCCGCGCAAGGGTTGCTGCCCGATATCGAGTTGGCCAGCGAGCGGTTCCGCCGTTTGGCGCAGGAAGAACTCGCCACAGGCTCGTTGACCGGCACGTCAGGCTCGGGCACCGTTGTGCAATTGCTCAACCAGATGTCAGGCCAGTTGGAAGGTTTGGCCGCCGAGGTGCGCGCCTCGCGCGTGGAGTCTGATGCGCTGTTTCAACAGGGCGGGCAGTTCTTGGGCGACATGCGCCGCATTGTGTCCGCCGCTGGCCCAATAGAGCCGCGTGCCATCGCCTTTGCTGAGGAAGCTGTAGCGCTTACAGGCGTCATTGCGGCGCTATCGCAAACATCCATTGCGCCGGCGGTAAAGCGTGCCGCGGAAGACCTCTCAGCAGCCTTTGTGGCGCCGGAAGTGGATGGTGGCACGGCCGATCTTGCCTCGCGGCAGGCCGCTATTGTGACCCGTGTCGAGGGGGCAATTGATGTTCAAAGCCAGGCGTTGGCCAGCGCTGCTGACACCATTCTTGCTCGTGAGGCTGTGGTGCCGGTGCGTTTTGTACCGCTTTCTACACCGGAGGCTGTGCTGCTCTATGCTGAGGACTTCCTGCCAAGCTGGGCCGGAGCAATTTCCATTGATCTTCTGCCCGCAGTGCTCATTCTCATCCTGTCAGGCGTGCATTCGGCAATCCGCCGCGAGGAGGGCGCTGAAATGGATGCGCACCATGTAACCGTGCATGAAATGAACCAGGCGCTACGCCTCTACAGCGCCATGCAGGCAAGCCAGACCATGCCTGTCGCGCCACCGCCCCCGGAGCCAGAGGACGGGGCCGAACCGCAACCGCAGGATGTCAGGCCTGATCTGGATCAGCCGGGCGTGACACCGTTGCCTACCTTGAAACGAGACCAAGACCGGTGAACGACGCCACGCAGCAAGAACGCCGCCAAGCTGCAAGCGACTGGGTGCTGGGGGCGTTGTTTGCCGCACTGGTGCTCGGTTCAGCGGCAGCATTGACCTGTGACTTTCTGAGCCTGCGGGACCAGCAGGGCTACGAAACAAGTCGCCCAAACGGTCTGCCGGGACGGGTTGATTTTGGACCCGGTCGCACCACCGATCGCAACCCTGGTCGTGATGATCAGGTGCGCCGCTACGATCCACGCTCGGCGCCAACGCGCCGCGCTGACCAGCAGGTTGAAATGCCAGGATTTGATGGCGACCCGGACAGCATAATCTCCTCATCCATGACCTTCCATCTTGGCGCAAATGGGCTGGCCAGTGCGATCGGAAGAATTGATCCAGGCACGTTTGTTGCCTTCGAAGATTTTCTAGACAACAACCTTGATGTCACTCGCCTTGCGCTTCATTCACCCGGTGGCAGCGTACGTGATGCCATCGCCATGGCAGACAAGATTCGAGAGCGGGAGATTGATACGCTGGTGCCGCGCTTTGGATATTGCGCGTCCTCCTGCCCCCTGGCGTTTTCAGGTGGGCTGGAACGCGACATGGCGGACCCTGTGTCGTTTGGCGTGCATCAGGTCTTCACCTCCGACGCCGAAATTGGCACGCTGCAGGAGGGCATGGCCGGCGCACAGCACATCTCCAGCCAGGCGCAGCAGTTGCTTGTCGATATGGGTGTGGACCCACGCGCCTGGATACACGCGATGGCCACGCCCAAAGAGCAACTTTATCTTTTCAGTCAGGACGAGCTGAGCGACCTCAACTGGATTACCAATTAGACTTCAATGCTCTGGCGTGGTGGGTGATGTGGTCGGCCATAAAGCTCGCGATGAAGTAATAGGAATGATCATAGCCCGGCTGCATGCGCAGCGTCAGCGCTTGTCCAGCATCTGAGCAGGCTGTTTCAAAATGACTTGGCTTAAGCTGCTTGCCCAAAAAGTCGTCCGCCTCACCTTGATCAATAAGAATATGTGCCTTGGTGGACCTGCGCCGTACCAGAGCTGAAGCATCATGGGCAGCCCAAAGCTTGCGATCTTCGCCAAGATAGGCGCTGAACGCTTTTTCACCCCAAGGCACACGGCTGGGCGCCACGATGGGAGAAAACGCACTTACACTGGCGTAAGAGTCTGGGTATTTCAGGTGCAATGTCAGTGCACCGTGCCCGCCCATAGAGTGACCGAATATGCCCTGGCGGGTCATATCGCCAGCGGGAAAATGTTCTGCGATCAGCGCTGGCAGCTCCTTGGCGACATAGCTTTCCATTTGGAAGTGCTCGGCCCATGGGGCTTGTGTCGCATCGATATAAAAGCCAGCCCCTTGCCCCAAATCGTAAGCCTCATCATCGGGCAAAGTCTCGCCACGCGGTGATGTATCGGGGCAAATGATCATAACACCATGCTCTGCCGCATAGCGCTGGTAACCAGACTTTTCAGACACGTTTGACCAGTTGCATGTCAGCCCTGACAAATACCACAGCACAGGCACTTTATGTGTGGCTGCCTGCGGCGGGGTGTAGACCGCAAAACGCATTGTGCCATTGCAGGCGCTGGAGGCGTGATCGAACACTTCCATCGTGCCACCAAACGAGGCCCAGGCGTTGATCTTGTTCAGTGCCATCAATACAGCACCACGCTGCGTATGCTTTCGCCGGCGTGCATCAGATCAAAGCCTTTGTTGATGTCATCAAGCGGCATGGTGTGGGTGATGAGGCTATCGATATCGATGCGCCCCTCCATGTACATGTCCACGATCTTTGGCACGTCAGTACGCCCCCTCGCCCCGCCAAAGGCCGAGCCGCGCCACACGCGTCCAGTTACCAATTGAAATGGCCGGGTGGAGATTTCCGCGCCCGCAGGGGCAACGCCAATAATCACGCTTTCGCCCCACCCCTTGTGGCAGCATTCCAGCGCCACACGCATAACCTCTGTGTTGCCAATGCACTCAAACGAGTAGTCGGCACCGCCGCCGGTCAGCTCAACCAGATGGCCCACCAGATCGCCAGACACTTCGCTTGGGTTTACATAATGCGTCATGCCGAACTGCTCGGCTATGGCACGCTTGGCAGGATTGGTATCCACGCCCACAATTTGGCGAGCACCCACCAGTTTGAGCCCTTGAATGACGTTGAGGCCGATACCGCCCAAGCCGAACACAACCGCTGTGGAACTGGGTTCCACCTTGGCCGTGAACATCACCGCGCCTACGCCCGTGGTGACGCCGCAGCCGATGTAACAAATCTTGTCGAACGGCGCGTCTTTCCTCACTTTGGCGAGCGATATTTCCGGCAGCACCGAATAGTTGGAGAACGTGGAGCAGCCCATATAGTGCAAAAGCTTCTGGCCCTTATAGCTGAAGCGGCTGGTGCCATCTGGCATCACGCCTTGGCCTTGGGTTGCACGAATTTTCTGGCAGAGATTGGTCTTGCCGTTGAGGCAATACTCGCACTCGCGGCACTCCGGCGTGTAAAGCGGGATCACATGGTCACCCACCTCCACGCTGGTGACGCCCGGCCCGGTCTCCACCACCACGCCAGCACCCTCATGGCCCAAAATGGCTGGAAAAGCGCCCTCAGGGTCGGCACCAGACAGCGTGAATTCATCAGTATGGCAGATGCCTGTAGCCTTGATTTCTACCAGCACTTCGCCAGCCTTGGGGCCATCGAGATCAACCTCGACGACTTCCAGTGGCTTGCCCGCTTCAAAAGCGACCGCTGCACGCGTTTTCATAACGTTCCCCATTTGTAATTGTGTTCTTTTTCTTGGCGCGACGCTAAAGCTGGGGGCCATAGAGTGCAAGGCAGGGATGAGGCATGTTTTTAGGATTGGACCTGGGCACATCGGGCCTTAAAGCCATCCTCATTGATGAGGATCAGAGCGTTCTGGCCTCTGCCAATGCGCCGCTTGGCGTATCACGTCCACAAGCGGGCTGGTCACAGCAAAACCCAGCCGACTGGATCGTAGCCTGCCAACATGCATTCATGGAACTGAGGTCGAAAAGTGACCTCAGCGCCGTGAAAGGTATTGGCCTGTCTGGCCAGATGCATGGCGCGATTGCACTTGATGCGCGCGATGACGTTCTGTGGCCAGCAATCCTCTGGAACGACACCCGTTCGGCCAGCCAAGCAGAAATGATGGACGATGATCCAGCTTTTCGGGCAACCAGCGGTAACATCGTGTTCCCAGGGTTTACGGCACCGAAGATCGAATGGCTTCGCGAGCATCAGCCTGACATTTTTGATCGCATAACCAAGGTGCTTCTGCCCAAGGACTATTTGCGCCTCTGGCTCACCGGCGAATACGTCACCGACATGTCGGATGCTGCCGGCACAAGCTGGTTGGATACTGGCACGCGCGACTGGTCGGATGTTCTGCTGAAAAAATGTCACCTGACACGCGAGCACATGCCGCGGCTGGTTGAGGGGTCCGAGGTTTCGGGTGAGCTTCGAGGAGACATCGCAGGACAATTCGGCCTCAAATCAGGCATACCAATTGCCGGCGGTGGTGGTGACAATGCTGCCTCCGCCATTGGTGTGGGCGTGGTGCGCGCTGGCGATGCGTTCGTTTCACTGGGCACATCAGGTGTGCTGTTTGCCGCCAATGATAGCTACCGGCCTGACCCCAAAACTGCCGTCCATACCTTTTGCCATGCAGTGCCAGACACTTGGCATCAGATGGGCGTGATCCTGGCGGCAACAGATGCGCTCTCTTGGTATGCCAAGCTGGTTGGGGATCACCCCGCCACGCTCACGGCCAATCTGGGCCCGCTGCAAGACCCCGGCAAAACGCAGTTTCTTCCCTATCTTGGCGGCGAGCGCACACCACTCAACGATGCGTCCATCCGCGGTGCATTTCTGGGCCTTGAACACGCCACTGACAGACAGGCATGCACGCGGGCTGTGCTGGAAGGCGTGACCTTTGCGCTAAAAGACTGCCAGCAGGCACTTGCCGCAACCGGCACCCATCTTACCGCTGTGACAGCCGTTGGGGGTGGCAGCGCGTCGCCCTATTGGCTGGAGGCGATTGCCACCGCGCTGAACGTAAACGTCAACGAGCCACAGGCCGGTGAGCTTGGCGCATCATTTGGTGCAGCACGCCTTGCCATCATGGCCGCAACAGGCGCAGGACCACAGATTGCAACGCCGCTCGCCATGGCACGCACCATAGCGCCCAATGCAGCCCTGTCGACCGCTTTTGAAGACGGCTATGCGAGGCACACCCTGGCACGCGACGCCCTGGCAGGGATAACTAAGGCGCAAACCTTAAATGGCGGACGCTCGTGAAAACTGTCGGATTGCTGCTTGCCGCAGGGACATCTCAGCGTTTTGGCGACCAGAACAAACTGCTCGCGCCCTATCGCGGCAAACCACTGATCGCTCATGCAGCCGACGCGATGCGCGCCTGTGCGCTCGATGCAAGGGTCGCTGTTGTGCGCGATAGTGATGTAGCGGGCCTGCTCGATGCATTTGCCATCGTACCACCAAAGGAGGGAACGCCCTCCCAGGCTGACAGCCTGCATGCCGGTGTTCGCGCGTGCCTTGATCTTCGTCCTGATCGTATTTTGGTGACACTCGGGGATATGCCGCTGGTCACGCCAGCCCATCTGCAAGCTGTTGTCTTGCGCTGCACCACTTCAATAGGCAGTGCCAGCAGTGATGGAACCAGGAGAATGCCGCCCGCGTGCTTTCCGGTCGCTGTCGCGAGTAAGCTGCTCGGCATTCAGGGCGATACCGGTGCCGCAGCGCTGCTGAAGACATTGCCCGATCAAGCCCTCGTTATGAGCGCACAGGACATGCTCAAGGACGTGGATAGGGCTGTTGACCTGTCTTAGGCGCTGTAGCGCGCGATCGTCGCTCGCGCGCCATCGGCCAGCAAATAGTTCAGCGCCTGGGTTACGGCTTTGCGAAAGCTATGATCTGCGGGCAAAAGCTCATCGAAAATCGCAGTGATCTTCAAATATTCATCCACCAAAGAAGCCGCTGACCCATCACTGGCACGAACCGCCCGCGCTAACTGGTCGGCCATGGGATCCAGCACAGCAATCGCGTTTCCTGCCTCATCACGCCCCATCGCGTAGCGCATCCAGCCAGCCACACCGAGCGCCAGCCTGTCGAAACTTTGCCCCGTCAACAAAAGATCAGAAATCGTGCCAAGCAAGCGTTGAGGCAGCTTTTGCGAACCATCCATAGCGATCTGGCTGGTCTTGTGGCGCAAAGCGGTGTTGGCAAAACGCGCTAGCAACTGTTCGCGATAGGCAAGCAAATCCACACCATCTGGCATCGCCAGTGTTGGTGCAATTTCTTCATCCATCAGGGTGTTGATCAGCGCGCGAAAGGCAGGATCAGCCATGGTATCGGACACCGTTTCATCGCCTGCCAACACACCCAGATAGGCTAGCGTTGAGTGGCTGCCATTGAGCATGCGCAGCTTCATGGTTTCAAACGGCTTGGCATCAGCCGTCATGGTCACGCCATGCGGTTGCCATGCAGGGCGACCTAGCGGGAAATGATCTTCCACCACAAACTGGGTGAAAGGCTCGGTGACCACCGGCCATGCATCTTCAAGGCCCATATGAGCCGATATCTGCGCGCGATCCTCGTCGGTGGTGGCCGGTACAATGCGATCCACCATCGTGGAGGGGCATGCCAGGTTTTCGGTGGCCCAAGCCACGCTGTCGGGCGCTTTGTGCGCAAGATAGTCTAGCAAGACCTGACGCAGCAGCCTGCCATTGGACGGCAAATTATCACACGAGAGCACTGTGAATGGTGCAACATCTGCAGCCTTGCGGGCCAGAAGACCATGCGCCAACCAGCCGATAGCCGTGCGCGGCACCGTATCTTTTTGCAGGTCATGCACAATATCGGGATGGGAAAGATTTAGGCGGCCAGTCGCCGGATCGTGGCAATAGCCCTTCTCTGTCACCGTAAGCGACACAACGCGGGTGTCTGGGTTCTGCAACCGCACCATCAGCGCTCTGGCATCTTCGCTGGCCACCAGCACCTCTTTCACAGCGCCAACAATACGGGCCGACATGCCTTCGCCAGACCGCACACCCAGCGTGTAAAGCCCGTTTTGCGGCGCCAGCGCATCACGTGTTGCGGATGAGCGCAGGCTAACCCCACAAATGCCCCAACGCGGATCATCGGCCAGGCACTGGTCCACATAGGCAGCCATATGGGCCCGGTGAAAAGCGCCAATGCCCAAATGCACAATGCCGATTTTGACCCTTTCACGGTCATAGGCAGGCGTATTGCCGTTGCTGGTTGTGTCCTGCAAGTATCGCTGAGAGAGCCGGTTCATGATGCTAAAAGTTTGTACGCACGGCGCGCAAGGCCTGTTGCCAGTGCATCCATAAGCTCAAACGCTTCATCCATGCTCAAGGCGTGCTCGGCAACCAGCCCGGCCACTGTGCCTGCCTCTACGCGGCGGTACATGTCATGCCGCGCAGGAATGGAAAGAAAGGCCCGTGTGTCGTCTACAAAGCCGGCTGTGTTGTAAAAACCAGCAGTCTCGGTGACCGCCCGGCGATAGCGGCGCATACCCTCAACACTGTCAAAAAACCACCATGGCGCACCTACCGTCACCGACGGAAAGGCTCCAGCAAGCGGTGCTAGCTCGCGGGTGTAGGTGGTTTCGTCGACCGTGTAGAGAATAACAGCAAAGTTCGGCTCAAACCCAAAAGCGTCGAGCATGGGCTTCAGGTTGTCCAACCATTGCGTTGGACCGGGCAAATCAAAGCCCTTGTCTGGCCCATACTGCTGGAAAACTCCGGGAGCAAAATTGCGGCGCGGACCGGCATGAATCTGCATCACCAGCCCATCATCCACACTCATGCGCGCCATCTCAAACAGCATCTGCGCTTCAAAACGGGCCGCCTCTGCAGCGCTGATTTTGCCTGCCAAAGCAGCTTCAAGCAGCACTTGGCATTCAACTTCAGGCAAATCGAGCGTGGCTGGCTTCACCACACCATGGTCCGTCGCTGTTGCGCCCATGCTCTTGAAGAAAATCCGCCGGGCTGCCAGCGCTACCAAATAACCGCGCCAGCTCGATACATCCTCTGCGCTCTGCGCCGCCAGCCGCTCCATAGAAGCGGAAAATTGCGGGTGCATGGGGTTCGTCAGCGTGTCTGGTCGAAAAGTGGGAATGATGCGTGCCAAGCCTTGGTTACGCAACGCCTGGTGATGATCAAGACTATCGGTTGCTGCGTCCGTTGTGGCGAGAATTTCCAAATTGAAACGCTCAAACAGCGCGCGGGGTCGATAAGCATCGCAAGCAAGCTGCGTGGCAATATGGTCGTACACATCACCTGCCGTTTCAGGACCCAATGCCATGGGCACCTGAAGCACCTCATGCAAAGCGTGGTCCAGCCAAATGCGTGACGGAGTCCCGCGGAACAAATGATAATGGTCGGCAAAAACCTGCCAGGCTGCGCGGGGGCTCACATCTGCACGCGTTCCATCAGCGCGTGGAACGCCTAACGCATCGTAGGAAACACCCTGGCTGATGAGCATGCGCAGCACATAATGGTCAGGGGTCACCAACAGGTCGGTTGGGTTTGGAAACGGTGTGTTGTCGGCAAACCAATGCGCCTCGCAATGGCCATGCGGGCTAACCAGAGGGTCCGTTGCAACGGCTTGATAAAGCTCTCGCGCTAGCGAGCGTAACGACGGTTCAGCCGGCAACAAACGATCAGGATGGAGAAGGCTAGGCTTGGCTTGGTGTGGACTCATGGGCCTCACCTAAGCTGCGCAAGCGCCCATACACAAGCTGCAGCGCACACGCACACAGATACAAAACTTGGCTTTTTGCAACAGCGACCCCTGTGCTACCCTCCCTTTTGGCCCTAAATAGCGTTGCATTGTTAACGCTAGGCACATGCATAGCGCCTTTCCCGGTCTCATGAGTGAGACCACCCCCCACATCACAAAGTGCCGCTCCATGAACCTTCACCATCGTTTTCTTCCGCTGTTTGCCTGCGTGCTTGCGCTCACCCTGCCGGGCCAAATGGCGCATGCGCAGGGTAGACCCTCGCTCGTGATTACCGAACAAGTCGAGGTCCGCACCCTAGCCGAAACACGCCCCGTGTTTGGCGGTGTGGTGGCTCAGCGCGACAGCGCTGTAGCCGCGCGCGTTGCCGGTGTTGTGGACACGGTGTCCATTCAGGTGGGAGATCTGGTTGAGCCGGGCGACACACTGGCCGTGCTCGATCGCGTGCTCATCGCCATTGAGCTTGACCAAGCCCAGGCAAGCCTTGCCGAAGCTGAAGCTGGAATTGAGGTTGCGCAGGCGCGCGTAGAACGCACGCAAGATGTGTTTCAACGCATCGACGAGCTGCAGGGTACGGCTGCCTTTTCACAGGGGCGGCTAGAGGATACCCGGGGGGCCTTTTCTGAGGCCAGCGGTCAATTGGCACAGGCGCAAGCCCGACTGCTCAATGCGCAGGCCGCGATGGAACGTGCGGTTTATAACAATGATCGCGCGCGCATCACCGCGCCATTTCGCGGCATCGTGCTGAGCGTGGAAACGAACCCCGGCCAGTTCATCGCCGTTGGCGCGCCGGTCGCTCAGTTGCTGGATATCACCACACTGGAAGTTGAGGCTAATGTGCCCGCAGAGTTCATTGTGGGCCTGTCGCCCGACCTGTTGCTTTCTGGACAAACCGCTGATGGCACAGCGTTGGACATGACAGTGCGTGCTATTTTGCCAACAGAGCAAGCCGCAACACGCACCCGCCCCGTGCGCTTCACCGCAGACTTGCAGGCGCTGGCAGGGCGCATTGCAGTGGGCCAGTCGATCACCGTTCTGGTGCCCACCGCCGCGCCACGCGATGCGCTGACTGTACCCAAAGATGCGCTCACGCAGTCCGCTGGCGGATGGTCTGTCTTTGTGGACGCTGAAGGCGTTGCCACACCACGCACAGTGCAAATAGGCCCTGCAATGGGGGATCGCTTTGAGGTTCTTAGCGGGCTTGAGGAAGGTGAATTTGTGGTTGTCCGCGGCAATGAGCGGCTTTTCCCAGGGCAACCCATCCAGGCCAGCAGTGCGACGAGCAATGGCCAGGGGGGCTGATCCATGGATATCATCCGCTTTGCGATTGACCGGCCCATTGCCGTTGTTGCCACCGTCATCATGGCCATCCTGTTTGGTGGCCTGGCGCTCAGCCGTATTCCCATTCAGCTAACGCCGGACGTGAGTTCACCAGTAGTGAGCATCACCACGGCATGGCCAGGCGCAGCACCCATTGAGATCGAACGGGAGATCGTGAACCCGCAGGAGGAAGTGCTTCGCGGGCTTGAGGGCCTGGATATCATGACATCCAGCTCCTCCACCGGCGAGGCGGAGATCACGCTGGAATTCGCCATTGGCACAGACATGAGCCAGACACTGTTGCTGGTCTCCAATCGACTGGACCGTGTGGGCAATTACCCCGAAGAAGCCTCTGAACCGACGCTTAGCACATCGGGTGGTGATGATAGCCCGATCGCCTGGGTGCTTGTGTTGGCCGAAGATGGCAACAGGCGTGCATTGCCGACCTTTGGCGATTTTATTCAAGACGTGGTCAAAGACCGTTTGGAACGGGTTGAGGGTGTCTCCGCAGTCAACGTGTTTGGCGGGGTGAGCCGCGAGCTTCAAATTGTCGTCGATCCGCAACGCATGGCCCGCTTTGGGCTAACCGTGCCCGAAGTTGTGAACCGCCTGCGCACCGAAAACGTGTCGCTATCGGCTGGTGATGTTGAAGAAGGCAAGCGCCGGTATGTGGTGCGTGCAGAAGGCACACTGGACACCATCGAGGCGGTTGAATCGGTCGTGCTGCGCTCACAAACCGATGGTGGGCCGCTAGGGCGTGTGCTGATCTCTGACATTGCGGACGTCAATTTTTCATTCGCTGAATCCGCAGTGCGCCTGCGCTTCAATGGCGAACCCGGACTTGCCTTCAACGTGGTGCGTGAACGCGGCGCCAACGTCATCGAGACCATGGAAGAGGTTCGCCGCACGCTGGAGGAACTGTCCGCTGGGCCGGTGGCCGAGCAGGGGCTGGTGCTGAAGCAGGTGTATGATGAGACCATTTACATTGAAGGCGCGATTGATCTGGTTACCCAGAACATCTGGATCGGTGGCGGTCTAGCTGCCCTCGTGCTGTTGCTCTTTTTGCGCAGCCCTCGCGCAACACTGGTGGTGTCGCTGGCCATTCCAGTGTCGATTGTTGCGACCTTTGTGGTCATGGCCGCCACAGGCCGCACGCTCAATGTCATCTCGCTTGCAGGCATTGCTTTTGCCGTAGGCATGATTGTCGATGCGGCCATTGTGGTGCTGGAAAACATCTACAGGCTTCGCGAACAGGGCTTGTCACGGCGGGAGGCGGCCTATCACGGAGCCAAGCAGGTGTGGGGTGCGATTTTGGTCTCTGCGCTCACAACCGTTTTGGTTTTTGTGCCCATCCTCATCATGCAGCTGGAGGCGGGTCAGCTGTTCCGCGACATTGCGGTGGCGATTTCGGTTTCGGTACTGCTGTCGCTTCTGGTGGCTGTTACTGTTATTCCAGCCCTGTCCAGTCGCTTGCTCAAGCAAGGCCAGATGAAGCCGATTGCACTGCCTGGGATTGATCATCTTGGCCGCGGCTTTAAGGCGCTGGTGATGATGTATGTGCGAGCAACTGTGCGCGCCCGTGCCCTGGGTGTTGTGATGGTTGGCATCATCGCTGGCACTGCGATTACCGCCAGCCTTATGTTTTTGCCGCAACTGGAATATCTGCCTGAGGGTAACCGGAACCTCGTCTTCGGGCTTATCATCCCACCGCCGGGCTACAATCTGGACACCACAGAAACGATTGCTCAGCGCATTGAGCAAACAGCCCGCCCCATGTGGGAGGCCGCGCCAGCGCTGGAGTTGGATGACGGTACGCCGACGATTGAGAACTTCTTTTTTGTTGCAACGCCTGGCAACAGCTTTGTCGGCGCCACAGCGATGGACAGCACGCGGGCGGGCGATCTCATTCCGGTGCTCTCGCGGCCGATTTTTGCTGAACCGGGCACCTTTGGTTTCATGACGCAGCCCTCCCTGTTTGGTCAGGGCGTGGGCGGTGGTCGTACCATTGAGCTTAACGTGTCAGGCCAGGATCTTGGGGCTATTTTGGGTGTTGCCGGTCAGGCTGCAGGCATGGTTTCGGGCATGCTGCCGCGCTCTGAAGGCCACCAATTCCGGCCGATACCAGGTCTTGAGCTAGGCGCACCGGAAGTACGGCTCATCCCCAATCGTCTGCGCCTTGCAGATGCGGGGCTGGGTGCCGCGGCGTTGGCCGCCACAGTGGATGCTTACAATGATGGCCTGAGGGTCGCCGAAATCACTGAAGGGGCAGATCGGCTGAACCTTGTTCTGGTTGGTGACCGCTCCATGCTGACTGACCTGCGCACGCAGGATGTTGGAAGTTTCCCGGTCGTGACAGCGAACGGGCAAATCATGCCGGTGTCCACACTGGCAGATGTTGTGGTGACTGCAGGGCCGACAGAAATTCGCCACCGCGACCGGCTACGCACGGTAACGCTGGAGGTTCGCCCATCTGATGCATTGCCGCTGGAAACCGCAGTGGAGATGCTGGAAACACAGGTTGTGGCCGCACTGGAAGAACAAGGTTTGCCACCGGGCATCCGACTGTCGGTATCGGGGACAGCTGATCAGCTGAGCCAGACCTGGGATGCAATTCAGATCAACCTGATCGTGGCACTGCTCATCGTATTCCTGGTTATGGCGATCCTGTTTGAAAGTTTTGTGCTGCCGCTAGTTATCCTGGTTTCTGTGCCAGTGGCCGCCGCTGGCGGCGTTGGCGGGCTTGCCCTGCTCAACACCTTTCAGGTGCAACCGCTGGATATGCTGACGCTGCTTGGATTTATCATTCTGGTGGGCATCGTGGTGAACAATGCTATCTTGATTGTACACCAGTCGCTTTACCACCTGCGTGAGGAGGGCATGGACCCTGTGCAGGCGATCGAGGAAGCCACCAGCAACCGCATCCGTCCGATTTTCATGTCCACGCTCACAAGCATTATGGGCATGTTGCCGCTTGTGGTGATACCTGGCGAAGGGGCAGAACTTTATCGTGGCCTTGGTGCTGTGGTGGTGGGCGGACTTTCCATGTCAGCGTTTCTGACGCTTCTCACCGTGCCACCGCTGCTGCGGTTATGCTTGCGCGCGCCAAGCAGCCAAAGCGATGGATCAACGACCAATCCCACGCGCGGACAAGTCCCTGTGCCGGCGGAATAGGAGGTCGATTTCGCGTCGCCAACCCTGTATCATTGGGTTGAGCACAGAGACGCTTCAACGCTCCATGCCGTGTCGGCGCATGCGCTCCCACAATGTGGTGCGTGATATCCCAAGCAGCTTCGCTGCGTCCTGCAAGCGGCTGTCGGTCTGCTTCAAGGCCCGTGCAATGTGGGTGCGTTCGGCTTCATCGCGCGCTTGGGACAGCGAGAGAAAACCGCCCTCAACCTTGGCTGGGTTGGTTGGGCGGGCCGCATGTTCTGGCTGCTCGGGAAACATGTCCGCTCTGTCCAACGTGCCGCTGTTGGAGAGTGCTACCGCACGCTCCACTCGGTTGCGCAGCTCACGAATGTTGCCCGGCCAATCATGTGCCCGTGCCGATGCTTCTGCCGCAGGGGTTATATCCTTCGGCGAGACGCCCATACGCACCGCAGCGCTGCGGGCAAACATTTGCATCAATGGGGAAATTTCTTCAGGCCGTTCGCGCAATGGCGGCATGTGCAGCGTGACAACATTGATGCGGAACAAGAGGTCCTGACGAAACGTACCATCGGCAACCGCCTCGTTGAGGTCACGGTTGGTCGCACACACAATACGGCCTTCAAAGGATAGGTCTTGCGAGCCACCAACGCGGCGAAAGCGGCGCTCCTCCAAAACCCGCAAGAGCTTCACCTGAAGGTCGGTGCTGGTCTCGCCTATTTCATCAAGAAGCAAGGTGCCCTCACTCACCATTTCCAGCACGCCAGCGCGTTTTTCATGCGCCCCGGTAAAGGCGCCGCGCTCATGGCCAAACAGCAAAGAATCCGCCAACTCGGCAGACAGTTGGCCACAGTTCACCGCTTCGAAGCCATGATCACCGCGCTGACGGGCCGCGTGCAGGTAACGTGCAGCTACTTCTTTGCCGGTTCCCGTTTCGCCAACAAGCAAAACTGGCAAATCAATGTCTGCCAGCCGATCTAGCGTACCACGAAGGGTGTGCATCGCCGGCGACAACCCAAAAGCAGCGAAGGGATCTTCGCTAGCAGGGGTCAGTGCTGCGTTTTGCAACACATCCTTGATGCGCACCACCAACTCGTCCAGGTCAAAAGGCTTGGCCAGGTAGTCTCGGGCACCGCCACGCACCAGATCAACCGCTTGGTCCAGCGACCCATAAGCGGTCATAAACATCATGGGCACGGCACCGTGCTGGCTTATAACCTCACCGAGAAGGTCGGCTCCGGACCCATCAGGCAAGCGAATGTCAGACAGTATGAAGTTGGGCACCTGCTTACCCAGCAAGTCGCGTGCTTGGCGCATTGTCTGCGCATGAACAACAGAGAACCCCTCCAGCACCAGCCGCTGCTGCAGTGATGGCCCGAGCACCGGATCATCTTCGACCAACAGGATCAGGTTAGACATGCTCACCGTCCTTCTGGTTCGGCGCAATGGTGATGGTGATGAGGGTGCCGGCATCTGCCTGCGTGGATATCGAAAGACGCCCTTTCACATCGTCGATCAACAGATGCACAAGCCAAAGCCCCAAGCGCCGCGCCTGTGGGTTTTGCGGTTGTTCTACGCCAGTGAGCACCTTGAGCGCATCATCTGGAAGACCAACGCCGCTGTCTGCCACCGAAATGGATAGCCGATCATCTCGTACCAAGGCTTTGAACTGCACGACACTGCCAGGAGGAGATGCATCCACCGCGTTCAGCAGCAGGTTTAGCGCGATCTGACGCACCGCCTCCGCACTGGTGGGAAAGGCTTTTGTAAGCCCGTTTGCAAAGTGTAGTTCTACCTGCTTGGCCGCCAGCTTCGGTGCGAGCAGGGTGCCAAGATCAGCGATATCGGCTGGCAACAAATTGCGATTATCTTCAGGTGGGCGGTAGGTGGACAGCATGCTGGCGGCAACATGATCTATGCTTTGCAAGCCCCGCTCAATGAGGTCGATGGTTTCCTCGCGCACAGCTTTATCCTCGCCATAGCGGCGCAGTGTGGACACAGTAGCGCTCATGCCGGCCACTGGATTGCGCACCTCATGGGCCAATGCGGCAGCCATGCGCGCAAGTGTTGCCTCGCGCGCGCGCTCTTTCTCGGCACCATCATCAGGCAATTCTGTTGGGTTAGAGCCGTGATGGACCACCAAAAAGGCCAGCAGCGCTGTCAGAGCAGTAAGCGCCAGCTGAAGCATCCACCCAGGCGGACTGGCGGGGGGATTGATAAGCGCCAACAGGCCCGAAAAAACGAGGACCAGCGCAGGAGCAAGTGTGTAAGGTTTTGCGCGCAGCAAAGCGTCTGGCATGGTCGTGGTGGCCTTTAATGCAAAAAGGGGCAGCGCCTTCAACGCTACCCCTTCGCTTTAACTTTACCAGCGTGTGTTAGCCAGCCTCTAGGGCCAGGCCCTAGGTCCACACAAGCACATCGCCGCGCCAGTTTGGCGCAATCTTGTCCTGCCAGAACACGCCATACCAGCGCGTGCGCAGCGGACGGGGCAGATCGGGCAATATGACAGCAACTGCACCTTCGGCAATCTGGCTAGGCATCATCTGGTCTTCAGGCGCCACGGCATCTTCACCGGAGAACACAACGGGCACCCCGGCATCGGCGGCGCGCTGCTCAATTTCTGCACGGCTCTGCGCATCAGCATAACCAAAGATACGCAGTTCGCTGATTTCCCAAAGCCCCTCGACAAGAGCAAGGTCCATCGCGCGCCAGACGTCGTAGGAGCCATCAAACAGCACCGCAACAGGGCCAGGCTTTTGCTCGTCCACCGCATAAAGAACCGGACCGGGGTGCATGCCAGCAACACGCAGCAAACCATCGGGTTCTTTTGTGGCATGCGGGGTTGCAACACCAACGCCATGATCGGCCCAGCCATCAATGGGCAAAACCAGAAACTCGCGCACATCACCAACACCGGCCATCAAGGCGGCGGCATTGCCTTCCTCGTAGACAAGGTTCACCGGCACGCCCAGATCATCAGACATGGCGCGCAGATCGGGTAACCAATGGCTGACCTTGTCGCGGATCAACCGTAGCGTTTCTGAGCTGTTATCGGTGGCGTCCACATAGTCTGTGTCGACCGCCACAACGGCAGTGAGCGGCAGTGACGTGCGTGCGGCAAAGCCAGCAGCGCGTCGGGCAAGTTGCGGTGCGACTTCGCCAACGGCAGCAAAGCGCACGCTGTCCGGTGTCACGACATCTTTCAAGGACACCATGCCCTTCTCGCTGACCTCTTTAAGGAGCGGATCGCCGGGGGCTGGCGCGCCGTCATTTCCGGCATCAGGGGTCAGAATTTCAATGCGCTCGGCTTCCTGTTCTATCGGCTGATCAGGACGCGCGATAACACCGCGCAGCGCATCATCACCATCATCCACACCAGCAAGCTCGGCGCCGGACACATAGGCTGCGCGCGCCAGCAGGTGGCTGGCGACCGGAATGGTGAGCAGCAGGAAAAGCAATGTCAAACCACCAGTCATGGTGGCATCGGTGGTGCCTTTGTTGAGCATCGCACCAATCAGCACCAAGCCTGCACCCAGTGTCCCAGCCTTGGTAGCTGCGTGCATGCGCTGAAAGGGGTCATCAAGACGAAGCAGACCGATGGTGGCGATCAGAAGGAAGGCAACGCCAACAAGCTTTACCACAAGGGCGATCACATCAATCATGCCGAAGCCTCCTCTTGGCTCTGACTATCGGCTTGAAGACGCGCCTTCGTCATAGCCACTTTCCGCTCCAGGAATGCCGCAAATGCTGCGGTTGCGACAAAGGCAATCAGCGACAAAGCAAAGGCGACATCAAGAAATTCATCACGACCTGTCGCCAGCGCCGTCAGCGCGCAGGCAGCGATCACAAGACCGGTCAGCATATCGATAGCGACAAAGCGATCAGCGTAGCTGGGCCCTTTGATCAGCCGGTAAGAGGTGAGCGCGACAGCGATAATCACCAGAATAATGAAGGCTGTGTTGAACGTGTCAAAACTCGCCAGAATGGATTCAACGGTCATGTCGATGCCCCTTTTGGCTGGCCTTCAACGGCGCGCACGCGCGTCTCAAAGGTGTTTTTGATATCGTCGATAATCGCCTGATCGCTCTCACGGTCCAACACGTGCACGTAGAGGATCTTGCGATCGTCCGACACATGCATGGAGGTGGTGCCAGGTGTGAGGCTCACAAGATTGGCAAGCGTCGCGATGCCCATATCGGTGCGCAGGTCCAGTGGAACTGCAACAATGGCAGGTCGCAGTTTCTGCTTGTCAGAGAGCACAGCAACGGCAACATCGACCGAGGCTTTCACCAGCTCGACCAAAAACACCACGCCCAGCACGCTAAAGGCAGGCAGGCGGGAGAGAAACGTTATCATTGCGCCACTCCAGTGTTGAGAGTTCCATTTGTTATGGCGTCGCCAGCACTGGCGTCCTGGCCAAAGAAGGCCGCAACATAAACATCGGGTTGCGTAAGCATGATGGACGCCTGCTCAGCGAACACCACAAAGGGCTCGGCGTAAAAACCGATGGTCACGGTGATGGCTCCCAGCAGAACAATGGGCAGCGTCATCGCCATGGGGACAGCACGGCGTTGCTTGCGCTCAATGCCCGGCGTTTTCCAGAATGCTTCCATCCAGATTTTGGTCATGGAGTAAAGCGTGAGAACACCGGTGAACAAAGCAACCGCGCCAAGCCAGGCCATATCGCCCTTGAACGATGCATCGATAACCAGGAACTTTGCCCAGAAACCCGACAAGGGTGGAATGCCCGCCAGCGAAAGGGCGGGAATAAGAAACAGCACCGCAAGCCATGGGTGGCTCTTGAGCAAGCCACCTGACTTTTTTAAATCATCCGTGCCGCTGGCCTGACGGATTGCACCAGCCAGCAGGAACAGGTTCGCCTTCACGATGATGTGGTGGACGATGTAGAACACCGCACCTGCCATCGCTAGTGGTGTGGCAATGGCAAGGCCCATCAGCATGTAGCCGATTTGCGAGATGATGTGGAACGAGAGGATGCGGCGGATATTCCATTGCACTGCTGCGCCAAACACGCCGGTCACCATGGTGAGCGCGGCAACAACAGCCACGATCTCGCGAATGCCAGACTCATCGACTTCAAAAAGCAGCGTGAACACGCGAAACGCCGCGTACACACCCACCTTGGTCAACAGCCCTGCAAAGATCGCCGAGATGGTGAAAGGCGCCGTGTGGTAGCTGGCAGGCAGCCAGAAGAACAGCGGGAACACGCCAGCCTTCAAGCCGAAGGCAAGCAGGAACAGGATCGCAGCGCCGACCAGGCCAGGTGTTGGCTCCATGGTTGGCAGAACGCGCGCCAAATCCGCAAAGGCAAGCGTGCCGGCTGCACCATAAAGCAGGCCAACAGCCATCAGGAACAGCACGGTGCCAAAGAGGTTCAGCAGCGCATATTTTACGGCACCATCAATCTGCGCCTTGGTGCGGCCAATCACCAGCAGCCCCAGCGAACAGATCAGCATCACCTCAAACCAGACATAGAGATTGAAGATATCGCCAGTTAGGAACGCGCCATTTACGCCGGCAATCATGCCGAAATAGAGTGGATAGAAACCACCACGAATATGGATCTGGCGCATATCACGCAGGCTGAAAATACCCACGCACAAAGCCAGAATAGCGGTGATCATCACCAGCGCCGCTGCCAGCCTGTCAGCAACAAAGGAAATGCCAAAAGGCACATCCCAAGAGCCGAAGGTGGCGGCCAGAATGTCGTAATCGAGCACCGCCATCACCAGCAGCGCCGAACAGATCACCAGCACGGCGAGGCCGACCATGGAGACCATTTTCTGCGCGGCGTGGTTCTTCCACAGGCAAGCCGTCAACGCCGCGATGGTTAGCGGCACCAGCACCGGGAAGGTGAGGATGAGCAGGTTGTAGGAGGATTCCGTCATGATGGCTTAGCCCTGCTCTTTCTTGGCTTGCTCAATGAAAGGCGAGCCCATGTTTTCGGCGTCGTGCATGGCATTGGAGTTCAATGTGCCCAACGATTTGTAGGCTTTGACGGCAAGCGTCACGGCAAAGGAGGTGAGCGCAAAACCGATGACGATAGCCGTCAGCACCAGCGCCTGTGGCAGCGGGTTGGCTGCCGCCGGAGACAATACATCTGCACCGATTGGAATAATTGGTGGGAGCTCAGACGTCAGACGACCAGACAAGAAGATGAGAATGTTGGCTGAAGCGGCCAGCAGGGCCACGCCAAGAATAACCCGCACCACGTTTTGCGCCAGGATCATGTAGACGCCAGAGCCGGCAACAATGGCAATTGTCGCTGCATAAATGTAGATCATGCCGAGGCTCCTTTGGATGTCTTGGATGGTGCATCGGCGCCCGTGAGCGATGCAGGGGCGATGCTCTCATCGCTTTGCTGCTGCACCCGGATGAGGAAGGCCATGACCCCACCGATAACGGTGAGATAGACACCAATATCGAACACATAGGTCGTGCCGAGCTTCAACGTCATGAAGCCAAGGTTGAGGTCGTACCAAAGGTGCGTCAGGAACGATCCGTGGATCATCGCCCCAGGAATGCCTGACACGATGCCCAACATCACGCCAATGCCCATAAGCACTACCGGATGCACCCCAAGGCGCAGACGTGCGGTATTGATGCCGAGCGCCAGCGCGAGAACGGCGAAGCCAGCCGAGGCAATGAGACCGCCGATAAAACCACCGCCGGGCTCGTTGTGACCCCGGAAGAGCACAACCAGCGAGACCGCAAGCATGATGAAAAAGAACATGCGTGCCGTTGTTGCAAAGATCAGCGAAGGCACCGGCATGTTGGAGGCGTGACCCGGCATTTCGCGCCGCCTTGAACCGCCAGACAGAACAGCCCAGGACGCAATGGCCGCAAAGGCTACCACGGCAATTTCACCCAGCGTATCCAGCGCACGGAAATCCACCAGGATCACGTTCACCACATTGCGGCCGAAAGCCTCAGAAAGGCTGGTGACAGCATAGTAGTCGGTGATCGTGGAATTAAACGGTTTGGCGGCGATGGACAGCAGCACCACGAACAATGCCAGTGCAAAGCCGCCAGAGATCAGCGCATCACCTACGCGCACATCAAGGCGCGAATAGCTGCGCAGGCCGTCAACGATGGCGGGCATCTTCACCAGCACCGCGGTGACGATGACCACAAACAGCGTTTCCACCAGGAACTGGGTAAGCGCCAGATCTGGCGCGCCGTTCATCAGAAAGACAATGGCAATGCCGTAGCCCGACAGGCCAACGCCCACCAGCGAGACGACCATGGAGCGCGAAACCGCTGCCACAACCGCGCCAACGGCCACCAAGATGGCAACAAGCGTGAGATAGGGGCGAATTTCGTCAGCCGCCAAAGTGGGCAACTGCAAACCAGCGCCCTCCCCAAAGCCACCGACCATGACGGCATAAACCAGCGCGGTGGCGACCACGATTATCGAAGCTGCCAAATAGCTGCGCATTTGGCCGTTCTGGATGGTCTGCGTGGAGATGCGGGCGATATCCAAAAGGCCGTTCCAAAGGACGTTGTAGCCCTTTTCCACCGCGTAGGTGTCCATGAAGGTGAGTTTCGCAAACGCTTCATGGATCGGGTCCCACTTCCACACCAGCAGCGCACCAAAGGTCACCACCAAAATGGAAAGGATGAGCATGGGCGTAATACCTGCCCAGATTTCAAAGGACACGTAGAAAGGCGCACCCGCCAGCGCGACTGCTGCCGGGCCGACAATGTAATATTGCGGAATGTCGGCAAACAGGCCGAAGAACACGCCAAGACCAGCCAGGATTGCCGGGCCGGTGGTCATGCCCAGCGTCTCGCGGTGAAGCAGCTTGCCGGTGAAGGGCTTCTTCTTGGAAAAGAATGGCCGCAGCGCCACAACGCCAGCGATCGCGACCAGAACCGAGTTCACCAGCACCGCAACGAACGTAACGATAGCTGCGAAGCCGGAATCAAGCTTCGCCTCGAAAACATATTCCTTGGCGATAAAGCCAACAAAGGGTGGCAGACCAGCCATGGAAAGGCTGGCCAGCACAGCGGCGATTGCGGTGATCGGTAACACGCCAAACAGCATGCCCAGATCACGCAGGCGCGTCACGCCCGTTGCGTGGATGACGATGCCAGCACAGAAAAAGAGTGCGGCTTTGTACAGTGCGTGGGCCAGAATGAAGCCTGCAATACCCACCGAGCTGCCCGGCCCCTGAAGGCCAATTAGCGTGACCAACAGGCCAAGCGAGGCAACCGTGGAATAGGCAAGGACCGCCTTGAAGCCTTCAGAACGCAGAGCCAGCACTGCCGACACCAGCATCGTGGTAAGACCAACGCCGACCATGATCATCATGATGGTCTGCGAGGAGCTGAGAATTGGGTCGAAGCGAGCCAGTAAGAACACGCCCAGTTTTACCATCGTGGCCGAGTGCAGATAGGCCGAGGCAGGGGTTGGCGCCTGCATGGCGTTGGGCAGCCAGAAATGGAATGGGAACTGCGCTGACTTTGTGAAGCAACCCAGCAGCACCAGTGTCGCGATGGTGTAGAACCACTCGCTCTCAGTGATCAGACTTGGCGTTAGGGTAATCTCGCGCAGCGAGAAAGTACCCGCCTCCATGCCCATCAAGAGCAGGCCACCAAACAAGGCCAAACCGCCACCGGCGGTGATAACCAGGCCTTGCAGCGCTGCTTTGCGCGCATCCACTGATGTTGAGTTAAAGCCGATGAGCAGGAACGAGATAAGGCTCGTCATTTCCCAAAAGACAAACATCGCAATCATATTGTCCGACAACACGGTGCCAAGCATCGCGGACATGAACAACAGGATGTAGGCCAAGAAGCGACCACGGTCCGCAGCTGGCTTTTCGGCAAAGTAAGAGCCTGCGTAGAGCGTTACCAGCGTACCGATGCCAGTGATCATCAGACAGAAAAGCAAAGAAAAGCCGTCCAGTCGGATCACGAAGTTGATGCCTAGCGAAGGCACCCACTGGAGTGTCTGCATGATGGTCGGCACGCCCTCGCCATTGGCGATAACCGGCACATACGAGATGAAAGCAATGAAGAGGCTGGCCGGCAAAAGCGCGGCCACAGGGCCTGCGGCTTTGCCGAGGCGTGGCAATGCCATGAAGCTGATCAGCGCACCGACGAATGCGATTATAACCAGCGTGATGATGGACTCACCGGGCAGCCAGGCCGTTACGGCCGTGCTCTGGAGCGTGTTTTGAAACATGGAGGCACCCTAAGTTGCGTTGTACGATACGTAGCAACACCAATGCCAACATAGATTTAGAAGTCTTGTCAGAGTGTTAGCAGAACACAGAATTCATCCGCGTTCGCAAACACGAACAGATGAGGGCTAATGCGTTCGCTCATCTGAACATCCGCAGCAGATACCTGTTGATGCCGCATGACATTATAAGGCTGGTTCTGCTGCCAGTTCACGGCAACCGGTTTGCAGTAAGCCAAGCACATGAGGTGCAAAACTGTTCCAAACGTCCATTTGGAACTCTGAAAGGCCATCGCGCCAGAGCACAACTGTTAGCCCATCAAAATTGATACGCTTGGCATCGCCAACACTGAGGCTGTCTGGATCGCGAGGCATACCAATGGTCAAAAGCTCGACCGCTCTTGGGCCATCCAGGGCAAATGTGACCTCGCGGCCTGATACATCTACCAGGCTGTGGGGATGGGAGGCATAAATACTGGAGCAAGCAGCGGCAATGCCTGGCGCTGCGGCTTCGGGCGCATGGATCATCCATTCGTCTGGACCAAGACAAACAGTCTGTATGTCGCCGTGGCTTGCGCATTTGCCGATTTGCGATGGCATCGTGAAGCCCAGCACCTGGTTCAAGCCGCTTAGATCACCACGCGCACGCAGCGAAAAGCGGGCAATTGGCGCTTTTCGGCGCACTGTCACAGCGCAGCTTTCGATCAGGACGACGTCCTGAGGCGTAACGGCTGAAGCGCTCATGTCGCCACCCCTCCGATTTTCACACGGGCGTTCTGCGGGTCGATGAAGACCGTGCTGGTAACAGTGGCCGCAATGGTGCGCCCAGGCATCGGGATGTAGACCGTTTCACCCATCTTTTCATGGCCACCGGCCAGCAAAGCCAAAGCGATGGGCTGCCCAACAGCATCTGAGTGGTAGGATGAAGTAACATGGCCCACCATTGTCATCGGCAAAGGCTCATCGGAATCAAAAACGATCTGCGCGCCTTCTTCAAGCTTTGACTGATCCTGCGTTAAGAGACCCACCAGCTGCTTGCGTCCCGATGCCATGAGGTCTTGGCGGGCCAGACCCCGCTTGCCAACAAAATCAGGCTTCTTTTTCCCGATCGCCCAACCCATGCCAGCATCGTAAGGTGTCACGGTGCCATCGGTGTCCTGCCCAACGATAATGTAACCTTTTTCCGCCCGCAGCACGTGCATCGTTTCGGTGCCATAGGCACAAATGTCATAGGCCTGCCCAGCTTCCCAGATCGCCTCCCATAGTATGCGCCCCAGAGGCGCTGGCACATTGATCTCAAAGCCGATCTCGCCAGTGAAGCTGATGCGGAAGAGGCGCGCTGGCATGCCCGCAACAGTACATTGCGCGCATGACATATGGGGGAACGCGTCCTCGGTAAGTTCAAGACCTTCAACAAGCGGCATAAGCAGATTTGCCGCGTTGGGACCATTGAGTGCGATGGTGGACCATTGCTCGGTGGTTGAGGTCAGCCAGACATTCAGGTCGGGCCATTCGGTTTGCAGATAATCTTCCATCATGTTCAGCACCCGCGCTGCGCCGCCGGTGGTTGTGGTCACATGGAAGCAGTCTTCGCTCATCCGGCCAATAACGCCGTCATCACGAATAAAGCCATCTTCACCGCACAACAGCCCATAACGGCAGCGACCGGGAGCAAGCTTCTTCCAAGGGTTGGTGTACATGCGGTTCATGAACTCGGCCGCGTCCGGCCCAACCACTTCGATCTTGCCAAGTGTCGAGGCATCGAACATACCAACGCTGTTGCGAGTAGCCACGCATTCGCGCCGCACCGCAGTGTCCATATCCTCGCCAATTTTCGGGAAGTACCAGGCACGCCGCCATTGGCCGACGGGTTCAAAAACCGCGCCACTGGCTTCGGCCCAACTGTCAATTTGCGTTTTGCGCGTCACCTCAAAGTGGTCGCCGCGATGATAGCCTGCAAAGGCGCCAAAGCTCGTGGGTGTGTAGGGCGGACGGAAGGTTGTGAGGCCGACTTCAGGCTGGTTTTTACCAAGCGCTGCGGCGGCAATGTTGAGCCCATTGATGTTAGACATCTTGCCCTGATCGGTTGCCATACCGTTGGTGGTGTAGCGTTTAACGTGCTCGATGGACTTCATGCCTTCGCGCACGGCCAGGCGTAAATCCTTGGCCATCACATCGTTCTGGTAGTCGACAAAGGCCTTGGTCTTATCGGCCGGACGGTCGCTAGGCAGATCGGTCAGACTCTGGCCAGAGCCTGTGCGATCGCGCTCTACCGCGTACGCAATATCCTGGCCGACACGGCCCAGCGCTTCGGCAACCACACGGCCCATTTGCGCGCCATCGGTAAGGGATGCCTGAATGCCCCACAGGCCACGGCTTGCACCACCAATCACACAGTCTTCTAAGGTGGAGTTCGGCAGGAAGGTCTCATTTTTCTCATCCCAGGTCAGCGTTGCCTTGGTGTGTGAGAACAGGTGCAGACATGGCGTCCACCCGCCAGACATCAAAACCGCATCGCACTCGACCACTGTGCCTGCACCAACGTTGCCATCACGCACCGGGTTGATGCGCACTGAATTGACGCGCAGCCGCCCACTGGTGCCCGTTGCCGTGTAGCCCAACCGCACGTCGATGCCGCGTTGCTCTGCTTCCGCCAAGAGGTCCGCGCGCACAGTTTGCCGTGTGTCGACAATCACACGAACCCATGCGCCGGCATCCGCCATATCGAACGCGGCGTACCAGGCGCTGTCATGGCTGGTGATGACGACAGGCTTCTTGCCGACCAACACGCCATATCTGTTCAGGTAGGTCTGCGCTGAACCGGCCAACATAACGCCAGGCCGGTCATTGCCGTGAAAAACAAGCGGCTTTTCCAGCGCCCCTTGCGCCAACACAACCTGCTTGGCGCGCACCCGCCACATGCGCTCGCGCGGGGTATCGGCGGGGAGTTCGGCCAGATGATCGGTGAGTTTTTGCACCATCCCGATCATGTTCTGGTGGTAATAGCCGATGGCGGTGGTGCGCGTCATTATGACGACGCCCAACGCTTTGAGGGCCTCTAGCTCATTGGCAAGCCAGTCCCAAGCCGGCGTGCCGTTGATGTGCGCCTGCGGCTCGGACAAGAGTGTGCCACCGGCTTCGGCGTTTTCGTCCACCAACACCACTTTCAAGCCATCCACTGCGGCAGCACGTGCGGCAGCCAGGCCTGTGGGGCCTGCGCCAACCACAAGAACATCGCAATGCAGGTAACGCGAGGCATAGGTGTCGGGGTCTTCCTCACTGGGCGAAACTCCAAGCCCAGCAGCGGCGCGAATGAAGGGCTCATACACTTTGTGCCAGAAGCTCTTGGGCCACATAAATGTCTTGTAGTAAAAGCCTGCAGAGAAAAGCTTGGAGAGTACATCGTTCACCGCTCCCACGTCCCATTTCAGGCTGGGGTAGCTGTTCTGCGATGAGGCCTGCAGACCCGGCCAGATCTCTTGCACGGTGGCGCGCGTGTTCGGCTCAAAACGCCCCTCGCCCCGTCTTGTACCGATCAGCGCGTTGGGCTCTTCGGAACCGGCAGCAACCGGGCCGCGCGGGCGGTGGTATTTGAACGAACGCCCCATCAAGTGTTCGCCATTGGCCAAAAGCGCTGAAGCAACCGTATCGCCCTGCGCACCGGCGAAGCGCTTGCCATCAAAAGTGAAATTCACCGGGCGGGTGGTATCGACCCTGCCTTTGCCTGCGACGCGATAAGGGCTCATTTGCTACCATCCGTCAGGGTCGTAAGATCAGGACGCTGTTCACCGGCTTTGTAGGTTGTCAGAAACCTGTCCGACACGGTGTCGCGCACCGCGTTGAAGTAGCACCCGCATCCATGGAAGTGACGCCAACGCTCGAAATGAGGACCTTTGGGGTTCTCGCGGATAAACAGAAATTCCTCCCACTCTTGATCGGTCTGCGCGCTTGGGTCTTCAGGGCGCACCACATGGGCCTGGCCCGCATAGGTAAATTCAGCTTCGGGCAGCGTTTCGTTGCAATAGGGGCAATGGATCAGAAGCATGCAAAGCGTCCTTTTAGTGTGCCACGGCGGCCGCTGCCGCTTCATCGATCAGACGACCGGTGCGAAAACGCTCAATCGTGAAAGGTGCGTTGATGGGGTGAGGCTCGTCCTTGGCGACGGTCCAGGCAAGTGTATGGGCCGCGCCAGTCGTGGCTTTGAAGCCACCCGTGCCCCAACCACAATTGACGTAGAGGCCTTTGACCGGCGTCTTGGCGATGATGGCAGATCGATCGGGTGTCACATCGACAATGCCACCCCATTTGCGCAGCATGCGCATGCGGTTGAAGATGGGGAAAATCTCGGTGATTGCCGCCACCGTATGCTCAATCAGTGGCAAGCCGCCACGCTGACTGTAGCTGGTGTATTGATCCGTGCCGGACCCGATCACCAACTCACCTTTGTCAGACTGGCTAATATAAGCGTGCACGGCGTTTGACATGACCACGCAGGGGAAAATCGGCTTCACCGGCTCCGAGACCAACGCCTGGAGAGGATAGCTTTCCAATGGCAGACGCACATCGGCTGTTTGCATCACCACGGATGTGTGGCCAGCAGCTGATACGGCCACCTTTTTGGCCTTGATGAAGCCCTTGGCGGTTTCAACACCGGACACAGATCCATCAGCATTACGGCGGATCGCCGTGACCGGGCAATTCTGAATGATATCGACGCCGCGCGCTGCCGCTGCGCGCGCATATCCCCACGCCACCGCATCGTGCCGCGCTGTGCCTGCACGCTCTTGTAACGCGCCGCCCATAACAGGATAGCGGGCCTGCTTTGAGATGGACAGTGGTGGGCAAAAGTCCTTGCACTCCTGCGGTGTCAACCAGCGATTGTCCACGCCATTGAGGCGGTTGGCATGCACGTGCCGCTTGAAGCTTTGAACGTCGTGCACGTTGTGGGCGAGCATGAGCACACCCCGGCGCGAATACATGACGTTGTAGTTCAGCTCCTGGCTCAGCCCCTCCCACAGATCAACGGAATGATCGTAAAGCCGGGCACTTTCATCATAAAGGTAGTTGGACCGGATGATGGTGGTGTTGCGGCCGGTGTTGCCGCCCCCCAGCCACCCTTTATCGATCACCGCCACATTGGTTATGCCGTGTTGTTTGGCCAAATAATACGCCGCCCCCAGCCCATGGCCGCCCGCACCGACCACGATAACGTCGTACTCGGCTTTCGGCTCGCTATCTGGCCACTGTTCAGTCCAGTTCTTGTTTCCAGACAAGGCATTCTTCAGCAGGCCAAACGCGCTGAAAGGGGTGGGGGAACGGGCCATATGGCAATGTCTTTCTTGGACGAGGAGACCAAACAGTAGGAGGCATCGCTACCAAAAAGCAGGTAGGTTTGCGTCAAAAAAGCAGTAAAATTGCGCTATGCTTCATTCCAACAAACCCGCTACGGCAGCGGTTTTCAAATCCGGCACGCGCAAGCGACTAAGCGTTGGCTTTTTGCTGGCTGACAACTTCACGCTCGCTGCCTTCGCCAACTTCGTGGATGTCATCCGGCTTGCCGCTGACGAGGCTGATAAGTCTCGCCCAATTCTGTGCCAGTGGGCCGTTTTATCAGCAAGTAACGCGCCCGTTCGCTCCAGTTGCGGTGTGCGGGTCACTGCCGACACAAATTTGCGGCAGGCCGGTCGCTACGATTATCTTGTTGTCGTTGGTGGGGTGATGAGTGATGAGCCAGCGTTGCCCCCGGCTGAACGCGCATTCTTGGTGGCGCAGGCGCAAGCTGGAACGCCTATCGTCGGCCTTTGCACCGGTGTCTTTACATTGCACGAAACGGGCCTTCTTGATGGGTATCGCTGCTGTGTCAGCTGGTTCCACCATCAGGACTTTATCGACCGTTTTGAGGCCATAGAGCCGGTATCCGACAAGCTTTTTGTGGTTGATCGCGATCGATTGACCTGCTCGGGCGGGCAAGGTGCGGCGCATCTGGCAGCCTTTCTGGTGGCCCGCCATCTGGGGCGGCCCGCCGCTGTAAAGAGCCTCAACATCTTGATGATTGAAGACGCCCCTCGCGGTGAACCGGCTCAGCCGGGCCAGCAAATCACACACAAGCCAAGAGACGACTTGGTCAAACGCGCCGTGTTGCGCATGCAGCAGAATGTTGAGGTTCCGCACTCTGTGGCGAGCCTTGCTAAGCAGTTGCAGGTCGCACGTCGCACTCTGGAACGGCGCTTTGTGGCCGATCTTGGCCAGGCGCCAGCGCAGGTTTACCAGGAGATACGTCGCGCGCGCGCGATTCAACGCTTAAAAACAACCAACGAAACAGTAGCAGACATCGCATTGGCAACCGGGTTTTGCGATGGCACTCACCTGGCGCGCGTTCTCAAAAAGGACGACGGTCGTTCACCTATCGACTATCGACGCGGGCAGAACACAGCGCCTGGATAAACACAGTTTTCCAAGCGTTCTTCATCACGCATTGGGGCCAAAGCTTCTTTTTGGGGCAGGCGCACCAACGCCGCTTTGCGATGTGTGTTCAGTCCGTTTCTGTTCGCGCCAGGTAAACTGTTTGCGTGAACGGTACACCCGTCAGCGGATTGTCAAATGTTACCGGCTGCGACCACGCCACAGGAAAAGCTGCCTCAAGCCGCTCAAGGAAGCGTGGATCAGAGGGCTTGTCCGACCAGAGCCCGAATACACCACCGGGTTTGAGGTGACGCTTCAGCGACTGCAGGCCGGCGACTTGGTAGAAGCCGTGGCTGCGCTCATCGAGGAAATGATCGGGAGCGTGGTCAATATCAACCAGCACCGCATCGAAGCGCCGCGTTGGTTGATTGGTGTCAAAGCCCTCGCCCAACGCCATGGCAAAAAAGTCGCCCTCGACAAACGAGCATCTTGGATCATCAGCAAGCCGCGTCCCCATCGGCAGCAGGCCTGCCTCATGCCATTCGATCACAGGCTTGAAAAACTCAACAACGCGCAGCTCATCTACAACGTCATAGTCTAGCACCGCCTGCGCGGTGTACCCCAGGCCAAGACCGCCAACCACAACGCTAAGCTTTGAACCGGCGCAGGCACCGACGCCCAAAGTGCCAAGCGCGATTTCCGATGCGGTAAAATGACTGGACATCAAGAATTCGTCGCCCAGCAGAATTTCCCAAACGTCCTCGTTCAGTTTCGGCTCATGGCGACGGCGAAGGCTCAGCGCGCCACTGGACGTTGGACAGTAGTCCAGCTCTTGAAAGGCCATGCTCCTAGGTGTGCTCATGGGTGTGCTCCTCGATAACCCAGTGGCGGGTGGCAGATGGCGGGTTGCGCGAGCCATACACGCATTGCCGCCATTCCCCAATCGTGCCGTGCGCATGAGAGCCTATGACACCAGTGTCGCGTGAATTTTATTCAGCAAAGCTCCAATGCACATGGCCTGGCTGGCACAATGGAGGCAACTGAACGCAATGCGGGCAGCCCTTCTTTTTGGAAGGACCGCCCGCAAATCGTGACAGCGAATTAGGTGGCCAAAACCGCCGGAGCTGTTAGGCGGCTTCCCGCACCTTTTGCAAAAACTCTTGCATTGCAGATCGCATAGAACTTGATTGCCCATTCAGCTTGGACAGTGCCTCAGCCATGGATGCGCTCATGTCGCCGGTGCTTGTGGCAGCCTCGCGCATTTCGCCCATAGAGCTTGTGACTGTTGTGGTCCCATCGGCCGCTTCGGTAATGTTGCGGGCGATTTCTGCGGTCGCAGCATTTTGCTCTTCGGTGGCAGCCGCCATCGCGGACGTTCGTTCTGCGATGCCTTTGACCATATCGGCCACAGAAGCAGTCGCATTGATCGAGTCATCGGCCGCACTTTTCATTTCTGAAATCTGGCGGTCGATCTCTTCGGTCGCTTTACCGGTCTGTTCGGCCAGAGCCTTTACTTCGGTGGCCACAACCGCAAAGCCCTTGCCCGCCTCGCCTGCTCGCGCCGCTTCAATTGTGGCATTAAGCGCAAGCAAGTTGGTTTGCTCTGCAATATCAGTAATGAGCTTGGTAACGTCACCGATGCGCTCCACAACTTGCTGGAGTTGTTCGACCGAGGCGTTGGACTTATCCACGCCCTGCGCCGCCTCATTAGAAGCTGTGGAGACGCCGTGCACCTGCTGATTGAGTTCTGCGATCGACGCGGTCAGTTCCTCAGTGGCACTGGCCACAGTGTTCACATTGTTCGTGGCATGCTCAGACGCCTGCGCTACATCGGCGGACTTGTGGGTTGTGGTATTGGCGATGTTGGAGAGTTCTTGGGCCGTGCCGCCCAAGCGGTCGAGATCGCTGATCATGGCATCTGTGGTTGAAAGCACCGTGGCTTCAAAACGGGAAGCCAGCTCACTCATCATCGCTTTGCGCGCTTCACTTGCCTCCTCACGGGACAGGTTAGCCTCAGCCTCCAACTGCTTTGTGCGCACGATACTCTCGCGGAAGCTGCCCAGCGCGCCCGCCATGGCGCCAATTTCATCCTGACGCTTGCCCAATGAGACGTCTTGACTTGTATCGCCAGCGGCCAGCTTTTCGGTTGCCTCGGATAGCCGTGCGAGCGGTGCCGAGATGAGTTTGAAGTTCAGATAGCCAAAGAGCACAGCAAGGCCGACAAGAAGCCCGCCGCCAAACAAGGAAACGAACACTGCGCGGTCTAATGCGGCATTTTTCACGTCCAACATCATCGCACTGCGAGACTGGGCATCTGCTCCCAGCGCAGCAAACGCTGCAAACATATCGGCTAGGCTCGCGTCGCCTGCACCAGTGGCTTCCATTGCGCGGGCAACATCCACGGTCAGTGGGTTGACCATATAGCCAAACTGCACCTGCGTATGGTCGCTCAACCATCGCGACCACGCCTCACGTATAGCGCGAACATGGTCTGCATACGGCCCACCAAACTGGCTGGTACGTTCTTCGACACGATCAAGGTTGGCACCGATCGTGGCAGTGGCTGCTGTCACCTGATCGCGCTTTGCCTGGTCTCCCGTCAAAAGGAATGTCCGCGCAGCGAGAACCTGGTCAAGAATTTCCGCGCGAACGCCCTGCACCTCACCAACCATCCTGTTGGCTTGATCCATGGCGTAAACGGCCTCGCGACCCTGGTTGATGCTTTGAAAGACAAATGCGCCTGACAGAGCGGCGATAAGCGCTAGACCAATGAAGGCAAAGGCGCCTTTTTTACTAACTGATAGGTTATTGAGCATGGTTTTCTCAGTGCCTTGTGTTAGCTGCCCAACCGGGCACGTCGCTGAAGTTCAGTAAGATTGATTTCAATTGTTGCAGCACCGATTGCGCGCGTGCCGTCTTCATTTGAGATGCTCATGTTGAGCTGCGCGCGCCAGATCTGCCAGCCATCGTCCCATTCGGCCTCATCGATGAAGACAGCATCGGGACCAACCTCAAAGGTGTTGGTGAACTTCGCTTCATCGCCCTGCCAATAGTCACCGGTTATGGCGCTTTGGCCAACATTTAGGCCCTTCTCATCGACGATGAACATCTCAGTATAGAGGCCCAAAGCCCCAGCCTGAATGCGCGTCAAATAACTTGAGAGAGGCGTTGAAAGCGTCGCGGCAATCAGTGGCTGATCATCAAGTTCACGTTCGGCGCGCCACTGCTGATCCAACGTGTCGATTGCGGCCTGATCCAGGTCAGCGTGCCTTGCAGACTGGGCGCTCACCATCAGCCCCACAATAGGGTTGGCAAGCCAGTCTCGGGTATCTTCAATGAACTCTGGGGTAATGAGCCGCTGCGGGTCCGGCGCAACGCCTTGTGCAATTGCACTTGAGGAAAAAACACTGCCCAGCAGGGCGGTGGTAGCACCAAGGGTCATCCAAATGCGTGCCATGTGACGGCTCCGTAATATTACGTTGACGTCATAGATGCCATAGCACTGTTACTAGGATGTTAAATGTTAAATCAAACTGTCAATAGGGCTGTTTCCTCGCCGCAACCAGCTGCCCAACACTCCGCCGCAACGTGGTGAAGTGGGGTGGCACCAACTAGCCGCGATCAAGTGGGGAAACGAAGCCAGCAGGCTTAACTGCAACCAGCGAACGCGCAACGCTATTCTGCGTGTCCTCTGCAGTGTTTCCGATGATAACGCCTTGCAGGCCGGTTCGCGCCACCGTTCCCATGACCAAAAATGCGATTTCCAGCTCATCCACTGCCTGCGCAATGACGGTGCGGGCGTCGCCTCGGCGCACATACACGGTCGATGGAGCGCGTCCATCACCAACCGATGGCGCTACCGTATCAAGCAGTTGCTCAAGCGCAGCCTTGCGGGCCTGATTAAGGTGATTGAACTGATCTTCCTGGTGCAGGTCCTGTTCCGGGAACAGCGATGCGATCAAAGATGGGCTTGGCGCCTCCCAAGCGTGGAGAATATGAACCCGGGCACCTTCTTGCCTGGCAAAGTCGAAGGCGGTGCGCAGAATATCAGCGTTTAGAGCCTGCAGGGTTTCTGGCTCTTCGGCATCGTCAAGGTCAACATCAATGGCAGCCAGAACATGTTTATGCGTTTGCTCGCCACGCGGCTGTCGCAGCCAAACTTTGCAGGGACATTTGCGCAGCAAGTGCTGGTCGGTGCTGGCAAACACATGGTCAGAACTCGCCTCAAGCTCATCGGCGATCTTCACGACCAGGTCGATGTCATGCTCGATCACCATGCGGGTGATGTCCATATAAGGCTTGCCCACGACAACCCTCAACGTATCGTCTCTGGTGGGAAACAGGCGCTTCAATTTATCAACCATCTTGTTCTGCATAGCACGCTGAAGACGGGACCAAACCTCGTCGGTTGAGACGCCCAAGGCTGGCAGAAGAGGTTGCATGTTTGCAGGCTTGGCAAGTGCGGTCATCACCGTCACGTGCGCATTATGCCGGTCAGCGAACGCAATACCGGCCTTCAAGGTGCTGGCATCATTGTCCGGGTGATCGATGATGAGAACACGCCCGATGGTGCCATCCGATTGAGAGACTTGCGTCATTGAACGAGTTCTTTCTGTTGCAGGGGGTCTTCGGCAGGCATGATGGATGAGGGTTCGCCGCTCAGTATCATACGTGCGGCCGCTGTTGCAGCATCACGATAGGGCATGAGAACAAGATCGGCGTGCAAGGCGCTGAGGCTGGTGGTGTCTTGATCAAGATGGGCGGCAACGGCCACCTTGCCGCTGTAGCCCAGATCGCGCGCCGCGCGCAGCAACGCCCGCCGTGGATCGTAGTGGGTCACGCCGGTCGCATGCTCTGGTACGGCAAGAACCAGCCAATCTGCATTGTCGAGTGCCAGATGGGACAAGAACTCGGGGTCGGTGGCATCGCCATACAGTGCCTTCAGCCCGCGCGAACGCGCAAACCGAACCGCCTCAGGGCTGAAATCCACGCCAAGCACCGTCTTGCCTTGCTTTTCCAGCGCACTGGCAATGGCCAACCCATACCGGCCCAGGCCAAACAGGATTACGTCGTGCTTGTTGGCATGCCCACCTTCGCTCTCAAGATTTGCATTCACGCTGCGGCGTTCAAAGATGCCAAGGAAAGGCTCCATGCGATCGTAAATCTGGTGGGAATAGGTGATCATATAGGTGGAGGCGGCAATCGTGATGAGGCCAACCAGCGTCACAAGGCCAAGCGCCTCGTCTGCAACGTGCCCGATGGTAACGCCCATCGCCATGAAAATGAGCGAGAACTCGCTGATCTGCGCGACGGTGAGCCCCGCCAGAAAACCGGTTCGTTTGCGGTAGCCCATCACACTCATGATGATGAGCACGATGAGCGGGTTGCCGATCAGAACGAACAGTGCAAGCACGATGGCCGGGCCAACGCTTGCGCCCAGCACGCTCAAATCCAGCGATGCGCCAAGCGCGATGAAGAAGAAGAGCAAGAGGAAGTCGCGCAGCGAGGCAAGACGGGCCGCAATGGCCTCGCGGAACGGGGTCGATGCCAGGGAAACACCGGCAAGCAGTCCGCCCAATTCCTTGCCGAAGCCCAGATAGTGGCCGACGGCAGCCAGCAGGGCAGCCCAGCCAATGGCGAACGACACAAGAAGCTCTGGCGCGCGCGACAAGCGCTCAACCAGCGGATCGGCCACGTAGCGAATGAACACGACAACGAAGGCCAGCATAGCCAGCCCATAGCCAAGAACCGTCAGCACATCGCCAACGGCGCTCCCGCCCCCGCCATCAGCATTGGCGGCTGCCGCCCCCACGCCAATGGCCGACAAGGCGATCATCGCGACCACAACCACCACATCCTGCACAATCAGGAAGCCCAGTGCGATGCGCCCATGCAGCGCGTCGATCTCGCGCTTGTCGGACAGAAGCTTCACGATGATGATCGTCGAAGAGAACGTCAGCGCGATGGCAACGTAGAGCGCGGTGCGCGCATCCAGCCCCAAAGCCAACGCGATCAGGAAGCCGAACACGGTCGTGAAGACAACTTGCCCAAGCCCTGTGACAAGCGCAACGGGGCCGAGCGTGCGGACCAGATTAAAGTCCAGCTTCAAGCCCACAAGGAACAACAAGACCGCGATGCCTAGCTCGGCCAGTAGATCAATCTGCGCGTCGGACCGCGCGATGTTGAGCACTGAGGGTCCGGCCAGAATGCCCACTGCTATAAAGCTGACAATCAGTGGTTGGCGCAGCAGCAAGCCGACAAAACCCACCCCGGCTGCGAGCACAAGCAGCGCGGCGATCTCATAAAAAAGGTAGCCTTCAATCGCTGCGGTCATGTGGCGACCATCCTGTTGCTAGGGATGGCAAGCTGCTGCGCAACATCTTCTGCTGTCAGCCCCGATTGAGCCGGGCCAGACGCCTCAGTCCAACTGTGGACAGGCGCGGCACACCACAACAACATGTTGCTGGAGCCAAACACATTTTGGAAACCGGCTTCGGTTGCCGATGTATCGCTGTAATTAGAAGGGCTGATCTGGTCCGTCATTTGGTGACGACGGTAGTTTTGGCCTCGCTGGCAGCGCAGGTGGCATTTTGGTCTACAAAGATTTCAAGGTCTTTCACCGCAACGCGGTATTCGCGGCCCAGCTTCACTGCGCGTAACTCTTTCTGGTGGATCCACGTCCGCACAGTTTGCTCGCCAACTTTTAGGAGATCGGCGATCTCCAGGGTTGTTAGAAATGGCTTGCTCAGCATCGCGCTGCTTGAACCTCTGCTGCCTCGCGCCTTGCACTAATTACGGCGCACACCAACACATTGAGCAGATCTCAGATCGTTTGAAAGTCGTAGAAACCCGGTGAAGGCATTTGAACAGTGTTCAAACATGCTCAGACCCCCTCAATGGCGCGATGACATGTGAGCGCGCACCTTCAGACAAACATCGGAAAGGTCACGCCCAGCGACCAGGCCAGAACGAGCCCAAGGCCCAATCCTGCTGCCAGTGGTCCTGCGCGCGCTTCGGTCCACCGGCCCATCAGGCCAAATATCAAAAAGAAAAGCCCGATGACCGGTATGATCAGGATGAGGAAAAAGAGACCCTCAAAGTCGAGCACCACCGCGAAGGCCAGCGACACCAGAAACGCCACGCGGATCAGCACACGCTGCCAAAACCTGGGATGGGCATAAGCCAACGCACTGTCAGCGAGCATATAGGGCACCGCGCCCAAGGCGAGCGCAGCGATGATCGGCAGGCGGCCGGCATGGGGCATAAAGCTTGCCACATAGCGGTCGAGCGCCGTGCCAAACACAAAGATGCCATAGGCAGCCACCAACAGCCCGACGCCAACACCGAGGCTGGAAAACCGTAGGCCAACAAGCCGCAGGATCACCAGCTGGATCGCGCCATAAAGCGCCATATGAACGGCCAAATAATCGGCGACCAAAACCGGCAAAAACCCGCTGGGCAATTGCGTTGCAACCAAGGGCACCAACGCCATAGGCAGCAACAACGCCAGTGTGAACCGCTTGCTTGATACGCCTTCATGCGGCGGTGCGCGGTCTGGCAAAAATTGTGCAAGTGACCATGCAAGGATCACCGTTCCCGCTAAGACCAGAAAAATCCAGCCGATACGTGCCGGAACAGGGGGAGCATCGCCAGTGCCATGATTCGCGTTTAGCCAGTCCACTGCCGCTTCTATCCCGGCGCGGTGGTAGAGAATGCCCACATGCTCGATGTTGGGCACCGTGAACGCCCGGCGAACCACATTTCCATCGGCAGAGCGAACAACCATGCCTTCGACAGCCTCGCGGTCCACCATCTGCACCGCATCTTGGGCAAATTGCAGAAGGCGCGGTTCCCATTGCCCTGTGATCATCAACAGATTGGCCGGCTCGCTTGCAGACACAGCCTGCGAAAAAGGCGAGATGGCAATCACCGGACCGACGCGCGGGTCGGCTATGGCAGCGCGCACAATGATATCCGAAGCCATGGAGTGCCCAAGAAAGGACGCCTGCCCATTGGCCTGGGGGTGGGCAAGACCCCCCTCCAGCACGCGCAGCGTTTCATCCACCAGCAATCGGGTGGTGCCATCGATGGCAGTCACGTCGCCAGACATGGGTGTGGCGTTGCGGCCATGGCCTTCAAAATCAAACGAGGCCACCAGGTAGCCAGCCTGGGCGATGGCAAGCGCATAGCTTTCCATAAGTGGGCGCGACCCGGCAAAACCGTGCGCGATTACCACCAAGGGTGCCGGTTCGCTATCCCGTAAATGATACGTGGTAACTGGCGTCGTGCCGACCCAAGCCTGTTCGATGACAAGCCCAGCTTTCTGCGCCTCCAGCTGCCACACGCCAACGGCGATGATGGCCAGAGCAAACAGCAACACGGGGATCCGCAACCGTTGAAGTTGCGAATTACGGGCTTTTGGAATGCTGTTTTGGGCTCTCATGCTGCTTTGTATGCCCAGTTCAGAATTGACCTCAAACGATAGGCATAGGCAGGCTGCACGCGACCTGCCTGCATCTCAACAAGGGCAACATACGCCGGCGGCCAAGCCGTTGGCCTGGATGCCCGTTCGCACCCCAACGGCTTGGCAGGGTCAAACGCGCCGCTTCTGTCGCTACGAACAGCTGCCAAATGTCAGACCCTGTTGGTGTGAGCGACAACTTTCTGATGCTGTTCACCAAGGCCATCAATTCCCAGCTTCATCGTCTCGCCGCCATGCAGCCATTTCTGGGGCTTCAACCCCATGCCAACGCCCGGGGGTGTGCCAGTGGAGATAACGTCGCCGGGTTGTAGGGACATGAACTGGCTTACGTAATGCACAAGGTGCTGCACGCCATACACCATGGTTCGTGTGGATCCATTTTGGTGCCGTGTTCCATCAACCTCCAGCCACATCGCCAAATCCTGCGGATCAGCAACTTCATCGCGGGTCACGAGCCATGGACCGATTGGCCCGAAGGTGTCCGCCGATTTACCCTTCACCCATTGCCCAGAGCGCTCGATCTGGAATGTGCGCTCGGAAATATCATTGATGACGCAATAGCCGGCCACATGGTTCATCGCGTCGGCTTCATCAATATAAACCCCGCCCTCACCAATGATCACGCCCAGCTCGACCTCCCAGTCGCACTTGTCGCTGCCACGCGGCACAACAATATCATCGTTGGGGCCACATATCGCGCTGGTGGCCTTCATGAACATAATGGGCTCGGGTGGCACCTCCATGCCGCTCTCGGCAGCATGATCGGCATAATTGAGACCGATGCAGATGAACTTGCCAACGCGCCCGACGCAGGGCCCTATGCGCGCACCACCGGGCACCACCGGCAGGGTCGCGGGGTCAATGTCACCCAGTTTCTCCAGTGAGGCGTTGCTTAAGGCATCACCGGCAATATCGACGATAACGCTCGACAGATCACGCACAGTACCGCCGTCATCGAGCAGGCCGGGTTTCTCCAAGCCACTTGGGCCATAGCGTAACAGTTTCATGGATGAGAACTCCTTAGGCTAGACAGACCACACGCGATCAATGGCGGAGGTCTGACCTGTGGTAACAGCACTTACATCACTTACAGGACAAACGGCCAGTTCGGCGCGTTCCTCGAGCCTGCCCTAACGCCCCATTGACTGCATGTCGCACGGCGTAAAGTCTTGTTGCTACCGCAACTCTTCGGGCAGAACAGCGCTTGGCATGTTCTGATAGCAAATAGGCCTCAGCCATCTGCGAATGGAGAGGGTACCGACCGATGTTGCGCCAAAATTGGTGGACGCAGGGTATGGCCCGCCATGCACCATGGCATCACATACTTCCACGCCGGTTGGGTAGCCATTCACCAGAATGCGGCCTGCCTTGCGGGTCAGCGTCGGCAGCAGCGCTTGGGCGACGTCGGTGTCGCCCTCATCCATGTGCAGGGTGCAGGTGAGCTGGCCTTGCAAGGATCGCGCGACGGCGAGCATCTCATCGGTGGAGCTTGCCCGCACCACAAGGCCAAGCGGGCCAAATACTTCTTCGGCGAGCGCATGGTTGGCAAGCCAGGCGCTGGTGGTCACCTCATAGAGATCAGCAATGGCTGCGCGGCCCGGGCAGCTCTTGGAGAGGATTTCTTTGACGCCGGACGCCGTGGAGATCACCTCGCGGCCCTTCACATAGGCCTGCGCCATGCCATCGGTGAGCATGGTCTGCTGGGGGACGTCTGCCAGCGCTACGCGCGTGGCCTCCACAAAGCTATCTGCGTCGGGGCCATCGAGCACGACGGCAATGCCGGGGTTGGTGCAGAACTGGCCAGCCCCCAATGTCAGTGACGCTGCCCACCCAGACCCGATCTGATCGGCGCGGGCCGCCACGGCATGAGGCAGCACGAACATCGGGTTCACCGAGCCAAGCTCACCGAAGAAGGGGATGGGATCGGGGCGCGCTGCGCAGAGGTTGAACAGCGCACGGCCACCGCCAAGGGAACCGGTGAAGCCAACTGCCCGGATCAGCGGATGCTGAACCAGGGATTCGCCAACCGACCTGTTGCCGCCCTGGATCAGCGAGAAGACGCCAGAGGGCATACCACAGGCTTCAACAGCAGCTTCGATGGCCTGCGCCACAATTTCACCTGTGCCAGGATGCGCGCTGTGCCCTTTGACAACCACCGGACAACCAGCAGCCAGCGCAGAGGCGGTGTCGCCACCGGCCACAGAGAAAGCAAGCGGGAAATTGGACGCGCCGAACACGCCGACCGGGCCGGTTGGTACCTGCATCATGCGCAGGTCTGGCCGCGGCAGGGGTGCACGATCTGGCAAGGCCTCATCATGACGGCGATCAAGATAGTCACCTGCTACAATGTGCTCGGCGAAGAGGCGCAACTGCCCCACGGTTCTGCCACGCTCACCATTGAGGCGCGCTTCGGGCAGGCCGGTCTCCCGGACTCCAATCGCCGTAATCGCATCGCCACGCGCATCAATCTCGTGGGCGATGGTGCGCAGGAAGGTAGCACGCTCGGCCCGCGTGGTTGCGCTGTAGCTGGCAAAGGCCGCTTCAGCGGCCTCCACCGCTTGGGCCACCAGCTCTGGCGTTCCGGTCGCAAACACATCCGGCGCGCCATCCATCGGCATGTTCTCAAAAGTCTCGTTCGAGCCAACCCATTGGCCCGCGATCAGGTGTTTGCCGTGTAGCATGAAGTGTCTTTCCGTTAGAGAAGGTCAGCCATTAGATGAGGGCTCTCGCTGCCAGATTGGTCATGAGCGCCCGTGTGCCAAACGTCCAGGGCGGGCATTTGGTGGAGAGGTCTACCACATTGGTGAGCGTGCCAAGGTCGGGCGAGGAGATGGTGACCACATCCCCCAGCTTGTGGGTGAACCCATCTCCGGGCGCGCCATCGGGATCGCGGTCTTGGGTGGGGGCAAACAATGTGCCCAGAAACAGCATGATGCCATCAGGATATTGGTGATGGGCACCCATGGTCTGCGCCACAAGGTCTGCCGGGTCGCGGCTGATCTGCGCCATGTCGGAGTGCCCGTGCATCACGAAGCCGTCCTCACCCTCCAAGTGCAAGGCCAGAGTCTGGCTGCGCACCGTATCCAACGTGAAGGCATCGTCAAACAGGCGGATGAACGGCCCAATAGAGCACGACGCATTGTTGTCCTTGGCCTTGGACAGAAGCAACGCCGAGCGCCCTTTAATGTCGCGCAGGTTCACATCATTGCCCAGCGTCGCGCCGATAATGGTGCCCTTGGAGGAGACCGTCAGCACCACCTCGGGCTCAGGATTGTTCCACTTCGAGGATGGGTGCAGGCCAACCTTGGCGCCATGGCCCACCGAGGCGAGCACCTGCGCTTTGGAGAACACCTCCGCATCTGGCCCTATGCCAACTTCCAGATACTGGCTCCACAGCCCTTCGACAATCAGCGCCTGCTTCACCTCCATCGCCTCATCCGAGCCCGGTGTGATGTTCTTCAAACTGTCGCCGATCAACGCGCCGATGCGCTCGCGGATCGCTTCAGCAGCCGAGGGATCACCCGCCGCGCGTTCCTCAATCACCCGCTCCACCATGGAGCCAGCGAACGTAACCCCGCACGCCTTCACCGATTGCAGATCACTCGGGGCCAGAAGGTGCGTCACCGACAGATCGCCAACGGTTGCGGCCAGCACCTCATCCAACGGTCCCACCACATCGCCATCCGCCCCAGCGACATACCCCGCCGGATCGTCCATCTCGCACACATCACGCACCGTTGGAGCAGCCTTGGACGTGATATCCACAACAGCATCACCGCGAACCGTCACAACGCATGGGCCGCCAGAAGAGCCAACATCGTGGCGCCAAACACGCCCCAGGAGGGAAGCTTCAGGCAGAGTGGATTTCCTTATTGCAAGTCTTTAATGCTGCCGTTTTACGACACGATCCGCCCAGCTGGTACGCGGGCGCGGGCTACATAACCGCTTAGCTTGAACAGCAAGGTTTTGGCAATCAGCCGAGGTTTCAAACAAAGGCTGAACGTAACCAACGGGCAAAAGTCCCCGCAGAGCTCACTTCGCCGTTTTACTTGCTGCATTCATGGCCTTTTGCAACACCTCTGCAAGCACCGAAACGGCAAGCGTTCCGGCATCACGGGCAGATGGAATAAGCCCGACAGGCCCATGCAGTTGAGCAAGGGCACTGGGCTGAACACCCAACATTTGGAGCGCTTCCAGGCGTGCATCGCGGGCGCGCTGGCTACCCTGTGCTCCGATATAAAAGGCAGATGTTTCGAGCGCGCCAGCCAAAAGAGGTGGCTCCCAATCATGGTCGTGAAAGAAAAGTACGATGGCCGTGCGGTCATCCACTGCCACGCCGCTGGGGAAGGCTTGCTTGTGCAATTGCATAGCTTCACAGCCGGCAAAACGGGCATGATCCAGCGTCTCTTCATCCGGTGAGAAAAGAATGTTGGGGTAACCGGCAGACTGGACCAAGGCGGCGAAAGTACTGGCTTCTGGCCCTTTGCCAAAAACAAGAAACCGTAGCTCCGGCGCAAAGCGCACCGTCAGTTGATTGCCAGTGCGCTGCGTCGGCCCACTATCTGCAATCTGCATTGCACCGTTTTCAGTGTTTACAACCAGTGAGCAGGCAACGCGGTGCATGCGTTTTTGCGACAGTTGTGCCAGCACCCTGCGGTCCGGGTTGGGTATAAGCAAAATGTCCAAGCCCCCGCCACAGGGCAGCTGGATATCCATATAGGGTGAGCCGCGCCCGTAACGTAGCATGCACAGCAATCCGCTTCGGGCGGTTTCCATAGCATGCATTGCGATATCGTTTTCAATGCAACCGGACGACAATGTGCCAACGCGTTCGGTCGATGACAGCACCGCCATCATGGCACCCACGGGTCGGTAAGACGGGCCTTCCACACCAGCGATGACAGCAAGAACGACATCACCTGATGCGGAAATCAGGGCATCAATAGGATCGCGATTGGGTGGACTAGCGCTCGGCATCTCTGTTGGCAAAATGGGCGCTTAATCCGTTGTTCGCAAGAGCAGCCATATTTGTTTAGGCGTTGGCGCACCCCCGGTGGAGGGGAGCACACGCCGACTCCTGCCTAGAGCGGTCCAGGTTCTGTCAGGAATGGTGAATCTGCCCCAGACTGCCACCGTATCGCGGGGCCGAAGAGTGACGCCAAAAAGTGACGCCACTGTGATTGTTCACCTACCGTAATTCCAGCAAACACCGGATCAACAACGTGCCACGAAGCGCGTTCGAGCGGCAGCGAGAGGCAGAGTTTCGTCACCCGGTTAAAGCTGGAATTTCTCCATGTAAGCTGCAGGTACTCGCGAGACACTTTCTGGCTTGATTATAGCTTTTCTCGAAGCGCCTCGTAAGGCGTTTTTCCGCGGAATGCGCCATGTGGTCTGCCGAAGTTGTAGAAGCGCTCCCACTCGTCGAGTTTGGCCTCCAGATCAACATCGCCTTTGTAGCTGAGCAGTTGGTAAAATTCCTGTTCGTCAGATCGGTGTGAGCGCTCGACTTTGCCGTTCAGCTGTGGCGTACCGCGCCGGATATAAGCGTGTCGAATACCTTGATCCTCAACATGCCAATGGAACTTCGCTTGGAACTCATGACCGTTGTCCGTTCGGATTTCTTTGATGCGGAACGGGAACTTCTCGATGATGTGGTCGACGAAGTCGATAGCGCTGGCCTGAGTGTGCTTCTCGTAGATCTTGAGCGCACGTACACGGGTTGCGTCGTCGATAGCTGTGAACTGAAAGCGCCGAACCTTCTTTCCATCTTCGCCTTTAAACATCAGAAACTTCACGTCCATTTGGATGTGGTGGCCAGGCACCTGCTTGTTGTAGCGTTTGGTGTGAACCTTCCGCAGGCGAGTTCCGCGAGGCAGGCGATTGACCCCATGCCGCTTGAGAATGCGCGAGACGGTTGCGTCTGATATCTTAATCTCGTGGTAGCGCTCCAGGTACCAGACGATCCGCATCGGGCCCAGGTGGTACTTCTTGCGTAGGTGAAGAACCTTCTCCTCAATCTCAATCGGCGTGCGGTTGGCATGCCATTTGGGGATCGGTGGTCGGTTTATAAGCCCCTGTTCACCATGCCTGCGGTAGGCAGCGCGCCATCGATAGAAACTGCTTCTACCAACGCCAAAGTAGCGGCAGGTCTTGTTGATATGCCCGGTCTCTTCAGCGTGGTGCAGAACACGCAGCTTGCGTTGAATCTCGCGGCGATCCTTGTCCATGAACATCTCCTTCATCCCAGAATTGGGAGTTAAACAGAGAGTGTCCCAAGAGTACCGACATTCCTACAAGCTGGACATGTTGGGTCCATCGATGACGGCGATGCGATGGTTTCGCTGGCTTTGGCGTTTGACGGTGAATGCGTGTGTGGACATCCTTGCCTCCCTTAGTTGTAGCGCAGGCCAGCATCCAGATTGAGCGTTTGGCCGGTCATGTAGTCGCTTTGCTGCGAGGCCAGGAACATGACGGAGCCGATCATGTCCTGCGGCGAGCCTTTGCGCTTGAGCGCCTGCGCAGCGATGATGGCGTCCCACTGATCCTCACGGATGGTTTCGCGCGGAATTTCCGTCACGATGCCGTGCGGGCTGATGGCATTGACGTTGATATTGTCTGGGCCAAGCTCGGTTGCCATGGCGCGCGTCATCCCGATCACCGCACCCTTCGATGCGATGTAATGAGCGTAGTTCGGCCGCCCCGTGACAACGACAGAGGAAGAAATGTTGATGATCTTGCCACGCCCCTGCTTGCGCATCGGTGCGGCAACCGCCTGGCAACACAGGAAAACACCGCGCGCATTGACGGCCATAACCTTGTCGAATTCATCGACGTCGATCTGCTCAAACGGTTTCATTTTGTGGGTGGAAAAGATCGCAGCATTGTTGACGAGAACGTCAACGCGGCCAAAGCGATCCAGAACGGATGCGACCATGGCCTGCACCGAGGTCTTGTCTGAAACATCTGTGGGCACGGCCAGCGCAGCGTCACCGATTTCGCCAGCGACCTTGGCCGCCGCTTCACCCTTTAAATCCACAATGGCCACATTGGCGCCAGCCTCTGCAAAGGCCCGGGCGTATTGCTGGCCGATGCCTTGGCCTGCGCCCGTTATGATGACGCTTTTCCCCTTGAATTCCATACTCTGTTTTCCCGCTTTTTATGCCGTGCCAAGTGGCGTGGTTCGGATGCAGCCCATGCCGCCATCAATGACAATTGTGGTGCCTGTCAGCGACCGGTTGCGCGGGTCAGCCAGAAACAAAACCGCGCTGGAAATCTCATCTGGGTCGACCATCTGACCGGTTGGCTGTCGGCGCTCGAACTGGCGGCGCTTGGCATCCGGATCAGGGTCACGGTTGGCGAGTTCGCTCATGAACGGAGTATCAACCGTTGCCGGTGCGATGCAGTTGACGCGGATGCCTTCATCAACCAAATCAGCGGCTACCGAGAGCATCATTGATTGGACAGCCCCTTTGCTGGCCGAATAGAGCGCGCGCTCCGGCACGCCATTGGTCGCGGTACAGGACGACATGGCCACAATGCTAGCGGCGGAAGACTTGCGCAGCCATGGCAGCGCAGCGCGCAACACGCGCATTTGGCCGAGCACATTGATGTCCAGCGTGCGGTGCCAGTCGTCTTCGGTGCCAGCTTCAATCCCACCGGTAAAACTCACGCCCGCATTGTTGACCAACAGGTCGATGTGCCCGTGCAGCCCGGCAAATGTATCAATGGCAGCGCTGATAGCTTCCTGATCGCGTACATCAGCGACCAGCGGCAAAGCGCCATTGGGCAGCCCGTCACCCTGGCGATCCAGTGCCCCAACCACAAAGCCCTCATCGACCAACGCCTGCGCTGTCGCCTGGCCGATGCCGGACGCTGCACCGGTAACAATGGCGACAGAGCCCTTAAAATCGTGCCGCGCGCTCATGCCGACGCCGCCTGTGTCACGCGCGTTTGATCGCTATGTGCTGTTTGCGCTGCACTTGCGGCCCAATGCGCACCAAGCACGTCAGCCAGAGGCTGCGCGTGGGTGAGCACGCCCATATGACCCGCACCCTCGATGACGTTATGCACGACACTTGGCGTTTTTTCGGCAAGGGCCTTGGTGATCAATTCACCGACCGGCGCCGGTGTGGATGCATCGTGAGAGAACGAACAGACCAGCGTTGGCACATCAATGTCTGGCAGTGTGGTGTAGCCTCCAAACTGCGCCAGCGCCCGCCATGCGCCATCGAAACCTTCTGGCTGCATGGCCTCGATCATGGCCTGCGCTTCTTCTCGCGACGCGCCCTGCGAAGTATGATGCAGCGCGCCAAACCAGCGTTCGAGCGTTGTTGCGATTACTCCTGACATGCCCTGATCACGCACCGCAGAGGCACGCTCAAGAAAGGCTGGAATGCCTTGAAACGGCGTTGCAATAAGGGTCAGCGAAGCAAGGCGCTCGCTTGCATGTTTGGCAGCCAAGGATGCGGCAACAGCACCGCCCAAGGAATGACCAACAAGATGGATCGGCTGATCTGGCGCGGCGTCAGCCAGAGTGCTGAACATCGCCTGCGCATCGGCCACCAGATCGGCAAAACTTGTGGGCAGGTGGTGCGCGTTTGTCCCATGGCCGCGCTGATCAAAGGCGTAAAACGCACTTGCGGACTTGTCTGCCACCTGCTGCCAGCCCTGTGCAGCCAAACCAAGCGAATGCAGGCCAAGAACAAGAGGTGCGGCTGCGGGCGTGTCGGCGAGTTTAACAAGCGCGCTTGTGGGCAATGGCGTCATCATTGCGCTGGCACCGTATCGTGCTCACCCAACCAATCGGACAGAACATTATCCATGTCGGCGCCAAGCTTGGGGGGATAGTGGTCAACAGGCGTTGCCGCTCCAACCACCTTGATCGGGTTGCCGACAACCTCAATGCTGCTGCCATCTGGGGCCTGCATCGCGGTGATCATGTCGCGGCCGGACCGGCGTGCATCGCCAAGCGCTTCTGGAACAGTTTTGATCAAGGCTACCGGAACATCGGCAGTCTCCAGGCGCTCAATCCAGTCTTGCGCGCTGCGCGCCAGAAACGCCGGTTCAAGAAGCGCCCATAGCGCCGTCTTGTTTTCTAGCCGCGACTTGCCGGTGAGAAATCGCTCATCATCGATCAGTTCGGGCATGCCCAAGGCTTTGCACAGGCCCTGCCACATGCGCTCGGTGTTGGCGGTGACGACGATTTCACGCCCATCACCGGCAACAAAAGCGCGATAGGTGGGAATGGAATCGTGACGCGCGCCTTGCGGCTGCGGCGTCACCCCGCCAATTAGCGAATACGCGCTCTGGTAGGATAGCATCGCCAATTGGCAATCGAGCATCGAGACATCAATAGCGCCGCCAAGACCTGTACGCTCACGTTCGGCCAAGGCAGCGTTGATGGCGATGGTTGCATAAAGGCCAGCCACCGCATCGCCAGCCGGAATTCCCAGCCGCACCGAGGGGCGTCCAGGCTCACCAGTCAGGCTCATGACGCCGGACTCCGCTTGCACAATCATATCGTAAGCAGGACGGTCCATCCATGGACCGGTTTGGCCAAAGCCGCTGATAGACGCCCAAATGAGACTTGGCTGGGCCTGCGTGAGTTCGGTTGGATCAAGGTTTAAACGGGCCAAAACACCGGGACGGTAGTTATCGACCACAACATCGGCCTTGGCGATAAGGCGGCGAACAAGCGCCTGCCCGTCAGCACCTTTCAGATCAACGCAAATGGAACGCTTGTTGCGGTTGTTGGCCAGATAGTACGCGCTGTCATCTCCGACAAAATGGGGCGGAATATGGCGACTTGAATCACCTGCTGGTGGCTCGACTTTGACGACATCAGCGCCCAAATCCGCAAGCACCTGGGTGCAATATGGGCCTGACAAAAAGGTTGTCAGGTCAATCACCTTATAACCGGACAGCGGTTTGCCGAGCGTTCTATCGCGCATCGATACGCCCGCCCAATTCGTGTGATAATCGGTTGGCACGCCGAGCTAAATCGAGGCCAATATGCTCATTGTCCGCCTTTTTTTCGCTCGCCGCAGGCGAGGTCATGCAGATCGAGCCGATGACACCGGAGCGATTGAATACCGGAACAGCTATGCCACGCGACCCAGGAAGCTTTTCCCCATAGCTGACGCAATATGAAGTCTGCTTGGCCAGCCGCAGCGCTGCCATAAGATCAGTAAGCGAGGGTGGTTTCTGGCCGCTGCCTGCGGACACCCCTTCACCCTGCAGAATTTCAGCAATTTTATGCCCTGGTAGGTGCGCCAGGATCGCTTTGCCCGATGCACCCCAGACAAGCGAAAGCGGCTTGTGCATGGCGATTTCGTAGCGCAGCTTTTGGCTGCCATCGCACCGAATGGCAAAGCTGAGGCTGTTCTCGGTTGGCAAATACTGCCCAAACAGCACCGTCTCATCATAGGTCGCTACAATGTCGTCCATGACGGGTTTGATGAAGTCATATTCCGATGAGCTGCTCAAAACACGCGCGCTGACGCGGTAAAACTGCGCGCCCACGGTGTAGCTACGCGTTTCCAGCACATCGGCCACAAAGCCTTCCTGCTTCAGCAGACCAAGAAGGCGATGCACCGTTGATGGGGCAAGCCCCATCGCTTCACTAACATATTTAATGGTCACCGGACCGTCGGCATCGGCGATAATTGCCAGCAGGCTAAGTGCCCGGCTTACCGTGCCTGTTGAAACCTTTTTGACTGGATTGGGATCAAGTTCGACGCTCACGACACAGCCTCCAGGATATGGATGGTGCATGCGCCGTGATCCATGCCCGCAATGCCGCCTCCCGTGACATGGGTGAGCGCGGTTTTGGCGCCCTCAATCTGCCGTTCACCGGCGACACCGGTGAGCTGCCAAAAAGCCTCCACAACTTGCGCGACGCCCGAGGCCCCGACCGGATGACCCTTGGCCAGCAGACCGCCACTTGGATTGACCACCACCGATCCACCATGCGTGGTTGCACCGCTGCGCAGAAGAGCAGCAGCTTCGCCAGGCGCGCAAAGCCCCAGAGCTTCATAATAGACCAGCTCTGCAATGGTGAAGGCATCGTGCAACTCCACCATATCGAGATCCTCCGGGCCGATGCCTGCGGCCTCATAGGCATCTTTGGCGGAATGGTAGGTGATCTCTGGGCGCAGCATATCGCGAAACCCAGACGTCGCCTGGCCGGAATGAAGAATGCTTGCCGAAACAGCCACACCGGGTGCACTCAGGGCCTTCTGGCGGGCCTGGGTGGTGATGATGAGAGCAGCAGCACCATCGCCGGTGGGGCAACACTGAAAAAGCGTCAGCGGATCGGCAACCGGGCGCGAGTTTAAAACCTCCTCAACCGTTACCGGCGAGCGGAATTGGGCAAACGGGTTTTGTGCGCCGTGTCGGCGCGCTTTCACGCTCACCTTAGCCAGAATGTGCGCCGTTTCACCGCGCTCATGCAAAAAGCGACGTGCCCGCATGGCATAAAGCGCGGGCATGACCATGCCGCCCTGCACTTCCGGGTCTTCCTCCACCAATGGCAACGTGCCGCCGCCGAACTGGGTAAGCTTGTCCACCCCGATCACAAGAACGGTTTGTGCAGCGCCACTGGTTATTTGGCCCACCGCCACCTTGATCGCGGACGCACCACCCGAACATGCATTATCGATGTTGAGCATCGCAACACCGCCAAGGCCAAACTCCTTGCCAATGCGCTGGGCGGTTAACATGCCGCCAAAGGCATGCCCGCACACCAAGCTGTCGATCTCATTGATCGCGATTCCCGCGGCGCGAACAGCACCAAGCGCGGCGGGTGCACCAAGCCCGGCATAGCTGGACTGCTTATGCCGACCCATCGGAATCATGGCTGCGCCGATAACAACTGGATGCGTCATTGGGCGCGCTCCGCATCGGCTAACCGTGAACCGGCCACCGGGCCTGATGATGTATCTGGCTCAACCCACCAGCTTTCATCGTCTGCTGCCAACACAACCGGCGTATCGCAGGACAGCGCACCGATGTCGGCGCCGCGCACTTCGGCGAGAACCCGCAAACCGTTTGCAAAATCGACATAGCCCAGCGTGTAAGGCGTCGCCCGCGTTGCAGAAATATGAATTGTCGAAAACGTGTACAACATGGCCTTGGGGCCAACATGGAGAGGTTCCATGTCGCGTGCGCCACTTACCTGGCAAACATCCCGGCGGGGAAAAGCCAGGCTGCCGGTGGATTTTGACCGACAAGCGATGAGGTGAACCACACCTTCCTCGATGACGCAGTCGGTTCTCTCTGCGGTATCCAAATCCTGGATCGGCTGAAGATCAGGCGAAACATTTTCGCCGGTTGGCATCTGATTGTTATCATTAGTTGACATGCGCGTGCACTCCTTTCGAGGCCGCACCACGGCTGTCCACATCACTGAGAAACGCTGCAAGCGGCACTGCGAAATCGTCTGGCGCTTCAACCGGCGGGGTGTGCCCTACCCGCGCAAGCTCGATCAATTGCACATCGCCAAGGTAGCCCGCGATATGCTGCATATCTTGCAGCGATTTGGCACGGTCTTCCGACCCTGCAAACAGCAGGGCGGGCCCATCGTAACGCTTGAGAATGTCCCCGTAGCCCGCATGCGCAAACATGGCGTCGATGACCTTTGACATGCCCGCAGGTGTGTCAGCGAAGGTCTCTATCCATTGCGCGATGAGAGCCGAGCGCGTTTGAAGCAATGCTTGCCCAAACATAATATTGGCAATGCGCATTGCAGTTTCGTCGTTTGGCCCTCTGCCAATGACGTCGCTTAGCGCGGCAAAACGCTCAGGATTGGGCTCACGTTGCGCCGTGCAGCAGGACAGGGTGAGCGAGGCAACATGGTCGCGCTCGGCTGCCAGATACTCCATGGCAACATAGGCGCCCATGGAGCTGCCAATCAGATGCACTTGACCGAAACCAAGCTCATCAATCTGATCCTTCAGATCACGGGCCAGCTGATCAACAGTGGGTGCAAACTGACCCAGCTCGGCGGCACCCTGCCCGCGAAACGTGGGAGCCATCAAAGTGCGCTCACCGCCAAAGTGATGGATGCAGGCATCGAACATGCTGCCGTCAAAAAACAGGGAGTGTAAAAAAACCGCAGGGGTTGCACCTCCAGCGCGATGCCAAATCTGAACCGGCAGCGTTGCCCCGTCAGAGGCTTTAAACAGCAAGGTTTTGCAATCGGCCATATTCCATTCACCGGAATTAATTTCCACTTGTTAGAATTTTGTGACCCGTGGCATCTCGTTTGGCAAGCCGCTATACGGCGTGTGGCTCGACAATTCCGGTGGGTGGAAGCCTGCCAAACCGCCAGTTTTGCGCTTGGCCAGGGTCAGGGCGTGAGTGTCGACCTCATAGAAGAAGTCCAAGCGCTGCTGCCCTGAACGGCGCATTGGCCCGCTGACTGAGGCCAAACCAGGGAGGCATATGGGGGTGCAGTTGCCGCCCATCGGGCAACGCAAAAACAACCAAGACCAGATCTTTTTTGCTCCAGACCGAGCGCAAATCTCGTGTCCGCATGCGCTTGATACCACTGTGAAAAACGACATCGCCGCCGCCACGTGCTTTACCCATCAACCGCCCACAAGGCTGCCGATGTAGCACCGCAGGCGCGAAGGCGCTGATGGACTTTCAGCGCAGATGACTAGTGCATGGGTAGTCGTGCATGGGGGTCCGCGCTTGCGTGCTCGCGCTTGCTTGCTCGCGGTTACCTGCTTCGTGCCTCGTTTGTCGTCCTTGGCTATAACCTTCGGTGGTCACCGCGTTTCCCAAACCACCTTTAAGCGATGGTACTCTCCTCCAGTGCCTGCGCCACCTGCTCTGCAAAGCGGATCGTCGCCACCGACAACACACGCCCACGCATTTGGCCCAGTAGCAAGCTTCCTGCGTCCATGTCGCGGGTCGAAATAGGGCTGTAGGCAAGGCCAGCTTTGTCAGCATCAAGAAGACCTATGGGTATTTGAAACCCAACAGTCTTCTCATGCAGAATATAATAGCGGATCAGTTCGAAGGACTCGGTTTCGACCAGCGGGTCAACCGATCGACCGATCCGGCTGGCCGCCGAATCCAGCAGTGTCCGCACGCCGTATTTTGCCGCCGGTGCCACGTGTGGCACATCCAAGCAATCACGCAGGCGCAACTCGGATTTTCGCGCCAGCGAATGATCTTGAGCAAACACCGCGCAAACCGGCTGCGGGGTCACATGCAGCACACTAAAATCCACCAGCACCTTGGGCTCAAACACCAGGGCAAGGTCACTGCTGAAGCTTGCAAGCTCGGCTTCAGCCTGCTCGCGATCCCTGACATTCACTGCGAAGGTAACACCTGGGTGTTTTTCGCGGTATTTTGCAATCTGCTGCGGCAGGAAAAACGGCAGCAAAGCCTGTGAACAGGCAATTGTAACGTGCCCGCGTCGCACGCCGGTTAAGTCTGCGACCTGGCTTTGAACACGCGCCAAGTCTGAGCGTTGCGCACGATAGTGCTGCATGAGCAGCTCGCCGGCCGCATTCAACCGCACACCACGCGGCAGTCGTTCAAATATCTGGGCCCCAAACTCCCCTTCAAACTTGTTCAAGCGCCGATTGAGCGCAGAGGCGGTGATGTTTGAATCTTCGGCAGCCTTACGAATAGAGCCAGCCCTGGCGATGGCTTCAATCAGACGAAACGTTTCTAAAAACTGCATTGCGGTCTCCACCGGTGCGTTTCACGCACCGTTCTGGTGAAAACATAGCATTTCAAGAACCGCATGCAACGTGCAACTCTTGCCGCATGGCTCCCCCGAGCTTGGACATTTGTAGAGAGAAACCATGGATACTGATCGCAGAAACTTCCTGAAACTAGGTGCAGCCGCCGGTGGCGCAGCTTTCCTTCCCTTCGCCTGGTCAACGGGCGCGCAAGCACAAGCGATGGACACGATGGTCGTTGCATCGGGTCAAACCATCAACAGCTTGGATTTGCACCGCACAGGAACAAACCGCGCCAGCTATCAGGTCGCAATCAACTGCTATGACCGCCTGGTCGGCTTTGGTTCCAAGCAGCTTGCGACCGGCGAAATGTCCTATGACTACGACACCATTGTGCCAGAACTCGCAGAGAGCTGGTCGATCTCGGATGATGGGCTGGTTCTGACCTTCACTTTGAAAGAGGACGCCACATTCTCTGATGGCACGCCGGTCACCGCAGCTGACGTCAAATGGTCATTCGACCGCGCAGTGACCGTCGGTGGGTTCCCGTCGGTCCAGATGCGCGCAGGGGGCTTCAACAGGCCAGACCAGTTTGAAGCTGTCGATGATCGCACCTTTGTGCTGACGCTTGATTTTCCTTCGAAGCTGTCGATCCCGAACCTGGCTGTTCCGGTCCCGTTCATCATCAATTCCAAAGTGGCGATGGAGAACGCCACCGAAGATGACCCATGGGCCATGGAATATTTGCACACCACAACAGCAGGGTCTGGTGCGTACACCGTGACCCGCTGGGATCAGGGTCAGCAGATTGTCTACGAACGCAATGACCAATGGACGGGCGGTCCAACGCCAGCGATCCGCCGTGTGATCATGCGCGAAGTCCCCAGTGCTGCGACAAGTCGTGCACTGGTTGAACGTGGCGATGTGCAAGTGGCCTTCAACATTCCTGACCGTGATGCCGCGGAGCTGGAAGGTACTGTTGATGTGTTTTCTACACCTATCGAAAACTGCATCCATTGCGCCTGCCTCAACAGCCGCTTCGAACCCTTCCAAGACCCTGATGTGCGCAAGGCCGTAGCCTATGCGATCCCCTATGAAGCGATTTTTCAGTCTGCAGCTTACGGTCGTGGCACACCCATGTGGGGCGGCGCGCCAGAGATTACCGACACAGCATGGCCGAGGCCTTTCCCATACGCCACCAACATGGATCTGGCGCGCGAACATCTGGAGAAATCCTCATTCGCCAACGGCTTCGACGTGACTATGTCGATCAGTTTAGGCTTGGCAAGCTGGATGGAACCAACAGCCCTGCTGATGCAGGAAAGCCTTGGGCAGCTTGGCATCACCACGCAGGTGGAGCGCATTCCTGGAGCGAACTGGCGCACGGTTGCGCTGGTCGAGAAATCACTGGACCTGCACCTTGAGAACTTTGGTGGCTGGCTGAACACTCCCGACTATTACTTCTTCTGGGCCTATCAGCGCGAGCGTCTGTTCAACTCTTCCAACTATGACAATGAGGAAGTGCACGCTTTGACTGAGCAGACACTTCACATGTCCATGGATGACCCAGAATGGGCACCGATTGTGAAGCGCATGTTTGAGATCGTGATTGAAGACATCCCGCGCATTCCACTCTACCAGCCCGCACTCAATGTGGCGGTCAACGGTGCCTCAGGATACGAGTTCTGGTTCCACCGCCAACTTGACGCACGCCGCATGACGGGCGCGTAAACATGGCAAGGCGCGCGCAGGCGATTGGGCTGCGGTTGGCACAGACAGTGCCCGTGATCGTGGGGGTGGTGGTGATTAGCTTCATCCTCACGCGCGCGCTGCCAGGTGACCCGGCGGTCTTTTTCGCCGGGGCCATGGCGGACGCTGAGTCCATTGAGCAAGTGCGCCAAGAGTTGGGCCTGGACCAACCTTTGGTCACGCAGTTCTTTGTGTACGTCAGTGATCTGCTTCGTGGCGATTTGGGTGAATCGGTGAGCACCGGCCAGCCTGTGCTGACTGACTTGGCAGCCCGCCTACCGGCGTCGTTGGAACTGACACTATCGGCGCTCATTCTGTCCTGCCTCATCGCCATTCCACTGGGCGTTCTAGCAGCGGTACGACAGGGCTCCTGGGTCGATCATGTTTGCAGAGTGCTGGTGACAGCCGGCGTTTCTCTTCCCACCTTCTTCACCGGCATTCTTCTGGTCTATGTGTTCTACTATTTGCTCGGCTGGGCGCCTTCACCGCTGGGCAGGTTGGACTTCATCTATCTTGAGCCACCGCGTGTCACTGGCTTTTACCTGATCGACAGCCTGCTGGCTGGTGACCTGGAAACGTTTGGTGCAACGCTGCGGCAGCTGGCATTGCCAACAATCACGCTGGCCTTGTTCACCCTGGCACCGATCGCGCGCATGACCCGCGCGGCAATGTTGCAGGCGCTCTCCTCAGACTACATTCGCACCGCGCGCGCGGCAGGCCTTTCGCAAAGCAAGGTGCTGTTTGGCTATGGCCTGCGCAATGCACTGCTGCCCGTAGTGACTACGCTCGGCATGGTGTTCTCCTTTGTTCTGGGAGCCAATGTTTTGGTGGAAAAGGTGTTTGCCTGGCCCGGTATTGGCTCCTACGCCGTGGAGGCTCTTGTGGCCTCTGACTATGCCGCCGTGCAGGGCTTTGTGCTGGCCATGGCGCTGTTGTTTGTCACGCTCAACCTGATCATTGATCTCAGTTACGCGCTCATCGATCCGCGCATCGGATTCGGTTCCAAATGACTGACACCACCCAAATTACCGAGCGCAAACCCGACAGCGCCTTGGCACACCTTGTCTACGTGCTGCGTGAAAATCCTGTCACGCTGCTCTCTTTCAGCATGTTTGGCTTCTTCATCTTTCAAGCGTTCTTCGGTGCGATGCTTGTGCCGTTTGACCCTCTGGCAACAAACTCTGCCAACGCGCTGCAACCACCCAACTGGACCCATTGGTTTGGCACAGACAATCTGGGGCGCGACGTCTTTTCCCGGGTTGTTGTTGCCACCCGCCTAGATCTGACGATTTCCGTTCTGGCCGTTGCGATCTCGTTCATAATCGGATCCTTTCTAGGGGCCGTGGCGGGCTATTGGGGCGGGTGGATTGACGCAGTCCTGAACCGCATTCTCGATACCATTATGGCGTTCCCACTGTTTGTACTGGCTATGGGTATCGTGGCTGCCATGGGCAACACGGTCGAAAACATCATTTACGCCACGGCGCTGATAAACATCCCCTTTTACGCGCGGCTGGTAAGGGCCGAGGTGAACATTCGCCGAGAGGCTGGTTTTGCATTGGCGGCGCGTTTGTCAGGCAACAGCCACGCCCGCACGCTGGCATTCCACATTTTTCCAAACGCGTTGCCTCCGATGATGGTTCAGGTGTCGCTGAATATGGGCTGGGCCATTTTGAACGCCGCGGGGCTTTCCTTCATTGGGCTTGGTGTACGTCCACCGACACCAGAGTGGGGCATCATGGTGGCTGAAGGCGCCAATTACATCATTTCTGGCCACTGGTGGGTCGCCCTGTTCCCCGGCCTCTGGCTGATGCTCGCCGTGTTTACGTTCAACCTCATGGGCGATGGTCTTCGCGATATTGTTGATCCGCGCAGGAGGACCTGAAGATGCTGTCCATCAAAGACCTCGCAGTGTCCTTTTCAACGCGAAAGGGTGAAGTCGACGCGGTACGCGGCATCTCCTTTGAACTCGCCAAGGGCGAAACCCTGGGTATCGTTGGAGAGAGCGGCTCGGGTAAATCCGTTACCTCCTATGCACTCATGCGCATTTTGGATGCTGGTGGGCGGATCAAGGCTGGCAGTGCCACATATGATGGGCAGGATCTTGCACAAGCCGCAGAGCGCCAGATGCTGGATATTCGCGGTCGCGAAATCAGCATGATTTTCCAGAACCCGCGCGCAGCTTTGAACCCAATCCGCAAGGTTGGCCATCAACTTGAAGATGTCTTGCGCGTGCATGCACGCGCGACAGCCTCAAGTGCCAAAGCAAAAGCCATAGAGGCGCTGGAAACGGTCCGCATTCGCGATGCGCAGGCGCGCTACAATGCCTATCCGTTCGAGCTTTCCGGCGGCATGTGCCAGCGCGTTGTTTTCGCTATCGCTCTGGCTTGTGATCCACGCCTGTTGATTGCAGATGAGCCCACCACGGGCCTTGATATCACCACTCAGAAAGCGGTGATGGACCTTGTGCGGGACCTGACGCGCGAGCGAAACATGTCGTCGATCCTCATCACCCACGATCTGGGACTAGCGGCAGAATATTGCGACCGACTGGCCGTCATGAAAGACGGGAAAATCGTTGAGACGGGTGTGTCTGCTGATCTTTTTGCCGCGCCCCACCATGCCTACACCCGCAAATTGGTGGATGCCACGCCACGCCCTGGCGCGCAGTTGCGCGGGCTTTTGCCCGTTGAAGCAAGAACGCCGCTGGCCGATCATACCATTCACGACAAAGCCCTGGTGGAGGTTGTTGACCTGGTCAAAACCTACACCGGAAAAACCGGCCCCGTGCACGCAGTCAAAGGCATCTCATTCTCAATTCAACAAGGTCAAAGCGTTGGGCTGGTTGGGGAGTCTGGATGCGGAAAGTCCACAACATCATCCATGCTCGTGCGTCTCCTGGACCCAACGTCGGGCGAAATCCGCTTCGAGGGGGCAAACATTGCAGCAGTCAAGGCCGATGCCTTTGTGCGCGATGACCGTCGCAGCCAGATTCAGATGGTGTTTCAAGATGCCACCGATAGTCTGAACCCGCGCGATACCGCGCGTCAGTCGATCCGTGATCCGCTGTTGCGCATGAGCAAACTGCGCGGTGAAGCGCTGAAAGCCCGCATTGAGGAGCTAGCCCAGCTCTGCGGATTGCCGTTGAGCCTGCTAGATCGGTTCCCACATCAACTCTCTGGTGGCCAGAAAGCGCGCGTCGGTATTGCAAGGGCAATCGCACTTGATCCGAAATTTCTGATTCTGGATGAGCCAACAGCGGCACTGGATGTATCGATCCAAGCCATTGTTCTCAACTTGCTTGCCGATCTGCGCACACGCCTGGGCATGACTTACCTGTTCGTCAGTCACGATCTCAACGTGGTTCGGCTGCTGTGTGACCATGTAATCGTCATGCAAGACGGGAAAATTGTTGAACAAGGACCGGCCGATGAGGTCATGGACAACCCGCAACATCCCTACACGCAATCCCTTCTTTCTGCCGCGCCAAAGCCACCGAGCAACGGCGAAACCCTCGAAAAAGCTGCTGCCGAATAAGCGGCACACCGAGTGAACGGAACATGATGACCCAGTCCCAAATTCAGCCCCTGCGAAACCTGCTTTTCTCCATCGACACCTTGCGTGATGCCTATGCCAGTGGCGTTCAGCCCGCTGACGTTGTGAGCGAGGTGCTCAGGCGCTTAAGGGCGGTCGATGATCCGGCCATGTTCTTGCACCTTGAGAGTGAAGATGTGCTGCTGGAGCAGGCGCGCGCACTTGGCGCGTTTAATCCGGACTTGCCACTGTGGGGCATGCCGTTCGCAGTGAAAGACAATATTGATGTGGCTGGCATGCCGACGACCGCCGCGTGCCCGGCCTTTTCCTATCAGGCCAGTGAGGATGCTTTCGTTGTTGGCCGTCTACGTGCGGCTGGGGCGATACCGGTTGGCAAGACCAACCTAGACCAGTTTGCCACCGGATTGGTCGGCGTTCGTTCACCCCATGGCACCCCCAGGAATGCGCTCGATCCGGCAATCGTTCCAGGCGGCTCATCCTCAGGCTCTGCGGTCGCAGTGTCGCATGGCATTGTTCCGTTTTCATTGGGCACAGACACCGCTGGCTCCGGGCGTGTTCCGGCTGCTCTGAATGGCATTGTAGGGCTGAAACCAAGCCTTGGCTTGTTGTCTGCAAGCGGTGTCGTGCCTGCGTGTCGCACCTTGGACACCATATCTGTTTTCGCGCTCACTGTGCCCGATGCGCATCGGGTTTTTGAGGTGGCTGCGGCTTATGATGAAACAGACGCCTATTCCCGGCCCGTCGCTTCTAGGGCACGCGTAGAGCCTCTGCCTGCACCGGCGATTTACGCGCCTAACATTGATAGCCTTAGGTTCTTTGGAGATGATGTTCAGGCGGCAGACTTTGAGGCATCGCTGAAAGACCTGGCTGATCAAGGCGCTCGCATATCACGGGTAGATTTTGCACCCTTCTATGCCGTCGCTGATATGCTCTACGAGGGTGCATGGGTTGCTGAACGATATGCCGCCGTAGAGAGCTACATGACGGCGAAGCCTGATGTTGTTCATCCGGTCACCCGATCCATCATCGGCAAGGCTGAAAGCTTAAGCGCGGTGGATGCGTTCCGTGGCCTTTACCGGTTGGAAGAGCTGCGCCGCTTGTGCGCACCGATCCTTGATCCCGCCGATATGCTGTGTGTGCCGTCCATACCAACATTTTACAGCTGTGCGGAACTGGATGCAGATCCGGTGACGCCGAACTCCAATCTTGGAACGTACACAAATTTTGTGAACCTAATGGATATGTGCGCCCTTTCGGTCCCCACGGGGCAACGCGGCGATGGCCGCCCAGGCAGCATTACTTTGATCGCGGAGCATGGGCACGATGGATTGATCGCTGCGCAGGCTGGCCAATTCATGCAGGCAAGGGCTCCAAAGCTGGGCGCCACCGGACACAAATTGGACGCTCGCCTGGCCCTGTTGAAGGCGCCGGTTGAGGACCGGCAAGGTGAAATTGCCTTGGCCGTTTGCGGCGCCCACATGTCGGGCCTTCCGCTCAATGAGCAACTGCTCTCGCGCGGCGCGCGGCTTATCGCTGCCACAAAAACATCGCCGAACTATACTCTGTTTGCACTGGAGGGTGGGCCGCCCTTCCGGCCCGGTTTAATCCGCAACAGCAATGGTTCAGGCACATCTATCGACGTTGAAGTTTGGTCCATGCCCGAGCAAGCCATGGGAAGTTTCATGGCCGGCATCCCCTCACCACTGGCCATCGGCACTGTGGAAATTGCAGATGGTAGCTTGGTCAAGGGCTTCCTCTGCGAGCAAGCAGGCCTGGATGGCGCCGAGGACATCACCCATCACAAGGGCTGGCGCGCCTATATCGATGCGTCGTGAGTCTGCGTGCTCTTTTTATAGGATAGCAATCTCTTAACTTGATCACTTCGGTTCGTGTAGTGTCGGGCGTACAGCGAGGAGACCATGCACGACACAAACACCCTGAAGGGCCTGCTCGACAAAGCCGCTATCACCGATGTCATTCATGCCTATTGTTATCATTTTGATAGGGCAGAGGCAGACAAGGTTCTCGAGCTTTTCACTGATGATGTGATGGTGGACTACGGGCCAGACGTGCCGTCCATGAACGGCTTGGATGAACTTAGCCCTATGGTTGAACGCGGCCTATCCAGCTTTTTCGCGGCGACCAGCCATCACGTTTCCAACATCGCCATCAGCTTTGATGGGCCTGATACCGCCAGCAGCATCTGCTATCTCTACGCGTGGCACCGCTACTGCGATGGGCGGCCCAACAGCGAGCTTTGGGGGCAGTATCACCACAGTTTTGTGCGGACAGACGATGGGTGGAAAATGTCCCGCCTCACCTTGCGTGCTGCTGGCACAGAAGGCTTCCATCGCGACACCATGCACCCAATAGGCCGCAGGGTTGCGCCTACAGAAGCTTAAAGGCCAAGCATTTCCCGCGCTTGCTGCCACGTTGCGACGGGACGGTTGTGTTGCGCGCAGATATCCGCGGCCCGCTTCACCAGCGCGGCGTTAGACGGGGCCAGCGTTGCGCGGTCCAGCCGCACATTATCCTCAAGGCCGGTGCGGGCATGGCCACCGGCAGCGATGGACCATTCATTGAGCTCAATCTGGTGCGGACCGATGCCAGCGGCGCACCACTGCCCACCCGGCACCAAGCGCTCCACCGTCTGTACATAATAATCAAACACATGCTTGTCGGCGGGCATGGCGTTCTTCACGCCCATGACAAACTGGATGTAGGGCGTGCCAGTAATCGCGCCCTCTTTCCACAGGCGAACAGCCTGCAAGATGTGCGATAGGTCGAACGCCTCGATCTCGGGCTTCACGCCATGGGTGCGCATTTCGCTGGCAAGCCAGTCCACAAGATCTGGGCTGTTCTGGTAGATCTTGTTGTTCGGAAAATTGTTTGATCCGACCGACAGCGAAGCCATATCCGGCTTCAAGGGCAGCATGCCGCCGCGCTCCTTGCCCGCACCGGAGCGCCCACCAGTAGAGAACTGAATGATCATGCCGGGGCAGTGCTTCTCCAACCCTTCCTTCAGGCGGGCAAACTTTTCTGGGTCTGACGACGGTGTCTGATCATCATTGCGCACATGGGCGTGCACAATAGTCGCGCCGGCCTCAAAGGCCTCGTGCGTGCTCTCCACCTGCTCGGCCACCGTGATCGGCACCGCCGGGTTGTTCTCTTTGGTGGGTAAAGACCCGGTGATTGCCACGCAGATGATGCAGGGCTTACCGTTCGCCCCCATTAGAGGCCACCAATGCAGGTGTATTTGGTCTCCAAATAGTCATCGATGCCCTGCCAAGACCCTTCCTTGCCAAGGCCGGATTCTTTCAGGCCACCAAACGGGATTTCCGGCGCAACAATCAGCACCTCATTGATGCCAATCAGGCCGTACTCAAGTTTGTCCTGCAAGCGGAAGGCACGGGCCAGATCGGTGGTGTAAGCATAAGAAGCCAAGCCATACTGCGTATCGTTGGCCGCGACGATGGCCTCATCTTCGCGTTCAAACTTGTAGACCGGCGCGATGGGGCCGAAAATCTCTTCGCTCGTCACCCGCATCGATGGCGTTGCGTTGCCAATGACCGTGGGCTGATAGAACAGCCCGCCGCGCGCATGTCGGCCGCCGCCGGTGACCAGATCACCGCCCTTGGCCAGCGCATCGGCAACCAATTCTTCAATCTTCGATAGCGCGGCATCATCCACCAGCGGACCCTGCTCAGAGCCGTCCTCGGCACCCGGCGCTACCTTCATGGCGGCCACGCGGTCGGCAAAGGCTGCAACAAAGCGATCATAGATGCCTGCCTGCACAAACAGCCTGTTGGTGCAGATGCAGGTTTGGCCGGCATTGCGGAACTTGGCAATGATCGCACCATCGACGGCTTTGTCGAGGTCCGCATCATCAAACACGATGAAAGGTGCATTACCGCCAAGCTCCATAGACATGCGCTTGACCGTGCCAGCGGCTTCGGTGAGCAATTGTTTGCCGATTTCGGTGGACCCGGTGAAGGTGATTTTGCGCACCTTGGGGTTGGAGGTGATCTCGCCACCAATGGCGCGCGCGCTGCCGGTCAACACATTCACCACGCCTTTGGGGAAGCCAACTTCATCGGCCAAGTGCCCCCATACCAAGCCCGACAAGGGCGTTGCGGTGGCGGGCTTAACGATCACCGTACAACCGGCTGCCAGGGCTGGACCAAGTTTGCGGGCGAGCATGGAGGATGGAAAATTCCACGGCGTGATGGCCGCAACAACACCCACCGGGTGGCGCGTTGTCATCAGCTTGCGACCGGCAATGGGCGATGGAATGACCGCGCCATAGGTGCGCCGGGCTTCTTCAGCGAACCACAGCACATAGGCCGCAGATGATCCAACCTCGGCACGCGATTCAGAAATGGGTTTGCCCTGCTCCGCCGTCAGCATTTGCGCCATGGGTTCCAGATTATCCTGGATCGCATCATGCAGTTTGCGCATCAGCGCGACACGCTCACCAAGGGTTAGCCCGGCATAGGCAGGAAAGGCTTCATGGGCAGCGTCAATGGCACGCTGGGTTTCTGCCATGCCGCTGTTGGGCACGGTAGCGATAACGTTGCCGGTGGCAGGGTCGGTCACATCTATGGACTGACCGCTATCAGCCGCGACCCACTGGCCGTTAATAAGGTTCGTCTGGCGAACGAGGGACGCAAAGCTGGTCATGAAGAAAGAACCTCATCAGTTGCCGCGCGCAGGGTTTGCGCAACGGTTTTGATTTCATCAGGTGCTATGCACAGTGGCGGTGCAAAGCCGATGGTATTGGCTTCGGGCATGGCGCGCGCGATCACGCCGCGACGGGTCATGGCTTCGGCGATCTTTGGCCCCACCGTCATTGGCGCAAACCATTTTCGATCAGCCGGATCTTCGGCAAATTCTACCGCTGCCATCAGGCCAACGCCGCGAATATCGGCCACATTGGGTTGCCCATCCATGGCCTCATGCAGTGCGTCTTGCAGCACGGGGCCCATAGCGCCTGCATTGTCCACAAGGCCCAGATCATCAATGAGATTGAGCGTCGCGATGCCGGCAGCAGTGCTCACAGGGTGTGCTGAATACGTCCAGCCATGGGCAAGCGCACCAAAATCATCAGTGCCCTGCATCAGCACATCGAAAACGCGCTGCGAAATGATCGAGCCTGACAAAGGCGCATAGGCTGATGTCAGCCCCTTAGCGATGGTCACGAAGTCGGGATTGAGGCCGTAATACGTGCTGCCGAACATCTCACCGGTGCGGCCAAAACCTGTCACCACCTCATCAGCAATCAGCAAGATATCGTGGCGGGCCAGCACCTCCTGCACTCGCGCCCAATACCCTTCGGGCGGCGGCATAATACCGCCAGTGCCCATGGCGGGCTCGCCAATGAAGGCACAAATGGTGTCTGGACCTTCGCGCTCGATCATGGCTTCCAGATCGCCAATCAGGAAATCCAGAAATTCAGTCTCGCTCATATCGGCATCATCGCGGCGCAGATATTGCGGGTTGTGGGTGTGCAGAAAACCATCCAGCGGCAGATGGAAACGCGCGTGATAGGCCTGCAGGCCCGTCATGGAACCCGACACCAGACCCGACCCATGATAAGCGCGCCAGCGGCTGATGATCTTCTTCTTCTCCGGCTTGCCGCGCAGAATGTTGTAATGCCAGGCGAGCTTCACGTTCGTCTCGTTGGCATCGGACCCCGACAGACCAAAATAGACTCGCGCCATATGGTCCGGTGCACGATCCATAATCATCTTGGCAAGGCGGATTGCAGGCTCATTGCCCTGCCCTGCGAACGAGTGAAAAAAGGCGAGCTTCTGCGCCTGCTCGTTCATCGCATCGGCAATTTCGGTGCGGCCATAGCCGGCGTTTACGCAGTAGAGCGCGGCAAAGGCATCCAGATAGCGCTTGCCATCACGGTCCTCAATAAAGACCCCCTGCCCGCCTGTGATAATACGCCCAGGTACATCGCCGCGCGCATGGTTAGCCGTGTGCGTTGTGGGGTGCAGCAGGTGATCGCGGTCCCAGGCAGCAAGCTCATCATTGATGCGTGGATCAAGGCTCATATGATGGTCTCCAAACGGGTGTTGGCGATGAGTTCGGGTACGCTTGCCTGGTTGGGCAAGGCCAGCAGCATGGCCACCATGCCGGCCACTGTTTCTGGCGTTAGCCGATCTGCCTTGGGTGTTGCGCCAGCAACGCCTGCAAGAAGATCGGTGTCGATAGCGCCGGGGCACAGCGCCGTGGCACGCACCCCGTCATCCCACGCGGCATGGCGCACAGCCTGCGTCATAGCCAGCAGGGCATGCTTGGTCATGGAATAGCCGACGGAAGTTCCGCCGCGGTAGCGCTTTGCATCGGTAGAGGCGATGTTAACCACCCGTCCTTTGCCAGTTTTGCGCAGGTGCGGTAGCGCCGCCCTAATGAGGCGGAACGGCGCTTTGACGTTGATGCCCCACATAGCATCCAGATCGTCCTCGGTGCCCTTCTCGAAATCCACCATGTTCATGATGCCGGCATTGTTGACCAACGCGTCGATCTGGCCATGCTGCGCAATCGTAGCATCGACCCAGCTTTGGGCGGTGGCCGCGTCATTGGCATCAAAGGCCTGGGCTGAAACCGCACCATAAAAAACATCGGCTTGGGCGCGGTTGCGCAAGCCAAGCGATACCGTCCAGCCTTCATCCAACAGTTTTTGGGTGATCGCAGCCCCAAGGCCGCGTCCGCCGCCAGAGACCATCACCACCTTTGCCACTAGAAAAGGCCCTGATGCACACCGCCATCATTGACGATGTTCTGGCCCGACATGAAGCCTGCCTGCGCCGAGCAGATATAGGCTATCAGATCACCGCACTCAGAAGGATCAGCAAACCTGCCCGCCGGGCAATTGTCCTTACGATCCTGAACAATCGCTTCGTAGGTGGTGTTGCCGCGCTTGGCATGGCCGTGCAGGTTCGTGTGCAGCGCATCGGTATCAAACAGACCCGGGCACACGGTGTTGATGGTCACATTATGGCCAATCAGCTCACGCGTCATAGCCGCAGAGGCCCCCGACAGCGCAAGACGGGCAGCATGGCTATGGGCAAAACCAACCTGCGGGAACTTGATAAAGCTCACCGACATGTTGACGATACGGCCAAACTTCTGCGCCTTCATGGCAGGCGCAACCGCCTGCATCATCTGCACCGAGGAAAGGAAGTGTACTTCCAACCAATAGCGCCAGTCTTCAGCGGTGATCTCATCATAGGGCGTTGGCACCTGGCGAACACCGGGATTGTTGACCAGAATGTCCGTTTTTCCGCGTGCTGCCTCGAGGATTGCCGCGCGGCCTTCCTCGGTATTGAAGTCGGTTGCAACAGGAATTGCCTCTACACCAAACTCATCGGTGATAGCCTGCGCTGCGTCAGCGAGCGGGCCTTCTGTCCGTGCATTCATAACAATCGACACGCCTTCACGCGCCAATGATCGCGCGGTGGCAAGGCCAAGGCCTCGGCTGGCTGCGGTCACGATGGCGCGACGACCCTTCAACCCGAGATCCATAATGGGTCACTCCTGTTCATTAAAACTGTGTTGTTTAATCGCCTGTTCAGGCGACCTTTTTGGTTTTGCCGACGAGGCTGTCCATGCCGCTTTGAAGCCCCTGCAATGCGCTGCCAGATAGCGCGCGCAGCGGTGGCCGCGGCAGACCGCCACCAGCATAGCCCAAATAGTTCATCACCGCCTTGGTCGACGGATAAAGTGTGCGCCCCTCGCTGGTAAAAAGCTGCGTCATCGCCTGACCGGTTTCCTGCAAGGCCCAAGCCTCATCCATCCGGCCCGCCTTGGTAGCGTGCCAAATCTGCATGCAGTCCTCCCAAACATTGGGGAAGCAATCGATGTGACCATCAGCGCCAGCAAGCGCCGCCGCCACGCCCAAGGTCGACGATGGGCCACAGAACACCCGGATACGGTCTCGCACGCGATTGAGGGTCTGGTGGAAATTCTGCCACTGACCGCTGCTCTCTTTGATGGCCACCACATTGTCGAGATCGGCAAGCACATCTGCGATGTCGGGCGTGAGCGCATTCCCGGCATTGCCAGGAATGTTATAGAGCACGATGGGCAGCGTTGCCTTGGCATCAATGGCAGCAAAATGAGCAATGATTTCGCTCGGCGACAGGTGCGCAAAGTAGGCTGGCATCACCAATACACCATCGGCTCCAGTTTCGCGCGCCGCATCAATCTGTTCGATCACTTCGCCTTCGCGGATGGACCCAGTGCCAACGATGGCAGGCCCGCGCCCCTTGCAGGCCTCAACAGTGAGCTTGGCCAAGCGTTCGCGCTCGGCCATAGAGAGCGCCCAGAACTCTCCGGTACAGCCAGCAGCGACGATGCCGGTTGCGCCCGCTGAGAACAACCGGTTGAGATTGGCCACAAAGCCTTCCTCATCCATCGACATGTCCGCATGGAACGGTGTGGTAACGGCGGGCATTGGCCCACCCCAATCAATGCTCTCTCGGTTCATGATGCTGCTTTCTTTTGTGAAGATGCCGCTTTTTTGGTTTTTGTGGTTTTGGTCTTTGCTGCGGGCTTGGGACCGTTCAGCCTGGGGCCATTGAGGCGCGGGCCGCGCGGTCCTGCGCCAAACACATGCGCGTTCTTTTCGTCGAGGGAGACCTTTACGCTTTCGCCCGCATCCCAGGATTGATCCGCCGGCGCGCGCGCCGTCAAACGCTGACCGCCGGACATCTCAAGAAACACGATATTCTCGTGACCGGTTTTTTCCACCACTTGTACAACCGCTTCAATGGGCCCCTTGCCGACCGACACATGTTCGGGGCGAATGCCCAAACAAGCCGCGCCGCCCTGCGCCTTATCGTTTAACGAGGCCAATGGCAGGGAAAGCCCCTTCGTGGTGAACATCCATGTGTCGCCCTCTTGGGCCAGCTCACCGTCAATCAGCGTCATGCCCGGCGTACCGATGAAGCTAGCGACAAAGCGGTTGGCAGGCTCTGCATACACTTCAGATGGCGGGGCAAACTGTTGCAGCTCACCGCCTTCCATAATGGCGATGCGATCTGACATTGTCATCGCTTCGAGCTGATCATGGGTCACGTACACCATGGTGCGACCAAGACGACGATGCAGCTCTACCAACTCGACACGCATGTAGCCGCGCAGCTTGGCATCAAGGTTGGACAGCGGCTCATCGAGCAGAAACACTTTGGGGTCACGCACCAGTGCTCGGCCAAGCGCAACGCGCTGCTGTTGCCCGCCTGATAGCTGGCGCGGCTTGCGGCCCAGAAGCTCAGTGAGTTGCAAAAGCTCCGCCGTTGATGCGACGGCCTTTTCGCGATCAGCAGGACCAACGCCACGTTTTTTCAGCGGATAGCCAATGTTCTGCGCCACCGTCATATGCGGGTAGAGCGCGTAGGATTGGAACACCATGGCAATATCGCGCTGACCGGGCGCAATGTCGTTCACGCGTCGATCGCCAATCGTGATGTCGCCAGAGGTTGGAAACTCAAGGCCGGCCAACATGCGCAGCGTGGTTGTCTTGCCGCAGCCTGATGGGCCGAGCAGCGAAACGAACTCGCCCTCTTCGATATTGAGGTCCAGCCCATGCACAGCAGTAAAGCTGCCGAACTCTTTGCGTACGTTTTTAAAGACCACAGCGGCCATGAACTAACCTTTCACACCGCCGGCACCAAAGCCGCTGGTCAGATAACTTTGCAGGAAGGCGAAGACGATGATCAGCGGCACACTCATCATTACAGAGGCGGCCATCAACAAGGACCACTCAATGTTGAACGAGGACACAAGCATGTTCATCACGCCGGTTGTCAGCGGGCGGGCGTTGTCGGAGTTCACCAACACCAGCGCGTAGAGATATTCGTTCCAGCTGAGAATGAAGGTGAACAGCGCCGTTGAAATGATGCCCGGTAAAAGCTGCGGCAGGATCACATCACGGAACGCACCCATGCGCGTCGCCCCATCCACCAAAGCTGCGCTTTCCAGATCTTCTGGAATGCCAGCCATGAATGAGCGCAGCAGCCACAGCGCGTAAGGCAGCGCAAAGGTGGTGTAAGCGATGACAAGGCTGAAAATATTGTTGGAGAGGCCGATCTGCACAAGCAGCAGATAGAGCGGAATGATCAGCACCACCGACGGCAGCAGGTAGGTGAACAGCACCATGAACGCCAGACTCTCACGGCCACGAAACTTGAACCGTACAAGGCTGTAGGCGCCAAGCGTGCCGATGGTGACAACCACCACCGTGGTGGCTACAGACAGGACAACGGAGTTGCGAAAATAGGTGAGGAAGTTGGTGCGCTGAAGCAGGTGCAAATAGTGCTCAAGCGTGAACGCTTCCGGCAGCATGGTCGGCGGGCGACGAAACAGCTCAAACCCTGGCTTGACCGATGTGACCAGCATCCAGAACAACGGGAACGCAACGGCCAGCACGATGCCCCAGGCAAAAATATTGAAGGCGAGTTTTCTGGCAAAAGCCATCACGTCTCCTCCTTGTCTGAAGTGCGCCGGATATAAACCAGCATAAAGACCAGCATGATCAGCATCATCATGACCGCGTAGGCCGACGCGTTGCCCATATCATTGAGCGCAAAGGCTTCCTGATAGACCAGAAGTGGCAATGTCATTGTGTCATTCAGCGGCCCGCCGCCGGTCAACAAGAAGATCAGATCAAACTCTTTGAAATCCCAGATCGCGCGCAGCATGATGATCACCACCAGAACATCACGCAGCTGCGGCAGAGTAATGTCAAAGAAGCGCGCAATGGGCCCCGCGCCATCAATGCGAGCAGCCTCATAAAGCGGCTCGGGGATCGTTTGCAGGCGGGCCAGAACCGCGATCACCACAAAGGGGAAATATTTCCAGGCACCCACCAGGATCACCGAAATGATCGCGTTGGGAGAGGTACCCAGATAGTCCATCGGAAAGTCGATAATGCCGACGCTGATCAGCAAATGGTTCATAATCCCGTAGAGATCATTGAAGAGCCATTTCCAGACGAGCACCGCCACAACGGTTGAAATGAAATAAGGAAACAGGATCAGCGAACGCGCCAAACTGCGGAACCAGATATTCTGGTGCAGCACCAGCGCCATGCCAACGCCAAACACAATTTGAAGCGTCAGCGTTCCAATGGTCCAGATGAGCGTTACGCCGAGCGAGTTCCAGAAAGTGCCGATCGATAGCAACTCGGCATAGTTTTGCAGGCCAACAAAATCGCCCTGAAGAGTTGGCGTAAAAATGGAGAAGAAGGACAGATAAATCGCAGAAAGCAGCGGGTAGACGATAACCGCGCAGAACACCACCACGGTGGGCGCGATCAGCAAGATGCCAAGCATGGCGTAGCGCTTCTCGAGCAATGTTTGGGGTGCCGCAGACATGCTTTGCTTTCAGTGGGTTCTTAAAAATGGATGGCCGCCCAACAGAAGAACTGAAGGGCGGCCATCTTTGGCCCGGGAGAGGCCGTTAGCCGTTCATGATCGACTCGATGGTCATCGATGCGTCGCTCAGCGCGGTATCAACATTGTCGCCATTGATCACGACCTTCTGAACCAGCTCAGAGATCACGTTGGAGCCGATGATTTCACCAGCTTTTTCGTTCGATGGGTGATCAGCACTTTCGTACCCGAGGTTAAAACCACCAGCAGCGGATTCAGCCATCAGTGCAACTTCCGGCGCGTACTTCTGGATGATGTCGTTGTCCTGGTACATCGGATTGTTGTTGATTGACTGGAGCACGGGCAGCACGTGGCCTGGGGCCGCATGCAGCTGTTTGATGTAGCCTTCTGGATCAAACAGGAAGGCCGCAAACTGTTTGGCCGCATCAATGTTCTGCGACTGCGCTGGGATGAACACCGATGGGAAGTCGTTGAACGTCCATGGTGCGACATCTGCCGAAATGGTTGGGTAGCGCATGCAGGTCACGCTGTCCGCGATGCCAGGGTTCTGGTCTCTTACGTTAGCCAGCACACGACCCGTGTAGATACCGGTTGCCGTTGCACCCGAAACGAATGCTGTCAGGCTCTCACCCCAGGAGTAGTTCGTGGCCCCTGGTGGGCAGAACTCGCGCATTTCACGGTAGAATTCCAATGCGTTGCGTGTGCCTTCATTGTCCAGCGCCACATCCAGATCCGGCGAGAACACCTGGCCACCGGCCTGGTGAATGAACCCGATGAAGATCAGCGATGTCATAGAGTTGCGGCCATAGGGCAGCGGCGCACCAAAGATGCCACCGGTCTGCATGGCACCTACTGCTGCACGCAGTTCGTCCCAGGTTGTAGGGGCACTATCGATGCCTGCCTCTTCCATGAGGTCTTTGCGCAGCCACATCATATTGGCAGCGGAGTTACCGATACCGGTACCGCAATAGTTGCCGTCAGCAGCGCGATAAACGTTGTTGGCACCGGGGAAGAAGTCATCCGAACCAATGGACTCAATGACGTCATTGAAAGGCACCAGAAGGTCGTTGGCATAGTAAGACTGCACAGCAAATGAAGGCAGGTGGGTGACAATGTCAGGCACTTCACCCGATGAGAAAGCCGCTGCCAGCTGTGGCGCATAACCCTCATCAGAAGTGGTTTCAAACTGAACGTCGATGCCGGTCGCCGCTTTGAAATTTGCGATCTGTAGCTCGTAAGCTGCGACCTGTGCAGGGGCTGCCTGCGGTGACCACCAACGCAATGTAGGGGTTTGTGCCCGTGCGATGTTGAATGGCGTTGCCGCCAGCGCTGTCGTCGCAGCTAAGCCCTTGAGGGCTGTACGACGTGAAATGCCATTTGAGTTGGTCTTGATCACTGGAAGTCTCCCACTTCTTCGAAAAGTTCACATAGCGAACGCTTGTTCGATAATTCACAACTCCACGCGGGAGTGCAAGTGTTTTTCCGTTTTCTTCACCTGACCATCCCAAAACGGCTGTGCTAAGAGGGAACACAAAGAAGAATCGAGACGCTTACACGATAGTGTTCGCGCCTTGCCGAGGGCGGTTGAGGGAATTTCAACATGGCCAGCAGGCCAAAGACAGCACGCAAACAGGCTACAGCTGAAAAGCTGAGCGAGAGCCATACCGGCCTGATGACGGCGGCGCCTGATGACATGGAAGAAGCCATCGGCAGCAACGTGAACGCGCGCGACTATGTCAGCTCACTGGCCCGGGGTTTGGATGTCTTGCGGGCATTCAACCGGACCCGCCGCAAAATGACCCTGTCCGAGGTCGCTGCCGAAACAGGCAACACACGTGCCGGTGCGCGCCGCATTTTGCTGACCTTGGTGCGCGAGGGCTATGCGGTTGCTGATGGTCGGTTGTTTGACCTGACGCCGCAGGTTCTAGAACTTGGGTTTTCGGTGCTGTCCTCAAAGGGCACCTGGGACATTGCGCGTCCATTCATTGAGCACTTGTCGGCGGAGACGCGTGAGAGTGTGTCAGCGGCCATCCTGGACCAGTATGATGTGGTGTATGTGAGCGGCAGCCAGTTCCACCGCGTTATCAGTGTGGGCATTACAGTCGGGCGGCGGTTTCCGGCACATGCAACGGCCACCGGCCGCGTGCTGCTTGCGGGGTTGCCGGAAGAACAATGGCCGCACATGCTTGATACTATCCCGCTGACCCGCATGAACGAGCGAACCGTGACGGACCATGATGCGTTTCGCGATATCCTGCTGGATGTGCGCGACAAGGGCTGGTCGCTGGTCGATCAGGAGCTGGAAACCGGCCTGATGTCGATCGCCGTACCGCTTTACCTGTCATCGGGTGTCATGGCCGGGTCGATTAATGTGGGCGTTCCCACACTGCGCATGACCACCAAGGAAATGGTGGATGTGATCCTACCCAAGCTGCAAGATACAGTGGGCAAGATCACGCTCGCCTTGCAACGCTAGGCAGACAAGGCCGCAAACCGATCCGGCGAGAAGCGTTCAATGTCCATGTTGGGCACCTTGGACATGGCAATATCACCGGCCAAACGCCCTACAAGTGGGCCTAGCGTGTAACCAGCATCACCGGGCAACGCCATGATAATGCGTTCGCAACCGGGCAAGCGTCCGAGGACCGACGCACCATCGGTTGTTGTGTTGAAGCCAGCCCAAGTGCGGATCACCCGCAACTGACGAATGCCGGGGGCGAGCTGCGCTGCAAGAGCCACATTGCCGAGCATGGATGCGGCAAGAACTGTGGGGGGCTGATCCGTGCCGCGGCTTTGTGCGGCCCAGCCACCTCCGATGACAATCTGGCCAGATGAAAACTGCTTCAATGTGATGGAGCGTTCAGCATGCTGCACCAGATGCGAGATGGAAAAATCGGCCTGCTCGGTAATGTTCATATGCAGCGGCTCAGCAGCTGAGGGTACAGAAACGGCGAACTTTGCCACCAGCTCACCACTGCCCCACGCCGCCGCCAGCACCAGCTGGTCGCCATCAAAACGGCCTTGCGCGGTATGCGCCACAACCCCACTGGATGTTTCATCAATGGCTTCAACCAAGCCGCGCACGTGTTGCACACCGGCCTTTTCAGCGCGTGCTTTCAACCGTGTGTTGGCAATTAGTGGGTTAAGTTTGCCCTCATCTGCACACAGCTCTGCACCCACAATCTGCGGGCCAAGCCACGGGGCCACCTTATCCAGGGCAGCCCTATCAAGAATATCTACCGAGAGGCCTTGCGCCGCTTCGCGTTCGGCCTTCATCGCCAAAAACGCCAACTGCTCATCACTTTCGGCCAGCATCAAGCCGCCCTTGCGCACCAGTTCCACGCCACCAAGCTCTTCATGCAAGCGCTGCCACATATCGGCAGCCTGACGGTAAAAGGGAAGCGCGGCTTCAACATTGGGCACCTGGGTCGGGTAAAGCCGCATGAAGCGACTTTGCATCTGCACATGCAGCGACCCGGCATTGGACTCTGATCCTGCCTGTCCACCCGCATCCAGCAGGGTGACCTTTGCCCCACTTTCAGCAAGCGTGATGGCCGCCATGATGCCAGTTACACCGCCGCCAATGACCAGAACATCACTCGGCTTGGTCAAGAGCCTGCTCCGCGGCAAGGATCGCACCAATGGCAACGGGCTTGATAGGCACGCGTGGCGCGAAGAAGCTCAAGTCTTCTATTGGCTTGCCAGTGGCCTGCGCCACCATCCGCGCAGCGACCGGTCCACAATAGCGGCCCTGGCAGCGGCCCATGCCCACGCGGGTCGACCGCTTTAACGTGCCGACATGCCCGGGTGCATCATCCAAGCCGTCGCAGACATCCTCCAAAGCAAGGTCTTCGCAACGACAGATGGTCGTTTCTTGCGGCAGCAGTGCCATATCGGGGGGGGCAATATTATAGAGGGTCCAAAGCTTGGCCTGAAACCGCCGGTACCGCACCAGCTCACGCCGCAAAAGGGCATCAACAATGCCCATGCCGTGGCCTGATGCCGCTGCGGCACAAGCGCCTGCAATCTCGCCCTCAACTCGGGCAGCGGGCGCTCCCCCAAGCCCTGTGCAATCACCAATGGCATAGAGCCCGGGCACATTGGTTTCCATGGTGTCAGACTTCTCACACCGCAGATGCCCCATCGCCTCATCATAGGTCATCCGTGCGCCAAGCAGCCGTAAGATCTCGTTTTGCGGCTCAAAACCAGCGTTCATAATAACGCCATCAACCTCAACCGTGCGTTCCTGCGCCTCAGCCTGGCGGAACGTGGCGAGCAACTGGTTGCCGCCCTGCTCAATGCGCGCAAGTTCGCTTTCGTTCTGCACCGCAATGCCATGCTTGCGCAGGCCGTTCAGCATCCCCAGGCCCTGAAGTGTCAATTTCGGGTCAGCCAGCGCCATAGCAAGCGCTGTCAAAGGCTGGCTAACCGCGTTTGGGGCACGCTCTGCCAGATGGACAATCTTCGCCCCACCTTTGGCAAGCTCTAGCGCGACCTGAACGTTCAACGGACCTGAACCGCAAATGGCCAATCGTTTGCCGGGTAGCGTTTTGTAGCTGCGCCACAATGTCTGCGCCGCGCCGGTTGTCATAACGCCGGGCAGCGTCCAGCCGGGCACCATGACGGGTCGCTCATACGCTCCGGTGGCGATAATGGCCGTCTTTGGCCGCGCGACAACGGGCCCTTCGGCGCCTTGACCCAGAAAGAGTAGCCCATCAAATGCGCCCCACAGCTCAACCCCGCCGATCAGCTGCACCCCGCTTTCACGTGCCTTCTGCACAAGCCTGGCACCATCGGCCTGTTGGCCATCAAGCACAGAGCCATCGGCGGCCTGCTTATAGTACTGGCCGCCTGCAACCTTGCGCTCATCCAGCACCACAACCGATGCGCCAGCATTGGCCGCAGAAATGGCCGCGGACAAACCGCCAGCACCACCGCCAATGATCAGCACATCAGGCTGCAGCTTAAGGGCATGATCTGTCTTTTGGCTTGCCGTCTGGCTTGGTGCCTCGGCAAAGACTGGCAGCGCCACTTGCCGCTCGACGGACATACCGTCTTCAACCCTTGTCATGCAGGCACGCTGGTTGGCCTGCCCATTGACGGTCACCAGACAATCCTGACAAACGCCCATGCCGCAAAAAATGCCGCGCCGACCACCCTTTGCGGTATGGCGAAAGGCTCGCTCGCCGGCTTGTGTCAGGGCGGCAGCCAGGCTCTGACCTTCAGTTACCGTGAGGGCCTGCCCCTCAAACTCAATGCGGCTCGTTGTCTTTTTCATCATGCGTATCAGTTGTTGGCGGCACGTCCATCAGTTCATTGCGCTTTGCAATCAGCGTGGCCACTGCGCCCGATCGCCACGCTGCGCGGGCCGGAAGATGCTCCTCTGGCAACAGGGAGCGGCGCTGCTCGGCAACCTTAGAAACCAGCTCCTTCGTCCATTCCACGGTTTCACCGCGCGCCTGCCCCATGCGTTTATAGGCCGGACCCATGCGTTTGGCATGGGCAGTGATGCCGCCCGGCGTGTTCAACTCCGCCGTTTCAAAAGGGCCTGACAAGGCCCAACGCGGGCCGAGCCCAAGGCGCATAATGGCATCCACGCCAGCAACGTCGCTCACGCCCTCTTCCACCAACCGGTAAGCTTCGCGCAGCACAGCGCCTTGCAACCGGTTGAGCACAAAACCCTCAATCTCCTTACCAAGGGTCACCGCATGAAAACCGGCCGATTGAAATAGGCCAGCAGCTTGGTCGACACTCTCCGGCGATGTGCCCGGCGCAGGGACAATCTCTATCACGCGCAGCACAGACGGTGGGTTTACGGGGTGTGCAACAAGACAGCGGCGCCGATGGTTTTCATCTGGCACAATCTGGCTGATGGTGATCGCTGATGATGCTGTGGCCAGAAGAGTATCGGGACCAGCCTTTGTTAGCAGATCGGCAAAGATCGCACGCTTGGTCTCAAGCTTTTCTGGGCCGCACTCCAGTACCAAGTGGGCATCACCAAGAACGGTAGTTGCGTCCTCGACAACATCCACAGGACCCTGCCCGCCGCGCCAAAGGCCCGCCGAGACAATCGAATTACATTGATGGTTGATCGCTTTGGGCGCGCCATCGCGGCGCTCTGCATCGGGATCAACAACGGTGACCTGCATACCTGCGTCAGACAACACCGCCGCAAAGGCAACACCGATAGATCCAGCGCCAAGGATAACAACACGAGAGGATGGAAGTGATTTGGCTTGCATAAGTTCACATAACGCACAAGTGTGCGGGCTAGGCAATTGCGAAATCATGCCGCTGGCAGGAGGGTACTGTTTTGCAGAGCATAAAGACTCTTGATGGGCAAAAGGCTGTGGTGACGGGAGGCGCAAGTGGACTTGGCCTTGCCATAGCCACCAAGCTTGCCAGTGCAGGCGCCGAGATCATCATCATCGATTTACCAGGAACCGGTGAAGCGCTGCCCAGTGGCTGGACCTTCTGTGCCATTGATCTGGCACGTGATGATGCCGCGAACAAACTGGCAACCCTTGCAGCCGACCTCGGCACGGTGGATGTGCTGGTTGCCAATGCAGGCGTGGTGCCGCCTTGGCGCAAAGTGGACGCGCTGGACCTTACCGAATGGGACCAGGTCATGCGCATCAATGTGTGGGGTGTGGCAGCCACGCTGGGTGCATTTGCCGATGCATTGGAGCGATCCGGCCAGGGCGCGGCTGTGGTGATGGCTTCTCTCAACGGGTACAAGGCCCACCCAAGCCAGGTGCTTTATACCGCTTCCAAACATGCGGTGGTGGGCGTCGTGCGAGCCGCTGCAATGGATTTGGGGAGCCGCAAGGTGCGGGTGAATGCGCTCGCGCCGGGGCCCATTGCCACCGATGCTCTTTTGACGCGGCTGGAAAACCGCCATGCTGGCGGCGGGCCTGCGCCGCACGAAGCGCTGGGCATGTTGGCTGATGACGCCGCGCTGGGCCGCATCGCCACACAAGACGATGTTGCCAACGCGGCGCTTTTTTTGGCCACCGATGCCTCTGCAAGTATGACCGGAACTGTTTTGCCGATCGATGGGGGGCTGCTTTAGCTAGCCGCGCGCCGCCCAGCCGTGGGATGTGAGGATGTCGTGGCTGGCTTTGATATCTCCATCCGGGTCAGCGCCGTCGGCCAACGCATCGGTGATAATCTCCAGCACCGTTACACCCTCATAGCCAATGTCTTTGAGCGCAGCTGCTGCCGGGCCCGGCTCCACCATGCCAGTGCCAAGCTTGGCGTGCAGGAACTCTTCATAGCCCGAGTCTGAGATGTGTACGTTCTTCACCAGATCGCCCAGCATACGAATGGCGTCTGCGGGATCTTCCTTGATAAATGCACTGTTGCAGACATCAAAGTTCACACCGACTTCAGGGCCGATCAGTGCCGCCGTATCCACCATATCCTGCGCTGAGGGCAGGTAGGTAAACGGCACATTCTCCAGCAGCAACTGAACGCCAGTTCCCTTGGCATAAGCCACAAGCTCTTTCATGCCCTCCACAAACCAATCCAGCATCCACTGATGCGGCGGATTGATAAGGCTGTTTACCGGACCGGGAATGCACACCACATAGGGGCACTCTAGTTCAGCCGCAAAGTCTATGGCTTCCTTATAACGATCCAACGTGTAGGCGCGCATCAAACGATCAACGCCGTTGGGATTGTTGTCCAGCAGCGGGTAGCAAAAGCTGGATACATGACCGCCCTCGCCGTTCAGCCATGTTTTGTATTCCTTACGCTCTTGCACGCCAAGTTCGCGAGGCCAGCAGTGCGGTGGAAAAATCATCAGTTCAAAGGTGTTGTAGCCTAGCGATTGCAGGTGCTTCAGCGCTCCCAAGCCACTGTGTGAATAAAGGAATGGGAAGGTGCTGGCGGCAACTCGAAGCTGAGACATGGACGGGCCTTTCTGCTTGTCTGGCTATCAGCGCTATGTTCAAATAGCGCACACAAGTTACTATAACGCACGAAAGGTGGTGATCAATCGCCTTTTCTCCTTCAGAGAGCAAATCATGCCCGCCCAGCTTTTCACGCCTTTTCAGCTTGCAGATCTTACCCTTTCCAATCGCGTCGTTGTATCGCCAATGTGCCAATATGCGGCCACCAACGGGGTGCCAGGCAACTGGCACCTGGCGCATCTGGGCCAGTACGCGATGTCCGGGCCAGGAGCGATCTTCGTCGAATCAACCGGTGTCTCACCAGACGGCCGGATCACACCGGGCTGCACCGGGCTTTATAATGATGCGTGTGAAGAGGCCTTTGCCAACATTGTAGCGTTCATGAAATCTGTTGGTGACAGCAAGGTGGGCATTCAGCTTAGCCACGCCGGTCGCAAAGGCAGCACCGTTGCCCCGTGGGAAGGTGGAGGATTGATCGAAGGCGATGGTGCCTGGGTCACCGACGCGCCTTCAGCGGTTCCTTATCTGGAAGGTTGGCCAGAACCGCGCGCTATGGATCAAGCTGCCTTGTCAGGGGTAAAGGATACTTTTGTGAAAGCGGCTCAACGGGCCGACCGAGCAGGCTTTGACTTGATCGAGCTGCATTGCGCGCACGGCTATCTGCTGCACCAGTTCCTCTCGCCCATCACCAATGTGCGCACTGACATGTATGGCGGTTCGCTAGAAAATCGCATGCGCTATCCCTTGGAAGTGTTCAAAGCCGTGCGTGCGGCCTTTCCCAAGCATAAGCCGGTTATTGTGCGCTTATCAGCGACAGACTGGATTGAGGACGGCTGGACCATGGAGGGCTCCTTAGCGTTGGCAAGGGAGCTTAAACACGCCGGTTGTGATGCGCTGGATGTGACCTCTGGTGGGCTGGACCAGCGACAAGTGATCACGACCGGCCCGGGTTACCAAGTGGGCTTTGCCGACGAAATCAAGCGCGAGGTGGATATCCCGGTCATGGCGGTGGGCCAAATCACCGACCCGGGGCAGGCAGAAACCATTGTCGCGACCGGTCAAGCCGACTTGGTGGCGCTAGCGCGCGGAATGCTGTGGGATCCGCGCTGGACGTGGAAGGCCGCGCTGGAACTGGGCGCAGAGATTGCCCTGCCCGCCCCCTATGCGCGCTGCAACCCTGCGCTTGCCAGCACACCCTTTGTGACGCGGAGTGCAAAATGAGCGATCTGGCAGGCAAAACTGTTGTCGTGACCGGCGCTTCCAAAGGCATCGGCGCAGCCACTGCCAAGGCTATGCTTGGTGCCGGGGCCACCGTGGTTGCCCATTACGGAGCCGACCGCACTGGGGTAGAGGCTGCAACCGGCGGCAAGGCCCACCTGATCCAAGCCAATTTTTCTGATCTTTCGGCGGTGGATCGATTCTGGGGTGAGGCAGTTGATGCGCTTGGCGGGCGCGTTGATGTGCTGGTCAACAATGCCGGTATCCTGCGCCAAACTGGCGGCATATCCAACCCGATAGACGAGTGGGATGCGGTGTGGTCCGAAACCATGACCGTCAATGTCCACGCCCCTGCCCGCTTGCTGCGCCATGCGGTGGCAGGCTGGCTGAAGGCTGATGCGCCTGGCGCGATTGTCGGCATTGGCAGCTGGGCCGCCACGCGCGGCACCTCCAACCCTGGCGCAATTGCCTACGCAGCCTCCAAGGCCGCGATCACCGCCGCCACGAAAACGGTAGCGCGCAACTATGCCGACAAGGGCATCCTCGCCTATGTTATTTCGCCGGGTGTAGTACGCACGCAGATGTCGGTGGAAACCGCCGCCAAGATTGGGGGCGAGGGCGCTGTAACAGCTGGCCTGCCCATGGGCGAATGGGTGCCGCCAGAGGACATTGCCGAAATGGCCGTTTTCCTGGCGACAGGGCGCGCGCGTCACCTGACAGGCAGCACCATCGATATCAACGGTGCGGCCTATATAAGGTGAGCCTATTCCAGTTGAGCCTATTCCGCCGCGATCTGTCGGCCTTCAATGGCGTCAACGATGCGATCAAGCTCTTCCATCAGCGGCACCATTTTTGCCACCCGCTCGTGGCCTTCAGCGCCGAGGCTTTCAAAGGTCGTGATCGGCGCGCGCACATCACCCACCGGGTAACCAGCGGCCGCGGCCAAGGCCTTGGAGTAGCACTGGTGACCATAGAGAGGATGACCAGCGGTGATGATGGTATCGAACTGCGAGATGACAGACTGAACAGCCTGGACATCATCCCAGCGGCCCTGCTCAGCCCATTCGACAAACTTTACCGAAGCGCGCGGAATGTAGTTGCCATAGGGGTTCACATAACCCTTGGCCCCCATCTTGTAGCTTTCCAACACGCGCTGCCCGGCCCACACATTCATCAGCCCATCGCTCTCGATGATGATGTCGTGGATGCGTTCAATGCGCTGGCTGGCTTCCTTGATGTAGCGGATCTGATCGAAGCTTTTGGCCAGCCTGCCAACCAGCTTGTCACTCATATCGACATTCGATGTGAAGGGATTGTTGTAGAGCATGATCGGCAGGTCACACCCGCCGCAGATCGCTTCGTAATAGGCGAAAATCTCATCGTCCGTGGGGGTGTAATAATAGGGCGGAATGATCATCAGGCCGTCAGCACCAAGGTCTTGTGCTTGTCGGGAGTAGCGCACCGCATTGGGCGTGTAAGCATTCATGCTGCCAACCCAAACGGTGATGCGACCATCAATATACTTGACCGTGTGGGCAACAAACTGCTCGCGCTCCTCGTCTGTCATGGTGAGGAATTCGCCAGTGGTACCCAGTATGATAATGCCCGGCACACCACATGCCAGCTGCCAATCCAAGAATTGCTCCCAGGCAGCAAAATCGATGGCGCGGCCACCTTCAGTGAAAGGGGTCACGGTGACGGTATGGCTGCCGGAAAAACTCTTGCTCATGATATCCTCACAGGAATGAAAATTGGATCGGGTGAAAAAGGGGCGCTGCACTGATGGCCAAGCGACATGATGTTCTGATCATCGGTGGCGGCATCACCGGCTTGATGATCGCCTGGAACCTTGCCGAAGCCGGCGCTGACGTTGCGCTGCTTGAGGCTGGTGATCTGGGCGCACAAGCCTCCGGTGCCAATGCTGGGTCGCTGCATCTGCAAATCCAGTACCCCGAATTTGTCAGCTATGGTGAGGCATGGGCGAGAGGCTATGGGCCATGCCTTGGCTTTTTGAAGGACTCGCTTGCCCTCTGGCAAAAGCTGCCGGAGCGGGTGGGTGAAGACCTGGGTGTTAAGCTTGGCGGCGGGCTGGTTGTCGCCCGCACCGATGAGCAGATGCAGCACATTGCGCAAAAGGCGGCGGTCGAGGCAGCGCATGGTGTTGAAACCCAGGTGCTGAGCCGCGAGGAGCTGCGCACCCTTGCGCCCTACCTGTCGGACAAAGCTATCGGCGGCGGCTTCTGCGCCATGGAAGGCAAAGCCAACCCGCTGCGTGCGACCCCTGCCATCGCACGCGCCGCGCAGGATGCTGGCGCTAGCATTCATATCTACACCACCGTTACGGCGCTGAGCCAAGAGGCCGATGGGTACAGCGTGACGACCAACAAGGGCACCCACCACGCGCGCCGCATTGTGAATGCTGGCGGTGCAAAAGCCGGTGCCATTGCAGCGATGCTGGGTGTGCCAATTGAAATTGATGGCTTCCCCTTGCAGGTCACCGTCAGCGAGCCAGTGGCCCCCCTCATCCCGCATCTCATCTATTCGGCTGCGGGCAAGCTTTCGCTGAAACAGACCGCCAACGGCGGCTGCATTGTGGGCGGAGGATGGCCAGCGGCGCAGCGCGGCGATGGGACGCTCGCGACAGACCCTGTTAGCCTGACCGGCAACATGGTGGTGGCCGCTGATGTGGTGCCCAAGCTTGGTCAGGTGCGCGCGGTGCGCAGCTGGACGGCGTGGGTGAACGGCACGCCAGACTGGCGACCGATCATCGGTGAAGTGCCGGGTAAGCCCGGCTTTTTTCTGGCGCTGTTCCCGTGGGTGGGTTTCAGCGCCGCGCCCATGACGGCACAGGTGACCAGCGATCTGGTGCTTGGAACGCGCAAGACCGACACGCTGAAAGGCGTATCGGTCTTGGCAGATTGATCGTGCTTGCAAGGGCACGGCCTTAGGCCGCGCCGCGCTGTGCCTGTGTACCGCCACCAGCCTTTTTGCGCTTGTAGGCTCGCCACGTCATCGCCCATTGGCTGGCGTCCTCAAACACATCGCCCTTGAGCTGCGCCACCGGCTGGTTGTGCGGCGCTGACTTGACCATTTCCGGGTTTTCGCGCGCTTCCTGCGCGATCTGCGCCACAACATCGATCCACGTGTCGATGTCTTCCTTGGACCACAGCTCGCCGGCTTCTGGCGTAAAGGGCTCAGCCACAATCCACGGCTCGTGGCTCATCCACCACGGGTCAATGCCATAGTCGGCCATGCGGTTGGCAAAATCGACGGTACCGACGCCCGTTTCCTCCATCAGGGGCCCGAGCGACCAGCGAGTCATCTCCATGCGGTGCTGGGTAACATTGGGGTTGGATTTCGCCAGCCCCGGTATCTGCGCAAGGCGCATATCCATGTAATTGTTGGCGACCACCGAGATATCAGAGGCCAGCTGAATGCCTTCAGCACCCATGCCACGCGCCCAGCCATAGGCCTTCACCACTTGCGGTACATTGCCCCAATATTCGCGGATTTTGCCGGCTGTCTTCGGCCGATCATCATCAAGGCGATAGCGATCCCCCTCCTTCACCACGACGGGCGTTGGCAGGTAGGGGGCCAGTTCATCAGAGCAGCCAAACGCCCCTACAGCAGGGCCGCCGCCAGCCTTTGGCGCGCCAAAGGTTTTGTGCAGCATGAACATGCATGCATCAAAGCCCAACTCGCGTGCCGACAGTTTGCCCATAACGCCATTAAAGTTGGCGTGATCGTAGAAACACAACGCGCCGACCTCTTTGGCGGCCTTCACCCATTCTTTAATCTCAGGATTGTAGATGCCCATATCATCAGGGTTGTTGAGCATGATGAGCGCGGTCTTCTCGCTCACCGCTGCCTTAAGCGCATCCAGCGATGGGTAGCCATTTTCTTCCAGCGGCAAGTTCACAACCTTGAAGCCAGCAGCGGCAGCCGTGGCCGGGTTGCAGGGATGCGCCTGAATGGAGGTCACCATCTCGGTGCGCTGGCCCAGCATGCCCTTGTCTTTCCAGTAGGCACGCGCAAGCGCCGTCATAGTGTAGGCCGCATCCGCGCCACCACCGGCCTGGAAAATGAACTGATCCATACCCGACAAAGAGCGCAAGATGCCGTCAAACTCATGCAGAATGGAGAGCACGCCCTGCAGCGTATCTTCATGCTGATAGGGGTGCACTTCGGCAAGCTCAGGCCGCAGCGTCGCATACTCCGAGGTCTTGGAGTTGTACTTCATCGTGCAGGTGCCAAACAGGCTGATGCCCATCATGCCCAGCGTCATTTGGCTGAGGTGCAGGTAGTGCCGCTGCGCCTCGAACTCGGTAATCTCGGGCAGTTCCGGGCGATCTTTACGGGCCATCGCACTGGGGATCAGATCCTCGCCCACCACGTCGGTAACATCGCTTTCTGGCGCTGGAAAATGCTGGCCGCGCCCGCCGGGGCGGCCCATTTCCATGACAACCGGCTCATCCCATTTGGCCGCGTGAAAGTTAGGTAGCTTGCTCATGACAGCACCTCCTTGAGGGCGTTGGCTAAACGTTTGATATCAGCGGCGCTGTGCACCTCGGTGACGCAGTAGAGTGCCGCTTGTCCCACGCCCAAACCTTCACCGGAGATATCCTTGCCGCCGAAAATGCCTTTTGCGCGCAGGGCATCATTGATGTCTGCAACCGTCTTGCCCGTGCCATCAAAATTGACGACGAACTCTTTAAACTGGGTATCAGGCCGGACGATGCGAACGCCGGGAACTTCACCAAGCAGCTTGGCGGCATAGCGCGCCCGCGAAACGATCAGCTTGCCAACTTCAGCGAAGCCATCGGGACCAAGCAGGCTCATATAGACCGCACCAGCAATCGCCCACAGATAGGTGGAGTTGCCTGTCCAGTCATTGCCATCCTCGCGCATGCCGTAGGAGTTCTGGTGCGGGCAGGCCAGACCAAAGCCAAATTGGCCCGGCTCCTGCGTGTCTGCGATGGAAACCAGGAAGCCATTGTAGGCGCGCACATAGGGCTCTTCGTCGCGTGAAGCGATAAAGCCCCCTGCCCCGCCACCGCACTGCATGTGCACACCCAAGGGCTGCACAGGTCCGGTGACAATGTCGGCACCATAGTCGCCCGGCGCGGTCATGACGCCCAGGCTGATCGGGTCGACGCCAACGATTGTTTCAGCGCCTGCGGCACGTGTGAGGCGCGCGATCTCGGCGGCGTCTGTTTCGATGGTGCCAAGGTAAGCCGGGTTTTCAAAATAGACTGATGAGACATCCGGGCCAAGTTTGGCTTTTAGATCATTGAGATCAAGACGCCCGGTTGTTGGATCAGCGGCAACGGTCACAACCTCAAGGCTCGTTTCCATCTCACTGGGCTGGCAGTAGGTGCGGATCACCGACAGACGCTCCGGATCGCTGAGGTGTGGCACCAGCACCTTTTTGCGGCCATTCATTCGCGCCGCCATGCGCATGGCATGACCAATGGCGCAGCCCCACGAGTAAACGGGCAGTTGCACGACATCGAGGTTCAGCAGGGCGCCCAGCTGGGATGAGAATTCAAACCAGGTTTGGTTGCGGCCATGGTCAGACTGGTAGCTGCCCCACACATTGGTCGCGAATTCGGTGCGGCCCACGATTTCATCAACAATGGCTGGCACGTGATGTTGCCAAACGCCCGCACCCAGAAAGCTGAGATTGCTCTCACAATCCTCATTGCGCTTCAGCCGCGTTACCAGATCGCGCTTCAGCTCCATTTCGCTGGTCAACGCTGGAGGAAGATCCAGCGGTGTTTTGCGGAAATGGTCTTGCGGGATCTGCTCAAAAAGCTCGGCGACTGAGCCCGCGCCAATCTGCGCAAGCATATCGTCAATCACGCCGGGGGCAGACAGCGCCATCCAAGGATGGGCGCGTGTTTGGTCGGTCATCAAGGTCTCCTCACTTCAAAGTCAGAGCCGCGCCTGTCGCCCTTTTCTTAGATGAGGGTTGAAGGCATCGCGAAAAATGTGCACAAAAGTTCACATAACGCACACGTGAAATCAAGCAACCAAACTGCGATATTTAGCCTGCTGAAAGCCGCATCATGGTCTGACGGCCGCGGGCAGTGTTGACGCGCACAAATCCAGCAAGCTCAGCGTCTAGCTCGGCATCGCCACTGTCCACCCAAAGGCGGGGCTGAGTAAGGCTGGCCAGCTTGTCTTCGGTGGCCAGCACGATCAGCCCGTCGCGGCCAGCGCGCGCAAGGGTCTGCGGGCCGATTTGCTGGTTACCGCGACCGATCAGAAAGCCCTGCTGCCCCGTAACCCCCAATACGATGTGCACTGGCTTGCCACGGGCAAGCTCATCGAGCGCATCAGCTCCCAGGTCTTGCCCCACCAGCTTGCCACCTTGCATGGCGTCTATGCCAAGAACGGTGGGGGTGTGCCCTGCAGCTTTTGCCACTGCGCCAGCGCTGGTGCCCGGGCCAATAACGTAGAGCGCGTCTGGATCCATGTCGGCCACAACATCAGCAGCAGCGCCGCGCAGCAACGCACCCCAATCTTTGCGCGGGCCACCCTTGGACGCTTGCACGCGGTTCTGCGCCAAGGGCACACGGGCAAGACCATAAAGTTCTGGAGCGATGCGCCCTTGGCGCAGCGCGGCCTCGTCAATATCCATCACTTCGGCTTCATCGCTCCACGTGATTGTCTGCGGCGCGGTAATGATGTCGGCCAGCATAGCCCCAGCTGCCTCTGGAGAAATGGCAAACACACCAGAGTGCATTTTTACCCCGCACGGAATGCCGAGCATCGCTTGGCCGGGCTGCAACGCGCCTGCTACATCGCGGGCAGTGCCATCGCCTCCGGCAAAAACAATAAGATCAGCTTGCGATATCGCAGCAACTGCAAGGCGCGTATCACGGGCGGTTTGGCTGTCGGCATCAAGCGCGACATGCTCAACCGCAAGGTCGAGGCCCTCAGCCCAGTCAGCCCCCAGCGCGCCCGGAGCTGCAATGAGGCTGGCACCGGGCACCCGCTGGGCTAGCCGCTTCAAAGCCCGTCTTGTGCGTGGCCCTGCCTGCGGCTGCGCGCCGAGCGCGAGCGCATTGGCAACGGTGCCCGGCCCGTCCGTCCCTTTCAGACCAACCCTGCCGCCCAGACCTGCAATCGGGTTCACCACCAAGCCGATACGCATCCGTTTTGGCTCCTGCCTTAAACGGGGTCTGGGGCGAAGATTTGCGGGTACATGTGGCGCATGGCCTCCTCGTCAAACTCCGCCTTGAAAGCATGCTGCGTTGGCAGGGCTTTGGCGGCTTTGGCGGCGGGACGTGCGTCAATCTCCTTCATCAGGCGATCAAGGTTTGGGTACGTCGCCATGATGTTATCATCGGCGAGCATATAGGTCAGCCGGTCGCCCCAGCCCCACACAGCCATATCCAAAATGGTATAGGTATCGCCCATCATGTATTGGCCCTTGGACAGGCGATCATCGATGATTTGCCAGTGGCGGCGCGCCTCAAAATCATAGCGCTTAATGGCGTAAGGGATCTGCTCCGGTGCAAATTTACGAAAGTGCACCGCCTGCCCCGAATAAGGCCCAACGCCCGATGCAATGAACATCAACCAGGAGAGCAACTCACCACGCACGCCGGGGGCATCTGCCGGTAAGAACTGACCGATCTTTTCAGCAAGGTAGAGCAAGATCGCGTTGCTATCGAACACCGCGTGCCCATCATCAATGATCGCGGGAACCTTAGCGTTCGGGTTGATCTGCACATAGGTATTGCTGTGCTGCTGACCGCGCTTGGAGTCGATGGGCACCGGCTCGTAAGCCACGCCGCTTTCTTCCAGAAACAGCGCAACCTTCATGGGGTTCGGCGCGGCGTTGTAGAAAAATCTGATCATGTTCAACCTCAGTTTCGTGCGCTATCGTAACAGTTGTGCGCATGTTGAACACGGGTAGCGCAGACTGACAAGCAACGGGTGAGCCTCAAAATGATCGACGCCAAACGACCCTGGGAAACCGATGAAGCGACATGGCGCAGTGTCGTCAATCACGTGCGGGCAGGCCGTGAGCTCGCCCCCAAAACATGGCCCGGCGGCGCACGCTGCGCCATGGCGCTATCCTTTGATTGCGACCATGAAACCTTTGAACTGGGCATGGGAAAAGCCGCCATTGGCCGCCTGGCATGGGGAGAGTTTGGCCGCCGCCGTGGCGTGCCGCGTATCCTCAACGTACTGGACCGCCATGGTATACCGGCAAGCTTTTTTGTACCTGCGGTTGCCGCATTAATCGAGCCCGATGCCCTAAAACCCATCACCGAGCGCGAACATGAAATTGGTGTTCATGGCTGGATCCACGAAAACACATCCAAACTCGACCGCACCACCGAACGCGATCTGCTGCACCGCGCTCGCGACACACTGGCCGATATCACCGGCACTATGCCTGTCGGCCACCGCGCCGCCAATTGGGACTTGAGCTCTCACACCATCGAGCTCGTCGCCGAAGCCGGTTTTGCCTATGACAGCTCCATGATGGCTGATGACGACTGCTACGAACTGCTCGCAAAGGGCGAGCCGACGGGCGTTGTCGAAATACCTGTCGACTGGGTGCGCGATGACGCCGTGTATCTGCTGTTCAATCGCGAACCGGCCACACGCCCCTGGACAGCGCCAACCGATGTTCTCGACATCTTCAAGCGCGAATTCGACATGGCCTATGAAGAAGGCGGCGTCTGCCAGCTGGTCTTCCACCCATTCGTTATCGGATATCGCTCGCGCATCTGGATGCTGGACGCCTTGATTGAACACGCCAAGGCACGCGGCGATGTCTGGTTTGCAACCCACGCAGAGTTGGCCGATTGGGTCCGCCAGAATGGCTAACGCTTAGCGTCCATGGGGCAAAAATGGCGCAAATGTTCGCAATACGAACAAAAATTTGCCTTGCGCACTTTCTGAAAGTGTTCCAGTCTTTGGCCATGTGCGCAGAGTTTTTTCCTGCGGCAGTGCCGATGGAGTAGCCTTTGCGCGCGTTCGTAGCTTCCATGGACAAGATCAACATGGTGGCCACCTGGGTGGTTGCTGCGTTGCTTGCGATCGTCGCGATCGCCGTCATGGGGCAGGTCACGGTGAGATTCGTGCTCACCGCCTTCGGCATCAACATTTCCGCCCCCTGGACCGAAGAGATCGCCCGCTACACACTCATCTGGATGGTGTTTCTGGGCGCAGCCATTGGTGCGCGTCACGCGCGCATGATCGCCCTGGAATTCGGTATTCGCAAATTGCCTGCCGGCGTCGGTGTGCCTATCCGCTACGCGGTCATGATCATGAGCATGGCCTTCTTCGGCTTGCTGTTCTGGGTTGGTATGGACTTCCTGGAATTGGGGCGCTCTGAACGCAGCCCGGTACTGGGCATCACGCGCGATTATGTCTACTGGGCGATGCCTGTCGGCATGGTGCTGATGATCCTCAACTCACTGGCGCTCATCGTTGAGAACATCCTTGAGGGCCGTGATATTCGCTTTGCCTCTGACTTGGCGCCGGAGGACTAGATCATGGTTCTTCTGGTTGTTGTTCTTGTTGTTTTGTTCGTTGCCAGTGTGCCCATTGCTATGGCGCTCGGCATGGCGGCGATCCCCACCCTGATTGATCGGGGCATCCCGTTTATTGCCATCCCGCAGGTCATTTTTGAAGCGCTAGACAGCTTTGCCCTGATGGCGCTGCCACTCTACATTTTGGCTGGCCGTTTGATGCAGCATGGCGGCATTGCTGGGCGGCTGGTCGATTTTGCCAAGGCCTTGGTAAGCTGGGTTCGCGGTGGCTTGGCTGCCGCTGTCGTCATGACATCAATGCTGTTTGCAACCATTTCCGGCTCGTCGGCAGCAACCGCGGCTGCCATTGGCTCTATGCTGATCCCGGAGATGGAAAAGCAGAAATACCCTCGCCCGTTCAGCGCTGCGGTCACCGCTTCCTCTGGCGAACTTGGAGTGATTATCCCGCCATCGGTTGCCATGGTTATTTATGGCGTCATCACTGGGGTCTCGATAACAGACATGTTTATCGCTGGGTTCCTGCCTGGCCTGATGATCGCTGTCTCGCTGATGACCACCGCCATTCTGATCGCCTGGATCAAAGGCTATGGCGAGCGCCAGCCTTTTGTGCTGGGCCAATGGGCACGCGATGTCAGCAAAGCCTTCTGGCGTGCCTCGCTGTCGCTGTTCATGCCGGTGATCATTCTGGGTGGAATATTTGGCGGCATTTTCACCGCGACAGAAGCCGCGGTGGTCGCTGTTTTTTATGCCCTGTTTTTGAGCCTTGTTATTTACCGCGAAATTTCGCTGAAAGACCTGCCCCGCATCTTTGCCAGCGCAGCTATCACGTCTTCGGTGGTTATGATCATCGTGGCGTTCGCGTCCATGTTCGGCTTTGCCCTGCACCTCCTGCGCGCGCCCCAACAGCTTGGGCAACTGCTGACCACTGTCACCGAAAACCCGCTGGTCTTCCTGCTGCTGGTCAACGTTTTCCTGCTGATTGTCGGCATGTTTATGGAGACGTTCGCGGCCATCGTCATTCTGGGATCAATCCTTGCTCCGATCGCCGCCAACTACGGCATTGATCCGGTGCATTTCGGCATGATCATGATCGTCAATCTGGCAGTCGGCATGGTCACCCCACCGGTGGGGGTCAATCTGTTTATCGCTTGCGGCATAGCACGCATCAGTATGGAGCAACTGATGCGTCCGCTGGCGATCTTCCTGGGTGTGCTCATCATCAATCTGATGATCATCACCTACATTCCGAGCATCTCGCTCGCCTTGCTTCGCTAACCAATAAAAAAGGGAGTTCTGACCGCATGACTATGAAAAAGACACTCATTGGGGCCACAGCAGCCGTTGCGGCCACCTTCACATTCGCCGGTGGCGGTGCGCAGGCACAAACCTACAACATGACGATGGCGCATGTGCTGAGTGACTCCAGCCCATACCAGGTCATTTTGGAAGAATTCAAAAGCCTCATCGAGGAGCGCTCCGGTGGCGACATTGCCGTGGAGATCCAGTGCTGCGGCCAGGCCGGCAACGAAACCCGTGCCATCCAGTCTATGCGCACAGGCATCCTGACGGGCGGTTTTGTTGGCGGCTCAACGCTTGAAAACATTGTGCCAGCGTACCGCGTGCTCTCCCTGCCCTACCTGTTTGACGACAAGGCGCAGGCCTATGAAGTGCTGCAAAGCGAGATGGGCCGTGAAATGCTCGACCTTTTGGGCGAGTACGACATGTACGGCCTTGGCTTCGGCTCCATCTATGAGCGCTCTGTTGCGGCCAAAGAGCCTGCACGCGTTGCTACCATTGACGATATGCAGGGCCTGAAAATCCGCGTTCTGCCAACCCCTGGTTTCGTGGAAGCCTACATCGCAATGGGTACGCAGCCGACGCCTATGTCCTATGGCGAGCTGTTCATGGCGATCCAAAACAATGTGGTCGATGCTCTTGAAATCTCACCAGATGCGATTGTTGCTGATGGCTTCTATGAGACGGTCAACAGCTACACGATGACCCGTGCGCACCAGTCAACCACTGTGATGGTGCTGTCACAAAGCTGGTGGGCTAGCCTGCCTGAAGATGTGCAAGCCATGATCCAGACCGCCGCTGATGATGCAATTGCGGTCGGCATCGAAGCGCATGATCGCCTTGCCGATGAAGGCCTGGAAACAGCGCGCGCATCTGGCGTTGAAATCATCGAGCCAGACCTTGGTCCGTTCATGGAAGCGGCGCGTCAGAGCTGGGATGTCATCCTGACCGACCAGCCTGAAGCGACCGACTTCAAAGAGCGTTTTGAAGCCTTCATGGCGCAATAGGCCTAATACCCTAAAGCATGTCAAAGGGCGGTCCATGAGGCCGCCCTTTTTCATTGGATGCGTGCCAACGCCCACTGCGGTTAGGGCCTATTCGGCGCAGCGCCGCCCGCCCTTTTCAGCGCAGCCTGCCCTCTTCAGCGATGTCAGCGGGAGGGGAGTTCAGCCCACCGGCGCTGACAGCAATGCTACCTTCACCACGAAACCATCCAGCACCATCAGAATGTTCTCTATGGCAGAGCAGTGTTTGCGGGTCGCCCGACAAATACGCTTGAGCACCACCAACCAGGCTTTGCGGCTTGCAACCGCTGTGCCCCAATTTCGATCCTATGCGACCGCAACCACACCAAAACACGCCGGAGTTCAGACCATGATTTCGGTGACATAGGCGTTGACGCCAGACAATATTCTTGTTTTTGGCCACTGGCGCAACGAAAGACGGCCCTCAAAATCCTTACACCCGCTGTGCACTATCACGCGCCAAACAATGGTCTAACCCGCTACCGAGGCCAGCTTATCGTGGTAGATATCGCGGTGATGGCCAGATCGGCTTCAACGCTCGTGTCACAACATTAGACGCTTGCCCCGCCCTGTAAGTCGGTTTATCTTATAAAATAATGGAAAAATCCTTGTGATCAATCGTAGCAGAATCGGTCCAAACTCATTGCTGGATGGCGCTATTGAGCTACGCGGTATCTTGGGCAGTGCTGTTGAACATCTTGGCACCCGTATCGCGGCCGGAGAGTGGAACGAAGGCGAGGCGGTGACCCGCGAGGCCGATCTGGTTGAACAGCTTGGCGTGAGCCGTTCGGTGATCCGCGAATCTTTTCGCATTTTGGGTGCCAAGGGTCTTATTCGTTCTAAGACATCTGACGGCACGCGCATTCAACCGCGTTCAAAATGGCGGCTGCTTGACCCCGATGTCATGGAATGGCGGATCAAGGCGGGTGATACGGAATCGTTGCTGCGCGACTTACTCAAGCTGCGCCTGGTGATGGAGCCGGGCATCGCCTATCTGGCAGCGCAAGCCGCCGATGACGCACATGTGGCAAGGGTTAAGGCAGCATGGGTCGACAAACAGCATGTGTATGACCATTCAACCGGATCCCCAGAGGCCCGGCGCGATGCGTTTATTACCACTGATCTGGAATTTCACCGCGCTTTGATTGGTGCAGTTGAATCGGAGCTTTTGGAGCAGCTGTTTTCCGTTATCGAAGCTGCGCTCGGACTGCTTTTGGACCTGCAAATGACCGCCAAAGGTTACACCAACACCATGATCGGCATGGATGAGAGCCACGCGCTGCATCACCGGGTGTTTGAGGCGTTTATGGCGCGTGACCCGGAGGCCACAGAGGCGGCCATGCGCACGCTCATTCAGTGTGCCATTGATGACGCCTCGCAAGGGTTTCATCTGCTCGGTCAAGACGCCGACCAAGAGGTCGGGCGCGGTCCAAGCGCAGTCGCGCAGCGCGCCCGATAATACTGGAAAACCATGCTGGGACGGCTATGCAAAACTCAGATTTAAGTGCGGCCTTGGTTGGCACAGTTGCCGATCGTCTGATGGATCACGCGTTTAAAGGTTGGTTTTACGGCGATTCAGTGGGCTTTGAGGGTCTTGTTGCAGCCTCTGATACGCTGGAAAACAGCAGATGGCTCGACTTCTCGCATGGATTTTTCCGCGCTTGGGCAACCCGCATGCACCCTTTCCAGCCCGACGATAACACCGCACCTGGCCACGTCATGTGCGATGTGGTGGGCCGTACAGGCGATGATGTGCTCAAGGCCGCCGTTCTGGATCTGGCTCACCATTTGCGCGATCGGCGCAAAGTGGGCGGGGTTTCGATCACTTTTGATGATACGCTCCGCTCCCTGCGTGAGCCCTATGGGGGTGTGCAGCTCTCTGAGCTTGAAGCCGAGCAGATGAAAGCCCCAGGGCCAGGGATCTATTTAGATTGCATGCATTTCGATCCGCCGTTTTTTGCTCACCTCTCGCAGCTTGACCCCGGTCAAGGCTGGGATGATCAGGCGGTTGAAGAAATTTTGGGCTATGAGCCGCTGCTGTTTGACTCAGAAACTGGCCTCTACAACCATTTCTGGCTTGAAAAAGTAGGCAAATCCTACACCCGCGGCTGGGCGCGTGGCCAGGGCTGGGCTTTGCTGGGTTTGCTGGACGTAGCGCACTATGTTGGCGCGCATGCACGCCTGGACGAGGTCAAAGCCCACGCCCTGGCTCTTGCTCGGCAGATGCTGGACTATCAGCGTGACGACGGCAATTGGTGGTCACTGGCTCACGAGCCGAAGTCTGGTGATGAGTCATCCACAGCCGCCTTTATGGCAACCGCGTTTTATCGCGGCATGGCATGGGGACTGCTGCCGCTCAATGAGTTTCAAATCCCCGCCCAACGCGCCTTTGCGGCCATGGTTGGCAATCTTGACGAGCATGGCAATTTGATGGGCGTGTCCGCTGCAGTTATGTCAGCCCTGGTCGAGGAGCATTATTGGCACGTTCCTGTGAACAAGATCGTGCCCTGGGGCCAAGGACCAGTGTTGACCGCTGTGGCAGCGCAGACGGCATTTCTTGCAGCTTAGTCTTCGTACATGCGGATGGTCACACCACCATCCATGACGATGTTTTCCCCCACCATGAACCGCGCTTCATTGGAAGCCAGCATGGCGGCCACGGCTGCCACCTCATCGGGTTGGCACAGGCGGCCCACGGGTTGCTGCGCTTCTACGCGCGCACGCTCGGCTGCAGGATCATCGAAGGTTTGGAAGTAGGCTTTCACCAGCGGCGTATCTGTGTAGCCCGGTGAAATCGCGTTCACCGCGACCCCCTTGTCGGCATATTCAAGGCCGAGCGCACGTGTAAGACCGAGCAGTGCGTGCTTGGCCACCGGATAGGGGAAGGTGGACTTGATAATCGAGAATGCGTGGTTGGAAATGATGTTGATGATCGCACCGTCACCTTGGGCCAACATGTCGGGTAGCACCGTGCGACAGCAGGTCCATACCCCGTCCAGATCCACCGACATGCAGCGCTCCCAATCCTCACGAGTGCTTTCAAGCGGTTCTTTAAAAACGGCAATGCCCGCATTGTTGACCAGCACATCGGCAGGACCAAAGGCTTCTTTGGTGGTCGCATACATCGCCGCTACGCTTGCCTCGTCAGCCACATCGGTGTGCACAAACAGGACCTGACCACCGGTTTGCGCCCGGATTGTATCTGCCGTTTGCGCACCGACCTGTTTGTCCAGCTCAGCGATGACGGTCCGAGCACCTTCGCTGGCAAACCGACGGGCAATTGCCTCGCCAATGCCTTGGCCAGAGCCCGTCACGATGGCTGTTTTTCCTTCAAGTCTCTGCATCTGGGCCCACCACTTTCGTCTTGTTTGACTTTATAAGATAAACGGATAATGATATTTAAGTCTAAGGTCCATACCCGGGAGGAAACAATGAGATCGACACGTCTTTCACTTGCGCTTGCCACATCCGCAGCGCTCATCATGTCCGCTGGAACAGTTGCTGCCAATGCCGACGAGATCGTCGCCATTTATAAGAGCGGCACGCAGCAATATTTCATCGATCAAGCCAATGGCTTTGTCGCTGCAGCGCAAGAACTTGGTTTTGAAGCGCGCACCATCAACGTCGAACTGGATGCGAACCTTGCCATCAGCGCGGTCTCCGATGCGATTGCAGGTGGCGCTGACGCCATCGCCATCACAGCGCCCGATCAGGCGCTTGGGCCAGCCATTGCAGCGGCAGCCGCAGAGGCGGGCATCCCGGTCATAGCAACCGATGACCCGCTGATGGATGGCGATGGTAACCCGCTTCCTTTTGCTGGCTTTAACGGCACCGCCATGGGCACCAATGTGGGTGAGCGGGCAGGCGAATTGTTGGCAGCATCGGGCTGGCTGGAGGATGCAACCTACGGCATTTTGAGCGTCGAAGTGCAGACGCTTTCGGTCTGCAATGACCGCACCAATGCAGCGCGCGAGCAAGTTATGGCCGCTGGAGCCGATGAGGCCAATTTCTATGCGGTTGCCTATGAAGGCACTGCAGACTCCAGCCTGGCAGCTGCCGGGCCGGTGATAACCGCACACCCACAGGTCGACAAATGGGTGGTCTTTGCGTGCAATGATGAAGGCGTGTTGGGTGCAAACAACGCGCTTGCCAATGCCGGGTTTGCGCCCGACGACATCATTGCGGTCGGCCTTGGCGCTTATGAAGCCTGTCGCCCCTGGGAGGCAGGAATTGAGTCAGCGTTCAAAGCGGCTCTCTACATCTCTGGCGTTGACGTCGGTGATGCGGCGGCCCGCGCCTTGATCAACACGGTGACAACTGGTGAGCCTCTGCCTTTGGAGACCGTTGCCAACACCACCATTGTTGATCCGTCCAACTATGCGGACATCATGCCCTGTAACTAGGGTTTCTCCCGAGGGCGGGTCCCGGCCATCTGGTCGGGGCCCGTCTTTTTCTGACCTACGATCTTCGGGGGAAGACATGGCCAAGGTTCTTTTGCAGGCCAATGCAATCGGGAAATCTTTCCCAGGTCTACGCGCGCTCCACAATGTGTCCATGTCCGTACATGCGGGCGAAGTGGTTGCGTTTGTTGGCGAAAATGGCGCTGGCAAGTCGACACTTCTGAAAATCCTGTCAGGCGACTATCAGCTTGATGAGGGCTCGGTAAGCCTGGACGGAGCAGAAGTTAGTCACGCCAACCCGCTGGATGCGCGCAATGCGGGTTTCCGTTTGGTGCGCCAGGAGCCAGAGATTGTCCCCCACGTTTCCGTCATTGAAAACGTGTTTGTGGGCGAGTTCCCGGCCCAGGGTGGCAGGGTTGATTTTGCTGCGATGCGCGCGCGGCTCACCAAACTGCTTTCCCGCTATGGCTTTGCCGGCATGGTCGATTTGGATCAGCTGGGACGCACGCTTTCACCTGCGCAAATGCACATTGTTGAGATCATGCGCGCGCTCAAAGAGGGCGTGAAAGTTGTCGCCTTTGATGAGCCGACATCTTCGCTGACCAGCAAAGAAACGGACGCGCTTTTCGGGCTGATCAAGATTCTAAAAGCTGAGGGCCTAGGCGTCATTTACGTCTCACACCGGCTTCATGAGATTATGGGCATCGCGGACCGCGTGGTGATCCTGAAAGATGGCGTGCCTACTGGCGATCTGCACATCGCAGACACTGACCAGGAAGAGATTGTGCGCCTTATGGTTGGCCGCGAACTGGAGCATGGCTACCAGCGCGAAGAAACAACCACGGATCACGTGGTTCTGGAGGTGGAAAACCTGCAAAGCCGTTGGCACGAGGACATCAGTTTTTCCATTCGCGCGGGCGAAATTGTCGGTTTTGCCGGGCTGGTTGGCGCAGGGCGCACTGAGCTTGCCAAGGTGCTGTTCGGAGAATACCCGCGCGAGGGCGGCACCGTTAAGATTGAAGGCGAGCTTACCCATATTCGCTCGCCTGCTGATGCGATTGCCGCCAACATTGGCTTTGCGCCGGAAAACCGAAAAGCTGAAGGGCTAATCCTGGTGCGTTCGGTGATCGAGAACGTGTCAATGGCGATCTATTCCAAGCTCGCCAAGCTCGGTATTTTGCGCAACCGCGAAATGGTCGACACCGTTGTGCCGCTCGTGCGCAAGCTTGAAATTAAGACCCCCTCGATGGACCAAGAAGTGGGCAAGCTTTCAGGTGGCAACCAACAAAAGGTGGTGCTGGCGCGATGGCTGGCGGCCAAACCCAAATTGCTCATTCTGGATGAGCCGACCCGCGCCGTGGATGTTGGGGCCAAAGCAGAAATTTACCGCCTGATGGATGAGCTGGCCAAGGACGGCATGGCGATCATGATGATCTCATCGGAAATGCCCGAGCTTTTGGCCATGTCTGACCGGATCATCGTGATGAGTGATGGCACAATTTCCGATCCAATTGAAAAAGCCGATGCCAGCGAGGAAGCAATTGTCACGCTCGCGCTTGGCCAAAACACCCCCCAGAAAGCTGTCGCCTAATGTCTGATACAAACGCCAATAAACCAGCCCTGCACACGAGCATCATGAAGTTTGTCGGGGCCGAAAACCTCTCATTGATAATCGCTTTGATCATCATGGTGGCGCTAATCGCCAGCCAAACGGAATTCTTTTTCTCACCGCGCAATATACTCAACATCGGTCAGAACATGGCCGTGGTGGGCCTCATCGCCATTGGCATGACGCTGGTGATTGTTTCTGCTGGCTTGGATATTTCAGTGGGGTCGATTGCCGGGTGTGCGTCTGTCGTTTGCGCGCTGATGGTCACGCAAGTGGGCACAGTTATAGGCGGGGTATTCTTCGGCGTTAGCATTGGCATTGTGCTGGGGCTGGTCAACGCCTCCATCATATCGCTGTTGCGGGTGAACCCGGTCGTGGCGACGCTTGCTACGTTTTCGGCCTTTCGCGGCGTGGCGTTTCTCATTGCCCCCGATGGCCGCCCAGTTGGCGTACTCGACCCCACGCTTGCCTTGCTGGGTTCAGGGCGTGTGCTGCAGGCAGGCGATTTTCCGGGCATCCCCATAGCATTTATCATTCTTGTGGTTGTCGCGGTGATTGCGCACTTCGTTATGACCTCAACGGTCTTTGGCCGCTCCATCTATTCTATGGGCGGCAACCCGGCTGCGGCGCGATTGGCGGGCATCAACCTCACGCGCATGCGCTATTATATCTACGCAATCTCTGGCGCTCTTTCTGGGCTTGCTGGCGTCATTGTGACCGCCCGCACAAGCTCTGGTCAGCCAGCATCCGGCACGCAAGGGTTGGAGCTGGAAGCCATTACGGCTGTGTTTCTAGGCGGTGCGCTGCTCGCCGGTGGTAAGGGCACAATTGTAGGTACAATGCTTGCCGTGCTGCTGCTTGCAACGCTTTCCAACGGTATGAACCTGTTGGGCATCCCGACCTTCTATCAGTTGGTCGCCAAGGGCCTGTTGCTGGTGATTGCGGTCGCCATTGGTCAGTGGCGTATTGCCCGCTCTGAAAAAGCGCAGGCGCGCATTGCAGCGTCAGGTGGCGGCTGATGGGCCAAGCCGCTGCCCTGGATGATCTTTTGACCTTGGAGAATAAGGCCGTCGCCCTGAGCCTGGCGCCAGCCTTTGGGGCGCGAGTGACGTCTCTGATCGACAAGCGCACCGGGCGAGACTGGCTGGCGCAAGGCGCGTTGGTTGGCCGAACTGATAATGATGCGCCATTTATGGGCGAAGAAGCACGCGGTTGGGATGAGTGCTATCCTACGGTTGGCCCGTGTCCATCATCGCACTGGGGCCGTCGCTTGCGCGACCATGGTGATCTTTGGGCAAGGCGTTGGGACGCCACGCAGTCTGCATCTTCCATCACTGCGACCTACAACGACGACCAGACACGCTTTCGCCGCACGCTGACCTTGGAGGGCGCATCTGTTGGTGTGGCCTATGAAGTCACCAACACATGGAAAACCGCACTGCCCACCCTTTGGAGCCAGCATTGCCTGCTGGCATGCGAACCAGGTGAGAGGCTTGAACTTGAAGGCATTTCAAACATCATCAGTGATTGCCAGCCGATTGATCTGAGCAATGTGAATGGGATGGATTACACAACACTCCACGACATTCGTGCAGGCGTTGCACTGAAAGCCTATGGGTGCGTTCAAGACCAAGCACAGGTCGGTATAATCGGCGAAAACGGCGGCATTGCCTTCTCCTGGTCGGCTGCTGATGCCGCGCATCTTGGGCTTTGGTTTGATTATGGCGGCTGGCCGGACAAAGAAGCTCCAGTACACCAGGTGGCCATCGAGCCGACCACCAGCCCCACCGATGATCTTGAAGGTGCGCTGGCAGGTGGCCATGCCATCTGGCTGAAGCCTGGGCAAAGCCGCACCTGGAACACCACCATCACGCTTTCACCGCGCCCTTGAGAGGAGACCGACATGACTGACAATCCTGACGAGCACATCGTGTTCCGCGTTGAGGATGGTGTGGCCTATCTAACTCTCAACCGGCCGTCCAAAATGAATGCGATCACGGCGGCCATGGGCGGCCAAATTGTCGACTATGCCAACCGTGTCGATACCGATGATACGATCAAGGTATTGGTGATTGACGGCGCTGGTGAGCGCGCCTTTGCTGCGGGCAGCGACATCAACATGCTCGACGATCTGGGCACCCCTTGGGAGGGTCGCAACCGGGCTGAATACAACCGCGATTATATTGCTCCGCTGTTGAAACTACGCAAACCGGCCATCGCCGCCATTGACGGCTACTGCCTTGGTGGTGGCCTTGAAATGGCAATCTGCTGCGATATCCGTGTGGCAACGCACCGTTCAAATTTTGGCGCACCGGAAGTGCAGCGTGGCTGGCACGCGGGCAGCGGCAACACCAGTATTTTGCCACGTCTGATCGGTTATGGAAACGCGGCTATGTGGATCCTTACCGGGGATATTTTTCCTGCCGATGAGGCCTATCGCGTTGGTTTCGTGCAGAAGCTTGTCGAACCTGAAGAGCTGATGGCCAGCGTTGGCGCCATCGCGGCACGGCTGGCTAAAAACCCACCCATCGCCGTGCAATCGGCCAAAAATATCATTCGTCAGTCGCAAGGCACGTCGATTGCCCAGGGGCTGGCCTGGGAAAATGATGGCTACACGCTCTGCATGATGACGGAAGATGCTCGTGAGGGCATGGCAGCGTTCGCGCAAAAGCGTGTGCCGGTGTTCAAAGGAAAATAGAATGGCAAGACGACCGCTTGAAGGGATTAAAGTTCTCGATCTCACCATCGCGATGGCCGGGCCGCTTTGCACCCAGCGCATGGGCGAAATGGGGGCCGATATCATCAAGATCGAAGCGCCGGGCGGCGGTGACTTTTCCCGCCATGCGCCAATGGCCGACATCACTCAGTTCGGCGATGCCACGTGTTACATCACGCTGAACCAAAACAAGCGCTCCCTGGTGCTGGACCTTAAAAGTGACGCTGGGCGCATGGCACTCTACGATATGGTGCGCCAAGCTGATGTGTTGGTTCAGAACTTTCGCCCGCGTGTGGCTGCCAAGCTGGGTATTGAATATGAGACGTTGAAGGCCATCAATCCAAGGCTCGTTTATGGCGCGATCAGCGGCTACGGCGAAGATGGGCCTTTGAAAGATCGCCCAGGCCAGGATCTGCTTTTGCAGTCCTTCACGGGCCTGACAATGAATGGTGGGCGCGCTGGCGAGCTGCCGCAGGCCTCTCCGCTTTACATGGTCGATGTCACGGCTTCTCACATGCTGTGCGAAGGCGTGCTGGCAGCACTGGTTGCCCGCTCGGTTACGGGCGAAGGGCAATCGATTAGCGTTTCAATGATGGCGGCAATCATGGAAATGCAGTGTCAGGAGATCACATCCTATCTTTCCACCGATACACCGCCACAGCGTGGATCCTCGCCTCAGGTGTCGATTTATCAGGAGCCGCCCTACGGCATTTACAAATGTGCAGAAGGACTTTTCGCCATTGCGCAGGCCGATCTTGATGTGTTGGCCGATGCGTTGGATTTGCCGGTTTTGGCTAAGAGGAAAGCCGCACGCCCTGATACTGGTGATGGTGGGCAGGTGGCAGTTTGGCGCGATGAAATATACCAGATCGTCGCGCAGAAGCTCATCACGAACACAGCGAAGACTTGGGATGACCTTCTCGCGCCATTGGGTGTGTGGTGCATCGTGGTCAATGATTATGATGCCTTCCTGTCCCATCCGCAGGCTCAAGGCCGCTTGATGGATGTGATCCACCCAGTTGGCGGGGCCTACAAAGCGGTGACACCCGCAGCCCGTTTCTCAGACGCGCCAGAACCTCAGATTAGCCCTGCCCCACTTTACGGCGCGCACAGCAGGGCCGTGTTGGCAGACTATGGATTTGCTGCAGAGCGTATTGAGCAGCTTGTTGCTGAAGGGGCTATTCTGGCCTCCGAAGACGTCATCAATGGGGATGCCGCGTGAAGATTACCTCCCTTGAAACGTTTCTTGTTCCGCCACGTTGGTTGTTCCTGAAGGTAACCACCGATGAAGGGTTAATTGGTTGGGGCGAGCCCGTTCTGGAAGGTCACGCGGAAACGCTGGCTGCAAAAATCGACGAACTGAAAGACCTCGTCATCGGGCGAGATCCGTTGCTGATAGAAGATCTGTGGCAAACGATTTATCGGTCTGGGTGCTATCGTGGCGGCCCGGTTTTGATGAGTGCAATTTCCGGTCTCGACATGGCGCTGTGGGATATTAAGGGCAAATATCACAACGTGCCTGTGAACGCGTTGCTGGGCGGCAAGGTGCGCGATACGATCCGCACCTATCGCTGGATCGGTGGCGACCGCCCGGACAATCTGGTGGAGGAAGCGCAAACCCTGATCGCGCAGGGTTATAATGCTGTGAAGCTGAACGCCTGCGCTGAGCTTCGCATTGTCGACACCTACGCCAAACTTGATCAGATCGTTGCCAAGCTGTTTGACCTGCGCGAAGCGGTGGGAAGCGCGCTCGATATTGCGCTTGATTTCCATGGGCGCGTGCATGTGCCGATGGCGGGACAGCTGATCAAAGAGCTTGAGCCCATGCGGCCCATGTTTATCGAAGATGCGGTGGTCTCACAGCAGGTTGACGCCATGGCCGATCTGGCCCGCTCAACTGCCATTCCACTGGTAATCGGCGAGCGGTTGCACTCGCGCTATGACTTCAAACAAGTTTTTGAAAAGCGCGCCGCCAGCATCATCAACCCCGATACAGCCCATGTGGGGGGCATCTCCGAAATGGTTCGGATCGGCGCTTGGGCAGAAGCCTATGATGTAGCGCTTGCGCCGCATTGTCCGCTGGGCCCCATTGCGCTCGCTGCCTGCCTGCAGGTGGATGCGGTTTGCTACAATGCCTTCATCCAGGAGCAGAGTCTGGGCATCCACTACAATCAGGGTGGTGACATGGTCGACTATGTCACCAATCGCGACGCTTTTTCCATCAAGGATGCCTCGCTGAAAATTCCTGACGGACCCGGCCTGGGGCTGGAAATCAATGAAGCGCATGTGCGCGCAATGGCGCAGCAAGGCCACCGTTGGCGGCCGCCACTGTGGCGCCACGAGGATGGTTCTGTTGCGGAGTGGTAGGCGCACAAGGGAGAGCGGTCATGGAGAATGTGAGACGCATTGCTGATTTGCTGACGCAGAGCGGCCATGACTGGGTGGTTCTAACCGGGGCGGATAGCCTCTGCTTTGCAACCGGCCATGTGGTACCGATCGAGATCGGTATGTCGCCGTTTACCGGCGGACCATGCACCGTGTTTGTGAGCAAAGATGGTGCCGTCGGCGTGGTGGCCGCCAATGTGGATGGCGAACCCGTCGAGGGCCTTGTCTATGAGACCTATGCAGGCTTTGCCCGTGCCGTCACCAATCAGCCGGGCAACTACCAGACAGCCTTTGCAGCGATGGCAAAGCGGCTTGGTGTATCCGGCAGTGTGGCTTGTGAAGCGGGAAGTTTGCCCGCCAGCGCTCTTGATGTCCTTGGCAAACAACCGATCCCTCTTGACCGTGAACTGGCCCGGCTTCGCGCCATTAAAACCGAAGCTGAACTGGCTAAGCTGCGCAGAGCAGCGCAGATTGCCGCCGCTGGTCAAGCAACCGCGCGGGCAAACAGTGTGGCCGGTGCCACGGAGTTGCAGATCTGGGGCGATATCCGCACCACGATGGAGCGAGCCGCAGGTGAGCGCTGCGCAATGGCGGGCGAATATCTCAGCGGTATTGAACGCACCAGTGTTCTTGGGTTGCAGCCCAGCGAGCGGGCACTGGAAAACGCAGACCCGATTGTCTGTGATCTTGCGCCGCGCGTTGGCGGCTATTGGGGGGACAGCTGCAGCGCTTTTGTTGTCGGCCATCAACCAGGAGAGGCTTACACAAAGCTTTTTGAAGCATCCAAAGAAACGCTTGATCTGGCTATTTCAGAGCTAATGCCAGGCATCCGCGTCTGTGATTTCGATAGTCTTTTGCGTGCTAATATGCAGCGGTACGGGTTCTCCTATCCACACCATTCCGGCCATGGCATTGGAACTTCAGTGCATGAGTTTCCTCGGCTCTTGCCCGATGAAACGGCGATTATTGAGGAAAACATGGTGCTGATGGTTGAGCCAGGCAGCTACATCCCTGGCCTTGGCGGGGCGCGTTGCGAGTTTATGCTCATCGTGACCGCGACGGGCTGTGAAGTTGCAGCGCCCTTCAAAATGGCGGTCTGATGATGGCGAAATGGTCTGGCATCTACCCTATACTCTATGCCTTCTGGGACGAGACTGGTGGCCTGGATGAAGCGGCGATGCGCGCACAGGTGGAGCATTGCATCGCGTGCGGAGCGCACGGCATCGCGGTACTTGGTCTAGTGACCGAAGTTCACAAAATGGACGTCAATGAGCGGCTTCATACGGTCGAGATGATCGGCGACATGATTGCCGGGCGCGTGCCCTATGCCGTCACCGTTGGTGAGCCGTCGCTGGCGGGGCAGGTTCAGTTTGCTAGGGCCGCTGCACGTGCAGGAGCTGACTGGGTCATCTTGCAACCACCGCCTATCAAGGGCACGTCACCAACAGATCTTATCCGGTTTTTTGGCCATGTTGCTGACGCTCTAGACGTGGATGTCGCCATACAAAACAACCCGATAGATCTGGATGTTTCGCTCTCGCCCGATGCCTTGGTGGAGCTGAACCGGGTTCACCCCAACATCGCACTGTTAAAGGGCGAAGGGTTCAGCGTGGATATTGCGCGCACCATTGAACAGTCGAATGGCGCGTATCAGGTGTTTGGCGGCTATGGCGGCATCGAATTTCCAGCGCTTTTGCGTTCCGGCGGTGCTGGCCTTATTCCCGCGCCCGATTTTTTGAAGGCTCAAGTTGTGATGTTTGACGCCTGGCGGGCGGGCGATGTTGAACGCGCCGAAGCAATTCATCGCCAGCTTTTGCCCGCAATCGTCTTCATGTCGCGGTCTATCCCAGGCATGCTGTGTTACGGCAAACGGCTGGTTGCTCGACAGATCGGTTTGCAGGCGCCACGAGATCGCCTGCCCTCGTTGCAGCCTACAGCATTTGGGCTTTCAGAGATGAAAGCTTTTGAGCGCCAAATCAACCAGGCCAGCAAGCTCACCAGCCCGCACTAAGCGGTAGAGTTCGATCGAGGAAGACTGGCTGTGCTGCCAGACCCAATAGGTCCCTGCTCTGCCTGAATTCCCTGTTTTGCCGCGATTTACAGGGAATTTTGCCCAAAAGCAGGCAAAAAACCGATCTGCCCCACCGTTTATCGCAATGAAATCATGTCCTTACAGGTCAAGTTCCCTACACAAACTTGCAGGGAATTTTTCCGCGTTAGCAGGGAACCAGCAGGGAATTTGTATCGCGCTGCAGGGAAATGGCGTTGAACGCAGGTTGAATCGAACCTTTTTCCAGCCACTTTATTTATTTTCGGTTTTCCGATTTAAATTTCCTTGCGCTGAGTTCCGCAATGGTTTGAGTTTGCGCGCAAGGAGACGAATCCATGTCGGAACAAAACACCAAACGGCCTCGTGGCCGACCCAAGGGTACAGGCAAGTATGCGGCCGATGACCTGCGACGACTGCGGGCCTTTGCAAAAGTCAAACTGGAGGCGCCAGGTCTAAAGCTGGCCAGCTTCCTGAAAGAGCACGACATTGCAAATGAGAATGAAATCCGTCGCCATCAGGGCCGCTGGGCAAAGTCAGGAGACGAGCTGCTAACCGAAGCAAGGGTCGCACGAGACACTTCGACTGGCTTCAATGTTCTTGAGATGGCCAAAATCATGCAGTCGGCTTTGGAGGCGTTAGGGGAAGCGGCCCAACCATTTGCCGCAAAGATTGCTGCCAGCCTTGAACGTGCTGAAACCTATCACGAGGCCAGCAGAACTCTTGGCGAGCCATTTGCTCTTCCGTTTGATGTCACTGACCCGCAGCAGACTGACGCGGCAATCGAACGTTTTGAAGAAGCCATGCTCGTTGATGAGGATACAAGATCAGCGCCACTCGCTAATCTGACTGTGAGCGATCTCACGCTGCCTCAGCGTTATTATTACTGGTCACTGTTCTTTTTTGAAATGAGCAGAACCGCGACGGATGAGGACTGCGAAAACAGCTTGGCTCCGGATACCGGGAGCCGAGCATGACCAAGCGCAAAAGACAGAGCCGGCCAGCTGGCGTTGCAAGAGATGCATGCTGCGATGAGAACGCGCGGCATGTCGCTCTGCGCGCCGTCGCCAAGGCTGCCAATGCGCTTGCCGACAGTTTGGACGCCAGCACACAGGAGGCTTTGAGCTGACCATGGCCCGCAAGAGATCAACACCCAAAGCCGAGGCGGAAACCGTCTCAGACGCTCAAACCATCACGGGTGCGGATGAGTCCCTGACCCATCTGCCACCTGGAGAGCTCAAGCCTTACGACCGCAATGCACGCACGCATTCCAAGAAACAGATTGCGCAGATCGTCAAAAGCATTGAGCGCTTTGGCTTCACCAATCCTGTGCTCATTGACGAGGACGGGTTGATCCTTGCGGGCCATGGCCGTGTTGCGGCCGCCAAGAGCCTCAAGCTTGATCAGGTGCCGTGCCGGGTTGTTGGCGGCCTGACGGACGCGCAGAAGCGTGCCTATGTTCTGGCCGACAACAAGATCGCGCTCAACGCAGGTTGGGATGACGACATCCTCTCCAGCGAGCTTGAGCTGGTGATTGCTGAGGACGTTGTTGATCTCGATGAGATCGGCTTCTCGATAGCTGAAGTTGATATGTTGATCACCGACGGTCAGAGCGGTTCAACGCCAGCGGACGATGTCGATGATCAGGTGCCCGCGCTGCCACAGGATGCGGTTACCCACGCTGGCGATGTGTGGCGGCTGGGCGACCATCGCCTGGTCTGCGGGGATGCGCGAGAGGACGCCGCCTACCAAGCATTGATGGCCAGGGATCAAGGCGGCGTGGATGAAGCGCAGATGGTCTTCACCGATCCGCCCTATAATGTGCGCATCCAGGGCAATGTCACGCGCAACAGCAAGCATGGCGAGTTCGCAATGGCATCTGGAGAGATGTCCAAGGAAGCGTTCGTTACCTTCCTGAGCGATACGCTTGGTCAGGCGGCAAAGCACAGTGCCGATGGCTCCATCCACTATGTCTGCATGGACTGGCGACACCTTGCCGAGATGAGCGTTGCAGGTGAACGGGCTTATGATGAACAGAAGAACCTGATCGTTTGGAACAAACCCAATGCGGGTATGGGCACCTTCTATCGCTCAGCCCATGAACTGATCTTCGTGTTCAAGAAGGGAACTGCGCCGCACGCCAATGGCTTCGGGCTCGGTCAGAACGGTCGATACCGCACCAATGTGTGGACCTATCGCGGTGCCACCTCCCCTACCCGCGAAGCCCGTGATGGGCTGGCCATGCATCCCACGGTCAAACCCGTGGCCATGGTTGCCGATGCGATGCGCGATTGCTCAAGCCGCGGTGCTATTGTTCTGGATCCCTTCTGCGGTTCAGGCACGGTGTTCATCGCAGCGCAAAAGACCGGACGGCGAGCAAGGGCCATCGAACTTGATCCATCCTACTGCGATGTTGCCATTACCCGCTGGCAGGACTTTGCCTGTGAGGATGCCGTGCTGGAAGCCACCGGCGAAAAGTTTGCGCAGGTGGCTGAGCGGCGGGGTCAATCTGCACTGGCTCAACAATCGGTGGCGGCCAAGCTACCACCCGGCGTCGTGCTGCCGGATGGAACGATGACAGCATGAGTGATGATCGTGAACCTCAAGCCTATGAAGTCGGCTATCGCAAACCGCCGCGTAGCACTCAGTTTAGGCCTGGCCAGTCCGGCAACCCTAAGGGCCGCAAGAAGGGCAGTGAAGGTCACGCAAGCATCGTAGACCGCGTTCTCAACGAAAAGGTTGAGATGCGCACAGCACGTGGTGTTCGCAAGGTCACCCGCTTCGAGGCCGCTATCAGACAAACCCTGACCAAGGCCATGAAGGGCGATCCCGAGGCCATGGATACCTTACTTCGCATGGCGCGGGACTATGGCTTGGCCAATCAAGTGGCAGAGCAGCTGAACCAGGCTGGGCTCAATGCGCTTCTGGACGATGACGAAGCCATCTTGGCGCACCACCTCCCGGTGCCCAAGGCCAGTGATGAGACGGGTTCGTGAACCAGGGCAACGCACTGTCCCAAACCGACCGTCGGCCAACAGCCTCAAAGCTGCGCATCTACCAGGCCCTGCTACGCACAAACCTCAGCGCCTTCACTCAACGCTGCTTCCATGAAGTCGCGCCGGATAAAGCGTATGGGCACAATTGGCACATCGATGCCATGGCCCACCACTTGGCGGAAGTTGCCGCCGGTTGCCGCAGACGGTTGATTATCACACTACCGCCGCGATCATTGAAGTCGCATACGGCCTCTGTGGCCTTCCCAGCCTGGCTTCACGGCCGTGATCCATCAAAGCGCGTGATCTGCGCTTCTTATGGGCAGACCCTCACCGTCGATCATGCTAACCAGTACCGACGGATCCTGAAGACCGCCTGGTACCAGTCCCTGTTCCCAGCAACCGCCATTGATCGGCGCAAAGACACCGAAGAAGAGGTTCGCCTTAGCGCTGGCGGCTTCCGCCTGACAGCAACCGTTGGCGGTGCACTGACCGGGCGCGGTGGTTCCATTGTCATCATTGATGATCCCATGAAAGCGGCCGATGCGATGTCGGAGGCAGCGCGCACCAAGGTGAACACATGGTTCGATGAGACTCTGCTCTCGCGGCTGGATGACAAGCGCAACGATGCCATCGTATTGGTCATGCAGCGCCTGCATGTGGATGATCTCGTTGGGCACGTTCTAGAGCGTGGTGACTGGACGCATCTTGATCTTCCAGCCATCGCGCCTGAGCGATCTATGATTGCGGTAGGAGCAAATGCGTTCCACGAACGCAAACCCGGTGATCTGCTGCATGGTGAGCGGGAGACCCAAGCTGTGCTCGATGAGCAGCGCATCGCAATGGGCACGGCGTCCTTCTCAGCGCAATACCTTCAGCGACCCGTTCCCGCCGGCGGCAACATGGTGAAGCTGAAATGGTTCAGCACCTGGACCAGCCTACCAGAGAAGCACTCCTACAGCACCAAGATCGTGCAAAGCTGGGATACCGCCTCAAAGGCCTCTGAGCTGTCTGACTACTCAGCCTGCGTAACGGCGCTCATCGACCGCAATGCTGTTTACATCCTCGACGTTTTCAAAGATCGCCTTGAGTACCCGCAGCTCAAAAAGAAGGTACTCGCCCTTAAAGAACAGTGGAACGCCGACACCGTCCTCATCGAAGACAAGGCATCCGGTCAGAACCTTATTCAGGATCTGCGGCACGACCGGCTCTACACCAAAGCCATCGAACCTGATGGCGACAAGGTCACCCGCATGGCCGCCTGCACCGCGATCATAGAGACAGGCGCTGTTCACTTGCCTGAAGCAGCACCATGGATGGACGCCTTCAAAACCGAGCTCGCCGCCTTCCCAAACACCAAATTCGACGACCAGGCCGATGCCCTCTCCCAACTCCTCAACTGGACCAGGAACCGATCAACCTACACGCTGGATAATATTGGCTGAATCAGCAAGCTCAAGAGAATGCAAACGGCTGTAGGGCGCCCAGATCTGACTGATGAATTGCTGCATCCGCCCTTACGGAGCGACGGTCGTAACCATGCAGCGTTCAGAGCGCAGACTGACATAGATCAGCATCCCTATCAGACCGGCACTGCAAGCTATCCGAAACCACCCTTCTCAATGCATCGATTGGCAAAGGGTGGGGAGTTGAAACGGGTAGAACAAACGCATGATCAAGCTGGCGATCAACGGACGGTCGGTTGAGGTTAAAACCGGCGTAACCCTGCTAGATGCCACCCGAAAGGCGGGCGTGCATGTGCCGACGCTGTGCCACTATCCCGGGCTGCCTGCGCATGCGGTCTGCCGCATGTGCCTGGTTGAAGTCGAGGGGCAGTCCAACCCTCTGCCCGCCTGCAGCACACCGGCAAACGTTGGCGATGTTGTGCGCACCGATACCGACGATTTGCAGGCTTTTCGGCGCACAAACGGCGAATGGCTCTTAGCCCGGCACCCCAATGATTGCATCCGCTGCGAGGTCAACGGCGACTGCCAGTTCCAGCAATTGGTGCGCGATAATCAGTGGGAGGATCGCTGGGAAAAATCTCTGCGCAGTGGCGGCAATGATGCCGACTACGGGTTCACCGATCACACCTCACCGAGCATCTGGCGTGATCTGGATAAGTGCATCGAGTGCGGACTGTGCGCTGATGCCTGCGGCGAGCCGCTTCAGCAGCAATATGCCATCGGCTTTGCCAATCGCGGCGAGGATCGCCGGCCCGTCACCGTGTTCGACAAGCCGCTGGCCGACACCAACTGCATCTCCTGCGGGCAGTGCACGCTGGTGTGTCCGGTGGGTGCACTGATCGAAGCGCCGCACTGGCACGATGTGCTGCGCACGCTGGATGCCAGAAAGCGGGTGAGCGTCGTTCAGGTCGCGCCAGCCACACGGATCGCCATCAGCGAAGAGTTTGGCATGGCGCCGGGCACGGTCAGCACCGGCAGGCTGATCAACGCGCTGCGGCAGCTCGGTTTCGACCATGTGTTCGACACCAATTTCGCTGCCGATCTGACCATCATGGAGGAAGGCACTGAGCTCATCGGGCGTATCACGTCGGCCGGCAGGTTGCCGTTGTTCACCTCCTGCTGCCCGGGCTGGGTCAACTGGTTGGAGATCAACCGGCTCGATCTCTTGCCACATCTAAGCACGACCAAGTCACCGCAGCAGATGCACGGCGCGCTTTCCAAACGGGGCAGTTTTGCGCAAGCCCTGGGGGGCCACTTCGCAGACGGGCAGGACGAGCCCTACGTGGTCAGCGTCATGCCGTGCACCGCCAAGAAGGACGAGGCCGCAAGGCCAGGCATGAGCGGTGATCTTGATCATGTGCTGACGACCCGCGAACTGGCCCGCATGATCCGCGCGCGCAACATACCCTTCGCCGGGCTGGATGATGATGGCAGCTTCAACAACCCACTGGGCGAGAGCACCGGCGCGGCGCAGATTTTCGGCGCATCGGGCGGCGTGATGGAAGCGATGGTGCGGACCGCTTCGCACCTTCTGGCGCCCGAAACCGACAACGCCCCGCCGCTCGATTGGCATCAGCTGCGCGGCGTGGGCGCGGGCGTGAAGACCGCCGACGTCCCCGGCGTGGGCACTGTTGCGGTTTGTAACGGCATTGCTGCCGCCCAGCGCATGCTGGAGACCGATGATTGGCGCGAGCACTATGTGGCAATTGAAGTGATGGCCTGCGTTGGCGGGTGCCTCGGTGGTGGCGGCGAGCCCAAGTCGCTGGACCCAGACATTCTGCATAAGCGCGCCAAGGCGGTCTATTCGGTGGACGCCAACGCGCCGCGCCGTCGGTCGTTCGAGAACCGCGATGTGCATAGGCTGTACGCCACCCAGCTGGACGCGCCCAACTCGGCCAAGGCGCACGCTCTGCTGCACACCCATTATGCGCCGCGCAATTCAAAGCGCGCCTTGCTGATGCGGTTCCTCGATTGTGTCGACCGGCGGGATGCAGCGGGCGTCGCAGAGCTGTTTGCAGATGACGGTGCCTGGGAGACGGCCTCGCCGTTCGGCATGCTGAAAGGTCGAGACGCGATCAAGGCGCTGGTTTCCAGCAAGCTGCCGCCTCGGGCCTATGGCGCGCAGTTCAAGCGCCATCACATGGCGTCCGCTAGCGATGGCGATGATCTCACCGTGATCACGGCTACTGGCGAGCGGTGCCGGTTCGCCATCGAGACCGGCACGATCACCGGCGATGGACGAACCCGCACCGTCATCAAGACCCTGTCACGTGCCGGTTTTTAACGGATACACGCGCCGGCGATGATGGTTCACCATTGGCCAGCGCAAGCATTCCTGGAGGCAAAGCAAATGGATGCTCGAAACACCACCAGTACCGTACAGGCCGGCGCCCGAACTATTCGCTGGTTTGAGGAATTGACGATTGATGATGTGCCGCTGGTGGGCGGCAAGAACGCTTCGCTTGGTGAGATGTACCGCGAGCTGCTGCCGCTTGGTGTGAACCAGGCGAACGGTTTTGCGGTCACCGCAGATGCGTTCAACGATGCGATCACGCAGGCAGGCTCTTGGGACGCGCTGCACGCTGAACTTGATGATCTCGACAAGACGGATGTGAAGGCGCTGGCGCGGGCGGGCAAGCGCTGCCGCGAGATTGTCTACGCCGCGGGGCTAACCGAGGAGACCAAGCGCGAAATTCTCGAAGCCTACGCGATGATGGAGGCCGAATATGGTGCGGACTTCTCGCTGGCGGTGCGCTCATCGGCAACGGCGGAGGATCTGCCCAATGCCAGCTTCGCCGGCCAGCACGATACCTATTTGAATATCTCAGGCGCTGAGATGGTGCTCGACGCCGTGCGCCGCTGCAATGCTTCGCTGTTCACCGACCGGGCCATTAGCTACCGCATCGACCGGGGCTTTGACCACTTCAAGGTCGCACTGTCGGCCTGCGTGATGAAGATGATCCGCTCGGATTTGGCGTCCGCCGGTGTGATGTTTTCCATCGACACCGAGAGCGGCCACCCCGACATCGTGTTCATCACGGGTGCCTATGGCCTGGGCGAGAACGTCGTGCAGGGATCGGTCGATGTGGACGAGTTCTACGTCCACAAACCCACCTACAAGCTGGGCAAGCGGGCTGTTACCCGCCGCGTGCTGGGCTCCAAGCAAATCAAGATGGTCTACACCCACGGCACGACCCGAGAGCCGGTGAAAAACGTGCCCACCAATGACACGGACCGGGCGAAGTTCTGCCTGACCGACGAGCAGGTGCTCACGCTTACCGACTACGCGATCACCATTGAGGACCACTACACCAAGAAGCGCGGCCACGCGATGCCCACCGACCGGATGCCCATGGACATGGAGTGGGCGCTCGATGGCTTGGATGGCAAGCTCTACATCGTGCAGGCGCGCCCTGAAACGGTGGCCTCGCAGCTTTCGGGCACGCGGCTGGAGGACTATGTTGTCGAAGGTGCCGCGCCGCGCCTTGCCACCGGTCGCTCGGTGGGCACAAAGGCCGCCACCGGCAAGGCCCGCTTCATTGCCGACACCGCCCACCTGCACGCGTTTCAGCCCGGCGAAGTGCTGATCTCTGACACCACAACGCCCGACTGGGAGCCGGTGATGAAGACCGCCGCCGCCATCGTCACCAACCGGGGCGGGCGCACCTGCCATGCTGCCATTGTGGCGCGCGAGCTTGGCATACCGGCGGTGGTTGGTTGCCAGGATGCCACCGAGACCGTGCCCGATGGGCGCGAGGTTACCGTCTCCTGCGCTGAAGGCGATGTGGGCCGGGTGTATGATGGCGCGGTGCCGTTCCGCGTGGATGTGACCGAGCTGGAGGGCTTCGCGCCGCCCAAGACCGAGGTGATGATCAATCTTGGCAACCCGGAAATGGCCTTCAAGACCAGCTTCCTGCCAGCAGCCGGAGTTGGGCTGGCGCGCATGGAGTTCATCATCAACGAATATATCAAGGCGCACCCGATGGCCCTTTTGTACCCCGAAAAGGTCACCGACACCGCGCAGCGCGCGCAGATCGAGCAGATGATCAAGGCCGACGGTGATGGGGCGAGCTTCTTCGTGCGCACGCTGTCAGAAGGGGTGGGCACCATTGCTGCCGCCTTCTATCCGCGCCCAGTGGTCGTACGTCTGTCGGACTTCAAATCCAACGAGTACGCCGCGCTGATTGGTGGGGCGGACTTTGAGCCCGATGAAGAAAACCCGATGATCGGCTTCCGCGGTGCCAGCCGCTACACGCACGAGGCCTATCGTGAAGGCTTCGCGCTGGAATGCGCGGCGATGAAGCGGGTGCGCGAGGAGATGGGGCTCGACAATCTGATCCTGATGATTCCGTTTTGCCGCCGCGTTGAAGAAGCTGACCGCGTGCTCGCCACCATGGAAGAGTATGGCCTGAAGCGCGGGGAGAACGGGCTGAAAATTTACGTCATGTGCGAGATCCCCAACAACGTCATCCAGATCGATGAGTTTGCCAAGCGGTTCGACGGGTTCTCCATTGGGTCCAACGACCTCACCCAGCTTGTGCTCGGTGTGGACAGGGATTCGGCTATGGTCGCCTTTGAGTTCGATGAGCGCGACCCCGGCGTGATGGCGTTTCTCAGCCAAGCCGTGCAGGGCGCCAAACGCAACGGCAAGCATTCAGGCATTTGCGGGCAAGGGCCGTCGGACTATCCCGAGATCGCCGAGTTCCTCGTGCGCGAAGGCATCGATTCCATCAGCCTCACACCCGACACGGTGATGAAAACGATGATCGCCATCAAGAAGCTCGAGGACGAGCTGGGTCGCTGAAAACGATCGGGCGCTGCGTTGATTCGCATCAACTGCACACCGCACCAGCGATGCAGACTTCTCTTTGTCCGTGACCATGTCCTTGTCTAAGGCAAAGAAGAGAAACCGCCATGACCGCACTCGCACAGCACCCAACATATAGGATCCCCTCACTTGCGCTGGTCCTCTTTGCGCTGGTGACGTTCACCATCACCTGGGGAGTCATCGGCGGCTACATCTTTTTCCCAGAGGCCGCGACGTCTGCCTTTGGGGAGATCAGCGGCAGCCATCCGCTCTACTTCGTCGCCACATGGGCGCCAGCTATCGCGGGCATTGGGCTGGTGTTCTCTTATGCCGGGCCAAAGGGCCTCGCCGCGTTCTTCTCCCGCCTGTTGCTGTGGCGCTGCGCACCGATCTGGTGGCTGTTCATTCTGGTTGGCATCCCGCTCGTCTTCATGGCCGGATCTCTGATCAAGGGCGGGCCGTTGCTTGCTTCCCTGCCGCCTGAGGGCTCAGGCCCTGTGTTCGCGCTTATGGTCATGATGCTCTTTCTCGGCCCAGTTGAAGAATTTGGCTGGCGCGGAGTGGCGCAGCCGCTGCTGCAACGGCACGTCGCGCCCATTTGGGCGGGCATCATCATCGGTGCCGTTTGGGGTTTCTGGCACCTGCCGGCTTTCTATCTGGCGGGCGTTGTCTTTGCTGAGTGGAGCTTCCTGCCGTTCTTCATCGGCAATATCACGCTGGCCGTTCTGGTCACCCCGATCTTCAACAGCGCGCGCGGCAGCCTGCTCTTGCCTATGCTGTTCCACTGGCAGCTGATCAATCCGTTCTGGCCGGACGCTCAGCCCTGGGACACATGGCTTCTGGTCGTCGTGGCGGCACTCGTGGTCTGGTTCAATCGGGCAACCATGTTCACGCGCGAAGGAGCCGTAACGGACGTTATTACGAGTTCGGAAGGAGACAAATCATGAGCATGTTGCACGCTGCGCTCTTAACCCTTGGGTTTTCCGTTAGCGCTCCGGTGCTGGCAGCTGATCAGGATGTCTTGGAAACAGAACTACGGGCCCTGCTTGAGCAGTTCCATGCAGACTATGATTTTCCGGGCGCAACGGCCGCCATCGCCTTATCTGATGGTACGGTGATCAGTGCAGCAGTGGGCCTGGCGGATGTTGAAGTGCAGGCGCTCATGACACCGGATAGCCGCATGCTGGCCGCCAGCATCGGGAAAACCTTTGTTGCAGCAACGGTACTGTCCTTGGAAGCCGAAGGTCTGCTGGCGCGCGATGATCAGATCTCCACCTACCTTGGTGACCGGGATTGGTTCGCGCGCCTGCCAAATCACGCGGACATCACAATTGTAGATCTGCTGCGCCACACATCCGGCCTGGCCGACCATGTGCATTTGCAAAGCTTTCAGGCCGACCTGGTGCAGCGCGTGGCCACTGGCGCGGATGCGCTGAACCCCGAAGAGGCAATCGCTTATGTCTTTGACGCTGAGCCTCTGTATGCCGCTGGCGAAAGCTGGGCCTACACGGATACGGGCTATCTACTGCTCGGGCTTATCATCGAAAAGGTCACCGGGCGCACCTATTTCGAGTTAGTCGACGAGCGCTTCCTCAAGCCGCTGGGCCTCGATGCGACGACCCCTTCTAACAACCGCGCTTTGTCGGGCCTCGTTGTGGGTTACACCACGGACGAGAACCTGTTCGGCCTTCCCGCCCGCACGATGGACGTGGATGGCCGCCTGTTTTGGGACCCCGCTACCGAGTGGACCGGTGGTGTTCTGATCTCCACGTCAGCCGATCTGGCGCGCTGGGGCCATCATCTGTTTACCGGATTGGTCATGGATGCGCCCTATCTCGACATGTTGCTCGACAGCTACCCGGTCGCACCGAACGCTCAAACGATCCGCTATGGCGCGGGCGTTGCGATCTACTCCGACACAACACGTGGTTCGGTCTACGGCCATGGCGGCTGGGTGCCGGCCTATGTGTCCAGCCTGCGCCACTATGCCGATCACGGCGTGACGGTTGCCTTTCAGATCAACACCGACGTGGGCATTGCCGATGATACTACGGACCTTGTGCCTGCGCTTGAAGCGGCACTGGCGGACCTCGGCATTGCGTTTGCGGCAAGTGCAGACAGCGCGCTGATCACCGATGTCACCCTTGTTGACGTTGAGACCGGCACGCTGACACCCGATCAATCGGTTCTGATCGAGGACGGCATCATCGCCGCGATTGGTGCACAGATTGATGCAGGCCCCGTCGCTCAAATGCTTGACGGCGCGGGCGCCTATCTGATCCCCGGTCTTTGGGACAGCCATGTGCACATCTTCTCCTCGCCCACCGAGCCGGACACGGCGCTGCCGCTCTACCTGATCAACGGCATCACCGGCATTCGGGACATGGGCGCACTTGTGCCCATCGCCGATCAGCAGGTGCTGCAGGCGCAGATCGAAGCCGGTGAGGTACTCGGCCCCCGGCTCATCCTGGCTGGCGCTTGGGTCGATGCGAGCCCCGGCTCATGGCCTGGCATGTTCCTCGCTGATACGCCGCAGGACGCCCGCGCCGTCGTTGACCAGATTGCCGATGAAGGTTGGGCGGCGGTCAAGTCCTACTCGATGCTGGATGAGGCCACTTACCTCGCGCTCGCTGATTCGGCCAATGAGGCGGGCCTTCCGCTGGTGGGGCACATCCCTGAGCGGGTTGCGCTAGACACCGCCATCGAGACTGGGCAGGTGGGCATGGAACATTTCGGCCGCATACCCATGGCGTGCTCGACCCGTGAAACCCAGATCCTGGAGGACCTGCGCGCCGTGATGGCCGCAGAGGCCGAACTGCAGGAGGTGTTCGCCGTGATGGCGGCGCGCAACGCCATCATCCTCGACAGTTGGGATGAAGCGCTGTGTGATGATGTCTTGGCGCAGATGGCGCAGGCGGGGATGCATGTCAGCCCGACGCTGGTGGTTGCCGATTTCTACACGGGCAACTGGCCGTCTGCCGATGCGCCGCGCATGCAGATGATACCCGCTGCGGTGCGCGAAGCGTGGGGCAGGCCCGATTTCCGGATTGAAGCTATGACCGATGAGGTGCGCGCACTGGCCGACGCGTCTATCGCGCTCGACAGGAGGACGTTCGCCATGGCGCACGATGCCGGGGTGCCGATTGTGGCTTCATCGGACGCTTCGTTCGCCAACCCGTATCTGTTTCACGGTTTTTCGCTGCTCGACGAACTCGACATCTATGTCGGTGCTGGCCTTACACCCCGCGAGGCGCTGTACACAGCCACAGTGGCGCCGCCACGTTTCTTCGGTCTTGCGGATCACAATGGCACCATCGCTGAAGGTCAGCGCGCCGATCTGGTGTTGCTCGACGCCAACCCGCTTGAAGGACTGGCCACACTACGACGGCCTCGCGCGGTGATCGCGGGTGGTCAGGTACTGGATCGTGCGGCGCTGGACGCGCTCGAGGCGGGTCTGTTGGCAGCTGGGCAGTAGTTTGCGGCGCGCGTTGACCGTGCCACTTTACACTTGGCGAATGCGTTCACCGTCATCCGCAAACAGAAGTGCGTCTTCGCGTTTAAAGTCTAGACAGACGTCGGAGCCAAGGTCGAACTCCCGTTGGCCGGTCAGCCGCGCCACCACCGTTTGACCTTCGCCAATATCCGCGATGAGATGCGTATCGCTGCCCAAACGTTCAAAGTGAATGACTTTGGCTTGCAATGGCCCACGCTCGACGAGCCGCAGGAATTGTGGCCGCAAACCAACCCAAGATGCGCCCGCAATCGACAGCTTCTCTGCCGCAATGAAGTTCATCATCGGCGAGCCAATAAAACCTGCCACGAACCGGTTGACGGGATCGTTGTAAAGCTCCAGCGGCGGACCGGCCTGTTCGACGCGCCCGTCGCGCATGACGACAATCGTATCGGCGAGCGTCATGGCCTCTGTTTGATCATGGGTGACATAAATTATGCTGGTGCCCAGCGTGCGATGGATGTTGGCGATCTCGATGCGGGTGTTCATGCGCAGCGCCGCGTCTAGGTTCGACAGCGGCTCATCGAACAGGAAGAGCTGCGGCTTGCGGACAAGCGCACGACCGAGCGCTACCCTCTGGCGCTGCCCACCGGAAAGCTGCGAGGGCTTGCGCTCAGCGTAGTCTTCCAGCGATAGCATTTGGAAGACCTCATCGATCCGCGAGGTAATCTCGTCTTTGGGTAGATGCTCAAGCTCAAGCGAGAATGACAGGTTTTCGGTGATCGTCATGTGCGGGTAGAGCGCATAGCTTTGGAACACCATCGCAACCTCTCGGCTTGCCGCTGGCATGTCATTGACGACAACGCCATCCATTTCGATGGTGCCGGATTCGATCGTCTCAAGACCTGCGATCGCACGCAGAAGCGTGGTCTTGCCACATCCCGAAGGCCCAACGATCACCACGAACTGCCCGGTGGGGACATGAAGTGTCACATCGTCAAGTACGTGGTTGGAGCCATAGTATTTGTTGATGCCTTTAAGGCTTAGATCACCCATGGTGCCGCATGCTCCGCTCGGTAGCTCTGTTTCTCTCACTCATCCCGGAAACTGAACATCGGTGATGTCAGCGATGAAGAACGGGAAGTAACCGTCCGTGCCGAAGAAATTGCCCGCCTCCACATGGGTGGGCAGTGTGAACCCATCGAAGGTTCGAAATTCCGACAGGTAGCCGCCGAACGGCTGGAGCTGATAGGTCTTGTCGGGGTTCGCATCACTCCAGCGCGGGAACACCACTTGCGATGGGCGGCCATTGGCATCGACGGTCACCTCGGCAGGCTGGCTCATACCCTGATGCTCCACAGTCACGCGGGCAACGGTCTCACTGACGGCCTCCCATGTGATGCCTGGGCCTGGCAGCAGCGCGGCGGGCGTCCAGAACACCGATTCTGCGATGTAGCGCCCGAAGGCAGCACGTGTGTGATCAGGATTACCGCCAAGGCGCGCCACCGGCGCAAGGCTGGCGACCCAGAAGCGCGTCCACGTGCCTGCATCCGAGCCAGACATATGCATGAGGCCCGAGCCGCCCGCCATCTTCCAGATGAAACCGTGTGGCGCGGCCAAAACCTGCGTCGCCTGCATGTTCATGTAGTTCGGCACCTGCTTGTCACCCATGCCGAACTGCCCCTGCATGTCGATGACAGCGACGGTGCGCAGCGGTGTGCCTTCAGCGATGGCAAACCGAAAGAAACGCTGAGCGGGTTTCGGCAGCCCTTCCACCATGTCGGCGGTGAAGCGCTCCGGGTTAGCCGGTTGCAGGGCAATCAGCCGGTCCATTTCCGCGCGATCGGCACGGTGATCCAGCATGCGCCAGCCAAACAGGCCAGCGACGAAGAGAACCAGAGCGGCAACGGCCCATACCATCATCGCGCGCATCATCCTCTCGTTTACGCCTGATGGATGTAAGTGCCTGGTGCATCGCACAGCGGCTTGTAACCCGCTTTGGCGTTGCCCATGGCCGGTGGGCTAACTTGACCGCTGGAATGGCTCGCCAGCCAGTCTGCCATGGCGGGCCACCACGAGCCCTCAATTGGCTCATGGTCCTCCACCCAGGTGTCCGGGCCCTGATACATATCATCCCCTGAGCGACGGCCTATTCGGTAGTGCCGCCGCTTGTGACCCGGTTCACTCAAGATACCACCATTGTGGCCGCCCTTGGTCAGAACGAAATGCAGGTCGCTATCAGTGAACAGGCGCGTCTTGTAGACCGAGCGCCAAGGCGCAATGTGGTCGGTCTCGGTGCCAACCACGAACAGCGGCGTGTCGATGTCTTTCAGCGCCACCACCTTATCCTCCACCGCGAAGCGGCCTGCCGATAGGCGGTTCTCCAGCACCAGGCTGCGCAGATAGTCCGAATGCATGCGCGCTGGCATGCGCGTGGTGTCATTGTTCCAGACTGTCAGATCCGTCGGCAGGTCATCCTGGCCCAGGAAGTACCGCCGCACGGCGCGCGTGTAAATGAGGTCTTCAGCGCGAATGGTGGTGAAGGTGCGCGTCATCTGTGGTCGATCCAGGTATCCCTGATACCACATCAGGTCCTCAAGAAAGGCCACCTGGCTGTCATCGACAAACAGCAGCAGTTCGCCCGCTTCGGCGAAGTCCACCTGCGCGGCCATCAGCGTGATCGAGGCCAGCCTGTCATCACCATTGCGGGCCATCACGGCAGCGGCAATGGCCGTCAATGTGCCGCCCAAGCAATAGCCGTTCACATGCACCTTGCGGTCTGGAACAATGGCATTGATGGCGGCGAGAGCAGCCAAAAAGCCGTTGATGCGATAGTCTTCCAGCGATAGGTCGGCCTGCTCGGCGTCCGGGTTGCGCCAGGAAATCATGAACACTGTGAAGCCCTGATCGACCAGGTAGCGCACCATGGAATTGTGCGCCGAAAGATCGAGAATGTAATACTTCATGATCCAGGCGGGCACGAACAAGACCGGCTCAGCATGCACCTTTTTGGTGCTGGGTTCGTATTGGATCAGCTCCAGCAGCTCGTTGCGATAGACCACCTTGCCCGGCGTAGAGGCGAGGTCCGTGCCAACCTCAAAGCCGTCAGGCTGCGCTTCATGGATCTGCGTCGCCATATGGAACATATCGTGCCATACATGAAGCGCGCCTTCGACAAGGTTCATGCCGCCTGAGCGCATTGTTTCCTGCAGGATTTCTGGGTTCGACCAGGGAAAGTTCGACGGCGAGATGACGTCCAGCCCTTGCCGCATCTGGAAGCGCACACGATCCGCATCCTTGGGGCTGAGACCGCGCACATCATCGGTGGCTGCATCCCACCAGTCCTGCGCTGAAAGGTATGCCTGCTTGCAGATGTTGAAGGGCGGTTGTGCCCATGCCTCGTCGGCAAACCGATGGTCATAGCTCTTGGGCTGAAATGGCCCATCGCCCGCATCGCCAGATGCCAGCCCGGCAGCATTTGCGGCGACCTTGTAGGCGTTGATCTGCGCCCGCTGCGCCAGTTCCAGTTGCCGCCCCGGCGCACGCGCCAGATGAAGCGCCCAATCGCCCCAGGCACTTAGAATGGAATGCGGTGAGACGCCCGCCGTTAGGTTCGCCATCGCAGCGTGCGTCACCCGATCGAGCAGGTCATGGGGATGGGCATACGTCCTGTCGTTGGTTGTTTCTGTAGGATGCCCATCGCCAAGCCGTGGCGCACGACCGGGTTGATCGGTATCCAAGACGTCCTGTTCCTCTGGTTTCACATTCATGGTCACACCTCGCATCCATTGCCCTGCCCACATGCTGTCTAGGGCACTGCGAATGCGCCTGGTTGACGGAGGTCAACGCGATAGGCCTAATCCGTGCAGGAGAACCGCAAGACCCATGATGCAAACCGCCACCGCAAACGCCGCTTCATCCGCCCATTGGATCGAGCGCTTCAAAGGGCTTTCAAGCCTCCCAGAAACCATCCGGGATCAGCTGGTTGCGCGCAGCAGTATTCAGCGGTTTTCTGAAGGCACCAGGGTGTTTGAGCCAGGCCAATCGGCGGACAATCTGCTGCTTCTCCTGGAAGGCACGGTGCGCGTGCAGCAGCTCTCAGACACTGGCCGCGAGGTGTTTCTCTACCGCGTCAACGCGGGCGACAGCTGCGTGCTCACCACCGCCTGCATGCTCTCGTTTGAGGATTACTCAGCCGAGGGCGTCGCCGAGAGCGATGTGGAAGCGGTTGTGATCCCGCGCGCCGTCTTCGATGACCTGGCAGGCCAGTCTAAGACCTTCCGGGACTTTGTTTTCAAGGCCTATTCGCGCCGCATCACCGACCTGTTCAAGCTGGTTGATGACATTGTGTTTCAGCGGATGGATGTACGGCTTGCACGGCGGCTGCTGGAGTTGGCCGATGAAGACAATGCGTTGTCGGCAACCCACCAATTTCTAGCCACCGAGCTTGGTACGGCCCGTGAGGTGATCTCCCGCACGCTGGCAGAATTTCAGCGGCGCGGCTGGGTCACGCTGCACCGCGGCAAGGTGCAACTGCTTGATCGCAGCGCCCTGCGCCAGCTCGCGTATAGCGCCAGCGACTGAGCTTTCTGACCGACTGATCTGGCGCAATCGCGTCCCGCCTTTTCCCTCTATCATCCTGTTTGCAAGCGCTGTGTGACCAAGTCACCGACAGCCGATGATCGCCTGTGCGATAGCATTGCCGCACACGCAAACAAGCAATTGCAAACATCTGACGAACGGAGACAGACATGACACGCAATATGGGATCACTCGACAAAGGCCTGCGCCTCGCCGTTGCGGCGGTGCTTGCCATCACAGCTTTCACAGTCCTGCAAGGCGGTGCGCTGTTCTGGGTTGCGCTCGCGATCGCAGCGGTATTCACGCTGACCTCGCTGGTCAGCTTCTGCCCACTCTACACCGTGCTTGGCCTGAAGACGTCCAAGAGCCAGTAGTCAGAGCTGATCATCATGGAAACAGAGTTCACACCTTACGCGTCGCTCGGTGGCGGGGTGCTCATCGGCCTGTCCGCTGTCGCGCTTATGGCACTGGCGGGCCGGATTATGGGTGCAACCGGCATCCTCGCAGGCGCGGTTCTAGATCGCCCCAAAGGCAACACCGATTGGCGCTGGGCGCTGCTGGCCGGCATGGTCAGCGGACCATTCCTCGTGATGCTGGTCTCCGGGCAGTTGCCCGCCGTTGATGTGCCGGTATCCCTGCCCATGCTGCTGCTCGGCGGCGTGCTGGTTGGTATCGGGGTGAGCTTTGGTGGGGGCTGCACCTCCGGCCACGGGGTGTGCGGCATGGCGCGGTTGTCTCCGCGCTCGATCATCGCCACCATCACCTTCATGCTTACCACCTTTGCGACCGTTTATCTGGTGCGCCACGTTTTTGGAGCCTGACCCATGCGCTTGATCGCTCTATATCTCACCGGCCTTGTCTTCGGCGTCGGCATCTCGATTTCCGGCATGGCCAACCCGGCCAAGGTGCTCAACTTCTTTGATGTTTTTGGCACCTGGGACCCCTCGCTTGCCTTCGTCATGGGCGGTGCGCTCGTGGTGACGTTCATTGGCTACCGCTTCGTGCTGAAGCGCCCGGCACCCATCATGGATGCGCGCTACCACCTGCCCACTGCGCAGGACGTGGACACACGGCTCATCGGTGGCTCGGCGCTGTTCGGCATCGGCTGGGGCATCGCAGGCTTCTGCCCCGGTGGCGCACTGCCCGCGCTTGGCACGGGTCGTTGGGAAGTGGCGGCCTTCGTTGCCGCTCTGCTCGCCGGAATGCTGATTGCCCGTGCGTTACCAACCTTCACAACGCCCGCCAAACAGGCGGCCTAGACCAACCCTCAAGGAGGATATCATGAACGTGATACCAACCGATCTGACCCTCAAACCAGAGGTCACACCGTTCTTTGACGCAGCAACCAACACGATCTCCTACATCGTGAAGGACCCGAACAGTTCATCCTGCGCGGTGGTCGATTCTGTCATGGACATCGACTATGCGGCGGGCCGCATCACCTATGACCATGCCGATGCGATCATCGCCGACATCCAGGCGCGCGGCTTGAAGTTAGAGTGGCTGATTGAGACCCATGTGCACGCCGACCATCTGTCGGGCGCGCCCTACATCCAGAGCAAGCTGGGCGGCAAGATCGGCATCGGCCGCAACATCACCGTGGTGCAGGAGACCTTTGGCAAGGTGTTCAACGAGGGTACCGAATTTCAGCGCGATGGCTCGCAGTTCGATGCCCTGTTCGATGATGGCGATACCTACCAGATCGGTGGCATGACCGTGCTTGCCCTCCACACGCCGGGCCACACCCCTGCCTGCATGACCCATGTGGTGGGTGATGCCGCCTTTGTGGGCGACACGTTGTTCATGCCTGATGGTGGTTCGGCACGCGCCGATTTCCCCGGCGGCGATGCTGGCACACTCTACGACTCGATCCAGCGGGTGCTGGCACTGCCAGACGAGACGCGCCTGTTCATGTGTCACGATTATGGCCCGAATGGTCGCGACATCGCATGGGAGACCACGGTGGCTGAAGAGAAGGAGCACAACATCCATGTTGGCGGCGGCAAGACCCGCGAGGAATTTATCGCCTTCCGAGAAGCCCGCGATGCGCAGCTTGATATGCCCAAGCTGATCATTCCATCCCTGCAGGTGAACATGCGCGCAGGCAACATGCCGCCAGCTGATGACGACGGTAAAACCTTCCTCAAGGTGCCGGTCAACGCGCTTTGAGCCCACGCACAGGAAAGAAGAGACGACATGGATATTCGGTCCATCGATAATCATCTCAGTGTCAGCCCACAGATATCGCCGGAAGATGTTTCCGCGCTGAAGGAACAGGGCTTTACATCGATCATCTGCAATCGCCCCGATGGCGAGGAGGCCGGTCAGCCTACCTTCGCACAAATCCAGGCTGCCGCGACGAGCAAGAGAATGAAGGTGCTGGCTATTCCGGTGGGCCCAAGTGGCGCATCGGATGCCGATGTCACGGCTTTTGCTGATGCTCTGGCCAACGCCGCAGGCCCCACACTTGCCTACTGCCGAACTGGCACACGCGCCGCCATCCTGTGGGGACTATCGCAGGCGGGCCATATGCCGGCAGATGAGATCATCGCGGCTGCCAAAAAGGCAGGCTATGATCTGAACCCTCTGGCCGACCGGCTGAACGGTTAGCCTCATCCTCCATGGAACTCTTGCGTCGATACTTGCCCATCTTTGAGTGGGGCCGGACCTACAACCGGCAGGCCCTTTCGAACGACCTGTTGGCCGCCGTGATCGTGACGATCATGCTGATCCCGCAGTCGCTTGCCTATGCGCTGCTGGCAGGCCTGCCGCCTGAGGCGGGTATCTACGCGTCCATCGTGCCGATCCTGCTGTACGCCGTGTTCGGCACCTCGCGGGCGTTGGCGGTGGGCCCGGTTGCGGTGGTCTCATTGATGACGGCGTCTGCCATTGGCGAAGTCGCTGTGCAGGGCACGGCGGGCTACGCTATCGCGGCGCTAACGCTGGCGGGCCTCTCGGGCGTGATGCTGCTGGCGCTGGGGCTGTTCCGGCTGGGGTTCCTGGCCAATTTCCTCAGCCATCCGGTGATTGCTGGCTTCATCACTGCATCGGGCATTCTGATTGCCTTCAGCCAGCTGAAACATGTGCTGGGCGTTGAGGCGCATGGGCACGCGTTGCCCGAGATACTAACCTCACTGGGCTCCAACATCAGCGGCACACATCTGTCCACGCTGTCCATCGGGCTGGCCGCCATCGCCTTTCTATATTGGGTGCGCAAGGGGCTAAAACCAATGCTTCGACGCATGGGCATCCCGCCCAAGCTCGCCGATGCGCTGACCAAAGCAGGCCCTGTGCTGGCGGTCGTGGCGACCACCGTGCTGGTCTGGGCGTTGGCGCTCGACCAAGCGGGCACAGCCATCGTGGGCACGGTGCCGCAAAGCTTGCCGCCGTTCACGCTGCCCAGCTTCTCGGTTGCTCTGATCGAACAGCTGTTCGTGCCTGCGCTGCTCATCTCCATCATTGGTTTTGTGGAGTCGGTCTCGGTTGCGCAGACGCTGGCCGCCAAGAAGCGCCAGCGCATCGACCCTGATCAGGAGCTGATCGGCTTGGGTGCCGCCAATATCGGTGCGGCATTCACCGGTGGCTATCCCGTGACCGGTGGCTTTGCCCGCTCTGTGGTGAACTTTGACGCTGGCGCGGAAACACCGGCAGCGGGTGCCTTCACAGCGGTAGGTCTTGGCATCGCTGCCGTCGCGCTGACGCCCTTGGTGCACTTCCTGCCCAAAGCGACTTTGGCAGCGACCATCATCGTGGCGGTTCTGAGCCTTGTGGATTTCTCGATCCTCAAATCGACCTGGCGCTATTCCAAGTCAGACTTCGTCGCCGTTGCCGCAACCATCGCGCTGACACTCAGCCTGGGCGTTGAGATCGGCGTGGCCACGGGCGTGCTTCTTTCCATCGCGCTGCACCTCTACAAAACCTCGCGCCCGCATGTGGCCGAGGTTGGCCTCGTGCCGGACAGCCAGCACTTCCGCAACATCAACCGGCATGACGTGGAGACCGACCCATCGGTGCTGACGCTGCGGGTGGATGAGAGCCTTTATTTCGTCAATGCACGGTTCCTGGAAGACCTGATCTACGCCCGCATTGCCAATAACCCGGCCATCAGCCATGTGGTGTTGATGTGCTCGGCGGTGAACGCCATCGACTATTCCGCGCTTGAGAGCCTGGAAGCCATCAATGCGCGACTCACCGACATGGGCATCGGGTTCCACCTGTCCGAAGTGAAGGGGCCAGTGACCGATCGGCTAAAGGCCACGCACTTCCTCGATCACCTCAACGGCAAGGTCTATCTGGCGCAATACGATGCGTGGAAGGATCTTGCGGGTCAGGCTATCCCCGCAGAGTAGCCGCCTTCAGCGGGAGAACAAAACGGGCCGCGTGGCGTGGCGTAGAAGCTCGCGTGTGGTTGCACCGTGGATCAGCTCATAGGGCAGCGAGTGGCTGAACGCGCCAGCGACGATCAGATCACAGCCGCGAGCAATCGCCTCTTGCTCGATGATCTGGGCAACCTGCCGCCGCACATAGGCGCGGTGGCCGATGCTGGTCTCAATGCCGTGCCGGGCGTAGGTCTTGGCCAGCTCAGAAAGCGTATCGTCGTCGGTCAATTCATCATCATCGCCGTGCACACGTAAGAGGTGCGCCTGCGCGCCATCAACCACCAGAGCCAGCGCATCATGGGCGGCACGGGCCGCTTCGCTGGTATCGTTCCAACCCACCAGCGCGTGCGTGCCGATGGTTTTCGCATCGAAATCCCTCGGGATGACGAGCACCGGGCGACCGCTGTCGCGGATCAGTTCTTCCTGCAAATGGTACTGGTCGCCGCGCTCTAGCTCGGGGTCATCATTGGGCACCACGATCAGGTCGGCAAGGCGCGCGCTATCGAGAATACGTTCCGATGCCTTGGTGCTTTGCGCCTTGAACAGGCGCCACTCCGCAACAAACGGTGCATCTTTGATGTGGGCTTCAAAGGTGGCTTCGATCTGTTTGGCACGGTCAGCTTGTGCGCGGTTGAAGGTCTCGAACACCGACGCGGGAATATGCACAGCGACACCTGGGTACACCTGCAAGGCTTCAAGCGTATGTATCGCCGTCACATGGGCATCGAAGCGCCGCGCGAGCACGCAGGCTGCCTTCAAAAGGCTGTCAGCGGTCACCTCATTGGTCAGGCAGACCAGAATTGTTTTGATGCTCATGGCGTGTTGTCCCTTCAGGTGCGAACGGCGCATGTTCGGCGCACCGGTTTGATCATGTCCAAGACGTAGCAACGCGGCAGGCGGCCCCGTTGATCGGGGTCAACGCGGACCGTTTGCTCACAAGGCTCACTCCACCAGAGCTGCTTCGGCCAGAGCGTCGGGGTCGAGCACGATGACCGTATTGGCGTCTTCTAACGCGATGACCTGTGCCTTGCGCAGCTTGGTGAAGGCGCGGCAGACGGTTTCGATCGTCAGGCCCAGAAAGTCGGCAATGTCCGAACGCTTCATCGGCAGATACACCCGGTCATGGCTACCATCGAACGTGCCCGCCCGCTCGGTCATCACCATCAGAAACGAGGCCAGTTTCTCCTGCGCTGACTTGCGCGCCAACATCATGAAATGGTCCTGCATGCCGCTGATTTCGCTCAGCGCAGCCTGCATCAAGCGGCGGTGAAGCTGCGGGTTGCTCATGCAGCTATCCAGTACGCCACGCCGGTGCGCTATCACCTTGCCAGCCACCAGCACATCGCAATCGGTGTGGTGATAGTCGCCACGCGGGAAGCCAACGATGTCGCCGGGCAGCGCGAAGGCGATCACCTGCCGCGCGCCGTTTTCCAGCACCCGCGTCAGCCGCAACACGCCGGTCTGGACCTCATAGACATAGCGCGTGTCGTCACCCTCAAGGAACAGGGTTTGGCCAGCCCGTGTGGGGCGAACAGATTGTGCTGGCACCCGTGCGCAAGGGGTGGTGGAGATCATGATCGGATGATTGGCGGTGGCGTCTGGTTGCGAAAGCGTGACGTACATGAACAAGTCCTCCCATATGTGCGTGTTTCCTTATGCAACCGGTTTTGTCGCAGCCGTATCTGCGCGAATGTATCAAAGTGTATCCGAGGGCAGAGGCTTAGCGCTCAATAAGCAACGCTCTTGATTTCGTGTTCCTTTTGGGCACACTCACGACACCTCAAACCAGCGGTGATTGATGGGTGTGCAGCGTATCCTTGTCGTTGATGACGACCCCAAAATACGCAGCCTGCTGCGGACCTGCTTCGAGAGCGATGGCTTCGCCGTGGAAGAGGCGGAAGACAGCGCAAGCGTCGATGCAGCGCTTGAAGCGAGCCCCGTTGATCTGATCACGCTTGATCTCAATCTGGATGGTGAAAATGGGCTGGATATCGCTCGTGACGTCCGCAAGGCCCGCGATATTCCCATCATTATGGTCACCGCCCGCGACGATGTGATCGACCGCGTTGTAGGTCTGGAACTTGGCGCGGATGATTACATCACCAAGCCGTTTCATGTGCGCGAAATGCTGGCGCGGGTGCGTACGGTTCTGCGGCGCAGCAGCAATTCAGCAGAGCCGCCAATGCAGGCTTCGGATAGTCTTCGTCAGGCCCCAGGTTTGCTTGATCTGGATGGGCTAACGCTGAGCCTTGAGCAACTGACCGCATCGGACCGTCACAACCACGCGTGCGAACTGACGACCGCCGACTTTAAGCTGCTGAAGGCATTTCTGGACAATCCCAACAGAGCCTTGTCGCGCGACCGGCTGATGGACCTGATTGACGGGCCGGACTGGTCGCCGCTTGACCGCACCATCGACAATCAGGTGGCCCGCCTGCGCCGCAAAATCGAGCGTGACCCTGCCAAACCGGCATTGATCAAGACCATTCGCGGTATCGGCTACATGTTGACCATGACGGCCAAACCCAAAGCGTAATCAAGCCAGCGCGGCAAACACCGCTTCGGCCAAATCCGACTGGCGATAAGGTTTGCGCAGAACCGCCATGCCCCGTGGAACGGTGCCTTCTTTTAGCAGCGTCTCGGAGAATCCTGATGTGATGAGCACAGGTAAGGAGGGGCGCTGCGTGGCAATCCGCTCGGCAAGATCATAGCCGGACATGGTGCCGGGCATCACCATGTCAGTGAACACCAGATCGATATCAGCAAGTTCTTGCAACATGACCCAGCCCTGGTCGGCATTGGGAGCGGTGTGGCAGCGGAACCCCAAGGCGTTCAGGCGCGCTTCGGACAGGCGGCGCAGGCGGTCATCATCTTCCACCACCAGGATAGTCTTGCCTGCTGTGCTCGGGCGCGCGAGCATGGCTAGCTCAGCCGTTTCGGTCCCTGCGCGCTGATTGGCAACCGGGAAGTAGAGAGCCACCGTCGTGCCCTGACCGGGTTCGCTGTAAAGCGTCACATGGCCGCCAGACTGTTTGACAAAGCCGTACACCATGGACAGGCCCAGCCCGGTGCCCTGGCCGGGCGGCTTGGTGGTGAAGAAGGGTTCCAGCGCTATGGCGCGGTTTTCGTCGCTCATGCCTTCACCGCCATCGCTGACCGATAGCCGCACATACTTGCCCTGCGCTACGTCCAGTTCCTGCGCCATGTAGCTGTCATCGATTTCGATGTTGCGGGTTTCGATGAATATGCGCCCACCATCAGGCATCGCTTGCTGGGAGTTGAGCGCAAGGTTCAGGATCGCCGTTTGTAGTTGGCTGGGGTCGATCTCGACCGGCCACAGATCACTGCCGGCCACATACTCGACGGTGCAGCGGCTCGATAGAGTATGCTTGAGCAGGCCCATCGCCGTCTCAACGCCCTCATTGAGATCAATCTGCTCAGCCTTCATCGGTTGCTTGCGCGAGAAGCCGACAAGGCGAGAGGTGAGATCAGCGCCCAGCTCGGCGGCGGCAAGCGCATCGGCGATCCGCTCCTCGATCTTTTCCGGTGGCAGCGCAGGGTCCAGCAATTCCAGATTGCCGATCACGACCGTCAGAAGGTTGCGGAAATCGTGCGCGATGCCGCCTGTCATGCGGCCAATGGCATCCATGCGCTGGGAGCGGGCCGCGGCCTCTTCGGCTGCCCGCCTCAGGCTGAGATCGTGCAGCGTGGCGACGAACACCGCCTGGCCTTCGATCTGCGCCTTGCCCAAAGCGACCTGAACCGGGAACGTGCTGCCATCGGCCCGCTGGCCCTCCACGGGTCGGCGCATGCCAAGCACCTGCTGCTCACCAGTCTGCAGATGATGGTCCATGTAGCCCTGGTGCGCCTGTGCAATGGCATCGGGCATTAGCGTGGTGATATTGGCACCAGTCAGCTCTTCGAGCGTACGCCCAAACAGCTCGGCGGCCATCGGGTTTGTGCGGATGATGCGCCCACCGGTGTCGGCAATGATGATCCCGTCCAGCGCCGCATCAAGCAGCGCATACAGAACTGCCTGATCGTCTAGAGCTTGCATGGTCTCCCCTTAAGAACGCAGTGTGACAAACCGCACGCCGCAACGCTAGGCATGGGATGGCTGGCCTGAGCTCAGCTCTTTGGAAACGGCAAGATAGCGCGCAAGGTCCGACAGGGTGATCACCCCGACGAGCCGCTTGTCCTCGACAACGAGGAACTTGCGCCGCCCGGTCCTGTCCATGGTGGCCATCAAGGCTGCGCCCTTGTTGCTTGGTTTCACGATCATGGCATCCGACAGGTTTTCGAACACATCCTCAACGGTGGTGGTTGCCCAGTTCTCGCGGTCGATCCGGCGGATGACGCGGGTGTCGATGGAGCCAAGCAACACGTCCTCTTCCATCACCGGGGCGAAACTGATGGCGTTGGCAAGGAACACACCGCTCGCCAGCGCTTCAAGCGTCAGATCTGGCGCCGCTGCGATGGGGTGCGCGGTCATGAGGTCAGCGACTTTCAGTCCATCAAGCGCACCTTCGTTCTCCATGCGCGTCAGCGTACCGCGCGCAACGGCTAGCAAAAACAGCCCCAGAAGGATTGGCCATAGCCCACCTGTCACTTGGCCGGAAAACAGGCTCATGACGCCGAGCGCAAAGAGCAGCCATGCAAAGATGGAGGAGATGGTCACGGCTTGGCGCGTCGCCTTCAGCAGGTTGCCAGCGCGCGCCCACAGGATGGCGCGGAACACCCGGCCACCATCCAGCGGGAAGGCAGGCACCAGATTGAACACGGCCAGCGCCAGATTGATGAAGGCCAGATATCCAAACAGCGCCACTGCGGGAGGCGCGTTGAACATCGTCGCGGCCACATGACCGCAGGCCCAGAACAGGCCAGCCAGCACCATGCTGGCCAGCGGGCCAACGATGGCGATGCGCAGTTCCGCCGAGGGCGTGCCGGGTTCGCCCTGAAGCTCGGCAACACCGCCGAACAGAAACAGCGTGATGCCAGCTGTCGGCACGCCCAACCGCCGCGCCATCAGCGCGTGCGCCAATTCGTGCAAGATAAGTGATGCGAACAAGCCAAGCATCGCGGCCACCGCGAGCACCAGATGCATATCACTGGCGGCATCGGGCAGCGCCTGCGGGAAATAGCCCGAGGCAAGGCTCCACACGATCAGCCCGGCGATGATGAGCCAGCTTGCATCGACCTTGATGTCGAAGCCTGCAAGCGATGCGATTGTGACAGGGCGTCCCCACATGAGCGTTTCCTTCCAACGCTTTTGTTGTGCCGCATTGGCAGCGCGTGCTGTTGAGCAAAATCAACCGATCTTGGGCCGCGTGACCATCTTGATCAGCTCCGGCACCACGATCAGCGGCAGTGCGAACAGCGCGATGGTCTGCCACTGGTCGAGCGCCAGCGGGGCGGTGTGCAGCAGCACTTGAAGCGGCGCCCAATAGACCGCCGCGACCTGCGCCAGAAGCGTGACGACCAGCGTGGCCAAGAGGAATGGATTGCTCAGCCAGCCTATTTCGGTGTTGGGGTGTCGCAGCGAGCGGAAAGCGAACACGCTGACCTTCTCGAACACGATCGTCGCGGTGAAGGCGGCGGTACGCGCCACGTCTACGCCAAGCGGCATGGTCTGGTAGAAGATCCACAGGCTGGCCGACCCGGTATAGATCGCAAACAGCACGATCACGCCGAACCCATCCCAGCCCAGAATGGGCGTTTGCGGCGAGCGCGGCTTGCGCCGCATCTGCCCTTTTTCAGCCTTCTCCAGACCAAGCGCGACAGCTGTCACCCCATCGGTGACAAGGTTCATCCAAAGGATCTGCGTGGCCAGAAAGATAAGCGGTCCGCCGATCAAAATACTTGCCACGATGGCGATGATCTCGCCGGCGTTGGAGGTCAGCAGATAGCGCACAAACTTGCGCACATTGTCGAACTGCCGCCGCCCTTCGGCAATCGCCCCCACGATGGTGGCGAAGTTGTCATCAAGCAGGATGAGGTCGGACGCATCGCGCGCAACTGCTGTGCCGCGCTGGCCCATGGAGATGCCGATGTCGGCCTGTTTCAGCGCTGGAGCGTCATTTACCCCATCGCCGGTCATGGCGACGATACGGCCCTCTTTCTGAAGCGCTTCGACAAGCCTTATTTTGTGCGCAGGTTTGGCGCGGGCAACGAGCACATCGCTTTGCAGCGCGGCGCGCAGGTCTTCGTCATTGACCGCCTCGACATCATCGCCGGTCATGGCACTCGCCACGGGTATTCCCAGCTGATTGGCAATGGCCTGTGCGGTCACCGGGCTGTCGCCGGTGATCATGATGATGCGGATGCCCGCGGCTCTTGCCTCGGCAACAGCGGCTTCTACTTCCGGGCGCGGTGGGTCGATCAGGCCGACAAGGGCGCTGAAGATCAGGCGCTCCTCCACCAGATCATTAGGTCCATCGGCGGGACGAGACGCCAGGGCGATGACCCTCAGACCATCCTGTGCCATGGACTCATAGGCCTGCAGAATTCGCTCGCGGTCTGCGTTTTCAAGCGGCATGGAGCCCTGCGTCGTCATCACATGATCGCAGCAGGCAAGCACCTGTTCCGGCGCGCCCTTGCAATGCAGAACTGGCGGATAGCCCGCCACAACACTCATGCGCTTGCGGTCCGAGGAGAAGGGCACCTCACCCAGCGGCTCAGTGGTGCCCTGCAGGTCCAGCCACCCTTTTGCAGCGAGCACGACCAGCGCGCCCTCGGTGGGTGTGCCGTGCATCTGCCAGACGCCTTCATGGCGATCCAGCGTTGCATGGGTGCACAGCGCCGCCGTGCGCAGAGTCGCGTCGAGACACGCATCATCTGCTGCCCGCACACGCCCGCCGTCACGCGCAATGTGCCCGGCGGGATCATAGCCCGTACCTGTGACGTCAAAGTTGGCGTGCGGCATCCAGATGCGCGTTGCCGTCATCTTGTTTTCGGTCAGTGTACCTGTCTTGTCGGTGCAGATGACCGACGCAGCGCCCAGCGTTTCAATCGCCTGAAGCCGCCGCACCACCGCGTTGCGTCGCGCCATGGCGGTGGCCCCAAGCGCAAGCGTGATCGTGACCACGGCTGGCAAGCCCTCCGGCACGATGGCGACGGCCAGCGACAGGCCGGTCATGAACAGCTCGGACATCTCGCGCCCGGCCCACAGCCCGACACCCACCACAAGACCTGCAATCAGCAGCGCCACAACGCCCAACTGGCCAGCAAGCTTGCCGAGCTGGACCTGCAACTGGGTTTTGCTTTTTGTGACGCCACCGGTGAGCTTGGCGATCTTGCCGAACTCGGTGTGAAGGCCCGTCGCGTTGACGGTGCCCTCGGCGCGACCTTCGACGATGGAGGTGCCGGCAAAAACGGTGTTCAGATCACCATCCATGTCTTTATCAACGGCCACGGACTCACCCGTCAGCACGCTTTCATCAACTTTCAGCTGGATGGACTGGTGCAAGCGCATGTCGGCGGGCACGCGATCACCAGTGGCGAGGATCACCACATCATCGGGCACTAGCTCGCGCGCCTCGACCACTTGCTCGCGGCCATCGCGGATGACGAGGGCGGTCGGTGACATCATCGCGCGCAGCGCCTGCAGCGCGTTCTCCGCGCGCCACTCCTGCACAAAGCCAAGGATGCCGTTGAGCAGCACAACAAGCCCGATGGCGATGGCGTCCACCACCTCGCCCAGCGCGATGGCGATGACCGCCGCTAGAATAAGGATCAGCACCAGCAGACCGGCGAACTGGCGCAGCAGAACTGTCAGCGGATGCGCGCGCCGTCCTTCGGGGATCTCGTTCCAGCCCCATTGCTTGCGCCGCTCTCGGACGTCCGTGCCTGTCAGGCCAAGCTTGTCGGCCATGCTCTACTGCGCCACCCGCAGCGCAACCGCCGCGCCGTCTTCCAGCTCATCGCTGGGGTGGGTCACGACCTGGGCACCGGGCTCCAGACCATCTAGCACCTGCGCCATGGTGGCATTGCGGCGACCCAGCTGAATGGTGCGCTCGTAGGCAACATCGCCTTCCACGACGAACACGACCCAGGCATCGCCTAGTCGGAAGGTCGCGCTGAGCGGCACCTGCAAGGTCTCCTGCGCTTGCCATTCGACGATGCGCAGGAAAACCGAGAAACCGTCTCCAAGGTTGGCACGCGCCTCCAGCGGCGAGGTAATCTCGAAAACTGCGTCCACCCGCTGCTCCTCGATGCCAAGGGCTGAAACTTCGGTGCGCGCCGCCGGTTCGATCCGCACGAGCGTCGCCTCGAGCGCGTCGGGCCCGCCCCAGCGTTCCACGCGTGCAGGCGCACCGGGGGTAAGCCGCACAGCATCCGCAGACAGGATATCGGCCACGATCTCCAGATTGGTCGGGTCGCCGATCGTCACCAGCCGCGTGCCCGTCGTCACCGGTCGCTCGCTGATCTGATCGATGGCAAGCACACGCCCATTGGCGGGGCTGAGCAGCGGTACACAGCAATCACCATTGCCTGTGTTAGCGCCGCCCGGCTCCATCAGTTGGGCCTGCGCACGCTCAAGGCTGCTTTGCGCCAGGCTGATACCTGCCAAGGCTGCTGATTCCGCTGCCGTAGCCACCGCCAGGGTTTCGTTGGCGTTCTCAAGCGATGTTTCACTCGCAACCCCTCGGTTCACCAATATCTGCATGCGCTCGAACTGGGACAAAGCGCTGCGCCGGTACTCTTCGGCGCGGGCGAGCTCTGTTTGCGCGACCATCAGGCGGGCTTCTGCTTCGCTGACTGCAGCATCGGCCTGCAACCGGCTGCGGGCATCCAGCAACGCCGGGGCGATGGGCTCGACGATGGCGACGGTGGTTTCCCCTTCAACCACCTCATCGCCCACGGCCACCGGCGAGCGGCGGGCGATGCCGGCGATGGGCGCGGACACCTCATACAGATCTCGAATGCGCGTCTTGCCATCCACATCGATGGTCACCTGCATCGGGCCGAGTGTTGCCTCCTGAAGGTCCACCAGAACCGGTTCGGTGCGAACCGTGATCCAGATCAGCCCAGCCACGATGGCCACGCCGATCAAGATAAGCAAAGGGGTGCGTAGGGCTTTGGGCATCGGACTACTCTCGGGTTTTCATGACGGCGACCAGATCAAGCCGGTCAAGGCGGCGGCGCACCAGCATCACCGATGCAAAGGCTGCGGCCAGAACAACAAGGCTGGCGGTTGTGAAGGTGGGTGGTTTGAGGATCAGCGGCAGGGCATAGAGGTCGCTTGAGAACGCGCTTACCATCGCGCCGGTCAAGAGCCGCCCCAGCGCCCAGCCAAGCGGCTGCGCAAGCAGCGCAAGCAGCATCGTTTCGCCGACAAGGATGTACGACACCTGCGCCTTGGAGAAGCCCAGAATCCGCAGGCTCGCCAGTTCACGGGCGCGCTCAGACAGCTGCACACGCGCGCCATTGTAGGCAACGCCGATGGTGATGAGCACCGCTATGCCCAGATAGATCGAGTTCATGACCACCACGTTCTGCCGGATCGTGTCCTGAAAGGAGCGCCGGGTCTGCGTCATCATGATGATGCCGGTCAGCTTGGGGATGTCGGTGATGGCTGCGTGCAGGTCGCCCATCTGCGCCTCATCCAGCGTGATGTTGGCCACTGATATGCGCGGCTCTTGCTGGAAGAGCTGGTTGAGGTAGCCTTGGTCCATGTAGGCGCCGAGGCCAAAATACTGCCGGATGAGCGTGGAGACTGTCAGCTCGTAGGTGCCGCGCCGGCCGGACAAAAACTCCACCTCAAGCGCGTCTCCGGGCACAACGCCCAGCTGGCTGGCCAATCGCTCTGACAGCACGATCCCTCCCGGCGGCACATCGAAGGGCACGCCGTCAGCGGAGATGACGCGGCTGAGATCTGTGCCCGGCGGGCGCGCTTCGACCGACACCCGTTTTTCAAAGTGCCGGTTGCGCAGAAACGCCGCGTGATATTGCTGGCCCTCGACCTGCAAAACGCCGGGCAGATCCTCAACCGTTTGAAGCGCCGATTGCGGCACATCCTGCGAAAACAGCAGCATCGCGTGCTGCCGGTTGGACTGGTAGAACGCGCTGTCGATGATGGCATCGAGACTGTCGGACATGAATGAGGATGTCATCACGGCGGCCACAGCCATAGCCATGCCCAGCGCCGTTAGCGCGCTACGCCCCGGCCAGCGAGTCAGGCTGCGCAGGATCATCACATTGGGCTGGGACAGTTTGGCGGCGGCCATCATCCGGTCCACCAGTGTTTCTTTGAAACGCGCCGGTGCCGGCGGTTGCATGGCGATGGCAGGCGCAAGACGGGCGGCCTTCAAGGCGCTGCGCGCAGCCCCAAGGGCAGCGGTTAAAAGAGCCAGCAAGGCGGAAATGCCGTAGATCCAGAGCGACACTCTGAAGATCAGAAACGGGAAATCGAAGAAGCCCGCGTAGAGTTCCGCCAGACCCCGAGCCAGCCAGGTGCCTGCCGCCCAGCCGATGATGATTCCGGCGACGGCGATGAGCCCGGCAAGCATGAGATAGTGCAAGCAGATCTCGAAATCCGAATAGCCCAGCGCTTTTAAGAGCCCGATCTCGCTGCGCTCCAGCGCCACGATACGGCCCATGACCATGGCCACCAGAAACGCCGATATGCCGAAGAACACCGGCGGCAGAATGAACGCCATGCTGCGCAGCTGCACTAGTTCGGAATCCACAAAAGCGTGCGAGATTTGCAGCGGCCGATCATAAGCGCCCCCACCGCCGTATGGCTCAAGCAGCGTGTCGAGCGCATCAAGCACCGGTGGGACTTGTGTGCGTGCATCAATCGTCAGGCTGAGGCTGTTGAACGCACCCACCATGTCAAAGGCTGCTTCGGCAGCGGCTTGGGTCATCCATATGACGCCGAATGTGCGGTTGTCGGGCATCAGCGCGCCCGGGCCGATGGTGTAGATGAACTCCGGCGAGAGCACCGTGCCGGTGATGGTCAGGGCCTGCTTGCTGCCATTGAGGTTGGCGGCGAACTGATCGCCGATCACGAAGCCATTTTCACGGGCGAACGGCGCGTTCACCGCCACCTCGCCAACGCGTTCAGGCAGGCTACCCGACTGCATGATTGGCACATTGAGGCGCGGCTCGCCGTTTGCAGGCAACGACAATATCCGCCCCACGGCGGTCTCCACCCGGTCGGGCATGTCGAGTATGACGTTACCCGAGACGCGGACCTCGACGGTCTGAACGCCAGCGATAGCCTTGATCTCGCGCACAAGGCTCATCGGTGCGCGGCGGGCATCAGCGAACACATCAGCAAAGCGCTGGCGCTCATAATAGGCGTCGCGCGTCTCCTCAAGCGCCCGGTACATGCCAAATGAAGTAATCAGGATCGCCACGCCGCAAGCGAGCACCACGGCAATCGCCAGCGCCTGCGCCCAAAGGCGGCGAAAATCACGAAGAAGTTTGCGGTCAATCGCGTGCATCGCCATCACCACACGATCTCCGATGGGTGCAGGCGGTGGGCGTTCTGCTCAACCTCAACCACCTTGCCATCCTGAAAGCGCACCACCCTGTGGGCCATCTTCCGGATCTCGGCATTGTGGGTGATCACCACGGTGGTGGTGCCGAACTCGCGGTTGATCTGATCCAGCGTTTCGAGCACCAGCACGCCGGTCTTGCTATCGAGCGCGCCTGTGGGCTCATCGCAAAGTAGCACTTCGGGCCGCTTGGCGATGGCTCTTGCAATGGCGACACGCTGCTGCTCACCGCCGGACAACTCAGATGGGAAGTGCGACATGCGCTCGGTCAGCCCGACCAGCGCCAGCGCATCCTCGGCGGGCATCGGGTTGGGCGCGACGTCGGTGACCAGTTGCACATTCTCGTGTGCGGTCAGGCTGGGCACCAGATTGTAGAACTGGAACACAAAGCCCACATGGTCGCGCCGATAGGCCGTCAGCCCGCGGTCGCCCAGATCGGTCAACTCCTGATCGCGGAACCAGACCTGTCCACTGGAGGCGTGATCGAGCCCGCCAAGAATATTGAGCAAGGTGGATTTGCCACTGCCCGATGGGCCAAGCAGCACGGCCAGTTCGCCCGCGTACAGCTCCAGGCTGACCGCGCTGAGCGCCTCAATCTTTACGGTGCCGGTGTCGTAGACCTTGCTAACATCGGCGGTGCGAAAAACGGTTTGTGCTGACATGAACTCGTACGGCGCGCAGTGATGCCCCTTTTTCGCGCCATTCGCGCACAATCGGATTGAGCGATGTCAACGCCAGCCCTAAGGGCGAACTAGGCTGGGATAGACCGCAGCACCTCAGCAACAGGGCGGCGGGCGGCGGGGGCCAGCGGTTGGTCGGTTCCAGGGTAGCCAAGGCGCAGCAGAATCTGCGATTTTTGATCTGCCTGCGCGATGCCTCCCAGAATTTGCCTGAGTGTGCCAATCTCTATGGGCTGGTTGAGATAGGAATGGCCCAAACCATGTTGTGTGGCCAAAAGAGAGATCATGGCCAATACGCGGCCGGTGTTCAGCCAACCGACGACTGTCTCGTCGGCGGCCAACAGCATCAGCGTCGGTGAGCCGAACATCACCTTGTCCTCATCCGCAGCCGCGATGCCATTGCCCATATCGAAGGTTCGAATGGCCAACCCGCCGGCGGCAGAGAGAATATCGGGCATGCCGAACGCCGCGCCGGACATGCCATCATGGTTTCCCAGCGTTTTGGAGTGGACCCAGTCGGCGAGTTCCTTGCGGAATTTCGGATCATCAAACTGGATGCGGTCGCCTTGTGCAATAAGGCCCGCAATGGCACGGCGCTGCTCGTCATCTTCAATAATGCGGATATCCACGCCCAGAGCTTTGCCAGCTTCTGCGCAACTGGGAGCAAAACCTTCAGGCAGCGGGTCAAGGCGAAACAGTCTGCGGTCCGTGCGACGTGCGATGATGGCATCAAAAACGGCCATATCTGCCGGGCTGGTCGCCTTGCCGGTGGTAAAGTGGGCGCGGGCAAGATGAGCACGATCGTGGGCAGTTGGCTGGAAAGCCAGCCTCATGATCAGCGAAAAACGCCGAGCCGCAATTTCCAGCATGCCCAACGCTGCGCCACAGCTGATTGTCAGTTCGCGGTCTTCCGGATCAACAACCGGTAGGGCGCGGCTGCGGTCAGCGAAGATGTCGATGTGGCTCTCGCCCACCTCGAACAGCCAAGGCTGAGTATTGTGGCCGGAGGGGGCGAGGATCGCATACCCAAGCAGGAAGTGGAGCTGTGCTGGCAGCCCAGCCTCAATGGGAAAGTCCTTGGGCTGGATGGCCCATGCTGCAGTGGCGTCTGTGCTCATAATAGGTCTTTTCCCAGTTGCATTGTTCGTTTTCAGGTTCGCACACGGACCTGCGCAAGGGCTGACAATTGTCAACATGCCATGCCGTCTCTCTCCGATAGTGGCGCTCCGATCATCAACCGATGGAGAAAGACGATGGATGACGTAGAGCGCCTGCTGAAAGGCACTGTGGAAGAGCTGGACCGGCTGTTGAACGCCAAGAACGTGCTTGGTGATCCAATCGAGCGTGACGGCTCAACGGTCATCCCGATTGTCAGCTACGGCTTCGGGTTTGGCGCTGGCGGTGGCTCAAGCCCGAAAACCGGCGACGGTGGTGGAACAGGCGGCGGCGGTGGGATCAAGCCGCTGGGCGCGATCATCTTTGATGGTGATGGCGCGCGCGTCGAGTCTGTGCGCGGCCCTGTTTCCAATGTCGCTGAGATCCTTGCCGAAACGGCAGGTCGCGCCATCGACAAGCAAGCCGAGTTGCGCGGCAAGGGTGCAGACACCAATGGGGCAGCTAGCAAAGCTGCCAAGGCGAGCTAGGCGCGTTCCATGCTTGCCGTGATCGGCTGGGGCGTTCTGGCAGTTCTGCTGCTCAGCCTCGCCCTGGCTGTTGCCCTCGTGATGTTGCCGATCCGTGTGGTCGCACTGGCGCGGTCCGCGCCAGACCGGGCACTTATGGTGCGCGTTGCACCGCTTGCTGGTGCCGTACCGGCCATAGCGGTGGTTGACAGCAAACGGCCAGCAAAGCCCAAGGACAAAGAGAAACGAGAGCAGAAGAAGGCCAAACGCGAGGCCCGAAAGAAGCGCGCCGGTGTAGGCCCCAGCGCGCGTGATTGGCTGCGCGGGGTCCCGACGCTGCTGGGCGAGCTTCTGTTGGCTATTCGGTTTGGTCACCTGCGCGCTGAGATCGATTTTGGATTTGATGATCCCAGCGACACCGGCGCGGTCTTCGGCCTTTTGACACCGTTCCTTTACGGCTGCCCGCCGGTCACCGGCATCGCTCTCATCGCCCGCCCCGATTTCGGGCGCGCACGGCTGGAAGGTCATGTTGAGGCCGCGCTGGACGTCACGCCCGCAAAGCTCATCGCGCCTTTCGTGCGTTATGGTTGGTCGGTCTTTCAGGGGACGCGGGTATGACCCGTTTCGAGCTTCAACCCGCGCTTACCATCGGTGCCTGGTCGGTGCGCGCCATCGTCCGCCGCCGCCGCTCGATCATCGACACACCAGCAGGTTATGCAGCAAACCTCAGCATCAAGCCGCATGCCATCCTTATCGGGCAGGATGAGGCTTTGCAGGTCCTGTCGCTCGACGGCGCCAGCCTACCGCTGGCCGAGGCCAAGGCGCGCTTCGCGCCCGCGCTTGATGACCTGAAAACCGGCACTGCCTGACCACCCCATTGATCCCGATCAGTCCCCCATTCTCCGGGCGGCCTAGGCTTTGACCAAGTATCCGGTGCGAGGGCGCACCGGACCACACAGACAGACCATATAGGTAGAGGGAAAGGTTCATCATGATCGACAGACGACAACTCTTGTTGGCAGGTGCCATTTTGGGCGGCAGCGGTGTGCTGGCGCCAACGCTTTCCAGCGCGCAGACGACGCCGGTATCCACCAATGCACGCATCATCATCATTGGCGCCGGTGCTGCAGGTATGGCGCTGGCAAATCGCCTCGTGCGGCGGCTCGACGGCGCGCAAATCACGCTCATCGATCCGCGTCCCAACCATCTTTATCAGCCCGGCCTGACGCTGGTGGCTGCCGGCCTTAAGCCCGCTGACTATGTGGTCTCAGAAACCACCGAGTGGCTGCCGCGCAATGTCTCGCTGATTGCCGAAGCAGTGACAGCGGTCGACCCGGAAGCCAAGATGGTTGAAACCTCCGGCGGTCAAAGCCTCGATTATGACTGGCTGATCGTCGCGCCGGGCCTTGTGCTTGACCATGACGCCATTGAAGGCTTCTCGCTGGATATGGTGGGTGAGAACGGCATCGGATCGCTGTATGCTGGCCCTGAGTATGCTGCTCGTACATGGCAGGCTGCCCAGCGCTTCACCGAAGAAGGTGGCACGGGCCTGTTCACGCGCCCTGCGACCGAAATGAAGTGCGCTGGCGCGCCGCTCAAGCACACGTTTCTGCTGGAAGACATCGGCACGCGTGCAGGCAACCGCTCGGCGATGAACATGGTCTACGCCGCACCACAAGGCTCACTATTCGGGGTGCCCATCGTGGCTGAAAAAGTGCGCATGCTGTTCGATCAGCGCGACATCAATGCCGTGCATGGCTACACGCTCAAATCCATCGATGCAGGTCGCAAGCGCGCCACGTTCCAAACCGCCGATGGCGAGGCTGACATGGCGTACGATTACATCCATGTCATCCCGCCGCAGCGCGCGCCAGACTTCGTGATGCAGTCAGGCCTTGCCTGGGAAGACCGGTGGGTTGGCCAGGGTTGGGTCGAAGTGGACCCGCAGACACTGCGGCATCGCCGCTACCCCGATGTGTTCGCTGTGGGCGATGTGGCCGGCGTGCCCAAGGGCAAGACGGCGGCCAGCGTGAAATGGCAGGTGCCTGTGGTTGAAGACCAGTTGGTCGCCGCCATCGAAGGGCGTGACGGCACCGAGGTCTACAATGGCTACACCTCTTGCCCGCTGATCACCAAGGTGGGTCGGGCGATGCTGATCGAGTTCGATTACAACAACGACCTCACCCCATCCTTCCCCGGCATCATCGCTCCACTGGAAGAGCTTTGGATCAGCTGGCTGATGAAGGAGGTTGCCCTCAAAGCAACCTACAACGCCATGCTGCGCGGCAGAGCGTAAGAGGGCATAAGGAGACAGACCCATGAAAGAACTGACACTTGGAACCCTAATTGCCGTGTTTGAAGAAATCTTCGGAAGCGGCCTCTTCTGGGCAATGGTTGTCGTCGCGGCGCTCGTGACGCTGGCCTATTTATACGTCTTGATCCGCGACCGGGCGGTGAGCTGGCGCAAGTTCTTGCTGGCACAGTTGTCCATGCCGTTTGGCGCAATCGCCGCGGTGCTGTTTGTGCAGGCAGTGACCGATTCAAGCTTCGCCGACGTTGGCGGGCCCATTGATGTGGTGGTGCTGCTGGGCATTGCCGCCGTTGGTGCCATTGGCGCAGCGATCCTTGTGTACACCGCTGAAGCTTTCGTGCGCGCTCCGAGGGGTCCAGCTTAAGCTTAAGGCGAAAGCATTTTAGTATTGAGAAGACGTTTCGCCTCGAATACGTAGATCGACTAAGACAACTCTGAGTACTGAAACATTCGGAGTTCTGTTTGAAACTGTCTCCCAATCTTTGGTAGGCGAAGCGGGCAATTACGAGTGTATTTCATGCTGACCATCCATCCGCCAGCTGGGATGAGTTGAGCGACCTTTCCAAACCATCAGAGACACGCGACACTTGGCTGTTTCTTTTCGGAGATAGTTACCCGCGAGCTGATTGAGAAACCGCTCGTACAGTATTCGGCCCATTGCGGACGTCGAGCATGTTCATTGAATGCTGCAGGCGCAACCCACATAGCTGCTGTTCTCAGCGGCCGCAAAACGTGGCCAAGGGCTGGACGACGACCGTGCGCGACACTGACTAAGTGTGCAATCAATGAGCGCTTCGCGGGGGCAAGAGGTTGTTCGTCAATAGCTGGGCATGACCTCCGCTGAAGGCCGAACTCTGGTTTCTCCCATTTCGACGGAAACAGCACGCTATCAAGGGCGCACCATGTTCCTGAAGTGGGAATTATGCTGAAAGGACGGACTGACGGCGGCGCGGCCGTCTCTTCGCAAAGGACCGCGGGCTGGAATGACGCAATGCGACTACGATGCGATTGTCCTTGGGGCAGGAGGCGCGGGGTTGATGGCCGCCGCAACCGCTGGGCAAGCCGGTGCGCGCGTGCTTCTGCTGGACCACGCCAACAAGCCCGGCAAGAAGATCCTCATTTCAGGCGGTGGACGCTGCAACTTCACCAACACCGGTACTGAGCCAAAAAACTTCCTCTGCGAGAACCCGCATTTCGCGAAGTCTGCGCTCAGCCGCTACACTCAGTGGGACTTTTTAGCGCTGGTTGAACGCCACGGCATCGCCTGGCACGAGAAAACGCTCGGGCAGCTTTTTTGCGACGGCTCGGCCCGGCAGATCGTTGCTATGCTTCTCGAGGAGTGTAGCCGTGGCGATGTCGAAATCCGCTTATCGACCGCAATCGGTGATATTGGCCATGCTGACGGCCGGTTCGAGGTTGCAGGTGCCACAGCGGACCAACTGGTGATCGCAACGGGCGGGCCCTCCATTCCGAAGATGGGTGCGACGAGTGTTGCCTATGACATCGCACGCCGCTTCGGCCTATCGGTTGTGACGCCTCGTCCGGCGCTTGTGCCTTTCACGCTGGGCGAGGAAGACGCGCTTTACAAGGCCATTCCCGGCACCGCCTTTCCTGCGCAGGCTCGGGTGCGCGAAGTGGCTTTCGAGGAGGCCGCACTGTTTACGCACAAAGGGCTTTCGGGGCCCGCGATATTGCAAGTCTCGTCTTATTGGGCGCCGGGCGATCGTGTTTCCCTTTGCGTCTTGCCTGATGCTGACGCGGTCCTTCGTGCTGCGCGTAAGGAGATGCCGAAGGCACACCTTAAGGCCGCGCTCTCGCGTCATCTGCCGGCACGACTTGCGGAGGTCCTTGCCATCCGGATCGGTCTGGAGCGGGAACTCGGCAATTGTTCTGATGCCGAGTTAAGTGAAGCGGCCGCGACTCTTGGTGCGCTCACGTTTCAACCGACGGGCACTGAAGGCTACGCAAAGGCTGAGGTCACAGCGGGTGGCATTGCCACCGCCGCGTTGTCATCAAAGACGATGGAGGCGCGCGATATACCGGGGCTTTACGCGATCGGAGAAGCCGTCTGTAGGAATGTCGGTACTCTTGGGACACTCTCTGTTTAACTCCCAATTCTGGGATGAAGGAGATGTTCATGGACAAGGATCGCCGCGAGATTCAACGCAAGCTGCGTGTTCTGCACCACGCTGAAGAGACCGGGCATATCAACAAGACCTGCCGCTACTTTGGCGTTGGTAGAAGCAGTTTCTATCGATGGCGCGCTGCCTACCGCAGGCATGGTGAACAGGGGCTTATAAACCGACCACCGATCCCCAAATGGCATGCCAACCGCACGCCGATTGAGATTGAGGAGAAGGTTCTTCACCTACGCAAGAAGTACCACCTGGGCCCGATGCGGATCGTCTGGTACCTGGAGCGCTACCACGAGATTAAGATATCAGACGCAACCGTCTCGCGCATTCTCAAGCGGCATGGGGTCAATCGCCTGCCTCGCGGAACTCGCCTGCGGAAGGTTCACACCAAACGCTACAACAAGCAGGTGCCTGGCCACCACATCCAAATGGACGTGAAGTTTCTGATGTTTAAAGGCGAAGATGGAAAGAAGGTTCGGCGCTTTCAGTTCACAGCTATCGACGACGCAACCCGTGTACGTGCGCTCAAGATCTACGAGAAGCACACTCAGGCCAGCGCTATCGACTTCGTCGACCACATCATCGAGAAGTTCCCGTTCCGCATCAAAGAAATCCGAACGGACAACGGTCATGAGTTCCAAGCGAAGTTCCATTGGCATGTTGAGGATCAAGGTATTCGACACGCTTATATCCGGCGCGGTACGCCACAGCTGAACGGCAAAGTCGAGCGCTCACACCGATCTGACGAACAGGAATTTTACCAACTGCTCAGCTACAAAGGCGATGTTGATCTGGAGGCCAAACTCGACGAGTGGGAGCGCTTCTACAACTTCGGCAGACCACATGGCGCATTCCGCGGAAAAACGCCTTACGAGGCGCTTCGAGAAAAGCTATAATCAAGCCAGAAAGTGTCTCGCGAGTACCTGCAGCTTACAGGCAGGCGCACAGCGTGCGCGCTGGCCTGACGGGACTGCGCAAGGCAGGTGTTGATCTGGAGCGCCGCACCAACCGCAAGGGTGAAACGGTCTACACCGTTGCACACACCGCAGCAGCGCAATGAGCTTCGCGAACATCAACAACTCTGCCAAGCATGTGCCTAACCGCAAGGGCAGCACGGCGCGGCAACTCGCAAGCTTCACCGATGCAGATCGGAGTGAGCTTCAGGATGCGTGGCTCAAGATGTTTGGGCAACGGCCACCGGTGCGCCTGAGCCGAGAGTTGCTCATGCTCGCTTTAAGCTATCAGGCGCAGAGCGGGCGGTCTGGGGAACTTGCAGCAGACGAACTGCAAGCCCTCGGCATCGCTGCCCCGGATTGGATTGCGGGATGCTCTGGCGGCACCATGAGAACACGCAATGTGAGTGACGCTGGCTTCTCCAATCCTCACAACAGCGGCAAAGCGTCTGGTGATTTTGCAACCGCGGCACCGCCTGTAGGGCGCCTGCCTCCGCGCCCGGTTCGGCGGGCGATCAAACCGGGCACGCGCTTGTTGCGTGAATGGCAGGGACAGACCCATGAGGTGATCGCTGAGAGCACAGGAAAGTTCCTGTACCGAGGAGAGACCTATCGCTCGCTGAGCGCCATAGCGCGCGCGATAACTGGTACCCGTTGGTCCGGCCCGACCTTCTTCGGCATCGCCACCAAGAACCAAGCCCAGAAGGCTGGAGGAGGTGATGATGCTTGAGGCGGAGACCCAAACACCTGCGACCGCTCGCAAGAATCGCAGTGAGAGTACGACCGCAGACCGGATGGCCGAGCGACCCACTTCCTCCGGGACCCGGCGGGTCTGGCGCTGCGCTGTGTACACCCGCAAGTCCTCTGATGAGGGTCTGGAGCAAAGCTTCAACTCGCTCGATGCACAACGCGAGGCGTGTGAAGCCTATATTGCCAGTCAGAAGCATGAGGGCTGGAAGCTGGTTCCAACCGCCTATTGTGATGGAGGACTATCTGGCGGGACCATGAACCGCCCCGCCCTGCAGAGGCTGCTTACCGATATCACCGCTGGGCGCGTCGATGTGGTGGTGGTCTACAAGGTGGATCGTCTGACACGGTCTCTGGCTGACTTCGCCAAGCTCACAGACCTGCTGGATGGCGCTGGCGCTTCGTTCGTGTCTGTGACCCAGGCCTTCAACACCTCCACCAGTATGGGGCGGCTGACGCTGAATGTTCTTCTATCCTTTGCCCAGTTTGAACGCGAAGTGGCGGGCGAGCGGATCCGCGACAAGATCGCGGCCTCCAAGAAACGTGGCATGTGGATGGGTGGTATGCCACCGCTTGGCTACGACGTTCGTGACAAGCAGCTGGTCATCAACAAAGCCGAAGCAGCGACCGTTCAAACGATCTTCGAAAGCTATGTGAAGCTCGGCACAGTGGCCAAGCTCAAGGCCGCGATGGATGAGCAGGGCGTGATCTCAAAGGTCCGCATCATCAAAGGAAAACACACCGGCGGTGTTCCCATCAGCCGCAACGGCTACCACACCATCCTCAAGTGCCCGCTCTATCGCGGGATGATCCACCACAAGGGTCAGCACTACCCCGGCAACCACCAGGCCATCATCAGCCAAGAGCTTTGGGATCAGGTGCAAACACAGCTCGCAGCCAATGCTTCACTTAGGCAACACTGGATGCAGCGAACGGCCAGTGCTTACTCTGGGCAAACCCAGGCCCCAAGAAATGAAGGCGGAATGCCCAGCCCTATAGGCCCAAGCACGCCGGGTAGCGCTGCAACCAAATCAGCAGCAGGGCCAGCAGACGCTTCTCCTCAACCATCGCATCTGCGCACCGGCCTGATCTTTGATGAGCGGGGCGAGCGGCTCTCACCCAGCCACAGCACCAAGCGGATCAAAGGCACCAACTCACAACGTGGTGGCGGAACACGACGCTACACCTACTACGTCTCAGCATCGCTGGTGCGTGGTCGATCCGCGCAACCTCGCCGCCAAGCCAACAACAGCTCAAGCCTGCGCCTGTCGGCGACTGAACTTGATGCGTTGGTGATCCGGAGGCTTCGAGACGGCCTTACTGACCAGCAATGGTTATCTTCAATCTCAAGCGATGATCTTTCGGTCGAACAAACTCGGCAGATCATCAAGCGTGGCGCTGTGGTTGTAAAGTCCTTGAACGCAGTACAGGCCCGCGCGCTGCTACAGCGCGTGACCATCAAGCTTTATGCCGTTGTACTCTCAATCAGCCAAGAGCCTCTGGCTGCCATGCTCGAAGTTGCTTCCGATGCGCTGAACGACGAACCGATTACAATCTGGCAAGCATCCAGCATCCTGCGCAGCGGCAGGAGCACCAAGCTGGTCATCGGGTCGGTCGACATCACCGAGCCGCGCGTCGATCAGGCGATGGTAGATCAACTGCGCCAAGCCCATCGCTGGTGGCGGATGCTGGTCACTTGCAAAGCATCCAGCATCACAAGCCTTGCCAACACAGAACGCGTGGATGCTTCAGAGATCAGCCGCACCATCACACTGGCCTTCCTTGATCCAAGCATCGCGCAGATGATCCTCCAAGGCACGCAGCCGTCAACTCTGACCCTCGATACACTGCGTCGCGCCCGGCCCCTGCCAGCGGATTGGAAACAGCAGCAGCAACTGCTTCTCAGCTGATCCACGTCACTGTTTGTCGGCAGTCGCCAATGCATCGCGCAGGTTCATCTGGCAGTGGTCCAGTAATCCCGAAAACCGAGGTGAAGCGGTGCGCTGAGCAGCCGCCAAATCCGCAACGCACTCAACGCTTTGGGCACAACCATGATTTGGGAAACGGGCAACGGAGAAAGTAGGCCGCAAGTGGCCCATTTTCTACGATATAGGCCCAAAGAGGGACGGAGAAAGCTGCACAAGTCGCCGCTAAGCACCTGAGAAGGCTAAGCTTCTCTGCACGCAGTAAAAATCGCTCAGTTCGATCGAGGAAGGCTGGCTGGGGCGGCTGGATTCGAACCAGCGCATGGCGATACCAAAAACCGCTGCCTTACCACTTGGCTACGCCCCATCGCACAGTGTTGCCTCCCTCCCATAGGTCAGAATCGAGGTCAAGGGCTTGGTGCCGCTCAGCGTCCTGTGATGCGGGGATAAACTGCTCTTCTGCTCCCGACCCTGTGGGGTTCCAGAGATAGTGCCACCTCAGCTCGCGCACATGTGCGCAAGCCCCCGGCTGACAGCGCCCGATAGCGACACAGCAACCAAAGAGGTCCCCATGGATACCACGCCCCGCTTTGCCATACCCATGATCATGGCCGCCCAGGCGCAAAAGCACCTGACCCACAACGAAGCGCTCGCACAGTTGGAAACACTGGTGCAGCCTGTTGTTCAGGACCTTTCCGCGCTTACACCCCCCACAAGCCCCAATGCAGCTGACTGCGTGATTGTTGGCGATGGGGCAACCGACGCCTTTGTCGGGAAAGATGGAGATATCGCCACATGGATCGCTGATGCATGGCACTTCCACACCCCGCGAGCAGGCTGGATGGTGGTGCTGGCGAGCGATGGACGCGCCTATGTCTTCAGCGCAGGTGAATGGGGACCGCTTGCCGCGCCGGCTGTACAAGATAATTTGGGTCAGATCGGCATCAATACGCAGAGCTCTTCGACCAACCGGCTGGCGGTCGCCAGCGATGCCAGCCTGTTTACAGCGAGCGCCAACAATCACCGCGTCACCATCAACAAAGCTGGTCTGGCGGACACAGCCAGCCTGGTGTTCAAGTCCGGCTGGTCAGGCCGAGCAGAAATCAGCCTTTCTGGCGATGATCGTTTTGCGCTGAAGGTCAGTAAGGACGGATCGACATGGCATGAGGCCTTGAGCGTCGATCCTGATGGCGGTCACGTTTCACTGCCCGGGCGTCCGGTGGCGGTGGCCTATCTTGATGGGGGCACCCGCAGTTTTGCGAGCGGTGATGTGGCGGGTTTTTCTGGAATAACACGCAGCCAGGGCGGGCTTGGCCTGGGTACGGCTTTGGCCGCACCTGCAACCGGCGCGCCGCTATCGATCAATGCCGATGGGCTTTACCAAATCACGCTGTCCCTCAAGGCGGACACATTAGGCGCCATCACACAGGTGAAAAACGGCCAACACGATATGGCCACTTGGAATGCTGGGCTGAGCTATACGGGTGGCCAAACTGCGACGCTCAGCACGGTTCTAGACCTCTACAATGGCGATACCCTGACGCTGCGTTTTGATGCCAACGCCACATGCTATTGTTATCAAGGTACGACAGCTATGGACGTCATCAGCCTTTAACGGCCACCACAAGATTGACCTTGTCCTGCAATCGGGGCACGAGGTGGGCCATGGCAAGAACACTATCCATATTGGCTTTTTCTTTTGTGCTTGGCCTTGCGCCTGCGCATGCTCAAACGCAGGCGCAGCGCGATGCGGTGCTGGGGCAACTGGCTGAAATTTTGGGTGCTTTGGCACACCTTGAAACCATTTGCGCAAATGATCTGCGCTCACGCTCTGATATGGAAGCGGTACTTGCCAGCGAGGAGCTGGGCACAGCGCGCCAATCGGTGTTGATTGATGCTTACAATCGTGGGTTTCGCGGTGTTGCCAACACGCACCAGCGCTGCACATCGGGCAGTGAAAGACTGATCACATTGCACCATGAGCGCGGTGCAGAAATTGTGCTGGAGCTGCTGAACGACTGAGCGTTCATGCACAAAATGAAATGGCATGGCGCAGCCTCGCTTGGCGTGGCAAAAGGTTAACGCCCGTCAACCTTTCGTTTACGCTTTGTTGAGGGATTTGCCCGCCCACGCGACCATCATGATACGCAACAGCATCGCTTTTGACGTGAGTACCGTTTGCCATGCCTGCCACCAGCCTCGACACTTCCAATTTGCCGGACAATGACACAGACCGCCGTGAGGCTATCGCCTTCATGCTGGACGCGTTTCACGCCGGTCATAAGGCCGGTATTGAGCAGCGGGCATTGTCGCGCGCGGCCTTGTTTCAGTCGATCATGCGGATCGTTGATGAGCTTGGCGAGGAAGGTGCTGCGCGCTTTTTGCTCACCAGCGCCAAGGGCGTTCAGTCTGGATATTATTCGCGCGCCACAAGCGTGAACTAAGCTGCGAGGCTAAATCCGGCTGATCGGCCCCAGCGTTTCCACAAAATGAGCCGCCTCGCCCAGCGAAGGCGCTGCCAGCTCACCTTCCCACATAACCTGACTACCACGCACCACTGTGCCAACGGGCCAGCCGGTAACGCTCATGCCATCGTATGGCGTCCAGCCGCAGATAGAGGCGATCCAGTGGTCGGCAATTGTTTCGCGGCGCTTTAAATCTACGACCGTGAAGTCGGCATCATAGCCCAGCGCAATGCGTCCTTTGCCAGCCAAGCCAAAAAGCCTTTGCGGACCATGGCTTGTCATATCAACAAAGCGGGCTAGCGACAGCCTGCCTTCAGCAACATGGTTCAACATCACTGGCACCAGTGTCTGCACGCCGGGCATACCCGATGGGCTTTGCGGATAGGGCTGATCTTTTTCTTCGCGACTGTGCGGCGCATGGTCAGAGCCCAGCACATCGGCCACGCCATGGCCTACACCCCACCAAATGCCCTCGCGATGCTGCGCAGAGCGCACAGGCGGGTTCATCTGCAGGTAGGTGCCAAGGCGCTCATAATCCTCGTCGCACAAGGTGAGGTGATGCGGTGTCACCTCCACGGTCGCGTGCTTTTTGTGCTGGGAGAGAAACGGCATCTCATCGCCGGTGGAGATGTGCAGCACATGAATACGCGCGCCTGTTTCCTCGGCCAGTGCCACCAACCGCTTTGTGCATTTCAGAGCCGCCTCAGCATCGCGCCATACTGGATGGGACGATGGGTCACCGGACACGCGCAGGTCGGCACGCTCGCGCAGCCGGGGCTCGTCTTCACTGTGAAAGGCTGCCCGTCGATTGATATTGGACAAAATTTCACGCACGCCCGCATCATCTTCCACAAGCAGGTTACCGGTGGAGGACCCCATAAACACCTTAATACCAGCAGCCCCAGGCAACCGTTCCAGTTCGCCCACCTCATGAGCGTTCTCGCGCGTGCCACCCACCCAAAAAGCAAAGTCGCTGTGCATGCGGTGATGACCACGACGCACCTTGTCGGCCAACGCGGCTTCATTGGTGGTGGTGGGGTTGGTGTTGGGCATTTCAAAAACGCACGTCACCCCGCCCATGACGGCGGCGCGAGAGCCTGTTTCCAGGTTTTCCTTGTGCTCGCTACCAGGTTCGCGAAAGTGTACCTGACTGTCGATCACGCCAGGTAAGATGTGCAGCCCGGTGCAGTCGATAACGTCACCAGCCTGACTCGGATCGATGCTGCCAATCGAGGCGATTTTTCCGTCAGTGACTGCAACATCACGCAAGCCCTCGCCGTCATGGTTGACGATGGTCGCGCCTTTAAAGAGGCGCTCATAGGTGGGCTGGCTCATGATGGTCTCCTGCTGTTGAGGTGGGTCTATCAAGACCGGTGCGCTGGCAAAAGTGGTACAACATGGTATGCGGCCTGCATGGCCACCAAAACCCAGACCCAAACCAAGACTCAAACTCAGATCCTGCCCCTTGATGATGATGCTCTGGTCATCGCGCTGGAAGTGTTGCGCGCTGGCGGGGTCGTTGGGGTGCCAACGGAGACGGTGTACGGGCTGGCCGGTGACGCCACCAATGCCGATGCTGTTGCTGCCATTTACGCTGCCAAAGGCAGGCCCAGCCACAACCCGCTGATCGCCCATATCGCCGACTTGGCGATGGCACAGCGCTTTGCAAAGTTTAGTGATCAAGCACGCCAATTGGCGCAAGCTTTTTGGCCAGGTCCACTGACGATGGTGTTGCCTCTTTTGCCGGGCACAGGTCTTGCGCCCACCGTCACTGCCGGGGGAAACAGCCTGGCCGTGCGCTGCCCAAAAGGGGCGCTGGGTGAAATGGCGCACCGTTTGGAGCGCCCGCTGGCGGCGCCCAGTGCTAACCGATCCGGCCATGTTTCACCCACCTGTGCGATGCATGTGCGCGATGATCTGGACGGGCGCATTCCCTTAATCCTAGATGCCGGCGTAACGCCCATGGGGCTTGAAAGCACCATCGTGGACATGCGCGACGTGCCGACACTGTTGCGCGCTGGCGCGGTGGAGCGTGAGGCAATCCAGACCGTTTTGGATACCCCCCTAACGTCGATAGGCACAGCACCGCAAAGCCCTGTCGCGCCCGGTCAGTTGGCCAGCCACTATGCGCCTTCTACTCCGGTACGGCTGGACATCTTGCCCAGCGATGTGCGCACGGGTGAGGTTTATCTGGGTTTTGGCGAGCACCACTTGGAAGGCCAACCAAACCTCTCACCAGCCGGGGATGTGGCAGAGGCAGCGCACGCTCTTTACAGCGCTTTGCGCGATGCTGATCGCAAAGGCATGCAAGGCATTGCCATAGCACCCATCCCATCCACTGGACTTGGCGAAGCGATCCAGGATCGATTGAAACGGGCGGCAACACCACCCTGATGGGCAAAACGATCCAGCAAGTGCAGGAAGATCGGCACGACACTTGCAGCATTATTTGGCGGCATTTAGCTTAAATGCCGTTCACGTGATGCTTACGAAATACCAGTAGTATCAGTGACTTCAAGATTGCTGGTACACTGAGCGCACCCATGGAACCTTCTTTTTCCGTCACTGATCCAGTTTGGTTGATCATCGCCTTCGCGCTTGGTTTTGGTGCGCGCTTCATTGGCCTGCCCCCCATGGTGGGCTACCTGGCAGCTGGGTTTGGCTTGGCAGCGTTCGGCATGGAGTCGGGCCCGCTGCTCGACGGCATTGCTGATCTGGGCATCACACTGATGCTGTTTACGATTGGCCTGAAAATATCGCTGAAAAGCCTGCGCGCACCGGAAATCCTGGGCGTTGCAACGATCCACATGTCCGTCACGATTATCGTCGCAACGCTGTTCTTGATGGCGCTGGGTGCTGTCGGGTTGGCCCTTTTTGACGGCATAACTTGGCAAACCGCAGCGCTTGTAGCGTTTGCGATGTCATTCTCCTCCACCGTGTTTGCGGTAAAGGTGCTCGAAGAAAAGGGCGAGATCACCTCGCGCCATGGCCGCATTGCCATCGGCATTTTGGTCATTCAGGACATCATCGCTGTTGTGTTCATGGCGGCATCGTCTGGCACTGTGCCAAGCATATTTGCTCTTGGGCTGTTTGTGCTCGTTTTTGTGCGCAAGCCACTCGGGCTGCTTGCCCAAAAAGCAGGCCATGGTGAGCTTCTGCTGCTGTTTGGTTTTGGCATGGCCATTGCCGGGTACGCGCTTTTTGAGGCGGTCGATCTGAAGGGTGATCTTGGCGCCCTGATCTTTGGCATGTTGCTCGCCAACACCGAAAAAGCCAATGAGTTGAACAAAGCGCTGGGCGCCTTCAAAGATGTGTTCCTGATCGGCTTCTTTCTGGCGATTGGCCAAGCAGGCATGCCAACCGGCGCAATGGTGGTTACCGCTGCGGTGCTGATGGTGTTTCTGGTGGCCAAAACTGGCCTTTGGATGGTGCTGTTCTCGCGCTTTCATTTGCGCTCTCGCGTCAGCTTCTTGTCCACGCTGACACTGGGCAACTATTCAGAGTTCGCACTCATTGTGGCGGCCGTGTCGGTGGATGCTGGCTGGCTGGACCCGCAATGGCTCGTGGCCCTTGCCGTACTTGTCGCTGTTTCGTTTTGCGCTGCTGCGCCGCTTAACCAGCAATCCAACACACTGTTTGCCAAGTGGCGAGACAAGCTGAAGGCACTGGAGTCGGACCGCTATCTTAGCGAAGACGAGCCAGTGGACTTGGAAGACAATCGCGCGCTGATTTTTGGTATGGGCCGCGTTGGTTCGGCGGCATTTCTTAAAGTCTCGCTGGATGAACCCAACAGCGTTATCGGCTTTGATGTCGACAACACGGTCGTCGACAAACACTACAACCTTGGCAGGCACGTGTTGCGTGGAGACGCCAACAACCCCGAGCTTTGGGCCAAGCTGCAGGGGTTCAAAAACCAAATTGGGCTGATCGTGCTGGCAACCCCCTATTTGCAGAGCAACCTTTCAGCCATCAAGTTGCTGCGTGACCAGGGTTATCGCAACAAGATCGCAACGATCGCACACTACCCCGATGACGAGCTGGAACTGTATGAGGCCGGCGCGGATAATGTTTATAACATCTATCAGGAAGCCGGTGACGGCATCGCTCAAGAGATCGAGATGCTCTTGGAAAAGGTTGCCTGACTCAGCGACAGTCTGTCTCGCGAAGCCTTGCAGGTGCGGCAATGCGTGCCAACCACAGGGTTGATCCAACGCAGCGCCAATGCTGTATGCTTGTTTAGAACCGATCTAAGAATACGCAGCGGGAGCCCCGCCAGAAGCTTAGCCGGTGACCCATTGGTGGGGTTGCGGATAGAGCCCGGCTCTGATTTGCGCATACTGTTGTACACACCGTTGCAAACATGGCCTCGGACAGGGCCAAAAAATGGGACGCCATAGGGCGTTTGAATTGGGAGCGAACGCATGAACTACGAAGGTTTTTTTCAATCCCAACTCGATGGATTGAAAGAGGAAGGCCGATACCGCGTCTTCGCTGACCTTGAACGCCATCGCGGCAGTTTCCCTAAAGCCACACGCCACCGTGACGATGGTACCGTGCAGGACGTCACGGTTTGGTGCTCCAACGATTATCTTGGCATGGGCCAGCACCAAAGTGTCATCAACGCCATGCACGAAGCGGTAAACCGCTGCGGCTCAGGCGCAGGCGGTACGCGCAATATTTCCGGGACCAACCACTACCATGTGAAACTGGAAAACGAGCTGGCAGACCTTCATGGCAAGGAAGCCGCGCTGCTGTTTACCTCCGGCTATGTGTCCAACTGGGCATCGCTCTCAACGCTTGCATCCAAGCTGCCTGATTGCGTGGTTGTATCGGACGCCAAAAACCATGCTTCCATGATCGAGGGCATTCGCCATTCGCGCGCCGATAAAATGATCTTCAAGCACAATGACCCCGAAGATCTGGCCAAGCAGTTGGCATCAATCGAGCAGAACGGTGGCTCTGGCCGCGCGAAGATTGTTGCTTTTGAGTCGGTCTACTCGATGGATGGCGATATCGCCCCCATGAAAGAGATCTGCGATGTTGCCGATCAGTACGGCGCGATGACCTATCTTGATGAAGTGCACGCGGTAGGCATGTACGGCGCGCGTGGCGGCGGCATTGCCGAGCGCGAAGGCTTGATGGATCGTATTACGCTGATCGAAGGCACATTGGGCAAGGCGTTCGGCGTAATGGGCGGGTACATCACCGGCTCCGCAGCGCTGTGCGATTTCATCCGTAGTTTTGCCTCCGGTTTCATTTTTACCACGTCCCTGCCCCCATCCCTTGCCGCTGGTGCCATTGCTTCCATCAGCCACTTGAAGGAAAGCGCCCAGGAACGTGAAGGGCAACAGGCCGCTGTTGTCAAAGTGCGTAAGCTGCTCGACAAAGCAGGTATCCCGCACATGCCAGCACCCAGTCACATTATTCCGGTGATGGTGGGCGACCCGAAGAAGGCAAAATTCATCTCCGACGTTCTGCTGGACCAGTACGGCATCTACATTCAGCCGATCAATTATCCCACGGTCGCCAAAGGCACCGAGCGTTTGCGCATCACCCCCGGACCGCTGCATACCGACGATGACATCGCCAACTTGGTCAATGCTTTGTCCGAACTTTGGTCGCAGTGCGCCCTATCACGGGCTGTCGCTTAGACAGTCTTTTGCCGCTGCGTCACATAAAGCGCTTGGTTCAGGCTTTAACCTTTTGCTAAGGTTGGGGTGTGGGTGGCGAGCAGTGGTAAAATGGGTGGCGTATGCAGGACCTCTCGCCTGCCGACAATCAATCAGATTTGGCTCAAGGCCTTGGGCAGATTTTGCGTGCGGCGGACCCCGACCGGTTGGCGCGCCACCTGGGTCTGCGCAGTGCGGCAGCGGCCGAAGCTTTGCGCAGCAACCCCGCCGCGCTGAAGCGGCTGACGGCTAACCTGTTGGTGCTTGAGGATGATGGAACGCTGCTGGATAGGGCACGCGCGCTGTTGCTGGCAAAAACTGACACAGAGACAGGTATCGCATGACTGGGTCGCCAATCATCAGCAAGGTGCTCACAGCCGCCGAACTGTCCGCGTGTCGGCAGGTTCCAGCACTAGAGGCTCTGGTGGTACCAACAGCGCAGGATCTGCTGCACCTTACCGAACAAGCTCTCCAAGATGCTGGCATTGGATCATCGCTTACTGAAACCGACAAACATGCACTGCGCAGAGCCTTGATGGACCGTCTTGGCATCGCGCTGACGGATCACAGCGCATGAACCGCCTGCACCCAGACTTGCAGGCAGGCAATCCATGCATGATGCTTAGTGCGGCGATGCTTGCAGAGTGGAGCCTCGAAGACTTTGTCTTTGCCCGCAACGTCGCCCGTGCGCCTATGGCCGTCTCTGGCGGTCTTGCTAGTGCGCGCATCGTGCTGGATTTTGCGCTTCCACAAACTGAGCATCCCGTGGTCGCGCTACCGCTTTATGTCGGCGATCAAACGGTAGAGCTGCATGCAGGCAACACGGCACTGGATGCTTTGGCGGGCCTGCTGGAGCCAGGAAAATCCATTACGGACGCCGGGCGCACCTTGTCTTTGGATGCCATTGAGGCACTGTTTTCTGCACTTCTATCACCGCTTGGCGATGTTCAGCTCGGTGATGCGCGCTGGAACCAGGACAAAAACGTTCATGGGCTTGATGGGCTTCATGCGCTCTGTGCACTGCACTTGGACGGCCACGCTTTTCCGATCACCGGGTCACATACAGGACTGATGGCCTTTCATGCTGCCTTTGCCAGCAAGGTCGACCGGCTCGTCGCAGCGCCGCTTTCCTTGCTCAAAAATGGCGAACGCAAAACGCCTGCCGTTGAGGTCGACCTGGTGCTGGGCGCGGTAACGCTCGACGCCAAAGACCTTGAAAAGCTGGAGCCGCAAGGCGCAGTGTTGCTGGACACCCATTGGGCAGGCGGTAAGATATTGGCTGCGCGACGCTTTATGGCTTCGCCCATGCAAGAGGATTGGTCGCTAACTGGCGGGTTCGAGAACAACACGCTTTTGGTGCGCAGCGCACATACCATTCTTGCCCTTGATGCCGATGGCTTTGTGGAACGCCTTGCCCCCAACCCTTTGCCCAATCACCCACTGCAACTGGTGAGGGGTGATCAAGTGCTCGCCCACGGCACGCTTATTGCTCTGACCTATCAGGGTGTGCCACGCATGGCATTTGGTATTGACACGCTGTTTGACTAGCTGGGCCGCTACCGTTTGATGCGCTTGGTCTCTTTACGCTTTGCGCCTTTGGGCTTCTGGCGCGCCTGTCGCACCGCATCCTTGCTCATCAGGGCGTTCACTGCTTCCTCTGCCCAGAGCGCGTAGCCAAAAGCGTTGACGTGAAAGCCGTCGGCAGCAAAACCGGACTGCGGAAAGGTCATGCGGCGCTCAAAACGCTCGATGCCGCGCCCGGCAGACAAGCAAGCTGCAAGTGCGTCCAACACATCGGAACGCAGCGTCAGTACAAATTTCAGCGGTTGTGGAAGCACCGGAAAAATCGTCATGGGCGAGATTGGCCAGTGGGCTATCACCGCACTTGGGAACCGAGCTTTGAGGGCGTAAATCATGCCACCAAAACCGGACACAAAACGCTTTGTCGTATGCATGTTCTTGGCATCGTTCATGCCGATAACAACAAACACGAGATCATAGCCATCGCGGGGCAGGTTCGGGACAACGTGGTCGCGCAGATCTTCTGATGTCGCAGAAGAATTGCCACTGATGCGCAACGCAATCGGGCGATTAAGCCGCTCCGACAAGCGTTCGGCCATTTGCATGGCCAAACCCTCTTCAATATCGGTCGCTCCAATGCCGGCAACGGAGGAGTCGCCCACGATCAACACGCGGTAGGGTTCGCCAGCTTTCTTGTTTCCGACAAGCCAATTGTGCGGGCCGCGCGGCGGCAAAAGGGAGATGCCCGTTGAACGGATACGCAAGCCTTGCCAAAAACAGAAAGGCAGCAGCGCCCAGCTTATCACGGCCTTAGCCCGGCTGGAGCGCACCACGCGCGCCATCACATTTTCCTGTGCGCTGTTGCCAGCGCCTGGGTCGTCGCAAGGCAAGAGAGGCTAAGCTCTAGCGGTCAGCTTTGAACTTGCTGATCAGTGCCATCGCAGCCGGTACGCCTAGCGCGGCAAGCGCCAATTTGGTCGCATCACCAAACAGGAACGGCAGCACGCCGTGGGTGATAGCGCCGTTAAAGCCGATGAGCGTTGAAAGCCATGCAACACCCAAAACGAAGATGGATGCCAGCCCAGCAATCATTGCCAGCGCCATCTTGGGGATAGAAGTTGACCAACCACGATCTGCCGCAGAACCAACAAGTGCTGCGCAAACAACAAAGCCTGCAAGATAACCAGCGGTCGGGCCCATCATGTAAGCAAGGCCAATTCCGCGCTCTGGTGTGCCGGTGAACACCGGAAAGCCCATCGCGCCCTGAGCCAAATAGAGCAACACAGTCGCCACTGCGAGATTGCGGCCATAAGCGGCTGCCAGTGCGAGCACCATGAAGGTCTGCATGGTCATCTCAACAGGGTAAAACGGCACCTTGATCTTGGCCGACAGTGTCAGCAGCAAGGTGCCGATCAAGGCCAGGCCAACAAAGCGCACGATGCGCAGCGCAGGGCTTTGGGTATCGGCAGCCGGCCAGATGCGGTCGGCCAATGTGGGTGCAAAGCCTGCAGAGGCAAGAGAAGCAGAGGGCATAGACGGAAACTCCGGTAAAAACGCTTTCTCCCTGCTTAGCCCGCTGCTAGACGCGCGGCAAGGCATCACACGGGCCCTTGGGCCTTGGCCAAAGGGCTAGTCATCAGAACAAAAGGCGTGCGTTTTGCAGTTTGATCGCAGCTTTACAGCGCAACCTGGCGAAGTGGTTGAAATACGCCCCGGTATCCGCCGCATCACCGCACCCAATCCCGGGCCAATGACTTTTGCGGGCACCAACAGCTATCTGGTTGGCACCAACAGTTTGGCAGTCATTGACCCAGGGCCGCACAGTGACGGGCATTTGCAGGCACTTTTGGCTGCCATAGGGGGCGCCAAAGTGGAGGCGATCCTGATAAGCCACACCCATAAGGATCACTCCCCGCTCGCCCGCGCTCTTAAGGCGCACACAGGCGCACCAATTGTTGGTGCCGGCGCGCACACCTTTGCCAGGACCTTTCGCGAAGGCGATGCCAGCCTCGATGTTGCCGTGGACACCGAACACACGCCAGATGAGGACATGGCCGATAACCAGACTGTCAAAATCGGCGACGTGGTACTGCAGGCAATCAGCACGCCCGGGCACACGGTGAACCATCTGTGCTTTGCGCTTGAGGGTACAGATATTCTGTTTTCTGCCGATCATGTGATGGCTTGGTCAACCAGCCTTGTAGCCCCGCCCGAAGGCGAAATGAGCGCCTATCTTGCAAGCCTACAGAAACTGCTTGCTCGCCGCGAAAATGTATATCTACCAGGCCATGGGGAGCGCATAAATGAAGCCAGCGGCCATGTGGAAGCCTTACTTGCGCACCGCATGGGCCGCGAAACGGCCATTTTGAAAGCCTTGGAGGCTGATACCTTGAGTGTCTCAGCCTTGGTAGACCGTCTTTATCAGGGTCTGGACCCAAGCTTGCACGGCGCTGCGGGCCTGTCTGTTCTGGCACATCTGGAACGGTTAGAAGCGCTGGGCCAGGCAAAGCAAATGCCCGGTATCGCTACAGTGTGGCAAGCAGGACCGCGCGCATTTGATAGCGCCGGCTAGCAGGTACCTAAAGATCTGACGTCGGCGGCGGGGTTGCTTCCAGCGCCAGCAAAAACCGCTGGATGACACCGTCAAGAACGGGTGCGTTGGTGCCAAAATCATGCAGAGGAATATTGGCCAACGCTCGCGCATCAATGGTTGTGCCGATACCATCATCAACAAGGCGCAAAGCGACATCATGCGTCACCAATGGCAACCTTCCAGGCACAGGGAACTCTGCCTCAAAGGTTAGGCCATCATCGGTGTCCAAACGCATGAGTTGCCAATTGGTGGTGCGCACAAACACCTCCAACACCTCAGCAACATGCCAGCCCGGGCGTTCGATATAGGCCGATGTGAGATCTGGGTTTTCCAGACTGATGCGAATGCGCTCAGCCGGTGAGGCAGCATCCAGCGGCAGTTCTACATCTGGCTCGCCTTGGCCAAGCACCGAAAAGCGCGGAGGGTTGTTCACATTGGTGGCAAGGTCTGGATAGCTGGGCGTCTGGGTGACCACATAGGTTAGTCCGGCCACCGACGCGATCACTGGCAAAGCCCACAACAGCGCCAGGCCGCAATCACGCACGCCGCGGCCGCCATGGCTCCAAATGTAGTTGAGACCGAATATCGCCAGCGCCACAGCCACGATGCCCAGAGCAGCTGATGTCGCCAAGCTGTAAAGCGCCCCTTGCAACGTGATGACGCCCGATCCGACCAAGACCACGGCCGCGACCAGAACGAGCAACGATAACGCAGCGACAACGCGAGCGCGCCGCGGGGCGTGTAAAGGTTTTGTGAGAGGGCGAAAGCGCATTGCGAGCCAAAAAACAGCAAAAAGTCAGCCGCGTGTATGCGCAGCTTTGGCGAGCCGAGCAAGCCGGAGTGATGGCGCTGCCTGTTTTTTGATCAAGATCACAGCGTGTGCCTTGGTTTGGCCACAAGCTTGTTTGATGCGCCGCCGACGGCACCCGACATGGTACCGACACCAACATTCACTGACTTTGCAAAGGACATACGAGTTCCGTGACCGCCCAAGCCAATGGGGCCAACAGCACCCCACACACCGCCAGCGCTTCTGCCAACTATGCCGTGAAAACCGCACTGGATTGCGATATCCTAACCGTGGTCCGCGATGCCCACGCCCACGAGGAGGCTGCGCGCGCTCGTTTGCACGTGCACAACGACCCGATGGATGCGCTCTATAAGCCGCTTGGCAACAAGGATGTGGCGTGCGTGCTCAATGCCGCAAACCGCAAGACCTAGGGTCAGGCCTCATTCATCTGTTCGGCATGGCGCGGGTTTTGGCAAAGAGGTGCAAGGAAAAGCGTGCAGAGCGAGTATCTATCCCGGTCAAACGCTTTGACACAGCAGATTAAAGGGTCCTGACCCTAGGCGTCTGATACCACGCTGTTACGGATAAAGGCGGGCACTGGTCCAGCCAGTGCTCGTGTCATTACGGGTAAAACTCACTCGATCGTGGAGGCGGTATTCACCTGCCTGCCACAGCTCGAAGCTCTTTGGCTCAAGACGAAAACCGGACCAGTGCGGCGGACGAGGAACGCTCTGTCCGGTCGCGTCATCATCACCGTACTGGTCTGTCAGTTCGGCAACGCGCTGGCGCAGTGCTTCGTGCGTTTCAAGGGGCGTGGACTGCTGCGATGCCCAGGCGCCAAGCCGGCTTCCGCGCGGGCGACTGGCAAAATAAGCATCGGCCGTTTCATCGCTGACTTGCGCAACAGGACCACGCACGCGGACCTGGCGGCCGAGCGTCTTCCAGTGAAAACACAATGCCGCCTTCCCAGCGCCCAAAAGCTCCCGCCCCTTTGTGCTTGTGAGGTTCGTGTAAAAAACGAAGCCTGAGGCTTCCACCGCCTTGACCAGCACAATGCGCACATTGGGCATGCCGTCGGCATCAACGCTCGCAAGACTTGCAGCATTGGGATCGTTTGGCTCGCTTGATGCGGCCTCGTCCAACCATGTTTCAAAAACGGCGAAAGGGTCGCTCGCGTCCAAGAACGCGCGGCTCAGAAAATGCTCACTCATTAACGGTTCCCACAGGGTTTGGTGTGATCATCGTAATCGGGATGTCGCGCGTTCAAGCGGCATTGTCCAGCAGAAGCGGTGCCCAGAGGGCATTCTGGCTCTGTTGGATGGCGCCGTCGCCGGGTGCCAATGGTTAACGCGTACGGGGTAGCGGCCAATGTTTGGGCAAGCGGCATCAACATCACAACATGGAGCGGCAAAACGCCCTGCGCTTGCGCAGATGGCATGCTTGGCCCTGATTGGTGCAATGCTGAGCGGCTGCGCCAGTGTTTCAATCCCCTTTGGCAACCTGATGAGTGGGAGCGAAGAACCTATGCTGACCGGCTCGGTTGACCAAACTGCTGCCGCAGAACCTACAACTCTCGGTCTACCGCCAGAGCTGTCCGCAGTTGCCCCGGTCACCGAGCCATCTGCAGGTGGGCCAAGTGAGCGGCCGGCAGAAGATCTTGTTGCGAGCCTTGAAGCGCCAACCAACAGTGCAACTTTGCTGACCCAAGATGATCTCAACGCCATGGGCAGCGCCCTCACCTTCGTGTTGTCGAGCGATAATGATCCGGGCACGTTCTCATTTTCGAATGAAGCAACAGGGCGTTCGGGGCTGATGACGCCGTTCCGCCAGATCAGCAGAACCGATGATGAAAGCTGCCGGGTGGTGAGCATTGAATTCACCGACGACGGTACAGATGCAATTTTGTTAGGCGATGCCTGTCTGCGCGAAGGCGCCTGGGCGTTTACCAACCCACGCCCCGGTGAAGTGCTGTAGCGCACTTTCGCGATCATCACTGCGCGCTCGCCACTGGAAAACCAGACGCTCAACCTCCATATCACCGGCGAGCAATTTTTTCGTGACCACTCCAGCTTCGCCCGGAGCCCTTGTATATGCGTGATCCCTATTCCGTTCTTGGTGTTGCCAAGAGTGCTGATAGCGCTGGCATCAAGTCGGCCTATCGCAAGCTCGCCAAGAAATATCATCCAGACCAAAACCCAGACGATCCCAAAGCCAAAGAGCGTTTCGCCGAGGTGTCGGCTGCCTATGACATTGTCGGTGACGATGAAAAGCGTCGCGCCTTTGATCGCGGTGAGATTGACGCCAGTGGCAACCCCACCATGGCGGGCTTCAACCCGTTTGGCGGTGGGGCTGGGCGTGGGCGTGCGCAAGGCGGCCCAAACCCTGGCTTTGAGGACTTGTTTGCAACCTTTACCCAAGGACGTGGCCCTGGTTACCGCAGTGCCGGTGGTGGCCAAAGGCCGGGAATGGGCTCGGGAATGGGCGGTGGTGGCCCAGAGGATATTTTGCGCGGCATGTTTGGTGATGCAGGCATGGCCGGCGGGCCTGGTGCGGGTGCGGGTGCGGGTATGGGCGCTGGCATGGGTGGCCCTCAAGGCCAACGGCGACGCCAAGCCAAGCCCCAAAAGGGCGATGACGTTAAAGCGCTGGCCCGCGTAACACTGCAAGATGTGCTCTCTGGTGAGAAGATAAAGGTCAGCATTCCAGGCTCTGGCAACGTGAAGATCGCCTTGCCCAACGGCGTGGAAGACGGCCAAACCATTCGCCTCAAAGGCAAGGGCAAAGCCTCACCAACCGGTGGGCCCGATGGTGATGCCTTGGTGACGGTACGGTTTGCCAGTCACCCGGCTTTCAAAGCCGATGGTGCAACGCTCCTGATGGACTTAGCCGTCACCCTGGATGAGGCGGTATTGGGCGCGCGGGTAAGTGTGACAACACTCGATGGAACCGTTGCGCTTACCCTGCCAGAAAATACCCAGTCCGGGCGCACCATGCGGCTGAAAGAGCGCGGTTTGCCGAGCGCCGATGGCAAACGCGGTGACCTGATGATCAAGGTGCTGATCAAACTGCCTGAAGAGGGCGATGAGGCGTTGACAGCGCTCATGAAGCGCTGGCGCACCGATGGGCGGTACACGGCTCGCTAGACTTTGCACGACTGATGGCTCTGCGGACACGCCCCCGACCCGAGAGCAAAGTCTAGATCAACTGAACCTGATAAACGTAATTCAGATAGCCTTCATTCTCGATGATGAACTTGGTTTGGCCAACTTGCTCAAAACCTTCGCCGGCATAAAAGGAAATAGCACGCTGGTTTTCAGCATTGACCGCGACCCAAACTGACCGAGCACCTTGTTTGCTTGCACGGTCCAAAGCGGCCCTCAGGAGGCTCTTGCCAATTCCTCTGCCGTGATGGTGAGGCTGCACATAGACTGTTGAAATTTCAACATCCGAGCACCCATCCACTGGCGCTGGACTTGCCCCTGCAATTTCAATGAAACCGTCAATGCCGTCCTCATTTTCGGAGACGAGTATGCTGTGATTGACGTCCACAATGCGCTTGGCGGCGTTTTCTTTTGTGAACGTGTTCAAAACGTAATCGGCAAAATGCGCGCGCACTCCACGTTTTAGGTAAGTGCCAACCCAAACCTCTACCGAAATAACTGCGATGCTTGACGCATCAGCTATGCTTGCTTCGCGTATCGCCATGCAGGGTAGATGCCAGTTCTATCGACAGGGTCATTGGCCACCCTGGCACCTTTTCTGGGGTCAAGGCAGCTATCCACCCTTGATCCTTGCCAAAGGTTGCTCCTGCACGGTGCGCTATGACAGTGTTTCTAAAGCGTCGACGAGCTGTGCCCGCAAGAAGGCACGCCAACGCCAATAAGGGGAAACGCATGCACCAGACGCTCTATCTTTCTCACCCCAGTTTCCTTGACCACGCCACACCGACCGGCCACCCGGAGCGCCCTGACCGTATCCGCGCTATCGACCGGGCGTTGGAAGCTGAAAAGTTCATGGGCCTTGATCGCGATATCGCGCCCTGGGGCACGCTGGACCAGGTGCAGCTTGCGCACCCGCTGAACTACGCCACTGATATTCGCGATGCCTGCCCCGATCAGGGTTTGGTGCGTATCGACGCCGACACCACGGTGTCACCGGGTACGTGGGAAGCCGCAATGCGTGCGGTTGGCTCGGCTTGCCAAGCAGTGGACGAAGTGATGACACGCAAGGTGAAGAACGCATTTTGCGCATCGCGCCCGCCCGGCCACCATGCCGAATACGCTCAATCGATGGGATTCTGCTTTTTCAACAATGCCGCCATCGCAGCGCGCCACGCCCAGAAGGCCCATGGGGCTGAGCGCGTAGCCGTCATCGATTTTGACGTGCACCACGGCAATGGCACGCAGGACATTTTGTGGAACGACGCAAGTGTTATGTACGCCTCCACGCACCAAGCGCCACTCTACCCTGGCACGGGCGCAGTGAGCGATACGGGCGAGCACGACACTATCGTCAATGCGCCGCTGGCCTCCGGTGATGGGGCGGAGCAATTTGGCGCGGCCTTTGAGGAGGTTCTGCTGCCACGGCTGCACGCCTTTAAGCCCGATCTGGTGGTGATCTCCGCAGGCTTTGACATGCACACGCGCGATCCACTGGCCAACATTCACCTGCACGAGCCAGACTTTGTGTGGGTCACCGAGCAGCTGATGGAGCTCGCTGAACGATGCGCTGGTGGGCGCGTTGTATCGCTGCTTGAGGGTGGCTACGATCTACAAGGGCTTTCAAAGTCTGTCGCAGCGCATGTCGACACGCTTATGCAGGCATAAATTTGGCACTACGCTTGACCTGACATGGGCCAAAGCTTCAGGCTTTTGAGCACCAATGGAGCTGACTTTATGAGCGAATCAAAAACACCTGCTGTTGACGCGCGTGCCGTTGATAGCCTGACCTTTGAAACGGCAATGGCCGAGCTGGAACAGATTGTCGGGCGGCTGGAGCGCGGTGACGTGGCGCTAGAAGATTCCATTGCCATCTACGAGCGTGGTGAGGCCCTAAAAGGGCGCTGCGAAGCGCTGCTGAAGGCTGCCGAAGAGCGGGTGGAAAAAATCCGGCTTTCCTCCCCAGGCGAGGCGGCAGGTACCGAGCCGCTCGATAGCTGATCCATGCTTGGGCCGTTTGCGCTCTTTTGTGGCTGTGTCATTCTGGCCGGGTGGGTCTTTATGATCCGTGATTGGCTGGCCAGCATGCGGTGGCGCCAAGTGCCTGGCACGGTGCGCGGCAGCGTTGTAGAACCGTCCAAAAGCTCAGACCCTTTTCGTCCATGGATTGAGATCAGCGGGTTCAAGCCCGTGCTTCGCTACGCTTATACGGTTGAAGAACAGACATATTTGGGCAATCGCTACGGCGCGACGCGTGAGCCATTTTTTGGCACGCAAAGTGAAGCTGATACCTTCTTGGAGCGCTTCCCGCTGGGCAGTCGCATTCCCGTGCGGGTTAACCCCGAGGATGCCAAACAAAGCCTGCTGGTGCGTGAGCTTTCGCTGGCAGATGCGCTGCCTGGCTATCTGGGCTTGGGCTGTCTGTTCTTCGGGGTCCTTATGCTGTGATCAGTGTTCACGTTGAACGCACAGTGTGTAGCTCGCCCGGACATCGACAAGCGAGGCTTGCGGGCCTAGTTCGAGAGCAGAAAAGAACCATGAGAGGCCCACATGAGCTGGCAATCTGATTCTGACCCCATTCTAGGTGACGCGCGCTCTTGCGATGCAATTGAAACACTCATTGTGCCGCGTGCGCATGATCTGGGTAATTTTGAAGTGCGGCGCGCTCTTCCCTCAGCCAAACGCCAAATGGTTGGCCCGTTCATTTTTTTCGATCAGATGGGCCCTGCGGAGTTTCTGGTCGGCGCTGATGGGATCGATGTGCGTCCGCATCCCCATATCGGGCTGGCGACACTCACTTATATGTTCGAAGGCGAGGTGCTGCACCGCGACAGTCTGGGTACAGAACTTGCTATCAAACCTGGCGAAATGAACCTGATGAGCGCTGGCAAGGGCATCGTGCATTCCGAGCGGACGTCGCAAGAGTCCAAAGCCGTCGGCGCAAAGCTGTTTGGCATACAAAGCTGGGTCGCGCTGCCTGAAAGTCACGAGGAAGGTGCGCCAGCTTTTGTCCATTATGGCGCAGATCAGCTTCCTATGATCCACGATCATGGCGTGAGCGTGCGTGTGGTGGCCGGTGAACTGCTGGGCCAAAAAGCGCCCACTCAAACGGCCTGGCCAACACTCTACGCCGATGCGGTACTGGCCTCAGGCGCGACCATGCCGCTGGACCCGATGTATCCAGAGCGCGCAATTTACACCGTGTCCGGCGAGATAGAAATCGCAGGCGATCCGTTCGGTCCCGGCCAGCTGCTGGTGTTCAAATCCGGCGACACCATTGATGTTCGCGCGACCCAGGACGCCCGTTTCATTGTTGTGGGTGGAGAGCCGATGGACAGCAAACGCTACATCTGGTGGAATTTTGTCTCCTCGTCCAAGGAGAAGATCGAGCAGGCCAAAGAGGATTGGCGCAAGGGTCGCTTTGATATTGTGCCGGGTGACGAAGAAGAGTTTATCCCACTACCGGCCTAGCCTGCGTAGGTTAACGTGCAACCAAAGTCTATCAGCCTAGACGGCAAAAGTGTCAGACTTTCTTTACACTCAAAGTGGGCGTACACTGGCCAGGAAACCAGATTGCGCGTCAGAAAGGCGCGTGGAGCTGCACCTTTTTAATGCGCTAGTGTGATCTTATGGACTTGATTGAACGCCCCACCACCCCGCTGCTTGATACCATTGAAAACCCTGGCGATTTAAAGGGCCTTTCGCACGATGAACTGGTGCAAATTGCCGATGAGGTTCGCGCAGAGATGATCTCTGCGGTGTCCGTTACGGGCGGGCATTTGGGTGCGGGTCTTGGCGTGGTGGAGCTGAGCGTTGCCCTGCACGCCGTTTTCGACACACCTGACGATAAGCTGATCTGGGATGTGGGCCACCAGTGCTACCCGCACAAGATTCTCACGGGGCGGCGTGATCGCATGCGCACCATTCGTCAGGGCGGTGGGCTTTCCGGTTTCACAAAGCGCGCTGAAAGCCCTTATGATCCCTTCGGCGCGGCACACTCTTCCACATCCATTTCCGCTGGCCTTGGCATGGCGGTGGCGCGTGACCTGTCGGGACGACAAAACAATGTGGTCTCGGTTATCGGCGACGGTTCCATGTCAGCCGGCATGGCCTATGAGGCCATGAACAATGCGGGCGCGATGGATGCCCGACTTATCGTCATCCTCAATGACAATGACATGTCGATTGCGCCACCCACCGGCGCAATGAGCGCTTATCTGGCGCGGCTCGTTTCAGGCAACACCTACAGGTCGTTGCGCGAGGGTCTTAAGCGTGTGGCCAACAAGCTGCCCCCCTATTGGCACAAAAAGGCGGCCCAAGCTGAAGAGTTCACCCGCTCTTTCTTCACCGGCGGCACAATGTTTGAAGAGCTTGGCTTCTATTATGTCGGGCCGATTGATGGGCATAATCTACACCACCTTATTCCGGTGCTGGAAAATGTGCGCGACAGTGAACAGGGCCCGATCCTGGTGCATGTGCGCACGCAAAAGGGCAAAGGTTATGGCCCGGCGGAAGCCTCTTCGGACAAATATCACGGCGTTTCAAAGTTCAACGTCATCACCGGCGAGCAGGCCAAATCCAAGCCCAACGCTCCGGCCTACACGCGGGTGTTTGGTCAGTCGCTGATCCGCGAAGCCGAAGAAGACAACCGCATTGTGGGCATCACCGCAGCTATGCCCGGTGGTACAGGCATTGACCTGTTTGGCGAGGCCTTTCCTACCCGCACATTTGACGTCGGCATCGCCGAACAGCACGCTGTGACGTTTGCCGCGGGGATGGCGAGCGATGGCATGAAGCCGTTCTGCGCGATCTACTCCACCTTCCTGCAGCGCGGCTATGACCAGGTGGTACACGATGTGTCCATTCAGGGTCTGCCGGTGCGCTTCCCCATAGACCGGGCAGGCCTTGTCGGTGCGGACGGCCCAACGCATGCAGGCTCGTTTGATATTGCTTATCTCGGCTGCCTTCCAGGCTTCACCATTATGGCAGCAGGCGATGAGGCTGAACTTGTGCACATGGTGCGCACGGCCGCAGACTTTGATGAAGGGCCAATTGCCTTCCGTTACCCACGAGGCGAAGGCGTTGGTGTGGAACTGCCAGACCGCGGCAGCTTCCTTGAGATCGGCAAGGGTCGCGTGGTCCGCGAAGGCACGACAGTCGCCATCCTGTCGCTCGGCTCACGCTTGAAAGATGCTTTGGTGGCCGCCGATACGCTGGAAACACAAGGCGTTTCCTGCACAGTGGCCGATGCACGCTTTGCCAAACCGCTGGATACCGAGCTGGTGGCACGCCTTGCCCGTGAGCATGAAGTTCTGGTGACCGTGGAAGAAGGCTCCATCGGCGGGTTCGGCTCTTACGTGTTGCACACTCTTAATGATCAAGCGCTCCTTGATGGCCGCTTGAAAGTCGCAACCCTGACGCTGCCGGACCGCTATATTGACCAAGACAGCCCTGCCAAAATGATCTCTGAAGCAGGCCTGGATGCTGATGGAATTGCCGCCAGCGTGTTCCGTCTTCTGGGCCGCGAAAAATATGTTGCGCCCGTAAGAGCATGAGCCTAAGCGGAGCGGAGCCTTAAACCCCGCCCGAACAGGACTTTCCATGCGAGCGCTTGCCCCCTTTACAGCGCTGCTCATCTCCACGGCTCTGCTCATTACCGGGCAAGGGTTGCAGCAGGCGCTTGTACCACTGCGCGGAGAGGCCGAGGCGTTCGGGTCTTTTTGGGTCGGCAGCTTTGGCTCCGGCTACTATATAGGCTTTGCTCTTGGCTGCATGCTTGCACCCATGCTGGTGGCCCGCGCAGGGCACATCCGCGTTTTTGCGGCCATGGTGGGCTTGGCATCGGGCACGCTGCTCTTTTATCCGCTGTTTCTGGAGCCTGCCTTTTGGGTGGTGCTGCGCGTGCTCACCGGCTTTTGCCTGGCCAGTCTCTACATCATCATTGAGAGCTGGCTGAACGAGCGCACCGACAATGAAAACCGCGGCATGGTGATGTCCGCCTACATCATCATCAACCTTGCCACTGTCACACTGGGGCAGTTGCTGCTGATGGTCTATCCACTGGAAAGCTTTGCGCTGTTCACGCTCGCGTCGGTAATGGTTTCGTTCGCTGCCATTCCATTGGCGCTCTCCAAGGCCACCCAGCCTGCCCCGCTGGTTGTTGTTCGGCTCAACTTGCGCAAGCTGTACACCAACTCGCCAGTTGGGCTTGTGGGCATATTCGTGATCGGCATGGCGCACGGTACATTTTGGACGTTCGGCGGCGTGTTCGCAGCGCGCTCTGGGTTAACCACCAATGATGTTGCTATTTTCATGAGTGTGGCCGTCGTCGCAGGCGCTCTTGGTCAGTGGCCCTTTGGACGCTTATCCGACCGGATGGACCGCCGCCTTGTGCTGCTTGCTCTGCTGCTGGCTTCAACGCTGGTCTCGATTGCAATCTTCATTGCGCAGCCAAACTCGCTGCAAGCTCTGCTGGGCGCGGCATTTACCTTTGGTTTGGTGACGCTGCCAGCATACTCCATCGTTATTGCACACGCCTATGACCATGCTGAGCCAGACCAGCACGTGACCATGGCATCAGGGTTGCTGTTGGCGTTCGCCATCGGTTCGGTCTTTGGCCCGCAGGGAGCCTCAGCTTTTCTGGGTGAGCTGGGACCGGGCGGGCTGTTCTTGTTTATGGGCATCGTGCAGGCGCTGCTGGCGCTTTACGTTTTCGTGCGGGTTCGCGTCAGTGAGGCTGTGCCAGAGGCAGAGAAGGAAGATTTCTCGCTGGCGGCAACCTCGCCAGTAGGCGCAGTGTTGGCGGAGACCAACCTGGAAGAGCAGGATGTGGATCTTATCGAACCCGAACCCATTGTGTTTGAGGAAGATCGTGAGGATGACATCGACACCGATGATGGCGAGGAAGAGACCCGCGTCTAACCTGGTGCGAAGACACTTAACCTTGCAAGCCGGCAGGTAATTTGTGAAACTGGTTTCGTGAACACGCTCCGCGCCCTGATCGGTCTTCGCCATCCACTGGCCACGCTCGCCATCTGCGCGTTGTTGGCCCAGCAGCTCGTTGGCGTGGTGCTAACGGCTGCTCCTGCCATGGCGTTGGAGGCAGGCTTCTCGCTTTGCCTGTCCGGACCACCCTCAGCTGATGATGATCCCAAGAGTATCGTCGATGGTGCTGGCTTTTGCCCGTGCACGCTTCATGCAGCTGCAGGCCTGCTTGCTGCGGCACCTGCCGTGTTGCAACCTGCTGTCGGCATTGCGATCAACCGACCAGCACCGCGTGATCACGAGAACCCAGGCGCACCCGCTACAGGACCACCGCCAGCGCGCGCTCCGCCTTTCCACCTTCACACCTAGACCGCCTTTTCTTTTCTCGTCTTTGTGAAGGACACCTTATGACCAAGACTCTCATTGCTGCGCTGGGCGCGGCTGCCCTTGCTTTTTCACCAACCGCGGCAAACGCTCAGTGGTGCAGCGGCGGTGTGGCGCATGCATCAACCCACACCTATGAAGCCGTTTCTACCCATGGTGCCGACACCATTTCGGTGGGCGAGCTGCACCTGTTCAACCGCCGCGCCTTTGAGACCCCACCCAATGCGCGCAATGCTGGTGGGTTTTTATCCGTCTACAACTATGCCTCAGAGCCCAATCGCCTCGTCTCCGCCTCCTCGCCGATCGCTGAACGTGTTGAGCTGCATACAATGACCATAGACAATGACGTTATGCGCATGCGTGAGCTTGAAGACGGCATCGAGCTGCCTGGCGAAGCGCAAGTGGACCTGGAACCAGGCGGCCTTCATGTGATGTTCATGGGCCTGTCTGTCCCCTTCACTGAAGGCGATGAAGTGCCGGTAACACTGGTGTTTGCGGGCGGCGAAGAGCGCGAAATTACATTGCCGGTGCGCGCCCGTACCATGGAGATAAACCATGGTGAGGGTCACACTCATAATGGGAGCACCAACTGATGCGCGGCATTCGCTTTGCCCTTTGGGGCCTGGTTGGGCTGGTGGTGCTGGGTATGGGCGCGTTTTTGACGCTCACATATCTGCGCGGTCAGGCGCCTGATCAGACAGCACTTTATGACCCCGTAGAGACCATCGGCGGGCCGTTTAGTTTGGTGAGGGCAGACACCGGTGAGGCCGTGACCGACGCGGACTTTGCCGACAAACCAAAGGCAATCTTCTTTGGCTTTACCTACTGCCCCGATGTGTGCCCGACCACGCTGTTTGAGCTTGCGACTTATATGGACGAGCTTGGCGAGCTGTCGGATAATTTCCACACTCTCATGGTGACCGTGGACCCCGAGCGCGACACAGCGGAGTTTCTGGAGGAATATGTGAGCGCCTTCAGCGATGATATTGTGGGTCTTACAGGCACGCGCGAGGCGATTGACGAGGCAATTGCCAATTTCCGCGTCTATGCCCGCCGGGTCGAGCTGGACGATGGCGACTATACGATGGACCACACCGCATCAATCTTCCTGATGAACCAGGATAACCAACTGGTTGGCACCATCGCTTATCAGGAAAGCCCGGCAACGGCGCTGCCCAAGCTGGAGCGGCTTGCACGGTCAGGCTCCTAAACATTCAGGGCCACCGCAGGCTTTGGTGCGACCATAAACGCCACACCACCAACGCAGCAGACCCTTGCGAGGGCCTGCTGTGCGCTCCATTTTATAGTGGAAAATATGGAGCGCAGCATGGCTGAGACACAGCGATCACCCCTTTCAACGCTTGCCAACACTTTTGCAACGCGCGCACGCTATGTGGCACAGCAAGGCAGCCGCGTGAGCTGGTATGCTGGGCAAGCCTATCGTATGCGCCGCATGCAGCAGGCCGCCATTCAGCGTGATCCAACGCTCAAGCCCGACATTACACCACCAACATCCAACGTGCCTGGCGTGCCCGAGCTTTTGCGCGGGGTGGCGGCGCTTTCGGCGCGTGACTTGGCCAACATCGAAGCCGGGCTTTATCCAACGCCCGAACAAGACGCCAACTGGATGGAACGGATCGCCGACGCCCGGGCCTTCTTTGACGATCTGCCAGAGGTCGCTCGTCGTCGCGCAGACAAAAACCACCAGGAAGCGCGCCAGGCCGAAGGTGCAGATAAGCGCCCGCGCTATTACCAGCAGAACTTTCATTTCCAGACCGACGGCTGGATGACTGACCAGTCAGCCCGCCTTTACGATACGCAGGTCGAGGTGCTCTTTTCCGGCGCGACCACCGCCATGCGGCGCATGGGACTGGTGCCGATTGCAAACTGGATGAAGGGTCGCGACCAGCGCACCTTGCAGGCCGTTGACCTGGCGACCGGGCCTGGCAACTTTGCCAAAACACTGAGCCACGCCTTTCCCCGGTTACCGCTTATCGCGCTCGACCTGTCAGAGGCCTACACCAGCCACGCGATGAAGGGCTTCAAGCGCTATCGCCACCAGCAAGGTACCGTCGCCAAGGCCGAGCAAATGCCCTTTGCCGATGACAGTTTGGACCTGACATCGGCTGTGTTCCTGTTTCACGAGCTACCTCCAAAAATCCGCGTGGCGGTGGCACAGGAAATTGCCCGCGTTCTGAAGCCCGGCGGACTTTTCACCTTTGTGGACAGTCTACAGCCCGGCGACACGCCCGCCTATGATGGCGCGTTGGAGCTGTTTCCCCAGCTCTTCCACGAGCCTTATTACACCAGCTATGCAAAGACTGATCTGATTGCGCTGTTCAGCGAGGCAGGCCTGCGCGTCGTGCATGAAGAGACGGCGTTCTTCTCCAAGGTTTTGGCCTTTGAAAAGCCAAGCTAAGTCATACGTAAGACATTCCACTTATGACATTGAGCAACGTAGAAGAGTGAAAGCAGGCACGTGAGAAAAGCGCTCAAGGGATGGATTTTACGCATTGTTGGCTGGGCTCTGACGCTTGTCGGGCTGGTTATTTTCGTGCTGCCCATACCCATGGGCATCCCCATGATTGCGACAGGCCTTGTGATCTTGATTACCACCTCGCGCACGGCTCGGCGCATGTTGCGCTGGGCGCGCATGCATTCGCGTCATGTTGATGGTGGCTTCACATATCTTGAAACCCGTGTGCCGGCACGGCTGAGCGCTATCCTGCGTAAAACCCGCTTCCGCCGGATCGGGCGGAACGTCGCCAATGCGGTCTCCAAGGCCGCTAGCTGATATCAATATCCAGTCCCAAGTCGAGCGACGGGGCCGAACTGGTGAGCCAGCCAGACGAGATGTAGTCCACACCGCTTTGCGCAACCTCAGCAATCGTTTCCAGCGTGATGCCACCAGAAGCTTCCAACGTGACAGGCTTGCCACTTGCGCTTTGGTTCATCGCGACACCCTCCGCCAACGTGGCCGGTGGCATGTTGTCGAGCATCACGACAGTGGGGCGCTCGGCATCAGAAAGCCCAAGGATCAGTGCAAACTGGTCGAGCGTATCAACCTCGATCTCGATGGCCATCAGGTGCCCTGCATAGGCTTTGGCCGAGCGCACCGCTTCAACCACGCCGCCGCAGACCGCAATATGATTGTCCTTGATCAGGATGGCATCATCCAGGCCGTAACGGTGGTTCGAGCCACCACCCAAGCGCACCGCATATTTTTGAACGGCACGTAGCCCGGGCAGTGTTTTGCGTGTGCAGCATACCTTTGCCTGCGTATGGGCGATAGCATCGGCGTAGGTGCGCGTTGCTGTGGCGATGCCCGACAGGTGGGTGAGGAAGTTGAGCGCCACACGCTCCGCAGCAAGCAACAGTATGGCCGGGCCTGCAATGCGGGCGACAACATCACCGGGCTGCACCCTTGCGCCGTCGTCCACCTGCGGCGCAAACGCCAGATGATCACCAATCTGGCCAAACGCGGCCTGCGCAATGGGTAGGCCGGCAATCGTGCCCGGCTGGCGGGCGCGGATAACCGCTTCTGCCTGCGCCCCAGCAGGCAAGCAGGCCTGGCTCGTTACATCGCCTGCGCGGCCCAAATCTTCTAGCAGGGCAGCGCGCACCACCTCTTCAATGATCGGGTGGGGCAGTGTGGAAATCATCCGGTCCATGTGGGCCTCTTGGTTGCCTGCCGCCCTATGCGGCCTCGCGCACGTCTTCCACTGCGGCGCGCAGATTGGCAAGCGACCAGAATGAGCGATGCGCTTGGCGTTGGTCAGTGTCGGGGTAGTCGCCGCGTGCGTGGCCGCCGCGGCTTTCGGTGCGCAGCAATGCACTTGCAGTCACAATCCATGCAGCAAGCGCCATGTTGCGTACCGACAGGTTGATCGCGTTATCCTTGATCTCACCGAGCGTTTCCATGGCCGCCACAAGGCCGCCGCCATTGCGCTCCACTCCCACGTGCTTACCCATGATCATGCGCACGGCGCGCATCGCCTCGGCATCAGACTGTGACAACACACTCGATCCGGTACTTTCACTCACGCTCACATGGCGCAGTTCAGCCACTGGCATAAGCCGCACAATATCCTCTGCAATTCGTGCAGAGAACACAACCGCTTCGAGAAGAGAATTGGACGCCAACCGGTTTGCCCCATGCGCACCGGTAGAGGAAACCTCGCCCGCCGCCCACAACCCATCCAGAGAGGTACGCCCGAAGGCATCCGTTAGAATGCCACCCATATGATAGTGCGCAGCTGGCTCAACGGGCAGCATTTCCTTGGTCGGGTCCAACCCGGCTTCCATTGCGCTTTCGTACACGGTGGGGAAAGCCTCAGGGAACGCATCACCAATTGCCTGCCGGCTATCAAGAAACGCACCTTTGCCCGACTGCACAGCCCGGTGAATAGCACGGGCAACAATGTCACGTGGCGCAAGTTCCATATCCTCGTGGATGCCATCCATGAGGCGGCTGCCATCGGCATGGTGCAGTGTCGCGCCCTTGCCGCGCAGCGCCTCAGTCGCCAGTGGAGCCGGGTCTTTGCCGACCGCCAAAGCGGTGGGGTGGAACTGCACAAACTCCGCATCCGCAATGATAGCGCCAGCCCGCGCTGCCATTGCCATGCCCTGGCCACGCGCCTGGATTGGATTGGTGGTCATAGAGTAAAGCCCGCCAGTGCCCCCAGAGGTCAACACGACAGCACGGGTGGAAAATGTTGTGGCTGTTTCAGCTTGCCCACCATCGCCGCGCGACTGAAGGCCAACCACCTGGCGACCCTCTGTCAGGATCGCTTCGACCACATGGTTCTCGATCACGCGGATGGAGGGCGTCTTGTCGACTGCATCAATCAACGCGGCCATAATGGCCTTGCCCGCCCGATCGCCCTGCACATGTACAATGCGATCGGCCGAGTGCGCAGCTTCGCGGCCAAATGTAAGGCGACCCTGCAGGTCAGTGTCAAAAGGCACCCCATAGGTCAGCAGATCCTGGATGCGCACATTGGCTTCCTTCACCAGAAGGGCGGCCATGGCCTCGTCCACCAGCCCTGCTCCGGCTGCAATAGTGTCTTCCAGATGCGCCTGCCAAGTATCGCCTTCAGCAATGGCCGCCGCAATACCGCCCTGCGCCCAGGCTGAGCTGGCACCCTTGCCCAGTGGGGCAGCGGTGATGATGGTCACCGGGCGTGGTGCCATTTTCAGCGCGCAGAATAGACCCGCCAGTCCGCCGCCAACAATAACGACGTCATCAACAAGAACAGCCATGCCAGATACCTTTGTAGAGACCCCGTTTTGGAGTTCTTAGTTTTTAAGATTGACCATGGCCTCAACCGAGGCGCGGGCCCGCTTGGCCATCTCAGGGGCAATTAACACCTCGCCCTGCATGGTGAGCAGCGTATCGAGAATTTTCGGCAGCGTGATCCGCTTCATGTGGGGGCACAGGTTGCACGGACGCACGAACTCGATATCCGGCGCGGCGCTTGCCACATTGTCGGCCATAGAGCACTCAGTCACCATCAAAACCTTGCCCTGCTTGCGCTCCACAACCCAGTCGATGATGCCTGCTGTGGAGCCGGTAAAATCGGCCTCTGCGATCACATCCGGTGGGCATTCAGGGTGCGCGATGATCTTGATAGAAGGGTCGCTTTGTTTGTACTGGCGCAGCTCTTCACCGGTGAAGCGCTCATGCACTTCGCAAGCACCTTTCCAAGCGATGATGTCGACCTCTGTCTGGCTGGCAACCCAGCGCGCAAGATACTGGTCGGGCAGGAAGATAACCCGTTCTACGCCCAGGCTCTCGACAATCTGCACAGCGTTTGACGAGGTGCAGCAGATGTCCACTTCGGCTTTCACGTCGGCGGACGTGTTTACATAGGCCACCACAGGCACGCCGGGGTAAGCGGCTTTCAGCGCGCGCACGTCTGAGCCAGTGATTGATTCAGCAAGTGAGCAACCGGCACGCATATCGGGGATAAGCACTGTCTTTTCATGATTTAGGAGCTTCGACGTTTCAGCCATGAAGTGCACACCGCACTGGATGATGATGTCGGCATCCACACTGGTGGCCTCTTTGGCGAGCTGCAGCGAGTCGCCAACAATGTCGGCCACGCCGTGGAAGATTTCCGGGGTCTGATAATTATGCGCCAGAATGGCAGCGCCGCGCTTTTTCTTCAGCTCGTTGATCGCCTTGATGTAAGGCGCATGCACGGGCCACTCGATACGCGGGATGGCATGGGCCATTTTTTCGTACAGGTGGCCAACGGCTGCCTCAACTTCAGGCGTGTAGGTCAGGTCTGGCATGGGCAATGGCTCAAACGCCCGCGCTGGCGCAGGCGGGGGCGCATTGTGCCAGTCGGGAGTTGGCACCGCGGCAATGGTGCGCGGGCTTTCCAGCTTGAATTCGCGCTGCGTGGACGTTTCCATAGTGCCTCCTGCCGGGACCCAACCCGTACTATTTCTCGTTATGAGCATAAGTCGCATATGCAAAGTTTTGCTCAAGTTGAGCTTTACTATAATGATTTATGGCTATCCATGCAAGTTGGACCAAATCCGCGATAGTCCCAATGCAGCAAACTGGCGGCAGCTCAGTTCAATTTTCCTGAACCGAGCTTGCAACAGTTTCGGTTGGTGCGTTGCCCTGCAACGTTGTAGCAAGGAGCGCGAACCAGTTATGGACCAATAGCTATGAACACACCCAGTTCCCGGATTCCTGCGCACGCCCCGCTCACTGCACTGTGGCTGGTGATTGTGTGTGGCTGCCTCATCTCTCTGCTCTCATTTGGGCCGCGCTCGGTGCTTGGCCTGTTTCTGGTGCCGATGACCGAAGCGCAGGGGTGGAGCCGTGAGATTTTTGCGCTGTCGCTGGCCATTCAGAACATCATGTGGGGCGTTGGCCAGCCAGTTGCGGGCGCGGTTGCGGACAAATACGGCACCGGGCGCGTGCTGGCGTTTGGCGGGCTGGTCTATGCTGCGGGCCTTGCGATTATGGCGTGGGCACCTTCGCCCGCATGGCTGCACATTTCCGCCGGATTGATGATCGGCCTTGGCATGGCCTCGGCTTCGTTTTCCATCGTGTTGGCCGCCTTTGGGCGCCGGGTTCCACCGGAAAAGCGTCCCATGGTGTTTGGCATCGGTACGGCTGCTGGCAGCATGGGACAGTTTCTGTTCGCACCCATGGGCCGAGCATTCATTGCCGATTATGGCTGGGAACAGGCGCTGGTGCTGATGGGCGTCATCATGCTCGCCATTCCAATGCTCGCCTACGCTTTGCGCGGTAAATCGGACAGCGCGGCGGCGGGCGACTATATTGAAAATCAAACACTTACTGACGCGGTGAAGCAGGCCTTCGCACACCGCTCTTATGTGCTGCTGGTCATCGGCTTTTTCGTTTGCGGCTTCCACGTGGCGTTCATCACCGCGCACATGCCCGCTTACCTCGATGACCTTGGTATGGACCCTGCACTGGGCGCTTGGTCACTGGCGTTAATCGGGCTTTTCAACGTCATCGGTTCGCTTGCCTCGGGCGTGATCGCGGGCAAGTATTCCAAACCGATTTTCCTGGCCCTTATCTATCTTGCGCGTGCTGCGATTATCGCGCTGTTCCTCATTTTGCCAGTTTCAGCGCTCACGGTTTTGGTGTTCTCGGCGACAATGGGGCTGCTTTGGCTCTCCACCGTGCCGCCAACGTCAGCGCTGGTCGCGATCATGTTCGGCCCCAAATATATGGCAACGCTGATGGGCATTGTGTTCTTCAACCATCAGGTTGGTGCATTTCTTGGGGTGTGGCTTGGTGGGCGGCTTTACGACACCACCGGTAGCTATGACATTGTCTGGTATCTTGGCATTGCACTTGGCATTTTGGCAGCAATCGTGCATTGGCCGATTAAAGAGGCACGCGCGGATGGCCCGTTAGCAACGCCCGCTGAGTGAGGAAGCCAATCATGACCAATACCCCGTCTTTGCCAACTGAGCCATTCCGCGCGATCTGGATCACATCCGACGATGGCAAGCGTGCCAAGCCTGCCGTTGAGCACAACATAACCCTTGATGAGTTGATGCCCGGCGATGTGACAGTAAAGGTCAGCCACACCACGGTGAACTTCAAGGACGGTCTGGCGATGACGGCCAAAGGGCCGATTGCCCGCAAATTCCCGATGATCCCCGGCGTTGATATGGCCGGAACGCTTGTTGCGTCCGAGCGCGAAGACTTTGCGGTGGGCGATGAGGTTATTCTCAACGGGTTTGGCGTTGGTGAAGGGCACATGGGTGCCTATGCCGACTACGCCCGGGTTTCGGGCGATTGGCTGATTCACAGGCCTGATGGACTAACTGCAGCACAGGCCATGGCCATCGGCACCGCCGGTTACACAGCCATGCTCTGCGTGATGGCTTTGGATAAAGCAGGCGTGAAACCTGATGATGGGCCAGTTTTGGTCACAGGCTCTGCGGGCGGTGTTGGTTCGGTTGCGATCGCGATTTTGGCCGCACGCGGCTATGAAGTTGTTGCCTCCACCGGCCGCCCTGAAGAGGAAGCCTATCTGAAAGGCCTGGGCGCATCAGAAATCATCGACCGCAATGAGTTTAACGGTGATGTGCGTCCGCTATCGCGTGAAAAATGGGCAGGAGCAGTGGACGCCGTCGGCTCCGAGACTTTGGCCAACGTGCTCTCACAGGTGAAGTATGGCGGCGCAGTTGCTGCCTGCGGTCTGGCGCAAGGCGGCGATCTGCCAAGCTTTGTGCACCCGTTCATCCTGCGTGCTGTGCAGCTTATCGGCGTGGAATCGGTGATGACGCCGATCAGCGTGCGCAAGGAAGCCTATGCGCAACTTGCCAAGGATCTGGATATGGCCAAGCTGGATGCCATGACCACGCATATCGGCTTTGACGGACTGCTTGATGCCGGTCAGCAGATCATGGACGGCAAAGTGCGTGGCCGCATTGTGGCTACTCTGTAGCCTGCAAGGGTCAGCGTAGCGGCTGGGTCAGCGTATCAGCTCACCGGCATCGACAAACGGCTCCGCCAGCGCACCTGTTAGCGTTTCATACGGCATGTCGCGCTTGTCTTGCGCGGCGCGCAGCATGTTGACCCGATCAGCCAACCCCAACTCAGGTTGGGGCTTTGGCATGCGGTCGTTAAACAGCGCACCCGTTACCATCGCTGCAACAAAAGCAGGCGCAGTGATGCCCGCTAAGGTGCTGCCATAGCGCCGTTTTGACGTGCCAGACTTTTTTGTGGGGCGGACGCTCTTTGGCATCTTCGCCCCACTTTTACCGTTCAAACCCTGCATTCAAACTCACCGTATCTGTTATCTCGGCGTTGAAGGCAGGTATAGCAAAGCCAGCTGCGCAAAGCGTTACCGAATGCGGCGTAAGAATGGCAAACGCAAGGCATGCCGAACAAGCGGTAAACCGGTTAATGTAAGTTTTTCAGGTGTTTAAGAGATCGTTAGTGCTGTTCTAGCGCACCACCGGCTGACCCAGACGCAGGCCAGCAGAAGGCCGTTCGGCCACGATATCACGGCGGAACCTGTAAAGCGCAGCTGGTCTACCACCGGTTGCCTGTGTGGTCGCGCCGGTGAGTTCCACAAGGCCTGCATTGTCCACCAGACGGCGAAAGTTTTGCTTATGCAGGCGTCGCCCAGCAATCGCCTCAACCGCTGACTGAAGACCGGTCAGTGTGAAGCTGTCCGGCATAAGCTCAAAAACCACCGGGCGATACTTCATCTTACCGCGCAGCCGCGCAATGGCCGTGGCAAGGATGCGCCGGTGATCCAGCGCCATAGCCGCGCCGCCGCTCTGCTGCGGCAGGTTCACCACAGATGGGCGACCATCGCGCTCGGCTTCGTGGGTTAGACCAGCCTCATACAGCAGCTCGTAGCGCTCCAGCACGCGCTCTTCATCCCACGGTATGTCATCACCGTGCGTCGGGTCACCAAAGGCCATCGCCACGCGGCGCGCGCGCGATAGCGAGCGACCGGGAGGCTCTTCTTCACCGCGTTTTTCGAGCCACTGGTTGAGGGCAGGCATGACCACCTGATCGAGAACAGCCGGTCGTCCACTGCGCCAGTCCTCCCATGGGAAAAAGCTGTACCAGCTCTTCCATCCCCATTCAGCCGTTTCGTTCTTGCCATCATCATCGCGGGTAAGCGCCAGATACCCAATCGACATCACATGGGGCGCGCTGGTGGGTGTGGTCGCGTGACGGCCCCGATCACCAAAAGTGTAGAGCTGCTCAATATAGCCAAGGCGAAACCCGGTCTGGTCTTCCACAAAGCCGCGCAGACCAAGCTCCAAAGTGCGATGAGAGAGCGGTGCAAATGGACCTGAAGGCAGTGCGCTCTGCGCGCCAGAGCCCGCACGCGCAGGTACCGTGAGGATGCTGGGTGAGCCATCCACCAGCGCCGTCACCGCCGCTGTTAGGTCAATCCCGATCGCTTGGTTGACGGCATTGTCCATCGCTTACGCCGTACCGCCCACCGTGCCAACCGGCAGAGAAAATGGCTTGCCCTCATAGGCCATGGCTCCACGACCAATGGCGCTGATTGCCTCTTTCATCGCGCCGCCTGCGCCCAGAATATCATCGGCAAAGCCTACCATGCGACCGTTGGGCGTCGCCCACGGGGCGCGTGCACGCAGCAGACGAGCCAGATCATGCGGATCACTCTGCGGCGTGAGCGCATGGGACAGAATATAGCCTGCGGCGGTAGATCGGCTGACGCCCGCCCAGCAGTGCACAATCATGGGCGCTTTTTGGTCCCAAGACCGGCCAAACTCTAGAATGCGCTCCACATGGGCAGGGCTTGGTGGCACCAGACCCTGAGCAGGCGCAGTGATATCGTTGAACTCAAGATAGAGGTGATTTTCCGGCGCGATACTGGCTGGACGCGAAACCTCTGTGCCCGCGCTGATCACGGTCAGCATATGCGAAGCGCCGGTTTGAGCGGCAACATCGGAAATCGCGGCAAGCGAACAAACATAAAGTGTCATGAAACAGACCTAGCAGATTTTGCAGCCCGTGCCGAAAGATGGTCGGCAAACAGGGTTTGATAATGGGACAGAAACGCACGCTCGGCATCGCTGGCCGATAGAGGCTCGAGCTTGATCTGGGCAAGGCTTGCAGGCGGCTCGCCAAAAAGCTTACGCGCCTCAACGCGCGAGAACCCGGCAAGTTGGGAAGCCTCAAGGAAAGCGGAGACATTGTCAGCCTGCTTAATCAGCTTGTGCATATCGCGTGGCAATTCGGCTGGCAGCTGATGACGCAGGTGAATAGCGGCGGCCAATCGCGCTTCCACCGCGCGATAACCATCGCCAAGCAGCGCTTTGAATGGCGAAATCATATCGCCAATCACATACTCCGGCGCGTCATGCAGCAAAGCGGCCAGCCGCACTTCAGCAGAGGCTTTGCCGCCAGACAGCGCATCCAGCAAATCGACCACCAGCAGGCTGTGTTCTGCCACCGAGAAGGCATGTTCGCCCGTAGTCTGGCCGTTCCAGCGGGCAACGCGAGCAAGGCCGTGGGCGATGTCTTCGATCTCGATGTCCAGCGGAGATGGATCTGCCAAATCAAGCCGCCGCCCCGATAGCATGCGCTGCCAGACGCGAGGAGGAGCCTTGGCCTTCTCGCGCGGCATGCTAGCCATCACCAAGAGTGTAAGTGGCATAAGGCGGCGCGGTTAGCGCAACGGGCTTACCATCCACTAGTGCATCGCCGGTCAGGTGATCAAGCCGTACAACCGCGATGCCTGTGTCGCCTGCCACCATGCGCACTGTGCCGACCTCGCGCTCGCCAACCGTAATGGGCTGACCTGCCTGCAGATCCTTGCCCTTCACCAAAATAGGCCTGCGCCTTGCTGTGCCACGATGCTTCACCCGGCTCACCACCTCCTGGCCCACAAAGCACCCCTTCGAAAAGGAAACTGCGTCTGTCAGATCCAGCGCCACATCATGGGGAAAATCTTGGTTGGCGATGATTTCATCTGGCCCTTCCAGCACGCCAAGCGTGGCCCGGTGGGCGTGGTAAGCGACCAGATCACCGGCACCCGCGCTGCCATATTCGCGTCCGGGCATATCGGCATGGCGTGTATCGCTCAGCGCACTGCCCTGCCCGGCAGAAACCGCGATATCAGAGGGTGTTATCGTTACCTTTGCGCGCAGCTTGTAGAGCGTTAGCCGCTTGCTTAAAGCCTCACTGTCTGCGCTATCAGTTTCCAACGCAAAGCCTGCTTCGGTACGGCTGATGAGAAACGAGAACAGCAGCTTGCCTTGCGGCGTCAGCAGCGCCGAACCGACAGCCTGGCCATTTGCAGGCAATTGCGAGGTGACAAGGCCTTCCAAAAAATGCTCAGCCTCTTCACCCTCAACAAGCAGCAGTGCGCGATGGGCAAGATGGGTGAGCATGGCGGTGATGAACCTGTTGGCTTGTCATGGAGGGGAGCCTTGCGGCCAGAGATAAGCGCCCTACCCGATGATCTCAAGCACAAGTCTCAATCTTGCATCACAAAGAGCGTTGCTAAGCGAACATCTCGTCGATGGCATCTTGCGCGCGCATCTTGGCTTCGTCCTCGCTGGGGACCGGAGCAATTTGCGAGGCGCTGTGCGATGCATTGATGATGCTGCTAGCCCGATCGATGGCTGGGCGAATATCGTTGACGATGGCCAGCATCAACCTGTCGGCAAGCGCCGGGTCTATAGCAGCCTGCATGTCAACGCCCGACAGCATGATTTGGATATCCTCGATCTGGCCGTTGAGATCATTGATCACCGCATCAAACGGCTCACGCGAGCTTGCCGGCGCTGCTCTGTAGGCCTCCATGGCCAAAGCTTTTGCCGCAAAAACCGATTGCTCAAAATGCTCGGCGTAGCCGCGCGGTTGCCAGGCTAGCACCTCTTCAACCATGTCGGGCATATCTGGCACCATCTCCATCAGCATCACCACTTCGTTGAAATGATTGAGATAATCCGTGGCTAGAAAGCTGGACGGATTGATGTTGGCTTCGGCCAAGGCCTCTGTGCAGAACTGCATCTGAGGGCTTAAAGGTGACGGTGCAAGCATGGAACGCGCGGCAACTTCATGACAAACTTTGCTCAACCTATGCGATAAACGGTTACCAGAACCTTTTTGCAGCCAGTATGGGAGGCAGCAAACCATGTGCGGACGTTTTGTTCTGGCCGCGTCCAGAGAGGCGCTCCAAAAGCTTTTCAAAGTTGAAATTCTTGGTCCGTTCGAGGCGCGTTACAACATAGCGCCCAGTCAGCCCGTTCTTTTCATTGGCGGGTTTGATGGTGTGCGAAGAGGCGACTATGCCCGCTGGGGGCTTATCCCCTCCTGGCACAAGGATCCTGACAACGCTCAACTGTTGATCAATGCGCGCAGCGAAACGGTAACGCAAAAACCCTCCTTCAAGGGTGCCATCGCCCACCGCCGCGTTTTGGTACCAGCAACCCATTTCTATGAATGGCGGCGCGAAGGCAAAGGGGTGCATCAGGTACGCCAGCCCTATGCGGTGGACCGCACAGCGCCCGATGGCGAGCAAGGGTTATTTGCAATGGCCGGTATTGTGGAAGATCTGGCCGGTAAGGGCGGTGAGGTGATCCCCACGCTAGCGCTGCTTACGCAACAAGCTAACGGCGCTATCAGCTCCATTCATCACCGTATGCCCCTAGTGGTGCCACCGGATTATTATGACAGCTGGCTCGACACAAAGAGTGTTGATCCGAAACTGGCACTGGAGCCCCTGCACAATCCGGTACCGGAGGCATGGAAGCTTTGGCCCGTGGACAGGATTGTAAACCGTGCTGGCGTGGATGGCGCGCGGCTGCTGGACGAAGCAATGCCTGCCAAGCCGGAGCCGCCGACGCCAAACCCGCAGCTGGATTTGTTTTAGCCGCATACAGGCGACCTCATTGGGGCGGCCTATAACACCTTGCCAGGATTCATGATGCCGTTGGGATCGACGGCCTGTTTCAGTGTGCGCATCAGCGCCAAAGCGACAGGGTCTTTTACACCGGGCAACAGATCGCGCTTCAACTGGCCAATACCATGTTCGGCGGAGATTGACCCGCCATAGCTGGTGACAATGGCATGCACGCAGGCGTTCATCTCTTCCCAAAGCTCCAGATAAACAGCCTTGTCGGCACCCACCGGTTGAGAGACGTTGAAGTGAATGTTGCCATCGCCCAAATGACCAAACGGGATGGGGCGACAACCAGGCACCATGGCCTCTACCGCCGCGATCGCTTCATCCAGGAAGTCAGCAACAGCGGCAACAGGCACGGCAACATCGTGCTTGATGGATCCACCTTCAGCCTTTTGCACCTCTGACATGCCGTGCCGCATAGCCCAAAAGCCCTGCGCCTGGTCCAGCGACTGCGCCAGCGCTGCATCCTCCACCAGCCCTGCTTCAAAGGCCGGTTCAATGGCTCCAGTAAGCAAGCTGTCGGCATCATCCTCACCGCGCCCAGATGAAATTTCGGCCAGCACGTACCAAGGATGTTGACCTTCCAGTGGGTCGCGCGCGCCCTCCAAATGGCGCAAAACAAACTCCACACCCAAGCGCGGCATGATCTCAAAACCAGTAAGTGATGGCCCGGCGACACCCTGCATGATCTGGAAAAGGTCCAGCGCTTGGTGCGGTGATGCCAGCCCGATGAACGCTGTACGCATGCCTTTCGGCTTGGGAAACAGCTTCAGCGTTGCTCCAGTGATCACGCCCAGCGTGCCCTCGGCCCCAATAAACAGGTTCTTCAAGTCGTATCCGGTGTTGTCCTTGCGCAGCTTAGACAGGCCATTGAGCAACCTTCCATCTGGCAGGGCAACCTCCAGCCCCAGCACCAAGTCGCGCGTGTTGCCATAGGCCAAAACGCCCGTGCCGCCAGCATTGGTGGAAAGATTGCCGCCAATCATGCAACTGCCTTGCGCGCCCAACGATAAAGGGAAAAGCTGGCCCACCTGGTCCGCTTCATTCTGTACAGTCTGAAGCACAACGCCTGCATCCACCGTCATGGTGTTGCCAATGCTATCGACCTCGCGAACCTGATTGAGCTTAGCCAGCGACAGCACGATTGCCTTGCCAGACCCGTCTGGCGTTTGGCCGCCAACCAAGCCGGTATTGCCGCCCTGCGGCACCACGGCAATGCCGTGCTCATTGGCATAGCGCAACAGGGCACAGACATCTTTCGTGGTGCGTGGCTGAATGACTGCCGCAGCCTTACCCTGGTAAAGATCACGCCATTCACGAAGGAATTGTTGCTGGTCGCTGGGCTGCGTAATCACGACGCTATCGCCCAACAGATCCGGCAAGCCAGCAAGCGATGTTTCCATGATCCCACGCACCTTTTCGGCTTTGTTTTTATTACCCCAAACGCGCACCAAAACGCTGCTTGCCAAGGGCTTTTCCTGCTCCCTTAGCTAGGGTATGAACCGCCAGTGCGCCAGTGGCGGCGCGCATCCTCCCAAGGGAAAAAGAGAGAACATCGCGGTGTCCGGTGGTATTTTGGATGGAAAACGCGGCCTGATTTTGGGTCTGGCCAATAACCGATCAATCGCCTGGGGCGTGGCGAAGGCATGCCGTGCGCAGGGTGCACATCTGGGCTTTACCTACCAAGGCGAGGCGCTGCAGAAGCGCGTTGAGCCACTGGCCGGTGACTTGGACGGCGAGGTTTTTGGCCACTGCGATGTAACAGATCCGGCGACCATGGATGCTGTGATGGACGAAGTGGAGAAGCGCTGGGGCAAGCTGGATTTTCTGGTCCATGCCATCGCCTTCTCCGATAAGGATGAACTGACGGGCAGGTATGTTGACACCAGCGCGGACAACTTTGATCGCTCCTTGCATATTTCGGTTTATTCGTTCACCGCTCTCATGAAGCGCGCTGAGAAACTGATGAGCGGTGGCGGCTCGGCCCTTACGCTCACTTATTATGGCGCTGAGCGCGTCATGCCGCATTACAATGTTATGGGCGTTGCCAAAGCGGCGTTGGAGGCCTCCGTTCGCTATTTGGCGGTGGACCTTGGTGGCCAGGGCATACGTGTGAATGCGCTGTCTGCTGGCCCTATCAAGACGCTGGCAGCTTCTGGCATTGGCGACTTCCGCTACATTTTGAAATGGAACGAGTACAACGCGCCACTGAAAAAAACAGTCACGATCGACGAGGTTGGCGACTCAGCGGCCTATCTGCTCTCGCCGATGTTGCGTGGCGTGACAGGTGAAGTGCACCATGTGGACAGCGGCTATAATGTGGTCGGCATGAAGGCAGTGGATGCGCCTGATATTTCTGTCGTAAAAGACTGATACCCACCGCTCGTGATCACGCTTTCTCATCCTCTCATTTTCATTCGCCACGGCCAGACCAACTGGAACAAGGAAGGTCGCCTGCAGGGCGGGCAGGATATCCCCATCAATGAGACAGGTGTATGGCAGGCCACCCGCAATGGGCGGCGGCTGCAAGGCGTTTTTGAAGATGAAGACTTCAATCTGCAGGACTTCGCGTTTGTGAGTTCGCCACTGGGCCGCTGCATTCGCACCATGGGCTTGGTGCGTGAGGGGCTTGGCCTTGACCCTGCGGAGGGTTTTTCCCGTGATGATCGCCTGCGCGAGATCACGTTTGGCGCGTGGGAAGGCAATACGTTTGCCGACTTGAAAGCCAAGGATGCCACTGCGGTCGACGCACGGGAGGCCGACAAATGGGCCTATGTACCGCCAGGCGGGGAGAGCTACGAAATGCTGTCTGCGCGCATGCGCCCATGGCTAAAAAGCCTGGACCGGCCCACAATTGCTGTATCCCATGGCGGTGTGTCACGCGCAGTGCGCGGGCTTCTGTTTGATCTTGATCCCGATGAGACGCCGCGCCTCGACTGCCCGCAGGACAAAATCTATCTTGTGCAGGATGGCCAAGGCTTCTGGTTTTAGCCACGGTAGCCACTGTTTGCGGTGTCGCGACAGTGTGTTTCAGGCGCCTTGTTTGACGGCCCATTCAGCCCGGTGTAGCACCAACGCGATGTTACCAACCCCTTAGGCTTGCATGTCTCATAACAGCTTCGGCCATCTTTTCCGCTTCACCACCTTTGGTGAAAGCCACGGCCCCGCGCTTGGTTGCGTGGTGGACGGCTGTCCGCCGCTGATTCCGCTGACAGAGGCTGACATTCAGGGCGATCTGGACCGTCGCAAGCCCGGCCAGAGCAAATATACCACGCAGCGCCGCGAAGCCGATCAGGTGAAAATTTTGTCCGGCGTCATGGTGGATGAAGACGGCGTGCAAAAAACCACTGGCACGCCGATCGGCCTCGTGATCGAAAACACCGACCAACGCTCCAAAGACTATAGCGAGATCAAAACCCGTTATCGCCCCGGCCATGCAGATTACACCTATGACGCCAAATACGGCATCCGCGATTACCGTGGTGGCGGGCGCTCATCAGCGCGCGAAACAGCGGCACGCGTGGCCGCTGGGGCCATCGCTCGCAAGGTTGTTTCCGGCATGAGCATCCGTGGCGCGCTGGTGCAGATGGGGCCGCACAAGGTCGATCGGGCCAATTGGGACTGGGACCAGGTTGGTCAAAACCCATTTTTCTGCCCCGACGCTGGCACCGCTGAAAAGTGGGCAGACTATCTCGATGGCATTCGAAAAGCCGGCTCCTCGGTTGGTGCGGTGATTGAGGTGGTGGCAGACAACGTGCCGGCGGGCCTTGGCGCACCGATTTATGGCAAGCTTGATACCGATTTGGCTGCAGCAATGATGAGCATTAACGCTGTGAAGGGCGTTGAGATCGGCAATGGGTTTGAAGCTGCCAGCATAACCGGCGAAGAAAACGCCGATGAAATGCGCATGGGAGAAGACGGCAAGCCACAGTTCCTCAGCAACAAGGCAGGTGGCGTGCTGGGCGGCATTTCTTCTGGCGAGCCGCTGGTTGTTCGCTTCGCGGTGAAGCCCACCAGCTCAATCCTGACACCACGCCAGAGCGTCAACCGCGAAGGCGAAGAGGTGGATGTGATGACCAAAGGTCGCCATGACCCGTGCGTCGGCATTCGCGCTGTGCCCGTTGGCGAGGCCATGATGGCGCTTGTGCTGGCCGATCATTTTTTGCGCCACAGAGGCCAACTAGGAAGTTAGTTTTGGACAGAGATCTTACCCACGTGCAAGCCGCCATTGATGCCTTCAAGCAAGGTGCCATGCTGGTGGTTACCGATGATGATGACCGTGAGAATGAGGGTGACTTGTTTGTCGCCGCAGAGCACTGCACGCCCGAGGCCATGGCCTTTATCGTGCGGCATACCTCCGGCATCGTATGTGCGCCCATGCCTGCGGCAAGCGCCAAGCGTTTGCGGTTGGACCCGATGGTGGCAGCCAATGATGCGCCATTGGCGACAGCTTTTACCATTTCGGTTGATGTGAAGCATGGCCTGACCACCGGCATATCAGCTGAGGAGCGCACCAACACAGTGCGCGCACTGGCCAATGGCAATGTGGGCGCAGATGATTTCGTGCGCCCGGGCCATGTGTTCCCGCTGGTTGCCCGCGAGGGCGGCGTGCTTGTGCGTTCTGGCCACACCGAGGCGTGCGTGGACTTGTGCAAACTGGCTGGCCTGGAGCCGGTCGGTGTGCTGGCGGAGCTGGTCAATGACAATGGCAGCGTGAAGCGCGGAGCTGAAGTGTCCACCTTCGCCAAAGAGCACAATCTGCTGGCTGTATCCGTGGCGGATCTCATTGCCTGGCGTCAGCGCTCTGAGCGCCTTGTAACCCGCGTTGATGAGGCCGACATTACCACCCGGCACGGCCCGGCGCGCGCCTACAGTTACGCTATGCCCTTTGATGCCATGCAGCATTTGGCCGTGGTTTATGGCGATGTTGCCGGCGCAACCGATGTACCGGTTCGGCTGCACCTGGAGCAGGTTGCAGACGATGTGTTTGGTACACAAAATCGCCTGGATGATGTCATGGCGCGCATCGCTAAAGATGGGCGCGGGGTGATTGTCTATCTGCGTGAGGGCTCAGTCGGTGTTGCTCCAAGCAGCGCGCGGCATGCGCGCACGGTTGCCGAAATGGATGATGATCACGAAACCGCAAACCTGCGCGCCAACCAATGGCGCGAGATAGGACTTGGCGCGCAGATTTTACGCGATCTGGGGCTGACCAGCATTCGGCTTCTCTCCAGCCAAAAACGCACCTATGTTGGGCTGGAAGGCTTTGGCCTGACCATCAGCGAAACGGAACTCTTCTAACCTATGGCAAGCCCCGATCCGTTCAGTGACAGCCCGACACCGCGCTCTTTGGGGGTGAACTACCTTTCCGGCTCGGGCGATATGATGGCCTATGGGGGCATTGTGTTGGCGGCGCTTGGCGTGCTGGCCTGGGTGGTGCAGGGGCAGGCTGTGTTCCTGATGATGGTGCCGGTGGGGTTGGTGGTCTCGGCGTACTTTTACCCCTTGGTGGAGAAGGGCGTGGTGCGGCTGGGCGCGGATTCACGCGGGCTGTTTTTCGAACAGATTGGCGTCGTTCCCTGGGCAGCGATCAAGAGCGTGCGCCATCAGCAAAAAGCATTGCGAACATTGCGGCTGCACACGCTGCATGTGGAACTACGCGATGCTCCTGAAAACGTGGTGAGCGAGCCTGATAGTGTGCCGTTCTACAAGCAGTTCATGGCTCGGTCCTGGAAACGGCAGGACAATGTTCTGTCCGTCGATCTGCACCCACTGGCCAGCGATCCGATAAACCTGCTGGATCACTTGCTTGCCTTCCGCCCCGAGCTTCTGGCCCAGGTGAAAGATGGCCGCGTGGATCTGGAAAAGCCGGTTTAAGCTTTCCCAAATGCGTCGTCCCGGCCATGCCACAGAGTGGATAAACAGGGATCTGTAACCTACCCATCACTGTCAGATCCCGGATCGCTTTCAGCGTCCCGGATGACACTTTCGTGGTGAGACGTTCCAGTGAGGCTAGCCTTCGATTTTTGAGAGATCTGCCACCGCATCAATCTCCACGCGAATTGTCTCCAAGAGAGCTAGCCTATTTGCGCGAACCTGCGGATCATCATCGTTGACCATTACCGCGTCGAAGAACGCATCGATCGGGACGCGCAATGTCGCAAGAGCTGACATAGCGCCTTCGTAATCACCTGCGGTTAGTGCTTGCCTTGCTTGCTGAGAAGCCGCCCGCTCGGCTTCGAATAATGATGCCTCTTCGTTTCCGGCACCCTGATAAAGCTCATGGAGCACCGATGGGAGTGACCCAGTGCTTTCGAAAGCCTGCCTCAATAGAGAGTCTGCACGCTTGTAGCCAGCAACCAGGTTTTGCCCGTCTTCCGTTTTCAGCATCTTGGAAAGCGCCGCAGCCGCTTTTGCAGTTTTCAAGACATCGCCATCCGCCGAGTTTACACATGCATCCACCACGTCATGCGTGATGCCCTCATCGCGCAAAGCAACTTTAAGGCGATCGAAAATGAAGCTGAGCAAATCTTCCAGTTGGTCTTCTGTAATACCGCAATGGTCAGCCAATAGGTTTCTGAAATACAAGGCCAGCCCATGCTCGCGGATCAACCGCACCACACCCAGTGCAGCCCTTCTCAGCGCATAGGGGTCTTTTGAGCCAGTGGGTTTTTCGTCAATCGCCCAGAAGCCGCAGAGCGTATCCAGCTTGTCGGCCAGCGCCACGGAAACCGCAACCAAATCAGTGGGGACGCTGTCGGATGGCCCTTGCGGTTTGTAGTGATCCTCAATCGCGGCAACCACGGAGGCATCTTCGCCCTGAAGGGCCGCGTACCGCGCGCCCATGAAACCCTGAAGTTCAGGGAACTCGCCCACCGCCTCGGTTTGCAGGTCAGCCTTGGCGAGTTTGGCTGCACGCTCGGCTTTGTCAGCATCAGTGCCAATCGCTTGCGCAATGGTCCGTGACAAGGCCGCGATACGCTGTATCCGCTCGCCCTGCGTGCCCAGCTTGGCGTGGAAGATAACGCCCAGCGCATCGAGACGCGCGGCGCGCTGGTCCAGAGGTTTCTCGCGCTTCAAACCGAGCCTCTTGAAGCTCTCCTCCAACGCCTCCAAATCCGGCAAATTCGCCTGATCGGTCTGCCAGAAATAAAGCGCATCGGAGAGGCGCGCGCGGATGACCCGCTCATTGCCTTCCACCACCGCCGTGCCGCCATCATCGGGCACGATGTTGGAGGTAAGCAGGAACTTGTTGGCGAGGTTTCCCGTGGCGGGATCGCGTAAAACGAAGCATTTCTGGTTGGCGCGAATGGTGGCGCGGATCACCGCATCAGGGATCGCCAGAAAGGCCTCATCAAAGCTGCCCATCATCACCACGGGCCACTCAACGAGGCCTGCAACCTCGTCCAGCAGGCCGGGGTCTTCGACCAGTTCCAGCCCTTGGGCGAAAGCGAGGTTCTTGGCCTCGGTCTCGATGATCGCTTTGCGCCGCTCGGTGTCGAGCACCACCTTGGCCGCTTCAAGCTTCGTCTGATAGTCGTCCAGCCGCCGTACAGAAAAACGCTCCGGCGCATGGAAGCGATGGCCCTCTGTGGTGTTGCCGGAGGCAATGCCTGCGACCGTGATGGGCACAACCACAGGGTCTTCGGTCTCAGGCCCGAAGGTGCACAAAATTGAGTGCAGCGGGCGCACCCACTTCAAGGTGCCCGATCCCCAGCGCATGCTTTTTGGCCAAGGAAAGGTTTCCACCACCTCTTTAACCGCCTGCGCGATCACCTCTTCTGCGTCGCGCCCGGGCTTCACGATTTTGGCGAGATAAAAGTCCCCCTTTTTGGGGTCAGACGCGATTTCTGCCTCATCAATACTGGCAAGCCCTGCCCCGCGCAAAAAGCCTTCCAGCGCCTTTTCCGGCGCGCCGACGCGCGGGCCCTTCTTCTCCTCATTCACATCCGGCGAACGGGTGGGAATGCCTGCCACATGCAGGGCCAAACGGCGCGGCGTAACGAACGCTTTGGCCCCCTCATAGACCAGCCCGGCCTCCACCAAGCGGTTGGTGATGCCTTTCTTCAGATCGTCAGCGGCGCGCTGTTGCATGCGCGCGGGGATTTCTTCGGAAAACAGTTCAAGCAGCAGGTCAGGCATAAGGAAAGCTCACGCGAAAAAGGGGTTAGCAGGGCGTTAGCAGCCCATGGTTTGGTTGTCACCAACCACCGCCGCCGCCGCCGCCGCCGCCGCCGCCGGAGAAGCCGCCCCCTCCGCTGCCACCAGAACTGCCCGATGACTTTGGCATGGATGACGCATAGGCTGCGCCGATGGTTGAGGCGATGGCCGCAGTGGATGCGGCGACAGCACCGGGGTTGAAGCTTCGCCCAGAATAGTAGCTTGGACGGTAGATATGGCGCTCAGTCATGGTCATTTTCGCCAGATGGCCCTCCAGCGCCTGCGACCATGGCTTCTCTACGCCCAGAGCGATAGCGTAGGGCAAAAACCGCTCGTACAGCGCGAGCGAGAAGTCGGGTGCATCGGCCATATTGAGGCGTTCAGCCTCAGCCACCGAGAGATAAAGCGCGAAGCCTTCAATCTCGTCCATCAGTTTTTGGCCATCCGGCGTGGGCGCAAACATCAGCTGGGCAAAGGTGGTGATTGTCGCGCCCATGGCAAAGGCTACCAGCATGGTGAGCTGCAGTACCCAGCCGGTGGTGAACTGGCTGAACACGCCGCCAAAGTGGAACACTGAAACCAGCCCATAGATGGCTGCGCCCCCTATAAACACCAGCGCAATGGCCGTGATGAGGCTGGTGCGTGGAGAGCCGCCGGTGAAGTAAGCATAGGCGCGTGTAAGCGTCAGGCCAACAATGACGCCGCCCACAAAATGCATCATCACACCGGCGACTAAAGCTTCGGTTGCAGGGAAAAGCGCCAGAAAGGCAAAGATCGAAATCACCGCGATCACCACCCCCAAGATCGTGTAACCGGGGTTGTGGCGGAAGAAACGGCCTGCAAACTCTTTGGTGATGCTGGCACGGAAGCTGCTGGTCGCTGCGATCAATTTGCGGGAATTGCTGCGGTTGAAGGTCAGCGCCTCGTCGACGCCCAGAAGGCCACGCATTAAGGCGCGCTCTCCAGACGGCAGCAGGCCATCAGGCGGGGCGCCTTGCTCATCACGGCGACGCACGGTTATACTTTTGCCGTGCTCCTCAATGACCAGCTTTCCCTTGGTGCCCAGAGACACAAGGGCGGCCATGAAGCCTGGGTTGGTGCCCTGCCCCTTATGACCGCGATAATGAACCCAGCTTAAGGCCGCCGGAGAAAGCCCGCGAGGCGGTTCAAACCGGGGGATGACGATGCCACGTTGCGGGTCGCGGCCCACCTTGAACCAACTGGTGACCATGTAACCGAACACCGCCAGCGCTCCCAAGAAGAGAGCGCCTATTCCTGCATTGTCTAGCAGAGCTTTGACTTGCTGGGCACCGCTGCTGGGCTCTGCGATCAAGCCTTTCTGGAACGCGACCGCGACTGTCATGCCTTCGCGTGGTCGCAACGTGGTTCCAGTTTCAAAGCGCACAGTGGTCGGGCCGACCATACGCATGGTGGCACGGTTCTTGGTGGAGCCGAAGGCACCGGTGAAGGCATTCGTCTGGCGCACCTGCGCACCGTCTGGAAGGCGAATGGTGGCGACGGCACGACGGATTGGAAATGACCAGAAATTACCTGTCGCGTTCCAGTAGACCTCGTCGAAACCCTCAAAGAAACCCATCTGGTGGCGCGATCGATAGGTGATCTGGTAGGTGTAGACGCCAGTCGGTATCCAGACATCGGCGGCACCGATAAAAAGCCGCGTGCCGCCTTCTATGCTTTCGGTATGGTGCGGTTCATCTACACCGTTGCGGGTGACACCAAGCACCTCAAAGGTGGTGCGATCGACCAACCCAGATGGCAAACGGCGCACGGTGGGGAAATCACGAAAAATACCGCGGCGTATTTCAAAGCCCTCGGCGCGCACTTGGATGCGTTCGGTAACGAAGAAATCGCCGTTTGGTTCGACGTCTACCAACGTTTCGAAGGAAAGGATTTCCTCCTGCGCCAAGGCGGGCGTTGAGAGCCAGGCACATGCCAGCAAAACCAGAACAAGAAGGCGCCGCATGGGAATGCTCCTGTTTGGCCCTAAATTTGACCCTAGCTGAAAGAAACCTGCGGATTGGCTCGGTCTACAGGGTCGTCGAGCTCAAAATACTCAGCCTGCGCAAAGCCAAACTGATTTGCCACCAAATTGGACGGGAAGGACTCCACCAGCGTATTAAATGCGCGCACCGCGCCATTGTAGTAGCGTCGGGCAAGCTGCAGCTTGTCTTCGGTTTCTTCCAACGCGTCCTGAAACTCTTTGAAGTTGTCCGAAGCCTTGAGATCAGGATACGCCTCGGCCACCACCATCAGGCGGCCTAGGGCCGCGCCCAACATGCCCTCAACACCGGCGCGCTCTGCCGGATTGTCACCAGCAGCTTGCGCACGAGCTCGTAGCGCGGTGACGTTTTCCAACACCTCTTTTTCGTGCCCCATATAGCCCTTCACGGTCTCCATGAGATTGGGAATGAGATCTGAGCGGCGCTGCAGTTGCACTGAAATGCCAGACCACCCCTCGCGCACCATCTGCCGCTTTTTCACCAGCGTGTTGTAGATGACGATGCCATAGGCAACGATGCCAATGACGACTGCAAGGATGATCCATTCCATAGGGCGCTCCTTCGCTTTATGCGGCCTTTTCGGCTTTCACAGCTCCACCGGCGCGGGTTTGCAGCCAGGCCTCTCCGCAAGCCTTGGAGAGCTCGCGGACTTTGAGGATGTAGCTCTGTCGTTCTGTAACGGAGATCACACCGCGTGCGTCCAGCAGGTTAAAAACATGGCTGGCTTTGATGCACTGGTCATAGGCTGGCAGCACGATACGGTGCTCGCCGCCTTCTTCGCTGGGGGCACCAGCGGCCAAAATGGCGCGGCACTCGGCCTCGGCGTCTTCAAAATGTTTGAACAGCGCAGCGGTGTTTGCCACTTCGAAATTGTAACGTGAATGCTCTTCTTCGGCTTGCAGGAACACATCACCATAGGTGACTTTGTCCGCGCCTTCACGGCCGTTGAAGTTGAGGTTGTAGACGTTATCCACGCCTTGCACATACATCGCAATGCGCTCCAAGCCATAGGTCAGCTCGCCGGAAACGGGGCTGCATTCCTGGCCGCACACCTGCTGGAAGTAGGTGAACTGCGAGACCTCCATGCCATCGCACCAGCACTCCCAGCCCAGGCCCCATGCGCCCAGCGTTGGACTTTCCCAGTCATCTTCGACAAAGCGCACGTCGTGGGTGGCACTATCAAGACCAATAGCTGCCAGCGAGCGTAGGTAAAGGTCCTGTAGGTCGGGCGGGCTTGGCTTCAAGATCACCTGGAATTGGTAGTAATGCTGCAGGCGGTTTGGGTTTTGCCCATAGCGGCCATCTTTCGGGCGGCGCGAGGGCTGCACATAGGCTGCCTTCCACGGCCTTGGGCCAAGTGAGCGCAGCGTAGTCGCCGGGTGGAACGTGCCCGCACCCATTTCCAGGTCGTAGGGCTGCAGGATCGCGCAGCCATGGTCAGCCCAGAACTGCTGCAGCGTCATGATTAGCCCCTGAAAGGAGCGCTTGGGATCGTTATGGGTGGACATGGAAGCCTGCTGAAGAAAACCGGAAGGAGATATGTTCTCGTAGCAGGCCGGTTTGAGGGGTCAAGTTTGTGCTATGGTGTCACCCCGGCCTTGAGCCGGGATCTGCCCCATCACGTTAGGTTGCAGATCCCTGATCGCTGAGCGCGTCCGGGATGACATTCTACGCTTTAGTCGTCAGCAGGGCGGTAGGTGCCTGTATCGGGATCACGCTCCAAGCGTTGCGCGTCTTGGCTCTGCTTGGGCGCGCGGCGCTGGGCATCCATGCTCTGGTTCACCCGCTTCCACTCTTTGCGCAGCATGCGCATGGCAACCATGCCGCCAATGGCCAAAAGGGCCGCACCTAAAAGCTGTGGCATTTTGCTCGTCTCCTACAGCCCGAAGCGCTGCCAATGCGCGCGCTCATCAATACTGGAGACTAACCCATCGGCTAGCCCATGCGCCATATCTGAGCCCGGGAATGTGGCCTGACCACGGAACAAAGCTGAAAGCCCGCGCTTCTGCATGGGAATGCCAACCAGCTTCACCTTGTCACCAAAACGGCTGGTCATCGCCTGATCGATGTTTTCTATCCGGTCGGCAAGGCCAAGCTCAACGGCTTTGGCCCCAGCCCAGAATTCGCCGGTGAACAGCGATGCGTCTTCGGGGTCAATCCGGCCTTCGCGGCGAGTTTTGACGAGGCCCACAAAGCTATCGTGAATGTCACGCTGGATGGCCTTCAAGCGCTCAATGTCATCGGCTTTTTCCGGGCTGAACGGGTCCAGCGCCAGTTTCTTCTCACCGGCGGTGTACACGCGCCGCTCCACGCCCCAGCGCTCAATCACGCGGTCCAAGCCGAACCCTGCCGAGATAACGCCGATGGAACCAAGGATGGAGCTTTCATCGCACAAGATTTCATCGCCTGCGCAGGCCAGCATGTAGCCGCCAGATGCGCCAACATCCTCGACGAACACCACCACCTCTTTTTCCTTTTCAGCAGCCAGCTTGCGAATGCGGTCATGGATCAGGCGCGACTGGACCGGTGAACCGCCGGGCGAATTGATGGACACCACAACAACTGGCCCATCGAAGGAAAACAGCTTCACCAGCGGCCCTGCGGCGGTGGCAAGCGACAGACCCTTGTTGAACCGGTCGCCTGCGCCAATGACACCGGTCAGGCGCAGCACGGGCACTATCGGTTTTTTGGAGCGAAACTGTTTGGGCAGATATTTACGCAGCATAAGTGGCTTTCATCAGTGTGTGTTTGGCCAGACATGGTGGTGCAGCGGCTTGCGCGCAAGTGCTTATGTGTTGAGGCTTATGGGCTTATCGCCGCGCAAAATACGCTGCACTTGGGGCGTGTAGCTGCCATCAGCCTCATGCAGCACCAAGCCCGGCAAAATCGCGGGCGGGGTTTTGCGGCCCTTAATGGCTTGGATGAGCAGGCGTTCAGCTGGTGCCCCGTCCTTGGGGTGTAAGCCCAGAATGCGCGCGGCACCAAATCGGCCCTTGAACGTTTCAAGCACATCAACCAGCCCGTCGGCGGCAAAGATAAGCGTGAGCGATCCACCTGGCTTCAGCACGCTGGCAGCGGTACGCATCCAGCCGTCCAGCGTTGCATCATCGACCACATGGGCATCATGCTTGGCCTCTGTGCTGCGCACATGGCCGGCTTTGCGATATGGGGGATTGGAAAGCACGTGGTCGAAACTTGCGCGCGACAACCCGGCAGCGATGCGCTCGGGCTCAGGTTCCAAAAAGTCGACCTCACAAATGCTGATGCGCTGAGCCAGCGCTGGGTTCTTTTCAAGCGACTTGGCGCAGCACGCCAGCATGTGCGGATCGCGCTCGGCCAATGTGATGTGCGCATCAGGGTTGAGCTGCGCGGCCATCAAGCCCACAGCCCCTGCCCCTGCGCCCATATCCAGCACCTGCCCTGAATCCCCGCGCAAAATCGCCGCCAGAAACACCGCATCCGAGCCCGAGCGATGCATTGCATCGCGAGGCTGCATCAGCATCACCTGGCCATCCAGAAACGCATCGGTGGTCGTGGGGAAATCGGCCATGTCTTTGCGCCCGATCAGACCGGCATAATGCCAGCTTCGGTCAGCACACGCTCAGCCTGCGCCTTGGAATCCCGATCCACCATGATGCGGCGGGGCAGCACGCCAATGGAACCTTCAAGGATCGACATATGTTCATCGGCGACAAAATAAATGATGTCGAACTCTTTGAGCAGCACTTCGGCAGCGGAGATGAGCACCATATCATTGGTGCGAAAAAGCTCGATCATAACGCGTCCTCAAAAAGAAAAATCACACACAGCATCGTGGTTTCGTGCGCCGATACAAGACCTTTGTTGAGCCGTGACGCTTTGCCGGACTGTTCAACCGCGCGCCCATGTGCTTTTGAGCGGCCAACCAAAGCAAAACATAACAAAGGTTCGCAAAATGGGTGTTGTCGTCCCGTTGGAGAAAACTGAAGCAGGTGGGCAAGCTACGCTGGACCGTGTGCTAGCGCTGTCCGCTGCATCGATGAAGGACGTCAATGCGATGATCCTTTCTCGCACCGGCTCCGATGTCACGATGATCCCTGAGGTTGCAAAGCATCTCATTGATTCTGGCGGCAAGCGCTTGCGCCCCATCCTCACGCTGCTTTGTGCGGAGATGTTCGGCTATAAGGGCGATGGCCATGTGAAATTGGCAGCCTCCGTCGAGTTCATGCACACCGCCACGCTGCTGCACGATGATGTGGTGGACGAGAGCGACATGCGCCGTGGCAAGCCTGCAGCGCGGATGGTGTGGGGCAATCAGGCCAGCGTGCTGGTGGGTGATTTCCTGCTCGGCCAAGCTTTCCAGATGATGGTGGAAGTTGGCTCCATGGACGCCTTGGATGTTCTGTCCAAAGCATCAGCCATCATTGCTGAAGGCGAAGTGCTGCAACTGACCACAGCCAAAAACACCAATACCACCGAGGACGACTACTTGTCTGTGATCCGCGCCAAAACGGCGGCGCTGTTCTCAGCGGCCTGCGAAGTTGGCCCCATCGTGGCCGATTTGGGCGAAACCGAACGGGCGGCGCTGCGCTCCTACGGCATGAATTTGGGTCTGGCGTTCCAACTGGTGGACGATGCGCTGGATTATGGCGGAACCGCCAAAGATCTTGGCAAAGACATTGGTGATGATTTCCGCGAGCGAAAAGTCACACTACCCGTGATCCTTGCTTACCGCCGGTCTGAAGGCGAAGAGAAGGCCTTCTGGGACCGCGTGATTGTCGCTGGCGAACAGAATGAAGGTGATCTGGAACGTGGTATCGCACTGGTGCGTGAGCGTGGCGGTTTGGGTGACACCATTAGCAGGGCCAAGCATTATGGCGCTGTCGCAGCCGATGCTTTGGATGGCCTGCCAGCCAGCGCGCAGAAGGATGCGCTGTTGGATGCGGTCGCGTTCTGCATTGATCGGGTGACCTAAGCAGGCACCGGAAAAGCCGCAGTTTGTGTTGTGCAATTGACCGCGACGGATACAAAACACTCGGTTTCGTCAACCAAATTGGGCAAAAACCTGGGTTTGCGGGCTGTTTCATCTATTGGACTGTGGACCCTTACGCCGCCACCCGTTAGGGCATACCTTACGTATGCTGCAGCGCACGCGCGGCAAACCAAAACAGGTGATTGGGACCAATGGACGCTACCTCTTCGACGCACAAATGGGTCTACTCGTTCGGCGGCGGAAGCGCCGATGGCGAAGCCACAATGCGCAACCTGCTTGGCGGCAAAGGTGCCAACCTTGCTGAAATGAGCCGCATCGGCTTGCCGGTCCCCCCCGGCTTTACGGTGACTACAGAAGTTTGCACCCACTTTTATGACAATGAGCGCAGCTTTCCTGCCGGCCTCTCCGGTCAGATTGATGAGGCGCTGGAAGCCATCACAGCCATAACCGGCAAAACATTTGGATCAACGGACAACCCGTTGTTGCTTTCGGTGCGCTCCGGCGCGCGCGTTTCAATGCCCGGCATGATGGACACAGTCCTCAATCTTGGTCTCAATGATGTGACAGTTGAGGCGCTTGCCAAACTCTCCGGTGATGAGCGCTTTGCCTGCGACAGTTACCGCCGGTTTATCCAAATGTACGGCGATGTTGTCATGGGCGTTGACCATGAGCTGTTTGAAGACGCGCTGGGCACTGCAAAAGACAAGCGCGGGTTTGAGCTCGACACGGACCTAACTGCCGCGGATTGGCGTGAGCTGATCACTCAGTTCAAGGCGATCGTAGAAGAAGAAGCCGGTGAGCCCTTCCCGCAGGACCCGCACGATCAGCTGTGGGGCGCTGTCGGCGCGGTTTTCAAAAGCTGGATGGTGCCGCGCGCCATCACCTACCGCATGCTGCACGACTATCCTGAAACCTGGGGAACGGCCGTCAACGTTCAGGCCATGGTGTTTGGCAATATGGGCCAGGCTTCAGCCACCGGCGTTGCGTTCACCCGCAACCCATCCACCGGTGAAAAAGCGCTCTACGGCGAGTACCTCATCAACGCACAAGGTGAAGATGTGGTGGCGGGCATTCGCACCCCACAGCCACTCACCAAGCGGGCGCGCGAGGAGGCAGGCGAAACCAGCCCATCGCTGGAAGAAACCATGCCGGCGGCCTACGAGGAATTCACCCGCTATTGCGACACGCTGGAAGCGCATTACCATGACATGCAGGACATGGAGTTCACCATTGAAAATGGTAAGCTCTGGATGCTGCAGACCCGCAACGGCAAGCGCACCACAAAAGCAGCGATGAAGATCGCCGTGGATATGGTGAGCGAAGGTCTGATCAACTCCGATGAGGCGCTTCTGCGCCTCGACCCCGCTGCAATTGACCAGTTGCTGCACCCAACGATTGATGAGGACGCTGAACGTCAGATCATTGCGCGTGGTCTGCCCGCGTCTCCTGGCGCTGCGACTGGCGAGATTGTGCTGACATCGGCCGCCGCGGAAGAAGCTGCCGCAGCTGGGCGCGACTGCATTTTGGTGCGGGTGGAGACCAGCCCCGAAGACATTCATGGCATGCATGCATCCAAGGGTATTTTGACGGCGCGTGGCGGCATGACGAGCCACGCCGCTGTGGTGGCGCGCGGCATGGGCACGCCGTGCGTCTCCGGCGCAGGCGCGCTGCGCATCAACAATGAGACCGGCGTCATTTCTACCGGCCCCACCAAGCTGAAAGCCGGTGACATCATCACCATTGATGGCGCATCAGGTGAAGTGATCCTGGGCGCTGTGAAAATGGTGGAACCGGAGCTCACCGGCGAGTTCTCCGCCGTCATGGAATGGGCCGACGCCACACGCCGCATGACCGTACGCACCAATGCCGAAACGCCGGTGGATGCAGAAACGGCCCGCAAATACGGCGCTGAAGGCATCGGGCTGTGTCGTACTGAACACATGTTCTTTGATGGCGACCGCATCGTCTCTGTGCGTCAGATGATTTTGGCCGATGATCCAGCGGACCGGCAAAAGGCGCTGGACAAACTTCTGCCCATGCAGCGCGGCGACTTTAAGCAGCTCTTTGAGATCATGGCCGGCCTGCCCGTCACGATCCGCCTGCTCGATCCGCCGCTGCACGAGTTCCTGCCGCACTCCGATGAGGAAATGGCCGCCGTTGCCGCCGATATTGGCGCGGATCTGGATCATCTGCGTGACCGTGCCAACGATCTGCATGAGTTCAACCCGATGCTTGGCCATCGCGGCTGCCGCCTTGCGATCTCCTATCCCGAGATTGCCCGCATGCAGGCCCGCGCGATTTTCGAGGCCGCCGTGGAAGCGGCCCAAGCCACGGGCAGCGCTGTTGAGCCAGAGGTTATGGTGCCGCTGGTTGCCACCAAAGCTGAGCTGGATTTCGTGAAAAAAGAGATCGTCGCCGTGGCAGACGCCGTTATGGCCGAAAAGGGCGTCACCATTCCCTACACGGTCGGCACGATGATTGAGCTACCACGCGCCGCGCTGCGCGCAGGCGATATCGCGCAGTCAGCAGAATTTTTCTCTTTTGGCACCAATGATCTGACGCAGACTACGTTTGGCATATCCCGTGATGATGCCGGGCAGTTCCTGGGCACCTATGAGCGCCTTGGCGTGATGGAGAAAGATCCATTCGTGACACTGGATCAAGAGGGCGTGGGCGAACTTGTGAAGATCGCTGCTGAACGCGGCAAAGCGGTCAGCCCTGACATGAAAATGGGCATTTGCGGCGAGCATGGCGGCGATCCGGCGTCCATCAGTTTCTGCGAAACCATCGGCCTAGATTACGTGTCATGCTCGCCATTCCGCGTGCCGATTGCCCGCCTTGCTGCTGCCCAGGCGGCACTGCGGACCAAGTTGGATGCAGCTTAACGACATTAGGTCTGGCGGCAAACGGGCGGTTGCCCGCGCGCTCTCGCAGCTTGATCGAGCAGCTCTGAGTGAAGATCAGGCAGCATTGCTGGATGAGGCATTTGCCAACCCACGCGGACGGGTCATTGGCCTCACTGGCCCGCCTGGTGTCGGTAAATCCACCCTTACCCAGGCGCTAATTGAGCGGTTGCGTGCCGAGGCGCAGTCTGTTGCTGTCATCGCAGTGGACCCATCATCACAATCCACCGGTGGAGCGCTGCTGGGAGATCGCACGCGGCTCTCGCTCGACCCAGAAGACAAGCACCTGTTTGTACGTTCGCTGGCCGCACGCGACCGGCTTGGGGGACTATCTGATCACGCTATTGCTGCCACCATGCTGCTGCGCGCGCTGTATGATGTTGTGCTGGTAGAAACAGTGGGTATTGGCCAGTCCGATGCAGATGTGGCGTTAATAGCAGACACCAGCCTGCTCTGCGTGCAACCGGGCTCTGGTGATGCGCTGCAGTTCATGAAAGCCGGTATCATGGAATGGCCCGACGTGATCACCGTTACCAAGGCCGATACCGGACCTATGGCAAGACGCGCCCGTGCTGATGTGGAAGGGGCACTTGGCTTGGCCGCATTTGAGGGCGGCGGCCCCTTGGTGCACTTGGTGTCAGCTAAAACTGGTGATGGCGTGGGAGACCTCATAACTGCGCTGACCAGCCACACGCTGCTTTCACGCGCAAACCAGGCAACAAACCTTTTGCGGGATGCAATCGCCCGGAGGTTTGGCACCCATGGCCTCTCGCGCCTGGAAACGTCGGAAACGCATAAGAGCGCCAAAGGTCCCTTTGGCGCTATTTTCGCCACATCCGCGTCGTTCTCCCGCCACACCTGACTGGCAAAGCGGCCTTATCCGCCCCACTGATCAGCCTTCAAGCGGCTTGCCAAAATTAGGCTCCTCTTAAGGCGGCTTAACGACGCTTAACCCAACTGTCCCAACTCAAAACGATAGCCCTGACAGCGCTTTACGGCTTTGCAAGGTTAACCGTCTATCACCAAACTCGTTCTCGCAAGGCGAATGGGAGCTTGCCCGGCGCGAACAAAGGTATGGCGATAGGTTGAACGCCGCACATGTGTACCGTGCTTCGGTTGGGTTTTGCGTAGGAGTACTAATCCATGTCTGGTGTTGAGCCTGTCGCCAAACACCGTTTGCCAGAAAAGCTAACGCTTACGGTTCGCCGTGCGCCCGCTTTTGATGCAGACGCGCCTGTAAAGAAGAGCTTCAAAGCGCCTTCTTGGGCCATTCCATCCTTGAAAAACCTTTGTCGTGGCAGCGCGATCGCGCTGGTTGGTGCAGTCTTTGCGCTCTCACAGCCACAGACCACTGGCCATCTGGACGCCTCGCTCCTGTTGGGCCTTGATGGTGACGCGCGCTGGCAAACCTTTCTTATGGCCTCTCCTGCGGGCTCGACCCACGACGCTACACTGGTGGTCGATGAGGCAATTGGTGCAGATCTTGCCCATGCCGGCATTGGCCAACTGGATGATGGCGGCGTGCAGCAGGCTGCTATTGCTGCCACGCCACCCAGTGTTGACCCTTCCGCATTGCCCGATGGGCCAGATCCATTGATTGCGCGCGACACACGCGAGCACCGCACCCAGACACCAGCAGCGCACGCCGTGTTTTCGGCACGCCGCGCACCGGTCTCGCTTTTTGAATCTCATCCCTTTGCGCCTGTCGATGTCAGCAGTGTGTCGACAGATGGGTTTGGTGGTTATATCGGCATGATCGCGCCAGAACCTGACGGCACAATGCTTGCCGCCATCGATCCTGATCCCGCTGTGCCCGGCCAAGCCGCGCCTGGTCGCGAAGAACCTTTGGTGGGCCCAGCGGTGGCCGTTGCGCTGGACGATCTGGAAGCTAGCTCTTACGCATTGGCCTTGGTGGATCCCTCTGCCGCCACATCGCCACTGGCTGATACCGAAGGCCAGCAGCAAATTTCTGCATTCTTAGGCAATGACCGTCAGTTCCAGTGCCTTGCCGAAGGTATCTACTTTGAAGCGCGCGGTGAACCGCGTCGCGGTCAGGTGGCTGTGGCACAGGTGATCATGAACCGGGTGAACCATGACGAGTTCCCCGACACGATTTGTGGCGTGGTCTATCAAAACCAGCATTGGCGCAACCGTTGCCAGTTCTCGTTTGCTTGCGATGGCGTGCCTGAGCGCATTACCGAGCCGCTGGCGTGGGATGAGTCTGAAAGTGTTGCCCGTCAGGTTCTTGAGGGCCGTGATCTTATCGACACCATCACCGAGTCCACGCACTATCATGCGACCTATGTGCGCCCACGCTGGGCTCCGCGCATGATCCGCCTGGATCGTGTTGGCCTGCACATTTTCTACAAGGGTCGTTACGGCGGCTGGCGCTAGGGCCAAATAGAACCGTCATCCTCGGGCTTGACCCGAGGATCTATCTGTTACGCGTTCAGCAGATCATCGGTATAGGGATGGATGGCCGGTCCTGAACCGGCCATGACGCCGCGGGTTACGCAAGCGTCCCCGCGCGCACCCACCAATCTGGGTGTGCGTTTTGCGTCCGTGCGGCCAATCTTTCAGCATCCGATGCCGTCTCCATCAGCGCAAAGCATGTCGCACCAGAGCCGGACATCCGCGCGAAGGGTGCTTCACGCAGTGCTTCCAAACACCGTGAAATGTCTGGCGCGATGCTGATCGCCGGGACCATCAGATCATTGCGGGTGTTTTTCAGATATCCAACCAAGTCACTGAAACTGGTCAGCGCAGTCCAATCAGGCATCGGCGCATTGTTTTTGCGCTCCAACGCGCGGAAAACCCTCGGCGTTGAGACTGCGACACCCGGATTCACCAGTACCACATGGGCTTGGGGCAATGGCACAGGCGCGTTGTCTTCGCCAATGCCGCCAATAATGGCAGGGTGTCCGACCACACACATGGGAACGTCAGCACCCAGCGTCAAACTCTCATGCATTTGCGCAACCGTTAGCGCCCTGCCCCGTGTCAGCAATTTGATCAGTGCTGCCGCATCGGCTGACCCACCGCCAATGCCTGAGGCTATTGGCAGGTTCTTTGTGAGCTGGATATGCAGCGGATCTGGCTCTTCTGCCCAACCACGCACCAGCGCAAGCGCAGCGCCAAGGCTGTTCTGCTCAAGGGGTGGAACGCCATCGGCAAACGGCCCATCCACGCTCAACCTGTCTTCGATGGCAGGTGCTACGCTGATCTCATCGCCAATATCCGCAAAAGCGACCAATGAATGCAGCACGTGGTACCCGTCTGCGCGCTGCCCGGTAACGTGCAGGGCAAGGTTCAGTTTTGCAGACGCCCGCATTTTGGAAGGCTTAATTGAAGTCCGGAATGGTGTAACCGTCCGGCCAAATACCAACGGACTCAACCTCTTCGCGCGTCAAGCCACGCTGTAATTTGCGCTGAATGGCGTCCTTATCCACCTCATCTGTGTCATCGAGGTCACGCGCATGGCTCCATTGGAAGCGCGCTTCCAGGCGACGGCCGACCATCCAATAGGCATCGCCCAGATGATCGTGGATCACACCCTGTGTGGGGTCCAAAATAACCGCGCGTTCCAACTGTTCTACTGCGTCATCAAAACGACCAAGACGGAAATAGACCCAGCCCAGCGAATCCACGATATATCCGCTATCAGGGCGCATCTCGACGGCACGCTCCAGCATTTCCACCGAGCGTTCCAAGTGCTCACCACGATCAACCCAGGTGTAGGCGAGATAGTTCATGACGTCTGGCTGATCGGGGTGCAGATCAAGCGCGGTCAGGAAATCGGCTTCGGCCTGCGTCCACCTGTCTGTGCGCTCAAAGGCAATGCCGCGCTGGTAGAAAAGCTGCCAGTGCTCGCGCCGTGGATCATCAAGCGTCTCGATACCCTGGCTGTAAACGTCGGCAGCCTGTTCAAAATTGCGACGCACGCGCAGCACGGTGCCAAAGGTGTTGATGGCTTCCAGATCGGTCGGGTCAGACTCGATCAAGGCCAGCAAATGCTCATCAGCCTCATCGGGGCGATCAAGCTGATCAAGGAGCACGCCAAGGCGAATTTCCGCGGTGCGCTTTAGGGCATGGGTATCACCGATGCGCTCATATTCATCGACGGAGCGCTCCCACAGTTCAAGCGACTCGTAGATACGCGCCAGACCAAAGCGGGCCAGATGATGGGTCTCATCAACATAGAGTGCCAAGTTGAGGTAAATCGCACCAACTTCTTCGGCACCATCCTGACCAAGTGCCAAGCCCAGGCCATAGAGAACTTCTGCGGTGCCTTGCTGCGGAGTTGTGACGCGCGGGCGCAACCTCTGACCAGCCTCCAGCGCTGCCGCATCAGCCCGAACCAAAGAATTGGCTGGAGCAAGCTCAAGAAAACCGTTCAAGACATCCAGCGCTTCATCTGCGCGCTCGTTGGCCACCAGCGCTTCGGCGTAGCCCTGCACCAGCCGCAGCGCGCCACTATCGGTAGAGTAGGCACGCTCCATAGACGCCAAGGCGGCTTCTTCATCACCGGCCGCAAGGCGAATAAGGCCTGCGTGATAGGCGCTGTAAAGTTCAACCCAGGCAGGCCCATCCATGTCATCTAACTGGGCCAAAGCTTGCTCGGTTTCGCCACTGCCATGCAGCACCCAAGCGCCAATCAGCGTGGAGACCAGATCGCCAAAGCCATCGCTTTGATAGGTGTCCAATTCACGCAAAGCCGCACGGAAGGACCGTTGACGTGTTGCATCCAACGCCAAGACAAGACGGGCAAGGCCGGTGTCGCCGGCTTCAGCGAGCACCGCAGCAAGGTCCAGTGCGCCCGCCATGCGGCCATCTGCCAATTCCATCGAGAAGGCGCTTTGTAAAAAGCGCTCTGAGGTAGGGGCCAGCTCATAGGCCTGCCTGTAAAACTCGGCAGCGGAGGGAATATCTCGCTCGGTTTCAGCAAGTGTTGCTGCCAGAAACAGCCCTGAAAGGGAGGTTTGGTCATGTGCTCTTACCGGCGGTGCAAGTGTTTGCGCTTCATGCGTTTCCACGGCGATTGTGTCGGCCTGCGTGAGTGACGCGGCGCCAAACAAGAGGCACGCTGCAAGCAGGGATGTGGTAGCGGTTTTCAGCATAAAGCCCTCGGATACAGCCGATAGACGACCAGGATCAGTGATTTGCACAGCAGATGTGATTGCCAACAATGGCTTTTTCCCGGCAAAGGTACAAGCGGCGCGCGCGTGCAAGTGATGCTTCAAAAAACCGCGTGCTCGCCGCGTTCATGTGATGCTTCGCCGCGCACAAGATGACCATAATGTTCAAACAAAGTCTGCTTTCCGAACTCAGGCGTTGCATCTGCGTCATAGGCACCGTGTTCAGCATTCCAAACCAGCATGGACTCGCTTGCGTAGTAATGGCCGATACGCGCAAGTTCGGCTTTCGCGGCAACACTTGGGAACACTTTGCCCAGCGCAGAAAGAACGGCAATAATAGTGGAAAGCAGAGCGAGCGGCACTCGCTTTACGCTGACCGGTCTGCCCAGCAATTTTGATAGGGCATCGGCCTGATCCATCGGCGCTACGGCCGGCCCAGGCCCGCCAATCGGCAAAGTAGCATTGTAGCGGGCTTCCTCAGCCAGACAGCCGACCAGAAAAGCCGCGAGGTCGCTAGCGCTGATCGGCTTGCACGCGGTCAGCCTGCCGTTTCCAAACACCAAAAATGGCTTACCAGCCTTTACCCGTTCGATCTGGCCGGAGAGCGACTTAAAAAACGCAGTCGCCCTCACGATGGAATAGGTAGTACCGCTCGATTTAAGCTCTGCCTCAAAGGCGAGTTTGGCTTGCTGGAAGGCCAGCAGCGGCTTCTGCACGCAGATCGCCGACAGCAGCACAAAGTGCTTGGCTCCAGCAGCTTTGGCGCTGTTGAGCGCATTTAAGTTGGCTTGGTGATCTATCGCCCAGGCGTCGGCAGGCACGCCATTGCGCGAGGCGAGGCACGACATAGCAGCATCAAAGCCTTGATCTTTAAGTGCCTCGTTCAGGCTTTCTGGGTCGGTAACATCGCCACTCAATTGCACGGCGCCAATGGGCAAAGCATCAGATGGCATGCGCACAACGCAAACGACCTCATGCCCGGCATCCAGCAGCGCCTGTGCTGTCGCGCGACCGATTGTACCGGTGGAACCAAAGAGCAGAACCCGCGCCATCAAGCACTACATGTTGGGGTAATTGGGACCGCCAGACCCTTCAGGCACGGTCCACAGGATGTTCTGGTTGGGGTCTTTGATATCGCACGTTTTGCAATGGACGCAGTTTTGCGCGTTGATTTGGAAGCGTTTCTCGTCGCCTTCTTCAACCCATTCATACACACCTGCCGGGCAATAGCGCGCCGATGGACCGCCATATGTGCCCAGCTCGGAGGCACGTTGCAGTGCCTCGTCCTGAACCTTCAGGTGGATAGGCTGATCTTCCTCATGGTTCGTGTTGGACAGGAACACCGAGGACAGTCGGTCGAAGGTCAGTTTACCGTCCGGCTTGGGGTAATTGATCGCCTTGGCTGAGGATGCGGTTTGCGTGGCTTCATGGTCCGGCTTGCCATGGGTTTTTGTGCCAAAGATAGAAAAGCCCAAGGTGCTGGACGTCCACATGTCCAGCCCACCCAGCATCACACCAAGGCGCGTGCCATGCTTGCTCCACAAAGGCTTTACATTGCGTACAGGTGCAAGGTCCTTGCCGATAGCACTGCCGCGCCAGCCAGCTTCATAGGCCTCCAGCGTATCGCCTGACCGACCAGCGGCTAGCGCTTCAATGGCAGCCTCTGCTGCCTGGATGCCCGAGAGCACAGCATTGTGCGACCCCTTGATGCGCGGCACGTTTACAAACCCTGCCGCACAGCCCAGCAGCGCCCCACCAGGGAAGGCAAGCTTCGGAACGCTTTGGAAACCCCCTTCAGAAATCGCACGTGCGCCATAGGCAAGCCTGCGCCCACCTTCAAAGGTCGGGGCGATCATCGGGTGGGTTTTGAAGCGCTGAAACTCTTCAAACGGAGAAAGATTGGGGTTCTTGTAATTGAGATGCACAACGAACCCGACTGCCACCTGATTGTCTTCCAGATGGTACAAGAATGAGCCGCCGCCGGTGGCATTGTCCAATGGCCAGCCAAAGGAATGTTCCACACGCCCGGGGTAGTGGTTCTTTGGTTTGACCTCCCACAGCTCCTTGATGCCAAGGCCGTATTTCTGGTGGTCGGCATCCGTTGCGAGGTCAAACTGCGCAATGGCTTTTTGCGAGAGGCTGCCGCGCACGCCTTCGGCCAGCAGCACGTATTTGCCATGCAATTCCATGCCAGGCTCATGGTTCGGTCCCGGCGTGCCATCGCGGCCAAGCCCCATGTCGCCAGTGGCCACGCCGTAGACGCTGCCAGCATCGTTGATGAGCAATTCGGACGCTGCAAAGCCGGGATAAACCTCCACGCCCAGCCCTTCGGCTTTCTCAGCGAGCCAACGTGCGACATTACCCAGCGAAACGATGTAGTTACCATGGTTGCCCATCAAGGGTGGCATGGCAAAATTGGGCAGGCGAACGCCCCCCGCTGGCCCCAAAAAATGGAACCGGTCTTCGGTAACCGGTGTCTTCAGGGGATTAGTGGCATCGCTGCGCCAATCAGGCAGCAGTGCATCCAAACCAATGGGATCCACCACGGCTCCGGAAAGAATATGCGCGCCAACTTCGGCGCCTTTTTCCAGCACAACAACGTTGCAATCAGGGTCTTGCTGCTTCAGCCGTATCGCTGCGGAAAGGCCGGCTGGCCCTGCCCCCACAACAACAACATCAAACTCCATCGACTCACGATCTGACATGTGTCGGCCTTTCCCCATGTTGCAGCGCACAGTCTGTGCACAGGCCCTTTGTTCCGATATAAGGGGCGCTGGTCAACACGCTCAAAGGTCGCGTACGAGAGTGCACAATACCCAAGCCCTTCGAGAGCTGCTGGAGTTTTACGGCGCTACTGGTGTGGATGCGGCGCTGGGCGATGCGCCGGTGGATCGCTTCGCTGTGGTGGACAAAGCCCCCAAGGCCAAGCTTGCACCCGCTCCATTGCCGGGGCAACCGGTTGCCACACAACAGCTTGCCCCGCAACAGCTTGCCCCGCTTGCGCAAGCCCCTCAGTCTGAGGCAATTGAACCGGGACCTTCAACCCAAGGCCTTGCCGATGCTGAAGCGTTGGCTGCCGGTGCAAACACGCTGGACGAATTGCGCCAAGCGCTGGAGGAATTTGATGGCTGCGGCCTGAAAAAAACCGCACGCCGCCTGGTGTTCGCCGATGGCAACCCGGATGCCGACATTATGCTGATCGGTGAAGCACCGGGGCGCGATGAAGATGCACAGGGCCTGCCGTTTGTCGGGCGTTCAGGGCAGCTGTTGGACAAAATGCTGGCCGCTATCGCTCTGAACCGCACCGATGTTTACATCGGCAACGTTATCTATTGGCGGCCACCGGGCAACCGCACGCCAACACCGCAAGAGCGGGCGCTGTGCGAACCGTTTATCCGCCGCCAGATTGAGCTTGCTGCCCCCAAAGTGATGATGACGCTGGGCGGCTCTGCGCTATCGGGCCTGTTTGGAATCAATGGAATTATGAAAACGCGTGGGCAGGTGCTGACCTACAGCCACAAGGGGCTATCGGCGCCCTGCGTGCCCACGCTTCACCCCGCCGCCTTGCTGCGCAATCCGATCAATAAGAGACTGGCATGGCAGGATTTGCTATGCCTGCAAAAGCTAATTGAGGAGCGCACTCCGTGATGAGCCGCCTTGATGAGACCCGCTCGTTTGTTCCGCTTGGCATTGCTGTAATGACAGTGTCAGATACGCGCACCTTGGACGATGATACGTCCGGTGATACGCTGGTGACGCGACTAGAACGCGCCGGCCACCGGCTGGCCGACCGGGCCATCATTACCGACGATATGCCCGCCATTGCGGCCCAAGTTCAGCGCTGGGTTGGTCAGCAGGATGTCGACATTATCATCACCACTGGCGGAACCGGGTTCACCGGGCGTGACGTGACCCCCGACGCCATAGAGCCGTTGTTTGATAAGCGTATGGATGGGTTTTCAACGCTGTTTCACCAGATCAGTTTTGAGAAAATCGGTACCTCCAGCCTGCAATCACGGGCAACGGCTGGGCTTATTGGCACGACTTTTACGTTCTGTCTGCCCGGCTCAACAGGGGCGTGCAAAGACGGGTGGGATGGCATTTTGCAGTATCAGCTGGACTACCGTCATCTGCCCTGCAATTTCGTGGAAATCATGCCGCGACTGGATGAGCACTTAAAGCGCGGCGCCCGATAGCGCGCCTTGGCGACGTTCAGCAGCCATTGCCCGCTCTAAAGGCTCAATTGGTTGCGCCAGATGCGTGCGTGAACGCAGCCGCAATATATTTTGCAGTCGAACAGAGGGGTCGGGCGCTTCCCAGTCGATCCTTGGAGCTTTGTCGCCCTGCAGCCAGGACCGACGTACAACGATGCCTTGTGAAAGCTTGGCAGCATTGAACAATCGGTTGGCCAACAATACGCCGAGACGGCGACGCACATCACCGCTGCCAATTTCAGGCTCGTGTTCGGGGCGATAAACCGCGCACAGCTGACCACGTGCTGTTTTTGCACGCTCTTGCCGCTCTACGAACGATACCGTTTCGTCCAGCCAGCCTGGCGAAAGCACACTTGTCTGGTCCAGCAACATCACCCAGCTTGCTCGGTGCGCCGCGTTCAAGGCCTGTTCGGTCAGGCTTTGCGGGTCAGCGTTAGCTTGCACGTAGGTTGCACCTGCTGCGTCAGCGATCTGTGCTGTCCCGTCGCTGGACGCCAAATCAAGAAATACAACATCGCGCACAATGCCTTCGGCTGCCGCCGCCACCAGGGGGCGCAGCACATCCAGCAGAACGTTCTCGCCATTGCGGGTACGGATGATCACACTCAGCATGTTTATGTTACTACCATGGCATTGCCACATTTGGCGAGCGGGCCACCCGTCGCATAGTCCGCTATGATGAACAGCTCTTTTTGTTCTTTATTTGTTCTCACTCATGGGTTAAGCCTCTGGGTACGAAGAGCGTGATGAGGCGCAGGAATGGACCAGGTTGATAAAGGACGGCGACGCGGGCGCGGCGCCACAATCAATGCCAGTGGACGGTTTGAGGCCTTTGCCCGTGTGGGCGTCGATGATGGCTGGGATTCTCTGGCGGATCTTCCTCCCATGAAAACCGAAACGATGCCTGAGGCTGCGCGGCACATTATTACGCGCAACACCTCGCCTGATGTGCCGTTTGACAGGTCCATCAACCCCTATCGCGGCTGTGAGCATGGCTGCATTTATTGCTACGCTCGGCCTACCCACACCTATATGGGACTGTCGCCCGGGCTGGATTTTGAGACACGGCTGTTTGCCAAGCCCAATGCGGCAAAGCTTTTGCGCGCTGAGCTTTTAAAGCCTGGGTATAAGGCAAAGCCCATTGCGATCGGCACCAACACCGACCCTTACCAGCCAATCGAAAAGCACGAGCGCATTATGCGTGATGTGCTTGAAGTGCTGGCTGAACTGCGCCACCCGGTGATGATCACCACAAAATCAGCCATGGTGGCGCGCGATATGGATATATTGAAGCCGATGGCCGAGCTTGGCCTGGCGAATGTGACGCTTTCCATCACCACGTTGGACCGGCGTTTGGCCCGCGCGATGGAACCTCGTGCATCCACACCACCGCGTCGGTTGGCCGCTATAGAGGCACTCACTAAGGCTGGCATTCCAACCTGGGTTAATGCCTCACCAATGATCCCAGCGCTCAATGACCATGAGCTGGAAGCCATTTTACAGGCTGCCCACACGGTAGGGGCCAAAGGTGCAGGCTACATTTTGCTGCGTATGCCGCTGGAAGTTCGTGACCTGTTTAAGAGCTGGTTGGTGGAGCACTATCCCGGTCGCTACCGCCATGTGCTCTCGGTCCTACGATCGATGCGTGGGGGAGCAGATTATGATGCGCGCTGGGGCAAGCGGATGGAGGGTACTGGTCCTTTTGCCCAAGTGTTGGCCAAGCGCTTTAAGCTGGTGACAACGCGGCTGGGCATGCGCACGACCAAGCCACATCTGCGCTGTGATCGGTTTCTTGGTCACGCCGCCCGCGTGGATCAACTGGATTTGTTTGGTACCACAACGGATGCAGACGCAGTGCCCGAAACACAAACGGGCGGCACCTGACTGAATCAAGGCCGCCCGTCTGGAGTGTGACAGATGTGTTTAGCCGTCAGATGGAATGCGGAGCACCTGACCTGGATAAATTTTGTCCGGATCCGAAAGCATCGGTTTGTTGGCTTCAAAAATCTTCATGTATTTGGAGCCGTCGCCATAGGCTTTCTTGGACACCGCCCACAGCGTGTCGCCTTTTTCCACGGTGTGGAAATCGGCAGCATCAGCAGTGTCTTCAGGTTGGATGTTATCTTCCACGCTTGCAATGCCTTCAACATTGCCAGCGGCAAGCACGATCTTCTCGCGCAGCTCCTGCGTTGGTGCAGATCCAGCGATAACAACCTTATCGCCCTCAACCTTCACTTCAACATCGCCTTCTAGGCCAAGCTCAGCAACTTCTTTTGCAATGGCCTCTGCCGGATCTTCATCCTTGCCAAAAAGCTTCTTCCCAGCATCGCGAACAAATGAAAACAGTCCCATGGTGTGTCCTTTCACGCCCCCCGATTTCACGCGCCGGACCTCCGGGCGCGCTGCGTTAATGTCGCAGACCTTGGCTATAAAGGGGCGCTGGGTGAATGAAAACCTTTGTCTTGCCCTTCTACGTCGTGCGAACTTGGGCTGGCGCAAAAGCACCATTGCAAAAGCAGGCGGATTACATAGTGGCAAAACGCTCACACAGAGGTGCCCATGGAGCAAGCTATGGGAGAGCGAGCTATGGAGCGCAGCTTGGCGCGTTCAACAAGCGTGGCCCATCAAAGCCGGATGGCGCCTTTGAAAAACAAGCCCTTGATCTTGGTTTTTCCACCATATGCGGCGTTGATGAGGCTGGCCGCGGCCCCCTCGCAGGACCGGTCATCGCCGCAGCTGTCATCCTACCGCATTGGCTTGATGATACTGGCGACCTTTCGTTTCCTCAGGCGCTAAGCGCGCTCAACGATTCCAAGCAGATTACACAAAACCTGCGCGAACAGCTGTTTGACGAGCTGCTGCGCACAGCTGAGGTCAGCATAGCCAGCGTAAGTGCGGCGACTATTGATGCGCGCAACATTCGTAAAGCTTCACTCGAGGCAATGCGCCTTGCCGTGCTGGGCCTCCCCTCACCGCCCAGCTTTGCACTGGTGGATGGCAAAGATGAGCCGCCGGGCCTGCCCTGCGCCTCAACGGCGATTATCAAGGGTGATGGGCGTTCGCTATCCATTGCGGCGGCGTCGATCTGCGCCAAGGTTGCCCGTGATCGCATGATGGTGGCTGCGGATCGGCTATTTCCACAATTCGGCTTTGCAAGTCACAAGGGATACGCGACCCAGGCCCATCGCGATGCGCTGCAAACCTTTGGTCCATGTCCTTTGCACCGGCGCACTTTTGCGCCGGTTCGCGAGGCATTGATGGCAGCACCGAAAACGACATCGTAAAGGTTTGGGAAACCATTTCTCAACGGCCCCTTTACCTTAACAGTCCATGCTTGGCGCACTTGTTTAGTGTTGCGTACAGGTTGGGCTATGTCAGTTTTGCGTATGGAGGCGCAGCGTATTCGCGCCTCCCATTCCCCCGAATTCAAGGCTGAAGACAGCCTGGATTCCTTTCTCAACAACGTCACCGTCGGCGATTCGATTGCCCTGATGGAAAAACTGCCTGCGGGCAGTGTGGATGTGATTTTTGCGGACCCCCCCTACAATTTGCAATTGCAGGGCGCTCTTCAACGGCCTGACCAGAGCGATGTTGATGCAGTCGACGATGCCTGGGATCAGTTTGACAGTTTTGCCGCCTATGATGCCTTTACCCGCGCTTGGTTGCTGGCAGCGCGGCGTATCCTCAAACCCAATGGTACGCTGTGGGTGATTGGCAGCTACCACAATATTTTCCGCGTTGGCGCGAGCCTTCAGGATCTGGGCTATTGGGTGCTCAACGATGTGGTTTGGCGCAAAACCAACCCGATGCCCAACTTCAAAGGCCGCCGGTTTGCCAATGCCCATGAAACGCTGATTTGGGCAGCGCGCAGCGAGCAGGGTAAGCGCTACACTTTCAACTATGATGCGCTCAAGGCTGCCAATGATGACGTCCAAATGCGCTCAGACTGGACGTTGCCGATCTGCACCGGTGGCGAACGCCTTAAGGATGCCAACGGGGACAAAGTACACCCCACGCAAAAGCCCGAAGCGCTTTTGGCGCGCGTACTTTTGGCATCGACAAAGCCCGGCGATGTCGTGCTTGATCCCTTCTTTGGAACAGGCACGACCGGCGCTGTCGCCAAAAAGCTAGGACGTAATTTCATCGGTCTTGAGCGCGAACACGCCTATGCCAATGCCGCGCGCGCTCGCATTGAGGCAGCGCAGCCGGTGCCCGATGCGGCACAAGCCATGCTGACAGGCAAGCGTGCGCTACCGCGCGTACCGTTTGGTGCGCTGCTTGAGGCTGGCTACATTTTGCCTGGTGAGGAACTGGTGGACGGCAAAGGCCGGCACGCCGCACTGGTGCGCGCCGATGGTACGTTGGCAAGTGGTGACCATGAAGGCTCCATTCACAAGGTGGGCGCACTGGTGGAAGAGCAACAGGCCTGCAATGGCTGGACGTTCTGGCACACAAAACGCGATGGCGAGCTGGTTTCGATTGATGATTATCGCAGCGAAATCCGCAAGAAGGCTGTTTAAGTCTTCTTGGTCCTTATGGCCGAGCCACGTTCCGGCAGGGCAGCTTTAAGCACCTTCACCATCACAGTAGGCCAGGCTTCTTCAGCCAGTTTTTCGGGGGCGGACCACCAGCCATCTGCGCTTGGTGGCTGTTGGCCGTGGCATCGATAAACATCCAGTGTCAGGTCAAAATGCGTGAAGACGTGATGGATCACACCCACCAGGTCCGCGTCGCAATAGGGCAAAGGCTCTTGCGGTGACCAATCGGTGGTCGGCACCTGGGTCATACTGGGCAAAAGCCCCGTGTCTGCACGTTTCTGGCACCACACAGCGCCATCATCACGCACCACCACCAACGCCGCGCCGCGCCGGTGCGGTTTTGCCTTTTTCGGCGCTTTGACCGGGTAATCCAGCATGTCGCCTGCCTTAAAGGCTTCGCAAGACGTGTTCCACGGGCAGAGCGAACAGGCCGGGTTCTTAGGCGTGCAGATGGTGGCACCAAGGTCCATCATGGCCTGCGCGAAATCGCCGGGGCGTTGGGCATCCAGCATGGCGCTCACCTTGGCGCGCACGTCTTCCTTGACCTTTGGCATGGGGGTGGAAAGCTGAAAGAGCCGGGTTGTCACCCGTTCAACATTGCCATCGACAACCGCAACAGCCTCGCCAAAAGCAATGCTGGCAATGGCAGCACTGGTGTAGTCGCCGATACCTGGAAGCTTCTTCAGCTCGTGCGCAGTTTGGGGAAAACGAGCACCATGCTCACTGGAAACAACCTTAGCGCAGGCGTGCAAATTTGCCGCCCGGCGGTAATAGCCAAGCCCCGCCCAGGCGGCACGAATGTCATCATCACTGGCGTTGGCCAAATGCTCGACCGTCGGCCAGCGCTGTATGAAAGCATTAAAATAGGGAATAACAGCAGCAACAGTGGTCTGTTGCAGCATAATCTCAGAGAGCCAGACTTTGTAAGGATCCTGACGCACACCCGCTTTGCTGCCAGAGGGCGCGATGCGCCATGGCAATGTGCGGGCATGACGATTGTACCAAACCAGTATCCGGTGCGCGAACGGATCGCGCGCGCCGGCAGGCAAATTGTCAGGCTTAATTGATGCGCGCTTTCACGTCAGCAATCGCGCTGTCGATAAGTTCAGCAGCGGGTTTGCCCTTGGCCTGCTCTGATAGCAACGCTTCAGAAGCGGCAATTGCAATGTCGGTCGCTTTGGCACGTACTTCACCGATAGCCTGCGCTTCGGCCTGAGCGATGCGGCTTTCAGCAGCAGCGGTCCGGCGAGCAATCATCTCCTCCAGCGCGGCTTCGGTTTCCTCGGTCATACGATCGGCTTCAGATTTGGCCTGAGCAATAATTGCCTCGGCCTCTTCATCAGCATTTTGCGTCTTGCGACGAAAATCAGCGAGAACAGCCTGCGCCTCTTCACGCAGACGACGAGCCTCTTCGAGCTCATTGCGCACTTTGTCGGCGCGCGCGTCCAACGCTTTGGTGATCATACCTGGAACCTTCAGGTATGTGATAAGCGCCAGGAAGAGAAGAAGGCCGATAAACGCCCAGAATGACGAATCCATAAGGTTTCTCTCCCGTTAGCGCTTGCTTGCCGCAGTGACTGCTTTGGTCACGGCAGCAGCGGTGGGCGCCTTGGGCGCCAGTTTATCCATGATGGCCGCCACAGCGTCGCCAGCGATACTGTCGACCTGCGACAAAGCCTCGGCCTTGATACCGGAAATACGTGTTTCCGCCTCAGCCAGCTTGGTTGCAAGAGCTGTTTCGGAGGCCTGTCGTTTGGCCGTTGTTTCCGCAGTCAGCTTGTCGCGCGTCTCGCTGGCCATGGATTGCGCGCGGCTGCGTGCTTCAGAAAGGGCTGTTTCATAGCCCTCCATTGCTTCGTCGGTTTCACGCTTTAAGCGTTCTGCTTCAGCAATATCGCTTGCGATACGATCGTGGCGATCTTCCAAAATACCGGAAATACGCGGCCCGGCGACTTTGGAAATCACGTAATAGGTGATGCCAAATGCCACCACCAACCAGAACAGTTGAGAGGTGTAGGTAGACGTGTCGAAAGGTGGAAAGGATCCACCGGACTCGGCTGCTGCGTGTGCTGCGTCTTCTGTCGCCATGGTTCTAGATGGGCCTATCGTCAGGGCTTGAACGGTTTAAATGCCTACCGACCAGCCGGTAGACGAGACCAAAAAGCCGCGCATCAACACAAGTGTGCGACGCGTCGGCCTTGCAGTGTTTGCTCGAGAACTGCACCGGCGGCCTTACCGCCAGTGCAATTGCAGACGCCTTAAACGGCGAAGAGCAGGAGAAGTGCGATCAGCAGCGAGAAAATGCCGAGCGCTTCTGTCACGGCGAAGCCGAAGATCAGGCGACCGAACTGGCCATCAGCAGCAGTTGGGTTGCGCAGTGCGCCCGACAGATAGCTGCCGAAAATGTTACCAAGGCCAAGTGCTGCACCGGCCATGCCGAAACATGCCAGACCTGCGCCGATGAATTTTGCTGCTTCCGCTTCCATGAAACAAACTCCTTAGGGGTACGAATGGTTAAGTTGGGTGAATGCCAGACCGGTATGGGCTGGCGCAATCCTTAAGTGGGCAATCTTTAGTGCGATGGGTGGAGAGCATCGTTGAGATACATACAGGTCAACACAGCGAAGACGTAGGCCTGCAAAAACGACACCAAGAACTCAAGAGCTGTAATAGCTATGGTCATGACCATCGCCAGCGCAGCCCCGCCGATACCAAACACGCCAGCGGTTGAAAGGGTTGCCACGAAACCAGCAAAAACCTTCAGTGCGGTGTGTCCAGCCAGCATGTTGGCGAACAAACGAATAGACAAGGAAATAGGACGTGAGAGGAACGAAATGACCTCAATCATGCTCACCAGCGGGAGCACTGCCATTGGCACGCCGTCGGGCACAAAGAGCTTTAGAAAGCTCAATCCGTGCTTCATGAAGCCGTAGACAACGACGGTTCCGATCACCAACATCGCCAGTGCAAACGTTACGATGATGTGGCTGGTGACGGTGAAAAAGTAGGGCACCATACCAAACAGGTTGGCGAACAGAACAAACATGAACAGTGAAAACACCAGAGGGAAGAACTTCATTCCCTGCGTGCCTGCCGCGTCGCGCAACATACTGGCCACAAACTCGTAGCTCATTTCTGCAGCAGCCTGCCAACGCCCGGGCACCAAGCCGCGGCCCGTGGTGGAAAGCACGAGAAATGCGGCAACTGCACCGGTGGTCGCCAACATGAACAGCGAGGAATTGGTAAACGAGAAATCCAGCCCACCAATATCAATGGGGACAATGGTGCTGATTTCGAACTGTTTAATAGGGTCGTTCGCCACTGAAACTCGCTCCTGGACCGACGTTTGCGCGTCTTCTACGTGCGCTTGGCCCAGCGCTCAAGGGGGCATAAGGCTAAACCGCAACGTGGTGCACGCTTTAGCTGTCCTTACGCCCATTGTGCGCTGTGTCATCTCGCCGCGATGCAATGCCCGAACCTGTTTGGCTCGGCAACCCCTTTTCGCCGGATTCTTGGGGTGATGTGTGCTGGGTGCTTGAAGATGCAGGCCCCATGCCACGCGGCATGGCAACCATACCCAGCGTTCTCATGACATTAAGAACGCCAGCAGCAAAGCCAAGCATAAGCAATATGATCAGGCCGAATGGCGAGGTTCCAGCAAACTGATCCAGGGTCCAACCCAGCAGTCCCCCGACAAAAATAGCGGCTATGAAGTCGGAGGAAACCCGCAGCGCCATGCTCATATCGGAGCGCTTGGCCGCTGCGGCCTTTTCGTCGACCGGGTCGGGCCGGTGTGCGTCCAGCTTTTCATCCAGCGCATCAAGGCGCTGACGCACATCGTCAAACTCGCCGGATTTAGGTTTTGTTTTGTCAGAGTCGTTCATGCGCGCGTGCTTGCCACAGATAAGGTGGCGAAGCGAGTCGTGCACTGGTCACATGACACACTTGGTGCAGCGTTTAGGCGGCGCTTTCGGCATCAATCATTGCTTCAGCCTCGGCCAGCGCCACCGACACAATTTGGCTAACACCGCGCTCGGCCATGGTCACACCAAACAGCCGGTGCATACGGCTCATGGTGATGGGATTGTGGGTAACCACCAAAAAGCGCGTGGATGTGCGCTTTGCCATATCATCGAGCAGATCGCAGAAGCGCTCCACATTGGCATCATCCAATGGCGCATCGACCTCATCGAGAATACAAATCGGTGCCGGATTGGACAGGAACACCGCGAAGATAAGAGCCATGGCCGTCAGCGCCTGCTCACCACCTGAAAGCAGGGTAATGCTCTGCGGCTTCTTGCCGGGCGGTTTGGCGATGATATCAAGGCCAGCGTCCAGCGGATCGTCGGCATCAATAAGGGTCAGTTCGGCCTCGCCACCACCAAACAATTTGGCAAACAGCTCCTGGAATTGTTCGTTCACCCGGTCAAACGCCTCCAGCAGTTTCACCCGGCCTTCACGGTTAAGCGTAGAAATGGTGGCGCGCAGCTTGGTGATAGCTTCAGCGACATCATCGCGCTCAAGCGCCAGCGTGTCACGGCGCTCGGCCACCTCTTCAGCCTCTTGCTCGGCAGCAAGGTTCACCGCGCCAAGGCGCTGACGGGCTTCCTTCAACTCACCGAGTTGGCGTTCAAGCACATCCAGCGCTGGCGGCTGCGTTCCCGGCTCAAAACCGGCCATGGCCATCAGTTCGTGGGGTTGCGCATCGACCGCTTCCAAAATGGTTTCCTGCAGGGCAGAGCGGCGCTCATCAGCGGCGCTTTTGCGCTCTTCAGCGCGGCCATGGGCCTCACGGGAGGCAAAATAAGCTTCTTTGACCTCGCGGGCTTTGCCATCCGCCTCACGCTGCGCGGCCTCGATACGGGCCAGTTGATCGCCGGTGGCTTTTTGCGCCTCTTCGGCGGCGGCCAAAGTGCTGGCGAGCGAGCGACGCTTCTCGACCAGACGGCCCGGCTCGCCATCCAGCTTTTCGAGTGTCTCAACCAGATCAACGCGGCGCTTGGCCAATGTCTGGGCATGCGTGGAGGCGGCATCAGCGCGGCGCTGCCAAGCCTCAATGGAACGGGTTGTCGCCTCGCGGCGGCGAGCATGATCTGCCAGTTCGCGGCGCAATTGGTCGAGGGCAGCCATAGCTTCATCACGCGCACGGCGGGAGCCGGTTTCATTTTCAGTTGCCGTGGCAAGGTCACCCTCAAGCGCAGGCAATGTGTTGGACGCATTTGCGCCAGCTTCTACGTCACTTGCCTTGGCCTTGGCCTCGGCAAGCGCAGTTTCCAGGCGGGTGGCTTCGTCACGCGCAGCGGTGAGCCGCGCGCCTTCGCGCTCCGCCTCTCGCTCTAGCGCCATAAGGCCGCTGGCGGCTTGGTCATACGCGTGGCGAGCATTTTTCTCTGCGGCGCGATTATCGGCCCAGGCTTTGTCGGCATCGGTCAGCGCCGTCAGCGCAGCCATGTGCGTCAATGAAAGCGTCGAAACTTCGCTCTGCGCAGCATTCAGCTCGTTCTGCAGGCCTTCCAGCCGGTTGCGCTCAGCCAGCTTCACCGCAGCAGCAGATGGCGCATCAGCCTTGCGGACAAACCCATCCCAGCGCCACACAGTGCCGGCCTTGCTAACAAGCATCTGCCCAACAGAAAGCTGGCCCTGCAAAGCCGCGCCTTTGTCTTCATCCACCAACGCTATTTGGCCCAGTGCGCGGGCCAGAACGTGCGGCGCATCAACATAATCGGCCAATGCAAACACACCGGCAGGCAAGGCAGGATCGGCCGACTTGGCATGGGTCTGCGTCCAGAATTGCGGAGCGGCGGGATCCGTTGCAGCTTCCAGTGCCTCGCCAAGGGCCGCACCGAGCGCTGTTTCATGACCTGGGCTTACCTTCAGCGCATCCATGATAGAGGGGTAATCGCCGCTTTGCGCGCTGGCTTCACCCACTATTTTCTCCAGCGCAGTTACCTCCGCCTGAAGCGTAGCGAGCTTTTTCTCAGCTGTGCGCAATGGTTCTTCCGCTGTTGCAACCGATGCAAGTGCGGCAGTGCGGGCAGCTTCGCTTTGCGTCACTTTGTGGGTGGATGCATCACGATCAGCAAGCAGCTTTTCCACCTCAGCACGCTTGGCTTCGAGCGCTGCGGCAGCGCCGGTTTTCGCGGTCAGATCGGCCAGTGCAGCAACCGCCACCTGATGTTGGCGGTCAAGCCGGGCCACATCAGCGCGCGCACTTTCTAAAATTCGGGTTTGCGCGGCGATATCAGCCCGGGCTTTGGACAAGGCATCGCGCGCCGCATTGCTGGCTCGAAGCGCCTGCGCAAGAGCCACCTCAGATGCCTTAGCTGCTTCTTCCACCGACGGGAGCTGAGCTTTCGAGGTGCTTTCGGTATCGGCAATGCTCTTCAGCTCAGTTTCCAGCGTTGCCCGCTCGTTTGCATGATCATCAGATAGGCCCGCCTCACGGGTGATATCAGCATCCAGCGTTGTTAGTTGCGCGCGCGCAGCGTCCAGTCGCTCGGCGATCTGCTTTTCTTCCAAAGCCAACTCATCACGCGCCCGAACAATGCGGCCCAGTGCAGCCCCAGCCTCAGCGGCTTTGTTGCGTGCCTCGGGCACACTGGCAACAGCACTTGCCTGCGCTGTGGCGGCTGAAAGCTGGGCTTCATCAGCACGCGCCAAAAGGTCCTTGGCTTCACGCAACGCACCCGCTGCATCATTGGCGGCCTGATTGGCGGCGGACCATTTGAGCGCAAAGACGCCGGCTTCAGCAGTGCGCAGTTTGGCTGCTACTTCACGGAACCGCGCGGCCTGGCGGGCCTGACGGCGCAGGGCATCGAGCTGACGATCCAGTTCACCCACAACGTCATCAAGCCGCTCTATGTTGGCTTCGGCGGCTTTCAGGCGAAGCTCGGCCTCGTGGCGGCGGGTATGCAAACCCGATATGCCCGCTGCCTCTTCCAGCAGCGCACGGCGCTGCACTGGCTTGGCCGAAATGATCTCGCCAATCTGCCCCTGCCGCACCATGCTGGGCGAGCGCGCACCAGAGGCGGCATCAGCAAACATGAGCTGGACATCGCGCGCACGGGTTTCGCGGCCATTCACACGGTAATTGGAGCCACGCTCGCGCTCGATCTTGCGGGACACTTCAAGCTGTTCATGCTCATTGAAAGCAGCTGGCGCGCGGCGCAGCGTGTTGTCCAGAAACAGCTTCACTTCGGCGCTGTTGCGCGCCGGGCGCTTGCCCGAACCAGAGAAGATAACCTCCTCCATACCGCCAGCGCGCATGGCCTTGTAAGAGCTTTCGCCCATCACCCAGCGCATGGCTTCAACAAGGTTGGACTTACCACAGCCATTGGGACCAACCACGCCGGTTAGCCCGTCTTCGATGATCAGATCAGTGGGCTCAACGAATGTCTTGAACCCGGCAATGCGCAGCTTGTTGAACTTCATGGGCGGACCCCGCCCAGCCATTTGGGAGCGCCGTGGCCAAGGCCGCAAGCGCGCAGGCTTTCGCTACCCAAGCAAGGGGTCGATGATTTCAGCGTACTGTTCTGGGCTGCGCGCACCGGGGAATCTCGCACCGTTGATAAAAATCGTCGGTGTAGAGGCAACGCCAAACTCTTCTGACCCACGCTCTGCACCGGCCACTATAGCCTGCTCCAGATCACGATTCGTCAAGCAGGCGTTGAAGGTCTCCTGGGTATAACCGGCCTGTGCAACGATGGAAAACAGCGCATCAGCAGGATTCGCAGCCGTGGCCCACTCGCGTTGACGGGCAAACAGAACATCAACCACGTCATGAAACAGCGCATCTTCAGCGCAGCGCGCGAGCATGGATGCTGCACGCGCACGCGCATCCAGCGGGAACTCGCGGAAGATGTAATAGACCTGCCCTTCATCAATATAGTTGGTCTTGATCGCAGGCAACGAGGCGGTGTGGAAGCGCGCGCAATGCGGACAGGTCATTGACGAATAGTCGATCAAAACAACAGGAGCGTCCGGATTGCCCAGACCAACGTCGGGCAGATTTTCGAGCGGCGCCATAAGCGTTGCCAGATCAATGGTGTCTTCGCCGCCCGTTGGTACGATCCGGCCAGATGCATCGGCTGTGCCGCCGCCATCGTTACAGGCGGCAAGAACGCCACCGGCAACGGTTAGCAGTGCGGAATTTTTAAGCAGCGTGCGACGATCAACAGTGTTGCGCGGTGCGGACGAGTTCGAGCGGTCGGTCATCTGGCGGCCTTTTGTCAGCGGTAAAGCAATTTTGCATAGGTTCGGCACTCTGTTAGCAGACTGCCCAGTTCCAGCAAGTTTTGCGCGCTTTGACAGGGCTCCATGGCGAAAAAGCGGCATCAAATATGCGTGAAGCGCTTCAGCGCCTGGCAGGCTTTTGTGAAAGCACCGCAGCGCCAAGGCGCTCCAAAGCTGCACGCAAGGTATTATCTTGCACCGACATGGTCTGCTCTTTGGCCTGGACAGCAGCCTGAGGTGTTGGTGCAAAGTTGGGCGCTGAAAGCACCGGATTGGCCGGTTTGGCTGGGGCCATGGGTTTATCGAGCACCTTCAGGCTGCCCACCGCCTGATAGCCGAAAAAGGCGTTGATCCGCTCCACCAGCAAGGCTTGGCCATAGTCCAAATCAATGCGCACAGACGGGTCGACACGCACCTCCAGCACCGCGCCATCATCACCGGTTTTTTTGTGCCGCGAGCGCGCCATAGACCTGGACTTTGGTTTGGTTTTCATCTGCACAGGCAAACAAAGCCCAGCCAGCCGTTCGCCAACAATTTCCGGCCAAGCAGCAAGAAGTGCGGGTGAAACAAACTTCGCTGAAGCGCCCTGGCCTGTTTGCAAGGGTTTGAGCAGTGCGCCCACTTCTGTGCCCAGCGCCTTTGCACTTGTGGGCATTGCTGGCCGGGTGGTGACCTGATGGCCAAGGATCTGCCCCCGCACATTGGAGGCTGGGCCCGTTGTAACTGAACTGGAAAAACCAGAAGCGGCACGCCCTTTCATCTGCAACCAATCCCTGCTAGCGCGGCGGCACCAAAAACCTCTGGAGACCTTTGCGCGTGTACGACCTCATCATCTTCGACTGTGACGGCGTTCTGATCAACTCTGAAATGATAGCCGCGCGCGTGGAGGCCGCTGCCTACAAACGCGTTGGCTTTGAGATGGAGCCGTTAGGCTTTGCCGAGCATTTTGCCGGCATGACCCATCACGATATCCAGAGCGTGATTGAGGAAGAACTTGGCGAGAAGCTGGACAAGGGTTTCCAGGAAAAACTCGAAGAAGCTTTTTTTGAATTGGCTGACAGCGATCTCACGCCGGTTGATGGGGTCTATGAAATGCTGGATCAAGTTGAAGGGCCGCGCTGCATTTGCTCCAATTCAGCATCGCAATACCTGCAACGCTACCTGTCTGACCTTGGGCTTTACGAGCGCTTTGAACCGCACATTTTTTCTGCCGCTGAAGTTGGCTCCAAAGCGGTGAAGCCAGACCCTAACGTCTTCAAGCACGCCGCCCAGACGCTCGGCTTTGAACCCAAGGCCTGCCTCGTGGTCGAGGACTCAGCTTCTGGTGTGAAAGCTGGCGTGGCCGCGGGCATGGCTGTCATTGGATTTGTTGGCGCCGACCACACATGGCCCGGCCATGCTGAGGTGCTGATGCAGGCCGGTGCGATGACCACAGTCAATCGCCACGCCGATCTGGCCGAAACCATTGCTGCGCTGCAAGCATGGGAAGGCGAAGCGCTGTACTAACGCGCCTGACGCGGCCTAGCCCGCAAAGGCCTGCTCATCAAAGCCGACAATGACCTGATAGTCGCTCTGCCGCTGCGGGAATGGGATCAGCAGCTCGCGGTTCACCAACGTAAACACCGCTGAGGTTTGACCCGGCTCAATGATGGCCTGCGTTTGCAGAACTGTGCTGAAGAGAACCTCATTGGTCACCGTGTTCAAAATTACCACGCGCAGAGGCAGTTGAAGAGCCGCTGGCGCACCCTGCGGACCAATCAATGAACGGCCAGCAACACCGATTGAAAGCCCAACCTGCCCTGCAGCCGGAACGCATTCGACAACACTCTGCAAGATCTGGCTCTGGTAGCGAACGGTGGTCGCGTTGCGCTCTTCACCAGCATAGGTGCGCAGCGTGTCGGTGCCCTCGCGCACAATGATGGATGGGCAAAGTTGATCAACGCGCAGCTGTTCCACCGGCACGCCGCCAAACGTGTTCGCCGTGACCGGGTTGACCGAACTGGCTGACCCACCGCCCCCGCCAAACATCTCACTGATGCCGCCAACAGTGCTGCTGCCGCAGGCCGAAAGGGCTAGCGCGAGCGCAAGGCAGGACAGGCCGCGAAAGGCAGATGAGGAGGGGAGAAAACGCATCACACTTCACCAAATCAGAACAATTGCCGCAAACCGAAGGCTTTTAAAGCGCGGTGCGGGTGCGCTGTTTAGCAAGTTGCAACGGTGATGGCGAGGGGGTAGGCGTTGGCTTCACTGCCAAGGCCATGCGGCTGTTGGAAATGCCGCGTCTAGCCGCCAAGGCCAAGCGACCACAAGCGCCCCAAAAAGAGCATGTCACGATGAGCGCCCCCTTAACGCCTGACGCTTTGCAAAACCATTGGTCGCTGCGCCTTTTGCCTGATTGGGCAAGGCCCTATGGACGGCTGATGCGACTTGAGCGGCCTATCGGTTGGCAGCTTTTATTCTGGCCCTGCGTGTTTGGTTCGTTGCTTGCCTCCATCGCAGCCGATGTGCCCGTGCTGCAATGGTGGCATTTGGTATTGTTTTTTGTTGGCTCAATTATCATGCGTGGCGCAGGCTGCACCCTGAACGATATTGCCGACCGTGATATTGATGCCAAAGTCGCGCGCACGGCGCTGCGGCCCATTCCGGCTGGCGAAGTATCGGCGCGCAATGCGGCAGTTTTTCTGGTCGCGCTGCTGGCAGCAGGCTTCCTGATCCTTATCCAGTTCAACCTGTGCACCATTGGCGTCGGTATTGCCTCACTGGCGCTGGTGGCGATTTACCCGTTTATGAAGCGCATCACCAACTGGCCGCAGGTGGTGTTGGGCCTGGTGTTTTCCTGGGGTGCCCTGGTCGGCTGGACTGCACAAACCGAGAGCTTCGGCTGGCCCATGGTTGCGATGTATAGCGCCGCCGTGATCTGGATCATCGGCTACGACACGATCTATGCCTTTCAAGACATTGAAGATGATTCACAAATCGGTATCGGGTCCAGCGCGCTTGCCCTGGGTGAAAAGGCAAAGCCTTTTGTTGCCGCATGCTACACCATATTGCTTGCCCTTACAGGGGCCGCCATGTGGGGGGTTGGCGCGGGGTGGCCATCATATGTTGGTCTGGCGCTTTCAGCCACACAGATGATCTGGCAATTATTAACGTTGGATCTGGCCGACAAACAAGGCTGCCTTAGGCGGTTTAAGTCCAACACCTATGTCGGCGCACTCATCAGCGCTGGGCTGGCATTGGATGTTTTCCTCTAGCGATGGCTCAGCGTTGGCCGCGCCGCTTTGAAAAACGTGGGCGGCGACCAACCAGCATTTTCGCGCGGCGCGGCTGTGCTTTACGCACCAACGTTGCACCAAGCATGTCGCGCACAATGCTGTCTTCACCGGTTTCATCAGCCAGCAACAGAGGTACACACAACGTGTCTGACCAGTTGCGCCAGACGGCAACAGCCTCGTCCAAAGGCAGGGCTTGGTTGAGCGTGATTGAATAAGCCGGGTCGTCGTGGCGCAGCACGATACGAATTACCGGATCATCATCGTCTTGAGCGATAAGCTGTGCAGCAACGCCCTTATAGGCGTTCAACGAAACGCGCTGCAGCACCAAGGTTGCGCCAAGGCGCGCTGTTATCACCACGCTGCGCGATGGTACATCCAGCCGTCCGCGCTGAGGCATAGATGATTGAAGAGGCGCAGATGCCTGGATGATCCCGTCATGGGAATGCCGAACCTCTTGCACATTGGCTGAAACGATACCGTTCTTCATGGCACTTGCCTTCGCCTTCCTGTTGGCCCTGGTTTAAGGCCGGTGTGATTGCCCTTCGGGCTGCGCCCTTTGCGGGCTGTTGAAAGCGTTGTAGCGCAGGCAGCTTCGCACCGACTTAAGCAACGGGGTAAAAAAAGTGTGCGTTTGGAGAGGGTTAGCAAAATGCAAACAGATGCGACGCAATTCGCACCGTAAGGGCGTGGCGTGATCGATCGCCATGGGTTAGACGAAAAGCCCCCCTTTGCTGCCAACCATGGACCTGCTGCCTGCCATGTCAGACCTTTTGCCAGACACCGCAGAAAAACCTGCTCTGCCGCCACTAAGCGTGCTGTGCGATGCTGCGCGCGAGGCTGGTGAAATTGCACTACGCTACTTTGGCAACAGCCCAAAAACCTGGACCAAGCCCGGCAATTCGCCGGTGACCGAGGCCGATCTTGCCATCGACTCCATGCTGCACACTGAACTGCGCCGCGCCTATCCCAGCTTTGGCTGGTTGTCCGAAGAGATTGAGGATGATGGATCGCGGCTCAGCGGTGCGCCAACGTTTATCGTCGACCCTATTGATGGCACGCGCGGGTTTATGGCCGGGCGCGATGATTGGGCGGTTTCGCTGGCACTGGTAGATGGTGCACGCCCGGCGCAGGCGGTGCTGTTTAACCCAGTACGCGGTTCATTGCTTTACGCGCAGGCTGGAAAAGGTGCGCACATTGAGCGCGAAAATGGCACAGTTCGCGATCTGGCGCCCACCGGCAAGGATACCATTGCTGACGCATTGCTGGCGTTCCCAGGCCCTTCCAAACCCTCGCAAACCTATCGCAAGGCAGACTGGATAGCCTCATTGGCACTGCGCATATCGCGCGTGGCCGATGGCACGCTTGATGGATGTGTGGCGAAGCCTAATGCCAAACATTGGGACATTGCTGCTGCAGATCTCATTGTCCATGAGGCAGGCCTTGCGCTTCAGCATGGTGATGGTGCCACGCCCATCTACAACGGACCGGACATTGCTCACCCTGCCTTGGTTGCCGGAACGGCTGCACTTTGCGCGGAGTTGCGCACGCTCCTACCGCACTCCTAGGTGCCCACGAACGAGCACTTGCTTGACGCCCGCACAGGGACGGGTAACAACGCGGGCAGCGCCTCAAAGCGCGCATTTTTGCACCCCAATCCTCACAACAAGGACCACAGCGGTATGAGCAGCACGCCTGAAACCTCAAAACAACAATTGTTGCACCTGGTCTTTGGCGGCGAAGTGGAAGCCCCCGATTCAACGACATTTGTGTCCGTGGATCAGCTGGACATTGTCGGCATCTTCCCCAGCAATGCTGAGGCCGAAGATGCCTGGCGCGGTAAGGCGCAGGCGACAGTTGATAATGCCAACATGCGCTACTTTGTTGTGCACATGCATCGCCTCCTCGAGCCAGGCGACACCGACCCGGACGCCTAGAGCCGAACGGGCAGCCCCGCTCTTGGCATCCCTCATCAAAAAAATCGGCCGCGCCAAGATGGTGCAGACAGCGGCAGGCAACGCGCTGGCAGGCTACATGCGACTGGTCCACACAACCGCGCGCACTGTAGACATAGATACGCCAGAGAGCCGGCTTGGGCTTGATGCCCATCTGCCAGCCATTTTTACTTTCTGGCACGGAGAGCATTTTTTGATCGGCCTTGCCGCGCCCTCCAGCTGGAATATGCATGCGATGATCTCACGCAGCGCCGATGGCACCATCAATGCCATCGCGGCAGAAAAAATAGGCATCAAGCCAGTGCGCGGTGCAGGTGACCCCAAAAAACGCGGCAAACAAAAGGGTGGGGCACGTGCCTTTCTGGCCTTTTTGGACGTGTTGAAAAATGGCGGAAGCGTAAGCCTAACAGCTGATGTACCAAAAGTTGCGCGAAAGGTTTCTCCCGGCCTTATCCGGTTGGCGCAAAAGTCAGGACGGCCGATTGTGCCAGTGAGCTATGTGACCCACCCACGCATCAAGATGAAAAGCTGGGACCGCGCTTCGGTCGGCCTGCCCTTCACCAAGGGCGCAATTGGCGCCAGCGCGCCAATTTATGTAGCGGCTGATGATACGCGTGACGAGGCAACACTGTGCGCTCTGGTGAAAAGCCGGCTCGATGCCCTGGAGCATCAAGGCTACGCTGCTATCGGGGGCAAGCCTGCCTTTGCCAGCGTGGAAGAGGAGACAGCCCATGGCTGATTCCCTGGCTGAAGGGTTGCTGGCAGGCTATCGCTTTGCCGGTGCCATGGTCTCGCCTTTTGCAGGCACACTCATTCGCGCACGTGCGCGCAAGGGTAAAGAGGAGTTGCCGCGCCAGCGCGAGCGCTTCGGCTATGCCGGGTCGCGCAAACCCAATGGCGCGCTCGTGTGGGTGCATGCGGCCAGCGTTGGCGAGACGGTAGCAATTTTGCCACTTGTGGAACGCATCGAGGCCATGGGCACTTATGTTGTGCTCACCACGGGCACGGTGACGTCTGCGCAGCTTGCCGCCAAGCAGATCGGTCCTCGTACGCTGCATCAATACGCACCGCTTGATCTAACGCCCTTTGTTCATCGGTTCCTGGATGCCTGGCGACCGCAACTGGCGATCTTTGTGGAATCTGAACTCTGGCCAGCCACGTTCCATGCGCTGGGCCAACGCGATATTCCGCATGTGTTGGTCAATGCCCGCATGTCGGAACGATCGTTCTTCCGCTGGCGGCGCGCGCGCGGAATAATCGCGAGCATGCTTTCACGTGTAACCTTGTGCCTTGCCCAAACTGTCGATGATGCAGAACGCTACCGCGTGCTTGGCGCACCGCGCGTCCATGTGACCGGTAATTTGAAGTTCGACACCCCCGCGCCTGCAGAGAACCCAGCCCAGCAAAAGCTGCTTGAAAAAACCCTGCAGGGACGCAAAATTTGGCTCGCCTCATCGACACATCCGGGCGAGGAAGCTATCGTGATGCGCGTGCACAAGGCATTGAAGCATCATTTGCCTGATCTCCTGACCATCATTGTACCCCGGCATCCCGAACGCGGTCAGGAGGTGTGTGACCTCGCCACGGCAGAAAATCTGTCCTGGGTTCAGCGCAGCACAGGCCATTTGCCCAAGACCGACACCGAAATTTATGTCGCCGACACAATTGGAGAGATGGGGCTGCATTATCGCATTGCCCCTGTTTCTTTCATCGGCGGTTCACTGGTGCACCATGGCGGGCAAAACCCTATTGAACCGGCAAAACTGGGAACCGCGATTTTGCACGGACCTGACGTGCACAATTTCCCTGAAATTTATTCGGCATTGAATGCCGCTGACGCAGCAATTGAAGTGGATAATGCAGAGGCGCTGGCCCGCACTGTAGGCAGGTTGCTGGTCAATGCGCGCGAACGCGGCCAGCTGTGCACACAGGCCGACAAGGCCATTCAGGAATTCAGCGGCGCGCTCGGCTCTACAATGGACGCCATTGAACCGCTGCTGACAGCCTTTTCGGTTTCAGCAGCGCTGGAGCAGGCACGGCGATGAGTTCAACCAAGCTGGACGCCGCAACCCCGGCGCCAAAACAGAAAACGCTCACAGCACCGTCCTATTGGTGGCCACACCCGGACAAGCCCGTAAGCGTTATGGAGCGCGCAAAGACGTGGGCGCTCATGCCAGCCTCAGTTGCCTATGGCCGGGTGGTGGCTCAACGTATGGCCCAGCACGGTGAGCCGGCTGTTATTCCGGTTGTTTGCGTTGGCAATTTTGTTGCCGGTGGCGCAGGTAAAACACCAACAGCGCTTGCCCTGTGCGAGGTTCTCAAAGGCCTGGGTCTTAACCCTGCTTTTGTCACGCGCGGTTATGGAGGGGCGCTTGCAACCACCAGTTTTCGCGTTGACCATGCCAATCACAGCGCATCTGAGGTTGGCGATGAACCACTGCTTTTGGCCCGCAGCGCCAACACCTTTGTGGGGCCAGACAGGGCGACATCCATAACAAGTGCCGCAGAAATGGGTGCGACAGTCGCCATTTTTGATGATGGCCTGCAAAACCCAGCGATCACCAAGAACCTTTCCATTGCAGTTGTCGATGGGCGCATGGGTGTTGGTAATGGATTATGCCACCCGGCAGGACCGCTGCGCGCACCGGTCCGAAAGCAGCTGGACCATGTGGATTTGGTCATTGTGATTGGCGCGGGCAAAGGCGCACATAGCGTGGTGCGCGCTGCGGCGCGGCGCGGAGTGCCGGTTCTTCCTGCCGAACTCGACATGGATATTCCCAAACACCTTTATGACAAACAGATTTTTGCCTTCAGCGGCATCGGCCACCCGACCAAGTTTTTTGATCGGCTGCGTGAAGCGGGTCTGACTGTGATCAAAGAGAAGGCTTACCCGGACCACCATCTTTTTTCAGCCGATGAGGCACGCGAGTTGGTGAGCATCGCCAAGGAGCGTGATGCCGTGCTGGTCACCACGGAAAAAGATGGAAGGCGCTTTTCCGGGCAGCCCGGCGCACTGGGCCAACTTGATGCGAAAACCACCCAGATACCCGCTACACTGCGATTTGAAGACATCAATTATTTAAAGTCCATCCTACGGCAAGCCATCAGCCGCTGGAAGCGTGATCTGGTTCTGGTGCAGATCGACTAGCGTCTGCGGCCAGATTTAGCCCGTCTTTTGCGACCTGCGTTCTGCCTCCAGCGAAGCGCTGGCATCCTTGTAGGCCTCCTGCCGGTCGACCGACCAGTACTTCAAATCGGTCAACGCGATGCGCTCGAACGTCACCGCGCACACAACATAATCGCCCGGGCGCAGCACGTGATACTCCGGCGTATCGTAACGGATCAGCGCCTCACGGTCATTGCTGGAAAACACCATTGTTCTTGGTCCCTGTTCGTCTACCGTTTGCCAGCAAAGAAGCTTTTCAGCAGGCTTTGCGCTTCGCGTTCTGCCAAACCATCATACACCTCTGGCGCGTGGTGGCATGTGGGTTGGGAAAAAAACTGCGGACCATGGCTCACCGCGCCCATTTTTGCATCCGATGCTGCAAAGTAAAGCCGTCGGATGCGCGCATGGCTGATTGCAGCAGCACACATGGCGCACGGTTCCAGCGTCACATAAAGATCCGCGCCGGTTAGCCGCTCCTGGCCCAACACCTGCGCGGCCTCTCGGATGACCAACATTTCAGCGTGCGCGGTTGGATCCAGCATCTGGCGCGTGCGGTTGCCATCCGCGGCAATAATTGCGCCATCCATGACCAGAACTGCGCCAACGGGTACTTCATCGCGCTTGGCGGCGTCATGGGCTTCACGCAGTGCGATTTCCATAGGTGTTGTAAAGGGTGTTTTCATGGGCAGGGCTTGCCACATGGTGGTGCAGCCCGTCAAAAGGCTGGCATGAGTGATCAGCAAACCATCAAGCCTGAACGTATTGCCAAAGTCATTGCACGGTCGGGCCTTTGCTCGCGCCGCGATGCTGAGGGGTGGATAGCCGACGGCCGGGTCAAGCTGAACGGCAAGCTGCTGGACACCCCGGCAACCACCGTGACGCCCAAAGACACGATTGAGGTTGATGGTGCGCCACTGCCGCAAGCTGAGCGCACGCGCTTGTGGCTTTACCACAAAGACCGTGGTGTCATAACGGCTGCACGCGACCCGGAGGGCCGCAAGGTGCTGCGCGATGTGTTGCCCAAAGAATTGAAAACTTCGCACCCGGTAGGAAGGCTTGATTTTAACACCGAAGGGCTGCTCCTGCTGACCAATGATGGTGGGCTGAAGCGGCTGTTGGAGTTGCCGTCCACCGGCTGGCTTCGACGTTATCGCGTGCGTGCGTTTGGTGAAGCACCCGAACCACTGCTCAACAAAGCCCGCAAAGGCATGGAGATCGACGGTATCCAATATGGCCCCATGGAGGTCGTGGTGGAGCGCCAGCAGGGCGACAACCAATGGCTGACCGTGGGCCTGCGGGAAGGAAAAAACCGCGAAGTTAAAGTGGTGCTCGGCGCGCTTGGCCTGCAGGTCAACAGGCTTATCCGCATTTCCTATGGTCCATTTCAGCTGGGCGAGTTGGAACCCGGCGCGGCGCAGGAGGTGCGCACGCGCATTTTGAAGGACCAGTTGTCGGGCAAGATTTTTGAAAATGCGGGCCTGGACTTTGACGGCCCTCTGCGCACCCCAGTCGTGGGGCGCGATACCCCGGCGCGACCTGATAAGCCCCAAAAAACCGGGCGTGGTGCCAGCGGCAATGCGCCCTTGCGCGGCCCAAAAAACAAAGCAGCGACCAACGGACCACAACGTGGCAAGCCAGGGTTTGTGGCTAAGCCAAAAAGCACCAAACCAGCGCGTGGCCAATCTGGCCGCGGCAAAGGCCCGCAAAAGACGCGGGGACGGTAGGTGCGTATTGTTGGTGGTGAATTTAAAGGACGCGCTCTGAAGGCGCCCAAAAGCCAAACCGTGCGCCCGACCACAGACAGGGCACGCGAGGCATTGTTCAACATACTGGCGCACAGTGGCGAGCTGTTTGCAGATGGGCAAAGCCTGGAAAGTGCCAACGTGATTGACCTGTTCGCAGGTACAGGAGCGCTGGGGCTGGAAGCGCTGTCGCGCGGGGCGGCCTATGCGCTGTTTGTGGATAGCTCGGTGGAGGGGCGCGGGCTGATCCGCGAAAATATGATCACCTGCGGCGTTGCCGTGCGTGCACGCCTGTTTAAGCGTGACGCCACCAAAATCGGTGAACGCGGCAAGATGGACCCATTTACGTTGGCCTTTCTAGACCCACCCTATGGCAAGGGGCTGGGCGAGCGCGCCCTGGATGCCCTGCACGATGGGGACTGGCTGGCGACAGGCGCTTTGGTGGTGTTTGAAGAGGTAAGCGACGCGGATATTGCGTTACCACCGGCCTTCACGCTGCTCGATGCCCGCGACATGGGCGCAGCAAAAATCCGTTTTCTGCGCTACGCACCTTAGATCGCGTTTTCGCGAGCTCAAAAGTCTGCAACTTTTGCTGAAAACGCTTTGCCTAGCGATCAAACAGCTTATCCAGCCGCCCTTTGTCGAGCGTAATGAACGTCGGACGGCCATGGTTGCACTGCGCTGAGGCCGGCTCAGCCTCCATTTGGCGTAGCAATGCGTTCATTTCATCAACCTTGAGCCGCCGCCCGGCCCGCACCGAACCATGGCAGGCCATCGTGGACGCGACCGCGTGCAAGCGGTTTTCCAGCCGGGCAGACGCGCCGCTATCGGCCAACTCTTCGGCCATATCACTGACCAGTTTGGCCGCATCACACAGGCCAAGCATGGCAGGGGTTTCGCGCACCAGCACCGCATTTGCGCCAAACGCTTCCAGCACCAAACCCAGCATGGCCAACATATCGGCATGTTCCAATAGCGCTGAGGCGTTGCCAGCAGGAAGCTCCACCACATCAGGGATCAGCAAGGGCTGCGTGGCGATGCCGTCACGCGCAAGACCATGCTTGAGCGTTTCATAGACCAACCGCTCATGGGCGGCATGGGCATCCACCAAAATGATACCTGCCCGGCTTTCAGCCAAAATATAGGTCTCATGAAGATGCGCCTTGGCGGTGCCCAGCGGATAGTTGGGCTCTTCTACCGGTACAGTCGGTGCAGGTTCTAAGACGCGACTGGACGGCATATCCATGCCAGCTAAAGTGGTAGGATGCAGAGTACCAGCACCAGTACCTGCATCATAGTTTGCTGGTGCTTCATGAAAGCCATGGTGGCGTGAAGAGGCTACCGATGCAGACGGTGTAGAAAACGAGCCCACCGCCTGATCAGCCAGGCTACTGGCTGCGGCAAGGCCCGCCTCACCCAGCGCATCACGAATGGCAGTGATGATCAGCCCACGCATATGCCCTGGGTTTTGGAACCGTACATCGGACTTTTGTGGATGCACGTTCACGTCCACCCGCGACGGATCAATCGCGATGGCCAACACCACAGCGGGAAACCGGTCACGCGGCATGAGGTCTGCATACGCCGCGCGAATGGCTCCGGTTAGCAGGCGGTCCCGAACCGGGCGGTCATTGACGATGAGATAAATATCGCGCGTGGTGGCGCGGTGCCAGGTTGGCAAGCCAACCACCCCCTCTATTGAGAGCCCTTCTCGCGTCGCGTGCAGAGGTCGCATGTTGGTGCGGGCATCCGGTCCCAGAAGGTCAGCGACGCGAAACTCCAGCGCGCTGATAAAAGGCAGCTGGCTATCAGCGGGCGTGAGGTCGAGGATCACCCGGCGCTCTGATTGCAGACGAAAACCAACCTTGGGAGCGGCCAGCGTAAGGCGGCGGATGGTGTCTGCAACGGCGGTGGTCTCTGCCTGATCAGACTTCAAAAATTTCAACCGGGCAGGAACTGCGAAGAACAAATCTTCAACGCTGATTGCTGTGCCGGCGGCATGCGCTGCTGGCATCGGCCCGTCAGCCTGCCCCCCCGACACAATGATCTGGTGGGCGTCCCCCGCCCCTTTGGCACGCGATGTTATGGCAAGCTTGGCCACCGCACCAATGGAAGGGAGCGCTTCGCCACGAAAGCCAAGTGTGCGGATATTGACCAGTTCATCATCGGAGAGCTTGGAGGTTGCATGGCGGGCAATGGCCAGTTTCAGATCATCCGGTCCCATGCCATGGCCATCATCACGCACATGGATGGCCACCTTACCACCTGCTTGCAGGGTGATGCTGATCTGGCGCGCCCCGGCATCCAGCGCATTTTCCACCAGCTCCTTCACCACGCTTGCTGGTCGCTCCACCACCTCGCCAGCGGCAATACGGTTGATCACCCCATCGGGCAGTTGCCGGATGCACGGTCTATCGCTGGTATCTTGGTGGGCATCAACGGTTTGCACGTGCCCTCCTGCGGGGTGGTGGTCGAGCGGTCTAGTCGAGCGGCTGACCGACGATGACAAGCGAGAGCGGCGCTTTCAAGATACGCTGCGAGACACGCGCAACATCGTCCACCGTTATTGCGCGAATGAGGTCAGCCCGCTCGACAATGTAACTTGCAGGCATCGCTTCCAGCTGCATCCCAACAAGTTGTTGAGCGATCTTTTGTGAGGAATCAAAGCGCAGCGGATAAGAGCCAATTAGGAAATCCTTGGCCTGCTGTAGCTCATCCTCTGTTGGGCCATCTTTGATGAAGTGCGCGATGACATCGCGGATCACATCCAATGTTTCCTGCGCTCGCTCTGGGCGTGTGGACGCACCCCCGCCAAACATCGGCGCGTGGTCGCGCGCGGAAAGATAGCTGTAGACCGAGTAAGTCAGCCCACGTTTCTGTCGCACTTCCTGAAAGAGGCGAGAGGAAAATGTGCCGCCACCCAAAATGTGGTTCATGACAAAGGCGGTCAGGAAATCATCATCGTCATGGTCGATGCCTGCCACGCCAAAACGGATGATGGTCTGCGCCACATCCTGTTCATCAAAGCCGGTGACACCGGCAGGCACGCGCATGTCTGCAATGGTTGCCAGTTGCGCTTTTTCTGGCAAGCCGCCAAAGGCATCATCCACCAGCGTGTCGGCGCTTTGTGCCGATATATCGCCAACAATGGCAATGTGCAGATTGTCCTGTGCCAGTGCCGCCTTGTGGTGAGCGGCCAGATCATCGCGCGTGATGGCCGGTAGCGTCTCCAAAGAGCCTTGGGCCTGGTGTGTATAGGGGTGGCCGGGGAAGAACGTGGTGCCTGCAAGACGCGAAGCAATGCTTTCAGGATCATTCAAATCCCGACGGATACCAGCCATGATCTGCCCACGCGTGCGCTCGATGGCATCTTCATCCAGCCGGGGCTGTGCTAGGGCAAGCGCCAGCAGGCTGGTGCCCAACTCCACCGTGTCAGAAAGAATGGTCAGCTCGCCAGCAAAGGAATCATGGTTGGCATCAAATGACATACGAATGGCGTTGTCTTCCAGGAGCGTCTGGAACGCGAGGCTGTCATGCTCGCCTGCACCTTCATCCAAAACGCCCGAAAGCAGGTTTGCGGTGCCGGCCTTGCCATCCGGATCCTGCGTAGCCCCAGCACCGTCAAACGCAAAGCGTACGGCAACCAGCGGCACGGTGTCATCGGAAACAAGCCAGTAGGCCAAACCGCCTGGGCTCGTGCGTTCTTCTACATTCACCGCTGCCTGAACGGCCGGCGTGTTTTCGGTTGGCGTGTTCGTTTCTTCAATCAAGCCAATGGCCATCTGGTTCACCACATTTGAGAGTGTTTAGGCAGGCCGCTGCAAGCCAACAACGGCGCGGTGCGGCTGAATGACCGAGCGAGCAGCTTCCATGACGTCTTCGGCAGAAACGTCGCCGATCCGCGAGGGCCACTCCTGCACGTCGCAAAGATCCTCACCGGTCGCAAGGGCCGAGCCAAAAATGCGCGCCAAAGACGATTGACTGTCCTGCGCAAACACTGTCTGCGCCACCAAGTTACGCTTGGCGCGGGCAAGATCGTCGTCGCTAATGCCCTCCTCAAGAAACGCCTGCATTTCAGCCATCAATGCAGCTTCCAGCTCTTCCAGTGTGGTGTCGTCTGAAGGGTATGCGAACAGATAGAAGGTGCCGTGGTCGAGCGCGGACCCTTGATAATAAGACCCCATAGCCGCAGCAGTGCGCTGCTCGATCACGAAATGCTTGTACAAGCGACTGGTCGTGCCATCCCCCAAATAATGCGAGAGCACATCAAGCGCCGGGGCCAATTTGGGGTTGTCGTTCAACGTATAGGAAGGCGCAAGATAGGCGATCTGCACCACCGGCTGCGCAATGCGCGCATCACGCATATCAATGCGACGCTCGGCCACTGGCTCTGGCTCGCGGGGCCTGCGGCGCTGGGTCTGCGCACCTTCACGGGCCTGCAGTGTGCCATAATACTTATCGGCCAGCGGGCGAACCAAGGCTTCATCAACATCGCCAGCCACCACCAAAATGGCGTTTTCAGGCGTATAATAGCGGCCATAAAACTCCAACGCGCGCTCGCGCGACATGTCTTCCATCTCGTGCCGCCAGCCAATGATCGGCTGGCCATATGGGTGGTTCTGATAAAGCGTTGCCTGAAAGCTTTCACGCAGCAGCGCCGTGGGATCGTTGTCCACGCGTGAGGCACGTTCCTCTAGCACCACATTAAGCTCTGAACCGACAACCTCTTCGTTCAACACAAGGTTGTTCATGCGGTCGGCTTCCATCTCCATCATCAGCGGCAGATGCTCTACAGCGATGCGCTGGAAATAAGCTGTGTAGTCATAAGAGGTGAATGCATTTTCGGTACCACCCAGTTTGGAAATGGTCTGCGAAAACGTATCGTCGGGGTGCTTGGTGGTGCCTTTGAACATAAGGTGCTCAAGAAAGTGCGCGATGCCAGACTGGCCAGCGGGTTCATCAGCTGCGCCAACCTTGTACCAGATCATGTGCGTGACAACAGGCGCGCGCCGATCGGGAACCACAACCACTTTCATGCCGTTGTCCAACGTGAACTGGCTGGCTCCAGGCGCGAACGAAAACGCACCGGAGTCACTGGCTGCAGGCGTTAGGCCCAATGGTGGGATGGATGGATTGACACTCAGTTTCAAAGCTGCGCCCCCGGCAAAAATGACATCAGATGCGAAAGCAACCGACCAGTCTACGCTTCATCATACCCACCGCCTGAATGCAAACGTGCAGCGGGATCACGTGAGCAACTACAGATAGGAAAGTATGGCGCAGATGTAAGGCAGTGGTAGCAACAAAACCTGCAAGAGAACCCGCAACACAAGCTGAAGGCGAAGGCTTTAGCCCTAGAACGGCCACCAGCTCGAAGCGCGTTCCTCTTCAGCTTCCTCAACCACACCGCCAACGGGGGCCTGAGATGAGGGAGCCCGCGCCTCAACTGGCGGATCAGTCAGGAAACGGCGTGTGCGTGGCGTGCCCGTTGTATCGCGGCTCGCGGTTGCTTGTTCGCGAGCGCGCTGAATATCAACTTCGCCCTGCATTTCTTCCGGCGTTAGCCGACGTGCAACGCCAGCATTGCTTTCGGCTGTGGCATTGCGTGTGCGCTCGGCCAGCGCCTGCGTGGCGGCAATATCAACGCCATCAACACCGGGGGTGAACACCAACGTCCGATCTTCGTTTTGCATCACTTGCGCCATGCGCTGCCGTGACCCTGTTGGCCAGTTGGGATCTGCAGTCGCAAGGGCCGCAGCACTTCCTGGCGCGGGCAATGCTGTGGTGGATGGTGGTGCGACCAGCGGTGCACGCGCTGAATATTCGATCTGCTCTTCTTCCGGCGTTATGCCCAATGGCTCAATCAGCCCACCCAGTACGCTTTGCTCAAGGCCCGGCTCATTTTCGTCAAAGGATCCATATGACGCACAACCTGCCAGCAAACCTGCCACGGGCAGCACACTCGCCAGCTTTGTGATTCTGCGAAGAGGAAGATCGGAAAGCCGCATAACAAACCTACTCATTGATACTGGCGTGGGTACCGGCATGGATACTGAAACGGACCTAACCACGAATTGGGGCAAGAGCGTGAGCGCGTCAGCCCGTTTGCTTGGACATATCTTCGCCGCGCCTGCCAAAAAACGCGTCATACAGCAGAAGCGCCACACCAGCAACGACCCAGACATCGGCGAGGTTAAAGACATACCAGTAAAAGCCTACCGCATGGAGCGAAGCGAAGTCGACCACCGCGCCGTAAAGCACCCGGTCGATTGTGTTGCCGATGGCACCGCCTATCAGCAAGCCAAGCGCCAAAGCCGTTAGCCGGTCGGCGTTTCGGAACAGCCAAATGATAAGCACCAGCGTGATGGCGGATTTTACCGCTACCAAGAACCACACTTGGCCCTGACTGTCAGCGGCGAACAGGCCGTACGAAATACCGCGGTTCCAGACCAGAACCAAATCAAAGAAGGAGGTAATGAACACCCGTCCCTTCGCGCCCAGCTCAAAGCCGAACAGCAGCCAGGTTTTCACGGCCTGATCAATTGCCAGACCCAAAACAGCCAGCCAAATGCCCAGTGTGCGGGGTGCCATTTGGCCCATCAAGCTGCCTTTGGTACGCCAAGCTCGCGCAGGGCATCAGCATCGCGCAGCGTCACATCTGGGAAGTCCGGATCGGTGCCTACTTCGGGCAGGATCTTCCACGAGCGTGCACATTTTTTGCCCTCAGCTTTGCCCGGCACAACGCCCACACCATGAACATCATCCAGTTGGAAGGCGCCCTCTGGTGCCGCTCCAAGATGCACGCTGGCTTGGCTGGCAATAGCAACTTCAGCCCAGTCGATATCTTTCACCTGCGCGAACAGATCATTATCGGCGATGTAGATGGATGGCGCCGCCTCCAGGGAGGAGCCAATGCGCTTTTCGCGGCGCTCAATCTCCAGCGCGCCCGTGACCACACGGCGAACCATGCGGATGGTGCGCCAATGGGCGGCAAGCTGCTCGTCTTTCCAGTCGGCGGGGATATCGGCAAACTGTTGCAGGTGCACCGAGGTTGCGCCCTCACCGTGACGGCTCTGCCACACCTCTTCCATTGTGAACGGCATAATGGGCGCAAGCCATTTGGTGAGCGCGTCCAGCGTTGCATCCAGCACCGTCAGGCAGGCACGGCGGCGCAGGCTGGACGGTGCGTCACAGTAGAGCGCATCCTTGCGGATATCGAAATAGAAAGCCGACAGATCAACGGTCGCAAACGTGAACAGCGTCTGGAAGACCTTCTGGAAATCGAACGCATCGTAAGCCGAACGCACCATCTCATCCAGTTCTGCCAGCCGGTGTAACATGTAGCGCTCCAGCTCCGGCATCTCGTAAGCGGGCATAAAATCACGCGCTGCATCATGGTGCGCCAGTGAACCAAGCGACCAGCGCAGCGTGTTACGCAGTTTGCGGTAGCTATCGGTTACGGTCTTGATGATCTCTTTGCCCAGACGCTGATCATCAGTGTAATCCACCGAGGCAACCCAGGCACGCAAGATATCAGCGCCGTACTGGTTGATAACATCCTGCGGGGCGACGATGTTGCCCAAGCTTTTGGACATCTTGCGCCCGTCTTCAGCCATGGTGAAACCATGGGTGAGCACATCATCATACGGCGCACGACCGCGCGTGCCACAGCTTTCCAGCAGGGACGAATGGAACCAACCGCGATGCTGGTCGGTGCCTTCCAGATACATCACTCGGTCTTGTCCGCCATCGACCTGACGATGGGTTTTTAGGTCGTCACGCTTTTCCAGCACATAGGCGTGGGTGGATCCGGAATCAAACCACACGTCGAGAATGTCAGTCACCTGATCATAATCGTCAGCATTGTAGTCTTTGCCCAAGAAGCGTTGGACGGCACCATCAACAAACCACGCATCCGCACCCTCGGCCAAAAAGGCTTCGACAATGCGTGCGTTAACCGCAGGATCGCGCAGCACTTCACCCGTTTCCTTGTGGGTAAACACGCTGATAGGCACACCCCACGCACGCTGGCGCGACAGCACCCAGTCGGGCCGATTCTCGATCATGCCCCGCAGGCGCTTCTGACCTGATGGCGGATAGAAGGTGGTGGCGTCGATGGCATCCAGTGCGCGGGTGCGCAGCGAGTCACCTTGTTGACCCTGGATGTCCTCATCCATGTAAACGAACCATTGCGGCGTGTTGCGGAAGATGACGGGCTTTTTTGAGCGCCAAGAGTGCGGATAGGTGTGCTTGAGCCGCCCACGCGCGAACAGCATATCCTTCTCGATCAGAGCGGCGATGACGCGCTTGTTCGCATCACCCTTCTTGCCTTTGTCGTCAATCACGCGGGCCGGGCCACCACCAGCATCGGGGCCAAAGCCCGGTGCATCTTTGGTGTAATAGCCAGCATCATCCACGGTGAAGGGGATGGTGGTGTCGATGCCGCGTGCACGCAGATCAGTGGCGGCATCCATCCAGGCTTCAAAATCCTCGCGGCCATGGCCTGGCGCAGTGTGCACGAAACCTGTACCCGCATCATCGGTCACATGATCGCCCGCGATGAGGGGCACATCAAACTGGTAGCCATCGCCCAGTCCACTCAGGGGGTGAGACAATGAGAGGTTTTCAAGCTCGCTGGCCTCGACGGCACGAAGCTTCTTGGCCTTGACCTTGGCTTGGCCAGTTACGCTTTCAAGCAGCGCATCGGCGATGATGAACCGCTCGCCTGCCTGCGGACCGAAGTCGTTCTCAGCGGCGGTGACTTCATAAAGACCATAGCCAATGCGTGGCGAGTAAGAGACCGCACGGTTGCCCGGCATTGTCCAGGGCGTGGTCGTCCAGATGAGGATGTTGGCCCCATCCAAATTTCCTCCGGCGTTGGCAACGCCGAACTTCACCCAAACCGTATCGGACTCATAATCCTGATACTCCACCTCGGCCTCGGCCAGGGCTGTGCGTTCCACGACCGACCACATGACCGGCTTGGAGCCACGGTAAAGCTGGCCGTCCATGGCAAACTTCATCAGCTCTTCGGCGATGGTCGCCTCAGCCTCAAAGCTCATGGTGAGGTAGGGGTTCTCAAAATCACCCTCCACGCCCAGCCGGCGAAACTCTTCTGCTTGTACGCCGATCCATTTGTCGGCAAAGGCGCGGCACATCGCGCGCAAGCTAACCGTGTCCAGATCGTCTTTCTTCTTGCCCGCCTTGCGCAGGTCTTCCTCGACCTTCCACTCAATGGGCAGGCCGTGACAGTCCCAGCCGGGCACATAGTTGCTATCAAAGCCGGCCATCTGCTTGGAACGGGTGACCATATCTTTCAGCGACTTGTTGAGCGCGTGGCCGATATGCAGGTGGCCGTTGGCATAAGGAGGGCCATCATGCAGGATGTAGCGTGGACGCCCGGCAGCGTCCTCGCGCAGCTTTTTATAAAGGTTCTGCTCATCCCAATTCTTCAGGATTTCCGGCTCTTTTTTCGGCAAGCCAGCACGCATGGGGAAGTCGGTTTTGGGCAGAAACAGCGTCTGCGAATAATCAAACGGTTCGGTCATGATCTCAAATCGAAAGTCGGGGACCCACAGGTCGGGACCCTAAGGTCGGGGAACAGGATGTCAGGCGATGTGTCCCGGCTATGCGCGCCCGGATCAATGATCCGCTAGCGGGCAGCCGGGCCGATAATTCGTATCGCCAAAACAAGACGTGCGTTGTGGTCCAAAATGCGTTCCATGGCGCGCTCTTACCAACTGTGCGGTGCGAAATAAAGCTTCAAGCCGCGCGCTGTGTTGCATGGACCAAACCGAGCGCCAGATCGAGAGTTGAAAGCGGCTGTGCAGAGGCAAGTGCTGCGCGCGCCTGAACGCTGTCGGTGTCCATTTGGGTGATCAGTGCCTCGACGCTATCAAACTTCAGTTCCGGACGAAGAAAGCTGTGAAAGGCAACCTCAACCTGCTGGCCGTACAGGTCGCCTGCAAAGTCAAACAGATGCACCTCCAGCAGGGGTGGCTTGTCACCAAAGGTCGGCCGGCGGCCATAGCTGGCCACAGCAGCGTGCACCACATCGCCCACCTTAATCGTTGTGGCGTAGATGCCGTGCGCCAGCGCGCTACCAACATCCAGGCTTATGTTGGCAGTGGGATAGCCCAGCTCGCGTCCGCGCTTTTCGCCATGCTCCACCTCGCCAACAATGAAGTAACGATGGCCCAGCAGTGCGTTTGCCTCATTCAAATGGCCTTTTGAAAGCAAACCGCGAATGCGCGTGGAGGACACCGTCTGCCCGCCCTCATCAGCAAAGGCATCGACCTCCACAACCCTAAAACCGCCATGGGCGCGCAGGGTATCGGCATCACCGGCACGCGCCTTGCCGAAGCGAAAATCATGGCCCACCACCACGCAGGTCGCTTGGCAGCGCGCAACGATGTTATCGGCAATAAACTGCTGGGGTGTTTGGCTGGAAAGCGCCTTGTCGAACGTCAGTGTATAGACACCGGCCAAGCCAAGCGCATAGGCCAGCCGCGCCTCAACCGCACGCGAGGAAAGCGCAGCATGTGAGGGCGCTTGTGAGGCGGAGAAAAATACCCGCGGATGCGGGTCGAACGTTAGCAACCAGACCTCGCCACCCTCACTGCGCGCATGATTCAAAGCGGCCTGCGCCACACTTTGGTGGCCACGGTGGAAGCCATCAAAATTGCCAATCATCACCACGCGCGGCGTGGTGGGGTCAGGTGGCGTTTCGGGCTGGCGCAACAGATGCACAGATCAATCTCTTATTGGGTGTGAAGACCGCCCACGCTTTAGACAGGCTGGGGAGCAGGATCAAGCAAGCGCGAGTTGGTCACGCGTTGGAACCATAACCAACGCCTCTCCCTCCAGCACCACAGTGTCTTCCACTTGGCAAATGCAGGACAGGCGCGCGCGGTTTTTGTGCTCAATGAGCTCCACCACTTCCACAATAACACTCACCACATCATCAATATGCACCGGCGCACGGAATTTCAGTGTCTGCGAAAGATAAACAGCGCCTGGCCCAGGCAACCGTGTGCCGAGCACCGCGGAAATGAGGCTGGCGGTGTAAAGTCCGTGCGCGATCCGCGACTTGAACGGAGTATGGGCGGCAAAATGTTCAGACAGGTGAATGGGGTTCCTGTCGCCGGAAATCTCGGCAAAGCCCACCACGTCGGACGACGAGACCGTGCGCGTGTAGGTCTCTTTCTGGCCCACAAAAAGATCCTCGAACGCGTGCGCGTTAAGCTCCAACATGTTGGGTGAAGCAGCGTGGTTGGGCGCGGTTTCATCAACCATGGGCGGTCCTTTGCCTGTTTTGATGTGCACTGCACAACACGTTTAAGCCAAGGGCAACCGCCCGGCTATGCAGCCAATAGCCCAACACTGGCCGGGGCAATCAAACGCGACCTTCCCTAGCGGCAGGTGGTGCCAGGGTAAAAATTGCCGTCATTAACGAAGGATTCAAAGCCACTGTGTACGTTGTTATGCGGGTTCGGGCTGCTGCCGCTTTTGGCGTGGGGCCTTTGCAGAGACATTCTAAGGCACGTGCGGAGCGTCGCCAAAGGCAAGTGGAGTAATGAGTATGGCAGTAGACACATCTATCCCGGTGCTTGTGGTTGATGACTACAAGACCATGGTTCGCATCATTCGTAACCTTCTTAAGCAGCTTGGCTTCTCAGATATTGATGATGCCAAAGACGGCGAAGAAGCGTTGGCGAAGATGCAAGCACGCAAATACGGTCTGGTCATCTCTGACTGGAACATGGAACCGATGACCGGTTATGAGCTTTTGAAATCAGTTCGCAGCAGCGAAGCGCTGCAGCGCACACCGTTCATTATGGTGACGGCTGAATCCAAGACCGAGAATGTGGTTGCAGCGAAAAAAGCTGGCGTAAACAACTACATCGTGAAGCCGTTCAACGCGGCCACGCTGAAGTCGAAAATCGACGCCGTTTTCGGCGAATAGCGGCACGCTGCCTGTTTATTTACAAAAAGCATAAGGCGGCCTTTGACGCAAAAGGCCGCTTTTTTTGTGCCCATCTAATCTGCGCTGCAAGCCTAAGGACGGGCTGGCGCTGAACCATTCATTGTACCCACGGGGATTATCATCATGGCGAAAACAGAAGCTTTGGATGTATGTGCGATCGCAGAAAAACAGGCCGAGGCGATTGTTGCCTGCGTGAACAATGGACAGGGTCAGCAGCGCCTGGACATGGCCCGCGCACTGGATGTGGCCCGTGTGATGACGGATTCGCTGGAAGGCACCCTGCGCACTCTGGACCATGGCTTTGCTGATGCCGTGCGTGAAGCCGCTGAAGATATTTCTGACTTGCGCATGGAGCTCGCTTCTCTGGGGGTGGACAAACTTCGCGAAGACCATCTGCCTGAAGCTGGCAAGGAACTGGACGCGGTGGTGGCCGAAACCGAGAAAGCCACCGATCGCATCATGGAATCTGCTGAATCCATCATGGCGGCAGATCGTTCGAACCCTGAAGCGTTTCAGGAAATGGTCGATGCGCAGATGATCGACATTTTCGAAGCCTGCACCTTTCAGGACATTACCGGGCAGCGCATTGCAAAAGTCGTGGAGACTTTGCAGCGCATGGAGAGCCGGTTTGACCGTTTGCTGGCCTCCCTGCCTCAGTCCGATGGCGAGGGTTATGTGAGTGACGCTGAGAAAGCGCGCGATGCGCGCAAGCAGGAGCAAATTCTCAATGGACCCCAAATGGACGGCCCGCAGGTGGACCAAAACGCAATTGATGCTCTTTTTGACTGACGCAACACCCGTGTTGTCGTGATCCAGGTTTTGCGGTGCACTGGTGCTTGTCTGTTTCTCACCCTCCAAAGGGGATGATGCATCGGGTATGATGCGTGTACCTACCAGAAGCTACCAGCTAAGCCGCGCCATCCAAGCTTTGGCGCGGTAAGGGGCATCCTCTAAAAAAGCCTGCACCTTTTTGCCATTGGGAGCAGTGGCGGGGCCAAATTCACTGGCGTGGATGCCGCCGGTGAAAAACACACAGTCAAAGCCCTGCTCCTGCGCGCCGCGCAAATCGGTGCGCATGGAATCACCCAGGCCCAGCACCTTGTCGAGCGGTGGGTTGCCGGCCATCTTCAGTGCAGCCTGGTAAATCGGCGCATGCGGCTTGCCCAGAACAATAGTTTTGCCGCCCATCTCCTCATAGAGATCGCCGAGCGCACCAGCACAGTAGATGAGCCTATCACCCAGCTCGACTACCTTGTCAGGGTTGGCAACAATCATCGGCACATTGCGCGCCAACAACGCCTCTAACTGGTTGGTGTAGTCTGCTGGCTGTTCGGTCAGATCATCATTGAGGCCAGAGCAAAGACAGACCTGCGCATCATTTTGGTCGGTAAACGTGATAGGCAGGCCCTCAACCAACGGGCGGTCTTTGTCCGGCCCGATGCGGCTTACCATGGCATCGCGATAGGTGGTGGTCAGCAGATCACGCGTCACATCGCCCGATGTCACGATATCGTCGTACACGGTGCTGGGCACGCCAAGACCTGCCAATTGCGCACGCACAGGATCTGATGGGCGTGGCGCGTTGGATATTAGAACAACCCGCAAGCCGGCCTCTCGCGCCTCGCTCAGCGCTTCTGCCGCACTTGGCCAAGCCTGCACGCCATTGTGCAACACGCCCCAAATATCGGACAAAATGACATCATACTGCGGCGCAAGCTTAGAAAGGCCGGTCAACGGCAAGGGCGAGTTGGTCATGCTGGAAGGCTCTTTTTTGTCAGGCTGATCGGCTTAACGCGCGTGCTGAGCGTTTTATGGGCTCGGTAGGCTTGCTGCCGCGCAATTTTGAAAGTTCACTTGCCGGTGGTTCAGTGTCTCCACTGGACTGCCCACTTGCTGGTGCCTCAACTGACGCCGCGCTAGGCGCCCATGGCTGCACGTCGACTGACCGTGGACGGGCAAACAGATTGCCCTGACCATATTTCAGCTTGCAATCCAAAAGCTCAACAAGCTGCGCTTCGCTTTCCACCCTATCAACAATCAGATCCATGCCATTACGGGCGGCCAGATCCGTCAGATCTTCAGGGTGAATGTCACTGTTTGCAGCACCATCGCCAGACAGGAAAAGACTTGCCGGCGCCTTTGCATAGCGGAAGCCATGGCGCGCCAGGTCAAACAAATCAGAGCGCGCATCACTGAGGTGAGAAACACTCATTCGGAAGCCTAGATCGTAGAGCTGACCCAGCACATCGAAATCCAGTGGACTAAAGCTGCGCACATCACGCTGTGGTATTTCCAGCACCAACCGACCGGCAAGGTCTTTGTTGGTTTCAAGCGTTTCGACCAGCCATTGCGCAAAGTTCGCCTGCATAAGGGCGGCGCCGTTGATCGGCGCAAAAACGATCGACGCGGACTCACGGCCTGCAAAACGATGGCCCAGCGTAATGGCGCGCAGCACCACAGCCTTGTCGTAAGGGGCTATCTCACCAAGTGCCTCGGCAGCGGGCACGGCATGGCGCGCTTCCAGCACGCCGGCTCCATCGAGCTTCAGATTGACGACCAAAGCGTAGCCGCGGGCACGACGATGTGGCAGCGTAACAATGCCCTGAAGCGCAGCATCAAAACGGTTGTTTTGGATAGCAAGTCCAACGCGCTTCAGCAGCGCTTCTGAGCGCTCGGCTTCTTGCGTGTCGTTTGGTTCAGGCGCGGGTTCTGCCTTCGCTTTCGGCGTTGCGGTCTTTTTGGGTTTCGCCGGTGCAACAGGCTCAACCGCAGCGACCGGGGTCTTGGCTTGCTCTTCCAGCGTGACCAGGCGGTGATCTGTATCAGCCACTGTTTCAGTGACCTGCGCCAGTAGCGCGCCAACGGCCTGCATGTCCTGCTGCAGGGGCGCAACGCCCGCATCTACCATCTGCTGCGTATCGGTTTCCAACGCGACAAGGCGTGAGCGGATCATATCGATTTCGTTGAAAGCATCCTGAACGGCGTGGTCACTGAGTTCGAGCTGGCGCTGAAAAGCCTTGCGGTCCAGGCTTCGCGAAACGGCCTGATCAATGGTTGCGAGTGCAAAAAACAGCGTGGCCGCAAACAGGATGGCCATTTCAAGCGGTAGCGAGGTCAGCCGATAGAGGATCGCACCCAGACTACCGGCAATAACCGCAATGGCAACATAGATCAGGGCAAGGCTGGGCCGCATGCAGGGGTCACCCGATGATCAACAAACGCATATGCCGGCGAATCACACCGCGCATACTCACCACCGGACTATGCCCTAAGTCGCAGGCTGGGAAGAACCCGCAGGCATGGTTTCGCCCACAGGTTTACCGGGGCTTGCGGACTAGGAGACGGCTAACAGCGTCTTTTTAAGGCCACTGAATGTTTGATCGACCTCAGCTTGCGTAAAGGTAAGTGGCGGTGACAGCGCAATGGTGTCGCCGGTCACTCGGATCATCATGTCTTGATTGTTGAAAGCATCCACCATCGCAGCATAGGCGCGTGCGGTGGGCTTGCCTTCAATCGGGGCGATGTCGATACCGGCAACCACACCACACGTTCTAATATCGTGCACGATATCGAGGTCAGCAAGATAGCTGTGCGCTGCATCGGCAAACACCGGCTCTAGCTTGGCCGCTTGCTCATAAAGGCCCTCATCGCGATAAATATTGAGCGTGGCCAATGCAGCGGCGCAGGCGAGCGGATGGCCTGAATAGGTGTAACCGTGGAAAAGCTCGATCATGCCCTCTCCTGCGCTCTCCATGAATGTGTTGTAGATATCGGCGCTAGCGATCACCCCGCCCATGGGCACGGTGCCTGACGTGATACCCTTGGCGAACACAATCATATCCGGGGTCACGCCATAGCGCTCGGCGGCGAACGCCGCGCCCATGCGCCCGAAAGCAGAGATTACCTCATCGAAAATCAGCAGAATGCCGTGCTTACTCGTAATCTCGCGCAAGCGCTTCAGATAGCCTTTTGGCGGCGGCAGCACGCCGGTGGAACCGGCCAATGGCTCCACGATGACTGCCGCAATGGTGTCCGCGCCATGCAGCGTGACAATATTATCCAGCTCATCTGCCAGATGGGTGCCCCATTCTGGCTCGCCTTTGGTGAAGGCCTGATGCTCGCGGTTGTAGGTATGCGGCAAGTGGTCAACGCCTGTGAGAAGTGAGCCAAAGAAGCGGCGGTTGTTGACGATGCCGCCGACCGAAATGCCGCCAAACCCAGACCCGTGATAGCCGCGCTCACGACCGATAAGGCGCGTACGTCCGCCCTGCCCTTTGGCCTTGTGGTAGGCCAGCGCAATTTTCAGTGCGCTGTCCACACCTTCAGAGCCTGAATTGGCAAAGAACACGTGATCCAGCCCCTCAGGCGCTTCACCAGCAATGCGCGATGCAAGCTCAAAGGCGATCGGGTGGCCGAACTGAAAGGTTGGTGCGAAATCCAAGTCTGCGGCCTGGCGCTGGATCGCCTCCACCACCGGCGCGCGGCAGTGGCCTGCATTGCAGCACCAAAGACCTGCCGTACCGTCCAAGATTGAGCGACCATCTGGCGTAAAATAGTGGTTGTCCTTGGCCCTGGTGATCATGCGTGGGCCAGCCTTAAACGTGCGGTTGGCACTGTAGGGCATCCAAAACGCATCCAAGTCATTTGGCGCTGACTGGCCACCCGAAATGGGGGTTGTGCCGGCGGCGGGGTGGCCTGCATCACGATCAAGCATGGGGTGTACTCCCTGAAATCTGGTCTGCGAGCAGTCTATCGCTTCCATGCGCGTAGACTTGACTGTTTGGTCAAAAGCCTATGACAGCTTGAGGCTCGCGCAAAGCTGTTTTGTTTTCATTCCTTGGACGTCCTCTCGATTTATGACTGAACCGGTCACACCCTCTCATCAGGCCAGCCATCCCGGCTTTGTTCCTGTTGAATCTGCCCCAGAATCCAGTGGTGTTACAGAGCGCACGGCTATGGGTTCGGTGCTGATCGCAATCGCGATCCTGACGCTGATGGATGCCGGTATCAAGCACTGGACTGCGACCTATGGGACGCCGCAGATTTTGGTCATGCGCTACACCGCCGGCACGGTGGTTGCTGGCAGCATTGTTGCCACCATGATTGCACTGGGCAAACTATGCGTTCCCGGCCTGGGTAGCATGCGCCGTGCCATGCAAAGAGCTATCCTAATTGTAGCCGTTGCTGGCTGTTTCTTTTACGCGCTATCGGTCATTCCCCTGGCTGAAGCCACCGCCATAGCATTCACCGCGCCAATCTATCTAGCGTTGCTCGGCTGGGTGATCCTTAAAGAACCTGTCGGCAAAGAAACATGGGGCGCCATTCTGGTTGGCTTTGCCGGGGTGGCAGTCATTTCCTCAGGCGCATTTGCGCAAAGCAATGGATCTGACCAAGCGTTCACTGGGGCACTGTCGGGTTATATCGCAGCGGCGTTCGCAGCGCTGTTTTATGCCGGTGCCATGGTGTTGACGCGCCCGCATTCGGCCAGCGACCCTGTGCCGACCATGATCATGCTGCAAAGTGGTTTTGCGGCGCTGCTTTCGGCACCCTTCCTAGTGCTGGTGTTAGTCGGCTTGCCGCTTGATGGGCGCGCCTTTGTCATGCCCGATGGGTACACGGTTTTCTTCGCGCTTGGCATTGGCGTGCTGGGCACCGTCGGCCACCTGTTTATGACTTGGGGCTTCAAGCACGCCAACGCGGCGCGTCTTGGCCCGATGGAATACACCAGTCTCATTTGGGCAGCGCTTTACGGGCTACTGCTGTTTGGGGAAATACCCGGCTGGCGCCTGTTTGTCGGCTGCGGGTTAATTGTTGTGGGTACGTGGATCGTGATGCGTGGTGAGAAGCAGTGAGTAAGCTCTGGTTAACCATAACCACCACCATCGCGCACAGCACAGCAATTCTTTTCCCCGCCCCATCCTTGACAGGCTAGGTAGCCATCCTTATCTCCCGGTCGCGTTAGCACTCCTGCATAGAGAGTGCTAATTTGCGTTTTAGGCGCCCTTTGTGGTGCCGCCTTTTCGATAACCAGCTGTCGCCGTTCATGGCGACCAAACTAAGGATGAGGACAAGAATGGCATTTCGTCCCTTGCATGATCGTGTGGTGGTGCGTCGCATCGACTCCGACGAAAAAACCGCCGGTGGGATCATCATCCCCGACACAGCAAAAGAGAAGCCACAGGAAGGCGAGATCGTTTCTGTAGGCCCTGGCGCACGTGACGACGCAGGCAAAGTCCAGGCTCTGGACGTGAAAGCCGGCGACCGTGTGCTGTTCGGCAAATGGTCTGGCACCGAAGTTAAGATCGACGGTGAAGACCTGCTGATCATGAAGGAAAGCGACATCATGGGTGTGGTGGCCTAAGGCCGAAACACACCTGTTGCTTTCTGCTTCACTCATATTTGCCCGCCTCGCCCCGTTCCCAATGGAACGACCGCTCGGTCGGGCGTAACCCACAAGGATCCAATCCAATGGCTGCTAAAGAAGTCAAATTTGGTCGTTCAGCGCGCGAGCGCATGTTGGACGGCGTCAACACCCTCGCCGATGCTGTGAAGGTGACCCTGGGCCCCAAAGGCCGCAACGTTGTTCTGGACAAATCGTTCGGCGCACCACGCATCACCAAAGATGGTGTTTCGGTCGCTAAAGAGATCGAACTGGAAGATAAGTTCGAAAACATGGGCGCACAGATGCTGCGCGAAGTGGCGTCCAAAACCAACGACATCGCTGGTGACGGCACCACGACCGCAACAGTTCTGGCTCAGTCCATCGTTCAGGAAGGCCACAAGGCTGTTGCTGCTGGCATGAACCCAATGGACCTGAAGCGCGGCATCGACATGGCAGTGTCAGAAGTCGTGAAAGATCTGCTGGGCAAAGCCACCAAGATCGAAACCTCTGAGGAAGTCGCTCAGGTTGGTACCATTTCTGCAAACGGCGAAAAAGAAATCGGCGCGATGATCGCTGAAGCCATGCAGAAAGTTGGCAACGAAGGCGTCATCACGGTTGAAGAAGCCAAAACGGCTGAAACCGAGCTGGAAGTCGTTGAAGGCATGCAGTTCGACCGTGGTTACCTGTCACCCTACTTCGTGACGAACCCAGAAAAAATGACCGCTGACCTGGATGATCCATACATCCTGCTGCACGAGAAAAAGCTCTCCAACCTGCAGGCCATGCTGCCTGTGCTGGAAAGCGTTGTGCAGTCCTCGCGTCCGTTGCTGATCATTGCTGAAGACGTTGAAGGCGAAGCGCTGGCAACCCTCGTGGTCAACAAGCTGCGCGGCGGCCTGAAGATCGCTGCTGTTAAAGCTCCTGGTTTTGGTGATCGTCGTAAAGCTATGCTGGAAGACATCGCGATCCTGACCGGTGGTCAGGTGATCTCCGAAGATCTCGGCATCAAACTGGAAAACGTGACGCTGGACATGCTGGGCACCGCCAAGCGTGTTGCCATCACCAAGGAAGAAACAACCATCGTTGATGGTGTTGGTTCCAAGGATGACATTGCGGCTCGCGTCAATCAGATCAAAGCGCAGATCGAAGAAACCACATCCGACTATGACCGCGAGAAGCTGCAAGAGCGTCTGGCGAAACTGGCCGGCGGTGTTGCTGTCATCCGCGTTGGTGGTTCCACCGAAGTTGAAGTGAAAGAGAAGAAAGACCGCGTCGATGACGCCCTCAACGCGACCCGCGCGGCCGTCGAAGAAGGCATCGTCCCAGGTGGTGGTACGGCCCTGCTGCGTGCGTCTCGCTTCATCGACTCCAAAGGTGAAAATGCTGACCAGGAAGCTGGCATCAACATCGTGCGTCGCGCACTGCAGGCTCCAGCCCGTCAGATCGCCGACAATGCCGGTGAAGAAGCATCTGTTGTCGTTGGCAACATCATTGCTGCCAACAAAGCCAACCACGGCTTTAACGCGCAGACCGGTGAGTATGGCGACATGATCGAAATGGGTATCGTTGATCCGGTGAAAGTGGTGCGTACCGCTCTGGAAGATGCCGGTTCTGTTGCTGGTCTCTTGATCACCACCGAAGCGATGGTTGCTGAACTGCCGAAGAAAGACGGCGGCGGCGCACCAGCAATGCCTGACATGGGTGGCATGGGCGGCATGATGTAAGAAACGCCACTGGCGTTTCGGACATCAAACTGCCGAGCATCACTAAAATGCTCAGACCGGCCTTGGCCGGTCTGAGTGACGGCATGGTGTAAGACATTCTCGTTGGCTCTGGGACTTCCGCGCGAAGCGCGGGCCTCCCAACCGCGAGGCACTTACTTCATTGCATGAATACGAAAGGCGGGCAGCGATGCCCGCCTTTTTTGTTGCGGTTTGCTGCCATAGCCACTTTACGTCAGCACAAACGCGCAACGCCATTCTCTATGCGCCAACACAATAACAATCATGTTCCTTCCCGCGGCACTGGCAGTTTGACACTGTTGAGGCACCTTCAACACTGGGCGCGCGCGCCCTGCAAAGTACGAGCCCAGACCAATGACCGCAGCGCAAATGCAAGCAGAAATGCCGCCCACCATGCCCTTCGCCGACCTATCAGCCATGCAGCTCCAGCCAGAGGAACGCGCGCCAGAACCCAAATGGTGGACTGGCACGGCACCTATTCCAGCTCATGACTACCAGATTGATGCACGCGACTATGCTGGCACCGCGATAGAGACCAACACAGCCTTGGCTTCCCGGATGCGCGACACGTTCGACCGTGTTGGTCTGGTGCATGTGATTAACACCGGCCTTACCGATCTGGCACCGATGCGTGCGCTCGCCTCGCACATCATCCAGACCGACATGGATTATAAGGGCGGGGCGAACCCGCGCGATGCCTTGCAGCCCAATGTGTATGAGATTGGCGCTCCGCTGCCCGCATGGCTGCACTATCATCACGAGATGGCCTATGTCGGCCAAAGCACAAGCATGCTGGGCTTTCTGTGCAAGCACGCAACGCCGGGCAAAGGCGCAACATTTGTCTCTGACAATGTGCGCGTAACCGACGCGCTGCTGGCGACAGCTTTTGGGCAAAAGCTGAAAGCGCACGGCCTGTGCTACCACCGCAAGCTTACTGACCGCGATGCCTTTGCCGCCGATGATACCAGCGGCATTTATAACCACTGGCAAAAGTCTATGATGACCGACGATCCGGACGTTGCCGAGGCGGCTGCCCGCGCGCGTGGCCTTGAAACCGAATGGGGCCCAAACCGGCTGCTGATCACGCGCTACACGATATCCGCCTTTGAGTACTTCCCGGCTCTTGATCGCAATTTGCTGTTTTCCAGCATTGCCGATGATTCGGTTTGGTTCGATGCTTGGCCAAGCGTCATGCATTTGCCCCATGAAGAGCGACCGCTGAAACTGACCTTCGGCAACGGGGATGACATTACCGCTGATCAGGTGCGCCAATTTATCGACGTGTACGACACGTTTGGCATGCCCATCGAATGGAGCCAGGGTGATGTTGCCATTGTATGCAACTACCGCTTTGCCCACGGCCGCCCAGCCATTCACTTGGCCGAAGGCGAGAAGCGCGAGCTTGGCGTGATGATTGGCGCAGGGTTCGACCGGGTGCAGGCGCTGCCTGGCAAATGGTGAACCACCGTTAGCCTATAGCGCTGACCAAACCGCCATTTCCGTGCCGCCGGGTTCTTTGAACTGGAACCGGCGGCCGCCTGGAAAGTCGAAAATCTCCTTGGTGATTTCTGCGCCAGCAGCTTTCACTTGGCCTAGCATTGCTTCAAGATCGTCAGCCTTGAGCACCACGAGCGGCGCGGTGCGTTGCCCGCGTTCTATCCCGCCACCTAGGCCAGCATTGGTGATGTCGCGATAGTCCGGGCCGTAGTCGATGTACTGCCATCCGAACGCTTTGGTGAAAAACGCTTGGCTCTCCTCCAGCGCGGGCGAGGTAAACTCAACATAATCGATTTTGATAGGCATTTCGTTGGCCATGAACGGGCTCCCTCTCGTTGTCGCAAACGTGAAGCGCGCCGTTGCAAAAGTCTATGCGTCGTTCCCATCCTCCTGCCAGCTCCAGACGCTTTGCATGTTCATGGTCTGGCAACACTTTCTGCACCCGGTGTTAACCTTAACCGTTCACCATGTTGCTTAACGCCTTGTGTTGGCTCGCTGCGTTTTGCGAGCCCTTTTTAGTGGAGTTGAGCGTTATGTTGCGTCGGTTGGCTTGGACCCTTTTGGCGTCCACCCTGTTTTCTGGTTTCAGCGCCACGGCGGCGATTTCGGCAGACGACGAAGACTTTGCCGACTTTCCAGATGTTCCCGACGTGCAGCGCTTCGATGATGCTTTTCGCGATGCGGGGCTCTACGTCGGTGTGCGCGGTGGTGCGATTTGGGCTAATGAAACACGCTTTACAATCAATGCTGGCACGCCGGTTGAGAACGCATACGAGCTAGGGCTTGGCGGTTCCGGTTTTTTCGGTGTTGATTTGCCAGATATTTATTACGGCTTGGGGGTACGGCTGGAAGGCGAGCTTGGCCTCTCCCAGTTTGATATCGACACCCACAATGTGGGCGGCGCGGCGGTGACCGCGGCAAACGCCTTCGGCAGCACAGACGCCTTCACTGGCATGGTCAACTTGTACTTTGATTACGGCCTCGGGGTCATGCGCCCGTTCGTTGGCGGTGGTATAGGCGTAGCGCGCGTTGGGTTTGATGATCATGGCGTAACCGGCGCACCTGGCGTGATGGATGACACCGAAAATGGCCTTGCCTGGCAGGTTATGGTGGGTCTGGGTGTGGATGTGACCAGCGCGGTCACGATCGAAGCCATGGTGCGCTACCAGGGCATTGAAGATGTAGGTCTGGTATCGGCAACCGGACCAAAAACCCAGGTCGATCTGGGCGCAAGCCAAGTCATGTTGGGCGCGCGCTTCAACTTTTGATACCGCTGCAATCCGATCAAATAGCGTTACCGAACCCTTAGCAGGGCACCAGCGCTTACCTCAATGATTTCAATGGCTTGTCCTGCACAACAGGTCAGGCCATTTTGTTGCCGCCATTTGGCCATGCAAACACCTTTTGCATGCCACCAATCCGAAAAATATCGGGCGCAATTCTCCCTCACCACCACCACACCACGCAGCACGGCGTCTGAGCCTTGCGCGTCGTTTTTCATCCATGTGTGGGGAGCTCCCAAGTATGACGTATCTGACAAAATTCAATCAGCGCACAAGGCGTCCAGTGGCTTTATTGCTGGCTATCACTGTTGGCGGCCTTGCTGGCCTTTTGACCGGTCAGGCCAAAGCCGCTGATATTCCACAAACCTATACCCCAGCACCGGCACCGGTCGTGGACCAGCGCGTGCAAAGCGGGTTTTCCACATTCAGCCCCTATGTGGGTGTGCGCGGCGGGTTTGGCTGGCTTGATGACACCGATTTTGGCACCGCCGCTGGTACTATCAATAACAGCTATGATGATTGGGGCCTCACCGGCTCCGCTTTTGCTGGTATTGGAACGCAGTTCTTTCCGGGGTTTGGTGGTCGCTTGGAAGCTGAGCTTGGCTATTCCAGCTTTGAAGTTGAGCGCCACTCCATTGGCGGCACAGCCCAACCCTTACCAACCGGTGACACCACTGCGTTCACCGGCATGGTGAATGCCTATGTGGATGCGGATCTTGGTGGGTTCCGCCCCTTTGCCGGCGCTGGTATCGGCCTTTCCAATGTCAGCTTCAACGACCATGGCGCGAACGGCGCAGTGCTGATGGACGACGATGAAACCAACTTTGCCTGGCAAATTGCAGGCGGCGTTGGCTATGATCTCAGCCAGCAGCTGACGTTGGAAGGCATGGTGCGCTATCAGAGCATTATGGATGTGGGCCTGACCGCTGTCGATGGCACGTCCAGCAGCATAGATCTCAACAACACGTCCGCCTTGGTGGGTCTGCGCTACCGCTTCTAAAGCCTAGACCTACATGCACACGATTTGAGAATGGCGGGGCTTTGGCTCCGCCTTTTTTGCAGGCGGCGCTATATCGCTTTGAGGCGTTTCAGCTCTTCGGGCTTTTCGATGCAGTAGTAGCCCGAAAGGCGTGATACCAACCCGTCGCGCTTCCAGGTGTTGAGAATACGCGACACATTCTCGCGCGCTGCACCAACCATTCCCGCCAGATCAGCTTGGCTCACCTTATAATGCACCAGCAGTCGTCCATTGGGCAGGTCCTTTCCGAAGGTTTCACCCAATTGGAGCAGCGCAACTGCAACGCGGCCCGGCAGCGGCAAAAACGAACGTGCGGCCAGCACATCATTGGCTTGGCGCAGGCGTTGCGAGACCAGTTGCAGCATATGGCGGTACACGGCTGGATTGACTTCTGCAAAGCGGTCGAAATCGGCCTTGTCGATCCGGGCTACTGTGCTTGTTTTAATGGCCTGCACCGTTGCGGAGCGCGGTACGCCATCCAGTAGCGCCATCTCACCGACCACCTGGCCTGGACCAAGAATGGCAAGCAACTGCTCTGATCCTTCGGCAGATATAACTGCCACTTTCAAGCTGCCTTCTAGAACAGTGTACATAGCGTTGCCCGGGTCACCAGCCACAAACAGCACCTCGCCGTTCGACAAGCTAGTCTGTCGTGCAAGCGCAGACAGGCCGTCTGCCAGTTTGGGATCTAACCCGGCAAGCGCCAGGCTTTCGGTGAAAATATTGGCGCCTTCCATTGAACTAGCCTCTCTTTGCCCCTGCCTTGCGACCAGTTTGCACCCGGCTCGTACCCGGTTTGCCCGTTGGTTCACACAGCCCTGCCGCCAAAAGGCCGTGCTGCGGACATACCACTGCCAGAAGCTGCGTTCACAAGCTCGACAGCAAAGCCGATTGGCAGCGGCGCGTCCAGCCTAGGCATCAATAAGGCAAAGCAGCAGTTCTGTGATGTCGGGCACAGTGACCTTGACACAACTTATGAGAAAACTGGATCAAGTTAACTACCGATCAATCCAAACCGAGGATAGTTCGCATGTCTCGCCTGTTCCTGATTTCCGTTTTCAGCATGACCCTCTTGGCAGCCTTTGTGCTGGCAGCGTCGCTCGAGCAAGGCGCGCAGGCCAGCAATCCGACGGGCCTGGAAATTTTGCGGGCCATAACTGCACCCGTCTCAAACAACTAAATCTTGGAAAGATCACCCCTATGCCCCGCCCCGCTTTGATCGCCATCACATGCCTCTTTGTACTCGCAGGGCTTGCCGCTTCGTGGATGGGCGGTTCGCAAGCACAGGCACAAAGCGGCGCTGCGGGTACTGTTTTGGACATTTGTGAGCCTGGCGGCAATTGCTAATTGCCTGCCGCGCCCCACATGGGCGCTATGACGAACGCACAACCAAGCCCGGTACAGGGCACAAGTAAACGCCACGCCATTGAAGATGTGGGGCAATATCCGCGCCCACCTGCATTGGAACCGGCTCCCTACCCCATCACCATAACGCTGGGTGGACAGGACATCGTGTCGACAACGGGTGCCTACCGCGCGCTGGAGACCTATCATCCGCCAACCTACTACATACCGCCCGGAGATGTTGCCGATGGTGTGCTGAAGCCCATATCGCGCAGCTCCATTTGCGAATGGAAAGGCCCGGCGAAATATTTTGATGTCACCGTAGGCGGCAAAGCGGGTGGCAAGACGCTGCCAGCCAGCGCCTGGTGCTATCCGAACCCCGTTGCGCGCTTTGCGCCGATTGCTGGCTACCTGGCGTTTTACTGCCAGCCCGCAGACCCTCAGCTGGGAGATCGCTTCTTGGTGGATGGCGTGGAAGCACAGCCGCAACCCGGCAACTTTTACGGTGGATGGGTGACGCCTTGGACCATTGGGCCCATCAAAGGATCACCGGGTACCAACCACTGGTAAAAAGATACGCATAAAAACGTAAGCGGGCTGATCTAGTCTGAGACAGGCCGCGTAAGCACTTCTGAGAGCGATGACCACGGCACGTTCCCCCGAGCCTGCTGGTCACCCTAGAGCGCCCTCATTTTACCCTTGCGTCCCCCGATACGCACAGCGGTACTGGCCGTTCCCACCCCCGGGAACGGCCTTTTTCTTTTGTCCCCATCCTAGTAGTCTTGGCTTTTGCCAGTTGCCCAGCGCCTAAATTCCCAAAGCCTCATAGGCTTCGCGGTAGGCTTCCACCGAGCCATCCATCACGTACGCTAACTCCGCCATAGTGATTGAGCTTGCGCCCAACCCGCGCAGCCAATCGGTCAGCGCCCAAAGTTGTGGTTTTTCTACATGCAGGATCAACGCATCGCGGCCCGCAACAGCACCGAAAGGTGCTGTACAGCCAAAGCGTTCTGAGGCTTCGCGGAACACTTTGGTTTGTTCGCCAATGGCGGTGCGCACCTCGTAAATGTTGGATGCGCGCTCACGCGCGGCCATACGCGCCAGGATAGCTTTCAGCGCATCGGCAGGGCCATCGACCCAGTTGGCTGTTTTGGAGGCGACGAGCGTCGCTTCGCTCTTCAGGATCACACCATCAGAGAGGATCCGCAGGTGGTTGGCGGTGAGCGTGGACCCCGTGGTGGTGATATCCACAATCAGGTCTGCCGCGCCGGTGGCCGGTGCCCCTTCAGTCGCGCCGAGGCTTTCCACGATACGATAGTCGGCAACGCCATTGGCGCGGAAGAAGTTGCGCGTCAGGCGCACATACTTTGTTGCCAGCCGCATGCGGCGACCGTGGCGCGCACGAAAACCCGCTGCCACATCTTCCAGATCGTCCATGATCTGCACGTCGATCCAGCTATCGGGCACAGCAACCACGACATCGGCAAAGCCGAAACCCAGTGCGCTTACCGAGACGGTTGTCGCTTCTGGGTCAGGGATTTTCTCGTGCACAAGGTCCATGCCCGTGACGCCGAGGTGCACCGATCCTGCTGCCAGTTCGCCCGCAATTTCGGAAGCCGACAGGAACGCAACTTCCACACCATCCATACCTTTGATGGTGCCGCGATAATCGCGCGAGCCGCCGCGCTTGGCGATGGTGAGGCCAGCCTTTCCAAAAGACGCCAAGGTCGCCTCTTGCAAGCGGCCTTTGGACGGCACGCCTAAAATCAGAGGAGTGCTCATGCCTTACCTCGCTTGCCAACGCGCGGACTGTCATCCCGGCCTTGAGCCGGGATTTGATAATTCTGAGGTCGTTGCAGATCCCGGACAACGCTCTGCGTTTCCGCGATGACAGGCTTAAGCAGACTCATGCATCACCTCCCGCCGGAAGGCGATCGAGCCAAAGCGCAGCGCCAACGGCGGGCACGGTGCTGTCTGCCCCCAGCCGCTCCATCAGCCCATCAAACCGGCCACCGGACACGGCAGGAGGCGTGGTGCGATCAACCGTGCCGCGCATCTCGAAGGTGAAGCCTGTGTAGTAGTCGAGGCGGCCACCGGCCCAGCCGCAGAATGTCATGTCGGCGACGGGCAGACCCCGCTCCTCGAACGCATCAAGGCGCGCTTCATAGTCTGCGATGATGGGGTCAAGCGACAGCGATGCCACCTGGCCCAAACGCTGCAGCAGATCGCGTGCCTCGCGGGTTGGAACTTCCAGATGGATCAGCGCCTCGAGGCAGGTGAGCGCCGCATCCGGCATCGGGTCGGTGGCATTGCGGGCCGCTTTCTCGATGAAGCGCTCAGCGATCTCGCCAGACGTGCGGCCACCGACAGGCTGGATGCGGGCAAGGCTCATCAAATCTTCCACAAGCGCCCGCGCCTCGGCTGGATCGGCGCTGGAAAGGGCCGCAAGCATAGCAGGGTCGTCGTCTCCGGCAGGGCGGCTGACTTCCTCCAGCGCGGCCTCCATACGGGCGCGCGACCCCAACGCGCGGCGCAAACGACGCACGGCGCGCGGTGAAAAGTTGAGCCCCTCAACAAACGCCATGAAGATGGCCGAGTCGCCCAGTGTGATCGCAGGTTTGGAAAGGCCACCAGCGGTGGCAAGCGAGGCCGACAGCGCCATCACTTCGGCGTCGGCAGCCAGCGTATCCTCGCGGCCAATGCTTTCGATGCCCGCCTGAATGAACTCGCCGGACTCATCGGGCCGAAACCGGAACGCTGGAGCCAGATAGCCATAGTTGGAGGGGCGTGCCGCATCGCCGGTTTGCATGTGGTGGCGGCAAATAGGGATGGTGAGTTCGGGTCGCAGGCACAGCTCATTGCCAGCCTGATCCTCGGTGGTGAACAGGCGGGTGCGGATATCCTCGCCCACCAGATCAAGGAAGATATCGGCGGGCTGAAGAATGGGCGTTTCCACCGGCATGTAGCCGGAGGTTTCCAGCAGCTCTGTGATCTGACGGCGCGACATTTAGGTATCCGCCCGTTGTTCTGAGAGGCGCTTTTTGACTTCGGCAACGAGGTCGCTTGCAGGCACCTCATACTGCCCAGGGCGCGCGGCTTTGTACTCGGCATTGCTCTCAAAGGCTGCTGCCTCGCGCTTGCCCTCAATCATGTCTTTGATCTGGACAACACCCTGCTCTCGCTCGTTGGAGCCCTGAATGATGCACAGCGGCGAATTGCGCCGGTCCGCATATTGCAGCTGCTTGCCGAACTGCTTTGGGTTGCCCTGAAACATTTCAGCGCGGATGCCAGCGTCTCGCAGTTCTTGCGTCATTTTTTGATACGCGGCCAGCGCGTCAATATCGCGGTCCATCACACACACGACCACCGGTCCTTGCGGGGTCTCGGTGGAGATTTTGCCAAGGTTCTTCAGCGCCGTCATCAGACGCGACACACCGATGGAAAAGCCCGTCGCCGGCACCGGCTCACCACGGAAGCGGGAGACCAGGCCATCATACCGGCCACCACCGCCAACAGAGCCGAAGACAACCTCGTCACCCTTCTCATTGGTCACGGGGAACAGAAGCTCGGCCTCATAGACCATGCCCGTGTAGTACTCGAGGCCGCGCACGACGGAGGGGTCGATAAGGATGCGGTCGGGGCCATACTCAGCTTCTGTGACAGCGTGCCTAAGCTGGGCAAGCTCTTGTAGGCCAGTCCCAAAGCCAGTGTGTGCCAGTAGAGGTTCCATATCGAAAGGGAACTCGGGATTTTGAGTAAATGATGCTCCAACAGACAACCGTTCTGTGGACAAGTCAGATGGCTTGGCAGTGATCCCAAGGTGTGCCTTCATGAAACCAACGATGGTCTGGCTTTGATTATCATCTAGCCCCGCCCCTTTGGTGAAGTCGCCGCTTTCATCCTTGCGGCCTTCGCCCAGCAGCAGCTTCACGCCTTCAACGCCGAACTTGTCTAGCTTATCAATCGCCCGCAGCACGGCCAGCTTCTGGCCCTCGTCGGTTACGCCGATGGCTTCCATTACGCCATCGAGCACCTTCCTGTTGTTAACGCGGATGACGTACTCGCCTGGCTTAAATCCAAGCGCCTCCATCGTGTCGGCCATCATCATGCACATTTCCGCATCGGCCTGCACGCCCGGCGCGCCGACGCTGTCAGCATCAAACTGCATGAACTGGCGGAACCGGCCCGGCCCCGGCTTCTCGTTGCGGAACACATAGCCCGACCGATAGGACCGATAAGGCTTGGGCAGGCTGTCGTAGTGCTCAGCAACGTAGCGGGCGAGCGGCGCCGTCATGTCGTAGCGCAGGCTCATCCACTGCTCGTCGTCATCCTGAACCGAGAACACACCCTCATTGGGCCGGTCGGTGTCGGGCAGGAATTTGCCCAGCGTGTCGGTGTACTCAAACAGCGGGGTTTCCACCGGGTCAAAGCCGTAGCGCTCGAACACGGCTCGAATTTTGCCGGTCATGTCTTCAAACGCGCGGATGTCGCCCGCATCGTGATCCACAAAGCCGCGCGGCAGACGGGCCTTAACTTTTTGAGGCTTCTTCGGCTTCTTTTTCTTCTGATTGGTGGGTTCGGACATCGACGGTTCGCATGCGCTGAAGGGATGCCGCGAGGGATAGACGCGTGGGGGGTGCGATGCAAGGTGTCAGGTTGTTTCGCCGGCTGTCATCCCGGCCTTGAGCCGGGATCTGCCACCCGCATATCAGTTGCAGATCCTGGATCAGCTTCGCTGTCGGGGATGACCCGTTTGGAGCGCTTCCTAAGTTTATGTGTGAACGCCAGTTGAATGCAGTGCTTGAGCGCAACCTCATCTGGCAGTGGGCCATCTGGAATGACGATCGCGCGTTTGCCTTCCAGTTGAAGTGTGTCGCCGTAAAGCGTGCGGAACTCCTCCACCAGACCGGTGGTGCAAATAAACATGAGGGCATGCGCATCGTCCCGCGCCTCTAAGCGCACTGACGAGCCGACATTCTTTGCCGTGGGCGCAAAGCTGGGCTGACCCCACTTCACGCTTTCTTCTAATGCGCCGATTTGCGGCTGCTCAGCAGCAGCCTCCAAGATCAGGCTTTTGAGCGCATCAAACCGGCTTATCGAAGGCTGCATACTCGGCCTCGTGCTGCGCATAGCGGAAGCAGGCTTCTTCATGGTCGTTCACCAACCCCATCGCCTGCATGAACGCATAGCATGTGGTGGGACCGACAAAGCTCCAGCCGCGCTTTTTCAGGTCCTTGGAAAGCTGCGTGGAGGTGGGTGTTTTGGCAAGCGCCATTACCGCCTCTTTGGTGTTGCGGGTTGGGCGCTCATCAGCGGGCGGCACATAGCGCCAAAAGAACGCGGCCAGTGAGCCTGCCTCCTGCTGCAGTTCCAGCGCGCGGGCGGCATTGTTAATGGTCGAGCGGATCTTGCCTTGGTGGCGCACGATACCGGCATCGCCCAAGAGCCGCTGAACATCATCTTCGGTGTATTGCGATATTTTCACCGGATCAAAGCCATCAAAGGCAGCGCGGAAATTCTCGCGCTTTTTCAGAATTGTCAGCCATGAAAGGCCCGACTGAAAACCCTCTAGGCAAATTTTCTCGAACAGGCGTGTGTCGCTATCGACCTGCTTGCCCCATTCGGTGTCGTGATAGGCGATGTAGGTTGGGTCTTCGGAGACCCAAAAGCAGCGGTGGATGGTTTCAGTGGTCATAAGCGCGACCATCTTCGGCGCAAGGTCGCCGGTCAAGCCCGAGGCGTGGCATCAGCTAGCTTATGCTGACGGCGTGCTGTCAGGTTGCCGCACCAATTTGCCAACGAGCTTGCGCGTAATAGGTGCAACCACAAGTACAGCTGGAAAAGCCACCGCCCATGAATTCGCCCACGACAACATCCACAGGCTCACAAAGTCGGCAGGCATGCCAGCGGCGCGCCATGTCGCAATGCCGGATACCAGCAGGGACATGAGGCCAGACAAGATCAAGCCAAAAACAATCGGGGCGAAGCGTGCAGGGATCATGGCAATTCCGATGGTGTCATCCCGGCCAAGCAAAGCGCGAGCCGGGATCTGCAGGTGACGTGCATGTGGCAGATCCCGGATAGACCGCGCGCAGCGTCGCTGCAAGCAGCCTTCCGGGATGACACAATGCGTTAAGCCGAAGCCTTCTCTTTGATGAAGTTACCGGTCTGCAAGTCTTGCACGGCCTGCATCAGTTCCTCGCGGGTGTTCATCACAATCGGGCCATGCCAGGCCACCGGCTCTTTGATCGGCTGGCCGGAGACAAGCAAAAAGCGCATGCCTTCAGGCCCGGAGCGGGCGACAACCTCGTTGCCGGTATCAAAGTGCACCAGCGTGCGGTTGCCGGACAGGTCACGGATGTTCAACTCCTCGCCCTGGAACTCCTTTTCCACCTTGATACCCATCGGATTGGACGCATCGCGGAAGGTACCCGCACCACCAAAAACATAGGCAAACGTGCTGGCGTAGGTTTCCACCGGAAAGCTTTTCTTTGTGTTCGGCGGCATGGAGATATCCAGAAACAGCGGATCAGCGGCAATGCCATCCACCGGGCCCTTCTTGCCCCAAAACTTGCCGATAATGATCTTCACGCGGGTTCCATCATCATCGATGATTTCTTCCACGTCAGACCCGGCAATGTCCTGGTAGCGCGGGCTGGTCATTTTCAGGCTTGAGGGCAAGTTCGCCCACAGCTGGAACCCGTGCATCTGGCCCTTAGCGTTACCCTTCGGCATCTCCTGGTGCATGATACCGGACCCTGCCGTCATCCACTGCACCGAGCCAGCGCCCAGCGTGCCAGTGTTGCCCAGGCTATCGCCATGCTCCACCTCGCCCTCAAGGACATAGGTGATCGTCTCAATCCCGCGATGGGGGTGCCACGGAAAGCCTTTGATGTAGTGCGAAGGCTCATCATTGCGGAAATCATCCATCATCAAAAATGGATCAGTCAGCGAGGTATCGCCAAAGCCGAACACGCGGTGCAGGTGGACGCCCGCACCTTCCATGGTGGGGGTAGCTTTGGATTCAGAAAGAACGGGACGGAAGCTCATGGATGTAACTCCTCAAAACAGGAAGCGTTACGCGAACGCGTTGAAGAGAACATAGGGCCGTGGCAGCAATTACCATAGGGCTGCAACCGGCGACGGATTGTTCAAGTTGGGTGAACGGTCGCTCGTTGGATGTCACCACGGGCGAGGTACACCACCCGGGATCTATAAGTGACGTAGAGGCGGCAGATCCCGGACAGTCGCCGCGCAAGCGCGGGCCGTCCGGGATGACCCTCAAAAAAATCAGTCAAACAGAGCGTCAATATCGTCCTGGCTGGCAACATTGGCGTCTTCAGCCATGGAAGGCCCATTGAGCAGAGCATCATCGCCCTTGGGTGCAACGTCCAAAGTCTGCACCTCTTCAAAGCTTTCCATACCACCCCAAATGTCCATCATGGAGTCGATACGCTCTTCAATGAAACGCATGGTTTTGACCACTTTGGTAATCCGCTGGCCGGTAATGTCCTGAAAGTTACAGGCCTCAAAAATCGTCATCACCGCCTCATTGGCATCATTGGCCATGCCCTGATCATCACCAGCAAGCTTGGCAGACAGATTACCAACGCGGTCTTCGATGACCTCAGCAGCGGAGAGAATGGCCTCGGTTGCGCTTTCAGTGCCGTCAACAACAGCATCCAGCTCGTCGGTCACTTTGCCCAGCTGTTTACCTTGAAAGCCTGAATGATGAAGCGTGGCGATTTCGGTTTTGGTCTGCTGAATGGCCGCGCGAATGGCGGACATCTCACTCTCCAGCCGCTTCACCTCAGCCATATCCTTATGGAAATTGTCAATCTTGGATTGGTTGAGTTCCTGCGCCGGGGCGATCATCTCTTTGAGCTCGGCAATGGCGTCCAAAATCTGCGCTGAGTCCGCGCCGCCGACTTGGGGAACACTGGCTCCGCCTGTTGTCCGGCCGATTGGCTGGCCGTGTAGTGATGCTTCAATTCGAAATGCTTTGCGCTGCGCCATGTGGCCACCCTGCCCTGTACTGTACCCGTCTGGGACGCACACTAAGCGGCCGATGGTTAAAAAGATGTTGGAGTTGGCAGCTATCGTGCCCAAGGCGCTTCCGGCATGTTTGCCAATTACTAGCCGAAAGCTGGCCAAGTGCTTGCCCATCAGGGCAGCACGCGGCATGTAAGACCGATAAAAGAGGCTCGATGATCCGCATGCGTACCACCTATCGGTTGACCACAATGCTCGCATTTGCCGGCGTTATCGCTCTTGGCGCGGTTCTGGCCGCACCTGCCCAAGCGCAAAACAGGTTTTCTGATGAGGCGCTGCTGGATGGGTTTCATCGCACAGTTTTTGGCCTGGAGTATGACAGCACTGGGCGCGGCGCCAGCGTGGTGAAAAAGTTCAACACGCCGGTGCGCGTCTATATCGACCATCGCTCGCAACTCGATCGACGGCGTGATGTGCAGCGTTTCCTCTCCACGGTTGGCAACCGCATACGCGGTCTGGACCTGCGTCTGGTTGATAGCCAGCTGGAGGCCAACTTCACCGTCTACGTTGTGGATCGCCAGCAGTACGCGCAGGTTATTCAGGACGACGTATACAACTCTTCGCGCGCGCCGGTTCGTGGCCGCTGCATGGTGCGGGTGCTTACCGGTGCCAATGGGATTACGCAGGCCCAAGCCGTCATCGTGTCAGACGAGGGCGAATTTCTCTTCAACCGCTGCCTGGTGGAAGAGGTGCTGCAGGGACTTGGCCCGCTGAACGACGATGCAAGCCTCAGTGCAAGCGTGTTCAACGATAGCAGCCAACACACCCGCTTTATGCTGCACGATCGCTATGTGCTGAATATGCTGTATCACCCCCGCATACAAGCCGGCATGACCCGTGAACAAGTGGATCGCGTGCTGCGCTTTGTGCTGGCAGATGTTCGCGGTTACGTGCGCTAGCCATTAAGACACGCTTAACCCTCTGCCCTAACCGGAGCTTTACCACGCCCTTTTGGGGGCTGTTCACCATCAACAAAACTTTACCCCACCTTACAGCCTTTTAGCGGCTTTTCGCTGAATTGATTCACCATTCGCTTGGCCCTTCGTGACCTTCTGGAACGCATGTGGCAGCGCCCAAAGGGGCCTGCATCCTGTTTGTCCTGGTTGAGGGGTGTACGATGAAGATGAGTATTTGGGCAGGTAAGGTCACGCTGAAATTGGGCTCTGTTTCGATGGCGGTAACCTTGGCTGCGAGCTTGGCAGTTGGCGTGGCCTCGGGTTTGGCTACCGGTGAGGCAAAGGCACAAACGGTGAGCCACCATGCTGGCTCTCCTTATGTCATGCTGCACAATGAGCGCGCTTCACCTTGGCTTTTGCAGTTGCAGCCTGGCTATGCCCGTCAGCAACACCAGTCGCGGCTGCAGCGCTATCAGCGCTCAACCAGTGGCCGGATTGTAACGCACCCAACGCAGGGGCAGGTTCGGCAACATCCTCGCCCAAGCGTTCAGCAAGCCTCGGTTGCGCCGAGCCATCAGCTCAACCCGATCTTCCTGCCGCAGGTTGTTTCCTACCAAACGCACCACCCTGTCGGCACCATCATTGTCGATCCACACAACAAGTTCCTCTATCTGGTGGAAGCCGGTGGACAGGCACGCCGCTATGGTGTGGGTGTTGGTCGCGCAGGCTTTGGCTGGTCGGGCACAGCCACTGTACAACGCCGCGCCGAGTGGCCGCGCTGGACGCCGCCAGCCAGCATGATCGAACGTGAACCCCATCTTGAAGAGTGGCGCCACGGCATGCCCGGTGGCCTTGAAAACCCGTTGGGTGCGCGCGCACTCTACCTTTATCAGGGTGGCCGCGACACGCTGTACCGCATTCACGGCACCAATGCGCCGTGGACGATCGGGCAAAGCATGTCTTCAGGCTGTATCCGCATGCGCAATGAGGATGTGAGCGATCTGTACGAGCGGGTGCGCATCGGGGCAAAAGTGGTGGTGCTCTAGGACAGAGCCTAGCTTTTCCAGAAAGACTTTCGAAAAGGCGGCTTACGAGCCGCCTTTTTTTATCAGATCATCGGCAGTCAGGTTGAAAGCTTTTCCGAACCCACCATTCAGGAATGCCCGCTGCGGCACGATGCGCCAGAAATGAAAATCTCCAAAGTCGACATAAAGCTTGGCCTTGGGGTTGCTTGCCAAATAGGCGGCACGCACTGTCTCGCGCTCAACCTCGTCGACCTTGGCTGCTTGCCCGATCACTGTCAGGCGCGGATGGGTCAGCGGGTCGCCGCCAGGCTTGTTGATCATGCCAGGCTCACCCAACAGCAGTGAACACCTGGGGTCAGCTTGAAGCGCTGTAAAGTGCGCAGAAAGCTCCGACATCAACAGCAGCGGCGCACCCTTCTGATCCAGCGCAAAGCCCGTGCGCGTCACAAGTGGGTGCCCGGTTTGCGGTTCGATGTGCGAAAGCGCCGCAAACGGTGCATCCTCCAACAACGCTCGCGCAAGCGCGCGGGCCTCATCATCGACCGGGCGTATAGGGCTCTTTTTATCAGGCGCGTTTTCGCTCATACATGCGTCTATGCCATCGACCTCGATCCTTGTCAGCAGCTTCATACTTGCCGCCGTTGCGGCCATGGCCCTGGTGCTGTGGTCCGCACAAGGGTCGACCGACGAGAACGGCCTGCTGATTGCAGTGTTTGCGCCAAATGCAAGCGAGCACAGCATCATGCAGGCGATAAGCGAGGCAGGTGGCACCTATGTGCGAGCCAGCCTGCCCGAAACCATCGTCATCGCGCACAGCGCGCAGGAAGGCTTTGCCGACCGGTTGAAAGATGCAGGTGCATGGCTAACTTTTTCCCAGGCACCCTTTGGCGATGTAATGGCTGGTTGCCTGGCACTGGCCACTGCGCCCTATGAACCGGCGGTATGGCGATGAGCGATCCGGATAAACTGCCAGACCACTATGTCAGCGCGATCATCGAAATGGCGCTGTCAGACCATGTTAGCTTTGCCGACATTGAGCGCGAGTATGGCGTGAGTGAAAAACAGGTGAAGGCGTTGATGCGCGACAACCTAAAACCGGGAAGCTACCGCGCCTGGCGCAAACGGGTGCGCACGTTTGGCGACCGGCGCGCGGTGTACAAGTAACGGCAAAAAACGGTTAGCGCCTGCCCCTGTGGTGGCCAACACACCTGTTGGTCGGCGCAATGACGCACGTATTTCACCTCATGTTAATCAAAATGGACAACCATCGTGAGTAGTTACAACTACAGGTTGCAAATCAACAGTGAGCGCGCAATGAAAATGTCTATTCGCCAAACCACATGGTGTGATTGCGGCGGCCGCTCTCCGGGGCGAACGAGGTCCGGTATGTTGGCCTCATGGATTATACGCCGTGAGGAGAACGACCATGAAGTATTATGCCGGTTTGGATGTATCGCTGAAAGAGGTTTCGGTCTGCGTCATCGATGAGGATGGCAAGATCGTCGCCAAGGGGATTTGCCCTGCTGATCCAGAAGGGGTTGCAGGCTGGCTGCGCAATCGCAGACTGGAACCCTGTAGGATCGTCCACGAAAGTGGAATGCTGTCGATCTGGCTGCAACGCGGACTGGCCCGTCTTGGACTACCTGCAACCTGTATTGATGCCCGCAAGGCACATAAGAGCCTGTCAGCTCGGCTCAACAAGTCAGATGCTGCCGATGCGGAAGGACTGGCCCAGCTTGCCCGCACGGGTTGGTACACGCCTGTCCATATCCGCAGTGAAGACGCAGATCGGCTGCGCAGCCTGATTGGAGCGCGGGAACGGTTGATCCGCCTGCGTAAAGACCTCGAAGGCCACATCCGAGGTGTGCTGAAGACTTTCGGCATTCGCATGACGGGCATGGGTCTGGGGGCACAGCGTCAAGCTTTCCGTGATCAACTCGCAGCCGCGGGCGCGCGTGACCCTGTGTTGAGCGTTATCGCCGATGGCTTCATCGCTGCACATAGCACCCTGTGTCAGGCTGCAGCCGATCTCGACAGGGCCGTGAAGAGCCAGGCTAAGAACCATCCTGTGGCTCGCCGTCTCATGACGATCCCCGGTGTTGGTCCGATCAATGCGCTCAGCTTCATTGCCCTGGTCGATGATCCCAATCGGTTCAGCCGAACGGCCGATGTCGGCGCCTTCCTTGGGCTGACCCCCAAACGCCATCAATCCGGTGAGGTAGACTGGTCGGGCCGTGTATCCAAATGCGGTGATGCAGCCATGCGCAGCTTACTGTTTGAGGCTGCATCGTGTGTCATCCGGCACGTGAAGCGGTTCTCGCCGTTAAAGTCCTGGGCGGTGCGTCTTGCTGGACGGCGCGGCTTCCGCAAGGCAGCCGTTGCAACCGCACGCAAGATTGCCGTGCTCATGCTGACGCTTTGGAAGAGTGGAGCCGACTATCAATGGACGCAGGAGGCCGCTGCCTGATCTCAAATTCCCGCTGGAGACAGCGGGTAGCCTTGTCCTAACGGGACGGAGGTTGGTCGATCTCGCAAAAACGGTTGGGGTGCAGGTTATCTGCTTAACCCGCAAACCACATTGGAGACGATCCACCACCGAACACCATCATGAGGCGCAACCAGGCGACCTCGAAGAGAACCATGACCCCGGACGGACCATGGCTTACCCGCTTGACAAAGCCGCAATCAGAGAACTTTTTGGGCTTGTTTTCGTCTCCATCGTGGTGACGACCCTCATGGCCAACATGCTGCTGAAAGACTGGCGCCAGCTTCAGTCGCTGTCGGCCTCCAGTGAGGCGACAACAGCGGTAGCACAACTTTCGCGTGCAGCGATTGAGCTTTCCCTGGAACGATCACTCACCCAAGTTACGCTCAACCTTGATGACCCGATCGGTGGTCAGCTTAAAGATATGCTTGATGGACAGCGGGTCCTGTCAGCGGGTTTGTTTGCCGAGGCAAGAGAGCAGCTGGCGGCAACCACATCGATTGTAACACGCGACGACCTGATTGCGCGCATGGACAGCTACCTGCAACAAATGCAGGCCATGCGCCGGCAGGCCGACCAGGAGCTTAGCGTCCCGCTGGCCAATCGTGACGAACAACTTGTTCAAGAACTTCCCGTTGATATCAAGTCAGTTGTGGCGTTGATTGATCCGCTGTCCACCGACTTGCGCAGTTACGTTCAGGATGTTCCAGCCCATATTGCAGCGACAGATGATATCATCCGCCGCGCCTTTGCCATCCGCGAATATGGTGGCCGCGAACGCACTCTGTTCGCCAGCGCAACGGCGCGCCAAGAGGCCATCTCACGAGCCGACCTCGCCTATATGTTCCAAAATCACGGGATTGTTCTTCAAGCGTGGTCAGCCATTGAAAAAACACTGCGTAGCGCCGATGTCGCGCCGACAGTGGTGGCCGCGGCAGATCAGGTGCGCGAAGACTATTTTGGCACCTATCAAATTTTGCGAAACCGCCTTGTCGCGCAATCCGCTGAGGGGGCTTACACGGTTTCGTTTGGCGAGCTTTTTGAGCAGTCGGAGGCTGCCCTTCAAACTGCCATTACGTTGCTCAATGTTGGCGCAGACATCAATGCGAGCTTTGTGGCTGACGGGGTGAACGATGCCCGTATGACGTTGATCATCAAAGCCTTGGTCGGGTTGCTTGTGCTTGGCGCTATCGGTGCCCTGATATGGTTCATGTTCAAACGCGTCTTGGCACCCCTTGGTGAGATGACAAGTGCCATGCGCCGCCTCGCCGAAAACGATCTGGATGCAAAAATCCCTGGTAGCGAGCGCACTGATGAGCTGGGTGCCATGGCCGCAGCCGTGCAGATTTTTAAAGACAATCTGATTGAGACAGTGCGGCTGAAACAAACGCAAAGCGAGGCTCAGGCAGCCAAAGAGGCGCGCCAACAGGCAACAGCGCAGGCCGTGAGCGCTTTTGAGCAGTCGGCTTTGACAGCCATGGCAAATGTGGATTCAGCGTTGCAAAAACTAGCGCAGGTTTCCAGCACCCTCACACAAACTGCTGAATCCACCTCAACGCAGTCCAACAATGTCGCCTCGGCCTCCGAAGAGGCGTCGACCAATGTTCAAACCGTCGCCGCATCGACCGAGCAATTGTCGGCATCGGTGAGCGAGATTTCTCGCCAGGTTGGCGAGTCCAATGCGATGTCCAAACGTGCCGTTGAGAGTGCTGATGAGACATCCAAGCGTGTGCAGGGCCTTGCTGAAGCCGCCAACCGTATCGGCGATGTCGTTGGGATGATCTCTGATATCGCCGAACAAACAAACCTGTTGGCACTTAACGCTACCATTGAAGCTGCGCGCGCGGGTGAAGCCGGAAAAGGTTTTGCGGTAGTTGCCACAGAGGTTAAAACACTGGCCGAGCAGACCGGCAAAGCCACCACCGAGATCAGCGATCAAATTGGGACCATGCAGTCGGCAACCGACCAAGCCGTGGAAGCGATCAAAGGGATTACCGAATTGATCGACTCAATGGATGAGATATCGACCATGATTGCAGCGGCAGTGGATGAGCAGGGCGCAGCCACCGGAGAGATAGCCGTTAATGTTCAGCAGGCAGCGGCACGGTCGCAGGACGTCAACGCCAGTATTGCTGATGTGCGTCACGCTGCCGAACAGGCTGGTGGAGCTTCAAATGATGTTCTGGAGGCGTCGAACGAACTTGACCATCAGACCAAGGCATTGCGGGGCCAGATTGATGGCTTCTTGGATGCCATTCGCGCAGCATAGCGCTGCGCACAGAGGCGTGTTGCTGATGAAGGCTGATGCTGTGCGCAGGGGCTCCAAAAAGCCTCCCGGTGCCTGCAGCGCAACCGCTTAGCGGCTCCATGCTTGCCGAAACGCTCTGCGCCTGCAGTGCAACCGCTTAGTGGCTCCATGCCTGCCGAAACGCTCTGCGCCTGCAGCGCAACCGCATAGGCGTTCTGTGCCTGCGTAAACGCTCTGGGCCTTACCTCCAACCGCTTATTCGGCGGCTTCCATCCAACTTGGCGCGGATACGCCCTGGGTCGTCTCGCGGCCCTCCATCACGCTGATCAGTTCGTCCGGCATGCTTCCGCCGTAGGCCCAGTTGAGAAGTTGAACCGTGTGCACAATAGGCAGATCCGTGCCTGTACCGATCTGCGTCATGCAACCAATATTCCCGGTCGCAATCAGCTCTGGTTGCGTGCTTGCGATATTGGCCACTTTGTTGTCGCGCAGCTGACGGGCAATCTCCGGCTGCATGATGTTGTAAACGCCAGCCGACCCACAACATAGATGCCCCTGCGGCACATCTTTCACGGTAAAGCCAGCGGCCTTGAGCAGGGTTTTAGGCGTCGTGGTTATCTTTTGGCCATGCTGCATAGAGCAGGCCGAATGGTAGGCGAGCTTGAGGCCTGACACCTGTGTCGGCGTGCCCAGATCAATACGCTCCAGATACTCGGTGATGTCGCAAGCAAGTGCGGAGACCTTGGCCGCCTTTTCGGCATATTGCGGATCGAGCCGCAGCATGTGGCCATAGTCTTTGATCGTTGTGCCACAGCCCGAGGCGGTGATGATGATGGCATCAAGGCCATCCCCATCCATTTCACGCGTCCAGGCATCGACGTTTCGCTTGGCATCAACCAGCGATTTTTCTTCCTTGCCCATATGGTGGACCAATGCACCACAGCAGCCCTCGCCCTTGGGCAGCACCACTTCGATGTTTTTGCGCGTGAGCAAGTCAATGGTGGCCTGATTGATGCCCGGGTTTAGCACCGGCTGAGCGCAGCCCGAAAGAATGGCAACACGGCCAGCCTTGGCACTGTGAGGTTTAAAACTGGTCCCAGGCTCTGGCCCGCGGGCAGGTACCTTGCCAGGCGCAAGCGACAACATCGCGCCAAGGCGAGCAAACGGACCGCCAATCTTGGTCATGATCGGTGCAAAGGGCTTGCTGAAGAGCGCCGCTACCAACGATAGGCGGAAGCGGTTGGGATAAGGCAACACAAACGCCAACACATTGCGGATCAGCCGGTCATGCCAGGGGCGCTTGTAGGTGTTCTCAATGTGGGCGCGGGCATGGTCGACCAGATGCATGTAGTGCACGCCCGAGGGGCAAGTCGTCATACAGGAGAGGCACGATAGGCACCGGTCGATATGCTTGACGGTTTTTTCGTCTGCATCGGCGCCGGACTCCAGCATGTTTTTCATCAGGTAGATGCGGCCGCGCGGGCTATCCAGCTCATCGCCGATGATGGAATAGGTCGGGCAAGTCGCCGTGCAAAAGCCGCAATGCACGCAAGTGCGCAGGATTTTTTCCGAATGCGCGATGTGCGGGTCGGCGAGCTGCTCAAGGGTAAAATTGGTTTGCATTGTAGCTCTCAGATTCCCGCGTACATAGCGCCAGGGTTGAACAACCCTTGCGGATCAAGGCTCAGCTTTATCGACCGGGTGAGCGCCATGTGCGCATCTTCCAGCGGATTGAAAACCGCCACGTTGGCTTTAACGGCTGGCGGGGCCCGGAAGAGCGTCGCGTGTGCGCCTGAATGGGGCTCACAGGCCGTGCGGATCACATCAGCTCCGGCATCATCTGCAAGGCCAGTTTCCAGCCAGACTAGACCACCGGACCAGTCATAAAACACTTTCACAGGGCGGTGGGCGGCGATGGCTGCAACAATATCTGGACCTGCCATTGCCGGGCACGAAATGCGCCATAACGCGGCATCATGATCGTGCGCTACAGGGCCAAGATCGCGAACGGTTTTCCAAAGTTCGATGTGATCCTGGCCACCAATCACGGTCATTGCCACGCCCAAGCGTTCGGCCAAAACTGGGAAACGGTAATCCAACTGCTCAGGAAAACCTTCCAGCCGCATAAGAGTGCGGGCAGGCAATCCACCGGCCGCGGGCAAGTGTGCTGCGCCATTCACTTCGAACGGCGCGCCCATCGCACGGCCCAGCAGGTCCACACCCTCACGGTCGGACAAACCCTCAACCGCCAGGGTGCGACCTTCCGGCGGGCGGGGCGTGACCTTGAAAATAACCTCGGTCAAGACACCGAGCGTTCCCCAGGCCCCGGCCTGCAGCTTCACCAAATCAAGGCCGGTGACATTCTTCATGACGCGGCCACCATTTTTAATGATTTCGCCACGCCCGTTCACAAAGCGCACGCCGATCAGATTGTCGCGCGCTGCCCCAGCCAACACACGGCGCGGGCCAGAAATGTTGCCTGCAACCACGCCACCAATGCTGGGTTCACCCTGTGTGCCCAGCGCTGCCCGATAGTCCGCAGGCTCAAAAGAGAAAACCTGGTTTTCAGCCGCCAATGCAGCTTCCATGTCAGCCACCGGGGTCCCTGCCCAAGCGCCGATCACCATCTCGGCGGGCTCATACAGTGTAATGCCAGTCAGCCCAGAGAGGTTTATCGTTTCTGCTGCCTGGACGGGACGGGTTATCGCGCCGCGCGTGCCACCGCCTTCAATAGCGAGCGGTCGACCGGCTTTCACCGCATCGGCTACGAAGTCGGCAACCGCCTGTTCAGTGTTAAGCGGCATCCAATTTGCCCTCTACAAGACGGCCTTCCAACGGGAACACCTTGGCCGGGTTCAACAGCCAGTCGCGGTCAAACACGGCACGCACGCGCTGCTGCTGGTGCAGATCTTCGGTCGTGAACTGCTCCGTCATCAGATCGCGTTTCTCGATACCCACGCCATGCTCACCGGTCAGACAGCCGCCAACTTCAACGCACAATCGAAGCAAATCATTGCCAGCCTCTTCGGCTTTGATGCGCTCTTCAGCGTCGTTCACATTGTAGAGGATCAATGGGTGCAAATTGCCATCGCCTGCATGAAAGACATTTGCAACGCGCAGGCCATAATCATCAATGATCTCCTGCGTCCGCTTCAGCACATAAGGCAGCTGCCCTGTGGGTATCGTGCCATCCATACAGATATAGTCGGCGATGCGGCCCGTTGCGCCGAAAGCGGATTTGCGCCCCTTCCAAATTGCAGCCGCTTCCATAGCGGATTCGCTCTCTTTGATGCGCTTTACCTTGTGCTCACGGGCGATTTTCACGATGCGCGCCAGCATGGCATCCATCTCATCGTCCGAGCCTTCCACTTCAATGATCAGCAGAGCGTCCACATCCATCGGGTAGCCGGCCTTTGCAAAGGCCTCACAGATATCGATGGCAGGCTTGTCCATGAATTCCATGGCCACCGGGACAATGCCTTGCGCAATGATCGCCGAAACGCAGGCGCCAGCATCCAATGCGTTTTCAAAACCGAACAGCACTGGGCGTGCGCCCTCCGCCTTGGGCAGAAGCCGCACCGTTGCTTCGGTGATGATGCCAAGCTGACCTTCTGAGCCGCACATCAGGCCCACCAGATCATAGCCTGGCCCGTCAAAACTCTCGCCGCCAAGATCAACGACAGTGCCATCGAGCAACACCACCTTCACGCCCAACAGATTGTTGGTCGTCACACCGTATTTCAGGCAGTGCGCGCCACCAGAATTCATACCGATATTGCCGCCAATTGTGCAGGCAAGTTGGCTGGATGGGTCGGGTGCGTAGAAAAAGCCATCCTTGGCCACCGCATCGGACACCGCCAGATTGGTAATGCCGACCTGCACCACGGCGGTGCGGTTGGCGTAGTCGATCTTTACGATGGACCGCATTTTGGACAGGCCAACCACCACGGCATCTTCCTGCGGGATGGCGCCACCTGCAAGCGAGGTGCCCGCGCCGCGCGCCACCACCGGCACGCCATGGGCGCTGCAAAACTGCATGAGAGCCTGCACCTGTTGCGTGGTTTCTGGTAATACAACAGCCAGCGGTACACGGCGATACGTGGTGAAAGCATCCGTCTCGTAAGGTACCAGTTGCTTGGGGTCAGTGATGACACCCTCGCCCGGCAAAATAGCCTTCAGCCCCGCCACAATCTGCTCGCGCTTGCCAACAATGGCCGCGTTCGGCTTTGGCATTGCAATATTGCCCATCACTGTCCTCCCAGACACTGTTTGTGCGCCGCGGTTACCACCGCACCAGCCTTAAATGGCTGCAACCGCTTTCAAACGCTGATAAACTTAGCATCCATCCGCGCTTTTGCGTCGTAAACAAAAAGGCGGATAAGACTTTCGCGGTGTTATCAGCGCGTCCTTGGCAGTGGTTATCTTTTTTTACCACTCGACGCCATCGGTAACTTGTAGTAGTTTTCCCTTATATAATGATTGACGCACACACCATCTTGCCGCCACTCTGCGGGGCATGCCTTAGCCGAACGAAAACGGCAGCTAACAAGCCAACGCGATGATGGCTTTGAACGCGGACGAGAGAAACGAGAAATGAAAGCCTTATGAGCAATTTTCTTGACCTGGAAATCTTCGCCCGCGTCGTAGCAGCCGGCAGCATGTCTGCGGCAGCCCGCGATATGTCGCTCTCTCCGGCGGTGGTGTCTAAACGCCTTCGCCGCCTGGAAGATCGTCTGGGCACACGCCTGTTGCAGCGCACGACACGCCAGATAGCACTGACTGAAGCGGGCAAAGGCTTTTATGAACGCGTCGTGGCTATTCTGGCCAGTGTCGAAGAAGCTGAAAGCTTTGTGACACGGCGATCTGCGATGGCATCCGGCGTCCTCAAGATTTCAGCGCCGACAAGCTTTGGTCGTATGCATGTCGCGCCCCATCTGGCCAACTTCATGTCGGAACATCCCGAGCTAACCCTGCAGCTGGTTTTGTCCGACGACTTTGTTGATCTGGTCGGCGATGGTTTTGATGTGGCCCTGCGCATTGCAGAGCTTAACGATTCCACGCTTGTTGCGCGCAAGCTTGCCCCTATCCACCGGGTTCTGTGTGCTTCACCAGCCTATCTTGAAAAGAACGGCTTGCCAGAGACTATTGAGGATCTGCAGAAGCACACGCTGCTTGCAACCCAAGGCCAAGATGTCTGGAGGCTGGAAGATGCCAGTGGCGACACGACGGCCCTGAAGCCACAAAGCGCCATCCTCACCAACTCTAACGAGGTTATACGCGAAGCCGTTCTTGCCGGTATCGGTATCAGCCTGCGCTCAACATGGGATGTGGGACCAGAGCTTTCCTCTGGCGATCTTCAAATCGTTATGCCGCGCTATCGTGCCTCGCGCGGTGTTGGGCTGTTTTCCGTGTACCCAACCCGCCGCTTCCTGCCAGCCAAAGTGCGCGTGTTTATCGACTACATGGCGAGCCTTTACGGCCACTCACCCTATTGGGACCGTGGCTTGGACAACATCCTCAACCCGGTTGAGAGAGACCTGCGAGCAGCAGCCGAGTAACCCTACCATACTGTCCGGCACAGCAAGAAAGCGGGACTGGACCGATGGATTGTCTTGACGCTGACACATTGAGCGCCAAAACTAACTTTGGGCGAAAAATCTTTAGGCGGTGAGCATAATACCGGCTGAAGCTTTCAGGTTGGATTTGTGCTGTGTCGTTACGGCTTTGCTGGACTGTTTTTCCATTTCTACTGGCCATTTTTTTGGCCGTTCCAAACATCGCAAGCGCGCAGGATGCACAAGCAGGTGAGCGGGTGTTTATGCGCTGTGCGGCTTGCCATCAGGTTGGCCCAACGGCGCAGAACGGTGTTGGCCCGCATCTCAGCGGACTGTTTGGCCGCTCCATCGCCAGCGTTCCTCGGTACGATTATTCAAATGGTCTGGCCGCACGGGCAGGCCAGCCTTGGAACGAACAACTCTTGATCGAGTATATCGCCGAGCCGACAGCCTTTATTGGCGAGCGCAGCCGCATGCCAGCACAACGCTTGCGGCCAGAGCAGGTTGCGAATCTGGTGTCTTACCTGCGCAGTCAGTAGCCTCATCGGGTTGAGCGCCCCATCGTAATGGCCCTTATAGCCCAATGGTTGTGGCCAATAAATTTGACCAGTGTACCCACCATCGCCTACGAAGACACGACGTTTTGTCGCGTTATCTCAGGCTCTGTTGTCCATGGTTTTTCACCCCATTGATCATACCCGCACCGCCCAAGCGGTTGTAGAACGGTTTCAAAGCTTGATTTTGGAGGGCGCATTGCGCCCTGGTGACCGGCTGCCCGCCGAGCGTCAGATGGCCCAGGACCTGGACGTCTCTCGCCCCATATTGCGTGACGCGCTTAGCACGCTGGAAGGCAAGGGGCTGATTGTGGCGCGCCATGGCGAGGGTACCTTTGTTGCTGATCTTATGGGCGAGGTTTTTTCTCAACCTATTGCCCAGCTTATGCGCGCCTCTCACAGCGGGATGACCGATTATATGGAGTTTCGCCGCCTGCTGGAGGGCGATATGGCGGCCCTTGCGGCGCAGCGCGCGACACAGTCTGACCGCGATATGCTGCAAGCGTTAGGCACTGCCATGCGACAGGCCCATGAACGCGGCGACGCCGATGAAGAGGCCGAACTGGATGTGGAACTTCACACACTGATTGTGGAGGCGGCCCATAATGTTGCATTTCTGCATGTGCTGCGCGCCTGCTACCGGCTGCTGGCCGACGATGTGTTCAGCAACCGACAGCGCCTTTACGCTCAGCCCGGCGAAAGGGCTCTGCTGCTGGAACAGCACCTGAACCTTATTGAGGCGATATTGGCTGGCAACGCTGAACAAGCCAAACGCGTTGCCCACGCTCATATCGACCATGTCAGCCGCGCCAGCGCCAATCTCAACGCTGCCGAAGCGCGCGAGGCATCATCCAAACTGCGCCGTACCATTAGGCTGGCCAACGCCAGCTAGACACAGAAACGAGTTTCTCCGGGGGATAATATGACCATCACGACCATTCATGATCTGCAGGTATTGGCGGAGCGGCGGGTGCCGCGCATGTTCTACGATTATGCTGACAGCGGCTCTTGGACCGAGCAAACCTACGATGACAATGAGGATGATTTTGAGCTGATCCGCCTGCGCCAGAAGGTGGCTGTGAACATGGAAGGGCGCAGCACTGCGACCAAGATGGTTGGACAGGACGTGGCGATGCCGGTGGCCTGCGCGCCCACTGGCTTAACGGGCATGCAGCATGCCGATGGCGAAATCCTGGCTGCCAAAGCATGCGAAGCCTTTGGCGTGCCTTTCACGCTATCCACGATGAGCATTTGTTCGATTGAAGATATTGCCGAAAACACAAGCAAACCATTTTGGTTTCAGCTCTACATGATGAAGGATCGGGATTTCATGTCCCGCCTCATCCAGCGCGCCAAGGATGCTGGCTGCGCGGCGCTGGTGCTGACGCTTGACCTGCAAATCATTGGTCAGCGGCATAAGGATATCCGCAACGGCCTTTCCGCACCGCCAAAGCTCACCATTGCCAACATGATCAACATGGCAACCAAGCCACGCTGGTGCATGGGAATGCTCGGCACAAAACGACGGGAATTTCGCAATATTGTCGGCCATGTGAGCGGCGTGGAGGATATGTCCTCACTGTCCTCATGGACAGCCAACCAGTTTGATCAATCGCTGACTTGGGATGATGTGGAGTGGGTCAAAAACCAGTGGGATGGACCGTTGATCCTAAAAGGCATTTTGGATCCCGATGATGCCAAACTGGCGGTGAAAACGGGCGCAGATGCGATCATCGTATCCAATCATGGTGGGCGCCAGTTGGATGGTGCGTTTTCTTCCATCCGCATGCTGCCGGTGATCGTTGATGCGGTGCAGGGCGATGTCGAAATTCACATGGATGGCGGCATTCGCTCTGGCCAAGATGTGCTCAAGGCAGTCGCTTTGGGCGCGCAAGGCACCTACATTGGCCGGGCATTTTTGTATGGCCTGGGCGCGATGGGCCAAAAGGGTGTGAGCACAGTTCTGGAGATCATTCACAAGGAGCTGGACACAACCATGGCATTGTGCGGGCGCACTGATGTGACGGACCTAAACGGTGAAAACCTGTTCCTGCCGGAAGGGTTTGAGGCTGGCTAGCCGCAGCGCCACCTGGTCCCAATGGCCGACCCAGCAAGCCGTTGGGCAAGCCATTGGGTAAGCCATCGGGCCCAGATAAAACGTTTTAGGTTCAACGCGTTATTTCTTTTTTCCGCCACCCAACGGGGTTTGGGCTGGCTTCTTTTGACCGCCAGTTATTGGGCCCGTCGGCTTTGGTTTTGGCTCATTGGAACCCAGTTGCTCATGAGATACCCGCATGTTGTCCCCCTTTGGATGGTTTTACGAATGCTGTGAACGTAATGCCATAGCCCTTGATTTGTCGAATGCTAGGGTCAGGCCCCATTACTCTGTTCGCCATGGCGCGCGTTTTGGTAAAGAGCTGCAAGGAAAAGTGTACAGAGCGGGTAGCTATCCCGGTCAAACGCTTTGACACAGCAGATCAAAGCTAAAATCGCCTCGCACGGCGATTGGGTCCATTGGCTTGCCTGGTGCGTTGCAAAACCTTGAAAACCGCATGGTTTCCTGCGGCCTTGCGCCTTCCATCCAAACCAATGCCCTCCAACCATGCCACGCAGATTAATGGGTCCTGGCCCTAGACAAGTGCGATGTTGCGCAGCGCCGCACGATTGATAGCCCCCGTGTCATCAGAATCAGAAGACACACCGATAGCGATCAGCGTTTGCTTAGCGCTGCCAAAGGCGCGTTGGTGGTCATTGGCAAGGTTCACGTTCTCATTGGTCCAGCCACCAGTGCCAGCGGGCCGCAAAACCACAGTCTTACCGCGACCGCGCAGATAGGGGCTGTCCAATACCGCGCCGCGCGCGGAATTTCCGCCCCACACATAAATCAGTGTGCGCCCACCACGCATACCCAGAAGGCGCTGCAACGAGGGGGTGGTGTCGCCAAAGCCGGCGGCTGTATCGGCGTCAACAAACACAAAATAAAGCGCTATCGCACGATCATCACCGCCGCGCGCGGCAAGGTTGGTGGGACCAACACCCTCGCTCACCTGCCACTGCCAGCTGGCTTGGCTGGCGCTGCGCGCGGCACGCGGCACCACGCCATAAACGACTGAAGATGATTGGTTTGCCGCAATTGTTAAGCTGTTGTCCGACAGCGAATAAGCCGTTTGAGGGATGCCGCGAAATGTCCAACTTTGCCAATCAGAAAAGCTTATAGTTGTGCTGGCGCGCACTGCAGACACGGGTGCAAGCGCCGCCAGAGAAAGCCCGGCACCTGCTTTGAGAAGTGAACGGCGTGACAGGGTGGGCAGGTGTAGGGTCATCTTTTAAGCTCGCTGTTTGAACGTGTTCGTTCTGCTTTTAAGATGGATCGAGGCTCCTTCATGTCAAACCAGCCAACACATCCATCACGCTTGCGTGATCGCAGGCACCCTGGCCTGCCCAACCGTGTGCATGCCGATGGCAGTCTGCATGCAGTAGCTGCCCGCGGCACCATGATGGGCAATCGTGGTGGACGCTTTCATACTCCGGCAGGTGATGGTCCTCAGGTGGTGAAAAATCCAAAACGGCCTTGGTCAAACAAACAGTGGATTTGTTGTGCACTCACCTTCAAACAGCGTCAGCGTCACGTTTGGGGCGCCGGCTACACTGAGGTCTTTTTTCTTGATGAGGCAACCGCGCTAAGCGCTGGGCACAGGCCTTGCTTTGAATGTCGACGTCAGGATGCAAAGGCCTTCCAGGCGGCGATGTTTGCCGCCCATGCATCCACGCAAAGATGGGAGAAACCACCGGTGGCCAAGCAGATCGATGATCTGCTTCACACTGCGCGGCTTTGCAAAAAACACACGAGCAGTAACCTTTCGGATCTGCCGGTCGGCGCGATGGTGCGGCACAACGGTGTTGTGCTGGCAAAATGCCCAACACGCATTTTGCGGTGGACATTCCAAGGATACCAGCCATTGTCCGAACCCGCTATGACCACCGGTGTTGATCTGCTCACGCCTGAACCAATTTTGGCCGCGCTCGGCCAAGGCTATACTCCTAGCTGGCACGCGAGCGCGTTGGAGAGGGCATGAGCGACACCAATTTTGACGGAACGCTTGAGTTTCTCATCTCGTCAGGTGCCCTGAAAGACACATTGCGCTCTGGTCTAACCGACGCTGGCGCGCGCGAAAGCACCGCTGCACACAGCTGGCGTTTGGCGTTGTGGGTGATCGCGCTGGAACCACACCTTGATGGCTACAACATCGAAAAACTGCTGAAGCTCGCCATTCTGCATGATCTTGGCGAGTCTATAACTGGTGATGTCCCTGCCACTCATCAGCATGGCGAGCAAAGTGAGCGCAAAGCGGCCGAGCGCGCGGCTGTTCGCGCTCTGACTGCATCGCTCGATAGCCAACTTGCAGACCATATCATTGGTCTTTCGTTGGACTATGACGCAGGCGCTAGCAAGGAAGCCCAGCTGATGAAGGGGTTGGATAAGCTGGAGACCATGCTGCAGCACATAACCGCACAGGACCCAGCTGACTTCGATTATGCCTTTAATCTGTCTTACGGCACCAAGTGGACCAAACAGGGCCCGTTATTGCCGGTGTTGCGCGCACGGATAGAGGCGATGACACGCGCGCGAATGGAAGAAGCCTGACGCCAAACAAGTAAGCTTCAGCGGCGTGTCCTGCCTCGCATTTGTGCGCCGCAAACAAGGCGACCATGTTGTTGCTGCATTGCAGCAATAGGAAATTTGGTACACCATGCTCTGAGGAAATAGCTGGGTCCTCTGTAAGGATATCAGATGTCACTGCAAAATCTTGATGCGTTCTTTGCGCCGCAGCATATCGCGCTGCTGGGAGCCAGCCCGAAGGAAGGCAGCATTGGCCGCGCCTTTGCCGACAATCTGCTTGCTGATGCTGGCAAGCGGAAGATATCGCTGATCAATCCCAACCACACACAGATACTGGGTCAGCCGTGCGTTGCTGCGCTGTCTGATCTGCCAAGCGTGCCTGATTTGGCGATCATCGCCACACCAGCTGACACTGTGCCAGGTCTGGTGGCAGAGGCTAAGCTGGCCGGTGTGCGCGGGGCCGTTGTCGTTTCCAACTGCAAAGGCGGCGACCGCGATGCGCTACGCCGGGCCATGCGAGCAGCCGCCCGTGGGTCGCAGATGCGTATTTTGGGGCCCGATTCCCAAGGGGTTTACGCTGCGGCGGGCAACCTCAATGCAAGCCTTGCCTCCTACCCACCTCAGGCCGGATCGCTGGGTCTGATCGCGCAATCCGGTGCGATCATGAATGCGGTGCTGGACTGGGGTAATGCTGTCAAAGTTGGCTTCTCCAAGGCTATTTCAATCGGCGATGCTTCCGATGTAGACCTTGATGATCTGCTCGATCACATGGCCTATGATGTGCGCACGCGCGCTATTTTGGTGTGCGTTGAAACAGTGGGGGATCCCCGCCGGTTTTTCTCTGCAGCGCGCGCAGCCGCCAAAGTTAAGCCGGTGGTGATCATGAAGTCCGGTCGCCACAGCGCCACTGCCGAACGTATCAGCACCCATTCGGGCGTGCTGGCCACCGAAGATGCCGTCTATGACACAGTCATACGCCGCGCAGGCCTGTTGCGGGTGCACGATTTGGATGGTCTGTTTGATGCCGCTAAGGCCTTGGCCCGCATGAAGCGTGTCTCCGAGGCAGGCAAGCGGCTGGCGATTGTTACCAATGATCGTGGGCTCGGCATTTTGGCAACCGACAGGCTGCTGGACCTTGGCGGTACACTTGCCAGTTTGACCCCGCAAAGCACGGACATCATTGCGCCTCACGCGCCCCTGCATTGGGCCGGTGATATGCCACTGGACCTCGATCCAACACTGGCAATGCAGGCACAAAACACAGTCATCGAAGCGCTAATCGACGACCCAATGAACGATGGCGTGCTGATAACCTACAGCCCCAGCCGCGTCTCTGAAGGCGATGACGCCGCACGCAATCTGGCTGACATGCTGGTGCGCAAGACAAACGCCAAGACAAAACCAAAGCCTGTGTTCGTGTCGTGGCTAGAACGCGAGGGCCATGCGCTTGATATGCTTGATGAAGCCAATGTTGCGCGTTTCCGTACCCCCGGAGATGCCGTGCGCGGCTTTATGGATGTATCGCGCTACGCTGAGGCGCAGAAGGAGCTTTCGGCAACGCCTCCGGCACTGCCCCAAGATCTTGCAAGTGCTGATGTGCAGCGCGCCCGGGCGCTGGCTGACACCGCGCTAGCAGAGGGTAGGAGTTGGCTGAGCAGTGATGAGATTGGCGACATTCTTTCAAGCTACGGTTTCGGCTATGCAGCTCCTGTGCGCGCCGAGAGTGCAGAAAGCGCATATCGTGCGGCCCAAGACCTGCTGGCCCAGCACCGCGCGGTGGCACTGAAAATCGATTCCCCCGACATTCCGCATAAGTCCGATGTTGGCGGTGTTGTGCTGGACCTCACCCATAGCTTGCAAGTGCGTGAGGCCTTCGATGCATTGACCGAAAAGGTGCGTAGTCGTGCGCCCAACGCGCGCATCGACGGGGTACTGGTACAGCCCATGGCCGACACATCTACAGGTCTGGAGCTGTACCTGGGCCTTGCTGACGATCCTGTCTTCGGACCCGTGGTTGTTTTTGGCCGCGGCGGTATCGCGGTGGAAGCAATCAACGACAAGGCGCTGGGCATGCCCCCGCTGGATATGCGCCTTGCGCGTCAGGTGATTGGTCAAACGCGCGTTGCTAAGCTGATGGGCGGCTTTCGTGGACGCCCTGGCGTCGATGAAGACGCCGTGGCGCAAGCGCTGGTGCGCCTATCACAGCTTTCTGCTGAGGTGCCACAGATCCGCAGCATTGACCTGAACCCTATGCTGGCAACGCCGCATCAATTAACCGTTCTGGACGCCCGCATGGAAGTGGCCAAAGGCCCCCTTGGCGATGCCACATTCGACACCAATCCGCGCTTCACAATCCGCCCCTATCCGCGCAACTGGGAGCGCCGATTGGAGCTCAAGGGCGGTGAAAGCGTTCATGTACGCCCGGTCAGGCCCGAAGATGAGCCGGCCTTTGCCATGTTCTTTGCCAAATCCAGCAAAGAAGATCTGCGCCTGCGTTTCTTCTCTTATGTGCGCGATTTTTCCCATAAATTCATCGCCCGCCTGACGCAGATCGACTACGCACGTGACATGGCGTTTGGCGCCTTTGATACCCATGGAGAGTTAATCGGCGTGGTACGCTTGCACGCTGACGCACAGCGTGAGTCTGGCGAGTATGCCATTTTGCTTCGCTCGGACTTGAAAGGTCAGGGCCTTGGCTGGTCACTGATGCAGCTGGTGATAGAATACGGTCAGGCTGAGCACTTCACCACCATTGAGGGCCAAGTGCTGGCAGAGAACACCACCATGCTGACAATGTGTAAGGCGCTAGGTTTTACGGTGGCGCGTGACCGCGATGAACCAGAAATCATGCATGCCAAATTGGTTTTGGCCGACTTGAAGCCTGAAGCCGCGTTGCCAAAAGCTGAGAAACCTGCCGCAAAGTAAAGCAGCGGTAGTGCGCATGCGTGTTGTTGCGACTGCAAAAACACCGGGAAACCTGCAATAAAGACGATAGAACGCACGGCGTGTTCGGCCCTGATTAGCCGACCGGCGACCTTGAACGGATGGCCCGTTTGCCGCCCGCAGGAGCCTTGGCATGACCGCGATAAACACCACTTTTGGCGCAGACCATGCGCCCAAACGGGTCTTTGACGAAGGCTCTGCGCTGACCCATGTCGTTGGTGATCAAAGCGCCGTCATGGGCTTTTTGAAGGACCCTGCCAACCACAAGCTGCCAGCTCTTGGTCCACAGTCCACGGTAAAGCGCATCGATACGCATGGCTCAGCTGTGTTTCTGGCTGGCGAACGGGCTTACAAAGTCAAGCGCGCCGTGTGCTTTCCCTTCATGGACTTTTCCACCCTCGCGCGCCGCGAAGAAGCCTGCCGCGCTGAGATTGAGATCAACCGACCAACTGCGCCAGAAGTGTACCTGGATATCGTGGCGATCACCCGAGACCATGAAGGGCACCTTGCCATCAATGGACGCGGCGAACCGATTGAGTGGGCGGTCTGCATGAAGCGCTTTGATGAGGCCCTGACATTTGATCAATTGGCGCAGGGTGGTGCGCTGACCAATGAAGACCTTGATGGTGCGGTGGATGCCATTGTTGCCTTTCAGCAGCGTGCACCTGTGCGCCGTGCCGGTGATTGGGCAGCCGATCTGGCCAACTATATCGATCACAATGACCAGGCCTTTCACGAGGCGCACACATTGTTTCCAGCGCAGACAACTGCACAGCTCACCGAGCGGACCATGCGGGAGTGGCAGCGCGTGCGGCACGTGCTGATGGAGCGCGGTGAGCGCAAATTTGTACGCCGATGCCATGGCGACCTGCACCTGCGCAATCTGGTGCGCCTGCCGCAAGGCGTGCGGATGTTTGACGCAGTGGAGTTCGATGAACGCATCGCGACCGGTGACGTGCTTTACGACCTTGCCTTTTTGCTGATGGATCTGGACGAGCACGGTTTGCGCGTAGAGGCCAACCGTGTGCTGAACCGCTATCTGGCTATGCGTGATGAACTCGACGATATGCATGCGCTTGCCGCGTTGCCGCTGTTTCTTTCCATTCGCGCAGCCTTACGGGCAAAAGTCAGCGCTATGGGTGCACCGCATCTTGCCCCAGATAAACGACGGGCTATGGAGGCTGACGCGCGCCGTTTTCACGCCTACGCCCATGACGTGCTTGAGCCGCGGGACATTACGCTGACCGTTGTTGGCGGACTGTCGGGCACCGGCAAATCAACCATTGCAAGCGCGCTGGCTCCAAGCATTGGGCGCACACCTGGTGCGCTGGTTTTACGGTCTGATATTGTGCGCAAAACTGAAGCAGGTGTTGCCTGGAGCGATACCCTGCCCTCCAGCGCTTACACACCGGGAATGTCCAAGAGGGTGTTCGCCAGTTTACGCACGCAGGCACACGCAGCCCTTGGCGCGGGACAATGCGTGGTGATTGATGCTGTGTGCGCCAAAGCCGAAGAACGCCGAGCCTTTGAGGACTTGGCAATGGGTCTAGAGTGCCACTTTGCCGGGGTCTGGCTGGACGCACCGTTGGACACCCGCGTGGAGCGCATCAACACACGCCAAAGCGATCCATCCGATGCCACTGGTGAGGTTGCCCGCGTGCAAGAAGGCTATGATCTAACCGATGTGGACTGGCCGCGTGTGAACGCAAACCAATCACCGGATCGTGTGCTTAGCGCTGTGCGCCCGCTGGTTGATCGGCTCAATTAGAGCAAGTCCTACAAGAGCTGCTCACTAGAGCGCGGCGCAGCACGTTTCAGCGGTGGCTCGAAGACAAGCCCCTTGTGACGCCTTTAAAGCTGGAAATATCCCAGCGGTTCCAGGTAGGCGCGGTAAGCAGCAACGCATGCTAGTCCAACCGCAACGGCCAACCAGTCTTTTCGGGTCAGAGCCATGATGAGCGTAGCCACCGCGATACCAAGCAAACCAGCAGGGCCACTTTCCAACGTTATGGGCACAATGGTGGCAAGGATTACGCCACCAGGCAGTGCCTCCAATGCGCGCCGCACTCGCGCGGTAAGTGCCACTGTCCCCAATATCCAAAACCCCATCAGGCGAGCAAGGATCGTCAGCACCGTCATGGCAACAATGGCCAGCCAGGCACCTTGTGTCATGCCTGCGGCAAGGCTGTCGCTGATCACCTCAATCATGAAGCCACCGTCTGCGCGTCTTCAGGCTTGAAAAGTGCTGCTGCGGTAAACGCTGCGGCAAGGCCACCGGCCAGCACAAACCAGTAGCCAGGCACGACGGCTTTGACCGCCAGTGACACCACAACCGCAACCACCCAGGGCAATAGATCCAACCGCCCACGCCAAATGGGCACCAGCATCGTGATGAAAAAAATCGGCATAACCAGATCGAGACCGTATTTTGCAGGGTCTTCCAAGGCGGCAGCGAAGTAGTAGCCAGGGATAACCGCGACCACCCAATTGAGATAGAGAAACACGCATGCACCCAGGTAGATGCCCCAATCGCGACCGCCATCGCGGTAGTAGCGGATGGCAATGATCCAGGCCGGATCGGTGATGATGGTCAGCGCTGGATAGATTTTATGGGCTGGCAAACCGCCAAGCCAGGGCCGCAGCGCCGCGCCCATCAGCATCATGCGTAAGTTCACCGTGAACACCACAGCCGCCATGGCAAAGGCTGTTGTCCAGGTTATCGGGTCGGTCCACAGACCGAGCGCAACATACTGCGAGGCACCAGCAAAAACGATGGCGTTGTAAAAAAAGGTGTCCAGAAAGGTGAGGCCCTGCACAGCGGCTGCCGCACCAAAGCCCATGCCAAACACGGTTATGCCCGGCGCGGTGATCGCGCAGCGTTTAAACCCGTCCCAGAACCCGTCCATGGTGAACGGGGCGGGATCGGGGATCAGGGTGTCAGGCTTGTCTGGCATTGGACTTTCAGAATGCGTCATGACCGCCCGAGGCGGCCATCCAGCTCTCTCGTGAGCAAAGTGCTGGGGCGTTGATCTTCGAGTGGATTGCCGGGTCAAGCCCGGCAATGACGTAAAGCGGATTATTCCAACACGATCAGCAGATCTTTGGCGTCTACACTCTCGCCTGCTTTCACGAGAAGTTCGGCCACCTTGCCGTCTTTGTCGGCGTGGATCACGGTTTCCATCTTCATCGCTTCAACGCCCAGAAGCGGGTCTCCCACTCTCACATCATCGCCCTCCTTCACCGACACGGTTGAAATAACACCAGGCACGGGTGCAGCCACATGTGCTTGATTATCGGGGTCCGCTTTTTGGCGGGCACCAGCACCGGTAGCCCCATGGCTACGATCTGGCACTTTGATGGTGCGCGGTTGGCCGTTCAATTCAAAGAACACCCGCACCATGCCAGTTTCATCAGCTTCGGTACGACCAAGGCAACGCACGATAAGTGTCTTGCCTTTTTCCAACTCGATGGCGATTTCGTCTTCCACCTTCAGACCGTAGAAATAGACCGGCGTGGGCAGCACTTCGACCGGACCATAGGTGCCAGCGACGCGGGCAAACTCGGTGAAGACCTTCGGATACATCAGGTAAGAGGCAAGCTCCTGGTCGCTGATCTCACGCTCCAGCGTGCCTGCAATGTCGGCGCGTTCGGCCTCCAGATCAGCCGGTTCCAGCAGCGCGCCGGGACGCTGGGTGTAGGGCGTATCGCCCTTTAGCACCTTCGCCTGGATAACCTCTGGCCAGCCGCCGGGAGGCTGGCCCAGATCACCGCGCATCATGGCCACCACGCTTTCGGGGAAGGCGATGTCCTTGTCTGGGTCCGTCACCTCGTCCACCGTGATGCCTTGGCTCACCATCATCAACGCCATGTCGCCCACCACCTTGGAGGACGGCGTGACCTTCACGATGTCGCCAAACATCTGGTTGACGTCGGCATAGGTTTTGGCGACCTCGTGCCAGCGGTTGGCAAGCCCCAGTGACCGCGCTTGTTCCTTGAGGTTGGTGAACTGCCCGCCGGGCATCTCGTGCAGGTACACTTCGGATGCTGGCGCTTTGAGATCGCTCTCGAAAGCCGCGTACTGGCGGCGGGTATCCTCCCAGGCAAACGAGATTTTGCGGATCGCATCCATGTCCAGGCCGGTGTCACGCTCTGATCCTTGAAGGGCCGCCACGATAGACCCCAAAGCAGGCTGTGAGGTCATGCCGGACATGGCATCCATCGCGCAGTCCACCGCATCCACGCCCGCATCAATGGCAGCCAGCAGCGTCGCGCCGGAAATGCCAGAGGTATCATGCGTGTGCAGGTGCAGTGGCAGATCAGTTGCATCGCGCAGGGCGTTGACCAGATCGGTTGCCGCGGCGGGCTTTAAAAGGCCCGCCATATCCTTGATGCCAATGATGTGCGCCCCAGCGGCTTCCAGCTGTTTGGCAAGGTCCACATAGTAGGCAAGATCATATTTGGGGCGGCTGGCATCGTGAATGTCGCCGGTGTAGCAGAGCACGCCTTCGCAGAGCTTGTTCGCCTCACGCACAGCGTCCATGGAGACGCGCATATTCTCCACCCAGTTCAGGCAATCGAACACGCGGAAAAGGTCCATGCCGCCCTTGGCAGCTTGGTCGACAAACTGGCGCACCACATTGTCGGGATAGTTGGTGTAGCCGACCCCATTGGAGCCACGCAGAAGCATTTGGGTGAGAATGTTTGGCGCGCCTTCGCGAATGTCAGCCAAGCGCTGCCACGGGTCTTCGGTCAGGAACCGCATTGCAACATCGAAGGTCGCACCGCCCCAGCATTCCAGCGACAAGAGCTCGGGCAATTGCTGTGCGTAGGTTGGCGCGAGCGCGGTGATGTCGAACGAGCGCATGCGGGTGGCAAGCAGGCTCTGGTGGCCATCGCGCATTGTGGTGTCGGTGATGAGAACGCGCTTTTCGCTCTTCATCCATCTGGCAAAGCCCTCCGGGCCCAGCTCATCGAGCTTCTGCTTGGTGCCGAACTTCGGCTCACCGGGGTGCGCAATAACCTCCGGCGGGCCAGCATCTACTGGCGGCAGCGGGCGACCCTTGGTTTCCGGGTGCCCATTGACGGTGACATCGGCCATGTAGGTGAGCAGCTTGGTCGCGCGGTCCTGGCGTTTCACCGCCTCAAACAGCGCCGGCGTTTCGTCCACAAAGCGCGTGGTGTAGCTGCCATCAATGAAGCTGGGATGGCCGATCACATTCTCAAGGAAGGTAAGGTTTGTGGCCACGCCTCGGATGCGGAACTCGCGCAGGGCGCGGTCCATGCGCTTGCGGGTCTCCTCGGGGATTGGAGCCCAGGCGGTCACCTTCTCTAGCAGTGGATCATAGAACCGCGTGATCACCGCACCAGAATAGGCCGTGCCGCCATCCAGCCGGATGCCAAAGCCGGTCGCGCCGCGGTAAGCTGTGATGCGGCCATAATCGGGGATGAAATTCTGATCCGGGTCCTCGGTGGTGATGCGGCACTGCATGGCGTGGCCGTAAAGCGTGATGCCGTCCTGCTCTGGCACCCCGGAGCGCGGGTCACCAATGGCAATGCCTTCAGCGATATGGATCTGGGCCTTCACGATATCGATGCCGGTTACTTCCTCGGTCACCGTGTGCTCCACCTGCACGCGCGGGTTCACCTCAATGAAGTAGAACTGCCCGGTGTCGGCATCCATCAAGAATTCAACCGTGCCTGCGCCGCGATAGTTCACGGTGCGACCAATGGCCTTGGCGTGGTTGCACAGCGCATCACGCTGCTCTTGCGTCAGGTAGGGCGCAGGGGCGCGCTCAATGATTTTCTGATGCCGGCGCTGCACTGTGCAATCGCGCTCAAACAGATGCACCAGATTGCCGTGGGCATCGCCCAAAATCTGCACCTCGACGTGGCGAGCGCGTTCGACAAGCTTTTCGAGGTAAACCTCATCCTTGCCGAAGGCAGAGCGCGCCTCTTTCTTGGCAATCGGCACTTCGCGCAACAAATCTTCCTGGGTGCGGATCACGCGCATGCCGCGACCACCGCCACCCCAGGACGCTTTCAGCATCACCGGATAGCCAACGCCTTCAGCAAGCCTGGCCACCTCGTCCATATCGTCAGGCAGCGGAGCAGTAGCGGGCATGACGGGGACACCGGCTTCGATGGCGAGGTTGCGTGCCGATACCTTGTTGCCGAGGCGGCGCATCGTGTCGGCGGTGGGACCGACAAAAATAATGCCCGCCTCAACGCAGGCATCCACAAACTCCGGGCTTTCGGACAGGAAACCATAGCCGGGGTGGATCGCATCCACCTCATTTTCCTTGGCAATGCGGATGATCTCTTCAATCGAGAGGTACGCATCAATCGGTCCAAGCGGCTCATCCAGATGCGGGCCGCGGCCAATCAGATACGCCTCATCCGCCTTGAACCGGTGCAGCGCCAGCTTGTCTTCCTGCGCGTAGACCGCAACGGTCTGCAGCTCCAGCTCATTGGCGGCGCGGAAAATGCGGATCGCAATTTCAGAGCGGTTGGCCGCCATGAGGCGTTTGATCGGACCGGGTGAGTAGGTCATGGGGCAGCAATCCAAAACAGCAATTGAGATGTGTTTTGACTAGCACGCCAAGCTGACGCGTACAGTAGGGGAAGCCCCCGTGCCTGCCTCACCTTTGGCCTATAGCTGCCCGATCATCAGGCGCTCACGCACGTGTTGTGAGGTCGCATGCTGCAGGCCAAGTTCATCGGCAATTGTCCTGAGAGCCTTCACACGGTCTGCATTGCTGGGCGCAAGCGTTCCGTCAGCATGCCAAAGGCTGTTTTCAAAGCCAATGCGCGCATCTCCACCCAATCCGAGCGCGGTCGCAAGACATACGGTCTCCGCTACGCCAAATGCACACACGCTCCATGGGGCATTCTGCACGGCAGAATGCTGTTCTCGGGCTGCCAAGAACGGAATGATGTCAACTGGCTGACTTTGCTGGCCTTTTGTGTAGCGACCGAGCACGAAGAGCAATGAGCTGACCGCTGGAATGATCCTATGGTCGATCAATTTGGCGAGATCAGCCACCTCCTGGGGCGCATAAAGGATCCACTGGACCGCGATTTGGTTTTCCTGCGCCCAACTGAGCAATTCAGCGTTCGATTGGTGGTCGCGAGCGTCAGAAAACAGCTCACGATAGGCAATGGAAACCGCCTGCGGCTTCACATCACGCACCAGCTGGCGCTGTTCATGTGGGGTGTAACGGCCGACAGCTTCGGTGGTGACCTGGATGATTAAATCATCGCCGCAACGTGAGCGCAGCGCTTCGGTGAGGTGCAGATACCGGTCGGCATCCAAGACATGGGCACCATCGTCATCGCGTACATGGACATGAGCTGCTTGCGCCCCTGCAGCATGAGCGTCCGCGACAGCATCCACAATTTGGCCTTGCGTCATCGGCAGGGCGCTATGATCGGCCTTGGTCCGCCGCGCACCATTGGGCGCAACCATAATGAGGCAGGGCTCGCGCCAAGAGGCTGTCATACTAGGCAGGCAGGCTTGCTGTGATCGCGCTATCAAGCCGGTCAACGATCATGGCGATGTGCTCATCCTCGATGATAAAAGGCGGGGCAAGCAGCACATGGTCGCCGCGCTCGCCATCAATCGTGCCGCCCATAGGGTAGCACATTAGCCCCTGCGCCATGGCGCGTTTCTTGATTTTGCCCGCTACACCGTGGGCCGGATCGAACGGGTCTTTGGTGCCACGATCTGCGACCAGCTCAATCCCCTGAAAAAGTCCTCGCCCGCGAATATCACCCACATGGGGGTGGTTGCCGAAGCGGGCGACCAAAGCCTCGCGCAGCTTTTGCCCGGTGGGGTTCACGCGCGCCAGCACATCATCATCGATCAGCCGGTCGAGCACAGCGTTGCCAACAGCACACGCCATGGGATGACCCAGATAGGTGTGGCCGTGCTGGAAGAAGCCAGACCCACCCTCAAGTGTGTCGTAGATCGTGTCACTGACCAGCAGCGCGCCAATGGGTTGGACGCCCGCGCCCAGACCCTTGGCAATGGCGATCATGTCCGGCTCAACGCCCTCTTGTTCGCAGGCGAACAGCGTTCCGGTGCGGCCCATGCCGCACATAACCTCATCGAGGATCATCAGCACGCCATGACGCTCGCAGACGGTCTTCATCTTGGCGAAATAGCCCGCAACGGCAGGCACCGCGCCCATGGTCGCGCCAACCACGGGTTCAGCAACAAAGGCTGCAACGGTTTCTGGCCCAAGCTCTTGAATTTTTTCCTCAAGCTCTTGCGCCAAGCGGTCTGTGTAGGCCGCATCGCTCTCATCCACGCCCTGCCCGCGATAGGCATTGCACTGGCTCACATGATGCATGGCAGGCGACAGCATCGGCTCAAATTGCGCACGCCGCCAGCGGTTACCACCAGCTGATAAGGCTCCCAGCGTGTTGCCATGATAGCTCTGCCAGCGGGCGATGATCTGCGCGCGCTTGGGCTGCCCGTTTTCCATGTGGAACTGGCGAGAGAGCTTCAGGGCCGCCTCCATCGCCTCTGATCCACCGGAAACGAAGTAGACGCGGCTCAAGTCGCCTGGTGCTAAATCGGCCAGGCGTGCAGCAAGCTGCTCTGCCGGGTCAGTGGTGAAGAAGCTGGTGTGCGCATAGGCGATCTTATCCACCTGGTCGTGGATGGCACGTTTTAGTTTTTCGTCCGAATGGCCCAGACAGGATACTGCGGCACCGCCGCAGGCATCCAAATATCGCGCGCCGTCTGCGTCGATGAGAAAGGGCCCATCGCCAGCAACAGCAACCGGAAGATCGGCCTTGGTGTGGCGGGGAAAAACGTGGCGAGATTTCATGGGGATGCCCCGAAGGTGTCATCCCGGACGGCAAGGCCGATCCGGGATCTGAAACTGATGAAGATTGGCAGATCCCGGATAGCCTAAAGGCTTCCGGGATGACAACGGTGTGGTTGCTACCCCCTAATCACCATCACGCTTTGCTTGGCATGGCGCACCACGCGCGCAGCGTTGGGGCCCAGCAGATAGTCTTTCAGGTCGGGGCTGTGGGCTGTCATGATGATAGCATCACAATCCAGCTTATCCGCCGCATGCATGATCTCCTGATAGACTGATCCCTTGGCCACATGACCCTTGATCGTCGCGGGCGCACACAGCGCGTGTTTTTGTTCCAGCGCTCGTGTCAGCGTATCGCGCGCACCTTCAAGCGCTTTCTCCGCATAATCATCAGGCAAATAAGAACTAACCACCGCCATGCCGGACGTTGGAACGACGGTAAGGACATGAATTTGCGCCTGCTGGCCATTAGCAAGCGCGGCAGCGGTCGGTAGCGCGTTGTCCAAACTGGTTAGGTCATTCAGATCCACAGGAACGAGCAAACGATCGTACATGATGTATCTCCCTTCCTTGTTTAAAACGCCGGAACCGTCTGGCGACGGCGCTGCATCATGATGACGAACCCAAGCAGAAGGAGCGCTGGGATATAGAAGACTTCCTTTGGCATCCGGTCGCGCTCGATCTGGACATTGTCGACCGTCACGAACTCATCGCCATAGAACTCAAACATCTGGAATGTGGTGAAATACGGAGTACCAGCAAAAGGCTCCTCCAAGATGGCATCATCGCCCTCATTGGCAACCAAGATGCCTTGGCGTTCCAGCCGTTCTTGCCCCGTGCCTGCTTCACCCAGGTCCAGCAGAACCGTGGTCTGGGTCATTTCATCCAGATTATCGAAGTCTGGCCCGCGTATCTCGATGCGCAAGCGCGAATTTGCTGGCATGGATTCGGCAACTTCAGCCAGCTGCGTGCCCGGCAAAAACTCATAGCGCGGGTCCACCTGATCCAGCCAATAGCCCGGCCTGAACAGCGTGAACGCGATGAGCAGCAGCGCGATGGTTTCCCACCAGCGGTTTCTGGCAAAGAAGTAACTTTGGGTGGCCGCCGCAAACAGCATCATCGCCACCACACCAACGCAGAAGACGAAGATCGCTTTGCCAAGACCAACATCAATGAGAAGCAACTCGGTGTTGAAAATGAACAAGAACGGCAACAGCGCGGTGCGGATGTCGTAGGCAAAGCCCTGCAAACCGGTCTTGATAGGATCGCCGCCGGAGATCGCGGACGCGGCAAAGGCTGCAAGGCCCACCGGCGGCGTGTCATCCGCCAGAATGCCGAAATAGAACACAAACAGGTGCACCGCGATGAGCGGCACCACCAGGCCTTGAGACGCGCCCACCGACACGATGACCGGTGCCATGAGGGACGACACAACAATGTAGTTTGCCGTGGTCGGCAGGCCCAAGCCAAGCAGCAAGCTCATGACAGCCACAAGCAACAGCATGAGAATGAGGCTGCCGCCGGACAGGAACTCCACAAAATCGCCCACCACTTGGTGTGCGCCGGTAAGTGTTACTGTGCCGATGATGACACCAGCGACACCGGTTGCCACCGCGATGGGGATCATGTTGCGCGCGCCAGCGATCATGCCGAACACGAAATCGCCCACGCCGCGTTTCCATTCATCCGCTGCGTTGCTTTCAGCAAGGTCTGTGTCTGCGCGGAACATCGCCTTGATCGGATGCTGTGTCACGACCACAAAGATCATCGACAGTGTGCCCCAGTAGGCAGAGAAGGCCGGTGACAGGCGCTCGATGAGAATGCACCAAAGCAGCACGACGATGGGCAGAAGGAAGTGCAGGCCAGTAACGGCAACCTCGCCGGGGCGTGGCAGCACTTTGATGTCAGCATTGGGGTCGTCAATGGGCAGATCAGGGCGCTGCGCAGCGATGCGCAACAGGAACAGATAGGCCGCCAAAAAGATGGCGACGCCAGTCCAGAAACCCATGCCGGGGAAGGCTTCTTTCACCCAGCCAAGCCCGAAATAGACCACGCCACCAAGCGCTGCGAGACCAAGGAAACCTGTGAGGAAGCCGATCAGCTTTTGCGCCAACGTGCCCGTGGCCGTGGGCTTTTCCATGCCTTTGAGGCCAAGCTTCAGCGCTTCCAGATGCACGATGTAAATCAGTGCGATGTAGGAGATGAGCGCCGGCACAAGCGCATGCTTCAAGATATCGGTATAGGAGATGCCGGTGAACTCTGCGATCAGGAACGCGGCGGCACCCATAACAGGTGGTGTCAGCTGTCCGTTGGTCGACGAGGCCACCTCCACCGCGCCAGCTTTTTCAGGCTTGAAGCCGGTTTTCTTCATCAGCGGGATGGTGAACGTGCCAGTGGTCACCACGTTGGCGATGGACGAACCGGAGTAGAGACCGGAGGCAGCAGAGGCCAGCACAGCAGCTTTTGCAGGGCCGCCACGCAGGTGACCAAGCAACGCAAATGCCAGCTTGATGAAATAGTAGCCCGCGCCTGCACGCTCCAAAAGGGAGCCGAACAACACGAACAGAAAGATCATGGTGGCGGACACGGCAAGCGCAACGCCAAATACGCCCTCGGTCTGCATCCAGTAGTGCCACATGGCCTTGCCGAAGGATGCACCGCGCCACTGAATAACTTCGGGCATCCAGGGCTGGTTGCCGAAAAATGTGTAGGTCAGGAACACGCCCGCCACGACCAGCATGGGCAGACCAAGCGCACGATAGACGCCGATGGCAAGGCAAATCATACCAACGGCCGAAACGGTAAGGTCGGCCACAGTGGGCAGACCAGCGCGCATGACCAGCGATTCTTTCACGAAGATCAAATAGAGGCAGCAAATCGCGCCGACGGCGGCAAGCAGCCAATCGTACCAGGGCACCGCATTTTTCGGCGCGCCTTTGTAAAGCGGGTAAGCGAAAGACACCAGGATCAGCGCAAAGGCCAAATGCACATTGCGCGCTTCAACATTGTTGAAGGTGAAATTGACGCTCGTCAGCTCAGTAAGGAAGAAGGGCAGATCCGAGGCGATGTAGAGCTGAAAACAAGACCACAGAAACGCTATGACCGCGATGGTTTTACCAACCGAGCCGGGAACAACGCGCGAACCGGAATCGGCTTCAGCGACAATCTCATCGACATCGATCTTTGGCTTGTCGGGCTGTGTTGCGACGCTTGCAGCGCTCGTGTCTTGATTGCTCATTGTCGTCCCCCTGAGCCCAACCCTTTTCGGGTTTTTTGGCTCGCGCGCTGGCAGAACAAACATGTTTGTTCGGCGCGACTAACTTGAAAAATTTTATCAACGCCGCCGCTTTGCTCTGCATTAAACGGCTTTGTCGAGCACTGTCGTCAGGCAATCAAAAAAGGGCTGAGCGTTGCCGCCCAGCCCTTCTTTTGTTTTGGCTTATTCGATCCAACCGCGCTCGCGGTAGTAGCGCGCTGCGCCATCGTGCAGTGGTGCAGACAGACCATCAGAAATCATGGCTTCTTCACTCAGGTTGGCAAACGCTGGGTGCAGACCTGTGAAATCGGAGAAGTTGTCAAACACGCCTTTAACGACCGTGTAGACGATTTCTTCGTCAACATCAGAGGACGTGATGAAGGTAGCGCCAACACCAAATGTGGTGGTGTCTTCATCCGTGCCTGTGTACATGCCGCCTGGGATCACAGCTGTACGGTAGTAGCTGTTTTCTTCGATCAACTGATCGATTTCAGGACCGGTCACGCTGACCAGTTTGGCATCGCACGTTGTCGTCACTTCGGTGACAGCAGCGGCAGGGTGACCCACGGTGTAGATCATCGCGTCGATCTGGCCGTTGCAAAGCGCCTGAGCCATTTCAGCACCCTGGAACTCGGTAGCAACTGCGAAATCAGACATTTCGATGCCAAACGCGTCCATGACAACTTCCATGGTGGCGCGCTGGCCAGACCCTGGGTTGCCGACGTTGACGCGCAGACCAGCCAGATCATCAAAAGAGTCGACCTCTGAGTCGCCTGGTACGATCAGCGTGAATGGCTCTGGGTGTACCGAGAACACAGCGCGCAGCTCTTCGAAAGCACCTGCATCTTCAAAGCGCGAGGTGCCGTTGAAAGCGTGGAACTGCCAATCTGACTGAGCAACACCGAACTCCAGCTCGCCAGAGCGCACTGTGTTGATGTTGAAGATGGAACCACCGGTGGACTCCACCGAGCAGCGGAAACCATGGTCGCGGCGGTTCTGGTTCACCAAACGGCAAATCGCACCACCGGTTGGGTAGTAAACGCCGGTGACACCGCCGGTGCCGATGGAAAAGAACTGCTGTTGTGCAAAAGCGCTACCGGTGCCAAGCGCAAGGCCTGCAGCCAAGCCCAAAGCGGTAAGCGCCGTGGTTGATTTTTTCATTGATATCTCCCTGTTGAATTGTATCCCGCGCAGCCAATGTTGGTTCTGCGCCGGTAATTTGGCCAGTCGGTCCTGCCCAAAGCGTTAGCCTAAACGCATTAGCGGCCAGTGCGCAACATGTGTGCAGTGCGGAAAAATAGGCATTTTTCGCGTGCAGTGCACACCGCGTATGCGAGGCAGGTCCGCGGAACTTCGAACATGGAGAGGTGGTACAGCAGGTTGGGGTCGAACCAACGGCCTCCGGTTCCACAAACCGGCGCTCTAACCAACTGAGCTACTGCTGCACACGGGCAAATATACCCTGCACGACTATACGCCTCGCGCGAGCGGCTGTTTAGTCTGATCATCAGGCGAATGCAAGCATGCATGGATGCTTGTTTTCAGGCCCATTTGGAACGTCGACGATCAAGCAGGGTCCCGTGTAAGGCAGACACAAAAAAACCGGCCTGCACCATAAGGCACAGGCCGGTTTGATTGAGCAGATCAAGCAGGGATTTACACGTTCACATAATCACCCTGCTCAAACTCAAGTGTTAGGCGACTTTGAAAGCGTCCATGCTTTTGGCAACGACGTCTTTGACTGGAGCAGCAGCTGTTTCAGTCATTTTGGTCACTTTGGCCTGCATGTCTTTGGCCTGGGCCGAGGATGCGTCAAAGCGATCGCGAGCGAAGGCTGTCTGCAATTCAACAGCTTCCGACACGGTTTTCACAGCCATGAAGTCTTTCATGAATGCGAATGTCGCGTCGATGTTACCTTTGGCAGCTTCCAGCGCATCGCTGGAGAGGTCCAGCGTGTTGGCGCGGGCCGTTTCCATTGAGTCTTCCAGAACGTCTGTTGCTTCTTCAGCAGCAGCTTTCATTTTGGCGTAGCCATCGCGTGCCTGAGCGACGCCTTTTTCGGCCATGTCACGGAATGCTTCAGGCATTTCAGCGGTGTTCATTGGGAACAACTCAGTGACGTTGTTTTCGATTGTTTCCATCACTTCAGCAACCTGAGCTGAAGCAGCTTTGGCAGCAGTTGTTTTGGCGGCGGGTTTTTTAGCAGCAGGCATGGTCTCATCCTTTGGTTCGTTCAGGGTGGACCGCTTGTTCGGGTCCGCGAAGCGCTGAATGTCGTTTCGTTTCCAGCGTTGAACCGGGGTATAGCATCGCTTATTGTGCATTGCAACATTTCTTTTGCATCGCACAAATACCGACATATTCTTTCCGCTTGGGAAAAACAAAACACGCGGCGCAAAAGCCAACAAAAAAGGGCGCCGAAGCGCCCTTAATTCAACCCAGCACTTGGCTACAGGTTAAGGTTTCATGCTGTCTGCAGCGTCTTTGGCAACCGCTGTCATTTTCTCGCCCATATCCTTGGACTGGCGGGTCACAGATTCCATCTGCTGGCGCATGTAAGTTGCCTGCAGTTCCATCAACTCTTGGGCGTCTTTGGCACGCACCATTTTCTGAGCAAGATCAAAGGCGCTGGTAACCTGATCTTCGGCGAACGACATCGCATCTTTTTGGATGTCGGCACCTGCGGCTTTGGCACTTGTTGCGCCTTCTTCCATTTTGCCAACAGCGTCTTGCGCATTGGTCATGAAAGTGTCGAAAGCTTTGCGGGCCTGCGAGACGCTCTGGTCGGCGAAGTCACGCATCGCCTCGGGAACTTCAAGTTTGGGTGGCGTGTTCATTGGTGGCTCCGTTGTTGGGCCGCGCGAGTGGCTGCGCGGTGGTTTTAAGTGGCTTAATTTACGCCAGGGTTATGATGGCTGCACCCCCGGCGAATTGCTAACGCGCCACAGTATAAGAGGTTCCTGATGTATTTACCACGTTTGCCATCGCCTGGCTGCATTACAAGCCTTGCGTGGACTTCTAAGGCGCTTCACCATTATGAATAAAGTGTAAAGAAGGCGTCCAGCGCGCTGATCTGCTTTTTGTTTGAGCGACCCGTCACGGTGCGTATCGCGGCGAGGCCACCTGCAGCATATCTGATTTGAATGAGTATCTGTGCATGAGCCAGTCTGAAACCTCTGCCCTTGCAGCTGTTGCGCAGGACGCCGATCGCCTGTTCGCATCGCAGAACACTCGCCCGGTTTGGCTTTGGTCGGCCGACGGGCAAAACCTTGTTTGGGCCAATGCTGAAGCGTTAAAAGCGCTGAATATCTCGCGCGACACACTGGTCGATGTGGTGCCAACCGCGCCAGCACGTCGCTCGCTACAGGCGGTTGGGCGCACGCAAGCCTCTGGGCATGTGCGTGGGCGTATAGAAATTTTGCGGGTCAGCGCAGGCTCTCACCAAGAGACGCTGGTTGCGACGTGTAAGCCGGTTGAGGTTGCCGGGCATGCTCTTGTTATGGCGATGGGCAGCAAAGGCACAGCGCGCCAAGCTCCTGCGGGTTCCCAGGCTCCTACAGATTCCCAAGCTCCTGCTGGGTCTGATGTGCCAACAAGCTTTGATGCACCCGCGGTTCAGGAACGTGGCGAAAGCGCAGTTGAGAACGATCAGGTCACACCACAGCCATCCCCGGTTTTCGTACTGGATATTGCACCAAGCATCGCTCCAGCGCCGTTAAAGGCTCCAGAGCGCGCACTGGATGACGCTGCCAAGTTCGCTTTCAAACCGCGCAGTCGTCCCCATCGCTTCTCTTTTATGGTCGATGGCAAGGGCCAAATCACCGATCTTTCCAGTGGTCTGGCTGATGCGGTCGGCGCTGCAACGGCGCTGCGTAGCGGTGAACTTGCCAGCGAAGCCTTGGCAGAGCGGGTTGGTGACCTGCCGCCATCTGTTTTCCATGGCCTGGATGAACGCCATCGCTTTTCCGAGCAGCAGGTTCTCTGGCCAGTTAGCGACAGCGCCATGCTGGTGCCTGTGCGGCTTTCAGGCTTTGACGAAGATGATGGAACACTTCGCGTTTTTGGCACGGCGCTGACAGGCAAAGCCTTGGAAGGCACCAGCAAGGTCGTGCAGGGCGAGACTTCAGAAGAGCGCCCGTCGAACAAAGACGCTGAATCATCCGGCGACCTAGCGGTGCAGCAGGAAGAAACGACACAAGCACCCGTCGATGCCTTGGTTGTGGATCCACTGGATGTTCCTGCGGCGACCGGCGCCGGGCTCTTTGCAGAAGACATCGCGCCGACAAAAGACGCCGCGATGACCATGCCGGTGACGAGCCAGGTGCCAGGTGGTGCTGCCTTGGCAGCGGCGGCCAGCGCACTTGCCAGCGGCTTTGCAGCTGGTATGGCACAGCCACTTGCTCCAGCTACGGCGGCAGCCGACGCTAAGCCTGTGGTTGCACTGGACGATATTTTGGAAGATGGGGAAGCCGAGATTGCCGGGCTTTGGGCCACCCAGCCTTCACAGTCGACCCCAGAGACTGACAGTGTGGTTACCTCAATGCGCGCGAGCGTTGTCGCGCTGGACGACGCCCTGGAAGGTGATGAGGCCGAACGCGCAGGGCTATGGAGCACGACCCCTGCAGTAACCGTGGAACCAGATGCGCCAGCGGACGTGTTCGCCACATCGGCGCCGAGCGTTGATCAACCAGAGACCTCTGACCAAGACTATCCGACAGAAACACTGAATGCCATGAAAGCGGTGGCTGCGGGCTTGACAGCAGGGCTGGCTGGCGGGGCTGCTGGCGGCGTAGCAGGCAAACGTGTCGGCGAGCTTGCCAATGACCTTGCGAGCGACACTACAAGCGAAATTGCGAACGACCCTGCAGAAGAGGTAGCGCCTTCGCGCTCGCAGGATGCAACCCAAGAGACAACAACCAACACGCCACTGGAACAAGATACTGCATCGCCAGACGATGCTGACCTTAGCCGCCCGGAACGATTAACCTTCCAGGAAATTGCCCGCCGTCTGGGTGCGCGCATCACCGGCAAGGACGACCCTAAGGCATCAACCTTCCCCCAGGGATCAGACGACACGACCAACATTACCACTGGTGCCAGCAGCGATGTTGTTAGCTTTGACCGGGCAAATGAAAGCACCGATAGCCAGGAAGCCGGCGCCGGCGCCGGCGCCGCCATCACCGGTGGGTTGGCGAGCGGCATGCTTTCTGGCCTTGAGGGTGCCAATGGGACTCCGGATAGCCAAGGCGAAGGTGGCCGCGTGCTACCCTTCACCCGCACTGAGCCCAACGCGGAACGCATGGTGCTGGATCGTCTTCCACTGGGCATCATCATCTATAGCGACGATGCCATTCTTTATGGCAACCGCGCAGCGCTTGATATGGCGGGCGTGTCCAGCCTGGACGCACTTAAGGCGCAGGGCAGTATGGAAGCGCTGTTTGCTGAAGGCCTAAGCGCGGGTCAGGACGAAGGCCATGGCGCCATGACACTGGTGCGACCCGATGGCTCAAAGCTTCCCGTGACCGGCCGCGTACAGGCCGCCCGATGGGATGGGCAATCGGCCGCGCTCCTCTCGCTGCGCGAGCACACACATGCCGACACAGAAGCGCAGGAGGCCTCGCAAGATGCGTCCTTGCTGGCCGCCGGTGCAGCCGCTGCCCCCATTGCAGGCGCCAACGCCGCTGATGGTGCCCTGCCGTTGGTGCGTGCGCGCATTGGCGAGCTGGAAGCCATTATTGATTTGGCCAGCGATGGCGTGGTGACGCTGGATGGCGAAGGAGAGATCAAAGACCTCAACCAAGCAGCGCAGGCGCTGGTGGGTTACGGCGCAGATGATCTAATAGGACGCCCGTTCCGCCTGCTCTTTCCCGAAGACAGCCGCCAAACAGCGCTGGATTATCTAGACGACATGACCAAGCAGGGTCGCCTGTCGTTGTTCAACGAAGGCCGAGAGCTGGAGTGCATCACTGCCCAGGGTGGATTGGTGCCTGTGTTCATGACGCTTGGGCGTCTGACCGATGATGAGCCAGCAGTTTTTTGCGCAGTACTGCGCGATCTTTCACCCTTTAAGCAGGCAGAGACAGATCTTGTCGAAGCGCGCAAAGCTGCTGAAGAAGCCAGCGCTCACAAATCAGATTTTTTGGCGCGCGTAAGCCACGAAATTCGCACCCCGTTGAATGCCGTTATCGGGTTTTCCGAGGTTATGCTGGAGGAGCGTTTCGGCCCCGTCGGCTCTGAGCGCTACCGGCAATATCTGCGCGACATCCACACCTCGGGCGAGCACTTGATGAGCTTGCTCAATGATCTGCTTGATCTTTCCAAGATCGAAGCGGGTAAAATGGATTTGTCGTTCGGTGAAGTCGACCTCAATGACGTTGTCCAGCAGTGCCTGGCCATCATGCAGCCGCAGGCCAATCAGGGTCGCATCATTGTGCGCACCTCTCTTCCGCTCAGCCTGCCCAAGGTGGTGGCCGACATTCGCTCGGTGCGGCAGGTCGTACTGAACCTCATGTCGAACGCCATCAAGTTCACCGACCCCGGCGGACAGATCATTGTGTCCACGCTTTATGAACCCACTGGCGAGGTAAGCTTGCGGGTGCGCGACACGGGTCGCGGTATGGATGCAGCCGATGTGGAACTGGCGTTGGAGCCTTTCCGTCAGGTGCCAACCACGCTCAATCAGGTGATCACCGGGACAGGCCTTGGCCTGCCGCTGACCAAAGCACTGGTGGAGGCCAACCGCGCGCAGTTTGGCCTGGAATCAACGCCTGGCGAAGGCACGCTGGCAATGATGACCTTTCCCTCTCAGCGCGTTTTGGCCGAATAGCCAAAACACCAAACGCACTTTTAATTTATAACAATTCCAGCCTGTTAGCGCGTTTTTCCGTGTGCAGTTTAGAGGCGTTAAAAGCTAGATGCGATAAGATCGCATAAATTTGCGTTTTTTCTGAAGTTTATATTGACCTGCAACTTTTAATCCGACTAGCGTCCGCGTGTGGCCAACAGGATGATTCAGTTGGTCGTCAATTTTTAGCACGTTAGGCCGACGCTTTTGTCGCCCCCCCCTCGGAGAATAAAATGCTGAACCGAACTCTTTCCCTCATGACCCGCACCAGCTTGGTTGCCCTGCTCGCCGTAGGCGTTGCCGCGCCGGTGGGCCTATCCCTGGCCGTCTCAGAGGCATCTGCCGAAGGTGAATTGAACCTGTATTCCTCGCGCCACTACGACACTGACGAACGCCTGTATGGCGACTTTGAAGAAGCAACCGGCATTACCATCAACCGGATCGAAGCGAGCGCCGATGAGTTGATCCAGCGCATGGCATCTGAAGGGGCCAACAGCCCGGCAGACATTCTGATGACCGTTGATGCTGGCCGTCTGTTCCGCGCTGATGAGCTGGGCCTGTTCCAGCCATACGAGTCGGATACGCTGGAAGCGCGCGTGCCGTCCTATCTGCGCCACCCCGAGGGGCACTGGTATGGCTTTTCGCAGCGCGCCCGCGTGATCTTTTACGATCCGCAGGATGTGCCCAACCCACCGACCAGCTATCAGGACCTTGCCGACCCACAGTATGAGGGGCAGGTGTGCGCGCGTTCGTCGGGCAACATCTACATGCTCTCGCTCATGGCTGGTCTGATTGGCCATCTGGGCGAAGACGCTGCTGAGGAATGGGCCACAGGCTTTTATGGCAACATGGCGCGCGAGCCAGAAGGCAATGATACTGCACAAATCCGCGCATTGGTCTCCGGCGAATGCGATATCGCGGTTGCCAACACCTATTATTTTGGCCGTGCCATTCGCCGCGCTGCCGAAGGCAACCCAGTTGATGGATTGGATAGTGACGCACTGGACCAGATTTCATGGGTCTTCCCGAACCAGGAAGATATTGGCACCCACGTGAACATTTCCGGCGCTGGCATCGCGGCAAACGCACCCAATGCCGACAATGCGGCCTTGTTCCTGGAGTATCTGGCCTCAGATCAGGCGCAGGCATACTTCTCGGCAGGCAATGACGAGTACCCAGCAGTCATGGGCACACCCATCAGCCCATCCGTAGCCCAGCTTGGGCTGTTCCGCCAAGATACCCAGAGCCTAACTGTGTTGGGTGAGAACCAGACGCTGGCTCAGGAAATCTACAACCGCGTTGGCTACCCCTAAGGCGACCAGCAACACGATTTGCAGATCTTCGGCATGCCGCTTGTCCGGGTGGTTCTCAAACTGGGGTGAGGCCCCCGATCCCTCACCCCTCTCCAAAGAAGGTCTGTAAACTGCGACCGGCACCCTTATGGGTGTCGGTCGTTTTTTATAGGGCTAGTTGTCAGGGCTTTGGCAATTTGTCGAGCACTGGAGCGTCCTCGCGCAGGCGCCTGATCTGGCGGCTGATGAGATAGACCGGCAGCAGGCCAACCGCGACGATGACCAATGACGGTGTGGCGGCCTCGGCCAAGCGCTCATCGGAGGCCAGTCGGAAAGCTTGCGTGGCTAGCGTCTCAAAATTGAAAGGCCGCAGAATAAGTGTCGCAGGAAGCTCCTTCATCACATCCACGAACACAATCAGCGCGCCGGTGAGAATTCCACCACGCAGCAGTGGCGCATGGATAAGGCTAAACACCCGGCGTTTGCGCGCGCCCAGAACCCGGCCAGCATCGTCCATATGTGGGTTAATGCGTTCAAAGGCGCTTTCAATGGGAGCCAGCGCAACAGCCAAGAACCGCACAGTGTAGGCAAAGAGCAACCCGACAATCGTGCCGGTGAGCAGAAGGCCGGTGGAGATGCCAAAGCGCTCGCGCATGAAGGCATCTAGCGCATTGTCAAAGCCTGCCAACGGAATGAGAATACCAACGGCGATGATGGACCCTGGGATCGCATACCCCATGGCGGCAAGACGCGTGACAAACGCCAGAATGGGCGCCTTGGACGCCCGCTGGAAGCTGGGCAGCGCAATGGCAATCGCCACCGTTATCAGCGCCGCGGTGCCCGCGAGCAAAAACGAGTTGCGAATAAAGCCGACATAGCGCGGGCCAAACAGGCTGTGCCCACCGTCAAGCGCCAATTCCACCAGCAATGCAACAGGCAGCAGGAAGCCCACCGTAAGCGGCAACATACAGAACGCCAAGGCTCCCACAGCTTTCCAGCCTGTCAGCGCAAAGCGCTGGATGGGAACGGTTGAGCGCGCACTTTGATAACGTGCCTTGCCGCGCTGCATACGCTCGATCCAGATGAGCACAAAAACAAAGGTCAGCAACGCGCCTGCAAGCTGTGCCGCGGCAACCCGATCGCCCATCGAGAACCAGGAGCGATAGATGCCTGTTGTGAACGTTTGCAATGCAAAGTGTGCAACGGTGCCGTAGTCGGCCAAGGTTTCCATAAGCGCCAGAGCGATGCCGATCACAATGGCCGGACGTGCCATAGGAAGCGCCACGCGAACAAAGGCCTGCCAAGGCGACTGGCCCAACACACGTGCTGCCTCAAACGCGGTGGCTGACTGGGTAAGGAAAGCGGTGCGCGCCAACAAATACACATAGGGGTAGAGCACAAAGATGAACATCACTGCTGCGCCTTCCAGCGAGCGGATCCGCGGGAACCAATAGTCGCGCGGCCCCCAGCCGGTGATGTCGCGCAACGCTGTTTGCACGGCGCCTGGGTGTGACAGAAACTCGGTGTAGGCGTAGCCCATCACATAGGCTGGCACAGCGAGCGGCAGGATCAGGAGCCATTCGAACACCCGCCGCCCTGGAAACTGAAACGCTGTAACAAGCCAAGCTGAACCCGTGCCAATGATCGCCACGCCTACGCCAACGTAGAGCGATAGCAGCGCGGAATTGCCAACGTAGCGAGGTAGAACTGTCGTAGCCAGGGCGCTGAGTGTTTCACCTGCCGCTGGCTGAAAGAACGATAGTACGATCACCACCAGCGGGGTCGCAAGCAGGCATGTGCATACAGTTACAAACACCGCCAGCTTTGGGTTCTCGCCCCACAGCCCGCGCGCCTTGATGGACCGTGGTGACTGGTCGGCACTGGTTTGATTTTGGTTAGAGGTAATGGCCAAGCCAGCCCCATTGTTATGGATGTTGGTCCGTTTGGCCGCAGGCTTAGACCAGTTTGTTACCGGAGCAAAGACAATGTTGCGGTAAAACGGCAACTATACCTTGTACACACTACGGTGTGTCAGGTGCTTGGTTTTGCGCGGAGGACATGGCAAAGGACAAGGCAGACGCTAAGCATGCGCGTGCTGCGGCGCGCCCAGCCTGCCTACACTGTCTCAATGAGCGCTTGTTTATGATCCGCCGCATTCTCGTTGGTCTTTGTCTTTTGGCGCTTGTTCTGGCAGGCGTGGCCTTTGCTCTGCCCTCTATCATGTCCTCGCAAACGGTACGGCAGGAAGTGGCCGAGCAGATATCGCAGCTCACTGGGCGGGCCGTGACATTGCGCGGCGATCAGGCGCTGAAGGTTTTTCCAAACCTGTCGGTTGAACTGTCTGATGTCGTTATCGCGGGCGATTTGCCGGGGACCGAAAACGCACTCATCATCACCGAAACACTGCGCGGCGGCGTGCGTGCCCTCCCCCTGTTGCTTGGCCGCATCGAGCTTTCTACTTTTGAGTTAACACGGCCTACAATCCGCCTGCTGCGCACTGCAGATGGCCAATCCAACTGGCGGCTACAGGGCAGCGACCTCGTCAGCGCGTTGGGTCCTGATCAAAGCACAGCAAGCGGGGTGCAGCTGGGTCGCTTCCGCATAACTGACGGCACGCTTCATTTTAACGACGAGCAAAACGGCATCACAGAAACCGTCACCAGCGCCGATATGGAACTCACATGGCCCACAAGCTCGACGCGCGCCGCAATTAGCGGCTCGGCCATATGGCGCGGTGAGGCGGTGGAGCTCTCGGTTTCGCTTGCTCAGCCAGCAGCACTTGCACAGCCGGGCTCGACCAGCGGCGTGGTTCTTTCTATCGCCGCAGCGCCCATGCGCCTTCAATTTGATGGAACAGTATCCCCGGGCAGCCTGAGCACAAATGAGGGTGTCACACCCGTGCCGTGGCAGGCCAGCGGCAGCGTGGCAGTGTCCACGCCATCTCTGCGGCGCGCAGCCAGCTGGCTGACCAGCGAGGTTGAGGCGGGCGCAACGTTTGGAGCGTTCCGTCTGGATGCGGACATGAATATGCTCGACGCCACCATTGATCTTACCGATCTGCAGCTGAGCCTGGATGGCAATGAAGCCGAGGGCGTGCTGACGCTTGATCTTGATGGCTACCAAAATGGTGACACCAATACGGGCCGCCCGGCGCTGCAGGGCACACTGGATTTTGCTCGCTTCGATTTGTCCGCCTACATCGACACCATTCGTCCTACCACGACCGCTGAGGCACCTGGTGATTGGCGCTTTTTAACCGTGCCCGATGTTCTGGCGAGCCCGTTCGATCTGGATGTGCGTTTTGCCAGTCGGCGCGTTCTGGCCTCGCCATTGGAATTTGGCGAGACGGCTGGCTCGGTGTTGCTATCGGCTGATCGCTTTGTGTTGGGAATTGGCGAAGCGCAAGGCTATGATGGTTTGGTGCGTGGAAGCCTGACACTGGCCCGCGATGAGCAAGTGCAAGACACAGGGTTGCCGCTCGGCGTGGCACTGGATCTGTCCACCGATGAGGTTGATCTGGGGGCATTCCTTGGAAGTTTTGTCGAGACGCCTGCTCTTACCGGATCGCTGACCCTGCAAACCCTGTTTCGTGGTCGCGGTGAAACACTCGCGCAAGTTTTGGAGAGCCTGGAAGGCGACGCCAACGCGCAGCTCATCGATGGCACCCTCATTGGGCTTGACCTGGATGAAATTGGCGAGAGTTTCGTCGACACCAATTTTGATCTTGCCACATTTGAGATGGGTGGTGAGACCGAGCTGGAGCAATTCTCGACCCAAGCCTTTGCCCGCGATGGCTACCTGCAGCTACGCGACCTGTCGGTGGCAACGCAGCGCCTGTCGCTCACCATGAGCGGCCAAAGTGAATTGATGAGCCGCAGCCTCTCCTTCGAAGGGGCCACAGCCATAAGTGCGGGCGGCGATACGCTGGTTGTTCCCTTTGATGTGCGTGGCACATGGTCTTCGCCGATTATCTTGCCAGATTTGCCTGCCCAGGAAGATGCCCAAGAGGCAAACTAAGCACTCACTGTGTTTGCCTGCCGCGTACCATCTGATGTTTGGAAGCCAGTGACGCCGTGATGATGCCCAGCGCCACAAGCGCAATCAAGATGGTACAGATGGCATTGATCTCTGGCGTCACGCCCAGCCTGATCTGCGAGTAGATCTTGATCGGCAGCGTGGTCGCACCTGGACCGGTGGCGAAACTCGCAATCACCAGATCGTCCAGCGAAAGCGTAAAGGCCAGCATCCAACCGGCCAGTACAGCGGGCAAAATAACCGGCAATGTGATGAGGAAAAAGCTTCTGCCTGGCGGGCAGCCAAGGTCTTGGGCTGCCTCTTCAAGGCTCTCATCGAAGGTTATGAGCCGCGACTGCACAACCACCGCCACGTAACACATGGAAAAGGTGATGTGCGCGATGACAATTGTCCAGAAACCGCGCGCAAAGCCCATGGCAACAAACAGCAACAGGAGCGAAAGGCCAGTGATAACCTCTGGCATCACCAGCGGCGCGTAGATCATGCCGTTAAACAGCGTGCGCCCTTTGAAGCGGCCAAGCCGCACAAGCATGATGGCCGCCATGGTGCCCAACACGGTTGCGATGGTGGCAGAAACAAATGCTACTCGTGCCGTGACCCAGGCGGCGTCCATCAGCCCTTCGTTCTGGAACAGCTCGCCGTACCAGCGGGTGGAAAACCCACCCCATACCGTGACCAAGCGAGAGTCATTGAACGAGTAGACAATCAAAATCAGGATCGGCAGATAAAGAAACGCAAAACCGAAGGTCAGCGAGGTCACATTGAACCAGGACATCTTCTGGTTCATGACGCGCTGCCTTTTTTGGACGCCTGCAGGGCTAGATAATCCCACACCAACGTTGCGCCCGCGAGCGCCGTGATCTCTGCATGGTCGAAAGGCGGTGACACCTCCACCACATCCATGCCAATGAAATTGACAGGCGTAAGACGGCGCAAAATGCTGCGCGTCTGCCAGCTGTGCAGGCCACCCATTTCAGGTGTGCCGGTGCCCGGTGCAAAGGCCGGATCGAGCGCATCAATGTCGAAGGTGAGATAGGCGGGCGCATCGCTCGTGACTTTGCGTATGGCGTCCGCCACCGCTTGTGGACCCATCATGTGGGCGTCTTCAGCAGAGAGGACCGTGATGCCGATATCAAGCACGCTGGATTGCAAGAGCCCAGCATCCATCGGTGCGCGAATGCCGATCATGATGGTACGCTTGGGGTCGATGAGGCCTTCATTCAGAGCATGATAAAACGGGGTGCCGTGCGCCAGCTCCTGCCCGAAATTCTCCGGCCATGTGTCGGCATGGGCATCGAACTGCACCATACCCAGCGGACCATGCTTTTTTGCGGCGGCACGCAACAAGGGAAGCGCGATGGAGTGATCGCCGCCCAACGTGCAAACGTGGTTGAGGTGAGAAGCGGTTTCCTCAATGCGGCGGTGGCTCTCGGCAATATCACCGATGAGCGTGGGTACATCTCCCATATCCGAAACGCCCAGGGTCAGCGGATCAACACCGAAGGCTGGATGCTCGCCATCAATGAGAAGCCTTGAGGCGCGGCGGATCGCGAAGGGTCCTTCGCGGGTGCCAGCCCGGTTGCTGGTCGCCCAATCCATCGGCGCGCCAAGAATGTGAAACGGGGCAGACGCATTGCCTGCTGGCGCATCGCAGAAAGTGTACCCCGAGGAAAAGGTGGGGCGTTCATAGATGTCATTCATCGAGCCGCCTCCTGCTGCTTCTGCTGGAAATGCTGGAAGGCGACAATCGGCACAATCAGTACCAGCAGCAGCAGCACGGCGACGGCGGAGGAGACCGGCCAATCGCGATTGTTGAAAAACTCGTTCCAGAGCGTTCGCCCGATCATCAGCGTATCAGAGCCGCCCAGAAGATCTGGGATCACAAACTCGCCCACCGCCGGAATGAACACCAGAAAACATCCGGCAATGATGCCAGGCACTGCCAGCGGAACGGTGATACTCCAGAAGGCCTTGAGGGGTGGACAGCCAAGGTCTTGCGCGGCTTCCAGCAGCGAGCTGTCCATGCGCTCCAACGCCGCGTAGAGCGGCAGCACCATGAATGGCAGGTAGGAATAGACGATGCCGATATAGACCGCCGTATTGGTGTTGAGGATGCGAAGCTGATCATCAGCCGACAGGATGCCAATGGTCTGCGCAAACAGGGTGAGCAGGCCCTCTGGCTTGAGGATACCGATCCAAGCGTACACGCGAATGAGGAAGCTCGTCCAAAACGGCAAGATAATCGCCATCATCAACACAGGGCGAAGGCCATGCGGCGCGCGGGCCATGCCATACGCCAGCGGAAAGCCGATCAACAAAGTGAAGAAGGTGGAAACCCCTGCAATCCAGAGGCTGGACAGATAAGAGTTGATATAGAGCGGATCGCCAGCCAGCCAGGTGTAATTGCCCAGCGAGAATGTCTGCAAATCTTGCCAGAAAGCGGCCAAACCCTCCGGGAGATCGAACACCGGGAGGTAAGGCGGGATCGCAATCGCGACTTCGGAAAACGAAATGCGCAGTACGATGATGAACGGTGCAAGGAAGAACACCAACAGCCACAGATAAGGCACGGCGATGACGAGCCGCTTACCCCAGTTTGAATTGCCCAAACTCATTGGGCGAGCACCACGCCGGCGCTCTCATCCCAGGAGAGCCAGACCTTATCGTCCCACGCGATGGGCCGCTCAACCAGCCGTGTTGTGTTGGCGATGGTGGCGCGCAGCACGCGGGCGTCATCCTCACCGCCGGATATCTTCACGTGGAAAATTGAAACATCACCCATATAGGCGATGTCCCACACCTCGCCCTGCACTTTGGCGACGTCGCCGGTTGGTTCATCTTGGCTGATGCGCATCTTCTCCGGGCGGATGGCAAGCGCCGCCGGGCCGGACACAAGGTCCTCGCCCTGCACGGGAATGGGGGCATCAAGGTCAGGCCCGCTGAACGTCGCGCCATCAAGGCTGGTGGCAACCGCGCCTTCCAACAGATTGATGTCACCGATGAAACCGGCGACATAGCGCGAACCGGGTTGTTCATAGATCACAGAGGGCGGAGCGATTTGCTCAAAGGTTCCATTGTTCATGACCGCAATGCGGTCTGCCACAGTCATGGCTTCTTCCTGATCATGCGTGACAATCAGAAACGTCATGCCGAGCGTCTCCTGCAGGTCCATCAGTTCAAACTGGGTTTCCTCACGCAATTTTTTATCGAGCGCACCCAGTGGCTCATCAAGCAGCAGCACCTTCGGGCGCTTAGCAAGCGAGCGAGCAAGAGCGACCCTTTGGCGCTGGCCGCCCGACAGCTGATCGGGCTTGCGACGGGCAAACGGCTCCAGCTTCACCAAGCGGAGCATTTCATCCACGCGCGATCCAATTTCGTTCTTTGGCAAGCCATCCTGTTTGAGGCCAAAGGCAATATTGTCGGCCACACTCATGTGCGGGAACAGTGCGTAGGACTGGAACATCATGTTAACGGGCCGCTTGTGCGGCGGGATGGCGGAAATATCCTCTCCATCAAGAAGAATTCGGCCTTGAGTTGGTTTTTCAAACCCAGCCAGCATGCGCATCAAAGTGGTCTTGCCACAGCCTGATGGACCGAGCAGGGCAAAAAACTCGCGCTCATAAATATCAAGCGAAATATCGTCGATGGCGGTGAAATCGCCAAATCGTTTGGTGATGCCCTCAAAACGTATGAGCGGGGCGGCCAGTGCATCATCCCATGGCGCAAAGGTTTTGCGAACCGGTCCCATTGTCTTGGGGTTTTTGGTTTTAGCCATCACTCTTCCCCCCAAAAGAAGAAACCCCCGCCGGAAACCAGCGGGGGTGGTCGTTTTACTGCCCGGTTTTCACGGTGGTCCAGGCACGCGTGATCACCCGCAAGGTGCGCGGATCGTATGGCAGCGTTGTATAGAGCCGCTCCACAGTTTCATCATTGGGATAGATGGCAGTGTCGTTGATGACCTCGGGGTCCAGCAAAGGTTTGGAGGCCTCATTGCCGTTGGCATAAAACACATAGTTTGATGCTGCTGCGATGTTCTCCGGCTCCATAATGAAGTCCAAGAATTCGTGTGCTTCGGCCACATTTTGAGCATCGGCAGGGATGGCCATCTGGTCAAACCACATCAAGGCGCCCTCGCCGGGAATGATGTATTCAACGTTCACCCCATTGTTGGCTTCTGCAGCGCGATCGCGGGCGATCAACATGTCGCCGGAGAAGCCAATCGCCACGCAGATATCGCCATTGGCCAGCGCGTTGATGTTCTCGGAGGAATGGAATTTTTGAACCGTGTCGCGCACACTCATCATCATGTCGCGCGCCTGATGAATTTCATCCTGATCGGTGGAGCGTGGGTCAAGACCCAGATAGTTCAGAGCTGCCGGGATAACCTCTTCAGGCGCGTCCAGCCAGAAGATGCCGCAATCGGCCAACTGCGCGGCAATTTCAGGGTTAAACACCAGGTCCCAGGTGTTGAAATCAAAGTCGGCACCCAGACGCTCCTGCACCATATCAACATTAATGCCGATGCCCGTGGTGCCCCACATGTAGTTGATGGAATAGGCATTGCCCGGATCGTAGACTTCCACTCGCTGTGCAATCGCATCCCACAAATTGCCAGTGTTGCTCAGCTGGCTCATGTCCAGTTCCTGGTAGACGCCAGCTGTGATCTGGCGCGCCAAGAAGGTGGCTGATGGTACAACGATATCGTAACCACTGTTACCGGTCAGAAGGCGCGCTTCGAGAACTTCATTGCTGTCAAACACATCGTAAATGACTTCGATGCCGGTCCGCTCCTCAAACGTCTCAAGGACGCTTTCATCGATGTAATCGGACCAGTTGAAGATGCGCACTTCGCGGGCCTGTGCGGCCATGGCAGTGGAGGCGATGAGCACGCCGGTAAGCGCAGTGAGAACAAGTGGATTGCGGCGCATAGTGGATGCGTCTCCTGTTTAAAAGTACCCAGATGAAGCCGCCTTTGTGATTGGTCGCGCGCGGCTTTGATGACTAGGCTAAAGTGGAATGCTCTAGCTCACAAGCGCCCTATTGATCAGTTTTTGCGCAGGCGCAATCGTAAAATGCACGTGATGGCCTTTAGAGGAAAATCTGGTGCTCAAGGCTGGTGATGTGGCCGGCAAAGCTGGCATATTCAGCGCGCTTAACCGCGCAGTAAATGCGCAGGAACTCCGGCCCCAGCGCCTGCTCTGCAAAGGGGCTGTTCGCTAGCCGCTCAATCGCATCATCCATGAAGGGGGAGAGGCGGGTGAGTGTGTCATCGGTGTAGGCATTGGCCTCCACCGCAGGCGGCGGATCAAGGGCACCATCCAAGCCTTTTAGCATGCCTGCCAGCACCAGCGCAGTTACCACATAAGGGTTGGCATCTGCGCCTGCGAGGCGGTGCTCTAGCCGCCGCGCTGGGGGTTCGGCTTCGGGCAGGCGAATGGCCACAGATCGATTGTTCTCGCCCCAACTTAGCGCCGCTGGAGCATAGGACCCCGGCTGCATACGGCGGAAACCATTATAGGTATGCACAAACCCCAGCTGCGCCTCTTCCATGGTGGACAGCAACCCCTGCACTGCATGGTAAAGCTTCCTCGTGCCGGTTTTCGGGTCAGAAAAAACGGGGCCAGCGTCATCGGCCAAACTTACATGCACGTGCAGGCCATTGCCGGGGTGGTCGGCAAATGGCTTGGCCATGAACGTAACATCCGTACCCTGCTTGTGCGCGATCTGGGTGATAAGGCGCTTGAGCATGATTGCATCATCGGCAGCGCTCAGCGGGTCGCGATGCTTCAGGTTCACCTCATACTGGCCGGGCGCTGCCTCGGACACAAAGGCATCAATGGGTAAATCTTGATCGTGGCAAGCCTGTTGGATGGCGTCCATCAGCGGGCGTTGGCGATCCAAATCGCGTAGCGCATACATATCCTGATGGTCAGGCCCGGAAGCCAGCGACCCGGCCGGGCGAGGACGGCCAGTGTCGGCGCTGCGCTCATAGACGTAAAATTCCAGTTCGATGGCGACCTGGGCAGAAAGGCCACGCCGGGACAGGATCTCCACTTGTGCTGCCAGCACATGGCGCGGATCACCCATAAATGGCCTGCCATCAGCGTGGTGCATGGTCAGCATGGCTTGCACGGTCGGCCGATCAGCCCAGGGCACATCTACGGTGCGGCCTTCAACAGGCAGGCAGAGCGCATCCTTGTCGCCGCTATCAATGTGCAAGCCCGTCTCATCGACCTCGCGGCCCCAAATATCGCACCCAAGCAATGAAAAAGGAAAGGCCACCCCCTCACCCAGTTTGCCCAGAGCGGCACCGGGCAGCCATTTGCCGCGCAGCACCGCGTTGGGATCGCAAAGGAAGACTTCTAGAGATTCAGGTGTATTGCGGGTCATGATGCTGCAGGTTGTGCTGGTTTTCACGGCTGGTGTCGAGAGTGCAACACCGTTATCGCTAGGCGAGCCAAAGCAGGACCCCATGAGCAGCACACCGCAAACGCAACAGAACCCACCGATTGCCCTTTCAGAGGCCGAACCCATACAGGCCGAGCGCGGCGTCTCGTCCATGGAAGAGGCGCGCGCATGGCTTGCTGAGCGTGGCATTGAAGACATTGAATGCATCGTGCCCGATCAAGCAGGCGTTGCACGCGGCAAAATGATGCCCGTTTCGAAGTTTTTTTCCGGTGCAGCCATGACGATGCCGTCCGCGCTGTTTCGCCAGACGATTGCAGGGGAATACCCCGAAGAAAACGAGTTTTTCCAGTACGACCCGCGCGATGGCGATCTGGTGTTCCAACCCGATTACTCAACGTTAAGTGTTGTGCCGTGGGAGGATGACCCCACTGCGCAGCTGATCCACGATGCCTATGAGCGAAATGGAGCACCGTTCTCTACAGCGCCCCGGCAAGTTTTGCAGAAGGTGATAGATGCCTATGCGGCCAAGGGCTGGAAACCGGTCGTTGCGCCAGAAATTGAGTTCTATCTGATCAAGCCCAATGTGGACCCAGACTATCCACTGGAACCGCCAATTGGAAAGTCAGGCCGTCCGGAGTCTGGCCGCAAAAGTTACTCCATTTCTGCGCTCAACGAATTTGATGATGTGATCGACGACATCTATGATTTCTCGGAGAAGCAGGGCCTGGAGATCGACACACTGATCCATGAAGAGGGCAAAGCGCAGATGGAGATCAATCTGCGCCATGGCGACCCAGTGGTGCTGGCTGACCAAGTGTTTCTGTTCAAGCGCACCATTCGTGAAGCGGCGCTGCGACATGACATGTACGCGACTTTTATGGCCAAACCCATGAGTGGCGAACCAGGTTCTGCCATGCATATCCATCAGTCAGTGGTCGATGGTGAGACCGGCCAAACCATTTTTTCAGACCAGGATGGGCAGGCCACCTCGCTCTTCCAAGGCTATATCGCCGGGCAACAGCGTTACATGCCAAATGCAATGGCCATGCTCGCACCCTATGTGAACAGCTATCGCCGTCTGGCGCGTGAGGCACTGGGTTCACCGCCGATTAACCTGCATTGGGGCCATGACAACCGAACGGTCGGCTTACGGGTGCCGACCTCTTCACCAGCGGGCCGCAGGCTGGAAAACCGTGTGCCGGGTTCGGACTGCAACCCCTATCTGGCGCTGGCGGCGTGCTTGGCGTGCGGCTATCTGGGTATGATATACGAACTCAAGCCCGACGCCCCCATTGAAGTGGATGGCCATGACCTACCCTATGGCCTGCCACGCTCGCTCAATGATGCACTGGAAACCCTGACGGCTGATGAGGCCCTTGTCGACCTGATCGGCCGCACGTTCGTCTATACCTACAAAGCGATCAAGGAAGCGGAATATGAAACCTTCATGCGCGTGATTTCCCCTTGGGAGCGCGAGCACCTTTTGTTGAGCGTATAAATGTCTGACCTATCCAACCAATACCCCACCGCCGCGCTGCAAGCGCTTGATGCGAGCCACCATCTGCATCCCTTTTCTGATCATGGCGCTCTGCGGCAAGAAGGTTCACGCATCATCGTGAAGGGTGAAGGCGTGTGGCTGACCGACAGCGATGGTAACCGCATCATGGATGGCATGGCGGGTCTGTGGAACGTACAAGTGGGCCATGGACGCGCAGAAATTGCCGATGCCGTGGCCGCGCAAATGCGTGAGCTTTCGTACTACAACACCTTCTTCAAAACCACTCATCCACCGGTGATCAAGCTGTCAGAAATGATCGCCAAGCTCGCCCCAGAGCCCTACAACCAGATGTTTTATGTGTCCTCAGGGTCGGAGGCCAATGACACAGTGATGAGGCTGGTGCGTTACTACTGGGACCTACAAGGCAAGCCCGAAAAAAAGACCATCATCACGCGGTGGAACGCCTATCACGGCTCTACCGTTGCGGGCACCAGCCTTGGCGGCATGAAGGCGATGCATGACCAGGGCGATCTGCCGATCCCTGGCGTCCACCATATCGACCAGCCCTATTGGTTTGATGAGGGCGGCGACATGACGCCGGATGAGTTTGGCATTCACGTTGGGCGCAAACTTGAAGAGGCCCTTGATGCGCTGGGCGAAAACAAGGTGGCAGCCTTTATGGCTGAGCCCATTCAGGGCGCTGGCGGCGTTGTGATTCCGCCAGACACGTACTGGCCGGAGATCAAGCGCATTCTTGCCGATCGGGATATCCTGCTGGTGGCTGATGAGGTTATTTCTGGCTTTGGTAGGCTTGGCGAATGGTTCGGCAGTACGGTTTACGACATTGAGCCGGACCTAATTGCTGTCGCCAAAGGCATGACATCTGGCTACCTGCCCATGGGCGCGGTGATGGTGCATGACCGCATCGCCGATGTGGTGCAGCACAAGGGCGGCGAATTCAACCATGGCTACACCTATTCTGGCCATCCAGCCTGCGCAGCAGCAGCGATCGCGAACCTAACAATCATGCAGAATGAGGGTGTCGTGCAGAATGTGCGCGATGTGGCGGCACCAAAATTTGCAGAGGTTTTTGTAAAACTTGGCAAGCATCCATTGGTTGGCGAGGCGCGCACCAAGGGTCTGCTGGGCGCGATAGAATTGGTGCCCTTTAAGCCTTCACGCCAACGCTTTGCCGGCTATGGCGAGGTGGGCACTATCGCACGCGATGTATCGTTTGAGAACGGGCTGGTGATGCGCGCGGTGCGCGATAGCCTTATCCTTTCACCGCCGCTGGTCGTTACACCTGACGAGTTGGATTGGCTGGGCGCAACGGTTGGTAAAGTGCTCGATGAAACCGGCGCTGAGCTAAAGCGGCGCGGCATCTGGTAACAAGCAATGGTGGGCCAGTAATGGTGGGGGCAAGCGCAAAACCGACTTTGGAGCATACCAGCAGTTGGTACGCAGCTAGCCTGCCACAGCACCTCAACCGGCTTCGGCCAAGCTTGCGCGGCGACATAGCCTGCGATGCCTGTGTTGTGGGCTCTGGCTTCACCGGCGTTAGCGCGGCCTATCACCTTGCAAGTGCCGGCCAGCGGGTTGTGCTGCTGGATGCAAAGCGTGTCGGCTGGGGTGCCTCTGGCCGCAATGGCGGGCAGCTACACCCCGGTTTTCGGCAGGATCTGAAATGGTTTACCGACACGATCGGCCTGTCCTATGCGCAGAAGGTCAAAGCTCTGGGCGATGCTGCACTCGCCCACATAGATGGCCTTATCAACGAACACCGCCTGCCGGTGGATCGTACACACGGGCTTATCACCGCCTGTCGCAAATCCGCTGATCTGGATGGCGAAGTTGCGTACGATGCCTTCAGCCAGGCGACGTTTGGCACCAAGCCATTGGAGGTGTTGGACACCGAAAAAACACGCGTTGCGCTTGGCACACGCGGACACTTTGGGGCAGTGCGAGATGGTGACGGGGGACACATGAATCCTCTGGCCTTTGTGACGGCACTTGCCGCTATCGCCGAGCAGCGCGGCGTGCAGATATTTGACCAAACCAACGTCACAAATCTCGACGCGGACGATTTGCGCGTGGAGGTCAAAACGAGCGGCGGCACGGTACGTGCCCAGCAGGTGGTGTTGGCAGGTAATGGCTATATGCGCGGGCTCTGGAAGAAAGCCGATGCGCACATTCTGCCAATTACCAACTTCATCGTCGCAACCAAGCCCATCGGCGCAGGTCAGCCAGGAGGAATTCTGCCCCATGGCGATGCGGCATCAGACACACGGTTTGTGGTGCGCTACTGGCGACCCACGCCCGATGGGCGCTTGTTGTTCGGTGGTGGAGAGAAATTTTCCAATTCGTTTCCCAGTAATATTGAAGCGTTCGTGCGGCCGCACTTGCGGCAACTGTATCCGGATTTGAAAGACGTCGAGATTGACCATGCCTGGGGCGGCACGCTTGCCATCACACCCAAACGGCTTCCTCTTATCCGCCGACTGGGGCCCCGTGTGACGGTGGCAGCAGGCTTCTCAGGTCAGGGCGTTATCAACGCTCCCTTTGCGGGCAAAATTATTGCTGATGCGCTGAACAACAATCCAGACATGTTGGATGCAATGAGCCGTTTCCCAATGCCCACCTTTCCTGGCGGAACAACGTTACGTGCACCGATCCTTTTTCTGGCAATGAGCTATTTTGCACTCATGGACAGACTTGGCTGAACTTGCGCAATGCGTGCTTTTAACTGGTCGATTAAGCGAATGGCCCGCAACCGCTTGTTAAGGTTAGCTGACTTATAATTACGTCAAGGGAAAGCAGCGCGCTCGGCGGCGTTTGGCTCTCTTCACGTCTTAGGCAGTGGGGTAGCAGGGAACATGGCAAACGCTAAAGCGTTAACTTTGCCAGAGCTGACAGCCGGACAAAAACCGCTCCATCCGCTTGTAAAACAACAACTTGAAACGGCTACCAAGACATGTGGCACGGTGGATGTCGCACGTCTGTTGGCAGACATCAGCGCTTGTTATGAAACCTCTGCATCTATGGCCTCTGAGGTGCTTGCCGACCAAGCACGCGACGAGGCTTTGGCCCTTGCCAGCAAGGATAGCAATGCACAGATCAAAGCAGACCTGCTGGACCATATGTCAGACGGTGTTGTGCTGGTTGGAGCCAGCAACCAGGTTCGGGTGATCAACGCAACCGCCTCCGCAATGCTTGGATTGGATATTGACCGTCCGCGTCACTCTCTACTCGGCAGGCCGCTGGCCGTATGCCTTGCTCGCCTGGAGTCTAGCACAGACTGCGTAAACCCAAATGCCTTGCCCTCTTTTATCAGCGATCCCAGCGCTCAAAAGGGCGATACCGACTTTAGCGCGCGGGTCGCTGGTCGTGGAGGCATAAAAGTCGACGCGCATGCGCTGCCAGAAGGCGGCTGGATGTTGGTGTTGCGCGAAGCCAATGATGCCTGCGATCAAGGCCGTCTGTTGCGCATGGCCGAGCAAGAATATCACAGCCTTTTTGATCACGCCGTCATCGGCATCTACCGCTCTACCCTTGATGGCAAGCAGCTACGCGCCAACCCAATGCTGGTGAAGCTGAACGGTTATGACAACGAAGCAGAAATGCTCATAGCCGTCGAAAACATTGGCAGCGAATGGTATGTCGACCCCATGCGCCGAGCAGCCTTTCAACGTGAGTTGGAAGAGCATGGCCGCGTGACCGACTTCGTTTCAGAAATCTATCGGCACAAGACCCGTGAACGCATCTGGGTCTCTGAAAACGCTTGGCTGGTTTACGACACTGACGGCAAGCCCCTATTCTACGAAGGCACAGTGGTTGACGCCACTGACAGGATTACCGCTGAGCAGGAAATCAACCATCTTGCACACCATGACCATCTGACGGGCCTTCCCAACCGCTTCATGTTGCTGAAAAAGTTGCGCGAGGCACTGCTGAGACCCCACACGGCTGCCAGCGTTGCCGTGCATTGCCTTGACCTTGATCACTTCAAAGATGTCAACGACACGCTCGGTCACCAAGCCGGCGACCGTTTGCTGGTGGAAGCAGGCAAGCGTCTGCGCGCCTCGGTTAAAGCCGGCGATGTGGTGGCGCGACTGGGTGGCGATGAGTTTACCGTTCTTCAATATGGCGTTCGTTCACACAGCGATATTGAAGCCTTGGCGGGGCGCATTGTGCGCACCATGGCCGAACCGTTTTTCGTACAGGAAACGCGCATCAATGTGGGGGCCAGTGTTGGCGTGTCGACCTATGAGGGTCAAGAGCCAGCCGGCATGATGCGCGATGCAGATGTAGCCCTTTATGAGGCAAAAAAATGCGGGCGTGGGCGCTATGCCGTATACACTGGTGCCATGGGCCATGCGCTGCGCGAGCGCCGCGCCCTGGAAGATGATCTGCGCGAAGCCATCGAATGTGGAGCCTTCGAGCTACATCTGCAGCCCATCGTAGAGGCCAGCTCGAGGAAAGCTAAGGTGCATGAAGCCTTGTTGCGCTGGGACCACCCAACGCGTGGCAAGGTTTCTCCAGCACGCTTTGTGCCGCTTGCTGAAGAAGCCAGCCTGATGATCAGTCTGGGCGACTGGGTGCTGAACAAGACAGTGGAAGCCGCTGCGTATTTGCCAGCTGGTGAGCGCATTGCGATGAATTTATCGCCACTGCAGTTGCGCGACAGCGGCTTTGTTGAACGGGTGCGCACCGCGATGCTGCGCTTTGACATTACACCCGACCAGCTGGAGCTGGAGATTACTGAAACGGTGATCATGTCGGACGATCAACGCACACTCAATGCGCTTAATGCGCTGCGCGAAATGGGCCTGCGTCTTGCGCTCGATGATTTCGGCACGGGGCACGCCAGCCTCAGCTATCTTCAGCGCTTCAGGTTTGACAAAATCAAAATTGATCAGTCGTTCGTGGAGCGCATGGTGGACGATCCCATCAGCGCTGCTGTTGTGCGCGCCGTCACATCTCTAGGGCAGGATCTTGGCGCAACAGTTGTCGCCGAAGGGGTGGAAACAAAAGAGCAGTTGGTGGCATTGCAGCGCGAGGGTTGCTCGCTGTTCCAAGGCTATCTTTTTGGCCACCCAGCCCCTTGGGAAGACGTGCTGGGGGTCAAACGCGGATCAAACGCCAAAGACTGATCGGACGTGATTGTTCCGCAGAGCGAGCCGCTTTCCACTTGTTTCGGCGATCACGAGAAATTTGCTGGCGCGCTCCCCAGCAGACCACGCGCGCGCTCTCACAATCGAGGCTTCAACATTCGAAAGAAGTGAAATGGCGCGCCCAGACGTAGAGTGTTCGAACGCCATTTTCAACGAACTTGCCGACTGGAACCATCAGCTTTCACATCTCAAAGATATTGAAGAGACGATCAACGCTCCCTCAATGGATGAGGTGCAGCCATGAGAGCGAGCATTTTTCGTTTATACGGTATACCAGGTCGCGCGCGCTTTTCCGTGACGTTTGATGCGCCCGGTTTCGACCAGTTCGCGCAAGCGGACTTTAAGCGTGTTCTTGTTCGCCCCTGTGGCTTGAGCAAGTTGTCCTGCTGTGCGCCGTCCGTCTTCTTCCAGAATGGAGATAATCTGCAGCGAAAGCTCAGGAAGGCTGGCCTCATCTTCCAGCTCAATCTGCTCTTTCACGATCCGATTTTCCAATATGTCTTTTTGCTTTTTGAGAGAGCGCAGGAAAAAACCAAACCACGGCAGCCAATCAAGCTGATCGTCTTTCAGAGTCTTTTGTGTACGTCGAAGAGCTTTGTAATACGCCTCTTTATTCGCCTCGATAACGCTCTCAAGGGATGCGAATGGAACATAGGCGTATCCTGCCCTCAAGAGCAGCAGAGTCGTAAGCACCCGAGAAAGACGGCCGTTTCCATCCTGGAAGGGATGAATAGCCAGAAAGACGACGACAAAGACCGCAATTGTGAGCAGTGGATGGTGCGCCTCTTCTCGGATAGCTTTGTTGGTCCACGCAACCAATTCTTCTATTTCTCGTGGGGTGTCGAACGGTGTGGTGGTCTCGAAAACGACACCAATTTCTTTGCCGTCAGCATCAACCGCGACAACATTGTTGGGCAGGGTCTTGTACGATCCACGATGGCGCTCATCCTTGGTCGAGTGACGCAGAAGTGTCTGATGCAACTGCCGTATGTGGTTCTCGGTGATGTTCAGATCGTCATACGCCTCGAAGACAAGGTCCATTGCTTCGGCATAGCCTGCCACTTCTTGTTCATCGCGCGTCAGGAAAGAAGCCTGCTCCAGATTGGACAGCAAGGTTTCCACCTGTGTGTCCGTCAACTTCGCGCCCTCGATTCGGGTCGACGATCCGATACTCTCGATTGCCGCGACCTTACGCAGAACATTCAAGCGTTCTGGAGAGAGTGTCTTCAGAGCTTGCCAACGCCCTTTGAACTCGTCGATTTCCGCGACAAGTTTCACAAGGTCGGGCGTCAAGGAGAAGAAAGGCTCCTTCATGCTGCAATATCCGATTCCATACCCAATTATACCCGATTTTACCCAATTCATTCTAGTGTGTAAGCTGCAGGTACTCGCGAGACACTTTCTGGCTTGATTATAGCTTTTCTCGAAGCGCCTCGTAAGGCGTTTTTCCGCGGAATGCGCCATGTGGTCTGCCGAAGTTGTAGAAGCGCTCCCACTCGTCGAGTTTGGCCTCCAGATCAACATCGCCTTTGTAGCTGAGCAGTTGGTAAAATTCCTGTTCGTCAGATCGGTGTGAGCGCTCGACTTTGCCGTTCAGCTGTGGCGTACCGCGCCGGATATAAGCGTGTCGAATACCTTGATCCTCAACATGCCAATGGAACTTCGCTTGGAACTCATGACCGTTGTCCGTTCGGATTTCTTTGATGCGGAACGGGAACTTCTCGATGATGTGGTCGACGAAGTCGATAGCGCTGGCCTGAGTGTGCTTCTCGTAGATCTTGAGCGCACGTACACGGGTTGCGTCGTCGATAGCTGTGAACTGAAAGCGCCGAACCTTCTTTCCATCTTCGCCTTTAAACATCAGAAACTTCACGTCCATTTGGATGTGGTGGCCAGGCACCTGCTTGTTGTAGCGTTTGGTGTGAACCTTCCGCAGGCGAGTTCCGCGAGGCAGGCGATTGACCCCATGCCGCTTGAGAATGCGCGAGACGGTTGCGTCTGATATCTTAATCTCGTGGTAGCGCTCCAGGTACCAGACGATCCGCATCGGGCCCAGGTGGTACTTCTTGCGTAGGTGAAGAACCTTCTCCTCAATCTCAATCGGCGTGCGGTTGGCATGCCATTTGGGGATCGGTGGTCGGTTTATAAGCCCCTGTTCACCATGCCTGCGGTAGGCAGCGCGCCATCGATAGAAACTGCTTCTACCAACGCCAAAGTAGCGGCAGGTCTTGTTGATATGCCCGGTCTCTTCAGCGTGGTGCAGAACACGCAGCTTGCGTTGAATCTCGCGGCGATCCTTGTCCATGAACATCTCCTTCATCCCAGAATTGGGAGTTAAACAGAGAGTGTCCCAAGAGTACCGACATTCCTACAGTATGTCGACCGATGATCGAACCTAAAAATGCGCTGGCTATTTGTGCAGACATGGTCGACCAACCAAACGGTGCAAGTCCCCCATAGGGGTGGGGTCTTTGTGTCGACCGAAGGCAACTTTCGCACCGTAGGACAAACCGTAGGACAGAACGCGCAGCTTGACCTCGATTCTCATCGATGGTTATCCCTAGTTTACCGAGGTTTTTGGCTTAGACGGCGCCTGTAGCAGGAACACAACTCTTCCCCGGTGCGCCATCCCCTTAAGCCAACCTATTGAATCCCCTCGGTTATCTTGTGATCCGAGTGCAGGTGTAGGACATGGCGGATTCTAAGGGGCGGTTTGGTCAATCGAAAGACCAATCCAATTCCGCCGATGACAGAACCAACGCTATTGGCCTGTTCCACTACGCCCACTCTTATTGGGCTTCTGCGTCGGAGTTGGAAATACGTCGGGTGAATGCCACCCATCCAGATGCGCCGATTTGGTTCTGTTATGCCCACGCGATTGAGCTTTTCCTGAAGTCTTACCTTCGGCTAAATGGGGCATCAGTTGCCGAGCTGAAGAGGATTGGCCACGAGCTAACTGAACTCGGCTCAGCCGCGAAGGTCAAAGGGCTCGATCTAGACGCCAACGACGAAAGTGCTCTTGGTTTTTTGGAACTGGAGTACCCCAAGCTCAGGTACATCCAGACTGGCCCATTCAAGAGGCCATCTACCACTGCGCTATGGGGGCTTTGTTCGGTCCTTTTCGATCAAATTGCAGACCAGCTCATAAAGAGTGGTCGGCTGAAAAGAATTGTCGAGCGACCATTGCATCCAGCAGATGCTGCAAATGATCCTACGTCTGAGGCTGGGCAGTGAGTTGGATCCGGGCCATCCACTTGGTCAAGACACTCAATGGATACCCGTCGCCATAGCTTGCACCAACACCCGCCGTTCGCCATCCACCTATTTGGTCAATTATGTCCGAGGGGCATTCTACTGCTCTGAGTCTATCGCGGAGCGCGTGACGGAAGCTATGCATTGAGCAGTTCGTTGGCACCATTGGGTTCAGCCACTTATTCAAAGCCGCGCTTGCTGCATTCGCATTTGTGTGTGGATCGCGGTTGTACCGTTGAAAAGCAAAGTCAACACTCGAAGACTGCGCAACAATCCGGCTTGCGGCCCACAAAGATGCCCCAACCAACGGCACACGCCGTTCACTTGAAGCAGTCTTTAGCCGACGCCAAGGATGACTCCGTACGACAACATGTGGCTCACCTGTATCGAGCACCAAATCGGAGCAAAGAAGGCCGGCGGCCTCAGCCAGCCGCAGACCTGTATCGGAGACCAAGGCAACGAGCCATCTGAGATCATCGTCTTTCGCTCTGCATTGTCTCTGGATCAACGCTAAAGCACTGGTTGGAAATGTGCCTCGGTCTCTGACGCCCCTTTGGCGATCAAAATAGACGCCACAGAATGGGTTTGTCATTGAGACGCCGGTCTCACTGGCGGCAGTGTTGATGACAGATCGCACGACACCAAAGATGCGGGAGATGCTGCTGCCCGCCAGCTTCTTTTCGATCAGCGCGTCCCTGAAGCGAGTAGCATCGGATTTGGTGAACTCAACCAAGTTTTTGTCACCGCAGACGTCGATGACGTAGCCGCAAGCCCGTTCAGTTGTGCGCTGAAAATTCCCAGACCGGTCGGCTCCCTTGAGCTGAAGATAGATGGCTACGGCCTCGGACAAATGGACTGACTGATCCGCAACGGGTGCGCTGAAAGCTCCAAATGGGCCAGCTGAAGGCACACTATGTTGCAATCTTAGTCGATGTCTTCCGGGTAGCCCTGCTGATTGTACCCTGAGGTGATACCAGTATTCGTCCAGCTGCTGCGCAGCGCGTTTGGCGCGAGACGCCGCTACCGTGGCTGACCGCGTTCGCAAAGAGTAGCTGATTTTGCTGGAAAGGTAGTGCTCCCTCAGGTCTCGGGGAACGCGTCGCTCGAAGTAGTAAATGCCCTCTTTCTGGAAGGAGAAGGGGACCAATTTGTCATACGCCATGTCCTACACCTGCACTCGGATCACAAGATAACCGAGGGGATTCAATAGGTTGGCTTAAGGGGATGGCGCACCGGGGAAGATTCGAACTCCCGACCCCCAGATTCGTAGTCTGGTGCTCTATCCAGCTGAGCTACCGGTGCATCTTGGCGGATTGTGCAATGCACTGCCGACAAGGCGTGCAGCGATAGACCAGCCTTTTGCCAAATGCAAGCGGACAAAGACCCACTTTTAGATGGTTTCTTTAACGCGCGCATTGGGAAGCGTAATAGCGAACACCGCCCCGTGGCTGTCGGCGCCTGGCATATCCTCTAACAGCTGGATCGTACCACCATCGGCTTCAGTCAGTTCTTTAGCGATGGCAAGGCCAAGCCCTGTACTGCCGCGACGCGCGCCATGACCATCAAAGGGCTGAAAAAGCCTTCCACGCGCCGCTTCAGGGATCCCTGGGCCGGTATCGGCGACGGTGAGTGTCACAGCATCGCCCTGAAAGCTTGCGCTGACTGACAGCGACAACTGACCATCCGGCTCAACAACCGCCTCTAGGGCGTGCCGGCCATTGCGCATAAGGTTCAAGAGCATGCGGAAAAGGTTCTCCTGCCCAACCCTAACCACAAGCGCCTTATCAATGGTGTTGTTGAAAGCCAGAGTCGCATGGTTTGTAAGGCCGGCGAATTCAGCAGCTTCATCCACAAGCCCAGCCAACTTGAACGTGCTGCGCTCGGGCGCTTCTTCGCGCACTTGGCCATAGGCAAGCGTCGCCTCACAGAACGAGACTGCACGGTCGATGGCGCGCACGATCTTTGGTGCAACACGCTGCACGTGCGGGTCGGCAATCATGTCCAAGCGCTCAGACAGCAAGTGAGCACTGGAGAGCAGGTTGCGCAGATCATGGTTGATCTTGGAAACGGCAAGGCCAACATCGGCAAGCCTGCGCCGCTCGGTTAGAAGCCCCCGCACATCGCTCTGCATGGTCGCAAGGCGCTGCTCGGCACGGCCCAGCTCATCACCGCGCTTGGACGGCACAATAACGGAGGCTGGATCTTCTGGTGCATCAGCAAATGTGGCCATCGCTTCGTCCAGGCGGCGCAATGGTTTTACGAACAATGCGTTCAGGGAGAGATACACCAACACCGCAGTGATCAATGAGATGACGATCGATAGAATGATGATGTTGCGCGAGAAGCCCAGCATCGCATCACGCAGATAATACTCTTCCACGACCACCTCAACGTAGCGGCCGTCGGGCGGCTCGGGCACGCCATGAATACGCAGCACATGGTCTCCACCTGCCAGCGTCTGAAACGCATCCCAGATAGAGCGGAATGGATTGCCGGTGCTGATGTCCACATCGATCGCCATGTTGGCGATCAGATTGCCATCAATGCCGGTGCGCTGTGCCAACACCTGACGACCGCTGGATGAAGACACAACAAGCTCGTGTGCCTCTAAAGTTTCCAGCAGCACCTGCTGCATCATGGCATCGCCAGCCGGGCTTTCATCGCTGTAGGTTGCCGGATCCAATGCAGCGACGGCAAGTTCGGCATCGGCCAGCCGGTCCTGAAGCCAGTTGTTGCGAAAGTTGGCGATGGAAGGCACAAAAATAAGCACCTCAGCCAACAGCACAAACAAAACAGTCAGCACCAGCAATTTGGTCGAAAGCCCTGCACCGTGCCGAGGTGCAGCTTTTTTGGTGGGTGTAACGGTGGTCGCGGGATCACGCATCAGGACGCCTTAGCCAAACTTTTGCAGGAAGGTGATAATCTTGCGCAGGGTGGGGTTATCGGTTGCGCCCTTATAATATTCCACGGCAGCCCTTCGCCCAACTTCTGACAGGGTGGGGTAAGCAGCAACCCAGGACGTGATGTCAGAAACCTTCATGCCTTTTGCAATGGCAAGACCCCACAATGAGATGATCTCACCGGCTTTGGGGCCAACCACCACAGCGCCCAGTATCTTGCCGCGCTTGTTGGTGAACACTTTGATGAAACCATCCGTCGTGCGCTCTGCAATGGCGCGGTCATTTTCGTGGAAAGCCCAGCGCAGGACGCGCAGGCCGGGTGTGCCTTTGAGCTCTTCTTCAGTTGCCCCAACGGATGCGACCTCCGGGTCAGTATAGGTTGTTTTGGGCAGGATGGTCGCGTTCTGCTTGATGGGCAGACGGAACAAGATGTTCCGCGCAATCAAAGCGCCGTGGTACCCGGCAACATGGGTGAACTGCAGGCCGCCAGCCACGTCACCAATTGCAAAGACTTTCTTGTTGCTGGTTCGCATACCAGCGTCCACTTTGATGCCGCGGCGATCATAATCAATGCCGCCTTTTTCAAGGTCCAAACCCTCAACATTCACAGCGCGACCAGCGGCCACCATGATGTGTGAGCCGGTGACAGCTTGGGTCTGTTTGGCATCACCCTCACCAACCTGGATCGTTACTTCAACGCCTTCTCCACCACCAAATTTGGCTTTGGCGACATTGCTGGCCAGCGCGTGCTCGTGAATTGTAACGCCCTCGCTTTCCAGCTTGGCTTTCACCAACTCGGCAGCCTCGCGATCTTCACGCCCTAGGATCTTGGCGCCTTCCAGCACGGTTACTTGTGCACCAAGACGATTGTGCGCCTGCGCCAGTTCCAGACCAATGGGCCCGCCACCAACGATAATGAGATGCTCGGGCAGTTCGGTGCGATCAAAAATCACCTCGTTGGTGATGTAAGGCACCGTATCCAGACCAGGGATCGGTGGGACAGCTGGACGCGAACCGGTGGCAATGACCACCCGGCGTGCTTTCACCGTGGTATTGCCGACCTTAACGGTCTGCGCGTCAATGAACTTGGCTTCGCCGCCCAGTACAGTCACGCCCAAGCCCTCATAGCGCTCCACTGAGTCCACCGGGGCGATGGTGCCAATGACGTCCTGAACATGATCATGAACGCGATTGAAATCGACATCGAAGGGTGCATCTCCAGTGCCTTTGGCATGGATGCCAAATTTTGGCCCTTCGATAATAGCGTGAGCGTGCTTAGCAGCGGCCAAAATAGCTTTGGATGGAACGCAACCTACATTCAGGCAGTCACCACCCATTTTGTGCTTTTCAATCAGCACCACTGGCACACCAAAGCTGGCCATAACCGCAGCGGTGGTGAGGCCGCCTGACCCGCCACCAATAACCACCACATCTGGGGTCAGTGTTTTGGCCTCACTGTCGGCGGCGGGGCTGGGAATAAGGCTGGGGTTTTGCGTTGCGGCCTGTTGAGCGGTCATGGAGGGGGTGTCCTGATGAAAAGTTGGGGCAAAGTCTGCGCTTTGCGCGGTCCCGTCAATGTCGGACGGGGATTGGGGGGATTTGTCGGTGAACATGGATCGGTCTTTTGGGTTTGCGTCAGCGTTTGCCACTCTGATTTTGGATGTACCTTCCCCATTGCCCCGCGCGTCAGGTGCGCGAGGCCGGTTCAGGTAAGAGGGCTTTGCTTTGGCTTAAGCTGCGTTCTGGCGACGGGCGCGGATGGCTTTCATCACTGGCGGGATAAGGGCCACAGTACCAAGAGCTGCAAAGGCAAGAATGATCTCGGTGGTCACCAGCGAGGCAAGATCAATGGAGCAGGTACCCGCGGCTGCGCAGCCTGGGTTGGCCGCTTCCTGCGCCATGATCACACTATCAAGGCCGGAGCCGACAAAGGCGTAGGCAAATGTGCCCGGCATGATGCCAAAGAAGGTAGCAATCACGTAGGCGCGGATCGGCAGATTTGCCAGGGCCGGTGCAATGTTGACCAGCGTAAACGGGAAGATCGGTGTTAGGCGTAGAAAAAGCAGGTAATTGAAGCCATCTTTCTTGAAACCTTCGAGTAGCTTTTTCAGCGTGGGACCAGCCCTTTCGGCGATTGCCTGACCAAACGCTGTGCGCGCCGCCAAAAACAGTGCCGTTGCGCCAAGCGTGGCGCCGACGACGACGGCCAGTCCGCCTGCAAGCCAACCGAACAGAAAGCCACCTGCAATAGTGAGCAGGCTGGCCGCCGGGAAGCTAAGCGCAACAGCAAGGGCGTAAAGTGCGCTGAAACTCAAAATGGCCAGCAAAAAGTTGTCAGCGATCGTGCCCGCCAGCATCTCGCGCTGCTGTATTAGCGCCGATAAGCTGATGTGGTCATCAAGACCAAAGGCAAACGCCGCGCCCATGGCACTGGCGATGGCAATAAGCGGGGCCAGGCGCTTGAGCTTTTTGCCCAGTGAGGCGCCTGAGGGGGACGAAGACGTGGAGGAATCAACTGACTCTGGTGACAATGGATCGTTCATCAGAGCCTCTTGAGCGGTTGGCGGAGCCATGGGTTTGTACCTTTAAGACGTGGCCCAGGCTGAAGCCAAGGCAAGGGGGAAAGAGAAGCGACCGTTCATTTCTTTGTTCGAGCGTCCGCTTGCGGTGAACAAGCACATAGCAGGGTCGATTGAGCATTTCACTGACCTCGCGCACCATCACACGGCCTTGTGAAGCCCCGTTATGCTGGGGTTTTTTGCCGTGATTGAGCTGTGAGAGCGCGGTGAGCGGGGCGTGATGCGCCGTGAGAGCGAAAACCCCCATGGGTCTTCTAGCAATATCATGGGAATGAATTGACTTTTGCGGCTAGCGCCGCCTATAGAAGCGGCCTGTTCTGGCGCCTTTGGCTCCGGCCTACAGATGCTTGCCATCTCGATGCGCGCCAGCAACCCAGCAATTTCGTGAGCGCTTAAAGCCCTGCTCCACCGGTGACCGGGCCTCTTTAGATGTTCTTTTTGGAAGAGTTTGACCGATGAAACGTACCTACCAACCCTCCAAGCTTGTGCGCAAACGTCGCCATGGCTTCCGTTCACGCCTCGCGACCAAAGGTGGCCGGAAGGTTCTTGCTGCCCGTCGTGCGCGCGGCCGTAAGCGTCTGAGCGCCTAAAGGCAGCCAGCGCGAGCGCGGAAGCAGTTCGCATGCAAGTGATGGCACAAAGCCCTTTTGCTGGCACACGCAGGCAGGCAGATCGCCACCTATGCAGGCTGACCAGACGAGCCGATTATCTGGCCGCAAGAGGCGGCAAACGGGCGCATTGTGCGCCCTTTGTGCTTCAGGCCCGCGCCCGCAACGATGATGCCCCAGCGCGCATTGGTATTACGGTGACGCGCAAGGTTGGCGCAGCCGTGGTGCGCAATCGCATCAAGCGTCGTCTTAAAAGTGCAGTTGCGACAAGTGAGGGTCTAGGTTTTAGGTCCGGTTATGACTATGTCCTGATCGCACGAGCGCTGGCGGCCAGCGCACCCTTTGATGCATTGGTTGGCGCGCTGCACGGCGGGCTAAAAAAAGTTCACGCAGACAAGCGCGCAACATAAACGCCGGGAAATCGCAGGCACGTCATGGAAAACCGCAATTACATTCTCGCCATCGCGCTATCGCTGCTGATCCTGGTCGGGTGGCAGTACCTGTACGTTGGCCCCCAGATGGAAGCCGAACGTGCCGCTCTGGAAGCTGAAATGGCAACCAGTGTTGATGGCGCCCCAATGGTGGTTGATGAGGGTGCACCGGCCATACAGGTCGGCCCCGGCGGATCACTGGTGCCTCAAACGCTGGACCGCGAGGCCGTTGTTGCCGGCACCGAGCGTATCGAAATTGAGACATCCCACATCACCGGCTCCATTGCTGTGCAGGGCGCACGTATCGATGACATCCACTTGGTGGAATATCAGGAAACGCTGGATGAGGATTCTGATACCGTCATCCTGTTTTCACCATCAGGCACTGCTGACCCTTTCTATGCCGAATTCGGCTGGGCGCAGGGCGCCGGTGGCGCAGCCACACTGCCCGGCACCAACACACTTTGGCAGGTTGAGGGCAACAACCGCCTGACCGCCACAACACCTGTGGCCCTGACCTACGACAATGGCGAGGGGCTGATTTTCCGCCGGGTTATCTCGGTCGATGAAGATTATATGTTCACGATCCGCCAGGAGGTGGAAAACACATCCGATGCGGGCGTGCTGCTCTACCCTTATGGCCTGATCGCCCGCCACGGCGAACCACGCACGAGCCGTATGTTCATTCTACATGAAGGCATGATCGGTTGGTTTGGCGAAGATGAAGGCCTTGCCGAACTGGATTATGATGATGTGCGCGATGATGGCACAGTCCAGTTCCGCGATCAGTCTGGTGGCTGGCTGGGTGTGACCGACAAATATTGGGCTGCGACGCTCATTCCGTCAGGTCTGGATACCTACCGCGGTGAATTCCGCGTGGACACCATTCCACCAGGCGAGAGCTTCGTGTCGGCCTATCTTGGCGGCGGTTTCGAAATTGCTCCGGGCGCAAGCACGTCAATTGAAAACCGCTTATTTGCGGGCGCAAAAGAGGTTGCCATTGTTGATGGCTATGAAGCTGACCTCGGCGTGGAGCGCTTTGAGCTGCTGATCGACTGGGGCTGGTTCTACTTCCTCACCAAGCCAATGTTCTTCGCCATCAAATGGCTGTTTGGCATTTTTGGTAATTTTGGCGTCGCCATCCTGCTGATCACAGTTGCGATCAAGCTGGTCTTCCTGCCGCTGGCCAACAAGTCCTACGCGTCCATGTCGAAGATGAAGAAGGTGCAGCCGCAGCTGAAAGAAATCCAGGACCGTTACAAGGAAGACAAGCCTGAGCTCCAGAAGCAGATGATGGAGCTATACAAGAAAGAGAAGATCAACCCGGTGGCTGGCTGTTGGCCGGTGCTGATCCAAATTCCAGTGTTCTTCGCACTCTACAAGGTGCTGTTTGTCACCATCGAGATGCGGCACGCGCCGTTCTTCGGCTGGATCCAGGATCTCTCCGCTGCCGACCCAACGTCCCTTTTCAACCTGTTTGGCCTGTTGCCATACGACCCCACGCTGGTGCCGCTCATTGGCCCGCTGCTCGGGCTTGGCATTTGGCCGATCCTCATGGGCATCACGATGTTCGTGCAGATGAAACTGAACCCGCAGCCAACCGACCCCACGCAGGCGATGATTTTCACCTGGATGCCGATCGTCTTCACGTTCATGCTGGCAACTTTTCCCGCTGGCCTTGTGATCTACTGGACGTGGAACAACTTCCTGTCGGTGCTGCAACAAGCGGTGATTATGAAGCGGCACGGGGTGAAGATCGAGCTGATGGACAATTTGAAGGCGATGTTCGCCAAGAAGAAGCCAGCTGACAACCAACCGGCTGAATAAGGCTGGGCTTGTGGACAGGTCATCTCCGGACGCTCTTTCTGCCCAAGAGCTAGAGGCTCTAGGCCTATCGCAACCACTGCTTGATGCTGGCCACCAGCTTTTTGCTCGTGACTGGCTGTTTGAAAAAGGGGTGGTTGCCCCCTCCGGCCTGCCAGTAGATGGCCGCGTAGAGATCGCCTTTGCCGGGCGCTCCAATGTTGGCAAATCCTCGCTGCTCAACGCGCTGGTGAACCAAAAGGGTTTGGCGCGCACCTCCAACACGCCGGGCCGCACGCAGGAGCTGAACCTCTTCTCCGCCGATCAGATGCCTTTCCGGATCGTTGATATGCCCGGCTACGGATTTGCCAAGGCGCCAGTGGCCACGGTGGAGACCTGGAACAAACTGATCCGCAAATATCTGCAGGGCCGCGCCGAGCTTGCCCGCGTATTTGTGTTGATCGATAGTCGCCACGGGCTGAAGAAAAACGATCTTGAAATCATGAAGATGCTGGACGAGACCGCCGTCGGGTATCAAATCGTGCTCACCAAGACTGACAAGCTGAAACCCGGGCAGATCGAGCGGGTCAAACAAAGCGTGCAATATGGCATCGCCAAGCGTCCTGCTGCGTTTCCGTTTATCGCGGTGACAAGCAGTGAGAAGAAGCAGGGCGTGGACACGCTGCGCGGTTTTATTGCGCGGCTGCTTCAAGATTTGGGCGCACTGGAGTTTGAGGCGGAGCCGGAGAGTTGATCGGCGCTCAACGTCTGTAATGCGGGCGATACATCACGCGGCGCGATTATGGAACCGCGCCGCAATTATTAGTTAGAGAGCTTTCCAGAAGACGACTTTATCGTCGCCGTTTGCCCAGAAGTCTCTTATGCGCGCCTCCTCGACGTAACCGCTCTTGCGGTAGAACTCTCGCGTGGCGGCAAAGCTATCGGTACCAGACGTATCAGCAATCAGTATCCGCTGCCCTTGGGAACGCAAATCACTCTCAAGTTGGCGAACGATTTCTTGTGCGGCACCGCTCCCCTGTTTTTGGGGAAGAACGGCAATGGCGAGCATGTTCCAAGTGCCTTCCGCTAGCTGCTCTGGAACAGCGTAGCAAAAGCCTATGGCTCTGCCGTCTTGCTCGCACGTCAGCCAGTGGTCTTCGCTGTGCTCTACCGAGAGAAAGCTGCTCAACATGTCGGGCAGCATCTCTGGAGGAAACAAATCAGTGCCCATAAGAACGAGCTGAAGCGCCAACATATCGTTGGGCTTTGTTGGTCGAATTTTCATTGGTGTAGTTCTTTCACGATGCCTTTGCTCGTTCCGATACGGAAAGAGCATTGGACGTCGCCCAACAATCAAGCCATTTTTTTGCTAGAACAGTGGACGCAATAATAGGTTGGCTCACGCGCTAAGGTGCGAACCTTGCTTCATTCGGCAATCCCAGAAAACGGGATTAGCGGTTGCCCGCAATCGTGAACATAAATTCTCCATTACTCGGCGTGACTGCCAAGCATCGACAGATTTTATCTGACATGAGAAAGGAATTCAATAAACGGCGATAATGGAAATAAAGGTGACAACACGCAAACCAGTGTGTCCGCCCCGCTGCGCCGCCAACCATCAACTGCTTGACCTTTTGGCCCAGTCAGTGTCCACCACCTGAACCTTTCTCCATCACGGTTCTTCCATGCCCTTTGATGATGATCCTAATGTTCCGCTGGAGCCCAAGCCTGTGCGCCAGGCCCGCCTAATCAGCCAGGTGCTGCCCTTTATGCAGCGCTATTCCGGCCAGACGGTTGTGGTGAAGTATGGCGGCCACGCCATGGGTGACGATGCACTCAGCGACGCATTTGCGCGCGATATTGCGCTGCTCAAGCAGTCTGGCATCAAGCCGATTGTGGTGCATGGCGGTGGGCCGCAGATCGCCGCTATGCTGGACAAGTTGGGCATTGAAAGCCGCTTTGAGGATGGATTGCGTGTCACTGATGAGGCCACCATTGATGTGGTGGAAATGGTGCTGGCAGGTTCCATCAACAAACAGGTGGTGCAGGCGATCAATTCGGCTGGCGGCAAGGCCATCGGGTTGTGCGGCAAGGACGGGCAGATGGTGACGGTGACAAAGCTCACCCGTGCGACCAAAGACCCTGACAGCAACATCGAGAAAGTGGTCGACCTTGGTTTCGTTGGCGAGCCGGAAGCAGTGAACCCCTCCGTGCTCGACATGGTGACCAATGAAGAGCTGATCCCCGTGATAGCGCCAGTTGCTTCCGGCGCGGACGGCAAGACCTATAATGTGAACGCCGACACATTCGCCGGCGCCATCGCCGGTGCGCTGAGCGCCCAGCGTTTGCTGTTCCTGACCGATGTGGACGGCGTGCTGGATGCCGACAAAAAGCTGATGCCAGAACTGACCATCGCCAAGGCGCGAGAACTCATCGCCGATGGCACCATCGCTGGCGGCATGATCCCGAAAGTCGAAACCTGCATCGCAGCGGTTGAAGCGGGCGTTGAAGGCGTGGTGATCCTCAACGGCAAGGTGCCGCACTGCGTTCTGCTGGAGCTGTTCACCGCCCATGGCGCAGGCACGCTGATCACGCGCGGTGATGGCTAATGGCCCACGCGCCGAACCTCAAACACCAGCCCAATGGGCACCAGGAGCACCATGAGGGGTTGAAAGCTTTCAGCCAGGTGGAGCACTGGATTTTTGATCTGGATAACACGCTCTATCCGCGCCACTCCAATCTGCACGATCAGATGGATCAACGCATGACCAGCTATCTTGCCAACCTGCTGGGTATGGAGCGCGATGCAGCGCGCGTGCAGCAAAAGCACTTCTACAAAACCTACGGCACCACGCTGCGCGGCCTAATGGTGGAGCATGGCATCACGCCGGATGATTTTTTGGAATATGTCCACGATCTGGACCACACCGTTTTGGAGCCTGATCCCAAGCTGGACAGTATGTTGGCGGCTCTTCCTGGCCATATGTATGTGTTCACCAATGGCACGGTAAAGCATGCGCAGGCGGTGCTGGAGCGGTTGGGCGTTTCAACGCCGTTTCGTGAGATTTTTGATCTTGTGGCCGCTGACCTGCTGCCCAAACCGAACCAAGGCACATACGACAAGTTTATCGAACAAACCGGCATCGACCCCAAAAAGTCGGCTATGTTTGAGGACCTATCGCGCAACCTTACGGTACCGCACGCCATGGGGATGATCACCACGCTCATTACCCCGCACGGCACAGCGGAACTTTTCCACGAGGACTGGGAATTTGAGGGTCGCGAAGATACCCATGTGCGCTATGTAACCGATCATCTGGCGGACTTCCTTGAAGATGTGCTCGCCGCGATCAAACCCTAAGACTTCACACTGAAGGATCTACCCCATGCACCACGCCATGACGAATCACGCCGATATTGAAGCGGCGATTGAAGCAGCCTTCGAGGCGCGCGACACAATCGATACCAGCACAGTGGGTGAGGTGCGCGACGCAGTGGATGCAGCACTCGATCTACTGGACAAGGGCACGGCGCGCGTTGCTTCACGTGGTGATGATGGCACATGGACGGTACACCAGTGGCTGAAGAAAGCCGTGCTCCTGTCGTTCCGCCTCAATCCAATGGATGTTATTGGTGGCGGGCCTGGCGATGCTGTTTGGTGGGACAAGGTGCCCTCCAAGTTTGATGGCTGGCGTGGGCTGGACTTTGAGAAAGCTGGTTTCCGTGCGGTACCTGGTGCGGTCGCGCGTCGCTCGGCCTTCATCGCGCCCGGCGTGGTGCTGATGCCAAGTTTTGTGAACCTGGGCGCCTATGTGGACGAAGGCACCATGGTTGATGGCTGGGCAACTGTTGGCTCGTGCGCGCAGATTGGCAAGAATGTGCATCTTTCCGGCGGCGTTGGCATTGGCGGTGTGCTTGAGCCCATGCAGGCGGGCCCAACCATCATTGAAGATAACTGCTTTATCGGTGCGCGTTCCGAGGTCGTGGAGGGCTGCATCGTGCGCGAAGGCTCTGTGCTGGGGATGGGTGTGTTTATTGGCAAATCCACAAAAATCGTGAACCGCATGACCGGCGAGATTACCTATGGAGAGGTTCCGCCTTACAGCGTGGTTGTTGCCGGTTCTATGGCCAGCGATAAGCTGATGGGCAACGGCCAGCCAGCGCCGAACCTCTATTGCGCAGTTATTGTAAAACAGGTCGATGAGCAGACCCGTTCGAAAACAGGCATCAACGAGCTGCTGCGCGATTAGACAGACAGATAAGCCAGCCCCTTGAAAGCGATGCGTTTGGCAAGCATTTAAGGGGCTGCAAACCCATCGACCGGATACCTTTAGGACATCCCTCTTGGCCAACCCGCCACCTTTGCCCACCAACTCATCATCCTCGCCAGCCGGGCTACCAACCCCGCCACCGCTGGATGGACAGACCTATATCTGGCTGTTTTTCAGGCCAGAGGGGCGCGTGGGAAGGCAGGTCTATTGGCTTTCCATCCTGTTCCTGAGCGCAGTGGTGGGCATCACCTCGCCGTTTGTTTTTGATCTGGATACGGGCGATGTCACCATGGCTTTCGGCCCGGTTCAGGGCTTTGTCTATGCGGTGGCAACCATTTGCTCGGTCATGGTGTCGATCAAACGGCTGCACGATTTGCGCATGTCGGGCCTGTTTGCCATTGGCCTGTTGTTTTTTCCCATTGCGGTGATCTTGTCGCTGTGGCTGGGCGTGCGCAAAGGCGATCAACGCCCCAACAAGTATGGTTGGCAAGCTGATGTGCGCCCCACACAGGCCCCTCCAAGTGAAGACCAGATCGACCAGTCGTGAATGGTGGTGTGATGAGCACACTTGATGCCCGCGATCCTGTTGCCGTTCTGCAGGCGCTGATCCGTTACCCCAGTGTAACGCCAAAAAGCGGTGATGCCATAGACGGCGTGGCCGCCATACTTGGTGGTTTGGGTTTTGAAAACGACCAGCCGGTGTTTTCCGCGCCCGATACGCCAGACATACCAAACCTCTTCTCCGCCTTAGGCACGGGCGAAAAGCATTTCGCGTTTGCCGGACACATTGATGTGGTGCCCGAGGGCGCATCAGAAAACTGGAGCCATGGGCCGTTCAGCGCCGACATTGAAGACGGCAAGCTCTATGGCCGCGGCGCGGTGGACATGAAGGGCGGCGTCGCCGCCATGATCGCGGCCAGCGCGCAATTTCTAGAAAAGCACAGTACCGACTTTGGCGGGCGGCTTTCGTTTATCCTTACAGGCGATGAGGAAGGCCCTGCCATAAATGGTACCGAGCCCTTGATGCGCCATATCGATGCCAAGGGCGAGCACATTAACGCCTGCCTTTTGGGCGAGCCGACCAACCCTGATGTTATGGGCGAGATGATCAAGGTGGGTCGTCGTGGCTCGCTCAATGCCACGCTCAGCGTAGAGGGCGTGCAGGGCCATGTGGCCTATCCACACCTTGCCGCCAATCCGTTGAACCCGCTGGTGGCAGCGCTCGCCGCCCTCAAGGAGCCGCTGGATGAGGGCACCAATCTCTTCCAGCCCTCAAACCTTGAGCCAACCACCATCGACACTGGCAACAGTGCCACCAACATCATCCCGCAGCGCGTGTCAGCGGGCTTCAACGTGCGGTTTAATTCCAATTGGACGAAAGCCACGCTGGAAGTAGAGCTGCGTAAACGGCTGGATGGCGTGGACTGGCAGGGCTGCAGCTATACTTTGGCCGTCAAAGCCGATGCCAGCGAAGCATTCTACACCCCGCCGGGCACATTCGTGGACAGTTTGGTGGAAGCGGTGAAAGACGCAACAGGCATTACCCCAGAGCTTTCCACCTCAGGCGGTACGTCCGATGCGCGCTTCATAAAGGACTACTGCCCGGTGGTGGAGTTCGGCCTGGTGGGTCAGACCATGCACCAGGTGGACGAGCATGTTGAGATCGCCCACCTGACCGCGCTCACCGCAATTTACCTGACAGTGCTGGAACGGTTTTTCGGGAAGTCTTAGCGCGCTTCATCGTTCAGCAGAACCAAGACCTCATCATGCAATGGTTTGCTTGCGCTGGCGGCGATGGGTCCAGACGCATTGAGACCAAGACCTTGCCCCCGCCAGTCCGTTATCGCGCCGCCGGCGCCCGCCACAACCGGCACCAACGCACAGATATCGAATGCATCCAAGTCGCTGCCATTGATGCAAACATCCAACAGCCCGCGCGACAGAGCACCGTACGCTGGCGAGCCGCCGTCATAGACCCGTAATGTTCCAGCTTGCGCAAGGCGTTGATAGGCCGGCTGAATATCGGCAGCGAAGCTTTCAGGGTTTGAGACGCTGACTTTGGCGCGCATCATATTCTTGAGACCACTGGTCTGAATGGGCTGATTGTTGAAAGTGGTCGACTGACCCTGAGCTCCGATGAAGCGACCACCGGCGAGCGGCACATCGATGACGCCAATCATCGGCACACCATCGCGACAAACCGCAATCAGGGAGGCAAAATTCAACAGGCCAGTCGCGAACTGTCGCGTGCCATCAATCGGGTCCAACACCCAGGTGAAAGCGCTGGAACCTTCTTCATGTCCAAACTCCTCACCAAGAATACTGTGGGATGGATGCGCCGCTGCGATAGCCCCGCGCCATTGCCGTTCAATCGCAAGGTCAGCGTCAGTCAGCGCCGATCCATCGCCCTTGTAGGCAACGGCTATCTCTTGCATCCAAGCCGCCTTTGCTGAGCGTGTGGCCTGGTCCGCCAGAAGCAGCGCCGTGTTGAGAATGGTGTCCAACTCGCTCATGGCGCAGCTTTGGCACGCTCATAGTCAACTTTTGTGAACACCAGCCCATCGGGTGGGGCGACGGGCGCGCAGGCTTTGCGGTCGCACGCTTCGAGCATGGCCTGCACATCATCAGCGGTGATCTTGCCCTCACCTGCCTGCTTCAGCGCGCCGACCAGCGAGCGCACTTGATTGTGCAGGAAAGAGCGGGCGGAGGCATTGATGAGGATGTGCTCACCATCGCGCATCATGGTGAGAGTATCCAGCGTGCGCATGGGTGAATTCGCCTGGCACTGCACGGAACGAAACGTTGTAAAATCATGATGGCCCACCAGCCGATCAGCGGCGGCCTGCATCAGGCCCGCGTCAAGCGGCACGCCAACGCCCCACACTTGCCCGCGCGCCAGCACGGGTTGCGGGCGACGGTTGAGGATCGTGTAGCGATAGTGCCGCTTGGTGGCGGAAAAGCGCGCATCGAAACTCTCATCGACTTCTACCACGTGAAGCACGGCCACCTGCTCTGCCCGCATATGCGCGTTCATCGCATCGCGCACGGTGTCCGTCGGCCAGTTTTTTTCCAGGTCAAAATGCACCACTTGGCCCGTGGCGTGCACACCGGTATCGGTGCGCCCGGCAGCCTTTAGCGTGATGGTTTGCCCCGTGAAAGCATGCACCGCATCTTCCAGCACGCCTTGCACGGTCGGCGGACCGTCCTGTTTTTGAAACCCCGCATAGGGGCTACCATTGTACTCAATGGTAAGTCTGTAGCGGGGCATTCAAACACCCTCTTTGGCTCTGGGCCTTCGGCTCAACCGCGCGGGAAACCCCGCATAGGGCGCGCCATTGTATTCAATGCTAAGTCTGTAGCGCGGCATCAGATCAGTGCGTCTCCAACGCTTAAGCCGGCCCCATTCAAAAACGTCGAGACGTCCATCGGTTTCTTACCCGCGCGCTGAACCTCCACCAGTTTCACCGCACCCTTGCCACAGGCAACACGATGGCCTTCCAGCAGCGTGCCGGGCGCACCAGAACCATCGGCCGGTTCCACGCGCAGCACTTTCAGGCGCTCTGTTTTACTCTTAACCACGGCTTCACACCACGCCCCCGGAAACGGCGACAGCCCATGAATATGCCGCAGCACGTTGAAGGCAGGCTGTGTCCAGTCAATGCGCGCCTCAAGCTTATCGATCTTGGCGGCATAGGTCGCGCCCGCCTCATCTTGCTCGGTAAGGTTTAGCGATCCGCGTGACAGCGCCGCCATGGCCCGGCCCATCAGGTCTGCACCCAGCCGCGACAGCCGGTCGTGCACATCTTGCGCTGTCATGGTGTCGGTGACGGTCAGCCGTTCGGCCATTGCCACTGGGCCAGTGTCCAGACCCTTGGCCATTTTCATCACCATCACGCCGGTTTCTGCGTCGCCTTCCATGATCGCCCGGTTAATCGGCGCAGCACCGCGCCAGCGGGGTAAGAGCGAGGCGTGCAGATTGTAGCAACCTGATTCAGGCGCCTCCAAAACTGCCTTGGGTAAAATCATGCCATAGGCCACCACCACGGCAGCATCCGCGCCTAAATCAGCAAAACGCGCCTTTTCTTCGTCGCTTTTCAAGCTGGCTGGATGCAGCACAGGAATACCCAATCCATCGGCCTGCAGATGCACCGGCGATTTGCGCAACTCCATGCCCCGGCCAGCAGGCGCAGGCGCACGCGTGTAGCAGGCGATGATCTCGTGGCCGTGACCAACCAGTTCCAGCAGCGTTGGAACGGCGAATTCCGGCGTTCCCATAAAGACAAGTTTCAACATGGGCGCTGGTGTACCGCAGCCGTCAAGCATTGCAAGATCACGCGATCCATGCGATTTCGCACCGCAACCGATTTACCCCAGACAAAGACCTGAACGCCATGAAGTTCACCCTCTCCTGGCTCAAGGATCACCTTGAGACTGACGCTGACCTCGACACCATCGTCGACACCCTCACCCGCATCGGCCTTGAGGTTGAAGAGGTGGATGACCGCGCGGTCTATGCCCCGTTTGTCATTGCCAAGGTGGTAAGCGCCAAACAGCACCCCGACGCCGACCGTTTGCGCGTGTTGGAAGTGGATACTGGCGCGGGCGATCTGGTGCAGGTGGTATGCGGTGCGCCCAACGCACGCGAAGGTCTGACGGGCGTCTTCGCCCCTCCTGGAGCCTATGTGCCCGGCATCGACACCACGCTTGCAGTTGGCAAAATTCGCGGCGTAGAGTCTCGCGGCATGATGCTGTCCGAGCGCGAGCTTGAGCTTTCCGACGAGCATGACGGCATTATTGATCTGACAACCGATGCTGCTGCTGGCACCAGTTACGCAACGTTCGCCCAGCTTGATGATCCGATGATCGAAATCGGCCTTACACCCAACCGACCTGACTGCACCGGCGTCTACGGCATCGCGCGCGATCTGGCCGCTGCCGGCGTTGGCAAGCTGAAGGACGGCACAGTGCCTGCACTTGCTGGCGAAGGCGCATGCCCGGTATCTGTGACGCTCGATTTCAAGGGTGAGAGCCTGTGCCCCACTTTCGCGTTGCGGCTGGTGAAGGGCGTGAAGAACGGCCCCTCCCCGCTGTGGATGCAGAAGCGCCTGAAGGCCATCGGCCTGCGCCCGATCAACGCGCTGGTGGACATCACCAACTATGTTACCTTTGATCGCGGCCGCCCACTGCACGTTTTTGACGCGGCAAAGGTCATCGGCAATTTGGTGGTACGCGAAGCAGCCGAAGGTGAGAGCTTTCTGGCGCTCGACGGTAAGGAGTACACGCTCGACTCCAGCATGTGTGTGATCGCTGACGAAAAAGGCGTTGAGTCGTTGTCAGGTATCATGGGCGGCGAAGAGTCCGGCTGCGATGAGACCACCACCGATGTGCTGATTGAATCCGCGCTTTGGGTGCCCGACAACATCGCCGCGACTGGCCGAAAGCTGGGCATCGTCACCGATGCGCGCTACCGCTTTGAACGTGGCATCGACCCTGCCTTCAACGAACAAGGGCTAGACCTTGCCACGCAACTGGTGATGGATCTTTGCGGCGGCACGCCAACGCAGAAGACCGTTGCGGGGAAAATCCCCGAGGTCGATAAAATCATCGACTTTCCCATCGCCGAGGTGGAGCGCCTTTCTGGTCTTGATGTGCCCAGCCATGAAGTGAAAGCCATTTTCAAGCTGCTCGGCTTCTGGGCCGCAGGCTCGGGCGAGGAACTTAAAGTGGCCGTGCCGAGCTGGCGCCCGGACGTGGAAGGCAAAGCCGATCTTGTGGAAGAGGTGATGCGCATTGAAGGCGTCGACCGTGTGCCGGTGACGCCCTCCATTGGCCGCGAAACCGTGCTGCGCCCCGTGCTGACAGATATTCAGAAAAAGACCCGCCGCGCCAAGCGCCTGCTCGCTGCCCGGGGCTTGATGGAAGCTGTCACATGGTCCTTTGTGCGCCAGGGCGATGCGGAAGCTTTTGGTGGCGGTGCACCTGCGCTGCAACTGGCCAACCCCATTTCGACCGACATGAGCACGATGCGACCGAGTCTCCTGCCGGGCTTGCTGCGCAACGTGCAAGCCAATGTGGATCGTGGTGCGCGCGATGTGGCGCTGTTTGAAGTGGGCCAGGTGTTTGCCGGAGACGCGCCTGACGACCAGACGATTGCCGCCTGCGGCGTGCGCCGTGGAACCGCTGCCATGTCCGGCCAAGGCCGCCACTGGGCTGCCGATTTTCCTGCCGTTTCAGCCTTCAACGCCAAGGCCGATGCGCTGTCTCTGCTCGATGATCTGGGGCTGGATGCGGGCACTGTGCAAGTGGATGCCGGAGCCCCGAATTGGTACCACCCCGGCCAGTCAGGCACCTTGCGCCGTGGCCGTGATGTGTTCGGCTACTTTGGTGCGCTGCACCCACGCCTTTTGAAAGCGCTGGATGTGGAGGGGCCAGTTGTCGCGTTTGAGTTGACGCTGGATGCACTGCCTGCACCACGCAAAAAAGCAACGCGCACCAAGCCAGCCTTGACGCTGCATGATCTGATGCCGGTGCGTCGCGATTTTGCATTTGTGGTCGACATTGACACTGCGTCGGAAAAGGTGCTGCGCGCCGCCAAAGGTGCTGACAAGACGCTCATTTCCGATGTTTCACTGTTTGATGTTTATGCTGGAGAGCGCATGGATGAGGGCAAGAAGTCGCTCGCCATCGAGGTGACCCTCCAGCCCAAAGACAAAACGCTGACAGACGAGGATATTGAGGCAGTATCGGCAAAGATTGTTGGCGCCGTCGAAAAGGCTGCTGGCGGTATGCTGCGCGCTTAAAGTGCTTTGCTAAGCAGGTCTTGCATGCAGCACATAGCCGCGCTAATCACGCGCTCTCTGCAGCACTGCAATGCATGCTATAGAACGGACAGGTGGCCGAGTGGTCGAAGGCGCACGCCTGGAAAGTGTGTAGGCGGGTAACCGTCTCGAGGGTTCGAATCCCTCTCTGTCCGCCATATTTTTCTATTTTATTTATATATATCAGCGTCTTAACAGGGCGTCTTGCTGGACGCCCCCGCTTACTTCCCCGCTTTAATTGGGAGTTGCCAGGCTACGGTAGTCCTGCCACCGATGCTTTTGAGCAATTGAAATGCGCTGCTTGCCTGCCTCGGTCTTTGGGCCGGTGCTCATACCGCCATGGAATTTGCACCGCCGCTTCCCAGGGACAGGTCGGCACCGGCAGGGAGTGCCACGGCGGGTTTTTGCGCCACATTGTAAGAGGCTGCGAGGGATTAAAGGCGGCACCTGGGCCATGCCATCCAGTAAGACCCCATATCGCGCGCGCGTAGCTGTACAATTATTCCCCAAGACCGGGTCGGATAAGGGGCCGAGACCCAATGCGTGGACCATCAGCTTCACCGCATGTCCATTCGCGTCCAGCGACGGCACCCTTTCCCAATAGCGTACGGTGTCTGGGAGAAGATTGCACAAAGCGGCAAGAGCAAGCCGTGAAAGGCCTTGTGCCAATCGCTCGTTCTTTAGCTCATCGCCTGTCATCTCCGTTTCCTTGTCCTTAGCGACTAGCCCATGCTCACCGGTTGGAGGGTTCCTTATTCACCGGGTGTTGAGTGCCCATCCTGCCAAAGCGCGCCAATTTTGCCGGAAAGCTCGTCTGCGGCTGCGTTCACGGCACGGCAAAGACGTTCAATTGCCTGGTAATCCAGGCCTGAGATTTTCAGCTGTGCGCAATGGGTGTTTAGCGTTCTGCGCAAATGGGCCAACTGCTCGACCAGTTCCGCACGTTCGCTCTCACTGAGTTTGCCAATGCATTGGCTGCGTCTTCCCATGAAAAGAACAAAAAAGAAACATTGCATCCTGTCAACATCGGCCTCTCAGCCATCTTGCGTCTACAAGGCAGGGAGCTTTGTGCATCATTGAAAGCTGCAGAGTAAGTCACACGCAGGCCTGGTTCGGAGTTGAGCATCTCAGCAACCTTCGCGCAGTTTTCTTGGTTCCATGACCCGCCTTCGTCTGCATCGAAGGTGGCCACATAGATTGGGTCCGGCAAGATGACCGACGTGCGATAGAGGTTGACGTGTTCGCGGCCCTCTCCTTCGCCACAAGCTGCCAGGGCAAGTGCAGCAAAAACTATCGGGGCTCTCACCCGGCCACCGGACGACAGATTACGTCCATCAAAGAACCGGCTTCATAAGGCACCATTGCTTCGCCAGTTTCGCGGTCGAATGTGACGATTAGGCTGGAGGTCATGACCTCATCGACGACGATGGTTTGGCCGCCCCGTTCGTACCAATAGATTGAGCTTTCTGTGCCAAAGAAGTCTGTAACGGATCCATTTCCGCCTTCTAGTGGTTCCAATCGCCGGTAAACATCGCCTTCCCCTTCACACAAGAATGATGCTTGCGCTGCTCCAGATGGGGTTGATCGGTCATTATCGGCATCAACCCAACCCGGTCGTGCAGTCGGGTTCGGAGGCACTCCACCACCGTAGCGCCTGAACATGTCATTTTGCGCGCGGCCTGAATTCGCAAACCCCCTATTGATAACCAGCTCGTTGTTCTCTGATGTAACTTCAGCTCCACCACGGCAGGTGGTAGATTTGGTGACATGGGCCTCTGCATAGGTCAGCGCTTCTTGCGTTTGTGAATTGTATGAAAGCGCCCAGTCAGTCGGGGCCACATCGTCAAAGAACACATGCAATGTGTAGCCTGTTCCAATCCATTGAACAGGGCGCTGTTCAACTTCAACAGCAAAATCTAGTGCTGATGAAAGTCTCATTTCGGCGCTTGGGTCAAAGGCAATCACACCGTTTCCAGAGCTAGGGAAAAGCCCAAAGCTTACCGTGTGTTCGCCTGCTTCGCCGACGAAATCGCACGAGAACCAGAACGCCGTTTCAGCTTTTGCATGCATCGCCGCAAGGGCCGTGAACGCTATGCCAAAGAGGGTCTGCTTCATGACGGTCGCCTTTTTATAGTCGGTATAAATAATCGGCGGGGAGGGTCACTCACGGCTAAAGCGACTGACAAGCTTTCGGGTGTAGTGGAAAGGGTCTTTGATGCCGGTTAGGGCGAAGCGCAGTGCATAGCCCACAATAAAACCCACGCCGACGTATGCAATGAATCTCACAGCGGCGGCGCCAAAATTGCCAAAAAATATCTCAGCAGCCACCTGCGGCAAACTCATCGCCAGGCCCGCACACAAGCAGGTCCAGAACAGCACATGGCCAAGACGAGCAGTCACTCTGTCCCTACGCGGCAGGTGCCGGGTATCCAGTCATATGCGCCGGGTTCGTGGTCATATGGCATGTAACCTTCAGTGCCTGTGAAAAGCATAAATAAGCGCCCATCGTCTTGATCAATGATGGCGGTGGTTCCGTTAAACTCAGACCATACGACAGGTTCCACTTGATCGGGGTATTCCTGAAACCAAGCCGACCCTACAGGTTGATCCACGAATAGCTGCATCATAACTAAGCCGCCTTCGTCCTGGCTTAAGCCAAAATCGCACACAATCGGAAATGACGTTGAAGCGCTTGCAGGCATCGCCGCAAGGGCCGTGAACGCTATTGCATAAAGGGTTCTTTTCATGGCCGCTCGCCTTTTTTAGTCCGTGAAAGTAATTGGCGAATGGGGTCATTCAGTGCCCATAAAGTGGTTGGTGGGGCGCTTCATAGGTCACAGCACGGAGCATACGTTTAATCATCAGGCATCCTTTCGCGCGCGATAGCTCTGTCAATAATCAGCGAGGCGCCCTTTCCCCGATTATCGAAACGGTGAGTGTTGGCGCTAAATGTTTATTCGCAGTCCGCGTAGTAAGGCACTGTCCCCAAAACTAGCGCTGCATCGCCCAGCGGCTCACCGGGCTCGAACGGAACAAAAAACATCGGCGTTCTTGTTTCTACCGGGGCATCCTCGCAAGTAGCGTACTTCACATAAGACGAATTTCCACTTTGGCGTGTGTTGCAAATCCGCACGCTACCGTCACCAAGGGTCAATTCAAAATCTAGCCAACTTTCATTCTGGAAGGTCAATAACACATCGCCGGGGCTGCTTTTCCATGTAAAGCAAGTTTGCTGCGCGGCTACGCTCATCGGCAAGGAAGTAAACATTAGGGCAATAATGGCTGTAACTACGAGGGTTGGGGCCTTCTTCATATCATGCACCTCAAAGGTCAGGTGGACTGCAAGGGTTCAATTTCACGAAGTTTTTTTTCCAATTTATGATTGAGCGCGTCGCCGTTTTGGCCAAAATGGATTTCCCGGTGAACAGTAGGGCATATTGCAGCAACCCATCTGGGGTCGTCGGGGCCGTCGTCCGCAACGCGACGAACATGATGAACTTCGAGATAAGGGCAACCGTTCTTTCCAATGAACGGTGCAGGCTTCCCAGTCAGCTCACAGACACCATTCGCACGTGCCAAGACGTAATCGCGCACGGCCTTGCTACGTTCCCTAAAAAGCCTTCGGGCCTCGCGGGCATTGGTCCTGGCGACGGGTCGGGCGGCTGTCTGCGCAGCAACTCGCAACTCGTCTAATGATTTAACGGGTGTGTCGGAAACAGAGACGTCTGGCTCTGCGATGACCGCCAGCTGCGAGCTGCTCTCGTCCGGCACAAGGTGAAACTGAATGGCATCACGCGGATTGCCGTCAGTGTCATTGGTCCGGATGGTGCCCCAGCTTTGACAATTGAACGTGCCAACAAAACGAACCGGCTTGCGTTTTCCCAGCGCTTCGAACAGCAGCAGAGACTTTCCATTCTGGATGTGGTCACGGATTGCGCGGTTGCCCTTTTCAAAGCGCATGTCGCCACGCTGGCCTTCGCCTGTGTACAAGAACGTGCCATCGTCCGCCCAACCATCCGCATATCCATGGGCTTCACCGGCAATCCCCGTAAACAGAAACACAAACGGTGCATCGGCCGGTGTGGAAACACCTCCCTGGCGTTGTCCGTCAAACCGGCCGTGGATGTCATGCAGTCGCGAGTATGTTTTCCCTGGTACGAACATTATCCGTCACACCCTCCAAGTTCGAATGGCAACCCGCACATAGCGTTGCTGGACATCAACAAATCAGTCGTCGCCGCCATGATTTTCTTGAAGTCGCCCGCTATCCTGATGGCCCATTGAGTAAAACCGGTCGTCCCTCCCTGGTAAACTATATGTGTCCCATGGGCGGGACCGCGAACATCCGCAAAAGCCCTTTACAGTGCCACCGGTGGGACTTTCCGCCCGTTTTATAACGGTGAATAAACGGCACAGTGCCACCACAGGGACTTAAGCGGCCTGAGATGGCACCGTGTTTTATTTTTCAAGCCCGCTTATAGGGTTTTCTTAGGGTCCAGCATCCTCCGCAAAGAACGGATCTGTGGACCTTTAGGCACCGCCTGTTATGGACGTAGATGCATCTGCAACTCTAGTGGGAAGCCTTCTTACAAATGGCCGTTATTGACGTCGCAGGCTACATCGCTGCAGCACTGGTCTTCCTGACATTTTACATGAAGACGCTGGTGCCACTTCGGATTGTGGCCATCGGCTCCAATGTTGCGTTTTTGCTTTATGGGTATCTGGCAGATTTAACCCCAATCCTCACTCTCCATGGCTTTCTTTTGCCACTCAATCTTTGGCGAACATGGGAACAGCTCCAACTACGCCGTCGCATAGAAAGTGCGCTGGACGCATCTCCAAGCATAGATGTGTTGCTGCCCTTTATGACGAGGCAGCAGGTCGATGCAGGCGAAACCATTTTCAACCGTGGTGAGCCAGCAAACCGGCTCTATTATGTTGAGATTGGAAGTGTGCAGATCGAAGAGGTGGGGCGCTCGCTCGGCCCCGGCACATTGTTTGGCGAAATCGGTTTGTTCACCGGGCAAAAGGCACGCACAGCAACAGCGAAAGCACAAGAGGCCTCTCAGCTCTGCTGGATAGGACGTGAGACCGTCCTGGAGCTTTACAAAAGCAATCCAGAGTTTGGGCTCGTGCTAACCCGATTAATCGCAGAGCGAATGGCCCAGAACCAATCGGAGTTGCTCGCTCGCTTGGCTGCTTTTGAAAGTCACGGCAACAACGCCAATTCAGACAGCTAGGCTGCCTAAGGTGGCATCGGGTTTTGGCACTCATTGCGTCGCCAACGCTGAAATGCACGCGATGGTAAGTCGCCCGTGCGGTTGCACTTAAGCAGGGTCAAACGATACTCCGTCGCCTTGCGTTCTTTCATGTTGAACGCGCTCTCGCGTGTGACCTCCAGAAAACCTTTATCGACCAAAACGCGCAAAGCCCGTGCGGCAGTTGATTTGCTAATCCCAAGTCTCTGCGCCACACGACGTGCAGGAACGGCCAGGAAGCCGTTGTTTTGCCCATCGTAGGTGGTTGCAGCCTCAAGATAGGCTGCACGCTCAACTGGTGCCAGGCTCTCCCATGCGGGTGTGCGCAACATAGAAACGGGAAGGGCGACATAGCGCCCCTCCCACCGACTGCGGCCTTTATTGTTGTGACGCCGGGCCATCAGGTGGCTGCACCCTGAAGGTCCGGACCTGACAAAACCTGAACTTCACTGCGCAGGGCATAGCGTGCATGAGTGCCAGGAAAGGTTCCCTTGTGGCGCTCATGGATGGTTTCAATGGCCACACCCATGCCACGCAGATTGAACACATAGCCCGACCAACGCGGGCCAGGTGTGTCGATGGGCGTGACACCTTTGGGCTTGTCCATGAGCTGTAAGAGCGCCCAGGCATCGCGGCCCTTGGCCGTCTGCGAAGGGCCATCGGGCAGAACGCGGAAGGTGATGGAGAGTTTCTTAGACATAGTTCGGCCCTCCGTTCGCCTCGATGTAGGCGATACAGACTGCAACGGGCCAACCGGTGCGGTGCTGCAAGCGATTGATTAGCAACGTGTTCAAGCCGAACTCACCACCGCCTGGGACTGTTGTTAGCGGTCCGTCGAGCAAATGGAAGAAATTAAACTGCCCTGGATTTGATTTGACGGACGTGCGCCGTCGTTGCATGAACGTCATGCTGAAACCTCATCGGTTTGAGTTAAAAGACGCCCTGCGCAGCTGGTTCCTAGGCCGTATGCTGCGCGGGGTTTTTCTTTGCCTAAGAGGCTCGGCTTTCGAGCGTTGGCAAAGCTTGGAACCATGCGTCGGCATCTGCACGTGCAATGATAGATTTTGAGCCTATCTTGCGCGCTTTGAGCTTTCCGCTGGCAATTTCTTTGTAGACCGTCGACCGGGCAATCCCGGCCCACGCGCAGAACTGCGCGATGGTCATTGAGTTGGGTGTTTGGGTGTTCATGGCGTACCGTGTGCTGTTGTTGACGCTCACCAGCATATTTCTGAAAACCCGACAATGAAACTGGCTCTCAAGGTAATATCTGTCGTATTTTTTGCGCTAGCCCTTCAAAATGACTGCTCTCAACCGGGGCATCATGCATCACCGACCGCACTTGAAACGACAAAACTCTTAGGCCTTGTCGGATTTTTTGGGGTGAACCCCAAATACAGCCGCAGCACCGAATCGCAGGGAAAGCCGTTCAGCGGTGTAGTCGTCTTTATGGAATCGCGGTCTAGCCGGGTCGCTGATGGCCTTTTGAGCCCTTTGAAACTGACGAGCGAGAGCATCTTCCTTTTTCATCAAGTCATCGTCATCGGCGTCCTCGCCTAGTTCGCGTCGCGCGAATTCCGCATGCGCCTCGCCCTTCTTTGGGGGCTTGTCCCGTTTGCTCTGGTGATACTCCAGCCATCGCTCGGCAAAGAACTCATCGACTCTTTCCAAAACCGACTCGTCCGCGCTCGGGCGACCAGCGGGGAAGCCGCGTGCCTTGGCGGTAAAGTAACCCGTGTCGCCACTCAACGAACCCAGCGGTTGCCCCAGTTCGCGCAATGAAGCGAGCGTGCGACCGCGCACAGCAAGTTGCTCTAAAGCGTGGGTCCGCCAGTTGGGATTGGCCAAGCTAATGCGCTCCCGATAAGCGAATACGGCTAAATCAATATAAGCGCGCTCTCCACGCGCGAGCTGCTGCATGGCATGCTGGTAGGGCTTAGTATTGCGGTCAAAACTCCCCAAGTGCTGACCAGCCCAGTTCGTCTGCATGCCGAAGGCAAAGCGGATACGCTGAATTTCCAGCATCAACAGACCCCATTCCAACATCGGGTTTTCCGGCAATTGAATTTCCGGCATTTCTGGAACGGCAAAAGAGCTCAGACGGTTCGGCAGCGCACGATTAGGTGCCACCCCGACGAAATCTGGCAAGGCAGCTTTAAGGCTCTCAAGCATGGCCTCAACGTCGATTTCTGTATCGATCTGGCGAGGCTCATCCGCCATGGGCCAACCTCACCACCTTGCCTTCGCCGCTACAGTGGCTTGCCCAAGCTTCCATCAACGCGCGGCGCTTTTCCAGCGCACTGCCACGACGATATGCTTGTTCAGCCGCATCACCCACACGGTGTGCTAATGCTGCCTCACACACTTCACGGGGAAAGCTGGTTTCATCACCAGCCCAATCGCGGAATGCAGATCGAAAGCCATGGGCCGTAACGCCCTCAACCCTCATGCGTTTGAACAGTGCCGGGAAGGCGCCATTGGAGAGGCCGCTATCGCCCTTATGGCCGGGAAAGACATGCTCGCTGGTCTGCCCGTCTCTAAATCGCTCTAAAATAGCTATAGCAGCCCCTGAGAGGGGTACGACATGCTCGCGCCTCGCCTTCATGCGTTCAGCCGGAACGGTCCATGAACGGGCTTCTAAATCGACCTCAGACCACTTTGCGCCCAACAACTCGCCGGAACGTGCAGCGGTCAGGATGCCAAACTCCAGTGCGCGCGCAGATATGGCATCCAGCGCGCGCAACCGGTCAACAAAGGCTGGCACGTCGCGATAGGGCATTGCGGCATGGTGGCCACGCGAAAGCTTTTTGGCTGATGGAAGGATAGCGTTGAGATGGCCCCGCCAACGCGCTGGGTTTTCACCTTCGCGCCAACCTTGCACGGTGGCAAAGTCCAGCACCCGCTCAATACGCCCGCGCAGACGAGACGCTGTTTCTGGTTTGGTCTGCCAGACGGGCTTGAGAACGCGCAGCACATCATCAGTGGCAATATCTGCAACCGGCATATTCAACAGCGGGGCGCAATAAGCCTCACCTAGCGTCATCGTCCATTGCGCGCGATGTTTAGCGTTGGACCAGGCAACTGATTTTGAATCAAGAAACGCTTTTACCCCATCCGCGAAGGTAACACCCTTGGCGCGTCGCTTTTCGGCTATGGGGTCGCGTCCATCCAGCCGGGCAAGCCGGGCTTCATCAGCTTTGCGCCGGGCCATGGCCAATGAGACAGTTGGGTATGGGCCAAGGCCCATTTCACGGTGACGTCCGTTATCACGCCAGACATAGACCCAGGATTTGGAGCCGGTCTTTGAAACGTTCAGGTAAAGGCCGCGCCCATCAGCATGGCGGCCTTTTTTGCTTGCCGCACGGGCGCTGGCATCAGTAAGCCGATTGGTCGGTCTTGCCATTTTCCAAAAATCTTTCCCCGCTTCCATCCCCGCTATAAATAGGGGAAGCCCACGGCCTTGGAAAGACAGAAAAAACGAGTGGGGACGCTTTACCCAATTATATCAATGCAATGTCGCACTAGTAAAACCAATGAAAGACAGGGGTTTAGCGGACTCTCTGTCCGCCATTTTTTCAATATAGTTCATTGAAATATTTTTATTTTTTCCAAGCACCTGGCTTCAATATCAAATTCTTGACCGCAGTTTGTATTTGGACAGATACCTTTGCGACCTGGCGGGTAGCAGTCTGTTTCATCACACCGGTCTTTAGCGCCAGCGCCGTTACGACCTGCGCCAGGCAACTGATACGACCCGCGATGGCCTCCTGCTGGCTCATCGCCTGCCGCACGCGCAAGGGGAAGATCAAGTCCGCGTTCTGCCGGTGACGGACCCTCGACGATTACCCTCGTCAAGTCAGCTTGCCGCGGAAAAGCGTGCATTGGCCGCTCATCCGCTTCCGGCCCTAAGCTTACGTTGATCCATTTTGGGTCGAAGGCTGGCTTTGCATCCTCCTAAGTCGTTCGTTCAATTGGGGCATAACCACACAAGCAAACCACTGTCACGTTTCATGCCGGTAGAGAAAAAAGCTGCCGACCGCCGGTAGCACTGTCCATCGGGCACAGCCCATCAGGAACCAATTGCCGGTTGCTCCAAACTCTCAAATAGGCGCGCGACCGCCTCTGCTCCTGGATCAACATGACCCTTCAACTGCTCGGCATTGATATAGGACGCACGTCCAGCATTGGCTTTGGTTAGCGTTGCTGTGTGGTTTGCCCCATCGCGCGCGGCCTTTGCTGCGACGCCAAGCCCACCATCGAGCGCCTCTAGAGCAGGGCCTAACGCATCGATCATCGTCCGATCACCACGGCTAGCGCCCCCAACTTCCTGCATACGTCCAAGTCCGGCCAGTAGAGCCTCTCGCATCGGCAGGCCTGATGATGACGCGTCACCGGCGGCTGTGAAGAAGATGGCAAGCAGGACGCCCGACGAGCCGCCCATGGCTTGGCTAAGCTCCTGGCCAATGGCGCGGTAAAGCTGGGTGTGGTCGGCAAGTGGCAGCGTGTCCATCGCATTCAATAAGGCGCGGGAGGCGCCGGCCAACGTGGAACCTGTGTCACCATCCCCGGATTTAGCATCCAATGCATTCAGATCGGCTTCGGCTTGGGCCAATACGTGACAACAATGGGTGAGGAAGGCACGGGTGCCCTCGTGCGCGGATGGCAGAACCTGGACGGGAGCCAAGCCGTCTGGCAGTGGCAGCACTTTTTCGGCTTCCAATTGCACACATCCGGGCCAGGCGGCCAATGGCGTCGGCCTTTCCAGAAGCTCTGCCTCAACTGCATCGCATTCAAATACCGAGACTGAAAATCCACGCATGTCCAGTGAGGTCATCAATGATGCTGGGCCGATCATGCGGGTGATTTTTGGCCCAATGGAGGAACTGGCAAGCTCTGCCGCCAGCACTGACATTTCCAAGACAGATGTCCCGCCAAGATTGTTCAGCAGCGCCACATACTTCCCGTCGGTCATGTTGACGGCCAGCTTCTCGGCAACCTGCGCCATGGCCTGACGCGCATCGGAATAGGCCACCTGTTCAACGCCCGCCTCACCATGAATACCAAGGCCGAGTTCGGCCATGCCGACCGGTATACGCATCTCCTTGGGTGAGCCGGGAACGCTGCAGGTATCTAGCGACATGCCGATGCTATGGGTGCCCGCAATAACGCGCTCGGCAGCTTTGGTTATGGTCTCAAGGTCGGCGCCTTTTTGGGCCAAGCCGCCGGCGATTTTGTGCACGAACAAGGTGCCCGCAACGCCGCGCGCCTGCGGAAGGTCTGGCAGGGCGATATCATCGTCCACCACCACCATGTTCACCTTCAGCCCAAAGGCTTTGGCGCGCTCAGCCGCAAGGCCAAAGTTCAGCCGGTCGCCGGTATAGTTCTTCACGATCAGCAAACAGCCCGCAGGGCCAGTGACGGCTAAAATGCCCGCCAGCACGGCATCCACTGAGGGGGAGGCAAAAACATCGCCGCACACGGCAGCCGTCAACATGCCTTCGCCAACAAACCCTGCATGGGCAGGCTCATGACCGGAGCCGCCGCCGGACACCAAAGCCACTTTGGATTTGTCCCAGTCGGAACGCACGACGACCCGAATATGCGGGTAGCCATCCAGCCGAGACAGCGCGCCACCGGAGGCCAACAAAGCCCCATCAATGGCCTCGCGGACCATGTCGTCTTTTTCGTTCATGAAATGGGTCATCAGAAATTCCTCCTCAGGCGAGCCGCGCGCCATCAGCGACGAAGTAAAACGGGTTTTTGGGTTGGATTTTCACCACGTCGCCGTGGGTTAGGGTCGTGTGGGCATCCGTCACAGTAATCAGATCATGTGACTTGAATTTCAGGTGCAGCCGGGTCTGGTCGCCCAGATGCTCAACGCGCTCCACAAAGCTGTCCTGGCCACCTTCACCGTGCTGGATTTGCTCCGGGCGAAGGCCGATATGGGTGGCGTTGGCTGGCGCATCACCAAACAGATCAGCAGGCAAAATGTTGATGCGCGGCTGGCCCAAACGGCTGGCCGCATAGATGCTGACAGGGTTCTCGTAAATCTCACGCGGGGTGCCAAATTGCACCAGGCGGCCCTTGTCCAGCACGCCCACATGGGTGGCCATAGTCATGGCTTCCACCTGGTCGTGGGTCACGTAAAGCAGCGTCGCCCCGGAGTGCGCCTGAATGCTTTTCAGCTCAATGCGCAGGTCACTGCGCAGCTTGGCATCCAGCGAGCTCAGCGGCTCATCCATCAAGAAAACATCGGGGTTGCGCACCAGCGCCCGGCCAATGGAAACGCGCTGCATTTCACCGCCGGAAAGCTGCGTCGCCTTGTTGGCAAGCTTGTGCGAGATTTGCAAAATCTCAGCCACTTCGCCCACCTTCTGGTCGATTTCGGCCCTCGGCGTGTTGAGCAAGGGCGATTTGAGTGGAAACTCAAGATTTTCGCGCACAGTGAGGTGCGGGTAGAGCGAATATTGCTGAAACACCATCGCCACATTGCGCTGGGCTGGCGTCATGCCCGTGGTGTCCTGCCCACCGATGAAAACGGTGCCCGCATCTGGTTTATCGAGCCCGGATACCATGCGCAGTGTGGTGGTCTTACCGGCCCCGGTTGGGCCAAGCAGCACCACAAACGAGCCATCGGGCACGGTCATGGAGACATCGTCCAGCGCGACCTCCGCCCCGTAGCGTTTGGTGAGCGCCTCCAGCCTAACCTCAGCCATGGTTCAGCACCTCCGCATTGGCTTGCGATTGCAGCGCTCTGCCTGTCTCCGCGTTAAATATGGTCAGCCTGCGGGCATCCAGTTTCAGGCCAGTGCGATCACCTTCGCGCACCACAACATCGGATGGGATCCGCGCCTTCACTTGACCGTTGGGGCTGTCAAGCGTCACGATTTGCGTGGTGCCCAGATACTCGCTGGCGATCACCTCGGCCCGGTAGGACGCAGCATCGTCCAGGTGCACATGTTCCGGGCGCACGCCAAGGGTCAGTGCGCCACTTTCCCCTTCCAGTTGGTGGGGAATGTCAAACGCGGCCCCGCCCAACTGAACCGCTTCAGCGCCGCGCGCCACTGTGCCGTCAAAGTCCAGAAAATTCATCGGCGGCGAGCCAATAAACTGCGCCACGAACTTGGTCGCAGGCCAATCATAAATTTCCTGCGGCACGCCAAACTGCTCCACCACGCCATGGTTCATGACGACGATTTTGTCGCCCATCTGCATGGCTTCAAGCTGATCATGAGTCACGTAGACCGTGGTCGCGCCCATGCGGTCGTGCAGGGCGCGCAGCTCCTCGGCCATATGCTCGCGGAACTCAGCGTCCAGCGCGCCCAGCGGCTCATCCATGAAGAAGGCCTTGGGGTCACGTACGATGGCGCGGCCAAGCGCAACGCGCTGCCGGTCACCGCCAGACAGGCCGCCAACGGGCTTGTTCAGCATGTCTTCAATGCCGAGGATCTTTGCCACCTCGGCTACCTTCGCCTTCACTTGCGCGCGCGGCATGCCTTGGCTCAGCAGCGGGTAGCTGATGTTTTTGCCCACATTCATGTGTGGGTAGAGCGCGAACATTTGGAACACAAAGGCGATATCGCGCTGGCTGGCGGGCTTTTGGCCAACCTCCTCGCCATCAATGTAGATGTCGCCGCTGGTGGGCAGTTCCAGCCCCGCCATCATGCGCAGCGTCGTGGTTTTGCCGCAGCCAGAGGGGCCAAGCAGCATGAAGAACTCGCCATCCTCAATGTTGAAGGTGGACGACTTCACCGCGTTGAAGGAGCCGAAATCCTTGCGGACATTTTCTATGCGAATTTGTGCCACGGGCTCACTCCGGAAAATGGCTGACGATGAGGAACATCACCGTGCCAATGAGGGTGACAAGGAACGAATAGGTGAACAGCGAGAGCACGAAGGGCTGCATCAGCATGATCACGCCAAGCGCAATGAGGATGGAGGCCAGCATTTCCCATGGGCCACGCCGCAGGCGTAGCAAGCCGGATACGAAGTTGCTCATTTGCGCACCGCCCCACCCGCAGTTGTTCTGCGACCAGCAGAACAGAGCCAACAGGAATGGTTTGGGGCGCTCTCTTGTGGCTTCAAAAACTGTATCATTTGCGCACCGCCCCAAACGTGATGCCTCGCAGCAAGTGCTTACGCAGCAGGATCGTGAACACCATGACCGGCACCAGGAAGATGGTCGCGCCAGCGGCAACAGCCGGCCAATCCTTGCCGGAAACACCGATGATGGTGGGGATGAAGGGCGGCGCGGTCTGTGCGTTGCCGGATGTGAGCAGCACCGCAAAGGCGTACTCGTTCCAGGCGAAAATCAGGCAGAAGATGGCAGTTGATGCGATGCCCGTGGCCGCCTGTGGCAGCACCACTTTGTAAAACGCCTGGAAGCGCGTGTAGCCGTCAATCAGCGCCGCTTCTTCATACTCAATTGGTATCTCATCGATGAAGCCTTTGAGCAGCCAAACCGACAGTGACAGGTTCACCGCCGTGTAGAGCAGGATCATGCCCAGATGCGTGTCGTTGAGGCCCAAATTGCGGAACATCAGGAAGATTGGGATCGCCACCGCGATGGGCGGCATCATCCGCGTTGAGAGGATGAAGAAAAGCAGATCATCCTTGAGTGGCACGCGGAACCGGCTGAACGCATAGGCCGCAGCCGTGCCCAAAATCATACACAGCGCGGTGGAGCCAAACCCAATGATCACTGAGTTCAGGAACCGCTCGCCATAGCGCGATGGGCCTGTGATGACGGTGCCGCGCTCGCGGGCGATTTCCTCGTACCAGTTCTCCGGCGGACCAGCCTCTTCCAGCATGTTTTCAGTGGCGCGGGTGCGGTCAGTAAAAAGGTTCACATAGCCTTCCAGCGTCGGCTCAAACACGACAACCGGCGGATAGGCGATGGAGTCGGACGGCGACTTGAAGCCTGTGGCAATAATCCAAAGCAGCGGGATCAGCGTGATCACAGCGTAGCCAACAACCACAATGCCGGCAAACCACTTGGTGCGCGTGCTCGGTTCAGTGACGGAGAAGCTCATCGCTCTTTCACCTTGTTGAGGGCTTTGACGTAGATGCTGGCAAGACCAAACACGGTGACAAAAAGGATGACCGCGTAGGCGGACGAATAGCCGGTTCGCCAGCGCTCAAACGCCTCGCGTTTCAGGTCGATAGAAGTCAGCGTCGTGGTGTTACCGGGCCCACCACCGGTGAGCTGCACCACAAGGTCAAACATCTTGAAATTCTCAATGCCGCGGAACAGCACGGCCAGCATCAGAAATGGCAGCGCCATGGGGATGGTGATCGTCCAGAATTGACGCCACTTGCTGGCGCGGTCGCATTCGGCTGCCTCATAAATGCTGTCGGGTATGGAGCGCAGTCCCGCCAGACAGATGAGCATCACAAAGGGCGTCCACATCCAGGTGTCAGCAATGACGATGGACCACGGGGCCAAATGTACATCGCCAATCATCGAGAAACTGGCAGGGTCCGCGCCAGTCAAGAAGGCGATGATGTAATTGAACAGGCCGATTTGCGGCTGGTAGAGAAATGTCCAGAAATTACCGACCACGGCGGGCGACAGCATCATCGGAAACACGATGATGGTCGTCCAAAGATCGTTACCCTTGAACTTCTTGTTGATCAGATAGGCCAGCGTGAAACCGATCAGCACCTGCAGCGCAATCGTCCAGATCAGGAAGTGCGCGGTGGCCTGCATCGTGTTCCAGATGTCCGGGTCGCCCAGGATGCGCTCATAATTGCGCAGGCCCACCCACTCGACATCATTGTTGGGCCGGTTCACGCGATAGTTGGTGAAGCTCAGCCGGATCGTCCAAATCAGCGGGAAGATGTTGACCGCGAGCAGCAGGAAGATCGTTGGTGCAACGAAGATCCACGCAATGGTGCGATCGGACACGCCGCGCATGCGCCTGGCCATGCCGGTTGGCGTTTTGGCCGCTGCTTTGTCGAGGATGGTTTTGGTCATACGGGTATCCTTTGCGCAGGCGACCATAGGACGTCTGTGCATGGGCATCGGTCAAGCATTGTTGGGGGTGGTGTGGTCGGTGGGCGCGAAACCATGCGCCCACCGACTGGGAGGAAGACGGGGTGTGCTAGATTTTGCCTTCGTCTTCGAAGATTTCAGTCCAGTCCCGCACCAGGCCGTTCAGCGCTTCTTCTGCTGATCCATCCCCTGCGATGACGTAGTTGTGGACCCGATCCTGCATCGAAAGCAGAAGGTCGGCATAGGCAGGCTCAGCCCAGAAATCCTTCACGATGGCCATCGAGTCCAGGAAGGTTTGCGCATAGGGCTGGCTGGTTGCAAAGCCGGGGTCTTCGACCACAGCACGCAGGGCCGAGTAGCCACCAAGCTCCCACCACTGGGCCTGAATTTCAGGCTGGGCAAACCACTGGATGTACTCCAGTGCTGCGTCCTGCTTTTCAGAATAGGCCACCACGGAGATGCCCTGACCACCAAGCTGTGCGAACTGACCAGCAGGGCCAGCAGGGTTGGGGAAGTAGCCGGAGCGACCGCCGCCAACATTCTCATCCGCTTCAACGCCCGGCCAGATGAAGGCGAAGTTCATCTGCATGGCCACCTGGCCGGAGCGATAGGCGTCGATGTTTTCGCCCATGTACCAGTTAGAGGAACCCGGAGGCGTGCCCACTTCATAAAGCTCGCGGTAGAATTCCAGGCCAGCAATTGCACCTTCGGAGTTCACAAAGCCTTCCAGCTCATAGGGCTGATCTGGGTTTTCATACAGGAAGCCGTAATTGTAGAGCGCGTTGGTCACGCCCATGGTGATGCCTTCCGAGCCACGCTCGGTGTAGATGGCAGCGCCATAAACAGTGGTGCCATCAATATCGCGGCCCTGGAAAAATTCAGCGATGTCCTTCAGCTCTTCCAGCGAGTTCGGCACATCCAGCGCGCGGCCATAGGTTTCCATGAACTCGGCTTGCAGCTCTGGGCGCTCAAACCAGTCCTTGCGGTAGGTCCAGCCAACCACGTCACCAAAGGCTGGAAGTGCCCAGTAGTTGGGTGTGTTTTTCGGCCATTCAGAATAGCCAGTCACGGTAGCAGGGATGAAATCATCCATGGAGATGCCTTTGGCGTCGAAGAAGTCGTTTAGCTTCACATAGTGGCCATTTTCGGCGCCCGCGCCGATCCACTGGCTGTCGCCAATCATCAGATCGCACAGCTGACCGCCGGAGTTCAGCTCGTTCAGCATACGGTCTGCAAAATTGGGCCAGGGCACGAACTCAAAGTTCATGGTGTGGCCAGACTGCGCTTCAAAATCGCGGCTCAGTTCAACCAGCGCATTGGCTGGGTCCCATGCGGCCCAGCACAGGGTCAGGTCTTCAGCGCTTGCTGCCGTTGTAAAGCCTGCCGTTGACAGGCCAGCCGCCAGAACAGTCCCCATACATGTGGACGTCAGATACTTGGATTTCATTTGATTGTTCCTCCCTGGATGCAATCGGCCGCAACCTCCCGCTGCTGACCTCTGCCCAAATGTTAATAATGATACACGTGCCTCAAAACAAGCAAAAAATGATGCACGTGTCTCAGGATGTGCTAATAGAAGCGCGAAAGGCGGCGCCATGCACAGGCCACTGATGGGCCAGAATGCCGCTATCATTCTGATTTTGAAGATATTTTTTTCGACCAAGCGCGAGTGAGTAAGATTCTTCGACCAACCACTGTAGATTTGGCAAAAGCAGCCGGTGTGAGCCGAGCGACTGTTGATCGCGTTCTCAACGGGCGCGAGGGCGTCAAGAAAAAAACGGTCGATCGCGTCCATGCCGCCGTCGAAGAATTAGGCTTTGTGCGCAACCTTGCTGCCGCCAATTTGGCCAAGCAGCGCACCTATCGTTTTCTGTTTGTTTTGCCAAAGTCTGGCGATCAGTTTCTCGATGAAATTCTGAAACATATCCGCGAGGCCGATGCCGCTTTTGCCGCCGACATGGTGAAAAGCGATGTGCGCCATATCGACGACAATGACCCCCACACCATCGCCGCACTGCTGAGCACCCTCTCCTCAAAAACCGTCGATGGCGTGGCGATTTACGCCCCTGAGCACCCGCAGGTTCGCGATGCTATTGTGCGCTTGCAGGAGCGCGGGGTGCACACTGTTCCGTTCATCTCCAACCAAACGCTGACCGGCGAAAACTGGGTTGGGATTGATGACCGGGCAGCAGGGGCAACGGCGGCTACATTGATGGGACGGTTTTTGCCGCAGCGTCCAGGTGCCTTGGCCCTTATCGCCGAAAGTGTGCAGTCGCGTGCAAGCCTGGAACGACGCCTGGGTTTTGATCAGATTATCAACGAGCGCTTTGCCCATCTTGAGGTTCTGCCGACGCTGGAAACCTACGGCACAGCGGCGCGCGCCAAGGGCGTCATAGCGTCAGTTTTCAATCACCACACAGACATTGTTGGCGTCTATATTCTGGCGTCCGAGGCCCGCGACCCGCTGAACGCGCTCGCGCAAGTGTCGATCAATCCGCAAACGGTTGTCATTGCCCATGAGCGCACCCCGGCCACGGAAGCGGGGCTTTCTGATGGAACGATTGATGCCGTGATCACTCAGGACCCTGGGCATCTGGTGCGCAGCGCCATTCGCAAGTTGCGAGCTAACGCCGATGGTCGCCAGACGCTGCATTCGCAAGAGCGTATTCGTACAGAAATTTTGTTGAGCACAAACATGTAAAAGGCTAACCGGCAGGTGTTTTTAAGGCTGGGCCGCTTTGGCCGAAATGCCATTTTTGGCCCCCACTCGCAGCGATCTTCTGCTTTCAGCCAATATGCGCCCTTCAACCTGCCAGATCTCAGCGCCCGCACCTGACGGCAAAGCTGTGAAAAGAGCATGGGCTATTCCGACACCGGAAGCCGTTTACAATGGCGGCCTCAACCGTCCGCTTCAGTACGCAAAAATTCAAGAGAATTGGCGGCAAGTTAAAACGTTTAAGCCAAACTATCGATCACGGTTGCCTTTGACCGAGCAGGTCATAGTCCCAGCTCAGTCAGGCCGGGGTGATCGTCTGGCCTGCGTCCTTGTGGCCAGCGAAATTTTCGTTCGCTCTCATCAATGGGCACATCATTGATGCTGGCATGACGTGCGGCCATATAGCCTTCACTATCGAACTCCCAATTTTCATTGCCATGGGAGCGGAACCAGTTCCCATCCTTGTCGTGCCACTCATAAACAAAGCGCACGGCGATGCGATTGCCCTCAAAGGCCCACAGCTCTTTGATCAGCCGGTAGTCCTGCTCCCTCTCCCACTTCGCGGTGAGGAAAGCTTCGATCTCATCTCGCCCTTGGAGGAAGTCTGATCGGTTCCGCCAGCGGCTGTCGGCGGTGTAAGCCTGCGCCACCTTGGCCGGGTTGCGGCCATTCCAGCCGTCTTCGGCAGCGCGGATTTTCACCCGCGCCGCAGCTTCATCAAAGGGTGGGAAAGGTGGGCGGCTCATGTGTCTTTCCTACCAGGAATTGTAGCCAAGATATTTGCCGGACATCTCAATTTTCACACGGTCACCCTTGGGATTGGGCACTTTGGTAATCTGCATGTCAAAATCGATTGCTGACATAATACCGTCGCCGAACTTTTCTTGGATCAGCGCTTTGATCGTCGGGCCGTAAACGCCGACAATCTCATAAAGACGATAGATGCAGGGATCGGTTGGCACAGCCTGTTCCCAAATCTTGGTCGGCGATTCAGCCAGCACCGATGCGGCTTCTTGCGGCAGGCCCATGGTGGAAACCATGGCTTCGGCCTTGTCCATCGGCATGGCGTTCATGCCCATCGCGGCGGAGTGCGTCCAAACTGGCGACATGCCAATCTGCTCGGCAATACCTTCCCAAGTCAGCCCGGCGGTTTTTTTGGCGGACAGGATCATCGCAGTCACATCTTCTTTGGTCATCATCGCATCACTCATCGATACGCTCCTTCACTCTAGGATATTGCAAATGGGGGTATGAACTGTCGGTTAGACAGCAATTTTCTGGCTGCTACCCTGGCCATTTTCTGCGCCAGTAAGGTCGATATGCACCGTTTGTGGTTCATTGATCTGGCTATCGGTTTTGCCTGCCAGGGCTTTTGAGCGTTCGCCAAGGAAATGGACCAGATGGTTGCGGATCGCGTAGTAGTTGGGGTGATCGACAATCTCCGTGCGCGTTCGCGGGCGCGGAATGGTGATGTCAACGGACTCAGCCACACGTGCATAAGGACCGTTGGTCATAAGCAGGATGCGGTCGGCCAACAATATGGCCTCATCAATATCGTGGGTGATCATGAACACGGTCTGCCCGGTGCCAGCCCACACTTTCAAAAGCTCGTCCTGAATGGTGCCGCGGGTCAGCGCATCCAGCGCGCCAAAGGGCTCATCCAGCAGCAGCAGTTTGGGAGCGATGGAGAAGGCACGGGCAATGGAAACGCGCTGCCGCATACCACCAGAAAGCTGGCTGGGCTTGCGGTTCAACACATCCTTTGACAGGCCCACCATTTCCAGGTGCTTTTTGGAATGTTCAAGCACCTTGTCCTTAGACCAGTCCGGGTAGCGCGCAGCCACGGCAAAGGTCACATTTTTGAGTGTGGTGAGCCAAGGCAAGAGCGAGTAATTCTGAAACACCACGCCACGCTCCAGGCTTGGCCCGGAAACCTCCGTGCCGTCCATGATCACGCCACCGGAGGTTGGCTCAGCCAAACCCGCTAAGATGTTCATGATGGTGGATTTGCCGCAACCTGAGTGGCCCAGAATGACAACGAACTCGCCTTCTTCGACGCTAAAACTAGCGTTTTCGAACACTGTAAGCTCGCCACCGTCGCCGTCGGGGAACTTCTGCGTCATTTGCTCAATGCTGAGAAAAGGATTGGTCAACCTATTGGCTCCTACTCGACGTATGCAACAACGCGCTGCAACTGCCCAAACAGGGCATCTAGAACCATGCCGACAAGGCCGATCATGATAATTGAGAAAATCACTGACGTGAGGTCGAGGTTGTTCCACTCGTTCCACACGTAATAGCCAATGCCTGTACCGCCCACGAGCATCTCAGCGGCCACAATAACCAACCAGGCGATACCAATGGATATGCGCATGCCAGTCACAATGGTGGGTGCAGCGGCAGGCAAAATGACCATGAAGGCGGTCTTCAACGGTCCAAGCTCATGGGTTTTGGCCACATTCACCCAGTCTTCGCGCACGCTGGCCACGCCAAAGGCGGTGTTCAGCAGCATCGGCCATATCGAACAAATGAAAATGACGAAAATCGCGCTGCGATCAGAGTCTTGAATAATGAAAAGCGCCAACGGCATCCATGCCAGAGGCGAGATGGGGCGCAGCACCTGGATGAATGGGTTGAGAGCTTTGTAGGCGAGCGGCGACATGCCGATCAAAAAGCCCAGCGGGATCGCGATGAGCGCAGCCAAAAAATAGCCCGACAAAACCCGGTAAACCGAGTAGGCCAACTGAATGCCAATACCCTTGTCGTTAGGCCCTGCATCATAAAACGGATTGGAAAGCTCTTCCCAAGCTTTCTCAAGCACCTGGCTTGGCGGTGGAACGCCTGCGCGCGGCGCACCGCCCCCGGTTAGCCGCTCATATTCGGTCAGTTCACCAGCAATCTCTTGGGCAGGAATTGACGCTTCCCAAACGAGCAGCCCAAGCAGCAGCAGGGCGATCGAAAGGATCGCCCCACGCTTGTTCAAAGACAGAGAATCCATGCCCACTAGCCCCGACCGATATCGAAGCTTTGCACATAGGCTTCAGGCTCGGCTGGATCGAAGGTTTTGCCCATGATCGTATGTGAACGGTAGTTCTCTGCTGGCGCATCATAGCCCAGCTCAGTCATGATACGGCGCGCATCGGAGGCCAGGTAAACCTGCTCAGCGACGCCGGCATAATCTACATCGCCTTCAATGTAGCCCCAGCGTTTCATTTGCGTGAGGATCCACACACCCATGGAATGCCAAGGGAATGGATCAAAATCGATCCTGTCTGGCACGCGCTGCACCTCACCAAGGCCGTCAGCATAGGTGCCGGTCAGCACTTGTTGGATAACCTCAACAGGTTGGTTGAGATAATTGGTCGGCGCAATCGCCTCTGAGATCTCAGCCCTGTTCTCATGGTTCGACGCATACTGGGTCGCATCAATGATCGCCTTCAGCAAAGCGCCATAGGTGTTTGGCAATTCAGTTGCGAAGGACAAGGGAGCAGCGAAGGCACAGCATGGGTGGCCTTCCCAAATCTCTTTGGTGAGGATGTGGATGAAGCCAATGTTCTCCCAAACTGCGCGTTGGTTGAACGGATCAGGCGACAGATAGCCATCCAGGTTACCGGCGCGCAGGTTGGCCACCATCTCCGGCGGAGGAACGACGCGGATTTGGATGTCTACATCGGGGTCCAAGCCAAACTCAGCCACATAATAGCGCAGCAGGAAGTTGTGCATGGAATACTCAAACGGCACCCCAAAAGTGAAGCCTTTCCATTGACTTGGATCGCGCTTGTCCAGGTGCTCGTTGGAAAGCACAATGGCTTGGCCGTTGATGTTTTCCACCGCTGGCATGATGTACGGCTCAGCGACCGAGCCGGCACCCAACGTCATCGCCAGTGGCATGGGGGTCAGCATGTGGCTGGCGTCATATTCGCCCGACAGCGACTTATCGCGGGCCACAGCCCAACCTGCGGTTTTGATAACCTCGGCGTTCAGGCCGTAGCGCTCATAAAAGCCGAGCGGCTGCGCCATGATGATCGGAGTTGCGCAAGTGATGGGAACAAAGCCGATGCTGAGGTCGGTTTTTTCTGGCGGGCCCAGGTTTTCCAACAGCGCAGCCTTGGCCTGCTCCATTGGGAAGACCGATGATAGCGCCGCGGCAGCGGTCGCGCCTCCCACAAGGCCCATAAAGGAACGTCGGCTAATATCATTCTGGCCGAAAACCGACTTCACGATGGCGTTCTCAACCGCTTTCTCCATCATCTCCTCGGAGGAGAGTGGCGCGTGGCTGTGTGAATGATCGTGCTTTGCTTTGCCTGCTGAACAAGGCCCGCAATCGCACCCTGCCCCGTGCCTCAGGTCTGTGTCACCAGAGAAGGCATCATTTAAACTCTTCACCGTCATCGCGGTCTCCTTAGGTGGATCGTTAAAGTTTGCTTACCCAAACACTAACCGGTCCAAAAAGGTTGTCGCGCGGAAAAACGAGAATCTAAAAATTAATTAGAGGATTGAAAACAAACAATTTATCGCTTTCACGCGATACACTATAACAACGAATTTTCGTGACTTACGAAATTTCGTTGCCTTCTGAGGTGGCTTTTGTAAAGCTGATGCCAGGAGAAAAACATGGACCAGCTTCACCAACGTATCGACGCTGAATTGATCGCGAATGCCAATGTTCTGCCATGCATCATCATTGATGTGGATGGCGGTGGAGTCGTTGCTGCCAACACCAAAGCATGCGCTGCTATTGGTATGGGTGATCTGGCTTGCCGGACAATAGCCGACCTGTTCCCTGATCAGATGGCAAACCTCATCGTGTTCACCAATGCGGTGGAGCATTTTGGTGAAAGCTGGACGCGTGCATTGCACACCCCAAACCATCATGCGCCAAAACAGCCTACATCAGCGGCTGGCCCGCAAATGTTGGAATTGGAAGTGCATGGCCGCTCCATCCATCAAGACGGACAGCGGCTGTTGGTGCTGCAACTCATCGACATCCAGGCTTACGATCAGCGCGCCAAAGCCTCAGTTGCCAACCAGATTTATGCTCAGGGCTTAACCGAGTGGGACAGGGTGCGTGATTTTTTTCGGGAGATGGAGAATGAGAACCGGCTTATCCTCGATGCGGCAGGTGAAGGCATTTACGGTATCAATCTGGAAGGCAAAACGACCTTTGTGAATGATGCCGCGCAGGACATGCTAGGCTGGACTGCCGATGACCTGTTGGGCCAGGATATCCATGCCATGATCCACCACCATCATGTGGATGGCTCAGCCTATCCATCGCGCGAATGTCACATCTATCACTCTTTCCGCAATGAGCAGGTTGCTCGCGTTGAGGATGAGGTTTTTTGGCACAAGGATGGCCACCCCATCCAAGTGGAATATGTCTCCACCCCCATCTATGACCAGCAGGTGCTCGCCGGTGCGGTTGTCATTTTCCGCGACATTACCGAGCGACGTGAAAATGAGCGAAAACTGCTCAGCGCTATGCAGGAAATTGAGGCGCTTAAAATCCGTCTGGAGGAGGAGAACGCCTATCTCCAGCAGGAGATACGCTCAGTTCAATCACATTATGACCTGGTTGGATCGTCCCCCGCGATCTTGCGCACCATTGCGCAGGTCGACCTGGTGGCAGGGACCGATAGCAACGTGTTGATCACTGGCGAAGGCGGAACGGGCAAAGCGCTTGTGGCATCGGCTATTCACAACGCCAGCGACCGTGCCAAGCGCCCGATGATCCGCATAAATTGCGCTGCGATCCCGCAGGCATCGTTTGAAAGCGAGCTTTTTGGCCATGTGCGCGGCGCATTTCAGGGGGCATTGCACGACCGTACTGGACGTTTGGAACTTGCCAATGGCGGCACGCTTTTCCTCGATGAGGTGAGCGAGATACCGATCGACCTGCAGGGCAAGATCCTGCGCACGCTGCAGGATAAAACGCTGGAACGCTTGGGTGAAAACCGAACGCACAAGATCAATGTGCGCGTCATTGCCTCCTCATCAACCGATCTGTCAGCAGCTTTGCGTTCAGGCGAATTTCGTGAAGATTTGTACTTTCACCTCAATGTCTTCCCCATTGAGTGCTGCCCGCTGCGGGAGCGACTGGACGACATTCCTGCTCTGACGATGCATTTTTTGAAGCTGGTATGCGAGAGGCTCAAGCTGCCTCTACCAACCGTTACAAAGGCGAATATGCAGCAGTTGCAAGCCTACCAATGGCCCGGCAATGTGCGTGAGCTGCAAAACGTGATTGAGCGCGGCTCAATCTTGGCGCGGGGCGATAAACTGGTTCTTGACCTGCCCCAGAGCTTTGCAAGCGCAAGCCTGGATATTGGAGCTGAAGTGCTGACGGAGAAAAAGCTGGAAGAACTCCACCGCCAAGCCATCATCGACTGCCTGAAACGCGCCGGTGGTAAAATATCCGGCGAGAATGGCGCAGCCGCGATAATGGGTATTCGGCCCACCACATTTGCCTCGCGTGTTAGCAAGTTCAAAATCAAAACGGGCGATTGGGAAGAAGGCATAGCAAATTGAGCGTGGTACGTGGCCGTTCAGCCCTCGTACTTGAAACGCCAATCGGAGTGTTTTTCCAATCCATGGCGCGTTCTTGGCAAAGCCCACCATTCAAACACATCGAAAAGCGCTGTGCTTTCAGACTAAACGTCCCAGCCAGTGTGTTGTGCCTAGCGTCTACTAAGGGGATCAAGCAGAAGTGTTTTCTACAACCCACAAACGTCAGCTGACCGCCGTTAGCCATTGCCCCGCCACACGTGCGAGGTGAGCTAACCAACGGGCGAATTAAGGGCTGCTACCAGCCAGAAGCAAACCACACCTTCGCCGAGCAATGTTGGGCTTGTTCATAAAAGGAGGCGAGCATCTAGTTGGATAGAGCCGCCCGCCGCTGCCCCCCGTGCAGCCTTTCGATCAGCGTTGCTGCGATGAGGCGTGCAGCAACCGGTTGGGCTGGGTCGAGGGCTTATTGGCTTCCTACTTGCTGCTCAAGATGTGCCAACCGAAGCCCTGCATTATCGACGCAGACTTGCCTCGGGGATCCAATTTTCTGCCTTCAAACTGACGGTGATCGCTCAGGGGCTATACAATCCCGCCACCAGCGCCGTCTGCAACCGGTCTCTGGTCACTCACTGCTTGTCGATAGCCAGACACCCGGAAGGCAGCCAACGGGTTGATCGCGCCACCATCCCTTGCGCGCACGGCGGCAAGCAGTGGTTCCACATCGGTTCGGAAAGCGGTTTTCAGCGTTTCGCTGGCAAGCAAAGCATCATTGTCTTCTTGCGCCGCCCGTAGAGCCGCACCATCAACTAGCAAAGCTTGTGCATAGGCGCGGCGTGCCTCGTTGGCAGAAACGATAAGCGATTCAATCGGATCGGTGACGTTATGCGACTGGTCGATCATGTGCGCCAAATTTGCGCCACCTTCCTGCGCCCGCAGCACCTCGTTCATTACCAGGAACAAACGATAGGGGTCGATAGAACCGCTATCGAGGTCATCATCACCATACTTGCTGTCATTGAAGTGGAAGCCACCTAGCTTGCCGAAAGCTGCAAGGCGCGCCACGATCATTTCCACGTTCACTGTTGGCGCGTGGTGACCAAGGTCTACAAGGCACTGCGCCTTGTTGCCCAACTCTTTGGCGATGAGATAGCTGCTGCCCCAATCCTGCACGATGGTGGAGTAGAACGCCGGCTCATAAATCTTGTGCTCGGTGAACATGCGCCAGTCGTCGGGAAGCGCTGCATAAATGGCGTGCGCACTTTCCATATAGCGATCCAACTGGCCGGTGAAATCTTGCTGACCGGGGAAGTTGGTGCCATCGCCGACCCACACGGTAAGCGCCTTAGAGCCAATGGCGCTACCGATCTCTATGCAGCGTATGTTATGGGCAACCGCCTGCTCGCGGGCAGCTTTGGACTGGTTGCTGAGCGAGCCATGCTTGTAGCTGTGTGCCTGGTCGGGCTGGTCCTGAAAAGTGTTGGAATTGACTGCATCAAATCCAATGCCCAGCGCATCACCTTTTTCCTTCAACGCGTCTGGGTCATCGCCGTCCCACGGGAAATGCAGAGACACATCTGGCGTTGCCCGGCAGAGACGGTTGATCGCTGCGCAATCGTCCAGCTTATCCAGAATGTTTGCTGGCTCACCGGGCCCAGGAAACCGCGCAAAGCGCGTGCCGCCGGTCCCCGTGCCCCAAGAGGGGACTGCAACAGTGAAAGCTGAAATTTTGTCCTTGAGCGCCGCAACATCAATGCCGCGACGGTCGAGCTTGTCGCACAGGGCATAAAGCTCGCGTATATGGGTGTCACTGTTTTGCCTGTTGGAAAGGGTAATCGCATCGGGCAGGAGGTCGAGAGCGGTCATCGCGTGAAGGCCTCTTTGTTACCAGCATCCACATTGATGATGTTGCCGGTGGATTTGGCGGAGGCATCCGACACGAAGAAATAGGCCGCCTCGGCAATGTCTTCTGGCAAGACTTCACGCCCCAAAAGGCTGCGCGCCTTATAGTGCTCGGCAAGTCCTTGCGCGTCTTTGCCGTAGGCATCTGCGCGTTCTTTGAGCCAGTCGCCTTGCCAGATCCGGCTACCCTTCAGCACCGCATCTGGGTTCACCACATTGACACGGATGCCCTTGGGCGCACCTTCAAGAGCAAGGCAGCGGGCGAGGTGAATTTCAGCCGCTTTCGCCGTGCAATAGGCTGAGGCGTTAGGGCTGGCAGCAAGGCCGTTCTTAGAGGCCACAAATACAATCGCCCCGCCGATATCCTGGGCAAGCATCATCCGAAACGCTTCCCGGCTCACCAGGAAATAGCCGGTGGCAAGGATCGACATGTTGCGGTCCCATAGCTCCAGCGAAGTCTCTTCTATTGGCGCGGAAGACGCGATGCCCGCATTGCTGACCAAGATATCGATGCCGCCGAACTCTACTGCGGTTTCGGCAAGGCTTTTGGCGACAGCAGCTTCATCCGCCACATCCATTTGCACCGTGCGCACCACGTCCTTGGAGAACGCACCTGACAGTGCATCGCCAGCTTCTTTCAAAGCATCGGGATTGATATCGGCCAGCACCACACAGGCACCTTCTGCCAAATAGCGCGCTGCCGTTGCCTGGCCGATGCCACCGCCACCGCCGGTGACCAAAGCGATGCGTCCGGCAAGACTTTTGGGCTTGGGCATGCGTTGCAGTTTTGCCTCCTCAAGCAGCCAGTATTCAATGTCGAAGGCTTCCTGTTCGGGCAGGCCCTGATAGGTGCTGACGGCTTCTGATCCGCGCATGACGTTAATCGCATTGACGTAGAATTCGCCGGCAATACGCGCTGTGGCTTTGTCTTTGGCAAAGCTCAGCATACCAACGCCCGGCACCAGGAAAATCACCGGGTTGGGGTCGCGCATGGGCGGCGAGCCAGGGCGTTTGCAGCGCTCATAATAGGCGGCATAGCGCTCGCGATAAGCAGCGACCGCATCCGGCAGGCCTGCCACAGCAGCGTCAACATCCCCGTCAAAAGGCACAACCAACGGGGCAATTTTTGTGCGCAGAAAATGATCAGGACATGATGTGCCCAGCGCAGCGAGCCGCTCCATGTCCTTGGCGTTCACAAACTCCAATACAGCAGGCTGGTCGTCAAAGTGCCCCAGCATATGCTGGTTGCTGCTTACCATGCCGCGTATGGCCGGCATAAGCTTGGCAGCAGCGGCGCGGCGCGCATCAGCTGGCAAGGCCTCGCGCACCTGCCCACCAAAGGCATCCACTTTCTTGGTGTCGAACCAAGCAATGGCCTTGTTGATTGTATCAACGGTTAGCTCGTAGCAGGCATGGGCATCATCATCCCAGGTGAACAAGCCATGAGCCTCCAGAACAACACCCTTAGCATCTGGGTTTTCTAGGCAGAACCGCTCCAGCATCAGACCAAGCTCATAGCCCGGGCGACGCCATGGCAACCAGCCAATATCGTCTCCGAAAACCTCCTGCGTTAAGGCGCGTGAATCCTTTGAGGCTGCAATTGCGATAATGGCATCTGGGTGCATGTGATCGACATGCTTGGCAGGCACATAGGCGTGCAACGGGGTATCGATAGAGGCAGCACGCGGGTTCAAATTCCAAGTGGCGTGGGGCAAATAACCCACCATCTCATCTTCATGTTCGGTGCCCCGGTAAAGGCCTTTCAAGGCCCGCAGTTTGTCCATGTAGAGCGTGGCAAAGCCATCCATTTTGATGGATCCAACATCGCCGCCGGAGCCCTTCACCCACAGCACCTCCACTTGGTCGCCGGTGAGCGGATCACGCTCCATCGCCTTCACCGATGTGTTGCCGCCACCATAATTGGTAATGCGCTTGTCAGACCCCAAGAGGTTGGAACGATAGAGCAAAAGCTCGGCCTGGTTCATGCCTTCGGCACGCGACTTTTCCCACAGAGAGGGCAGCAGCTTGGGTGGGATGACGGCATTCATGGACACTCTCCGTTGTCTTCACATTTGATGGTGCGGCGCCTCGGCATAAGCCGCGAACACGAGCACGCTTGGCGACCAGAATAGCCATACGAGCGCACCAATCAATCATAAACCGTCAAAAATAGTCATATAGGATTAGATCGTGACAAAAAATGATTGAAAGCGATTGACAGTGCGCGTCAACTTGAAGAACTGTTGGGAAAACAACAAACCTGAAACCGGGAGCTTGCATGCACGAACGTGACCGCCAACGGCTGATACTATCTGCTGCGCAGGACCGTTCGATTGTTACGGTTGCCGAGCTGACAGAGCTGACGGGTGCATCTGAGGCCACCATTCGGCGCGATATCAACACGCTGGATGACGAGGGTAAGCTGCGCCGTGTGCGTGGTGGAGCGGAGGCGCTAGCGCCGCGTCAATTCCCCGGTCTTGCCGGGCGACCTTTCGCGATGAATGCGGCCTACAGCAAGCCAGAAAAGACGGCCATTGCGCGTGCGGCTTCTGAAATGAACGAAGATGGCGACCCCGTTATCATCAATGGTGGCACGACCACCTACGAGATGGTGCATTTTTTGGCCCCAAAGCGGCTGAAGGTTTTCACCAATTCGCTGCCCATTGCCAATCATCTGCTGGCGCACTCGCAGAACCAGCTGCTCATGCCCGGTGGGGCCATTTATCGTGAGCAGAATATGGTGCTCAGCTCTTTCCAGGATGACGCCTCGGGGCACTTCTGGGCCAAGCGTATGTTTATGGGCTGCCAGGGGATTGCGCCTATTGGCATCATGGAAGTGGACCCGCTGGTGATCCGCGCAGAAGAAAAACTGATGAAGCGCGCCGATGAGCTGGTGGTGCTTGCTGACAGTACAAAGTTCGAAGGTCGTTCCAGCCTGGTTCTATGCCCACTGGAGCGCATCGATACGGTCATAACCGATGACAAAATCGGCGACCGCAATGCCGCGATGATTGAGGCTGCCGGCGTGCAGCTGATCACCGTCACACCGGGAGAAGCGAGCCAAACGCTCGCCGCTTCGGGACAATAAGAAAAAATCCAAAACGCTCTACGGGAGGCACCAATGAGCATTACACGACGTATCTTTACAACCACCGTTGCCGCACTTGCGCTCACCGCTGGCACCTCTGGCGCCATGGCGCAGGATGATCCGGTACGCATTGCGCTGCTGGTCAAGGCCCTTGGCATTGGCTTTTTTGAAGCCGCACGCGATGGCGCCATGGAAGCAGCCGACGAGCTGGGCAATGTAGAAATCATTTACACAGGCCCAACCGACACCACTGCTGAAGGCCAGATTGAGGTCATCAACTCGCTGATCGCCCAGGGCGTGGATGCGATTGCGATTTCTGCCAACGATCCTGATGCTGTGGCACCGGCTCTGCGCCGTGCGCAACAACGTGGCATCACCGTCATCTCTTGGGATTCAGGTGTGGCTGAGGATGCGCGTTCGCTGCACCTTGCACCATCATCGGATGCCTTGATCGGCAACACGATCATCAAACTTGCAGCCGATCATCTGCCCGATGGCGGTGAAGTGGCCGTGCTGTCGGCGACCTCAACCTCGACCAACCAGAACACCTGGATCGCCGAGATGGAAGCTGTGATGGGCGACTATCCCGGCATTGAAGTGGTTGCCACGGTTTACGGTGATGACCTTGCCGACAAATCCTACCGCGAAGCCACTGGCCTGATGCAGACCTACCCTGACCTAGACGCGATTATTGCGCCAACATCGGTTGGCATTGCTGCTGCTGCCCGTGCGGTCGAAGATGCTGGCAAAGTGGGTGAAGTCAACGTCACCGGCCTTGGCCTTCCATCAGAAATGGCCAGCGCGATTGACAGCGGTGCATCGCAGTCCTTCGCGATCTGGAACCCAATTGATCTGGGCTACGCGGCAACTGTGTTGTCCTACAACCTGGCCACCGAAGCTGCCGAAGCAACGGCAGGCGGTACAGTGCCTATGGGCCGCATGGGTGACCTGATGCTCGATGATACCCGCACCGGCGCCATGTCTGACCCGTTCACCTATGACGCCAGCAACATCGAGCAGTTCAAAGACATCTTCTAGGTCTTTGAACCGCAACGTCTGCGAACCTTGAGTTTGTACCTGGCAAAATGAGCGCGCGGCGGGCCATCTCCCACCTGCCGCGTGCTTCCAGTCATTGGTGGCGCACGAAATCATGACAAGCACGAAACAAACCGCTGAACGCGCAAGCTCTCCCCCCGAGCCTGGTGCCCAGCCCATACTTTGCCTGCGTGGCATCGAAAAGCGGTTCCCTGGCGTGAAGGCTTTATCCGGGGTCGACCTTGATCTTTACCCTGGCGAAGTCACTGCGCTGATTGGTGAAAACGGCGCTGGAAAGTCCACCATCGTGAAGGTGCTCACCGGCATCTACCAGCCTGACGCGGGCACCCTATCGATGAACGGTGAACCGCTTACCGTCACCTCTGCGCAGGATGCGGTGGAAGCTGGCATTGCCGCGATCCATCAAGAGACGGTGCTTTTTGATGAACTGAGCGTCGCTGAGAACGTGTTTATAGGCCACGCACCACGTGGGAAGTTTGGCGCAATTGATCACAGTGCCATGCGGCGGAAAGCTGGCGAAATCCTGACACGAATTGGCGCGAACATCGACCCATCGGCGCGACTTGCCGACCTTGGCATTGCCTCGCGCCATCTGGTTGCTATCGCGCGCGCACTATCAACAGAGGCCAGCGTTGTGGTGTTGGACGAACCCACTGCGGCGCTCTCCGCGCACGAGATCGAAGAGGTCTACGCGCTGGTGGACCGGCTGAAGGCTGACGGCAAAGCCATTCTTTTCATCAGCCACAAATTTGATGAGGTCTTCCGTATCGCCGACCGCTGGACCGTGTTCCGCGATGGCGAACTTGTGGGCGCTGGCAAAATGCAAGACGTCAACGAGGACGACCTGGTTCGGCTGATGGTGGGCCGCGATGTGGGGCAAGTGTTCCCGCAACGCACGAGCGCACCAGGGGAAGACATTTTCACCGTTGAGAACCTTGCGCACCCAACTGAGTTTGACAGCATAAGCTTTGCCCTGCGCAAGGGTGAAATTCTTGGCTTTTACGGTCTTGTCGGCGCGGGCCGCTCAGAGGTGATGCAGGCGCTGTTTGGCGTGTCGAAACCGTCCAGTGGCACTGTGATGCTCGACGGCAAACCCATCACCATCCGCTCGCCAGCCGACGCGATTGATGCAGGCATTGTTTACGTGCCTGAAGACCGTGGCCGCCAAGGCGCGGTGCTTGGCCTGCCCATTGTGAGCAATGTTGCGCTGCCTTCGCTCCAGTCATTGTCCAACAGCGGTTTCGTGAAAATGGCGCGCGAATACGCGCTGGCGCAGACCTATACACGCAGGCTGGAACTGCGCGCTGCAGCGCTTGATCAGGACATTGGCGAGCTATCAGGCGGCAACCAGCAGAAGGTTGTTATCGCCAAGTGGCTGGCCACCAAGCCACGTGTGATCATTCTGGATGAGCCGACCAAAGGCATCGATATCGGCTCCAAAGCTGCCGTGCATGACTTTATGGCCGAGCTTGCCGCTGAGGGGCTTGCGGTCATCATGGTGTCCTCAGAAATTCCCGAAGTGCTGGGCATGTCTGATCGCGTCATCGTGATGCGTGAGGGACTTATCGTGGCAGAACTTTCCGGCGATGATCGCACGCCCGAACGCCTCGTGCGCGAGGCTGCGGGCTATGGAGAAGCCGCATGAGCATGGTGCAAAATCTGTTTCGAAGCCGCGAGGCGCAACTCAGCGTTGCCATTCTGGCCCTGCTGGCGCTGGTGGCGTGGCGGTTCCCGGCTTTCATTGCACCGGGCAACCTTGCCAACGTGTTGAACGACACCTCGCCGCTCATTCTGCTTGCTGTCGGGCAAACTGTGGTGATCCTCACACGCTGTATTGATCTTTCGGTTGCCGCTAATCTTGCCCTTACTGGCATGACGGCGGCGCTCATCAATGTGATGATGCCCGACCTTCCCGTGCCACTCATTGTTGCCGGCGCAGTGGTGATGGGTGCAGGTCTTGGTGCGATCAACGGTCTTCTGGTTTGGAAGCTTGCGATCCCACCCATTGTGGTGACGCTGGGCACGCTGACGATTTATCGCGGATTGGTATTCGTAATCTCTGATGGGCAATGGATCAACGCGCATGAGATGAGCGATGCTTTCTCAGCCCTGCCACGCGCGCAGGTGCTGGGCCTGCCAATGCTTTCCTGGTTTGCGATTGCTGGCGTTGCCGCCTTTGCAGCGCTGGTGCGCTACACGGCGCTTGGACGGGCATTTTATGCGGTAGGCGGCAACCCATCAGCGGCAGTTTATGCGGGCATCAGCCCTGGACGCACACAGTTCATGGCGTTTGTTCTGTCGGGCGCTGTGGCTGGTTTGACCGGCTACCTTTGGGTGGCACGCTATCAGGTGGCCTATGTTGACATTGCCGGTGGCTTTGAGCTGGATGTTGTGGCGGCCTGCGTCATTGGCGGCATTTCCATTGCGGGCGGCGCCGGCACTATTTTGGGTGCACTGCTGGGTGCACTGTTTCTGGGCATCGTGAAAAACGCACTGCCTGTGGTGGGCATTTCGCCGTTCTGGCAACTGGCAATATCTGGTGCTGCCATCGTGATCGCCGTCATCGCCAATGGCCGCGCGCAGCGGCGCGCCGGGCGGCAAATTCTCAAACCTGAAAGCGCGAAGGTGGGGGCAGCAACATGAGCGATACCGCGGGCGTTAATCATCATGTGATCCCCGACCGTCTGCGCTCCGGTTTCCAGCGGGCCCTGCGCTCATGGGAAGTGCTGCTGGTCGCTGTTGCGGTGGCCGTGTTCACCTTCAATTCGCTCGCCTCACCCTACTTTTTGGACGCGTGGAACCTGTCGGATGCCACGTTCAACTTCACCGAAAAAGCGATGATCGCCTTCGCCATGGCGCTGCTGATCATTGCAGGGGAGATTGACCTTTCGGTGGCTTCCATCATCGCACTTGCATCCACCGCCATGGGCGCAGGCGTGCAGATGGGGTTCGATACGCCGATGCTGGTGTTGATCGGGTTGGGCACTGGCCTCCTATGCGGCGCGTTCAACGGCTTGCTGGTGACCGGCCTTGGCCTGCCCTCCATCGTGGTCACGATTGGCACGCTGAGCCTGTTTCGCGGCATTGCCTACATGGTACTTGGCGATCAGTCTTATGGTGGCTACCCATCCTCCTTTGCCTGGTTTGGTCAGGGCTATGTGTGGTGGGTGATCACGGTTGAAATGGTCATCTTTTCCATCTGTGCGGTGGTGTTTTGGGTGCTGCTGCATTTCACCGGCTTTGGCCGCGCTGTTTATGCCATTGGCAACAATCCAACGGCCGCACTGTTCTCGGGCATTCGGGTGGCACGGGTAAAATTCACACTGTTCCTGCTCACAGGCCTTATGTCCGGCCTTGCAGCCGTGTGCCTGACATCTCGCCTTGCCAGCACACGGCCCTCCATCGCACTGGGCTGGGAACTGGAAATCGTCACAATGGTTGTTTTGGGCGGCGTCAGTATCCTGGGTGGTTCGGGTACCATTCCTGGCGTTGTGCTGGCCGCCATTATCATGGGCATGGTGACGTTTGGCCTGGGTCTGCTCAACGTGCCAGGCATCGTGATGTCTATCTTTGTCGGCCTTATGCTGATCGCGGTCATCGCCATTCCCCGCCTTGTTACCATGGCCAGAGCAAGGTTCTCATGAGCGAACAATACGCCTTCCGCATGCAGCTGCGGCCCGGCATGGCCGCCGAGTATGAGGCACGCCACGATTTGCTATGGCCAGAGCTTGAAACGCTGCTGCGCGAGGCAGGGATTTCGGACTATTCCATCTGGCTTGATGGTCCGACCAACATGCTGTTCGGTTTTCTGCGCCGTACCGAGAACCACAGCATGGACGACCTACCCAACCATCCAGTGATGAAGCGGTGGTGGGCACATATGGCCCCATTGATGGAGGTGAACCCTGACAGCAGCCCCGTTGCATTGCCGCTGCGCAAAGTGTTCCACATGCCATGAGGGCCTTGTGATGAAGGTTTGGTCATGAGTGTTGCCGTCATCGACATCGGCAAGACCAACGCCAAGGTGGTGTTGATTGCGCGCGATGGGACCGAACTTTGGGAACGCCGCACCCCCAACCGTGTCGCCACAACGGGTCCGTACCCGCATTTTGAAACCAAGCGCCTGTGGACCTTTGTGCTGGATGCCTTGCGCGAATTGCCAGAGGCGCCGACCTGCATCGTACCGGTAACTCACGGGGCGTGCTGCGCGCTGATCAAGGCAGATGGTTCGCTTGCATTGCCCGTGCTCGATTATGAGCATGAGGGTCCAGACAGCGCCGCTGATACCTATCCCATGCCGCCCTTTGCTGAGACCGGCTCACCGCAACTGCCAGGTGGCCTGAATGTCGGCCGTCAGCTTCACTGGTTGCAGGGCAACTGGCCAGATGCCTTTGCCAAAACAGCGCACATTCTCATGTGGCCGCAATGGTGGGCCTATCAACTGACCGGTTCGCTTGCCAGCGAGCTTACCTCCATCGGATGCCACACTGACCTTTGGAACCCGGCAGCCGCGTTTCCATCCACTTTGGCGATCAACCAAGGTTGGGCCAAGCTTCTTCCAGCCTTCCAGCCCGCCCATGCGGTTCTAGGACAGTTGCGCCCAGAGCTTGCCGAACAGACAGGCCTTGTCGGCAATACTCCCGTGCTCAATGGCATTCACGACAGCAACGCATCTTTGCTGCCCTATTTGGACAAGGCTCCGTGCGCCGTGTTGTCTACCGGCACGTGGGTCATCGCAATGGCGCTGGGTGATCGCCTGCCGACGCTCAACCCAAATGCAGACATGCTGCTCAATGTCGCCGCAGATGGCCGCCTGGTGCCCACTGCCCGTTTCATGGGTGGGCGTGAACGTGATGAGGCGTTGGCTGCAGGCACAGCAAGTGATGAGGCTGATAAAGCAGCAGGCCTACGCGCAGCCCAGCGCCTTGCTGATATAAAAGCTGAAGGCCCCACCTATGTGGAAGGCCCTTTCGCGCAGAGCCAAGTGTTTTTAGAAACAGTGGAACAGCAAACCGGAAGGCCGGTGCATGCCCGCGCTGGCAGCGGGACGACAGCTGGTGCCAGCCTTTTGGCGCACCAGATAGGTTGAGCGGTAGACGACGGCGTTCGATCAACCATTGAACAGCTGTGCCATCCGCTCATCGGATCATCCACTCATAGGCACATATAGGCTTTATCTGCGGTCACCTTTGGTTGCGACGCGGTAGGCTCCACGACTTACCCTTGAGAGACCTTAAGTCCTGGCGGCTTCGAACCGGGCCCAGGCCTCCTCAAACTTTTCAAAACTAAAGTCAGGCGCTCGCGCGGGACCAAGCACAATGGCTTCGTTCGCGACCACGGTTTCAATGGCAGCTTCCAGCATGGGCAGCACATCCGGTGGGATAACCAATGCGCCATGCCGGTCAGCGTGCACCAGATCACCCTGATGGATGGTCAGGCCAAACATTTCCACCGGCGCGCCTACCTTCACCACATGCACAAAACCATGGCTGACCCCAACCGAGCCAGCCAGCACCGGGAAGCCCTCATCGATCACATCAAGATCGCGCATGACGCCGTTGGTCACGGCACCGGCCATGCCAAAGCCCTTGTGGACGGCCACATGCACCTCGCCCCACCACCCGGCAACGCAAGTGGGAAAATCAGTGTCTTCAATGGCGGCAACGCTCGGGCTTGGCCCTGATGCCATATTGCGGAAATACTCCATCCGCCGGGCGCGAATAATATCGGCAGGTTCCGATGGTGGCTTCAGCCCGGCTATCGTCGCCGTACGTGCAAAGCCAACAACGGCTGGGTCGCCAGGCTTGGAGTGCTGCATCGTGCCCTTGGTGAAACCGTTATAGCCACGTTGGCCCTGCGCCACCTCGATGGCGTTGCAGACTGTTGGGGTATCCACCGAGCGCAGCAGGGCCAGCAGCGATGGGGCCAAAGGGGGCGTTAGTTCTGGTTCAACCATGCTGACAATGCCTTGTTTGTTTCCTGGGGTTTTTCCAGTGTAGGTAGATGGCCCGCGCCATCCACAACGACCAGATCAGAATGTGGCACCAAGTCATGCATCAGCGTGTGCCGCTCCAGCGGGCAAAGCCGATCTTCGCGACCGCACAAAATCAAGGTTGGCACCGTAACTGCGCGAAGAGTTTCCTGCTGATCTGGCCGCACCTTGATCGCCTTTGACTGGTCGGCAAACACGTGCGGCCCCAAACCTTCAGCCATGTCCATGCAGAGATCGAGAATTGCCGTACGATTTGGCCCGTCGGCCAGATAGTTGGGCTTCATCTCTTCGCGCATCACGGTGACCAACTCTCCGGCAAGGGCTCGTTTGCTTTGCGCATCACGCACAGGCGCAAGCTTTGCCGGGTCAGGTAGCGCGTTGGTATCAAGCAAGGCCAACCGGGTAATGCGCTCTGGCGCTTGGCGGACCATCTCCATCGCGCATATGCCACCCATTGAGAGCCCGGCCAACGCAAAGGTTGGCGGGGCTTGGCGCAAAATATTTGCCGCCAAAACTTCAAAGCTGTCAGCCCCGACCAGCGCGCCGGTCGTCACCAAGCGCTCGCCCGAGAACGTTTCGATCTGTGGAGCAAACAGCCGCCCGTCGCACATCATGCCGGGCAGCATCAACAACGGTTCATGCATTAGCTTTGGTACTGTGTTGGCCCCGGTGCATCGCCGGTTTTGCGCACGCGATAAAGGCTCGCCTCACCCATCATCGACGGGGTGACGCTGCGCTTGCTGCCGGCCGGCACAAGGCAGGTGTCACCGCCATTGATGGTGGTGGCATGGCCGTCGATCTCCACCCGCCAATGGCCACGCATGGGCATCAGCACTTCAGGTTCGTCGCAAACATAAGACTCCGGCGAGATCGATTCACGTGTGATGAAATCAACCTCAAAACCAGGGCGGTCATACAGGTATGCGTCTGCACCAATGACTTTGGCGGGCGCTTTTGCGGACATCGCCACAAGGTCGAGATAGCGGGCTACAAACGTGCGCACCACATCGCTGACCGATGGTTCAGGATAGGCCTTCAACTCATCGGCGGTGAGCACTGGCATGGGCTTCACATCGGCGGGTAGATGATCACCTTTGGAGGTATCGTATAGGCGACCATTTTCGCCCAGCACCAAGCCATGTGCTGCTGCTCCCTGTATCACCTGTGGCGCCCACACAACACCACCGCCGGCATCATCACCGCCCAGGATGGCCATGATCATACCGTAGTCGGTGCCGATGTTTTCAAAGCCTCGGAAGATACCGGTTGGGATATTGAAAATATCGCCCTCCTCCAGAATTACCTCGCCCGCGTCACCATGATTGCCCCAGAAAAAGCGCCAGCGACCTGACTGCACAAAAAACACCTCGGCGGTGTGGTGGCAGTGAAGCGAATTGGTGCAGTTGGGCGGTTGACCGGCTGCACCAATATTGAAGCCTGGTGTTTCACGGATATGCACATGCTGGTCGGCACTTTCGCTCACGCCGCCGCCGATGATGGTGAAGTTCTCTTTAAGGTTGGAACCCGGCGTGTTGGCATCAATGAAGGCGGTTTTGCAGGGCACCAGATCACCGCGTCGCACGATCATCTGTTCAAGGGTATGCGGCATGGTCTCAGGATCCTGATGGGTTGGGAGAGTGAGTTGGAAGGGGCTGGGTACGGGTAACACCGTCTGGCAGGTGTGCTGTGCCGCGGACAACCAGATGACTATCAATCTGCACGCTACTGTCGGGCTGCGCGCCGTGTTCGATGGCATCAAGCAGCACGCGCACGGTCACATCCACCATGCGCCGCGCGGGTTGACGCACGGTGGTCAGGTCAAAGATCTGCCAGGCTGCCATGCCTACATCATCAAAGCCGACCAGCGAAACATCGCCAGGCACATCAAGGTTCAGGCGACAGCGTAATGTTTCAAGCACCGCAAATGCCATATGGTCGTTGCCAGCAAATATTGCATCAGGCGGCTCTGGCGCATCAAACAGAGCAAGCGTGGCTTCAATGGCTCTGTCACGCTTGAAGTGGCTATCGATGCAGGCAACCAGTGCCAAGTCATAATCATGCAGAGCTTCGATGAAGCCCTGCTGGCGTTCACGCCCGGTTTGCGAACCCTGCCAGCCAGAAATATGCGCGATGCGTGAATGGCCGCCTTTGGCCAAGAACCTTCCAACCGTGCGCCCGCCTTCGACATTATTGGCAGTTACCGATGGCAGTCCTTTTGCTTCCTGCCCGCGGTTAAACAGCACAAAGGGTATGCCGAGATCCTTGATCCGCTCGGTCAGTTGGTTGGACAAGCTTACCGAGGCCAGGATAATTCCTTCCACCTGATGGGCGGCCAGACCCTCGATCACCGGGTCAATCTCTTCATCCAAGTTTGCCGCGAAGAACACCATCACGTGATAGTTTTCCGTGCTCAGCGCTTCAGACAGACGCTGCAAAGCCTCGGTATAAAAAGGGTTGTCGAGGTAGGCGAGCACAATGCCAATGGTGCGTGAGCGACCCGACGTCAGCGAGCGCGCAAGCGTGTTGGGTTTGTAGCCAAGACGGGCCGCGGCGCGGTGCACACGCTCTGCCTTGTCCATGGAAACTGACGCATCAGCGCTAAACACACGGCTGACAGTTGGCTGGCTGACGCCTGCCAGTTTGGCCACATCTATGGAGGTCGCACGATCGGGCATCAGCCCTTAAGCCCCCAAATTTCTGGCAATCCGCTCGCCAGATTCAGGGTCAAACAGGTAGAGATGATCTTCGTTCAAGGTCACCGAAATCATGTCGTCCTGGTCTTTGCGCAAATGGCGGTCGCCGCGCGCGATCACACGCTGCTCGCCCCACTGGACGGTGAGTAGCGTGCTCTCGCCGGTGTTTTCGAAGGCATAGATCGGTACGTCGATCTCGCCCTGCCCTGACTCACCGACCTTCATATCATCGGCGCGTACGCCCAAAACAACCGACGTGCGATCTTCACCGCCGACCTTCACCAAGCGCGTGCCGCCAGTGGTGACGAACATGCCGTCCTCGACCGATCCATTGATGAGGTTCATGGCAGGCGAACCAATGAAGCTGGCAACGAACAGGTTTGCCGGATCGTTGTAAATTTCATCGGGCGTGCCGAGCTGCTGGATGATGCCGTTCTTCATGACGGCAACCCGGTCGGCCAGCGTCATCGCCTCAATCTGATCGTGCGTCACGTAAACGGTCGTAATCTTCAGTTCACGGCTTAGGTGTTTGAGCTCGGCGCGCATCGATACACGCAGCTTCGCATCGAGGTTCGATAGAGGCTCATCCATCAGGAACACTTGGGGCGTGCGCACAATGGCGCGGGCAAGCGCCACGCGCTGGCGTTGACCACCGGAAAGCGCCTTGGGCTTTCGCTCCAAAAATTCGGTCAGTTCCACTTGCTCGGCAGCTTTGTGCACACGCGGCTCGATTTCATTCTTCGGCGTGCCGCGCACCCGCAAGGGGTAGGCAATGTTGTCGAAGATCGTCATGTGCGGATAGAGGCCATAGTTCTGGAACACCATGGCCACGTCGCGGTCCTTGGGCAGATCATCATTGACCAGCCGGTCACCGATCCAGATCTCGCCATCGGTCGGCTCTTCGAGCCCTGCGATCATGCGCATGGTTGTGGTCTTTCCGCAGCCCGACGGGCCCAGCAGCACCAGAAACTCACGATCTTTGATGTGCAGCGACTGGTTGTCGACGCCAACAAAATCACCCCACCGCTTGGACAGGTTTTTCAGTGCAATCTCAGCCATTAGCGGACGGCCCCCATAGTCATGCCTTGTACGAAATACTTGCGAATGAGTGTGGCCAGCACGAACATGGGCACCATGATGATGATGCCAGCGGCGCTGAGCAGGTTCCAAAGATCGCCCTCTTCAGCGCGGAAAAGCGCAAGGCCAATGGGCAATGTCACGGCATCCCGGTTGGTCAGGATGAGCGCAAACAGAAACTCGTTCCACGCGATAATGAAGCAGAAGATGCCCGATGTGAGCAGCCCCGGCGCAGCCATGGGCAACACAATATTCTTGATCACCTGAAGGCGCGAGGACCCGTCCACCATGGCGGCCTCTTCAGTATCCATCGGGATCCCATCAATGAAGCCTTTGACCATCCAGATCGCAAACGGCATCACGATGGCCAAGTTTACGAGGATCAACCCAAGGCGCGTATCAAGCAGGCCAACATCGCGGAACATGACGAAAAACGGCAGGATAATCACCACAGCTGGCACGAACTGTGTGCCCAAAATGGTGACAAGCATCAGGGTTTCGCCGCGCAAGCTAAACCGGCTGAACGAGTATGCGGCCATGGTTGCGATGGGAACCGCAAAGATAATGGTCACCAGGGCAACAATGGTTGAGTTCACCAGCTTCTCGCCCAGATTGTAGGGCGAACGGAAGACCTCGGCAAAGTTCTCCAGCGTCGGCGTGAAAAACAGCTCGAGCTGAAACACATCGAGATGGTTCTTGAAGGCCGCCATGAAAATCCAGAGGATCGGCACCAGCATGATGAAGGCAGCGATCAGGATCAGCGTCACCTGAATGGCGTTGCTGATCTTTTTCTTCTGGCGCCCAGTAAGGCCGCCTGATGTTTTTTGCGCGCTGTGCACAGGCACCTGCTCAGTGTTGCTAACGGTCATTGCATCACGCCTTCTTGAACACGAACTTGGCGTAGAAATAGGTGAGAATCACCATGGGGATCACCATCAGCCAGGCCACCGACGCGGCGTAGCCGATCTGGCCGTACTTCATACCGTTGAAATAGATGTAGTGGCTCAGCGTCTGCGTCGCAGTGCCCGGCCCACCATTGGTGAGCATGTAAATCTGGTCGAAGGTTTTCAGGCTGAAGATGGCCTTCAAAATGATCACCACCGCCAGAACTGGCAGCAGCTGCGGCAGCGTTATGTCCTTGAAGACGCGCCACCCCGATGCACCATCGACCTGGGCAGCTTCGGTGGTGTCTTTGGGCACGGACGCAAGGCCGCCAATCAGCACCAGCGTGAGGAAAGGGATCCAGCCCCACACATCGGCCATAACGGCCACCGCAAAGGCAAGCGTTGGGTCGGCAAGCCAGCTGACTTCGGCCAGCGGCGGGATGAGCACACCGAAAAAGGCGTCAAACAGGCCGAACTCAGGGTTGAACATGAACCTAAATGATACGCCAATGAGCGCCGGGCTCATGGCGAAAGGCAGGATCAGAAGCATCTGCACACCAGAGCGCAGCTTGCCACCGGGTGCGAGCAGTATTGCAAGCCCCAAGGCCAGAAGCGTGGTAAGCCCTACCGTCCAGAACGTGTAGTTGGCGGTTACCAAAACAGAATTCCAGAAAGCAGGTTCCTGCGTGAAGGCCCAGGTGAAGTTCTCCCATCCCAGATACTGGTCCAGTGATCCCGGCCGGTTCAGCCGACCCACAGTGAAGGCAAGGCGCAGGCTTTCAATCAGCGGCCAGATGGCTGTGGCAAACACAACGATCACCGCCGGAAAGACCAGCACATACTTCAAAGTCTGATCACGCATGGCATCCTCTTCAGCTATCGGCGTTGATGAGCTGATAGCTTGCTCCAACGGCAAACCGCTTGCGCGACGCCGCACCTGTCATGAAGGGGTGGCCCGCCCCTCAAGCTTCACAAAGGGACGGGCCGGTTCTAACCGGGCACTTGGAAAGCGCCCAGCCAGGGAGGAGGCTATTCGATGCGACCGGCGCGACGCAGCACGCGGTTGGCCTGCTCGGCGGCATCCATCATCAGTTGACGGGTATCACCACCGGCGGCTGCCTCTGCGATGGCCGCTGACAGCAGATCACCAACTTCTGGCCACTCAGGGATTTGCGGCATGATGTCGGAGCGTTGAAGCGACTCCCATGCAGCAGTCTGAATGCCATCATTGGCCGCGTTCACCTCTGGATCTTGCAAGGATGAGATGTGCGTGACCACATTGTTGACGATAGGCTGACCGGCCACTTCACGCTCAATAGCGTTGGCACGGTCCATGTCTGGGTTGGACAGCCACTTCAGAAATTCCCAAGACGCATCCTGGTTTTCTGAATAGCTGGAGATCGAGAACGGCATGGAAATCGCGTAGCTTTCCGTCACGCCGCCATAGGAAGGCATGCCGACAAAGCCGATCTGATCTTTGGTGAGGGTCGATGTTTCAGGGTTTTGGAACCCGGAATAGAACCACCACCAGCCGGGGATCATGGCCGAGTTGCCCTGCATAAAGGACTGGCGTGCATCCTGCTCAACAAAGGCAAGCGAGCTTGGATTGGCAACTTCGTGCTCGGTGAGCAGCGCCACATAGTCTTCGGTTGCCTGAAGCGCAGCTTCGCTGGTCCAACCGGCTGTTCCATCTTCGTTGAAGACTTCAGAACCAGAGGCCCACAAGAAGTTCAGCCAGATGAAAAGGTTCTGCCGGTTGCCATCATTGTTGTAGTAGAGCGCCAGCGGGGCAATGTCTTCATTATCCCAGCTGCCCGACAAGGCCGCCATTTCTTCCCAAGAAGTTGGTGGCGTATCAATGAGATCCTTGCGGTAGAAGAGCACTTGCGGGTGCGCACGCAGCGGGAAGCCCAGCGTCTGACCTTCGTACTGGGCAGAACGCGCAAACGCTGCCGGATAGCGATCCATTGAGATGCCATCACGGTCCATCAGTTCGTCAATTGGCATAAGCCAATGCGCGTTCGGTGGACCCCAGCTGTCGAGATAGTTCACAACATCGAACGTGCCAGTGGCTGCCAAGCCTTCTGCGTTGATCTTCTCCTGAAGGCCGCCGAAAGGAATGAATGTCCATTCCACTTCAATGCCGGTCATCTCGGTGAATTCATCATCGCGCAGCATCAAGCCGTCGAACTGCGGCGTGACAACGCTGAGCACGTTAATGGTGGTGCCTTCGAAGGGTTTACCTTCCAGCAAGCCGTAAGGCAGTTCGCCATCCATGGCCAAAACTGGCGCGGTGAGCATTGTGCTTGCGAGCGCAACTGCGGTGAGAAAAGTCCGTCTACGCATTGGGTCCTCCCGTTGATTTTTATATATGCGTGAGGAGAGGCTAGCGCGTTGTGAATACGTATTCAAGATGTGATTTAATCAACCGGAAAAAGCCAATTTATTATTTTAAAACAGTACTGTGCGCCGTCATCAGCGGGGGAACCACGCAAACCTCATCCGGCCGCTGCAGGGTTTTTCGGAGAATAGCGATCCCGTTTTCTGAGATATTGATCGCCAATTTCAAGAGCCCTAGCACACAGGCTTCGTGCCAAGACGATCTTGGTGTGAGGCCCCAATTTTGAGGCTCCAAAAAGGACGTGTGTTTGAGAGCCTCTTGCTGTCTGATCTATGGCCAGCTGCAAACCGCAATGCCTATGGCTGGGCTACACTTCACGGCAATGGGCGGGGTCAGGACAAATCAGCCGCAGCACGCACCAACCTACCATTTGGCGGCACACTGGCTTAGCTGTTGGATTTTGCATCATAGATTTTGCTGGCCCAATACAACGATACGTTGTGCGGGCCAGCGCTTGTGCGAAACTTGCCTGGTGCCGGTCAGCCCATCAATTTGGACAGACCTTAAGCGGCACGGACTGTTGTCAAAAACTCAGACACCCGTGTGCGCAGGCGGTCAGCCTGGGTGACCAGTTCCGATGATGCAAGCCTGACTTCACCGGCAGCCTGATCGGTCTCTTGAACAGCAGAGGAAACCTGCGAGATGTTTTCAGACACCTCCCTGGTGCCATCGGCGGCTTGCTGGGTATTGCGAGCAATCTCTTGCGTCGCCGCATGCTGCTCTTCCACCGCTGCAGCGATAGACGTTGAAGACACGTCAAGCTCGTTGATCATCGTGCCGATCTTGTCGATGGCCGTCACGACATCCTCGGTTTCACCCTGCATGCCGGTGATTTTAGACGCGATCTGCTCGGTTGCTTTGCCCGTCTGATTGGCAAGTGATTTTACCTCGCTTGCCACCACCGCGAAACCTTTTCCGGCCTCGCCTGCGCGCGCGGCTTCAATGGTAGCATTAAGCGCTAGCAGGTTGGTTTGTTCAGCGATGTCGGAAATCATCGAGACAACGTCACCAATGGTTTGCGCACTCGCAGATAGCTTGCCGACCATATTGGTGCTGTGCTGCGCGCTTTGGGCCGCCTCGTTGGTCATGGTTGCGGCCTGGCCAACGCGCTGGGAGACCTCGGCGATTGAATTGGACATTTCTTCGGACGCAGCCGCCACGGTGCCAACATTGGTCGAGGCTTCCTCCGATGCAGCAGCGACAGCAATTGATCGCTCCCCTGCTTTGCCTGCAGCACGCGTCAAGCTTTCCGCTAGCCCCATCATCCGTTGAGCAGCACTGGAAACGGCGCTCACGACCTCGCTGACGGTGGTGTCGAAATCGTCAGCCATCTCGTTCATGGTGCGGCGCTTTTCAGCCTCAGCCTGCGCTTCTACTTGTGCCTGCTCTTCCTGAAGCTGAACTTTTTTCCGCCCATTATCTTGGAAAACCAAAAGTGCGCGCGCCATGTCGCCAAGCTCGTCTTTGCGCTCGGCGCCTTTAATTTCAATATTCAGTTGGCCATCAGCCAAGTCCGTCATGCGATCAATGGCTGTGCGCAATGCGACAGATATTAGCTGACCGATAAACAGTGCAGCCCCAATACCGAGCAGGATCGCTGCAATACCCAACACCTTGGTAAGGCGCGAAACGTCTGCCACTTCTGCCGCGGCACGCGGTCCAATTGTATTTTGCACATCAACAACGCCTTGCAGCAGGTTGGCATACCCTTCTTCCAACTGCGCGCCGACGACATCGAGGCGATCGCTCAGAAGCAGGTTACGTTCAACAATCAGGGCGTGGATCTGATTGAAGACCGTGGTGAAAATTTCGATATTCGTGATGTAGGTTTGCACCCCGGAAGCCAAAGGCGTTGCGCGAACGAAACGGGCAAGCGTTTGCGCGGATGCGTCGGCAAGCTCAAGTTCAGCATGCGCACGGTCCCGGCGATCAGGATTGTTGTCCTGGAGATAGAGCCCTGCATAATATCGGGCGAGCATGAGGTGCTGTTGAATAACGCCTCCAAAGTAGGCGGCATCAGCGTTGTTGGCGCTGTAGGCATCGCCCATCACGGTGCTTATCGCCTGGCGTGCGGTACGCCCGGCTGTGTGCATCTGCGGGGCAAGTGCATTTATATCATTTTGAAGTGCGACCACGCTATCGAACACACCCTGATAGACGCCCGCTTGATCGCTTAGTTCGGTAACAACACTCACTTTGGCTGGATCTTGAACGAATGCAGTTAGCTCAGCTTTCAGCGTCGTTAGCGCGTTAAGTTCCTGGGTCACCCGTTGAGCTGCGGCTTCTGAACTATCGACTTGGAAATCCACAACACCGAGGCGAGCACGAAGCAGTGCTGCGTTGGCATCGTTAACCAGCAGGCTTTCACGCGCGACCTGGCGATAATCGGTAAAATCATTGCCAATGATCGTGGTGCCGCGCAGCGATACCGCCCCCAGTGCAACGAGCAGTAAAAGAACCAAACCAAAACCGCTGAAAATCATCTGCTTGAGCGAAAGAGCTTTAATCATAAAACATACTCCATCATCGAAAAAATCGCACAAAAAATGAGCACCTGAGCGGAGTTCCGATAAATAAGCGTTAATTCATACGCGTTTTCACTCGTTTTTCGTAGCGGCAGCTTAAGGATGGACGCACGCCAGAGTGATGCTTGGATGAGCATCTGCAACGGCATCCAAACGCGTTGATGGGCTCACATCAAACCAAAGGGGCTACTGCTTAAACGAACTCAACGTGAGCAAGACGTGCCTGGGAGTGGGCACATTTGCAGGAGCAGGTCACCATGCGGGTAAAGCTGCAAGCGCTCGACGCATTAAAGGCAATCGGGTTTGTAACGGTGCATTATAGGTGTACATTGGCCAGCCTTAAGAGCCTGCGCGCATCACCAGCCTAAGGATACTGTCCTGCCCCGCGACAAGACTATGGAGATGATCGGCTGGCGCGAGCATGTTGCGCTTCCCGACTTGAAAATCCCGAGCATCGCGGCCAAGATCGACACGGGTGCACGCACCTCTGCCCTTCATGCCGATGACCAAAAGTTGCTTTGGGTGGATGGCCAGCGCTGGGTCGAGTTTACAGTTCCTGTTGGTCGGGGGCGGTCCAGCGTGCGGGTTCGTGCCCCGCTTGTCGATGAACGGCAGATCAAAAACACCAGCGGTGTTCCTGAGCAAAGACTGGTTGTTCATACCAAGCTGCTGCTTGGACGCCATCGCTGGGACATTGAGCTTTCCCTGGCCGACAGAGCCAATATGGGTTTCGATATTATCTTGGGCCGCACTGCCATTCGCAGGCGCGGCATTCTGGTTAATCCGGGTCGGTCTTTCCTTCTCAACTCTCCTGGGCAAACAGCACCTCAGGATGGCGATCCCCTAATGCTGGCACCAAAATTTGAAAGACAGGCCAAATGAAGATCGCCATGCTTGCAAGGAATGCAGGGCTCTACTCTCACCAACGTCTAAAAGAAGCGGCTGAAGAAAAGGGCCACACGCTCGATATCATCAACACGTTGCGCTGTTATATGAATATCGTCTCGCATCGCCCATCGATCTACTACAATGGCGAGAAGCTTACCGGTTATGATGCCGTCATTCCGCGTATTGGCGCTTCCATAACATTCTATGGTCTGGCGGTGCTTCGGCAGTTTGAGATGATGGGCGTTTACCCCCTCAATGAAAGCGTTGGGATCGGACGCTCGCGCGACAAGCTGCGCTCCATGCAGTTGCTTGCTCGCGATGGTATTGGCCTGCCGGTCACCACGTTTGCCCATGATCCCAAACAAACCGAGGAAGTGCTGCAACTTGCCGGTGGGGCGCCCTTGGTTGTGAAGCTTCTGGAGGGCACGCAAGGCCTGGGTGTTGTGCTTGCTGATACCGATAGGTCGGCAAAATCGGTGATCGAGGCCTTCCGTGCCACAAATACAAACATTCTTGTGCAGGAATTTATCAAAGAAGCCGGTGGCACCGATATCCGCGCCATTGTTGTGGGGGGAAAGGTTATTGCGGCTATGAAGCGCACCGGAGCGGAAGGCGATTTCCGATCCAATCTACACCGCGGCGGCTCGGCAGAGGTGATTAAATTAACTGCCGAAGAACGCTCCACAGCTGTGCGGTCTGCCAAGGCAATGGGCCTGAATGTGTGCGGCGTTGATATGCTGCGCGCCAATCATGGGCCTGTGGTTATGGAAGTCAATTCATCGCCCGGCCTTGAGGGTGTAGAAAAGGCAACCGGCCTGGATATCGCCGGCAAGATCATCGACTATTTGGAAAAAACCGCCAGGCCCAACAAGACCCGAACACGGGGCAAAGGTTAGTGGCGCAACGTTCCAGTTTTCGGCTCAATGGCGCGACCATTCTGCCGGGCACACGGCAAACTGTTGACCTTCCAGTCAGCGTTCTGTCCGACCACACGCCGGTAACGATGTCCGTTCACGTCATTCATGGGCGACTGGATGGCCCAACGGTTTTTGTGAGTGCCGGTGTGCATGGCGATGAAGTGATCGGCGTTGAGATCGTTCGCCGTTTGCTGCGCACCAAAAACGTGGATTCACTGCGCGGCACTTTGATTGCCGTACCGATCGTCAATGCCTTTGGCTTTATCAATCACTCCCGCTACCTGCCAGACAGGCGAGACCTCAACCGATCATTTCCAGGCAGCGCTGTTGGGCCTCTGGCCTCCAGACTGGCGCATCTGTTTCTTAGAGAGATTGTTGGCAGATGCGACTTAGGCATCGATTTGCATTCAGCGGCTATCCATCGCGAAAATTTGCCGCAGATCCGGATTTCGCCAGACAATGCCAGACTGAAAGAGTTGGCCGATGTCTTTGGCGCACCGGTGGTGATGGAGTCTGACCTGCGCGAGGGGTCTCTGCGGGCAGCGGCTCGAGAGATGGGCAAACATATATTGCTGTTTGAGGCAGGCGAAGGGCTGCGCTTTGACGAGATGTATGTGCGGGCAGGCGTTGCCGGCATTTTGCGCGTTCTGCGTCATCTCAAGATGGTGCCAGCCAAGGGTATCGCTAAACCCAAGGCCAAGTCGCAACACTGCACATCCAGCAAATGGTTGCGCGCGCCTGCTGGCGGGCTGCTGCGTACCTTTAAGGGCAATGGGGATGTGGTCGCAAAGGACGATGTTATGGGCGTTGTTTCCGATCCCTTTGGCAACAATGAGCTGGAGATCGTCGCGCCATTTCGCGGTATCGTGGTGGGCCGCGCGGTGCTGCCAATCGTCAATGAAGGCGATGCCGTTTTTCATCTGGCTCGTGTGCGATCGGCATCCCTTGCGGAAGATGCTGTGAACGACCTCAACGATCAACTCACAGGCGACCCGCTGTTTGATGAAGATGAGATCATCTGAACGGGCAGCTTAGCCTGTAGAGACCTGGGTCCTATTCGATCAGCAGGGCATGTAAGGGGCTGGACGGTGCCTAGACAGGGCTGAGCTGGACCCTGGAGGCTTGGAATGTCCGCACTGGTCTTAAAACTGACCTGTCCCCCTGAAAGTTCAACAATTGCGACACCCCCTTCCAATCACAATTGACTCCTGGCGCGCGTCGAGTCTTATTAGAACAAATAGTGAACAATATGCGCGAGCTTATGACCCCTACCCTTCAAACTCTACGGCACAAGCTGGACCAATTATCGCGCTCCCAAAAGGGCGTCCAAGCGAATGGGTACGCTACAGGAAAGGCGCATCGCACCCCTGCACCCTTTGGCATTCCGGACATCGACAGCGCGCTTGGTGGCGGGCTTACACCTGGCGCCTTGCATGATTTTTATACCCAGCAAACCGCTGACAGTGGATCGCTAAGTGGCTTTCTGGCCTGCATGGCACAGAGCCTTAATCGATCAAGCAAACCTGTGGTTTGGGTGCGCCAAACGGCTGCTGACTTTGAGGCAGGTCAGCTCTACCCGCATGGCCTCAAAGAGCTGGGGCTGGAACCAAATTGCTTGATCTTGGTGCGCGCGCGCAAGGCCATACACATGCTTTCTGCTGCACTGGAGGCAGTGCGCTGCCCCTCGCTTGGGTGCGTGATTGTAGAAGCGTGGGGTGCACCACGTGAGCTTGATTTAACAGCAACACGGCGCTTGGCACTGGCCGCTGAACAGTCCGGCGTGACACCACTTTTCTTGCGCGCAGCCAGTGATGTGCAGCCCAGTGCAGCTGTGACCCGTTGGCAGGTGCGCAGCGCGCCTTCACGCGCACCATCGCATAAAACAGCTTCCAAGACGCCATCCAGCGCTCTTGGTCACCCAACCTTTGATCTTACCCTGACACGCAACAAGGCCGGCACATATGGACAGAGCTGGCGAGTGGAGTGGCACCATGACCTTGGCCAGTTCCAGCCCATTACAAAGCACACAGAACATCAGCACAAAAGAAGCGCGTCAGACCAGCCGCTATCTGGCAGCGTGGTTTCCCTTCCTACCCGCCGACAGGGTGGCCAAGCAGAGTTTGCACAGCATGGGCACGCTGACCCAAACTTTGGACAAACCGGATAGCGGGCCCAAAAACCCTGCATCACAAGAAAGCGGCCCACTTGTCTTCACCCAGAAGCAGCGTGGAGCCATGCGCCTTGTTGCTGTCAGTCGGCAAGCGATGGCAGCCGGGCTGCACGTGGGCCTAACACTTGCCGATGCGCGTGCGCGGGTGCCCAATCTTGTTGCGCTTGAAAGTGACGGCGTTGCCAATGCCGCTTTGTTGGAAAAGGCCGCCGACTTTTGTGATCGCTACACACCTTTGGTGGCGCTGGATGGCGATGATGGTGTGGTGCTGGACATCACCGGTTGCGCGCATCTTTTTGGTGGTGAGGCCGCCTTGCGTGATGATCTGCACGCGCGCTGCACCAAGGCCGGTTTGGAGATAAACTCGTCTATCGCCAGCACGCCCGATGCTGCGCGGGCGCTGGCGCGTTTTGGTGCCGGAAAGATCGTCGCAACAGGAACAGAAGCTCAAGCCGTTGCTGGTTTGCCTGTTGCCTGCCTTGATGCAGGTGCCGACACCGTGCTGGCCCTCAACCGCGCTGGCCTTCGCACCATCGCTGATGTGGCAAGCCGCCCACGCGCACCCCTGGCAGCGCGTTTCGGCGTGAGGCTGATCACAAACCTTGCCCGCGTACTGGGCGAGGAAGATGTGGCCATCAGCGCACGCAGACCCCTACCACCCTGCACAGTTGAGCGGCGCTTTGCCGAACCCATCGGGCTTGAAGCTGACGTGCTGGCCACTCTGGAACATTTGATGGGCCAGGCGGCACCTATGCTGGAAAAGCGCGGGCAAGGTGGGCGGCTGTTTGAGGCAAGCCTGTTTCGTACCGATGGTGCAGTGCGCCGTTTGGTGGTGGAAACATCACTCCCCACGCGCAAGCAGGCGCCTCTTATACGCCTTTTTCGTGAGCGTATCGACACGCTGGCTGATCCGCTGGACCCCGGCTTTGGTTATGACCTTGTGCGCCTGTGCGTGCACCAATGCGCACCGCTTGAGCAGACCCAAACCAGCCTTGATGGCCACCAGCAGGATGATGAGGAGGTGGCCGCCCTCATTGATCAACTCACCACACGTCTTGGCCGCGATGCGGTGCTGCGCTTTGTCAGCGCGCAGACGCACATACCCGAGCGCGCAGCCTATGCCATGCCCGCCAAAGACTACCAACAGCACGCCTCCTGCGCGGCACTCAAAGAGGCGCAAAAAACACTCGACCAGCAATGGGCAACACCCATTGATGGCGCACCACCAGCACGGCCTATCCATTTGTTTGAGCACCCCCAGCGCATCGAAACTGTGGCTGAATTTCCCGATGGACCTCCCCTTAAATTTCGCTGGCGCCGTGTGCTGCACGATGTTGTGCGCGCTGAAGGAACAGAACGTATTGCGCCGGAATGGTGGCGTCTGGATGATGCAAGTCTGACGCGTGATTATTACCGCATCGAAGACAGTATGGGTCGCCGCTTCTGGGTTTTCCGAGAGGGCTTGTTTGACCAGGAGGCACACAATCCAGGTTGGTTTGTGCACGGGCTTTTTGCCTGATGACAAACAATTCCACCCGCTATGCCGAGCTTGGCACCTCAAGCAATTTTTCGTTTTTGCAAGGCGCATCACACCCCGCTGATCTGGTGCATCAGGCCCTTGTGCTTGGGCATACAGGCATTGGCATTGCCGACCGCAACTCAGTGGCAGGCGTTGCACGAGCCTACCGCGCGCTGAAGGATTTGCGCGCCAGCGAAGATGTCGCCACGCGCACCTGCGCGCAGGCGTTTCAACTGGTCGTGGGCACGCGGCTGGTATTTGCCGATGGCACGCCGGATATTCTGGCCTATCCGGAAAACAAAGAAGGCTGGGGCAGGCTATGCCGCCTGCTGACACTGGGTAAAAGGCGCGCCGAAAAAGGGGGCTGCACACTGACACTGGATGATCTGCTGCGCCACGCGCGTGGCCTGCTGCTTATCCTTATGCCCGGCAGGAGTGTGGCTGCTTGCTCAGGCACTTTGGTGAAACTTACAGGCACTGCACCCGACGCTGTTTGGCTGGCGGCCAGCATGGGTCGTCAGGGTGATGATCATCGCCGCCTGTCCAAGCTTCAAAGCATGGCACGACAAGCAAGTGTGCCGCTTCTGGCCACCAATGACGTGCTCTACCACCACCGCGACCAGCGCCCGTTGCAAGATGTTCTCACATGCATTCGTGAAGGTTGCACCCTGCAAGAGGCGGGCCTGCGGCTGCAAGCCAACGCGGAGCGTCATCTGAAGTCACCACAGGATATGGCAAGGCTGTTCAAAGATGCGCCCGACGCCTTGGCCCAAACGCAGGCCATGCTTGCGCGCATCGACTTCACGCTTGATCAGCTCGCCTACACCTACCCCGATGAACCAGTGCCGCCGGGCCGAACGGCGCAAGGCTGGCTGGAAGAGCTGGTCTGGCGCCATGCGCCCTACCGCTATTATCACACCGGCGTGCCAGCGAAGGTTGTCCAACTTCTCAAAGACGAGCTGGCGCTGATTGAGCAGCTGAACTACGCGCCCTATTTTCTCACCATCCACGACATTGTGCGCATTGCGCAAGACAAGGGTATTTTGTGCCAGGGGCGCGGCTCAGCTGCCAATTCGGCGGTCTGCTATGTGCTTGGTATCACCTCGGTTGACCCGGCAGAACATGATCTTCTGTTTGCCCGGTTCATCTCCACCGAGCGGCAGGAGCCGCCAGATATTGATGTGGATTTTGAGCATGAGCGGCGCGAAGAAGTCATCCAGCATATCTATGAACGCTATGGCCGCGCGCGTGCGGGCATAGCCTCCACCGTCATCACCTATCGCCCGCGCAGCGCGCTGCGTGAGGTGGGCAAGGCACTGGGTCTGAGCGAGGATGTGACCGCCCGCATGGCAGGCACCGTTTGGGGCTCATTTGGCCGTGAGGTGAATGCCAAACATATCCGCGAAGCTGGCCTTGATCCTACCAATCCAGTGATCAACCAAGTGCTGGAGCTTGCCCATCAGATTATGGGGTTTCCGCGCCATCTCTCGCAGCATGTTGGTGGGTTTGTTCTCACCCGCGACCGGCTGGACGAGCTGGTGCCAGTGGGCAATGCAGCCATGGACAACCGCACCTTCATTGAATGGGACAAAAACGACATTGGTGCGCTGGGTCTGATGAAGGTGGATATACTGGCGCTGGGCATGCTGACCTGCATCCGCAAGGGGCTAGATCTGCTCAAAGTGCATGAGAATTTACACCTTGATCTGCCCGACATTGAGGAGGGCGATGAGGCTGTCTACGACATGCTTTGCCGTGGGGAATCCATTGGCGTGTTTCAGGTGGAAAGCCGCGCGCAAATCAACATGCTGCCGCGCCTTAAGCCGCGCGAGTTCTACGATCTTGTTATCCAGGTTGCTATTGTGCGTCCCGGCCCGATCCAGGGCGATATGGTACACCCCTATTTGCGCAGGCGTAATGGCGAGGAAGATGTGGTCTTTCCAGAGCCTGCACCACCTCATGATCGCGATGAGTTACGCCATGTTCTTGGCCGCACCCTAGGTGTGCCATTGTTCCAAGAGCAGGCGATGAAAATAGCGATGGTGGCAGCAGAATTTACGCCCGAACAAGCCAATGGCTTGCGCCGTGCCATGGCAACCTTTCGCCATGTGGGCACAATCCATAAGTTTGAACAAATGATGGTGGAAGGCATGGTGAGGCGCGGCTATCAGCGCCCCTTTGCCGAGCGTTGCTTCAACCAGATCAAAGGCTTTGGCGAGTATGGTTTTCCTGAAAGCCATGCCGCCAGCTTTGCCCGGCTCGTCTACATTTCATCGTGGATCAAACACCACCACCCAGCTATTTTCGCGTGTGCGCTGCTCAATGCTCAGCCCATGGGGTTTTATGCGCCAGCGCAGATCGTGCGTGATGCGCACGAAAACCACGTTGAGGTGCGCAAAGTCGATATCAATCACAGCTTTTGGGACAACACGCTAGAACGCGAAGATGGCGAACTGGCGTTGCGTTTGGGCTTTCGGCAAGTCGATGGTTTCCATACCGATTGGGCGCAGCGGCTGGTGGATGCGCGTGTTGAAAACTATGAAAGCCCGGAGGATGTTTGGCAGCGCACGCGCCTGCCACACAGGGCTTTGAAAATACTCTGCGAAGCCGATGCCTTCCGCTCAACCGGCCTGGATCGGCGCGAGGCTTTGTGGGCGGTGCGCCGCCTGCCCGATGATGATCCTCTGCCCCTGTTTGAAGCGGCCAGCGGCAATGAATTTGCGCAGGAACCCGATGCAAAGCTACCCTCCATGGCGCTGGCCGAGCATGTGGTGGCAGACTACCAAACTTTGCGATTATCTCTCAAAGCGCACCCTATGGCGCTGCTGCGTGAGAGGTTCATCAATGAGGCAATACAGACTTGCCAGCAAGTCTCCCGTGCCGCTGATGGTACGTGGATCAAGACCGCAGGCGTTGTGCTTATCCGCCAGCGGCCGGGCAAGGGCAACGCGATTTTTATCACATTGGAAGATGAAACCGGCGTTGTGAATGTTGTGCTGTGGGCGAGCCGTTTTGAGCAATATCGCAAGGTTGTGATGGGAGCCAAGTTGATGCTGGTGATGGGCCATGTACAAAAGAGCAAGGAGGGTGTGATCCACCTGATGGCAACCTCGCTGCATGACCGATCAGAGGATCTCAACCAGCTTTCAAGCACGCATACAGCACCAGCCAGTCTGGCACGGGCCGATGAGGTTATCCGCCCCGTTCTTTCACGATCTGACAGTGTGAAAGCTGGGCTTGTGAAAGACCGACTGGTTCAAGATGAACTGATGCAAAAAGCGGTGCCAAGTCCGGCAACACATGTGGTGCCCAGTCGGGCCGCCCATCCGCGCAATGTTCGCATAATTCCAAAATCACGGGATTTTCATTGAGGCCGGCCCTCAGGACCCACTGCTTTCAAGAACCAGTAGCTTTCAAGAACCTGCGTTCAAGCACATCAGTGCTGCACCAATGCACGCCTCGCTCGCTTGAGCCTCCACGAACGGCACACCCAAATGGCGCTGACGAATGGCAGTCCATACCGGGTTCTTTGCGCCGCCACCGGCAGTAAACACCCGCTTTACCGACGGCGCGCCAAGGCCTTCCAGCTTTGCGTAGCCATGCGCCTCAATGCGCGTGATGCTCTCCAGAAGCCCGTGCAAATAGTCAACGTCACTTGCCGGACGCGGGCCCATGCGCGGCATAAGGTCTGGGTCATTAACCGGAAAGCGCTCACCGGGTTTGGTCAGCGGGTAATAGTCCAATGGCGAGACGATGCTGGGATCGATCTGAGCGCTTAACGCCTCCAGCTCCTGGGCACTAAAGAGCGAGGCAAGAACACCGCCGCCAGTGTTGGAAGCTCCGCCAGCCAGCCACATACCCTGGAGCAAATGGCTGTAAATGCCGCTGGCAGGGTCATCCACGCGGGTGTCACTGAGCAGCTTCACCGCCAGGGTCGTCCCCAGCGAAGTCACCGCATCCCCTACCTCGCTGGCACCAGAGGCCAGAAAGGCGGCGATGCTATCAGTGGTGCCAGCATGCAACTGAACATCGCTGGCAAGCCCCAATCGTTGGGCAACACCGGCACCAATCTCGCCCACCGGCGCACCGGCGCGCCTCACCGACGGTAGCAGGCTGGTATGCACACCGGCAGCGTCAAACCAGGAAGGCCAGCTCTGGTTTTTTGGGTCCCATCCCAGCTTCAGTGCGTTGTTGTCATCCGACCCCAAGGCCGTGCCACCAAGTTTGGCAAGCACATAGTCGGCCTGATGCAGCAGGTGCCTCGCCTCATTGTCAACATCAAAGCTTTGCAAGCGCAGCATGCGCGCAAGGGCAGAAGACGCACCCCGGGTGATAGAGGTTGGTTCGGCGTGGCGCTCAATACCAACGGCTTCCTCCACAAAGCCCGATGAATTGTACATCAAGGCCGGGGAGACGGGGTTCAGTGCCTCATCCACAAGCACCATAGAGCCAGAAGTTCCATCAATCGCGATACGCTTGATCAGGTGTGGGTTGATGTTGAGGGACCGCAGGTTATCAATCTGTACATCCAGCGTGCGCACGACGGCGTCCCACCAGGCTTGTGCATCCGTGTTGGACGTTGGCCCATGGTCAGCGCGGGCTGTGCTGACCAACGCGCCATCAGCATCCAAGACCGCTGTGCGAACACCAGACGTGCCGATGTCAATGCCCAGAACCAGCATCTAGGCCGCTCCGGCCGTACGCTCCGCCAGCGCCTGACGGTATTTTTCTGCGTTCCAGTTCAAAAGCTCGGCTTCTGCCTGCGCACCAATCGGCTGCGGGGTCCAGTTATCGGGCAGTCTGGCCAGCACATCATAAACGCACATGGCCATAGCGTGCTGGGCGGCCGTTGCATGCTTACGGACAGCAAGACCCGTACCTGACACCAGATGAGCTGGTGCGCCTTCAGTGGGCCGGATGGGCAAGGCTGGACCGAGAAAAACTACATGGTCTGGATAAAAGGAGCCGCTGGTGGCAAGCGCTTCCAAGCGCACATTTTGGCCAAGCGCGCTGGCGGGCGACCAGGCAAAGCCCTCTGGCGCCGCTGCATCAACAGGCGCAGTCTGGACGCGCACTGGCATGGCCAGCCGCTGCTCCACCTCGGCCATCAGCGCCTTTGCATCAGCCACACTATCAGCTGCGGTGATAAGGCCATGGTTGCGCAACACATACACCTGAACGCTCGGTTCAAGCGCTTGCACAATTGCCTCCGTTAGCGGGCGCCCCGGCTTGCGATAAGGCACGATGGCAAAGGGAAGACCGCTGAGCTTTTCCTTTGCGGCAGCAATGCCCTGATCGCTTACGGCATGCACGAGGGTGGCAACCGAATGCGTGTGCACAACAACGGGCCATGGGATAAGCGCGTGAAAGGTGGTTTCGATAGATGGGCGCAAGCCCGCATCGGCATCCAAAACAGCCGCCCGGCAGGTGCCATCACCTCCGCCCTTGGCTTCTTCCAGTGCTATGGCATGATCGACCGCAACAAAGATCGGCTTATCGACGGCGTCTGCCAACTGCGTGCCCGAGGCTTTGATCCAGAGGGTCTTGCCGATCTTCATACTGGTGTTGCCACCAGGGCCTTGCACGCGCAGTGGGTCACTGCCGCAGTCGGCCGAAAGCTGCAGGAAGTCGTCAGGCAACTGCGGGGTGTGGGACATAGCTCTAGACTCCGCTCTCAGCCAACTGGCTGATCAAAAAAGTGGGCATGGGTGCGTTATGGGCAGCAGCTAGACTGCGTGTTGCGACATCTGGATTGGCATCAACAAAGGCATCAGCGTGCAAACCGCCAATGACAAAAGCGGTCGCCCAGCCTGCGGCATCCCCGCCAGCAATATCGTGCTCAAGCGAGTCGCCGACCATCAGGGTTTTGGAGGGCGGGACACCCAGCGCCTGACTCAAAGCATCAAACACGGGCTGGTGTGGCTTACCGTAAAACGTCACATCGCCACCAGCATCTTGATAGGCGTGCGCCAGCGCACCGGGTGATAGCTGCACCACGCCATCAGCGCGCGGTGAGCCACGGTCAGGGTTGGTACAATAAAGCGGCAAACCGCAGACACGCGCTTCGTTTAAAAGGGCCATCTCTGCGGTGCCGGTTGTGCCCTCTGGCAGGCCCATCAACAGCACAGCCGACGCCTCCAGAACACTGTCAGCCCGCGTAAGCTTGAGGCCATGACGCCAGGCTTCAAAATCACCCGGCCTGGCGATGATCGGAAACAAACGCCCCGGTGCGACACGTCCAGCAGCACAATCACGCCAGAAGGCTTCGCCCGATGTCATGACATGGGTAAACAGATCAGCTGGCAGGCCCATATCCGTGGTGCGCTGGGCATTCACGGCTGCGCGCTTGCCCGAGTTGGAGAGCATGGCGAGCGTCTTGCCTTGCTTTGCCAGTTGCTGCATGGCTTCCACAGCACCGCGGTAGGGCATCGATCCATTGTGCAGCACGCCCCATTGATCAAACACGACAGCTTCATAAGGCGCCGCGCATTCAACCAATGTGGTGGGCGTTAGCCGCAAAGCGGCATCTTGTTGCATCAGTCCGGCGTTGGTGGAACGAGCCCGGCGATGTAGGCATCGGCTTCAGCCTTGCTCATCATCGGCGCGGCCTTGCCGACACTGCCCGCGGGCATATCCCCAAAATAGAATTGATAGCCTGGGATCACCTGACGGCGCTTGCGCAGCGGCATGCCCTCATAGGGGAACACATCGGAGCGCTGGTTTGCCACCTTGTCATGGCAAGCCAAAATGTAGTCGGCGCGCTTGTCGAGTTCCTCAACTGATTTCCAGCCCTCATAAGAATTCACAAAGCGAGCAGGCACCCAGTAACGCCAGCCCTCGTCGGGGTTTGGCTCCATGTTGCGCTCTTGGAAGATCGCATCACCGGCCACCACAATATCGCCTGCGCTGGTCGCAACGGTTACCGCCATGTGGCCAACCGAGTGACCGGGCGTGTGGAACATGGTAATGCCCGGCAACACCTCGCATTCATCTTCCACAGCCTCAAAAACGCAGCCTGCATAAGCATGCTCAATACCCAGATAGCCGGACTCGTACGTGCGGTAGTAGAGCGGCAAAGGGTTGTAGGCCATTTCGATCTCGGCCTTGGGCGCAATGTAACGCGCGTTTTTAAACTCTTTCATGTTCTGCACATGGTCCCAGTGCAGGTGGGTGAACACGATGGCGTCGATCTCGTCGGGGTGTACGCCCAGCTTCTGCTCAAGATGTTCATGCACCTGCAGGCAGCCGCGCTTGTCGCACTTGTGGTGATATTTGGTGGCACGCTCTTCATCGCACAGGCCAGTGTCGATGAGAATCTTGTGCTCGCCGGTGTCCACATAATGGCAGTAAACCGGGTTCCAAATCTTCTTACCTGCCGGCCCCTTCCAGAAGATGTAGGTGCCCAGATCAGCCTCAAGCCAGCCGGTGTTGATTGGATAGATTTTTGTTTCGTTGACGCCCATGACGCTGCCTGCTTCGTTTCCTAGAGGATTGAGTGGGCCTATATGTATACAATCTTGAATGACTGTCTACATCAAACGTCAAATCCTTTGGCAGAGCGGCTAGCTATCCCGGTCAAACGCTTTGACACAGCAGATCAAAGCTGAAATCGCCTCGCACGGCGATTGGGTCCATTGTCTTGCCTGGTGCGTTGCAAAACCTTGAAAACCGCATGGTTTCCTGCGGCCTTGCGCCTTCCATCCAACCCAATGCCCTCCAACCATGCCACGCAGATTAATGGGTCCTGGCCCTAATTCACAGCCAGCACGCGCATGAAGCTCTCTTCCATGTGCTTGCGCATGTAATCAAACGCATCATTGGAATCAGCTGAGAAAATTTTCTCCAGCAAAGCATCGTGGCTTTTGGCCGAGGCCACAAGGTCGGCTTTGGTTGCAAACTTCTTGGCTCGAAACGGCCCGGTACGGCGGCGAAAATCTGAGGCAAGCTGCTCTATATAGGGATTTCCGGTTGCCGCGTAGATCGCAAAGTGAAGCGCCTCATTCGCCCGCAGATAGGAGGTAAGATCACCACTATCGGCTGCAGCATGGCACGCAGCCTGCGCGGTCTCGAGCCTGGATTTTGCCAGCAGAGTCAGGCGCTGGGCCACCAATCTTGCACACAAAGCCTCTATTTCGTGCATCGCCTCAAACATCTGCGCAAGCTCTTCGCGGGTGTACTGGGCTACGCGCACGCCGCGCCCCTCACCAACTTCTGCCACCCCCAAAGCGGTTAGCCTGTTGAGCGCTTCACGTACGGGGGTACGAGAGGCCCCAAAACGCTGGGCCAGCTTGGTTTCATCCAACCGCTCACCCGATCTGATCTGCCCCGCTGCAATGTCATCCAGGAGTGCGGCCTCTATGCGATGGGAGGCGCTGACGCGAGGTGTTGTGGGCGATGAAGACATAGGCGAAGCTCCAGTTTCAACGCTGAGGCTACCCCAAAACCAGTCAAATGACAAACCAAGTGCGGCATCCTTCACGTCTTTGTCTATTTGCTATTGCTTTTGTATACAATTTATGGCGTGCTTGGCTCAACGGCAGCAATAAGAAGAACAGCAATGCCTGATATAAGCCTGACCAATCTGCGCAAGGATTATGGCGCGGTCACTGTCATCCAGGACCTGAACCTAACCATGAAAGATGGTGAGTTCACGGTGCTTGTGGGTCCATCGGGCTGCGGCAAATCCACAACGCTTCGCATGATTGCTGGACTTGAAGCTGTCTCTGGCGGCTCGATCACCATCGGCGAGAAAAACGTCACCCGGCTTGATCCAAAGGATCGCGACCTGGCGATGGTGTTTCAGGACTATGCGCTCTACCCCCACATGAATGTCGCCAAGAATATGTCGTTTGCCCTGCGTCTGGCACGGTATCCCAAGGCGGACATCGACAAGCGCGTGAAAGAAGTTGCGGCAACGCTGGGGCTTACCGACTATCTCGATCGCAAGCCCGGTGCACTGTCAGGCGGTCAGCGCCAACGTGTGGCCATGGGCCGAGCCCTTGTGCGCGATGCTTCGACGTTTCTGTTTGATGAGCCACTGTCAAACCTGGATGCCAAGCTGCGTGGTCAGATGCGCGCCGAACTCGCTTTGATGAGCAAGCGCATCCAAAAGAACATGATCTACGTCACGCATGACCAGATCGAAGCCATGACGCTGGGCGACAAAATCGTGGTGATGCGCGGCGGCGAGATCATGCAGGCGGGTTCGCCTGAAGAATTGTATCGTTCTCCAGCCAACCGCTTTGTGGCGGGCTTTATCGGCTCACCCACCATGAACTTTCTGGACGCTGAACTGGGCCAAGAGGGCGACACAGTTTTCGCGGCTGGCAACGGCTTTAAAATTGCGCTTCCCCCCGCACGGACACAGGCATTGTCGGGCCATTCCGGCAGCCCTGTTCACCTGGGCATTCGCCCCTCTGCCTTTTCTGAAGGCACCGGCAAAGATGCCTTGGATTTACCCGTCATCCTCTCGGAATATGTTGGCGCCCAATCGGTGCTGATCTCTGAGATGGGCGGCCAATCTGTTCAAATCGAAATCACAACGCCAGCGCCGATTCCAGCAGGAACCAATCGCTCGTTCGTGATCGATACCGAAGAGCTCCATATCTTTGATCCGAAATCCGAAGCGGCACTGTGACGCCGCAGACGACCGGCCTGCCTGTGCAGGCTTTTCACCATCCTGGGAGGATAAAAATGAAACTGTTTAAGACACTGACTGCAGCGGCTGTCGCCACGACGGCCCTTACAGGGGTGGTCATGACTGGGACGGCTATGGCCAACCCCCTATGCGCCCTATGAGGGCGATACGCTTGTTGTGAACTTCCCTGCACACCCGCACTACAATGCTGTGCTTGAAGTGCTACCGCTGTTCACCGAAGAAACCGGCATTGAGGTTGAGGTTGATCAGCTTCAGTACCTGCGCATGCGTGAACGCCAGACCTTGGAACTGACGCAGGACGAGGGCGATTATGATTTGATCGCGTACGTTGTGTTCTCCAAAGCTGACTATGTGTTCGCCGATCAGCTGGACAATTTGGCGCGCTTCTTCATGGATCCGGCGCTGGTTGATCCCAGCTACAATGCCGATGATCTGATTGATGGCTACGTGCAAAACATCGGCGTTGCTGGTGGCACAAAAGGCTATCTGCCGGGCCCAACTGGCTCGCTGTTTGGCATTCCGTTTGGCTCTGAAACCTCAGTGCTGGGCTACCGCACCGACATCTTCGAGAAGCACAATCTGGAAGTGCCTGAAACCTACGAAGAGCTGCTGGAACTGGCCTGCCTTATCCCTGAGCTGGAACCAGGCATGGGTGGCCTTGCATCGCGCGCGGCCTCCGGTCACCAGGCAAGCCATGCTTACCTGTTGCACCTCAATCCACTGGGTGGCGGCATCTTTGACGACAATTGGGAGCCGATCATGAACAACGCCGCTGGCGTTGAAGCGGCGCAAGCTCTCAAAACCATCGTTGATTGCGGCATTGAAGGTTCCACCACGTTTGGCCCATCCGAAGCGGCGGCTGCCTTCAGCCAAGGCCAGTATGCGATGTTCCTTGACTCCATTGCCTTTGCTGCTGGCTTTGAAGATGAAACGCGTTCAACCATTGCTGGCAATGTGGGCTGGGCGATGCACCCGATGGGTGTTGAGCGTGCTTCGCAGACCGGTGGCTTTGGCCTGGCCATTCCACGCAATGCGAACAATCCAGAAGCGGCCTTCCTGTTGATGCAGTGGCTTACCTCTCCACGGATCGATCTGATGATCGCCATGGAAGGTGGTAACCCGTCACGCTTCTCCACCTATCAGGATGCCGCGCTTAACGAGCGTTTTCCTTACTCGGCAACCTTTGGTGAAGCGCTTCAGTTCGCAGACCCTGACTGGCGTCCGATCATCCCAACATGGGGTGAAATCAACGCCGACCTTGGCACCACACTCAGCCAGATTCTGACCGAAGACCTGGACATCCAGGAAGCCATGGACGGTGTTGCAACACGCTCGCGCGCCATCATGGAAGAGGCCGGGTACTACACCTGGAACTAACATAATGATGCGGCGGGCTGAGCTTTCAGCCCGCCGTTTTCCAGCGTTCGCGCACCAACGGTAAAGCACAAGACACCGCGTCATGAACATTCAAGCTGCCAATCGGCTCACGCCCTATATGTTCCTTGCGCCCGCTGCTGCGGTGATGATCATCGCGCTGCTCTACCCCATTGGCTACATGGTCTATGCCAGCTTTTTGGACTGGAACCCCAGCCAACGCATTGGCGAGGCGGAGTTTGTTGGCCTTCGCAATTATATCAATCTCTGGAATTCAGCCAGTTTCTGGGAAAGCTTTGGCGTAACGATCCGCTTTGCAGCGATTGTTGTGTCGCTAGAAATGTTCCTGGGCGTTGGCCTTGCCCTGCTGCTCGACAGGAAACTGCGCGGCATGGCTGTGCTGCGCACTATTTTCATTTTGCCCATGATGATCGCCCCGATCGTGGTGGGTCTTATGTGGCGCTACATGTACCACCCGCAGGTGGGCCCGTTTAACCGCTGGCTGGAAGCGCTTGGCTTCGACAAAATACCGTTTCTTGGAGACAGCACATGGGCTTTTGCCAGCATTGTCATTGCCGACATATGGCAGTGGACACCCTTCATTTTCATTCTTGCACTTGCTGCGCTGCAGTCGCTTCCGCAATCCTCGCTTGAGGCGGCGCGCGTTGATGGTGCCAATGGGTGGCAGCAGGTGCTTTATATCAAGCTACCACTCATGATGCCGGTGTTGATTGTCACCTGCCTGCTGCGTCTGATCGATGCCTTCAAAGTGCTGGAAGTCATCCTGGTGATGACCAATGGCGGACCGGGCCTATCAACCGAAATTCTGTCATTGCGCATATCGCGAACGGCATCGGAGTTCCGGCAATTGGGTGAGGCCGCGGCGATGTCGAACTACCTGCTGATCCTGCTTATGCTGATCACCGCAATCATGTTTGTTTACACCAAAATCAATGATGCCAGACAGGCGCGTATCCGCGCTGCTGGCGCCAAGGCCGCGCAGGCCGAAGAGGAGGCCGTTTAGCCATGTCGCGACCCTCTGTGCACGACCCAAACCGCACCGACCCGGCCTTTTATGTGCTGCTGATTTGCCTGGTGTTCATGTCCGCCGGGCCGATTGTGCTGATGCTGATGAACTCGTTCAAACTGAACGTGGACATCACATCACCCACGGCCAGCCTGTTCTTCATGCCGACGCTGCAGAACTATGAGACGGCACTTTGCGAATTCCTGCCCTATGAGCCGGAGCATCTGCGCCGGTGCGACCCGACCTTTGGCCGCGCGCTCGTCAACTCGCTGATCATTTCGCTGGTCTCCACCGCACTCACGCTCATTCTGGGTTGCATGGCCGCCTACTCCATCGTGCGCTTCAAATATATGGGCCGCGATACGGCCAGCTTCACCACGCTCATCATGCGCATGGTGCCGCCTGCGGTTCTGCTGGTGCCCGTGTTTGGCATTTGGAATGAACAGTTTGGGCTGGATGGCACACGATCAGGCATCATCCTTGTCTATGTGGCGATGAACCTGCCGTTCGTGATCTGGATTTTGCAGAGCTTCATTGTGCAGGTGCCCATTCAGTTGGAGGAGGCTGCGCGTATTGATGGCGCTGGGCCGTTCCGGGTGTTCTTCCTGGTGGTCTTGCCGCTCATTCAGCCAGGCCTTGCGGCTGCTGCCATCTTCACTTTCCGCGTGGCGTGGAACGAGTTTTTGCTCGCCAACGCCCTGGCCGACCGCAACACGCGCACAGTGCCGGTCACGATTGTGAACTCCATCACCGAGTTCAACATCGACTGGGGTGTGATTATGGCCACCGGTATGCTGCTTGCGATCCCACCGATCCTTTTCACCTTTTTTGCCTCTCGCCAGATCATCACCGGCATGACCGCTGGCGCGGTCAAAGGCTAAACGGGAAGGACCAAGGAATGGGGTGTTTTGTCCTGCTGCTTGCAACGGTTGAAACCAAGCAAGAGGCGATCACCTATTTCACCGGCGCCATTGAGAAACACGGTGTGCACTGCGTGGTGCTGGACCTGTCTCTGCACTCTCATGGCAAAATTTGGTCTGGACCGCGCAAACTGCAGGAAATGAGCGATGTGGCGCGTGAGGCCACTGTAGAAGCTCGCGCTGCAATTGAGGCTGGCGCAAGCGCTGTGGTCTCCATAGGTGGCGGCACAGGCGGAGAGATCGCGCTTCAGGTGATGCGGGAGCTGCCCTTTGCCTTCCCAAAAATGCTGGTCACCACGCTGCCCTTTGATCCGCGCTATGCCGTTGCCGATAACGCCATCACCATCATGCCAACACTTGCTGATGTGTGTGGACTGAACCAGCCGCTGCGCCAGGTGCTGGAAAACGCCGCGGCCATGCTTGCTGGTTTGTGCAACACCGCAACCAAGCTGTCGCACGTGTCGGACAATCCTTCAGTTGGCATTACGGCGCTGGGCGCAACTGGTGCAGCAGCCGATGATCTGGCGCACACCTTGGCCGATGAAGGCCATGAGGCAACGGTGTTTCATGCCAATGGTTTTGGTGGTGCAGCGTTTGCTCGCTTTGCCCGCTGCGGCACCTTCCACACGGTGGTGGATCTGACCTGCCACGAATTGACCCGCATTCACCTTGCTGGTGCGAGCGTGCAAATGCCCGACAGGTTTACCGCCGCGCGTGATGCCAGCGTGCCGCAGGTGGTGCTGCCCGGTGCGGTCAACTTCATTGGCCTTGGTGAGCTATCGCTGATCCCCGAACAGTACCGCCAGCGTCCGCACTATCAGCACTCCGGTTTCTTCACCCATGTGCAGATCACCGAGGCTGAGATGGCACTGGTGGCAGGCAAACTGGTGGAAGCGCTGAACCCATCCACTGCGCCGGTGACCGTGCTTGTGCCAATGGGCGGCTTCTCGCACCAGGATGCGCCCGGCGGCGCGATTGAAGCGCCCGAACTGCGGGATGTGTTCTGGCAGACTGTGAAGTCGCAGCTTGCCAGCCACATCAAGCTTGTGAGCCTGGACAGCCATATCTGCGACCATGCAACGACACTGGCGATCATGGATGCCGTGCAGTCCTATCTCCCTTCCCCCCATGACCTCACCCAAGGAACCGACAATGTCCTCGCAAAAGCCTGACGCACAAAAGCCTGACGTGTGTGAACTGGAAGCCAAGAAGGACGCGCTGATCGCCACCGCGCGGCGCTGCTTTGATAAAGGCTTGCAGACCAATGCAGGCGGCAACCTTTCGGTGCGACTGGCCTCAGCGGATGCCATCGTGATCAAGCCATCGGGCGTTGGGTTTGCCGAATGCACCCGCGATAATCTGCAGGTTGCCTATCTGGATGGCACGCTGGAGCCCTCAGCGTTCAAGCCATCCAAGGATCTGGATTTCCACGCCGATCTCTATCGCATTCGGCCAGATATCAACGCCATCGTCCATTGCCACAGCCCCTGGGCAACCGGCTACGCATCGGCGGGCATCGAGATCCCGTGCCTCACTGTGCAGACGATTGAGAAGATTGGCCGTATGCCGCTCATACCGCTGTCGGCCAATGGCGGGCCACAAACCGATGTGGAGATTTCACCGGTCTTCAAAGATCCAAGCATCCGCGCAGCCGTGCTTGCCAACCACGGCACCATCGGCGTGGGTAAAACGCTGATGGCAGCCCAGTATCTGGCAGAAATTATTGAGGAGACGGCCCATATCGCGTTCGTGCGTGATGCGCTGATGGCAGCTCATGGCAAGACTGCCGCCGACCTGCCAACGTATGGCACGGCCAAAGAGGCTGAAGTGGGTGCAATGGCAGCCGCTAACTAGTCACGTCTCAACAGATAGGCATCCATGATCCAGCCATGGGCGGCGCGGGCTTCGGCACGTCGTTCTCGGATGCGATCAGCAACCTCGGCCAGCCGCCCAGCTTCCAAAATCTGGTTCTCCATACCCAGATACGCCCCCCACCAGATGCTCAAACCCCTTGGATCGAGCCGCTGAAAGCTGCACTCACCATCCAGCATCACCACCAAAGTTTGCGCGTCTTGCGGCCAACCCTCATCGCGCAGTCGCCGTCCGGTGGTGATCGCGAACGGCCCATTGACGGTGTTGAGAGGTATGGCATGAGCGGCGGTCAGTGCCTGAATGGCGGTAATGCCCGGCACCACGGTGATGTTTGGCTTGGGGATGAGCCGTCCGGCAATGCGCAGCGTGCTATCGTAGAGTGAAGGGTCACCCCAAACCAGCAGCGCAACTGTTTGGGCATCAGGGTGGGCTGCAATAGCATCGACCCAGCGTGCGGCAATTGCATCATGCCAGCGCTCCACACGTTGGCTGTAAGGCAGCGCTTCATCACGCACTGGCATATCAAAGTAAGCGATGGGGGCATCACCGCGAATGCCCGCCACAATCTGCGTGCGCAGGTCCGCCAAGTCGGCCTTGTCCTCGCCCTTATGCGGAATAAGGATGAGATCAGCATGGGCGATGGCCTTACTGCCCTCTGCGGTCAGATGATCTGGATTGCCTGTACCAATGCCAACAAGAAAAAGATGCATCAGGTCTCGTCCGCCAACGCACCATAAAGAATTAGTGCGGGCGCATCGCCCACCTCGCTGGCCAATTGCTCTGCCAAGGCCGCAACAGTGCTGTGCTGAAGGGTCTGCTGCGGCGTTGAAACACTTGTCGCCAAAAGGGCTGGCGTATCGGCAGGCAAGCCATGTGCGAGCAAAAGCTTGGCCAGTCGAGGGAAGGTGCGCTTGCCCATATAAACCACCGTGGTGGCCTCATGGTCAGCCAATGCTGCAAGGTTGAGATGCTCGGGCAAATGACCTGCCACATCGTGGCCAGTAATGAACTGAACCCGCCTTGCCGTCAGCCGCCGCGTGAGCGGAATGCCCGCGGCAGCCGCTGCCGCGCAGGCCGATGGAATGCCCGGAATGATCTCAAATGGTATGCCCGCTGCGCGCAGCGCTGTGGTCTCTTCTTCCAGTCGTCCAAATGTGCCGCCATCGCCAGATTTCAGCCGCACAACCCGCCGCCCGGCGCTGGCATAGTCGACAAGCAAGCGGCTCACATGATGTTGCTTGGGCGAGGGTCGCCCAGCCCGCTTGCCGACACCCACAAGGTCAGCAACATTGCTGGCATGATCAAGAATTGGACCGGAAGAAAGGTCATCAAAAAGCACAGCGTCAGCCCGCTTGAGCCGATCGACCGCCTTTACCGTCAACAGCTCGGGATCACCGGGGCCTGACCCTACAAAGCTCACAAAACCTTTTCCGCTCATTGCGCTTCACCGGTGATGAGGTGGAAAAACGTACCCGTTACGGTCCCGCCACTTTGACCGTTACGCGAGCCTGTTTCTGGCACAGGATTGCCGTCAGCATCGAAGACACTGGCCAGTGGCTCGTCATTTTGTTCCAGGATCGTGGAATAATGGTATTCGTGACCGCGAAGGGCTGAGCCGGCAGCAAAACCAGGCATTGCTTGCTCAAGGATGGCGCGGCGATAGCCCAAATGAAATTTCCGCTTTTCGTAGCTGGTGGACAGCTTCAGCAGCCCTGCCATAGCGTGGCGCTGGCCATCCCTGTCGGTCAAACCCTCGCCCAGCGCCATGTAGCCCCCGCACTCGCCATGCACCGGCTTGGTTTGTGCGTGCTTGCGTAAACCGCGCAAAAACAGGTTCGCAGAGGCAAGCCTTCCTGCGTGCAATTCTGGATAACCGCCCGGCAACCAGACCAAATCGGCGCTCGGGTCAGGCGCCTCATCGGCAAGAGGTGAGAATGGCAGGATCGTCGCCCCACCCGCGCGCCAGCCTTCCAGCAAATGCGGATAGGTGAACGAAAACGCCTCGTCGCGTGCCAGTGCAATGCGCGCCGCCGGTGGGCCAGGCAACGCGCCCGCGTTCAGGTGGGGACCGGACTTCGCTGCCGCCTTGATCGCCTCAAGGTCCACATTGTCCCGCAAAAAGCGGGCGTAACCGCTGATCGCCGCTTCAAGGTCGGGATGTTCCACCGCCTGAATGAGGCCCAGATGCCGCTCTGGAAGCTTCAAGTCTTTCTCCCGTGGCAACACACCAAGCACTGGCATGTCTACCTTGTCCATGCCCACCCGAATGAGACGCTCATGGCGTGGGCTGGCCACCCGGTTGAGTATCACGCCAGCAAAGGGAAGATCTGGGTTCATCGTCTTGAAACCCAATGCGGTGGCGGCGGCAGACTGCGCCTGCCCGCCCACATCCAGCACCAGCACAACCGGCCAGCCCAGTTTCAACGCCGTCTCTGCGCTGGCACCAAAACCTGCTTGCCCGCGGGTCGCCACCCCATCAAACAGGCCCATAGACCCTTCAGCAATGCAGATATCTGCTGGCGCGCCATGCACCTTGGTCTGCCCGGCAATGGCACCCAGCAAGGCTTCATCCATTGCCCAGCTGTCAAAATTGAAGGATGGCCGATGCGCGGCCGCGTGATGAAAAGCGGGATCTATATAATCCGGCCCGCTTTTCAGAGGTTGTACGGTTAGCCCATCTTCCACAAGTGCGCGCAGCAGACCCAGCATAACCGTTGTTTTACCGGTGCCCGATGCAGGCGCGGAGATCATGAGCCCTGGGGGCATAGAACCCGTCATACCATCACCCGCGCCATACCTCTTGGCATCAATCATCGCCATGCTCCCATGAGGACCAGGGACTATCAGCAGATTGCGGTCGGTAGCGCCGATCATAGTCGGGCGCATAGAGGCAACTTGCGTCAAAACTCTCCGCACCCAGCACGCGGCCGACCAAAATAAGTGCTGTGCGGCTGATGGCTGGGTCCATGACTGTCCTGAGTGTGCCCAGCGTGGCGTGGATAATTTGCTCGTCTGGCCAACTGGCACGGTAGACCACCGCAACGGGACACTCTTGCCCATAGGAGGGAGCAAGCTGGCCAACCACCTCATCCAGGTTTGCGATGGATAAGTGGATGGCAAGCGTCGCACCGGTGGCGGCAAAATTGGAGAGCGCTTCTGCAGGCGGCATGGTGCTTGCCCGGCCTGGTGTGCGCGTCAGCACCACTGACTGGGCAATGCCGGGCAAGGTCAACTCTGCGCCCAACGAGGCCGCCGCCGCTGCAAAGGAGGGCACGCCAGGTGTAACAGTGAAAGGAATGTTGTCTTTGCGCAGTCGCCTCAACTGCTCACCCATGGCCGACCACACCGACAGATCACCAGAATGCAAGCGTGCTACGTCTTGGCCTTTGGCATGCGCGGTACGCATCTCGGCAAGAATGGCGTCCAGATCAAGTGGCGCTGTGTTGATGACATGTGCACCCTGCGGGCAGTGCTGCAACACAGCTTCAGGCACGAGCGAACCTGCATAAAGGCATACTGGGCTGGCAGCGATAAGGTCGCGACCACGCAGCGTAAGAAGATCCGGCGCGCCGGGGCCGGCGCCGATAAAGTGTACCGTCACAACGCATCTCCAGAAACAGCGATTGCGCAGGTGGCCAATTGATCGCTGGACACAACCCGCGGGCCAAGCAGCTTGGCCCCTGGCCCTGCCGCAGCCAGCGCACACGCTTCGGCAACGCTTCCAAGGCCTGTTTGTTCTTCACTCTTGGACGAGGCCGTTAACGTGGTTTGGGCTGCAGCGTCAGCGGTGGAGATCGCCAGCAGAGTAGTGCCGTGCGCCTGCGAAAAAGGGCGCAGATCATCAGCTTTGCGGTTCAGCGTCGCAAACACGATTGGTGCATCTGGTGCATCAGCTGCCGCCAGCGCGCCAGCAAAACTTGCCATTGTCGCCCGAGCACGAAACCCGAACCCAGCTACGATCATAGCGTCACACTCCATTGCAAAACTGGATAGGACGCCTTCCAGCCACGTTTTTCTCCCAACGCATTGGCTTGCGCCAACGCGATGCGCATCAGGTCTCCGCCTCGTTTTTTATGCCACTGTGCCAACAGCGCCTCACCCTCCAATGTCACAACATTTGCGACCAACCGCACACCGTTCTGCGCCCCGAGCACTTCCAATAGGGCCTGTGAAACCCCGCCACCGATGAAAACAGCATTTGGTGCGCCAAGCCCGGCCAAAGCCTTGGGTGCTGCGCCTTCGATCACGTTCAGGCGATTCTCAACCCCAAGCGCGTGTGCGTTGGCTGTGATGCGTTTTGCGCGGGCCTCATTAGCCTCAATCGCGGTGGCCGTTGTTGAAGGGTGCGCTAGCAACCATTCCAGCGCGATGGATCCCGACCCCGCTCCAATGTCCCACAAGTGCTCGCCCGCTTTGGGGGCTAGCGTGGAGAGAGTGATGGCGCGCACCGGTCGCTTGGTGATCTGGCCATCATGGCCAAATGTTTCATCCGGCAGACCTGTGACCTTGGGCAGCGCCTCGCCATCACCGGCTATGCGTATTGCCGCGCAGACAGGGCTAGCAAAGGTATCAACGCAGGCGGACGCCGTTACATCGGTGCGCCTTTCATGGGGGCCGCCCAGCCGCTCAAGCACGTGTATCTGGCTGTCACCGAAACCAAGCTGGGTAAGATAAGCGGCCAGCGCTGCAGGGGCTTGCCCGTCGCGCAAGAGCACAATCATCCGCGCACCTGGTGAAAGGTGCTGGCGCAGCCAAGTGAAGGGCTTGGCGTGAAGCCCTTGGCAAAGTGTCGTCTCCAGCGGCCAGCCTAGCCTGGTTGCTGCCAAAGAAAAGGTTGAAGCACCGGGCATCGCCAACCATTCATCATCGCTCAACTCGCCGGTTATCGTACTGCCAGCACCGAACCAGAACGGGTCGCCCGAGGCCAACAACACCACCTGCTGGCCGCGCAACTCCATCAGCATTGGCAGGCCGTCAGCAAATGGAACCGGCCATTCGATGGCGCGTGCTCGAACATCACCGACCAGTGCCAGATGACGTGGTGGGCCCATGACAATGTCTGCGGCATCCAGTGCCGCTTGACTTGACGGGGCCATGCCGTCACGACCGTCTTCGCCCACGCCGATGATCGTCAACCAAGGAGATTTATGCATGACGGCGAACCTCCTGATCCTTGGGGGCACAAGTGAGGCCAGCGCTCTTGCCAGCGCTGTGCACGAGGCTGGGCTGCAAGGTACCGTGTCGCTGGCAGGACGCGTGGAGCGGCCCAAGCGCCAACCCTTGCCTGTGCGCGTTGGCGGATTTGGCGGCATCGATGGTTTGGTCACCACTTTGCGCGCCCATGCCATTACGCACCTTGTGGATGCCACGCATCCTTTCGCTGCACAAATGAGCGCCAATGCCGTGGCGGCCAGCGCCCAAACAGGTGTGCCGCTGATCGCCCTGACGCGCCCAGGCTGGACCCAGGTTGAACGTGATCGCTGGCAGCACGTTGACGCTATCGAAAGCGCGGTGGCGGCGCTGGACCGACCGGCCTGTCGCGTTATGCTGGCCGTTGGGCGCATGCATCTGGCGGCGTTCGCACCGAACCCGCAGCACTTTTATCTGCTGCGGCTGGTCGATCCACCTCAACAGCTGCCGCCCCTGCCCAACCACCACACGCTTGTCTCGCGCGGGCCGTTTACTCTGGAAAGCGATGTCGCCTTGATGCGCGAACATGCCATTGATTTGGTTGTCAGCAAGAACGCCGGAGGCACTGGGGCTTACGCAAAAATTGAGGCCGCGCGGCAGCTGGGCCTGCCTGTGATCATGATTGATCGGCCCGTGCTGCCAGAGCGTCTGGAGGCGCATAGCGTCAACGAAGTGATGGGATGGATCCATCATGCAGGCTCCAACACAGAGCGTGGCGTATAGACGATTGGCGCTCCCGGGCGCGCAATAATCCGCGTTTGCGACGAGCCTACCAGCACCACGGTTCGCATGTCGGCCATATCTGGTGTCGCGTCGGGCAACGGCACGATTCGAATGGATTCCTGTGGCGTGGACACGGCGCGCGCAAAGATAATCGGACGATTGTCCTTGCAGACCTCATTCAACAGGTCGAGCACTCGCGCAAAACCTTCCGGGCGCGCCTTGGAGCGCGGGTTGTAAAAACCCATCGCAAAGTCGGCTTCGGCTGCCAGCCGCAGGCGTTTTTCGATCAGCGCCCATGGCTTCAGATTATCTGACAGGTTGATGGCGCAGAAATCATGCCCCAGCGGCGCGCCCACCTTGGCTGATGCTGCCAGCATGGCGGTGATGCCCGGCAACACGTGGATTTCGATTGCGCGATAGCTTTGCGGGCCCGCTTCCACTGCCTCAAACACAGCCGACGCCATGGCAAAAACACCTGGGTCGCCGGAGGACACAACCACAACGCGCTTGCCAGCCGCCGCCATGTCCAGCGCATGCTTGGCGCGCTCCAATTCTACGCGATTGTCGGTGGCGTGCAGGGTGAGGCCCGCACGTGGCGTGACCCTGCGGACATAAGGAATGTAGCCGACAATATCAGTGGCCTGCTCCAGGGCGTTTGATACTTCTGGTGTGAGCAGATCGTCTGATCCCGGACCTAGACCCGCAATCTGAACCCAGCCCTGCTTGCTGTTGCTCATGGTCGCCGACCCTGGCCATGGACAACAATGATAGAGAAATAGGGTGCGGCGCTGGAATCGGTGTCGCTGAGCTTGGCAACACGCTGCTTGGCCATGGTGGCATACTCAACCAGCCAGGCCTGATCATACTTGTCAGCAGCCTTCAACGAACGGCAAACCTTCTCGATATTGCGACCGATTTTCATCACCACCAGCGCATCAGCTGCACGCATATGACGGGTCAGTTCATCCACATCAAGCGTGCCCATCACAACACTGAGCACATCATCGCCCCAGGTGATGGGCGCGCCGGTTGCTGTCCATGCGCCAGACATGCCGGTAATGGCGGGCACAACCTCGACCGGCACATGGTCTTTCAGGCGGGTGTAGAGGTGCATAAAGGAACCATAAAAAAACGGATCCCCTTCACACAGCACCACAACATCTTCGCCTGCTTCAACGAGCGCCTTAAGCTGCGCTGCGCATCGCGCATAGAAGTCTGAAAGGATGGCATTGTAACGCGGGTCATCTAACGGAATTTCCGTGGTTACCGGATACTCCATGGGCAGCTCGCTAACGCCCGCACCGAGCATGCCATCGACAATGGTGCGCGCCTGCCCCGCGCGGCCCGCTTTGCGAAAAAAAGCGACTTTGGACGCGCCACGCACCAGCCTGTCGGCACGCACGCTCAAAAGATCGGGGTCACCAGGACCCAGCCCCACACCATAGAGCGTTCCGATACTCATTCGGCCCGGCTCGCGATGGCATTGACGGCGGCAACGGTGATGGCACTGCCACCCAAACGGCCCTGCACAATGCAGCTTGGTACGGGTTGATCGGCCCACAGCGCATCTTTGCTTTCCACCGCGCCAACAAACCCGACCGGGCAACCGATAATGGCGGCAGGGCGCGGGCAGGCTGGATGTTCAAGCATGTTCAACAAATGGAACAACGCAGTGGGTGCGTTGCCGATGGCCACCAGCGCGCCCGCCAGATGCGGCCGCCAAAGCTCCAATGCAGCGGCGGACCGGGTGTTGCCCATCTCGGCAGCCAAGGGGCGCACAGCCTCATCCTGAAGCGTACAGATGATCTGGTTATCGGCAGGTAGACGTGTCCGGGTGACGCCCTCGCTGACCATGCGCGCATCACAAAGGATGGGGGCTCCAGCTTCCAGTGCACTTCGTGCCGCGGATACAAACCCGTCGCTGAAGCGGATGTGCTCTTCCAACCCCACCATGCCGGCCGCGTGGATCATGCGCACGGCGACCTGCTCCTCCTCCTTGGCAAAACGCTCAAGGTTGGCCTCAGCTCGAATGGTGGCAAACGACTGCAAGTAGATCGCCGCGCCGTCGGTTTGATAAGTGTAGGGCATCAGGTGTCCGAACTAGAACGCAAAACAAGAGGAAGATCAGTCGCGGCAAGGCCAGTGCGGTCTGGTGCGGCCCATGGCGCGTCACCGCGCACCAGATCGTACGTCCCGCCACGTCCCACAAGCGTTAGCGCTGCGGCGGCGGGATGGGCACAGCCCTTGCTGCACCCAGAGATGTGGAGCGGCACTTTGGTGTGCGGAGCCAACTGGCGGGCCAGCCCGCGGGTCTCCACACTGGCTGAGGGGCAATAGGGTTTGCCGGGGCAGGCATGAATGGTCATCAGCGGATCATCGGCCTTGGTTATAAAGTCATGTGGATCGCAAGCTTGCGCATCTTCCAAAACAAAAACGCGCCATGGTGTGACGCGTAGCGCGGTTGCCTGGCTTTCTTTGATGTGGCTTTTCAAATCTTCGGCGTCGATCTGACCAAACGCAGCCCCATAGGCGCGGCCTATGGCAACCAAGCCGGGCGCAACAGGTGGCGCACTTGGTGCTGCGCCATGGGTTGTCCAGCGGCCAGGCAGGTGCGCCCTGCCAACATGGGCTGCCATACGCTTGTTGACCGGGCCGCCGGTCTCAACAAACCACGTCATCATTTCCAGCAGCGCTGGCACGGCGTCTTGCTCGGCGATAACATGGCCATTGCTGGCGCCATCTGCCCGCAGCATAAGCTGGCCACTGAGGCTGGTCTCAAAGCGAAAATCAGCTGAAACGCTGCCCAGCATTGGCGCCGGGCCAGTATCAATCGCGATGCCCATTTTGGCGGGCAAAGCAGGCATGGTGGGCAAAGCGTCTACAATCGCCGCATGCAGCCGGTGGGTAAGGTCGCCATCGTGCCAAAGCGGCGTGCACAGCAGGTTGCGGCGCGATTCAATGACAGGGTCGGTGTCGAGCAGATCAAGCGCAGCCAGATCGGACAAAAGCGCCTGATGGCGGTCCTCACGAACACCGCGTATCTGCAAGTTGGCGCGCGAAGTCAGGTCAATAATGCCGCTGCCGAACGCAAGCGCAACCTTGCACAGGCCCAGCGCCTGCCTGCCAGAGAGACGCGCCAGCCTTGGACGTACGCGCACAATCAACCCATCGCCCGACATTATGGGGCGCAATGCGCCAGGGCACCATCCCTTCACTGAAGGCGATGCGACGGCGCTCATTCGGCAGCCTTCATCGGCAGGCGCGCGTCATGAAGCTGCGCGCGAATGCTGTTACGGCGCGTGGTCCATAGGCCAGACTCATCCAGCGCCGACAACCGTTCTTGCATGGCCGCGTAAGCGGCGGGGTTGGCATCTTGCAGAAAGGCGGAGACAGCCTCATTGCCCAACGTTGCCTCATAGTAGGCGTCAAACAGGTGCGGGCTAACCGCGCCGGCAAGGTGAGCAAAGGCGGCCATATGCTCCAGCGTAGCGGCAATCTCGGCGGCACCACGAAAGCCATGTCGCATCATGCCAGCGAGCCAGTTCGGGTTGCTCGCACGCGCTTGAACAACGCGGGCAATCTCTTCACCCAGGCCCCGTGCGCGCGGGTTTTCCGGTCGCGTGGCGTCCAAATGGTAAAGCGTGGCATCTCCGCCAGTCACTGCCTTTGCGGCGGCAAAACCAGCTTCATGATAGGCGTAATCGCTGGCGAGCAGCAGGTCTGTTTCCGGCAGGTCCTGCAGGTGTACAAAACTATCGGCCTTGGCGATGCGCGCATGAAGTGTGGCAGCATCCTGCTTGATCTCGCCCTGATCCAGCGCATAGGAGCTGGCAGCAAGCCATGCCTGCCCGGCGGCTAGCCGACCCTCCTCGGTGTAATCGTCCATGTGTGCACCCATACCAAGACCATAGCTGCCAGGCTGGGGACCAAAGACGCGCGGTGTGGCATGTTGGCCTGCATACGGATTCCAGTCGCTGGGTTCATCTCGAGCCTTGAGCAGACCTGTCGCCTGCCCGAACAGTGCGCACAATGTGGGAAACACATCACGAAACAGGCCCGAGACGCGCAGGGTCACATTGATGCGGGGACGGTCCAGCTCGGCAAGGGTCAGAACTTCAATGCCGGACACACGCTCAGATCCTGCATCCCATACCGGGCGGACGCCCAGCAGATGCAGCGCCATGGCAAACTCCTCGCCGGCAGTGCGCATCGTGGCCGACCCCCAAAGGTCAACGATCAATCCGCATGGATAGTCTCCGGCATCTTGCAAGTGACGGCGGATGAGCTCATCGGCCAGCTTCACACCCTGGGTGTAGGCGGCACGGCTTGGCACAGCACGCGGATCGGTGGTGTAGAGGTTGCGGCCCGTGGGCAACACATCGCGGCGGCCGCGATAGGGTGAGCCAGAAGGCCCACCTTCAATGCGCCTTCCATCAAGTGCATCCAGCAGGCTTTGGCGTTCTGCATTCACGCTTGCCAGCGTTGCAAAAGCTTCCTCACCGCGCGGCGCACGGCCCCAGACGTGCAGCCCATCGCCAAATTGGCTTTCCTTGATATCGCACACAAAGCGATCAATGCGGGTGATGGCCTCGCCTGCACAGTCAACACGGTCCAATCCCAGATCATCCTCCAAACCACGCGCCTGAGCTTCGGTACGAATGTCCCCCTGCAAACGATCCCTGCGTTTTGGATCCAGCCCATCAGCATTGGAAAACTCGTCCAGCAGCGCTTCCAGATGCACCAGGCGCAGCGGGGTTTCGCTGTCGCGCAGGGGAGGCGGAATGTGGCCAAGCGTCATTGCGCCGATGCGGCGCTTGGCCTGTGCCGCCTCGCCAGGGTCATTCACAATGAACGGATAGATCACAGGCAGCGCGCCGGTAAGCGCCTCAGGCCAGCAGGCATTTGAAAGCGCCACCGCCTTACCGGGCAGCCACTCCAGCGTGCCATGCGCGCCAATATGGATCAGCGCGTCGGCCTGACTTTGCAGCCATAGGTAAAACGCAACGTAGCCGTGGCGCGGGGTGCGCGAGAGGTCATGATACTCGTCATCGCGCGCTTGTGGGTTGCCACGCTCAGGCTGCAGCGCAACAAGCGCCTTGCCAAACCGAACGCCGGAGAAAACAAACTGTCCACCGGGCGCGTCGATCTCAGGCTCCCCCCATGCCGCCTGTAGATCATCCCGCAAGGCTTGTGGCAGCCCGGCAAGCGCTGCTTTGTAGTCATCAAGAGGCCAACAGATGGACGTGGTTTGAAGCGCCTCTTCCAACGATCCATCCATACCAGCGATGGCGTGCCCAGCGTGCGCCAAATCGGCCAGAATAGCGTGCGCAGAAGCGACGGCATCCAATCCAACCGCATGTGCCATATTCCAGTCTTTGCCTGGGTATGTACTTAAAACCAACGCCGGGCGGCGCGCAGCTGCGGGTTTGGCCGCAAGGCTTGTCCACGCCTTTACCCTATCAGCCAGCGCCTCAATACGCTGTGCATCAGTGCGGTGCGCATAGCGCGCAATTTCCAGATCTGGGTCGCGAACGCCCGGCTCTTTGAACGAGGCAACGCCAAGAAGGAGGCGACCGTCCACCTCGGGCAGCACAACGTGCATAGCAAGATCGGCCGGCGACAATCCGCGTTCAGCATCCGACCATGCCTGGCGCGTGGAGGTTGCCAAAGCAACCTGAAACACCGGCACATCGCCAGCATCCAGTGGTGAGGTTCCGTCCTCGCCCTTGCCGCTGAATGCTGTGGCATTGATGATGGTGGCGGGCTTCAAATGCCCGATCTGCCGGGCCATCCACGCTGCCGCTTCAGGAGCCTTAAGCGAGGGTGCGAACAGACCGAGCACGGCAAAACCGCGAGCGCGCAACGCTCCAAAAAGCTGAATGACCGGGTCTAAATCCGCCGCTGTCAGGTAGGCGCGGTAGAAGGTGATAAGCGCCAGTGGCTTGTCGCTCTCAACGCACAGAACCGGACAGGTTACGCCATGCTCAGGTGTCCATGCGCCAACGCTGGGCACAGATTTCGAACCCATAACCGGTGCAATATAAAGCCCGGCGGCAAGCGCCAATTGCGCCAGCGCTGCTTGCGCTGCAACCTGGCCGCCTGCGTCACACAGATGGGCCAACTGATGCAGCGTAGAGTGCGGGACGGTGGACGCAGCATCCAAGCGCCGGTCAGCGCGCCCATCAGCGGGCAGAACCGCCAGAGCAATGCCCTTGTCGCGCGCGAGTGCCTGCACCTGTTGCAGACCATAGGACCAGTAGGGCACGCCGCCAATCAGGCGGATAAGGATACCTTTGGCATGGACGAGCGTCTGCTCGATATACGTGTCCACCGAGAGCGGGTGCTTGAGCGCAGCAAGATTGGCCAGCCGCAATGTAGGCACTGTTTTGTCAGCCTCATGGGCGTGGTGCCAAGCCGCTGCAAACGCGCCAAGGTCGCTGTCAGAGAAAGACAGCACCACCAAATCGCCGGGCGACTGAGCAAGATCGACCGGCGTTTCACCGTCGTCTAGTCCTTGGCTCTCCCGGAAAATGACATGCATGGCGGCGGGTTCTCGCTCCTACTGTGCAGCGATGGCGGAGGGCACCAGCGCCTCGCGAATGGCATCAGCATCCATGGAATCGTGCTCGCCAATCACGACCAGGCGGCCCTGCTGGCTCTCACCGGGCTTCCAAGCCCGATCGTACTGATGGCGCACACGTGCACCGACAGCCTGCACCAACAGGCGCATCGGTTTGCCAGTCACCACCGCATAGCCCTTCACACGCAGAGTGTTCTGGGCCTTGGCCATGGCTTCAATGCGGGCAGCGAGAACCTGCGGATCATCCACAGCGGAAATGTCGATGATGACGCTCTCAAAATCGTCATGCTCATGATCATGGTGACCATCATGATGGCTTGGCCGGGCGTCCATATCGTCCTCAGCTGCCGCCTCCAGACCGAGAATGACGCGTGGATCGATCTGCCCTTCGGTGACTTCCACCACTGACAGTGGACGCGGGGCTTCTGCTGCGATGATCGCCTTGGCTTGTGCAACGCCGTCCACCCCAGCAAGATCAGCCTTTGTGAGCAGGACAATATCGGCGCACGAAATCTGATCTTCGAACACCTCGGACAAAGGCGTCTCATGGTCAAGGCTCTCGTCTGCGGCGCGCTGCGCATCCACTGCGGCAACGTTGGGGGCGAAGCGCCCGGCGGCCACAGCTTCAGCGTCGGCCAGCGCGATGACGCCATCCACAGTGATACGTGAGCGGATGGCGGGCCAATCGAACGCCTTGAGAAGTGGTTTGGGCAGAGCCAACCCACTGGTCTCGATCAGGATGTGCTCTGGCTGTGGATCCAGCGCCATCAACGCTTCAATGGTGGGGATAAAATCATCAGCCACGGTGCAGCAAATGCAGCCATTTGCCAGCTCCATGATGTTTTCGGCGGGGCAATCGGGAATCGCGCAGCTTTTCAAGATCTCGCCATCTACACCCACATCGCCAAACTCATTGACGATAATTGCCAGGCGTTTTCCCTGCGGATTTTGCATCAAATGGCGCACCAAAGTGGTTTTGCCAGAGCCCAGGAAACCGGTGATGATGGTGACAGGAACCTTGTTGAGATCGGCCATGATTTAAGCCTCCGAAGATGGGGTGTTGCTTGAATAGAGATCGAGGGGCGGAATGCGCGCGATGCAGTTTTTGCGGAAGTGCTCCGGGCGCTCGCGCCACGGCACCAGACCATCGGCGCTCTGCTGATAAAGGCTGGCGCCCTCTAGCACCGTTTGCACGTGTTCAGCAGCATCAAGGCGGCCATAGACATAGGTCCAGCGGCCTGGTCCTCGCAGCGCGATGGAACAGCCTTGCGTGCAGTTGGAAAGGCACTCGACTGGCTTGACGGATACGCCTTTAGGAATCGGCCCGGCGGTGAGCTGCGCGTAGAGCCGCGCACCGGCGCGAGGCTCATTGTCTGGCACATCGGCACCGACGCGGCATTTGGTGCACACCAAAACCTCGGCACCAGCTTCAGAAAGGCTCATGTGACTAGCCTCTTCTTGGCCGCCCGGCAGAAAATATTGAATGTTTGCATGCGCTTGACCAATGGCTCCTTGAGAGACTCTTGCTTGCTCTTGCCCCTTTCAAGCACGCCAACGAAACCGCTTGCATTGCGGCTAACCCTTACGGAGTGAGTTGATGCCGTGCGCCAAACCGTGCTTCGTACCAGAATGACCAATCCGCCCCTTCCACCTGCTGTCATTCTTGCTGCTGGAAAAGCCACGCGCATGGGCGGCGCTGACAAGGCGCTTGCTGTTTTGGGCGGCCAACGGATGATCGACTTGGTTCTGGGACGCCTGCGTCCGCAGGTGGGTAAAGTTTTTCTGGCGGCGCGCGAAGACTACAATCTCGGCCTGCCACGCATCAACGATCATCCGGACTTTCGCGGCCCATGCGCCGGTGTGCTTGGCGCAGCGCTTACGCTGCAAGCGCAAAAAGACGCTGCAGGCTTCGTGACAGTACCTGTGGATGGACCGTTTCTACCAGAGGATTTGGTCCAACGCTTGGCCGCAGAAAGATCCAGCAGCGCGATCGCGCGCGATGACGCAGGCATCCACGCCACTTTTGCCTACTGGACGTTTGTGGGCCTGCGCGCGGCGCTGGAAAACTTAGAAGCCCAGTCTTCGCTTCGCCGGTTGGCCACTCTTGCTGGCGCACGCGAGTTTGTTTGGCCAGGTAGACACGCATTTCGCAATATCAACACGCATGAAGATCTGGAGGCAGCCCAAAACGGCTAAACAATACCGGCGCGCACGCAATCATGCATGTGGAGTACACCGCAAAGCATGCCTGCATCGTCCACAACAGCAAGCACTGTTATCTCTCGCTCATTCATTAGGCCAAGGGCAGCGCTGGCAAGCGCGCCAGGCTTGATGGTCAGCGGCGCTGTGGAGGCAATTTCAAGGGCCTTGTGGTCCATCAGACCCACCAGCTTTCGCCGCAAATCGCCATCAGTGATGATTCCTTTGAGGTGATCCTCCTCATCAACCACCAGCGCGATGCCCAAACCTTTGGCAGTCATCTCTACCAACACATCGCCCATGGCAGCATCTGGCGCAACGCGCGGCAGACCGGGCCCCTCATGCATCAGCGCAGCCACCTGCATCAGGTGTGCACCCAGCTTGCCGCCCGGGTGGTAGTGGGAGAAGCTTGAGGCGTCAAAGTCGCGCTCATTCATTGCAGCGATTGCCAGCGCATCGCCCAGCGCCAACGTGCAGGTGGTCGAGGTCGTGGGTGCCATGCCGATGGTGCAGGCTTCGGGCACATCGGGCAGTTGCAAAACAAGGTCGGCCTGCTTGCCCAGCGAGCTATCGCGGCTGCGCGTGATAGCAACCATAGGGATCGCAAATCGGCGCGTGTAAGCCACCAGGTCAGCAAGTTCACGGGTCTCGCCAGAATTGGAAATAAGAATACACAGATCGTCGGGCGTGATCATGCCCAAATCGCCATGGCTTGCCTCGGCGGGATGGATAAAGTGGGCGGGCGTACCGGTTGAGGCCAGCGTAGCGGCAATCTTGGTTGCAATATGCCCAGACTTGCCCATGCCAGACACCATGACCCGGCCTTTGACCCGAAGTAACCACTGAACCGCGGTCACAAACTCGCCATCGAGCGCTTTTTCCAGGGCTTCAAGCCCGGCGCGCTCGGTCGTCACAACGCCTTTGGCAGCGCGCAAAATGGACTCATCATGCGCCGCTTCCACAGGCATATTCAGGTGCGAGAGGGCAGCAGTTTTGGGCATAGCTTATCGTGTTCCTAAGAGGCGTGGGGCCTCTCTAGCCGAAAGCGAAGCTGCACTCAAACCTATCGGCCAGACAAATTTGTGCGCTTTGTTGGCTCACCAACAGCGCAGATCAACAGCCTTCACCATTGCGTGCAATTGGCCGTGAGCGCCTTGTTGGGCGTACAAAAGGATCATAGGTAGCCTGAACCGCGGTTAATGGTTCTAGCGCTGTTTGAGAGCGCACCTGTATTTGGAGACTATCCTATGGCGTTCATTCGCTTTCCCATTCGGTTGCTTGGCTTGGCGCTTCTGGCAGTTGGCCTGGTGCTGCTTGCCGATGATCTGGCCAATATGGACTGGAGCACAATTTCCGGCTTTGTGCCCGAACCACTTGGCGCACTGCTTTATGCCACCGTGCCCGATTGGCTCAATGGCGCGCAGGCCTTCATCCAGCGCTATATCTGGCCAACCCTTTGGGACCCGATTATTCAGAGCGTCCTGACGGTCTGGGATTGGGCGGTTATTGGCGGTTTAGGTCTACTGCTGGCCATTGCAGCACGCAGGCCCAAGCCCCTCGTCGACCCGATCGCGGTAGAAACAGCTGGTTAAGCAACCTACTGAAACATGCCCATCATAGCGCTCATATCATTGCCATTGAGCAGTATCTGTCCGCTCGCCGTGACTTCTAGGTCGAACTCCTTGATCGCCACCCCATCCTGATCGGTGCCATCGCGGCCCATCGCAGCAAGCGCCGTTGCCATTGCGGCAGCTTGCGCTGCATCACCTCCCATTTGCTGGGCAAAGCCGATCATTTCTGGGAGCCCCGCGATATCGAGTTTGAGTTCGGCGACCGCTTGAAAGGCTGCCTGAGGATCAGGATCAACAACACCTTGAGCAGCAATGTAGCCAATCGGCGCTTCCAAATAGAGGCTCTGCAGTTCGACCAGCGCATCTGAGTTGAGAAGCAGCCCCACAAACATCATGGGATCAACATTCTGCAGACCAGAGAAAGGGTCACCCACACCAGCGCGGCGGCCTTTGGGGCCAAAAAGCTCTTCCTCGCTGGGGGCATCGCCCAGCACAGCGTAAATCTCCTGCCCGATTGCTTCTAACGGCACATCGGTTGCCACCAATTCCAAGTTGGTCACAGTAGGCGTAATGCTGGCAAACTGAGCTGGAGCCTGGGGTGAGGTGATGTCCTGCGCAGTGAAGCCGAAGGCAAGCTGAGCGGCGTTTTGGTCAAGACCGTCAGCTTCCATCATCATCTCTAAGAGACCAACAGTACCGGAACCCTCGTCGGCACGAAACGACACGCCTTCAACAGTTGCATCAAAGGTTGCTGCGCCAAGCCATTTTTCACCCGCATTGGCGCGTAGAACGTCCAAAAATGCTGCTGCAAAAGCCTCGCTTTCGGGGTCCAACCCATCCAGCGCGTGTTGAAGGCCCGCAAACAAATCAAGCCTCTGGCGGTGGGTTGTGCCGCCCATATCAAAGCTATCAAGCGAGATTCGCACATTTTCTGCAGGCACATCGACGGCAAAGTCACGCATCACAAAACGGGATTCTGAATTGTAACTGTCTGGTCCAGCACCAGAGCTTTGCGTGTCGGCGGTTAGTTCCAGCGCAGCAATGGTAAGCTCGCCGCGCTGGTCTTTGACGGTAACGCTGACATCGTCAAACCCGTAGTCGCCTTGCAGCGCCATGGCGTATTGCGGCGCAATGGTCATGCTGTTGTCGTTGCTGGTGAAGGTGATGGTCACCTCCTGGCCCGGTCGGCGTGGGTTCACCACTGTTATGTCTTGCGGAAAATCCCACTGCGCCTGGTTCCACCCATTGTCCAACGGCGTCACGCTAGCGGTAAAAGCGGGAAGGGTTGCAATGGCCTGACCGCCAAAGTCAAAACGTGCTTGCGGAATGGCAAGGCTGTACGCATCGCCGCTGGGCAGGGCCTGCACTTGGCCCTCAAAACTGTAACGCACCTCTGGGGCCGATTGCAGCAGTGTATCAATCACCGCAGGCAGTTGCGCCTCCAGCGCATCAGCTCCGGCCTGATCAATGGTTTGTGCGGCTAGGGTCGCTGGCAAGATGGCTGATGGCAAAAGCGCAACACAGCAGAAGAGACCCGGAAATTTGAAAGCACGCATGGCAAATCCTGTGGCTTGAGCGAGACGCGGATTGAAGTTGGCCACTATCCTACGCTTCGCGTCAGATTAATGGCAACGATCGCCGAGATGGTTAGCCAGCTGTAACCGATGGCGCTGTGACAAACATCACCGGTTGACGAAATGGGCGCTGCATCCCACCTCTGATAGTGGAGGCCGACACGAAAGGGCCAAAACCATGCTGAACCTGTTTGCTGCACTGACCAAGAAAACCGAGATGCCAGGCCCGGGTGAAGCCCTGGAAGGGCGTGAAGCGCCTGTGCCGACCGCGGAAACGCACTTTGTGAGCGGCAAGCCTTTGGCACCGCCCTACCCTGATGGGTTCAAGGTTCTGGACGTTGGCCTTGGCTGTTTCTGGGGTGCCGAAAAGGCGTTTTGGTCGCTGCCCGGTGTTTACGTAACCGCTGTTGGCTACGCCGCTGGCGCGACGCCCAACCCGACATACGAAGAAGTGTGTTCGGGCCGCACAGGCCATAACGAGGTGGCTCGCGTTGTCTATGACCCTGCCGTGACCAGCCTTGAAACGCTCCTCAAAGCGTTCTGGGAGGCGCACGACCCAACGCAGGGGATGCGACAGGGCAATGATGTCGGCACTCAGTACCGCTCGGGCATTTATCTTCGCGATGATGCTGATCTGGCAACCGCACAAGCCTCCAAGGCGATGTACCAGCAAGCACTGAGCGATGCAGGCCGTGGGATGATTACGACCGAAATTGTTGAAGCTGGGCCCTTTTACTTTGCTGAAGACTATCACCAACAATATCTGGCCAAGAACCCAAGTGGCTACTGCGGCCTGGGCGGCACGGGCATCAGCTGCCCTATTGGCGCTGGGGTCAGCGCCTAGGAGCGGTTGGACTAACGGTCCAGAGCAAAGGGGTGCCGGTTGGACCAATGGTTCAGACCTGAGTGGCATGCCAGTCGGATGAACGGTACCAAGCTCGCGCACCAGCGCAGACTAGTTGGCCACAAGAACCTGCCGGCACGCGTTTGGCAGGTCAGAAAGCATGGTTTCCGGCCGCGGCCCTGCAGGGCTATCACTTGGCTGCCACGGCTCAGGGCCCAGCCACCAAGCGAGCTCCTCACCACACCCATCGCCTTGCGGCGGTGGGTTCTGGTTCACGCAGCCTTCCATGCCTGCCGGGCATGACAACCGAACGTGAAAGTGGAAATGATGGCCGTACCAGGGCCGCACCCGGCGCAACCAAGAGCTGTCAGCATCGGCGCCTTCCACGGTCTCTTGCCAAATACAAAGCTGCTCTTTGATCGCTGGATGCACAAAAATACGCGCAACGCGTTCATCGCTTGCCGCGCGGCGGATAATGCGCGCATGGGCCTGGCTCCATCGAGCGGTGCTGATCGTGCGTGTTCCGTCTTGCAACATGGAAACGGCGGAAATTTCTTCGCGCTCCTGACGCGATAGTGTGCGATCAGGCATCGGCGTCAGCCATATATCTGCATCCAGCCCGATCTGGTGCGAGCGGTGCCCGGTCAGCATCGGCCCGCCACGCGGCTGACTCATATCGCCAACCAGAAGACCATTCCAGCCTTCCTGTTCACGTCCAGCGACCGCAAGCTGCTGCAGATATTCGATCAGCGCAGGATGACCCCAGTTGCGGTTGCGCGACAAGCGCATGGCCTGCCAGGCTGGGCCATCGATTGCCAGGGGTTGCGCACCAGCAAGGCATCCGCGCGCGTAGCCGCCAATCGAACGGGCAGCGAGCGGTGCAGGCGTTGATGTGCCGCCAAACAACTGTCTGGCGGGCGTAACGTCCACCGGGACTGGGATCACCGCCTGGGGCGGAACATCGGGCCTGGCAGATGGGCTGGGTGGCGCGTTTTGTGGTGCTGATTGCGCCAGGGCGGAACTGCCAAACCCAAACCCAAGCACCACCAGGGCAATCATTTTTACCAAGCGTTTGGACATGCCATGAACCTTCTGCTGCAGGTGCACACTAGCATGCCTTGGGCCAATGGCTGTATCGAGACATCCATTGGAACAGCTCGTAGCGCAGGCCTTAAGTGAGCGGTTGCTCGCGCGTGGCGCAATGAACTCCGCCACCAATATGGCCCAAAGCATCGACATTGAGCAAAACGATCTCGCGGCCTGGGTAGGCATCAGCCAGCACATTTGCAATTTCAGCATCACTGTGTTCGTCGCCAAACTGCGCACCGATCACCGCTCCATTGCAGACATAGTAATTGACGTAGGAGGCCACGAAATGCTGCGAACTTACCCGTGGCTCCTGGGGATCGAAGACAAGAGAGATGTTGAGCGAGCGTCCGGCTGCATCGGTTTGGCTTGCCAAAACATCAAAGGTTTCATGTGCTGCCACATTCCAGGGATCCTGCGGGTCATATGTTGCAGGAAGCTGCATCAGCACGTTGCCAGGCGAGGTAAATCTGGCAAGGCTATCAATGTGATAGTCGGTAATATCCAATCCCGCGACACCCGGCGCCCAAATCAGCTTTACTGCACCATAGGCTTCCTTCAGCAGGGCGCTTATCTCTTCTTTGGACCTAGCATTGCGGTTGGGGTTCACCCACGAGCTTTCATGAGCGATGAGCGTTGCCTCGCCATCCGCCTCCACACCGCCAGGCTCACCAACCAAACCATTGTTGAGCAGCGGCAGCTCCATACGCTCGGCAATGCGTTGCGCTATGCGTCCATCCTCATCATGAGCCTGCTTGCCGCCCCAACCATTAAAGTTGAGCTGCCTGATTGCCAGATTTGCTTGTTCGTCGACAACAAAGAGCGGTCCGCTGTCGCGCGCCCACAAATCTTGGGTCGCAATGGGCCATATATCGATGGCGTTGGACAAAAGCTGCCGCGCTTGCGGCTCGTGCACAGGGTCCATGAGCATGACCACAGGCTCGAAAGCAGCGATCGCGTTGGCAATGCGCGCAATGGTTTGCTGCACATCGGCCAAGACATCCGCCTGCGGATAGATCGCACGACTTACCGGCCACTGCATAAACGAGCGGGCATGGGGCCAGGCTTCATCTGGCACATAAAACCCGGGCGGGCGCTGAACACCCGGCCCCATTGCAAAAGAAGATCGGCTGCCTTGGGCCAACGCGCCCATTGCCAACACAAAAGCGCGACGCGACAAGGCCATTGGACGTTTAGGACGTTGCATTTTGCACTTGCCGCGCAAAGCACTCACGCACCTGCGCTGCGGCCGCCTGCACAGTGGTGGACGCGTTTTCGCGCACCACAAGGCCCAGCGCACACTCTGGCAGCTTGGGCAGACCCAGGCTCTGTTTGACCTCTACAATGCGCCCATTGATGTGGGAGCGACCAAGCGGAGCAATAGCCAGATCAGCAAGAACAGCGGCGCGCTGGCCCGAGATGTTGGAGCTTTGGAAGGCCATTCGGTAGTCCCAGGCGCTGGCATCGAGCGCTGCAAGCGCGCCTTTGCGCCAATAGCAGCCTTCTTCCCACATCGAGACGGGTAGAGGGCGCTGTTCGGCAGCAACCCCACCAGCGACCTGCGCCCAGACCAGTGGTTCGCGATAAACAATGTCGGCCCGCCCATTGGTCGCAAAACCTGTTTCGCAGGTGACGACAGACAGATCGAGCTCGCCCTGATCCACCGCATCGAGCAGCCGTGAGGTCCCATCCACAGTGACGCTTAAAAGGATGCCGGGGTAGTCCTCAGCGAAGCGACGCAGCATAGTTGGCAAAAAGCGTTCGGCCACATCATCGGGCGCGCCCAAGTGCACCTCGCCCACCAGGTCCGGCTGGACAAAGCGTGCCATCATCTCACGGTTAAGGCTTAGAAGCCTCCGGCCATGCTGCAGCAGCGCCTCGCCATCACGCGTCAGACTCACAGAACGGCTGTCGCGCACAAAAAGCGTGCTGCCAACCAGCTGTTCCATTTTTTTAACCTGCATCGAAACTGCAGACGGTGTACGGCCGAGCCTGTCAGCTGCGGCTGAAAAATTGCCGGTCTCCGCAATCGCCACCAGCGTGCGCAGCAAATCCAGCTCCAGCAAAGTGCCCGGTTGGGCTGGGCTCGCAATATTCATGGGTCTTGCCTCTGATAGATCAGTCACTGCAATATTCATCAAATTTTCTGATAGTTACAACAAGAACTATTCGTTTGATTGAATGATCAGCGTCCAGCATGGTCTGTCCATCGGCTTCCACGACGGTGAAGCCAACCTTGGACCGCGCACGGGCCCAGACAATGGAGAAGAGGCATGACCATCCACGACAGCACGCGTGAATATGCGAATCGACCACTTGGCGGCCAGCCAAAGGGTGATTGTTCGAGCACTGCAGCACTCCAGGGCATAGCGGAAACCGTCTTCGCACCGCTGGCGTTCATGTGGCACAACGCTGAACGAATTTATAACGAATTACGTAGTCGTAAGGCGCTGGAAGATATGTTAGCGCTTGATGATACATTGCTACGCGATATGGGGGTAACGCGAGGCGACGTTCAACGGGCAATTCATCTGCCTGTGAGCAAGAATGCTGGGGCAAATCTGGCCGATGCCAGTCGCCGCTCACGTTTCCAGTGAGGGGAGCGGGGGACCCAATCGTTTTGAAACATAGACAGGCATAGTGTTGGTCCTTCCCTGTGAACAACGCTTCGCCTAAGGGCCGCGTGCTTTTGCGTGGGGCCCGTGCCCCGGCGTGTTGGTCCATGCCGGGGCGACGTATTTTTTGATCCTCCGGAGGTTACGCATCCGGTGGCATTTTTGCAGGAACGCAGCGAGACGATATCTGCGGCCTTAGCGGTCTTGGCGGTCTGTGCACAGCAACAGAGCGGCATAGCCCACCCGGCTGCTGCCCACCGATACGCGCTCGGCGCACCGGCAGGGAGCGAACCTTGGGTTAAGCCAGTACTTCCTGAATGACATTTTCAGCGACCAGTTCGGCTGTGCCTGCCGACATTGTCCAGCCCAAATGACCATGGCCGCAATGGTAGTGCACGCCAGGTGCTTTGCCTTTTTCAAGGCGCGGCATCATGTCAGGCATCATTGGGCGAAGCCCAGCCCATGGCACCACATGCTCTGTTGGCATGTCGGGGAACAGCGCGTGGCACCACGCTACAAGCGGCTTGATGCGGTCGGCGCGGATGTCGCGGTTGAAGCCGTTGAACTCAGCGGTACCAGCGACACGAAAACGATCTGCACCCAGGCGCGAGGTGACGATTTTGGCCTCGTCATCAATGAAACTCGTCCATGGCGCAGCCTCCTGTGCGGCACCATCTTTCAGGTTTACAGTGATCGAATAGCCCTTCACCGGATAAACATTCACCCGATCGCCAAGCTGACGCGCAAACTGGCGTGAACCAACGCCAGCGGCAACCACGATCTGATCGTAACGCTCTGTCGTGACCGCGCCCTGCTTGCTGTACCGTACGGCTATGCCACCGTTCGCCTTGACCTGCTCTACATCGACGTCCTGCTCAAAGCGCACACCCAACCGTTTGGCAGCCTCAGCCAGGCCAACGGTGAACTTGTGAATATCGCCTGTGGTGTCCGACGGGGTGTAGAAAGCACCTTCGAAATCACCTGTTAGCTTTGGCTCAATCGTCTTGGCTTCATCAGGACTAACTTCGTGGCGATCCAACCCGCCGCGCACGAGCAAATCGTTGACCTTGCGTGCATGCGCGGTGGCTTTCTGCGAGCGGTAGACATGTAAAATGCCGCGCTTTTCATGATTGAAGTCGATGCCCTCAGCCGCAGCCCAGTCAAACAGGTTTTTCCGCGCCATAATCGCAATCTGCGTTGAGCGTACGGTGCTTGCTTCGTAGTTGCGCATAGCGAGCATGAACTCGGCAATCCAAGAATATTTATGCCAGCTTGGCTTCATATTGAACAAAAGCGGGGCATCGGGCGAGAACATCCATTTGATGCCCTTCATGATACTGGATGGGTGGTTCCACACCTCAGCATTAGACGCCGACAGCTGACCGCCATTGGCAAAGCTTGTTTCCATGGCGGGATAGCGATGCCGATCGAAAACCGTGACCGACAGGCCGCGCTTGGCCAGCGCGTAAGCGGCGGTAATACCGGTTATCCCTGCACCAATGACGGCGACCTTGCGTGCGCCAGATTGTGAAATAATGCCGGGCATATGGGTGCCCAAGCTAGCGCTCATCTCAGAGCTCATGTCAGAGCCTAAGCGCGTGTCGAGTGCCGCTGCGTTCTTCAGGCTTTCAGAAGTGGTAGGTGCGTTCATCAAAGGAGCCCCTTAAGGTTCAAGACGGACGAGAAGGACCGTGCAGCGCTTGTCCGTCGCGCCAGCCGGTCCCCATCTGTCCTTGAACCTGAGAGTTTAACCGCCTCATCTCTGCTCGTGCAGACCACACCCAAGCAGGGCGGTGATGGGCGGCGTTGCTCCTTCGGTGGATCAGCCCAAATGCACTGATCTCTCTCCAGATTGTATTATCGCGCTACGGTCCTGTTCGCCTGAAAGATTCCGGGGAGGTTGCTTCTTCGGCCGCGCTGATCATGTCAGCGCTGTCTCCCATAACGCGAGTTACGGCCAAAACATGCCACGATTCCGTCCCCAGCGCAATTCTGCGCACTGCGCAGGCCCGGTGAAATTTTATGCAGATTTTAGGTAAGGCCCAACGTGCGGCGCAGGTTTTCATCACGCAAGCTGATGTCACCACCCAAATGGACATCAGCCTCGGGACTGCACATCCAAACCAGCGCTTTGGCAGGCCATTGCGGCGGAATATGATCGTCCCATTCCAGGGTGCTCACCGGGTTAACACCAGAAGCTTTGATCGCCACCTGCATGTCTGTCGCCACGGTGCCTGGAGAAAGACCCAGTGCGCGCACGCCTTTTTCGGCAAACTCTTTGTGCAGCATACGGGTGAGCATCAGCACCGCTGCCTTGGACGCGCAATAATGGCTCCATCCTTCCAAAGCGCTTGTGGCGGCTCCAGAAGAAATATTGATGATTGTGCCACCGCCAGCTGACTGCATGCCCGGCAGCGCCGCGTGCGCGCAGTTGAAAACGCCCTTCACATTGATGTCGATGACTTTGCCCCAATCCGCTGGATCAATTTCATCCATCCGGCCAATCGGGTCGATGATGCCGGCGTTGTTGACGAGCACGGTGACGTGGCCAAAGGCTTCTTGCGCGGCTTTGAAGGCGGCATTTACCTGATCAGGATCAGATACATCACAGGCCACCGCCAGCGCTTTGCCGCCCTCGCCTTGAATGGCAGCGGCGTGCTTTTCGGTATCGCCGGTAGACCGTGCTACCAGCACCACATTGGCACCTTGGCTTGCGAATTCATGAGCCGCCGCAGCGCCAATGCCACGCGAAGCCCCGGTGATGAACACCGACTTTCCCGTCATATCCATGCTTAGCTATCCATCTTCAGCGCCTTGATGAACGCCTCTTGTGGGATGTCGACCTTGCCGAACTGGCGCATTTTCTTCTTACCGGCCTTCTGCTTCTCAAGCAGTTTGCGCTTACGGGTCACATCGCCGCCATAGCACTTCGCCGTCACATCCTTGCGCAGGGCGCGGATGGTTTCGCGCGCGATGATCTTGCCACCAATAGCCGCCTGGATAGGAATCACGAACATGTGCTGCGGGATCAGGTCTTTGAGCTTTTCGCACATGGCACGCCCGCGATATTCAGCCTGGCTTCTATGCACCAGGATGGAAAGCGCATCCACGGGATCAGAGTTCACCAAGATTTGCATTTTGACCAAGTCACCAGCCTCGTAGCCGGTGATCTGGTAGTCAAAGCTGGCATAACCCTTCGAGATGCTTTTCAGCCGGTCATAAAAGTCAAACACCACTTCGTTGAGCGGCAAGCGGTAAACCAGCATGGCGCGTGCGCCGACATAAGAAAGCTCAGTCTGGATGCCTCGACGCTCCTGACAGAGCTTCAGGATCGGTCCCAAATACTCATCGGGTGTGAGGATGGTCGCGGTAATCCAAGGCTCGCGGATCTCCTCAATCTTCATCACGTCGGGCATGTCAGCGGGGTTGTGGAGCTCTACAACCTCGGGCTCGCCCTCATCATTGGCGCCTTGTCGCATCTGAAGCTCGTAGACCACCGAGGGCGCAGTGGCGATGAGGTCCAGATTGAACTCACGCTCCAGGCGTTCCTGAATGATTTCCAGGTGCAACAGCCCAAGGAAGCCGCAGCGGAAGCCAAAGCCCAGCGCAGCGGAGCTTTCCATTTCAAAAGAGAAGCTTGCATCATTCAAACGCAGCTTGCCCATGGCCGCGCGCAAATCTTCAAAGTCGGCAGCATCCACCGGGAAGAGGCCACAGAACACAACCGGCTGGGCGGGCTTAAAACCCTCCAACATCTGCGCGGTGGGCTTTTTATCATCGGTGATCGTGTCACCCACGCGCGTGTCCGCAACCTCTTTGATCGAGGCAGTAAGAAAGCCGATTTCGCCTGGGCCCAGCTCATTGAGCGTGGCAAGCTTTGGCGTGATGACGCCAACGCGATCCACATCATAGGTCGCGCCGGTGCCCATCATACGCACCTTCTGGCCCTTTTTCAGCGTGCCATCGATGATCCGCACCAGCACGATGACGCCCAGATAAGCGTCGTACCAGCTGTCCACCAGCATGGCTTTGAGCGTCGCATTGGGGTTGCCCTTTGGCGCTGGCAGGCGGGTGACGATGGCTTCAAGCACTTCGTCCACGCCAAGACCGGTTTTGGCCGAAATCATCACCGCGTCTGATGCATCCAACCCGATAACATCTTCGATCTGTTGTTGAATGCGCTCGGGCTCAGCGGCGGGCAGGTCTACTTTGTTGAGGACCGGTACAATCTCGTGGTCGTTATCAATGGCCTGATACACATTGGCCAGAGTTTGCGCTTCCACGCCCTGAGATGCATCGACCACCAGCAACGAGCCTTCGCAGGCAGCCAGCGAGCGGTTCACCTCATAAGCGAAGTCGACATGCCCCGGCGTGTCAATCAGGTTCAGCGTGTACGTGATGCCATCTTTGGCCTTGTAAAGCAGGCGCACCGTCTGGGCTTTGATGGTGATGCCACGCTCGCGCTCAATGTCCATGGAATCAAGGATCTGCTCCTTCATTTCGCGCTCGGCCAGGCCGCCCGTCATCTGGATAAGGCGGTCAGCCAACGTCGATTTTCCATGGTCGATATGGGCGACGATGGAGAAGTTGCGGATGTGGCTGATTTCCACCGACTGGTCGGTTTCTTCGCCTGCGGAGATGGGTGTGATTTCGTTCATGAGCGGCCTATAGCACCGCACCTCTATCGGGCAAAGGGATGATAGCGCCGCACCATTCTTTGTTTGCTGTCATAAATAGCGGGCGTTACAGTCCAAAGTGTTCAGGTATCTGGACGCCTGGACAATCAGGCGCTCGGATCAAAAGGGAATGTGGTGCGCCGGGCAAGCCTTTACGAGCCCAGCAAGGCCGCAACTGCCCACGCAACTGTAAGCGTTAGCTGCTCTCAACACGCCACTGAAATTTTTCGGGAAGGCGAGACGCGGTGCACAAGGCGCAAGTCAGGAGACCTGCCTGAGCTGAAACACGCGAACGCGCACGATGGGTGCGCCAAGGAGCAATTGACATGCATATTGAACCCGGCGTCGTGGACGGCGCAAAACTCGTCCTTTCTTACGCCACTGCCGCTGGTACAGCAGGCCTAGCCGCTAAAATGGCATGGGACACGATCAAACGCGACGGCATTGCCTCGTTTGGCCTGCGCGCGGTGCTTTCCACCGTGGCTGTCTTCATTTTCTTTGAGGTGTTCTTCAAATATCCAGTTGGCGTTTCCGAAGTGCACCTCATTCTTGGCGCAACGCTTTACCTGGTGCTCGGGGCTGGACCTGCTGCTATCGGTTTAGCGCTGGGCTTGCTTGCACAAGGCATGTTCTTCGCGCCTGCCGATCTGCCACAATACGCCATGAACGTGACAACGCTTGTCGTACCGCTCTGGGCGGTCGCAGAACTTGCAAAACGCATCATCCCGGCAGGTACAGCTTATGTGGATTTGCGCTACCGCGATGTACTCGCACTGTCAGCAGCCTATCAGGGTGGCGTGATCGCCTGGGTCGCATTTTGGGCGTTCTATGGCCAAGGCTTCGGTGCGGAAAACCTGTCAAACGTGACCAGCTTTGGCGTGGCATACGCGTCGGTCATTGTGCTTGAGCCGCTGCTTGATCTGGCCGTACTGGCAGGCGCCAAGGCGCTGGTTGATGTGAACCGTGGCAATCCCTGGCTTTACGATCGCCTGCACCACGCAGGGGCGTAAGCCAACCACAAGCAGTTTTTTAACGGCGGGCCTGGGCGACCAGGCCTGCTTTTTTGTGTCTATTCCAAACAGGCTTGCATAGTTTGATATCATACTATATTAGTTCGACATCAAACTTATCGGAGCCAAACCATGACCGACAGCACAGACCAAAAACCAACCCTCTCCCGCCGCAAGATGCTTGGCATTCTTGGTGGCGGGGTCATCCTTGCTGCTGGTGCCAGCGGCGGCCTTTACGCCACCACCCGCGATCCTGTTGGCGCGCGCCAGCCCTGGGCAGATGCGGGCAGGCTTTATGATGACCCCATGCGCGATGCACTGTCCTATGCGCTCACCGCCCCCAACCCGCACAATCGTCAGCCATGGCTGGTGCGCCTTGAGAGCGATACACAGGCCACCCTGTTCTGCGACACCTCGCGCCTTTTGCCAGCGACAGACCCCTTCAGCCGCCAGATCATGATTGGGCTGGGGTGCTTTTTGGAAGTCGCCCGCCTTGCCGCCTCGGCCAATGGTCATGAGGCCCGCATCGCGTTGTTTCCTGAGGGCTATCCGCAGACCGAAGTCGACCCCGACCTGCCGGTGGCGATCATTGAGCTGGTGCCAACCGGCGAAGCTGCAGACCCACTGGCTGCGCACATTCTTGATCGGCGCTCGATGAAGGAGCCGCACGACCTGACCCGAGCCATTGGCGAGGATGCCATCCTTGCGCTGCTACCAGAAATTACCGGTTTTGCAGCCAATAGCACCCAGGTTGAAGCGTTTCGCGACCTTGCCTACCGCGCCCATGAGATGGAGAGCTATACCGATTATGCTATGCAGGAGAGCATTGACCTGATGCGCTTCACCCGCCGCGAGATTGAGGCCAACCCTGATGGTATTGAGCTGGGTGGCGTCATGCTGGAGACGCTGCATCATCTTGGCCAGATGGACGCGCAGACGCTGCAAGACACGAAATCGATGTCGTTCCAGACAGGCCTGAGCATCTATCGCGATATCATTTTCGGCAGTGCCGGTTTTGTGTGGATCACGACCCCCGCCAACACCCGCCGCGACCAGATTACCGCTGGCATGGACTATGTGCGCGCCAACCTCAAAGCCACCTCCATCGGCCTTGGCATCCACCCGCTCAGCCAAGCTTTGCAGGAATATCCGCAGATGGATGACTTGCGCGCAGAGATGGATGCATCGGTGGGCGTGGCAGGGACCCAAACGCTGCAAATGTTTTGCCGCGTTGGCTATGGCCCAACAGCCCTGCCCACCCCGCGCTGGCCGCTTTCCAACCGTATAGTGGCGTGAGATTTGCCAACAGGCTGGTTGGCATCGCCGATGTTCCGGTCTATCGGGCAGGCATGGAGAACACACCGCCAAAAACCTCGCCCAAGCCCTTAGGCCAGAGAGAGCAAAACCCAGCGAGCAGCATTTTACCGGAGGAGCCGGCCTTCTGGTTTCGAATCTTCAACGAAATAGGCATCATCAATCAGCTGGCCTCCACGTTGCTGGAAGCGGCCCTTCCAAATGGGCTGAAAGCTGCCGACTTTCGTTTGCTAAATCACTTTGTACGGCTCGGCGGCCCGCGAACCCCTGTTGAGCTTGCCCGATCGTTTCAGGTCACAAAGGGTACCATGACGCACACCGTCCAGAAAATGAGTGCGTTGGGCATGGTGACGCTGGTTCCCAATGGTGCCGATGGTCGCAGCAAATGGGTGGATATCACAGATGCAGGGCGCGAGGCGCATGCAAAGACCATGGTCAGCCTGCTGCCCGATATGGAGCGCGCTATGGCGCCGCTGCAAGGTGGGGAAAAATCCGCCCTCCAAGAGGCCCTACCCGCACTGGTCGCCCTGCGCGAAGCGCTTGATAAGGCCCGCGATTAGCGCTGCGAAATGGGCGCTCGCTCCGTCGCAAGCGACGACCGCTGGTCAGCTGTCTTGCCGGTGGGCGTAAGTCTCGGTGATGCGTTGCTCCACATAAGCGCCAGCCTGAATAGGTTTGTACTGAGCCGGATTGTTTGCCGAATGGCAGCTTTCCAGCACCGCCACCTCAACATCTGGATTGGGGCCAAAGAACAGCGGGATGGAATAGCGCTCCCTGCCCGACCTGTTGATCGCACGGTGCACGGTGGACTTGAAATAACCGTTCGTCCAGCGTTCCATCATATCGCCGACATTGACAATGAACGCGCCCTCCACCGGGGGGGCTGCAATCCACTCACCAGCTGGGTTAAGCACCTGCAACGCAGCACAATCATCGGTGCACAAAATGGTAAAGCACTCATAGTCGGAGTGGGCACCGATACCGATCTGCTTTTCATCAATCACGCCGTTTTGCGGCGGATAGTGCAGCACGCGTGTGACAGCCAATGGCTTGGTGATCAGGGGATCGAAATAGTCAGCTGGCAGCTCTAGCGCCAGCGCAAAGGCACGGAATATTTCACCGCCAAAGTTGAGCGCAGAGGCCTGATAACGCAGCAAAGCTTCCCGAAAGCCAGGGACGGCTTTGCTATCTGGCCACTGGTTTGGGGAATATCCAAAGAGCCCACGCTCCAGATCAGGATCTTCAGCGTCCAATTCCAGGGCATAGTCAAAGGCTTCGTGCAAGTCACCTTTAGCCGTTGGGTCGGTGTTCTCGCCCAGCAGAGCCGTGTAACCACGGTTGCCAGCCGATTTTTCGACAGAAATGTTGCTCTTAGCCTCGTCAGGCAAGCTGAAAAACTGTTTTGCCGCATTGAACGTGGAGTCGACCACAGGCTGAGGCACACTGTGGTTGAAGGCGTAGAAGAACCCAACTTCGGTGCACGCTTTACGAACTTCCATCCCCACCTGCGCGCAGGCTTGCGGATCGTCATAGCGCATGGGGCCAAAATTGATCAGCGGAATGGAAGAGAAGGGTGTGGGCTTTGCATCGATGCCCGACTCAAAAAAAGCCCTGGGCCCGTTGCCTGTGTCTATTGTAGCCCTGCTCATCTTCTGTTGATCCTCGCGCTTCATCTGCTTTCGCAGCACGATGCAGCGGCAAAGGTGTGCAGTTCAAGGCCAAAGTGCAGTGCTAGGCGGCCAATTTGCCGCGTGCTGCTTCAATCTCGTCCAACAGAGAGCGGGCTTGATTGAGCAGGTCACTTGAACCTGCCTCCATACCTGCCATCTCGTTCTCAATCTGATCGACAACTTCCACAACGCCTTGCAAATCTTGGCAAACCCCTTGAGCATTCGTGGAAGCGCCATCCATGCTGGTAGCAATATCACTGGTGGCTTGGGATTGCTGGGTCACAACTGCGGCAAGATCAGAAAGCGTTTCGTTCAGCTCACCAATCACCGCGTGAATGCCAGACAAGCCTTCTGCCGCGCCCGTTGAAGCCTCTTGAATGCCAGAGATCTGATCTGAAATTTCTTCGGTTGCCTTGCCGGTTTGCTCCGCCAAAGACTTCACCTCGGCCGCCACAACCGCAAAGCCACGGCCGGCCTCGCCGGCACGCGCAGCCTCAATGGTGGCATTGAGAGCCAACAAATTGGTTTGCTCAGCAATATCGGAGATGAGCTCGATCACGCGATGGATAGCGTCGGCGCGTTCGACCAAGCTACGCACTGTCACCATGGCGGCCTCGGCGTCCTGCGCGCCGTCAGCCGAGCGTGATCGCGACCCGTCCAGACGACTGGATATCTCGGCAATCGACTGGTCAAGCTGTGAACTGGCGCTTGCAACAGTGCCTATTTGTTCGGCGGCAAGGTCGGCGTTTTCAGCGATTGTGCTGGTTTTGCGCTTACCTTCTGTTGTGGCGTTTTGCACAAGTTGGGCAGAGCCAATCACGCCGTGCGCGGTTTCTTCGAGCGCCTTAACAATGGCAGCAGCACGCTCCGATAGAGCCTCCACGACGCTCGCAGAGCGCTCACGATGTTGTCGTTCAGCCTGGGCTTTGGCCTCTACTTCGCGGCTTAGATTTTGAGCCTTCACACCGGCTTGCTGAACTTGCTCCATAGCCATGCTGCTGGACGCCAGCGCCTTTGCAAGCGCGTGTGTCAAGAAAACCAAAGCTGCGGTTTGTGCGATCAACACAACCGCATGCAGAAGCACACGGGCAATACTCATACCCTCGGGAAACACGGCCCAAGGCAGCAAGAAATTCAACGCCAGATGGTGCACAGCGGTGATGGCCGCAGCAATGATGATTGGCCGCCAGTCACACCAGGCTGCCAGAATGGCCAGCGAGGCAAAAAAGTACATGTGCATGTCGATCTGGAAAGCATGACCACTATAGGCCATGACCAAAAATGCCACCTGCGCCATGATGGCGACGGCTGACAGATCGCGCGTAAGCTGGCTTGTTCCATAACGATACCAGGAGAGCGTCAGCGCAGCTGCCAGTGTTGCCGATGCCGCTACGAGGAAAAGCGGGGATTGTTGGGTCACGAACATAACAGAAGCAACAATGGCGGCAGTGTTGAGCCATGCCAGCGGTATCAGGACGCGCGCGAACTGGATGCGCATGGCATGCAGCGGATCAGGCGCTGCCGCAGCGGGTGAATTGGCATCAGCGTGATGAATTGAACCGGTCATATCAGGCGCCTTAGAGGTTGGTTTCTGTGCGTGAAGCGGGTGGGACGGTGAAACATCCGACCAGCAAGGCAGGATGCAGAAGCATAAGGGCACCAGCTTGGTGCAATGCCAGGCGGAATTGTGTGGCTGTCTGGCCGGAACGAGGCACGGCCTGTGCAAGCCACGGGTAACGACTTTGCCGCACCAGCATGCCATCGGCCTGGGAAACCGTTTGCATCAGAGCCCGCTCGCCACCTTGCGGTGAAACGATAACGGCGAAGGATCCGCCCTCAGCAGGACGGCTCGCGAACCCTGCCAGTGCAAGGACAAAAACGCTCAACATACTGACCATGACCAAGCGATAGGTCCGCCGTGATGGCGCAGATTGCGGCACTGGGGAGAAAACAGCGGTGCTCAAAAGGCTTACTCCGGCTCGCCCATCGAAGATTACGGAAGGACCGGAAGCATACGTAATAGAGCGTAAAAAAGTTGCTAAGACTTTGACCGTTGGCCCTCTATTCCCTTGAGTCGAAACCACTTTCCACCGTGTTCGCAGGGCGTTTTGACGTTTAGGGTTTTGGTTTTTTGCCCCAAACCTTTGTTTACGTAAGGTTCTTTCACCTCGCCAAAGCAGCGAGCCATAGGCGGCGGCAGTCTTGCACGCTGAGGCCCGCTGCGTAGAGTGACCAGCATGCAATCCCTCACGATACGTCCAACCCAAGAGTCCGACCTGCGTGTAATCACAGCCATCTACAATGATGCTGTTGCACACACGACGGCCACATGGGTCACACAGACATCCTCTCTGGAGGAACGCCGCGTATGGTGGCGGATGCGTGTGGATGCAGGCTTTCCTACTTTCAGCGCGATACACGATGACACCTGTATTGGTTACGCCAGCTATGGACCATTTCGCGCTGGGCCCGGGTACAGCTCGACACGCGAGTTATCAGTTTATGTTGATGGCGCGCATCGTGGGAGGGGCGTTGCGAGCAAGCTGATCGAGGCGCTAGAGCGCGAAGCGCGGGCAAGTGACGTGCATGTTCTGGTCGGCGGCATAGAAGCTGACAACGCAGCTTCGCATGCCCTGCACCTGAAGCACGGTTATACGCAGGTTGCGCGCATGCCCCAAGTGGGCCGGAAGTTTGATCGCTGGCTTGATCTGGTGCTGATGCAAAAGATACTCGACTAAACCAGGCTTGCCAGCCCCTGGCGGTAGGTCGGATAGAGCATCGATCCAAAATGCTCGCGAATTTTGGTGTTCGAGACCCGTTTGTTGTCGCTGTAAAAGGAGCGCCCCATCGGCGAGAGGTCCGCCTGCTCAAACGGGATACCGGGCGGCACGTCCATGCCGAGCAGCTTCGCGGCATGGGCAATGACATCCTGCGGCGGCGCTGGTTCATCATCTGTGACGTTGAAAGCACCGCCGAGGCTCGCTTTGGCCGATGCCGCTACCACGCGGCCAATATCGTCAACATGAATGCGGCTGAAAACCTGACCTGGCTTGATGATGCGCCGCGCCGTGCCAGCCCGCAACTTATCCAATGCGCTGCGCCCGGGGCCATAAATGCCACCAAGGCGAAACACGCCGCACGCAAAACCAAGCTGATTGCTAAGGCGAAGCCAAGTCTCTTCGGCTGATACGCGGTACTGCGCGCGTTTGCTCACTGGTCGAAGCTCAGCGGTCTCATCCACCACAGCGCCGTCATGGTTGCCATAAACACCGACGGTGGACAGATACCCAGCCCAGCGCAAATTCGGCGCTTGATCCAAGTCGTGCTGCGCAAGCAGTGGGTCGCCGGCCTCACTGGGCGCTGCCGACTGAACAATGTGCGTGGCGCTTACCAGTGCCCCAGCTAGAGCCGATGACGGTGCAGTGCCATCAAACACGACAGCCTCTATGCCCTGCGCCTTCAGCCTCTTTGCCTTGTCCATCGTACGGCAGGTTACAGTAAGGTTTTCCAGTTCACCGGCCAATGCGTGATAGATTGCAGCAGACGAATAACCATAGCCGATAATCACTAGCTGCATGGTGTTGTTACTCGCCTTTTGTCATCGTTTTAAGCGCAGCGATGCCCGGCATGGAGATGGTATTGTATCCTGAGTCCACATAATGGACTTCGCCTGTTACACCGCTACTGAGGCCAGACAAAAGGTAGAGGCCAGCACCCCCAAGCTCCTCTAGCGTCACGGTGCGGCGCAAGGGGGCGTGCCTGTTTTGAAAGTTCAGCATCAGCCGCGCATCGGAGATACCGGCTCCCGCCAGCGTGCGCATACCACCTGCAGAAATCGCGTTGACGCGGATTCCATCAGGGCCAAAATCACTGGCCAGATAGCGCACTGAAGCTTCCAGAGCAGCCTTGGCAACGCCCATAACATTGTAGTTTGGCATAACCCGCTGCGAGCCGTCATAAGTCAGCGTGACCATTGAGCCGCCACCAGCCTGCCCTTTTGGCATAAGCGCGGCGGCACGTCGGGCCGTTTCGACGAACGAAAAGCACGAAATGTGCATCGTGCGTTCAAAGTTTTTCCGACTGGTATCGGCAAAACGACCGGTGAGTTCGCCTTTGTCGGAAAAGGCAATTGAGTGGACGAAAAAGTCCAGACGACCCCATTCTTTTTCCAGCGTGTCAAACACCGCATCAACGCTTTCGGTGTTCTCCACATCGCAGTCCATGATGATGGATGACCCGACACTTTGCGCCAGTGGGCGAACCCGCCGTTCAAGGCTGTCGCCCTGATGGGTAAAGGCAAGTTCTGCGCCATGGCTGGCCAGCATTTTGGCAATGCCCCAAGCAATGGAATGGCTGTTTGCGACCCCCATAATGAGGCCTCGCTTTCCTTCCATAAGCTGGGTCATATCAGTGCCCTGTAGCCGCTCTGTGCGCTGCCTTCGCCCCTAGGCGTCTGGATGCTTAAAAACCAGCGTGCAGTTTGTGCCGCCAAAGCCAAACGAGTTGGATAGCGCCAAGCCCACTTTGGTGTTGTCCTTACGCTCCAGCGCGATCGGCAGATCAGCAACATCAGGATCCAGCTCGTCGATGTGCGCGCTCTCACAAATAAAGTCGTTCTGCATCATCAGCAGCGAATAGATCGCCTCCTGCACGCCAGTTGCGCCAAGCGAGTGACCCGTCAGCGACTTGGTGGCCGAAATGGCCGGAACGTTGCTGCCGAACACCTCACGAATAGCCTGCGCCTCTGTCACATCGCCCACCGGCGTGGAGGTGCCATGCGGGTTGATATAATCGACCGGCATGGTGATGCCTTCGAGCGCCTGTTGCATACAGCGCACCGCGCCTTCGCCTGATGGGGCCACCATGTCGTGGCCATCTGATGTTGCGCCATAGCCGACCAGCTCGGCGTAGATTTTTGCGCCGCGCGCCTTGGCTGTCTCATAGTCTTCCAGCACCAATACGCCTGCGCCACCGGCGATCACAAACCCATCGCGGTTTTTATCGTAGGCACGCGAGGCGCGGCTTGGAGTGTCGTTGTATTTGGAGGACATCGCGCCCATCGCGTCGAACAGCACAGACAGCGTCCAGTCTAGGTCTTCGCAGCCACCGGCAAACATGCGGTCCTGCTTGCCCCACTGGATCATCTCTGCGGCATTGCCAATGCAATGCGCTGATGTCGAACAGGCCGAGGAAATGGAGTAGTTCACGCCCTTGATCTTGAAGAAGGTTGCCAGTGTTGCCGACGCGGTGGACGACATGGCTTTGGGTACGGCAAACGGACCCACCCTTTTGGGGCCCTTGTCGCGCGTGATGGCGGCAGACTCCACAATCACCTTTGTCGATGGCCCGCCGGAGCCCATGATAATGCCAGTGCGCGGGTTGGAAACCTCTTCAGGCGAGAGGCCAGCATCGGCCACCGCCTGGTCCATGGCGACATGGTTCCAGGCTGTACCGCCTGCATGGAAACGCATGTTGCGGCGGTCCACCAGGCTTTCCACATCCACTGTCGGGCGGCCCTGTACCTGGCTGCGGAAGCCGAGCTCCACATGGTCAGGGGCTGTATCAATGCCCGACTTAGCGGTGCGCAGGCTTTCCAGCACCTCATCGGCGGTGTTTCCGATGGAGGACACGATGCCCATTCCGGTGACGACGACACGCCGCATGGCGATCTCCTTCAAAAGTTGTCTCGGGGTCAGATAGGCTTAAGAGGCTTCATCTTCAAACAGGCCAACGCGCATACCCTGCACGGTGAAGATGGTTTCTCCATCAGCTTTCAACCACCCATCAGCAATGGCGAGCTTGAGTTTGGAGCGCATAACGCGCTTCAGATCGACACCATATTCCACGTTTTTAATGTTGGGCTGAACCTGGCCTGTAAACTTAACCTCGCCCACGCCCAGCGCACGGCCGCGGCCCTTTTCGCCCAACCAACCAAGATAAAAACCGGTGAGCTGCCAAAGCGCATCCAGACCAAGGCAGCCCGGCATCACCGGATCGCCAATGAAGTGGCATTTGAAGAACCAAAGGTCAGGGTTCACATCCAGCTCAGCCAGCACGTGACCCTTGCCGTGTGCGCCGCCGTCCTCGCCAATGGAGGTAATGCGATCAAACATCAGCATCGGCGGAGCAGGCAGTTGCGCATTTCCAGGACCAAACATCTTGCCTTCGCCGCATTTGATAAGATCATCATAAGTCAGCGAAGAAGGTTTGTTTGAAGCGTCATAAACGGACATAGTGGAAAGCTCCCGGCAGGCGCGGATGCGCGTGTTCTGTTGTGTTTGGCAGCGGGTGGTAGCAGCTTGAGGAACCAAAACAAGCCCCTGTGCAACGCTATAGCGCTGGGAACAGCGGCGTGATTGCTGCCATTGAGATGCGCAAAACTGCGAATGAGTTGCAAAAAGGTGCTCTCAGGGACCTGTTGCTGCCCTGCAATCCTTGACGTTTTGGCCGCAAACCGGCAGACAGTTGGACGTAAAGAGACGCATATAGAGTAAACTGCACACCACAATGACGCCACCAAGCATCCAGGCACCTGACACGACATCAGCCAGCGAGCAGGCCTCTATGGGTGCTTGCACTGCGCAGTTGCGGGCGGCCGGCTTGCGGCCAACGCGCCAGCGCTTGGCCCTGGCAAGCATTCTGTTTGATGGCCAAGACCGTCATGTGTCGGCTGAATGGCTGTATGATGTGGCGAAAGCTTCTGGCGCAGATGTATCGCTGGCAACGGTTTATAACACGCTGCATCAGTTTACCTCGGCTGGTCTGCTGCGTGAGATTAGCGTCGACTCAACCCGCACCTATTTCGATACCAACATCGGCGACCACCACCACATGTTCCTGGAGCATGAGGACAAGGTGATTGATGTGCCATCAAGCTCGGTGTCAGTGAACCGGCTGCCAGATATCCCTGAGGGGATGGAACTGGTGAGTGTGGACGTCTTGGTGCGCGTGCGTCCCAAGACCTAAGGCCGAAGAGCTAAGACCCAAGGCCCAAATTCTAGTCTTTGGCATCGGCTGTTCGTCCAGCACACAGTCAGCAAAAACATGGGTACCTGAGATGGAACAGTGAAAGACTGTTCTAATCGACTTCAAAGCTCTCATCAGGATACGCACCCCAGAGTGAGGTCTGGCGCACGTAGCCTTGCCATTCGCCCTGCCCCTGCCCTTCGGCAGCTTCCAGCGCGCACCACTGCCCGTCACATTCTTTGATCTGCGCCAACACACCAGGCTGCAACAGATAGCGCGTTCCTGCATCCTGGCTTGCAGAGCGGCGGGCGGGCACGGGGTCGCCTTCGCTCCATGGCGCAATGATGGCAGTGCGCCGACCGGTCAGCAGGTCATGACGGATCCAACCCTCATCACCATCCATGTCACGAATTTTGCGCCAGTTGCCGAACTCAGCGGTGATTTCTACCGGCATACCGGAGCGCGTGAACGTCCATTCAATATCGTATGCACTGCCTGGCCCCACCCGCACATTGGCCTGACTTGGCCGAATAGAAACAAAGCGCGGCAGCGGAAAACCCGTCACCGGACCCACCGTTACGCCGTTTTGAATAGAAGCCGCCTGCGCATGCGCTTGCACCGGCGCCAGCAGAATCACCAAGCTTAGGGCCGATAAAACAAAAACTGAGAGTTTGCGTAAGATTGGACAGACCATTGTGCGCTGCGATAAGCCTTGAAGGGCAAGGGCTTGTGCGCCACCCATTGGTTTGGCTGGACAACGTGCCTTGCGTGCGGTTGTTAGGGCCGAACGGCTGGTGAGAACTCTGACCGCACAGCGTTAAAAATGGGTCAAGGCGCAAACCAATGCGCCGTATTGGCTGGGCATAGAAGGTTGAATGCAGATGGTGAAAACAAAGCCCCTGGTCGTGGTAACGCGCAAGCTGCCCGATGTGGTGGAGACCCGGATGCGCGAGCTTTTTGATGCGCGCCTCAACACAGACGACCGGCCCATGACACAGGCTGAACTGGTGGAAGCTGCTCGCACCGCTGATGTCCTGGTGCCAACGGTAACCGACAAGATTGATGCAGGTGTTCTGGCGCAGGCCGGCCCCAAGCTGAAACTTATCGCTCAATTTGGTGCAGGGGTCGACAACATCGATGTGGATGCCGCCAACAACCGCTCCATCGTTGTTACGAACACACCTGGCGTGCTGACCGAAGATACCGCAGACATGACCATGGCCCTGATGCTGGCCGTGCCGCGCCGCCTGAAAGAGGGCGCACGCTACCTGGTTGATAACGCTGAAGACTGGGCAGGTTGGTCACCAACATGGATGCTGGGCCAGCGGATCTGGGGCAAACGGCTGGGTATCGTCGGCATGGGCCGTATTGGACAGGCCGTCGCTCGCCGCGCCAAAGCCTTTGGCCTGTCGATCCATTATCACAACCGCCGCCGCGCGCCCGAGGCCATCGAGGAAGAGCTGGAGGCGACCTACTGGGATTCGCTCGATCAAATGCTTGCCCGGATGGATGTTGTGTCAGTGCACTGCCCGCATACGCCTGCCACGTTCCACCTGCTATCTGCCCGCCGCCTGAAGCTGATGAAGCCAAGCGCCTTCATCGTGAACACCGCACGTGGTGAGATTATCGATGAAGCAGCCATGATCCGCATGCTGGAGGCTGGCCAGCTGGCAGGTGCTGGACTTGATGTGTTCGAGCACGAGCCATCGGCAGACCCTAAGCTGATCAAGCTGGCGCGGGAGAACAAGGTTGTGCTGCTGCCGCATATGGGCTCCGCCACCATCGAAAGCCGTGTGGATATGGGCGAGAAGGTCATCATCAACATCCGCGCTTTCTCCGATGGGCACCGCCCACCGGACAGGGTTTTACCGAGCATGTTGTAGAGGTAGGTCGCTCAGTTTTTGAAACCGGGCGGTGCACTTTTCTCTGCTCTGGGCCACCCGTTGTTGCTCTGTCTCTGCGAGACAACTGCGGGGCTGCCCAACCGCGGGTGCCCACCGGACCGCGTGCAGCCGAGCATGTTGTAGAGGTAGGTCGCTCAGTTTTTGAAACCGGGCGGTCAGTACTTTGCGTCTTGGTAAATCCAAACCATGCGGTCAACGAACCAAATTTTTGAGCCCACCGTGAGCGCCAGCCCGAACAAGACTGCCCATGCGTTGAACACCCAAAGGCCGTAGATCAGGGGCAAAAGGCCAAGCGCCGACGCCCATGTGAGCAGCAACGCCGCGCGCCGGTGATGCTCAAGGATTGGTTCGATACTGCGGGCCAAAAACAACCGCTCGCCCATCACGCCGCGGCTGGCCCAGTGGTTGGTGTGCTCAGGTGCCGGAAAGGCGCGTGGATTAACCAGCGCCCAGACAATCAAACATCCAACGGGTACAAGGCACCACCAGCTTAGCCATACCCGCGCCCAGATTGCTAAAGCCAGCAACGGTAAAATAGGAATACGCGTCCACACACTCCATGGGTTGGCATGACGCGCCCAGGTGGCATCATCCATGGCCATCAACCGCTCAGCGCCTTTGAACAGATCAGCCATAGGCGATTTCTTCAAAGCGCATGGTCAACGCATTGACCAGCAACAACCGACCCAGCAGTGGCACGCCCGCACCGGTGATGAGCTTAATGACTTCCATGGCCTGCATGGTGCCGAGCATACCAGAAAGCGCACCGACCACCCCAACCTGCGCGCAGGTGGGCAATGAACCCGGCGTTGGCACCTGCGGGTAAAGGTCCTTAAAGCGTGGACAGGCTTTGCCGTCAGGCCCGCAAAGGTGCGGGGCAAGCACCGTCAGCGAGCCATCCCAAACCGACACGGCGGCACTGACAAGCGGGACCTGAAGCGCCTCACACGCGGCTGCAACGCAGGCGCGAGTTTCAAAACTGTCTGACCCGTCCACAACAATGCTTGCGCCTTCAAGCAGCGTTCTGGCGTTGCCCTCATCCAGGCGCTGCTTGTGGCTGGTCACCGCAACATGGGGATTTATGCCTGCAAGCACGCCAGTAGCGCTATCCACCTTGGCCATGCCAATGGTGTCGCTGGCATGAATGACCTGCCGTTGCAGGTTGGACAGGCTAACCTCATCATCATCAATAATTGTGAGGTGCCCAACCCCAGCTGCGGCCAAATACAGCAGACACGGCGCACCAAGTCCGCCAGCACCGACAACCGCAACGCGCGCTGCTTTTAGTTTTTGCTGGCCTGGCCCGCCCACCTCGCGGATCACAAGGTGGCGCGCGTACCGTTCGATTTCTTGGCTTGAAAGCGGTTCTTGCATGGCATTCGTCTTAACCTGAAGCCGCTTTGCCGTCACCTGATGCTTGCCCGCTGCCGCGTGCACGGCTAGATGACCGGCCATGACCTCTGTTTGCATCAAAATTTGCGGCCTTAGTGAGCCAGAAACCCTAGATGCTGCGCTGGATGCTGGCGCGGACATGTTTGGTTTCGTGAATTTCCAGAAAAGCCCGCGCCACGTGGAACTTTCCACCATGGGCGTGCTGGCAGATCGCGTGCGTGGCAAGGCGCAAATTGTGGTGCTAACGGTGAACGCCACCGATGCGCAACTGACTGTGCTTAACGATGTAGTAAAGCCTGACTGGTGGCAACTGCATGGGCATGAAGACGCGGCCCGCGTGGCAGCCGTCCAATCGCTTTATGGCCGCCCGGTCATGAAAGCCCTGGGTATAGGCACCGCGCAGGATGTCATGCTCGCAAAAGAGTTTGCTGGCACCGCCGATAAAGTGTTGTTGGATGCAAAACCGCCCAAGGATGCCACACGCCCGGGGGGTCTAGGGGCGGTGTTTGACTGGTCGCTGCTTGACGGTATGAGCGATACACCGTCTGGTGGTTCGGCGTTCATGCTCTCGGGAGGGTTGAACCCGACCAACGTGGCGCAGGCGCTGCAAGCCACACATGTCGGTGGCGTCGATGTGTCCTCTGGCGTTGAAAGTGCCCCAGGCGTCAAAGATGCCACCTTGATTGAACAGTTTATCGCTGCGGCCAGATCGGCTGACCAAGCAGCACTCGCATCGCACGTAAGGACAAGCGCATGAGCGTATCGACAGCGCAGCCCAACTCATTTCGCACTGGCCCCGATGAAGCCGGTCACTTTGGCCTGTTCGGCGGCAGGTTCGTCGCCGAGACACTGATGCCGCTGATCCTTGATCTTGAGCAGGCCTATGAAGATGCCAAGGCAGACCCAGAGTTCGCCGCAGAACTGGAAGGCTTGAACGCAACCTATGCCGGGCGTCCCTCGCCTCTCTATTTTGCCGAGCGCCTGACGCAGGAGCTGGGTGGAGCAAAAATCTATTTCAAGCGCGATGAGCTGAACCACACTGGCAGCCACAAGATCAACAATTGCCTGGGCCAAATTTTGCTTGCTCGCCGCATGGGCAAAACGCGCATCATCGCCGAAACTGGCGCAGGCCAGCACGGAGTTGCCACCGCCACCGTGTGCGCTCGTTTTGGCCTGAAAGCGGTCATTTACATGGGCGCAACCGACGTCGAACGCCAAGCCCCCAATGTTTTCCGCATGAAGCTGCTGGGCGCGGAGGTCATTCCGGTGACCGCCGGTGCCGGCACGCTGAAAGACGCGATGAACGAGGCGTTGCGCGACTGGGTGGCCACGGTTGATGAGACCTATTATCTGATCGGCACCGCCGCTGGTCCACACCCTTACCCCATGCTGGTGCGCGATTTTCAGTCGGTAATTGGCAAAGAGACGCGCGAGCAGATGCTGGCTGTCGAAGGCCGTCTGCCGGATATGGCCGTGGCATGTGTTGGTGGTGGATCGAACGCCATTGGCCTCTTCCATCCCTTCCTTGATGATAGCGATGTGCGCCTGATCGGGGTGGAAGCTGGTGGCCATGGTGTCGACGTTGAAAATGGTCATGCGGCGAGCCTTTCCGGCGGTAAGCCAGGTGTGCTGCACGGCAACCGCACTTTCCTGCTGCAGGACGATGATGGGCAGATTTTGGAAGGCCACTCCATTTCAGCAGGCCTTGATTACCCGGGGATCGGGCCAGAGCATTCCTGGCTCAAAGATATTGGCCGCGTGGAATACGTGCCTGTGACCGATACTGAGGCGCTGGACGCCTTCAAGCTGCTTTCGCGCACAGAAGGTATTTTGCCCGCACTGGAACCTGCCCACGCACTGGCGCATGTCGCAAAGATCGCGCCGACCATGGATAAAGAGCAGATCCTTGTCATGAATTTGTGCGGTCGCGGTGACAAGGATGTGCACACGGTGGCGCAGGCGCTTGAAGCCCAGGAAGCGGCAAAGCAATGACCATCACCATCTACCACAACCCAAAATGCGGCACCTCACGCAACACGCTGGAAATGATCCGGGCATCCGGTGAAGAACCAGCCGTGGTCGAGTATCTCAAAGCCCCACCGGGGCGCGATAAGCTGGTGCAGCTCATCGCAGGGACAGGTCTTTCAGTGCGTGACGTTCTGCGTAAAAAAGGCACCCCCTACGAAGAACTTGGTCTGGATGATGCCTCACTCACCGATGACCAATTAATCGACATGATGGTGGAGCATCCCATTTTGATGAACAGGCCCATCGTGGTCACCCCGTTGGGTACCGTGCTGGCACGGCCATCGGAAAAGGTACTTGAAGTGCTGCCAAACGCCGACAAGGTGACCAGCTTCACCAAGGAAGACGGCGAGAAAGTCAAATAATGTCCACGCGTATTGAGTCCCGATTTGCAGAATTGAAGGCCGAGGGCCGGTCTGCCCTGATGACCTATGTGATGGGTGGCGACCCGGACATAGAAACATCGCTTTCCATCATGAAGGCGCTTGCTGCCAATGGGGCGGACCTTATCGAGCTTGGTATGGCGTTTTCTGATCCCATGGCCGATGGGCCATCCATCCAAGATGCGGCACGGCGCGCACTGCTGGGCGGGCAGACGCTGGCCAAAACGCTGGATTTGGTAAAGCAATTTCGCGCCAGCAACGCCGACACGCCAATCATTTTGATGGGGTATTACAACCCGATCTATATTTTCGGCGTTGATCGCTTTATCGCTGAGGCCAACCGCGTCGGCGTGGATGGGCTGATCGTGGTCGATTTGCCGCCAGAGACCGACGAAGAGCTCTGCATGCCGGCGCTTAAAGCTGGCCTGAGTTTCGTGCGCCTAGCCACCCCAACAACAGACGACAAGCGCCTGCCAGCGGTTCTCAACAACACCTCCGGCTTTGTCTACTATGTCGCCATCAAAGGCATTACCGGCACGGCCAGTGCAGACCCGGCGCAAGTGTCCGCTGCCGTTGCACGCATTAAGGGCCACACCGACCTGCCAGTCGCTGTCGGCTTTGGCATCAAAACACCCGATGATGCCGCCGCCATTGGCGCAGTGTGCGATGGGGTCGTGGTCGGTTCGGCCTTGGTGGACTCAATTGCCAAAAGCCTTGATGGTGACGGCAAAGCCACCGATATGACTGTGGACGCGGTGGGCAAGCTTACCGCCAGCCTTGCCGCAGGCGTGAGACGCGCTGATAAAGCGGCCTGAAGCAGCACAAGTAGGAGTTTTCGCCCGTGAACTGGATCGACAATGTTGTGCGGCCCAAGATCCGCACCCTCTTTTCCTCGTCCAGCCAGACGCCGGAAAACCTGTGGATCAAGTGCCCGGAAACGGGCGAGATGGTTTTTCACCGTGACCTGGAAAACAATGACTGGGTGGTGCCAAGCTCCGGCCATCACATGCGCATGCCTATTCGCAAACGGCTTGAACGGCTGTTTGATGAGGCGCAGTTTGAACTGATTGAAACCCCCGATGTGGTCGCTGACCCGCTGAAATTTCGCGATGAGCGCAAATATGCTGATCGTATTCGTGATGCGCGCGCCAAAACCAGCGAGCAGGACGCGTTTTTGGTGGCTGCGGGCAAAATTCACGCCCAGCCCGTGATTGTAGCGGCTCAGAACTTTGCCTTTATGGGCGGTTCACTGGGTATGGCGGCAGGTGAGGCCTTCATCAAGGCTGCTGAGGTTGCCGTGGAGCGCAAACGTCCGCTGGTGCTTTTTGCTGCTTCCGGCGGTGCGCGCATGCAGGAAGGCATTCTTTCCCTGATGCAACTGCCACGCACAACGGTGGCCGTGCAAATGGTCAAGGACGCTGGCCTGCCCTACATTGTGGTGCTGACCAACCCGACCACCGGCGGGGTCACCGCAAGCTACGCCATGCTTGGCGACATTCACATTGCCGAACCCGGCGCGCTGATTGGTTTTGCTGGTCCGCGCGTGATTGAGCAGACCATTCGCGAAAAACTGCCTGAAGGCTTCCAGCGGTCAGAATATCTGCTGGAGCATGGCATGCTGGATATGGTGGTGACGCGCCAGTATATGCGCGCGACGCTCGCCCGGCTGGTGGATCTTTTTATGAACCCTGTCGCAGTGCCCGCTTTGGCTGCACCTGCTGAGCCGACAGAGCCTGAAGCTGGTGTTGAAGACACACCGGCATCGGACGATGCCACGCCAGAACCAACAGCACCAAGCGACAACCAACCAGCGTGAAGAACTAACAATGAACGATCCCGTAACACCGGGTAAGGTCGACGTGCTGGAGGTGCTTGAACGCTTTACCACGCTGCATCCGCGCGCCTGGGACCTTGGCCTTGAGCGTCTGAACCGCCTGCTGGCTGACCTTGGCAACCCGCAGAACCGTTTGCCGCCCGTTGTTCATGTTGCCGGTACCAACGGCAAAGGTTCCACCATCGCCTTCATGCGCGCCATGCTGGAAGCGGATACACGCGCCGCACACGTCTATTCCTCGCCCCACCTGGTACGTTTCAATGAACGCATGCGCATCGGTGCGCCTGGCGGAGGAAGCTTTGTATCCGACGCGCTTTTGACCGAGACGCTGCTGCATTGCGAACGTGTGAACAAAGGCCAGCCGATCACCTTCTTTGAGGCGACAACTGCGGTTGCGATGCAGCTGTTTTCAAGCCACCCCGCTGATGCCACGCTGCTTGAAGTTGGGCTTGGCGGACGGTTAGACGCCACAAATGTGGTGGATGCCCCGCACGTGTGCGCCATCACGCCTGTTTCGATGGATCATATGGGGTTCTTGGGCGACACGCTGGAAAAAATTGCCGCTGAGAAGGCCGGTATTCTGAAGCGTGATGTCAATGCCGTCATCGGACCGCAAGAACCAGAAGCCTTGTCCGTTATTCGTGCCGTCGCTGAGCGTGTTGGCGCGCCGCTGGTGGTCCATGGCCAGGACTACATGGCCTTTGAGGAGCATGGACGGCTGGTCTATCAGGACGGTTTCGGACTTCTGGATTTGCCGCTTCCACGCCTCATCGGACGCCACCAGATTGACAATGCAGGCGTGGCAATAGCCTGCTTGCGACACAGTAATTTTGGCGTCACTGACGGCGCATTTGAAGCCGCAATGAGCACGGTTACCTGGCCGGGCCGCCTGCAAAAACTAACCGGTGTTCTGGCGGCGCTGGCCCCGTCCTGCGATGTCTGGCTGGATGGCGGTCACAATGCCGGTGGCGGCAAAGCACTGGCCGAAGCTATGGCCGACTTGGAAGACCGGGTGCCGCGGCCCCTCTATGTGATCGCTGGAATGCTGCGCACCAAGGATGCCTCTGCGTTCTTTGAACCGTTTGAGGGCCTTGCCCGGCAAGTTGTGGCCATTCCGATTGCCGGTCATGAAAAAAGCTACGACACGGTCAGCCTTGCGGCTTCTGCATCCGAGGGTGGCACCTTTGCCTCGGTGAGCCCGAGCCTTGAAGATGCGCTTCAAGAGGTTGAGATGGCCGCCGGCGAACCAGCGCGCATTCTCATCTGTGGCTCGCTTTACATGGCAGGCCATGCCCTGAAAGCGGATGGGTCCGAGCCGATCTAACCAAGCTCTGCGAGAGCCCACTGGGCTGCCTCGCTGACGACATCTGAAGGGTCGTCCTGCAGCGCTTTGATCGTTGAGCGCAAACCTACATCGCCACTGTTGCCCGCCGCGATTAAACAGTTGCGGATGAACCTGTCACGACCGATCCGTTTGATAGGGGAGCCGGAGAAAAGCCTGCGAAAGCTTGCATCATCAAGCACCAACAGATCGGTAAGTTTGGGTTCATTCAAGTCATCTCGTGCCTTCAGTTTTGCCTCTCGGGCAGTACCGGCAAACTTGTTCCACGGGCAAACGGCAAGACAATCATCGCAGCCGTAAATGCGGTTGCCCATGGCCTTTCGAAACTCATGTGGAATCGGCCCCTTATGCTCAATCGTAAGATAGGAAATGCAGCGCCGCGCATCGAGCTGATAGGGCGCCGGAAATGCATCTGTTGGGCAGGCATCCAGACAGCGCGTGCAACTGCCGCAATGGTCTGTCTCAGGTGGGTCATCTGGAAGATCAAGCGTTGTGAAAATCGCACCCAGAAAAAGCCACGAGCCGTGCTGGCGCGAGACCAGGTTGGTGTGCTTGCCCTGCCAGCCAAGTCCAGCGGCCTGCGCCAAAGGCTTCTCCATCACCGGGGCGGTGTCGACAAACACCTTCACACCGCCGCCCAGCTTAGAGACCACTTTCGAGGCAAGCGTCTTCAGCCGCCCTTTGATGATGTCATGGTAATCGCGGTTGCGGGCGTAGACCGAGATGGTCCCGATATCGCTGCGGTCCAGCATTTCCATCGGGTCAGATTTCGGCGCGTAGGAAAGCCCCAACATGATGATCGCACGGGCGTCTGGCCATAATCTACATGGATGGCTACGCCGCTCTGCGGTCTCTTCTATCCACCCCATCGTGCCGTGATGCCCTAACGCTACAAAACGCTCCAGCCTTGGCCGCAGGTCATCAATTTTTTCAGCATGGGTTATGGCACAGGTGTCAAAGCCAACCTCACGGGCAGCCTTGTAAACAAATGACGTGGGCCTCTTCTCAAAAGTCCGGGTCATCATAATGCGCTGGCGGAATAACGCCGCGCAGCCGTTCTTCCAGCAGTGTTGTGAACGAGGGGCGCGATTTCAGCCGCGCGTACCATTGTTTCGAGGCCTCACGGTCTCTCCAATTGACCTCGCCTAGATAATCAAGCGAGGAGAGCGCCGCACCAAACGCCAGATCAGCAAGGGTCATGCGGTCACCGGCAAGCCAGTCGCGGTTGGCCAACACATGACCCAAATAGTCCATGTGCCAGCCCAAATTGTCGCGCGCGACACGCATAGCCGCGGTATCGGGCGCACCGCCGCCAAGCTCAGGTGGAATGCGCCGTTTCATGGCTTTTTCATGCACCAAAGTGGCGGTGACATCCTGTTCCAGCAGGCCAAGGGCCCAGTCGATCAGACGACGCACCTCAGCGCGGGCGCCAGGCGCAGGCGGCATAAGCGGCGCACCTTTATCTTCACGCGCCTCTATGAGGTAGCCAAGCACCGGGTTCACGCCCACCAAAACCAACTCATCATCGGTTTTGAGCACCGGCACGCTGGCGGCAGGGTTCATGTCCAAAAATGCGCTGCGTCGTTCCCACACATTTTCATCTTCCAAGTGCACGGCCTGACCGTACTCGCTCAAGGTGAGCCGCACAAAGCGGGAAGCGGCATCAAGGGGCTGGTGGAAAAGTGTGGTCATAAAGCCGACAATGTTGGAGCCGCTTGTGTGCCGGCTCGAAAAAAGATGGTTTGCCCGTCTGGCTTCACCACATGGCTAAAGCAAGGCATCCAAGTGTAGTGCACCTTCAATATGGTGCGCGCCCGTGCCAAGCAGCTATAGGCAGGGCATGAGGTTGCCTCAACCCTGAAGAACACCGAACAGACGGGCAAACAGCACTTTCTTTACACCGCCGGTGTATGGCACCGGCCAAAGCGCGGTTAAGCGCCATCTGATGTTGGATTTTACATGAGCCTTGAGACTTTTTTCCAAGCCCTTTTGCTCGGCCTGATTGAGGGCCTAACGGAGTTCATTCCTGTGTCCTCCACCGGCCACCTCTTGCTGGTTGGGCACTTTCTGGGTTTTGAGAACGAAGGCAAAATGTTCGAGGTGCTCATTCAGTTGGGCGCCATTCTAGCGGTGCTTTCGGTTTACACCGTCAAACTGCTGGAGATCGCCAAAGATCTGCCCACAAGCGCCCGTGCACGCCGCTTTGTGGCAGGTATCGTTTTGGCGTTCCTACCGGCCGCTTTTATGGGCGTACTGTTTCACGAGATTATCAAGACCGTGCTGTTTGAAACACCGGCACTGATCTGTTCCACGCTGATCCTTGGCGGCATCATCTTGCTCATCGTCGACCGCATGACGTTGACGCCCAAATACACCGACATCATGGATTTCCCTCTGTCGCTATGCCTGAAGATCGGTCTGTTTCAGGTGCTGGCGCTTATCCCTGGCATGTCGCGGTCAGGCTCCACCATTGTGGGCTCGCTGTTGATGGGTACCGATAAGCGTTCGGCCGCAGAATTCACGTTTTTTCTGGCAATGCCCACGATGGCCGGTGCCTTTGTTTACGACCTTTACGCCAACCGCAATCTGGTCACGACCGATGGGCTGGCAGTGGTCGCTGTTGGCTTTGTGGCTGCATTCATCATGGCGGTGATCGTGGTTCGCTGGGTGCTGGATTATGTGACCAAGCACGGCTTTGCCCTTTTTGCCTGGTGGCGCATTGTTGTGGGCAGCTTGGGCTTTGTCGGTCTGGCGCTGCTGGGTTAGTTCGGCTTGGGGCCCAGCGAGGCGTATTGGCCGTGCTTGCGGTAACGCCACAGATAAGTGGGTATGATCGCATCCAACGCAGCAGGGTTTAAACCCAGCCCTTGAAGCGTGCGGCCCTCTGATAACGCAGCTTCTGACACCACATTGTCCACTTCCAGCATCTTCACCTGATCAACCGTTAATGGCGGCTTGGGTAGAACCTCAAACACCTTAGCCTGCAGCATCGCCACCTGTTCTGGCATCGCGATGATCGGGCGCTTGCGGTCGATGACTTTAAGCATCCGCTCCATCAGACCCTCAAAACTATCAACCTCCGGCCCACCCAGTTCATAAGTGGTGCCTTGTGTCGCGCCGCCATCGACAGCCGTGGCAACCGCATCGGCCACATCACCAACATAGACCGGCTGGAAACGCGTATCGGGACCAACCACTGGTAGAATGGGCGACATGCGCGCCATATTGGCAAACCGATTGAAGAATTGATCTTCCGGCCCAAAAACGATGGAAGGCCGCATGATGATGGTTTCAGGCACCGCAGCGCGCATGGCCTGCTCACCCAGAGCTTTTGAGCGGGCGTAGCTTGCATCGGAGTTTTCATCGGCTCCAATAGCCGACACATGCACCACATTGGTGATGCCAGCCTTTTTGCAGGCCTGCGCAATAAGGCCAGCGCCTTGCGCTTGAACGGCATCGAAGGATTGCTTGCCCGATTCGTATAAAATGCCGACCAGATTCACAACGGCATCCGCGCCGTCGACCGCGCGATCAATTGACCAGCCATACCGCAGGTTTGCCTGAATGGCGTGCACCTGCCCCACGGCACCCATGGGTTGCACATGGCCTGCCAGATCGGGCCGACGCACCGCAACGCGAACCCGGTACCCCTTCTTGGCCAACTCGCGCACGATATAACGGCCCAGAAAGCCTGAACCGCCAAACACAGTTACCAGCTTGCCGTTAAGCCCTGCATTGCCAGGTTGGTCTGCCATGGTGTGAAATCCTCTGCCTAACAGGCTATATAATAGCTTACTTCAGGCGCTGATCTAGCGCGCTAAAACCAACCTGTGAACCGGGTGAAAGGTCTCACGCGCGCTTGGCGCCTAACTCGTTGCCAGAGCAGCGTTGACACAGGGCCACACCAGCCGTAATGCACCGGTCTTACCACATCCACTTGCCCAGGTGGCGGAATTGGTAGACGCGCTGGCTTCAGGTGCCAGTGATCGCAAGATCGTGGAAGTTCGAGTCTTCTCCTGGGCACCAATTATATCGCTAACCCTCTGTTATTGCAGCGTTAATCGCGCTCTAAGCAGAGGTGTAAACCAAAGTGTTGCACAAACAGGGTCGATACCTGCTGCTGCGGGACGGTGTGTACTACTTCAACAGGCGCGTCCCAGAGGACCTTAAGAGCAGTTATAAAGGCGATAGGATTGTGCTGTCGCTGCGTACTGGGTCGTTTAAAATGGCTCATGCACGGGCGAATGAACTTGCTGCAAGCATGGATCGCGGGTGGCTTGAGCGCCGATGGCTGTCCTCGTGCTCTGATGAGGTTCTTGATCGTTTTCGTCGATCATCCAATCAATCGCCCAAAGGGCACCATACATTGCCAACGCCCTGTCCAACGCTTGAAGAGGCAAGGAGCAGCTACGTCACGCTGACTGGTAAAGGTCGCCCAGATACTTTCTTCAGAGGCACAGAACGCGCTGTTGAGTATCTTGTCGGGGTCTGTGGGTCCAAACCAGTCAATGCGTACACTCGTACCGATGCTAATGCCCTGCGGGATCAGCTACTTCAGCGGGGCCTTAAGGTCTCATCGATCAAGCGTACGATTGGTACGTTGCAGGCAATCATTGGCTTTGCCTGTCGCGAGCATGGGATTGAGGCTCCGTCAGCCTTCTCAAAGCTCCACCTACCACGCCAACAAGATACTGAGGACAGGCGCACACCGATTCCGGTCGAGATCATGCGGCACGTTCAAGCAACATGCAGGGAGCTGGACGATGAAGCGCGTTGGCTTATCGCTCTCATCAGTGACACAGGGCTTCGATTGAGTGAGGCTGCAGGTCTTATCAAAGAGGATCTGGTGATCGATGATGAGCATCCGCATCTGCTTATTCGTCCTCACCCTTGGCGTCGAATCAAGACATCCAGCAGCGCTCGAACGGTTCCTTTGGTCGGTGCGTCGCTATGGGCTGCTGAACGAGCTCTAGACGATGCATCCTCAGAGTTCCTATTTCCACGCTACTGCTCCAAGAACGGGTGCAAAGCAAACAGTGCCAGCGGAGCACTCAACAAGTGGCTGAAACCTCGGGTCCCCGATGGCTGCGTCATCCACTCATTCAGACATAGCTTTAGAGATCGATTACGCTCCGTTGAGTGTCCACCAGACATTATCGATCGCATCGGTGGTTGGTCTGTCGCTGGCGTTGGAGAGAGCTATGGTAAGGGGTATCCGCTGCCCCTTTTGGCGCAATGGATGGAGAAAATGGAGGATAAAGCGCTCGGCTATTGAGGGCGGACACCGAACATTGGCGGCGATGGAACGAATGACGGCTTTCCGGACAAATCGCCATTTCGCTGCGGCTGCGCCAATGGCTGCTTCGGGAAAAGAGAGGGACAAAAACGTATGAGTTTTGGCACTTTTACGCCGCAGCGAGGATCAAATTCGAGCCCGCTATGGTCATCAAATTGGTGATTTGAACTATCCTGTTCATTTGGTTGTTGGTCCAAGCCGTTTGAACGATCTAATCGAGATAATGATCTTCAGTGACATCCTGTGGGCATCGCCCATGGCCGTGGTAGATCGCTCACGTTAAAGGTTTCCGCTCACGCCGCACGGATTGTGGAGAGAAAGGTTGAGATCGAACCCTTCATCTCATCAACTTTCTCGTTCATCAGCTCGGACGCACTGAGGACCTCAGCTGTCGATGCGCTATTGGCTTTGGAAGCCTCGCGGACATGGCCAATGCCATTGGTCACCTCATCGGTGCCTTTGGCTGCCTGCTGCACGTTTCTGGCGATCTCACTGGTTGCTGCACCCTGCTCTTGCACAGAAGCAGCAATGGCCGATGATATTTCATCAAGCTGGCTGATCTCGGCGGCGATCTCCTCAATTGAGACTACCGACTCATTTGTGGCGCTTTGTACAGCTGATATCTCATCACCAATCTGGCTTGTTGCTTTCGCCGTCTGCTCTGCAAGTTGTTTGACCTCAGAGGCTACAACCGCAAAGCCCTTACCTGCCTCCCCTGCACGCGCGGCCTCGATGGTGGCGTTCAATGCCAGCAGGTTGGTTTGCTCGGCAATATCGCTGATCAGGCTGACCACCTGCCCAATTTGATCAGCTCGCTCAGCAAGCGCCTGGACGGATTGCTGCGTGGACTGGGCCTTTGTCGTTGCAGCGCGAGACATATCGGCGGAACGGGCCACTTGCTCTGAGATCTCCCTGATAGACGCTGAGAGTTCTTCAGCGGCACCAGCAACTGTCTGAACGTTTTGGCTCGCATCATCTGAGGAACGAGAGACAGTCTCGGCTTGAGCAAGTGTCTCGTCAGACGACGCCGATAGCGATGTCGCCGAACCTTTCATGCCTTGCGAGGCAGTGAGCACTGATGAGAGAACGGCTTCGCTGGACTGTTCAAAGGCAGCAATCGCGTCCTCAACCCGGTTTTGACGCTCCGTTCGCGCCTGCTGCTCACGATCCTGCTCTGCGCGCAAGCGATCGGTCTCGATCATATTGGTCTTAAAGACCTCGACAGCCTTCGCCATGGCGCCAAGTTCGTCGCCTCGTTCGGTCGCAGGCACATCAACAGATGTATCATGCTTTGCCAGTGTCGCCATCGCACTGGTGAGCGAGATGATTGGCTTTGACAGGCTGCGAGAAAGGAAAAAGCCAAGAAGAACAGCTACCACCGTCCCTAAGGTACCAACGACAATCACAATGGTCCGTTGGGACTGGAATTGGCCCGAAAGAGCTGGACCGATGCGATCCTGTTCAGCGCGTTGGGCCGCTGCAATATCGAGTGCAGTCTCTGTTATGCTTGGTCCAATGACGTCCAGCTGCCCCTGGTAGATCGCATCGCGTATCATGATTACACCGGACACATCGTCGAAGGTTTGCACAAACAGCTCAATATTCTGCTTCGCGCTCTGCGCCAAGGCGCGTCGCTCCGGATTTTGAAGAGCCGCTAACAAACGGCCTTCCTCGACCAAAGCGGCGTCGATTTCGTCCAGAGTTCGCAATCGCGACTCCTCATCATTGGTCAGCAAATAATCCGCCCCATAAAACCGCGCCAGCATTAGATGCTGTTGCACCAGCCCAGCATAGTAGGCGGCATCAGGGTCTCCATCGCGATATGCTGACTCCATGATCTCGCTCAGGTCGAGCCGCGCTGCTGTGCCCGCAGGGTCAAGAACTTCATTGACCAGCCGATGCCGCTCATCTTGCCAGTCGTTGGCTTCAAACACGCCAGCAAGATAAGTATCCAGATCACCCGCAACTGTTTCCAGATCAATCGTTGGGTCCAGTCTCCCCATGCCCTCAACAACTTCAATCGCGGATTCAACAAAACCAGTCACTGACGAGCGCATGTCAGCCATCCCACCGGCGCGGAACTTCATGACTTCCAGACGCATCGCCGTAATGGCTTTGGACAGCTCAGCAGCTTCATTAGAGAGCCGTGCCGTCCCGCGATAGTCTGAGAACGAGTTCTGACTCGTTGTGGCCTTGTAAAAAGCAAAGCCCGATAGACCAGCAACAATAGCAACGACAGCAGCAAAACCGGCCAGAAGTCTGCTTCCAATAGATAAGTTCTTCACAGCGACGGCCTCCAAATTGCGGCAATTTGTCATGTTTTTAGAAGAACAGCCTTAATAAGTAGTTACCTCTATGTATTTACGCGCGGCAAATAAAGGTTATTTAAGAGTGTGCTAATTGGCTCGTGGCGCTCTTAACGCAAAACGTGCGACAGCTGACATTCGTTCGAAGAACAGCGTCGGTCGAAGTGGGCTCCGAGCTGACCTCCACCGTTTCTACGACGAATGGCCGGCTTCATGCCTTTTTTCCTAGCTGAGTGCTACAGAGCAACCCTCAACGACCCAGTACGCAGCGAAAGCACAATTCTATCACCGCGATAACAGCTCTTAAGGTCCTCTGGGACGCGCCTGTTGAAGTAGTACACACCGTCCCGCAGCAGCAGGTATCGACCCTGTTTGTACAACACTTTGGTACACACCTCTGCTTAGAGCGCGATTAACGCTGCAATAACAGAGGGGTAGCGATATAATTGGTGCCCAGGAGAAGACTCATTTTGAGTTCGTTTCCCATGCCCGGCACCACCTCACCCTCTGAGGTCAGCAATATCAGTAGGTTAGTCTGACCTTGGTTCGATTGTCACGACTAATTTGTACAACAGTTTGGTATACAGCAGCGGACCAGCTGAGTTTGGGCGTCAGAAGCAACAAGAAGAGACACCCCAACGGGGGGAGTGATGCAGCAGCCACTGTTATAAAGGCCTTACAGACATCTGAGGCATTTAGGTCGCTGGTGGATCATGAAGACCAAGAGGAAGAAGTAGGAGCAACCTAAGGACGCTCCACCACGACTCTCACACAATCATAGAGCCCGTTTGCAGCCTTCCATGTGGCCCAGCATGGCTTGGGCAAACAATCGTTCTATGGGGCTGTGAGGAGGTCTTGAGCCAGTCACACAGGAAGCTGTGGCATGGATCGAATCCGCTGCTGGAGATACCCTATTTAGAATGGCCTCTAGGGGGTAGCGTCTTGGCCATTTAGCGGGTTTTAGACGATCTAGGTGTCACCCTACCTGACGGGTAAAACGCCCTTCTATGGATTGGGTTGTTAAACGGGCTTTAGCGGCTTTCATGGCGCAGACCTGGAGGCTACGGTAGCGTACTGAGGGTGTTCCATTGACGTGGAACAGGACTGGCAGGAGGGGATACAATCCAGCCTCTAGAGCTGCCAGTGCCCAATGGGTCTCAGGATCCTCATTCAGGTGTAGGAATGTCGGTACTCTTGGGACACTCTCTGTTTAACTCCCAATTCTGGGATGAAGGAGATGTTCATGGACAAGGATCGCCGCGAGATTCAACGCAAGCTGCGTGTTCTGCACCACGCTGAAGAGACCGGGCATATCAACAAGACCTGCCGCTACTTTGGCGTTGGTAGAAGCAGTTTCTATCGATGGCGCGCTGCCTACCGCAGGCATGGTGAACAGGGGCTTATAAACCGACCACCGATCCCCAAATGGCATGCCAACCGCACGCCGATTGAGATTGAGGAGAAGGTTCTTCACCTACGCAAGAAGTACCACCTGGGCCCGATGCGGATCGTCTGGTACCTGGAGCGCTACCACGAGATTAAGATATCAGACGCAACCGTCTCGCGCATTCTCAAGCGGCATGGGGTCAATCGCCTGCCTCGCGGAACTCGCCTGCGGAAGGTTCACACCAAACGCTACAACAAGCAGGTGCCTGGCCACCACATCCAAATGGACGTGAAGTTTCTGATGTTTAAAGGCGAAGATGGAAAGAAGGTTCGGCGCTTTCAGTTCACAGCTATCGACGACGCAACCCGTGTACGTGCGCTCAAGATCTACGAGAAGCACACTCAGGCCAGCGCTATCGACTTCGTCGACCACATCATCGAGAAGTTCCCGTTCCGCATCAAAGAAATCCGAACGGACAACGGTCATGAGTTCCAAGCGAAGTTCCATTGGCATGTTGAGGATCAAGGTATTCGACACGCTTATATCCGGCGCGGTACGCCACAGCTGAACGGCAAAGTCGAGCGCTCACACCGATCTGACGAACAGGAATTTTACCAACTGCTCAGCTACAAAGGCGATGTTGATCTGGAGGCCAAACTCGACGAGTGGGAGCGCTTCTACAACTTCGGCAGACCACATGGCGCATTCCGCGGAAAAACGCCTTACGAGGCGCTTCGAGAAAAGCTATAATCAAGCCAGAAAGTGTCTCGCGAGTACCTGCAGCTTACATGCGAAGCAAGACGTGACCATCTCGGTCAACATGTTCAATGCCTTTGCATGACCTATTCTCGAATTTGATAAACAAGTGTCGAATTAGGATGATTACTCGAGGGCTTTCAAGGAACCTGCTGGCATTGAGTTTATTCCTTAATGCGCTAGCCGTCGCTAACGCCGAAGATGATATGCCTGACTGCCGTTGGCTTGTGGGAAACAGGTGAAGAACTCGTCACAGGTCATCTGAATGATTAAGCCGTCTAGCGTGATGGCAAGGCTACCGGGGGAGGCAACCAGACCCAATTCACCCATCGTGCATATCCAACGGCCGCATTGTTTATGCCGAGGTCGATTGGTGATCCGACGACCCAGAGGCCTTTGTCACCTTCAGTGACGTACGGGAAAAGGTTGGTCCAAGCGACAAGAAGAACTTCAAAAAGAGAGTGGTCCACGCTCCTGAGTTTGAGCACGCTCTCTATGACTTGGGCTACTATGAGCATGTCGGTGCTGGTCGAAAAGATCCATCAGGCTTCGTCAGCATAAAGCGCCACTTCGACATCGAAGAAAACGGCTTCTGCATCGAGACTTTCCTCAAAAACGGTAGGTCGCAGACGAGCGTGCTCTAAGCCTTTATCAGGCCCTTTTTCTTTTTCCCCGTCCTGCAACGGGCTGTCGTTCTCCTTCTGGGAGCGACCATGCTGCCGCGCTTTGTCTGACGGCTACACAACCCACCCAACTTCAGAAAAACCGCTGAGAGGGACACCCCTCCAGAAGGGAAAGGTATATCTATATGAATGCAATTACCCACTTCCACCATGACCAACTGAACACCCAGGATGCGACCCTCCTTGTTTTCCTCAAGGTCAGTCACTGCACGCGCTCTTGCGAGATATGGCTGGCTGAAGGAGAAGGAATATCCATCCTGAATGAGGATCCTGAGACCCATTGGGCACTGGCAGCTCTAGAGGCTGGATTGTATCCCCTCCTGCCAGTCCTGTTCCACGTCAATGGAACACCCTCAGTACGCTACCGTAGCCTCCAGGTCTGCGCCATGAAAGCCGCTAAAGCCCGTTTAACAACCCAATCCATAGAAGGGCGTTTTACCCGTCAGGTAGGGTGACACCTAGATCGTCTAAAACCCGCTAAATGGCCAAGACGCTACCCCCTAGAGGCCATTCTAAATGGGGTATCTCCAGCAGCGGATTCGATCCATGCCACAGCTTCCTGTGTGACTGGCTCAAGACCTCCTCACAGCCCCATAGAACGATTGTTTGCCCAAGCCATGCTGGGCCACATGGAAGGCTGCAAACGGGCTCTATGATTGTGTGAGAGTCGTGGTGGAGCGTCCTTAGGTTGCTCCTACTTCTTCCTCTTGGTCTTCATGATCCACCAGCGACCTAAATGCCTCAGATGTCTGTAAGGCCTTTATAACAGTGGCTGCTGCATCACTCCCCCCGTTGGGGTGTCTCTTCTTGTTGCTTCTGACGCCCAAACTCAGCTGGTCCGCTGCTGTATACCAAACTGTTGTACAAATTAGTCGTGACAATCGAACCAAGGTCAGACTAACCTACTGATATTGCTGACCTCAGAGGGTGAGGTGGTGCCGGGCATGGGAAACGAACTCAAAATGAGCCTTCTCCTGGGCACCATTACTCCTTGTTAAATAATTGAAATAAATACATTATTTAGATGAATTGCCCAGCGCATCCACCTATTTATCCATCCTCTAGTTGGTGGTGGCTCGAGTTTGAAAGCGGTTCCACTGGGAAAAATTCTTCCGCTTCATACGCGCAGTTTACGTTCATCCAAGTCCGCTACCGGCCCAGAGCTGCCGTTCAGTCGTTGATTTGGCGGTTTCGCAAAGCGGACATTGGTTTCAGCGCAAGTCGCTTAGCAAGCTTAACGTCGGCAATGCGGACCTTTGAGACATTCGCAAATGACCGGCCTTGCCCGTAATGGGCGGGAAGCGGGCCTTCGCTGCAATCGTGATCCGTGGACCAATCAAGTCGGAGGGAGGCTGTTCTGGGTCGTTTGATCTGCAGAATTAGGTTCGTTCAAGCTCAATCAACCGATCCTCGGCCTGGCCAAGCAGGTCCTCGATATCAGCGTCTCGAATACCCATTGTGCCCAGACGGCCGACCAGGTTCTGCAAATAGTCGATGCTACTGCCGGCGAAACCGGTACCCGTGACCAAGTAGTCGATCTGCTCATCACGGCTCATTTCGCCGTCGATCAAATCCGCTTCATGGTTCGCCACGAAGGTAAGCGCATTAAGTGGGGTATTGCCAACCCGCACCTCAACGAAGACAGGCCAATAGGCCGGCCCAATTCCTTCTCGTCGCCAAAGTGCCTCGGTTTCTGTCTCGATCTGAGCTTCTCCAATCCGGAAGGCTAGACCGTGGCAACCGGCGCCACCGCGGTCAAGCGCGGCCATCAGACCGGGTGCCTCAGCTGAGCCGCGGGCCCCATAAATGTCCTTGAGGATGAGCCGCCGAGCGTGGTCCGGCAACCAGGCATGACGAACCTCCTCAAAATAGAGGCCCGGATCCCACATCAGCGAGCCGTAGGCGAAAATCCAGAGGTCATCGCCGCTGTGTTTTGCCAGTGCCGCGGCGCGCATCGCCTCGCGTTGCTCATCGGAATACCACCACTGCGGGATTCCTTTCTCACGTGAGATCTCCGCCAGCTTGGCGGTTGTGAAAGTCCGAAAGAAGCAATTTTCCGGTTCGTTAATGAGGTCGCGCAGTTCGGGATGGTGGACGAATGGGTCAATCTCGGTCGCCATAATGGATCCCATCTTCATTGTCGTTTGTTTGAGCCAAACTCTGGCGGTCTATCATGATCGATTGTGAAGGCGCCCTAGCTCCGGCACAAGGTCAAGGGCCTCAAGTTCAATGATGATCGCCCCCACGCAGCGCGGATCAGTTCTGGATGATACGCGCTCCCCAATACCGTTCGTCGCTCGAGCTGCAATTTCCCCATCGGGCGGGAATCGGACTTTAACCTCGCTGCCGTAAGGGCCACAGTGTGATAGACGAGACCACATTAGTGCATCAGGAAATCACACTTGGTTCGGACATTCCGGTGCGTTTCCTAACCTCGGTTATCTGCTCGGCGGCATCAATGATGGCCATCAGAGCATCCGGCGTTTGCTGATCAAGGCGGTCTGGATCGGTCTGAAGCTGCTCGAGATAAACCCGTATCGTCGCGCCCCCGGTTCCGGTTCCAGACAGGCGGAGCACGACACGCCCTCCACCGTCGAACTGGATCCGGATACCCTGTCCCTTCGCCGTGAAACCGTTTACCGGGTCGGTGTACGCGAAGACGTCGGCAGCGTTCACCGTCAGCCCTGCGAAGGTCTTTCCAGGCAGCGTATCCAGCTTGTTTTCAAGTGCCTGCACCATGTCGTTGGCAAGGACGCTTTCGACGTCTTCATAATCGTGGCGCGCGTAATAGTTCCTGCCGTAGTGCTTCCAATGTTCCGCAACCAATTCGTTCACGGATTTGCGTGTCACGGCCAAGACGTTGAGCCAAAACAGGACAGCCCAGAGCCCGTCTTTTTCGCGGATGTGGTTCGACCCCGTGCCGGCACTTTCCTCACCGCACAGTGTGACGCGATCTGCGTCCAGCAAGGATCCGAAATACTTCCATCCTGTCGGTGTTGCGTAGGCTGGAATGCCAAGAGCGTCGGCGACGCGGTCGACGGCTGAGGATGTCGGCATAGACCGTGCCACGCCTTTCAAACCCTTGCGATAGGCTGGTATTTTCATGGCATGGGCTGCAAGAAGCGCGAGGCTGTCTGAGGGCGCAATATACTGGCCTGGCCCGACCACCATGTTTCGGTCACCGTCCCCATCTGATGCCGCGCCAAAATCTGGTGGATCCTGACCCATCATTTCTTCCATGAGCGCGTGGGCCCTCACAGGATTGGGATCTGGATGGCCGCCTCCGAAATCGGGGCGAGGTTCCGCGTTGACGACCGTCCCTGTTGCGGCGCCCAGCCGGTCTTCCAGGACCGCCTTGGAATAGGGGCCGGTAATAGCATGCATCGCGTCGAACCGCATGCGAAAGCCTGACGCAAAGAGGGCTGCAATCGCCTCGAAGTCGAACAGCCGCTCCATTAAGGCTGCGTAGTCCGCCACGGGATCCACGACTTCAATCACCGTATCGCCCATGGGCATATCGCCCAGGCGCGAAAGATCGACATCGGGCGCGTCGGCGATCTGGTAGCTCGTCACGGCTTTCGCAGCCAATTCGATCCGGGAGGTGATGTCTTCAGAAGCGGGTCCTCCGTTGGACGCATTAAACTTCACGCCGAAATCCCCGCCGGGCCCGCCTGGATTGTGGCTGGCCGACAGGATGATCCCACCATCTGTTTGCCGCGAGCGAATAAGATGCGACGCGGCCGGCGTCGACAGAAGGGCATCGCGCCCGATGATGACGCGGCTGGCACCGGCCGCGCTGGCCATCTTCATGACGATCTGAGCTGCCTGTGCACTGAAATAGCGTCCGTCACCGCCCAAGACGATGGTCTTGCCAGACAGGCCGTCAATGGCGTCCCAGACGGCTTGTACATAACACGCCAGGTAGTGCGGCTGCTCGAACACCGCCGTTTTCTTGCGCAGCCCTGAGGTGCCCGGAACCTGATCGTCAAATGGTCCTGCGGTGACGGCCGTGATCGACATGGCGAATTCTCCTCCGCACTTCGCGTTTGCGCCTACATATTGTTCAAACAGACGAGGAAAAGATGCAATTCTCAGCACAGGTCTTTTTTTTACCGAGACTTGCACCAGTTGCTGGAATATTCGTCCGAGCCGGAAACCGATTGATGACACCAACCCACACCGCCGACCCCTATGCGACCATCGCTGTGCTCGGTGCTGGGTCATGGGGTACTGCCTTGGCCGCCGTCGCCCGTCGTGCGGGTCGCGACGTCGTGCTGTGGGGGCGAGACCAGGAAACCGTTCGATCGGTTGCCAGCGAGCGGATCAATGAAAAGCATTTGCCGGGCGTTCAACTGCCTAAAGGTATTCGTGCAGCCGCCTCGATTAGGTCGGCCGTTGGCTCAGCCAATGCGGTTCTGGTTGTGGTCCCGTCCCACGCCACGCGCTTGGTTTGTGAGCAGCTGTCGCCTGCCATCGCTCAACAGGTCCCGGTTGCTGTTTGCGCCAAAGGGATTGAAGGGGGAACCGGCATGATGATGACGCAGGTCGCCGAAGACGTACTAGGCAACAATCCCGTCGGCGTTGTTTCTGGACCGACCTTCGCGCGCGAAGCAGCGCTCAGTCACCCTACATCTGTGACAGTGGCCTTTCCTTTCGATCCGGTGGATCGGGTTATGCCCCACAACCATCCAGCCTCTCGTCTGTCCGTATCTTTGGGCACCGAGACGTTCCGCCCCCATGTGTCTGACGATGTCGTTGGAGTTGAAATCGGTGGTGCTATCAAGAACGTTATCGCCATCGCCTGTGGTATGATGACGGGTGCAGGGTTTGCTGAAAACACACGTGCAGCCCTGATCACGCAGGGTATTGAGGAAATGCGCCTTATCACCGTGGCTCTTGGTGGACGCCTGGATACGGTGATGGGTCTGGCGGGTGTTGGCGATCTGGCGATGACATGTTCAAGCCCAACCTCGCGCAACATGGCGCTTGGGATCCAACTTGGCCAAGGGCGATCAAGGGGCGAGTGCTTTGACGGGCGGCCTGTCGTCGTAGAGGGTGAACTGAATTCCAAGACGGTGACCGACCTTGCGCGGCGGCTCGGCCTGAAGTTGCCGGTCTGCGAAGCAGTCCGCTCTGTCCTGCACGAACAAGCGGACTTCGGCTCGACCTTTGCCCGGCTTTGGGCAAGGCCTCTTGAAGCGGAGCCGGCCGCCATGCGAATATCCCTCGAGCACCCCGCCTCGGATGACGCCATCACCGAATTTGCCGAACGCATTGCGTGACGATAGACCAGGGTGCGCTATGGAAGACTATCGATCAAAATCCGTTGTCTTGGCCACAGACCTGGACGGAACCTTTCTTGGAGGTTCAAAGCAGGATCGTCGCCACCTTTACAAGTGGATTGAAGACCATCGTTCAACCGTTGGTTTGGTTTTTGTCACCGGACGCGATCCGGAATTCATCCTCCAATTGTGCACGGCAAACGGAGTGCCTTGGCCCGACTATGTCGTTGGCGATGTTGGCACGACAATCGCGCACATTGTTGGGAGAGAAAGGCTCGAACCGATCCAGGCCCTTGAGACCATCATTTCTGATGCCTGGAGGGACAGCGGACCGCGTGTTAAAGAAGCGCTCAACGGGCATCCTGGCCTGACCCTCCAACCGACGAATTTTCGCTATCGGGTCAGTTATGATTATGAACCGACAAAGTTCGACGCCTCCGCCCATGAGATTGTGCAGGACCTAGGCCTGGATACCTTGATTTCTGCGGATCGGTACTTTGACGTTCTTCCAAAGGGGGTGAGCAAAGGACCATCGCTCAACCGCTTGGTGACGTATCTCGGCATTGAGCCCAGCCGTGTTCTGACCGCTGGTGATACAATGAACGACCTATCGATGTTGGCTGCTGGTCTGCCAGCGGTGGCGGTTGGTGGTTCGGAACCCGACCTTGTCGCAAGCGTTAGGACACTGCCACATGTCCATCTTTCGGACCAAATCGGCGCCGCTGGCATCATCGATGCCTTGCGCGTTTTGGGCTTCAATCCCGCGCCTTAGGAACCAGTATGCCTTCAGACCTTATTATCGTTTACCACCGTCAGCCTTATGAGGAGGTGGAGGAAAACGGCAGTATCGTTCTGCGCGAAAACAAGAGCCCGAACGGGATTGTACCAACCCTGAAGAGCTTTTTCGGCCAATTTGAACATGGTGCTTGGGTCGCCTGGAAACTGGCAGAAGACCCGGCAAAGCCGGAATTTGAAACCAGCATCGAGGTCGAAGATGCGTTCGGGAAGTACACCGTGTCCCGGTTACCTTTGTCGGCCGACCAGGTTCGAGAGTTTTACCACGTCACCTCGAAGGAAGCGTTCTGGCCCATCCTCCATGGGTTCAAGGAACGGTACAATTATGACCCCGTCGATTGGCCCAACTTCAGGGAAGTGAATTGGGCGTTCGCCGAAGCCGCTGTTGCCGAAGCATCCCCAAACGCCGTTGTTTGGGTACATGATTACAATTTGTGGCTCGTGCCTGGCTATCTGCGCAAGCTGCGGCCAGACCTGCGCATTGCCTTCTATCACCACACGCCTTTCCCTGCGGCAGACGTCTTTAACGTGCTGCCTTGGCGCAAGGAAATCGTCGAAAGCCTCATTGAGTGTGACATTGTCGGCTTTCACATCCCACGCTACGCGGCTAATTTCATCCAGGTTGCTCGCAGTTTGCTGGATGTGACTGTGGAGCGACGAGAAGCGGTTAATCCACGCTACGTTTCGGACGGCACGGCTCTAACGGAACGCAGCGTGCCAACAGTCCTCTCGCATGAGGGGCGGACAATTGAAGTCAGCGTCGCCCCTGTTGGCGTTGATATGGACTTTATCAAAGAGCGCGCCTCGTCACCTGATACGGCTACGCTGTCACAGTCCGTGCGTGAGGAACTGGGTGGTGCCCGGCTGATCTTGTCGGTTGGACGAACTGACTACACAAAAGGCGGCGTTCAGCAACTTGAAAGCTTTGAACGTGTGCTGGAGGCAAATCCGCAGCTGCGCGGAACTGTCAGGCTTATGCATGTTTCGGTCAGTGCAAACCGTAACATGGCAGCTTACGAAGCCATCCAGACGGAAATCGAGCAAACGGCGGGCCGGATCAATGGCCGTTTCGGGACGTTTGAGTGGCAACCGATTGCTCTTATTTCCCGCGCGATCCCGTTCGAAAGTCTGATTGCCTACTATCAGGCTGCCGACGTTGCCTGGATCACACCCTTGGCGGACGGCATGAATCTCGTCGCCAAAGAATTTATCGCTTCGCGATCGGATGGCGACGGTGTCCTCGTTCTGTCAGAATTTGCAGGAGCAGCAGTGGAGCTGCATTCAGCGGTCATCACCAACCCGTTTTCACACCGATCCATGGACACTGCCATTTTGGAGGCTTTGGCCATGGGGGAAGATGAGCGCCGAACCCGGATGGCGATGCTCCGTGAAACAGTCGCCCAATACGATATCTCGGCTTGGGGCAATCAGCACCAGGAGCTTTTTGACGGGCTCGGAGGCGACAAAGACTTCTAAGCCAACGCGCGGCGGGACGACGTCGCGGTACACTCATGCTCATTAGGAGGCAATTGTGAAAGCACCCTTGAAAAAGGCAGTCATACCCGTCGCAGGATTAGGTACACGCTTCCTGCCCGCTACCAAGGCTGTGCCCAAGGAAATGCTGGCGGTCGTCGATAAGCCGGTTGTGCAGTACGCCGTCGAGGAGGCTCAGGAGGCCGGTATCGAGCACATCATCTTTGTCACCGGCCGCAACAAGAACGTCATCGAGGACCATTTCGACCATCAGTTTGAACTTGAAACCTTGTTGGCAGACCGAGGCAAAACTAGCACTTTGGAGATGCTTCAGGCTGACCTGCCGCAGGCTGGTCAGATCAGTTACACGCGGCAACAACAGGCGCTTGGTCTTGGACACGCGGTTTGGTGCGCACGTGGCATGTTAGGCCGGAACGAGCCTTTTGCCGTTCTTCTGCCTGATATGGTGATGAACGGCCAACCTGGATGCTTGGCCCAAATGGTCGAGGTTTACAACGAACGGGGCGGTAATGTGGTTTCCGTTGAGACCTGCGAACCTGATGAAGCCCATAAGTATGGCATTGTCTCGGTCGGCGAGACCTATGACGACGGATCTTTTGCTATCATGGGTATGGTCGAGAAACCTAACCCAGGCACAGCACCGTCGAATTACTTCCTGAACGGTCGATATATTTTGGATGCATCTATTATGGGGCTGTTGGGCCGACACAAGAAGGGTGCCGGTGGCGAAATTCAACTGACCGACGCCATGTTGTCGCTAATGGAAGACCAGCCCTTCTACGGGGTGAACTTCAATGGTCAAACCTTTGATTGCGGGTCGAAGTTCGGCTTTCTCGCCGCCAACATCGCGCTAGGACTGGCACGGGACGAAATGCGCGACGACCTCACAACCTTTATCAAAGCCCTAAAGATTTGATCCGCCAAAGAGGTCAGAACGGCACTGCGCTTACTTAAACCTAACGACCGCTTTGGGCCGGTTCTGCCAATGCATGGTCCTTCAATCAATCACTAAAAAGGGCTCAAAGCAGCCTTGCGGCGGTGCAGCGCAAAGCCCGCATTAGAGATGGTCTGAATGTCGGCTTGCAACTTCACAGCTTGGATGGCTGGCTACTGCGGTATGGGTCGGCTGTCCGCCCTTCTTTGCCGCTGCCGCAAACACCTGGAATGACGGCTTCGAGCCCTTTTTGGTCATCCGTTGAAGGACCAGATATTTGCAAAATCGGCCCAGAGCTGCCGTTCAGTCATCGATTTGGCGGTTTCGCAAAGCGTACATTGGTTGCAGCGCAACTCGTTGAGCACGCTTAATGTCGGCAATGCGGACAAAGCGGACGTAGACATTCATAGGTGGCTGAGCGATCGTCGCTTCATAATCTTTGCGCGCAGGAGATCGCAATTTGAAGATTGCATTCACTATGGATGATTTGCCACTCTGGACACAGTCCTACCCACCCGCAGGGTATTCTGCCGAAGGGATTGTGAAATCCATCCGCCTGGCCCTGCGAGAGAACGGATTAGAGGGGGTTTATTCTTTTTCCAACTCCTGGCCTTTGGACAAGCATCCGGAGATGTCCGCCATTCTCGATGACTGGGTGGCGGATGGCCATCATATCGCCAACCATACCCATTCACATATCGAACTCCTCGACGTTTCGGCCGAAGACTTCATGGCCGACATCGACACCGCGGAGCACAAGCTCAGCCGCTGGGTGTCGCAAGCGCCTATGAAGCTGTTTCGTCATCCGCTGTGTCATTGGGGCGAAACAGAAGACAAGCTGCGCAAGGTAAATGCGCATCTGGAACTCAGAGGGTTAACACCCGTCGACGTCACAAGTTGGGCCTATGAGTGGATTTGGAACCGCGCCTACCGAAATGCGATGGATGCGAATGACATGGGCGCAATGGCGTTTGTCAGGGAGAGCTTCCTTGAGTTTTCGGTTGCCCAGTTGCGCCATGACATGAAGACGGCGCAGGCATGGTTCGGCGCTGAGATCGTCGGGATCACATTGGGGCACAATGTTCCCTTTTTCGCCGATGTCGCGTCTGACTATTTCGCCTGTTTGAAGGAGGCGGGGGCCGAATTTGTCCCTCTCGAAGACGCGTTGAGTGGACCAGTGCAATCCGCCGTCGGGACAGTCGTGTCGAGCGAGTTTCTGGTTCTGCAACAAAAGCTCGCATCAGCCTCAGGTCGCTCCATTCCAAAGCTGCCCAATGATCAGCGCGACCTTCACGCAAGAATTGCCGAAATGGCAGTCGGTCAAAGCGGCTGATATTTGGCCTGCTGTGGTCAGTTTGGGCTCAAAGCGGTCAATTTGACCAACTCCAGATTTTGCTATGGTGCATTGCTCAAATGTCTGGAGTGGTGCGGTGTGGAGGGTATGGCCAAGAGGAACCGCCATGTCTGCTTCGAACCTTCCTATGGTCATCCCGTCAAAGAAAGCCTGGAATCATGGCCGCATCATCGGCCAGAAACGACCGCTGCTTCCCAAGCACGTTTGGGCCATTCGCGTCCGACTTGAGCTGGCGGGAGCTACCCGCGACCTTGCCCTATTCACCATGGCGGTCGACAGCAAACTCAGAGGCTGCGATCTCGTCCGCCTAAAATTGGCTGACATCTTCTCCGCCGGTACAGTCAAAGAGCGGGCATCGGTCCTGCAAAGCAAGACCAGCACTCCAGTGCGTTTTGAGATTACTGAAGGGACGCGTAAATCGCTCGCAGATTGGATAGCTCATCCGCTGATGAAGGGGCACAAGTATCTCTGGCCCAGCCGCTTCCATGACCGCCCACACATATCAACACGCCAATATGCTCGGATGCTCAAGGACTGGGTCCGTTCGATTGGGCTGGAACCCAGCGCAAATGGAACGCACTCTATGCGCAGAACCAAAGTTGCACAGATCTATCGTAAGACTGGCAATCTTCGTGCCGTGCAACTGCTGCTTGGCCACACCAAGATGGACAGCACAGTCCGCTATCTGGGTGTCGACCTAGAAGATGCGCTGTCGATTTCTGAAAGCGTTGAAATTTAGGCTGGAGCCTTGGCGACGGGTCGGTGGCAACATCGGCCCTTTGCAGACCTTCATTAATCCTGCATCCAAGGTCAGCTTCGAGCCCCTGTTGCCTGATGCTGCATGGGTCTGAAAGACGACATTTGATCTTAGGCGTTGCGGTAATACTCAGTGTACTTGGGAGCAAAACACCTGGTGAATGCTCTCACCTCTGGCCGCCTGTATGCGGTCGGGTTCACCAGAAGCCACACGATAGAGCCTGTTCCCCCTGGCAGTTCAAAGCCATGTACCAAACTGGGATGGCCACTTTCAAACCTTGTCGGCAACGCTCCGACGCCAATGCCCAGTTTGATGTTGCTCGCCATAGCCAAAACATCGCTGACCGTCATAACAACCTGGTCTTTGACCACCCTTGCCAGGAGCCATTGATTGGCTGGATGGTTTGCAAGGCTCTCGTCATACGCAATCAATCGGTGACCGCCCAGACCATCAGGCGAAGCCGGACGCCCAAACTTTTCTACGTAACTCCGGGACGCAAAAAGTGACATTCTAAGTTCAAAAATCCGGCGACAGATCAACGAGGGGTCAATATGGCGGTCGGGTTTGCCAATCGGATCGCGATATCAATGTCGCCAGATGAAATGTCTACGTCTTCATTGCTCGGTAGCAAGGAGAAGCTGACGTTTGTGTGCACCTGTGTGAATGCGTTCAGGATGGCCGTGAACTCATCCGTGAAGGCACTTGTGATAGCGGTAAGGCGAATGACGCTCGCCTGATTGTCACGCTGCTTCAGGGCCGTCTTTGCGAAGGCCTCCGCGCTGCTTTCTAGGCTTTCTGCATCTGCGAGCAGGGCAATGGCGCTGGGTGTCGGTTTTGCCCCTCGCGTTGTTTTCTCAAACAGGGTCAGGCCGAGTGCATGCCCCAAGACGTCTATGCGACGTGCAACGGTTCTCTGATTGCGGCTTTGTCAAGCGGGTAAGCCATGGTCCGTCCGGGGTCATGGTTCTCTTCGAGGTCGCCTGGTTGCGCCTCATGATGGTGTTCGGTGGTGGATCGTCTCCAATGTGGTTTGCGGGTTAAGCAGATAACCTGCACCCCAACCGTTTTTGCGAGATCGACCAACCTCCGTCCCGTTAGGACAAGGCTACCCGCTGTCTCCAGCGGGAATTTGAGATCAGGCAGCGGCCTCCTGCGTCCATTGATAGTCGGCTCCACTCTTCCAAAGCGTCAGCATGAGCACGGCAATCTTGCGTGCGGTTGCAACGGCTGCCTTGCGGAAGCCGCGCCGTCCAGCAAGACGCACCGCCCAGGACTTTAACGGCGAGAACCGCTTCACGTGCCGGATGACACACGATGCAGCCTCAAACAGTAAGCTGCGCATGGCTGCATCACCGCATTTGGATACACGGCCCGACCAGTCTACCTCACCGGATTGATGGCGTTTGAGGGTCAGCCCAAGGAAGGCGCCGACATCGGCCGTTCGGCTGAACCGATTGGGATCATCGACCAGGGCAATGAAGCTGAGCGCATTGATCGGACCAACACCGGGGATCGTCATGAGACGGCGAGCCACAGGATGGTTCTTAGCCTGGCTCTTCACGGCCCTGTCGAGATCGGCTGCAGCCTGACACAGGGTGCTATGTGCAGCGATGAAGCCATCGGCGATAACGCTCAACACAGGGTCACGCGCGCCCGCGGCTGCGAGTTGATCACGGAAAGCTTGACGCTGTGCCCCCAGACCCATGCCCGTCATGCGAATGCCGAAAGTCTTCAGCACACCTCGGATGTGGCCTTCGAGGTCTTTACGCAGGCGGATCAACCGTTCCCGCGCTCCAATCAGGCTGCGCAGCCGATCTGCGTCTTCACTGCGGATATGGACAGGCGTGTACCAACCCGTGCGGGCAAGCTGGGCCAGTCCTTCCGCATCGGCAGCATCTGACTTGTTGAGCCGAGCTGACAGGCTCTTATGTGCCTTGCGGGCATCAATACAGGTTGCAGGTAGTCCAAGACGGGCCAGTCCGCGTTGCAGCCAGATCGACAGCATTCCACTTTCGTGGACGATCCTACAGGGTTCCAGTCTGCGATTGCGCAGCCAGCCTGCAACCCCTTCTGGATCAGCAGGGCAAATCCCCTTGGCGACGATCTTGCCATCCTCATCGATGACGCAGACCGAAACCTCTTTCAGCGATACATCCAAACCGGCATAATACTTCATGGTCGTTCTCCTCACGGCGTATAATCCATGAGGCCAACATACCGGACCTCGTTCGCCCCGGAGAGCGGCCGCCGCAATCACACCATGTGGTTTGGTTGATACCAAGAACCCGGGAGGCCGCCAGCGTCGAGCCCTCTCGCACAACAGCGAGGAAAACGCCGACATCGCTCCAGTCTTTGAACCTGCTCTGCATTTTCGCAGAACAGCACGGCGTCATAGTAAATACCAGCCAATTATTAGGCCGCGTAGCGTGTCTTCACACCCATCATGGAGACAAGAGACTATGACACCTTCCGCGATCCGCCTGCCCTTCTTCAATTCTCTGCGCCAGGCCACAGCGCCACAGAACGCTGTCGATACCGCACATCACGCAGACCCGCGCCGCGAGTATGCAAACCTGCGCCGCGAATGTCTCGAAAGGATGCTGTCCCTTGACGCCTGCACCAGCGAATATGGCGCGCAAGCTTTGATGGAACTGTTTCCAAAAGACTTTTGAACGCCGGTTCCCAAGGACACGATCATGCAACACGATCCTCAAGACGTTCTCGAGCTATGGTTTCCTGACAATGGGTTTTGGAAAACGGCTGAAGGTTTCTCGGCTTGGCTACGGCATCGCATGTACGGTGGTATGGACGAGACGATTTGCAAATACTTCGCCGACCTGACCGTTGCCGCTGCTCGAAATGAATTGGATCATTGGGCGGACAGCGCTGAGGGGCGAATTGCATTGTTGATCGCGCTGGATCAATTTCCGCGATCTTTATGGCGCGACACCCCGCTGGCCTACGCGCAGGACATCAAGGCGAACCGACTTGTAATTGAGGGGGTTGCCAATGGTCACTTTGCCGCTTTGAAGCCATGGAAGAAGCTGTTTTTCATGGTCGCGCTTTATCATTGCGAGGGTCCCGATCATCTTGAGCGGCTGAAGCTTGGCGAAGAGTTGACTGAAGCGATTATCACCGAGTTGCCAATGCACCTGGCACACACTGCCGATCTTATGCGAGGGCAAAACGCTCGCGGACGATCCATCATTGAGCAGTTCGGCCGACACCCGCATCGCAACGCCCATTATGGGCGTGTCTCTTCCGCCGCAGAAGAGGCCTATATAGCGGCCGGGGAATTCCCCCATATTCAAAAAGCGAGTTGAAGGATTGGCCGAACACGACGCAGACAGGATTGCAGTTTCCCATTTTTCGAAGAGGCTACAGAGCAATTTTGTCTTGTACCTTCCAGAGCCGACTTTAGGATGATCGCAGCGAATTGGCCTCTGACCCGCTCACCTGCCACTCAACCTTGTCCAGATAATGCAGCTACACCAAAAGGCCGTTGTGAGGAGTCACGCCGTAGCATTTGATAACCGTCGGTGGACAGCGGCTCAACGCCGCGGCTCAACGAGATGGCACTAGACGCTGCGGCGTATTAGAGTTGAGGCATGAGTTCGAAGCCGCCAGAGGGACGCAGTCGACCTACTTCAAGACCGCGACCAAATCTTGCCTACATCAAGCGCACTGCCGGAGTGATAATTTGAACAGCCGCGATCCATTTCGCCATCATCCTGAGTTACGCGGCACAATAAAACCGGCGGCGGAATCGTTCTTCCGTAATATTGAGATGAGTGCGTTAGACGCCCACGCGGCCCAAGCAGGATTTCCATCCGATTGGCGCACGCCCTGCGAAGGCCGCGACGCCGACCGGCGCCATTGGCTTGAAGTCCACAGGATTAGCGATCTCTGGGTCTTTGCCTATGGGTCTTTGATGTGGGACCCAGCGGTCGAGTTCAACGAGGTCCGCCAAGCCCATTGCACCGGATACAGGCGGAGCTTCTGCCTGTGGGATGATGGCGGCCGGGGGTCGAAGGAAACGCCCGGATTGATGCTGGCCATAGACGAGGGCGGCAGCAGCCAGGGCCTCGCCTTTCGTATTCCTCAGGAAAAACTGGAACATGAGACCTACGTCCTGTTCCGGCGTGAAATGCTTCTTCCTGTCTACCGGCCTGTCTTGTTGGACCTCGACACCAAGGCTGGGCCAATCAATGGGCTGGGTTTCGTGGCTAACCGCGATCACAAGGACATCAATCCTGCAATTCCATTTGGGCAACAAGCCAGCATGATCGCGCATGCATCCGGTCTATTTGGCGACAACTTCGACTACCTGTCAGACTTGAACAACCGTTTGGAAGTCCTTGGAGTTGAAGATCCCTACGTATCAGAACTCTACGCCGCCACTGTCGCCCTCCGCACGGCTTCCGCAAGAGCGTAATGGCATTCAACCGCCAATACTGACGGCCCAGAGGTCCTGCCTACTGGGCATTGCTTTCAGCTGCGGCAGACGCCCGCGGCCTAACCAGGGCGTGCCTTGCGCTCGAGAAGTGTTAGGCGCCTTCGGCAATCGTGAAGAGGCACTCTGCACTTGAATGGCGCAAGTGAACGACGGACTGGTATGCGTCTGACCTAAACGCTGCCAAGGCAGAATCGTAGCTTGGAAACTCGACCACAACGTGGCGGTTAAGGGACGTATCGCCTTCGACAGTTTCAGCACGTCCTGCATCTACGGTGTACTGCCCGCCTAATTGTTCGACGATGCCGGGTGCTACATCAGCGTAGCGGCGATAGGTTTCCGGATCTTTGACCTTAATGTGCACGATCCAATATCCTTTGGCCATGGCGCCCTCCTGCTGTGGGCGTACTATAGTAGGAGATCAGTGGTCATCCGGCTAGCTTCTTTTCAGCCCAATAAGCGGTTAGGGAGCCAATCCTCTGTCAGCATCCAAGGTTTGTTTGACCAAGCCTATTCAGTTGACCGGCAAGAACGAATGGCTGGGGAGCCGCTTCAATGTCAAATTACCATGTTTCTGTCTTTGGTGGCGGCTCAGTGGGCCTCTGCCTAGCGGCCCATTTTGCGAAAGCTGGTGCGCACGTCAGCCTGCTCGTTCGAAACAGTTCCATTGAAGCGCTGAGGGGAAAATCTATCGAAGTTTCAGGGCTTCTCGGGGACCACTGCGTAAGCTCTGAAGCATTCTCATTGTGCGATGCAGCCAGGCCAACGGAGGAAGTATTGCGCAGCGATATGCTGATCCTCACCACCAAAGCCTATGATGTTGCAGCCGCACTAAAGCCCTTCGCCAATCAGTCCTGTTGTCCGCCGGTGCTGCTTCTGCAAAATGGCATGGGCTCAGCCGAAATCGCGCGCGACACATTAGGCCCTGCTGTGCCGGTTTTTTCTACTGCCATGATGATTGGCATGGTGCGCCGCAACCCGACCGAAGTTGGCGTAACAGCACAATCAAGCCCCATACTGTGCGGCCCACTGCTTGGTGATGAAACCACGGCGCTGGAGAAGATGCTGGAGGTTGCTGAGCAAGGGTTCGTGCCCATGGTTCACGACAAAACAATCCGCGACACGATCGCCTTCAAGTTGCTGTTCAACAGTTGCATGAATCCAACCGGCGCCATCACCAAACAGAGCTATGGCGAGCTGCTAGAAAATCCTCATTCCAGAGAGTTCATCACCGGCTTGGCGGATGAAACGCTGGCTGCGTTTGCAAGCGCTTACGACTATAGGCCCGCTGAAAATGGAACGCACTATGTGGACGAAGTGTTGAGCCCCATCATCTTCCCGCGCTCGCAAGGCCATCGCTCTTCGATGCTTCAAGACCTTCAAGCGGGCAGGAAAACTGAAATTGATTTCCTCAATGGTGCGATTGTCAGACTATCCAACCGTGAAGGCTTGAGTGCAGTTCGGCATGAAAGCACCATTCAGCTGGTCAAGGCATGTGAAGCCGTGATCTCGCCCAAGCTTCAACCCTAGAGACCCGGGCTATGCCTGCGGTGAGGGCGTTGGTTTGCCTGCAGAGCCGCCGTTCATTCGCAACGGCAGCGAATGTCAGCTTCCCGCCCGAAGGAGACCTTCGATCGCCCATCGAGCAGGTTGCGCGGTGCTTGCCGTTGAATGACCGCTCCGGGCGGAGAGCGGTCGTTGGAAGCTTCAGCATTTGATGTCTGCTTCATCCGGTGGCTGTGTGGAAACGGCTTATCCAATCGGGCACAACGGCCAGCTCGTCTGCCATGTCACACACGGGTACCTTCGAATCGACCTCGCATTCTTCGTCCAACAGGCACATGAGGATCGCAGTGAACGCCTTGGTGATCGAGCCGATCTCGAAGATAACGTCTTCGCAGGGCGTGACCAGCGGTTCCGCGCCTAGGTAATGGTAGAAGGGTTCGCCATCACGCACACCCACGCCGACAACTGTGTGATCGGGGCTTGCATAGGCTTCCATCATGGATCGCAGTCGCATGTGCTGATCTGTCATCCTCGGAGCGCCACCGCACGCACGTAGCTCAGCTCGAAACCCCGCTCACAATCGCCCGCACCAACTCTCGGCGCATCTTGGTATAACGCGCCTTTGGCAGGCTGAAGAGCCCATGGTGCAGGATCATCCCATCAAGAGTGCTGGCGAGGGTGCGGCCCATAAGCCTTGGGTCGAGATCAGCACGCACATGGCCTTCCGTCTGCAGATGGGCGAGGCAATCGGCATAATGCGCGCCCAGGCTTTCAAAGAACTGGGCAACCTTGGCGCTGAAGCTTTCCGAGGCAAAGCTCGGCCCGAACACCTCGAAAAAGATCGGGATGAACTTCGCATGTTCCTCGGGCACGTCCATGGCCGCATCCAGCGCTGCGGTGAACGCCTCCAAACTGTCGGGCATCGCCGTGCCCATGAAGTTGGCCTCCAGGCCGGCAAAGTGCCGCTCGACCATGGCCTCGGTCATGGTCTCTTTGTTCTTGAAGTAGAGATAGAGCGTGCCTTTGCCGAGGTTTGCTGCCTTGGCGATATCGGCGATGGTTGCAGCGTGATAGCCGCGCTCGGTGAACACTTGCATGGCAGCATCGAGGATGCCGTTCTGCATCTCTTCTCGGTCAACAATTTTGGGCATGCGTTTTCCTGGCTCATCCCTTTTTGATGATCGTAGGCTTTTAATGACTGGACGTCCAGTCATGTTCCTCGTAAATGACTGACCAGTCATTCATAATAGGTTTTGGAAAGGCATCGTCACATGCAAACCGTCTTCATCGCCGGTGCGACCGGCTATCTCGGCTACCATCTCGTTCAGGAATACGCCCATCGCGGCTGGCATGTGCGGGCTTTGGTCCGCAACGCTGAAAGCGCAACCGCATCGGGATTTGGCGCCCATGACTATGTCATCGCTGAAGCGACGCAGCCCGAGACGCTGAAGGGCTTGATGGAGGGCGCAGACTTGGTGATCTCGGCCCTGGGCATCACCCGCCAGAAAGATGGGCTGACCTACCGAGCCGTTGACTACCAAGCGAACATCAACCTGCTGCGGCAAGCGGAGCGCGCGGGCGTCAAGCGCTTCGCCTATGTCCACGTACTGGAGGCGCGGCAGATGATGGGCGTCCCGCTGGTGCAGGCGAAGCAAGCCTTTGTTGACCAGCTGGAGTGCTCAAGCATCCCCTCAACGGTCATCGCGCCCTCGGGCTACTTCTCCGATATTGCAGAGATCCTGAACAGCGCCAAAGCAGGGCGTGCTTGGGTCTTCGGTGATGGATCGAAGCGCCTGAACCCTATCCACGGCGCGGACCTCGCCCAAGCGACCGCAGACGCGATTGATCGCGGCGAGGCTTGGCTTGATGTCGGTGGCCCGGACACGTTCACGCAGGTTGAGCTTGCAAAGCTCGCGTTCGATGTTCTCGGCACACCCGCCAAGATCAGCCATGTGCCCGATTGGGTGCGCAAAACGGCCATCGCCGTCCTGCCCCGCTTCACGCCGATCCATGTCCATGGACCAGCCCAGTTCTTCCTGACCGCGCTGGGGATCGACATGGTCGGAGAGACACACGGCACGCGGCGACTGGACGATCACTTCAGGGCGCTGGCTGAGGATCCTGCTGATGGTTCAAGCACAACGACTGCGCATGCGGCGGCCGCATAGCAGTCTGCTGCAACACGCGGTCAACTTGTTGGTACGTCCGGTCATCCAAGCAGGCGTCACGCTCCTTTACCAAACGGTCAAATACAAGACTGAAAGGAACCAAACCATGCCTCCCCAAACCACGCCCACCCAGTCCGCTTTCCTGCCCCTCAAGCCCCACCTTGGAAGCGCTCGGATCATACTGGCTTTCAGCCTTGTTGGGATCGTGCTTACCGGCTGCGCTGGCAGCCAGTCCCTGAACATGGGGTCAGGGTATCAGCCGATCCTCGATGGCCCGGCATCGGCGACCTACCGCGCCGACCTGGCGGCCTGCCAGCAGCTTGCCGCCGACCAATCCCAGTTCGATCAAGAAACCCTTGCGGCAGCAGCGTTAGGTGCCGGCGCAGGCGCACTCCTTGGCATAGCGGACGATTCCATGTCCGACGAAGAAGGCGCCTTTGGTGGAGCCATCGTCGGCGCAGTCGTGGGTGGCGCAGCGGGCTGGGCGAGCGCAACCGAACGCCGGGAAGCGATTGTGGTGCGCTGTCTTCAAGGGCGCGGCCACCGCGTGGTTGGTTGACGTCACCAAAAGACAACACAAAGGACTTCGATCATGCAAACCACGACGCACACCTCACCCGATTCCACGCTTATGAAGCTGGGCGGCGCTGCGGGCCTCACAGCCGCGCTGACCTACCTGTTCGGCTTGGTACTTCTTGTGGCCGTGTTGTTGCCCGCTGGCTTTAAGCCCGGCGGTGGCGACGCCGAAACAACCCTTGCTGCGATGGCTGATAATGCGGGGCTGTACCAGCTCTGGATTGCCGTCATCTACAAGCTGAACGCCGGCGCATTGGTGCTGCTGAGTGCGGCACTGGCGATAACGGTATCAGCCGGAAACGCTGGCGCTCGCCTCGTCATCTTCGGATTCGGCGTTCTCTGGGCCGGACTGGTTTTGGCCGCGGGCATGGTCGCCTCCGTCGGTGGGGAGCAGGCGCTCGCGCTTTACCAGGAGGATCCCATCGCCGCAGCGCTTTTCTGGCGGACGGTGCACACCATCGAGCTTGGACTTGGTGGCGGCAATGAGATCGCAGGTACCTTCTGGGCCGCGGCAGTCACAGCCGTTGGACTGAGACTCGGGACCATCTCGCGGCTGATGGTTGTACTGGGTGGCATCATCGCAGTGGCGGGCGTTCTGACGCTCGTCGAGTGGGCGGGCGAGGCACCGGGTGCAGTCTTCGGCATCGCCTATGTCGTCTGGTTCACCGCGGCAGGTTTGCAGCTTATGTTTGACCGAAGATCAAAGCCCAACCCCAGCCAGATGCCGTTGCTAAAGCTGTCCTAGCTGAGCGCCATAACGGTGCTGGACATCAGGAAAAGAGCGGTTGTGATCGGCGCCCAGAGCTTTCTCTCAGGCGCCGAGCGCGTCGCCCAGTTGGCCAAGGCGGACATCGCTTGAACCGCCAACGCCGTCCAGCCTGTCCAGCGGGGCCAGTTCGGCGAAAGCCCGGCTTGCGAAAGGAAGGCCAATCCCATGCCAATAAGCATCAAGATCGAAACGGCGGCTGCCACTCGGCCCGATGCTGGCAGCGCACCTTCGTGCGTCCCTCCTTGGGTCAACCGGCCCCACGGCGCGCCAAAGATCAAAGCGACTTGGAAACCGATGACCCCGATGAGGGAACGGCAATAGGCAATGGCTATGGTTTGCAGCATCCCAAGGGCTCATTTGCTTTGGGCATCTGACCGCAAGAATGTGTTTATCTCGCGGAGTGTGCCGTCTGGATTGTCCCACACCACATCATGGCCCGCGCCGGGGATGACGGCCAGTCGCGCATCGGTAAAGTGGTGAAGATGCTGAAGCTGCAACGGTTCGCCGATCCAGTCATTGCAGGCGCCCGCCATGAGCAACACTGGCCCGGAGAACCGCTTGGCGTTTGATGCGATGGCATCAAGTGCGCTTGGCGGTTCCCGATCAATCATCCGGCTCGCCAACACCCCAAACCGCCAGGAGGGTGCCGTGTAGCCCTGGCCGCGGTGATAGGGGTTCTTGGGGTGGTTCGCGAAGGCGTGGACCATTGTGCCGATCAAGAAATCATCTCGTGCGTCACCATCTGGGCCCTGTACGTTTCGCACGCGAAAGCCGGTCAGGATGGCCGTCCAGATATAGGCTGGGCTCGCCATGAACTGCCGCGCCCGCTTACGCCACTTTTCGAAGCCCGCCGCATCAAGGTAACCCGGTTCAATCAGCACGGCGCGTTGCACGAGTTCGGGGTGCTCCCCAAGGTAAGCCGCTGCCAGAATAGCGCCCCAGGAATGGCCAACAAGGATCGCAGGTTCGTCTGGCGACAGCGTTCCGATGATGGTGTGCAGTTCCTCCAAGTGAGCCTGGATGGTGAGTTCTGTCTCCGTCATGCGCTGCGAAAGCCCCGCGCCGCGCTGGTCGTAGAAGATCACGCGGTGCGTGTCTGAAAGCCGCTCAAGCGCTTGCAGTGATCGGAAATCACCGCCCGGCCCGCCGTGCAGAACAATAATGGTTTGCGCGCCTTCAGGACCCTCAACAATGCGCCCATAAAGGGCTGGACCCGGAACCGGTAGCCTGGGCAACGAAGGGTCATCTGCCACTGTTGCAAGTACGCCCGGAGCCTTCCGCGTTGCGAACACGAGGCCAGCAAGAGCTGCGAACAAAACGGCGATGAAACCAAAAACAGCGATGATCATGCGGCGTACTTTCCTGTATCTCCGATCAAATGTCTCCCCAAACTCTGTCTCAGCGCTGCTGTTTGAGGCATGATCTGCGGTGACAACTGCTAGACCGGGGGTACCAACCGCATGGCCGACGCGACCATGGCTGCTGGCTTTGCCAAAGCGTTTCTCGACTATGCAGAGAGCGAGGGCGCAGCCCGCGATGCGTTGTTGCGTGCCGCAAAGCTCAGCGACGAGGACCTTGCCGATCAAGATGCCCGCATCCCGATGGCGGCGTATGGCGCACTCATCAGCGCCGGGATCGAGGTCACAGGGGACACTTCGCTGCTGCTGCGTCACGTGCTTGAAACTGAACTGCAAACCATGTCGATCGTCGGCCAGATCGTGCACGCATCCCGGTCGTTCCCCCACAGCCTGACCCAGCTGAACCGCTACGCGCGTCTGATGGCTGAAGTCGTCATCCCCGGTGGGCGTGATCGCTTTGAACTTGCTGACGAAGGCGGCGAGGTCTGGCTCATCGACCACCGGCCCCATGATGGGAACTGGCTCGCGACCGAAGCGAGTTTCGCGCGGTTCATCTCCGAGTTTCGCCGGTCCGCCCCGGAGCACCCGTTCGAATTGGCCATGCAGGTGACCTATCCAGCGCCGCCCCATGCGCATCGCTACCCCGACCTGTTCCGCGTCCCTGTTGTTTTCGAGGCCAGACGCAACGCGCTGCGCATCAATCCGGTTTGGCTTGAGGAGCTGTTTGATAGTGGCAAGGACTATATCTTCGCCGTTTTCACCAAGCACGCCGATGGCCTGCTGGCCGAATTGTCAACAGCCGATACAGCCCGTGCCGCCGTCGAAGCGCGGATGTTGCCGGAGCTGCACGAGGGCACGCTTTCGATGGACGGCATCGCCCGCGATCTGGGCATGAGCCGGCAGACCCTCTATCGCCGCCTCAAGGATGAAGGCGTGACCTTCGCCGAGGTACACGACGATCTGCGCAAACGGATGGCGATGGACTATCTGTCGGCGCGCAAGGTCTCGGTTGGCGAAGCGGCATACCTGCTGGGCTTCTCCGAGGCGTCGGCGTTCGTGCGCGCCTTCAAGCGTTGGACCGGGGCGAGCCCGACCCATTGGCTGGCCAGCGCCTAGGGATTACTTTGATGCTCATCGTCAAAGTTATGATGAACGGGGTCATGTCAGCGCCGATCCTGACCGCCTAATCCGTCTTCAACAGCGCGCGGAGACAGCCAATGCCAACAAGTCAGGATAAGAAACTCGATCAAGCGCTCCAGGACATGCTGGACCGGGAAGCGGCGCGCAGGCACACCCACAGCGTTCTGATCGGCGTACAATCGGGCGATCGCCAAATCAGCTTTGAGGGCGCGGCAGGCCATGCGACCGCCGACCAGCCGTTCTTCATGGCGTCCATCACCAAAATGTTCGCCGCGACGGTGCTGATGCAGCTGGTCGATGAGCGTCGCATTAAGCTTGATGATCGTGTGGCCTCGCATCTGCCTCACGTCGACCTGTTCGGCGTTCATGTGGTGGGTGGAACCGACTATGCGGATTATCTCACCCTGCGCCATTTGCTGCACCAGACATCGGGTCTGGCGGACTATTACGAAGGCGGTGTTGCAGACGACGTCAAGCAGAACCGTGATCACCGGTATGATCTTGATGATGTGCTCGCCGCCTCACGTAACTTGAAACCCATGGCCGCGCCGGATAGCGGCAAGTCGCATTATTCCGACACCAACTTTCAGCTGCTGGGTGCTGTTATCGAAACGGTGACTCAGACCGATCTGCAATCAGCATTCTCGGCGCGCATCTTCGAGCCGGCGGGTATGGTAGACACGTTCATCTTCGATCACGCCACGAGCCATGAGCACCCTCAACCGGTGCCGCTCTCCAACCGAGATCAGCGCCTCGACGTGCCGCTCATCATGTCGAGCATGGGCGCAGACGGAGGTGGGGTCTGGACGCTGACGGACGGGTTGCGGTTCCTGCGTGCCTTCTTCGGCGGCGCACTTTTCGATGCGTCAAACCTTGCCCTGATGACCCCTTGGAACGATTTGTTCTTCCCGTTCCAGTATGGCTACGGGCTGATGCGCTACAAGCTGCCGCGTTGGACGAACCTGTTTCGTGAGACACCTGAGTTCATCGGTCACTCCGGTGCTAGCGGAACCTGGGCGTTTTATGCGCCTATGGAAGACATCTTCTTCGTTGGCGCGTTCAACCAGCTGGATGCGCCGCAACGCGCGATGCGGTTCATGCCTCGCGTCATCGACCTGATCAGAGGGCATTCCGGTGCATGACAAGGTTGAACCCCTCATTGGGTGCTGGCGCAATGAAGTGCTTTGTGACCCCAAGGAACTGCTCTTCGCTCACCTGAAACTCGTGCTCGCTGGATGCATTGTAGTTCTTTAAGCGGGCGAAGCACACCTAGTCGGGCGGTGTCAGGTCATGCTGCACGAAGATCTGCGGCGGGTGGAGCGAGCCGCCTGTTCGTCGACTATCTGAGTTAGGCGATCTTGGACCGCCGGACCGGCTTCGTTGGCCGCAAATTCATCCGTCAAGCCGCGTTTACAGCGAAAGTTGCAACAGAGACATGCGTGAAACACCTTGGCCGTTGCATTTTCAGATTGCGGCATGCTTCAATTTCAGGAATTTGAATTGCAGCTCTGTACACACATCCGTTATTCGTTCGCATCGGCAGCGAATGACCGCTCTTCGCCACTAGTTTGCCGTCGCCGACAACCACGCAGAATGGCAGCTCCAAGCCCTTTTCGCCGAATGCTGCAAGATTCACTAATGGTCGCTTTGAATTTTGTTCATGAGTGCTGGCCAAGAGTGGTTGTTTGAACAGATGCTATCTCTTTTTCTTCTGGCTGTTCCCAGATCGTTTCAACATAATCGAACATGTCACGTGAGATCCTCATATGGAATGTGTCACCTTCGGTCGCGTTTCGGTCTTCGACACGTTTCCATCTTTCAATAGCATCAACATCTAGGACGTGCATCTTGGGCGACAGTTGGGCCTTTTTCGCCAGGGCGACAAACCTTTGGCGGTGCTCAGATCTTTGGAAGCCGAGATCCAAAATAGACGGAACATGCAGCGCTCCCAGCTGCAAAGCCATCGCCCACACCCGCTTTTCGCATCGATCTACGCGTGGAAAGATCCAGCTCGGCTCCATACTCTTTGGCGCATCCTCCCCAAACAGCGACACCATCCATTCATCAATGGAGAACACCACGCCGCTCGAAGCGGCAGCCAACTTGCGGGCATATGTTGTCTTGCCCGCACCTATTGGGCCACAGATCAGGTGAATGAGAGGGGTTGTACCATTGATCATCGAACCGCCTCAGCTTTTGTCGTTCTACGAACCCCGATGATCCCCACAGCTAACCGCACAATCCAAAAGGCAAGCAATCCCAGAGGGCCAAACAAGAACGTTAATGGAAGTGCAGGCAAAACCATCCGAAAGCGAATGCCCTCCAATCAAGCTGTGCGGCAAATCCATGCACCAATGAACAGATCAAATGCCAGAAAGTGAACCCACGCCGCGAGAGCTGCCTGCTCATGGGAGAACAGTTCCATCACCTCTGCCAGCGTACCGAAACCACCAGTCTGATCGGGCGATGGCATGACAAGAAGGGCTAAGTACCCCAATGACAGAGCAATTGGCAAAATTGTCCCTGCAATCCGGTCGGACCAATTGGGGATCAAGGGAGAGAGCAGCAGGAGCAGCCACCCTGTCATGGCGATCAAGCCAGTGATCGAGAAAACGGTTTCTAAGGTCATGTCGAGAATTGCCTGTTAGATGGAGGTGTTTTGCACTATATGTTGCAAATAGATTGCATATGCAAGCAATTTGCAATAGGAATTTACCCATGACTGATTTGAAAACAACCAATGCGCTGCGCCTGCTCCAAGTCGCTGACGATTTTCGGGCTGGACTATCCGGCGAATTTGCAGCTGTTCACGGAATATCGGTAAACGAGTTCCTACTGATGCTTCATCTTGAGCGCGCCACGGCGAACCGACTGTCGCGCGTTGATCTGGCGAAGCGGATGCACGTCAGTGCGTCCACGATCACGCGTATGGTGGCACCGATGGAGAAAACCGGGCTAGTTGACCGTGAAGTCGATGAGCGGGATGCCAGGCTAGTTTTTGTGGTTGCCACGCAGACTGGGCGTCAAAGGTTGTCTGAAGCACTCGAGACATTCGCAAAGCGCTCAGGTTATCTATTCAGCGACCGTTGGGAAGATGAAGAAGTTGAGCAATTCGCCTCAATGATGCGCCGGTTGGTAGGCGGCACAGGGGACACGCTGGCTTAAACCACCACCACGTTGCCGCGTTTGTGTCCGGTTTCGACGTAATGGTGCGCTTCGACCAGATCGGTCAGCGGGTAGGTGCGATCCATCAGTGGCGCAAAGCGTTGTTCGGCGATCAGCGCCATCAGGCCCGTCAGATGCTGGCGCAGAAGTGGCGCCTTCTGCATGCCCGCCGCCGCGAACAGGGCGCGCTTGCTGCCAGACAGCTTTGAAAGCATCATGTCCTTCACAAGCTTGAGCCCCAGCACCGGCGACATGTAGCGGCCACCGTTCGTGAGGGCTGGTTTGGCCTGCCTTAACGACAGCGTGCCGATGGTGTCGAAGATGACGTCGTAAGGTTGGCCCGTCTTGAGCGGATCAGCCTGCGTGTAATCGACAAAGTGCGCCGCGCCGAGATCGCGGACAACGCGCTCGTTCCTGCCGCTGGCAGACGCTGTAACATGCGCGCCCATCGCCGCCGCGATCTGTACCGCCGCGCTGCCCAGACTGCCCGCACCTGCGATGACCAGCAACCGTTCCCCGGCTTTCAGACCGCCCACCGTGTGCAGGAAATGCCAGGATGTCAGCGCTCCGTCGGCAAGCGTCGCCGCTTCTTCATGGGACAGGCTGGCGGGCTTTTTCATCAGCACGCCATCCTCATCGAGGCAGATGTGCGTTGCGTTGGCGCCGAAGCTTAGGCCCGCTTCGCCGAACACATCATCGCCCACGGCAAACCGCGTGACCTTTTCGCCAACCGCGATGACGCGGCCCGAAAAAGTCGTGCCAACCAAATCGGCCTTGGGCTTGGACAAGCCGAGAAAGAGCCGCGCGAACTTCGGTGTGCCCGCCCGCATCATGCCATCGGCGCGGGTGACCGCCGAGGCGTGCTGCTGGATCAGGATTTCGGTTGGGCCGGGCGCTGGCAGGGGCCGGGCGACGGGTTGCAAGACATCGGGGCCGCCATAGGCGGTGACGGACCATGCGTTGAAGGTGGCATCCATGGGGCATTCCTTTTCGTTCGATTGGGATGCCGTTTCACTAGCCTGTTTGATCCGTTCCGCTCAGTGGCTATAATAAACCGTATCGGATCATAAATGAACCGCATTAAGGGAAGCACCATGGACTGGAAATCGGTGCCCGCCTTCCTCGCCGTTGCTCGTGCTGGTTCGCTACGGGCCGCCGCCGAGCAGATGGAAAGCAATCACGCCACGCTGCGCCGGCAGGTCGAGGGGCTGGAAGCGCAGCTTGGCGCGCAGCTGTTTCGCCGCTCGACCGATGGCTTGAGCCTGACCGCCGCGGGCCGTCGATTGTTGCCGCAGGCGCTTGACGCCGAGGAAACCCTTCTCAAGGGCTTCAATGCGGTGCGCGGGCTGAACAGGGAAGCCTCCGGGCGCATCCGCTTATCGGCTGACCCGATGACAGCGCACTATCTGCTGGCACCAGTGCTCGCCGAGTTTGCGAGCCTCTACCCAGAGATCGAGCTTGATCTGCGCCTGTCCTACACGGTCGATTCCATCGGCCGCAACGAGACCGATGTCTCCATCCGACACGTGGTTGAGGTGACCGACGACGCGGTCGGACGTAAGCTGTTCCCCTTGTCCATCGGCGTGTTCGCCTCGCGCGACTACATCGATCGGGAGCTGCCAAAAGCAGGACCAAAAGGGCGAGGGCTCACCTGGCTTGGCTATGGGGAGGTGCCCGAGCTGCTGGATATGATCGCCGCCACGCCGTTCTCGCAAGCCCGCGTCCGCCATGCGGTGCCCGACCCGGAAATGCACCTTCAGCTGGCCCGCGCTGGGGCCGGCATGACCTTTCTGGCCACCTGGGTCCCAGCGGTGGTGCCCGACCTGCAAAGGGTGCCCAGGACCGACCTTGACCAGCGCCGCTCGACCTGGGTGCTGCTGCACGAAGACCTACGCCGCGTGACGCGCGTGCGCCTGTTCGTCGACTATCTGTGCGATGCGCTCTTGGAACGCAGGGCCGACTTCATCGGGCAGTAATTAATCCGTTAGCCCGTGACCATGAATTGGAATTTCAGCAAAGTTATTCGTGAAAAACCTTCATTGCGTTGCGTTTTAGTATCCATACACAATTACCTTATGGCCGCTATGCCGCCACAAGCTGGCTTGGCGAAGTTGGCAGTCCTAGGTCGGCTAAGGGCCGGAAGCAGACTTCACCGATGGCCGGAGTTATGTCGAAGACGTCCAACTGCTTCGAACCGCGCGCTAATGCTGTTTCTCGAATTCAAGCGAAAATTTCGCGAGGGCTTCGCTAATTGGTGGGTCCCATATTGGCGTTGGGGGCCCACCCCCCCTCTTTCTCAAAAAGGGTAGCTTGGTCTGCGGCAGAAAGCATGGCGGTGTCTGATGGGGTGATATGAATGTAAGCTGCAGGTACTCGCGAGACACTTTCTGGCTTGATTATAGCTTTTCTCGAAGCGCCTCGTAAGGCGTTTTTCCGCGGAATGCGCCATGTGGTCTGCCGAAGTTGTAGAAGCGCTCCCACTCGTCGAGTTTGGCCTCCAGATCAACATCGCCTTTGTAGCTGAGCAGTTGGTAAAATTCCTGTTCGTCAGATCGGTGTGAGCGCTCGACTTTGCCGTTCAGCTGTGGCGTACCGCGCCGGATATAAGCGTGTCGAATACCTTGATCCTCAACATGCCAATGGAACTTCGCTTGGAACTCATGACCGTTGTCCGTTCGGATTTCTTTGATGCGGAACGGGAACTTCTCGATGATGTGGTCGACGAAGTCGATAGCGCTGGCCTGAGTGTGCTTCTCGTAGATCTTGAGCGCACGTACACGGGTTGCGTCGTCGATAGCTGTGAACTGAAAGCGCCGAACCTTCTTTCCATCTTCGCCTTTAAACATCAGAAACTTCACGTCCATTTGGATGTGGTGGCCAGGCACCTGCTTGTTGTAGCGTTTGGTGTGAACCTTCCGCAGGCGAGTTCCGCGAGGCAGGCGATTGACCCCATGCCGCTTGAGAATGCGCGAGACGGTTGCGTCTGATATCTTAATCTCGTGGTAGCGCTCCAGGTACCAGACGATCCGCATCGGGCCCAGGTGGTACTTCTTGCGTAGGTGAAGAACCTTCTCCTCAATCTCAATCGGCGTGCGGTTGGCATGCCATTTGGGGATCGGTGGTCGGTTTATAAGCCCCTGTTCACCATGCCTGCGGTAGGCAGCGCGCCATCGATAGAAACTGCTTCTACCAACGCCAAAGTAGCGGCAGGTCTTGTTGATATGCCCGGTCTCTTCAGCGTGGTGCAGAACACGCAGCTTGCGTTGAATCTCGCGGCGATCCTTGTCCATGAACATCTCCTTCATCCCAGAATTGGGAGTTAAACAGAGAGTGTCCCAAGAGTACCGACATTCCTACACTTGCCGACCGGTGCGGTCTTTACAAAGGCCGATGATAATCTGTTCCTTGCACGCATATCCTGTCCAGCAAGTTATCCACCCTTTGCTACTGGATGGGGCCGGACACGACAAGACACAACAGGACAGCTATCCCCGAGAAACTGGGTGGATAGAGGTACTACGAGACAAGGAAAGACATTGAAGAACAATGTGTTAGTGCCTCTCCTGGGCACCATATTTGCTTTGCTCTGTTCCTTCGGCACAACCGCAGTTCGGTTCAAATTCGTTCTGCTCAACAGCACCAAAGTGGATTTTAAAGAAATCGACGCAACCTGCACTATGATCGGTTGCGACAGGCGAATGCGCAGCAATTGCCGAACGCATTGGTTCTGGGTTGTTTCCATCAACCGCACCACATTTGCTCTACTCTGTTCCCTTGGCGTAGCCGTGGTCCGGTTTTGGGCTTTGCGTTCACCTCGAGTCGAACTGTCGCACCGTGGTCTTTTACATCCCACGGGGCCAGCGCAAAGCGACCAGCGAACCGATTAGTGCTAGAGACGGCGTTCGGTGCCTTCGGCACGACCGCACGGACTATTGGACCCGTTAACCTTGTCTTGCTAAGCAGCGTGACGAAACGGCTTGCATGTGCGGGCCAGGCACACCCATGAGAGACTAGTCATGACCACTGGAACCATTCGACTGCACAAGGGCGATCTGCCTTCGCTGGATGCCTATGGTACACAGATCGCCATAGACACAGAGGCCATGGGCCTGCACGCTCACCGTGACCGGCTGTGCGTGGTCCAGCTATCACCCGGTGATGGCACCGCCGACGTGGTGCAAATTGAGAAGGGGCAGACGTCTGCGCCGAATTTGCAGGCGCTTTTGGCTGATCCGGCGCGCACGAAAATTTTCCATTACGCCCGGTTTGATGTCGCTCTGCTTTATCACACGTTCGGCGTCATGACCTCGCCTGTTTTCTGCACAAAGATAGCCTCCCGGCTGACGCGGACCTACACCGACCAGCACGGTTTGAAGTCAATTTCCAAGGAGTTGCTGGGCGTGGATATGTCCAAACAACAACAGTCCAGTGATTGGGGCGCAGAAACGCTAAGCCAAGCGCAGCAGGCTTACGCAGCCTCTGATGTGCTGCACTTGCATGCGCTTAAAGCCAAGCTGGACATGATGCTGGATCGCGAAGAGAGGCGTGAGGTGGCGGAGAGCTGTTTTGCGTTTTTGCCAACGCGCGCCAAGCTAGATTTGATGGGGTGGGGTGACAGCGATATCTTCGCCCACTCATGAGCGTATAACCGCGCCAGCACGGCGGGTTGAGACGTTTCAGGCAGCGCAGGCGCACTCTAAAAAGGTGCGCCTATTGCGGCTCCTTGTGCCCGCCATTGCCGCACTGTCAGTGGTTGTGGTGCTTGGTGGTTGGTGGTTTTCGACCATCTCGGTGCCTGACATTCGCGTTGCTGGCATTTCGATGAGCGGTGACGGCATTGCTATGAACGCGCCGGTGCTGCGCGGAGAGGACAAAGATGGCAGGCCTTATGTGCTGCGCGCGCAGGAAGCGCTGCAGTCACTGGGCGAGAACCCAAGTGTTTTAATGCAAAGCCTTGAGGGAGAACTGGCGCTGAATGCAGACGATACAGCCTCAATACGATCGCCGCAGGCCCACTTTGATGGCGACTCCAACCTGCTATTCTTTGAACAGGGTAGCGTGGATGTGCGGCTCTCATCAGGCGGGCAAGCCCTGCTGGGCGTGACACAAGTTGATCTTGAAAATGGCACAATGCACACCGATGAACCTGTGGCGATCACCAACGATGAAGTTGCGCTGACGGCCGGAGGCTTGCAAGGGTTTGACGGCGGGGAGCGACTTTTGTTTACCGGTGGCGTGCGTATGGTAATCACACCAACAACTGCCAATCCGCAGGACGGACCCTAAAGTATGCGTAATGAGTTTCTTACAGTGTTTGCGGTCTGCCTGTCGCTTGGCGCAACCGGTATTGCCGCGCCTGTGCATGCGCAAACTTTGGCCGACGGCCTGAGCGGGTTTTCGCAGTCTTCGGATCAACCCATCGAAATTGAGGCTGATAATCTGGAGGTTTTGGACGCTCAGAACCTCGCCATCTTCCGGGGCAATGTGCTGGTGGTACAGGACACAGCGACGCTACGCACAGTGGAGTTGCGGGTGCACTACACATCTGGCGACGAGGGGTCCATTGGGCCGACAAGCAACCAAGGTCTGCGCCTTTTGGAGGCTATGGGTGACGTAGAAATCCGCTCTGAGGACCAATTTGCAACCGGAAACCAAGCACGCTTCGATTTTGAAACCGAGATGATCACACTCACCGGCAATGTGATGCTGCAGCAGGGCGAGAACGTGGTGCGCGGCCAGCAATTGGTGGTGGACCTTACAACCCGCGAAAGCCGTCTGGATGCTGCGCCCGGGCCAAGCGGCACTGGGCGTGTAACAGGCGTTTTCGTTCCCGGTTCAGCGCCAAACACGGGGCAGTAGAGCGTTATGGGCCTATTAGACCAATCTCTGGCTAAGCTTAGCAGGAACACGCTCGGCAAGCTTCCCAACGTGCCGCTCAACCCATCGGCCATGTTGGTGCGGTGGGGCGTGCTGCGCCCGCGCGACCCGCTGGATCGTTTGTCGCTGGATTTTGACCGCGTGATATCAGAAAGCGGAACGCCTCCCCTTGTTGTGGAGCCGCCGCGAAGCACCCTGCCCGACGACGACGCGCCGTTTGATCCTTATGATGTTTATGAGCATCCCATTGTTGGTGATGCACTGGTCGTGCAGGGCTTGCGCAAGGCCTACAAAGGCCGCGTTGTGGTGCGCGATGCTGGCCTGACAGTGCGCCGCGGCGAGGCCGTTGGCCTGCTGGGGCCCAATGGTGCCGGCAAAACCACAATATTTTATATGATCACCGGCCTGGTGCTGCCCGATGAAGGTCAGATCCACCTGGATGGCCACGACATTACCAAGCTGCCAATGTACCAACGAGCGCGTCTGGGTATCGGCTATCTGCCGCAGGAGGCTTCGATCTTCCGCGGCATGACTGTGGAAGAGAACATACTGGCGGTTCTTGAACTGGTGGAGCCAGATCGCGACAAGCGCCACGCTGACCTTGAGTCGCTGCTTGATGAATTTCAGATCAAGAGCTTGCGCAACACGGCGTCCATTGCGCTGTCAGGCGGTGAGCGTCGTCGTTGCGAAATTGCCCGCGCCCTTGCTTCGCGCCCGGCGTTTATTCTGCTTGATGAACCTTTTGCAGGTGTTGATCCGATTGCCGTGAACGATATTCGCGCGCTCGTACGCCACCTCACCACGCGTGGGATTGGCGTTCTGATCACCGACCACAATGTGCGTGAAACGCTGAGCTTGATTGATCGTGCCACGATCATTCATTCGGGGACTGTGCTCACCGAAGGCACGCCTGATGCGATTGTTTCCAACAGCGAAGCGCGGCGTCTTTATCTGGGTGAGAGCTTCTCACTTTAACGCAGTTCGCGCAAAAAAGCTTGTTGGCACGCTGCTTGCTTAATCTAGGCGTGAACTCGGGCTTGCGGGGGTGGTGTGAAGCAGCTACCACGGCGCCATGGGAATGTCGCCAAAGCTTGTTCTGCGCCAAAGCCAATCACTGCAAATCACGCCGCAGCTCATGCAGGCGATCAAGCTTTTGCAGCTATCCTCGCTCGAGCTGTCGTCCTTTGTCGAGCAGGAGCTGGTGCAAAACCCGCTGCTGGAGCGCGATGAGGCCGCCGACCCAACAGAGCCAGCCATTTCCTGCGATGACGGGCCCGAACGTGCCAGTGTGGATGACCAGCCCGACTGGACATCAGATCAGCTGGAAACCAGCGCCCAAAGCGTGGCAGATAATCTGGATACGTCTGCAGAAAATGTCTTTCCGGAGTCGGTGGGCCCGGGCCCCTCGCTAGCTCTGCCCTCCAGCGCTGGTGCAGGTGGGCTGGACGACCGGCCTGATTTTGAAGCCTTTATCAGCCGGGAGGTGTCGCTTCATGAGCACCTCACTGAGCAGATGACGATGGCGCTTAGCGCGCCAGAAGATCGCATGATCGGCGCGATGCTGATCGATGCCATCGACGAAAACGGCTACTTGCAAACCACAAGCGAAGATGTTGCCGAACGCTTGGGTGCGAGCCTGGAACGGGTGGAGACGGTGCTCGCGACCTTGCAAACGTTTGACCCCATAGGTGTTGGCGCGCGCAGCTTGCCAGAGTGCCTTGCCCTGCAACTGCGCGAGGTTAACCGTTACGACCCTGCCATGCAGGCGCTGCTGGAGAATTTGGATCTCGCCGCCAAACGCGATTTTGCGAACCTCAAACGTCGCTGCGGAGTGGATACTGAAGACCTGAGCGAGATGCTCAGCGAGATCCGAGCGCTCGACCCCAAGCCCGGGCGCGGCTTTGCCAATGCGCCGGTGGAAACGGTGATCCCGGATATTTTCGTGCGTGAGGAACCCGGCGGAACATGGGGGTTGGAGCTGAACCCAGAAACCATGCCGCGCGTGCTGGTGAACCGAACGTACTATGCTCAAATCAACCGCGCCACGCTCTCCAGTGATGAGAAGGGCTACTTATCGGAGAAGCTCCAGTCGGCCAGTTGGCTGGTGAAGAGCCTGGATCAGCGCGCGCGTACGATGATCAAAGTGGGCAAGGAAATCGTCAAGCAGCAGGACGGGTTCTTTGCCCATGGGGTGGACCACTTAAAGCCTCTAACCTTACGCCAAGTGGCTGATGCCATTGAGATGCACGAATCCACGGTCAGCCGCGTAACCTCCAACAAATACATTTCCACGCCCCGTGGGGTGTTTGAGCTAAAGTTCTTTTTCACGGCTGCAATTGCGTCCGCTGATGGTGGTGATGCGCACGCAGCAGAGGCTGTGCGCGCGCGCATTAAGAAGCTCATTGATGGTGAGGACCCGCGTAAGGTGCTCTCTGATGACCAGCTTGTGCAGGCACTTAAGGCCGATGGGGTGGACATCGCCCGGCGTACGGTCGCCAAATATCGCGAAGCCATGCGCATTTCGTCCTCGGTGCAGCGACGGCGCGAGAAGCGTGCGGCGCTTGCTGGCTAGCCCTGCCTTTTACCAAGACCGTTTGCCTCTTTGAGGGCTTGGCGAAGGCGCACGCCCATGTCAGCCTACCCATGAATTCACCCCCGGGTGCGCTTTGCGCGCCTGGCAACAAGGGAGAGGCGCAATGAGCCTACGTGTCACCGGAAAAAACATGGACATTGGAAATGCCCTGCGTGGCCATGTCGAAGACAAGCTCGGCGATGCAGTCGCCAAGTACTTTTCTGGCGGCTATTCGGGCCGTGTGACCATGGAGCCTGAGGGCGCAGGCTTCCGCACAGACTGCGTGCTGCACCTTGATTCGGGCACAGTGTTGCAATCCACCGGCTTCGCCATTGATCCCCACCAAAGCGCCGATCAGGCCTCTGCACGCGTGGAAAAGCGCCTGCGCCGCTACAAGCGCCGCCTAAAAGATCACCAGCACGACAAGGCCGAGCGTATCGCCCTTGCAAGCGCCGCCTATACAACGCTGGAAATGCCCAATGAGGATGAGGAGCCGCCAGAGGATTTCGCGCCCACAGTCGTAGCGGAAACGCAGACGCACATGAAAACGCTGACCGTGGCAAGCGCAGTGCTCGATCTTGATTTTTCTGGCGCGCCTGTCGTGGTGTTTAAGAACGCGGCGACAGACAGCATCAACGTCGTTTACCGCCGCAATGATGGAAATATAGGCTGGATTGATCCGTCCGCGTAATGTAACGCGACGCCCTAACCACTTTTTGCAAGCAGGCATCAGCACGCCTTCACGGCTAGTGCGTCCCGCCGTTTGGAGCCAGTATGGGTATGGATTTGAGCGATCTTGTTGCACCTGAAGGTGTAACGGCATCGCTGAAGGCAACATCGAAAAAGCAAGCTCTGCAGATGCTCTCCGGCAAAGCTGCAGAGCTAACCGGCCTTGCCGAGCGCGATATTTTCACAACGCTCTTGGAACGTGAGCGCCTGGGTTCAACTGGAGTTGGGCACGGCGTTGCGATACCCCATGGCAAGCTGCCTGGGCTGGAGAGCGTGGTGGGGCTGTTTGCGCGTGCCCAGCAGCCGCTGGACTTTGAGGCACTGGACGATCAGCCGGTGGACCTTTTGTTTGTGCTGCTGGCGCCAGAAGGCTCGGGGGCGGATCACCTAAAGGCGCTGGCACGTATTGCCCGGGTTCTGCGTGATGAAGTGCTGGCTGAGAAAATCCGCACCACAGATCATTCCAGCGGCATTTATGCGGTGCTGACCGGCGGCTCGCAAGAAGACGCAGCCTAACGCAGCACGCCGTTAAAGTTCGCAGGTATTGGCGCGCACATACTCAATCGCCGTGATGGTTGTTTCGCGCGCCATAGCGCCCACAACAGTGTTGGCAGCGACCTTTGTGTTGGAAAGCTGCACAGCCTCTGCATGCAGCCAGGCGTTGTTATAGGATCGGCAACAATAAGCGGTGCTCAAACCGGCGTCTGTTCAGATCTTGTTAACCATAAATTAGCCAGCGCCCGTTCATGGTGATGTCGACCATCTGACCACTCATCACTGGATAATACTGCCATGGAAGCGTCCCAAAAGAGCAGCGTTCCCTCACAGCAGGAAGACGGTGCCGCCACCGCGCCATCAATAGAACAAATCAAGCATCTGCGCACGCTGCGGTATGGTGAGGCCGTACCACTTTGCTATTCGGCAACGCGCAGCAATCCGCGTTTTGCGTTTGGTTCGCTTGGTGGACGCTTTACACTTCTTGGGTTTCTGCCCGAGAAAGGCAGTGCCGATTACGGCGCGATGATGGACGCAGCGCCCAGCGCCAAGGACATTTTTGACCCAGCCAAAAGGGTCATCGCGCTTGCTAGCAACGCCAACGACACGCGCGATGATGCCAGCCTGACAGCTGTCGATGGCAGCCTTTTGGTGTTTCACGATGCGAGCAATGGCTTACACGATACATTTGGTATCACCGGTGCCGCGCGTCCAAGTCATGAAAGGCTGATGAGCGCCGGTTGGGTTCTGATTGACCCTGTCATGCGTATCATGGCGACCTTTGCACCCGAAGAAACAAGCAAGGCCCTGGCGGCGCTCGACCAAATTGGTGAGCCGATGATGCACGCCAAAGTGGCCACGCCCGCACCGGTGATGGTCGTGCCCCGCGTGTTTGAACCAGCCTTTTGTGACATGCTGCTGGAGTACTATGACACGCAGGGCGGTAAGGCATCCGGCGTAACGCGTGAGCGCGACGGCAAAACACTGGTCGAGCTCGATAACGCCGCAAAAAAGCGCTTTGACTGCATGATTGAAGATGAAACGTTGCGGCAGGCTGCAATGCACCGGATTTATTGGCGCTTGGCACCACAGATTGAGAAGGCTTACCAGTTCAAGGTCACGCGCATGGAGCGCTATATTGTGAGCTGCTATGATGCAGACACTGGCGGGTATTTTAAGGCGCATCGCGACAACACCACCAAAGGGACCGCCCATCGGCGCTTTGCGGTTTCAATCAACCTCAACGCTGAAGATTTCGACGGCGGCGGTGTGATGTTCCCCGAATACTCAGACACAGTCTACAGTCCACCAACCGGTGGCGCGCTGATTTTCTCGTGCTCCATCCTGCACGAAGCACTGCCTATCACCGGCGGCAAACGCTATGCGTTTTTGCCGTTCCTCTACGATGATGCGGCTGCAGACGTACGCAAGGCCAACAACGCCTTCTTGGATCCCAGCGTGGGCGACTATGGAGGCTAGTGGCAGTATAAGAGCTGCAAGTTGCTTTTTCTGCTTACAACAAAGCGTAATGTTTCGCTAACCTTGTCCACCGATTCCCCGGAACCGACTGCTCAGCAGCGGTGAACCTTCATTTATTCTTAGAGCACGGCGCCTAAACCAGCATTCCGGGGTCAGACTTGGGTTGGGCACGCATGAGCAAGAAATACACCGATACCGAACGCACGCTGCGCGCGCGTTACACGTTTCGCTACGTGTTCGCCTCGCTGGTTATTGGTGCGGCAATCATGTTCGGCGCTTACCAGGTCAATAGCTTGCTTGCAGTCAACGCGCTCAAAGCCGAGATCATTGACACCGCAGGCGCGCAACGCATGCTTTCGCAGCGCCTGGCATTGCTACCCGATCGCGTGATCAGTGAAACAAATCCGTTCCGCATGAACCGCGCCCTCAATGATATGCGAACAGCACTGCAGCGCATGCGAGAGGGGCACACATTCTTGACCCAAGGGCGTCCTGGTGTTGAGCCACCGGCCTCGCTATCGGCCGACTTGCGTCACCATTACAGCCCGGCTGGACGGGGTCTGGACCTCATGGTTCTCAGCTTTTTGACAAGCTTTGAGGCCTTTCTGGATAACCCTGAAAGCATGCGCGAAACGATCGAGTTTCAACGCATCAATGCAGAGAACGGCTTGATTATTCGTCTGGACGAGGCTGTGACGCTTTACCGACAGCAAGCCGAGCACCAGATGGCCCAGGCCATCCGTGTCCACACAACGTGGATACTCATTTCGCTGCTCGTTCTGGTTGCTTTGGCGGTGTTCTTGTTCCGGCCCATGGCGCGCGATGCGGCCAAGGCAGTCGCAGCGATTGGGGCAGAGCTTGACGACCGCGCTAGCCTGCTTTCGCGATCATTTAAAATCGCGGGTATGGGCCACTGGCGTGCATCCAACATGCAGGCTGACCCGCTTTGGATCAGCCAAGAGCTTTTGGACCTAAACGGAATAGACCTTCAGGAAGGCTATCATCCACTAAGCGTTCTGCAAGAAGGTGACATTGTTGATGAAGACACACCGGTAGGCGCCAACACCCAGCATATGGCATTTCTGGAAACGTGGAAAACAGGCAAGCCTACCGTTGCACGCTCACAGTTCCGCAAACCCGATGGAAACATCATCGATATGCTGGTCCACATGGAGGCTGAGCACGATAAAAACGGCAAAGTGGTTGGCGTGGTCGGTGTGATCAAGGACGATACGGCCGAGGCCGAAGCTGATCGAGCGTTGCTCAAGAGCTATGCGGTTATTGAGCAGAAATCCCATGACCTGAAAGAAGCGCAGCGGCTCGGCAAACTTGCCACCTGGCGCCGCCAGTTGGATTCTCAGATCGTGGAATGGGACGAGCGAACGTTTGAATTGATGGGCTTTGACCCGGAGACGTTTGATCCCACAGTCGATAATGTCCGCAAATGCTACATTGATGATGATCGTGATCGGCTCATCGCGATGAGCGAGCGTGTCATTCGAACCGGCGAGACCCAGTCAGAAACGTTCCGGGTGCAGCGCGGGGATGGGAACATCATCGATCTCCACCTCCGCTCAACGCTGGAAGCCGATGCTGATGGCAACCCGGTCGCGTTGTTTGGCACCCTGCAAGATGTTTCAAAAGAACGTGCTGCGGCACGCGAGTTGGAACAGCTTGCCTATTTTGACAACCTGACAGGCCTTGCCAACCGCACGCTGTTTACGCGTGAGTTGGAGCGTGTTTGTCGAGCGGCGCAGGACCGAGAGCACAAGGCTGCGCTTCTGCTGCTGGACCTAGACCATTTTAAAGAGGTCAACGACACCCTAGGCCACCAAGCTGGTGATGAGCTGTTGAGCATTGTTGGTCGTCGCCTTTCCAATATTGCCACAACCGGTAATTTTGTGGCGCGCCTTGGCGGCGACGAGTTTGCGGTTATCGTTGAAGATGATGTGGAAGGCCAGGATCTCGATACGCTTTGCGATCAAATCATTGAGGCGGTCAGCATCCCCGCCTCACTTTCGTTTGGCCGTGTGTGCACCAATGCCAGCATCGGCATCGCCAAAATTTCCAATCAGTCCGCCGAACCGAACAAATTGCTCCGCTTTGCCGATCTTGCGCTCTACGCCTCCAAAGAGGCCGGGCGCGGGCGCGCTACGTACTACAGCGCCGCGTTCAGTGAAGCACTTAGCGAGCGTATTTCTATGGCCGCCGACATCCGCAAGGCGCTCGATGAGAAATACCTTGAAATGCACTACCAGCCGCTCATCGACATAAAAAGCGGCAAAGTTGGTGGTTTTGAAGCGCTGATGCGTCTACCTGCGGCCAATGGTGGGTACGTGCCACCGGACCAGTTTATTCCGATTGCTGAGAGCTCTCACCTCATCTCTGATCTGGGTGCTTTTGCCATGCACACGGCATGCATAGAAGCCAAAGCTTGGGTGGATGCCGGGCTTCCAGCGCGCAGTGTTGCTGTCAATGTATCGGCAGCGCAGATGTGGCATGGCGACCTGGAACACATCATCGATAGCGCGATCGCAGCGTCGGGACTTGATCCCAAGTTGCTGTGCATTGAACTCACAGAAAGCGTGTTCGCTGCTGATAGCCTGGACCGTTTGGAAGGCATCTTGACCCGTCTGAAAGCGCGCGGGATTTCGCTTGCGCTGGATGATTTTGGTACGGGATATTCGTCGCTGGGCTACCTCAACCGCCTGCCATTTGATAAGTTGAAAATCGACCGGACTTTTGTTTCTGGGGCGCCTATGAGCGCTGAAAAACAAAAGCTGCTGCGCGGTATCTTGAACTTGGGCAAGGGCCTGGACCTCACCGTTGTAGCAGAAGGGGTAGAAACCGAGGAAGAGCTGAACCTGGTCAGCAAACTTGGTTTTGACACCGTACAAGGCTGGCTTTTTGCCAGAGCGATGAAAGGCGAGCAGGCGGTTGTTGAAGCTGCCCGGATTGAATCCAACATCGCGCTGAGCGCAAACAAGAGGCAGTCGCGGGTAAGCGGTCAAGGGGATGCCGTGATGGATGTCCTGCTCAGACGATCGGGGGGTTAGTCGCTCTCACCCTTGTTGCAGCGACTGTTCACCACCACGGCACAGGTGGGCGCAATAGGGGTATCGGTGGCAGTGACACCAGTTCTAAGGCCGCCTCTGGCTTTGTGACCTTGTAACCGACCCAATCGGGAATGCGCTGACACGTGCTATCAATCCGAGCTGCTGGTGTAGACAATATCAGCGGCTGCACTCTGACTGAGGACGAGGCGCACATTGGGCAGATCATTGCCCTGCATTTTTGTGCGCAGATCTTCGCCGGTTAATCCAAAATGGTCCCAACGGGCGCGGAGCCTTGCTTCTAGCTTTTCGAGGGGAACATCGATCATAACCGTGAGATCATAGAACGCGCGCAAATCTTGCCAGCCTGGCTCATCCAGCAACAGATAATTGCCCTCCACCAAAACGGTGCGAACAGACGAGTGAATGATGCGGGCACTGGCGCGCGACAGCTCCATTGAACGATCAAACACCGGCACGGCAATGTCGCGACAGTCCTGAGCAACTAGGCGTTGATGCAAATGGGCAAACCCATCCACGTCAAACGTGTTGGGCGCACCTTTACGCGGCAGCAAGTCTCGCGCTTTGAGGATGGCATCATCAAAGTGGAACCCATCCATCGGCACAACAGCACAGCTCCCAGGCTTTGTAGCGTTGATCTGCGCACACAGCGCCTCACTGAGTGTAGATTTGCCAGCTCCAGGCGCCCCGACGATACCAACCATCTGGCGCTGGCCATCAAGCATCCCACGCTGTTGGAGAACATGATCAGCCAGCGCGCCCAGCGTGCTGATCGGGTGTTGTCGCGTCATAAGGCCAGCTCCAATTTTGCAGTGTCTTGACCAACACCGCGTACGATCGCACCGATCTGCATAAGTTGTGCGGCAAGCGGGTTTGATTTGCGCCAGACCATGCCGATTGTGCGCGAGGGTGCCGGCTGGGGAAAACGGGCAATGGAGACATTGGCCGAACGCGTTTCCAGCGCAAGCGCCATTTCAGGCACCAGCGTCACACCCAACCCTGCCCCCACCATTTGCACAAGTGTGGACAGTGAACTGCCCTCCATCACTTGGCGGGCCTGGGCCATAGGAGGTTGAGCCTGAGAGGACTGGGAATGGCCGATCTGGCAAAAGGCCAGCGCCTGATCACGAAAGCAGTGCCCCTCTTCCAAGAGCAGCAAGCGCATGGCTTGCAACATTTGCGGGCTGGGCACAGGCAGGTGCGCATCGCGATCAGCGCGTACGAGCACAAAATCTTCCTCAAACAGGGCAAACTCCTGCAAGGTCACTTCCGAGATGGGCAGTGCAACAATGGCGGCATCCAAACGACCCTTTTCCAATTGGTCGATCAGTGAGCGGGTTACCGCCTCACGCAGATCCAGCTCAAGCTCTGAAAAGCGTTGCGACAGCGCACGCATGATGTTGGGCAAAAGATAGGGCGCAACCGTGGGAATAACGCCAAGGCGCAAACTGCCTGAAAGCTCTGTTTGCGAGGCGCGCATCAACTCGCCCAGTTCATCAACGCCAACCAGGATAGCTTGCGCCCTGGGCACCAAAGCCTCTCCCAGGCGGGTCAGCCTGATCTGCCGTGACCCGCGCTCGACCAACGCGCTGCCCATCACCGTTTCCAGCTCTTTGATTTGCTGCGACAGGGCAGGCTGGGTGATGGAACAGGCCTCGGCCGCACGGCCGAAATGCTTATAGCGGGCCAACGCATCAAAATATCGCAACTGTTTCAGCGTGATTACATCCATAAGCAAACCTTATCACAGCAGTAAGAATAATCCATTGGCGTGATCATTTGAGGCTTGGTACGTGGAGTTACGATTCATTGTGAACAAACTGGAGCAAAACCATGGATGCTTATGACGTCAACGCGGGTGGAGTGTGCCCTGTCATGCATGGCGGCAACACTGCCAACAACAAACCCGTCACCAAATGGTGGCCAAACGCGCTGAACCTCGACATTCTGCATCAGCATGGTGCGCGCACCAACCCAATGGATCTGGACTACAATCATCGCGAAGCGGTGAAGGGTCTGGATTTTGCTGGCGTTAAAGCTGACGTGAAAGCACTGATGGAGGAAAATCAGGACTGGTGGCCAGCCGATTGGGGCCACTATGGCGGCCTGATGATCCGCTTGGCATGGCACTCTGCAGGTTCTTACCGCATGGGCGATGGCCGTGGCGGCGCTGGTTCAGGCAACATCCGCTTTGCACCGCTCAACTCCTGGCCGGATAATGCCAGCCTTGATAAGGCACGCCGCCTGCTTTGGCCGGTGAAAAAGAAGTACGGCAATGCGCTGAGCTGGGCCGACCTCATTATCCTGGCTGGCAACATGGCGTACGAATCCATGGGCTTCAAAACCTTTGGCTTTGGCTATGGCCGCGAAGACATTTGGGCACCAGAGACCGACGTGTATTGGGGCGCAGAAAACGAATGGCTGGCACCATCGGAAAATCGCTACGCCGATCTGGAAGACCCTAACACAATGGAAAACCCATTGGCCGCTGTGCACATGGGACTTGTGTATGTGAACCCACAGGGTGTTAACGGCCAGCCAGACCCAGCAAAGACCGCTTTGCATGTGCGTGAAACGTTTGCGCGCATGGCAATGGATGATGTTGAAACCGCAGCCCTGACCTGCGGCGGCCACACCGTGGGTAAAGCCCATGGCGGTGGCGGTGCGCACGATCACATTGGCGTTGAACCAGAAGCTGCTGGTGTTGAAGCGCAGGGCTTTGGCTGGGCCAACCCTGGTCACGAAGGCAAGGCTTCCAATGCTTTCACGTCCGGCATTGAAGGTGCATGGACGAAAAACCCAACCAAGTGGGACATGGGCTATTTTGAGTACCTGTTTGGCTATGATTGGGAGCTTACAAAATCTCCTGCTGGTGCTTGGCAGTGGACCGCAAAGGACATGCCAGAAAGTGAAAAGCCGCTGGATGCGACAGACCCATCTGGTCGCGGCATGCCGCTGATGACAGACGCGGATATGGCCATGAAAGTGGACCCAATCTACAACGCGATCTGCAAAAAATTCATGGCTGATCCAGCTTACTTTGAAGACGCATTTGCCCGTGCGTGGTTCAAGCTGACCCACCGCGACATGGGCCCCAAGGTGAACTATCTGGGCCCAGATGTACCCGCTGAAGACCTAATCTGGCAGGATCCGATTCCAGCCGGTTCAACCAGCTACGACATTGATGCTGTTAAAGCGAAGATCGCGGCAAGCGGCCTCTCCAATGCCGAGATGCTGGCCACTGCATGGGATAGCGCACGGACGTTCCGCGGTTCAGACAAACGCGGCGGTGCCAATGGCGCGCGCATTCGTTTGGCGCCTCAGAAAGACTGGGAAGGCAACGAACCAGAGCGTCTGGCCAAAGTGCTGGGCATTCTTGAGCCAATTGCTGCACAGGCTGGTGCATCGGTTGCCGACGTCATCGTGCTGGCAGGCAATGTCGCGCTGGAAGGCGCTATTAAGCAAGCTGGTTACAGCGTGGACGTGCCTTTTGCGCCCGGTCGCGGTGACGCAACGCCTGAGCATACCGACGCTGACTCTTTCGGTGTGCTCGAGCCGCTGGCCGACGGGTTCCGGAACTATCAGAAGACGGCCTATCCGGTGAGCGCAGAAGAAATGATGCTCGATAAGGCGCAGCTTTTGGGTATTACCGCTGGTGAAATGACAGTCCTTTTGGGCGGAATGCGCGTGCTGGGCACCAACTATGGTGAGACCAAGGATGGCGTGTTTACCGACCGTGCAGGCGCTTTGACGAACGACTTCTTCGTCAACCTCACCGACATGGCCTACAGCTGGCACCCGGTGGACGGTAAAACCGGCGCATACGAAATCCGCGACCGCAAAACCGGCGCGGTAAAGTGGACGGCCACCAGTGCTGATCTGGTGTTCGGCTCAAACTCTGTTCTTCGGGCCTATGCTGAAGTGTATGCGCAGGACGATAACGCCGAAAAGTTCGTGCACGATTTCGTTGCGGCTTGGACCAAGGTCATGAACGCAGATCGATTTGATTTGGCCGCCTAGGCCACCTACCCAACGCAAAAAAGAAAGCCGGGCAGTCTTGCTGCCCGGCTTTTTTGTGCGTGCACGCAAAGCAAAAGCCCAGTTGCGTTTGGTTAAGCCTCTTGGGTTAAGCTTATGGTTAACCAAACACGCACGCCCTATAGTCCTCACCTAGAGGCAGATCTGGGGCTTTCAGCTTGGCGGGAGCGAACATGACTTTGACACGTCGAACCTTGGGCTTCGGACTGCTAACCACGGCCATCACCGGGTGCGCCAGTGGCGGGCTGGTGGACGCCTACAGCTATGCGAGCAACCAATTGGCTGATGATCTGCTGCCTGCACCCAACAGCGGCTACACCAGTTGGGTTTCGTCTTTCCGCGGGCGCGCAGCCAGCCAGGGCATCAGTCAGGCAACGCTGGATGCTGCCTTTGCCAACACCGGTTTCTTGCCCGGCGTTGTGAGCAGGGATCGCAACCAAACTGAATTCACGCGCACACTGGAAGACTATCTGGCCATTGCAGCCTCTGAAACGCGGGTGCGCAATGGTCGTACAGCGTTTGCCTTCTACCGCAACGTGCTGTCGCAGTTGGAGCAAGAGTATGGCGTGGATGCAGAAATCATCACCGCCATCTGGGGGCTGGAAAGCTCTTACGGCGACAGGCGGGGCAACATTCCGGTGGTCTCTGCCACCTCCACGCTTGCCTATGACGGCCGCCGTGGCAGATTCTTTGAAGCGCAGTTGCTCGCCACGCTGAAGATCATTCAAAATGGCGACATCCCGGCCAATCTGTGCACCGGAAGCTGGGCCGGCGCGATGGGCCACACGCAGTTCATGCCCACAACCTATGAGGCCTATGCCGTTGATTTTACCGGTGATGGCCGCCGTGACATCTGGTCAGATGATCCCACCGATGCATTGGCGTCAGCAGCGGCGTATCTCAATCGTATGGGATGGACGCGTGGCACGCGCTGGGGACAGGAAGTGCTGCCCGGCACGTCGCCGGGCGGCAACATCATTCAGCCGCAGGCAGGCGGACCGCGCTTTGCAGTCACCGACAATTTCCGCGTCATCAAGCGCTACAACAACTCCGACTCCTACGCGATCGGGGTTGGCCATCTGGCTGACCGCATTGCCGGTGGCGGGCCGTTCCAAACGCCCTTCCCGCCAGACCGCACAGGTCTGACCAAGGCTGATCGCGAGGAACTTCAGCGCCGCCTGACGGCAGCCGGTTTTGATACCGATGGTGTGGATGGCGTGATTGGCCCGAACTCGCAAGCGGCCATAAGCGCCTATCAGCGCAGCGTGGGCTTGCCGGAAACGGGCACCCCTTCGCCCGACCTTTTGCAGCGCCTGCGCTAGCAGCCTACAGGCCTGCTTTTTTGGCAAGCTCGATGGCTCTGTCCAGCGCCTGCAAAAACTGGGACCGGTCAGCTTTGGAAAAGGGCCGACCACCGCCCTGATGAAAAGGGTTGGCAGCGCGAATGTCCTGCATCAGGTCGCGGGTGGCCAGCCGCTGGCCAATGTTGGCCGTGTCCAGCTTTTGCCCATCATGTTGCAAAACTTGTGCCCCTGCCTTCACGCAAGCGTCGGCCAGCGGCAAATCGCTGGTTACCACCACATCGCCTGGCCCACAGTTAGCCGCGATCCAAAGATCGGCTTCATCGGGGCCCTCTGCGACAACTTTCAGCGTGATCAACGGATTTTGGGACGGGCGAATCCCCCCGTTGCAGACCATAACAACAGGAATAGAAAGGCGCATGGCGACCTTCTCCACTTCATCCTTCACCGGGCAGGCATCAGCATCGACGTAAATCATTGTCATAACGGCCAGAACCATAAAATAGCGGGCACAGCGACGGCGATCACGATCACCTCCAGCGCCAGACCCATGCGCCAATAGTCGCCAAACTGATAGCCGCCAGGCCCCATGATAATGGTGTTGTTCTTGTGGCCAATCGGCGTGAGAAAAGCGCAGGATGCGGCCACCGCAACCGCCATTAAGAACGGGTCAGGGTTCGCGCCGATGGACTGTGCCACCGAGACACCGATGGGTGCGGCGATGAGCGCGGTGGCAACATTGTTGAGAAAATCACTCAGCGTCATGGTGGTAACCATGAGCACCAACACAATAGCCCAAGCTGGCCAACCCTGCGTGCCCCCAACAATCGCGTCGGCAATAAGCTGGGTGCCGCCAGAGGCCTCCAACGCCGCGGACAAAGGAATGAGCGAAGCCAGTAGCACAATCACTTTCCACTCGATCATGGCATAGAAATCATCGCCGCCCAGCAGGCCCATTGCGATATAGGCGACCACGCACACGCTCAGCCCGATCGTAAGCGAGGTGATGCCCATTACCGCAAGAGCAATGGCGATGGCAAAGGCAGCAATGGCGGCAAAAGCTTTGCCACGCTGGATAATGCTGGTCTTGCGATCAGCCAATGGAAACACGCCCAGCCAGTTTGCCACCTGATCCATCCGGTCATCAGGACCGAGCAGCAGCAGCACATCACCAGGCTTGATGGTGAGGCGACGAACCCGTTCGCGGAAGCGCTTGCCCTCGCGCGAGACGCCCAGCAGCGTAACACCATGACGAGAAAGCAAACGCACATCGCTTTCGGTTCGGTTCACAAGACGCGCGCCATCGGGAACGATGGCCTCGATAAGGGTGAGGTTATTGCCGCGCAGGCCACCATGCTTTTCAGAGCCTGCAAAATCGAGCTGCGCGGCGCCCATAAACGCTTCGATGGCTTTGGGGTCACCCTCCAGGACCAGAAAATCACCCTTGCGCAGCGCTTGCGTGCGCGAGAACCCTGGCAGGCGCTTGCCTCGTCGCACCAAACCTAAAATCTGAACATCCTTGTCGGATGCATCCGGGTAGAGGTCGCGCACTTGGCTGCCAATGCTCTTGGACCCGTCTTTCACGCGCGCCTCAGCGACATAAAGCCCGGCATCATCCTCCAATGACGGCGTGCCCTCGCGCTTGGGGATGAGGCGCCAACCGATAAGCGCAACAAACACAATGCCCACAGCACTGACCACCAAGCCAACGGGGGTAAAATCAAACATGGAAAAAGGCTCGCCCAGCGCATCCTGCCGATACTGGGCAATAACAATGTTGGGCGGTGTACCGATCAGCGTGATCATGCCACCCAATATGGTCGCAAACGATAGCGGCATGAGTGACAGCGAAGCCGCACGCTTAGCCTTGGCGGCCACGTCCATATCCAGCGTCATCAACAGGGCCAGTGCTGCCACATTGTTGATAACCGCTGACAGCGCAGCGCCCGCCACCGCCATAATAGAAATGTGGGAAGATAGCGCCCTATCCGGCTTCACAACAAAGCGCGCGATAAGCTCCACAGCGCCAGAGTTCACAAGCCCTCGCGATACGATGAGCACCAAGGCGATGATCACAACAGCAGGATGGCCGAACCCCTCAAAGGCGGCGTTGGGGGTAACATAGCCGGCCAAAACAGCAATCAGCAGCGCTGTGAAGGCCACCAGATCGTAGCGCACCCGGCCCCAAACAAGGAACGCGAACAGGACGCCAAAAAGGCAAAACAAAGCAATCTGATCACCGGTCATGGTGATGGGGGTCGCATGGAGCGCTGCGGAAGGAAAGGGGCTATGTGGTCAAGCCAGCAACTCAAACGGCCTGGCACAGCGGGTGAATTTGGATGCACAAAGCATGAAAAAACCGATGCCCTGCTTAGATGGCCACATCAAGCAAGCGCTTTTGAACGCAGGCGCTACCGCGTAAAATTCCAGATCGAGGTCAATATCGGCATCAAGGATGCGAAGATGCTTGTCGCCGATTGCCGCGCATCCATCTGTCGCCAGTTCAGCCTTTGGCTGCGCAACAGGTGTTGATTTGCGCGGCGAAGCAGAAATGGAACTGCGCCTGCCCTCTCGGTCATCGCTAGGTGATGAACCTGCCGGACGCCATTCTTTGTGCCACGAAGGATTTTGGTGGAGCCAAGGAGGATCGAACTCCTGACCTCTTCGCTGCCAGCGAAGCGCTCTCCCAGCTGAGCTATGGCCCCATTTTGGTCCCGCGAAACGTGGTGTCACGCGAGGTGTTTGGCGTCTTTACGTCAGCGATGCAGGCCGGTCAACTGGCCTTGCCAGCCAGTGTTACCAGTCAGCATTGCCAGTGACCTTTGCACCACTTGCTTACGTGTCGTCGTCGTCGCGTCCACCGACCACAGCAACAGCGGGGTCAGAGTCTTCGTCGTCATCTTCCAAAAACGTATCGCTGTCGTCGGTCACGGCGTCATCGCCGTCAATATCAGTGGTGTCGATGTCGGGTATGACGTCTGCATTGTCGTCATCATCATCGTCATCATCATCCACCGCGCCGGCAGGTTCTGCATCTTCCAGCGACACCACTTCTACATCACCGGTATCTTCGGTATCCACCGTTTCGGTGTCGTCTTTGTCGTCAGCCACCGGCTTTTCTTCGACCGGCTTGGTGGTTTTCTTGGGCGTCACATCGAACGCCGATACCGGATAGGAAATGCCGGTATAGGGCGATACGACCGGCTCGCGACCCAGATCGTAAAACTTCTTGCCTGTTTCGGGGCAAATACGCTTGGTGCCCAGCTGTTGTTTGGCCACGCCAGAACCTCATCATAAAAGGGTGTTTGAGAGGGGGCGGTTCGCCCCACAGTGCTGTAGCGGGCGTGATAGACACGGTTTACGGTCCAAGTCAAAGGTGAATAACGCCCCAGGGAGCAAGCTTGCCAGTTGACTGCGGGAAAAGTTGCGCGGTTACCGCGCGCTGCCGATTGCACACCCAGGCCAGCCTTGGCATAAGGCGAGGCGGCGCACACGCGCCTATCAACTGCTCCAAACGCTGATTTTTGAGGTCTTTATGGACGCTCCTGGCGCTCCGCGTCCCCTTCGCTCGCACCCGCTTCACACGCAAAGTCACAACCGCCTGGCGGGCCGCGTGCGTGTGCCTGGTGATAAAAGCATGTCACACCGTGCGCTGATCCTGGGCACACTGGCCAAAGGCCAAACACGGATCACTGGCCTCTTAGAAGGTGAAGACGTGCTGGCGACTGCAGCGGCTATGCGCCAGTACGGCGCCCGCATTGCACGCCTGGACGACGGGACATGGACAGTTGATGGTGCCGGCGTTGGCGCGCTGCTTGAACCGGCGGAGGTGATTGACTGCGGCAATGCTGGCACCGGCGTTCGCCTGATTATGGGAATGGCCGCAGCCTATCCCTTTGCTTCCACCTTCACCGGTGATGGGTCCTTGCGCAAACGCCCGATGAAGCGTGTGCTGGACCCGCTGCAAGAAATGGGCACGCAAGTGCTGGCCCGTGACGGCGGCCTGCTGCCGCTGACAATCCGCGGCAATCAGACCCCACTTCCAATCACCTACACAGTTCCTATGCCGTCGGCACAGGTGAAATCAGCAGTGTTACTGGCCGCTCTTTCCACCGAAGGGACCACCACGGTGATTGAGCCGATCCCCACCCGTGATCATTCCGAACGGATGATCAAAGGTTTTGGCGGCGATTTGCGTGTGGAAGAGAACAGCGATGGTTCGCGCACCATAACGGTGCAGGGCGGCAAGGTGTTGCAGGCGCAGGATGTCACTATACCAGCAGATCCATCCTCGGCGGCGTTTCCGCTGGTTGCAGCCATCATCGCTCCAGATGCTGAAGTGATCATTCAAGATGTGATGCTCAACGAGACCCGCACTGGGCTTATTACGACGCTGCAGGAAATGGGGGCCGACCTAACGCTCTCCAACCGGCGGGTTGAAGGCGGCGAGGAATTAGCCGATATCACCGCGAAATCTTCAAGGCTTAAGGGCATAACGGTGCCAGCTGACCGTGCACCTTCGATGATTGATGAATACCCGGTGCTGGCAGTTGCCGCTGCCTTTGCGCAAGGCGACACCCACATGCCCGGACTTCACGAGTTGCGTGTGAAAGAATCTGACCGTCTGGCAGCCGTAGTGGATGGGCTGAAGGCAAACGGCGTGTCGGTCGAATACGGTGAAGATTGGATGACCGTGAAGGGCGACCCAGGACATGTGCCCGGCGGAGGCACAGTCGTCACCCATCTGGATCACCGGATCGCCATGGCTTTTCTGGTCATGGGGCTGGCGAGCCAACAACCGGTGACGGTGGATGATGGCCGCGTGATTGCCACCAGCTTCCCGGCCTTTGAGGGGCTCATGAGCGATCTGGGTGCAGGTTTTACGCATTTGAACAGCCACGATGCATAGGCACGATGGATAGGAACGATGGCTGAACCTTTCATCATCGCGGTGGATGGCCCTGCTGCATCTGGCAAAGGCACGATCTCCAAACTCTTGGCCCAGCATTTCGGGCTGAAGCACCTGGACACGGGCCTGCTCTATCGTGCGGTCGGACTGGCCATGCTGGAGGCCGGTGGCGATCAGGATGACCCGGCAGCCTGCGCCGCAATCGCGCAGAACCTGGACCTTTCAACACTAGAGCCTGATGTTCTGGCTCAGCATCATGTGGGTGAGGCGGCGAGCAAGGTTGCGGTTCATCCCCCTGTCAGGGCGGCTCTGCTGGACGCGCAGCGCGAGTTTGCAGGCGCTTTGCCTGGCGCGGTGCTGGATGGCCGCGACATTGGCACCGTGGTTTGCCCGGCAGCCCAGGCCAAGCTCTATATTACCGCTAGCCTTGAGGCACGTGCAGAGAGACGCCATGCCCAAGCGGTGCAGAAAGACCCCTCCACGCAGATTGAGGCGATACGTGCGGATCTGGCCAAGCGCGATGCTCGAGACAGCGGCCGCGCTGATGCACCACTGGTGCAGGCAAATGATGCCCTGTTGCTCGACACCACAAACTTGGGTATAGACGCGGCGTTCGAGGCCGCTAAGGACTTTGCAGCGACAAAGCTGCACGCCAAACGCTAACCGAACAGCAAACTGGCCACTTTCGCCATGCCTACGCATATGTCCCGCCCCAGCTAAAGCCCTTAGGGCTTTTGCCAGCACTGTGCACCTGATCTGCAGACAGCAGACACATAGGCAAACGAAAGCAGCTTGAACCAACACCAACCACTTTCGGCGCTGACTGATCAGTCGCCGAGCGGGCGCAGGAAAGAAAAGACATCCATGGCTATGACAGACACGAGCGCGGACGCGTTCGGTATGGAAGATTTTGCAGCTCTCCTTGAAGAGAGCTATGGCGGCTCGGATGCCCTCGAGGGTACCGTCGTCAAAGGCAAGGTGATCGGCATTGAGAAAGATCTCGCCGTCATCGACGTAGGCCTTAAAACCGAAGGCCGCGTGCCACTCAAAGAGTTCGGCGCAACCGCCAAAGATGGCGGCATCAAAATTGGTGATGAAGTTGAAGTGTATCTCGAGCGTATCGAGAACGCGATGGGCGAAGCTGTTCTCTCGCGCGACAAAGCACGCCGCGAAGAAAGCTGGGATTTGCTGGAAGTGGCGTTCAACGCCAACGAGAAAGTTACTGGCCAGATCTTCAACGTCGTCAAAGGTGGCTACACTGTGGATCTGGATGGCGCCGTTGCCTTCCTGCCGCGTTCACAGGTCGATATCCGCCCAGTGCGCGACATCCAGCCGCTGATGAACACGCCGCAGCCGTTCCAGATTTTGAAAATGGACAAACGCCGCGGTAACATCGTTGTTTCGCGCCGCGTGGTGCTTGAAGAGAGCCGCGCAGAACAGCGTCAGGAACTGGTTCAGAACCTTGCTGAAGGTCAGGTGATCGACGGTATCGTGAAAAACATCACCGAGTACGGCGCGTTCGTCGACTTGGGTGGCATTGATGGTCTGCTGCACGTCACCGACATTGCATGGCGTCGTGTGAACCACCCATCTGAAGTGCTGTCCATCGGTCAGACGGTGAAAGTGCAGATCGTGCGTATCAACCACGAAACGCACCGCATCTCGCTTGGCATGAAGCAGCTGGAAGCTGATCCATGGGATGGCATTGAAGCGAAATACCCAGCCGATGCCCGCATGACCGGCCGCGTGACCAACGTGACTGACTACGGCGCATTTGTTGAGCTGGAGCCAGGCATTGAAGGCCTGATCCACGTGTCTGAAATGTCCTGGACCAAAAAGAACGTTCACCCCTCCAAGCTGGTGTCCACCAGCCAGGAAGTGGATGTGATGATCCTGGAAGTAGACCCCAACAAACGCCGCATTTCGCTTGGCCTGAAACAGACCCTGTCAAACCCATGGGATCATTTCTCTGACATGTTCCCAGCGGGCACAATTGTTGAAGGCGAAGTGAAGAACAAAACCGAGTTCGGTCTGTTCGTTGGCCTTGAAGGCGACATCGACGGCATGGTTCACCTTTCAGACCTGGACTGGAACCGTCCCGGTGAAGAGGTGATCGAAGAGTATGAGCGTGGTCAGATGATTCGCGCGCAGGTTCTTGATGTTGACACCGACAAAGAGCGCATCTCGCTTGGCATCAAGCAGCTTGGCGATGATCCGTTCGATGCAGCCTCCGACACTGTGCGTCGCGGTGCTGTGGTCACCTGTGAAGTGACAGCTGTTCAGGACAATGGCCTGGAAGTGAAGATCGTGGATACCGAGCTAACCTCGTTCATCCGCCGTTCTGATCTGGCCCGCGACCGCGATGACCAGCGTCCTGACCGCTTCAACCTTGGTGACCGTCTGGATGCCCGCGTGACCCAGTTTGATCGTAAGACCCATAAGGTGTCTGTCTCGGTCAAAGCACTGGAGATCGCCGAAGAGAAAGAAGCTGTCGCACAGTACGGCTCTTCTGACTCCGGTGCCTCGCTTGGCGATATTCTGGGCGCAGCGCTGAAAGGCGACGACGACGCAGAGAAGAAAGACAGCTAAAGCTGTTTCTTTTTGCACGACAAAAACCATCAACCGGGCCCTTTGCGGGGTCCGGTTTTTTTTGCGCCTACCGGTGGCCAAAGCCACCTCAGCACCCTGATGAGGGCACTGCACCATCTTGTTGCTAGGCGCCTGACCTGCTAGCCAATTCTGCATACCCGTTAGCCTAGAAGGAACCGCCCGTTGATCAGCATGGATACACTGCGCGCCGAAGCGCTTGTGGAACGCCGTCGCCTACGCCGTTCGCGTAGCGCATGGCGTGTGCTTTCCATTGTGCTTTTAGTGGGATTGGTGCTGGGCGCGGTGGCCTATTTCACCGATCTGACAAAAAATCTGGGTGGGCGCGGCGACCACATCGCGCGGGTCGAACTGTCAGGCTTTATCGACTTCGACGATCCATTCATGGAGCTTCTGGAAAGCCTTGAGAGGGATGAGGAGGTGAAAGCTGTCATCCTTCAGGTCAACTCGCCCGGCGGTGTTTCGGTGGCAGGAGAAACCATTTTTGAGGGCTTGCGCGAGCTGGCAGAGGCCAAGCCAATGGTCGCTGTCATTGAAGGTGTTGGAACCTCGGCGGCCTATCTGGCGGCCAGTGCGAGCGAGCACATTGTCGCGCGCAATGGCTCCATCGTTGGGTCTATCGGCGTGATTGCACAATTCCCTGATATTTCAGAACTGCTCGATACCGTGGGCGTTGAAATGTACGAAGTGCGCTCGGGCGAGCTTAAAGCTCAACCCTCGGTGTTTTCGCCTCCAAGCGAAGAGGCATTGGCGCAGTTGCAGTCGCTGATTGAAGACAATTTCAACTGGTTTGTTGACCAGATTGCAGACCGTCGTGGGCTTGATGATGCGATCATTCGCGGGTTTGAAGGCACGGTGTTTACCGGTGCGCGCGGCGTTGATGTTGGTCTGGTGGATGCTATTGGCGGTGAAGACGAGGCACTGGCTTATTTCGAGCAAAACCACGAAATTGACGCCAGCACCAATGTGCTGCAGCGTACACCTGCACGCCCGATCCAATTGGGCGCGCAAACGGCCCTAGCACGGTTTGCTCTGGGCGATGACGCGCAGCTCACACTCGACGCGCAAGGCATAGAACAGAGCATTCGCGAGGCCATGCTGCTTGACGGCCTGTTGTCACTTTGGCACGGTCGTTAGTTACGGTATGAGGCGCTCAAGCGTAGTTTTATTGCGTACAAAAGCCGATCAAAAGGCAAAAAGGGGACCCGCGACGTGATCAAGTCTGAACTCATTACGCGCATCACTGAGCGCAACCCTCACCTGTACCAACGCGATATCGAAAATGTTGTCGCGGCGATCCTCGATACAGTGACCGACGCCTTGGCGCGCGGTGACCGGGTGGAGCTTCGTGGCTTTGGCGCTTTTTCAGTCAAGCAGCGCCCTGCCCGCACAGGTCGCAACCCGCGCACTGGTGAGCAGGTGCAGGTGGATGCCAAGGCCGTTCCCTTTTTTAAAACCGGCAAAGAAATGCGTCAGCGCCTGAACCCGGGCGATGAGGACGCGTAGAAAATGGGCAAGATTTTTAACCGCCTATGGACTGTTCTTATCGTTCTGCCGCTGGCAATCCTTCTGATTGCATTTGGTGTGGCCAACAGACAGTTGGTCCAAATCTCGCTTGATCCAGTTGCCACTGACGCCCCTTGGTTTGCTGTTTCTGTGCCGCTTTTCGTTGCTCTTTTTGGTGCCCTCATCCTGGGCGTTCTCATTGGCGGCATCGCCTCATGGTTCACACAGGGCGCGTATCGCAAGCAGGCACGCGAGACCAAAGTTCAGGCCACAAAGCTTGCCCGCGAGCGTGATGTGCAAAAAGAAAAGCTGAACAAGCTCTCTGGCGCGCGTGCGCTGCCAGCTCCGGCGTCTTTGCGATAGCGCTGGGGTAACGCGTCCCGCATCGTTTACACCGCTGGGCGAAAAGGTGAGGCCCCAGCCTGATGCGTATTATCACCGCGGCTGACATTGCCGAAGTTGCCGATTTTCGAAGCCTGGTGGAAACGCTACGTGAGGCCTTTCGCCATCCCGCTGTGGCCCCGTTGCGCCACCACCACACCATTGAACGGCCCGAAGGTGAACCAGACTCAACGTTGCTGCTGATGCCTGCGTGGACCGACTACGCAGCACAAGGCACATCCAAACGCGGCTACACCGGCGTCAAAATCGTCTCGGTGGTGCCAGACAACAAACAGCGCAGCCTGCCCAGCGTTGTGGGCGCTTACCTCCTGCTGTCAGGGGAAAGCGGCATTCCGCTGGCGCTGCTCGATGGTCAAGCGCTGACCTTATGGCGCACGGCGGCAGCATCCGCGCTGGCTTCGACCTATCTTTCGCGCCCCGACTCCAAACGTTTACTGATGGTCGGCGCTGGTGCGCTGGCGCCTTACCTTATCCGTGCCCACTGCGCGATGCGTCCGCTTGAGCATGTTTTGATCTGGAACCGCAGCCATCAGCGTGCCGAGAAGGTGGCCGCCAAACTGGGTGATCTGGGCGCGCGCATCGCGGTGACCGACGACCTGGAAGGGGCGACGCGCGGTGCCGATATCATCTCGTGTGCAACCATGAGCCGAGAGCCCTTGATTGATGGCCATTGGCTCTCCGATGGACAGCACGTTGATCTGGTTGGCGCGTTCAAACCCACGATGCGTGAGGTGGACAGCCGCGCAATCGGCAAAGCGCGCGTCTTTTGCGATACTCGTGAAGGGGCCTTGAAGGAAGGTGGCGACTTAGCGATCCCTTTGGCCGAAGGTCATTTTAGCGCCGATGATGTGGCCGGTGACCTGCCGGACTTGTGCCGGGGCGTGCGCGCAGGCCGCCGCTTTTACGATCAATTGACCCTTTTCAAGTCCGTCGGCACGGCAGCCGAAGACCTTGCCGTAGCCGCACACGTTTTTGCGCGCGCCTGAAGCTGGTTGGCGCGGCCTATTCGTCTTCGCCAAAGCCATCAGCAACCAGCGCGCAAACAGCATCCAAAGCTTCTTGCGCCTGAGGTCCTGAGGCCGAAACTTCAATCGTGCACCCAGGCAGTGCCGCCAGCATCATAAGTCCCATGATGGAGGTGCCGCCAACTGTCTGCTCGCCACGGGTCACGGCAATTTCGGCATCATAGCTCTCCGCCAGCTTCACGAACTGGGCGGATGCACGCGCGTGCAAGCCACGCTTGTTGCGGATGAGCAGGGAGCGTGGCTCGAGGGCGACCTGGCTCATCCAGCATCCAAAATCTGGCTGGCAACTGAGATGTATTTGCGGCCCGCTTCGCTCGCATGCTCCACCGCTTGCGGGATCGCCATATCAGCTCGAATGCTGGCAAGCTTTACCAGCATGGGCAAATTCACCCCTGCCAGCACCTCAACATCGGCATTTTCCATGATTGAGATTGCAAGGTTAGACGGTGTGCCACCAAACATATCGGTCAGCACGATCACGCCTTTGCCGCTGTCGGCACGGTGTACCGCCTGCAAAATATCATTGCGCCGCGCTTCCATATCATCATCGGGGCCGATGCAGATGGTTTCCAGCTGGTCCTGCGGGCCGACAACATGTTCCAGTGCTGACTGAAACTCCAGCGCCAAATTGCCATGGGTAACGAGAAGCAGACCGATCATGAGGCCCTTAAAATATCACTTTGGGTGGCGCACTTAAATGGTAAGCGGCCTAAAATAGGAAGCGCATCCTTTACCCGATTGGCCCTCAAAGCAAGGGGCAAAACAGGCTCTTGCCACCACTTATTGGGGGCGCAAAAGGTGTAGGACAGTGCGCACGAGAAGGACTTGATGGGCCAGGTCGCCGTGAGGCACCTGCAACTGGGAAAGCCTGCAGCCTTGAATGGTCACACCCTGCGCATCCGGCATTCGATCTATGATCTCCAAGGGAACTATATCAACAACCAGATCCAGGCGCGCACGCGCAACCCATGGCAAATTTACAATGCCAACACCGCGCATCTCGAGCTTTCCTGCAATGGTTTCTGGCACGCTTGCATACAGCGCTCCATCATCAGTGCTGAAGGTCAGGCGATCATCCCCGACCAAAGCGCTTTGCTCTTCTGTTGCTGCTTCGCGCGCTGGCACAACATGACATCCCGCTTGATCAAGAAGGGCGAGCGCAAGGCGCGATTTACCGGCGCCTGAGGCCCCTTGGATCAGCACACCGCAGCCTTCCAGCATCAGCGCTGTGCCATGCACGGTCGCATGCACCGTTGGCGCGTCAAAGCTCATCCACTAGCCATTGGTTTTAACCGGCAAGTGTACCGTGAAGCGCGCGCCACCTGGGTTTTGCGCATCCTTTCCCGGTCGGTTGCTGGCCTCGATGGTACCACCATGCACCTCGACAATTTGGCGGGAAATAGAAAGCCCAAGGCCAGAATTGTTGCCATAACCATCCTGCTCAACCCGGTCGGTGTAGAAGCGCTCAAAGATGCGCTCCAGCATATCGGGACGCAGCCCTGGGCCCTCATCTTCAACATCGACCACCAGCGCGCGCTCCTCTCGGCGCACGCGTACATGCACTGTGCCACCTTCTGGCGAAAAGGATCGTGCGTTGTCGATGAGGTTGGTAAAAACCTGCCCCAGGCGGGACTCGTGCCCATCCAAAACGAACGCTTGGCCGTCAGCCTGCTCATCGCCGCTCTGGACGAAGGCCAATTTTACGGAAACTTTGCGCTGGGCTGCAAGTTCGCGCTGTATACCCACAACAGCTTCCATCAACGGTTTGAGATCCATCAGCCCGGCATCCTCGCGGGCAAGCTCTGCATCCAGCCGCGAGGCATCGGAGATATCAGAAATCAACCGATCAAGCCGCCGCACATCGTGTTCAATCACTTCGAGCAGACGTTGGCGACTTTCCTCTTTTGTTACACGTGGCAGCGTCTCCACTGCGCTGCGCAAAGAGGTCAGTGGATTTTTCAACTCATGGCTCACATCCGCTGCAAAACTCTCGATGGCGTCCATACGATTGTAAAGCGCATCGGTCATGCCGCGCAGGGTTGTTGCCAGATGCCCAATCTCATCACGACGACCTTCAAAACTTGGCAGCGTTTCGCGGGCCTTAACAGAATAGCGAACCCGTTCGGCAGCAGCAGATAGCTTGCGCACTGGTCCAGCGATGGTGCTTGCCAACAGCAATGACAGGATCACCATGACGCTGGCGGCGACCAAGAAAACGCGCAAAATAGACATGCGCTCGTTGAAAATAATCGCATCAATATCGCCGCCCTGCGTTGAAAGCAGCAGCGCACCAAGATTGGCCCGGAACCGCTGAATCGGCACAGCCACCGACACCACCATCTCGCCGCGATCATTGACCCGCACAAAGCTGGCCGGCTCGCCTGCCATAGCCGAGCGCACCTCCGGCAATACAAGGCCACTGGAACCGCCTATTTCTTCATAGGGCGGCATATCAAACCGGCGAATGTAAAGCAGCGCGCCTTGCCAAAGCCGCTCCCACCACGGTTGGTCGTTTGCGCCAGAGGTGGGCAGATCAAACCGCAAAATAGCACCGCGCGCGTAAAGCGCCTGGCTATCGATAATCAGCCCACCCTCGGGATCGTAAATGCGCGCGCGTGTGCCTGTTGGCGTGATGAGCCGCCGTAAAATTGGCGCCACACGTTCTGGGTTTATGGGAAACTCCAGACTTTCGAGCGGGTCATCGAACACCGACAGACTTTCGCCAGCCTGCAACTCAAGCAGGCGATCAGGGTCGATAATAATGGTGTTGTCATTGTCCACATTGGCAGAGGCAACAATGGCAGACGCGATGATCTCACCCTGCACCAACAGGCTCTGCACGCGGGCGTCAATGAGCCCTTCACGAAACTGGTTGAGGTACAAAATACCGCTGACCAGCGCGACCAGTCCAACCAAATTGAGGATCAGGATACGCCGGGTAAGCGAGGAAAAAACGGTGAACCGGCTGGAGGCTTGACGGCGGGCGCGGACGACCCGCCAGCGCCGGGCTAGCCGGTGCAGCGGGCCAGATTTTTGTGCAGCTGAGGAACCACTGGGCGCTAAATCCAGTGACCTTTCATCACGACCAAGATCTACCATGCCAGCCCACTGGTCACCCTGTCCTGACCCTAGCTCTCTTTGAACTTGTAGCCGACACCATAGAGCGTTTCGATCATGTCGAACTCATTATCGACCTGTTTGAATTTCTTCCGCAGGCGTTTGATGTGGCTATCGATGGTGCGGTCATCAACATAGACCTGATCATCATAGGCTGCATCCATGAGTGCGTTGCGGCTTTTCACGATACCCGGGCGCTGCGCCAAGGACTGAAGGATCAGAAACTCCGTTACGGTCAACGTCACCGATTTTTCTTTCCATGTGCAGGCATGGCGGTCTTCATCCATCACCAGATCACCGCGCTGCAAAACCTGGCCGGTGCCTTCAGCTTTCGGCGCTGCCTCGCCAGCAGCCACCGGAACGCCATGACCGTTGCCGCCCCCGGCGCGGGCCTGCACGCGGCGCAGTAGGGCGCGTACACGCTCTACCAAAACGCGCTGGGAAAAGGGCTTTTTGATAAAGTCATCTGCACCCATTTTCAGGCCGAAAAGCTCGTCGATTTCATCATCCTTGGAGGTGAGGAAAATCACCGGCAGGTCTGACATCTGACGGAACCTGCGCAGCAGCTCCATGCCATCCATACGGGGCATCTTGATATCAAAGATCGCAAGGTCTGGCGGGGCCATCTGCATGCCATCAAGCGCCGAAGCACCGTCGGTGTAGGTCTCCACGCGATAGCCCTCAGCCTCCAGCGCAATAGCCACCGAGGTTAGGATGTTGCGGTCATCATCAACCAGCGCGATGGTCGGCATGGTTGCTCCTTTTGAAATGCCTTGAGACGCTGAGCGGGCGAGCATTGAACGGTCGGTTTGCACGAGAAAGCTCTTTCATCGGTTGGCTGTAGCACAGTTTGCCACAATTCGTCTTTTGCCCTTTTGCGCTGTGAAGAACGCATGGTGCAGGCGAGAAGCCGACCCAATCAAAGGTGAGTTAAGTCAGCACGAAAGCTCCAGCCCTGAAACTTGTTGTTCGCATGCCAATCTGATTGCGCGGAAAATAAGGCAGGGCGCGTGCGCAGTTGGCATCGACGCCTCCGGCAACCCTGTTTGCCGGTGCCTTTTGCCTCCTGTGCACACATGTTTGATAGGTCCGAGCTTGCGGACCATCGCGGCGGCGAAAGCGATTTCGAAACGCTGTCACCATGAGGTGTATCAATTCATTAGCCCGATGATGCCGTAACAGTGCGCTCCAACATAAAACGGCCCAGCGGCCGAACGACCAAAAGGAACACTTGGTATGGCAGAGCACGGTGTGAGAAATGATTCGGTTGGCCTGGACACAGCAGGGCTCTGCCAGCTTGGCGAGGTTTACTGGAACCAGCCGCCAGCATCGCTTTATGAACACGCCATACACCGCAAAGAGGCGGTGATCACAGCCGATGGTGCCTTGAAGGCCAACACGGGTGACCACACCGGTCGATCGCCGACCGATAAGTTCATTGTGCGCGACGCCACCACAGAGGACACCGTGTGGTGGGATGGCAATGGCGCGATGGATCCGGCCGCGTTTGATGTGCTGCATGCTGACTTTCTGGAACATGCAAAAGGCATGGACCTTTACGTGCAGGATTTGTGGGGCGGTGCTGATCCAAGCCACCGGTTGCCCGTGCGCGTGATCACACAGATGGCTTGGCATTCTCTGTTTATCCGGACCATGCTGCTGCGTCCGGACTTTGATGCCCTGCGCACATTTGTGCCGGAGATGACAATCATCGACCTGCCAACATTTCGCGCAGACCCAGCGCGTCATGGCTGCCGCAGTGAAACGGTGATCGCGTGCGATTTCACCCGCAAGATCGTGCTCATTGGCGGCACTGAGTATTCAGGCGAGATGAAGAAGTCCGTCTTCTCCATGCTCAATTTCTTGCTGCCAGCAGAAGACGTCATGCCCATGCATTCGTCGGCCAATATGGGCAAGGATGCAGATGGCCAGGATGGCGTGGCGATCTTTTTTGGCCTTTCCGGAACCGGAAAGACCACGCTTTCCGCTGACCCCGACCGCACGCTGATTGGCGACGATGAGCATGGCTGGGGGCCGAACGGCGTTTTTAATTTTGAAGGTGGTTGTTACGCCAAAACCATCAACCTTTCGCCAGAAGCCGAGCCGGAGATTTACGCCACCACCAAACGCTTTGGCACAGTGATTGAAAATGTGCCGCTGGACCCTGACACCCGCGAGCCGGACTTTGATGATAGCTCGATCACGCAGAACACACGCTGCGCCTACCCCATTCACTACATCCCGAACGCGCTGCTTTCTGGGCAGGCCGGCCAGCCTTCCAACATCATCATGCTCACCGCTGACGCTTTTGGGGTGCTGCCGCCGCTGGCAAAAATGACGCCTGAGCAAGCGATGTATCATTTCCTGTCAGGCTACACCGCCAAAGTGGCCGGTACAGAGATGGGCATCACTGAGCCGGTAGCCACCTTCTCGACGTGCTTTGGCGCGCCGTTTATGCCACGCCATCCCACCGTCTATGGAGACCTGCTGCGCACACTGATCAGCGAGCACGAGGTCGATTGCTGGCTGGTCAACACCGGCTGGACGGGTGGTGCTTATGGGACAGGTTCTCGCATGCCGATCAAAGACACGCGCGCTCTGCTGCATGCTGCTTTGGAAGGTAATCTGAAGGGTGTGAACTTTGAGCGCGATCCGTTCTTTGGCCTTATGGTGCCTACATCCGTGCCGGGTGTGGATAGCGCGCTGCTACACCCACGGGAAACCTGGGTTGATAAAGACGCCTATGATGCCCAAGCCCACAAGCTGGCTGAGATGTTCACCAAGAATTTTGAGATCTACAACGACCATGTGAGCCAGCAGGTGCGTGATGCCGCACCGGGTTTGCTTGAGGCGGCTGAATAAGCAGCTTATGCCACCTGCATGGTTGAATCAGCAGGCATAGCAGCAGGACATACACTCACCGCACAAGCCGGCGCAGAGGTGCTGGCAGATGGCGGCACGGCAGCCGATAGCGCCCTTGCGGCGCTGCTGACGGCATGCGTATGTGAACCGGTGCTAGCCTCGCCTGCCGGTGGCGGCTTTGCTATGGTCAGCCCCAGCGCAAGCGCTGGCGGCAGACCAATATGCCTCGACTTCTTTGTCCACACCCCAAAGCACCCCAGCGCACGCCGCGATGACGGTTTGAGCGCCATCGATGCGGACTTTGGCGGGGTGACACAGAGCTTTCACATCGGGCCGGGATCGGTCTCAGCACCGGGGTTTTTGCCCGGGCTTTTTGCCTTGCACGAGCGCTTTGGCAAACTGCCTCTGGTCAGGCTTGCCGAATTTTCCATTGCACTTGCCAAAGAGGGCGTGCGCGTCACGCCCTATCAAGCGCGGCTTTCACAAATCGTGGGACCAATCCTGCACGCGACGCCTGAGGCCCGCGCGCTTCACACGCGCGAAAACAAACTGTTTGCCGCAGGAGATGTTTTTCACAACCCTGCGCTGGCCGACGCGTTGGACGCCATAACGCGCGAAGGTCTGCGGATCGCCACGCATGGCGAAATTGCCCATCTTATTCTGGACGCGACCAATGGTGGCCATTTGAGCCTTGGGGATCTGCAAGACTATGCACCCAAGTGGCGTGATCCTCTGGTGCGCAAACTCGATCGTGGCAAGGACAAGCCGTCACTGGATCTGGCGACCAACCCTGCCCCTTCTGCCGGTGGCGGACTGATTGCGGCGGTGCTGGGGCAATATGCGCGCGGTGAGCGGTATGATCCGCTGGCCTTCGCCAAGGCTTTGGACGCGGTGGATGAGCGCTGGCGCGCATTGGGCAAGCCGCAAGGCTTTGATGATCAGATGTTACCTGCAAATCCGGCCATGGTCGCGCAGAAAGGCACCACGCATGTGTCGGTTATCGACAAGGCGGGTATGGCCGTTGCGATCACTGTTTCAAATGGCGAGGGCAATGGCACAATCGTGCCCGGCTGTGGCTTCATGCTGAACAATATGCTGGGTGAGGATGATCTACTGCCCAATGGCCCAGGCTCTTGGCAGCCCGATCGACGACTTGCCTCGATGATGGCACCGACGCTGGTGGCGGATGCGTGCGGCGGGCTGCTGGCCCTTGGTTCAGGCGGATCAAACCGTATCCGCTCGGCGATGGCGCAGGTTTTGCTGCGCTGGGGTGCGCATGGGGAGCCACTTGAGGATGCGATCCGCGCCCCGCGGCTGCATGTGGAAGAGGGCCATCTGGATGCTGAACCGGGCCAAGAACCTGAACCGTTGCAGCGTGCCTTCGAGGATCACCGCATTTGGGATGAGGCTTCGATGTTTTTCGGCGGTGCGCATGGCGTGGAACGCCGTGTGAATGCCGATGGCCGTGTGTCGCTGGAAGGCGCAGGCGATGCACGCCGCGATGGGGTGTTTGTGAGGGTTTGAGACATCTCTCCACCGTCATGGTCGGACTTGATCCGACCATCCAACCCTATTCGCAACCACCTGCTCGCATGACAGAATGCTCGAGCTGGATCCTCGGATCAAGTCCGAGGATGACGAAGAGTCATGGGTGACTAATGCGCGTCATCCCAATTATCCGCAGCGCGGGCGTCCACTTCCAACGGAACGGACAGTTCCAGCGCCGGGTTCGGCGCATCGATCATCACCCGTTCGATCACCGGCAGCGTGGCCTCGACCTCGCTTTCCGGGACCTCGAAAATCAGTTCATCATGCACCTGCAACAGCATTTTCGCGTTCAGCTTTTCAGCTTCCAGCGCCGGTTCCATACGGATCATCGCCCGGCGGATGATATCGGCGGCTGAACCCTGTATGGGCGCATTGATGGCCGCGCGCTCGTTGAAGGCACGCATCGCGCCATTGCTGGCCTTGATGTCTGGGTAGTGCGCACGGCGGCCAAAAATGGTCTCCACATAACCGTGCTCGCGGCAGTAGGCTTTGGTGTCGTCCATATAGGCTTTGATGCCAGGGAAGCGCTCAAAATAGGTCTTGATGTAGGCCCCCGCCTCGGAGCGGTCGATGCCCAACTGGTTGGCAAGGCCGAACGCGGAAATGCCGTAAATGATGCCGAAATTGATGGCCTTGGCCTGCCGACGCACAATGGGGTCCATGCCCTCAATCGGCACGCCAAACATTTCGCTGGCGGTCATTGCGTGAATGTCCAGCCCATCGGCAAAGGCCTGTTTGAGCTGGGGTATATCAGCGACATGGGCCAGCACGCGCAGCTCGATCTGACTGTAGTCGGCCGAGACCAGTTTCATGCCCGGCTCGGCGACGAACGCCTTGCGGATGTCTCGGCCGACCTCGGTGCGGATCGGGATGTTCTGCAGGTTCGGATCGGATGATGACAGCCGCCCAGTGCTGGTTGCTGCCAGCGAGAAACTGGTGTGCACCCGGCCCGTATCTGGGTTGATTGCTTGGGCCAGCGCCTCGGTGTAGGTGGAGCGCAGCTTTTGCAGTTGCCGCCAGGCCATGACCTTCTGCGGCAGTTCATGGCCCTCAGCGGCCAATTCCTCAAGTGCGCTGGCTGGCGTTGCCCACGCCCCGGTTTTGGTTTTCTTGCCGCCAGGCAGACCCATTTTGCCGAACAGAATGTCGCCAAGCTGTTTTGGCGAGCCGACATTGAAGGGCTCACCGGCCAGCTCTTCAACTTCAGCTTCCAGCCCGGCCATGCCTTGCGCAAAATCACCGGAAAGGCGCGAGAGCATCTGCCGATCGACCTTGATGCCGCGACGCTCCATGGCCGCTAGCACCGGCACCAATGGCCGCTCTAGCGTTTCATAAACGGCAACCGCCTTGTGCGGGATCAGCGTAGGCTTCAACGCCCGCCACAGCAGCAGCGTAATGTCGGCATCCTCAGCGGCGTAAGGCGCTGCATCTTCAATGGGCACGCGATCAAATGTGACCATGCTTTTACCGCTGCCAACCACGCTTTTATAAGGGATAGGCGTGTGACCGAGCCACTTGGTGGAAAGCTCATCCATGCCGTGGCCACCGGTGCCGGCACCGGTGACATAGGAAAGCAACATTGTGTCATCGAAGGGGGCGACCGCAATGTCATGGTTCGCCATGATCGCCATGTCGTACTTCATGTTCTGGCCGATCTTCAGGATCGCCGGGTCCTCGAGGACCTCCTTTAACAATCGCAACGCGACGCTCGCGTCCATTTGCCGAACATCATGGCCAGCGCCCAGCAAATCCTCGCCGGAGGTATGGGTCAGTGGCACGTAGTACGCTCTGCCAGGCTCCAGTGCGAAAGAAAAGCCGACAAGCTCGGCACGCATCGGGTCGAGCGATGTTGTCTCGGTATCAAACGCCAACAGCCCGGACCAGCGCGCTTCATCAAACAAAGCTTCCAGTTTTGCCGGATCAAAGACCACCTCGTACTTTGAGGGGTCGATGGTCACCGACGCGGCCTCATTGGCGCGTTTTTCTGCCAGGGCCGATGGCGTCATGTCGCCGTCAGCGACCGCCTTTTCTTCCACCTTCGCGCTCTCAAAGCCGGGCGTGGAAACTAGCGCACTGGCGACATCAGCGGATGTATCGGTCGCGGTCGCAACGCGGCGGGTGAGCGTGGTGAACTCCATCGCTTTGAGGAAACTCACCAGCTGCTCACCATCAAGTTCACGCACAAGCGTGGTTTCCAAGGGCTCTTTCACCGGCACGTCAGGCATCAGCGTGACAAGTCTCTTCGAGATGCGCGCCTGATCAGCAAACTCGATCAGATTTTCGCGCCGCTTGTTCTGCTTGATCGTGTGGGCCTGCTCCAGCAGGGTATCGAGATCACCAAATTCTTCGAGCAGTTGAGCCGCGGTTTTTACACCGATGCCGGGAACGCCGGGCACATTGTCCACGCTGTCACCGGCCAGCGACTGCAAATCGATCATCTTGTCCGGGGTCACGCCGAACTTTTCCACCACACCATCAGGCCCAGTGCGTTTGTCCTTCATCGTATCCACCAGAACCACATTGGGCATGGTGAGCAGCTGCATCAAATCCTTGTCGGAAGACACAATCGACACCTTCGCACCACTGGCCACGGCCTGTGTGGTGTACGTGGCGATCAGATCATCAGCCTCATAGCCTTCCTGCTCAATGCAGGCCACGTTGAAAGCCCGCACCGCATCGCGGATCACGGAAAACTGTGGGCGCAGATCTTCTGGCGGCTCCGACCGGTTGGCCTTGTAGTCGGGGTAGATGTCGTTGCGAAACGTGTAGCTGCTGGCGTCAAAGATAACTGCAAAATGGGTGGGTGGGGTACCCACCAACTGCGGATCACTTTCCTTCAATAGCTTCCACAGCATGTTGCAGAAGCCAGACACGGCACCAACGGGAAGACCATCTGACTTGCGCGTTAAAGGCGGCAGCGCGTGATAGGCTCGAAAAATAAACGTCGAGCCATCAACCAGCATGAGGTGGTCGTCAGGTGAAAGCGGGCGGTTTGAAATCTCTGTCATGGTGGCGCGACCTTAGCCGATCGCGCCATGCATGGAAGCAACCATTGGCAGTTTTGAACTGCTATTCAGCTGGTGCGATCTGAACGCGTTCGCGCTTTGAAGATCGCTCAAGGCTTGCCCAGCTTGGGCGCTCGAACAAGAACCGGCCAAAGCCAACCTTTTTGATGATCCAATAGCCAATGAGCGGCCCGGCCACGGCAACAAGTGTGGTCACCAGGGCAAGCGTGCCCGTGTCTGGGAAAACGCCCAACCGCAGACCGACTTCGCGGGTGATCGCCATGGGCAGGAAGAACGCCAGATAGGTGACAATCGAGTGCGAGCCCAGATAACGGATCACCGGGCCAGCGAAGCTGCGCGCCAGCAGAACCGCTGCAGCAACAATGGCCAACGCTCCCAACCCGCCGGCCGCCAGCGAAACAAGCGGCAAATGCGCCAATGCGTAGGCCTCTCCCCACACGTTCACTTGGTTGAAGGCAATAGCCGCGGCAAACGCTGCCCAAACAAGCAAGCCTGCAACGCCCAGCATGGGACGCGCGGAAACCTTGTCAGCAAAGGCAAAGGCGTATTTGGCCAACGCATACCCGGCGTAGAAATAAACGAACCGTGCGGCGAACTCATCAATCACCATAAACCCAGTGCCAATAGGTGCAATTTCCAGCGCTGCACCGAGCGCCAGCATTGCCCACAAGGGCACCGCGCGGGTTAGCCGAGTGACCAAAAAGAAGATCGGCAGCATGTAGATAAACCACAACGTGCCGTAGGGCTGATAGAGCGCCTCAAGCATGTTGGGCAGCACCTGATCGAAGTTGCCGTCAAGCAGACCGCACTTGATGGAGCACTGAATGACGAGCCAGAGCAGATAAAAGTAGGCAAAGTGCACCACCTTGCGATCCAGGTAACGCTGCCACGGCGCGTCGATGGTCTTCACCAGAAACAGGCCAGCGATTAGGAAGAAGGCCGGAATGCGGAACGGCTGAGCCCATTCCACAATAAGGCCCATCCAACTGGCCTCACCAGCGGCCGCCTGCACACCAAGTGTGGAGTGCATCATAACCACAAGAAAGATGCAGATCCCTTTGCCAACATCCACCCAGTCAACACGACCATCAGCGGCGAAAAACAAGCCAGGCTGTTTGTTTGGAATAGGGTGGGCGTCACGAGCAGTGACGGTTGTACCGGACAGGCGCATCCAAGATGCCTTTCTATTCAGCTCAAGCGAGCTGCTCAATATTGTGTCCCGTCTTAGTTCCCACGCAAAACTATCAAATCTACGCCGTTTTTTCGACGAATTAGACCCGTTAGGGTTAAGACATATGAAAGGAGCACGCATAGCGTTCGCTAAAGTGCTTTCTTTACCCGGCTTTAAGGCGGTTCACGCTTTTGTGGCGACTTAGAAAAAGCCTGCCATCGCTGCCAACACCTTAACGAACAGAGGCCCTATGTCGCAGTCTCGCCGCCCTTCCTCACGCGCTGCACGCACAGGCCGCACAACCAGCGGCCAACAGCGCATTGAGCCAAGCTTTGATGGCCTCGCGCGCCCGCGACCGGTGCGCGATGTGCGCGCATCTGAGCCAAAAGCCCCACCACGACGTATTGCTGCCAAAAAGGGCCGGAAAGCGCGCCTTGGGTCAGGGCGTGGTGGGTCAGGGCGTGGTGGGTTCGGGCGGTTTATTGCGCGCTCGATCTATTGGGGCTTTGTGCTTTCCATCTGGGGCGTGATTGGCCTTGCAGGCATCATCGCCTACCACGCGATGCAGCTGCCACCGCGCGATGAATGGCGGGTGCCAGAGCGTCCGCCCAATGTGCGTATCATCGCCAATGATGGCCAACTGCTGGCTAACCGAGGTGATACCGGCGGCGAACAGATCCGCCTGGAGCAATTGCCAAGCTATCTGCCGAACGCTGTGATCGCGATCGAAGACAGGCGCTATCGCAGCCATTTTGGTCTCGACCCTATTGGTCTTGCCCGCGCCATGGTGGTGAATGTGCAAGCTGGTCGCTTTGTGCAAGGCGGCTCGACGCTCACCCAACAGCTGGCCAAAAATCTGTTTTTGACGGCTGATCGCACCATCAGCCGGAAAATTCAGGAGCTTATTCTGGCCGTCTGGCTGGAGGCCACCTACTCCAAAGACCAAATCTTAGAACTCTACCTCAACCGCGTTTATCTGGGCGCGGGTGCCTATGGCGTGGATGCTGCTGCACGGCGGTACTTTGGCAAATCAGCGTCCGAAGTAACGCTTGCTGAGGCCGCCATTTTGGCGGGCTTGCTGCGCGCACCATCGCGCTGGGCCCCCACGCGCAACCCGCAAGGGGCAGAAGAACGTGCGGCGACGGTTCTTCGGGCGATGATGGAAGAAGACTATATCACGCCAGAGGAAATGCGCCTTGCACGCAACAACCCGGCTGCCACCATGGACCGCTCGCGGCGTGATGCAGCCAATTACGTCGCCGATTATGTGATGGACGAACTGGACCGGATTTTGCCGCTCATTGACGGCGACATCACGGTTGAAACCAGTGTTGACCCCTACCTGCAAGCACGAGCCGAACTTGCATTGCGCATTGCGCTGGCCGACCAGGATGATGCCGATTTGCAGGGCGCAGTGGTCTCGCTGGATGGCACGGGGGCCGTGCGTGCGCTTGTGGGTGGGCGCGACTACCAGCAAAGCCAGTTTAACCGGGCAACCGACGCGTTTCGCCAGCCAGGCTCGGCCTTCAAGCCGTTTGTGTATCTGGCCGCTTTAGAGCAGGGCATGACACCGGCCACCATCCGCAATGATGCGCCAACGCAGATCGGTGACTGGTCACCGGAAAATTATTCGCGCGACTATCGTGGACCTGTGACGCTGGCCGATGCGCTAGCGCTTTCGCTCAACACCATTGCTGCACAGCTTGCCGCAGAAGTTGGTCCGCAGCGGGTGATCAATACCGCGCAGCGCCTGGGCATTACGTCCGACATGGAGCGTAACGCCTCTATCGCCCTTGGCACCTCAGAGGTCTCACCGCTGGAGCTGACCGCAGCCTATGCCCCGTTTGCCAATGGCGGATATGCAGTGGAGCCGCACATTGTGCTGCGGGTGCGCGATGAAACTGGGCAGGTTCTTTACACCCGCGATGCGAGCGGCTTTGGCCGCGTCATTGATCCCAACCATAGCCGCGCGATGAACGCGATGCTTTCACGTACGCTGATCATTGGTACTGGTCGGCGTGCCGCGTTGACTGCATGGACAGGCGCGGGCAAAACCGGCACCACCCAGGGCCTGCGCGATGCTTGGTTTGTTGGCTACACGGCAAACCTGACCACCGGGGTCTGGCTGGGCCATGATGACAACTCGCCCATGCAAGGCGTGACCGGTGGAGGACTGCCAGCCGATGTTTGGCAAGCCTACATGACCGACGCTCATGTTGGCGTGCCGGTGGCCATGCTGCCTGGCACCGACGCGCAAAGCCTTGCAGCGCTCAACCCGGCGGCCATTATTGGCAACCAGCCTATCCCCGGCGTGGGTGCAAACGTGCCGCAAGCACAAATTGGCCAGCCTATCAATGAAGACCCTTCAGCCATCGTGCTGCCATCAGCGGGCACCTCAAACCCGATTTCCCGGTTCCTTGGTTCCATATTTTAGTGGGCCTATCTTCTAGGATCACGATCACGAACGCATAGGCTAAGGCTCAGCAATGTTTGGGCTTCTGCTTCTTGTTGTGGTGGGTACTGTTGCTGCGCTGATGATCCGCGCTGGCGCGAACAACAGTACGGTTGTGTTTGTTCTGATTGGTATTTTCGTGCCGCTCAGCATTGCGCTTGCGTCCTGGTTTCTTGCCTCGCCTCCTATCTGGACACTGCTTGCCGAGCGCTCACGCGCCATTGTGCAGGTGGCAGATGTTGTGCCTATCCGAGATGGGTCACCGGCGGTGCGCGCCAGCAATGATGTGGTGGATGTGCGCGTGCGGTTGGAGCATGAACGCTCAGGCCGGTTGTTGGCGCTGTTTGGGGTGGAGCCGCCCGAAGGCGACTTTGTAAGCCGGACAGAGGCGCAGGATGCGCTGCGCAACGTGTACCCCATTGGCGAGGCGGTGCGGGTGCGGGTTTCGCATGATGTGGCCTATGTTGACCGGCAAGACTGGCTTGCCACAACAGTCTTTGTCTTCAGCGTCGTGTTTGCCCTGCTGATGGGCGTGGTCGCGGTGATCATAACACATGCCCGCGCCGGCTCGCGGGTAAAACCGCCGTCCTCTTAGACACGCATCGGCCTGGATGCCCGAGGCGCAACCCCAAGCTGCAATCCCACTTTGCGAACCCTAGCTAAAGCGGATTGCCATGAGTTGCTTTTCGGCACTTTTGAGCGCTTTTTGGCCAGCTTTCCAGTCTGGCTCCAAACCTTCCACCACACTCCAGAAACGGCGCGAATGGTTCATCTCCACCAGATGGGCCACCTCATGGGCCACCAGATAAGCTCGCGCCGGCTCACTTGCCATCATCACCCGCCATGACAGCGTTATGACGCGCGCCGAGGAGCAGGATCCCCATTGTGCACGCGGATCACGGTAGCGGATAGATGAGGGGCGCTTGCCCAGTTGGTCGCATAACGCAAGCACCTGCGGGGTCAGCGTCTTTTCTGCCTCGCCTTTCAGGAACTGTGCCAGCCTTGGCATAATGCGATGGGGGTGACCTGGCACCTTAAGCGTGTTTTCCAGGTCACAGGACACCGTACCGCGCACTTTGCCAGTGGGAATGATCTGATGATCGACGCCCAGATACGGCAAGACGCTAGGATGCTCATCCCCGCCAGCCGCCAGCTCAGGGCCATGCGCGTCTATCCAGCCCCTGCTCTGCGACAGGAACGTAAGCGCTGCGCTTGCAGGCGTGCCACGCGGCACGGTCAGTTTGCCTTCGCCGGTACGCACATCAAACCGCAGTATCATACGTTTTGCGTTAGCGTTGACCCGCACGCGAAGGGGGCGCTGCTCGCCACGCACCAAAACCGTGTTTGGCATCTCCAGCGGGGGAAGAACGGCAGAAACGCGTGCGCGGCCAGCTTCAAGAGTTGTAAGGAGAGGCTTGAACATAAGCGCAGCTTACAGCAGTGAACGGGAAGTCGAAACTTTGGAGTACTCTTTATGACATCTATGCCACGTTTTCACCTTGCCTTCCCAGTGGACGATCTGGCGGCCGCGCGCGGTTTTTATGGCGACCTATTGGGTTGCCCAGAGGGGCGCTCCACCGCTGGATGGGTGGATTTTAACCTGTTCGGCCACCAAATTGTGGCGCATCTGGCCCCCGAAGAGGTTACCGAAGTGGCGCAAAATGGCGTCGACGGTAAGGCGGTGCCAGTGCGCCACTTTGGCGTGCTCATGGACTGGGACCAGTGGGAGGCCCTGCATACCAAGCTGACCGCAGCAGGCATCGCCTATGTGATTGAGCCTTACGTACGCTTTGAAGGCGAGCCGGGCGAACAGGGAACGTTTTTTGTCAAAGACCCTTGCGGCAACGCACTGGAGTTTAAGACCTTCAGGAACGATGAAATGGTTTTTGCCAAGAGCTTTAACTAGCTTGCGCGTGGCGGCTCTGAGCCCTTGCCTGCAATGCTTGCCGCATTGGCATTGTGTGGCGAAGAGCCGCCTTTCTTCCGCACGCTTGGGGGTCGTCAAGGTGCTAGCATGAGCAGAGCAAGAGATAGGGCTTGCTCGTGCGGCGAGATGATCTGTTTTCGTTTAGGCAGCTTTGCCCAAGAACGGTGAAACCAAAACAGCCTATGGACTTGCCAACACAACCAACTGAGGCGACCCAAAGTATCCTTGTCATAGGAGCCTACGGGCTCATTGGGCACGGCATTACGCAAAGGCTGGTGGCTGAGGGTTACAAGGTCACCGGTCTGGGTCGAGACCTGCAAACAGCCCGACGGGTGTTGCCCGGCATTACCTGGATCAAGGGGGATGTGGCCGCACTTTCAAACCCTGATGCGTGGAGCGTGCTTCTTGATGGTTTTTCGGCAGTCGTAAATTGTTCAGGCGCATTGCAGGACGGACGCCACGATGATCTGGAAATGATCCATCATCGGGCGATCTCTGCATTGGCCTCAACATGTGCATCCGCTGATGTCGCGCTGGTTCAAATCTCTGCTGTTGGCGCCGATCTTGATGCGCCAACGCAGTTCTTATCCTCCAAGGCACGCGGCGACGACGCCATCACGTCCTCCGGCGCGAAGTATCACATTTTCCGTCCGGGCCTCGTTTTGGCATCAAACGCCTATGGCGGAACCAACCTGTTACGCATGCTGGCTGCTGTGCCCTGGCTCCAACCAATCGCAATGCCCAACGCGTTGATCCAAACTGTTGGGCTCGACGACGTGGCTGCTGCCGTTGCCGGGGCAATTGGCGGCAAGATACCCTTTGGGTTTGAGGGCGACTTGGTTGAACCCCAAGCCCATACCCTGCGCGATATTGTGTCGGCTATGCGCAATTGGCTCGGATTTGCCCCCGCGCGCTATGAACTGGGCATTCCAAGCTTTGCAGTTGGCGCAGTCTCCAATTTGGCGGACGCCCTATCCAAGTTGGGCTGGAGGTCGGCACTACGTTCTACCGCGATTAAAGTGTTGGCCGGTGGCGTGCGCGGGAAGCCGGTGGACATGACCCAGTTTGGGTTGCCTGCTATCCCCTCATTGACACAGCAGCTGGCAAGATTGCCTGTTGGAGCACAGGATCGCCTCGCAGCCCGCATGGCGTTGTTGATGCCCATCATTGTTTTCAGCCTGTGCCTGTTTTGGTTGGCATCCGGCATTGTTGCCCTGGCTCGCGTCGAGCAAGCGGCGCTTATTTTGCAAGGTGTGGGGTGGCCAATCGCGCTGGCAGTCTCCAGCGTGGTTTTCTGGGCGCTCATCGACATTGCAATTGGCGTGGCGTTTGCCGTTCGCCGATATGCCTCTTTTGCATGTTGGGCTGCTGCAGGGGTCAGTGTCTTCTATTTGCTGGTGTCGACGGTGGCCATTCCCAACCTCTGGCTTGATCCGCTTGGCCCGTTGGTGAAAATCTTGCCTGGAATAGTCCTGGCCCTGGTTGCACGCGCTGTTGTGGACACACGATAATGGAATGGGTCGACATGTTCCGCGTGCTCCACGTCTTGGGAGCCTGTGTTTTAATCGGAACAGGCGCAGGCATTGCATTCTTCATGCTTATGGCGAACCGCACCACAGACCCCGCTTTCATCGCCCAGACCGCATCAGTCGTGGTTGTGGCCGACATGGTGTTCACCGCCACAGCTGCCATAGCCCAACCGGTCACGGGCTTTATCCTCATGCGGGAGCTTGGGTGGGCCCTCAGCGAAGGCTGGTTGATGGTTTCGCTGGCTCTCTACATTTTTATCGGGCTGTTCTGGCTGCCGGTTGTCTTTATCCAGATCAAGATGCGCGACGAAGCACAATCATCAGTGTTGGCAGGCCGTCCCTTATCACAGCGATACCGACGCCTTTACCGAACATGGTTCGCCTGTGGTATCCCCGCATTCACAGCGATCATTGTGCTTCTATCACTTATGGTGACCCGGCCACCGATCACGCTTTGAACTGAAAGCGCCGAACGAACATCTGAGCCAAGATCGTCGCCAATAGTAAAGCGATCTACAACCAAAGCCGCGACGGCCAACCTTCCCCCAAGACACAAAAAAACCGCCCCGTTGCCGGAGCGGCTTTCAAATCATCCAAGCTAGTCGCCTTTAAGCAGCCGGCGCAGGTGTTGGGCCGCTTTTGTCTGCGGCATCATTCACAGGGTGATCACCATTGTGGTTGTGGCGCGACTTCATGAACTCGTCGAATTCAGACTGATCCTTGGCACGGCGCAGGTTGCGCAGGTGCGCGTCAAACTCATCGACCATTTCGTCCAGCTTGCGGCGCTCGGCTTCCAAGCGCTCGATCTCGCTTTTGCGGAAATCATCAAATGCGACATTACCAGTACCGCGTTCAGCAGTGTTGAAACCTTTCATATCCATCTCCCGTTTGAAGCGACCAAAGCCGCGACGCATGTCGTGTTTCAGGTCGTCCATCCGGTCACCCCAAATAATGTAGGCGAGCATAGCAAGGCCGAGCGGCCAGGCGATGATGAAACCGAGCACCATCAGAGCGATGGTTGCCGGGGTCCAGGCCGGGCGAAGCCAGCTTGGGCGGCTGCCGGAGCTACGCTCAGAATAATGGGCTGATTGGGTCATCATGTGTCGTATATCCTCGTCTACTGTTGCTTGTGTGTTGGTAAACAAGAGGTGGTGGGCAGTTGATCCGCTTTCAAGAAAAGACACAAAAAAAGACGCTCAATGAGCGCCTTTTTTCAACCTTTTCAATACCTTAGAAAATCGCCTTAGGCGCTTTCTTTTGCCTCTTGAGCGGCACCAGCCAGGCTTTTTGCCTGCGCAATCCAACCCTCGCGATCAATGCGCCCCTTGAAGGAAAGCTTGTCCTCAAGAGCGGTTTTTTCTGCCTGACCAAGCTCGGCAATTTGCCAGAAATTATAGATACCCTGCTGGTTCAGCATGGCCTCTAATTTAGGGCCAACACCATTGATCTTTTTCAGATCATCTGGCGTTCCTGCCGTTTGGGGAAGCCCAAAAGCATCGCCGTTTTGGCTGCCCATGGGCGCCCCGTTTGGCGCATCATCATTGGCAACCTTGGGGGCAACACGCTTGGACTTAGCGGGCTTGCGACCGGTTGCGCCACCACGCTGCCACTCTGCAGTCAGCATGAAGTCTGTCATACGCGGCTGAATTTCTGAGCGGAAGCGCGAGCCGTTGAACACGCCATAATGGCCCACACGTGGTTGCTCGTAGTGCGACTTCAGATCGTCCGATAGGCCGGAGCAAAGGTCGATCGCAGCGCGCGTCTGCCCGCGCCCGGTGATGTCATCCTTTTCGCCTTCAATGGTGAGCAGAGCGCAGCGCTTGATTTTGGAGGGATCAACCGTGCGACCGCGATGCTTCATAGTGCCCATGGGCAACGAGTGCTTGAGGAAAACAGTGTCGATGGTCTGGAGGTAGAACTCCGCGGTGAGATCCATGACAGCGAGATACTCATCATAGAAGTCGCGATGCTTTTCTGCGCCATCACCATCACCATCAATGAGGTGATTGAAGAACTCTTTGTGCGCATCGATGTGGCGGTTGAGGTTCATCCCCATGAAGCCGGAAAGCTGCAAAAATCCGGGGTAAACCGGGCGCATGAAACCTGCATTGGGGAACGGCACAACTTTAATCAGGTTGCGACGGAACCAGCCCAGCTCTTTACCGTCAGCAAACTTGTTCACCTCGGTTGGCGCAATGCGCGAATCAATCGGCGCGCCCATCAGGGTCATGGTTGTTGGGATGGCTGGGTCGTCATCCTCTTCCATCAGAGAGACAGCTGCCAGTACAGGCACACCTGGCTGGCAGACCGCAACAATGTGCGTATCCGGGCCAAGGCGCTGCAGCATGGAGCGCACATAATCGATGTAATCGTCCAGATCGAAATTGCCTGCCGCCAGCGGTACATCGCGCGCATCAACCCAGTCGGTGATGTAAACATCGTGGCGGGGCAGGAAAGCTTCGACCGTGCCGCGCAGAAGCGTCGCGTAGTGGCCCGACATGGGTGCAACCAGCAGCACTTTAGGGTCGCGGGCGTTACGCTCGTCGGGCAGATCGCGCTTGAAATGCAGCAATTTTGCGAACGGGCGCTCCCAGAGCACCTCTTCGGTAACCGCCACACGTGTGCCACCCACAAGCGTGGTTGGCAGGTCAAACGCTGGTTTTCCGTAGCGGCGCGTCATACGCTCAAACACTTCGGCACCCGCAGCCATTTGCTTGCCGATGGGCGTGGCAGCCCATGGATTAAACGGGTTGCTGAACGCCAATTTGGTCATGTCGGCGGTGGCGCGCGCAGGCGCTAGTGCCGCATGGGTCCATTCATACATTGTGTAAGCAGGCAAAGCTTGGTCCCCAGTCTTAAACTCTCACTGCGCATGATTTAACACGCATACGCAAAAACGCGTTACTTTTGTTTCCATTCCGCACATAAAAGGTCACCGCGCATTTGCCAGTCGGCCTTTCGTGGTATTCAAACCTTCGCTCTTTCGGCCTTGCACACACACCGCGACACGCCGTCTGCTTGCGCGCATCGCTTGCAAAGGTATGCATATCGGGCAGCACCGATGGCCATTTGTTCACTGTTGGCCAGTCTGCACTACATAATTGGCGCGCGCAAAGCACCTTATTCTACCACTTTGCGCGTACGTAACGACAAAGAGAACATGCCATAATGCTGCACTGCACACAAGAGTACCAAAGTAAGGGCCCATTGTGGTGCTGAGTGCAGCGCGTGAAGCCCGCGTTCGCGTGGATACACTGGTGCGGCTGCGCTGGCTGGCGATTGCAGGTCAGTTGGCAGCGGTGTGTGCAGTGGCATTTGGTTTGGACTACCCCATGCCTGTTATGGCCTGCTCGGCGATCATTGGGCTGGCAGGACTTTTGAACATAGCACTGTGGTGGCATCACCCGCGTGCTACACGGCTCAGCGACCGGCGCGCATCGGTTATTCTGGCGTTTGATCTGTTCCAGCTTGCCTCACTGTTGTACCTGACTGGCGGGCTGGCAAACCCTTTTGCCGTGCTGTTGCTGGCGCCGGTGCTCATTTCTGCAACCATTTTGCGGCTGCCCACGACGGTAACCTTGGGCATTATGGTGAGCCTGCTCATTTCAGCATTGGGCATGTGGCACATGCCACTGCCCTGGGCCGATGCCCAACCACCGGCTTTTCCGATGGTTTACCGCATGGGTGTCTGGGCCGCGCTGCTTGTGGCGGTTGGGTTCATCTGCACCTACGCGTGGAGTGTTGCGCAGGAAAGCCGCAACCTTGCCAATGCGCTTGCCGCAGCAGAACTTGCGCTGGAACGCGAGCAACATTTGTCAGAGCTGGACGGCATGGCAGCTGCAGCCGCGCACGAGCTTGGCACACCGCTAGGCACAATCACTGTGGTGGCCAAGGAGCTAAGCCGGGAATTGGACCCCAACACACCGCTGGGCGAAGACATCGCGCTCATTCAGGGGCAGGCGGAGCGTTGTCGCTCTATTTTGGCTAAACTTAGTTCGTTGGGTGTAAGCCCAGACACCGTGATCTCAACCAAATCGCTGGATGCTGTTTTGGATGACATTATCGAGCCACACAGAGCATTTTCAGTGCCCATCACGGTTGAAACGCATGGCAAAGGAGAGCCGCCGCTGCTGCGTGCCAACCCTGCGCTCAACTATGGCATTGGCAACCTCATTGAAAACGCGGTGGACTTTGCAGCGTCACAGGTGCTGGTCAATGGTCGGTGGGATGGGCGCACCTTGAGCATAGCCATTGAGGACGATGGCCCCGGTTTCCCAAGCGATGTGTTGGCCAAGCTGGGTGAACCCTATGTCTCGCGGCGCGCCGAAAGCATCACCATGGATGCATCACGCAACGCTGACGCAAATACTGGATCAGGTGGCGGTTTGGGTCTTGGGTTCTTTATCGCCAAAACGTTGCTCGAACGCACAGGCGCGAGCGTCAAAGTGGGCAACGGCATGGGGAAGCTGCGCGGTGCATGTGTCACCATCACCTTCCCGCGTGAAAGCATCGATGTGATGCCCAGACTTGTGGACGAGGCCCATATCTATCCCTGAGGCAATCACGCAGCTGTGAAGCTGCCCACACTGGTCGGCCTGGGCAGGTCGCCCATATCGGTTGCAGTGAACTGTTTGTGGGGTGGCTGCGTATGCCCTGCAGACATTGATCAGACCGCAAAAAGAGAGCTGAAGAGCTGTGATCGAAGAAGCAACCGTTATGGACCGTTCCGCTGAAACAACTGCCCCACTTGAACTCGGCGTCACCGCTGAGCGCACCTTGCTGCTCGTGGATGATGACAAGCCGTTTCTGAACCGGTTGGGCCGCGCGATGGAGACACGTGGCTATGAAGTGCGTCTTGCTGGTTCGGTGGCAGAGGGTCTAGCAGAGGTGCGCAAAGCTGCCCCTGCCTTTGCGGTGGTGGATATGCGCCTTGAGGACGGCAATGGGTTGGATGTCGTGTCGGCCCTGCGCGAAGCACGTCCGTCTGCCCGCGCCGTGGTGCTGACTGGCTATGGTAATATCGCCACCGCCGTGAGCGCTGTGAAAATGGGCGCCACCGATTACCTCGCCAAGCCTGCCGATGCTGACATGGTGGAAAAAGCCCTGCTACAAACCGAGGATGGCGATATGGGCCTGCCGGAGAACCCAATGTCGGCTGACCGGGTACGCTGGGAGCATATTCAACGCGTTTATGAAATGTGCGATCGCAATGTATCAGAAACGGCGCGCCGCCTGAACATGCACCGCCGCACGCTCCAGCGCATTTTGGCCAAGCGTGCGCCTAGGTAGGCACTAAAACTCTGGCGGTTCCACGCCAGGGTCATCCAACCGCTGCAGGCGGGTCATGGCATAGCGCGCAATACGAAGGGTCATCGCTTTGCGGCGCGCGGCATGCAGTTTCAAAAGGCGCGGCTCGCGCAGCACATGCGCGCCGTATCCATCAGCAATCATTAGCCCCTCGGTTTCAGGGAAGATCTGCGCTGAAACATCTGGAGCGGTGGCAAATGTGAAGCGGTCGCAGAACAAGGTGTAATCGGGCCACTTCGTGTCGGCGCGCAGATCGGCGGGCGAGGATTTAACTTCGACAATCGTGATCAGCCCATCTCGATCCAAGGTCACAATGTCGGCGCGGCGACCATTGGCAAGACTGGCCTCAAACAGACAGCTCGCCCCGGCCTGCGCGAAATAGCGTGCAACCCCGCGTCGAATGGACAGTGCGCGCTCGGACTGGCGGGCGTCAGAGAGCATAGGCGCGCGAGAAGGCGGTGCTGATTGCGTCATGAACACATGACTACGCGTACAACGCACTCCATCCAAGAACCGCATCCAAGAACTTGATCCAAGCACGGCAGACAGACCGTCAGTCATCCAGCAAGCGTTGACACTGTGACAGGCAACACAGTTTGTCGGGGCCTTCTGCGCAATGACTGGCATGCAACGTGTCATCGCATGCCCGCGTGCCGTTGCAGGGTCGGTTCTGCTGCCGGGTGCAAGCCCCACCGCCTCGGCCGTTTGAGCCGCTCTGCCCCGCTCTGCGCAGCGCACTTAGAGCAGTGCGCAGGGCGGGTCGCTCTTTTTGTCAAACGGTTTGGCCAGACGCATACGAATCAGGCACCCTACAGACCTGACGCGTCCTCACCGTTTCTGGGGGAGTATCAATGGCCTCTATACCGCCTGCATCCTCTGCACCGCCGTCAAATGGTGGAAACGCGGCTGGTCAGCCAGCCAGCAGTGCCGGTGCGCGCGTTTTGCCCGTGCCGCCGGCTGCACCAACGAACCCTTTGTCATCACAGGCCACGGCAAGTGCAGCGACCGGCAATGCCTCCAACAGCAGCGCACCTCAACACATCAGTGCGCAAGCCTTGCTGACGCTCTTGCAGACGCTCGGAAAGCCGCTGAGCGGAACCGTTCAAGCTGGCCTGCCCGGCCAGCCTGGCCACACCGCACAAAACAGTGGATCGCTCTCAGGGCAGCTTTCTGTGCAGCTTTCTGTGCCGCAGGCTGGGGCAGGCCAGGGTTCATCTGGTGCCCCCACGCAGATTATCACCTCGTTGCCACTGCCTTCGGCCCTGCCCTCGACTATGCCTTCATCCCTGCCCGGTGGCGCGGAGCGACTGGCAAATGGCACGCCTGTAAGCGTGCAAGCAACACTACCGGGCCAGGGTGGAGGGGCAGATACGTCCCCTGCCCGCCCAGCGCAAATCACGGTGACAGTGACAGGGAGTGCGCCAGCCAGCGCGGACAGTCTGCGGGCCGATGCAGCGCGCCAGGGTTCGCTCGCACCGCTTTTTGCCGATGTGGCAAGGCTTATGGGCCAACAAACATCAACCGCTCAAAGCACATCCGGGCCAGTTGCGCAGGCCATTGAGCAACTGATGGGTTTCACGCTGAAAAATGATGGATCGATGAATGCGAGCACGCTTAGAACGGCTCTTGAAAGCGCATTGCAGGGGCAGTCTCAGCCAGCGGCCACCGGCAACAGCACGGGCTCACCCGGCGGACAGGGACTGCAATCGGCGCTTGGCGCGCTCATCCGCGCTTTGGGTCTACCAACAGGGTCACAGCAACCGAACATCGCCCCGCCCGGTACTGGCCAGGCTTCACCCCAGAACGCTGGTCAATCCAACCCACTTCCGCCGCCGGGCAGTCACGCGCCAACCAAGAGCGCACCGGCCCCGCTGCCCACATCACCTCCGGACCTTTCTGATCCAGCGGTGCTCAGTCAGTTAAAAAGCAAAGCCGAAGCGGCCCTATCGCGCCTCAACCTTTTGCAAGCCGGCGAGCAGGGACTGCAACCACGCGCAGGTGATAGCCAAGCGGCTCCCACAAGCCTGCGCTGGGACATTCCACTGCTCATTGGCCAGGAGGCTGCCCTTTTGGGCGTGCTGGTGGATCAGGACGATCACAGTGACCGCGATGCCACCAAGCGAACCAAGAATTGGCGCTTTCGCTTTGCCTTTGAAAGCCAGGCGTTGGGCGGTGTAGAAGGTCTGATCGCGTTGCACCAAAGCCCTCCTGCTAGCGATAGTGCTGGCAGCGTTGATGTGGCCGTCTGGGTTGGTGAACCAGCGGTTCTCAACCGTCTTGATCGTCAGCGAGAAACACTGGTGGAACGCCTACGCGCGCTGGGGCTTTCCGTTGAGAGCCTAACGCTGGCAAGTGCTGATTCCCACATGCAAACTGAGTCCACCGGGCCCAGCACGCCCGAGCACCACCATGTGGATCTTGCATCATGAGTGCTACTGAGCCCCCCGAATCAGCAAAAAACCCGCCGCGCATTGCCGTGGCGTTGCGCTACGATGAGGGTGACGGAGCGCCCGTGGTACTGGCAACGGGCAAAGGCTCGCTGGCTGAACGCATTTTGGATGCAGCCAAAGACGCAGGCGTTGCAATTGATGAAAACCCTATGCTTGCCAATGCCTTAGAAAAGGCTCCTGTGGGCGAGCCGATCCCTGAAGAGCTTTATCAGGCGGTCGCCGAAGTGATAAACTGGGTGCTGCAGGCTCAGCGCCCTGGGCAAAGCGCGCGCTAAGGCCACATGATGACGCGACTGGGCGCGGCATGGGTAAAGGTGCTGACAGCCTAACGGGCACAAGTGCTATCGCGCTTGCGCCAGACTTACACAGCGTGATGCGCACTCCGGCTTTCGGCATGTGGCCGGTGTGCAACATCTGCGCGCAGAGTTCTTTCCATATCCACGTTCCTGCGGCAGGAACTGCCCCAAGGGTATGGTCTTGCTGCCTAAATCGAGCCATGGTTACGCCATGAACGGTTCAAATAACCTCTTTCGCGCGCCAGCACGCCTGGTAGCGCTTTCAGTTGTCGCGGTGCTTCTGGCTGCGAGCACACTTGTGCCGTCTCTTTCCTATGCCCAAAAATACGCTGATCATCTCTCGCACTACGGCGGATACGACGCGCGTGTCGCGACCCTTTCCGGCTTTACTGCTTTGTATGTGAGCCCAAAGGCCCCGCGTTTGCCGGTCGTTCTTGCCATGCCAAGCGAAACAGACATGGCTGCGGTGCTGCCCACCTCCTGCGCGATGGACAAAATTGTCATTCCGTGTGTTGCAGGTCACAGCGCGCCCATGGCTGGCGGGTTTGATTATGAGCTATCGCACACTTCACCAGCGGGCCAGCACCCGACAGCGCTGCGTGGCCCACCCAGATTGGCAGCGTAAACCAACACTGCCCTTTCTTTCCAAATCTGACTTCAAACTCTGGAGCATACTTTCATGATCTCTCGTCGTTCTCTTCTTCTGGGTGCCCTGGGCACCACCGCCGTGGCCTCATCGGCAAAAGCCGAAAGCGCTATGTCCGCCTTTATGGACTCCATCGACCTCGACCCGGCCACTGCTTCGCGGCAGGGCTTCCGCATTGACCGCCAGTGGATGCCACAAACTGTTTCCTACTCTGGCCGCGAGCGTGCTGGCACCATCGTCATCGATGTGGCCAACAAGTACCTCTACCATGTTGAAGAAGGTGGCACCGCCCGCCGCTACGGCATTGGTGTTGGCCGTGACGGTTTCCGCTGGTCTGGTGCTGCTGTTGTTGGCCGCAAAGCCGAGTGGCCAACATGGACTCCACCTGCTGCCATGATTCGTCGTCAGCCTGAGCTGCGCGAATGGGCCGGCGGCATGCCAGGCGGCGAAGAGAACCCGCTTGGCGCACGTGCGCTGTATCTCTACCGTGGTGGCCGCGATACGCTGTACCGCATTCACGGCACCAACGCGCCATGGACGATCGGTCAGGCCATGTCTTCAGGCTGCATCCGCATGGTCAACGCGCATGTGGAAGAGCTTTATGAGCGCGTGCGTGTCGGTTCCCGCGTTATTGTGCGTCAGGTCTCCGCCTAACGCGCCACGCCTTTCTGGTTTTTTAGCGCCCGGCAGCCACATGGTTGCCGGGCGTTTTTTGTTTGTCGATGGGCAGCAACACGTTGACAGCACGACTGGCGGCGTCAAACCCTTGAACCCATGAGCACGCAGGACAATCACTGGCTGGATGAAGGCGACCCGGAGGCCCTGGACTCCGGGGAGGATGGATCAGAACGCAATGCCAAGAAGGCCAAGCGGCGCACGGCCCGCAAGATGACAGCCAAACGGTTGCACAACATCGCGCTCAGTTATCTGGATCGCTATGAAGCAAGCGAAGCAGGATTTCGCAGCATGTTGGAGCGTCGCATCTACAAGGCTGCCCGTGCGCACGACGAGGATCCTGAAAGCTTTGCCCAGATGGTTGATGATGAAGTGCGCAAGGCGGTTGAAGCGGGCTTTATCAACAATAAGCGGTTTGCCGAAAACCAGGTATTTCAACAGCGCGGACGCGGTGCATCGGCGCGCGCCATTCAGGCGCGTCTCAAGGCCAAAGGCGTCGAGGATGATTTTATAACCCAAGCGCTGGAGCACGATGAACGCGACGATGCCGCGGCGGCCTGGCGCTATGCGCGTCGGCGCAGACTGGGCCCCTATCGCCTGCGCGAGCGCGCCGAACGCCGCGAACGCGATATGGCAGCGCTGTGCCGGGCAGGCTTTAGCTTTTCGGTGGCCGCTTCGGTGGTGGATGGTGAGGCGGATGAGAGCTGAACTTTTATCACCGCAGCAGATGGCCCAGTGCGATGCACTAACCATCCAAGCTGGCACGCCGGGCACCGTGCTCATGGAGCGCGCAGGCCAAGCCGTGGCAGATACGGCCAAAAGCATGCTGCCAGCAAATGGGCGCGTTGTTGTGCTCGCTGGCCCAGGCAACAATGGCGGCGATGGGTATGTGGCCGCACGGCTGTTAGCCGCGCAAGGCTTCAGCGTGCAGGTCTTTGCCTTGGGTGAAACTGGCCAGCTTACTGGTGATGCCAAATGGGCGTTTGAGGGTTGGCAAGACAACACCGCTTCCAGCACCGGCTTCAATGAACAGACAGCTGTTGCGGCTGATCTGTTGATTGATGCGCTTTTTGGGTCTGGTCTTACGCGCGCCCTAGATGGTGAAGCTGCAAGGTTGGTGGCCCTGGCCAATGAAAGTGGCACACAGGTGCTGGCCGTTGACTTGCCCAGCGGTTTGGATGGCGCAACGGGTGTGCCGCCTGGGGCCGTGATGGGCGCTAGCCAAACCATCACCTTTCACACGCTTAAGCCTGGGCATGTTCTGCTACCGGGCCGCGAGCTTTGCGGCCTTGTGCACGTGGCCGATATCGGCATTGCCAATGAGGCTATGAAGCAAGCTGGCATCACTGCGCGCCTTACCGGACACTACCTCGCGCCTCAGCAGGTCTTGTCGAGCATGAGCCATAAATATCAGCGCGGTCATGCGCTGGTGCTGGCAGGCGGGCCGACAAAGGCAGGGGCAGGTTTTCTGGCTGCCTCAGCGGCGCTGCGCGTTGGTGCGGGATTGGTGAGCATCGGTGCGCCTCGAGCAACGGTGACTGCCAGCACAGGGGCTTACCCCGCCCTGATGCGGCAAGCCTGCGAAACGCCCGGCGATCTAGCGTCCATGCTCGCCGATCCACGCATAACAAGCTGCGCGCTTGGCCCTGGCTTGCCGCCAAATGAGACAACGCGCCAGATGGTGTACGCAGCGTTGGCCTCGCCGGCAGCTCTGGTGTTGGACGCAGGGGCGCTAAGCGCATTCGCTGGGTTGAGCGATCAATTGTTTGCATTGATCCAACAACGGCAGACGCCAGTGGTGCTAACGCCCCATGAGGGCGAATTCAAAAACCTTTTTGGCAAGCCGGACACAGCCTCTAAAATCGAACGAACACACCAGGCGGCTACACGCTCGGGAGCGGTGGTTCTCTACAAAGGGGCCGACACTATCATTGCAGCGCCTGATCGCTCGCCCCACACCTGTTTTGTCAATGCAAATGCCCCGCCCTGGCTCGCCACCGCCGGGTCAGGCGATGTTTTGACGGGTATAATCGCAGGGCTAATGGCATCCCAGCGCTTCGCGAGGCACACCGCTGCCAGCGCAGTTGCCTTTGGGGCGTGGCTTCACGGTGCAGCCGCTCTTAAGGCAGGCCCCGGCATGGTGGCCAGCGACCTGGAGGCAACTTTGCGTTCAGTTCTTTATGAGGCAAGCGTTGCCGCTTTTGACCCTTTAGAAGCGCGCTAAACGCCTAACGCCGCAGCTCAAAACGCACGGATCCAATAGGCAAGCCAAAACGCGTTACGACCGCTTCGTTGATAACCACACCGTCGGCCTGGCGATAGATGATGTCAGAAAAGCCAAGGCGTGTGGTTTCGCCGCGCGAGACCACATCAGCCACGTACGTCAAACGAACGGCATCACCAGTTTCTTCCACCCGCGCAGTGCCCACAGTATCTTCGCGCACACCCACCCACGTGGTGGGACTGGTGCGGCTAAACACCCAGGTTAAGCGGTCGGTCTCGCCATCATCAAAAAAGAAATCTTCTACGACCGTCAGTGTTTCAATGCCCGCAACCGACCGCAGCGTGCCATCGAGCTGGGCATCAAAGCCACGCTCCACCCCCGCGATGGGGACAGAAAAAAGGCCGCGCCCTATGGTGCGACCTTCAAAAGCATCAACCAACGTGATTGGCCTTGTTTCAACCGTGGGCAGCGACGGCATGGTTGCGCAGCCGGCAAGAGCGAGCGGCGCAACGGCAACGAAAGTGCGGCGTGAAAGCGGCACCTAAAGTGCCCCGCCAATGCGGGCACGGCCAGTTTCACCGTTGTCGCGTACCCAGTTCAGCGTGTTTGGACCGGTACGGGTAAGCTCAAAGCACATTGGAGCTCCATTGTACCAGTTTTCGAACTGCTGACACAGGCGGTTACCATCGATCCACCAGCGCCCGGTGTCCTTGGGTTGCGCAAGACGCCCGGCAAAGCCAGACGCCTCGCCATCACCATCCACCTGACCGCCTGGGCGGTAATTGAGCGGAAACTCTCCACCAAAAGGAGCTGCCAAGAAGATAGTTCGGCCAATAATATCTGAGCGAATTTCACTCCCGGAAAAAGACGAGGCCAAGGCTGGCGCTGCCAAGGGCAGCGCCATGAGGCCAGACAACACAACAAGAGCAAAGCGCATGGTATCACCAAATAGGTTGGATAAGAGCGGACTAATTAATCTTACGGATGAAACACCATCTGGTTCAACCAAGGCTGTGTTCATGTTGCGGCCATTTGTGGGATGCATTGTGGCACCCCCACCACGATGGCTATGCGACCAAAATAGGCGAGCCCGTGGCAACGCGACCATACAGGTCGATGACGTCTTGGTTGAGCAGGCGCACACACCCTGAGGACACGGCCTTGCCAATGGACCAAACCTCACTGGTGCCATGCAAGCGGTAGAGGGTGTCTACATTGCCTTCAAAGATATAAAGCGCACGCGCACCCAAAGGGTTTTCCAGCCCAGGATCCATGCCGCCATTGGCAATGGAAAAGGGCTCTAGCTCGGGTTGGCGGGCCACCATTTCATCGGGCGGGGTCCAGCGTGGCCATTGCCGTTTCCAGGCGATGCGCGCGCGGCCTGACCATTCAAAACCTTGCCGACCCAGACCGACGCCGTATCGCATAGCCATGCCACTTTCCATCACATGGTAGAGATAGAAGTTCTGTGTATCGACCACCACCGTGCCGACCCGTTCGGTGGTGGGGTATTCCACCATCCGGCGCAGATACCGCTCCTCGACCTGCGAAAGGTCTACTGCGGGCAATGGAAACTGTTCATTGGGCAGCGCGCCATACATGGACAGGAATGGGTTGGGTCGCACAGGTGCCTGCGGTGTGAGGTTGGCCGTGTTGGGCGCGGTACTCACACAGCCCGATACGGCCAGCGCGGACACTGCGGTAGCGCCAACCAGAAACTGACGGCGGGTTGGACGCTTGGTTTCAAGCGCTCGTGTTTGGGAAAGTCTATGGGCGGGCATTGGGTTCTCCAGCGTTACGCATGCAAGGCAACAGGGGCGCGTTTGCGTGCCACTAAGGCTGCACAACGTGGGGGGGGGGGGCAGTGTTCGGTTGCAGTGGTTATGCGCGCGGAGGTGGCAGTTGGAGTGCTTCTAGTCTTGCCCGCAACAGAGCGTTGGTCTGCCCTGCCTGGCTGACGCCCTGGCCTGCTTGCTCGCTCGAAAATGATGGCACAACAGCGCTACAATCGGACGAACACGGCGCTGGCGATGCGGCCGGCACTGCAAAAGGCACTGTGTCGTGTGACGCTTGCGATACGTAAACGCATTGCCCTCCTGCATAGGCCGCTTGCTCAACACTGGTTTCAGCAGCGTGCGCGTGCACAGCCCCCACAAAGCCAAGCCCGCCGCCAGTGGTGGCAGCGACAAGCACAACAAGGCAAAGGGCGAACAGTGTTCTCATAGGTTTGGTCTACGCCTTACAAATGCGGCCAACATGGGGCACGTCCACCATACCGTGTAAAGCTTAAGGAACTCACAGAGCTCTGGAGGGCAGAAGCTGGGGGCACCCATGCGCCACAGACCCCGGTGGCTTCTCCAGATCGCACTAGGCTTCTCCAGATCTCCCCTGGGATATCGCGACCAGCTGCGCACTGCATTAGTGGCCCTTGCGCTTGGCTGTGGTGCCCAGAGGCTCGGATGACCACGACTATACCCATTCATAGGCTAAACCCGTTTTTGGTGCGGTGCTTTTGGGATCTGTCGCAGTTAGCTGTAAAGGTGATCGGTGCTGTATAGATTTGCCATGAGGCCTTTCAGAGCATTTGCCGTGCCGTCAATTTTGGTGATCATTCGTCTTGTAATCACTCTCGGCATCCGTCGCTAAGCATCGGGTCTGCTTTGCAAGAACCCTAAAACGGAACCATCACGCTGCCCATCAACGAGTGGGACAGAGCGTTTTCACGAAAGCGGCCCTCGTAGCGCAGCGAAGCACTCAAGCCAGTTTCCATTTCATCCAAAGACAGTTCAGCCCCGATCGTAGCAACATGGCGTCCAATCTCTGCTCCGGAGCTGGTTATTGATCGTCCTAGCAGAGTCGCGTGAGTTGCCGGCGTATGATCACCAAGAACGTAGCCATAGGCTGCATCGAAAGCGCCTGCGACTTCCCAGGTGTCGACGACCGACAGGGTGCGATCAGTACGAAGCCCTGGCCCAATTTCTGCCTGGGTAATTGTGCTGGACGCCACTGTGATATTGAAGACCCCAGCGCCAGTCTTGGTGTATCCATCATTGCGCATCACACGCCCTTCAGCCGCCACAAACGGCGTCACAGTTGCCTGCACTACGTCAAATGCATACCCGACCCTGGCGTTGGCTTCTGCTGCAACACTGTCGAAGGACGCACTGGCTGTTTGGCTAATCGCGCCCAACCCAGAAACGCCATGACGCGATTGTTCTTGTTGTAAACAGGCAAGCTGAAGACTTCCATCAAATTCCCACGGGTCATGCACAACATCACCATAAAGTCCCGCGTGAAAGCCCGTTGTCTGGCCGTCGCTGGCGTTGTTATCACCTTCAAGGTCGGCATAGGACATGCCTAGCGCTGCACCCACGTGCCAGACTTGGTTATCTTCTCCGCGGCCCAGTTCAAAACCAGCCGCTATGCCACCAGAACGTGTTTCGTAGCCATTCCAGGTCGCACCATCGTCTAGCGACCCATCTGAGCGGTGGACGGGTCAGCGATAGCGGTCAAGTTTGCAAGATTCAGAAAGCCTCACCCAAATTGACCATCTACACCAGGCGCGCCAATATCGATGGAAGTCTGCATGACGATTTGTGCAAGTTGCGTTGGCGTTGCATCGGGAACCATCTGTCGGGCAATAGCCACGGCTCCCGCAACCGTTGGTGTCGCCATGGAGGTCCCGGTTTGGGCCCCAACAACGTTGTCGCCAAGCTAAAGGCCGCGACTGCGTCTACGCCTGGTGCCGCCATACAGAACATCATAGCCGAACCACAGGGACCACTGACGAATGAAACGTCGTCGTCGCTGTTTACAACTGATGTCCAAGCTCCCCTCAGTCCAAGGTCAACCAATGGCATGCCTGCGGAGACGTTTATATCACTAAAGGACGCGTCGTTGGTTACTGCCAGGTTATCACGCTTCCTGACTGCTGCGCCGCTTTGAGCGCATCCAAGTATGGCTGCCAAAAACCAGCCCCAAAAGGGAGCTCAGCGTTTAACGCGGCAGCAGGGTCGGTTCCCACGTCAGGTCGCGCAAGGATGTGATTAACATTCCGCTCCAAACCCCAACTGTTGCTGATAACATCTGCTCCGCGCGCCGCAGCTCTTAGGAAGGCAGCAGGTGCATCAGGGCCTGTATTTGGGTCAAGGATCAAGGATCAAGGATGCGACACCATGTGAACCAACACCGTTTTTCGCGCCAGCGGCGATGCCCGCAACATGCGTGCCATGCCGCTGTGGGATATTGCCTGGGCCTAAGAACACACTATTCGGAGCAAGATCGACGTGTGTAGGTCGGAACCCGTCGTCAATAATGGCGATGACACTTCCGTTGCCCGTGAAGCCTGCCGCATAGGCGGAGGAGACGTCAATTTAGTCCAGAAAATTACTTAAGAAGTACTCGTCTGTTTCAAACGCGGTGGCTGATTGCGCCCGTACTTCAGTGCCAAAAAAACCTGTGGCAGTTGCAATGGCTGCGATTGCGACCCCGGACGCTAGAAAACGCTTAAACACAACTCATACTCAACTTTGCAGTTACAACTTGGCGGTGATGTTCAAGTAATCGCCTGACGCTCGCCAGGGGTTAAAATTGAGTTAAAACAGGGTCAAGTAGTTCACCGGCTTATAAAAAATATTTCGAACCGGTACGGGAATGCTGGCACAGCCGCTTTTTGGAGAGCCCTTCAAGCCAGGCACCCTAAACACTTCTTAGCTGCACGCCGCCCCAAAGGCCCAGGCGCAGCCCCACGCGCGAGCACAGGCACCTGTAGAACCAACGCTGGAAAGAAGCCTTGAACGGCGCGGACGATGAGATTGACTTGGATCTGACCCACAGACACCTTGGAAGCACCGGCCGCGAGGGCATGACCCTGCTCGTGTTTCTGGACGTTCCAAATTCTCATGACGATGATGGCTTCAAGCCTCTGGCAAGCCAGCGGCCTCGTACCATATTCGCTTCTGCACGCTTGTATTTATCAAGTGGCTTGAGACCAATCGCGCTCTATCTGCATCGGCAAATCTGCAGTTTGGCTTGCGGCCAATCGACTATGATCAGTCTTCAGAGAAACAACGATACGATCTTCGAAAAATGTTCAATGACATCAATTGGGCACCACGACTGAAACAATAAATGCCGCGCTTGATGTAGGTGAAGCGCCCACTTTTGGTCTTCCGCATTGGTATACCCTCAAAACAGCGAGGTAGCTTAGTAGCCAACCAACACTGTTGTATCCGGGTCTGAGCAGTTTGTGGGCGATGGTTTGTGGTGCCCAGGGGCGGTCTCACTCAATTCAGTAAAATCAACGGCTTACAGAAAAGTGGGACACTCGATTGTCCCACTGTTTTCTTATGTTTTTCGGATTGGTGTCCCACTGACTGCTAGCGCTCATATCGTGCGCGTAACCCACTCACACGCTGCTCACGCACCTGAAATCGTGATGATTTCCTAAGCGAGGCAGCTCTAAGCATTAGCAGTCAGATCGTATCATGCCGCCGTTTTACTGACTAAATCCATCAGTTGGGCGTAATCCGTAACAACGTCGTATCGGACACGGTCGGGATTTGCGGGTTCCCCGATTTCATCAAAAAACTTTCTAGCACATTCAATCTTAGTTTTTTCAATCTCTCTTAGCTTCATCGTGGAAAGGGAACCCTTAGTTTCCGCAACGAAGTAGACGTGCTTCACACTGCCTTGCTTGAATGAAATAGCCCAGTCAGGGTTGTAGTCTCCCACAGGCGTCGGGATCAGGAAGCCACGCGGCAATTTAGCGTAAACCACCACTTCCTTGCTGGTATCCAACTCTTCAACGAAACGTTTCTCAACATCAGAATCGGTGACGACGTAGTCGTGGACGTGGTTCTTCATCTTCATGGCGTGGGAGAAGTCCTGGCCTGTCTGATTGGCTGTGAAGATATCTACCCCGTACCTGTCGGTTACCGCGTCATAATCCAAGCGCTCGATGATCATCGTCGCCTTCTGTTCAGCGATGAGGCGGGACGCTTCGGCGATAAAGTGCTCGGGGTTCTGCTTGAACTGCGCAAAGACATTGGGCTCGATCGCGGTCAGGATCGCCGCCGCCGTCGCCCGTGTAAGACGCGCATTCTCCGCGACCTTTCCGACCAAGTCATATCTGACCAAGGAATGCACCGAGCCGCCCTGCTCAGTTGACGTTCCGGTCACCTGAAAGCCGTCGCCGCTCTTGAGCTGATCGTCGGTCAATCCATCCTGCTGGACGCCAACCTGCACAGTGTACTGCAAGGGGGTAACACGAAGCTGGCTATCGAGGGCACTGATGCATTTCCGCACAAGCTCCGTTGAATCGAACTCCACCCGATAGACCGCTTTCTGATTGATCCGAGCCCATAACTCCTGAAACTCTTTCTTCTCGAAGTTGGCGTTCAACGGATTGGTTTTGGGCTTTCGGCCATCCTCGACCTTCGGCAGCTGGGCATCGCTGAAAACGGTATCGATAAGCTGGAAGACCTGCTCTGCATGGGGCTTCAGATCCTCAGGCAGATCGGCAAGCGTTCCGGCTTGTTTGGCCTCGTGATACGTCCCGGCAATCTGGTCTGCATCGTCGGTGTAGTCGTTTTTGACCAGATACCGATAAATCTGCTTCGCCAGGGCGGGCGTGATCTGTAGCGGACCCATGTCGGTTACGATGGTCTTACCCGTGAAATAGGCTTCAGTCGCCTGTCGCGGCCGCGCTGAAAGCGTGTCCGAGATTTCAGTCTGCAAGCCGCTGACGAAGTCGCGATAGCTCTCGCTGGCGACAACAGTCAGGACGTTGATGTCATGGACCACGGCAGGGTGATCCATCCGGTCACCGTGCCGGTCAACGGACAGGCGAAGGCCGCGCCCTACTTCCTGACGGCGGGAAATTGTATTGTCGCTGTGCTTCAGCATGCACATGACAAAAACGTTGGGATTATCCCAGCCTTCCCGAAGGGCGGAGTGGGAGAAGATGAAACGGGTCGGCTCCTCAAAGGACAGCAAACGCTCCTTGTCCTTCAGGATGAGGTCATAGGCATCCACGTCGTCGGAATCGACTGCCCGTGCTCGGACATCCGGGTCTTTCAAACGGCTGGTTTTTTTGTCGATGGAGAAATACCCGTTGTGGGTTTTGCTCACGTCGATGCTTGCAAGATGCTTGCGATAGGGTTCGTTATCGATGGCCAGTTCGGAGAGATACTCGGCTTTAAGCAGGTCATATTCTTCTTCGAAAACCCGCGCATATTCACCCTTCTCATCGGGCTGATCGTAATCGCGATACTTGACCACCTCGTCGATGAAGAACAGGGACAGCACCTTGATGCCTTGCGCGAAGAGCTGCTTTTCCTTGTCCAGATGCGCCTTGATCGTCTCACGTATCTGGATGCGCCGGATATCCCGTTCAGACACATCGCCGGTCGCTTCGCCCGCCTTCAGCACAATGCCGTTGGTGAATTCGACGGTATCGTGGTTGTAGTCGATCTGCGAAATGGTGAATCCGTCACGGTACTGTTCCAGCTGGCCGGATTCCACGAAAAGGTCATCGCGAAACTCCAGCCTGCGAAGCTGGCGCTTGATCTCGCCGGACTTCAGCTTCACCTCCAGCTCGATACGCGCTACGGGCGCTTTCTTCGAGATGTCGATGCCTTCGAGATAGAGATAGGCGTTCGTCCCGGCCAGGCCGCGCGTATGGATGCCGCGCACGGCAATTTTCTTCACCAGCTTCTGGTTATAGGCGTCCAATGCATCCAGGCGGTGGATGCGGTTGTGCTGGGTCTTGTGGGTGGCCGAATAGCGCAAGATCATCAAAGGCTTGAATTTTGGCAGGGCCTCCATGGTGGCCTTGCCCTCCATCTTCTGCGGCTCGTCCAAAATGAGGATCGGACGGTTGCTGGCGATCACGTCGATGGGGCGGCGGGACTGAAAATCGTCCAGCTCATCATAGATGCGGCGATTGTCCGCTCCGCGAGAGGCAAACGCTTGGATGTTGATCACCATAACGTTGATGCCAGCGTCCGACGAAAAGCTCTCCAACTCGTGCAGGCGCTTGGAGTTGTAGATGAAGAACCGTGCCTTCTTGCCATAGGTTTCGGCGAAGTGGTCGGCAGTGATCTGTAGGGACTTATAGACCCCCTCGCGGATGGCGATGCTGGGGACCATAACGATGAACTTCGACCAGCCATACTGCTTGTTCATCTCGAACATGGTCTTGATGTAGCAATAGGTCTTGCCAGTGCCGGTCTCCATCTCTGTATCGAGGTTGAACTTGCACCCGGCGCTCGAAACCAGAGCGTCCGACAGCGGCAGGTTCTGACGGCGCTGAACGTCCTTGATGTTGGCCAGCACCTGAAGGTCGGGTAGCGCGATATCGGCGTTCTTGAACCCTTCTTCAAAACTGCTCATCTGCGCCTTGACGCCGGGGTCGATCCGGTAGGTGATGCCCGCCACGTTCGGCTGACCGGCAAAGCAATCCACGACGGATTCGACGGCGTTGGTCTGATAGGGCTGGACCTTAAATTTCAGTTTCATGTGCTACCGCCTCCTCAGATCGATTTAACGTCGGTGGTCGGCGACAGCTGGCGGAAAATCTGCTCGACATTGATCTTCACCGCATCGGAGACAAAGCCGTTATCGCGGAACACGGCCTTGACCGGCTCGTGCTTTGCAAGCTCTTTGACCAGGTCTTCGGTGACGCCGGTGTCGAAACAGGCAATCAGGTCCGGCCCCGCATATTCCGACTTATTGACGAAGAAGACGGTTTTGCCTTGCACAGTCTCTCGGCTGATGTGCGCGGCAAGGTCGGTGCCCCAATCGACCATGACCTGAAACAGCAAGTCCTCGGGCGTGCGGTCTGGCTTGATGTTGTCGACGGCATCCAGCAGACCCTTCTGCTCGACCTGATCCGGCCTATAGTAAACGTCCTGCATATTGGATGTGTCGATCTTCAGGACGCGGAAACCGACATCCTTGTTCCAGTCAGGATGGCATTCGCCTGCAAGGATTTTCCCGCCAGCGCGACGGATGCGTTCCTTGGAGATTTCGGCAATGTTGGGATAACCAGCCTTTTGAGCCACTGAGCCATCGGCAGTTGGCTCAGGTATCTGGACAGAAATGACAGTTCTATTTCCGCCATCATCTGCATTGAGCTGCATTGCGGCATGGGCGGTCGTCGCAGACCCAGAAAAAAAGTCGAGTACTATCGATTCTTCATCGGTCGCTAGATGTAGGGCGCGTTTCAGTAACCGAACCGGTTTTGGGGTGTCGAAGACTGAGGCTTCAGGGAAGAGCTTGTTAATCTCCTTTTTTCCTTCCTGATTGTGTCCTACCTCATCGTATTTCCAAATGGTTTGGCATGCCGTGCCTTGCTTGACCTCGGAGAGGAAGCGCTTGATAGCGGGTACATTGTTTCCATCTGCACCGAACCAAATTCGGTTATCAGCAACCATTTTTTGAAAGACTTCCTCGGTATAAACCCAGCATCGGCCGTTTGGCAGGGAGTGCGTTTTCCCATTGGGTGCTGTAAGCTCATAGAACTGGCTCTTTGTTCCATGCCCCGCTTGAGCTGTGGCGTCCGCAGGTTTCCATACACCACGTGGGTCATTGTCGAGATTTCGATAGCGGGCATTCATTGCATCCGTTCGCTCTAATAGCTTCGGATACCAATTCATCTTTTCTTTTGCGTAGACGAGAACGAAATCATGAGACTCTGAAAACCACTTTACTGCATTTTGAGGGCTGTAGCGCTTCTCCCAGATGACAGTATTCACGAAGTTCTCGCTGCCGAATATCTCATCGCACATGCGTTTGAGGTTTGCCTGTTCATTGTCGTCGATGCTGATAAATATCGCGCCATCGTTCCGCATTAGATTTCGGGCAAGATGAAGTCGTGCATGCATCATGCTCAACCAATCGGAATGGAAACGTCCATTGCTTGTGGAGTTGGCGACAAGCCGATTGCCTTCATCATCTTTCTGGTTCGATCGCTCAAAAAATTCCGCTGAGCTCTCCGCAAAATCATCGTCGTAAACAAAGTCATTCCCGGTATTATAGGGAGGATCGATGTAGATCATCTTGACCCTGCCCAGATAGCTCTTTTGCAGGAGTTTAAGCGCCTCAAGGTTGTCGCCTTCGATAAACAGGTTCTGGGTAGTGTCAAAATCGACGCTTTCATCCCGCGCGGGGCGAAGTGTTTTGGCAATGGGGGCGTTCGCCAGCGCCAGCGCCTCCCGTTTTCCCGGCCAATCCAGCCGATACCGTTCCTGCCCACCTTCGACGATGCAATCCGACAGCTCTTGCCGCAGCTGGTCAAAATCGACCGCCAACCGCACCTTCCCGTTCTCGTCAGTCGCTTCAGTCACGCAACCGGGGAACAAGTCCCGGATTTTGGAAATGTTGTCCTGTGACAGGTCCGGGCTGTGCAGTTTGAGTTTATCCATGGTCGTTCGTCCCTATTTGTTCGTTGCGGCCGACAGGGCGTTCGCCCGCACAGCATCGGTTGATTTCAGTTCGGCCAATTCCTGATTGGCCATGCGCAGCTCTGCATTGATCGCCACGCGCTTGTTGTATTGTTTCTCGTGGGCGAGCCGCGCCTTGATCCGTTCGACCTCGCGCGCCTTGGCGCGGATAGCCTCAAGCCGTTCCACCCTTGTCTGAATGTCTTCGCCGTCCTGAATGGCATCTCCTGGCTCGGCGGGCAGGAGCGCGGTCAACATTCGTTCGTAGAGCGCGCCTAGATTAAGAGCGACTGGCAACGGTGCGCGCGCCGTTTCCTCGGACACCCAATCAGTGGCGAAATACTCGCTGATCACCCATTTGGTGCTATCCGCCTCGCTCGGCCTCTTGAAGGCCGCCATGGCCTTGCGTTTGCCGCGCCAGGTCAGCTCGAACATCAGGGGATACGGAATGGCCTTGTCGATGGCGCGAAGGACAGCTTCGTCCAGTTTCCCGGTTTTGAGTGAGACGCTGAATACCTGAATTTCCGGTACTGATGCCGTGGCGCTCAGGTTGATCGTCTCGGGCGCTAGCTTGAAGTGCCAGACAAGCTGATCGACGTCCCGCACGAACAAGTCCTTCAGTGCGGTGTTGGCGCCCCCGTGCTCGTAAATCTTGGTCTTGGGCACGACACGGCCAAAAGCGGCGCTCTTGGGGTAATCGAAAAAGGCTGTCATTACGCACCCCCTTCAACCACCACGAAGGCAATAAGTTCAAAGTCGTCGAGCCCAGCAATGGAGTGAACCAGCGCAGTCGTTCGTCCACCGCTAAATAGGCTGTCCACATCCTTTTCTTCCTTCACATCGATCATAGAGCGAATGGCACCGCTCAAGAGGTCTGAATATCTATCCATCTGCCGACCGTCCCGCGTACGCTCGTTGAAGATATTGCAGACCTCGGGCATCGGCTCCGCCCGGCCCTTGCAACTGGTGCGGATCAGGTCGAGCAGACGCTTGACCTCCGTATGGTCGGCAATGATCTCGCCCTCGTCGCTGATATAGACTAGGTAAAACGGGTGCAGCCGGTTCTGCTGGTTGATGTTGACGCTGTCATGGATGTTTTTCAGAGCGAAGATCGCACCCGGCTGAAGACCCAACTCGGGCTGCGCCGGGACAACCGCATGCATGCCGTTCGGCAGGTCGTCCAACTCCCCATGTTCCTTGACGTAGTTGAGCAGGTCCATGCGGAAATCATTGAGGCCAAGGTCGGTGATGGAAATGCCGGTCTTCACATCCTCCAACTCAATGACCTCATCTTGAAGGCGTTTCAGCTGCTCCTTGCGATAGGCGATGTCGCTGCTTTTGGCCGTCAGGACATTGTCGTCACCGGTGGCCGTCACATCGGCGATCACCATGCGGTTTTCGACCCGCTCCTTCAGGTTGATATATTCATCGAGCGAGATGTCAGGCCAATAGTTCACCAGCTGGATCTGGCTGTTCGGTGAGCCGATACGGTCGATCCGACCGAAGCGCTGAATGATGCGCACCGGATTCCAGTGAATGTCGTAATTGACCAGAAAATCGCAGTCCTGAAGGTTCTGACCTTCGGAGATACAGTCGGTGCCGATCAGGATATCCAGCTCGCCCGGCTCATTGGGCAGGACAATCGCCTTTTCCTTGGAACGCGGCGAAAACAGGGTCAGGACGCCCTGAAAGTCGTAGCTCTTTTTGAGCGTGGTTTTCGGAGTGTCGGACCCGGTCACCTTCCCGGCATGCAGCCCCAGCTGCTGCGCGAAGGGCGCAAGATTGGCATAGAGATAATTTGCCGTGTCAGCGAAGGCCGTGAAGATCAGGACCTTGCGGTTTCCGGGGTTGAGCGGCTCGCTGATCTTCTTCTGGAGCAGCGCCATGAGGTTCTGAAGCTTTGCGTCGTCCGCAGGCTCAACCTTCTCCATCGATACGACCAGAGCCTCGATCAAGACAAGATCAGCCTCAAGATCATGCTTCCATGACGGCAGATCGATGTCGGCAAGGCTTATTTGAACCTTCTTGCCGACCGTGAAATCCCCGAGGCCCGCCAGATCGTCGTCTTCAGCGTCGGAAAGCTCTGCATCCGCAAGATAGTCGCTGATGCTTTGTGTCCCGCCCGAGCGCTCGAATTCCACTATCGCGTCCAGCGCACGGGTGATGTTGCCGCTAAGCGAACGCAGTGTGATACGGAACGCCTCAACCGAGCTTTCCAGCCGCTTGAGTAGGTTGGTGGTCATCAGCGCCTGAAGGCTGCGTTCCCGGTCGGCCTGACGCAGCTTTCCGCGCCCGCCTTCAACCTGAGTGTCATAAATCTCTTCGTACTTCCGAAGGCGACTGGGCAGGATGTAGCTGATTGGCGCATAGACCGCGAGTTTCAGGACAGAAAGCTGCGAGAAGATGTCATTGAACCCCATCACATCGGGGCGCGTCGTAATCTGGCAATGGAACGACAATGGCTTGCGACGTTCCGGAAACTTGCCGATATCCGTGGTGTCGTAGAAGGTTTCGATATGCTTGCGCGAGCGTGCGATGGTCACGGCATCGAGCAGCTCGAAGAAATCGAAATCGAGTGACTTTAGGATCGACGCTGCCGTCCGCTCTTCCGGTGGCAGGTCGGACCAGGCATTGAAAGTCTTCTGAGCGCGGCGGAATATCTCTTCGACGCTGACATGGGTCTTCAGGCTCTTGCTCAGCGCCTCCGACTGACCTTCATAGGCCAACGCCAACTGGTTGCGCAGATCGGTGAAGCGATTGTTCACCGGGGTTGCGGAGAGCATCAGAACCTTGGTCTTCACACCAGAGCGGATGACCTTATTCATTAGCTTTTGGTAACGAGTCTCGCGATCTTTGTAGACGTCGTTGTTTCGGAAGTTGTGAGACTCGTCGATGACAACAAGATCGTAATTGCCCCAGTTTACCCGGTTTAAAGGAATACCGAAAGAGTCGCCTGAAGTGCGCGAGAGGTCAGTGTGGCATAGCACGTCGTAATTCAGGCGATCCTCAGCGAAGATATTAGTAGTCAGATTAGTGTTGTAATTCTGCCAGTTATCCGCAAGCTTCTTGGGGCACAGTACCAAAACCGCCCTATTTCTCAGCTCATAATATTTGATAACTGCAAGCGCAGTGAAAGTTTTACCCAGGCCAACGCTATCAGCCAAGATACAGCCGTTATAGGTTTCTAGCTTGTTGATGATGCCGGTTGCAGCGTCGCGCTGATAGTTGAATAACTTGTTCCAAACGACGCTATCTTGGTAGCCTGTGAGGTCATTGGGCAGCACATCTTCGTCAACGTCGTTGAGAAAATCTTGAAAAATATTGTAGAGCATCAAGAAGTAGATGCGTTCAGGTGAATTCTCCTGATAGACGGACTCAATGTGGTTGCAAATCGCTTCCGTGACATCCTGCACTTTTTGCGGATCGGACCATATTTGGTCGAACAGCTGTAGGTACATCTGGCTAGATTTGGGATCATCAAACCGCGTTACGAAGTTTGAGACCGCGTCGCCCTTCTGGTAACCAAGATCAACTGCCGTGAAGCCACTTATGGGCATATAGGCAATGTCCGTATTGGCGTTCTCTACATGCAAAAACTGCTGCATTGCGGCTTTGGTGGTGTTGGACTTGAACCTGGCTTTGTTGCGAATCCAATCTGCACATTCACGCGCCACCGCACGTTGAGTGAGCTTGTTGCGAAGGTGGATCTCGAACTCTGTGCCATATAAGCCTGTTTCGCGACGGTTCTTTGGGATGAAAAACTCGCGCCGCTCTTTACGTATACGATCAGTCGCCTCAGTCGGCACAAAGGTGGGCTCAGTGAAAATAAATTGAAGGCTGTCTATCTTTGACAACTCAGACTTTAGCGCTTCGAAGGCGTATATTGAAAAACACGACGCGGCGATCTTCAGCTTAGCGCCGCGATCAGTTGCCGCTTTAAGATCATCGCCCAACAGTTGAGTGGTGTTATCAATTATCTTCATAATAATCTCTAACAACGCCGCCAATGTCAGACTTGTTGGTCGAGCCTGAACGCAAGCGTTTAATCGTAGTCGCCTTGTTGCCGAAAGCTTCCAGACAGGCGAACGGGAACTCCGCCGGATCGAACGGATGCTCGGCCAGGGCCGATATGGCTTCTTCGATCTCAACAGCGTTCACTCGTTCCCCCTACACATCGAAAAAGTCCTCATCGATTTTTTTGAGGTGGATGATTTCTTCATCACGGCAGCCGATATTGTATCTAATCAACAGTTTCGCGAGCTGCACACTGTCAATCAGCACGATACGCGAACCCAGATCACGCGCTGTCTGAACAGCAGAAGGCGTGAACGCTGACGTTGTGACAAAGATACCCTTTTGTGCCTTTTTCAGGCTAAGCGCGCCGTAAAAGTCACGGATATCGCCCGCGCTTATGTTGTTGCGTTCAGCATAGCGCTTAGCCTGGACATAGATTTGGTCAACGCCAAGCGGGTCTTGGTCTATAACCCCATCGATGCCGTCATCACCGCTTTTGCCCAGAGCACGGCCTGCATCTTCGGATGTTCCGCCATAACCCATAGCCAGAAGCAGCTCTACGATCAGATTTTCAAAGAAGGCGGGTGAAGCCTCGCGAACGCGATCAAGCAAATCGGCGGACAGCGCTGCGTTTATTTTTCGGTGCGCTGCACGCAGCACTTCATCGGGTGTTGCGGCGTCTTGAACGTCAGCTTCAACTGCAACCTCGTCGCTAACGCTTTCGCGTGTCCTGTTTTTGAATTCCTGAAACTCTTCGAAACGTTCAAGATACGCGGCATTGATCGCATCGTCGGTTTGAAGAATGTCGCGACCGCGATCTGTGATCACGAAGTGTGCACGCCGTGTCGGGCGAACCAATCCGGCCTGCTTGAGATAGCCCTTGGCCCAATGAACGCGGTTGGCGAAACGTGTTTGCTTTCCGCTTGGCAGTAACTCCTCGCGCTCCTCTTCTGTGAGACCAAACTCGCGTGCAAGCTGGTCGATGACGGCACTGATCCTCACCTCACCGTCCGCCGACGATTTGAGAACTGGCCGCATGAGAGTCTGATAATCTGGTATCATTGTTGTCTTATAACGCCTGGTTTTGCTTTAGGGCCTCGTTGTTTTTTCTGCCCAGATGCTTTGTCCTGAACATACGCCCGCATGAATTCTCGCAGCACTTGCGCGGCGGGCTTATCCTCCGCTCGGCACGCTTCCAGGAACTGCTCTCGCAGGTCCCTTTGCACTCTTATTCGTAATCCCACATCCTTCATGGGCGATAGTGTAGCCAATGGATACACATTTTTGAAGTGTGAATCGTCATTGATCCCAAAGCTGCTTCGCCGGAGCCGTCCATTGCCCTCACCAAAAAAAAAGGGGCAATGGCGGTGAACGGCGCAAGCCAGCGCGCTGCTGCTTTGCTGGTGGGATCCTGATTGTTCCTGGAGCATGAGGCCTGGGCCTCCACTCAAAACAACATGGCAGGCTGCCGTGGGAGACAGCTTCTCGGCACTACCCTGCACAGCTGCGCAACGTGATGGTATTTATACGATAAAGCGTATATGATGACGTATGGAAGCGCTTCTGGAACAGGGCAGCGGAGATCAAGCCGTCTATTGCTATTCATTTGATGATGGATCGCGATCGGAGGAGCGCTACCCGATAAAGATCGGGCGCGCCTTGAAGTGCCCTTTTCGCCGCATCAAGACACAGCAAGCATCTATGCAGCATGAGCCGGTCATCGATCTTGTCATCTGGACTGATGATGCAAAATGGCTTGAGGCCCGAATCCATGAGCGGCTGAGCGACAGACAGCTTGCGACTTATGGACGTGAGTGGTTTCAAACAAATGTCGAGGAAATCCTTGCTTCAACGCAGGAGGATATCCCTGGATCAGAGGTTGCGAGCCTTGCAGAGATCGGGAGCCTTGTGCGGCGGACCCGTGTGAGCAAAGGGATATCGCAGATCGATTTGGCTGCCCTCGCAAATGTACGTCAGGCGACCATCTCGATCATTGAGAACGGGAAAGGTGATGTGAAGCTGACAACGCTTCTAGCCGTCCTGGCAGCGCTTGACCTCCGGCTGAGAGCAACAAGCAGCTAAGGCGACGATAAAGGCGGCAACGTCCCTACCCGCCGCCCGGACCCGACCATGGCGCGCCCGGCAGCCGCGCTATGAGCTCACGCATAATCGTGTCTGCTGCCTGCTCCCGATCCCACGCAGCTTCTGCTGAAAGCAACGGACCAATGTCGGCGGTGAAGGCTGGATCGCTCTGCTTCAGGTGAAGGTTCTGCTCGAAGTTCGCGCGTGTGACGCTGTGGCCGCCATCAGCCATGTAGGCGGAAAAACATTCGATGATGCGGGCAGGATCAGGCTTGCCGGTCTTGAGCGCCACGTCCATATCGAACAGGTCCCGTCCCTTTTTGCGCTGATAGAGCGCGCGCAGCTTGGTGCCGAGAAGCTCGTCAAGTTCATAGGTGAGGATGTCGCAGCTGCCGCTGAACCAGCGGGACTGAACGTCGAAGGGTACTTTTTTGAGACCGTAGACCGAGAAGTGCTCACGCGAATTGATCTCCACTTTGAGCTTTAGGGGTAGTGGCGGCACGTCTTCTGATGTGAAGCGATAGGTGAAGGTCACGCGTCCTTCGGTCTGTTTGTAGCGCGGCGCCCCGAGCCAGGGATCAAGAACGTCATGCAACGCATCCATCACCGGTCCCGCTGCTTCGGCATTGACCTGCACGAGATCGATATCCTCGGAGTAACGCGCGGGCGGCCGGAGATGCAGTTTGAAGAGCGCTGTCCCGCCCCGAAAGGCCAGCGCCTCGGACAATAAGGGATGGGAGAAGATATCAACAAGCGCGCGGCTGATGACGAGGTCCTGCTCGACTTGCGCGTCCTGCACCCATGGCGCTTCTGATCGCCAGGCAGTGATGTCATCGCGCGGAATCATAGCTCGGGCTCCACGGTAGTATTGATGAGGAGTTTCCACGGCCCATGCCGCGCGCCGGTCTCGGGGCCATCGGAACGCAAGGCCACAAAGTCAGAGGCGTTCTCCGCAACATAGTCCGCCAGGGCATCCGCCGTATCCGGCGCTTCTGCCAGCTCAAGCAGATAGCCGAGCCGCTGCACCCATGAGATCGGAATTTGCGGGGCAAGCGCGCGCAAGGCGTCCGGATCAATCTCTTCTGCGAGCTCGGCAAGCACGGTGGTGATCTGATCAAAGCCACCGGATTGTTTGACGTAGCCGACCAGATCAAAGGCCGTGGCTTCCGGCGTTGAGACTTTGACGGTGCCGCGCGGGGTGTTGAACGATCGCACGGGTATATCGGCGAGCTGTTTGCGCACATGAAAACCAACCTGCACGCGACCGCATTTGATGGCACGGCGTGGTTTTTCGACCATGACCTGATATTGCTGCGGGCGATGGTGGGCCGCACCGTAATATTGAGCGGCAGAGAGAAGGCCTGCGTAATAGCGCTGCCCGACATGGGCCATGAGCGCTGGCACGAATTGATCGGCGGGCAGACAGCCGAGGGTTTTGTACTCCGGCGGAATGATAACATAGAAGCCGCGTGACGGCCTTGCGATCAGACCCTGCTTGCGTAGTCTGTTGAGAGCAAGCTTGACGGCATCTTCGGAAACACCGAGCGCTTCACGGGCGGCACCGGTGGTAAAATGATGCTGCCCGCGCGCGGCAAGCGCTTCAATAAAGTCACGGGCATGGGCCTGAGGAGAATCCAAATTCATTTGCAAAAAGTATCATTTTTTGATACTTACCGCAAACGTTTTCGGAACGCCTATTCCACAAAAAACGCCACACTAGACATCCAAAACGCCCCGCCGGTCTGCTCAGACCACGCCGATCATCGGCCTGACCATGATGATCAGCATGATCGCTTTAGAAGCGATCACCATCGGGACCATCATCACCACCATGATGGTCATCTTCACCATCATCATGGCGACGATGAATACCGCGCCCTTTGCCTTTTTTGCGCCGATAATCGGCGGCGCGGCTCTTCCAGCTATACCCATCATCATCGGCATCGCCACCACCGGCACCGGCATGGCACCCATCATGATCATGGGCAGCGTCATGAAAGCGTCTGGCGAGTGCGTCTGAGTCAAGCAAGCGGGGATCGGTTTGCCGGACCTGCCCCTGCACCAAGCCGGACAGCCCTTCTGCTTCACCCAGCTTCTTCCTGCGTTCAAGACGCCGCCGCAAAGAGCGCTCTTCGCGGGCTTCAATTTTCTCAAGCGCGCGTTCTTTGCGCTTGATGTCTGCGCGCTCACGCTTATGGCGATCCGTCAGCGCTTTGCGCTCACGGTCTTGCCGCGCGCGCGGGTCCAGTCCGGTCAGTTTCTGCAGCGGCCCGAGAACTGAGCGCAGACCGGGTGTGCGGTCCATAAGATCAGCGATAACGGCACGCACCCGAAAGCCTTTGCGTGTCTGCTGCTCGGTATGCGCGGCAGCGATGAGAAGCCGTTCGTCTGCCTGCCGATTACGCAGCGCAAGGTCCGTCTCGGCAAGCGCAGCACGGCGGCGATCATGCAAGGCTTTGAGCTTCGCGCGCTGCGCCTGCTCATAGCGCTTGAACGCATCGTCCTGACTTTGCTGGTCACCTTGTTCGTGCTTCTCCTGCTGTCCTTCCTGCTCACGCTTGCGCTCGTCACGTGCTTGATTGCGACGTGTTACGGTGGCCTTGGCTTGTTCGACTGTTGGCAGGGCCTGCGGTGGCAGCGCTTCGAGCCTGCGATTAATGTCTTTGGTCCTGGCCCCTTTCACATAGCGGGCAAGCGAGAGAACGGTGCCGGTTTCATCGACGAGCACGTAGGCGCGCCGGTCCCCTTGCGCGAGGACATAGCCTTTATCCTCGAGGGCGGCCCGCAGCGCGGCAGCATTGTCAGCACTTTCATAGCAGGCTGTGATTTCTGAGCGGCGGTCTTCTGCGGTCTTGCCGGTTTGCCGTTCGTGACTGGCCTCGTGGTAGCTGAGATCAAGCTTGTCTTTCTCGCGCTTCTGGCGGGCTTCCCAGGCTTTCAGACCATCAGGAAGTTCGTGCCCGAATTCACGGGCAAGCTGACAGGCAACGTCACACAACTTCGTCTTGAAATGGCTCATGGGAATGGCGCGCATTTCGCCGGTCTTGATGCGTGACCAGACGATGTGGGCGTGCTCGCGGGCCATGCCATCAGCACCGATCTTTTCATGAAAGATGATCGCACGCGGCTGACCGTTTAGACCGAGCTTGGCTTCGATCTGGTCAATGGCCTGCGCGTATTGATCGCGCGTCAGTGGCGCACTTGGATTAAGCGCAAGAGAAAAGAAGGGCTGGGTCGCTTTGGTGCCGCGCGCTGTTGCCTCAATCTCTGTGAAAGCACCGTGCAGATCACCCGCAACTGTCCCGCGCAGTTCGGCGATTTCGATATGTTCGTTTTCGAATTCGTTGCAGAGATGCGTTGCCAGATCGCTGGCATGGCCGCGCTGTGCACCTTTAAGGATCATGGCTCCAGCCCCATGGCCTCAAGGGCAATCCAGCGCAGCTCTGCCAGATCCCGCATGCCCGCTTCGAGCGCGTCATCAATGTCCTTGGCACCGCGTTTGTCAGCGGCATCGCGAATGTTGGTTGCGAGCACGCCAAGGCCCATGATGAGCCGTGCCAGCTGCTCGTGATCAACGGTTGGGGAGCGCGAAGCACGCAGTGGTTTCTGGTTCAGCACGGCATAGCGAATGACAGAGGCAACAGAGACACCGGCCCGATCCGCTTGCGCGCGGATGAGCGCCGCTTCGTCTTCTGTAAAGCGCGCCTTCAGGACGATCTGGCGCTGCCGGTTTTCTGTGCCGCTACCGGGCATGTCTCCCTCATCAATTCTCGATAAGGAGCGCGCCCCTTATCGTATTTTCAGTCATCGGTACCGGAGCCGTTCTCCGGTCGCGGTCCAGCGGCGAAATCGCTGGTGCATGGGTCGGTCCAGACGGGAGAGGCAGGTCTCCCGGCCCTGGTCAGGTTTCCAAAGGCGCGAAGGCTCTTTGGTCGAGGCCGGTGCCGAAACACTGGCGCATGGGTTCGGTCCAGAAGGGAGAGGCGGTTCTCCCTTGCTCTGGGCGCTGGGGGCACCACGAATGGTGCGGGGAGAGCGCAATCTCCCCGTAAGCCGCTGCTGTCGTCACGAACCGTTCACCGGTGAGACCGACGCCAACGCGCGCGGCTTTTCCGTGCATCGCCAATCAAGCGCTGCACGGACGGCTGAGAGTTCGCTGGATTCGAGCGATCAGCCGGTCAGCCGGGGATGGAACGGGGGCGGCATTTGAGCCCCCTTCCCAAGATAGCGCGGGGACCCCGCGCACATCTTGCATCCGACGATACCGATGTATTTTTTAATTGTAGCAGTACAAGCTTAAGGGTTTGTTAACCACTGATGGTAATCCCGCAGTGACTGCCATGGAGCGGGAATTTCTATTGTTTTACATGAGACTAGCATCACTGGTCAAATACTGGACAGCGCGCGCCAAAAACCGGCGTTATAAGATGCGATCTATCCGTCGAGAGTCTGCCTGACACGTGCCCATACGCGGGGGATGGCCTGCCAGCGTTCGGGATAGCGCGCGCGTACCAGCGGTGACGGATGATCGGATGCGAAAACGTTTAGCTTGGTATCGTGCAGAAAACGTTCCGCGCGGGCGGCTTTCTTTCCGACCAGAACAACGGCGGTGAGGTGCGGCAGCAGTGCGATCAGATCGTGCACGCAGGAAACGCCGTCTTGCAGTTCGGTGGGCGTGATGGCCCGCGTGCCGTTCCACCATGGGATTACATTCCAGAGCACGGTGTCGCTCCGGGGTAGCCCTGCCTCGTTCATGAAGTGGAAGGTTGCTTCAGCGGTCTGATCATCATTGTTACGGCTGATGAAACCGGAACCGGATCGCTTGCCGCGACCAACCTCATCGGTCATGGGGCCGGGTTTTTCCAGCAAGAACAAAATACGCGCCTTGATGCCACCATCGAGCGGATCAAAGTGCGGAACCGTCCCGCGATCCATGGCGCGCAATGTGTCAGCGTAGCGCACGAGCGGTGCCATATGCGGTGCCGCCAATAAAGAAAGGCGATGATGGCGCACATGCGGATCGCGCAGGGAACGGGGCCTGTCGTGAAGCACTGTCATCTGATCAGTATCTCACGATCATCGATAACAATGCGAATTTTGCCGGAGCGATAAGGCCGCGACAAAATGAACGCCCTTCCAGCGGGCGCTGAAAGGGCGTGCAGGGTGCGGTTACTCAGAACAAAGAGAGCTGGGCTGCGGCACAGGGGTTGTCGTACCAGCCGCAAAAGTCTGCTTCGACATCCATCAGGTGCAGCGCATAGGTGCGGGGTCCGCCCTCACTCTGGATCAGGCTGTCCGGTACGAAGTGAGAGCGGTAGCCGCTCATCGAAACGGGCATCGGGACACGGCCATCGCTGATGAATTCCATATGGGCGATATCCATGTGCAACCACTTGCGGACGTAGCGCACGGTGATGTTGATGCCTCCCCAATCGATACGAAACCTCTCGTATCGCTGACCGGATGGCGTTTCGACTTTCTCCTCGCCCGGTGGAGCCGCGCTTGGTGCGCGGCCCTGTTCGGTTTGCTGGCATAGGGCGGTACTAGCTTGCGGCTTCATTAAACGCTCCTGTTTGTTTGGGTTTGAAACTTGCTGGAAGCACAATGATGCGTCCGGTGGTGGCGGAGACTGGCGTGCGTAGACCGCCTTTGAAACCTTTGCCGGAATTGGTGGGCCATAACCCTGCCAGTTCGGTCCAGCGGCTTTCTCCTTCAGTCGTGTCCTGGACCAGCCAGACCCTGAAATTGGGACGTGATTTTGGGCGGTCGTTAGATGTGGTTTTCGTGTTAGTTTTGAACATAATCGTTCTCCTCGTTTTGTTTGTGGCCAGCCCCATGCCAGCCGATGCCGATGCGACCTGCGGACGCGACGGGCCGGACGCAATGCTTTTTTGGGGGGAACCGGAGCGCGTTTCGCGCGAGGGGGGAGCCGAAAAAGTAAATTGCGGCCAGAGGGCCGCGCAGTCTGCCAGCATTTCGGTAACGTCTGGCCTTGCGGGCGGCCCCAACCTTCAGAGGAAGCGATGTTAGACAGGGAACAGAAAAAGATGGATCACGGCAGCGATACGGTCTCAGTGACGATCACGCTGTCACGGAGCGCTTATGATAGAGCGCGGGCGATGGCTGATGATCCCAAAGGCATGGCAGGTGAGCTGGCGGGCACAATGACAACGGATGAATTCATCGAACGCTTTGTTGAAATCATGCTCGAGCCAAATGCCGAAGAGCGATAGCGAAGCGGCACATACAACCATGGTGCCATCCGCACCGCGTTCTTAGTCGTCTTGCGCCGTGCCTGACGAGCCCGCGCCAAAATGCAGCCATTCCTTTTTCCCTTCGCTCAGGAGCTCATCGGGAAAGTAATCACCAAGGGGCTGCTGCCCTGCGTTTGGAATCAGCCGCACGTGGGCAACCCGGCTATGACCGACGGCGATACCTGAATATTCGGGGTAGCCGGAGTGCTCATCAATGGCACCGCGCTGCAAACGGTAGAGTGTCGTTCGTCCGCCGTCAGCGGATACGATGCCAACATAGCGGCCATTTTTGTCCGTTGCTGCAAGCGTGCCGTCCCAAACCATCGGCTCAGGGCTGTAGCCAGGGCTGTTCTCGTAATCGAGATAAGGAGACACGGTTTCTGTCATCTCGATGCTGCCATAGCTGGCGGTTGGTCTGAAATGGATGCCAGCGACTGGAAAGGCCACTTCGCGATAGCCGTTTTGAGGCTCTTCGCTTCCGCCAACGCGTAGCTCTCCCTGCTCATTCATAAAGAAGTCTTCATCGGCGTATGAGGCTTCAGACTCTTCGGGCGATAGCCATCTTTTGTGAAAGCAAGTGTAGGCCCCGACAAACTCGCGCGTGAAAAAACTGGCGGGCCCTTTGAACAAACCGTCATCGCTTTTGAGGCGTTCTGGGGCCCAATACTCAGCCAGCGCTTCACCGAGCCTTGCATGGCGGCTAAGCGGACGCGCAGCCGCAACATAACGATCCAGAATTCTAGTGGTGCTGTCGATCTGGCGCTGCGCTTTGAACGCGCGCTGAATGTTCTTTTGGTTGAGGGCTTCGCGGTTGCTGAGAAGATTCTGCGCGGTCGCAAAGTCATTGACACTCTCGGTCAGCGTCGGCGCGCCGACGCCATAGACGTTGCGGATTGTTTGCAGGGCCCAGGCGATCCGATCGACATCGTAGTCAGCATAGAGCGGGATATCGATCTCGTCTGTCTGATTGTTCTGGTTCATGCCACCTGCCTGCCGCTGTCCAGTTTGTGTCCTTCAACAATCGCGCCGGTTTGAACACATTTCCTGCACGTAAAAAACTCGTGTTCAGGAGTGCGCAATGTCGCCCGAAACTCAAGCCACCATCACTTTGTTCGCCGTGATTGTTTTCGGCATCATCGGATATAGTATCTGGAAGTGGCGCTTCCAACAGACTCATCTCACAACCTATGGCGCGGCGCGCTGGCTGACCTTCTGGGAAGCCTACGGCAAGAACCTGTTCAAGAAGGGCGGCTTTCTTCTTGGCGACTGGGCCGAGCTGTGCGCTGTCTGGTTGTCCTATCGCCACATCATCACGTTCGGCCCGACCGGGAGCGGTAAGGGCACCAGCGCAATCATTCCCAATCTGCTGAACCAGGACTTTGTGTTTCTCGTCGATCCCGGCGGGGAAAACACGGCAGTCGTGATTGATGATTGGCGCGAGCGGGGAATCCATATTCAGGTGATCAATCCTTTTGGGCTGTTCACGGATGCGCCCTACCAGCTTCCCACACACGGCTTTAACCCGCTTATGCTGCTGCGCGCCGAAGACCGCGAACTAGCCGCTGATGCCAAACTGCTGGCGGAAATGCTGGTGACGCGATCAGGAAAAGAAGGGGGAAGCAGCAAGTTTTTCCTCGACTCAACCGTAAGCATGCTGCGCGGCCTAACGGTACACATCGTCACAAGCGAACCACCAGAGAAGAGGCATCTTGGAACCCTGTCGGACTACATCAATGCCAACGCCAAAGAATGGAGCGCGCTGATTGGAGCGATGAAGGCGAACGACGCCGCGGACGGGCTGGTCAAGCGTGAAGCCAATAAGCTCGAACGCCGCGAACATCAGGCTCCTGAAGAGTTCTCAGGCATAATGTCCACGGCGCAAGAAATGCTCTCCTGGATTGATGATCCGGTGATGCGGGATGCCTTGCGCAGCAATGATGTCGATTTCGGCTCTCTTAAAGGGCGGCGCACCGAGCATAACGGCTCAGCGCTCGCGGTCGTCCTGCCTATTGAATACTTGCAAAGCCATGCGGCGATCACCCGGCTGGCCTTAAGCTGCGCGATTCTCACGCTGCGGCGCGGGCCGACTGCGGATGCCAGCCCTTTGTTCATTCTCGACGAAGCCGCGTCCCTTGGCCGGGTTGGGCCTTTGGAAGAGTGGCTGGTCACGATGCGCAAATACCGCGCGCACTTTTGGCCCATCTTCCAGGACGTCGCGCAACTTAAAGCCATCTACCGCGAGAGCTGGAGCGTCTTTTTCGCGAACTGTTCAATCAAGCAGTTCCTGGGCGTTGCTGACCTGACAACGGCGCAGATTGTCCGCGACATGCTCGGCACGGCCACGATTGGTGTTGTGACGCGCGGCAACAAAGACAGCGTTTCGTTTTCGCATGCCCAGCGTCCGCTCATGACCAATGATGAGTTGCTTCAGTTGCCAACCGGAAAGCAGATCGTTTTTTACAACAATTTCCCGCCGCTTCTGATCAACAAGACTCCTTATTGGCAGCGCCCTGAATATAAAGGACGGCTCGGGGTCAATCCGTTCTTTGGCCGCCCGGTCCGTATCGATGAGCGATCTTTTGATCGGTTCGTGCAGACCATTCGCATGGCGCTAGCGTTCGTCCTCGCGCCGCACTGGACCATGGCAACTCTGTACCTTTCCATTTTCCTGGGCACCTGGGCCACTTTGATCCTGCTCGCGTCCGGGCTGCTTTGAGGAGGGCGAGATGGCTGAACTGTTTGGAGCCCTGTTCCAGCTTTATGCGGTGGTTTTGGCATTGCTCGCCCTCGGTTTTTTAAGCCGGTTTTTGTTAGACGGCATCGGAGTCCTGATCGAGCGTCGTGAGGAGCGTCTCAACAAGGAGCGCAGCGAACGGGCCGATGCGTTCTTCGTGTTCCTGGAAGAGAAATACAAGGCCAAAGAGCGGGAACGTCTGAAACGCGAGGCACAGGCGAAGGCGGCGGGCGGCAATAGTCCGCTTGAGCGCGCCTGCCACGTTCTTGGACTGCCAACGTCCCACAATGAGCAGAGTTTTCGGGCGGCCTACCGTAAGGCCATCCGCAAGGCTCACCCTGATCTTGGCGGCTGCGTGAAGGCAGCGCAGCGCGTGAACAACGCAGCTGACTTCATCCGCAAGCAAAAAGGATGGGCGTAGCCGGGCTGTCCAGTTTGTGACCATCACGCGCAAAGCCTGATCTTCTAAAACGAGATCAATGACACATTCGAACAAAGGACCTGTCCGATGAAAACCTACACGATACCGGTGGCTATCGATGAAGCGTTTATCCCGCTGATCCGAGAGCTCACCCAGGCGAACGACGTGCCATGCGCAGACAGCTTTCTGTCGCTGCTGATGACACGAGCCCTGCTCCAGGCCCGCGAACGCGCGATGCTTGAAGCTGAGACGACTCACGATGCTGGAGTGAATGACGATGACGAGTGAGAGCAAACAGGACAGCGAAACACCGAACGGGCCTGATCTGTCTGCCTTCAATGATGCAGCGCTCATCGCTCTTGTTGACGATGCGCGCGCTATTCTTGCTGCACGCGAAACCGAGCGGCGCAAAGAAGCTCTCGCTCAGATTAAAGCAATCGCAAAGGCGCACGGCATGACCGTCAATGTTCAGGGCAAAGGCAAAGGCAAAAATGCGGGCCGCTCAAAACGCGCAGCTTAACAAACGGGCCCCAAGGCAAGAGGAAGGCAGACCAATGCAGGACGATAGACATCAACAGGACAGCGCAGCGGTCATTGATCTTTCAGAAGTCCAGTTCCGCCGTGCCGTCCGCGAATTGGTTCTGGAACTGACCGAAACGAGCAAGAAAGAGGCAGAGCCTGACGATAAAGTCAGGCTTGTGATTGAGGTGCCGCGCGCTTGGGTGTCACTTGCTACGTGGCTCAGCCATCGAGAAAGCCACTACAAGCGCGGCGAATGGGCCCCGCGCTATCGTGTCCAAGGCCGATTTGGAATCGGCCACGAAAAGCGTTGGTTCAAAAACCAGCTCCACGCTCTTCTTGAGCACTGGTTTGCGCGCAATATCGAAGAGCTTGCCTATGAGACCCACCCTTATCTTAAACGCGCACCAAAATCTTCGATGCCAAATCTTGACGACGACATCCCATTCTGAGCATCAGGCGGGTGCCGTAAAAAAGGTCGCCTCAAGTGGCTGTGGCTAGCCTGTCTGTAAGCATCGCACTCGATATTCAGAGACCAGTACTACTGAGCTGTCACCGCCTCTCCAGTCAGGAAGTGAAGGATTGGTTGGGATTGGATTAGCAAGCGCCGCTTTTTTGCGCGGTGTTCACCACGCGCGGTGCGAGGATTTATCTCTTGCAGGGGCATAGCGACGACTACAGCAAACCGCCCGAACAAACACGCTATCTCGGCGGTATCGCTACCCGTGTCGATGAAGGGCTCCCGACCGCAGCAGCGGCG